>NZ_CP064338.1:0-2400000 GCF_015476235.1 Caldimonas thermodepolymerans
CCGGGTTTTCGAGCAGGCCCGAAGTCTGTGGATAACCTGTCGGGAAGGGGGCGTTGGGGGGTAGAATCGCCCGGCTCGAGAGAAGGTTTTCCACAATACATGAGCTCCGACCTCTGGCAACGCTGCTGCGAGCGCCTCGCGGCAGAGATGCCCGAACAGCAATTCAACACCTGGATCCGCCCCCTGCCGCCCGGCACGGTCACGACCGCAGAGGCCGGCCCGGTGGTGAGCGTGCGCGTGCCCAACCGCTTCAAGCTGGACTGGATCCGCAACCAGTACGCGCCGCGCATCGAAAGCCTGCTGGCCGACCTGGCCGGCTGCCCGGTCAAGCTGGAGCTCTCGCTGGCGCCGCGCGAGGCGCCGCCCGTGAACCACCGCCCGGTGCTGGCCACGGCCGGTGCCGGCCCGGTGCCCGCGGCCCAGGCCTACAACGGCGCGGCCCCCGCCCGAGCAGCCGCCGCGGTGGCGGCACCGGCCGCGCCTGCGGCCAGCAACCCGGCCTCGCGCAGCCGGCTCAACCCCAGCCTGACCTTCGACACCCTGGTGCCGGGCCGGGCCAACCAGATGGCGCGCACCGCCGCGCTGCACGTGGCCGGCGCCCCCGGCCAGATGTACAACCCGCTGTTCATCTACGGCGGCGTGGGCCTGGGCAAGACCCACCTGATCCACGCCGTCGGCAACGCGCTGCTGGCCGACCGGCCGGACGCGCGCGTGCTGTACCTGCACGCCGAGCAGTTCATCTCCGACGTCGTCAAGAACTACCAGCGCAAGACCTTCGACGAGCTCAAGGCCAAGTACCACTCGCTGGACCTGCTGCTGATCGACGACGTGCAGTTCTTCGCCGGCAAGGACCGCACCCAGGAAGAGTTCTTCAACGCCTTCGAGGCGCTGCTGGCCAAGCGGGCGCACATCATCATGACCAGCGACACCTACCCCAAGGGGCTGGCCGACATCGACGAGCGCCTGACCTCGCGCTTCGACTCGGGCCTGACGGTGGCCATCGAGCCGCCCGAGCTGGAGATGCGCGTGGCCATCCTGATCAAGAAGGCCGAAGCCGAGGGCGCGGTGATGCCCGAGGACGTGGCCTTCTTCGTCGCCAAGAACGTGCGCGCCAACGTGCGCGAGCTCGAAGGCGCGCTGCGCAAGATCCTGGCTTATTCACGGTTTTCCCACAAGGAAATCAACATCCAGCTGGCGCGCGAGGCGCTCAAGGACCTGCTGTCGATCCAGAACCGGCAGATCTCGGTGGAGAACATCCAGAAGACGGTGGCCGACTTCTACAAGATCAAGGTCGCCGACATGTACTCCAAGAAACGCCCCGCCAGCATCGCCCGCCCGCGCCAGATCGCCATGTACCTGGCCAAGGAGCTGACGCAGAAGAGCCTGCCCGAGATCGGCGAGCTGTTCGGCGGGCGCGACCACACCACGGTGCTGCATGCCGTGCGCAAGATCGGCAGCGAGCGCACCAAGAACACCGAACTCAACCAGCAGCTGCACGTGCTGGAACAGACCTTGAAGGGCTGAAGACGGTGCTGTGCCCCTTCATGCCCCAAAGGGACTCGTGCGGTCAAGTGACAACCCTGGGGACAACTTTCGAACAAGCGCCAGGATGTCCACAGCGCGGCCGCCGAAGGCGAAGTTGTTGTACGCCGCCGCGAAAGTTTCCGGCGTCGCGCTGCACATGGTTGTCATGGAGCTAAAGCGTTGACGCGACAAGACAAAATAACGTTTTCCACAAGAAACCTGCCGCTCTACTACGGCTACCACCTCAAGAGGCTCAAATGATTGTGTTGAAAGCACCCCAGGACAAAGTGCTCGGCGCCCTGCAGGCCGTCTCCGGCATCGTGGAGCGACGCCACACTTTGCCGATCCTGGCGAACGTGTTGATCCGCAAGACTGGTAGCCAGGTCGAGTTCACCACCAGCGACCTCGAGATCCAGGTGCGCACCACCGCCGAATTCGAGGGCGACGCGGGCAGCTTCAACACCTCCGTCGGCGCGCGCAAGCTGATCGACATCCTGCGCGCCCTGCCTTCGGACCAGACCGTCTCGCTGTCGGCCAGCCAGAACAAGCTGACCCTGCAGGGCGGCAAGAGCCGCTTCACGCTGCAGACCCTGCCGGCGGAAGACTTCCCGCTGGTGCAGGAAGCCGCCGACTTCGGCCCCACCTTCAGCGTCCCGCAGAAGACCCTCAAGGGCCTGATCGGCCAGGTGCACTTCGCGATGGCGGTGCACGACATCCGCTACTACCTCAACGGCATCCTGTTCGTCGCCGAAGGCAAGCAGCTGACGCTGGTGGCCACCGACGGCCACCGCCTGGCGCTGGCCCAGGCCACGCTGGAAGTCGAGATACCGCGCCAGGAAGTGATCCTGCCGCGCAAGACCGTGCTGGAGCTGCAGCGCCTGCTCAAGGACGAGGACACGCCGATCGAGATGCGCTTTGCCGGCAACCAGGCCAAGTTCAGCTTCAGCGGCATGGAGTTCGTCACCAAGCTGGTCGAGGGCAAGTTCCCCGACTACAACCGGGTCATCCCCAAGAACCACAAGAACAGCGTCATCCTCGGCCGTGCGCCGCTGCTGGCCAGCCTGCAGCGCGCCGCCATCCTGACCAGCGAGAAGTTCAAGGGCGTGCGCCTGAGCTTCGAGCCCGGCGTGCTGCGCATCGCCTCCAGCAACGCCGAGCAGGAAGAGGCCAAGGAAGAACTCGAAATCGACTACGGCGGCGACAGCATCGAGATCGGCTTCAACGTCACCTACCTGGTCGACGTGCTGGCCAACATGGGCCAGGACATGGTCAAGATCGAGCTGCAGGACGCCAACAGCTCGGCCCTGATCACCATCCCCGATCACGCCGGCTTCAAGTACGTGGTGATGCCGATGCGGATCTGAGCCGGGCCGCGGGCGCGCCTCCCGTGACCGACACCGAGCGGGCTTGCGGCCCGCTCCAGCGTTTTTGACGGGGCTGGACCGGCAGCCGGCCACAGCCCCCAGCGACAGGAATCGAGACCTTCATGACCGACGCAAGCAACGAGCAACCGAGCCAACCCGCCCAGAACCCGGCCGAAGCCGGCTACGGCGAAAGCAGCATCCAGATCCTCGAAGGGCTGGAAGCGGTGCGCAAGCGCCCCGGCATGTACATCGGCGACACCTCCGATGGCACCGGTCTGCATCACCTGGTCTTCGAGGTCGTCGACAACTCGATCGACGAGGCGCTGGCCGGCTACTGCGACGACATCGTCGTCACCATCCACACCGACAACTCCATCTCCGTCATCGACAACGGCCGCGGCATCCCGACCGGCGTCAAGATGGACGACAAGCACGAGCCCAAGCGTTCGGCGGCGGAGATCGCCCTGACCGAGCTGCACGCCGGCGGCAAGTTCAACCAGAACAGCTACAAGGTCTCGGGCGGCCTGCACGGCGTGGGCGTGTCGTGCGTCAACGCGCTGTCCAAGTGGCTGCGCCTGACCGTGCGCCGCGACGGCAAGGTGCACTACCTCGAGTTCAAGAAGGGCGTGCCGCAGGACCGCATCATCGAGGAGCGTGACGGCGTCGAGGTCAGCCCGATGAAGATCCTCGGCAACACCGACAAGCGCGGCACCGAGGTGCACTTCCTGCCCGACGACGAGATCTTCTCCAACGTCGACTTCCACTACGACGTGCTGGCCAAGCGCCTGCGCGAGCTCTCGTTCCTGAACAACGGCGTCAAGATCCGCCTGGTCGACGAGCGCAACGGCAAGGAAGACAACTTCGCCTTCGCCGGCGGGGTCAAGGGCTTCGTCGAGTTCATCAACCAGGGCAAGAAGGTCCTGCATCCGAACATCTTCCACGCCGTCGGCGAGCGCGTCAGCGAGCAGAACACCACCATCGGCGTCGAGGTGGCGATGCAGTGGAACGACGGCTACAGCGAGAGCGTCCTCTGCTTCACCAACAACATCCCGCAGCGCGACGGTGGCACCCACCTGACCGGCCTGCGCGCGGCGATGACCCGCGTCATCAACAAGTACATCGAGGACAACGAGCTGGCCAAGAAGGCCAAGGTCGAGATCTCCGGCGACGACATGCGCGAGGGCCTGGCCTGCGTGGTCAGCGTCAAGGTGCCCGAGCCCAAGTTCTCCAGCCAGACCAAGGACAAGCTGGTCTCCAGCGAGGTGCGCGGCCCGGTCGAGGAGGTCGTGAGCCAGAAGCTCACCGACTGGCTGCTCGAGAACCCCAACGACGCCAAGATCATCTGCGGCAAGATCGTCGAGGCCGCACGCGCCCGCGAGGCCGCGCGCAAGGCGCGCGAGATGACCCGCCGCAAGGGCGTGCTCGACGGCCTGGGGCTGCCCGGCAAGCTGGCCGACTGCCAGGAGAAGGACCCGGCCCTGTGCGAGATCTACATCGTCGAGGGCGACTCCGCCGGCGGCTCGGCCAAGCAGGGCCGCGACCGCAAGTTCCAGGCGATCCTTCCGCTGCGCGGCAAGATCCTGAACGTCGAGAAGGCGCGCTACGAGAAGCTGCTGTCGTCCAACGAGATCGTCACGCTGATCACCGCGCTGGGCACCGGCATCGGCAAGGACGACTTCAACCCCGACAAGCTGCGCTACCACCGCATCATCATCATGACCGACGCGGACGTGGACGGCGCGCACATCCGCACCCTGCTGCTGACCTTCTTCTACCGACAGATGCCCGAGCTGGTCGAGCGCGGCCACATCTACATCGCGCAGCCGCCGCTGTACAAGGTCAAGCAGGGCAAGCACGAGCAGTACCTGAAGGACGCCCACGAGCTGGACGCCTTCATGCTCAAGGTGGCGCTGACCGACGCCGAGCTGCACACCGGCATCGGCAACACCGTGCTCAAGGGCGAGGCCTTCGAGCAGCTGGCACGCCAGTACGTGCTGGCCGAGAACGTCATCGGCCGCCTGTCCAACTGGATGGACGCCGAGGCCCTGCGCGCGCTGGCCAACGGCGTCGAGATCAACATGGACACCAAGGAACAGGCCGAGGCCAGCGCCGCGGCGCTGCAGGCCGCGCTGCACGGGGCCAAGGTCGAGGCCACCTATGACGAGCGCACCGACAAGCACGCACTGCGCATCAGCCGCCGCCACCACGGCAACGTCAAGACCAGCGTCATCAGTGCCGAGTTCGTGCACGGCGCCGACTACGACGTGCTGAGCAGCGCCGGCCGGACCTTCAAGGGCCTGCTCGGCCCCGACGCCGTGATCCGCCGCGGCGAAGGCGACCGGCAGAAGGAACAGAAGGTCGGCGACTTCCGCCAGGCCATGCAATGGCTGATGGCGCAGGCCGAAGCCAGCGTCGGCCGCCAGCGCTACAAGGGCCTGGGCGAGATGAACCCCGAGCAGCTGTGGGAGACCACGATGGACCCGAACGTGCGCCGCCTGCTGCGCGTGCAGATCGAGGACGCCATCGAGGCCGACCGCGTGTTCACGATGCTGATGGGCGACGAGGTCGAGCCGCGCCGCAACTTCATCGAGGCGAACGCGTTGAGGGCGGCGAACATCGACGTGTGACGCATCCGTGTAGAGAGCTACATATGGTGAGAAAGTGAACCTCAATAGCTGAGACAGCCTGAGGTTCCCCTCCCTCCTAACCGGAGGTGCATGCTTCGTCCGTCAAGAGCTGCAACTTCTGGCCAGCTTTCATTGTGAGGTCGTAAGCTTCCCCGTCAAGCAGGCATTTCAAAAGTAGAACTTCCGGCGACGCGTTGGCGGTACTCGGCCGGGGTCAGATCGCCGAGCGAATCGTGGGGACGCTCCTCGTTGTACTCGAGCATCCACCAGTACGCGGCCTCGCGCACGTCGTCGAGGCGGGTGAACAGGTGCTGGTCCAGGACCTCCTCGCGGAAGGTCCGATTGAAGCGTTCGATGTAGGCGTTCTGGTTGGGCTTGCCGGGCTGGATGTACCGGATGGCCATGCCGTTGAGCTTGGCCCACTGCACGAAGGCCTCGCCCAGGAACTCCGGGCCGTTGTTGGTACGCAGGACCTGCGGCAGGCCGTGGTCGCGCTTGAGCTGCTCGAAGATGCGGACCAGGCGCGTGGACGAGATCGAGGTGTCGACCTCGATGTGCAGCGCCTCGCGGTTGAAGTCGTCGACCACGTTGAAGGTCCGGAAGCGGCGGCCACACGCCAGCGCGTCGGCCATGAAATCCGCTGACCAGACGGCATCGGGCAGCAGGGGAACGTAGAGCGGTACGCGTTCGCGCTTGGGCAGCCGCTGCTTGGCCTTGCGGCGCAGATTGAGCTTCATCGCCTTGTACACTCGGTAGATTCGCTTGTGGTTCCAGTCCGGACGCGCACGGCGCAGGACCTTGCAACACTTCCAGAAGCCGCGGCTCGGGCGATTCTCGACCACCTCGGCCAGGGCCGCGATGATCTCGGCATCCCGTACCGTCCAGTGCACCGGCGGCTGGTACCACGCTGCCCGCGACAACCCAACGCAATCACAGGACCGGCTCAGGGGCCGCGTGCGCACCTCGACCAGGTACCGCACGGCCTCGCGCTTCTGCTCCGGCCCTACAGTTTTTTTGCGATCAGATCCTTCATCGCGGCGTTGTCGAGCGCCAGCTCGGCGTACATCCGCTTGAGCCTGGCGTTCTCCGCTTCCAGGTCCTTGACACGCCGCAGCTCGGAGGCCTCCAGGCCGCCGTACTTCGACTTCCACTTGTAGTAGGTCGGAACGCTGATGCCGGCCTGCCGGCAGATGTCCTTGACCGGCACGCCGGCGTCGGCCTGCTTGAGGATCGAGACGATCTGGGTCTCGGTGAAACGGGACTTCTTCATGGAACCTCCTGGCTGGGGAAAACATGCCAGAAAGTTCTACTTATGGGGTGTCTGCGGATCGGGGAAGCTTACGCTTGAGCGGGCTGTCGCGAATTTCGGTACTTCCAAAGTTGGTCGTAGCGCGGCTGTCGCTTTTTTCTGACTTAGCGGTCGCGTTTGTCGCGTTTTTCTGGCTAAGACGAGGTCGCGAGCGCACGGCCATGGGACGGACCATTGCAAGGCAGCCCTCCGTTCACAGTTGCTCGCCGCTGATGTCCAGCAAACTAGGAGATTCGCAAAAAATCCTAGTTCTCTAGACAGGTAATGCACCGGTCTCTTCAGTCTCTCCAAACGGTTAGCTCATTACTTCTTGCAAGCTCCGGGCACTGCTAAGCTAATGCGGCTACGGCACCGGGAGACGGTAAAGGCACGCACGCGTTCGCACGCCTGAGGCGGAGTCGACTAGGGCGGTCGGGCTACGCGAGCGCAGCCCGTCCCGAAGTCCAGGAGCCCCGCGCGAGGTATCGCGTCACGCAGGGAACGCCCTTGCTGAACTCGTCGCAAACGCCCCTGTGGGTAGCTACGACGTCGGTAGTCCGTTTGCAGTTCAGGAGGGCCAGCGTATCGCTGGTTGTCCACCTCAGGGCAACCGGTTCCTGCCGCGGCTTGGAAGATGTGCCCGACCGACGAATCGCCACGGAGCGGCCAACAGAGTGAGCTTCCCCGACCACCGGCCTGCGGAGACTATTGAAGATGAGAACCCTCTCCGACATTGCCTCGCGACTGCGGCAGCAAGCCAAGCAGATGAAGGTCACCCAGGAGGAGCTGAGGCGACGTTCTGGCATTTCCAGGCAGACCCTGACCAACATGCTGAACGGCCACACCGACTACCGGGTTAACACGCTGCTTGCAGTGGCCGACCGCCTCGGACTCGAGCTCGTCTTGGTGCCGAAGGTATCAGCGCCAGCCCTGGAGGCGGGGCCACCGCGTCCGTCGGTCGTCAAAACCCGTGTGCGGGCGGCACTAGAAGGTCAGCGCACCCTTCACGCCCCGCGGCCCAGGACCGTGACAGGTGCCCCGGGGCCGGAAGACGCCATGTCACCCAAGGCGCCCAAGAAGCGTTGAACTCTCCGGGCAGCACCCTGGTCTTGAACGCACAATCCTGCAAACCTGCCGGGGTCTCGCAGCGCTGAGTATTGCCGGGCATGACGTGTCTCCCTAGAGTGAGACGCACCATGGTCGAGCAAGTCCGTCATCCCTGCACCATCGTTACTGTGCCGGTGTGCCCGCCGGTACAGATGCATGGTTGCCCCCCGGGTCAAGCGGCTGCGAGCCCATGCGCACCCCTCAAGCAACCTCCTTCCCGGGTTGACTTCCGCTGGCTCGCAACTGCGGGGCCAGCAGGACAAGCAGCCAGGCAGATTCCTGAGCGTTGCACCTTCGCCGCGCCGCGCATTTCCGCTGAGTTCTTCTCCCGGTTCCTGTGTTTCGTGAACGACCTAAAACGCAACGCGCCTCGCGGCGCATCTGTTTTAGGTGTCACGTGCGTGCCTACACGTTGCACGTTCAAAGAACACAGAGGACATGGCTATGGCTTACGGCACCAGAGGCGGTCTGGCAACGCTCGACCGCGGTATCCGCAAGATTGCACGCACCTTTGGCAGGACCGCAACGCTTACGCATTCACCTCGGGTGCGTACCTCGTCAATTTGTTGCTCATGGCTCCATCCTCTCAAGGTTTGGAGCCTCCGGGAAAGGCGGGGCGATTCAGTTGATTTACATAGACTCGAGTTCGCAGGTTATGGGGCTATCTACATCCGGCCTGCCCCGCCCAGGGGCGTGGCCCTCGACACGCCATGGAAGGCCCGATCGCGTCGGGCCTTCCTTCGTTCGTGGGAGGATTCGGGTCCGCCACCAGACGGCATTCATGGAACCCATGCACCAGATCCGCATCGCGACGGCCTGCTTCGTCAACGACCGCAACGAGCTGCTCGTCGTGCGCAAGAGGAACACCACCCGCTGGATGCTCCCCGGCGGCAAGCTCGACGGGGACGAGTCGGCGGTCGAGGCGGTGCGGCGGGAGCTGAAGGAGGAACTGCAGCTCGACGTGCCGGCGGCTGCCCTGACGCCCTTGGGCCGCTTCGAGGAGATGGCGGCGAACGAGCCGGACACCCGCGTGCGGGCCGAGGTGTTCGTCGCGCAGGTGCCCGAGGGCCAGGTGCCGCGGCCGGCGGCGGAGATCGCCGAGATGCAGTGGCTGCCGATGCAGCCGCCGGCACCGCCCGGGGTGGCGCCGCTGCTGGCAGGGCACATCCTGCCGGCCTTGCGGCGGCGCCATGGCGAGGCAGGCTGACCGGGTCACGGGGATCGGGAACGCGCCTGAAGCGCCTGTGCCCGTCCCAGCCACAGCCCCAGCAGCGCCCACACCAGCGCCAGCGGCACGACCACGCCGACCAGCCCGCCCAGCGCCAGGCCCAGCCGCCCCAGCATCCCCTCGGTCTGCGCGCCGACCACGTCGCCGGCGCGGTAGACGAAGGTGTCGATGAAGGCCTTGGCCTTGTACTTGTCCTCGCGGCTGACGACGGGAAACAGCGTCTCGCGCGCGGGCCGCGTGATGCCGCGCTGCACCGCGCGGTTGGCCGCTTCCAGCAGCACCAGCACGGTAAACGAACCGTAGAGCGCCAGGCCGACGAAGCCGAGCGCGGTGACCGCCGGCAGCAGGGCGAGCGCCACGCCCAGCCCGAAGCGCTGGATGATGCGGCCGGTCAGGGCCAGCTGCAGCGCCAGCACCGCGATCTGCGTCCACATGTCGATCTGGCCCAGCGTCGCGGTGCGCACGTCGGTGTGTTCGGAGGTGGCGGCCACCATCTGCAGGCGCGTGAAGTAGATGAAGGTGGCGACCACCGTCATCAGCAGCACGTAGGCGGCAATGCCGGCCAGGTAATGCGAGCGGCACACGGCCCACAGCCCGGCCCAGGCGCTGCCGCCGATGCGTTCGGGCCCGGTGGCCCTGGCCGGCGTGGACGGTGCATCGGCCGGCGGCCCTGCCCGGTCCGGGGCCAGGCGCACCAGCCACCAGGCACACGACAGGGCGAGCAGCAGGAAGCCGCCTGCGACCAGCAGCAGGTTCGGCGTGCCCAGCGGCCGGGCCAGCTGCGACGCCAGCCACGGCCCGAAGATCGCGCCCAGCGTGCCGCCGACCGAGACCGGGGCGAAGCAGCGCCGGGCCTGCTCGCTGGTGAAGCGGTCGGCCATCAGCGCCCAGAACACCATGGTCGCGAACAGGTTGAACACGCTGAACCAGACGTAGAACACCTGCCCGCTGGTCTGGCCGACCGCCTCGGGCGTGAACCGCAGCAAGGCCCAGAAGCCCGCCAGGCACAGCACGAAGAAGCCGTAGGTGGCGCCGATGAACTGCAGGCGCTTGAAGCGCGCCACCAGCCAGCCGAACAGCGGGTTGACGGCCAAGGTCACCACCGCGGTGCCGATGAACAGCCAGCGGATGCCCTCGATGCCGCGCTGCATGCCGAGCGCGTCCCGTGCCGGCCGCAGCAGCATCAGCGCGGTAAGCACGCAGAAGAAGAACAGCGCGGCGACCAGGACCGGCCCCAGCTCCTCGCGGCGCACGCCGGACAGGGCGATCCGCGCGCGGCCCATCGCGTCACGCGAGCGGGGTGCCGGTCGCGCGCTCGAGCGCGGCGAGCAGCTGGTCCTGGAAGCGCACGTCGTGGACGGCGGGGTGCGGTTCCTCGCGCTGCAGGTGGTACCAGTAGCCGCCGCTGGTCAGCGCCTCGGGATCGTCGCTGACGGCAAGCCACTCCTGCGTCGCATGGCCCTGGCGCAGGTCGTCCGGCGCGGCGGGGCCGCCCATGCGGGTGGGCACCCAGCCCGGGTTCACGGCGTTGCTGCAGACGTCCGGCCACCGGCGCGCGACCGCCGCGGCCAGGGTGGTGACGTAGAGCTTGCTGTCGGCATAGCTGCCGGTGGCGCGCCGGCCGGTCCAGTCCATGCCGGCAAGGTCGGTGCTGCCGCTGCGGTGCAGGGCGCTGCTGAGGTAGATCAGCCGCTGCGGGCGCCGGACCAGCGCGGTCAGCAGGTACGGCGCGACGGTGTTGACCACCAGCACCTGCGGCCCGGACAGCACGCCGGCGTTGTGGATCACGGCATCCATGCGACCGAGCTCGTTGACCTGCCGGGCCAGGTCGCGCGCCTGCCGCAGGTCGGACAGGTCGCCGACGGTGACGGCCGCGCCGCGCTCCAGCAGCGGCTGCACCGCCGACATCCGTTCCCGGGAGCGCACGTGCACGACGACCTCGTGTCCCTGGGACAACAGCGTCTCGGCGGCGAGGTATCCCAGCCCGGTCGACGAGCCGGTGATGAACACCCGCTTGCGGGCCGGGCGTTCCGGGCGTGGATTGGTGGCTCCCATCGGCGTGCTCCGGGAAGCGGGCGACTGCGCGCGGGCGGCGCCGGCCGGCCACAGCGATCCGGCGCCCAGCGTCGCGCTCGCGAAAAGGAAGCTCCGGCGGTCCATGCGCATGACCTCCTCTCGCATGTTCGCCGCCGGCCCGGGGGCGGGCCGTTGCGGTCCTGGTCAGAGCCTGCCGGTGCCGGGCAAGTTCCGGCGCGAGCCCGGGCGGGCCATGGCCGCAGGCCGAAGGCGGGCCTGCGAAGGATATACAGAGGCCGGGATCCTGTATGCATCATTTTGGAAGTCGGCCGCCCCTGGCCGCACCAAAGGTATGCGCGCATGACCCAACGCCGAGCGCCAGGCGGCCCGGATGTATGGCACACATCCTGCGTGGATGGGCCGGCAACCCGACCCACCACCATGCGCCCCTTCGAACAACGTAACCGGTACTTCGACCAGCTCTGCAACACGCCCGGCCTGATGTGGCTGGGGCAGAACACCAACCACTTCGATCCGCACCCGAGCGTGATCCAGGCGGTGCAGGACGCGCTCGCCGACGGCAGCTACCACGCCTACGCGCCGCCGTGCGGCTTCGAGGAGCTGCGCGAGCTGGTCCTGCAGGACGTCGGGTTGCCCGATGCCTGCTGCTTCGTCACCGACGGCGGCGTGGAAGGCCTCTACAACGTCTGCAGCAACCTCTGCCGGCCGGGCCAGGACTTCGTGACCACCGACCCGAGCTGGGCCTGGCCGATCCACTTCGCGCGCAAGGCGGGGGCCCGCATCGTCGAGCTGCCGATCTTCGACGAGAGGCAGGGCTACAAGCTCGCCGCCGAGCAGCTGCGCGCGGCCGTGGGCCCGGACACCGGCGTGATCTACCTGGTGGACCCGAACAACCCGCTGGGCACCTGCCACACGGCCGAGGAGATCCAGGCGTTCACCGACATCGCGCGTTCGGTCGGCGCCTACTTCATCCACGATGCGACCTACTCGCAGTTCGCCGACGGCTTCACGCCCGCCTACCGCTACTACCCCGAGAAGAGCATCGTGATGTACAGCTTCTCGAAGTGGGCCGGGCTCGCCGGCCTGCGCCTGGGCGCGGCGATCGCCTGCACCGACATCATCGAGAGGCTGGCCACCGCGCCGCCCAACAACCTGGGCTGCAACGTGCTGTCGCAGCGCGCGGCGATCGCGGCCCTGAAGAGCAAGGCCGAGTGGTTCCCGCAGGTCAAGGCGCGCCTGCGCCGCAACCAGGCGGCCGTGCACGAGGCGGTGCAGCAGGTGCCGGGCTTGCGCGTGCTGGTCTATCCCTCGCATGCCAACCTGCTGGTGATCGACACCTCCGAAGCGGGCGTGACGCCCGAGGCGCTGGTGGCGGCCTACGGCGAGGCCGGGATCATGATCCGCCAGGGCACCTACCACACGAAGCGCTTCGGCGACCGCTTCATCAAGGTCAGCCTGTCGGTGCCCGAGGCATGGGCCGACCGCTTCTGCGCGCTGCTGCCCGGGATGGTCGAGCAAGCCCGCCACACCACCGCCCCCGCCCTGTTCTGAAGGAGAGCCTGCGATGCCTTACATCACCGCGCGCGACGGCGTGCGCCTGTACTACGAAGAGGCAGGCAGCGGCACGCCGATCGTCTTCGTGCACGAGTTCGGCGGCGACAGCCGCAGCTGGGAACCGCAGATGCGTTACTTCACGCGGCGCTACCGCTGCATCACCTATGCGGCACGCGGCTACCTGCCCTCGGACGTGCCGGAGGACGTGGAGCGCTACTCGCAGCAGATCGCGGTCGACGACATCGCCGACGTGATGGATGGCCTGGGCATCGACTCGGCCCACGTCGTCGGCCTGTCGATGGGCGGCTTCGCGACGCTGCACTTCGGCCTGCGCTACGCGGCGCGGGCGCGCTCGCTGGTGGTGGCCGGCGCGGGCTACGGTGCCGAGAAGCAGTACGAGGAGTACTTCCGCAACGTCTCGCTGGAAGTGGCGCGCAAGTTCGAGGAGCTGGGCGCGCCGGAATTTTCGAAGACCTACGCGCAGGCCGCCTCGCGCATCATCTTCCAGGTCAAGGACCCGCGCGGCTGGCAGGAGTTTGCCGACATGCTGGCCGAGCATTCCTCGATCGGCTCGGCGCGCACGATGCAGGGCGTGCAGGCACGCCGCCCGTCGATCTACGACCTCGAGGCCGAGCTGCGCCGGATGCAGGTGCCCACGTTGGTGATCGTCGGTGACGAGGACGACCACTGCCTGCAGCCCGGCATCTTCCTGAAGAAGACCGTGCCTGCCAGCGGCCTGCTGGTGCTGCCCAAGGCCGGGCACACGATCAACCTCGAGGAGCCGGCGCTGTTCAACCAGTTCGTCGGGGACTTCCTCGCCACCGTCGAGCAGGGCAAGTGGCTGCCGCGCGACCCGCGCAGCCAGCCGGCCGAGATCATGAAGACCTCATGAGGGCCGCCGACAACGTCAGCGAGCAGCGCCTGAACCAGCGCCTGGCCGCGCTGGCCCGCCTGGGGGCCACGCCCGCCGGCGGGGTGAACCGCCCGGCGCTGTCGCTGGCCGATGCGCAGGCCCAGGAGCTGATGGCGCGCTGGGGCCAGGACATCGGCCTCGAGCCGAGCCGGGATGCGGCGGGCAACTTCTTCCTGCGCCTGCCGGGCGGCCCCGAGGGCGCCGCGCCGGTGCTGAGCGGCTCGCACCTGGACAGCCAGCCCACCGGCGGGCGCTACGACGGCGTCTATGGCGTGGTGGCCGCGCTGGAGGCTGCACAGGCGCTGCTGGAGGCCGGCGTGCCGCGCCGGCGGCCGCTGGACGTGGTGGCGTGGATGAACGAGGAAGGCTCGCGCTTTGCGCCCGGCATGATGGGCTCGTCGGTGTTCGCCGGCGCGCGCACGCTGGACGAGATCGGCGCGGTGTGCGACAGCCAGGGCCTCAGCGTGGCCGAGGCGCTGCGTGCCACCGCGCTGCGCCTGGCCCACATCCCCGGGCGTCCGCTGGGCGGCGCGGTGCATGCCTACGTGGAGGCCCACATCGAGCAAGGCCCGGTGCTGGACCGCGCGGGCGTTCCCGTCGGCATCGTGACCGGGATCCAGGGCAAGCACACCTTCCGCGTCGAGGTCGACGGCGAGGCGGCCCACGCCGGCACCTCCTGCCGCGCCGAGCGCCGCGACGCGCTGCTCGCGGCGCTGGCGATGGTGCGTGCGCTGACCGAGGTGATGCACGACGCCGAGGACATCGTGAAGTTCACCGTGGGCCGCTTCGAGGTGATGCCCAATGCGCCTTCGGTGGTGCCGGCGCGGGTGGTGTTCTCGATCGACCTGCGCCACCCGGACACCGGGACGCTGCGGCGCCTGAGTGCCCAGGTCCAGCCGCTGTGCGAGGCCCATGCGGGGCCGTGCACGGTGCAGGTCACGCGCCTGTCGGCGGCGGACTCGCTGGTGTTCCCGCCCGAGATGCAGCAGCGCGTGAAGCAGGCCGCCGAGGCGCTGGGCATCCCGGCCATCGCGCTGCCTTCGGCCGCCGGGCACGATGCGCGCTACCTGCACGGGATCGCGCCCTCGGCGATGGTGTTCGTGCCCAGCCGCGACGGCATCACGCACAACGAGGCGGAGTACACCGACTCCGCCGACCTGGCCGCGGGTGCCCGCGTGCTGACCGAGGTGCTGCAGGGGCTGCTGGCCTGAGCGCGGGCCGCGCCCGCCGCCCCCCGGCCTTTCCGGTTGACTCTCCGTCCCCGACACCCCGGTGTCGGTTCCCCGGCCCATGGCGCTGTGCGCGTCGTGGGCCGTCTTTTTGCCGCTCAGCCCGGCAGCTGGCTGGAGACCGCCGAGATCAGGTCGACCATGTCGTCCTGCAGCAGCGTGACGTGGTTGGCCGCGGCGGAGAACGCGGCTTCCGGGTCGTGCCGCTCGATGGCGTCGAGGATGGCCTGATGCTCGCCGATGGTCGAACGCATGCGGCCCGGGTGGTAGGTGACGTGGCGGCGGTAGAAGGCCACGCGCTTGCGCAGCAGCCGCGTCTGTGCGGCGAGGTAGTGGGTGTTGGACGCGTCGTACAGCGCGTCGTGGAAGTGCTGGTTGACTTCGTAGAACAGGTCGCGGTTGTCGCTGTCGACCAGCCCCCTGAGCTGTTCCTGCAGCTCCTGCAGGCGACGGCGCTGCGCGGGCGTGGCGCGCCGTGCTGCATAGCGTGCGCACAGGCCTTCGAGCACCGACATCATCTGGAACATCTCCAGGATCACGGGCATCGACAGGCTGGTGACGTACACGCCGTTGGTGCCCTTCATCTCGACCAGGCCGGTGCCGGCCAGCGCGCGCAGCGCCTCGCGCACCGGCGTGCGCGAGACCTTGTAGCGCTCGACCAGCTCGGCCTCGTCCAGCCGCGTGCCCGGGCGCAGCGTGCCGTTGAGGATCTGTTCTTCGAGGTTCTCGCGCAGCTCCTCGCTCAGCGTGGGGGCGCGCTCGCGCGTGCGCTCCCGGCCGGGCGGGACGTCGCGGGTGGCAAGGGTCTGCTCCATGCAGTCTCCGATGGGTCTTGGGTTCCGTGAGGAAGGCGGTGGCCTCGCGCGGCCGCCGTGGTGGAGCCGTCCTCAGCAGTATTCGCGCCACCTTGCAGGCAGGCCTGCACGGGCCGCGGCGAGCTATCTCGGTGCGGGTGCACCTGCACCGTGAATCCAGAACGGGCATTTCCGTATGCACGTGCATCGATATGAGGCGCGTTGCACGGGGACTCGCGCATCCGCAAGCAGCGAAGGCTGTGTTCCGGCTGGCACGGTTAGTGCGTAAGGGAAGCCCATCGCGAGGGCCGCCCGAGGGCGCCCCGCCTTCCCTGAACCCCAGACCACGCACCGACATGACCTCTCTGACGCTGACCGGCAAGACCGCTCTCATCACTGGCGCCTCCAAGGGCATCGGACTGGCGACCGCCTGGACCTTTGCCGAAGCCGGGGCCCGGCACCTGCACCTGGCCGCGCGCGACGGCGCCGCGCTGGAGGCCGCAAAGCGGGAAATCGAGGCCCGGCACCCGGGCACGCAGGTCAGCACGCACGCGCTGGACCTGTCGGCGCCCGGCGCGATGAAGGCGCTGGCCGACGCGGCCGGCGACGTGGACATCCTGATCAACAACGCGGGCGACATGCCCTCCGGCCCGCTGGAATCGCTCGACTGGGACCTGCTGCGCCGCGCGCTGTCGCTGAAGCTGGTCGGCTACATGGAGCTCAGCTGCTACGTCTACGAAGGCATGAAGCGCCGCGGCAGCGGCGTAATCATCAACGACATCGGCAACTCCGGCGAGAACTACGACGCCAACTACATCGCGGGCTCGGCGTGCAACGCCGGCGTGATGGCCTTCACCCGCGCGCTGGGCGGCGTGAGCCTGGACCACGGCGTGCGCGTGGTCGGCGTGAACCCCGGCCCGGTCGCCACCGACCGCATGGTCAAGATCATGAGGCGCCGCGCGATCGACAACTTCGGCGACGAAAGCCGCTGGCAGGAACTGTTCGACGCCTACCCCGGCGGCCGTCCGGCCGAGGCGCGAGAGATCGCCGAGCTGATGCTGTTCCTCGCCTCCGACCACGCGCAGTACATCACCGGCACGGTGGTGACGATCGACGGCGGCATCGCCGCGCGCGGCTCGGTCATCAAGACCAGCAACTACGCCGCCAACCGCGCGGCGCGCCTGGCTGCCCAGGCCTCCGCCCAGGCGGCCTGAGTCCGACGCAGCAGGACTTCGCCATGGCCACGCCCCTTCCATTGCCTGCCACGCCCGCCGCCCGGCCCGCGGAGGGCGGGGCCTCCCGACCGCCGCGCCGGCGCCTGCCGCCCGAGGTGCTGATGAGCACGCTGTCGGTGCTGTCCATCGTCGCCCTGTGGTACCTCGCGACGCTCGCGCTGCCGCCCTCGGTGCTGCCGCCGCCGCACACGGTGGTGAAGTCGATGGCCGAGCTCGCCGGCACGGACGAGTTGTGGAGCGACATCCGCATCTCGCTGACGCGCATCGCGTTCGCCTTTGCGCTGGGCATGGGCATCTCGCTGCTGCTCGGCTTCGCGATGGCGACCTCCGAGCGCGCCGGCATGTTCTTCCGCGTCTGGGTGGTGTGCGGCATCACGGTGCCGGCCATCGTGACCATCCTGACGATCTACATGGTCATGGGCATGAACGACCGCGCCGCGGTCGTCGGCGCGGCGCTCACCGTGGTGCCCTTCCTCGCGATCAACATCCGCGAGGGCATCAAGAGCATCGACATGCGCCTGATCCACATGGGGCGCATCTTCCGCGCCAGCCGGCGCCAGCTGATCGGCTCGGTGATGCTGCCGCAGGTCGCGCCGATGCTGCTGGCCTCGGCCCGCTTCGGCCTGGGCCTGGTCTGGAAGATGGTGCTGTTCGTCGAGCTGCTGGGCCGCAGCGACGGCGTGGGCTACCGCATCGAGCACTACTTCCAGATGTTCGACATGACGCAGGTGCTGGCCTACGCGCTGAGCTTCCTGATCGTGATGATGTTCATCGAGGTGTTCGTCTTCGGGCTCATCGAGAAGCACATCTTCCGCTGGCGCCATGGCTGACGCGGCCGTGTCGACTTCCTCCCGCAACGCTTCCACAGGACGCCCCATGTCGCAGATCGCCCTCGTCAACGTCGGCAAGACCTACCGCGCGGCCCGTCGCGAGCCGCTGCACGTGCTGCGCGGCATCGACCTGTCCATCGAGGCCGGCGAGGTGGTCGGCCTGGTGGGCCCGTCGGGCTGCGGCAAGTCGACCATCCTGAACATCGTCGCCGGCCTGGATGCGGACTACACCGGCCGCGTGACGATCCAGGGCCGCCCGATGTCCGAGCAGCTGGATGCGGGCTTCCGCGTCTCCTACGTGTTCCAGGAATCGCGCCTGCTGCCCTGGTACACGATCGCGCAGAACATCGAGTTCGCGCTGCGTGCGGCGAACTTCCCGCGCAGCGAGTGGAAGGAACGCACCCTCGCGGTGCTGGACCTGGTGGGCCTGTCCCGCTTCAAGGACTTCTACCCGGGACAGCTCTCGGGCGGCATGCAGCAGCGGGCCTCGATCGCGCGCGCCTTCTCGGTGGACCCGGACATCCTGCTGATGGACGAACCCTTCAGCGCGCTGGACGAGCTCACCGCGCGCAAGCTGCGCCAGAGCCTGCTCGACATCTGGGAGAAGTTCCGCTCGACCATCCTGTTCGTCAGCCACAACGCCTACGAGTCCACCTTCCTCGCGGACCGGATCATCGTGATGAGCAGCAACCCCGGCGGAAAGATCGCCGAGGAGATCGACCTTCGGGACGTGCCCCGTCCGCGCTCCTACGACGACCCGGCCCTGTTCGAGAAGAGCAAGGAGGTCATCCGCGTGCTCGACCGCCGCCCGGTCGAGGCCTGAACCCACGAGAGGCACGCACCGCCACCCCGCCCCACCGTTTCCTGACCGTCCCCGCCCCTGCACTGGAGCAACGCCCCATGAAGCCCACCACCAACCTCAAAGCCCTGCTCGGCGGCGTCGCTGCCGCGCTGACCCTGCACTTCGCACCCCTGGCCCAGGCCCAGACCGCCGCGCCCAAGGGCGACGGCGGCACCATCCGCATGCTGATCAACCCGGCGGGCACGATGTCGATCCCGCCGCTGGTGATCAAGCAGTACAACCTCGACAGGAAGTACAACATCAACGTCGAGACCGTCCCGTACAGCAACAACAACTCGGCCGCGGTCGCGCTGCAGAGCAAGAGCACCGACGTCGTGATCCTCGACTGGCTGGCCACCGCGCGCCTGAAGGCCGGCGGCATCAACGTGGTCGGCGTCGCGCCCTTCCTCACCTACGTCAACAGCATCATCGTGCCGGTCGACTCGCCGGCCAGGACGATCGCCGACCTGAAGGGCATGAAGGTCGGCGCGCACAACAAGACCGGCTTCGACTGGGTCATCACCGTGGCGGCCGCGAAGAAGAAGTACGGCATCGACCTGAACAAGCAGGTCACGCTGCACGAAGGCGCGGTGCCGCTGTTGCGCGGCCTGATGGAACAGGGCGAGCTGCAGGCCACCGGCATGTGGAACTCGCTGGCGCCCGAGATGCTGGCCACCGGCAAGTTCCGCACGCTGGCCACCATCCGCGAGATCTCCGACAGCATGGGCCTGCCCACCGTGCCGTTCCTGTTCTTCGGCATGCGCGAGGAGTACGCCAAAGCCAACCCGGCCAACGTGCGCGCCTTCGTCGCCGCCTACCAGGACGCCGTCAGGATCATGAAGACCGACGACAAGCTGTGGGAGGACACCGGCAAGCGCATGAAGCTGTCGCCGCAGGCCACCGAGTTCTTCAAGCAGCAGGTGCGCAACGACCTGCTGACCGCCTTCACGCCCGAGATGGCCCAGGGCCTGTCCGACACGCTCGACGCGATGGTCGAGGTCGCCGGTCCCGAGGTCATCGGCATGAGCAAGCTGCCCGAAGGCCTGATCACCCTCGAATACCAGTAAGCCCTGACGGTCGATTCGTCACCGCGACGCCGCGCGGGTCCGCGCGGTGTCCCCCGTTCCCTGTGGAGATGCATCGTGAACAGCCCCTTTGAAGCCCGGACCATATCGACCGCCAGCCTGCCGATGATCGACATCAGCGGCCTGTCGTCGTCGAAGCACGAGGACCGCAAGGCGGTCGGCGCGCAGATCCGCGCCGCCTGCATCGAGTACGGCTTCTTCTACGTGTCCGGCCACGGCGTGCCGCAAGGCCTGATGGATGCGGCCCTGGAACAGACCCGCGCCTTCTTCGCGCAGCCCGACGAGCAAAAGGCCAAGGTGGCGCGCACCAAGTCGTTCTGCAACCGCGGCTGGGACCCGCTGAAGGCCGAGTCGCTGGGCCTGGACGTGCCGGACAACAAGGAAACCCTGTTCCTGGGCCTGGACCTGCCGCTGGACCACCCGGCGGTCGTCGCGCGCCGCTTCAACCACGGCCCGAACCAGTGGCCCGAGGGCCTGCCCGGCTTCAAGACCACGATGCGCGCCTACCACGCCGCCCTGCGCGACGTGAGCGAACGCATGATGGTCGGCCTCGCGCTGGCGCTGGACCTGCCCGAGGACTACTTCGAGGACTTCAACGACACCCCGCTGTCGACGATGCGCCTGCTGCACTACCCGCCGCAGCCGGTCAACGCCGGCAGGGAGCAGGTCGGCGCCGGCGCGCACACCGACTTCGGCGCGCTCACCTTCCTGCTGCAGGACGAGAACGGCGGCCTGCAGGTGCAGGGCCTGGACGGCGAGTGGATCAGCGCCCCGCCGATCCCCGGCACCTATGTCTTCAACATCGGCGACGCGATCGCGCGCTGGACCAACGACCTGTTCCGCTCGACGCTGCACCGCGTGATCAACGTCTCGGGCAAGGAGCGCTACTCGGTGCCGTTCTTCTACTCCGGCAACCCCGACCACGTGCTCGAGTGCCTGCCCGGCTGCCTGAAGGCCGGCGAGTCGCCCAGGTACCCGGCCGTGACCGTCGAGAAGCACATGCAGGAGTGCTACCGCCGCGCCCGCGAGGCCGCCTCCAGCTACGTCGGTTGAGGACGCGCGAGATGCCGACGCTGCTCAAGCGCTTCGACTTCCTGGCCGCGCTGGCCGGTGTGGCGCGCGACGACCTGGTCGTCACCAACCTGGCCAACACCGCCACCGAGTGGCATGCGGCCCGGCCCTCGCACGCCAACCTGTATGCGGTGGGCATGGGCCTGGTCACGTCCTATGCGCTGGGCGTGGCGCTGGCGCGGCCCGAGCAGTCGGTCATCGCGCTCGACGGCGACGGCGGCATCTTCTTCGACACCTCCATCCTGGGCACGATCGCCGCCGCGGGCGCGGCCAACCTCACGGTGGTGGTGTTCGACAACGGCGGCTACGTCTCCACCGGCCGGCTGCCCGACGTGGCCTCGCTGGCCGCGCGCGTGGACATCGCGACGCTGGCGCGTGCCTACGGCCTCGCGCACGTGCACACGGTCGAGCAGCCCGAGGCGCTGGTGGCCTGCGTGCGCGAGGCACGCGAGACGGCCGCGCCGACGCTGGTCGTCGTGAAGGTCAATGCCGAGCAGGCGTTCGTCGGCCCGTTGCCGATGGACCTGAAGGAAAACAAGTACCAGTTCGTGCGCCACGTCGAGCAGGCTGCGGGCATCCGCATCCTCAAGCCCTCGGCCAAGGAACACGGCGCACGCCCGGCCGCCGACCCGGCCAGCCACGCCGACGCCCAGGCGGGCTTCGCGCACACGCTCCATGCCGCCCTGAAGGACAACGGCATCGACTTCGTGATCGGCCTGCCCTGCTCGGGCTTCAGCGGCGCGCAGTCGCTGCTGATGCAGGACCGCGAGATCCGCTACCTGCCGGTCGCCCACGAAGGCACCGGCGTGGGCATCTGCGCCGGCGCGTGGCTCGGCGGCAAGCGCCCGGCCGCGCTGATCGAGAACTTCGGCCTGTTCGCCTCGGTGTACCACCTGCTGCGCGGCCACTTCAGCCACGGCATCCCGACATTGCTGATGACGGAATACCGCGGCGACACCGGCGACCAGGAGTTCTTCGCCGAGACCGGCGAGGTCACGCCCGACCTGCTCAGGGCCATGCGCGTGAACCACCGCGTCATCGCCGATGCCGCGCAGCTGATGCCCGCGGTGCGCGACGCCTGGCGCTGGATGGACGCCTGCCTGCGTCCCTTCGCGATCCTGCCCACCTTCGAGCTCACGCGCCTGAAGCGCTGAGCCGCCCTGCCGGAACACCCATGCGCACGCTGCTTTCCCACATCGGCCGGCTCTACACCTGCGACCGCCACGACCGCGTGCTTGCCGATGCGTACGTGGTGGTCGAAGGCGAGCGCATCGTCGAGGTCGGCCAGGGCCGGCCCGAGGGCCACTTCGACCAGCGCATCGACCTGCGCGGCCAGGTCGTCATCCCCGGCCTCGTCAACCTGCACCATCACTTCTTCCAGACGCTCACCCGCGCGATCCCGCGTGCGTTGTCGGGCCACCTGATCGACTGGCTGCGCGCGATGTACCCGCTGTGGGCCGGCTTCACGCCCGAGGACCTGAACGCCGCGACGCAGGCGACGATGGCCGAGCTGATGCTCACCGGCGCCACCATCAGCGTCGACCACGCCTACCTGATGCCCGGCGGCCGCGCGGCATACACCGACGCGATCGTCGAGGGTGCATGCACGGCCGGCATGCGCCTGCACCTGGTGCGGGGCTGCATGACGGTGATGGAGGACCGCCTCGAACAGGAACTTACCCCGCTGATCGGACCGCGCGCCGGCGGCCTGGTGGACGACGAGGACGAGGTGCTGGCCGACATGGCGCGCGCGATCGACACCTACCACGACACCGGCTGGGGCGCGCGCGTGACGATCGCGCTCGGCCCCACCACCGCCACCTACCCGCGCCTGGACTTCATGCGCCGCATCGCCGGGCTGGCGAACGAGCATGGTTGCGGCCTGCACATGCACTTCCACCCGCGCCCCGACGAGCGCGCCTGGTGCCGCGAGCAGTACGGCAAGCGCCCGATCGAGCTGCTGGACGAAGCCGGTTGGCTGCGCCCGGGCACCTGGTTCGCGCACAGCACGCGCGTCGACGCCGACGACATGCGCCAGATGGCCGAGGCCGGCGTCGCGGTCGCGCATTGCCCGCGCATGATCGTGCGCCTGGGCGCGCGCGTCACGCCCGTGCACGAGATGCTCGCCGCCGGCGTGCGCGTGGGCTTCGGCGTCGATGGCGGCGCCAGCAACGACAGCAGCTCCATGCTCGGCGAGCTGCGCCTGGCGTTGCTGCTGCACCGCGTGGCCGGCGGCGAAGGCACGGTGCCCTGGCAGCAGTGGCTCTCGCCCTACCGGGCGCTGACGATGGCCACGCGCGATGCGGCCGCCGTCCTCGGCCGCAGCGACATCGGCCGCATCGAGCTCGGCTGCTGCGCCGACATCGCCGCCTTCGACATGTCGCCGGTCGCCTTCGCCGGCGCCCGCACCGACTGGCTCTCGGGCCTGCTGGTCGCCGGCGACGACAGCCGGGCGTCGCTGACCATGATCGGCGGCGCGATCCGCGTGCTGCACGGCCGCCTGGTCTGGGACGACGAGCAGCAGCTGCGCGCGCGCGTCGACGCCGCCACCCAGCGCCTGATCGAGCGCGCCCAGCGCCTCACCGGCCTGGACTACCTGCAGATGGCCTGAGCGCGGCGCGCACCGGCCCACCTTCATCCGCTGAACGGACCGATTCCATGAGCACGACCTCCCCCCTGCACGGCGTCGACCTGCTGATCGACAACGAGTGGCGCCCGGCCCTGTCGGGCCGTCGCCTCGACGTGCCCAACCCGGCCACCGGCGAGGCCTTCGTCACCGTGGCCCACGCCGGCATCGAGGACCTCGACATCGCGCTGGCCGCTGCGCAGCGCGGCTTTGCCACCTGGCGCGCGATGTCGCCGTACGACCGCAGCGCGATCATGCGCCGGGCGGCCGCGATCCTGCGCGAGCGCACCCCCGGGATCGCCAGCCTGCTGACGCAGGAACAGGGCAAGCCGGTCGCCGAATCGGTGGTCGAGCTGCGCGCCGCCGCCGACATCATCGAGTGGTTCGCCGAGGAAGGCCGCCGCACCTACGGGCGCCTGATCCCGGGCCGGTCGCCGCAGGTCACGCAGAAGGTCATCAAGGAGCCGGTCGGCCCGGTGGCCGCCTTCACGCCCTGGAACTTCCCGGTCAACCAGGCCGTGCGCAAGATCTCGGCCGCGCTGGCTGCCGGCTGCTCCATCCTGCTCAAGGGCCCCGAGGAAACGCCGGCCTCCTGTGCCGAGTTGGTGCGCGCGTACGTCGATGCCGGCCTGCCGCCGGGCGTGGTCGGCCTGGTCTACGGCACGCCGGCCGAGATCTCGGGCTACCTGATCCCGCACCCGGTGATCCGCAAGATCTCCTTCACCGGCTCCACCGCGGTGGGCAAGCAGCTCGCGGCGCTGGCCGGCAGCGCGATGAAGCGCGTGACGATGGAGCTCGGTGGCCACGCACCGGCGATCATCTTTGCCGATGCCGACCTCGACGCCGCGGCCGGGCAGCTCGTCCTGATGAAGTTCCGCAACGCGGGCCAGACCTGCATCGCCGCGACCCGCTTCCTCGTGCACGAGTCGGTGCACGACGCCTTCCTCGAGCGCTTCCTCGCCAAGGTCGCGCAGATCAAGGTCGGCAACGGCCTCGACGAAGGCGTGACGATGGGCCCGCTGGCCAACGTGCGGCGCGTGCAGGCGATGGAGGTGCTGATCGGAGACGCCCTGGCCAAGGGCGCGCAGCTCGCCTGCGGCGGGCACCGCATCGGCAGCGCCGGCAACTTCTTCGCGCCGACCGTGCTGACCGGCGTGACCCCCGACATGCGCGCGATGAACGAGGAACCCTTCGGCCCGCTCGCACTGGTGCGCCGCTTCAGCTGCTTCGAGGAGGTCGAACAGGAGATCAACCGCCTGCCGTACGGCCTGGCCACCTACGCCTACACGCGCGACGCCGCGACGATCGCGAGCCTGACCCACGTCGTCGAAAGCGGCATGCTGTCGATCAACCACCTGGGCCTGGCGCTGCCCGAGACCCCGTTCGGCGGCGTCAAGGACTCGGGCTACGGCTCCGAAGGCGGGCTGGAAGCGGTCGAGACCTACCTCGTCACCAAGTTCGTGTCGGAGTACCAGCCGCCGTCGGGATGAGGCCAGCCAGGGTCGGACTACGACGCCTGGCGTTCCACCAGCGCGGCGATGGTGCCGTTGAGCGGCAGCGTCGTGCGGCACGCCGGATACCGCGTGCAGCCCCAGAAGGGCTTGCCCCCCTGGCGCGGGCGGCGCAGCACCAGCTTGATCCCGCAGTTCACGCAGGTCGGGCGCCAGTACTCGCCCTGCAGCGCGACGTCGAGCAGGGCCTGCTGCTGCTCGGCCGAGCGCGAGCGGATCAGCTTCAGCAGCGCGTCGACGTCCAGCAGGTTGATGCCGTTTTCCTTCGCGAACGCGACGGCCTCGTCGGTGAAGCGCGAGGTGGTCGCGAACTGGCCGCGTACCACGCCGTGGGCTGCCATCACGCCGCGCAGCTCGCGCACCTTGTCGACGCCCACGCGCTTGCCGTGCCAGTGCTTGCACTGCACGATGGTCACCGGCTTGTCGGGCTGGTAGCGCGTGTAGACCCAGAGGTCGACGCCGCCGTCGGCACCGTGCGACTGGCTGCGCGTGCGAAACCCTGCCTGCGTGAAGAGCGCCTCGACCACGGCCTCGAAGCGGCGCCATTCGATCAGGTCGAACACCTCGGCGCTCCAAGCCGTCGGCCGGGGGGGCTCGGCGGGCGTGGCGACGGCCTCGGCCTCCTGGGCGGTCGCCTCATGCCCGGCAGGACGCGATGCGGCAGGCGTGCGCGAGGCCGTGGACGCCGGCGCATCGTTCGATGCGGTGGCGCTGCGGGCGCGTTCGCGGGCCTGCCACCACAGCAGCAGCGCGCCCGCGATGGCCATCAGCCAGCCCAGCGGCGCGACGGCCTTGAACATCGATGCGACATGCCCGCCGCGGGCAAACAGCGGCACCAGTGCGATGGCGCCGCCGACGACCAGCAATTGCAGCGCGGCCCCTTCCCTGCGCCGGCTGCGGCGCCCGTTGCGGGCGTGCCTTGGTTTCACGGACTCCTCCCTTTCCTGGTCCCTGGCTGGACCAGCGGGATTTGTAACCAAACGCAATGGCGGTTGCATCCCCACTCAGGGGGAACCCCGCGGTTACATGTGACGTATTGCGCAGATCGGCGCTGGCCGGCCTGGATCGCCCGCGTGGCAGCGGGCTGCCGGTGCAGCGAGGCCCCGCGCCACGGACGCACACGACGACCGGCCCGCGCCGGCCGCGGGGGATTGCCGCGGCCTGCCCCGGTCCGGACAATCCGTCGGCCGCCGGGCCGGCGCCCGGCCTTCGTCGGACGCCTTCCTGACCCATGTCCACCCCGATCGCGATCCTGGCCACCGGCCACACCTTCGATGCCCTGCGTGCCCGCCACGGCGACTTCCACGACTGGATCGCCGCGGGGCTGGGGCCCGACGTCGCGAGCGTCACGCTCGACGTGCGCGCCGGCGCGCCCTTGCCGGAACCACGTTCGCTGCCCGGCGTGGCTGCGCAAGGCGGTCGCAGGCGGGCTGCCAGTGCTCGGCATCTGCTACGGCCACCAGCTGCTGGCACATGCCTTCGGCGGGCAGGTGGCCGACCATCCGGACGGCCTCGAACTCGGCACGCATGCCGTGCACCTGAGCGCGGCGGCCGCGGACGACCCGCTGTTCTCGGCCCTGCCCCCGAGCTTCGACGCGCACCTGGTGCACCGCCAGTCGGTGCGCACGTTGCCGGCGGGCGCGCAGCTGCTGGCCGGCAACGCGCACGAGCCGCACCAGGCGTTCCGCCTCGGGCGCTGCGCCTGGGGCGTGCAGTTCCACCCCGAGTTCGGCGAAACCGCCATGCAGGCCTACGTCGACGCGCTGGCACCGGCGCACGGCATCATCCCGGGCCCGGTGCGGGCCACGCCGCAGGCGGCGGCGTTGTTGCGGCGGTTTGCACAGGTCGTGCGCAGGTTGGACGGCGGGGCGTCAGGCTGAGCGGATCCTGCCGACGCCTTGCGCAGCTTTCAGGCAAGGCTTGAGGCGCATCCCCCGCGACGGCGGGCATGACGTCGAGATCGGACAAGGGGGGCCACCGACTGTGCGCTATGCGTCACGATTCGTGGCCCGCTTGGGGGGAGGAGCGTTGACGGCGCCAGGCGCTGCCCTGGACGATTGCAGTCGTACCATCATCGCAGCAATCGGTCTCCCTTGCAGTACGCATCATGGCCGTCCTGATCCCTGCCCGTGGCAGCTGCGTGTCGCGCATGACCACCGGCGAGCGCCGGCTGTCGGAACGACTCGAAGACAAACTCGATGACGACTACCTCGTGTGGTACGACGTGCCGGTCGGACCGCGCCAGGTGCATCCCGATTTCATCGTCCTGCACCCGAGCCGTGGACTGTTGATTCTCGAGGTGAAGGATTGGCGGCTGGACACCATCCGTCAGGCCGACCGGGAAACCTGGGTCATCGCGCCGGGTGGCGAGCTCAAGTCCGTTCCCAACCCGTTTGCGCAGGCGAGGCACCATGCGCACGAAGTGATCGACGCCCTCTCGCGCGATCGTCAGCTCGTCCATCCCGATGGCCCCTACCGGGGCAAGCCGGCATTTCCGTGGAGCTATGGCGTGGTGTTCACGCACATCACGCGCAAGCAGTTCATGGCTGCGGAACTGCACCATGCGATCGAGCCGCATCGCGTGATCTGTGCCGACGAGATGACGGAGTCGATCGACCCCGAAGCGTTCCAGAGCCGGTTGTGGGAGATGTTCCCGTACCTGATGGGCCGTCCGCTTTCCCTGCCGCAGATCGACCGGATCCGCTGGATCCTGTTCCCGCAGCTGCGCATTCCCGAGCAGGCCAGCTTGTTCGACGAGCGGGATGCGCAAGCTGAAGTGCCCGACATCGTGCGCGTCATGGACCTGCAGCAGGAGCAGCTGGCCCGCAGCCTGGGCGAGGGGCACCGCGTCGTGCACGGGGTGGCCGGCTCGGGCAAGACCATGATTCTCACCTACCGCGCCGAGCTGCTGGCACGCAGCAATGCTGCGGGCAAGCCCATCCTGGTGCTTTGCTACAACGAACCGCTCGCCGTCCGGCTGGCGGCGATGATGCGCGCCAAGGGGCTGAACGAACGCGTCGTGGCGGTGCATTTCCACAAGTGGTGCCGCGACCAGCTGGTCACCTACGGACAGGAGTTGCCGTCCCCGAACCTGCCGGTGGACGCCAAGATGGCCGAGATGGTCGATCGCGTGATCCGGGGTGTCGAGCGCGGGCACATCCCGTCCGGGCAGTACCACGCG
Organism: Caldimonas thermodepolymerans; assembly: GCF_015476235.1. Lineage (NCBI taxonomy): Bacteria > Pseudomonadati > Pseudomonadota > Betaproteobacteria > Burkholderiales > Sphaerotilaceae > Caldimonas > Caldimonas thermodepolymerans. Next base: position 28,046 of record NZ_CP064338.1, read on the forward strand.
GTGATGATCGACGAGGGACACGATTTCGAGCCTGCGTGGTTCAAGCTGGTGGTGCAGATGGTGGACCCGGGCACGCACAGCCTGCTCGTGCTGTACGACGACGCACAGAGCATCTACGGCCGTTCGCGCTCAGGGCGGCGCTTCAGCTTCAAGAGCGTGGGCATCCAGGCGCAGGGTCGCACGACCATCCTCAAGGTGAACTACCGCAACACGCGCCAGATTCTTGAGACCGCGAGTGCTGCTGCGGCCGAGCTGCTGGCTCCTGACCAGACGGAGGCGGCGGCTGGCGGAGATGATGACGACCATGTGCCGCGGCTGCAGCCCGTGAGTTGTGGCCGCGAAGGGCCGCAGCCGCTGATCGTCGACCTGCCGACACTGCCGCAACGAGCCGAGCGACTGGCCGAGTGGTTGGCCAGCATGCACCAATCCGGACACGCTTGGGGCGACATGGCGGTGCTATGCCGCGACTGGCGCACCATGGACGTTTGCGAGGCGGCGCTGCGTCGCCGCCAGCTGCCGCACCTGGTGCGCCGCAAGACCGGTCAGTTCGATCCGCTGGCGGATCACATCCACGTCATGACCATGCACGCCAGCAAGGGCCTGGAGTTTCCGGTGGTGGCCTTGCTGGGTGAACGCCGGGAGGCGCATGCGCAGGACCGTGAAGCAGCTCTGGAAGAAGGCCGCCTGCTCTACGTGGCCGCAACACGGGCGACGCAGCGGCTGGCGATGGCGACCGGGTAGGTGCGCCACCTCCTGCTACGGGTCGCGGATCCGTTCTGCGGCGGTGTGCCCTGAAGGTGACGTGCGGCAAGAAAAAGCCGGGCACGCGGCCCGGCTCGCATGGGGTCAGGCTCAGCCCGGCTGGGGGCCGGCGGCATTGCAGCGCCGCACCAGCTCGCCCAGCGTCGTGGCCTGCACCAGCAGGCTGAAGATCACCACCACGTAAGTCACGCCGATCACCATGTCGCGGCCCTCGAAGGCGGGCAGCGACAGCGCCAGCGCGATCGAGATGCCGCCGCGCAGGCCGCCCCAGGTCATGATCTTCACGGCGTGCGGCGAGGACTGGCGGAAGTTGCGCAGCGCAGCCAGCGGGATGCCGACGCTGGCCAGGCGCGCGACCAGCACCACCGGCACCGCGGCGATGCCCAGCCAGATGTCGCTCCAGTGGAAGGCCAACGCGATCACCTCCAGGCCGATCAGGCCGAACAGCACCAGGTTGAGCAGCTCGTCCAGCAGATGCCAGAAGTTGTCGAGGTGCTCGCGCGTCTTCTCGCTCATGTGCTTCGCCGCGCCGTGGTTGCCCAGCACCAGGCCCATGATGACCACCGCCAGCGGCGCCGAGACGTGCAGCAGCTCCGCCAGGCTGTAGCCGGCCGTCGCCATCGCCAGCGTGATGAGGATCTCGATCCCGTAGCTGTCCAGGTCGCGCAGCAGGAACGAGGCGCCGTAGCCGACCGCCAGTCCCACCACCAGCGCACCGATCACTTCGCGCGCCAGCGCCGAGGCGATCGACGAGGCCGACAGCTCGGCGGTGCCCGAGGCCAGGCCCACCAGGGTCAGGAAGGCCACCACCGCGGTGCCGTCGTTGAACAGCGACTCGCCGGTGATCTTGGCCTCGACGGCAGGCGACGCCCCGGCGTTCTTGAGCACCGCCAGCACCGCGATCGGGTCGGTGGGCGAGATCAGCGCGCCGAAGGCCAGGCACCACAGCAGGCTGATGTTGAAGCCGAAGGCCTGCGCCACGTAGTAGAAGCCCAGGCCGACGACGGCGGTGGAGATCAACACGCCGACCGTGGCCAGCAGGAACACCGGCAGCCGGTGCTCGCGCAGCTTGCCCAGGTCCACGTGCAGCGCGCCGGCGAACAGCAGCAGGCTCAGCAGGCCGTGGAAGACGACGTCCGTGAAGTCGATCTGCGAGGCCAGCTCCTGCGCCTTGCGTGCCAGGTGCGCGTCCGGGAACAGGGTTGCGATACCGGCGACCACGGCCGACACCAGCAGGCCCACCGCGGTGATGCCCAGCGTGTCGGGCAGGCGCACGAAGCGATGGTTGAGATAGCCGAAGATGGCCACCAGGGTGAACAGGACACCGACACCTTGGAATACGGTCATGGCGCGAGGAAGAAGAAATGGGGTCTGCGATTTTGCCGCAGGCGATCCGCAGGAGCAGAGCACGGTTGGCGCCATGGCCACCATCCAGCGCAGCGGGAGTGAGGGTGATGCATACGCCGGGTGCCCTCATGGCGTGGACGGACCGCGGTTGAAGGGGTCGTTTGCTACGGATTTCCTGGACTGGTTTGCTAGCGCGCTCTGACGGGTTGAGCTAATGTAAGCGTCACCCAGTTGCGGCGCCGATGGGATTGCCGCATCAAGCTTGCAGGCGTTTTGTCAAAGATGGATCGGGCGGATTATTCAGCGAGTCTTAGCGAGTTCTTAACGAGTCTTCCCGATTCCATCATTGGCCGGCTCACCCAGCGTTCGCGTTTTCCGGTCGAAAACGCACAAGTCCGCGCCTGGGCAGAACAAGTCGCCCTCCTGAAGGATGTTCTTCGGCCCTATGCCGGCGAGGGCAGGATCTACTTTGAGTACGCCGTCCCTCGCTTAGGCAAGCGGATTGACACGGTGCTGGTCCTGCGCGGCTTGGTGTTTGTGATCGAGTTCAAAGTGGGCGAAAGGCGGTTCGCCCGCTACGCGTGCGACCAAGTTTGGGACTATGCGCTCGATCTGAAGAACTTTCACGAGACGTCCCACGACAAGGTATTGGTTCCTGTGCTGGTGGTGACCGAAGCGCCGCCCACTGCAGCATCGCCACGCGTGCGCAAAGCGCGGGACGGCGTTGTCGAGCCGCTGTTGTGCAACAAGCACACACTGGCTCCCGCCATCGAGAACATGCTGACAACACAGGCGGCAACGCCTTGGGACGTGGATGCGTGGGAAGCTGGCCGTTACCGACCGACGCCGACAATCGTGGAAGCCGCCATGGCCCTCTACGCCGGGCATGGTGTGGCCGAAATTGCACGAAGTGATGCAGGTGCCAAGAACCTCGGCCAAACCACCCAAGCGGTGGAATCGATCATTGCAGAGTGCCGAGCTCGGCAGAAGAAGGCCATTTGCTTCGTGACCGGCGTTCCGGGGGCTGGCAAAACGCTGGTAGGGCTCAACATTGCGACCCGGCACGCCGACGCGGGCGAGTTGCACAGCGTGTTTCTTTCGGGCAATGGACCGCTGGTTCGCGTCCTACAGGAGGCGCTGGCGCGCGATCAGGTGCAACGCGAACGACAGCGCGGCCGCTCGGTTACAAAAAGCCAAGTGACGCAACGCGTGAAAGCCTTCGTGCAGAACGTCCACCATTTCCGGGACGAGTATCTGCGCGATGCACGTCCGCCTTCTGACCACATTGCCGTCTTCGACGAGGCGCAACGCGCCTGGAATGCTGAGCAGACCGCGGCGTTCATGGAGCGCAAGAAGAACAAACCCGGCTTCACGATGTCGGAGCCAGAGTTCTTGATCTCATGCCTGGATCGACACCCGGGTTGGGCGGTCATCGTTTGCTTGGTGGGTGGCGGACAAGAGATCAACACGGGCGAGGCTGGTATCTCCGAATGGCTGGCAGCCGTGCTGCGGTCGTTCCCGCATTGGGAAGTGCACATCTCTGCGGAACTACATGACAGCGAATACGCGGCTGAAACCGCCTTGGTGGCGCTGCAGTCGAATGGCAGGGTGCAGACGAACCCGGATTTGCACCTGAGCGTTTCGATGCGCTCCTTCCGTGCGGAGAACGTCTCCACCCTGGTCAAGCGCGTGTTGGACCTGGATATGCGGGGGGCGCGGGAAGCGTGGATGACGCTTCGCGATCGCTATCCCATCGTGCTTTGTCGCAGCGTCCCTCGTGCCAAAGCCTGGCTGCGCGAGCAAGCGCGTGGCAGCGAACGCTATGGGCTGGTGGTGTCTTCACAAGCACAGCGGCTGCGGCCCCACGCGATTCACGTCAAGTCGCCTGTGGACCCCGTCCACTGGTTCTTGCACGGCAAGGACGATGTGCGCTCTTCCTACTACATGGAAGACGTCGCCACAGAGTTTCAGGTGCAAGGTCTGGAACTCGATTGGGCCGGCGTGGTGTGGGATGGCGATTTTCGGAAGTCATCCCACGGCTGGGAGCATTACTCCTTCGTTGGCACTCGCTGGCAACGCATCCGTGCCGCGGATCGCCAAGCGTTTCAGAAGAACGCTTACCGGGTACTTCTCACACGTGCGCGCCAAGGCATGGTGATCGTGGTCCCGGAAGGCGACGAGGCCGATCCGACGCGCGATCCTCGGTACTACGACGAGACGTTCCATTACCTCCAGGACATCGGCTTTCCCGTTCTGTAAGTGCTATTTCGCAGCGGCATCGCCTGCGACGCCCCCTGCCCGCCGCACCGCAAACCGCTCCCGCCACTGCCCCGGCGTCATTCCGAACTCCGCCTTGAACGCGCGGCTGAAGGACGACTCGCTGTCGTAGCCCACGGCGCCGGCGACCTGGGCGAGGTGCAGGTGCTCCTGGCACAGCAGCCGCGAGGCCACCGTCAGGCGCAGTTTCTTGAGGTAGGCGATGGGCGTCTGGCCGGTCAGTTGCGCGAAGCGCTCGGCAAGCGCGCTGCGGCCCAGGTGCACCTGGCTGGCAAGCCGTGCCACGGTCCAGTCGTGCGCGGGGCGTTCGTGCATGAGGGCCAGGCAGCGGGCCACCTGCGGGTCGCGCAGGCCGGCCAGCCAGCCGCTGCCGGCCATGGGCAGGTCTTCGACGTAGCTGCGCAGCGCTTCCAGGAACAGGGATTCCGCCACGCGCGCCGAGACGGCGGCGGCGCCCGCCTCGTCGCGTTGCGCTTGCGCGAGCGCGTAGCCCACCGATGCGCGCAGCCAGCCCCGCTGTCGCGCGTGCCCAGCCGCGCGCGGAAGAACCTGGGCAGGGCCGCGAGCAGCGGGTCCGGCGCATCGCCTTCGTAGGACAGCCAGCTGCACGCCAGCACGCAGGCCTCGCCGTCGCCGCCGTACCTGAGTCCCTGGAGGCTGGGCAGCTTCGGGTCGACCATGTGCCCGAGGTCCACGGTCGCGTGCCGGACCTCGCTGCACAGCGCGTGCAGGTCGCCGTGGGCGAACACGGCCAGGTCGCCCGCCTCCAGCGCCACGGGCACGTCGCCTTCCAGGCAGACCCAGCAGCGGCCTTCCAGCACCATGTGCATGATCGCGAGGTGGCGTGCGTCCGGGCGCAGGGCCGGCGCCATCATCAGCGACTGTGGCACGGCCACGCCCCAGGGACGGTGGAAGCGGCCGTGCAGGAACAGCGCGCCTTCCAGGCGCAGCAGGCGCAGCAGCTGGGAAAGGGTGTCCATGGCGGGGCTCCGGCGGTGTGGGCGGCGGATGGTGCGCTGCGCCAGCCCCCGCTGGGCCGCATGGTGCGGCAAGCCGGACGCCTGGACAAGAGAGGCGGAGCCGCCGCAAGGCACAAGGGCCGGCGGGCGGCCGATCATGCGGCTTCCCGTATCCGCAACACCGAGGAGACCACCATGTCCCAGGACCCCCGCGAACTCGTCGTGCTCGTCACCCGCGGCACCGACCACGAACTGTCGTCCGTCGCCTTCACCATCGCCTGCGGCGGGATCACCGCCGGCCTGAAGGTGACGGCCTTCCTCACCAGCGCCGCCGTGGACCTGGTGCGCCGCAACGCGGCGGACATGGCGCACGTGCCGCCGCTCGATCCGCTGCGCCAGCTCATGACGGACTTCATGGCGCGCGGCGGCACCATCATCGCCTGCCCGCCCTGCGTGAAGGCGAGCGGCTACACGCAGGCGGACTTCATCGACGGCGTGGAAGTGGCCGGCGCCAGCGTGATCCACGAGAAGTTCAGGAACGGGGCGGCCAGCCTTTCGTTCTGAATATCGCAACGCCCGAGGCGCGGCATGCTGCCTCGGGCGGCCCTGCGGGCGCCGTGCCGGAACGCGCCGCTCAGGCGGGCAGCACGGCGGTCGCCTCGACCTCGAACAGCATGCCGTCCAGCGCCAGCCGTGGCACCGGGATCAGCGTGCAGGCCGGTTTCATCGCCGGGCCGAAGGCGCGCTCCAGCTCCTCGCCGAAGATGCGCAGGCGCTCCTCGGTGTGGTCGACCACCAGCACCGTGAGCCGGGCGACGTCCTGCGTGCCGGCGCCGGCCGCCTCCAGCGCGATGCGGAGGTTCCCGAAGGCCTGGCGCACCTGGGCGCGGAAGTCCGCTGGCAGCCGGCCCTGGGCGTCTTCGCCGCCCTGCCCCGACAGCAGCACGAGGCGCGCCCCGGGGTGGACGGCAGCCAGGTGCGAGTAGCCGTTCGGCGCGGGGTCGTACAGGCCGGCCGGGTTGACGAGGGTGAAGGCGCGCCGGGTGGAGGCGGCGCGCAACGCAGCGTTGGACATGGTCGGTTCTCCTTGCAAAGTCTGCGGCGCTGCGGACCAGCGCCAGCCCTGCCAGGACGACGCGGCGGGTCCGGGTGTGACATGCCGGCGACCGCTTCAACTGCCCAGCAGCCGTGCCACGCGCGCCTGCAGCCGCGGCACGACCTCGGCCTCGAACCACGGGTGCCGGGCCAGCCAGACGTTGTTGCGCGGACTGGGGTGCGGCAGCACCACCACGTCGGCATCGTCGGCAGAGGCGGTGCTGCGCACGGCCTGTGCCAGGTCGCCGCGCCATCCGGGCAGGTGCCAGGCGAGCGCGTGGTGGCCGATCACCAGCGTCAGCTCCAGGTGCGGCAGCCCCGCCAGCAACCGGGTACGCCAGCGCGGGGCGCATTCGGGGCGTGGCGGCAGGTCGCCCGAGCGGCCGCGGCCGGGGTAGCAGAAGCCCATCGGCAGGATGGCCACGCGCCGCGCGTCATGGAACTCGGCGGAGGACAGGCCCAGCCAGCGGCGCAGGCGCTCGCCGCTCGCGTCATGGAACGGGATGCCCGTCTCGTGCACGCGTCGCCCCGGCGCCTGCGCGGCGATCAGCAGGCGCGCGTCGGGATGCGCCTGCAGCACCGGCCGCGGGCCGGCCGGCAGCTGCGGGCCGCAGCAGGTGCAGGCGCGCACCTCGGCGAGCAGCCGGTCGAAGGCGGCGGCATGGGGCGGCGCGGCGGGCAGCGTGGTCATGCGGGGCATCGGCAGGTCGCGGCCATCTTAGAGCGGCTAACAAAACGCTGTCATCGCGCGGGTCGGCTGAGCCGTTTGACGCACCATGGGACAAAGCAAGAACAAGCAGATCAGCGCGGTGCTATGGAAGAAGATCAAGCCGCTGCTGCCGCAGGTCAAGCCTTCGCCGAAGGGCGGCCGGCCTCGACTTGACGACGAACTGGCACTCAACGGCATCCTGTTCGTGCTGCGCACTGGCATTCCTTGGGAAGATCTACCCCAGGAACTGGGCTTCGGCAGCGGCATGACGTGCTGGCGCAGGCTGCGTGAGTGGCAAAAAGCCGGTGTATGGCACCGCTTGCACATGCTGTTGCTGGCCGACCTTCGCGGCGCGGGCCGCCTGGACTTCAGCCGCGTCAGCCTGGATGGGGCCAGCGTCCCCAGCCCCCGGGGGGCCCGCATACGGGGCCCAATCCCACCGACCGCGGCAAACTCGGCAGCAAGCGCCACCTCGTCACGGATCGCAAAGGCATCCCGCTGATGTTCTGTGTCACCGGCGCCAACCGGCACGACTCGGTGGTGTTCGAGGACCTTGTCGATGCGATGCCGGCGGTGGCTGGCCGGCGTGGTCGCCCGCGTGCGCGTCCCGACAAGCTGCATGCCGACAAAGGGTACGACTTCCCACGCTGCCGGCAGCACCTGCACCAACGTGGCATCAAAGTCCGCATCGCTCGCAAGGGCCGCGAGAGCAAAGACCGGCTCGGCCGCTATCGCTGGGTGGTCGAACGCACTCATGCCTGGATCGCCTCCTTCGGCAAGCTTCGTATCCGCTTCGAGCGCAGCATCGATACCCATCTGGCTCTGCTGTCCCTGGCCTGTTGCGTCATCTGCCTGCGTAGCCTCGCACCGTTTTGTTAGCCGCTCTAAGCCTGATCGCCGCCTCCAGGTCGCCGCTGGCGAGCGCCGACCCTTGCTTGCTTTGGGCTTCGGCCAACGCATGGAGCAGCCACTTGTCATGCATCGGACCCAGATGTTGGTTCAGCAGCACGTCGGCGTACCATGACGCCGGTCAGTACCGACCTCCTCGGCGGCAACGAGCCGCAGCATCAGCGTCTCGGTCTTGTCTGTCGTGGAAGTATCGACTCTGAACCCTTCTTGGGTATGGGCAAGCCAGCCTCGCACTCACAACAGATCGATGCCTGGCAACTGCTTCTGGCACTTCTCACGCATGATGTGCACCAGTTCGGGCACGTAGGGTCGCGCGGCCATGGCCTTGGGCGCGAGCGCGTACAGCTCGCTCCACAGCCCCTTGGTGCCGATGCGCTTGGCGATCACGTAGTCGTGGTCGACGTAGCTCTTGACGCCCCAGTTGGGGAGCGCCGCGACACCCCGGCGGCTGGCCACGAGCTGCAGGATGGCGATCGTGAGCTCCGCGGTACGTCGCTGGAACGGCACGCCGGCCGGCCGCAACACCTCGCGGATCACGTCGATGCGTTCCTCAGGCACCGGATAGGTGATGAGCGTCTCCCCTGCGAAGTCTTCGGCTTGCAGCCTGCGGCGATGTCGCAGCCGGTGCTCGTTGGACAGCACCGCCTGGATCTCGTAGCGAAAGAGGGGCCAGCTCGCGATGCCTCGCGGCAGCCGGTCGGGCGCAGACCCCACGACGAGCTCGCACTTGCCCTGGGCCAGCAGGCTGATCGGTTCGCTGTGAAAGCCAGCGACGAGATCCAGCTCCACCTCGGGCCATCGCCTTCGGAACTCGTCCATCACGGGCATCAGCCAGTCGAAGCAGGTGTGGCACTCCAGCGCGATGCGCAATTCGCCGCGGGTGTCCCCTGCCAGGCGCATGAGATCGCGTTCGGCCTCCGCGACTTGGCCGAGCACCTGCCGGGCCAGCTCCAGCAGCCGCTCTCCCGCCGGGGTGAAGCGCAAGCCCTGGCTGGTGCGCCGCAGGAGTTCCAACCCGTAGTGCTCCTCCAGCGCCCGGACCTGGTGAGACAGGGCCGATTGGGTGAGATGGACGCGCTCGGCCGCCGTCGCCATCTTCCCCGTGTCGGCAATGGCGAGCAGGGAACGCAGATGGCGCAGTTCGATCATGGTACTTGAGCCAGATTCAAGTTCTGCTGAAAACATTTCGCTTGATTCAAGCAGTGTGGCAGACCAGACTGTGCAGCGTCAACACTCACGCTGTCATGTCATGCCATACACCCATGTCCTCGGATATCCGCGCATCGGCGCGCGCCGCGAGCTGAAGTTCGCTCTCGAGTCCTGCTGGAAAGGCGAAACCAACACGGAGCAGCTCGAAGAGGTCGCCGCCCGCCTGCGGCTTGCTCACTGGCAACGCCAACGCGATGCCGGCCTCGACCTGCTGACCGCAGGCGACTTCACCCTCTATGACCACGTCCTCGACCACGCACTGATGTTCGGTGCCTTACCCCGGCGCTTCCGGAGTGTGGTCGGGGAAACGGGCACCGCCACCGTCTTTGCGCTGGCCAGGGGCACGTCCACCGAGCCGGCCCTCGAGATGACCAAATGGTTCGACACCAACTACCACTACCTCGTGCCTGAGCTCGAGCGGGGGATGTCGTTCGAGCTGGACGCCCGTCGCTACCTCGAACACGTGCGCGAGGCCCAGGCGGTGCTGCCCGGCGTCAAGCCGGTGCTGCTCGGGCCGGTGACCTTCCTGTGGCTGTCGAAGACGGTCGATGGCAGCGACCGGCTGGCGCTGCTGCCCGGGTTGATCGGTGCCTACCGCGGCCTGCTGGCCGAACTGGCGGCGCACGACGTCGCGTGGGTGCAAGTGGACGAGCCCGTGCTGGGACTGGAACTGGACGAGCCGTGGAAGCGCGCCTTGCGCCAGGCGTACGAGGCGCTGCAGGGGGCGCCGCGTCCCCGGCTCCTCGCCGCCACCTACTTCACGGGCATCGACCACCAGCTGGACCTGGTACGGGAGCTGCCCGTGGATGGCTGGCACATCGACGCCGTGCGCGCGCCGCAGCAGGCGCAAACCGTGGCGCAGGCGCTGGACGGCGAGCAGGTGCTGTCCGTCGGCATCGTCGACGGGCGCAACGTGTGGCGCACCCACCTCGGCGACGCCCTCGCCCGCCTGCGGCCGCTGCACGAGCGGCTTGGTGAACGCCTGTGGCTCGCGCCATCGTGCTCGCTGTTGCACGTGCCGCACAGCGTGGCGCAGGAATCCCGGCTGGATCCGGAGGTGCGGCGCTGGCTGGCGTTCGCCGACGAGAAACTGGACGAGGTCGTCACGCTGGCCCGGGCGCTGGAGCATGGAGAGGACGCGGTGCGCGAGCGGCTGGCCGAGAGCGACGCCTCGCTGGCCAGCCGGCGGCACTGCCGACGCATCCCCCACGCCACCGTGGCGAAGCGGCTGCAACAACTCCACCCCCGAATGGCCGAGCGCGCGAAACCGTATGCCGAGCGCCAGCAGCTGCAGCGCCAGGCGCTGGACCTGCCGGTGCTGCCGACCACGACCATCGGCTCCTTTCCGCAAACGCCAGAGATTCGCCGGGCACGGGCGGCGCACAAGCAAGGGCGGCTGGGCGCCTATGACTACCTGCAAACGATGCGCGCCGAGGTGCGCCGCGCGATTGAGGAGCAGGAACGCCTGGGCCTGGACGTGCTGGTCCACGGCGAGCCCGAGCGCAACGACATGGTGGAGTACTTCGCGCAGCACCTGTTTGGCTTCGCCATCAGCGAGCACGGCTGGGTGCAAAGCTATGGCTCGCGCTGCGTCAAGCCGCCCATCCTCTACGGCGACGTGTTCCGGCCAGACCCGATCACGGTGGACACCGCTCGCTATGCGCAGCAGCTCACCGACAAGCCGGTCAAGGGCATGCTGACGGGTCCCGTGACCATGCTGCAGTGGTCCTTTGTGCGCGACGACCAGCCGCGTGAGCGCACGGCCTTGCAACTGGCCCTGGCGATCCGCGACGAGGTGCAGGACCTGGAGGCTGCCGGGATACGGATCATCCAGATCGACGAACCCGCGTTCCGGGAGGGGCTGCCGCTCAAAGCGAGCGAATGGCCCGCCTACCTCGACTGGGCGGTGCGCGCGTTCAAGCTCGCCTCGTGCGGGGTGCGCGACGACACCCAGATCCACACCCACATGTGCTACTCGGAGTTTCACGACATCCTGCCGGCGATCGCCGCGCTCGACGCCGACGTCATCACGATAGAGACGTCGCGATCGCGCATGGAGTTGCTCGATGCGTTCCGCGACTTCGCCTATCCAAACGCGATCGGTCCCGGCGTCTACGACATCCATTCGCCGCGCGTGCCGGGCGTCGACGAGATGCTCGCGCTCATCGAGCGGGCGTGCGAGGTGGTGGATCCGGCCCGGTTGTGGATCAATCCGGACTGCGGACTCAAGACCCGCGGCTGGGCGGAAACGCGCGCAGCGCTGGCCAACATGGTGCAGGCCGCCTGTGTCATGCGTGAACGTCTTAAGGCACGGAGGTCGACGGACGCAGCCGTGTAATCCGCCGCAAGTGATCGCAGCAACGGCAGCATCCCGCGTCCGACTCCACATCGGAATCCGGCGACGGGATTGGGTATGACCCACTCGCTGCTTGCATGGCGCCACAGGTCGGCACGAGGGGCCCGGGGCCGTGCGCTGCTGGCCCGAGCGCACGCGCCTGACGGACCCGCAGGCCGTGACCTTGTTGAAGAGCATCCATGCCGAGGTCAAGGCTGCCTACGGCTCTCGGCGCATGCACCGCCAACTGCAGGGTCGAGGTCATCGGATCGGCCTGCGCCGTGTGCAGCGGCTGATATCAGCAAGCATGCCGCTCAGCACGCCATGGCCGCATACGAACGGCCCGCTGGAAGACGAAATTCGACGGGCACCATCAAAGATGGCTCGCCCCAGCTGGTGGCTGTTCAGCAGGTGACGAAACTGCAGGATCGTGGTGGCGTCGGGCACCGGCTCGCGGCCCAGGTCGATGCCAACGAAAGCGCGCAGCGCCGCCGAGTCGTACAGCGCCTCCTCGCACGCCGCATCGGCCGCCGCTGCCAAGGTCATCTGCTTCATCGTCATCCTCGCATCTTGCATCGACACCTCCAACGCATGTCACTACGATGCGGTGGGCTTGATCAGCGTTTCCTTAGGGTAATTCCTAAGCAAACCGGACCAAATCTGAGAGGATTTGGTCATGAAGCGATGTCCCGGATGTGCAGGTTGTCGGCACTATCGCCTGGGGGACGGACGTCTGAAGTGCCGCGCTTGCGGGCTGCGTTTCACGTGGACGTCGGTGTGGGACTCGGTACGACTGCCCACAGCGACGAAGGCACGCCTGCTGGAGTTGTTCGTGCTGGGCGTGCCGTCGTACCGGCAGCGGTTCCTGTCCGATACCAGCGCGGTCTCGCGGGAGCGGTTCTACCGACTGGTGCGTGGCTGCTGTGCGCTGGTGGAGCAACTGCGCGAGCCGTTCGAAGGCGCCATCGAGTGCGACGAGACCACCTTCGGTGGCGCCCGCAAGGGCAAGCGGGGCTGGGGCGCGGCGGGCAAGGTGATCGTGTTCGGGCTCGTCAAGCGCAACGGCTGCGTCAAGGCGATGCCGATCCCGGCCCATGACCGGGCATCGATCATGCGTGAGATCGAGGCGCACACCCGAGAAGGCGCGCTCTACTACACCGACGAGTGGCAGGCCTATGCCACGCTGAAGCTGCGCGGCGAACACGTGATGATCCGCAAGGAGAAGGGTCGGCCTGCCGGGCGAGATCACATCAACGGCATCGAGGGCTTCTGGAGCTACGCCAAGAACTGGCTCTACATGTATCGTGGCGTGCCCCGGCAATACTTCCACCTGTACCTGGCCGAAGTTTGCTACCGGTTCAATCACCGGCACGAGAACCTGCAGGGGTTGTCTGAATTTTTGTGTGTGAGGCGGTTTTTGAATCTTTCCTCGTGCCGCTCAGCGCGGCGCGAGGGTGAAGCGGTCTCCGTACAGTATCGCGAACTGGTTCATCGCTGATTTCCACTCCCTGCTTGCCCGCTTCCAGTCGGCGGTGACGTTGCGCAGGGCCAGCCAGATCAGCTTGGTCGCAGCCTCGTCCGTCGGGAAATGCCCGCGGCTCTTGATGATCTTGCGCAGCCGCGAATGCACGCTCTCGATGGCGTTGGTCGTGTAGATGATCCGCCGCACCTCGGGCGGGAACGCGAAGAACGGGATCACCCGACTCCACGCCCGCCGCCAGGCCGCAACGACGGTCGGGAAGCGTTGGCCCCAAGGGCCTTGCTCGAACGCCCCCAGCTCGGCTTCTGCGGCCTCCGCGCTCGGCGCGGTGTAGATCGGCTTGATGGCCGCGGCCAGCGCCTTGCGGTCCTTCCAGCTCGCGTAATCGAGGCTGTTGCGGATCAGGTGCACGATGCAGGTCTGCAGCGTCGTGGCCGGGAACACCGCCTCCAGAGCCTCGGGAAGGCCCTTCAGCCCATCGGCGACGCCGATCAGAATGTCCTGCGTGCCACGGGTCTTCAGGTCGTTGAAGACCTTCATCCAGAACTTGGCGCCTTCCGTGTTCTCGATCCACAGCCCGAGGATGTCACGGGTGCCGTCCGGCAGCACGCCCAGGGCCAGGTACACCGCCTTGTTCCGCACCACGCCGTCCTCGCGGATCTTCACCCGCAGGGCGTCGAAGAACACCACCGGATACATCGGCTCCAGCGGCCGGGCCTGCCAGGCCCCCACCTCGGCCATCACCTCGTCGGTAACCGCACTGATGAACTCTGGCGACACCTCGACCGCGTACATCTCGGCCAGATGCCCTTGGATCTCGCGCACCGACATGCCGCGGGCGTACATCGAGATGATCCGGTCATCAAAGCCGGCGAAGCGTCGCTCGTGCTTCGGGATGAGTTGTGGTTCGAAGCTGCCGGCCCGGTCACGGGGTACGTCGATCCGCAGCGGCCCCTCGTCGGTCAGCACGGTCTTGCCGCTGCGGCCGTTGCGGTGGTTCCCCCGACCGCCCTCGGGGCTGGCCAGGTGCACGCCCAGCTCGGCGCCCAAGGCGCGCTCGATCACGGCCTTCTTCAACTTCTGGAACACGGCCCCGACGCCGGCGGCGTCCATCGGGCCAGGGATCAGCTTCTCAAGCAACTCGTCGGGAAGGATGGCGTCCGGCTTCGCGGCAGGGGGGTCTTCTTGCGTGGCATGGGGGCTCCTGAACATCGTCATGGTAGGCCCCTCACACAAAAATCCTGACACCCTCAACCTGCAACCCTTGCTGTACAAGCTTCTCAAGCAGATCTCCATCCAGGAACTACGTCCAATTCTGGTCCGGAAAGGTTAGGAATTACCTTCCTTAGAGCGGCTAACAAAACGCTGTCATCGCGCGGGTCGGCTGAGCCGTTTGACGCACCATGGGACAAAGCAAGAACAAGCAGATCAGCGCGGTGCTATGGAAGAAGATCAAGCCGCTGCTGCCGCAGGTCAAGCCTTCGCCGAAGGGCGGCCGGCCTCGACTTGACGACGAACTGGCACTCAACGGCATCCTGTTCGTGCTGCGCACTGGCATTCCTTGGGAAGATCTACCCCAGGAACTGGGCTTCGGCAGCGGCATGACGTGCTGGCGCAGGCTGCGTGAGTGGCAAAAAGCCGGTGTATGGCACCGCTTGCACATGCTGTTGCTGGCCGACCTTCGCGGCGCGGGCCGCCTGGACTTCAGCCGCGTCAGCCTGGATGGGGCCAGCGTCCCCAGCCCCCGGGGGGCCCGCATACGGGGCCCAATCCCACCGACCGCGGCAAACTCGGCAGCAAGCGCCACCTCGTCACGGATCGCAAAGGCATCCCGCTGATGTTCTGTGTCACCGGCGCCAACCGGCACGACTCGGTGGTGTTCGAGGACCTTGTCGATGCGATGCCGGCGGTGGCTGGCCGGCGTGGTCGCCCGCGTGCGCGTCCCGACAAGCTGCATGCCGACAAAGGGTACGACTTCCCACGCTGCCGGCAGCACCTGCACCAACGTGGCATCAAAGTCCGCATCGCTCGCAAGGGCCGCGAGAGCAAAGACCGGCTCGGCCGCTATCGCTGGGTGGTCGAACGCACTCATGCCTGGATCGCCTCCTTCGGCAAGCTTCGTATCCGCTTCGAGCGCAGCATCGATACCCATCTGGCTCTGCTGTCCCTGGCCTGTTGCGTCATCTGCCTGCGTAGCCTCGCACCGTTTTGTTAGCCGCTCTTAGGCGCGACCCCTATTCCCCACGGGCAGCGCGCGCATCGCGCGGGGCGCTCAGGCCACCGAGGCGAGGAACTGTTTCAGCTCGGGTGTCTGCGGTGCGGCAAACAGCGATTCCGGCGGGCCCATCTCGTGCACCTTGCCCTGGTGCATGAAGATCACGCGGTCGCTGACCTTGCGCGCGAAGTTCATCTCGTGCGTGACCATCAGCAGCGTCATGCCGTCGGCAGCCAGCGATTCCACTACGCCGAGCACCTCGCCGACCAGTTCCGGGTCCAGCGCCGAGGTGATCTCGTCGCACAGCAGGATGCCCGGGTCCATCGCCAGCGCGCGGGCGATCGCGACGCGCTGCTGCTGGCCGCCCGAGAGCTGGTCGGGGTAAGCATCGAACTTCTCGCCCAGGCCGACGCGATCGAGCAGCTTGCGCGCCTTGCGTTCCAGCGCCGCGTCGGACTCCTTCTTCACCAGGCGCGGCGCCAGCATCACGTTGCGGCCCACGGTCAGGTGCGGGAACAGGTTGAATTGCTGGAAGATCATGCCGACCTGCTGGCGCAGCGCGCGCATCGCGGCGGCATCGCCATGCACCAGCGGGCGGCCCTGCACTTCCAGCTCGCCGTGGTCGAAGGTCTCCAGCCCGTTGACGCAGCGCAGCAGCGTGCTCTTGCCCGAGCCGCTCCTGCCGATGATGGCGATCACCTCGCCCGGCGCGACCGTCAGGTCGATGCCCTTGAGCACCTCGTTGGTGCCGTACGACTTGCGCAGCCCCCGGATGCGGACGGCGGCAGCGCCCTTCGGATCAGTGTCTGTGGACATGCAGTTTGCTCTCGAGTACGCGCGAGTAGTGGCTGATCGGGAAGCACAGCGTGAAGTACATCAGCGCCACGCAGCCGTAGACCAGGAAGGGCTGGAAGGTCGCGTTGGTGATCATCGTGCCGGCCTTGGTCAGCTCGACGAAGCCGATGACCGAGGCCAGCGCCGTGCCCTTGATGACCTGCACCAAAAAGCCCACGGTGGGCGCGACCGCCAGGCGCATGGCCTGCGGCAGCACCACGTGGCGCATCTGCTCCATGTAGCCGAGCGCCAGGCTCTGCGCCGCTTCCCACTGGCCGCGCGGCACCGCGCGCACGCAGCCGTGCCAGATCTCGCACAGGAAGGCGCTGGTGTAGAGCGTCAGCGCCAGCGACGCGGCGAACCAGGAGGAGGTCTCCACGCCGAACAGCGCCAGCCCGAAGTAGGCCAGGAACAGCTGCATCAGCAGCGGCGTGCCCTGGAACAGCTGCACGTAGGCAGCGATGGCCCGCTGCAGCCAGGGCCGCTCCAGCGTGCGCAGCAGCAGGAGCACCAGGCCCACCAGGCCGCCGCCGACGAAGGCGATCAGCGACAGCACCACCGTCCAGCGCGCGGCCAGCAGCAGGTTGCGCAGGATGTCCCACAGGGTGAACTCAACCACGGCGGCCTCCGTACAGCAGCCGGCCGCCCAGCCAGTTCAGCGCGTGGCGCACGGCCACGGCCAGCACCAGGTACATCGCGGTGGCGACGATGAAGGCCTCGAAGGCGCGGAAGTTGCGGCTCTGGATCAGGTTGGCCGCGTAGCTCAGTTCCTCGGTGGCGATCTGGCCGCACACTGCCGAGCCCAGCATCACGATGATGATCTGCGACACCAGCGCCGGCCACACGCGCCGCAGCGCGGGTGGCAGCACCACGTGCAGGAAGGTCTGCGCGCGCGTGAGCGCCAGGCTCGCGGCCGCCTCGAACTGCCCGCGCGGCGTGGCCTGCACGCCGGCGCGCACGATCTCGGCGGCGTAGGCGCCCAGGTTGACCACCATCGCGATCACGCTCGAGCTCTCGGGCGTGAGCCGGAAGCCCAGCGCCGGCAGGCCGAAGAAGATGAAGAACAGCTGCACGATGAAGGGCGTGTTGCGGATCAGCTCCACGTAGGCCGCGACCAGCCAGCGCAGCGGCGCGGCGCCTTCGGTGCGCGCCCAGGCGCAGGCGATGCCGAGCACCATGCCGAACACGGCCGACACCGCGGTCAGCGCGAGCGTCCACGCTGCGCCGGTCAGCAGCAGCGGCCATTCGGCGAGCACCGCGAGGAAATCGAGTTCGATGGACATGCGAAACACCGCTCAGGTCGGCGGCAGCGCCCGCGTGCGTGGCGCGCCGCCGTGGGGATGGCCGACGGGGCTCACTCCGGCAGGTTGCCGGCCGGACGCTTGAGCCACTTCTGCGCCAGCTGGTCGAGTTCGCCGGCGGCCTTGGCCTCGGCGATGATCGCGTTGACCTTCGCGCGCAGCGCGTCCTCGCCCTTGGCCACGCCGATGTAGTTCGGGCTGTCCTTGAGCAGCAGCTTGTATTCGGTGCGCAGGCCGGGGTTGCGCTGCATCATGTTCTCGGCCACCGACACGCCGGTGGCCACCAGCTGCGTCTGGCCCGAGACGTAGGCCGAGACGGTGGCGTTGTTGTCCTCGAAGCGGCGGATGTCGGTGCCGGCCGGGGCGACCTTGGTCAGCTCCTGGTCCTCGATCGCGCCGCGCGTGACGGCGATGGACTTGCCGGCCAGGTCCGCAGGCGACTTCACGGTGATCGAGGTCGGGCCGAACACCGCCTGGAAGAACGGCGAGTACGCGGCGGTGAAGTCGATCACCTTCTCGCGCTCGGGGTTCTTGCCCAGCGTCGAGATCACCAGGTCGGCCTTGCGGCTCTGCAGGTACGGGATGCGGTTGGCGCTGGTCACCGGCACCAGCTCGAGGCGCACGCCCATCTTCTGCGCGATGAGCGCGGCCATGTCCACGTCCAGGCCCTGAGGCTTCAGGTCCACGCCGACGAAGCCGTAGGGCGGGAAGTCGGTCGGGATCGCGATGCGGATCAGCTTGTTCTTCTCGATGGCCTGCAATGCCGACTGCGCGTGCGCGCTGCCGAAGACACAGGCCAGGGCCAGGCCGGCGGCCGTGGCGAGGAGATGACGCTTGGAAGTGTTCATGGGAGCGGCTCCTGGGTGAGTGGAAGGGGACGGAAAGGTGCCGGCGCCACCGGCGCGAGCGCGGCGCGCAGCTGGTCCAGCGGATCGGTCGCGGCGCGCTGCGGGCGCAGCGCCTGCTGCACGTGGCCGATGTGGTCGGCCATCAGCGCCTCGGCGCGGGCGATGTCGCCGGCCTCGAGCGCACTGACGATCTCCACGTGTTCCTGGCACGACTGGTGCGCGTCGTGCGTGGACTGGTAGAGCATCGCGATCAGCGTCGTGCGCGCGGTGTAGTCGCGCAGCGTCTCGGCCAGCAGGCGGTTGCCCAGGCACTCGGCGAGGCAGACGTGGAAGTCGCCCAGCAGGTAGCTGCGCAGGCCCACGTCGCCCCTGAGCGAGCGCTTTTCCTCGCGCAGGTGGCGCTTGAGCTTGTCGAGCTTGGCGCGGTCCATCGGCGCGGCGTGGCGGATCAGCCCGGTCTCGATCACGCGCCGGGCCTCGAAGGCTTCGCGCGCCTCGCTCTCGGTGGGCTGCATGACGAACCAGCCGCGGCGGGCACTGACGGTGACGATGCCGCGTGCGGCCAGCTGCATCAGCGCCTCGCGCACCAGGGTGCGGCTGCAGCCGAACAGCAGCGACAGCGCCTGCTCGCCCAGGCGGCTGCCGGGGGCGAGCTTCTGCGCCAGGATGGCCTCGACGATGCGGTTCGCGATGTCGCTGGAGTTCATGAGGTGCGATCGGACGTTCGCACCCCGTCATGCGAGAACCGTGCCGTGGTCCTTCAGCCTTGTATGCAAGCCCTGCGCATCATCGGCGTGCACGGTGGCGGTGCGCATGCGCGGCATGCAGCGGCGCGCGCGCCCCGCGATGGCGCGCGGCGCACGGTGGGCGTGCGCCAAAGGGCGCGGGCGGTCACCAGGTGAGCCGCAGGTGGGCGCGCTTGCCGGCCACGCCGGCCCATTGCTCGTGGCCGTCCATCGGGGCCTTGGCCTGCGTGAGCGGGCGCCAGCCCGGGGCGCGGGCCAGGCGCGCGTTCAGTTCGACGAACTCGGCCTGCTGCGGGCTCACCTCGGCGGCGTTGACGATCGCGTCCACCGGGCATTGCGGCACGCACACCGAGCAGTCGATGCAGCCCTCGGGGTCGATCACCACGAAGTTGGGCCCCTCGACGAAGCAGTCCATGGGGCAGACGCTCACGCAGTCGGTGTACTTGCACTGGATGCAGGCGTCGGTGACGATGAAGGGCATGGCAACTCCGGGAACGCAGCCGCCACGATAGCCGTGCGCGGCCGCCTGCGCTGCGCTGGGGCCTTGTGCGCAGGGCGCCGAAGCTGAAAGCCAGATGAAAGCCTGGCGCCCGGTCGCCCCGGAACCCAGCAGGAAGTGGCCAGAACGGTGCGCAGACCGCGTTTTCACGCCTGTTCTTGGGGCATCGCGCGCGTATCATGACGGGCGCCGCGCCCACCCACAGCGCGGCTTTTTGCGAGCCAAAGCGAGCAACTCATCATCGCCCCCCCGGTGCACGACGCCGGCGGTCGGCGTGGCTGGAAGTACGTCATGACCCTGTTCCCGACCGTCCATCCCCATGTCCCAGTCCCAACCCTCCGGGTCGGCCGCCGACGCGGCTGCGCGCGCCCCGGTGGCCGAGCCGCGCGCCCTGTTCATTGAAGACTGGCTCACGGTGATCGTGATGGCGCTGCTGGCGCTCATCACGTTCGCCAACGTGCTGGTCCGCTACTTCACCGACTCCTCGTTCGCCTGGACCGAGGAGTTCTCCATCTTCCTGATGATCCTGCTGGCCATGGTGGCGGGATCCGCCGCCGTGGCCCGCGACGCCCACATCCGCATCGAGTGGTTCGTCGAGCGCGGCTCCGAGCGTCGCCGCCGGCGCCTGGCGCAGTTCGGCGCGCTGATGGTGGCCCTGCTGTTCGCGCTGATCGCCGCACTCAGCGTGCGCGTCGTGTGGGACGACTACCGCTTCGAGGAGACGTCTCCCGGCATCGGCGTGCCGCAGTGGTGGTACTCGATCTGGCTGCCGGTGTGCTGCACGTTGATCACGCTGCGCGCCATCGGCCTGTTCCTGCGCCAGCGCCGGGCCGCGCAGGCCGCGGAGGGTGACGCATGATCGCCACCCTGCTGTTTGCGGCCTTCTTCATCATGATGTTCGTGGGCGTGCCCATCGGGGCCGCCCTGGGCCTGGCCGGCGCGGCGGCGATCGCGCTGGCCAACTCGGAGGTGCAGTGGTTCGGCCTGCTGGCCGTGCCGCAGAACTTCTACGCGGGCCTGGGCAAGTACCCGCTGCTGGCCATCCCGATGTTCGTGCTGGTCGGCTCGATCTTCGACCGCTCGGGCGTGGCCGCACGCCTGGTGAACTTCGCGGTGTCCATCGTCGGGCGCG
Organism: Caldimonas thermodepolymerans; assembly: GCF_015476235.1. NCBI lineage: Bacteria > Pseudomonadati > Pseudomonadota > Betaproteobacteria > Burkholderiales > Sphaerotilaceae > Caldimonas > Caldimonas thermodepolymerans. The sequence continues at coordinate 48,703 of NZ_CP064338.1, forward strand.
GGCCTGGCATGCTGCCGCTGGTGGCGATCGCCGTGGCGATGTTCCTCGGCGGCATCTCGGGCTCGGGCCCGGCCAACGCGGCGGCCGTGGGCGGCGTGATGATCGCGGCGATGAGCCGCGCCGGCTATCCCGGTTCGTTCTCGGCCAGCGTGGTGGGCGCGGCGGCGTCGACCGACATCCTGATCCCGCCCTCGGTGGCCTTCATCATCTACTCGGTGCTGGTGCCGGGCGCCTCGGTGCCCGCGCTGTTCGCCGCCGGCATGGTGCCGGGCGTGCTGGCTGGCCTGGCGCTGATCGTGCCGGCGGTGTGGATGGCGCGCCGCCACGGCATGGGCGCGCTGGAAGCCGACCTGCCCAAGCCGCCGTTCTGGAAGAGCCTGCGCGAAGCCTCCTGGGGGCTGGCCGCGCCGGTGCTGATCCTGGGCGGCATGCGCGCCGGCTGGTTCACGCCCACCGAGGCCGCGGTGGTCGCGGTGTTCTACGGGCTGTTCGTCGGCATGGTGATCCACCGCACGATCGGCGTGCGCGACCTGTTCGTGATCCTGCGCGAGGCGGGGGAGCTCTCCGCGGTGATCCTGCTGGTGGTCTCGCTGGCGGGCATCTTCGCGTTCTCGCTGTCGACGCTCGGCGTGATCGACCCGATCACCCGTGCCATCGTGAACTCGGGCGTGGGCGAGTACGGCGTGCTGGCGCTGCTGATCCTGATGCTGGTGGTGCTGGGCATGTTCCTCGACGGCATCTCGATCTTCCTGATCTTCGTGCCGCTGCTGGCGCCCATCATGCAGCACTACCAGTGGGACCCGGTCTGGTTCGGCGTGCTGCTGACGCTCAACGTCGCGCTGGGCCAGTTCACCCCGCCGCTGGCGGTGAACCTGATGGTCTCGTGCCGCATCGCCGGCGTGCCGATGGAATCGACCACGCGCTGGGTGATCCCGATGATCGTCGCGATGATCATCGTGATGATCGCGGTGATCGCGTTCCCGCAGGTCGCCTTGTGGCTGCCGACCGCCCTCGGCTATTGATGACAGAGACAACCACCCCCGGGCCGCACGTCGGCCAGGATTTCATCCCAACCAGGAGACTCGTCCCATGAAGAAACGCACTTTCACCGCTTCCCTGCTCGCCGCCGTGGCGGCGGTGGCCTTCAGCGCCCCGGCGCTGGCCCAGAACTACAAGAGCGAGTACCGCATGTCGCTGGTGCTGGGCACGGCCTTCCCGTGGGGCAAGGGCGGCGAGATCTGGGCCAACAAGGTCCGCGAGCGCACCAACGGCCGCATCAACATCAAGCTCTACCCCGGCGTGTCGCTGCTGCAGGGCGACCAGACCCGCGAGTTCTCGGCGCTGCGCCAGGGCGTGATCGACATGGCCGTGGGCTCGACCATCAACTGGTCGCCGCAGGTCAAGCAGCTGAACCTGTTCTCGCTGCCGTTCCTGTTCCCCGACTACGCCGCGGTGGATGCCGTGACGCAGGGCGAGGTCGGCAAGCGCATCTTCCAGACGCTGGAGAAGTCCGGCGTGGTGCCGCTGGCCTGGGGCGAGAACGGCTACCGCGAGATCTCCAACTCCAAGCGCCCGATCCGCACGCCCGACGACCTGAAGGGCCTGAAGATCCGCGTGGTGGGCTCGCCGCTGTTCCTCGACACCTTCACCGCGCTGGGCGCCAACCCCACCCAGATGAGCTGGGCCGACGCGCAGCCCGCGTTCGCCAGCGGCGCCGTGGACGGCCAGGAGAACCCGATCTCCGTCTACCAGGCCGCCAAGCTGCACACCGTGAACCAGAAGTACATCACGATGTGGGGCTACATCAACGACCCGCTGATCTTCGTCGTCAACAAGGACGTCTGGAACTCCTGGACGCCGGAAGACCGCGAGATCGTGCGCCAGGCCGCCATCGAGGCCGGCCAGGAGGAGATCGCCATCGCGCGCAAGGGCATGGTGGAAGCCGACAAGCCGCTGCTCAAAGAGCTGGAAGCCAACGGCGTGACCGTCACGCAGCTGACCGAGCAGGAGCGCGCGGCCTTCGTGAAGGCCACGCGCAGCGTCTACGACAAGTGGAAGAAACAGATCGGCGCCGACCTGGTGGAAGCCGCCGAGAAGGCGATCGCGGCGCGCAAGAAGTGATGCGTGCCTGAGGCCCCGGGCCGAGGGGCCTCCCGCCTGACGACAACCCCGCTGCGGCGGGGTTGTCCGTTTTCACGCCGCCACCGGCTGCGCCGCGGCGATGGCGTGTTCCTTCTCCCACATGTAGTCCCCTGCCTGGATGGGCTCGAACAGCGGGCCGTCGCGGCCGACGCAGGTGGGGATGCAGGCGATCTGGGCGTCGTCGTTGGGGTGCAGGAAGTAGGCGATCGACTGGCGCGGGCGCAGCGGGCTGCCCGGCGGCGGGTTGACCACGCGGTGGAAGTTGGAGCGCCAGCGGTCGTTGGTCCAGCGCTGCATCATGTCGCCGATGTTGATCACGAAGCCGTCGCGCAGGTAGGGCACGTCCATCCATTCGCCTGTCAGGCTGCGCACCTGCAGGCCGCCCGGTGCGTCGCTCGGGGCCAGGATCGTGAGGCTGCCGTAATCGGTGTGGGCACCGGCGCGCAGCTGGCCCGGCAGCGGCTCGACCTTCTGCGCCGGGTAATGGATGGTGCTGAGCACCGAGAAGTGGCGGTCGATCTTGTCGTCGAACCAGTGCTCGGGCAGCCCCAGCGCCATCGCGAACAGGCGCATCAGCGTCGCGCCGAGCGCCTCCATCGCGCGGTAGTAGGCGGGGGCGACCGCCGCGAACCCGGCCGGCTGCGAGGGCCAGCGGTTGGCGCGGTGGAAGCGCGCGGCCGACGGCGTGGTGGCCAGGCGCTCGCCGTCCAGGTGCCCCACCATGAAGTACTCGCGCAGGTCGGGCGGCGCGGTCTCGCCTTCCTTGGCGGCCAGGCCCGAGGCGGCCATCGCGTGGTAGCCGTGGTGCGTGCCGGGGGCGGCGAGCACCGCCTGCTTGACCTCGGCGGGGGCGGCGAAGAACTCGCGCGAGACCTCGAACCAGCGGTCCAGCAGGGCCAGGTCCAGCCCGTGGCCGGTGACGACCAGGAAGCCGATCTCGCGGTTGATGCGGTCCACCTCCCCGGCCACCGCCTGGCGCTGCGCCGGGGTGCCGTGGAGGAAAGGGGCGATGTCGACCACCGGGACGTGGTCCAGCGCGGCGTGGGGTGGGGTGTGCATGATTTCCTTTGCTGATTGTGCACAATCTGTGGTTAATATAATGCACATCCTCACCCGACGCCAACCGCGATGCACAACCCCGCCTCCTCCACCTACCGCGGCATGGACCGCGCCGCCCTCGACGTGGCTTACAACAACCGTGCCGTGGTGCCGGACTGGGAGGGCTACCTGGCCCGCTGGCGCGCCCGCAGCGACGTCGTCTACGGCCAGGCCAGCGCCCGCGACCTGGCCTACGGCCCGGCGCCGCGCCAGCGCCTGGACCTGCTGCTGGCGCCCGACCCGCAGGCGCCGACCGTGCTGTTCCTGCACGGCGGCTACTGGCAGTGGAACGACAAGGAAGGCCAGGCCTTCGTGGCCGAGGGCCTGCTGCCCCGCGGGCTGTCGGTCGCGGTGGGCGAGTACACGCTGGCGCCGCAGGCCTCGATCGACGACATCTGCGCCGAGGCGCGCGCCCAGGTGGCGTTCCTCGCCGCCGAGCTGCAACGGCGCGGCCGCCGGCCGCAGCTGCTGCTGTGCGGCATCTCCACCGGCGCACACCTGATGGCCTGCGCGCTGGACCACCCGGCCGTGCGCGGCGCGCTGCTGATCAGCGGCATCTACGACCTGGAACCGATCCGGCTGTCCTCGCTCAATGACGCGATCGGCATGGACGCCGGCGCGGCGCGGCGCAACTCGCCGCTGCACGCGATTCCCCCGCAGCTGCCGCCGGTGGTGCTGGCCTTCGGCGCCGAGGAGCGCCCCGAGATCCGCCGTCAGAGCGCCGACTACGCCGCCGCGCTGCAGGCGCTGGGGCACCGGGTCGAGGTGCTGCCGGTGGCGGGCGCGGACCATTTCTCGGTGCTCGAGACCCTGGCCGATCCGGCCGGCGTGCTGGCGCAGCGCATGCGCCGGCTGGCGGAGGCCGTGGCATGACGCGCGCCGCGCCGCCCGCGCCCGTCGAGCTCGAGGCCGACCGCTTTACCGGCCTGAACGAGATCGAGTCCGGTGTGGCGCGCCAGATCATCGCGGCCATCGCCGAGCGGCGCCTGATGCCGGGCACGCGGCTGACCGAGGAGGAGATGTCGCGCCTGCTGGGCGTCAGCCGGGAGCGCATCCGGCGCGTGCTGCTGGTGCTGTCGCAGCACGGCATCCTCGACATCGCCCCGAACCGCGGCGCCTTCGTCGCGGTGCCCACGCCCGCGCAGCGGCGCGAGGCCTTCGAGCTGCGCCAGCTGCTGGAGCGCCACATCGTCACCGCGCTGTGCGCGCGGCCCCCGGCCGAGCGTCGGCAGATGGCCGCGGCACTGCACGCCCACGTGCAGGAGGAGCAGGCCGCCGGCACCGCGCGCGACCGCGCCCTGCAGATCCGCCTGTCGGGCGACTTCCACCTCAAGCTCGCGGCGCTGCACGGCAACGCGCAGATGCTGCGCACGCTGCGCGAGACCATGCGCCGCATGTCGCTGGCACTGGCCGCGCAGCCGCCGCTGCAGGCCGACCTGGACTGCTCGATCAACGAGCACCTGCCGCTGGTCGAGGCCATCGAACGCGGCGATGCCGCGCAGGCCGCGCAGCTGATGGACGGGCACCTCGCCCACGTCGAGCAGCACCTGGTCGAGCCCGGGCGCGGCGACGACAGTCCGCTGGCGCGGGCCTTCAAGCCGGCGCGCTGAACGGCCGCGTCAGGCGCGCGCGCGGCGGCCGGCCGGCACGCCCGGCGCGGCGCCGACCGGCACCTGCTGGATCGCGCGCACCAGGTCCACCTTGGGCGGGTCGACGTGCACCAGGTCCAGCGCCCCTTCGATCGCGTACAGGCAGCGCTCCATCGCCAGCGCCGCCGCGTCGCTGTTGCCTTCTTCCAGCCGGTCGACGATCTCGCGCTGGTGCTCGATCGCGCTGCCCAGCGTGCGCGGCCCGCCGTAGAGGGCCACGATCAGCGAGGTGCGCAGGATCAGCGACTCCAGCGCCGACACCAGCGCGCCGTTGTGCGCGAGCTGGGCCAGGTGGCGGTGGAACTCCCCCGAGGCGCGGATCGCGCCCTGCCGGTCGCCCTGCAGCGCGGCGGTCTCCTGGTCGTGGATGAACTGGCGCAGCTTGTGGATGGACGGGGTGAGGATGGTGCGCGCCACGATGCCGGTGGTCACGCGCTCGATCACCCGGCGCGCCTCGAACACGTCGCGGGCCTCCTTCGGCGTCGGGCTGGCGATGTAGGCGCCGCGGTTCTTGCGCAACTCGACGAGCTGTTCATAGGCCAGGCGCTGTAGCACCGGGCGCACCCGGGTGCGGCTGACGCCGAAGGTCTCGGCCAGCGTCTCCTCCGGGAGCTTGGTGCCCGGGGGCAGCAGGCCGGAGAGGATGGTCACGCGCAGCCGTTCGGCCATCGCGGCTTCGAAAGCCTGGTCATCCATGCTGGAGCTCCTCGCCTCGGTGCCTCGCCCGGCACGCCGCGCACCAGGGCGGTGCGGCACGCTGCACGGCGGGGCGGAACAATCCGTGGGCAAAGTGTACACAATCGGTCTTTGATTTGCACAAAATGACTTAAGTCATTGTTTTCACGTCAAGGCCGGTTTGTTCATCAAACTGGCACGGGCCTTGCGGTCATGGCGCTTACAACGCATCGAGAACCACGAGCGAACGAGAGCAACGCCATGAAAATGCACCAGATCCCCGTGATCGACATCGCGCCCTTCCTGCAGGGCGACCCCGAAGGCCGGCGCCAGGTGGCCCACGAGATGAACCGCGCCTGCGAGGAAATCGGCTTCTTCATGGTCAAGGGTCACGGGGTGGCCCAGGACCTGATCGACGAGACCTACCGCACGGCCGAGGCCTTCTTCCACCTGCCGCTGGAAGAAAAGCTCACCATCCGCCAGCCGGCCCCGCACATCAGCCGCGGCTACACCCCGCTGGCCGGCGAGAGCCTGTCGGCCAGCCTGGGCGAGAAGGCCCCCGGCGACCTGAAGGAAATGGTCGACATGGGCCCGATCGACGTGCCCGGCGGAGAGTACTACTCGCGCCCCGAGGCGGCCAACCACTTCGAGCCCAACCTGTGGCCGGCGCAGCCGGAGAACTTCCGTCCGGTCATGGAGCGCTACTACCGCCGCATGAACCGCCTGGCCAACGACCTGATGGCCATCTTCGCGCTTGCGCTGGACCTGCCCGAGGACTTCTTCTTCGACAAGATCGACAAGAGCCTGAGCGCGCTGCGCTTGATCTGCTACCCCGAGCAGAAGGAGCCGCCGGTGCCCGGCCAGCTGCGCAGCGGCGCCCACACCGACTACGGCACGCTGACCATCCTGACCTCCAACCGCGCGGTCGGCGGCCTGCAGGCACGCCATCGCGACGGCTACTGGGTCGACGTGATCCCCGAGCCGGGCTGCTTCGTCATCAACATCGGCGACGCGATGCAGGTCTGGACCAACGACCGCTGGGTCTCGACGCTGCACCGCGTGGTCAACCCGCCCGCGGCGCTGTCCGGCGACGCCGGCAGCGCGCGCCGCCAGTCGCTGGTGTTCTTCCACCAGCCCAACTACGACGCCGTGATCGACACGCTGGCCTCGTGCTACGGCCCGGGCCGCCCGAAGCGCTACGACCCGATCACCTTCGGCGAGCACTGGACCCGCAAGTGGATGGCCACCAAGACCACCCCGGCGGTCCAGCCGATGGCGGCCTGAGCGCGGAGACGGTCATGACCTCTGCCCTGAGCCTGGCCCTCACCGGCGACGTGATCCCCGTGCGCCGCCTGGCGCACGCCTCGCCCGAAGCGCGCGCGCACGCCGAGCCGCTGTTCGAGATGCTGCGCGCCGCCGACGTGGCGCTGGGCAACTTCGAGATCACGCTGTCGCAGCGCGGAACGCCGCTGGAGAAGCTGCTGAACATCCGCACCGATGCCGCGGTGGCGCAGGACCTCGCGCCCATGGGCTTCGACGTGCTCAACATCGCCAACAACCACACCGTCGACTACGGCTGGGAGGGGCTCGAGGACACGAAGCACGCGCTGCTGGCCGCCGGCGTGCAGCCGGTCGGCGTGGGCGCCACGCTGGCCGAGGCCTCGACGCCGGTGCAGCTCGAGGTGCAGGGCCGTCGCGTGGTGATCCTCGGCTACTCGTGCCTGCTGCCCACCGGCATGTCCGCGAGCGAGCGCCGCCCGGGCCTGGCGCCGCTGCACGTGGAGACCGGCTACGAGGTCGATCCCTACTACCAGATGGAAGAGCCGGGCGACCCGTCCTGCGTGCGCATCCGCACCCGGGTGCGCGAGGCCGACCTGGCGCGTGCCGTGGCCGACGTGCGCCGCTGGCGCGAACACGCCGACGTGCTGGTGGTCACCATCCACTGGGGCTACGGCTCGGGCGAGGAGCTCGCCGAGTACCAGCAGCCCCTGGCCCATGCGCTGATCGACGCCGGCGCCGACCTGATCCATGGCCACCACCCGCATGCGGTGCATGCGATCGGCCATCACCGCGGCAAGCCCATCCTCTACAGCCTGGGCACCTTCCTCGGCCAGCAGATCTTCCTGCCGGCCTCCGACGCGGTGCAGGCCCTGTGGGCCGGCATGTCGCCCGACGGTTACCTCGCGCAGGTCGAGGTCGGCGCGGACGGCAGCTGCGCGCTGACGCTGACCCCGCACACGCTGAACGCCGAGCGCCTGCCGGTGGTCGCCACCGGCGCCGACTTCGAGCGCATTGCCGCGCGCCTGCAACGCCTGAGCGCGCCGCACGGCACCGAGGTGGTCGTCGACGGCGGCCGCCTGCGCGCACGACCCGCGGCCGCCCCCGTGGCGCTGACCGCCTGACCGACCCGATTCATTCGCTTCCCAACCCTTACCCACACCTCACAGGAGCCCCACATGTCCCACTCGCGCCCCCTCTTCTCCCGCCGCCTCGCCCTGGGCGCCCTCGCTGCTGCCGCGCTGTCGGCCTCCGGCCTGGCACTGGCCGCCGATGCGCCCAAGACGATCGCCGTGAGCTTCCCCAACGCCTCCACCATCGGCGCCGTGCAGGTGTCGCTGGACCAGGCCAAGAAGAAGGGCGCCGAGCTGGGCTATCAGGTCGTGGTCGACGACCCGGGCTCGGACATGAACAAGCAGATCAACACGCTCAAGACCTGGATCCAGGCCAAGGTGCCGGTGATCGTCTGCGTGGTGCCGCAGCCCAAGGTGTTCGAGGCCATCGCCAAGCAGGCGCGCGCCGCCGGCATCAAGTGGATCACCTACGGCGAGCAGCTCGAGAACCAGGACGCCACCGTCGGCTACGCACAGTACGACGACGGCAAGCGCCTGGGCGAGGCCGCCGGCGAATGGATCGAGAAGAACTTCACCGCCGAGGAACCGGCCAAGGTCGCCATCCTGGGCTACGAGAAGTTCACCTGGGGCCAGCTGCGCGGCAAGGGCATCACCGACGGCCTGCAGTCCAAGACGAGCAAGTTCACCATCGTGGCCCGCCAGGACGCCATCAACCCGACCGAAGGCATGAGCGCCACGCGCGCCATCCTGCAGGCCAACCCCAAGGTCAACGTGATCCTGGGCGTGGAAGACCCGGCCACCGAAGGCGCCTACAAGGCCTGGGTCGCGGCCGGCCGTGCCAAGGACGATCCCAAGGGCTTCATCGGCGGCATGGACGGCACCGCGCCGGCGCTGCAGCTGCTCAAGGAAGGCAACAACGTCTACCGCGCCTCGATGGCCATCCCGCTGCGTGCCGTGGGGGATGCCATCGTCACCACGGCCGACCGCCTGCTCAAGGGCGAGAAGACCGGCAACACCATCGTGCCGCTGGAGCTGGTGACGCCCAAGTCGCCCAAGGCCCAGGAGTTCCTGGCCGAACAGGGCGCCCTCTGACGCCTGTCCCGCAACCCGCCTGACGGAAATCCTGCCATGCCCTTCGAGGTGATCAATCTGCGCAAGTCCTACGGCGGGGTCGAGGTCCTCAAGGGCATCGACCTCAAGATCGCCGACGGCGAGATCCACGCGCTGCTGGGTGCCAACGGCGCGGGCAAGTCCACGCTGATCAAGTGCATCGCCGGTGCCGTGCAGCCGGACGACGGCCAGATCCACGTCGGGCGCGAACGCTTCCGCAGCCTCACGCCGCGCGAGGCGCGTCAGGCGGGCATCACGGTCATCTACCAGGACCTCTCGCTGGCCGCGAGCCTGACGGTGGCCGACAACGTGTTCCTCGGCCAGGAGCTGCGCGTCGGCCCCTTCGTGCGCCGCCGTGCGCAGGAGGCCGAGACCGCGGTGTGGCTGGACAAGCTCGGCATCGACCTCGACCCCTCGACGGTGCTGACCGGCATCGGCCACGCCGAGCTGCAGGCCATCGAGATCATCAAGTCGCTGCGCACCCGCCCGCGCCTGCTGATCCTCGACGAGCCGACCGCGGCGCTCAGCGAGCGCGAGGCCGCGCGCCTGCGCCAGCACCTGCTGGCGCTCAAGGGCCAGGACCTGCCCATCCTCTACGTCACGCACCGCATGAACGAAGTGTTCGAGCTGGCCGACCGCTTCACCGTGCTGCGCGGCGGGCAGGTCGCGCTGGCCGGCGAGGTGCGCGCGCACGACCGCGAGGAGATCATCGGCGCCATCGTCGGCCGCCAGATGCAGGCAGCCACGCCGCCGGAGGCCCAGGCCGGCGTGCAGGCCGCGCCGCTGCTCGAGGCCCGCGGCCTGCTGGCCGGCGGCATCGGCCCGGTGGACCTCCAGGTGCGCCCCGGCGAGATCCTCGGCGTGTTCGGCCTGGTGGGTTCCGGCCGCACCGAGCTGCTCGAGGCGCTGTTCACCGCACGGCCCAGCTATGCCGGCGAGCTGCGCATCGAGGGCCGGCCGGTGCGCCTCAAGGGCCCGGCGCAGGCCGTGGCCGCCGGCGTCGCGCTGGTGCCGGCCGACCGGCCGCGCAACAGCGTGTTCGCCTCGCTTTCCGCGCAGGAAAACTGGAGCCTGCCGAACCTGTCGGTGCTCGGCCGCTTCGGCCTGCGTCGCCCGGGCGCCGAGCGTGCCGGCTTCGACCGCATGGCCGAGCAGCTGGACCTGCGCCCGCGCCGCGCCGACCTGGAGGCGGGGCGCTTCTCCGGCGGCAACCAGCAGAAGCTGGTGCTGGGCCGCTGGCTGGACCGCGCTGGCTGCCGCGTGCTGCTGCTCGACGAGCCGACCCAGGGCGTCGACGTCGGCGTGCGGCGCGACCTCTACGACGGGCTGGAGCGCTTCGTCGCCGGCGGCGAGCGCGCCGCGATCGTGACCTCCTCCGAACCCGATGAACTGATCCAGCTCGCGCACCGCGTGATCGTGCTCGCCCACGGCAAGGTGGCCGGCGAGCTGCGCGGCGCGCAGATCACCGAGAGCAACCTGCTCGAGCTGGCGCACCACTCTCCCGAACCGGCCCTGGCCTCCTGAACCGACCCGGCCCCCGACGAAAGCGACTTCCCATGTCCTCGACTTCCGCCCTTCCTTCCGCGTCTCCCGCGCCTGCTCCTGCGCGCCTGGGCTCCTGGTTCAAGCGCCTGGGCAACATCGACTTCGCGCTCAACAACATCCTGCTGCTGGCGCTGATCCTGCTGTGCGCCGTGTTCGCCGTGCAGTCGCCGGTGTTCTTCACCTGGTCCAACGCCGAGATCATCCTGACCAACAACGCCGCCATCGGCGTGCTGGTCGCGGCGATGACGCTGCTGGCCATCGCGGGCCACGTGGACCTGTCGGTGGGCTCCAACATCGCGCTGTCGTCGATGATCGCCGCGCTGTGCATGACCGAATGGGAATGCTCCGCGCCGGTGGCCATCGCCGCGGGCATCGGCACCGGCGCGCTGGCCGGCGCGGCCAACGGCGTGATGTGCGCGCTGCTGCGCTTCAACCCCATCATCGTGACGCTCGGGATGCTGGGCATCCTGCGCGGCGCGACGCTGCTGATCAACAACACCGAGGTCTATGGCCTGGGCGACGCCTTCAACACGCTGGGCAACGGCGCCTTCCTCGGCGTGCCGGTGCTGCTGTGGATCGTCGTGGCCTGCTTCGCCGCCTCGGCGCTGTTCATCTCGCTGACCACCTGGGGCCGCTACATCTACGCGATCGGCATCAACGCCCACGCGGCCTTCCTCGCCGCGCTGCCGGTGCGCGCGCTGCCCTTCGCGCTGTACGTGATCACCGGCGCCGCCGCGGGCCTGGCCGGCGTGATGCTGGCCGCGCGGGTCGACGGCTCCTCGCCCGGCTCGATGGGCCTGCAGATGGAGCTGCAGGCGCTGACCATCATCCTGCTGGGCGGCGTGGCCTTCGCCGGCGGCCGCGGGCGCATGACCGGCGTGATCATCGCGTGGATCTTCCTCGGCGTGCTGAGCAACGGCCTGACCCTGCTCAACGTCACGCCCTTCGTGCAGCTGGTCGCCTCCGGCCTGGCGCTGGTGTTCGCCGCCGCGCTGGACACGCTGGGCACCGTGATCGCCCCGCGCCTGGAGCAGCGCCGCCGCGCGCTGGAACAGCAGCGCGCCCAGGCCGCACGCGCATGAGCTGAGCGTCCGCCTTCCCCGTTTCACGCACGTCCGACCGCACGTCGCAGTGGCCTGGGCCGCCGCGGCGCGGGGCGGGCTGTGCCCGGCACCCGGACCGATTCCCTTTTCCCAACCCCTGCAAGAGGACTTACATGCACATGATCCGCCCCCTGATCGCTTCGGTCGCCTGCGCTGTCGCCACCTTCGGCACGGCGGCCCAGGCCGAAAGCCAGGTGAACCTCTACGGCGTCGTCAGCACCGACTTCGTCAGCGCCAGCAACGTCTACGAGAACGGCAAGTCCAGCCGCCGCACCTCGCTGGACGGCGGCCGCTGGGCGCCGTCGCGCTTCGGCCTGCGCGGCAGCGAGGACCTGGGCGGTGGCCTGAGCGCCACCTTCAACCTGGAAGCGGGCCTGTCGCCCGACACCGGCGCGGCCGCCGGCACCTTCTGGAACCGCGGCTCGCACGTGGGCCTGAAGGGTGACTTCGGCCAGGTCACGTTCGGCCGCCAGTGGAACCTGAACGACGACGTGATGTGCGGCTACTTCATCTGCGGTGGCTACGCGGCGTTCAGCTACACCGAGTTCGGCTGGCTGAGCGACACCGTCAACAACAGCGTCAAGTACTACTCGCCCAGCTTCGGCGGCGTGCAGCTCGGCGTGCTCTACGGCTTCGGCGAGCAGCCGGGCAGCACCTCGGCAGGCAGCACGCTCGAGCTGTCCGGCACCTACAGCGCCGGTCCGCTGAGCGTGGGCCTGACGCACCACCAGTCCAAGGCGCTGGTGGGCAGCGAGAAGGACAAGCTGACCTCGCTGGGCGCCAGCTACAGCTTCGGCGAGCTGCGCGCGCGCCTGGCCTACGCGGTCAGCGACTTCGAGGCCTCGGGACTGGACGAAGCGGCGACCTACGACCTGGGCATCGACTGGTTCGGCCTGCCCTCGACCCGCCTGTCGCTGGACTATGTCGCGCGCGACCTGAAGGGCTCGGGCGACGACAGCCACTTCATCCGCCTGGTCGGCGACTACTCGCTGTCCAAGCGCACCGGCTTCACGGCCAACGTGATCTACCTGAAGAACCGCGGTGACGCGGCCGAAGCCTTCTACGGCGAGGGCGCGCCGGGCCAGAGCCAGACCGTGTTCACGGTGGGCGTGCGCCACAGCTTCTGAGCGCGCAGGCTCCGCGCCCCGGCGCCTGGCGCCGGGGCGGGAGGGAACGTGCCTGAACCGGCAGGACCAGGACCCCGCCCCGGCGGGGTCCTGTCCTTTCCGGGGCTCAGGCCACGACCCCGGCGGCGCGCAGGGCCTGCACCTCGGCCTCGGTGTAGCCCAGCGTCGCCAGCACCTCGTCGGTGTGCGCGCCGACGGACGGCGGCCCTGCACGCACTGGCAGGCGGGTGCCGTCCAGCATCAGCGGCAGCAGCACGGTCTTCACCTCGCGGCCGTCGGGCAGCGGCATCGGCGCCAGCCCGCCGGTGGCGTCGAGGTGCGGGTCCTCCAGCAGCTCGTGCGGCGCGCGGATGGGCGCGTACGGCAGCCCGCGGCTTTCGAACGCCTGCGCGATGTCGACCGCCTGGCGCGTGGCCAGGCGCTCGCGCAGCAGCGGCATCAGCCATGACCGGGCCATGACGCGCTGGTTGTTGGTCGCCAGGCGCTCGTCGTCGCGCAGGTCGGCAAAACCGAGCGCATCGCAGAACGCCTGCCACTGCGTGTCCGACACCACCGCGAGGAAGATCTGCTCGCCGCCGGCCACCGTGAACACGTCGTAGATGCCCCAGGCCGAGACGCGCGCGGGCATCGGCGCGGCGGGCCGGCCCGTCAGCGCGTACTGCATCATGTGCGAGGCCACCAGCAGGACGTTGTTCTCGAACAGCGAGCTCAGCACTTCCTGGCCGCGGCCGGTGCGCTCGCGCTCGCGCAGCGCCGCCATCGCGCCGATGGCGCCGAACATGCCGCCCATGATGTCGTTGACCGACGCCCCGGCGCGCAGCGGGTCGCCGGGGCGGCCGGTCATGTAGGCGAGTCCGCCCATCATCTGCACCACCTCGTCCAGCGCGGTGCGGTGTTCGTAGGGGCCGGGCAGGAAGCCCTTGTGCGAGACATAGACGAGCCGCTCGTTGAGCTGCGACAGGCGGGCGTAGTCCAGCCCCAGCCGGGCCATCGTGCCGCTCTTGAAGTTCTCGCTGAAGATGTCGACGCGGGCCGCGAGCCGGCGCACGATCTCCAGGCCGCGCGGGTCGGACACGTCGATCGCGACGCTCTTCTTGTTGCGGTTGAAGGTCGCGAAGAAGCCCGTGCCGGAGCCCGGCAGCCGGCGCGTCGAGTCGCCCTGCAGCGGCTCGACCTTGATCACGTCCGCGCCCAGGTCGGCGAGGATCATCCCGCAGGTCGGGCCCATGACCATGTGGGTGAACTCGAGCACCTGTACCCCCGACAGGGGCAGCTCGCGGGCGTCGCTCATGCCGTCACCTCCTGTTTGGCCGCGTGCGGTTGCCGATGCCGGTACGGTAACCGATGGATCCCCGCCGGGACATCCGGGCATCGGCGAGGACGCTGCCGGGTCCGGCCGGGCGGCGCGGCCTGCGTCTAGACTGTAGGGCACGACCCACGCACGACAGGCGGCCCGGCCCGGCGTCGCCGACGACAGAGGAGACGAGCAATGACCCAGGCCTACATCGTGGCGGCGGTGCGCACGGCCGGTGGCCGGCGCGGGGGCCGGCTGTCCGGCTGGCATCCGGTGGAACTCGCGGCGCGCGTGATCGACGCGCTGGTGGACCGCACCGGCATGGACCCGGCGCTGGTGGACGACGTGCTGATGGGCTGCGTCAGCCAGGTCGGCGAGCAGTCGACCAACGTGGCGCGCAACGCGGTGCTGGCCTCGCGCCTGCCGCAGTCGGTGCCGGGCACCTCGATCGACCGCCAGTGCGGCTCCTCGCAGCAGGCGCTGCACTTCGCGGCGCAGGCCGTCATGTCCGGCACGATGGACGTGGTGATCGCCGCGGGCGTCGAGTCGATGACGCGGGTGCCGATGGGCAGCCCGAGCACCCTGGCCCAGAAGGCCGGCATGGGGCACTACCAGAGCCCCGAGATCTGCCGCCGCCATGGCGAGGCGGTGTTCAGCCAGTTCACCGGCGCCGAGATGGTGGCGCGCAAGTACGGCCTGTCGAAGGACACGCTGGACCGCTACGCGCTGCAAAGCCATCAGCGCGCCGCGGCCGCCACGCAGGCCGGGTTGTTCCGCGACGAGATCGTGCCGTTGCCCGTGCGCGATGCGGACGGGCGCGACACCGGCCAGCTGCACGAGGTGGACGAGGGCATCCGCTTCGATGCGTCGCTGGAGGCGATCGCGCAGGTCAAGCTGCTGCAGGAAGGCGGCGTGATCACCGCGGCCAATGCCAGCCAGATCTGCGACGGGGCCTCGGGCGTGCTGGTGGTCAACGAGCAGGGCCTCAGGAAGCTGGGGGTCGATCCGCTGGCGCGCATCCACCACATGTCGGTGCTGGGGCACGACCCGGTGATCATGCTGGAAGCGCCGATCCCGGCCACGCAGCGGGCCTTGCACAAGGCCGGCATGCGCCTGCAGGACATCGACCTCTACGAGGTCAACGAAGCCTTCGCGTCGGTGCCGCTGGCCTGGCTGCAGGCGCTGGATGCGGACCCCGAGCGCATGAACGCGCGCGGCGGCGCGATCGCGCTGGGCCACCCGCTCGGCGCCTCGGGCACCAAGCTGATGACGACGCTGGTGCACGCGCTGCGGCAGACCGGCAAGCGCTGGGGCCTGCAGACCATGTGCGAAGGCGGCGGCATGGCCAACGTGACCATCGTCGAGCGCCTGTAGGCGCAGGCCGCAGGCAGGGGCGCACATCGGGCGCACGAGCCGGCCGCTGCAGGCGCGGCGGGTCAGGGCCGGGCGGTGAGGCCGCCCGCGGTGCTCAGACCTCCAGCCAGCCGCGGAAGCCGCGCGCCGCATAGTAGGACGGTGCCCCGTTGTGGTAGACGAACACGCGGCCGTAGCGGCGGTCGCCGTACAGCGCGCCGCCCCGCGCCCGGATGTCCGGCGGCGTGAGCAGCCAGCTCGAGGTCTTGAGGTCGAATTCGCCGAACGTCTGCAGCGCGAGGTACTGCGCCTCGTCGAGCAGCTGCACGCCGATCTCCTCGGCCATCTCGAGCGCGCTGCGCGCGGGGGCATGCTCCCTGCGCGACCGGCGGGCCTCGGCGTCGTAGCAGAGGCTGCGGCGGCCCGCAGGGCTTTCGGCGGCGCAGTCGCAGAACACCACGCCACCCGATGGCGCGGGCAGTCCGATCACGTCCGGCTCGCCGCCGCTGGCTTCCATCCGTTGCAGCACCTCCAGCGCCTGCGGGCGGCGTTCCAGCCGCGCGGCCACGTCGGCCCAGGCCACGCCCGGGTGGCGCTGCGGGTGTTGCGCGAAACGTTGCGCGAGCGTGCGCAGCAGGCGCTCGCGGTCGGCAGCGTCCAGTGTCATGGTGTCGCTCCCTGCAGCCAGTAGCCGGCGGCCAGCGCCGGCGTGTAGGCCTCGAACGGCCCCTGCAGCGTGGGGCAGGCCGAGAGCTGCTGCGGGCGCTTGAGGTAGGCCCAGGCCGTCACGACCTCGGACGGGTCGTCGACCGCTTCCACCTCGATGCGCAGGCGCTCGTAGCCCCAGGGCAGGCCCGCTTCCTCGAAGGCGTCCAGCCCGGGCATGGCCTCGTCGGGCATCTCGTACAGTTCGCCCGGTACCTGGAAGCCCTGCCCCGGCTGGTGCACCAGCCACGGCGCGCAGGCCTCGTCGGGCAGGCCGGCGACGTACAGCGGCAGGCGCTGCCGCGTGCGGTACACGCCGCCGATGCGGCGGCCCGGGTTGCGGTGGAAGTTGGGAAAGCCCTGCTTCAGGGTGCCGTAGACGAAGACCAGTGTGGACATGGGATGTCGTGCGTGCTTGCGGCGCGCCCCGCGGCGCCTCTCGAAGGGTGGGCCGATTGTGGCCCCGCACCCCGGCCGGCACCAAGCCCGGGCCGGGGTGCCGGTGCCGCGCGAAGGGCCTGCCGTGCCGAAGGGCATGGCGCACGGGCCTACAGCGCGCGGATCGTCGTCGAGAGCAGCTCCAGCATCACCTGCACGCGCATCGGCTGGCGCCGCCGCGGCGGGTAGACCAGGTGCACGGTCTGGGTCGGCCCGCTCCACTGCGGCAGCAGGCGCACCAGCTCCTTGCGACGCAGCAGCCCGTTGACCATCCAGCAGGGCTGGAACGCGATGCCCGCGCCCTCGCGCACCGCATCGAGCAGCGCGACGGCGTTGTTGAGGCGGTAGCGCGTCTGCACCGGCACCTCGCGCGTGCCGTCGGGGCCGGTGAGGGTCACGGTGTCGTCCTCGCCGAGCGGATAGCGCAGGAAGGGATGGCGCGCCAGGTCCTCCAGCCGGCGCGGGCGGCCATGCCGGCGCACGTAGTCGGCCGAGGCGACGATGTAGCGCGGCCAGCGCGCCAGCTCGCGCGCCACCATGTCCGGCGGCAAGGCGCTGCCGATGCGCACCATCAGGTCGTAGCGCTCGGCGACCGGGTCGACGTAGCGGTCTTCCAGCATCAGGTCGATGCGCAGTTCCGGGTATTGCTGCAGCGCCTGCAGCATCAGCCGGTGCAGGTGCAGCTCGCCCAGCGCCACCGGCGCCGAGATGCGCACCAGCCCGCGCGGCTGGCGCGTGCCTTCGTCCAGCGCGGTGACGGCGTCCTCGTAGTCCTCCAGCAGCCGGCGGGCGCTCTCGAGGAAGCGTGCGCCTTCGTCGGTCGGCACCACGCGCGCCGGGCCGCGCTCGAGCAGGCGCACGCCCAGGCTCGCCTCCAGGGCGGCGATCTGCTTGCTGACCGTGGGCTGGGTGGTCGCAAGCGAGCGTGCCGCGGCCGAGAGGCTGCCCAGCTCGACGGCCCGGACGAAGCATTGCATGGCACGCAGCCGGTCCATCGGGATATTCCAGTCTGGAATGGTGAGGCTTCCATTCTGGCAGCTTCTCATCCCGAATGGAATGAAGGACAGTGGCGGCATGAGACCACGACATGCCTTCCTCCTCTGCGGCCTGGCGGCCTGTGCGTGGCTGGCCGGCGTCGCCTCGTCCGTGCGTGCCGAGGCGATGCCCCCTGCATGGCAGACCACCTGGATCGCTCCCCCGCAACCCGTGTGGGACGAGCGCTTCGTGCTGCCACCGGGCATGCCGTCGCAGCTGCGCGACGTCACCTTGCGCCAGACGCTGCGCACCAGCCTGGGCGGCGATCGCGTGCGACTGGCCATCAGCAATGCCTACGGCCGCAGTCCCTTGCGGGTCGGGCGCATGACGATCCGTCGCCCGGGCCACGCCGAGGCCGTGCCGGTGCGCTTTGGCGGCGCCGACGGCACGCTGCTGCCGCCGCGGGCGCAGCGGCTCAGCGATCCGGTGGCACTGCCCGTGCGTGCCGGCGAGCGCCTGGAAGTGGACCTGTACCTGCCCGGGGTGGCCGCGCCGGCGGGGTTCCACTGGGATGCCCGCGAGCCGGCCTGGCTGTTGCCCGGTGACGCGACCGGCCGGCCGACCCCGGCAGATGCGCCGCCGCTGTCCGCGCGCGCCTTCGTCACCGCCTTGCAGGTGCAGGCCGCGCGCCCGCCCGTCGCGGTGGTGGCGATCGGCGATTCGCTCACCGATGGCAACGGCGCGACGCCCGGCGCCGACCAGCGCTGGCCCGACCATCTCTCGCGCCGGCTCGCGCCGCTGGGGGTGGCGGTGCTCAACGCCGGCATCTCCGGCAACCGCCTGCTGCGCGACGGCATGGGCGAGCGCGCGCTGGCCCGCTTCGGGCGCGACGCGCTGGACCATCCCGGCGTGCGCGCCGTGGTCGTGCTGCTGGGCACCAACGACATCGGCTGGCCCGGCGGGCCGTTCGCGCCCGGGGAAGCGTTGCCGACCCTCGACCACCTGGCCGACGGGCTGCGGCGGCTGGCCGCGCAGGCCCGCGCCCGCGGCGTGCGCGTGGTCGGGGCGACCTTGCCGCCCTTCAAGGACGCGCTGCAGGGCACGCCGCTCGAAGGCCACTACAGCGTCGCCAAGGACGCCTTGCGCCAGGCGCTGAATGCCTGGATCCGCACGACCTCCGCGTTCGATGCGGTGGTCGACTTCGATGCCGTGCTGCGCGACCCCGCCGACCCGGCCCGCCTGCATCCGGCCTATGACTCGGGCGACCACCTGCATCCCGGCGACACCGGTTACCGCGCGATGGCCGAGGCCATCGACCTTGCCACCCTGCTCGGCGCCGCCGTGGAGGACCAACGATGAACCCTGCCACCCCGACCGCCGCTTCCCGTGCCTTTCCCTGGCCCTTGCTGGCGCTGGCCCTGGCCGCGTTCGCGATCGGCACCACCGAGTTCGTGATCGTCGGCCTGCTGCCCGCAGTGGCCGCCGACACCGGCGTCAGCCTGCCGAGTGCCGGGCTGCTGGTGACCGGCTATGCGCTCGGCGTGGCCTTCGGCGCCCCGCCGCTGGCCGCGCTGACCGCGCGCGCGACGCCGCACCGGGCGCTGTCGCTGCTGATGCTGCTGTTCATCGTCGGCAACCTGATGTGCGCGCTGGCGCCCGGCTACGGCTGGCTGATGGCCGGTCGCATCGTCGCCTCGCTGACGCATGGCGCCTTCTTCGGCCTGGGCGCCACGGTGGCCGCCGCGCTGGTGCCGCCGCAGCGCCGCTCGGCCGCGATCGCACTGATGTTCAGCGGCCTGACGCTGGCCAACGTGCTGGGCGTGCCGGCGGGGGCCTGGATCGGCCAGCACGTCGGCTGGCGCGCGACCTTCTGGTGCGTCAGCGCGCTGGGGGCCGTCGCGCTGGTCGCGCTGCAGCTGCTGGTGCCGCGCGCGCTGGACCTGCACGCAGGTGGCGCGGCCCGCAGCGCCGGCTGGCGCATCCTGCGGCGCCCGCGCCTGCTCGGCGCGCTGGGCCTCACCGCACTGGGCTTCGGCGGCATCTTCACGACGCTGACCTTCCTCTCGCCGCTGCTGCAGTCCGAAGCCGGCTTCAGCGCCGGCCAGGTCAGCGCCGTGCTGCTGCTGTTCGGCCTGGGGCTGACGGTCGGCAACATGCTGGGCGGCTGGGCCGCCGACCGCTGGCCGGGGCGTTCGATGGTCGTGATCCTCGCGGCGCTGGCCGTGCTGGAAGCGGCGCTGAGCCTGCTGCTCGCCTGGCCGCCGCTGCTGACCGCCGGCATCTTCCTCTGGGGTTTGGTGGCCTTCGCCACCGCGCCCGGGCTGCAGAGCCGCGTGCTCGAGGAAGCCGCCGATGCGCAGGCGCTCGGCTCCACGCTGAACATTGCCGCCTTCAACCTCGGCAACGCCGGCGCGGCGTGGGCAGGGTCGTGGGCGCTGGAAGCCGGGTTGCCGCTGTCCGGGCTGCCGTGGCTGTCGGCGGTGTGGGCGCTGATGGCCCTGGGGCTCGCGCTGGCGCTGGCCTCGCGCGCCCGCCGCCCCGCGGCCGAGCCGGCCTGAGTTGCCGTCAGCGGCCCCACCCGGCGGCCAAGGCCGGCAGCAGCCCCGCGTGCCAGGCCACCAGCGCCGCGACGTTCAGCACCGCCGTGATCCAGAACGTCACGACGAAGGCGGTCTTGCGGGTCTTGTGGCGCAGCCGCTGCTGCGCCACCAGCGCCCCGGGCCAGCCGCTGAGCAGGCCCAGCAGGTGCAGCGTCTGCTCGCGCGTGCGCCACCGTCCGGCCACGGCCGCGGACTTGTCGAACACGTAGGCGCCGAAGGTCACGAGGCTCAGGCCCAGCAGGGCCAGCGGCACCGCCGGCGACATGCCCCAGCGCCACGCGGTGCCGGCGAGGATCGCGACGAACGCCGGGATCGCCAGCGCGCGTGGCAGGGCCCAGGGTGCCGGTGGATCGGCGCGCCGGGCCGGCCGGGCGGCCGCACGCTGCGCCTGCGCCGGCAGGTACACGGTGCGCGCGCGCCGGCGGCTG
This sequence comes from Caldimonas thermodepolymerans, assembly GCF_015476235.1. Lineage (NCBI taxonomy): Bacteria > Pseudomonadati > Pseudomonadota > Betaproteobacteria > Burkholderiales > Sphaerotilaceae > Caldimonas > Caldimonas thermodepolymerans. The sequence goes on from NZ_CP064338.1 coordinate 69,296, forward strand.
TCCGCGGCAGTCTCCACCTCCACGCCGAGCACCTGTCCCGCGCCCGGTCTCGGGCTGCCGGGCGGAAAGGCGGTGATGTGCACGAACACGTCCGGCCCGCCTTGCGACGGGGCGAGAAAGCCGAAGCCGCGGTCGTCGTGCCAGGTGGTGAGGGTGCCGGTGATGCGCATGGCGGCGATTGTGCCGGCGCCCCCGTGCCGCGGGGGCCTCGCGGCCGCAGGCCCGTGGCCTGGTGCCGCCTCGGGCCGTCCCGGGCCGGAATGCGGTCAGAATGTGCCGCAGCTGCATCGACCGCACTCCTGACCGATGACCCGTCCGATCCCGAGCTTCACGCGCCTTGCCCTGGCCGCCTTGGTGGGCACCTTGCCCGTGGCCCTGACGCACGCCCGGCCGCCGCAGGCGCCCGCAGCCTGCGACGTCATGGGCCCGGAGGACCTGATGCCGCCCGCGGCGCGGCGCGTGCGCACCGGCATGACCCGGGCGCAGCTCGATGCCCTGCTCGGCCCGCCTGCCTATTCGCCGGTCGAGGGGCAGTACTACTACAGCACCGGTGGCGACTGCCCGGTCGAAGGCCGCGACCGCGAGGCCTCGTGCGGGCTGGTGGCGGACTTCAACGACTATGGCGGCGACGAGGCGGTGCTGAAGGCGACGCTGCAGTCCTGCTGGTGGGGGGCGATCGGCGAGTGATGCGCCGCCGCGGGCGGGCCGGTCAGCCCATGTGCACGTACGTCCCCGGCGCCTCGCACAGCGCGCGCCAGCGCCCGACACCCGTTGCCGGTGCCTTGACCGGCCGGCCGGAGCGCGCGGCAAGCCACGCCTGCCAGGCGGGCCACCAGGAGCCCTCGCGCGCTTCGGCCAGCTCCTGCCAGGTCGGCGCGTCCACGTAGGGGCCGCCGGCGGCGCGCACGTCGATGCGGTAGCGGGCTTGCGGCGAGGCGGCCGGGCCGTCGGGCGGGTTGACGATGCCCACGTTGTGCCCGCCGCTGGTCAGCACGAAGGTGATCTCGGCGTCGCTGAGCAGGTGGATCTTGTAGACCGAGGGCCAGGGCGAGACATGGTCGCGCTCGGTGCTGACGACGAACATCGGCACGCGGATGTCCTTCAGCGCGACCGGCCGGCCATGCACGGTGTAGCGGCCTTCGGCCAGGTCGTTGTCGAGGTAGAGCCGGCGCAGGTACTCGCCGTGCATGCGCTGCGGCATGCGCGTGGCGTCGGCGTTCCAGGCGCGCAGGTCGGTCAGCGGCGTGCGCGCGCCCATCAGGTACTCGTGCACGAGCTTGGACCACACCAGGTCCTTGGAGTTGATCAGCGCGAAGGCGCCGGCCATCTGCCGGCCGTCCAGGTAGCCCTGTTCGGCCATCAGGTCCTCGAGGAAGGCGATCTGGCTCTCGTCGATGAACAGGCCCAGCTCGCCCGGCTCCTCGAAGTCGGTCTGCGCGGCCAGCAGGGTCAGCGTCTTCAGCAGCGGCTTGCGGTCGCGCGCCAGCGCCGCCGCGGCGATCGCCATCAGCGTGCCGCCCAGGCAATAGCCCACGCCGTGCAACGGCACCTCGGGCTGCGCCCGGGTGATCGCGTCCAGCGCGGCGAACACGCCCAGGTCCAGGTAGTCCTCCATGCCGAGGTCGCGGTCCTCGCCGCCGGGGTTCTTCCAGGAGATCATGTACACCGTGTGGCCCCGCCCGACGAGGTACTTCACCATCGAGTTCCCGGGCGACAGGTCGAGGATGTAGTACTTCATGATCCACGACGGCACGACCAGCACCGGCTCGGGGTGCACCTTGTCGGTCGCGGGGGCGTAGCGGATCAGCTCGATCAGCCGGTTGCGGTAGACCACCTGCCCGGGCGTGACGGCCACCGTCTCGCCGGGCCGGAAGCGCTCGACGCCGGCGGGCCGGCCGTCGGTCAGCACCGCCAGCGCGTCGCGCCACCAGTTGGCGCCGCCGCGCAGCAGGTTGTAGCCCAGCGTGCGCAGGGTCTCTTCCTGCACCTGCGGGTTGGTGGCGACGAAGTTGCTCGGCGACCAGACGTCCAGCCACTGGCGCGTGACGAACTCCACCACGTGCTCGTGGTGCTTCGAGACACCGCGCACGCCGGTGGTGGCCTCGCGCCACCACTGCTGGGCGAGCAAAAAGGCCTGCGCGAGCAGGTGGTAGGGCGGGCGCTGCCACTGTGGCGGGGCGAAGCGCTTGTCCGGCGGGCCCGGTTCCTGGCAGGGCGGGCACAGCCCCATGCCCCAGGCCTGCACGTACAGCAGCCACTGCAGCTGCTGCTTCCAGGCGCTTTCGGCGAGCTGCAGCTGCTTGCCGGGCGACATCGCCAGGTGCCAGTACCAGTCGCTGAACGCATTGGCCAGCGCCGAGGGCGACAGCCCGTGCGTCATGCGGGCCAGCGCCACCTTCAGGGGCACGTCGAGGGGCTGGAAGGTGCTGCCGGAACGGCGGTCGTCGTGGTCGGGCATGGGACCTCCCGCAGGATGATGGACCATCTTGCGGCGCACGGCCGGCGTGCGGATTGAGGCCGGTCAAGGCGGGTCGCCGGCGCACGCCGGACGTGAGCTGGCGCAAAGCGGCGCGCGCGATGCGGTTCAAGATGGACGGACGTGCCGCTGCCTGCGCCGCAGGCCGGCGGGCACGCCCCGATGGAGCTGAACCATGGACACCCGGATGCGCAAGGAACGACTGACGGCCGACATGAAACTCGTGGCGCGCGACATGGAATCGCTGCTGCGCTCGGCCGCACGACAGGCCAACGGCGAGATGCAGGAACAGTACGAGCGCCTGCTCGACCGGCTTGCCGAGACCCGGCAGCAGCTGGGCGAGGTGGAAGACCGCCTGGCCGGCCGGGTGCGTGCGGCCGGCCGCGCGACCGACGGCTACGTGCACGAGCACCCCTGGCAGGTGATCGGCGTGGCCGCCGCGGTGGGTGCGCTGGTCGGCGCGGCGCTGGTGGGCCTGCGCAGGTGACGCGTGCGCGGGAGGCCCGGCCGGCGCCGGGCGCCACTGGCATCCCGTGCCTGAGCGCGCTACAACATCGACTGCCATGAAAGCCATGGTCCTGCATGCCCCCGGGCAGCCGCTGCGGCTGGAAGAGCGCCCGGACCCGGTCCCCGGATCCGGCGAGGTGCGGCTGCGCGTGCACGCCTGCGCGGTGTGCCGCACCGACCTGCACGTGGTGCACGGCGAGCTGCCGCATCCGCGCCTGCCCCTCGTCCCGGGCCACGAGATCGTCGGCGAGGTCGACGCGCTCGGCCCCGGCGTGACGGGGTGGCGGCCCGGCCAGCGGGCCGGCGTGCCCTGGCTCGGGCAGACCTGCGGCCACTGCCGCTATTGCGGCGCCGGGCGCGAGAACCTCTGCGACACGCCGGTGTTCACCGGCTACACGCGCGACGGCGGCTACGCGACCCACGTGGTTGCCGCGGCCGACTACTGCCTGCCGCTCGACGGCCTGCCCGAGCCGGATGCGGCGCGCATCGCGCCGCTGCTGTGCGCCGGGCTGATCGGGTACCGCTCGCTGCGCGCGGCCGGCGACGACGCGATGGACCTCGGGCTGTACGGCTTCGGCGCCGCCGCCCACCTGCTGGCCCAGGTGGCCAGTCACCAGGGCCGGCGCGTCCATGCCTTCACGCGCCCGGGCGACCGGGACGGCCAGGCGTTCGCGCGCTCGCTGGGCGCGGTCTGGGCCGGCGGTTCGGACGAGCGGCCGCCCTGCGAGCTCGACGCGGCCATCCTGTTCGCCCCGGTGGGCGAGCTGGTGCCGCTGGCGTTGCAGGCGGTGCGCAAGGGCGGGCGCGTCGTGTGCGGCGGCATCCACATGAGCGACATCCCGTCCTTCCCGTACCGCCTGCTGTGGGAGGAGCGCGAGCTGGTCTCGGTGGCCAACCTCACGCGCGCCGACGGTCGCGACTTCCTCGCGGCGATCGCCGGCATGCCGCTGCGCGTCGAGGTGACGCGCTACCAGCTCGAGCGCGCCAACGAGGCGCTGGCGGACCTGGCCGCCGGTGCGCTGCAGGGCGCGGCGGTGCTGATCCCCTGAGCCGGTCGCCTCGCGCGGGGCGGCTTCAGGGGCCGCTGCGACGGCGCCATGCCTGCGGCGGCACGCCATGCCGGCGCACGAAGGCGCGCTGCAGCGCATCGACCGAACCGTAGCCGCAGTGCCCGGCGATGCGCTCCTGCGGCCACTGCGTGCGGCGCAGCAGCTGCTCGGCGGCCTGCAGGCGCTGCTGCGCGACGTAGCGTGCCGGCGTGCAGCCGATCTCGGCGGCGAACGAGCGCGCGAAGTGCCGCGGGCTCATCGACACGCGTTGCGCCAGCGCCGCGACCGACAGGTCGTCCTGCAGGTGGGTCGCGATCCAGGCCGGCAGGTCGCGCAGCCGGCGGCTGGCCGCGGCCTGTGCCTGCAGCATCGGGCTCAGCTGCGCCTGCCCGCCGTCGCGCAACAGCGGCAGCGCCAGCGCGCGGGCGATGTCCATCGAGACCTCGCGGCCGAGGTCGTCCTCCACCAGGGCCAGGGCCAGCTCGATGCCGGTGGTCACGCCGGCCGAGGTCCAGACCGGGCCGTCGCGCACGTAGATGCATTCGCGCCGCACCTGGACGCGCGGGTACAGCACCTGCAGCTGCTCGCAGGCGGCCCAGTGGGTGGTGGCCTCGCGTCCGTCGAGCAGGCCGGCGGCGGCCAGCACGAAGGCCCCGGTGCACACGCTCGCGACCCGCCGGGTGCGCGGGGCCACGCCCGCCAGCCAGTCCGGCGCGAGCCGTGCATGGATCGCCGCGCGCACCCCGGCCGCGTCGCCGCCGGCCACGATCACGGTGTCGGGCGGGGTGGGCGCGTGCGACAGCGCCCCGTCCACCGCCAGGCACAGCCCGGCGTTGGACCGCACCGGGCCTCCGTCCGGCGAGGCGAGGTGCAGCCGGTAGCGGCCGGGCCGCAGGGCCTCGGCCTTGCTGAACACGCTGGCCGGACCGGCAAGGTCGATCGGCTCGACCCCGTCGAAGGCCACCAGCACGACGTCGAGGGCAGGAAGCGCGGCATTTGCGTCCTTGTGGGGCGTGGCGGACATACCTAGGCTCGGAAAGACGGATCAGGCAAAGGGAATGCAGATGTTCGGCTCGATGCGCGCATGGACGATGGCGGCCACCCTGCTGGCGGCGGGGTGGATGGCGGGCTGCGGCTCGCGCACGCCGCTGCCCCCGCCCCCGCAGCCCGAGGCGGTGCAGCGCGAGGGACAGGCCTTCGTCGAGGCCCTGCGCCCGCGCCGTCCCGGCCGCCCGGTGGTCGCGGTGCTGGCGCTGAACGACGGCACCGAGACCACCGACCTGCTGTTGCCGCACGCGGTGCTGGAACGCTCCGGCCTGTTCGACGTGCAGGTGGTGGCCGGGCATCCCGGGACGGTCCAGCTGTTTCCGGCGCTGGCGGTGCAGGCCGAGCAGGACCTCGCCGGCTTCGACCGGGCCCATCCCGGCGGCGCGGACTACGTCATCGTGCCGGCCCTGGCGCGCGACGACGATCCGGTCCTGCTGGCCTGGCTGCGCCGGCAGGCCGCCCGCGGTGCGATCGTGATCGGCGTGTGCCGGGGCACGCGCGTGGTGGGCGAGGCCGGCCTGCTCGACGGCCGGCGCTACACCGGCCACTGGTACGACCGCAGCCGGATGCAGCGCCGCCACCCCGCGGGCACCCACGTGCCGCACCTGCGCTACGTGATCGACCGCGGCGTGGCCACCACCACCGGCATCACCGCCTCGGTGCCGGCCATGCTGGCGCTGGTCGAAGCGGTCGGCGGGCACGCACGGGCCCGGGCGCTGGCCGACGAACTGGGCGTGCCCGCCTGGGGGCCGGCGCACGACAGCACGCCGTTTCGCCTCACCGGCGCGCGGGCCTGGAACTACCTGGTCAACAAGGCCGCGTTCTGGCGCGGCGAGCGCCGGGCCGTGGACGTGCGCGACGGCATGGACGACGTCGCGCTGGCCCTGGTGGCCGACGCCTGGTCGCGCACCGGCCGCATGACCGTCGAGGCCGCGGCGCCCACCCCGACGGTGCGGCTGCGCAGCGGGCTGCAGCTGGTCGCCCACCCCGCGGCGGCGCCCTGGCCGCGGCTGCCGCTGCCCGACGGGGTGCGGCCGTTGCCGCTGCTGGACCGCACGCTGTGCGAGATCGGCGCGCGCCATGGCGCGATGCGGCAGGAATGGGTGATGCTCGAGATGGAATACCCCGCCCTCGAGCACGGCTGCGGCAGCGCCTGAACCGGCGGCACGCCGGGCGCTCAGGCCTCGAGCAGGACCTCGAAGCCGCCGTAGATCATGCGCTTGCCGTCGAAGGGCATGGGCGTGGTCTCGGGATCCAGGCGCGGGTCGGCCATGACCTTCTTCATGCCCTCCTCGCGCGCGGCCCGCGACGGCCAGGTGATCCACGAGAACACCACCGTCTCGTCGGGCCGGCACTTCACGGCCATCGGGAAGGAGGTGACTTTCCCGTCGGGCACGTCGTCGCCCCAGCACTCGACGACGCTCAGGGCCCCGTGTTCCCTGAAGACGACCGCGGCCCGGGCGGCCTGCTCGCGATACAGCTCCTTGTTGGTCGTCGGCACGGCGACCACGAAACCGTCTACGTACATCGTTGCTCTCCTGGCTGCGGCGCCGCCACCGCGCGGCGCTTCCCGTGCATGACGAACGACAGGACGGGATTTCGACAGGTCCCGGGGGGCGTTTCGCGACCCTGAAAGAAAAAAGGCCTCCGCCGGTGGGCGGAGGCCGAAATTCTCGCTGGGTGAATCTTGCACCCAGGAGATAGTTGCAACTGGTGCTGTGTCCCGGGCCGCCAGGGCCCGGCGGTCATCAGAAGTTGTGCTTCAGACCGAAGTCGACACCGGTCTTGTGCTCGTTGACTTCGCCGTCGCGAGCCACGTCGACGTAGACCGTGGTGCGCTTGGACAGCGGGTAGTGGTAGCCGATGCCGAACTTGCTCGACAGATCCTCGTCCGGATCCACGGCTTCCAGCTTGCCGTAGGCGACACGCAGTTCGCCGCCGGCCAGCGGGGCGGTCGCGCCGATCAGGTAGCTGCGGTGCTTGTCGGCAGCCAGCGCGCCTTCGGGGGTGCCTTGGCCGTAGGCGGCGATGACCTTGGCGACGCCGAAGTCATAGGAGCCGCTCAGGATGTGCCACTTGTCGTCGTCCACGCCCGACTTGCTGTAGCCGTAGCCGACCCACACCGGACCGGCGGCGTAGCTGACGTTCACGCTGTAGAACGCCTTGTTGTCGTTGCCCGCCACTTCGTCCACGGTGACTTGAGCCTGGGCTTGCAGGCCGGAGAACACCGGCGAGGTGTAGGTGATGGAGTTGTCCTGACGGGTCGGCAGGATGCCGCCGAACAGGATCGGTTCCATCTTGGCGACGGTGTCGCCACCCCACGGGTCGGCCTTGTTGGCGATGTTGCGAGCCGGCACGTATTCGCGGCCCAGCACCACTTCACCGAAGCTGCCTTGCAGGCCCACGACCGAGCGGCCGGCCCAGAAGGTGTCCGCGGCTTGGCCGTTGTCGGCCGTGAAGCGGTGTTCGATGTTGAACACGGCCTTCAGGCCGCCGCCGAGGTCTTCGACGCCACGCACGCCCAGGCGGCTGCCCGAGTTCTGCTGCAGCTCGAAGAAGTCATTGCCGATGTTGCGGGTCAGGCCCAGGTCGACACGGCCGTACAGCGTGACTTGCGACTGGGCTTGGGCGGCGCCAGCCAGCGCGCCGAAAGCGGCGATCGCGATAAGCGTCTTTTTCATTGGGTTCTACCTCAGGGTTGTGTTGACGAGTCGGCTGTGACCAGCCGAGCCCTTGCTTCTTCAGCGGTAGGCATGCCGGAGTGAAGCACGCGCCTGTTACAACTCTTGGTAGAAACCCCCGGGTCAAGCTCGGATGTATCCGCCATGCCACAACCTTTTGGGCCTGTCCAGGGGACCATCCCTGGGGGCTGTATCCAAGCCCTGGCGCGGCCTGGAGCCGGGTTAACCCCTAGGGATTGATGCAAAAAGCGGCACTGTTGCGGAGACAGCAAATAACCATTGCAAAAATAGCAATGGTCGCTTTCCGCACGCACCGTGCGCATGCCGGCCGCGCCGGGTTTGCTACCGTTGCGTCCCATGACGCCCTCCCCGCTTGACCGACTCGCCGCCTATGACGGGCTGGCCTGGATCGCCGGCCACCCGGTCGCCTACCCGGTGCTGGAGACGCTGCACCTGCTCGGCATCGCACTGCTGCTGGGCAGCCTGGTGGTGTTCGAGCTGCGCGTCTGGGGCCTGGGCCGGGAGCTGCCGCCGCCGGCGCTCGCGCGCCTGGCGCTGGGCCTGAGCGTGGCCGGCTTCCTGCTCGCCGCCGCCAGCGGGCTGACGATGTTCGCGACGCAGCCCGGGGAACTGCTGGCCAACCGCGCCTTTGTCTGGAAAATGGGCCTGCTGATGCTGGCGGGCACCAACGCCGCGATGTTCCATGCGCGCGGCGGGGTGCGCCGCGTCGACGGCATCGCCCGCGCCCAGACCGCGCTGTCGCTGGCGCTGTGGCTGGCCGTGCTGGCGTGCGGGCGCTGGATCGCCTATGTCTGAACCGTGCGAACCGAGGAGCGCTGCCATGACCCGTCCCCTGTCCCGACGCACCGCGCTGGCCGCCGGCGGCGCGGTGCTGCTGTTGCCCGCCTGGGCGCGCCTGGCCTGGGCCCACCACGGCTGGAGCCGCTTCGACCAGAACCGCCCGCTCTACCTGGAGGGCCGGGCCGTCGAGGTGCGCTGGCGCAACCCGCATGCGGAGCTCGTGCTGGAGCGCCCCGAGCAGCTGCAGCTGCCGGCGGACCTGAAGCAGCGCGCCCTGCCGGCGCAGACCGCCCCGGTGGACGGGCCGGCGCTGCTGGCCGCGGCGCAGCTGCCGCGACGCGCCGACCGGCGCTGGACCATCGAGCTGGCGCCGCTGACCCGCATGAACGCCTGGCAGGTGCCCGAGATCCAGCCCGGCACCGAGGTGGGCGTGCTGGGCTACACGTATTTCGAGGAAGAGGGCGAGGCGGTGCTGCGCGCCGAATACCTGTTCCTCGGCGGCAGGACCTACGGCATGCGCTCCTCGCCGGCCTGAGGCGGCCTGCCGCCACGACGGACACACGATGACGATGGACGAACGGATCGAACAACGCCTGATCGACCTCGAGATCAAGCTCAGCTACGCCGAGGACACGATCGACCGGCTCAACGAGGTGGTCGTGCGGCAGCAGCTGCAGCTGCAGACCCTGGCCCGCGAGGTCGCGCGGCTGCGCGAGCGGGTCGACGACGGCAGCGGCGCGGTGCTGCGCAGCCTGCGCGAGGAGCTGCCGCCGCACTACTGAAGGGAAAGCGCACGGGCGCGCCGCGGGGCGGGCTCAGACGCGCCGGCTGCGCCTGGGGTGCTGCCACAGCGGCCGGCGGCTCTTGAGCTGGCGTTCGATGCCGCGGTTGAGCTCGTCGCGCAGCGCGGTCACCGCGTCGACGTGGCCGTACACGCCCTCGAAGCGCAGGTCCAGCCACAGCCACAGCGTGCACAGCCGCAGCGCCTGCTCCATGCGGTCCAGCCGGCTGTGGCCGTCGACCTCGTCGAGGAAACCGGGCGCGCCGGCGCGCCCGCTGCGCGCGTGGTTCGCGGCCCAGGCAAGGAAGTGCTCCAGCTGGTAGGTGGCGTCCGGGTCCACCGGCGCCTGCGCGTAGACGAAGCGGTCGGTCAGGTCCAGCGCGCCGGCGTTGCGGTCCAGCAGGTCGGCGAGCTCGAGCATGTTCTCCAGCGCCGCCACCTCGAAGTGCTCGTTGTCCAGCTCGAGCTGCTCCATGAACACGCCCAGCACCTGGCGCAGCCGCTGCCGGCCCAGGCGCTCCGCGATGGTCTGCACGTGCCAGGCGGTCGGCGCCACCCGGGCCTTGAAGCCGGGCGGCGCCTCGGGCTGGCGCTGCAGCAGCTGGCGCAGCACGCGCAGCGCGCCCTGCTCGGCCTCCCGCAGCACCCCGGCATGGCCTTCGTCGTGGAGGCCGTAGCGCCCGGCACGGCCGGCGATCTGGTGCGCCTCGCTTTCGGTGAGGTCGCGGTCGGCCTCGCCGTCGAACTTGGTGACGCTGCTGAACAGCACGCGTCGGATCGGCAGGTTCAGCCCCATGCCGATCGCGTCGGTGGCCACCAGCACCTGGGTCTGGCCGCTGGCGAAGCGCTCGGCCTCGCCGCGGCGCACCTCCGGCGGCAGCGCGCCGTAGATCACGCTGACGCGGTGGCCCTGCTGGGCGATGCGGTCGCGCAACATCAGCACCTCGCGCCGGCTGAACGCCACCACGGCGTCGCCGGCCCGCAGCGCCTCCAGCGGCACCGGGGCCTTGAGCAGCTGCACGTGCTGCTTGCGCTCGAACTCGCGCACCTCGGCCGCCTCGCCGCACACCGCGAGCAGGCGCCGGATCGCCTCCACCGCGTAGGCCGAGCAGATGACGATCAGCTCGCGCGCCGGCACGCCGACGATGGCCTGGGTCCAGGCCCAGCCGCGGTCGGGGTCGAACAGCATCTGCGCCTCGTCGATCACCGCGACGTCGATGGCCTGGCGCGTGTTGACCATCTCCACGGTGCTCGAGACCACGCGCGCATCGGGCACCGGCACGTGCTCCTCGCCGGTCAGCAGCGAGCACGGCACGCCGCGCGTTTCCAGCCGGTCGCGCCCTTCCAGCGCCAGCAGGCGCAGCGGCGCGAGGTAGGCGCCCGCGGTGGCCTGCGCGAGCCGCTCAAAGGCCGCGTGCGTCTTGCCGCTGTTGGGCGGGCCCACGTACAGCGTCACCTGGCGGCCCAGGCGCCGCGCGGCGGCGAAGCTGTCCGGATAGCCGTGGAAGCCCAGGTCGCGCGCCAGGTGCTCCAGGCGGGCGCGCTCGGCCTCGCGCGACAGCCGCGGCCGCGCGGGCGGGCGCGCGTCGGAGGCGGGGGCGGCGGGCACGCGCCGCGCGCGGGACGGCTCGGGGAGGGAGGCGGGGGGCAGCAGCAGGGCAGGTGTCTTCATGGGAGGGCGCGACAGCCGCGCCGCTTTCGGCATCGGGTGGGGAAGGGGCTACTGTAGGGCACGCCGGCGCGCCGTGCCGGGATGAATCGGAGTAGGCTTGGCGTCCTCGCGCATCACCGGGTGCCGCGCATGACGAACGAGACGGTCCTGCTGCAACGGTCGCTGGCCGGCCGCTTCGGCGGACGCTGGTCCGCCGAGCCGCTGCATGCAAGCAGCTTCTGTGCCACCTGGGGCGCGCGCGGGCGGGGGCAGCGGCTGTTCGTGAAGTCCGTGCCGCTGGCTGCCGCCGACGTGCTCGAAGCCGAGGCCGACGGCCTGGAGGCGCTGGCCTCGATGCGCGCGATCGCGGTGCCCGAGGTGGCCGGCTGCTGGCGCGACGGGGAACACGGCCTGGCGCTGCTGGCGCTGCAATGGCTGGAGCTGCGTCCGCCCGACGCCGGCTTCGGCGAGCGCTACGGGCGTGCGCTGGGCGAGCTGCACCGCGGCATCCCGCCGGCGGCGAAGGCCGCTACGGCTGGCGGCGCGACAACCTGCTGGGCGGCACGCCGCAGCGCAACCGCTGGAGCCGCCAGGGCGGCCGCGCCGGCTGGATCGACTTCCTCGCCGAGGCACGCCTTGGCGCGCTGAACGCCGAGCTGGCCCGCCGCGGCGGGGCCACCCCGCTGGTCGAGGCGGTCGCGCAGGTGATCGACCGGCTGCCGCAATGGTTCGACGACGGCTACCTGCCGCGCGCCAGCCTGATCCACGGCGACCTGTGGTCCGGCAACTGGGCCATGCAGGCCGACGGCACCCCGGTGATCTACGACCCGGCGGTGTCGTGCTCGGACGCCGAGGCCGAACTGGCGATGATGGAACTGTTCGGCAGCCCGCCGGCCGGCTTCTGGCATGCCTACCGCGCCACCGCCGGCCTGCACGAGGGCTACGCGCGCCGGCGCGGGCTGTACCAGCTGTACCACCTGCTCAACCACGTGCTGCTGTTCGGCGGCGGCTACGCGGCCCAGGCGCTGGCCTGCGCCCGCGCGCTGCTCGGCCGCGGCGCCCCCTGAGGCGCGCACCCGGCGCCCGTGGAAGAATCGCGGTTTCGCTGCGATCCTTTCCTGCGCCTGGCCACCATGTTCTACGGCATCACCGACCTGGGCACCTTCGTCGTCGGGACGATCTTCATCATCCTGCTGCCCGGACCCAACTCGCTGTACGTGATGTCGGTGGCCTCGCGCTGGGGCGTCAAGGCCGGCTACCAGGCAGCCTGCGGCGTGTTCATCGGCGACGCGATCCTGATGCTGCTGTCCGCCGGCGGCGCGGCCTCGCTGCTCAAGGCGATGCCGGCGCTGTTCATGGCCATCAAGTACGCCGGGGCGGCCTACCTGGCCTGGGTGGGCTTCAACCTGCTGCGCTCGGCGCTGGCCACCTGGCGCGGGCAGGACGGCCCGGCGCGCGCGATGGAGGTCGCCGACGCGCGCCGGCCGCTGCGCTCGGCGCTGCTGATCAGCCTGATGAACCCGAAGGCGATCCTGTTCTTCGTGTCCTTCTTCATCCAGTTCGTCGACCCGGCCTACGAGCACCCGGGACTGTCCTTCCTGCTGCTGGGCGCCATCGTGCAGCTGTGCAGCGCGGCCTACCTGTCGTTGCTGATCTTCGGCGGGGCCTACCTCGCGCAGCAGTTCCGCCGCCGGCGCCGGCTGGCCGCGGCCGGCACCGGCGCGGTGGGCGGCCTGTTCCTCGGCTTCGGCGCCAAGCTGGCCAGCGCGACGCTGGGCTAGCGCCGGCTGCCCGCCGGCAGGCGGGCGCGCCTTCCGTGCGCGGTCCCCGTCGCGAGGCCCTGCGCCGCCACGCTGGCCCGCTTGGCCTCGCCACTGGCCACAGACCAACACCTCGTTTCAATCCAGCGCACCGCGTTACAGCTTTTTTGGCGCGGGCTGTATAGCGTCGCGCCCGTTGCCCGGCGTGGCAGCGGTTTCACGAGAACCGAGGGAGGACGAGGTGATCAAGCACACCCTGACCTGGCGTCACGGGGTCGCCCTGCTGGTGGCCCTGGGCCTTGCCGCCTGCGGCGGCAGCGATCCATCCGGCACGACGGCCACCGGCCCGTCGGCAGGCGGCAGCGGGCCGTCCGGCCAGGCCGCCACGGAGGCCATCCCGGACGTGGCGGGCGGCACCACCGCGCCGCCCGACGTGGTGGTCCGGGACGCCCTGGACGATGACGGCCCCGCGCCGTCGGAGGCGGTGGCGCAGGACGCGCCTTCCGCCCCCACGGCGTCGCAGGCGTCGGGCACCGGCCACGGACAGCCTGCGGCGGCGGCCGTGTCGGCCGAGATGTCCTTCCAGCGCGGCGTGTCGCCATCGGCAAGCTATGCGGGCGTGGCCGACACCTGGCTGCAGCAGGCCGTGCCGTCTGCCAACGCCGGTGCCGACACCGCGCTGACCACCGACCGCGACGCCCCGGCGGGCAGCGGCCAGCGCGCCACCACCCTGCTGCGCTTCGACCTGAGCGCGATCCCGCGGGGGGCCAAGGTGCAGGCGGCCGAGCTGAGCTTCACGGTGACCAACCGGACCTCGGGCGAGCCTTTCGTCCTCTACGCCGCGCGCCGCGCCTGGAACGAGTCGCAGGCCACGTGGAACCAGGCCGCCGCGTCCACGCCCTGGGAGGCCCCCGGGGCCCGCGGCGCGGGCGACCGCGGCAGCACGGTGCTCGGCCAGCTGCTGCCCACCGCCACCGGCCGGTACGCGGTGTCGCTCAACGCCGCCGGCGTGGCCGTGGTGCAGGGCTGGGTGAACGCGCCGCAGACCAACCACGGCTTCGTGCTGGACGCGATCACGAACATGGACGGGATGGTGCTGGCCTCCTCCGAGGCGGCCGACCCCGCCCAGCGGCCGCGCCTGAGCGTGAAGTACGAGCCGGCCTTCGTGCACCCCGGGCTGCACGTCTCGGCGGCCCAGCTCGATTTCGTGCGCGCGCGCATCGCCGCCGGCGCGCAACCCTGGAGCATCGAGTTCAGCCGCGCGCAGCGCAAGGGCCACGGCAACCCGAACTGGGTGCCGCGCCCGGTGGCGCACATGCGGTGCGGCAACGGCGGCAGCAAGGTCGACGAGGGCTGCTACGACGCCCGGCAGGACGCGCTGGCCGCCTACACCCTCGCGCTGCTGTGGTACCACACGCGCGACCAGCGCTACGCGGACGGCGCGATCCGGATCCTCGACGCCTACGCGGACACGCTGCAGTCCATCGCCTTCGTCTACGGGGACTACGACACGCACAACGGGCCGCTGCAGGCGGCGTGGCTGGCCGAGCTGTTCCCGCGCTCGGCCGAGATCCTGCGCCACAGCAACTCGGGCTGGCCGCAGGAGCGCGCCGTGCGGTTCGGCGAGATGCTGCGACGCGTCATGCTGCCGCGCATCGTCGACGGCTGGACCAGCGGCGGCAGCAACTGGAACAACTCGATGACCAACGGCGTGATGAACATCGCCGTCTACACCGATGACCGCGCGCTGTTCGAGAAGGCGCTCGGCATGTGGCGCCAGCGCGTGCGCGAGACCATCTACCTGGCCAGCGACGGCGCCGAACCCGTGCCCGCGCCGAACCAGCGCGGCGCCGACGGCCGCTGGAAGTCGGGCTCGCTCGCGAAGGCCTGGTGGGGGCAGACCGAGTTCTCCTCGCGCACGAACGGCATCTCGCAGGAGGTGTGCCGCGATTTCGGCCATGCGACGATGTCCATCGCCTCGCTGTCGCAGGCGGCGGAGACGGCGCTGCTGCAGGGCGTGGACCTCTACGCCGAGGAAGAGGCGCGCCTCATCGCCGGGGCGGAGTTCATGGCGAAGTACCTCGCAGCCCATGCGCCGGCCAGCAACGGCAAGGCCACGGTCGGTGTCGATCCCTGGCTGTGCGCGCGCCGCAGCGAATTCGTGAACAAGGACAAGCAGCCGGTGCCGAACAACACGATCGAGGTGCAGATCCTGCCGACCTGGGAAATCCTCTACAACCACTACGTCAACCGCCGTGGCCGCGCCATGCCGGCCACCGCGGCGCTGCTGCCCAAGGTGCGCGCGGGAGGCTCCACGACCGACCTGCAGATGTCGTGGGAGACGCTCACGCACGCGGGCGTGGGCGCGGTCGGGCTGTAGCCTGCGGACCTGCTGCCGGCCGGCGCGCCGTGAGCCCGGCCCGCCGGCGGCGGGTCACACCGGCGGCCCGTCGGTGCGTCGCCGGGCCTTCGCGCGGTCAGAGCGGCGGGCGGCCCGACGGTTCGCCGGGCGACAGCAGGTCGTCCACCCTGCCCGCGGCGTCCTGCTGCGACGGCCACGAAGTCGCGGGGCCTGCCTGCTGGCGCTCGCGCCGTGCCTGGAGCGGGCTGTCGCGCCCGGTCATCGAGCGGTACACGAGCGCCGCACCGGCGGCCACGCACAGCAGCTGGCCGAGCATCGAGGGCCGGCGACGCGTCAGCAGCCACAGCCCGGCGCCGAGGGCGATCCAGTGTTCGCCGGGCAGGCTGTCACGCTGCGCGTCCCGCGCCTGCCAGTGGTGCAGCTGCTCCTGGGCCGTGGCGGCCAGGGCGCTGCCACGCTGCATCAGGGCCTCGGCCCGCGCATGCAACGGGTCGCCCTGGTGCGTGCCGTCGAGCGGTTCGGCGGCCGGCTGGCCGGTGAGCGGGGAGGCGGCGGGGCCGTTGGGGCGCGGGTCAAGTTCGGGCATGAGGTCATCTCCTGGTCGGGGTGGCAAGGGGGTCGCCGGGTTGCCGCGGGGCGTGCGCCGGGCGGATGGCGGCGTGGTCCAGATCGGGTTCGCACGGCTGCGAGACGTCGGCGAGCAGGACCGCGGCGGCCGCATGACCGCCCTTGGTGGCGATGTCGCCCAGCGAGACGATGCCGACCAGCAGGTGCTGTCGGTCGAGCACCGGCAGGCGTCGTACCTGGTGGCGCCGCATGGCCTCGATCGCGTCGTCGAGCGACTGGTCCTCGTAGCAGCAGCGCACGTCCGTCGTCATCACGTCCTGCACCGTGGTGACGTCGGCCGGCCGGGCCTGCGCGACGGCGCGCACGACGATGTCGCGGTCGGTGACGATGCCGACCACACGGCTGCGCCGGCACACCGGCAGTGCGCCCACGTTGAGGTCGTCCATCGCCTGGGCCGCGCGGCGCAGGCTGTCGGCCGGGGCCGTCGCCTGGGCACCGCGCGTCATCACGTCCATCACCCGGAGGGTCATCGGGGCTCCTGCTCGCAGCGTGTTCCTGTCCCGTGGGACGGGCAATCGGCGTACCGGCAGGCGCTGCAGCAGCGACCGCCGGGACGCGACGGCACGCCGTCCCGGCCCGGCCGGGCCGACGGCGGACGGGGGCCGCGGTCGGCACCTTTGACGCTGCCGCGCGCGGAGCGAGCTGAACGCGCGCATCAATGCCTGCCTGGGGCTGGACACGCCGGCAGTGCGGCGCACGCCCGGGCAGCAGCGCCAGGTATGCACCCTCATGGAAGTGATCCGCATCCCGGAAAGCGGCATCCCCGCGCACCTGGCCTGGGCCACCTGCCAGTTCCAGGACACCGTGCACCACCGCACCGGCGGGGTCAGCCCGTTCGGCCACATCGGCGTGCGCGACCGCGGCCCGGACGACGACGCGGCGCTCAAGGCCGGCGTGCCGCGCCTGCGCGCCGATCCGCGCGGTGCGCCGCCTGGCCGGGGACACCGACCTGGTCGGCCGCCTCCCGGTGGCGGTGCTGACGGTCAAGCGCATCGGGCCCCGACCGCCTTCGTCGAGCTGGACGCCCGCTTCCGGCAGACCATGGCGCGGCGGCAGCGCCGATCGCCTGGTGCAGGCCTGCACGCGCCACGACACCCACGGCGACCGGAGCGACGTGACCTGTGCGGCGCTGATGCACGCGCTGCTCGACCGGGTGGCGCATGGCCGCAAGCCCGTGCCGGCCGACATCGCCGCGTGGTGCCGCACGCTGGAGGCCGACCACGGCGCCGCCTACACCCCGTCCCCGCTGGAGACCCGCGTGCCGCCGCGCGGGCGGCCCTGAACGCGGCGGGCCTCCGTTGCGGCCAGCAACCGGCGCGCATGCCGGCGCACCGCCTGGCGCAGCCCGCGCGGCGCGAGCACGGTGAAGCGGCAGCCCAGCCGCGCCAGCTGCCGCGCGAACCAGGCCAGGCTGTCGGTGCGTGCCTGCAGCAGCACGCCGCCCTCGACCGGTGCCAGCGTGCCGAGCGACTCGCCCAGGTCGGACATCGCGTCGGCGAGGTCGGTGTGCAGCAGCACCGACACCGGGATGGCGCGCGGCAGCTCGGTGATGCTGCGCGCCAGGTGCGCGGCCGCGTCGAAATGCGCGGGACGCCCGAAGTAGGCGTCGACCAGCTGCACCTGCCGGATGCGGTCGAGGCGGAACGAACGCAGGTCGCGCCGCAGGTGGCAATGCCCGCTCACGTACCAGCGCCCGCGCCGGTACACCAGCCCGTAGGGATCGACGTCGCGCGTGGTCGCAGCGCCCGCCTCCGGCTGGTAGTCCAGCCGCACGCGTCGCGCCGAGCGGATCGCCTCGGCCAGCGTCGCGAGCGTTGCGTCGTCCACCGGTGCGGAAGGCGCGGGCAGGTCCAGTGCCACCGTCTCGCCCAGCGCGCGCAGGCGCTTCTGCAGCGGCGCGGGCATCACGCGCTCCAGCTTGGCCTGGGCGCTTTCGATCGCCGCGGCGCGGTCGCCCAGGCCGAGCCGGCGCGCCGCCACCAGGCCGAGGCCCACCGCCAGCGTTTCCTCCTGGGTGAACATCAGCGGCGGCACCTTGTAGCCGGGCATCAGCATGTAGCCGCCGTAGCGGCCGCGCTCGGCCAGGATGGGGATGCCCAGGTCCTCCAGCGCCGCGATGTAGCGGCGCAGCGTGCGGCCGTCGACCTCCAGCCGCGCGGCCAGTTCCGCACCGGTCATGCGGCGATGGGTCTGCAGCAGTTCGAGCAGCGCGAGCACGCGCGTGGTCGGGCGGGCCATGGCCTGGGCATGCGTTCGATATAGGGCGGAATCTAGCCGCTTTCCGCCCTAACGTTCCTCCCGCGGCGCTGTTGCCGTGCTTGCAACGTGGAGGAACGACCGAGATGGAACCCGTCCTGTTCTATGGCGTCCCGCAGGGATGCTCCTTTGGTTCGATCGTCGCGCTCGAATGGCTGGGGCGGCCCTACCGGCTGTGCCGCGTCGAGATGCTCGAGGCCTGGCCGGCCGGCTATGAACGGCTCAACCCCAAGATGCAGACGCCGGTGCTGCTGACCGGCGACGGCCGCATGCTGACCGAGAGCCTGGCCATCCTGCAGCACCTGGCGGCGCAGGACCTCGGCCCGCAGGGCCTGGGCCGTGCACAGGGCACGCCGGAGCACGACCGGCTCAACGAGAGGCTGGCCTTCCTCAGCACCGACTTCTTCGGAGCGTTCGGCCCGCTGTGGACGGCCTACGACCGCGACGACCTGGACGACGGCGCCAAGGGCTTGCTGCGCGAACTCGGCACGCAGGACGTGCACAGGGTGTTCAGGGTGCTCGACGGCCTGCTGGCCGGTCGCGCCTGGCTGGTCGACGACCGCCGCAGCGTGGCCGACGCCTACCTGTCGGGCGTGGCGCGCTGGGCGGACTACCTGCGCGTGTTCGACACCCGGGCCGAGTACCCGAACGTCGCGGCCCACCTGCGCAAGCTGCGCGCCGACCCGGCGGTGGCCTTTGCCGATGCGGTCGAACGCCAGGCCCCGGCCACCTCGACCGGCGCATTCCGGGGCCACGTGAGCGCGGAAGAGGCCATGTCCGCGTGGCGTTGAACCCGGGGTGCCGCGTCGGGGCGCCTCCCGCGGCGCCCTGGCGGCACGCCGCGTGCGTGGCGGTCGCTCAGGCCTTCAGCTTGTACCCCGTGCGCAGAATCCACGCCGCGATCGCGACGAAGGCCACGGCAAAGGCCAGCGTCATCGCCAGGCTCAGGCCGATGCTCACGTCGCCGGCGCCGTAGAAGCTCCAGCGGAAGCCGCTGACCAGGTAGACCACCGGGTTGAACAGCGAGAGGGTCTGCCAGACCGGCGGCAGCATGTGGATCGAGTAGAAGCTGCCGCCGAGGAAGGTCAGCGGCGTGACCACCAGCAGCGGGATCAGCTGCAGCTTCTCGAAGCCGTCGGCCCAGATGCCGATCACGAAGCCGAGCAGGCTGAAGGTCACCGCGGTGAGCACCAGGTAGAACAGCATCCACACCGGGTGCTCGATGCGCAGCGGCACGAACAGCGCGGCCGTCGCGAGGATGACGAGGCCGAGCAGGATGGACTTGCTGGCCGCCGCGCCCACGTAGCCGAGCAGGATCTCCAGGTGCGACACCGGTGCCGACAGCAGCTCGTAGATCGTGCCGGTGAACTTCGGGAAGTAGATGCCGAACGAGGCGTTGGAGATGCTCTGGGTCAGCAGCGACAGCATGATCAGGCCCGGGACGATGAAGGCGCCGTAGTTCACGCCATCGATCTCGGGGATGCGCGAGCCGATCGCCGCGCCGAAGACCACGAAGTACAGCGAGGTCGACAGCACCGGCGAGACGATGCTCTGCAGCAGCGTGCGCCGCGTGCGCGCCATCTCGAACTGGTAGATCGCGCGGACGGCATGCCAGTTCATGCTCATGCGTGGGGCTCCTTGACCAGGCTCACGAAGATGTCCTCCAGCGAGCTTTCGGTGGTGTGCAGGTCGGTGGGCACGATGCCGGCGGCGGCCAGCCGCTGCAGCACCGCGACCACGCCGGTGCCGGACGTCCTCGCGTCGTAGGTGTAGGTCAGCTCGGTGCCGCCCTTGCCGAGCGCGAGCGGCCAGTCCTCGAGGCCCGGCGGCAGGGCCGCGAGCGGCTCGGCCAGCTGCAGCGTCAGCTGCTTCTTGCCCAGCTTGCGCATCAGCTCGGCCTTGTCCTCGACCAGGATCAGCTCGCCGCGGTTGATCACGCCCACGCGGTCGGCCATCTGCTCGGCTTCCTCGATGTAGTGCGTGGTCAGGATGACGGTCACGCCGGTCTCGCGCAGCCGGCGCACCAGCGCCCACATGTCGCGGCGCAGGCTCACGTCCACGCCCGCGGTGGGCTCGTCGAGGAACAGCACCTGCGGCTCGTGCGACAGCGCCTTGGCGATCAGCACGCGGCGCTTCATGCCGCCGGACAGCGTCATCAGCCGGCTGTCCTTCTTCTCCCACAGCGACAGGTCCTTCAGCACCCGCTCGATGTGGGCCGGGTCGGGCGGCTTGCCGAACAGGCCCCGGCTGAACGAGACCGTGTTCCAGACCGTCTCGAAGGCGTCGGTGGTCAGTTCCTGCGGCACCAGCCCGATCAGCGCGCGCGCGGCGCGGAAGTCGCTGACGATGTCGTGCCCGCCCACCCGCACGCTGCCCGAGGTGGGGCGCACGATGCCGCAGATGGTGCCGATCAGCGTGGTCTTGCCGGCGCCGTTGGGGCCCAGCAGCGCGAAGATCTCGCCGCGGCGGATCTCGAGGTCGATGTGCTTCAGTGCGGCCAGGCCCGACGCATAGGTCTTGCACAGCCCGGAGACGGAGATGATGGCGGACATGGTCGGCACGCGTCGGGGGAAGCCGCCGATGATGACCCAGTTGCCGCCGTCGTGCAGTCCCGCTGCGCAAAACCTGGAAAGCGACCGGCTGTTGCAACCTGGTGCAATGCCGGGCTTGGCCCGGAGACTGTCCGGGCGGTGCCGAACGGCTTCCTACGGTCGGCCCTGTTCGGCGCGATCGCCAAGGGGCGGCGGCGGTACATCAACGGCGAGGATCTCGCCGCCGTCGATGGCGTGACGATCCGCTACAAGGGCGAACGCCTCGACCAAGGCGACCTCGATGTGTGGGAAAGCGTGCTGCACGCCGTGCGCCTTCAGGAGCTGGGCAGTCGGTGCCGCGTCACGTCCTACGCCCTACTGAAGCTCATGGGCAAGACCGACACCGGCAAGAACCGGGCGACCCTGCAAACGCGCATCGAGCGGCTTGTAGCCAATGCCGTGACCGTCAAGCAGGGCCGCTACACCTACATCGGCGGCCTGATTCGCTTCGCGGCGAAGGACGAGGAAACGCAGGAGTGGGTCATCGAGCTGGACGAGAAGCTGCGCCCGCTGTTCGCCGCCGACCAGTTCACGCAGGTGGAATGGGCCGTGCGCCATGCGCTGGACGGCCACCAGCTCGCGCAGTGGCTGCATGGCTTCTACGCCAGCCACGCCAAGCCGTTCCCGATCAAGATCGAGACGCTGCACCGGCTCTGCGGTAGCCCCCTTCGGGGGGGATTGCCCACGCCCGCGCGCACAGGCAAAGTGCGTGGTACGAACGTTGCGCCAATTTGCATGAAATTTAGTACTGTACAAACATCCAGTCAATGCCTGGAAACGCAGGCTGGGCGCGGCTTTACGCCCGATCGAGCCGCCGGTGTTAGGGAGACAGCCGTCGGTGTTATGCAGCAGTTTTGCTCCCTATAACACGTTAGGTGCAAGAAAAAGGAGCGCTGATATGACAACAATGAGAATCTTGGCGTGCGTGCTGTCCGCTGTGCTCTTATCGGGATGCGCTGGATTCATTAGGTCGGACGTGGCTGTGTTTCATCAACTCGGAGATAGTCCAACTCCGACGACATATATTTTTGTTCCGCTAAAAGGTCAGGAAAACAGTCTCGAGTACAAGACGTATGCGGCGCTCATTCGCCAAGAGCTCAATAAGCATCAGTACAGAGAAGTTACAGAAAAAGAAAAACCCGATGTTGTAATCGCTTTCGACTATGGGATCGACAGTGGGAAGCAAAAGTTGGAGTCCATCCCAATTTTTGGTCAGACAGGCGTTTCATCATCAACTACGTATGGCACGTTGAACACATACGGCAACTACGGCTCATATTCTGGTACTACAACCTATACGCCCACCTACGGAGTAGTTGGTTCTTCTACTGTATCGAGAACAGAGTATGCCCGTGGGTTATGGCTGTACATCGTTGACGCTAAAAGCGTTGGAACAGAAAAGCTCAACGTTCTGTATGAGGGCAACGTGAAGAGTACCGGCTCTTCATCGCAGCTATCGCGGGTGATGCCGGCGATGATACAAGCGTTATTCAAGTCGTTTCCAGGGAAAAGCGGTGCAACAAGAACAGAAACTACCCCGATACCGATAGAGCAATGACAGAAATGCCACCTAACAATCGCTTCGAGACGGACTCGCTACGTCGGCGCTTCGCGCCGCCTTCGCTCGCCGCTCAAGCTTGTCGTTAGACCAACATGGGAGGTGTCATGGCAACTCGATCCAAGAAGCCTACGAAGTCTGCGTCTACGTCGGGAACGACGGCGGCTCCAGCGAAAGCCAAGGGCGCGCCGAGATACCAGAAGAACTTGATCCCCGTGCAGTCGGGGCATGTTGCCGTTTACGCGAGTCCGCGAGTGTCCCGCGCCCTCCATGAGATTACGGAGGACATGACGCTTTATCACGGCGTTCGTCTCTCGCAGGTTCTTGAGGCGGTCTACACTCAGGGCAAGAAGGACGGCGCTCGCACAGCCTTTGAGGAACTAGACAAAAAGATCCGGGAGGTCCACAAGGCCGTGCCGCACAAGAACCCGGGGAAACCCAAGAAGACGAAATAGTTGGTCTAACAATTCGCCCAAGCCGACGCCGCTTCGCGGCGCGGCTTAACTCAGGTGTTAGCAGGCCGTTGAAAAAGTCCCGAGGAACGATGCACTGCCAAAGGCCGACCTTTCAGAACGACCTACAAGCGATTTTTCAAGAGTGGGTAAGGGGTGAGGCACCCCCGAAATCACCATTTTTTGAACCCGCATCGACTTTTTCAACGGCCTGTTAGGCGTCACAGGACCCACTTCTTCCGCACTCAGACCGAACGCCACGTGCTCCGCTTACCCGAGATCGTCGCATCTGCTTCCCAATCCATTGCCGAACCGAAAGCCACGATGATTCTTGATACATCTAGGCCGCCAAACAAACGCATTCTCTGATAACACCAGCATTCACTATCGTTACGACTTAACGCTCTTAGCAGCTCATCGAATAGAAGGACAAGCATGGGGTTCTATTTTGTCATTTATACATTTATTGGAATTGTTGCAGCCGCCGCCAATATATTAATCATCGAGGGACGCAAAGATGTGGGTGCTGTTCCTCTGTGGGTTCACAAGACTGGGCCGCAATTCGTTCTACTTGGAATGGCTCTCTCCATTATTGCCTTGATTACATCGCTTGTCAATCACGGCATCGTATGGGCGGCTGTTAGTCTTGCTGAGATCGCGTTGGGTGCAATGATTGCATGGATGCTTCCAATGGGGTTGCGGGCGTTCTTAGTTGTCACGAGTCCGATTTCAGCAATTGCAATACTGGGAATCCTTTGGAAATTTTGGTATATCTAAGCATTCAATTTGTCCCCGCAGTGACGCCTAACCACTCGCTCAAGCGGAGCGCCAACGGCAGGCCACCAGGCTCGGTCTGGCGGTACGCGGTACATTTTCGCCAGCCCGGGCCCGGCATCCTGCCGTCGTCGCCCGCTTAGCTCGAACGTTAGGCCTCACAAAACGGCATAGAGCCAGTGGCGGGCGTCACGCACCATGTTTCCATCCAGCTTCCGATTCCAGTAGTCTGGCCACGACTTCGGCCGGTCGGCCGCCTTGCAGCCTGGGTGCTGATGCCAGAAACACCCATGCACGAACAGCGCTATGCGGCGGCTTGGAAACACCAGATCAGGAACGCCAGGAAGGTGCCGATCATGGAGCCGGAAGCGCAGGCCAGCGGCGTGGAGAAAGCGCCGCACGATCATTTCCGGGGCGGTGTCGCGGGAACGCACAGCCCGCATAGTGCGGTTGCGCTGCTCCGGCGTCTCGCTCATTGGCGAAATTCGATTTTCAGGCTTGGATCGGTTTCGACTTCTTCCACGATCTCGTTATAGCGCGTTACCACGTCGCCCACGGCCACGCGCCGGCCTTCGCACGGCACGCCTGGGGCAGGATGCAACTTTGCCACCGAAGCGACTCCCAGGGGAGGATGCCGATGCTCAAGCTCTACTTCCACCCGCAGAGCCGGGGCCAGATCGCGCGCTGGATGCTCGACGAAGCCGGGGCCGAGTACGAACTGGTCCACGTCGACCTGCAGCAGGGCGAACACAAGCGGTCCGAGTTCCTGGCGATCAACCCGGCCGGCAAGCTGCCGGCCCTGGTCGACGGCGACGTCCGCGTCTACGAGAACCCGGCGATCTGCCTCTACGTGGCCGAGAAGCATCCCGAGGCCCGGCTGGCGCCGCCGCCCGGCGCACCCGGACGCGGGCGCTTCCTGTCGCTGATGGTCTATTCGACCGCGCAGCTGGAGCCGTCGATGGGCGAGGCGCTGCTCAAGCTGCCCCATCATCCGGCGCGCGGCTGGACCCCGTTCGACGCGGCGCAGGACGTGGTCGAGCGCGAGCTCGGCGACGGGCCGTACCTGTTCGGCGACTGGTTCACCGCGGCCGACGTGATGATCGGCTCGATGTTCATCTGGAAGCGCTGGTTCGGCGGCCCGCCCGACCGCCCGCGCATCGCGGCCTATGTCGACCGGCTGCTGCAGCGCCCGCGCTGCTCGATGCGCCGCGAGTGATCCCTGCGCGGCGCCGCTTCAGCGGTGCCCCGGCGCACTGCCGGCCGGAAAGCGCGCCTCGTTGCGGTCCATCTTGGCGTGGGCGGCCTCGATCAGGTCGATGCCCAGCGCATCGGCCAGGCGCGCCAGGTAGATGAACACGTCGGCCGCCTCGTCGCGGATGCGCTGCAGGCGCTCGGGTTCGGGCGCGCGGCTCTCGTCCTCGGTCAGCCATTGCAGTTCGGCGACCAGTTCGCCGGTCTCGCCGGCCAGGGCCATCGCAAGGTTCTTCGGCGAGTGATAGCGCTCCCACTGCTTTGCGGCGGAAAACTCGCGCAGGCGCTGCACCAGCGCCTGCAGCCGGTCGTCGGGCATCGGGCGTCTCCAGGGAGATGACGGGCCTTGCATTGTGACGCGGACGGCGACAGCGGCGTCGTCTATGCTCGACGCATCGGGTGCCGGTGCGTGCCGGCCAAGGAGCTTACCGACATGTCGCTCGACGCCATCGAAATCGAAACCGGGCCGGGGCCGACGGCCTGCCTGATCGTGCTGCACGGGCTGGGGGCCGACGGCAGTGACTTCGTGCCGGTGGTGCAGGCACTGGACCTGGACGACCTCGGCCCGGTGCGCTACGTGCTGCCGCATGCGCCGGCGCGCCCCGTCACCGTCAACGGCGGCTACGTGATGCCGGCCTGGTACGACATCCTCGGCCCCGGCGCCCCGCAGCGCGAGGACGAGACCGGCCTGCGCGAGTCGCGCCTGATGATCGATGCGCTCATCGAGGCCGAGAAGGCGCGCGGCATCCCGGCCTCGCGCATCGTGCTGGCCGGTTTCTCGCAGGGCTGCGCGATGACGCTGATGACCGGCCTGCGCCATCGCGAGCGCCTGGCCGGGCTGGCGGGGCTGTCGGGCTACCTGCCGCTGGCCGGGACCACGCCGGCCGAGGCGGCCGCGGCGAACCGCGACGTGCCGGTGTTCCTCGCGCACGGCCGCGACGACACGGTGGTCGCGATCGAGCGCGGCATCGCCTCGCGCGACGCGCTGCTGCGCTGGGACTATCCGGTCGAATGGCACGAGTACGAGATGGAGCACTCGGTTTGCCCGGAGGAGGTCGCCGACCTCAACCGCTGGCTGCTGCGGGTGCTGGCCTGAGGGCGCGCGCGGCGCGATGCAGGCGACGGACGAGCGGGCCCGGGCACTGGCGCGCATGAAGCGCGTCGCGCTCGCCTTGCTGCTGCTGGCGGCGGCCACCTACGCGGTGGCGACGCTGAACGAAGGCACGCACCCGGCCTGGGGCTACGTGGCGGCCTTCGCCGAGGCGGCGATGGTCGGCGCGATCGCCGACTGGTTCGCGGTGGTCGCGCTGTTCCGCCATCCGCTCGGGCTGCCGATCCCGCACACGGCGATCATCCCGGCCAACAAGTCGCGCATCGGCGGCAACCTCGGGCAGTTCATCGTCACGCACTTCCTCGAGACCGAGCGGGTGCTGGCCCGGCTGCGCGAGTTCGATCCCGCCGGCCGCCTGGCCGCCTGGCTGGGCGAGCCGCGCCATGCCGAACAGGTCGGCCGCCACCTGAGCGCCGCGGCGCGCTACGGCCTGGATGCCTTCGACGACGAGCGCGTGCAGCACTTCATCCGCAGCACGGTGGTCGCGCGGCTGGACCAGGTGGATGTCTCCCGCCTGGGCGGCCAGCTGCTGGACATCCTGACCGCGCGCGGGCGCCACCAGGCGCTGCTCGACGAGGTGCTGCGGCAGATCGCGGCGCTGATCCAGGACGAGGCGGTGCAGCGCAAGATCGCCGACGTGATCGCGCGCGAGGTGCGCTACCTGCGCTACCTGGGGCTGGACAACCTGGCCGGGCAGCTGGCGACCAGCAAGATCGTCGCTGGGCTGGGCCGCATCATCGGCGAGATGGGCGAGGATGCCGGGCATCCGCTGCGCCAGCGCTTCGACGCCTTCGTCCACGGCTTCGTCGAGCGCCTGAAGGACGACCCCGAATACCGCCTCAAGGGCGAGACGATCAAGCGCGAGGTGCTGTCGCACCCGGCGCTGGCCGGCTACCTGCACGAGCTGTGGCGCGAGTTGCTCGCCTGGCTGCACGACGACCTCGGGCGCGACGACTCCTCGATCCGCCAGCGCCTCGCGCAGACGGCACGCACCCTGGGCGAGAAGCTCGCGGCCGACGCGGCGATGCGGCAATGGATCAACGACCAGATCCTCGCCGCCGCGCCGGCATGGATCGAGCGCTACCGCCACGACATCCGCGACTACATCGTCGCGCGCGTCGAGGAATGGGACACGCAGGAGTTGACCGTCGAGCTGGAACGCAACATCGGCCGCGACCTGCAGTACATCCGCATCAACGGCACGCTGGTCGGCGGGCTGATCGGGCTGCTCATCCACGCGCTCACGCAGGCGCTGCTGCGCTAGGCCGGGGGCCGGGCGGCCCGGTGACGGCGGGGCGCCACCTGCGCCCGAGGGACGGGACGGCCGGCGGATGCCATCCAGGCGCTGGGGGCCGAGGCCGCCCACCCCGGGCCCGCCGGGGGCGGCCCGGCACCGGCGTGGCCGGTCGCCGCAGGCCCTGCGGGGTGTCGCGCCGCCGCGGATGCATCTGCACACCGGCCTCACGCGCGCGTAACGCCTGGAGGCCTCCGGGCAGGCCGGGCACTGCGTCAAACTCCGGCCCAGCCGGCCGGTGGCCACGCCAGCCCGGTACACTTCGAGGCTTTGTGTGACTGCCCACTCCATGGCCGCTGCTTCCCGGGGGAACGCCCCTGCCATCTTCGATCTCAAGAGCGCTTCGCTGCCGCTCGTCGCGGTGGTCCTGAAGACCGCCGACCTCGATGCCCTGGCCGCCGAGCTGGCGGCCCGCCTCGACGACACCCCCGACTTCTTCGACCAGGACCCGGTGGTGATCGACCTGTCGCCGCTGAGCCAGGACGACGCGGCGATCGACTTCGCCGCGCTGGTGGCGCTGCTGCGCCGCTATCGCATGGTGCCGATCGCGGCCAAGGGGGGCAGCGCCGCGCAGATGGAGGCCGCCCGTGCTGCGGGGCTCACCGAGGCGCCGGCCGCCGCGCCCGCGACGCCGGTGGTGATGGAGCCGCCCGCACCGCCGGTGCTGTCGGAGGTGATCCGCGAGGTGCCGGTGCCCGTGCCGGCCGCGCCGGTCAGCGCGCTGATCGTCGACCGGCCGCTGCGCTCGGGCCAGCAGGTCTACGCGCGCGGCTGCGACCTGGTCGTGATGGCGGCGGTCAACTTCGGCGCCGAAGTCATCGCCGACGGCAACATCCACGTCTATGCGCCGTTGCGCGGCCGGGCCATCGCCGGCGCGCGCGGCAACACCGAGGCGCGCATCTTCACGCTGTGCCTCGAGCCCGAACTGATCTCCATCGCGGGCACCTACCGCACCACCGAGACCGCGCTGCCGCCCGAAGTGCAGGGCAAGCCGGCGCAGGTGAGGCTGGTGGGCGAGAAGCTCGTGATGGAACCGCTCAAACCCTGACGCAGACTCAACTCAAGGATCCAGCAACAGATGGCCAAAATCATCGTGGTGACCTCCGGCAAGGGAGGGGTTGGCAAGACCACCACCAGCGCCAGCTTCGCATCCGGCATCGCCCTGCGCGGCCACAAGACGGCCGTGATCGACTTCGACGTCGGCCTGCGCAACCTCGACCTGATCATGGGTTGTGAACGGCGGGTGGTGTACGACCTGGTCAACGTGATCAACAACGAGGCCAACCTCAACCAGGCCCTGATCAAGGACAAGCACTGCGAGAACCTGTACATCCTGCCGGCCTCGCAGACGCGCGACAAGGAAGCGCTGACCAAGGACGGCGTCGAGCGCGTGCTCAACGAGCTCGCCGAGATGGGCTTCGAGTACATCGTGTGCGACTCGCCGGCCGGCATCGAGACCGGCGCGGTGCTGGCGATGCACTTCGCCGACGAGGCGCTGGTGGTCACCAACCCCGAGGTCTCGTCGGTGCGCGACTCCGACCGCATCCTCGGCATGCTGGGCTCCAAGACCAAGCGCGCCATCGAGGGCCGCGAGCCGGTCAAGGAACACCTGCTGATCACCCGCTACAACCCCAACCGCGTGCAGGACGGGCAGATGCTGTCGCTGGAGGACATCCAGGAGATCCTGCGCATCGACCTGATCGGCGTGATCCCCGAATCGGAGGCCGTGCTGCAGGCGTCCAACCAGGGCGTCCCGGCGATCCACCTCAAGGGCAGCGACGTCTCCGAGGCCTACCTGGACGTGGTCGGCCGCTTCATGGGCGAGGACCGCCCGCTGCGCTTCGTCGAGGCCGAGAAGCGCGGCTTCCTCAAACGCCTGTTCGGCGGCAGGAGGTGACGCCATGTCCTTCCTCTCCTTCTTCCTCGGGGAAAAGAAGAAGTCCGCCGTCCTGGCCAAGGAACGGCTGCAGATCATCCTGGCGCACGAGCGCTCCGGCCGCCGCGGGGCCGACTACCTGCCTGCGCTGCAGCGCGAGCTGGTCGAGGTGATCTCCAAGTACGTCTCGATCAATCCCGACGACATCAAGGTGCACCTGGAGCGCCAGGAAAACCTCGACGTGCTCGAAGTCAAGATCGAGCTGCCCGAAACGGCGCGCTGAAGCGCCCGCCGTCCCGGGCCGCGGGGACACCCGTGGCCCGGACACCGCCGTTGCTGCTCCCGCCTGCCTGCAAGAGCCCCCGCTGACGTCATGGACGGGCGTGCCCGGGGCCCTACGGGGTCGCAGAATGGACGGGTCCGTGCACGCGCCAGGCGTGCCGGTCCCTGGTCTGTGCATTCCGACAGGAGGCCCTGCATGGAGAAGAAGCTACACCTGCTCGAATCCTTCACCGCCAAGGGCAGTGACGGCGCGATCTACAAGGTCTGCGGCTACGAGCACCTGGTGCGCGACGAATCGCTCGTGGGCGAGGACCTGTGGGAACCGACCGGTCAGGCCGAGTACCGCCTCGACACGGGACAGCGCGTCGAAGTGACCCATGACGGCGTGATGCGCATCGCCACCACCGGCGTCGAGCTGCACCGGCAGCACTGATCTCCCTTCCCCTTCCTTCGTGCGACGTGCCGCCCCGCCCTGCCGCGGGGCGCGCATGGCGCCCCTACCGCCCCGTGTGTGTTCGACGTGTGAGGACGCCAGATGCCCAATGCCGCCAAAGCCGGGTCACCCGAGGAACTGCAAGAGATCTACGTGCTGCTGAAGAAAGGACTGGGACACGATCGCGTGAACGACGACAACGTCTTCGCGCTGATCGACCTGGCGGTCCGCTACGGCAACAAGCCGCTGGAAATGCTGTTGCGCGAATGGCAGGCGCCGTGCAGCGACGGCTCCGAGGGCGTGCCGAGCACGATCCCGCCCACGCGCGGGTTCAACCGCGAGAACGCCAAGCGCTGACGGCGCGGCTTGCCGCAGCCGCCGGCGGCGCGTTCAGCCGCGCGGCGCGAGCGTGAGCGTGCAGCCGTCGCCCGAGGCCTCGCGCCACACCCGCACCCAGGCCAGCTGCGGCAGCCGGGGGGCGAGTCGCTGCGCGACGTAGGCGCACAGGCCTTCGAGCGTGGGGCGCTCCAGCCCCGGCACCTCGTCGAGCAGGCGGTGGTCCAGCGCGTCGCGCAGCGGCTCGAGCGCGCGGCGCAGGTGGCCCAGGTCCATCACCATGCCGCGCTCGTCGGGTGCGCCGCGCAGGGCCACCTCGCAGTGGTAGGTGTGGCCGTGGATGCGCCGGCTGGGTTCGGCGTCCACGGTGCGTTCCAGCGTGTGCGCCGCCTCGAAGTAGAAGCGCTGGGTCAGTTCGTACTGCATCGGGAGGGTTCGGGCTATCGGATGTCCAGCACCTTGTGGGTCTGCACGCTCAGCCGCCAGCGCGGGTCCTGCAGGCAGCGTGCGATGGCCCATTGCGTGTTGCGCTGCAGGTCGGGACCGTCCATGGCCTGCAGGAAGTGGTGTTCGAAGGGCAGCGCCGCCAGCGCGTCCAGGTCCAGGCCGTCCTGTGGCACCACCACCTTGAGCTCCTGGCCGCTGCGTTGCACCAGCTCCGCGCCGGCCTTGGGGCTGACGCAGATCCAGTCGATGCCGGGCGGCGCGGCGAGGGTGCCGTTGGTCTCCAGCGCGATGCGGAAGCCGCGCGCGTGCAGCGCGTCGACCAGCGCGGTGTCGACCTGCAGCAGCGGTTCGCCGCCGGTCAGCACCGTCAGCGGCTGCCCGGGCCGGCCCGCGGGCCACTGCGCGGCGATGGTGTCGGCCAGCGCCTCGGCCTCGTAGCGGCCGCCCAGCGTGCCGTCGGTGCCGACGAAATCGGTGTCGCAGAAGCGGCAGACCGCGCGCCCGCGGTCGCGCTCCCGGCCGCTCCAGAGGTTGCAGCCCGCGAAGCGGCAGAACACCGCCGGGCGACCGGCGTTGGCGCCCTCGCCTTGCAGGGTGTAGAAGATTTCCTTGATCTGGTAGGCCACGCGCGCTGCTCCTGCCGACCCCGCCCCGGGAGCGGCGGGTGGCGGACGATCCCTCGGGAAAACCCCATATTGTCGCCGCTGTCGGCGCCGCCCGCCGGCGCGGATCAGTTCAGCAGGGCATACAGCACCTGCGGGTCGGTCGGCTTGGTGCAGTGGTGGTCGAAGCCGGCGTCGCGGGCGCGCTGCTGCTCCTCCTGGCGGCCCCAGCCGGTCAGCGCGATCAGGCGCACCGTCCGGCCCCACGGGCGGGCGTGGATCTCGCGGGCCACCTGGTAGCCGTTCAGCCCCGGCATGCCGATGTCGAGGATCGCCACCTCGGGGCGCAGCTGTTCGGCCGCCGCCAGCGCCTCGTGCCCGTCGCGCGCGACATGGACGCGGTGGCCGGCCAGCTCCAGCAGCAGGGCCAGGCTGGACAGCGCATCGGGGTTGTCGTCGGCCAGCAGCACCTCGCGCGCCTGCAGCGCCGCCGGTGCCGGGGCGTCGCGCCCGGCCCGGGGCTCGGCCTCGCCGGCCGGCAGCGCCGGCAGCCGCACGACGAACTCGGCGCCCAGGCCGAGGCCGGGGCTGGAGGCCTCGATCGTGCCCCCGTGCATCTCGACCAGCCCGCGGCTGAGCGCCAGCCCGATGCCCAGGCCGCTTTCGGCGCGCGCCAGCGCAGGCGAGACCTGCGAGAACATCCGGAAGATCTGCTCGCGCGAGGCCTCGGACAGCCCCACGCCGTTGTCGCGCACGCGGATCACGGCCGCGTCGCCCTCGCGCGCCGCGCGCAATTCAATGGCGCCGCCCGCGTCGGTGTACTTGGCCGCGTTGGACAGCAGGTTGGACAGCACCTGCGCGAGCCGCAGCGGGTCGGCGTCGACCTGCACGTCCTCGTGCGGCAGCACCACCGTGAAGCGGTGGCGGCGCGCATCCATCAGCGGGCGGGCGGTCTCCACCGCCGCGTCGACCACCGAGGCCAGGCTGACCCGCTCGCGCCGCAGCGCCAGGCGCCCGCGCGAGATGCGCGCCACGTCCAGCAGGTCGTCGAGCAGCAGCGCCATGTGGTGCGACTGGCGCTCGATGATGTTGAGCGCCCAGGCGTGCTGCACCGCCGACAGCTGGCGGGTGCGGGCGATCTGCACCGCCTGGCGGATCGGCGCCAGCGGATTGCGCAGCTCGTGCGCCAGCGTCGCGAGGAATTCGTCCTTGTGCCGGTCGGCTTCCTGCAGCGCCTGCACCGCGCGCACCTGCTCGGTCACGTCGTGCCCCTGCGCGAAGATGCCGCGGATCGTGCCGTCGGCCTGCGCGACCGGCTGGAACACCTGGTCGACGTAGCGTTCGGCCGGCGGGGCGTCGGGCCGCAGGCGCAGCCGCAGCCGCATCGCGCGGCCGACGAAGGGCTGGCCGGTGGCGTAGACGCGCTGCAGGATCTCCTCGTAGCCCTGGCCACGCAGTTCCGGCAGTGCCTCGAACGCCGGGCGTCCCTGCAGCGGCCGCTGCCCGACCAGCTGGTAGAAGGCCTGGTTGACCATCTCGAACACCAGGTCCGGCCCGCGCAGCAGCGCGATGAAGCCGGGTGCGTGGTCGAACCACGTGCGCAGCGTCGCGGCGGTGTCCTGCGTGCTGCGCATCAGCGCGTCGCGGTCGCGCTCGGCCTTCACGCGCGGGGTCTCCTCGGTGCAGGCGCAGAACAGCCCGCCGACGCGGCCCGCTTCGTCGTGGATGGGGCTGTACGACCAGGTGAAGTAGGCCTCCTCGGCGTAGTCGTTGCGCTCCGTCACGAGCAGGGTGCGCTCGTTCCAGGTGGCGCGCCCGTGCACCATCACCTCCTCGACCTGCGGCGCCAGCACGTCCCAGATGTCGGCCCAGACGCCCGGGGCGGGCTGGCCGAAGGCCTGCGGGTGGCGCTTGCCCAGCACCGGGATGTAGGCGTCGTTGTAGAGGTTGACCAGCTGCGGTCCCCACCACACGAACATCGGGAAACGCGAATGCAGGCACACGCTGACGGCGGTGCGCAGGCTGGGCGGCCACCGCTGCGGCGGGCCCATCGGCATGGCGGACCAGTCCGCGTCCCGGAAGCGGCGGCCCATCTCGCTGTCGGGCCACGGCAGCGCGGGCGGACGGGGGCTCATGCACACAGCCTAGTGCACGCCGGCGGCGGCACCTGTCACGCGGCGTTACTGCACGCGCGGGCCGCGACGGGCATGCTGGAGGCGAGACCCGCCACGCCGGCCCCAGAGAGGAGACGCACGATGGCCCTGCCCCACGCCCGACCGCTCGATGTCATCAGCGTGCGCCCGCTCGGCGAGGCGCTCGCCACCGCGGTCAGCACCAGCCTGCTCAAGACCGGGCGGCTGCAGCTGCTGCACCTGGTGCTGCACGCCGGCCAGGACATGCCCGAACACCATGTCGACGACGAGTGCACCCTGCACTGCCTGGAGGGCGAGGTGGAGGTGGTGACGCCCGGCGGCACGATGCCCCTGGGCCCCGGCGACCTGGTGGCGCTGCCTGCCAGGCAGCGCCATGCGCTGCGGGCGCGCCGCGACGCGGCGGTGCTCGTGACCCTGCTGCTGGACGACGGCGACGCCGCCCGCGGCGGCGGTTCGGGCAGCAGTGCACCGGCTGCCCGCGGCTGAGCGACCGGCGCGCTCAGTCCGGATCGAACAGCCGGGCTCCGGGCCCGTAGGCACCCAGCCGGTCACCGGGGTTGCGCAGGGGGCATTCCCGCAGCGACAGGCAGCCGCAGCCGATGCACTGGTCGAGCTGGTCGCGCAGCTTGGTCAGGCAGTCGATGCGCGCGTCGAGCTCGCGCTTCCACTGCGCCGACAGGCGCCGCCAGTCGGCCGCCGTGGGCGTGCGGTGCTCCGGCAGCCCGTGCAGCACCTTGGCGATCGTCGCCAGCGGAATGCCCAGGCGCTGCGCGACCTTGATCACCGCGACGCGGCGCAGCACCTCGCGCGGGTAGCGGCGCTGGTTGCCGGCGCTGCGGTGGCTGCGGATCAGCCCCTTGTCCTCGTAGAAGCGCAGCGCCGAGGGTGCGACGCCGCTGCGCGCCGCGACCTCGCCGACCGTCAGCAGCGAGTGCCCTTCCGTGGCGTGGGTGTTTGCCATGGCCGTCCTTGACTTCAAGTTCACTTGAATTTCTACGATGCCGCCATCTTCTCACCCATCCGCAACAAAGGAGCACGACGATGGCATTTCCCGACAGGCTCAAGCTGGCGCTCGTCCTGGGCAGCACCCGCGAGGGGCGCCTGTGCGAGCGGGTGGCGTGCTGGGCGGCCGCGCGCATCGAGGCCGACGGCCGTTTCGAACTCGAGATCGTCGACCCGGCCGTGCACGCCCCGGCGACGATCGGCCCCCGCCTGGCGCGCGCCGACGCCTTCGTCGTCGTCACGCCCGAGTACAACCACGGCTACCCCGCGCCGCTGAAGGCCCTGATCGATGCCTGGTACGACGAGTGGCAGGCCAAGCCGGTGGCCTTCGTCAGCTACGGCGGCATCTCCGGCGGGCTGCGTGCGGTCGAGCAGCTGCGCCAGGTGTTTGCCGAGCTGCACGCGATGACGGTGCGCGACGCGGTGAGCCTGTCCAACGCCCGGGAGCGTTTCGACGCCGCCGGCACCCTGCAGTCGCCCGAACGGCACGAGCGCGCGATGCGCACGATGCTCGCGCGCCTGCACTGGTGGGCCCGCGCCCTGCGCGAGGCGCGCGCGGCGCAGGCCTACGCGGAAGCGGCCTGAGGCCGGCGTTACAAAAAGCCCGCATCGCGGTGTCGAATTCGTCCGGCCTGCTTCGTCGTGGGACAGAGCACCGTACCGCTCGATCCATCCATCCCCCTGCGAGGAGCCATCCATGCGAGTGATCGTTTTCGTCAAGGCCGACCACAACACCGAAGCGGGCGTCCTGCCGAGTGAGCAATTGCTGACCGAAATGGGCCGCTACAACGAGGCGCTGGTGCAGGCCAGCATCATGAAGGGCGGCGACGGGCTGCACCCGAGCGCCAAGGGCGTGCGGGTGCTGTTCTCCGGCCCGAACCGCCGCGTGATCGACGGCCCGTTCGCCGAGACCAAGGAGCTGGTGGCCGGCTTCTGGATCTGGGAGGTGCGCTCCATGGACGAGGCGATCGAATGGGCCAAGCGCTGCCCGAATCCGACGGGCGAGGAGAGCGTGCTGGAAATCCGCCCGGTGTTCGAGGCCGACGACTTCGGCGAGGCGTTCACGCCCGAGCTGCGCGCACAGGAGGAACGGCTGCGCGCGCAGATCGAGCAGGACAACGTCGCTGGCGGCCGGCTCGAGCCGGTCCCGCCGCCGCGCGGTGCGACGCCCTACCTGATCGTGCGGGGCGCGCCGGACGCGATCGCGTTCTACCAGCAGGTGTTCGGCGCGACGGTCCGGCTGCGCCTGGACGCACCGGACGGCAGCGTGATGCACGCCGAGCTGGCGGTCGGCGGCGCGGCGTTCATGCTGAGCGAGGAGCAGCCGCAGTGGAACTCGCTGAGCCCGCTGGCCATCGGCGGCTCGGCCAGCTCGACGCTGGTCTACGTGCCCGACGTCGACGCCGTGGTCGAGCGCGCCGTGGCGGCCGGGGCCAAGGTCACGATGCCGGTGGCCGACCAGTTCTGGGGCGACCGCAGCGGCCACATCGTCGATCCGTTCGGCCACCAGTGGTTCGTCTCGACCCGCATCGAGGAGCCGACGCCCGAGGAGCTCCAGCGCCGCATCGACGCGATGTTCGCGCAGCAGGGCGCCGGCCCGGCCGGCAGCTGAGGCGGGCCCGTCGCACGCACGACAGGAGGGAGGGTTGCGCATGTCGTGGGCGCACACCATGCAGATCGTCATCGGCAGGCCTTGGGACGAGGTCTGCGCCACGCTGGCCGACCCGGCCCGCTACGCGGATTGGGCTGCCTGGCTGGGCCCGACGCTGCGCTGCCGGCGCGGCGAGTGGAGCGTGCAGCGCGGACCGCTGCGTGCCAAGGTGCGCTTCACGCCCCGCAACGGCTACGGCGTGGCCGACCACTGCGTGCTGGAGGGGCCGGACCGCGCCCGCTTCATCGCGCTGCGCGCGATGCCGCACGAGGATGCCTGCGTCGTGGTGGCGACGTTCTTTCGCCCGGCCGAGTGCAGCGAGGCGCAATGGGCCGTGCAGCTGGATGCGGCGCAGCAGTCGCTGCGGCGCCTGCAGGTCCTGCTGGAGGCGCGCAGGCCGCAGCCGGCCGAGCCGGCCTGGGCGTGAGTTCCCCGGGCACGCAGCGTGCGCGCCGCTGTCCACGGCGGCTGCGCATGACCCGGTGGATCCACGGTGGGCATCGGTCGCCGTGCCCACGCCGCGTGGGCAGGGCTGCAGGTCGACGCATCGTGCAGCAGCGGGGGTGGCGTGCCGGGCTCAGCGCGACGGCGCGGTCGCCTGCGCGCGATCGGCGTCGGCCGCCAGCTGGCGTTCCAGCTCGGCCTGCAGGGCGCCGGGCAGGGCTTCGGGCACGACCTGGCGCGACGGCCAGACCGTCACGCTCTCGTAGACCCCGGCGCTGAAGTACGGATCCTGCGCCATGTAGGCATCCAGCGCCGCGCGGTCCTCGAAGCGCAGCACGTAGAGGCTGCCGCGGGGGTGGCCGTCCTCGCCCAGCAGGGGGCCGGCGAAGATGAAGTGCTCGGCGTGCGCCATCGCGACCCGCAGGTGGGCGGCGCGCACCTGCTGCCGGGGCTGTCCGTCGCCGGGCTTGTCCAGCGCGTAGATCACGAATTCCATGCTCGCTCCTGCTGCATCGGTGGGGACCGGACGGCGTGCGGGGGGCGACGCTCCCGCACGCCCTGCAGGGATGGTAAGCCGGGCAGCTCAGCGATAGAACGGCTCGACCTTGCCTTTCAGCTTGATCATCAGCGGGTTGCCCCTGCGGTCCAGGGTCTTGCCGGCCGGCACGCGGATCCAGCCTTCGCTGATGCAGTACTCCTCGACGTCGTTGCGCTCCTTGCCGTTGAAGCGGATGCCGATGTCGTGCTCGAACACGGCCGGCACGTGGTAGGGGCTCTTCGGGTCGATCGACAGGCGGTCGGGCAGCGGGGGAAGGTCTTTCGGTTCGGACATGGCACTGAGGCACCCGGGCGGCGCCAAACGGGGTGAACGGGAACGGCCCGCATTGTCCCGCAGGTGCGCCGGCGGGGCCAGGCGCCGCCTGGCCGGCACGCCGGT
Source organism: Caldimonas thermodepolymerans (assembly GCF_015476235.1). Classification (NCBI taxonomy): domain Bacteria; kingdom Pseudomonadati; phylum Pseudomonadota; class Betaproteobacteria; order Burkholderiales; family Sphaerotilaceae; genus Caldimonas; species Caldimonas thermodepolymerans. The sequence goes on from NZ_CP064338.1 coordinate 106,488, forward strand.
TGCCGCCTTCGTGGATCGATGCCGCGGCCCCGCTGCGGCCGGCCCTGTTCCACCACACGGAGACCCTGCATGGCTGTGCACCTCAAACCCCTGCATGAACAGACCCTCGTCATCACCGGCGCGTCCAGCGGCATCGGGCTGGCGACCGCGCTGATGGCCGCGCGACGCGGCGCGACGGTGCTGCTGGTCGCGCGCGACGAGCCCGTGCTGGAACAGGTGACGCGGCAGATCGTCGCCGAGGGGGGACAGGCGATGTACGTCGTGGCGGACGTGGGGCGGCGCGAGGACCTGCAGCTGGCGGCCGACACCGCGATCGAGCACTTCGGCGGCTTCGACACCTGGGTCAACAATGCGGGTGTGGCGATCTGGGGCCGGCTGGAGGACGTGCGCGAGCGCGACCACCAGCGCCTGTTCGAGACCAACTTCTGGGGCGTCGTGAACGGCTCGCTGATCGCGGCAGCCCACCTGCGCCGGCACGGCAGCGCGATCGTCAACCTGGGCAGCCTCACCTCCGACCGCGCCCTGCCGCTGCAGGGCATGTACAGCGCGAGCAAGCACGCCGTCAAAGGCTTCACCGACGCCCTGCGCATGGAGCTGGAGGAAGAAGGCGCGCCGATCTCGGTGACGCTGGTCAAGCCGGCCGGCATCGGGACGCCCTTCACCGAGCACGCCAAGAACTACACCGAACACGAGCCGCGCCTGCCGCCACCGGTCTACCGGCCCGAAGATGTCGCACGGGCCATCCTGCATGCGGCCGGGCACCCGCTGCGCGACATCTTCGTCGGCAGCAGCAGCAAGCTGATGAGTGCCGCGGCCGCGCATGCGCCGCGCTGCCTGGACCGCTTCAGCGAGCGTACCCTGTTCGACGCCCAGCTGCGCGACGGGCCGCCGCAGCCGCCGAGCGACAACCTGTACGAGCCGGCGGGCAACGGCCGCGTGCATGGACGGCATCCCGGCCAGGTGGTGCGCCCGAGCCTGTACACCCACGTGGTGCTGCACCCGCGCGCGACGGCGCTGATGGCCACCGTGTTCGGGCTGGCCGCGGCCTGCGCGCTGGGCGGGCGCAGCCTGCGGCGCTGAGCGGCATGCGGCTCAGAGGTCGGCGGCGCGGTCGGTCTGCGTCGCCATGTCCCGGGCCGGCTCGCCCTGCGCATGCAGGTCGGCCTGGAAGCCCAGCATCTCGCGACCCAGCGCGGCGCGCTGGTCTTCGTCCAGCAGCTTGCGCACCTGCGGGAAGAGATGCTCCTCTTCTTCCTCGTGGTGGTGCTCGGTCTGTTCCTTGAGCACCTTGAACTTGGCCTCGAAGGCCGCGTCGCCCGGGCTCATCTGCATCAGGTCGGCGAGCAGGCGCTTGAGCGACAGGTGTTCCTCCAGCGATTCCAGCAGCACGTCCTCGGTGCGCCGCGCCTTCACGGCGGGATAGAACACCTGCTCCTCCGAGGCGACGTGGGCGCCCAGGTGGTCGGCCACCTCCTGGAAGCGCTTGTGCAGCGTGCGCAAGGCGGTGTCCTGCAGCACGAGCGCCATGCGCTCCTCGATCTCGCGGTGTTGTCGGGTCAGCAGTTCGATGGCATCCATGTCCGGGCTTCCTGTGGGGTGATGCGGCAACCCAGCAGGCAGCGTGCCCGGTGCCCTTGGTGCGAAGATTCGGCTTCCCATGACCCTGCTGACCCGCCTCCACCACCGGCGCCTGCGCGAGATCTACCGCAGTGCCGGCTGGCCCTGCTGCGACGCGATCGAGATCGAGCTGCTCGCCGCCGGCCTGGTCGAGCGCGTGCCCGCGCCGGACGGGCGCGAGAGCCTGCGCGTGACCGCCGCCGGCATCGAGCTGCTGGCGCAGGCGCTGCAGCGCCACCGCGCCGCGCTGGGCCGGCACGAGCGGCTCGTCGAGCGCGTCGCCCACGAGCAGGTGCGCCTGGGGCGGCTGGCCTGGCGCGGCCTCGGCCTGCGCGCACGCATCGTCGTCGGTGCGGCCCCGGCGCTGGAGCCGCTGCCGCTGCTGCCGGACCTGGAGGCGCCCGCCCCGGCACCGGCCGGCCGCTGGTGCGTCGCGCGGCCGGACGTCTATTCGGTGCGTCACACCAGCGTCGAGGCCTACCTGCAACCCGTGGTGCACGAGATCAAGGTCAGCCGCGCCGACCTGCTGAGCGACATGCGCAACGAGGTCAAGCGCGCCGCCTACCTGGCGCTGGCCGGCGAGTGCTACTACGTGCTCGCTGCCGGCATTGCCGAGCCCGAGGAGATCCCGGCCGAGTTCGGCGTGATCGTCGCGCACGGCGAGCACTTCGACGGGCCGCTCGAGCTGCTGCGCCCGGCGCCGCGGCGCGCGCCGTTCCCGGACGGGCGCCTGCCGTTCGGCGTGTGGATGGCGCTGGCGCGCGCGGTGCCGGTCGAGCCGCCGCCGGAGGACCCGCAGGCGCGCTGGTGAGCGGGCGTGCTCAGCCCTTGACGCACACCACCTGCCGGAGCGTGTGCACCACCTCGACCAGGTCGCGCTGCGCCTGCATCACCGCGTCGATGTCCTTGTAGGCCATCGGCGTCTCGTCGATCACGTCCTTGTCCTTGCGGCATTCGATGCCGGCGGTGGCGGCGCGGTGGTCGGCCAGCGTGTAGCGGCGCTTCGCCTCGGTGCGGCTCATCACGCGGCCGGCGCCGTGCGAGCAGGACTCGAAGCTCTCCGGGTGGCCCCGCCCGCGCACGATGTAGCTGCGCGCACCCATGCTGCCCGGGATGATGCCCAGCTCGCCGCGCCGCGCGCTGACGGCGCCCTTGCGCGTGACGTAGACGTCCTGGCCGAAGTGGCGCTCGCGCTGCACGTAGTTGTGGTGGCAGTTCACCGCCTCCTGGTGCACCTCGAAGGGCTTGCCGATCACGCGGCGCGCGGCCTCGACCACGCGCCGCATCATCACCTCGCGGTTGAGCCGCGCATACTGCTGCGCCCAGCCGACCGCCCGCACGTAGTCGCCGAAGTAGCGCGAACCTTCCTCGAAGTAGGCCAGGTCGCGGTCGGGCAGGTTGGCCTGGTGGCGGCGTGCGTCCTCGCGCGCCAGCTCGATGAACATCGTGCCGATCGCGTTGCCCACGCCGCGCGAGCCGGAGTGCAGCATGAACCAGACACGCTCCTCCTCGTCGAGGCAGACTTCGATGAAGTGGTTGCCGGTGCCCAGCGTGCCGAGGTGGCGGCGGTGGTTGGTCTTCTCCAGCTTGGGGTAGTCGCGGCACAGGGCCTCGAAGCCGGGCGCGAGCCGCGCCCAGGCCGCGTCCACCTCCTGCGGCACCTCCTGCCACGCGCCGGGGTCGCGCGCGCCCGGGGCCCGCCCGTGCGGCACCGCGCGCTCGATCGCGCTGCGCAGCGGCGCGAGGTTGTCGGGCAGGTCCGCGGCGCGCAGCGTGGTGCGCGCGGCGATCATGCCGCAGCCGATGTCCACGCCGACCGCGGCCGGGATGATGGCCCTGACGGTCGGGATCACCGCGCCGACGGTGGCGCCGATGCCCACGTGAACGTCGGGCATCGCGGCGACGTGGCGGAACACCACCGGCAGCCGGGCGACGTTGGCGAGCTGGCGCTTCGCCTCGTCCTCGACCGGCACGCCGCGGGTCCACATCTTCACCGGCACGCCGCCGGGCACCTCCAGGGTCTGGAAGCTCGGGGTCATGGTCGTCGTCTCGTGCACAGCCCATGCAACGCGCCCGAATGTAGCCGGCCGGCAAGACCCTGCGGGGCGTGCCGGCAAGGCATCGGGCGCGTCAGCCGCGCTGGAACTTGAACACCGCGACGCTGGCCAGCAGGTTGGGCCGGAAGCGCACCACGCGGCCGCGCTGGATGCCGAAAGCGTCGAGCACCTGCAGGCCGTTCTTGCGCGCCAGCACCTCGAAGTCGGCGTAGGTGCCGACGCGGATGTTGGGCGTGTCGTACCACTCGTAGGGCAGCGCGCGGGTGACCGGCATGCGCCCGCCCATCACGCGCAGGCGGTTGGGCCAGTGCGCGAAGTTGGGGAAGCTGACGATGCCGATGCGCCCGACGCGCGCGGTCTCGCGCAGCATCGACTCGGTGTTGCGCAGGTGTTGCAGCGTCTCCAGCTGCAGCACCACGTCGAAGCTCTGGTCGGCGAAGATCGACAGGCCTTCTTCCAGGTTCAGCTGGATCACGTTGACGCCGCGCTCGACGCAGGCCAGCACGTTGGCGTCGTCGATCTCGATGCCGTAGCCGGTGCAGCCCTTGTGGTCGCGCAGGTAGGCCAGCAGCTCGCCGCGCCCGCAGCCCAGGTCCAGCACGCGCGAGCCCGCGGGCACGAGCTCGGCGATCAGCTCCATGTCCTTGCGTTCGCTCATGCGGCGGCTCCCGGCAGTTCCTGGGCGATGCGGTCGAAATAGGCGCGCACCACGGCGTGGTAGCGCGGGTCGTCGAGCAGGAAGGCGTCGTGGCCGTGCGGCGCGTCGATCTCGGCATAGGTGACGTCGCGCCGGTTGTCCAGCAGCGCCTTGACGATCTCGCGCGAGCGTGCCGGCGAGAAGCGCCAGTCGGTGGTGAAGCTGATGACGAGGAATTTCGCCCGGGCCACGGCCATCGCGCGCGCCAGGTCGCCGCCGTGCTCGCCGGCCGGGTCGAAGTAGTCCAGCGCGCGGGTGATCAGCAGGTAGGTGTTGGCGTCGAAGTAGTCGCTGAACTTGTCGGCCTGGTGGCGCAGGTAGCTCTCGATCTGGAACTCGATCTCCTGCGTGCTGTAGCCCAGCTCGGACGCGCGCAGCTCGCGGCCGAACTTCTCCTCCATCACGTCGTCGCTGAGGTAGGTGATGTGGCCGATCATGCGCGCCACGCGCAGCCCGCGCTTGGGCACCACGCCGTGCGCGTAGTAGTGGCCGCCGTGGAAGTCCGGGTCCGTGACGATGGCGCGGCGCGCCACCTCGTTGAAGGCGATGTTCTGCGCCGACAGGTTGGGCGCGGTGGCGATCGCGACGCAGTGGCGCATGCGCTCGGGGAACTGCAGCGTCCAGCTCAGCGCCTGCATGCCGCCCAGGCTGCCACCGATCACCGCGGCGAGCCGCTCGATGCCGAGGCGGTCCAGCAGGCGCGACTGGGCCAGCACCCAGTCCTCGACGGTGACCACCGGGAAGTCGGCCCCGTAGGGCTTGCCGGTGGCCGGATTGACGTGCATGGGGCCGGTCGACCCGAAGCACGAGCCCAGGTTGTTGATGCCGATGACGAAGAACTTGTCGGTATCGAGCGGCTTGCCCGGTCCGACCAGGTTGTCCCACCAGCCTTCGCTTTTCGGCACGCCCGCGTAGGTGCCGGCGACGTGGTGCGAGGCATTGAGGGCGTGGCACACCAGCACCGCGTTGCTGCGGTCGGCGTTGAGCGTGCCGTAGGTCTCGTAGACCAGGGTGTAGTCGCGCAGGCTCGCACCGCTGCGCAGCGGCAGCGGCTCGTCGAAGTGCATCGACTGGGGTGTGACGTGGCCGATGGATGTCATGACTGCAAAACAAAACCCGGCGCCACTGAAGGTGAGGCCGGGTTCTGCTTGCCCCCCTTTAGCTGCATTTGTTGAGCGCCCGCAAGCCGGAACAAATCGGCGCTGAAGCCGGCAGTATAGCCGCGTGCGGCTGAAAGGACGTTCAGCCTTGCCGCGACGGGTCGCCGTGGCACTTCTTGTACTTCTTGCCGCTGCCGCACGGGCAGGGGTCGTTGCGACCCGGCTCGGGGGCCTTGCGCACCGTGGCCACCGGGCGGCGCGAGGCGCGGTCGCGCCAGAAGTCGCGCAGGTCGTAGACCGCCCACAGCGCGTCGGCCAGGCGCTCGTCGCGGCTCATCTCGCGCACCTCGGGCGGCAGCTCGGCGTCCTCGCTGGCCAGCACCTCGAAGGTCTGCAGGCAGGCGTCGACGAACTCGTTGCCCTCGTCGTCGGCCGGCAGCAGCCACTCGTCCTCGCAGGCATCCACCGCCTGCAGGAAGCCGCTGGCCCACACCGCGCCCAGGCCGGGCACCTCGCCCAGGCTGGCGCGTTCTGCCTCGGGCATCTGCTCGAGCACGGACTGCCAGTCGGTCAGCAGCGGGTTGAGCGCGCGCTCGTCGTCCAGGCGCTGCACCGGCGCGTCGACCGCGCGCAGCACGTCCTGCCAGCGTCGCTCGACCAGGCCCATCACGGTGTCGCGCTGGGCGTCGTCGGCGAACGGCAGCGGCGCGCCCAGCACCTGCGGCAGGGCTTCGGCCGGCGGACGCGGGCGCGGGCCGCAGGCGATGGCAGCCAGCAGGCCGTCGAGCTGTTCGAGGTCGGGAACCGCCTCGCTGCGCTCGGCCAGTTCGGCCAGCAGCGCCTCGAGCTGGTCCAGCTCGTCGTCGGAAAGGGGGGTGACGTCAGGTTTCATGGGCATGTCCGGGAGCGATCCCGGATTGTCTCAGCATGGCGGCCGGCCTCGCGGAACGTGCCGCAAAGGCCCGCCTCGGCGCGTGCCCGGCCCATGGACGGGCGGCGTGCGCTCAGTCCTGCGGCGGCTGGGTGTCGACGAAGCTCGGCCGCTGCGCCAGCTTGTCGTACAGCTTGGCGAGGTTGGGATGATCGCGGCGCCAGTCGATCGCCGGGAAGCGGTAGTCCAGGTAGCCCAGCGCGCAACCGACCGCGATGTCGGCCAGCGTGAAGTGAATGCCCGCACACCAGGTGCGCTCGCCCAGGCCGAGGCTCATCGCCTTGACCCCGGCGTGGATCTTCTGCATCTGGCGCTCGACCCAGGCCTCGCAGCGCTGCGCGTCGCTGCGGCCGGGCCAGGTGCGTTCCAGGCGGGCCAGCACGGCCGCATCGAGCACGCCGTCGGCCAGCGCTTCCCAGGTACGCACCTCGACGCGCTCGCGGCCGCTGGCGGGAATCAGGCGCTGCACCGGCGACAGGGTGTCGACGTACTCGACGATGACGCGCGAATCGAACACCGCCTCGCCGCCTTCCATCACGAGGCAGGGGACCTTGCCCAGGGGGTTGGCGTCGCCGATGCGGGAATCGGGAGCCCAGACGTTCTCGAGTTCGAACTTGTAATCCAGCCTCTTCTCTGCCATCACGATGCGCACCTTGCGCACGTAGGGGCTGGTCAGCGATCCGATCAGTTTCATGGTGTCACAGCGAAGGTGTGGGGCCGATTCTAGGGGTTGTCGCCAGGGGGCACCGGGGCCCGATCCAGGGGGGAGAGCACCCGCGCACGCCCTGCGTCAGGCCGTGCCATCCCGGGCCGGTCCCTGCCCAGGACCTAAAATCTGCGTCTCTTTGCCCCTCAACCGTCCGGCCGCCCGGCCGGTATCGCCATGATGGATTTCTCCCCCCTCACCGCGCTGTCGCCGCTCGACGGCCGCTATGCCGCCAAGGTCGCGGCGCTTCGTCCGCTGCTGAGCGAATTCGGCCTCATGCATCGCCGCGTGCAGGTCGAGGTCGAGTGGTTCATCGCGCTGTCCGACGCCGGCTTCGCCGAGTTCAAGCCGCTGTCCGAGGCCTCGCGCCAGTACCTGCGCGCGCTGGTGAGCAACTTCTCCGCCGCCGACGCGCAGGCGATCAAGGACATCGAGAAGACCACCAACCACGACGTCAAGGCGGTCGAGTACTGGATCAAGTCGCGCTTCGAAGGCCACCCCGAGCTGCAGGCCGCCGGCGAGTTCGTGCACTTCGCCTGCACCAGCGAGGACATCAACAACACCTCGCATGCGCTGATGCTCAAGGCCGCGCGCGAGACCGTGCTGTTGCCGGCCCTCGACCGCCTGGTTGCCAAGCTCACCGCGATGGCGCACGAGCTGGCCGCGATCCCGATGCTCAGCCGCACCCACGGCCAGACCGCCAGCCCCACCACCGTCGGCAAGGAAATCGCCAACGTCGTGGCGCGCCTGCGCACCGCGCGAGAGCGCATTGCGGGCGTGGCCCTGCTGGCCAAGATGAACGGCGCGGTGGGCAACTACAACGCGCACCTGGCGGCCTGGCCCGAGTTCGACTGGGAGGCCTTCTCGCGCCGCGTGGTCGAGCAGCAGCTGGGCCTGACCTTCAACCCGTACACGATCCAGATCGAGCCGCACGACTACATGGCCGAGCTGTTCGACGCGGTCACGCGCGCCAACACCATCCTGATCGACTGGTCGCGCGACGTGTGGGGCTACATCAGCCTGGGCTACTTCAAGCAGCGCACCAAGGCCGGCGAGATCGGCTCGTCGACCATGCCGCACAAGGTCAACCCGATCGACTTCGAGAACGCCGAAGGCAACTTCGGCCTGGCCAACGCGGTGCTGACCCACCTGTCGCAGAAGCTGCCGATCAGCCGCTGGCAGCGCGACCTGACCGACTCCACCGTGCTGCGCAACATGGGCGTGGCGCTGGGCTACGCGGTGCTGGGCTACGACTCGCTCTCGCGCGGCCTGGACAAGCTGGAGGTCAACGAGGCCGCGCTGGCCGCGGACCTGGAGGCGGCCTGGGAAGTGCTGGCCGAACCCATCCAGACCGTGATGCGCCGCTACGGCCTGCCCAACCCGTACGAGCGCCTGAAGGAGCTCACGCGCGGCAAGGCCATCACGCGCGAGGCGATCCAGCAGTTCATCCAGACGCTGGAGCTGCCGCAGCACGAGAAGGAGCGCCTCGCCGCGCTGACCCCGGCGAGCTACACCGGCCGCGCGGCCGAGCTGGCGCGCCGCATCGGCGGCTGAGGCCGCCGCCTCAGCGCCCGCGCTTCGGCGCGGGCGGCGGCGCCGGCACCGGGTCCAGCGAATCGAGGATGGGCTGCAGCAGCGCGCGGGCGGCCTCCACCGCCGCCTGCTCGTTGCGCCGCGCGATCGCCTCGCACACCGCGACGTGGGCGGGGTAGTCCGGCTCGGGCAGGCCCTTGAGCTCCAGCGTCGCGCGCACGGTGGAGCGCACCGCGCGCTCGAAGAACTGGTAGAGCTTGGCCAGCGCCGCGTTGTGCGCGGCGGCGACCACCGCGCGGTGGAAGGCCAGGTCGTGCTCGACGAACACGCTGGGCCGGCGCCGGTTCAGGCGCTCGCCGCGCAGCAGCAGCGCGGCGCGGATCGCCTCCAGGTCTTCCGGCGTGCGCCGGCGCGCGGCCAGGCGTGCCGCTTCCACCTCCAGCATCGCGCGCACCTCCAGGTGCTCGCGCAGCGTCGCGCGGCTGAGCTCGTGTGGCACGTCGCTCGCGTCCACCGCCGAGCGCACGTAGGTGCCGTCGCCCTGGCGCACCTCCAGCACCCCGCTGTAGGCCAGCACGCGCACCGCCTCGCGCACCGTGTTGCGGCCCACGTCCAGCTGTGCGGCCAGCTCGGTCTCCACGGGAATGCGCGCGCCGACGCGCCACTCGCCGCGCTCCAGGCGCTCGCGCATCTTCTCGACCGCGACGTCGACCAGCGAACGCCGCGTCGGAGCCGAAGCGGAAACGGGGTTCATCGGACGGGTCATCGTGAGGCAGTCGAATTGATCGGATGATTCTAGGGCCCCCCTGCGTACGGCGAGCTGAATGCCGGCTCAATAGAATGCCGGGATGGACTTCATCGACATGCTGCGCCAGGCCGAGCGCCTGAACGATTCCCTGCTGTGCGTGGGCCTGGACCCAGAGCCGGCGCGTTTCCCCGGCGCCTGGAAGGACGATCCGGCGCGCATCTTCGACTTCTGCACCGCGATCGTCGATGCCACCCGGGACCTGGTGATCGCGTTCAAGCCGCAGATCGCCTACTTCGCCGCCCACGGGGCCGAGGCGCAGCTCGAGAAGCTGATGGCGCACATCCGCGCGGTCGCGCCCAAGGTGCCGGTGATCCTGGATGCCAAGCGCGGCGACATCGGCTCCACCGCCGAGCAGTACGCCAGGGAGGCGTTCGTGCGCTACGGCGCCGACGCGGTGACGCTGTCGCCCTTCATGGGCTTCGACTCGGTCGAGCCCTACCTGCGCTACCCCGGCAAGGGGGCCATCCTGCTGTGCCGCACCTCCAACCCGGGCGGCTCGGACCTGCAGAACCGGCGCCTGGCCGACGTCGAGGGCCAGCCGCGCGTCTACGAGCACCTGGCCGCCCTCGCGCAGGGGCCGTGGAACACCAACGGCCAGCTGGGCCTGGTGGTCGGCGCGACCTATCCGGACGAGATTGCCCGCGTGCGCGAGCTGGCGCCCACCGTGCCGCTGCTGATCCCCGGCGTGGGCGCGCAGGGCGGCGACGCGCGCGCGACGGTGCGCGCCGGCTACCGCTGCGCGGCCGACGGCACGCCCACGGGCCTGGTGATCGTCAACTCCTCGCGCGCGGTGCTCTATGCCGGCAGCGGCGCGGACTTCGCCGCGGCAGCGCGCCAGGCGGCGCAGGCCACGCGCGACGAGCTCAACGCCGCGCGGCGCGGCTGACGCCGGGGTCAGAGCAGCAGGGCCTTGACCAGGTCCAGCTGGCGGCGCGGCGGGCCGGCTTCGAGCTGCAGGCTGGCTTCGACGCGCTGCAGGTGCTCCAGCATGCAGCGCACCGCGGCGTCGGCGTCGCCGCTGCGGCACACGCGCAGGAACTCGGCGTGCTCGTCCGACGAGCAGTGCGGGTCGTTGGTGGACTGGTAGAGCATCGCGATCAGCGAACTGCGCGCGACCAGCTCGCGCACCAGTTCGCTCAGCACCTTGTGCCCGGTCAGCTCGGCCAGCACCACATGGAAGTCGCCGAGCAGCTTCTCCTGCACCGTGCCCGCGGCGGGCGACTGCAGCGTCGAGCGCTCGAAGCGGATGTGCTGCTCCAGCACGTCGTAGTCGCGCGCGGTGGCGCGGGCGACGAACAGCCGCACCACCTCGCTTTCCAGCACGCGGCGCACCGAGAACACCTCGCGCGCTTCCTGCACGCTGGGCTGGCTGACGAAGGTGCCCTTGTCGGGGATGGTCTCGACCAGCTTGTCCTTGGCCAGCATCAGCAGCGCGGCGCGCACCTTGGTGCGGCTGACCGCGTAGACGCGCCCGAGCGCCTCCTCGCGCAGCCAGGTGCCGGGTGGCAGGCGCTTCTCGACGATGGCCGCGGCAATGTCCTGCGCGATGCGCTCGACCGAGGCGCCCTGGGCTCCCTGCGCGCCTGCGGCGGGCGCAGGGGCAGGCGCGGTGCTCTTCTTGCGTGGCATGCCGGCATTCTAGGCAGTGCCACCGGCCACCCCGGCCTGCCTCGCGCCGCTCAGCCGGCGCGCGTGACGCCCTGCACGCCCACCGGCGCGGCCGGCGGGGCGTCGTCCAGGAAGCGGCGCGCGGGCGCCCAGTGCTTCATCAGCAGGTAGTAGGTCAGCCCGGCCGGGATCAGGCTGGCGTACCAGGAGACCGCCGAGAACGACAGCGCCACCGCCGCACCGACCACCGAGGCGACGATGCCCGCCCAGTTCACGCCGCGGTACGGGCCCTGCTCGTCGTAGAAGCGCTCCACCTGCAGCGTGCGGCGGCGCAGGATGTAGTAGTCGACCACCAGCACCGCGAAGATCGGGCCGAGGAAGGCCGAATAGGTCTGCACGAAGATCTGCAGCCCGACGGCCGATTCGTCCTTCACCAGCACCCAGGGGAAGGTGCAGAAGGCCAGCAGGCCGACCAGCACCGCCGAGGCCTTGAACGGCAGCTTGAACACGTCCATCAGCACGTAGGCCGGCGGCACCACGTTGTTCAGCACGTTGGTGGTGACCTGCGCGAAGGCGATGAACAGCAGCGTGATGACCAGCAGCGGCTTGTTGTCCACCGCGTTGGAGAACACCGCGATCGGGTCGGCGGTGCCGGTGGCGCCCGAGACCATCAGCCCGATCAGGCCCATGAACACGGTGGCCGGCAGGATCGACATCGCGTAGATGGTCGTCAGCGGCCCGGGACGCACGCCATGCTTCAGTTCGCGAGAGTAGTCGCTGACGTTGAGCATCATCGTGCTGTAGATGCCGAGGAACAGCATCGTCGCGCCCCAGAACGGCAGGCCCCAGCTGCCCTCGATCTGGGTGACCTTCTCGTCGATCGTGACACCGTACTTGTCGATCACCGACCAGAACATGTAGACCAGCGAGGCGACGATGAAGGCGCTGCCGATGTTCTCCAGCCACTTGATGCCCTTGAAGCCGTAGACCGACAGGGCGATCTGGATGAACTGGAAGATGATGAACCAGGCCACCAGGTTGTCGAAGCCGAACAGCGTGGCCGACACCGCGTTGAGCGCGCCGGCGCCGATCCAGCTCTGGAAGCCGTACCACACCACCGCCGGCACCGCGCGCACCAGGCCCGGGAAGCGCGTGCCGGCGAAGCCGAAGGCGCTGCGCGCCTGCACCATGAACGGGATGCCGTACTTGTGGCCGGCCGCGCCGTTGATGGTCAGCGCCACGCCGATCACGAAGCAGCCGATCGCGATCGCGATGATGGCCTGCAGCATGTTGAGCTGCCCGACCAGGCTGGAGCCCATCGCGAAGGTGCCGATGGACACGCATCCGCCCAGCCAGGCCATCAGGTAGGACCAGGGGTCCATGATGCGGGTGTGTTGCGGCGTCAGCGATTCCTCGCCCGCGGCCTTGGTCTGTGGTGCTTCTGCGCCTTGCATGCTTGTCTCCTCTCGTCGTGATGGGCCCGGTGCGTCGCCGGGCAGGTGTGCACTGCGGCGCCGGTGCGCCGGCCGCGGGCTCAGGTCCCGAGGTGGGCGTACCGGCCGATGAACGGCTTGGGCCGCGGGAAGTCCAGGTCGCCGTGCTTGCTGGTCTGCAGGCCCAGCCCGACCAGGCCCTCGGCCAGCTTGACCGCCGCGGTCACGCCCTCGACCACCGGCAGTCCGACGGTCTCGCTGATCTGCGCGCGCATGTGCGCCATGCCGCCGCAGCCGAGCACGATCGCGCCGATGCCGTCCTCGGCCTTGGCGCGCAGGCACTCCTCGACGATGCGCTGCACCGCCGCGTCGGGGTCGCGCTCCAGGTCCAGCACCGGCACCTCGGCGGCGCGCACGCGGCGGCAGTGGTGCGCGAAGCCGTAGGACTGCAGCAGGTGCTCGGCGATGATCCCGGTACGCGCCAGCGTCGTGACCACCGAGAAGCGCGTGGCGATCATCGTGGCGACGTGGAAGGCGGCCTCGGCGATGCCGATCACCGGCGCGCGGGTCAGCTCGCGCGCGGCGGCCAGCCCCGGGTCGCCGAAGCAGGCGATCACGTAGGCATCGATGCCGCCCTCGCGCTCGCCGGCGAGCACCGTCTCGGCCACGCCCACCGCGCTGACGGCCTCGTCGAAGTGGCCCTCGATCGACACCGGCCCGTGCTCGGGCTGGGTGGCGCTGATGCGGGTGCCGGGCGCGGCGACGCGCTGCGCGGCCTCGCCGATCGTCGCGGTCATGCTGGCGGTGGTGTTGGGGTTGATGATGCGGATGTGCATGGAGGGAACGAGGAAACGCAAGGGAGGGTGCGGCGCGGCAGGTGGCTGGATTGCACCCTTGTTTTGTATACAACTATAGGGCGCAATTGGATGCCGTCCAAGCGATGGCGGGTCGGGGTTTACCCCCGCGCGGCGCAGGCCGCGACGGGGGACGGCTCAGTTGCCGGGGTGCGGGGCCGACGCGGCGCCCAGCAGCGGCAGGCGGCGCAGGCGCTGCCCGGTCAGCGCGAACCAGGCATTGGCCAGCGCCGGGGCGACCGGCGGCGTGCCCGGCTCGCCCACCCCGCCCGGGGCGCGCTGGCTGCGCACGATGTGGGTCTCGATCACCGGCGTGTCGGCCAGCGTCAGCACCGGGTGGTCGGGGTAGTTACGTTGCTGCACGATGCCGCCGCGGATGTCGATGCGCCCGTGCAGCGCGGCGCTCAGCCCGAAGATCACGCCGCTTTCCATCTGCTGCGCGACGATGCCGGGGTTGACCACCGCGCCGCAGTCGATCGCGCAGACCACGCGGTGCACCTGCGGGCGGCCCTGCCGGGCCGAGACCTCGACCACCTCGGCCACGATGGAGCCGAAGCTCTCGTGCAGTGCGACGCCGCGCGCGCGCCCGGGCGGGGGCGGGCGGTCCCAGCCGGCGCGCTCTGCGGCCAGCCGCAGCACCGCCTGGTGGCGCGGCTTGTCGCGCAGCAGCGCCAGGCGATAGGCCACCGGGTCCTGGCGCGCCTCGAAGGCCAGCTCGTCGATGAAGGATTCGCTGAAGAAGGCGTTGTGCGAGTGGCCCACCGAGCGCCAGTAGCCGACCGGCACGCCGCTGTGCGTGGCCGCGTGCGCGATGCGCTGGTGCGGCACCTGGTAGGGCAGGTCGAACAGGCCCTCGCTGGCGGTCTTGTCGGGCAGGTCGACGGGTCCGGCGAACGCGGGCAGGCCGCGCTCCAGCCAGCGTGGCGTGATCGCGTCGCCGGCGCTGGCGATGCGCAGCGCGACCGGCAGCCCCTGCGCGTCCAGCGCCGCGCGCAGCACGGCCGCGCCGGCGGGACGGTAGAAGTCGTGCATCAGGTCTTCCTCGCGCGGCCAGATCAGCTGCACGGGCTTGCCGCCCGTCTCCATCGCGACGCGCACCGCCTGCCCCACGTGGTCGACCTCCAGCCGCCGCCCGAAGCCGCCGCCGACGAGCGTCACGTGCACCGTCACGCGCTCCGGCGGCACGCCGGCCACGCGCGCGGCGACCTGCCGCGCCAGCGTGGGCACCTGCGTCGGGGCCCACACCTCGACCTGGCCGTCCTGCACGCGCGCGGTGCAGTTGATCGGCTCCATCGTCGCGTGCGCCAGGTAGGGTGCGTGGTAGACCTGCTCGACGACGCGGGCCGCACCCTGCTCGGCGCGCGCCACGTCGCCGCGGCGGTGGAAGGCGTGGCCGCCGTCTTCGGCCAGGGCCTGGCGCGCCGCCTGCTCCAGCGCGGCGGCGATGGCGCTGCTGTCGAGCAGCCCGCGCTGCGGGTCGTGCGGCGGCGCGCGCCATTCGACCGGCATCGCGTCGACGGCCTGCAGCGCATGCCAGTAGGTGCGCGCCACCACCGCGACGCCGGCGGTGGACCCGGCGATCGGCCCCAGGCGCACGACGCGCTCGACGCCCGGGCGGCGCAGCGCCTCGTCGACGCCGATCCGGCCCGGGCTGCCGCCCAGCATCGGGCACATGCGCACGGCCGCATAGCGCATCCCGGGCAGGCGCACGTCGATGCCGTAGCGGGCGCTGCCGTCGACCTTGGCCGGCACGTCGGTGCGCGGCGCGCTGCGGCCGATCAGCCGCCAGGTCTGCGGCGGCTTGACCCGCACCTCCGAGACCGACAGGGCGGCGGCCCGGCGTGCCAGCTCGCCGAAGTGCGCGCTGGGCCCCGAGGCATGGCTGATCACGCCGTCGATGATGCGCAGCTCGTCGACGGGCAGCCGCCATTGCAGCGCGGCTGCCCCGAGCAGTTGCGCGCGCGCGGTGGCCGCGGCGGTGCGCAGCACGTCCCAGGCATCGGCCACGCTGCTGGAACCGCCGGTGACGTTGATGCCCATCTCGCGCGCCAGCTTGGTCACCATCCACTCGGTGAGTCGCACCGCGGCGCTCCCGTGGTCCGGTTCGCGCTCGGCCGGGTGGATGGGCAGGCTGCCGACGAACATCGCGACGTTGCCGTAGATGCTCTCGGGCCCGGCCGGCTCGAGCAGCACCTGGTCCAGCGGCACGTCCAGCTCCTCGGCCACCAGCATCGGCAGCGCGGTGTGCACGCCCTGGCCCATCTCGCTGCGGTGCATCGCCAGGATGACCCGGCCGCGCCGGTCGATCTTGATCCAGCCGTTCAGCCCCACCTGGCCGTCGCGCACCGGCAGGCTGTTGCGGCTGCCCAGCCGGCTGCGTGGCGGCAGCAGGCCCCAGCCGACCACCAGGGCCCCGCCGGTGCCGGCGGCGCTGAGCAGGAAGGTGCGCCGCTTCATGGCTGCCCCGGCAGGTAGCGCCGGCTGCGGCCGGGCGAGCGCAATTCGGCCGCGGCGCTCTTGATCGCGGCGCGCACGCGCGGATAGGTGCCGCAGCGGCACAGGTTGGTGATCGCCGCGTCGATCTGCGCGTCGGTCGGGTCGGGTTCGCGTGCCAGCAGGGCGGCGGCGGCCATCAGCATGCCGGACTGGCAGTAGCCGCATTGCGGCACCTGGTGTTCGATCCAGGCGCGCTGCAGCACGTGGCGCTCGGGCGGCATGCCCAGGCCCTCGATGGTGCGGACCGACCGGCCCTCGACGGCCGACACCGGCGTCACGCAGGACCGTACCGGCTGGCCGTCGACGTGCACCGTGCAGGCCCCGCAGGCGCCGATGCCGCAGCCGAACTTGGTGCCGGTCAGCTCCAGCACGTCGCGCAGCACCCACAGCAGCGGCATGGCCGGATCGACGAGGTCGTCGCGCACCCAGTGGCGTTGTCCGTTGATGTCGAGCTCCATCGGCATTGATTCTCCAGGCTTCGGGCGGCCGCTGCGCGCAGGCCGGGGGGCGATTGTCGCCCGCGATGCCCCCGGGCCGGGGTGTCGCGACCGGCCGTGCACAGAAATGCTGCACGCCCGGCGCGATTTCGGTGCACGCCACCGTGCCACCCCGTGGTCCGACATTTGCTTACAGGCCCGCCCGTTCCCTCAACACGCACTGGAGATCCCTGCATGAAGTTCTGCCATACCGTCGTGGCACGCGCTGCCGCGGCCTGCCTCGCCCTCGGCGCGTTCGGCGCACATGCGCAATCGAGCGTCCAGCTGTACGGGCTGATCGACATGTCCGTCGGCTCGTTCCAGAACAGCGGCGCCGATCGCCTCACCCGCGCCGAGAGCGGCCGCATGACCACCAGCTTCTTCGCCTTCAAGGGCACGGAAGACCTGGGCGGCGGCCTGAAGGCCATGTTCAACCTGGAGGCCTTCCTGGCGGCGGACACCGGCGCGGCGATCGGCCGCACGTTCTGGGATCGCCAGGCCAACGTCGGCCTGGGTGGCAGCTTCGGCAACGTGTTCCTCGGCCACAACACGACCTCGATGTTCGTGCAGGGCCTGATGTTCAACCCGTTCTCGAGCTCGATGACGTTCTCGCCGACGATGCGCTTCCTGTATTCGACCGCCGCGCCCTACGCGGTGTCGGCGGGCGGCACGGCCTGGACGAACTCCATCCTCTACACGACGCCGAACTTCAACGGCCTGAGCGGCACGCTGCAGGCCTCGATGAAGGAAGCCGCCGGCGGCAGCAACAGCTACGCCGCGAGCGTGCTGTATGCCGCCGGCCCGCTGGCCGCCGGCCTGGTCTACGAGAAGGAAGCCATCGGCGCGGCCGACCAGACCAACCTGCTGGTCAGCGGCAGCTACGACTTCGAGGTCGCCAAGCTGTACGCCCAGTACGGCCAGACCAAGGACGACGCGGCCGACGAGAAGTACAAGATGGTCCAGGTGGGCGCCACGGTGCCGCTGGCCGGCGGCTCGGTGCTGGCCTCCTACGGCCAGCAGAACGCCGACGAGGCCGACGTGAAGGTCAAGACCTTCTCGCTGGGCTACGACTACTTCCTGTCCAAGCGCACCGACCTGTACGCCGTGTACATGTACGACAAGGCCACCGGCCTGGACAAGGGCAACACCTTCGCGGTCGGGGTGCGTCACCGCTTCTGACGTGACCCCGTGCGGCGGCCCGGCATCCCCTGGATGCGGGCGGCCGCCGCACCCTGCATGCCGCCTGGCCCCCCGTGCCCCCGCACGGGCGGCCAGGCGGTCGCGCATGCGCACGCCGCGGCGCCGGGCCGGCGCTCAGGTCGCGAGCAGCTGCCCGTCCAGGAAGGCCTTGATCTCGCCCGGCGCGAACGGCACCCAGGTCTCGTTCGCGGTCAGCGGCTCGGTCACGATCACCGCGACCCGGTCCTGCGGCGTGGTGACCTCGGCGAAGTTCACCGTCATGTCCTCGTCCTGCAGGCGTGCCGTGCTGAACGGGTGCTGGCGCACCAGGTAGTGCAGCCGTGTCGAGCAGTGCGCCCACAGCGCGTGCCCGTTGCTGAGCATGAAGTTGAAGGTGCCGTGCTTCGAGACCACCGGCACCAGCTCGCGCAGCGTCTCGGTCAGCTGCTCGGGCGTGGGCACCGAGGCGTGGTTCTTGGCCAGCTCCTGCATCAGCCAGCAGAACGCCAGCTCGCTGTCGGTGTCGCCCACCGGGCGGAACGCGGCGTGCAGCCGCGGCGAGAAGCCCTTGAGGTCGCCGTTGTGCGCGAACACCCAGTAGCGACCCCACAGCTCGCGCACGAACGGGTGGCAGTTCTCCAGCGCGACCCGGCCCTGCGTGGCCTTGCGGATGTGGGCGATGACGTTGGTGCTCTTGATCGGGTAGCGGCGCACCAGCTCGGCCACCGGCGAGTGCAGCGCGGCCTGGTGATCGACGAACAGCCGCACGCCGGCGCCTTCGAAGAACGCGATGCCGAAGCCGTCGGCATGCTCCTGCGAGCGGTGCGCGAACCCCGTGAAGCTGAACACGATGTCCGTCGGGGTGTTGCAGTTCATGCCGAGCAGCTGGCACATGGCGGGCGGAAACGGGAAGTCGCAGGAAGGCGTCCGATCCTACCGCGCGCCGGCGGCAAATGAAAAAGGCGGGCACCGGGCCCGCCTTGCATGCGGTGCGATCGCCGCTCAGCGCTGCGCCGCCTTGACCTTCAGGCGCCAGGCATGCAGCAGCGGCTCGGTATAGCCGCTCGGCTGCTCGACGCCCTTGAACACCAGGTCGCGCGCGGCCTGGTAGGCGAACGAGGTGTCGAAGTGGCCCGCCATCGGACGGTAGTTCGGGTCGCCGGCGTTCTGCTGGTCCACCACCGCGGCCATGCGCTGGAAGGTCGCCTCGACCTGCTCCCTGGTCACCACGCCGTGCAGCAGCCAGTTGGCCACGTGCTGGCTGGAGATGCGCAGCGTCGCGCGGTCTTCCATCAGGCCGACGTTGTGGATGTCCGGCACCTTGGAGCAGCCGATGCCCTGGTCGATCCAGCGCACCACGTAGCCCAGGATGCCCTGGATGTTGTTGTCCAGTTCCTGCTGCTTCTCGGCCTCGCTCCAGTTGGCCTGCTCGGCCACCGGCACGGTCAGCAGGTCGGTCAGCAGCGCGTCGCGCTCGGCGTTCGCGTCGGTCTTCTCCAGCTCCTGCTGGATCGCGAACACGTCGACCTGGTGGTAGTGCAGCGCGTGCAGCGTCGCGGCGGTCGGCGAGGGCACCCAGGCGGTGTTGGCGCCGGCCTTGGGGTGCGCGATCTTCTGCTGCAGCATCGCGGCCATCAGGTCCGGCATGGCCCACATGCCCTTGCCGATCTGCGCCCGGCCGCGCAGGCCCATCGCCAGGCCCACCAGCACGTTGCTGCGCTCGTAGGCGGCGATCCACTTGGTCGACTTCATGTCGTTCTTGCGGATCATCGGGCCGGCGTGCATCGCGGTGTGCATCTCGTCGCCGGTGCGGTCCAGGAAGCCGGTGTTGATGAAGGCCACGCGGCTCTTCGCCGCGGCGATGCAGGCCTGCAGGTTGACGCTGGTGCGGCGCTCCTCGTCCATGATGCCCAGCTTCACGGTGCTGTCGGGCAGGCCCAGCATCTGCTCGACGCGGCCGAACAGCTCGTTGGCGAAGGCCACCTCGGCCGGGCCGTGCATCTTGGGCTTGACGATGTAGACGCTGCCGGTGCGCGAGTTGCGCAGCCCGCCCTGGCGCTTGAGGTCGACCAGCGCGATGGTGGTCGTGATGACCGCGTCCATGATCCCTTCCGGGATCTCCTTGCCGCCGTCGTACAGGATGGCCGGGTTGGTCATCAGGTGGCCGACGTTGCGCACGAACAGCAGCGAGCGGCCGTGCAGCACCACCGGCTTGCCGTTGGCGCCGGTGTACTCGCGGTCGGGGTTCATGCGCCGCGTGAAGGTCCTGCCGTTCTTCGTGACCTCCTCGGTCAGCGTGCCCTGCAGGATGCCCAGCCAGTTGCGGTAGGCCTGGGTCTTGTCCTCGGCGTCCACTGCGGCCACCGAGTCCTCCAGGTCCAGGATGGTCGACAGCGCCGCTTCCAGCACCACGTCGGCCACGCCGGCGGCATCGGTCTTGCCGATCGGCGAGTTGCGGTCGATGCGCACGTCGATGTGCAGCCCGTTGTGCCGGAGCAGCACCGACGACGGCGCCGCCGCGTCGCCCTGGTAGCCGACGAACTGCGCCGGGTCCTTCAGGCCCGCGGTCGCGCCGTTCTTCAGCGCGACCACCAGGCGGCCGTTGTCGACCTGGTAGGCGGTGGCGTCCTTGTGCGAGGCGCCGGCCAGCGGGGCGGACTGGTCGAGGAAGTTGCGCGCGAACTCGATCACCTTGGCGCCGCGCGCCGGGTTGTAGCCGCTGCCCTTCTCGCAGCCGTCGCTCTCGGGGATCGCGTCGGTGCCGTACAGCGCGTCGTACAGCGAACCCCAGCGCGCGTTGGCCGCGTTGAGCGCGTAGCGGGCGTTGAGGATCGGCACCACCAGCTGCGGGCCGGCCTGCTGGGCGAGCTCGGCATCGACGTTCTCGGTGGTGGCCTTCACGCCCTGCGGCGCCGGCACCAGGTAGCCGATCTTCTCGAGGAAGGCGCGGTAGGCCGCCATGTCACGGATCGGGCCGGGGTGGGACTTGTGCCAGGCGTCGATCTCGGCTTGCAGGCGGTCGCGCTCGGCCAGCAGCGCGGCGTTCTTCGGGGCCAGGTCGTGCACGATGGCATCGAAGCCCGACCAGAACGCGGCGCTGTCCACGCCGGTGGCGGGCAGCACCTCGTCTTCGATGAAGCGGTACAGCTCGGTGGCGACTTCGAGCCGGTGGACGGTCGTACGTGCGGTCATGGTCGGGTCCTCTCGAGGGTCTGTGGACAATGAAAAGGGAAACGGGTCAGGCGGCGGCCACGCGGTGGAAGTAGTACGCGGTCAGGAACACGCCGACGGCGATCACCAGCCGGCGCAGCCACTGCGCGGGCACCTTGCGCGCCATGCTGGCGCCCCAGTAGCCGCCCACCGTCGCGGTGGCGATCATCAGCAGCGTGTGCGGCCAGCTGACCGCCCCGGCGACGATGAAGGTCACGACAGTGACGCTGTAGATCACCGCCGACAGCAGGTTCTTGATCGCGTTGATCTCCTGCACGTCGTCGTGGCCGGAGATCGCCAGGCTGGCCATCATCAGGATGCCCATGCCGGCGCCGAAGAAGCCGCCGTAGACGGACACCAGCAGCTGGGTCAGCCAGCCGGCCGGCGAGCCGCCCTCGTGCGCGCTGCGCCGGCGCGTGCGCCAGCGCGCCAGCAGCGCCGACAGCTGCGGGCTGAACGCGAACAGCAGCGTCGCAAAGCCCAGCAGCCAGGGGATCAGCCGGGCGAACTGGCCGTCCTGGGTCTGCAGCAGCAGCAGCCCGCCGGCGACGCCGCCGACCAGCGAGGCGATGCCCATCGGCACCAGGTAGCGCGCCAGCGGCGCCAGCTCGCGCTTGTAGGCCCAGGCACCCGACAGGCTGCCCGGCCACAGCGAGACGGAGTTGCTCGCGTTGGCCACCACCGGCGGCACGCCCACCGCCAGCAGCGCGGGGAACGAGAAGAAGGTGCCGCCGCCGGCCACCGAGTTCACCGCGCCGGCCACGAAGGCGCCGACGCCGATCAGCAGGGCATCGAACAGCGTCATGCCGCACCTCCGGTGCCGCCGCGCAGCAGCGGCAGCAGCTCGTGCAGGCTGCGCCCCTCGTGGGTGGGGCGGGTGCCCAGCGGCTCGGCCGGCAGCCCGGCGCGATTGAGCCAGAAGGTCGTGAAGCCGAACCAGGTCGCGCCGATCGCGTCCCAGCCGTTGCTGGAGACGAACAGCACCTGCTTCGCGCTGGCGTCCGGCCGGCGGCGGCGCACGGCGTCCAGTCCCAGCTGGTAGACGCGCGGGTCGGGCTTGAAGCAGCGCACCGGCTCCACGCTGATCACCTCGTCCAGCAGGCCCTGCAGCCCGGCGCTCTTGACCGCCACCTCCAGCATCGCCGGGTCGCCGTTGCTCAGGATCCCGGTGGGCAGCCCGAGCGCACGGATCTGCGCCAGCACCTCGTGGTTCTCGGGGAAGGCGCTCAGGTGCCGGTACTGGTTCATCAGGCGTTCTTCATGCGCCGGCGGCAGCTCCAGCCCGAGCAGCGCGCACGCCTGGCGCAGCCCGGCGCGGGTCAGGTCCCAGAACGGGCGGTAGCGGCGTCCGGCCGGGTCGGCCATGCTGACCAGGCGGGAGTACTCGATCTGCTTGTCGCGCCACAGGCGGGCCAGCGTCTCTCCGCGGCCCGGGTACAGCTGCTCGGCCAGCAGGGCGACGCTGTAGACGTCGAACAGCGTCCCGTAGGCGTCGAACAGCACGGCATGGACGGGGGGCATCGTCATGCCCGCACTTTATTCGGAACCGACGCATCGATTCATGCCACCAGACGGGGATCATTTTTTACTTTTCTGCAGGTAATCACCCCGCCCGGCCGTCCTCGGGCGGGCGCCGGCTGGCTTGAGCAGCCGCGAGATTCGATATCCAACCCGCTGCAAAACCTGACAGCTTCGATTGAGTTTTGACTTCCGTTCGCGTAATCTCGCCGCCCTGTGGACAAGTTCAGGCAGATCCAGTCGTTCGTGGCGGTGGCGCAAAAGGGCAGTCTGACGGCTGCCGCCAAGGCGGAGGGCGTCGCGCCTGCGGTCATCGGTCGTCGCATCGATGCGCTCGAGGCCCGGCTGGGCGTCAAGCTGCTGTTGCGCACCACCCGGCGCATCACGCTCACCCATGAAGGCGCGGCCTTCCTGGAGGATTGCCAGCGGGTGCTCATCGACCTCGCCAACGCCGAGGCCAGCGTGTCCGAAGGCGGGGTCAAGGCCAGCGGCCACCTGCGCGTCACCGCGCCGGCAGGCTTCGGGCGCCGCCACGTGGCGCCGCTGGTGCCCCGCTTCCTGTCCCTGCACCCGGACGTGTCGTTCTCGCTCAACCTGAGCGACCGGGTGGTGGACATCGTCAACGAGGGCTTCGATTGTGCCGTGCGCGTCGGCGACCTGCCGGACTCCAGCCTGGTCAGCGTGCGCCTGGCAGACAACCGCCGGCTGTGCGTGGCTGCGCCGGACTACCTGCGCCGCCGCGGCACGCCGCGCCACCCGTCGGAGCTGAACCAGCACGACTGCCTGACGCTGAGCTCCGACGCCAGCCAGGCGCGCGGCTGGGCCTTCGTGATCGACGGCGAGCTGACCTACCTGCGCCCGCCGGCGCGCCTGGACTGCTCGGACGGCCAGGTGCTGCACGACTGGTGCCTGGAAGGCCTGGGCATCGCCTGGCGCTCGACCTGGGAAGTGGGCGAGGCGATCCGGGACGGACGCCTGGTCAGCGTGCTGGACGACTACGCCGCGCCGCCCAACGGCATCTACGCGGTGTTCCCGCAGCGCCGGCACCTGCCGTTGCGGGTGCGGCTGTGGATCGACTACCTCAAGCACACCTACGGCGACCTGCACTACTGGAGCCGGCGCGTGCCGCTGCAGGCGGTGGCCTGAGCGGCGGCACCCCCAACGGAGGGGCCCGGGCGCGCTTGTCAGTGTGGCCGGCCTGGGCCCACAATGGCCCGCTTTCGCAACCCCTGCGGGGAGGACCCTGCCATGCTTGCAGAAGCCCTGCTGGCCTACGCGCACCTCCTGGCCATCCTGTCGCTGGTGGTGTTCCTGACCAGCGAGGCCGCGCTGTGCCGTCCCGAGTGGATCAATGCCGCCGTGGTGCGGCGGCTGGCGCGCGTGGACTTCATCTACATGCTGACCGCCATCGCGGTGCTCGCCACGGGGCTGGCGCGCACCTGGTGGGGCGCCAAGGGCATGGGCTGGTACTGGAGCCAGCCGCTGCTGCACCTGAAGGTCACGCTGTTCGTCGTGATCGGGCTGATGTCGATCCGCCCGACCCGGGCCTTCCTGCGCTGGCGCAAGGCGGTGGAGGCGGGCGGCGCCCTGCCGCCCGAGGACGAAGTGCGCCAGGTGCGCCGCTGGGTGATGGTGCAGGCGCACCTGATGCTGCTGATTCCGTTGGCCGCCACGCTGCTCGCGCGTGGCGTGTGGACCAAGTGATTGCCGACCCGTCCCGAAAGGAGTACCGATGACCGTCGTTCGCCCCCGCCTGTCCCTGGCCCTGTGGCTGGCCTGCGCCTGTGCCGCGGTGCAGGCCCAGGACCTCGTCAAGCGCAAGCCGGGCCTGTGGGAGGTGCAGACCCGGCAAAGCGGCGAGGCCGCCGGCCAGAAGCTGCCCTCGCAGGCCGAGATGCAGGCCATGCTGGCCCGGCTGCCGGCCGCACAGCGCGCGCAGATGGAGAAGATGATGCGCGAGCAGGGCGTCGGGCTGACCGACAGGCCCGACGTGATGCGCTACTGCCTGTCGCCGGAGATGGCCGCGCGCGACATCACCGCGCAACCGTCCGACCCGAACATGAAGTGCGAGCACAAGCTGACCCCGGTGTCGGCCACCGAGGTGAAGTTCAGCTTCACCTGCACCAGCCCGCACGGCAACAGCCGCGGCGACGGCCGGGCCTGGGACATCACGCCCGAGGCCTACCGGACCTCGATGACCATGCAGGGCACGATGAACGGCCAGCCGATGAGCATGAAGATGGACCAGACCGCGAAGTGGCTGGGCTCGGACTGCCGCGGCATCAAGCCGCTGCCGAACTGAGGCCCGCGGCGGCCACGGTGAAAAAAGGCCGGCGTGCTGCCGGCCTTCCCGTCGGGCGACGCCTGCGCCTCAGCCGAGCTTCTGCTTCAGCAGCGCGTTGACCTGCGCCGGGTTGGCCTTGCCCTTGGTGGCCTTCATGCACTGGCCGACCAGCGCGTTGAAGGCCTTCTCCTTGCCGGCGCGGTACTCCTCGACCGACCTGGCGTTGGCGGCGATCACCTCGTCGATGATCTTCTCCAGCTCGCCGGTGTCGGACATCTGCTTCAGGCCCTTGGCCTCGATGACCGCATCGACGTCGCTGCCCTCGCCGCTCCACAGTGCCTCGAACACCTGCTTGGCGCCGTTGTTCGAGATCGTGCCGTCGGCGATGCGCCCGATCAGCTTCGCCAGCGTCTCGGGGCCCACCGGGGCCGACTCGATGGTCCGGCCCTCGGCATTGAGCCGGCGCGAGACCTCGCCCATCAGCCAGTTGGCCACCAGCTTGGGCGCCGCACCGGCGCGCTTGGCCGCCTCGTAGTAGTTCGCGAACGCCAGGCTCTGCGTCATCATCGTGGCGTCGTAGGCGGGCAGCCCGTCCTCGCGCTGGAAGCGCTCGGCCATCGCGCCGGGCAGCTCGGGCATGCCGGCCTGCACGCGCTCGACCCATTCCGGCGCGATCACCAGCGGTGGCAGGTCGGGGTCGGGGAAGTAGCGGTAGTCGTGCGCGTCTTCCTTGGTGCGCATCGCCCGCGTCTCGCCGGTGTCGGGGTTGAACAGCACCGTGGCCTGCTCGATCGCCAGGCCGTCCTCGAGCTGGTCGATCTGCCAGTTCACCTCGTAGTCGATGGCCTGCTGCAGGAAGCGGAAGCTGTTGAGGTTCTTGATCTCGCGGCGCGTGCCGAACGGCTCGCCGGGGCGGCGCACCGACACGTTGGCGTCGCAGCGGAAGCTGCCTTCCTGCATGTTGCCGTCGCACACGCCCAGCCACACCACCAGCGCGTGCAGCGCCTTGGCGTATTCCACCGCCTCGGCCGAGGAGCGCATGTCGGGCTCGGAGACGATCTCCAGCAGCGGCGTGCCGGCGCGGTTCAGGTCGATGCCGGTCTGGCCGTGGTAGTCCTCGTGCAGCGACTTGCCGGCGTCTTCCTCCAGGTGCGCGCGGGTCAGCCGCACCGTGTGCTTCTCGTCGCCGACGTAGAACTCCACCGTGCCGCCCTGCACCACCGGGATCTCGTACTGGCTGATCTGGTAGCCCTTGGGCAGGTCGGGATAGAAGTAGTTCTTGCGCGCGAAGATCGACAGCGGCGCGATGCGGGCGCCGACCGCCAGGCCGAACAGGATGGCACGCTCGACCGCGGCCTTGTTCAGCACCGGCAGCGTGCCGGGCAGCGCCAGGTCCACCGCGCAGGCCTGGGTGTTGGGTTCGGCGCCGAAGCGCGTGCTGGCGCCGGAAAAGATCTTCGACTGCGTGGACAGTTGCGCGTGGGTCTCGAGGCCGATCACCACCTCGTAGCCGCGCACCAGTTTGCTCTTGCTGCTCATCGTCTCAATACCCTTGCGGTGCGCGTGCATGGAAATCGGTCGCCTGCTGGAAGGCGTGCGCGGCGTGCAGCAGCGCGCCTTCCTGCCAGTAGTTGCCGATCAGCTGTAGGCCCACCGGCAGGCCGCCCTCGCCGAAGCCCGCCGGCACGCTCATGCCGGGCAGGCCGGCCAGGCTCGCGGGCAGCGTGAAGATGTCAGCCAGGTACTCCTGCACCGGGTCGGTCTGGCTGCCGATCGGGCGTGCCACGGTGGGCGTCACCGGGCCGGCGACCAGGTCGCACTGCGCGAAGGCGGCCTGGAAGTCGTCGGCGATCATGCGGCGCAGCTTCTGCGCCTGCAGGTAGTAGGCGTCGTAGTAGCCGTGCGAGAGCACGTAGGTGCCGATCATGATGCGCCGCTTGACCTCGGGGCCGAAGCCTTCCGCCCGGGTCTTGCAGTACATGTCGAGCAGGTCCTTGTACTCCCTGGCGCGGTGGCCGTAGCGCACGCCGTCGTAGCGGCTGAGGTTCGAGCTGGCCTCGGCCGGGGCGATGATGTAGTAGACCGGGATCGACAGCTCGGTGCGCGGCAGCGACACGTCCACCAGCGTCGCGCCCAGCTTCTCGAACTCGGCCAGCGCCGCGCGCACCGCCTGGGCGACGTCGGGCGCCACGCCCTCGCCGAAGAACTCCTTCGGCAGGCCGATGCGCAGGCCCTTGAGCGGCTGGCCGGCCGTCGCGCCCTCGCGCGGGGTGCGCAGCGCGGTCACGTAGTCGTCCACCGGGCGCTCGGCCGAGGTCGCGTCGCGCGGATCGAAGCCGCTCATCGCCTGCAGCAGCAGCGCGCAGTCCTCGGCGGTGCGCGCCATCGGGCCGGCCTGGTCCAGGCTGGAGGCGAAGGCGATCATCCCGTAGCGCGAGCAGCGGCCGTAGGTCGGCTTGATGCCGGTGACGTTGCACAGCGCGGCCGGCTGGCGCACCGAGCCGCCGGTGTCGGTGCCGGTGGCCGCCGGCACCAGCCCCGCGGCCACGGCCGCGGCCGAGCCGCCCGAGGAGCCGCCGGTGATGCGGGCGGTGTCCCAGGGGTTGCGCGCCGGGCCGAAGGCGGAGTTCTCGTTGCTGCCGCCCATCGCGAACTCGTCGCAGTTGAGCTTGCCCAGCGTCACGGTGCCGGCGGCGGCCAGCTTCTCGACCACGGTGGCGTCGAACGGGCTGCGGTAGCCGGCCAGCATCTTCGAGGCCGCGGTGCTGGGGAAGTCGCGCGTGACGAAGATGTCCTTGTGCGCCAGCGGCACGCCCAGCAGCGGGGTGGCCTCGCCGGCCGCGCGCCGGGCGTCGGCCGCCTCGGCCTGCTTCAGCGCAACCGCCTCGTCGGTGCACAGGAAGGCGCCAAGTTGTTGATGTTCGGCAACGCGTGCAAGAAAGTGCTTCGCGAGTTCGACGCTCGAGACGGCCTTGGCCTCGAGCTGGCGGCCCAGTTCGGCCACCGTCATGCGGTGCAGTTCCATCGCCCGGCCTCCTTACTCGATGACCTTGGGCACCAGGAACAGCCCGTCCGCGACGGCCGGGGCGCTGCGCTGGTTGGCCTCGCGCTGGTCGTCTTCCGTGACCACGTCCTCGCGCAGGCGCAGGGCCACGTCCTGCACGGCCGACAGCGGGGTGTACAGGGGCTCGACACCGCTGGTGTCGACCGCGCGCATCTGTTCGACGATGGAGAAAAAGCCGTTGAGCTGCTGCAGCATCGCGGCCCGTTCGTCCTCGCTCAGCTCCAGCCGGGCGAGAAGGGCGATGCGGCTGACGTCATCTGAAGTCAGGGCCATGTAAATAAGTTGGATCTTGTGGGCTTCCCGCAGGGAAAAGCGCGGGGTTGATCAGGTATTATCGCCCGTTATCCACAGCCGGCCCGATAGCTGAGCGCCGGGGGTCCGGAGAGCTCCCGCGCTTTGGGCAACCCGTGCCGGCTTCGTGCTGAAAAGCGCAAAAGGGCGCCTGGGATGCGCCCCCGAGCGGTTCCGGAGAAACCCCCGAAAAACACCAGGTCGCCCTGCTGCCACGCCAGTTGCTCACAGCCCGGGTCGGCCTTCTCGACACTCAACATGTTCGAATCCATTCGTCGCTACTTCTCGACGGACCTCGCCATCGACCTCGGCACCGCCAACACCCTGATCTACGTGCGCGGCAAGGGCATCGTCCTGGACGAGCCCTCGGTGGTCGCGATCCGTCATGAAGGCGGGCCCAACGGCAAGAAGACCATCCAGGCGGTCGGCGCCGAGGCCAAGGCCATGCTGGGCAAGGTGCCCGGCAACATCGAGGCCATCCGCCCGATGAAGGACGGCGTGATCGCCGACTTCACCGTCACCGAGCAGATGCTCAAGCAGTTCATCAAGATGGTGCATCCGCGCTCGGTGCTCAAGCCCAGCCCGCGGATCATCATCTGCGTGCCCTGCGGCTCGACCCAGGTCGAGCGCCGCGCGATCCGTGAGTCGGCGCTGGGTGCCGGCGCCTCCGAGGTCTACCTGATCGAGGAGCCGATGGCCGCGGCGATCGGCGCCGGCCTGCCGGTGTCGGAGGCCTCCGGCTCGATGGTGGTGGACATCGGCGGCGGCACCACCGAGGTCGGCGTGATCTCGCTGGGCGGCATGGTCTACAAGGGCAGCGTGCGTGTCGGCGGCGACAAGTTCGACGAGGCCATCATCAACTACATCCGCCGCAACTACGGCATGCTGATCGGCGAGCCCACCGCCGAGGCGATCAAGAAGGAAATCGGCTCGGCCTTCCCCGGCTCCGAGGTCAAGGAGATGGAGGTCAAGGGCCGCAACCTCTCCGAAGGCGTGCCGCGCAGCTTCACGATCAGCTCCAACGAGATCCTCGAGGCGCTGACCGATCCGCTGAACCAGATCGTCTCCAGCGTGAAGAATGCCCTGGAACAGACCCCGCCCGAACTGGGCGCGGACATCGCCGAACGCGGCATGATGCTCACGGGCGGCGGGGCGTTGCTGCGCGACCTGGACCGCCTGCTCGCCGAGGAGACCGGCCTGCCGGTGCTGGTGGCCGAAGACCCGCTGACCTGCGTGGTCCGCGGCTGCGGCACGGCCCTGGAGCGCATGGAGCGCCTGGGCGCGATCTTCACCTCGGAGTGAGCTTGGGCCACCCGCAGCCTGGCCGGCCCGATGCGGCCGGCCGGCTTCGTCTGTAAAGTCCCGACATGCCGCTGGGCACCCTGGACCGGACTCCACCGCCTTTCTTCAAGCAAGGGCCGTCGGCGTTCACGCGCCTGATGATCTTCTCCGCCCTGGCGGTCTTCCTGATGGTGGCCGACACGCGGCTGCACATCACCCAGCCCCTGCGGGCCGTGATCGCCACCGTGCTGCACCCGATCCAGCGCGCCCTGCTGGTGCCGGTCGAGCTGGTGGCCACCGGCGGCGCCTACCTGGACGGGGTCAAGGAAGCGCGTGCCGCCGAGGAGCTGGCGCGCCGCCAGCTGGTCGAGCAGGCCGCCCGCATTGCCCGCATGGAGTTGCTCGAGCGCGAGAACGCCCAGCTGCGTGCGCTGCTGGAGCTGCGCCCGGCGGTGCAGGCCCGCACCCGTGCGGCCGAGGTGCTCTACGACGCGCCCGACCCGTTCAGCCGCCGCGTGGTGGTGGACATCGGCAGCACCCACGGCGTGGTCCTGGGCTCGCCGGTGATCGACCAGAACGGCGTGCTGGGCCAGGTCACGCGGGTGTATCCGCTCACTTCGGAAGTGACCCTGCTGACCGACCGGCAGGCGCTGATCCCGGTGCTGAACACGCGCACCCTGGTGCGCGGCGTGGCCTACGGCGACCCGGCCCATGACGCGATGGAGCTGCGCTTCATGGCCGCCAACGCCGACGTCGCCGAGGGCGACCTGCTCAGCACCTCGGGCGTGGACGGCGTCTACCCGCCGGGCCTGGCGGTCGCGCGCGTGACCAAGGTGGACCGCCGCTCCGACTCCCCCTTCGCCAAGATCACCCTGCAGCCGGTGGCCTCGCCCGGCAGCGCGCGCCACGTGCTGATCGTCGACCCGATCGGCGGCCACCTGCCGCAGCGCCCGCCCGAGGACGAGGCGCCGTCCGAGACCCGCAAGAAAGCGAGGGCCGCCCGATGATGCCGCGCGGTTCCGACCAGCTGCTGCTGCCGGTCAACCCGGTGTTCATGTGGGCCTCGCTGCTGGCGGCCTTCGCGCTGAACCTGGTGCCCGTCGGCCAGACCACCGCGGTGCCGGACCTGCTGGCGCTGGTCCTGGTGTTCTGGAACGTGCACCAGCCGCGCCGCGTCGGCGTGGGCGCCGCCTTCGCCTTCGGCCTGATGATGGACGTGCACGAAGGCGCGCTGCTCGGCCAGCACGCGCTGGCCTACACGCTGCTGTCCTATTTCGCGATCACCATCCACCGGCGCCTGCTGTGGTTCAGCGTGCTGTCGCAGGCGGTGCAGATCCTGCCGCTGTTCTTTGCCGCCCACGTGGTGTCGGTGCTGATCCGCATGATCGCCGGCGGCGTCTTCCCCGGCTGGGAACTGCTGCTCGCGCCGGTGTTCGAAGCGGTGTTGTGGCCGCTGGCGACCTGGGTGCTGCTCGCGCCGCAGCGCCGCCCGCCGGACCCCGACGCCAACCGGCCGCTGTAGCCACCGCCCGCGAGGCCCTGCCGCGCCCCCACGCGCATGACCGAACTCAAGAACGTCGAACTCGAGCTGTCGCGCTTTCGCGCGAGGGTGCTGTTCGCCGCGGCCATGGTGCTGGTGTGCTTCGGGCTGATCTTCGCGCGCCTGGCCTACCTGCAGGTGATCCGCTACGACGAGCTGTCCACGCGCGCCGAGAACAACCGCATCGCCGTGGTGCCCATCGTCCCCAACCGCGGGCTGATCGTCGACCGCAACGGCGTGGTGCTGGCCAACAACTACTCGGCCTACACGCTGGAGCTGACGCCGTCGAAGATCGCCGACCTGGACGCCACCATCGACGCCCTGTCCGAGGTGGTCGAGATCACCAACTACGACCGGCGGCGCTTCCGCCGGCTGATGGACGAGTCCAAGAGCTTCGAGTCGCTGCCGATCCGCACCCGCCTGACCGACGAGGAGGTGGCGCGCTTCTCGGTGCAAGCCTACCGCTTTCCCGGCGTGGAGATCAAGGCACGGCTGTTCCGCCACTACCCGCTCGGCGAGATCGGCAGCCACGTGATCGGCTACATCGGCCGCATCAACCAGGCCGAGAAGGAGAAGATCGAGGACTCCGAGGACGCGGCCAACTACCGCGGCACCGACTACATCGGCAAGCTGGGCATCGAGCAGAGCTACGAGCGCGAGCTGCACGGCATCACCGGCTTCGAGGAGGTGGAGACCAGCGCCGGCGGGCGCGCGGTGCGGCGGCTGCGCTCCAGCCCGGCGATCCCGGGCAACACCGTGGTGCTGTCCATCGACATCAAGCTGCAGGCGCTGGTCGAGCGGCTGTACGGCAACCGGCGCGGCGCGCTGGTGGCGATCGACCCCAAGACCGGCGAGCTGCTGGCCTTCGTCAGCAAGCCGACCTTCGACCCCAACCTGTTCGTCGAGGGCATCGACGTCGAGAACTGGCGCGCGCTCAACGAGTCGCCCGACAAGCCGCTGCTCAACCGCGCGCTGCGGGGCACCTACCCGCCCGGCTCCACGTTCAAGCCGTTCATGGCGATGGCCGCGCTCAACAGCGGCAAGCGCGGGCCGAACGAGGCCATCCTCGACACCGGGGTGTTCCTGTTCGGCAACCACCGCTTCCGCAGCCACGGCGACGTCGGGCTGGGCATGGTCGACATGCACCGCTCGATCGTCAAGTCGAGCAACGTCTACTACTACTCGCTGGCCAACGAGATGGGCGTGGACCTGATCCACGCGCAGCTCGCGCCGTTCGGCTTCGGCCAGATCACCGGCATCGACATCGAGGGCGAGGTGCGCGGCGTGCTGCCGTCCACCGAATGGAAGCGCCGTGCCTACAAGAAGCCCGAGCAGCAGCGCTGGTACGCCGGCGAGACCATCTCGCTGGGCATCGGCCAGGGCTACAACAACTTCACGATGCTGCAGCTGTCGCATGCGCTGGCCACGCTGGTCTCGGGCGGCGAGCGCCACGTGCCGCACCTGGTGCGCGAGATCCGCGACGTGGTCACGCGCGAGCGTCGCCCGGTGGGCGGCCAGCGCCTCGAGCCGCTCGACCTGAAGGCGCAGCATGTCGAGATCATCAAGCGCGCGATGCACGCGGTGACGCAGGAAGGCACCTCGACCCGCGTGTTCGCCGGTGCGCCCTACGCGAGCGGCGGCAAGACCGGCACCGCGCAGGCCGTCACGATCCGCCAGAACGAGAAGTACAACGCGGCCAAGATGGCCGAGTACCTGCGCGACCACTCGCTGTACATCGCCTTCGCCCCGGTCGATGATCCGCAGATCGCGGTCGCGCTGATCGTCGAGAACGCCGGCTTCGGCGCGCAGGCCGCCGCGCCGATCGCGCGCCGGGTGCTGGACTACTGGCTGGCCGGCATCTATCCCAGCGAGGAAGACATCCTGGCCGTGC
Source organism: Caldimonas thermodepolymerans (assembly GCF_015476235.1). Lineage (NCBI taxonomy): Bacteria > Pseudomonadati > Pseudomonadota > Betaproteobacteria > Burkholderiales > Sphaerotilaceae > Caldimonas > Caldimonas thermodepolymerans. The sequence continues at coordinate 139,062 of NZ_CP064338.1, forward strand.
AGAACGGCCAGGCGGCCGCCCCGATCGGCACGCCGCGGCGCGCCTCCGAGGTGCAGCTGCCCGCGCCGGTGCTGCCGGCCACCGGCAGCACCGTGCTGCCCGTCCCGGCCCAGGCCGTGCCGGCCTCCGCGGTGGCCCCCGTGTCCCTCAACCCCGAGCCCGCCCGATGAACGTCGCCTTCGAACGCCCCTCCCTGTGGCAGCGCGCCAGGCCGGTCTTCACCGGCTTCGACGGCTGGCTGGCACTGGCGGTGCTGCTGCTGTGCAGTGCCGGGCTGGTCATCATGTACTCGGCCGGCTACGACCACGGCACCCGCTTCTACGACCATGCGCGCAACATGCTGATCGCCGCGCTGGTGGTGTTCGTCGTCGCGCAGGTGTCGCCGCAGAAGCTGATGGCGATCGCCGTGCCGCTGTACGTGCTGGGCGTGGTGCTGCTGCTGGGCGTCGAGTTCTTCGGCATCACCCGCAAGGGGGCGACGCGCTGGCTCAACGTCGGCGTCACCGTGATCCAGCCCAGCGAGCTGCTCAAGTTCGCGGTGCCGCTGATGCTGGCCTGGTGGTTCCAGCGCCGCGAGGGGCAGCTGCGCACGCTGGACTTCATCGTCGCGGCGGGCATCCTGGCGCTGCCCGTGGGCCTGATCATGAAGCAGCCCGACCTGGGCACCGCGCTGCTGGTGCTGGCCGGCGGGCTGTTCGTGATCTTCTTCGCCGGCCTGTCGTGGAAGCTGATCCTCCCGGTGCTGGTCGGCGGTGCGATCGGCATCACCGCGCTGGTGCTCGCCGAGGACCGCATCTGCCAGCCCGACGTCGAATGGCCGGTGCTGCACGCCTACCAGAAGGGGCGCGTGTGCACGCTGCTCGATCCGGGCAAGGACCCGCTCGGCAAGGGCTTCCACACGCTGCAAGGCATGATCGCGATCGGCTCCGGGGGGCTGACCGGCAAGGGTTTCATGAAGGGCACGCAGACCCACCTGGAGTTCATCCCCGAGCGCACCACCGACTTCATCTTCGCCGCCTATTCCGAGGAGTTCGGGCTGGCCGGCAACGTCGCCCTGCTGCTGGGCTTCATCTTCCTGGTCTTCCGCGGGCTGGTGATCGCCACCGAGGCGCCGACGCTGTTCTCGCGCCTGCTCGCGGGGGCGGTGTCGCTGATCTTCTTCACCTATGCCTTCGTCAACATGGGCATGGTCAGCGGCATCCTGCCCGTGGTGGGCGTGCCCCTGCCCTTCATCAGCTACGGCGGCACCGCGATGGTGACGCTGGGGCTGGGCATCGGCATCCTGATGTCGATCGCCAAGAGCCGGCGACTGATGGTCTCCTGAGCGGCGCCCTGGTCACCGGGCGGCCCGGAAGGCGCAGCCTGGTCCGTTCAGGTCCAGCTGCGGGTCGTGTCCGCCGTGGCGGCGGGGGCATTGGCGCGCAACGCGGGCGCGACGCGCTCGCGCGGCGGCACGTAGTGCGCCAGCAGGCGCAGCGAGTGGGCGTCCACCTCGATCCAGCAGGCAAACAGCGGGTGGCCGCCGACCATCACCGGCGGCCCGGCGCGGTGGATGTGCAGGCCGGCGCGGCGCAGCAGGCGCTCGACGCCCAGCGGCGAGACCGTGACGAAGCGCTCCACGCCATGGCGGGCCGCGAAATGCAGCGCGGTGGCGAACACGTGCTCGGCCACCTTCAGTTCCATCTGGCGCGACAGCTGGTGGGGCGCGCCGCAGTTCATCGACGCGAAGCGCGACAGCTCCCAGATCCGTTCGTGGCGCGGCACCGGCGCGCCGTGCAGCAGCTGCGGGAACACGTCGGCCAGCAGGTAGGGGCCGGTGGTGGGCAGCAGGCGGGCGCAGCCGCAGATCGCGCCCGTCTCGTCGCGCGCGATCACGTAGCCGGTCTGCGGGCCGTCGAACTGGTCCTGCTCGCGGCCGTTCTCGGTGGGCAGGTCCCATTTCAGGGTCTCGATGAAGATACGGTGGCGGTAGACCGCCAGCTCGTCGAGCAGACTGGGGGCAAGGGTGGCTCCGGTTCCACAGATGACGTCCACAAGAGCCTCCTTCGTCAGTTACGGCAGCCGGGACGACCGATTTCAGAGCAGGGCATGGGGGGTCACAACTGTCAGGGTTGACAGAAATTCGCGCCCCGAACCGGGGATTGTCGGCTGGGGGCAACTGCGGCACTGTTCACCGCCTTGCAACGTGCTTAGCATGAAACGTCCATCCTGGCGCGACCCGGTCGCGCGGGACTACACCGACAGGCAGTTCCGTGGCGAGAAGACTCCGTAACGCGCGTGCCGGCCGCGTCCCCGCCTCGTGCGGGGCGCCCCTCGTGACCCTGCCCGGCCGGGGTCGCAGCCCCTGGTCCGGCCCCCGGCCCGGTCGCCTGTCGTTCCTGCCTGCCGTGGCCGCCGGCCCCGCCGAGGACGGCTACCTGCGCGTCACCTGGGGCGAATTGTGCGCCGCCGAGTTCGCCCACCTGTGTTCCGGCCTCGATCCGGACGAGCCCCGCCTGCCCGACAGCCTCTGGGTCGTGAGCGGCTACACCGAATGGGTCAGCGGCCCCGAGCCGCTCATCTCGCTGGGCTGGGACTGGCGCCTCAACGGCATCACCGGGGTGCTCGAGCTGGCCTCGGCCACGGTGCGCAGCAACCTGATGCTGATCGGGCAGGACCGCATCGACCTGGGCTGCCAGGTCACCGAACAGCTGCTGAGCCGGCGCCTGAGCCGCATGGACTGGCAGCCGGTGGTGGCCTCGGCGGTGGGCCTGCGGCAGTAGGCGCGGCCGCGCGCGCACGCTCAGAGCAGGCCGAGCACCGCGGCGCGCAGCACCGCCGCGGTCTTGTTGCTCGCGCCCAGCTTGAGCATCGCGTTGTTGATGTGGAAGTTGACCGTGCGCTCGGAGATGCCGAGGATGTCCGCGACGTCGTTGGAGGTCTTGCCGTCGCCGGTCCAGCGCAGCACCTCGGCCTCGCGGTCGGACAGGCGCACGTCGATCTCGGGCATCAGCTTGCTGGCCAGCCACTGCGTCATGCCCAGGTGGGCGACCTCGGTCAGCCAGTACATCTGGGCGCGGCGGGCGGCCAGCTCGCTGCGGGTGATCTCGTCCTTGGAGCGCGACAGCGTCAGCAGGCTGGACAGCCCCTGGTGGTCGCGCATCGGCAGCGCCAGCCCCACCTTGAGGCCGTGGGCGTGCGCGTCTTCCCAGAACTCCAGCGTCGAGGCCGGCATGCACTCCGACCACAGCACCGGCCCGGCCGAGCGGGCGGCGCGCCGCACCGTCGGGTCGATGGCCAGATAACCCATCTCCTGGTAGCGCTTCTGCCAGGCCTCGGGATAGTTGTTGAACATCGTCACCCGCGGGTTGGACAGCGGCAGCGCCACCTTCATCCCGTAGGCGCAGTACTCGAAGCCCAGGTCCCGCGCGGCTTCCGACAGGCGCGCGAACAGCTCCTTCTCGGACGAGGCCGTCAGCAAGGACTGGATGTCTTCCTCCTGCCACGCCTTCATAGGGCCTCCTCTGCCACCGATGCAACTCCCAGGGCCATCGCGTACTGTCTTTGCAGGATCGGAGTGTAGAGGCTCACCTTTCGCGCAGCATCCGCGGCAACGCTGAAAGGTCGAATTATGTCGGGATGCTGCGGGTTGTACGTGCCTGTGACAGGAAAAAGCCGGACGGCCGGCGGGCCTGTCCGGCCGGGCGGCGGCGCGTGCCGGCACCCGGCCGCCGTCCCGCATCCGGCCGTCCTGGAAGTGGGCACTAGCGTCGGGTGAGGTGCCGGTGCAGCGCGTGCGCCGTCAGGGCGGTGCCGAGCGCCGCCAGCAGGGCCGCCAGCGCCGCCAGCAGCGCGCCGCGGGGCAGCAGCAGGTGCAGCACGATGAAGAAGGCGGCAAAGCCGAACATCCCCCGCACGAAGCCGGCCAGCAGGGCTGCCGTCGCCGCGGCACCGTAGCGCGGCAGCGTGAAGCAGGGCAGCACGTTCCCGGCAATGGGAACGGCCAGCAGCAGCCCGCTGACCATGGGCGGCAGCGCATCGGCCCCCAGCATGACGGCCGCGGCCATGGCCACCGCCACCGCGACGCGCCACGCCAGCTCGCTGCGCGGGATGGCCACCGGCCCGCCCGGGGCCAGCCGGGTGCCGGCGCGGCGTGCGCAGAGCTGCAGCGCCTTGAGCCCGGCCAGCGGCGCGGCCACCGCCAGCGCGTAGGTGCCGGCCGCAGGCAGGGGCAGTTGCCCCAGTGCCCAGCCGCCGCCGACGATGGTGGCGTTGGCCGCGACCAGCCCGGCCCACCATGGCAGGCCCGAGACGGCGCACAGCCCGAACACGACCAGGTGCGCAATCGTGGCCGGCAGGCACACCAGCGTGGCCAGCGCGATCGGCCCGGCCTGCGCCGGCTGCTGCGCCAGCACGAACAGCATGATGGGGGCGGCGATCACCGGCATCCCGGCCAGCGTCCCGGCCACGCCGTGGCCGTAGCGCCGGGCGGCCAGCGTGGCCAGCAGCACCGAGGCGACGACCAGTCCCAGCTTCAGCGCCAGCACGGGGCCTCCGGGGCATCGTCGCGGCGGCGTCGCATCGTGCGCCTCACCGGCTCGCCGCCTGCGTGAAGTACGGCAGGAACACCGCGTTGCCGCGCCCGGCGGTGCCGCGGATCCATTCCAGCGAGAACTTCTCGCCCAGGCGCTTGAGCTCGCGCGCCAGGATGGCGCCGGGCGGCTCCACCGTCATGCCGCGCGCGGCCAGCGCCTGCCGGGCGGCGCCGGCCTCGTCCTGGCTCATCTGCCAGCCGCGCTGCTGCGCGACGGCCGCCGCGTCCAGCACGCGGCCCTGGTGCTCGGGCGGCAGCGCGTCGAACGCGGCCAGGCGCACCAGCACCGCGTTCTTCGGGATCCAGGCGTGGATGTCGTAGAAGTGTCTCAGTCCGTTCCAGGCCTCGCTGTCCACGCCGGTGGCCGCCGAGGTCAGCATCGCGTCGATGCGGCCGGTGCGGATCGCCTCGGGCAGCTCCACCGCGCCGATCTCGACCGGCTGCGCCTGCACGTAGGCGGCGAAGCGCCGCGTGGTCTCGTTGTAGACCCGAAAGCGCATGCCGCGCAGGTCGGCGATGCTGCCCACGGGACGGCGGGCATAGAGCCCTTGCGGTGGCCAGGGCACGTCGAACAGCAGCCGCAGCCCCAGCGCGCGGGCGTCCTGGTCGATGAAGGCGCGCGAGATCCCGGCCAGCCGCCGGGCGTCCTCGTAGCCGGAGACGACGAAGGGCACGGCGTCGACGTCGGCCAGCGGCAGCTGCGCCGCGCTGCCGCTGAGCAGCACCTCGCCGGCCTCGAAGCGGCCGGCGCGCAGGCCGTCGAGGATCTCCGGCAGCGGGGCCAGCTGGCCGCCCGCATGCACGTCGATGCGCAGCGCACCGCCGGTGGCGGCTTGCACGTCCTGCGCGAAGCGCTCGATGTTGCGCGCATGGAAGCCGTGCGCCGGGTAGCCGGTGGCGAGCTGCCAGGTGCGCACGCGGTCGGCGGAGGCCGCGCGCACCGGCCCCCGGCCTGCGGCGATGGCGGCGGCTGCCAGGGCCTGCAGCCAGGCGCGCCGGCTGCACCGGCGGGCCGGCACGGGCATCCGGCCGGCCCCGTCGACCTCAGGCCTGCGGTCCATAGCCGCCGCCTCCGGGGGTCTCGATCACGAAGCAGTCGCCGGGGCCCATCTCGACCGACCCGATGTGCGTCAGCGCCTGCACGCTGCCGTCGGCGCGCAGCACGTAGTTGCGTCCCGGCTCGCCGGGGGCGCCGCCGGCCAGGCCGAAGGCCGCCGTCGAGCGGCCGTTGGAGAGGATGGAGGCGGTCATCGGCTCGAGGAAGCGCACCACGCGCGTGCCGCCGTCGCCGCCGCGGAAGCGGCCCGCCCCGCCGGAGCCGGCGCGGATCTCGAAGCGCTCCAGCCGCACCGGGTAGCGGAACTCCAGCACTTCCGGGTCGGTGAGCCGCGAGTTGGTCATGTGCGTCTGCACGACGCTGGTGCCGTCGAAGCCCTGCAGCCCGGGGCCGTCGGCGCCGATGTGGATGCCCGCGCCGGAGCCGCCGGCGATGGTCTCGTAGTACTGGTACTCGTCGTTGCCGAAGGTGAAGTTGTTCATCGTCGGCTGGCTGCCGGCCAGCACGCCCAGCGCGCCGTACAGCGCGTTGGTCACGCAGGTCGAGACCTCCACGTTGCCGGCCACCACCGCCGCCGGCGGGCGCGGGTTGAGCATCGAGCCCTCGGGCACGATCACCTCGATGGGCTTGAGGCAGCCGGCGTTGAGCGGGATGTCGTCGTCCACCAGGGTGCGGAACACGTAGAGCACCGCGGCCATCGTGACCGCCTTCGGCGCGTTGAAGTTGTTGGGCATCTGCGCGCTGGTGCCGGTGAAGTCCACCACCGCCGAGCGCTTCTCGCGGTCGATCGTGACGGCGACCCGGATGCGCGAGCCGTTGTCCAGCGGCAGCTCGAAGCGCCCGCCCTGCGACAGCGACGGATCCAGCCGCGCGATGGCCATGCGCACGCTTTCCTCGGCGTTGTCCTGCACGTGCTTCATGTAGGCGCGCACGGTGTCCAGCCCGAACTGCTGCACCATCGCGCGCAGCTCCTGCACGCCCTTCTCGTTGGCCGCGATCTGGGCGCGCAGGTCGGCAAGGTTCTGCTGCGGGTTGCGCGCAGGGTACGGTCCGCCGGACAGCAGGGCGAGGATCTCCGCCTCGCGCAGGCGCCCGCCCTCGACCAGCTTGACGTTGTCCAGCAGCACGCCTTCCTCGTCGATGGTCCGCGAGAACGGCGGCATCGAGCCCGGCGTGGTCCCGCCGATGTCGGCATGGTGGCCGCGCGAGGCCACGTAGAACAGCACCTCGGTGCCCGCCTCGTCGAACACCGGCGTGACCACCGTGACGTCGGGCAGGTGGGTGCCGCCGTGGTACGGGTCGTTGAGCACGTAGACGTCGCCCGGGCGCATGTCGGGATTGCGCGCGATCACGGTCTTGATCGACTCGCTCATCGAGCCCAGGTGCACCGGCATGTGCGGCGCGTTGGCGATCAGGTTGCCCTCGGCGTCGAACAGCGCGCAGGAGAAGTCCAGCCGCTCCTTGATGTTGACCGAGTAGGCGGTGTTCTGCAGGCGCAGCCCCATCTGCTCGGCGATGTTCATGAACAGGTTGTTGAACACCTCCAGCATCACCGGGTCGACCTCGGTACCCACCGCGTGCTGCCGGCGGCGCGGCTGCACGCGCTTGAGCTCGAGGTGGTCGCGCCCGGTGAGCGTGGCCTGCCAGCCCGGCTCGACCACGGTGGTCGCGTTGCGCTCGGCGATGATGGCCGGCCCGTCGATCACGGCGCCGCGCGCCAGGTCCTCGCGCCGGTACAGCCCCGCGTCCTGCCAGCCGTCCTCGGTGTACATGCGCACCACCGCGTGCGCGGCGGGTCGGGAGGGCGGCGCCGGCTGCCCGGCTTCCTCGGGTGCCTCGCCCGGGCCGATCGCCTCCACCGAGACCGATTCGATGACCAGCGCCTTGTCCGGCATCAGGAACGCGAAGCGCTTGCGGTAGGCTGCCTCGAACGCGGTGCGGATCTCGTCCAGGCGGCCCAGCGGCACCACCAGCGCGGTGTCGGTGCCGTCGTAGCGCACGTGCACCTTGGGCAGCAACCGCACCTGCGCGGGCGCGAAGCCCTGGCGCACGATCTCCTCGCGCGCCTCGGCGCCGATGCGCTCCAGCGCGTCGCGCGCGGCGTCCAGGCCCGCCTCGTCGAGCGGGCGCTCGACCGAGGCCTCGCGCATCGCGATCTGGTCGGCCAGGCCCATGCCGTAGGCCGACAGCACGCCGGCCAGCGGGTGTACGAACACGCGCGACATGCCGAGCGCGTCGGCCACCAGGCAGGCGTGCTGGCCGCCGGCGCCGCCGAAGCACTGCAGCGTGTACTGCGTGACGTCGTAGCCGCGCGCCACCGAGATCTTCTTCACCGCGTTGGCCATGTTCTGCACGGCGATCTGCAGGAAGCCCTGCGCCAGCTCCTCGGGGCTGACGGCACGTCCCGTGCGCTGCCGCACCTCCTCGGCCAGCGCGGCGAACTTCGCCACCACCACGTCGCGGTCCAGCGGCTGGTCGGCATGCGGGCCGAACACCTTGGGGAAGTAGTCGGGCTGGATCTTGCCGAGCATCACGTTGGCGTCGGTGGTGGCCAGCGGCCCGCCGCGGCGGTAGCAGGCCGGGCCCGGGTTGGCGCCGGCCGACTCGGGGCCGACGCGCAGGCGCGCGCCGTCGAAGCTCAGCAGCGAGCCGCCGCCGGCGGCCACCGTGTGGATGCTCATCATCGGCGCGCGCATGCGCACGCCGGCCACCTGGGTCTCGAAGGCGCGCTCGAACTCGCCGGCGTAGTGCGACACGTCGGTCGAGGTGCCGCCCATGTCGAAGCCGATCACCTTCTGGTGGCCGCCGGCCAGCGCGGTGCGCACCATGCCGACGATGCCGCCGGCCGGGCCCGACAGGATCGCGTCCTTGCCCTGGAAGCGGTCGGCCTGCGTGAGGCCGCCGGAGGACTGCATGAAGTACAGCGGCACGCCGGGCATCTCGCGCGCCACCTGCTCGACGTAGCGGCGCAGGATGGGCGACAGGTAGGCGTCGACCACCGTGGTGTCGCCGCGCGAGACGAACTTCATCAGCGGGCTGACCTCGTGCGAGACCGACACCTGCGTGAAGCCGATCTCGCGCGCCAGCGCCGCGGCGCTGTGCTCGTGCCGGACGTAGCGGTAGCCGTGCATGAAGACGATCGCGCAGGCGCGGATGCCGTCGTCATGGGCACGCTGCAGGGCCGCGCGCAGCGCCTCGAGGTCCAGCGGGCGCACCACCTCGCCGTGCGCGCCGATGCGCTCGTCGGCCTCGATGACGCGCTCGTAGAGCAGCTCGGGCAGCACGATGTGGCGATCGAACAGGCGCGGACGGTTCTGGTAGGCGATGCGCAGCGCGTCGCGGAAGCCGCGCGTGGTCACCAGCACCGTGCGGTCGCCCTTGCGCTCCAGCAGCGCGTTGGTCGCCACCGTGGTGCCCATCTTGACGCACTCGACCCGCTCCGGCGTGATCAGCTCGCCCGGCTGCAGGCCGAGCAGCCGGCGGATGCCCTCGACGGCGGCGTCGCGGTACTGCTCGGGATTCTCGGACAGCAGCTTGGCGGTGGTGATCGTGCCGTCGGGCCGCTTGGCCACGATGTCGGTGAACGTGCCTCCGCGATCGATCCAGAACTGCCAGCGGTTCGTCGAAGTGGTCATGGAGGGCTCCCTGGTCGGAGGTCTGCGCGTGGGGCCGCGCTCAGAGCGAGGCGGCCGCGCGTGCCGCCTGGTCGTACACGCCGGAGAGCACGCGCAGCAGGCGTGCCAGCTCGCCGATCTGCTGGTTCAGCGCGTCGTCGGCCTTGAGCGCGCTGATCAGGCAGGACTCGCGGATCTCGCGGTAGCGCTCGACGTAGTGGCGGCCGAGGTCGGTGGTGGCGTAGGTGACGTCCTTGCCGTTGCGGCTGGACTGCACGACGCCCAGGTTCTGCAGCTTCTTGAGCGAGTAGTTGATGAGGTGCGTGTCCTCGACGTTCATGATGAAGCAGATGTCCGACAGCCGCTTGTCGCGCGCGCGGTGGTGCACGTGGTGCAGCACCAGCACGTCCAGCGGCGTCAGCTCGCGCAGGCCGGCGGCCGACATGCAGTGGACGACCCAGCGCGAGAACGCGTTGTTCGAGACGATCAGGCCGAACTCGAACTCGCTCAGCTCGCGGCTGCGGGGGGAGACCAGGTGCGCCGAGGAGACGATCCTCTCTGGCGCGATTTCTGCGCTGGCGACGGGCTCGGTGCTGCTCATCCTGTTCTTTCGGGCCATGGCGAACCTTTCCGGGTCCTCGTGCGCACCCGCGCGGTGCGCGGCGACCCGCCACGGGGCGCCGCCAGCACGGGTGACGGAGGAAACTCTAGCTCAGTTTGAAAACAAAATGTCGACAAATCGTTGATAGATCGGGAAAGTACTGATATCACATCGTCGTCAGATCCTTACATTTGCGTTGGCAAGGTCTGGCCTCGATCTTGCATTTTTCGTGGCCATCCGCGGCAAGCGCCGCGTCCTACCTGCAAGGAGCTTCCATGTTCAAGAGATCACTTGCTGCACTCGCTCTCGGTGGCCTGGCGCTCGGCGCCGCGGCCCAGACCAAGTGGGACCTGGCGTCCGCCTATCCGCCGAACAACTTCCACACCGAAAACCTGGTCCAGTTCGGCAAGGACGTGGCCGAGGCCACGGGCGGGAAGCTGCAGATCACCGTCCACTCCAACGCCTCGCTGTTCAAGGCGCCCGAGATCAAGCGCGCGGTGCAGGGCAACCAGGTGCAGCTGGGCGAGATCCTGCTGGTCAACTACCAGAACGAATGGCAGCTGTTCGGCGTCGACGGCCTGCCTTTCCTGGCCACCAGCTACGCCGAGGCGCGCAAGCTCCACGTCGCGCAGAAGCCGGTGCTGCAGAAGCGCCTCGCCGACCAGGGCATGGTGCTGCTGTACACCGTGGCCTGGCCGCCGCAGGGCCTGTTCTCGAAGAAGCCGATCAGCTCGCTGGACGACCTCAAGGGCTCCAAGTGGCGCGCCTACAGCCCGTCGACCTCGCGCATCGCCGAGCTGATCGGCGCGCAGCCGGTCACGGTGCAGGCGGCCGAACTCTCGCAGGCGCTGGCCACCGGCGTGGTCGAGTCGTTCATGACCTCCGGCGCCACCGGCTACGACAGCAAGGTCTTCGAGCACCTGAAGTACTACTACAACTTCCAGGCCTGGCTGCCCAAGAACGCGGTCATCATGAACAAGCGTGCCTTCGACGCGCTGGACAAGGCCACGCAGGACGCGGTGCTCAAGGCCGCCGCCGCCGCCGAGGAGCGCGGCTGGAAGGTCTCGGAGGAGAAGGACCGCGAGTACCTCGACCTGCTCAAGAAGAACGGCATGGAGATCGTCGAGCCCTCGCCGCAGCTCAAGGAGCAGCTGCGCAAGCAGGTCGGCGAGCCGATGCTCAAGGAGTGGCTCGAGAAGGCCGGTCCCGAGGGCAAGGCCGTGGTTGAGGCCTTCCAGAAGTCCTGACGATGCGCCGCCTGCTCGATGCGCTCTACGACGGCGCGGCCTGGCTGGCGGCCCTGCTGATGGTCGGCACGCTGCTGGCGGTGCTCGCCAGCATGCTCGACCGCATCGTCACCCTGCCGGTGCGCGGCCTCGATGCGTACGCAGGCTACTGCATGGCCGGCGCCGGGTTCCTGGCGCTGGCCCACACCCTCAAGCGCGGCGAGCACATCCGGGTCACGCTGCTGCTCAACAGCGTGCGCCCGGCCGCGCGCCGCGTGCTGGAGCTGTGGTGCCTGGTCATCGCGGTGGTGCTCAGCGGCGCGTTCGCCTTCTACAGCGCGCGCCTGGTGTGGGAGTCGTACCAGTTCAACGACATCTCCACGGGTTTCGACGCCACGCCGCTGTGGATCCCGCAGCTGTCGATGGCCGTCGGCGGGCTGGTGTTCTTCATCGCCTTCGTCGACGAACTGGTCCTGGAGCTGCTGCACAAGCGCGAGCGTCCGGCTTCGGCCGAGCTGAAGTTCAACGAATGAGCGCACCACGATGAACAACGACCTGGTGATCACGGTCCTCTTGATCTTCAGCCTGTTCGCGCTGCTGGGCAGTGGCGTGTGGATCGGGCTCACGCTCACCGGCGTGGCCTGGATCGGCATGCAGCTGTTCAGCGCGCGTCCGGCCGGCGACGCGATGGCCGTGACGATCTGGGGGTCGGCTTCGTCCTGGACGCTCACGGCGCTGCCGCTGTTCGTCTGGATGGGCGAGATCCTGTTCCGCACCAAGCTCTCGGAGGACATGTTCAAGGGGCTGGCCCCCTGGATGAACCGGCTGCCCGGCCGCCTGCTGCACACCAACGTGATCGGCTGCACCATCTTCGCGGCCGTCTCGGGATCGAGCGCGGCCACCTGCGCGACCATCGGCAAGATGGCGCTGCCCGAGTTGAAGTCGCGCGGCTATCCCGACGGCATCAGCATCGGCACGCTGGCCGGCGCCGGCACGCTGGGGCTGCTGATCCCGCCGTCGCTGATCATGATCGTCTACGGCGTCACGGCCGACGTCTCGATCGCGCGGCTGTTCGCCGCGGGCGTGCTGCCCGGGCTGATGGTGGCGGCACTGATGATGGGCTACGTGATGATCTGGGCGCTGCTGAACCCGCAGAAGGTGCCCGCGGCCGACGCCTCGATGCGCTTCGTCGACAAGCTCCGGGCCTCGCGCAGCCTGATCCCGGTGGTGCTGCTGATCCTGGCCGTGCTCGGCTCGATCTACACGGGCCTGGCCACCGCGACCGAGGCCGCGGGCCTGGGCGTGGTCGGCGCGCTGGTCCTGTCGGCCTGCCAGGGGTCGCTGAACTGGCGCACCTTCCGCGACTCGCTGATGGGCGCCACGCGCCTGTACTGCATGATCGCGCTGATCCTCTCGGGCGCGGCCTTCCTGACGCTGGCGATGGGCTACATCGGCCTGCCGCGGCACCTGGCCGAGTGGATCGCCTCGCTCGGGCTGTCGCCGTTCATGCTGATCATGGCCCTGATGGTGTTCTACATCGTGCTGGGCTGCTTCCTCGACGGCATCTCGGTGATCGTGCTGACCATGGGCGTGGTGCTGCCCATCGTGCAGACCGCCGGCATCGACCCGATCTGGTTCGGCATCTTCCTGGTGCTGGTGGTCGAGATGGCGCAGATCACGCCCCCGGTGGGCTTCAACCTGTTCGTGCTGCAGGGCATGACCGGCAGGGAGCTGCCGTGGATCGCGCGCGCCTCGGCGCCGATGTTCGTGCTGCTGGTGGCGGCGGTCGGGCTGCTGTACCTGTTTCCCGGGCTGGCGACCTGGCTGCCCCGCCACATGATGGGCTGAGCGCCCGCCGAGCCGCTCAGGCGCCGGGGGCGCGGGCGGCCTCGGCTGCCGCGGCCTCCGCGGGGAAGCGCACCGTCACCCGCGTGCCGCGCGACTGCCCGTCGACGGCCGGGCGCGCGTCGTCGATCACGACCACCGCCTCGTGCTGCTGCGCGATCTCGCGCACGATGGCCAGGCCCAAGCCGCTGCCGTCGACGTCGGTGCCCAGCGCCCGGTAGAACGGCTGGAACACCTTCTCGCGCTCGGCCTCGGGAATGCCCGGCCCGGTGTCCTCCACCTGCAGCACGCTGACCTGGCCGAACGGGTCGTTGTACATGCGCACCGTCACCGTGCCGCCCTCGGGCGTGTAGAGGATCGCGTTGTCGACCAGGTTGCGCGCCAGCTCCTTGACCAGCAGCGGGTTGCCCAGCACGCGCGGGCCGCGCGCGTCGGCCTGTTCCGGGTCGGGGCCTTCGTAGCCGAGGTCGATGCGCTTTTCCATCGCGCGCGGGAAGAACTCGTGCACCGCATCCATCGCGATGCGTGCCAGCGGCACCTCGTGGCGGTGCGCCAGCTGTCCCTGGTTCTCGGCGCGCGCCAGCGACAGCAGCTGGTTGACCATGTGCGCGGCGCGCTGGCTGGAGCGCGCGATCTGCCGCAGCGACTTCTTCAGCTCCTGCGGGTCGCGCTGCCCGGCGTCGATCTCGCGCTGCGCGAGCTCGGCCTGCATGCGCAGGCCCGCCAGCGGGGTCTTGAGCTGGTGCGCCGCATCGGCGAGGAAGTGCTTCTGCGTCTGCAGCGACTGGTCCAGCCGCGCCAGCAGGTCGTTGATCGAGCGCACCAGCGGCGCCACTTCCTCCGGCGCCTCGCGCTCGTCGATCGGGCTCAGGTCGTCGCTGCGGCGGCGCCGGATGCGCTGCTGCAGCTCCGACAGCGGCGCGATGCCGCGCGACAGCGCCAGCCACACCAGCAGCACCGCCACCGGCAGGATCAGGAACTGCGGCAGGATCACGCCCTTGATGATCTCGGTGGCCAGCTGCGAGCGCTTGTTCAGCGTCTCGGCCACCTGCACCAGCGCCGGGCCGTCGTCGGGCGCGCTGGCCAGCTGCACCCAGACGTAGGCCACCCGCACCGGCTCGTGGTGCGTCTCGTCGTTGCGCAGCAGCACCTCGCCGGGGCGCGCCGGCCCGTCATCCGGCACCGGCAGCTCGCGGTCGCCGCTGACGTACTCGCCGCGCGTGCCGAGCACCTGGAAGTAGACGGTGTCGACGTTGTCGGCGCGCAGGAACTCCGACAGCACGCCGGGCAGCTGTCCCATCGCCCCTTCGGAGGACGCGATGTGGTGCGCCAGCGCCCGCGCGGTCTCGCGCAGCGCGTGGTCGAACGGGCGGTTGGCGATGTTCTCTGCCACCAGCCAGGTCAGCGCCACGCTCATCGGCCACAGCATCAGCAGCGGGGCGAGCATCCAGTCCAGGATCTCGCCGAACAGCGAACGCTGCTCGCGCGGACCGGGGCCGGTCGCGAAGGGTTTGGGCGGCATCAGGAGACGGGTCGCAGCGGCGGACGGTCAGTTGGGGATCTTCTCCAGGCAGTACCCCAGGCCGCGCACGGTGGCGATGCGCACCGGCCCCTGCTCGATCTTCTTGCGCAGGCGATGGATGTAGACCTCGATCGCGTTGTTGCTGACTTCCTCGCCCCACTCGCACAGCCGCTCGACCAGCTGGTCCTTGCTGACCAGCCGCCCGGCGCGCTGCAGCAGCACTTCCAGCAGGCTCAGCTCGCGCGCCGACAGCTCGATCATCTGGTCGTTCATGTAGGCGACCCGGCCGGTCTGGTCGAAGGTCAGCGGCCCGTGGCGGATCACGCTGGAGGCCACCCCCAGCCCGCGGCGCGTCAGCGCGCGCACGCGCGCTTCCAGTTCCGCCAGCGAGAACGGCTTGGCCATGTAATCGTCGGCGCCCAGGTCCAGGCCCTTGACGCGCTCCTCGACGCTGTCGGCCGCGGTGAGGATCAGCACCGGGGTGGTGGCGCCGCGCGCGCGCAGGCGCTTGAGCACTTCCAGCCCGTGCATCTTGGGCAGGCCGAGGTCCAGGATGACGAGGTCGAATTCGTGCGAGGACAGGGCGGCGTCGGCCTCGGTGCCGGTGCCGAGCTGGTCGACCGCGTAGCCCGAGCTGCGCAACGAGCGCAACAGCCCGTCGGCGAGCACTTGATCGTCTTCGGCGATCAGGATGCGCATTCCTTGTCTCCTGCAGCTTGGGTATCGTCGTTGGCGTGGGCGCTGCAATGGCCGATTGTAGGTGCCGCGCCGCCGGCTGCACGTTGCGGCGCCGCAAGGCCGTGCCGGCCCGTGTGCGGCATGTCCCTGGCGCCCGATTACTGTACAAACATCCAGCTTCTGCGATAATGCACCGGATCTTTGGAGAACCGAATGGACGCACCGAACAAATCCGCTCTCAGCACTGAAAAGGCCAAGGCCCTGCAGGCCGCGCTGGCCCAGATCGAAAAGCAGTTCGGCAAGGGCTCCATCATGCGCCTGGGCGAGGGCGACGCGGCCGAGGACATCCAGGTCGTCTCCACCGGCTCGCTGGGCCTGGACATCGCGCTGGGCGTGGGCGGCCTGCCGCGCGGCCGCGTGATCGAGATCTACGGCCCCGAATCCTCGGGCAAGACCACGCTGACGCTGCAGGTCATCGCCGAGATGCAGAAGCAGGGCGGCGTGTGCGCCTTCATCGACGCCGAACACGCGCTGGACGTGCAGTACGCGCAGAAGCTGGGCGTCAACCTGCAGGACCTGCTGATTTCCCAGCCCGACACCGGCGAGCAGGCGCTGGAGATCGTCGACGCGCTGGTGCGTTCCGGCTCGGTGGACCTGATCGTGGTCGACTCGGTCGCGGCGCTGACGCCCAAGGCCGAGCTCGAAGGCGAGATGGGCGACGCGCTGCCCGGCCTGCAGGCCCGCCTGATGAGCCAGGCCCTGCGCAAGCTGACCGCCACGATCAAGAAGACCAACTGCATGGTCATCTTCATCAACCAGATCCGGATGAAGATCGGCGTGATGTTCGGCAGCCCGGAGACCACCACCGGCGGCAACGCGCTGAAGTTCTATTCCTCGGTGCGCCTGGACATCCGCCGCGTCGGTTCCATCAAGAAGGGCGACGAGGTCATCGGCAGCGAGACCAAGGTCAAGGTGGTCAAGAACAAGGTGTCCCCGCCGTTCAAGACCGCCGATTTCGACATCCTCTACGGCGAGGGCATCAGCCGCGAGGGCGAGATCATCGACCTGGGCGTGAACGCCCGGGTGATCGAGAAGTCCGGCGCCTGGTACGCCTACAACGGCGAGAAGATCGGCCAGGGCAAGGACAACGCGCGCGAATTCCTGAAGGAAAACCCCGACCTCGCCTTCGAGATCGAGAACAAGGTGCGCGCCGCGCTGGGCGTGCCGCTGCTGGCCGGCGCCGAGAAGCCCGCCGCGGCCGAGAAGCCCAACGGCAAGGGGGGCAAGGCCGCCAAGGAAGCCAAGGACGCCAAGGACGCCGGCGAGTAAGCCGGGCCGCCCGGCTGCGCGATGGGGTTCGGCAAGCTCTCGCTCAAGGGCCGGGCGCTCAAATACCTGGCCGCGCGCGAGCACTCGCGCGCCGAGCTCGAGCGCAAGCTGCGTCCCTACGAGGAAGAGCCCGGGCAGGTCGAAGCCGCGCTGGACGAACTGCAGGCCAAGGGCCTGCTGTCCGAGGCGCGTTTCGTCCAATCGCTGGTCCACCGCAAGGCCGCACGCTACGGCGCGGCCCGCATCCGCCAGGAGCTGAACGCCCACGGGCTGGACGACGAGGCCGTCGGCGCGGCGGTGCGCCAGCTGCAGGCCACCGAGTACGAGCGCGCGCTGGCCGTGTGGCAGAAGAAGTTCGGCCAGCCGGCCGACGACCCGGCCGGGCGCGCGAAACAGATGCGGTTCCTGGCCGGTCGCGGGTTCTCGCCGGAGGTGATCCGGCGCGTGGTGCGTGGGGTCGATCCCGATTGACCGCGGCACCCGTCAGGTTTGGTGCAGCGCACCATGATAAAGTCACGGGTTCGCCGAAACAGGCCTGAAACCCGCCAGCATCCGCCGCTGACAATGGCACTTCCCCCGGCTGCCCCGCACCGCCAGCTGAAGCATCGCCGCAGCATCGACCTTGCCGTCTATGCGCGCGGCGACGGGCTTTGGGAAGTCGATGCCCGCCTGACCGACGTGAAGACGCGCGACTTTCCGCTGGCCAGCGGCGTGCGTGCGGCCGGCGAGCCGGTGCACGACATGACGCTGCGCCTGGTGGTCAACGAGCGCTTCGACATCCTCGAAGCCGGCGCCGAGTCGCACAGCGTGCCGTATCCGGGCCATTGCGAGGCCTACGGCGACGCCTATGCCCGCCTGGTCGGGCTCAACCTGCTCAAGGGATTCCGCCACGCCGTCAAGGAGCGCCTGGGCGGCGTCCAGGGCTGCACCCACATCACCGAGCTGGCCCAGGTGCTGCCCACCGCCGTGATCCAGGCCTTTGCCGGCGAAGTCATCCACACCCAGGAAAGCAGCGAGACTCGGCCGTTCCAGATCGACCGCTGCCACGCGCTGCGCGCCGACGGCGAGACAGTGCGCCTGTATTACCCGCGCTGGTACCGGCAACCGACCGGGCCGGGCATTTCCGTAGACGACCCAGAGAGAGTCACACCATGAAGATTCATGAGTACCAAGGCAAGGAGATCTTGCGCAACTTCGGTGTGCCGGTGCCGCGCGGCTACCCCGCCTTCACCGTGCAGGAAGCGATCGAAGCAGCCCAGAAGCTGGGCGGCCCGGTCTGGGTCGTCAAGGCGCAGATCCACGCCGGCGGCCGCGGCAAGGGCGGCGGCGTGAAGCTGGCCCGCTCCATCGACGAGGTCAAGACGCTGGCCGAGCAGATCCTCGGCATGCAGCTGGTCACGCACCAGACCGGCCCCGAAGGCCAGAAGGTGCGCCGCCTGCTGATCGAGGAAGGCGCCGACATCAAGAAGGAATACTACGTCGCCGCCGTGACCGACCGCGGCACGCAGAAGGTCGCGATGATGGCCTCCAGCGAAGGCGGCATGGAGATCGAGGAAGTCGCCGCCAAGACCCCCGAGAAGATCATCAAGGTCTTCGTGGACCCGCTGGTGGGCCTGACCGACGAGCAGGCCAAGCAGCTGGCCACCGGCATCGGCGTGCCCGAGGGCTCCGTCGCGCAGGCGGTCGAGGTGTTCAAGAACCTGTACCGCTGCTACATGGAGACCGACGCCTCGCTGGCCGAGATCAACCCGCTGATCCTGGAAGGCAACGGCAACATCAAGGCGCTGGACGCGAAGTTCAACTTCGACAGCAACGCCCTGTTCCGCCATCCCGAGGTCGTCGCCTACCGTGACCTGGACGAGGAAGATCCCGCCGAGGTCGAGGCGTCCAAGTTCGACCTGGCCTACATCAGCCTGGACGGCAACATCGGCTGCCTGGTCAACGGCGCGGGCCTGGCGATGGCCACGATGGACACCATCAAGCTGTTCGGCGGCGAGCCGGCCAACTTCCTGGACGTGGGCGGCGGCGCGACGGCCGAGAAGGTGACCGAGGCCTTCAAGATCATGCTGAAGAACCCGAACGTGAAGGCCATCCTGGTCAACATCTTCGGCGGCATCATGCGCTGCGACGTGATCGCCGACGGCGTCATCACCGCCAGCCGCGCGGTGGGCCTGAAGGTGCCGCTGGTGGTGCGCATGAAGGGCACCAACGAAGACCTGGGCAAGAAGATGCTGGCCGAATCCGGCCTGCCCATCATCTCCGCCGACACGATGGCCGAAGCCGCGCAGAAGGTCGTGGCCGCGGTGCAGTAATTGCCCTGAGAGGAATCCGAAATGAGCATCCTGATCAACAAGGACACCAAAGTCATCACCCAGGGCATCACCGGCAAGACGGGCCAGTTCCACACCCGCATGTGCCGTGACTATGCCAACGGCAAGAACTGCTTCGTCGCCGGCGTGAACCCGAAGAAGGCCGGAGAGGACTTCGAGGGCATCCCCATCTACGCCACCGTCTCCGAAGCGGCCAAGGCCACCGGTGCGACGGTCAGCGTGATCTACGTGCCGCCCGCGGGCGCTGCTGCGGCGATCTGGGAAGCCGTCGAGGCCGACCTGGACCTGGTGATCTGCATCACCGAAGGCATCCCGGTGCGCGACATGCTGATGGTGCGCAACAAGATGAAGCAGAAGGAAGCCGCCGGCGGCAAGAAGACGCTGCTGCTGGGCCCCAACTGCCCGGGCCTGATCACGCCCGACGAGATCAAGATCGGCATCATGCCCGGCCACATCCACAAGAAGGGCCGCATCGGCGTGGTGTCGCGCTCCGGCACGCTGACCTATGAAGCCGTGGCGCAGCTGACCGAGCTGGGCCTGGGCCAGTCCAGCGCGGTGGGCATCGGCGGCGACCCGATCAACGGGCTGAAGCACATCGACGTGATGAAGATGTTCAACGACGATCCGGACACCGACGCCGTCATCATGATCGGCGAGATCGGCGGCCCGGACGAGGCCGAAGCCGCGCGCTGGTGCAAGGACAACATGAAGAAGCCGGTGGTCGGCTTCATCGCCGGCGTCACCGCGCCTCCGGGCAAGCGCATGGGCCACGCCGGCGCGCTGATCTCGGGCGGCGCCGACACCGCCGAGGCCAAGCTCGCCATCATGGAAGAGTGCGGCTTCAAGGTCACGCGCAACCCGTCCGAGATGGGCAAGCTGCTCAAGAGCGTGCTCTGAGCCCGCGCCCGTCCCGATCCACGAAAGGCCGCTTGCTGCGGCCTTTTTCGCTGCCGATGACCGCGGCCGGGGCGGTGCGTACGTAGTTGTCGCAGCGCCTGCCGGAAGCGCCCGCCTACACTAACAGGTTCGCTCGCGGGGCAACATGCCGGCCCGGGCGCCACGAGATGCAAGAGGACAGAACATGGAGCAATTCCTGACACCCGAGTTCTGGGTGGCCGTCGGGCAGATCATCATGATCGACATCCTGCTCGGCGGCGACAACGCCGTCGTGATCGCCCTGGCCTGCCGCAAGCTGCCGCCGGCACAGCGCAAGATGGGCATCTTCTGGGGCACCTTCGGCGCCATCGCCCTGCGCGTGGTCCTGATCTTCTTCGCCCTGACCCTGCTGCAGATCCCCTACCTGAAGATCGTCGGCGCGCTGCTGCTGCTGTGGATCGGCGTCAAGCTGCTCGCGCCCGAGGACGACGACGAACACGCCAACATCCAGGCCAGCGACAAGCTCTGGGCGGCGGTCAAGACGGTGATCGTGGCCGACTTCGTGATGAGCCTGGACAACGTCATCGCGATCGCCGGCGCGGCCGAGACCGCGGCCGACCACCACCAGATGCCGCTGGTGATCTTCGGCCTGCTGGTGTCCATCCCCATCATCGTCTGGGGCAGCCAGATGGTGATCAAGCTGATGGACCGCTTCCCGGTCATCATCACGCTGGGCGGCATGCTGCTCGGCTGGATCGCCGGCACGATGATGATCGGCGACCCCGCCGTGGCCGCGCACCTGCCGCAGACCGACATGCTCAAGTACGCCTTCGGCATCGGTGGCGCGCTGCTGGTGCTGGTCGTCGGCAAGCTGCGGGCGGCGCGCACGAAGAAGGCCGAGGAGGCCTCTTCCGACGCCGCCTGACCCTTCTCCGCACCCTCCCGTCTTCCCCGAGGCGGGGGCATCCACCCCTGTGGGGGGCTCCCTTGTGCGCCTCGGGGGGCTCTGCTAACGTGCCAAGTCACTGCCACGAAAGGCACAGAAGCAGGGCATTCCAATGACCAAGAGGAAGGGTGGCGTCTGGCGGGCCGACTGGTTCGTCGGCGTCTGGGTGGTGCTGGGCGTGCTCCTCCTGCATGCCGCGACCGACTTCATCGGCGGCATGGAGCGCCGCTACTACGACTTCGGCATGGCCGGCGCCTCGCGCACGCCGTCCGAGCGCATCGCGGTCATCGCGATCGACGACCAGAGCATCGCCAACATCGGCCGCTGGCCCTGGTCGCGCGACGTGCACGCCCGGCTCATCGACAAGCTCGCGGCGGCCGGCGCCAAGACCATCGTCCACACCGCCTTCTTCTTCGAACCCCAGCAGGACCGCGGCCTGGGCTACATCCGCCGGCTGCGCGAGGTGCCCGGGGTGAGTGAGAACCCACAAGCGGCGCAGCTGCTGCAGGAAGCCGAGGCCGCACTCGACACCGACACCCGGCTGGCCGCCAGCATGAAGAACGCCGGCAACGTGCTGCTGGCGGCCGACCTGCGTCTGGGCGACCCGCTCGGCCGCCCCGACCGGCCCCTGCCCCCGTACGCGCAGGCCAGCACGCTGGACCCGGCCGGCGCCTTCCTCGTCACCGCGATCGAGACCCAGCAGCCCATCGCCCTGCTGGGCGCGGCCTCGGCCGGCATCGGCCACCTGCGCCAGCTGCAGGACCCGGACGGCGCGGTGCGCCGCGACGCGCTGCTGATCGACTACTACGGCCGCGCCGTGCCCTCGCTGCCGCTGCTGGCCGCCGCCAGCAGCCTGAACCTCGGCATCGGCGACGTGCGCGTGGGCTCCGGCGACGTGATCGAGCTCGGGCGCCTGAGGATCGTCACCGACGGCGCGGCGTTGATGCGTCCTCACTTCTACGCCAGCGACGGCCGGCCGGCGTTCCCGATCGATTCCTTCTTCGACGTCCTGAACGACAAGATCCCCGCCTCCAAGTACGCCGGCAAGATCGTGCTGATCGGCGCCACCGCGGCCGGCGTGGGCACCACGCTGCCGACGCCGGTGGCCGCGTCGATGACGCCGGTCGAGACGATGGCGCACATCACCTCCAGCATCCTGTCCGAGCACTTCGTCACCTCGCCCGGCTGGGCGCAGGGCCTGTCGCTCGGTGCGGTGGTGCTGGTCGCGCTGTACCTGATCGTGCTGCTGCCGCGGCTGTCCGCCGGGGTCGGCGCCACCGCCACCGCGGTGGTGCTGCTGGTGCTGCTGGCCGGCGAGCTGCTGCTGCTCAACCGCCTGGCGGTGTGGGTGCAATTCGTGCTGCCGGCCGCGCTGCTGCTGATCGGCCACCTGCTGCTGACCACCAAGCGCTTCCTCGTCACCGAGGCCGGCAAGATCCGCTCCGACGAGGAATCGGCCGAGACCAACCGCATGCTCGGGCTGGCGCTGCAGGGCCAGGGCCAGCTGGACATGGCCTTCGACAAGTTCCGCCGCGTGCCGCTGTCGCCCGCGGTGATGGACAACCTCTACAACCTGGCGCTGGACTTCGAGCGCAAGCGCCAGTTCAACAAGGCGCTGGCCGTCTACGAGCACATGGCCGGCTACGACCGCACCTACAAGGACCTGGAAGCCAAGCTGGCGCGGGCCAGGAACCTGTCCGAGACCGTGATGCTGGGCGCCGGGGCCTCGTCGCCGGGCGGCACCGTGCTGCTGGCCGACGGCCAGGTCGAGAAGCCCATGCTGGGCCGCTACCAGGTCGAGAAGGAGCTGGGCAAGGGCGCGATGGGCGTCGTCTACCTGGGCCGCGACCCCAAGATCGGCCGCATGGTCGCGATCAAGACCATGGCCCTGAGCCAGGAGTTCGAGGGCGCCGAGCTGGAGGACGCGCGCCAGCGCTTCTTCCGCGAGGCGGAGACCGCGGGGCGCCTGCAGCACCCGAACATCGTCACCATCTTCGATGCCGGCGAGGAACACGACCTGGCCTACATCGCGATGGAGTTCCTCAAGGGCCAGGACCTGGTGCCCTACACCCGCGCCGGCGCGCTGCTGCCGCCGGCCACGGTGCTGTCCATCATCGCCCGCGTCGCCGACGCGCTGGCCTACGCCCATGCCCAGGGCGTGGTGCACCGCGACATCAAGCCGGCCAACATCATGTACGACCCGGCCAGCGACACCGTCAAGGTGACGGACTTCGGCATCGCGCGCATCACCGACTCGTCGCGCACCAAGACCGGCATGGTGCTCGGCACCCCCTCGTTCATGTCGCCCGAGCAGATCGCCGGGCGCAAGATCGACGGGCGCAGCGACCTCTATTCGCTGGGCGTGACGCTGTTCCAGCTGCTGACCGGCCAGCTGCCGTTCCGCGGCGAGTCGATGGCCGAGCTCATGTACAAGATCGCCAACGAACCGGCGCCGGACATCCGCACGCTGCGCCCCGACCTGCCCGAGGCGCTGGCCGACATCGTCGCGCTGGCGGTCGAGAAGCGCGCCGAGGTCCGCTACGCCGACGGCCGCCAGCTGGCCGAGGACCTGCGCAAGGTGGCCGAGAGCCTGCAGCAGGCCCAGCCGGGGCCGGCCGCGGCCGACGACGCCACCACCGTGCTGCCCCCCGGGGCGGGTCTCGCGGCGGTGGCGGGGGCGGCGCAGGCGGCCGGCGGCGCGCTGGAACCCACGCTGTGCCTGTCCCCCCGCGACCAAGGGGGCATGCCTTCTGTGGCCGGCGGCGATCCGCGGCACAATCCAGCCCACCCGGCCGCGGCTCCCGCTTCCAAGCCCCGCAACTAGGTGCCGGCTTTGCTTTCCGCTCCCATGCTTTTCGAGTTCTTTTGCCTTACCGACCCGGGTCGAGCCCGCGACAACAACGAGGATTCGGTCGCCGTGGACGAACAGGCAGGCCTGGCCGTCCTGGCCGACGGCATGGGCGGCTACAACGCGGGCGAGATCGCCAGCGGCATGGCCACGGCCTTCATCAAGTCCGAGCTGGGGCGCTGGCTGACCGAGGCCGCGGCCAACGCGTCGGACACCGACGTGCGGCGTGCGATGGACATCTGCGTCGACAACGCCAACCGGGCCATCTTCAACGCCGCCAACTCCAACCCGCAGTACGCCGGCATGGGCACCACGCTGGTGGTGGCGGTGCTGCGCGAGGGGCGGCTGCTGCTGGGGCACATCGGGGACTCCCGGGCATACCGTTTTCGCAACGGCAAGCTGACGCAGATCACGAAGGACCACTCGCTGCTGCAGGAGCAGATCGACGCCGGCCTCATCACCCAGGAGCAGGCGGCATACTCGGCCAACAAGAACCTGGTGACGCGGGCGGTCGGCGTCGAGGACAACGTGCTGCTGGAAACCCACATGCACGACGTGCTCGCCGGCGACGTGATCCTGCTGTGTTCGGACGGGCTGTCCGACATGATCAGCGACGAGCAGATCGCGGCCTTGTTACAAAGTGCCACCGACCTGCGCGAGGCGGGCACCGGGTTGGTCGCAGCGGCGAATGCCGCAGGCGGACGGGATAATATCGCCGTCGTGCTCGTGAGGGCTCAAGGGTCCCCGAACGCCGGCGGTCGTTCCTGGTGGCCGTTCAGGCGCTGAGCGCCGCAGTGTCATTTCAACAGAGGTCAAGCATGGGGAAACTTGTCGTTTCGCTCGACGGAGTGGTGATCAAGGAAGTCCAGCTCACCAAGGACAAGACCACCCTGGGCCGGCGTCCCTACAACGACATCGTCATCGACAACCTGGCCGTCAGCGGCGAGCACGCGGTGCTGCAGATGGTCGGGCAGGACGTCTTCATCGAGGACCTCAACAGCACCAACGGCACCTACATCAACGGCAAGGCCATCAAGAAGCAGCTGCTGGCGCACAACGACACCGTCGAGATCGGCAAGTACAAGATCAAGTACCTGACCGACGAGGCCACCGACTACGAGAAGACCATGGTCATGAAGCCCGGCTCGGCCGGTGCGGCCGCGGGCGGGTACGCGCCGTCGCCGTCGCCGCTGAGCACGCCCTCCGGCTTCGGCGGCCTGGGCACCTCGCCGGTCCCGGCGGCCTCGATCCGGGTGCTCAACGGCGCGGCGGCCGGCCGCGAGGTCAGCCTGACCAAGGTGGTCACCACGGTCGGCAAGCCCGGCGTGCAGGTCGCCTCGATCACCAAGCGCCCGGGCGGCTACGTCTTCGCCCATGTCGAAGGCGCGATGAAGCCCTCGGTCAACGGCAACGTCGTCGGCAGCGACCCGGTCTACCTGAAGAACGGGGACGTCATCGAGCTGGCCGGCACGCAGATGCAGTTCGTCCAGTCCTGAGCCGCCGCTGGCGGAGGCGTGCGCGCGGCAGGGGCCGTGACGGCCGGGGTTGCGCCAACGTTCCGCCGGGGGTGCCGGCAGCGTCCTTCCGGCCCGAGGAAACCGCGTGAACGTCAAGCAGCACTGGCCACGGTGGATGATCACTGCGGCCCTGCTGCTCCTGCTGCTGTTGCATGCGGCCGGCACGCTGCGGCTGGAATTCGTCGAGCGCCTCGACCATTTCGTCTACGACCACCGGCTGCGGCTCGCCATGCCGCGCACGCTGGACGAGCGCATCGTCATCGTCGACATCGACGAGAAGAGCCTTGCCGAGATCGGCGGCTGGCCCTGGAGCCGTGACCGGCTCGCGCAGCTGGCCGACGAGCTGTTCGAGCGCCAGCAGGTGCGCCTGGTCGGCTTCGACATCGTCTTTCCCGAACCGGACCGCAGCTCGGGCCTGGCCCGGCTGGAGCAGCTGGCCGAGGGCGAACTGCAGCACGTGCCCGCCTTCCGCGAGCGGCTGCGGCAGCTGCGCCCGGCGCTGGACCACGACGCGCGCTTCGCCGACGCGCTGCGCGACCGGCCGGTGGTGCTCGGCTACTACTTCACCAGCGACCGCGGCGGGCTGGCCAGCGGCGTCCTGCCCGCGCCGGTGATGGAGCGCAGCGCGCTGGCCGGCCGGCCGGTGCGCTTCACGCGCTGGGACGGCCATGGCGCCAACCTGCCGGTGCTGGCCGAGGCCGCGCCGCATGCCGGCTTCTTCAACGTGCTGCCCGATGCCGACGGCATCGTGCGCTCGGTGCCGCTGCTGGCCGACTACCAGGGCCGCTACTACGAATCGCTGGCGCTGGCGATGTACCGCGGCCTGCACGGCTGGCCGCCGGTGCAGCCGGGCTTCCCGGCCGAGCGCTGGCTGCCGCGCAGCTACCAGGGGCTGGAGAGCCTGCGCCTGCCGGTGGCCGGGGCGGCGGCCCCGCTGACGATCCCGGTGGACGCG
Organism: Caldimonas thermodepolymerans; assembly: GCF_015476235.1. Taxonomy (NCBI): domain Bacteria; kingdom Pseudomonadati; phylum Pseudomonadota; class Betaproteobacteria; order Burkholderiales; family Sphaerotilaceae; genus Caldimonas; species Caldimonas thermodepolymerans. Next base: position 164,979 of record NZ_CP064338.1, read on the forward strand.
CAGGTCGGCGCGCTGGTGCCCTACCGCGGCCCGGGCGGGCCCGGGGGCGGCTCGTTCCGCTACGTGTCGGCGGCCGACGTGCTGGGCGGGCGGCTCGCGCCGGGCGAGCTGCGCGGGCGCATCGTGCTGGTGGGCACCACGGCGCCGGGCATGTACGACCTGCGCGCCACCCCGGTCGGCGAGGTCTATCCCGGCGTCGAGGCCCATGCCAACCTGCTGGCCGGCCTGCTCGACGCGCGCCTGCCGGTGCGGCCCGACTACGCGCTGGGCTACGAGGTCATGATGCTGCTGCTGGTGGGCCTCTCCCTGACCCTGCTGCTGCCCCGGCTGGGGCCGGTGGCCGCGGTGCTGGCCGCCGCCGGCGCCCTGCTGCTGATCCTGGCGCTGGACACCTGGCTGTACCTGGGCGCGCGGCTGGTCATGCCGGTGGCTTCGCTGCTGCTGCTCGCGGCCGCGCTGCTCGCGGTGCACGTGGCCATCGGCTACTTCTTCGAGAACCGCTCGCGCCGGCAGCTCACGCGCCTGTTCGGCGGCTACGTGCCCCCGGAGCTGCTGGCCGAGATGGCCGACCGGCCCGGCCAGCGCTACGACATGGCCCCCGCCAGCAGGCCGCTGACCGTGATGTGCTGCGACCTGCGCCACTTCACCGCGCTGACGGCCTCGCTGGAGGCGGCGCAGGTGCGCGAGCTGCTGGGCCTGTGCCTTGCGCGCATCACCGAGGTGATCCGCGCGCACCGCGGCACGCTGGACAAGTACGTCGGCGATGCGGTGATCGCCTTCTGGGGGGCACCGCTGGACGAGCCGCGCCACGCCGAGCTGGCCGTGCAGGCCGCGCAGGCGCTGGTGCGCGAGGTGCCGGCGCTCAACGCCGAGCTGAAGGCGCGCGGGCTGCCGGAAGTGAGCCTGGGCATCGGCCTGGCCTCCGGCATGACCTGGGTCGGCGACATGGGCTCCGAACTGCGCCGCAACTACACCGCGATGGGCGAGGCCGTGACGCTCGCCCTGCGCGTGGAGGCGCTGGCGCGCAGCTACGGCCTGGACGTGCTGGCCGCCGAAGGCACGCGCGACGCCGCAAACCACCTGCCGTGGCAGGAGGTCGACCGCGTGCTCGTCAAGGGCCGCGACCGGCCGCTCGCGCTCTACACGCCGTTGCCCGCCTCGCCGGACAGCGACAAGGCGCTGGCCAGCGAGCTCATGGCGTGGCATATGGCACTGAAAGCCTACCGCGCGCAGGATTGGGACCAGGCGGACGTCCAACTGTTGAATTTGCAACGCATGAACCCGGACAAGCGGCTGTACAGTCTGTTTGCCTATCGCGTGGCGCATTTGCGCAAGCACCCGCCGCCTGCAGGCTGGGACGGTGCCTTCGAGGCCCGCTAGATCCGCCATACAGACTCAGAACACAAGCGCGCAGCACATGAAAGTCCGGGTGTTGGGCTGCTCCGGCGCCATCGCGGCGGGGTGCAAGACCACCTCATTCCTGCTCGATGACGACCTGCTCGTCGACGCCGGCACCGGCGTCGGCGACCTGACCCTCGACGAGCTGGCCCGCATCAACCACATCCTCATCACGCACTCGCACCTGGACCACATCGTCTCGATCCCGCTGCTGGTCGACAGCGTGATGAACCGGCGCACTCGGCCCATCGTGGTCCATGCGCTGCCCGAGACGCTCGAGGCGCTGCGCGCACACATCCTCAACTGGGTGATCTGGCCCGACTTCACGCAGCTGCCCTCGCGCGAGCGCCCGGTGCTGAAGATGGAGCCGCTGGCCGCCGGCCAGGTCCTGGACCTGGACGGCAAGCGCATCGAGGTGCTGCCGGCCGAGCACACCGTGCCGGCGGTGGGCTATGCGGTCGAGGGCCGCACCGGCTGGTGGGCCTACACCGGCGACACCGGCCCCAACCCCGCGCTGTGGCCGCTGCTGGCACGCCGGCGCGTCGCGATGCTGGTGATCGAGACCGCCTTCGGCGACGACGAGCGCGAGCTGGCCGCGGCGAGCAAGCATCTGTCGCCCAGCACGCTGGCGCAGGAGCTGCGCAGCCTGGCGCGCGACGTGCCGGTGTTCGTCACCCACGCCAAGCCCGGCGGCATGGGCGCCATCGTGACCCAGGTGCATGCGCTCGATTCCGGTCATCGCATCGAGCACCTCGAGGCGGGCCAGGTGTTCGTGATCTGACGTTTCCTGTCACACCCGCAGGGCAGATGACACGTCCGGTCGCAGAAAAGGTCGACAGCACGTCAGTTTTCCGTGCACTCGGTCACGAACCATGCGGCCTCCAGGGCTGGCACAGCCCCTGCATGAGAGGCAGCGCTTCCTCAAACCCCGAAGGAGAACCCGCATGAAGCAACTTCGTCCCATCCAGCGCGTGCAACAAGGTTTCACGCTGATCGAACTGATGATCGTCGTGGCGATCATCGGTATCCTGGCTGCGATCGCGCTGCCGGCTTACCAGGACTACACCGTCCGCGCCCGCGTGTCGGAAGGCCTGGTGATCGCCTCCGGCGCCAAGGCCACCGTCTCCGAAAACCTGGCTGCCGACACCGATGACGCCTGCGCCGGCGTGAACACAGGTACGATCGGCCGGACCACCCTGAGCTGCAGCGGCGATGGCGTGCTGTCGGTGAGCGTGTCGGCGACCAGCTCCATCGACGTGGACCTGACGCTGACCCCGACCGCCGACAGCTCTGGCGTGACCTGGGCGTGCGCCGTGACGAACCCCGACCAAGCGAAGTACGTTCCTGCCGAGTGCCGTGGTACGGGTGGTGGCTCCACCGGCGGCTGATCGTGATCCAGCCTGGCAGGCCTGAGTTCTGACAGGCCTGGACGCAGAAGCCCTCCATGCGCGAGCATGCAGGGCTTCTTTCATGGGCGAATCACAAACGGATACCGCAAGCGCATGCGCCGCGACCTCAGCTGGACCACGGAATGCCTGTGGTTTGCGCTGTTTGTCCTGCTCTATGAAGCGCCTGTGGGCTGGATGCTGCCCGGCTGGATGCACGGCAATGCAGGTGCGTCGGCCACCGTCCAGGAGGCGCTTGCCACGCCTGCGGTCCAGCGCGAGATCCTGCGCCACCTGCTGGCGCATCTCGCATTGATCGGTGCCTGCTATCTCCCGCTGCGCTCGCTCGCCAACTTTGCCGCCGTGCGGTGGCAGCTCGACGGGCGGCTGGCGCGGCTGGCCTACCTGCTGCTGGGCTGGATGCTGCTGGCCGCCGGCAATGCGGTGTGGTTTCCGCTGTCGAACTATTCCGTGGCGGTCGGGGGGGTCGCCACCCCCTGGGTGCTGGTGGTCGTCGCCGCGCTGCTGGGTGTCACCGCGGCGCTGTGGGCATGGGACAGGGTGCGTGTCCTGACGTTTTCCCGGCGCGCGGCGGCGCCACTGCTCGTGGCGGGCCTGGCGGGGGTGGCGGGCAGCCTGTGGCTCGTGCCGCTGCGCGAGGCGCAGGGCGAGGCGGCCATGGCGGCGCCACGGCGCAACGTCATCCTCATCGGCATCGATTCGCTGTCGGCGGCGCTGCTGGAACGGGAGCAGCATCACCTGCCCCACCTGCAGGCCCTGTTGCGCTCGTCCGTGCGGTACGAGCGGGCCTACACGCCGCTTGCGCGCACCTTCCCGGCCTGGATGAGCGTGCTGTCGGGACAGCCGCCGGCCGTGCATGGCGCGATCTTCAACCTGCGCAACCTGGAACATGTGCAGCGTGAGGGGCTGCTGCCTCACACGTTGAAGGCCCAGGCCTACCGCACGGTGTACGCGATCGACGAGCGCCGCTTCAACCACATTGACGAGGGGTTCGGCTTCGATGCCGTCGTGGGGCCCGAGGCCGGCGTGCTCGATTTCGCGGTGCAGGCGGTCAACGACTCGCCGCTGACCAACCTCCTGCTGCAGACGAGGCTCGCGCACCTGCTGCTGCCCTACTCGCGCGTCAATGTGGCGTCGCATGCCAACTACGACGCGGCCGGCTTCGTCGAGGAGATCGCGGCCGCGACCGCCGGTGCGCCGCGGCTGTTCCTCGCCACGCATTTCCTCGCAGGGCATTTCCCGTTCCAGAGCCGACATGCGCGCATCCGCCACGGCAGCACCAACGGGTTCCTGGCCCGGCATGTCGAGGCGCTGAGCGGCGTCGACGCCCAGGTCGGCCACCTGCTCGCCGAGCTGAGGCGGCAGGGGCACCTCGAGGACGCGCTGGTGGTCGTGTTGTCGGACCACGGGGAACAGCTCGGGGAGCTGGAGGCGCATACCACGCGGGACGGCCACCCCGTGGAGCTGAAGGGCTACGGCCACGGCGTGGACCTGCTCAGCGACCACGCCAACCGCGTCGTGCTGGCCCTGGTGCAGTTTGCCGGCGGGCAGGTGGTGAGCGAACCCGAAGTGCGCCACGAGCAGGTCTCGCTCCTCGACCTGCGCGGTGCCGTCGAACACTACGTGCGCACCGGCGAGGTGGCGCTGCAGCCAGCCCAGGCCTGCATGCCGGTGGAAACCGGCTTGCGCCTCAACGCGATCCGGGACTACCGCAAGCTCAAGGCCGGGGACGTCGTGCGGGAAGCGCAGGGACTGTACGAGATCGACGTGCAGGGTCGGATGCGATTGAAGGAAGAGATGCTGCCGGTTCTGGTGCGCACCAAGGACGTGGGCTGGCGCTGCCCGGACCGGATCACGTACTACCGGGCGGCCCAGGGGCGGTACTACACGTACCGGATCGACGCCGGTCACGGCACGTTGCGGGAAGAGCGCCCCGACCCGCAGGACGTGGCCGCGATCGAGCATTACCGGCGACAGCTCGAGAGGCAGGCGAGCGCGTCGAGGGCTCACTGAAAGTGACGAAAGGGATGGTTCAATGCTGAAGCAGCGGGTGCCGACCGCGCCCCCGATGACGGCGGTCCCGATCCGGACGGTGCTTGCGGGCACCGTGTCCTGCCTCGCCGCGCTCGGCCTGGTGCTGGGGCTGCGGCTGCCAGTGCCGGCAGCGATGGCGCTGCTGATGCTGGCCACGGCGGTCCCCATGTGGTGGCTGGAAGCACGGCGCTGTGCTGCAAATGGGGCCGTGGGACCGGTCGTGCGGGTCTCCAGACGCAAGGCGCTCTGGGTCCGTCGGCTGCGGGTGATTGGCGGGGCCTTGGTGTTTTGCCTCCTCGCAGCGTCCATGCGGATGCAGCTGGAGCTCGGGGGCGCACAGGTCAGTGGTTTGCCCGAGCTGGAAATGGTGATCAACGGCGCCTGCGTGCTCTGGCTGCTGGCCTGGGCACGGTGGCCGGTGCGCTCGCGCCAGCCCGATTCGGTGGCCGCACTGGGCCGGCTGGCCTTGAAGTGTGTGCGGCGACACCGGCCTGCGGCGGCCGAGTGGCAGGGGCTGCTGGGCTGGTGCGTGAAGGTGTTCTTCCTGCCGCTGATGCTGGCCTGGCTGTACAGCTGGTTGTTGCAGATCGACAAGGAGCTGCAGCAAGGGCAGGGCGCGATGGCGTTCTTCGTCGGGGCCATGGCGGCGCTGTATGCCCTGGACACCCTGTTCGGCACCATCGGCTACCTGTCGACCCATCGCGGCATCGATGCGCAGATCCGCTCCACCGATGCCACCTGGCTGGGCTGGGGGGCGGCGCTGGTGTGCTACCCGCCGCTCAATGCGGTGGTGTTGCACCAGTGGCTGAGCTACAGGGACGGGAAGGACTGGTCTGCATGGTTCGGTGATTCGTGGATTGCCTGGCCCTGGGCCGCCGCCATCCTGATCCTCACCGGCATCTACACCAGCGCGACGCTGGTGTTCGGCCCGCGGTTCTCCAACCTGACGCACCGGGGCATCGTCACCGCCGGGCCGTTCCGCTGGACCAAGCACCCGGCCTACATCAGCAAGAACCTCAGCTGGTGGCTGATCGCGGTGCCCTTCCTCTCCGAGCAGGGGCCGCTGGCCGCGGCGGCCAACTGCGCCGGCCTGCTGGGGGTGAACTGCATCTACTGGCTGCGTGCAAAGACCGAGGAGCGCCACCTGATGCGCGACCCGGTGTACCGCGAGTACGCGGCCTGGATCGAGCAGCACGGATGGTTTGCGAAAGTGCGGCGCTTCCTTGCACGGTGGCGCCCGGGGCGCCGGGCGGTGGGCGGCGCATGAGGCCGGGGCTCACGGTCGTGCTGGCGCTGTGCGTGGCCGGGTGCGCCGGCACGGAGGGTCCTTCCGATGCGGATTGCCTGGCAGCGGCCTTGCAGCAGCCGGCCCTACGCAACGGGGCGGTGGCATGGACACGTGCAGATGGCAGCACGGCGGTGACGGCGGCCAACTGGCGTGGCTGGTGGCGGCTGCTTCGCGATCAGGCATACCCCGCAGCGAGCCTGACCAAGCCGCTCGTTGCCCATGCGATCAGGGGCCAGGTCGAGCGCGGGGCCTTGCGACTGGAGGCGAAGGCGGCCGACCTGCTGCCCGGGCTGGCGTGGAGCGGACCCGGCACGCAGGACATCACCCTGCAGCACCTGCTGCAACACACGGCCGGGCTGGGCCGGCGCGATGGACGGGATCCGCTGTGGCATCACGGCGGCACGTCGGACGGGGTGCCCGACTGCGAGGCGGCGGCGCAGTACATCGTGACGCAGCCGACGCTGCGGACCCCGGGCGTGCAGGCCGAGTACAGCAACGTGGGTTACTGCCTGCTCGGCCTGTTGCTGCGACAGCAGGCCGGGGCGGGCGAACTGGAGTTGCCCGCGGCGCTGCTGCAGGCGCTGCACGCTCCTTTGGGTGCGGCAGGGGGCTGGCGCGCGACGCTGCCGGAGATGCACGCGGCGCTGGCGCGCACACTGCCGCTGCGACACCTCGAGGCGCCGCCGCAACCACTGCCCGACGGGTCCTGGTACGCCTGGAGCTGGCGCTACTGGCCGAAGCCGGCAGCGGGTGCTCCCTGGACGCACACCGGCCGGCTGCCCGGTTTTCTGGCCGTGGCGCTCACTGATGGCCGGTCGCGCCTGCTGGTCGCGCATTTCGACGGAGACCCGGCCGACTATCACGCTGCATCCCAACGGTTTGGCCGACAGGCCTGGGGATGCCTGCAGTCCGCCGGGGGAGGCGGATGACGCGAGAGTCCGGCGACGGTGTGCAAACCAGGCCTCGGCCGCCTGTCCCCTTCCAGTAAAGTCAGGCGTCCTGTTCCTGACCCGTCTTCCCGCCCTTGGTGCCCGCACCGCTCCTCGCCGTCCTGCTCGCCGCGCCCTACTGCCTGGCGTACTCGCAGACGCCCGCCACGACGCTGCTCAATTCGCTGCTGGCCTTTGCGGCCTGGGGCGCCTTGCTGGCGTTCGGGCCGTCGGCGTCGTGCGCGACCACCGACCGTGCGGCGGTGCCGCGGCGCTGGGCGGTGCCGGCGCTGGTCGCCGGCGCCTGTGCGTGCCTGGCGCTGCGCACCGGCACGCTGGCCGATGCGCTGGTGCTCGCGGCGGCGGCCGCCTGCGCCTGGGCGGCCGGCGTGGCGCGGGCCCGCATCGTGTGGGCCGGGCTGCTGGTCGCCGGTTGCGCGGGCGTGGCGATCGCGCTGGTGCAGTACTTCGCGCCGTCGCTGGCCGACGGGCGCTGGATCGCGGTGCCGACGGTGCCGGGCCGCGCCTTCGGCAACCTGCGCCAGCCCAACCTGTTCAGCACGCTGCTGCTGCTGGCGCTGTGCGCCGGGGTGTGGCTGCTCGCGCCGATGCGCCTGCCGCGCTGGGTGGTGCCGGCGGTGGTGGCGTGGCTGCTGCTGGGCGTGGCGCTGAGCAGCTCGCGCACCGGGATGGTGGGCACGGGGGTGCTGGTGCTGTGGGGGCTGCTCGACCGCGGCCTGCCGCGCCATGCGCGCGCGAGCCTGCTGGCCTCGGTGGCGATCGTCGCGGCCTGGTGGGCGCTGCTGTGGGCCTGGGGGCACCTGGGCGGCACGACCTTCTACGCCGAGGCGCGCCTGTCCACCGGCAGCGACATCAGCAGCTCGCGCTTCGGCATCTGGCGCAACACCCTGGCGCTGGTCGCCGCCCACCCGTGGACCGGCGTGGGCTGGGGGGACTTCAACTACGCATGGACCTTCAGCGCCTTTCCTGGCCGGCCGGTCGCCTTCTTCGACCACGCGCACAACCTCGTGCTGCAGCTGATGGTCGAGCTGGGCGTGCCCGCGGCGCTGGCGCTGCTGGGGGCGCTCGCGTGGCTGCTGTGGCGCGCGCGCGGCGGGCTGCGGCATCCCGATGCGCAGCGCGCGTCGCTGGCCGCGTGTTGCCTCGCGATGCTGGCGCTGCTCGGCTGGCACAGCCTGCTCGAGTACCCGCTGTGGTACCCGTACTTCCTGTTCCCGGCCGCCTTCGTGCTCGGCACGTACCTTGCGATCGGCGGGGTGTCGCGTGCGGGGGACGCAGCAGCGCGGCCCGCGCGCGAGCCGCGGGCCTGGCGCTTGCGCACCGTCGGGGCGCTGATGGTGGCCGGCGCCGCCTACGCCGCGTGGGACTACCAGTCCGTCGTGCAGATCTTCGCGCCCTACGGCGCGGCCGGCCAGGCGCCCTTGCCGGAGCGCATCGCGACCGGCCAGCGCAGCACCTTCTTCGCGCACCACGCCGACTATGCCGCGGTGACCACCGCCGAGCACCCGTCGCAGGTGTTCGACGCCTTCGAGCGGCCGCTGCATCACCTGGTCGACGCGCGGCTGATGATCGCCTACGCGAAGGCGCTGGAGGAGCTCGGCGAGCGCGACCGCGCGGTGTACGTCGCGCAGCGGCTGCGCGAGTTCCGCCACCCGCTGGGGGAAGCGTTCTTCCAGGCCTGCGACGAGGAGGGGGACGCGCCGCTGCCCTTCCAGTGCGACGAACTGCCGCGCGCCTTCGAGCCGCGCGAGCTGGAGCCGCGCGCGGTGCGGCAGGCGCTGGCGCAGCGGTGAGGGCGCCTCAGCGCGCGACGAACGAGCCGGACTTGCCGCCGTGCTTCTCGAGCAGGCGGATGCCGCCCATGGTCATGCCGCGGTCGATGGCCTTGCACATGTCATAGATGGTCAGCAGCCCGACCTGCACCGCGGTCAGCGCTTCCATCTCGACGCCGGTGCGCCCCAGCGTCTCGACCTGGGCGCGGCAGTGCACGCGCGAGGCCGCTTCATCGGCCTCGAACTCCACCGCGACGCGCGTCAGCGGCAGCGGGTGGCACAGCGGGATCAGGTCGGCGGTGCGCTTGGCGGCCTGGATCGCGGCGATGCGCGCGATGCCCAGCACGTCGCCCTTCTTCGCGGTGCCCGAGAGGATCACCTGCAACGTGCCGGGCTGCATCTCGATGTGGCCGGTCGCGACGGCGACGCGGTGCGTGACGTCCTTGCCGGCGACGTCGACCATGTGCGCCTGGCCCTGGGCGTCGAAATGGGTGAGGCCGGTGCCTGCGGAGGCAAAGTGGTCAGGGGTATTCATGGCTTTGGCATCATAGCGAGCTGCCCTGCCGGGGTGGGCGCTGGCCGCACGGCCCAGTGAACGCCCGGCGCCGAATCGGCTCCAACGGGTCGGCAGGCCGGCTGGCGGCCTGGCACGGATCGACACATTTGAAGACAGTTCACGCCTTTCCCTTTCCGTTCCTGCCCTCGCGCGCACGCCGGCCGGTGTGGCGCGTGCTGGCCTTGAGCCTGGCGCTTGGCCTGCCGGCGGCCCCGGCCTTCGTGCCGCAGGCCGCGGCGCAGAGCCAGCTGCCGGCGCTGGGCGACAGCGTGGCCGGCGAGTTCAGCGTCGCGACCGAACGCCAGCTGGGCGACCGCATCATGGCGCAGATCCGTCGCGACCCGCTGTACCTCGACGACCCGCTGCTGGGCGACTACCTGCAGTCGGTCTGGCAGGCGCTGCTCGGCGCGGCACGCGCGCGCGGCGAGCTGTCGCCGGAGCTGGAGGACCGCTTCGCCTGGCAGGCCTTCCTGGTGCAGGACCGCACGGTCAACGCGTTCGCCCTGCCGGGCGGCTACGTGGGCGTGCACCTGGGGCTGCTGGCGACCACCGCGACGCGCGACGAGTTCGCCTCGGTGCTGGCGCACGAGCTGTCGCACGTCACCCAGCGGCACATCGCGCGCAGCATCGCGCAGAGCAAGCAGCAGTCGATGCTGGCGGTGGCGTCGATGATCATCGGCATGATCGCCGCGAGCCGCAGCCCCGAGGCGGCCAACGCGCTGATGGTCGGCGGCCAGGCCGCCGCGCTGCAGGGGCAGCTGAACTTCTCGCGCGACATGGAGCGCGAGGCCGACCGCATCGGCTACGGGGTGCTCGAGCAGGCGGGTTTCTCGCCGGCCGGCATGGCGAGCATGTTCGAGCGCCTGCAGCAGACCTCGCGCCTGAACGACAGCGGCGCCTACCCCTACCTGCGCACCCACCCGCTGACCAGCGAGCGCATCGGCGAGGCGCGTGCGCGCGCGCAGTCGCGCACCGGCACCGCGCCGCGCCGCGAGCTGGAGCACGTGGTGATGCAGGCGCGCGCGCGCGTGCGCATGGACCTGCGGCCGGACTCGCTGCGCGAATGGCTGCGCACCCCCGAAGCGACGGGCGCCGACCGCGCCGCGCAGCTGCTGGCCGCGGCGACCAGTGCCCAGGCGGCCACCGTCCTGCGCGACTGGCATGCGGCGGAGGCGGCACTGGACCGTGCCGCGCAGCTGGCGCGCGGCGACAGCCGCGCCGAGCGGGCCGTGGCCTTCCTGCGCAGCGAGTCCGCGCTGGCGCGCGGCGATGCGCAGGCGGCCGACGCGGCGCTGGACCCCTGGCGCGGCGACGGCTCGCGCGCCAGCGAGCTGCTGGCGGCACGCATCAGCCTGGCGCTGCCGCCGGCCAGCGGGCGCCTCAAGCGCGCCTCGGAAGACTTGCAGACCTGGCTGGCGATGCACGGCGCGGACGTGCAGGCGTGGGAGCTGCTGGGCCAGGCCTGGGAGAAGCTGGGCCAGCCGCTGCGCGCGGTGCGGGCCCAGGCCGAAGCACGCTACGTGGCCGGCGACCTGCAGGGGGCGCTGGACCGGCTGCGCGCGGCGCAACAGCTGGCGCGCGCGCCGGGGCAGACCGACTTCATCGAGGCCTCGGTGATCGAGGCGCGCGTCAAGCAGGTCGAGGCCGAGTGGCAGCAGCGCGTGCGCGAGGAACTGCGCCGCTGAAGGGCGGCGGCCTCACAGCGAAGGGCCGAACAGGCGATCGAGCGCGGCCTCGATCACGACGCCGCACAGGCTGTACAGCACCGAGCCGATCAGCGCCGCGGTGAAGCCGGGCACGCTCATGCCCTCCAGGATGTTGGCCGCGAAATAGAACAGCAGCGCGTTGATCACGAACAGGAACAGCCCCAGCGTGACCAGCGTGACCGGCAGCGTCAGCACCACCAGGACGGGGCGCACCACGGCGTTGAGCAGGCCCAGCACCAGCGCCGCCACGAGCGCGGCGCCGAAGCCGTGGATCTGGACCGGGGGGTAGACCTGCGTCACCAGCAGCAGCGCCGCGGCGAGCAGGAACCAGCGTGCGAGGATCTTCATGGCGGGCAGGATAGCACCGGGGATGCGGCGTTCAGGCGTCCGCGCTCAGCCACAGGCCGAGTCCGAAGGCCAGCAGCGACGGCAGTTCCCAGTGCACCTCGGGCGTGTCGCCGCCGGGCACGGTCGCCTTGGGCCGGCGCACGTCGATGACCTCGTCGACGGCCAGCTCCTCCAGCACGTCCTTGAGCGGCCCGCGGGCCAGGCGCACCTCGGCGGCGATGCCGTGCGCCGCGAGCCAGGGCTGCATCTGCGCGAAGAGCCGGTTCGCCCACTTGCGCCGCCAGTGTTCGCGCGCGCCGTGCGACAGCCACTTGGAGGCGCGGTGCGTCATGCGCGGCGCGCAGGCGACCAGCACCCACTGCGCGTGGCGGGTATCGTCCAGGCCTGCCGCCAGCCGGGACTGGGCATGGGCGGCGTCGTCGAGCAGTACCGCGATCTTCCTTCCTGTTTGCATCTTCTTCTTCGTACTCGTACGGGACCGATTCGGCGTCCGTCATCCCGCGGGACGACCGGCTCACGCATGCATCAGTCTGCCGCGGGCCCGGCGGGCTGACCAGCGGGGGGATACCCCCGGACTTTGACGGGACTTGTGCGGGCCCTGCACAATGGGCGCCTGTCGAAAGGGGAGTAGCACTCGGTTCCCCGCCGAGGCGGCCACCCGTCAATACGGACGTCCCACGCACGTGGCGGCGCCCGGGTCCCGCACAGGCACGTCGGTGCACGCACCGGCGGCGCTTTCCCCGCAAGACCTTTCGGCGCTTGGGTCAACTCACTGGAGTGTTCATGGACACCATTGCGCCCGATTGGCTGTGGGCTTTCTTCGTCGTTTCCGTACTCGTCGCGCTGTTCGTCGATTTCGTGGTCCTGCGCCAGCAGGGGGCCCATGAAGTCACCGTCAAGGAAGCGCTCAACTGGTCGCTGGTCTGGGTGGCGCTCAGCCTCGCGTTCAACGGGCTGTTCTGGTGGGCGGTGGCGCAGGACCATGGCACCGCGGTGGCCAACACCCGCGCGATGGAGTTCCTCACCGGCTACCTGATCGAGAAGTCGCTGGCGGTCGACAACATCTTCGTGTTCCTGATGATCTTCACCTACTTCGGGGTGCCGGCCGGCTTCCAGAAGCGGGTGCTGATGATCGGCATCATCGGGGCCATCGTGCTGCGCACGGTGATGATCCTGCTGGGCAGCTGGCTGGTCAGCGAGTTCCACTGGCTGTTGTACGTCTTCGGCGCCTTCCTGCTGTTCACCGGGATCAAGATGTGGCGCGCCTCCGGCGAGGAGCCGGACCTGGCCGACAACCCGGCGCTGAAGCTGCTGCGCCGCGTCGTGCCGGTCTCAGGGGGCTTTGCCGGCGAGCGGTTCTTCACCCGCGAGCACGGCCGGCGCGTCGCCACGCCGCTGCTGCTGGTGGTGCTGCTGGTGGGCGTGATCGACGTGATCTTCGCGGTCGACTCGATCCCGGCGATCTTCGCGATCACGACCGACCCGTTCATCGTGCTGACCTCCAACGTCTTCGCGATCCTGGGGCTGCGCGCGATGTACTTCCTGCTGGCGGCGATGGCCACGAAGTTCCACCTGCTGAGCTACGGCCTGGCGGTGATCCTGGGCTTCATCGGCACCAAGATGCTGCTCGTGGACCTGTTCCACGTCCCGGTGCTGGTCTCGCTGGGCGTGGTCGTCGCGATCCTGGCGGTCACGATGGCGCTGAGCCTGAAGACGGCGCCGCGGGTGGCGCCGCGCCCCCGCGCCTGAGCCGGCGTCCGTTCCGCCCGGCCGGATGTCCGTGGTCCTTTTGCGGCGTCCGCGCCACAGGCGGGGCGCTGGCCGCGCGCGGCATCGCCCATTTTTCAGGGCGGGGCTTGGGAATGCAAACAAGAATGGATATCATTTACCGAGTCCCGCCACCGGAGTCCAGCCAGCAGGCGCCTTGCGGCGCTTTCTCTTTTGCCAGCCATGGATCCATGCGGGAGCACGGATTTCTCAAAAGACGCTTTCAGGAGTTCTGACATGGCTCGCAAGAAAACCAAGGCGCGCAGCGCGCGTCCGGTCGTTCCGTCTGCGCCCCGCGTGGCACTGGCCCCGCTGGGCGCGCTGGCTGCCGGCTTCAGCCTGGCCGGCGCCGCGCTGGCCCAGCAGGCCCCGGCCGAGGAGCCCCGCCAGGCCGGCGAACTGCCGGTGATCACGGTCAAGGGGCAGTCCGAGACCGAGGCCAAGGAAACCTACCGTGCCACCCGCAGCGGCATCGGCAAGGGCAACCAGGCGCTGCGCGACATCCCGCAGTCGATGACGGTGCACACCGAGCGCCTGATGGACGACCGCAACCTGGACGACTTCCGCGACGTGCTGCGCACCACCTCGGGCGTGACCTTCCAGGCCGGCGAGACCGGCGAGGAGGACGTGCGCCTGCGCGGCTTCTCGCTGTTCCAGGCCGGTGACATCTACGTGGACGGCATCCGCGACGCCGCGCTGCAGGAGCGCGACACCTTCAACATGGACCGCATCGAGGTGCTGAAGGGCTCGGCCTCCATGCTGTTCGGACGCGGCTCCACCGGCGGCGTCGTCAACCAGGTGACGAAGCAGCCGTTCCTGATGGACCAGCACGAGGTCGAGGCGACCGTCGGCTCGGGCAAGGAGTACCGCCTCACCGGCGACTTCAACCTGAAGACCGGCGACGAGGCCGCGCTGCGCATCAACGCGATGTACCACGACGCCGACAAGTGGGGCGCGCGCGAGCACAAGAAGGGCATCGCGCCGACCTACCGCTTCGGCATCGGCACCCAGAACGAGTTCTCGATCGGCCTGTACCACATGGAGTTCGACAACCGGCCGCTCTACAACCACCCCTGGGTGCTGGACAACGGCAAGCTGAAGGAAACGCTGCCGGCCAAGAACTTCTACGGCCTGGCCAACGACCACAACCGCGGCAAGGCCACCTACGGCACGCTGAGCCACATCTTCCGCTTCGAGGAAGGCGGCGAGCTCAAGACCACGCTGCGCCACGGCCACTACGAGCGCGACCTGCTGGCCAGCGTGATCCGTGGCGGCGGGCAGAACCTGACGCTGGACGACTACCGCAATCCCGACCAGGTGCTCACCCGCACCCGCAAGGGCCGCATCGGCGAGACCGACGTGACCTACCTGGGTTCGGTCTACAGCCGCGACGGCATCGAGTGGCTGGGCCTCACGCACAACGTGATCGCCGGCGTCGAGTGGCTGCACGAGGATGCCAAGCGCAACAACAACACCTTCACGGGCCAGCAGCTCACGCTGCCGACGACCACCGTGGGCACGCCGAACGACGGGGCGACTTACCCGAACACTGGCTCCAGGGAGATGAACGAGTTCGATGCCCGCACGATCAGCGTCTTCGGCCAGGACCTCGTCGAGCTGACCCCGACCGTCAAGCTGCTGGCCGGCCTGCGCTACGACCACTTCAAGTACGACTACAAGGCCGTGACCGGCAACTCGCCGGGCGACTTCGGCCGCACCGATGCGCTGTGGAGCCACCGCATCGGCCTGCTGTACCAGCCGAACGACTGGTCGTCGTACCACGTCTCGTACGGCACCTCGTTCAACACCTCGGGCGACACCTACGCCCTGAGCGCCGCGAACGAGCACATCAAGCCGGAGGAAAGCCGCAACTTCGAGGTCGGCGGCAAGTTCGACCTGTTCGACAACCGCCTGTTCGTCGGCGCGTCGCTCTTCTACACGGAGAAGCACCGCGAGCGCAACACCGACCCGGACACCGCCGAGGTGCTGCTGTCGGGCAAGCGTCACGCCGCGGGCCTCGACGTGGACATCGCCGGCCGCATCACGCCGCAGTGGGAAGCGTTCTTCTCGTACACCTGGATCCCGGAAGCCAGGATCGACAAGAACGCCAACGGCAAGGCCCAGCCCGGCCAGACCGGCGCGCAGGTCGAGGGTGACCGCCCGGGCCTGACGCCCAAGCACATGGCCAGCCTGTGGACGACCTACCGCGTCATGCCGCAGCTGCGCCTGGGCGCGGGCCTGAACTACCGCGGCAAGCAGAACCCCGAAGGGGCTCGCCACGTGACCGCCGACGCGTTCACGACGCTGGACCTGATGGCCGAGTACACGATCAACGAGAACCTGTCGCTGAAGTTCAACGTCAACAACGCGACCGACGAGCTGTACGCCGACACGCTGTACCGCGGCTTCTACGCCCCGGGTGCGCCGCGCACCTACCAGCTCTCGCTCAAGGCCACGTTCTGACGGGCGAGGCCGCTGCCGCGACGGCCTGCCGCACCCGCCCCGGGGCCGGCAGGCCGTTTTCGTTGGCGAGGCCGGCTTGATGCGGCGCATGCCTTGCCGGCCTCGCGTCGATACACTGACCGCTCCGGTCCGGACCTCTGCCACCTTGCCCTGACGCCATGCTGCTGCACCTCCAGAACGTCCTCACCCCTGAAGAAGTGCGTGCCGCCCGCGCCCTGCTCGCCACCGCCCCGTGGATCGACGGGCGCGCCACCGCCGGGCAGCAGGCGCTGCATGCGAAGAACAACCAGCAGGTCAGGCAGGACAGCGAGGCCTCGCGCCAGCTGCAGGCGCTGGTGCTGCAGGCGCTGAACCGCCACGCGCTGTTCTTCTCGGCCGCGCTGCCCAAGAAGATCTTCAACCCGCTGTTCAACCGCTACACGGGCGGCACCAACTACTACGGCAAGCACGTGGACGGCGCGGTGATGCATTCGCGTGCCGACGGCCAGCGGGTGCGTTCGGACGTCAGCTGCACGCTGTTCCTGTCCGGGCCCGACGAGTACGACGGCGGCGAGCTGGTGATCGACGACACCTACGGCAGCCAGCGCATCAAGCTGCCGGCCGGCGACATGGTGCTGTACCCGAGCACCAGCGTGCACGCGGTGGCGCCGGTGACGCGCGGCGAGCGGCTGGCCAGCTTCTTCTGGGTCGAGAGCATGGTGCGCAGCGACGAGCAGCGCCGCCTGCTGTTCGACCTGGACATGAACATCCTCAAGCTGCGCGAGCGCGACGGCGAGTCGTCGGAGCTGGCGCTGGCCTTCAGCGGCACCTACCACAACCTGCTGCGCATGTGGGCGTCGACCTGACGCCAGGCGGGCCGTCCCGTCGGGTCGGCGCACGCGCCGCATCGGCGTGCCGGTACGATGCCGTGCATTCGCAGCCCGATCCATCGCGCCGACCATGAGCCGACCCTCCGCCCCCGCGAACCCGCGCATCCCGCCCGGCGTCGTGGCACCGACCGACTACGAGGCACTGGCGCGCGAGCGCCTCGACCCGGCTGCCTGGGCCTACTTCAGCGGCGGGGCCGCGGACGAGCTCACCCTGCGGCGCAACCGTGCCGCCTGGGAGGCCTGGAGCCTGCAACCGCGCGTGCTGCGCCAGCTCGCCGGCGGCCACACCCGGGTCGAGCTGCTCGGCCGCACCCTCGCGCATCCGCTGCTGCTCGCGCCGATCGCCTACCAGCGCCTGGCCCATGCCGACGGCGAGATCGGCAGCGCCTGCGCCGCCGCGGCGCAGGAGGCCGGCATCGTGCTGAGCGTGCAGGCCAGCACCCGGATGGAGGACGTCGCGCGCGCGGTGCAGCCGGAAGCCGGGCGCGGCCCGTTGTGGCTGCAGCTGTACCTGCAACCCGACCGCGGCCACACGCTGGAGCTGCTGCGGCGCGCCGAGGCGGCCGGCTACGAGGCCATCGTGCTGACGGTCGATGCCCCGACCAGCGGGGCGCGCGACCGCGAACGGCGCGCGGGCTACCGCCTGCCGCCGGGCATCGCCGCGGTCAACCTGGCGGGGATGCCGCAGCCCGCGGCGGTGGCCTCCGTGCCGGGCGGCAGCGCGTTGTTCGACGGCCTGCTGCATGCCGCGCCGACCTGGGACGACGTCGCCTGGCTGCGCAGCCAGACGGCGCTGCCGCTGCTGCTCAAGGGCGTGCTGCACCCGGACGACGCGCGCCAGGCCGCCGCGCTCGGCGTCGCGGGGCTGGTGGTGTCCAACCACGGCGGACGCACGCTGGACACCGCGGTGAGCACCGCCTGGGCGTTGCCGCGCATCCGCGAGGCGGTGGGCGACGCGCTGCCGCTGCTGGTGGACGGCGGCATCCGCCGCGGCACCGACGTGCTGAAGGCGATCGCGCTCGGCGCGCGCGCGGTGCTGGTGGGGCGTCCCTACATCCACGCGCTGGCGGTGGCCGGCGCGCTGGGGGTGGCGCACGTGCTGCGCCTGCTGCGCGACGAGCTGGAGATCGCGATGGCGCTGACCGGCTGCGCGACGCTGGCCGAGGTCACGCCCGAACTGCTGGTGCGCGAGATGCCCGGCGCCTGAGCCTTTTCAGTGCGCGACCGGCTCGGGGCTGGCCCAGCTCTCGGGCAGGCGCTCGAGCACGCGCCGGGCGTCGAGCGAGCGGATCGGCACGGACAGGTCGGTGGGGATGCGGTCGTGCGCCTGCAGGGCCATGTAGCGCAGCGCGCTCACGCGCAGGAAGGAGGCGAAGTTGCCGACCTCGCCGCGCGCCTGCACCAGCTCGTCGTAGAGCCGCTCCAGCAGCTGCGGGACGGTCATCCCGTCGCGCGCGCCGATCTCTTCCAGGATCTCCCAGAACAGGTTCTCGAGCCGGATGCTGGTGACCACGCCGTGCAGCCGCACGGAGCGCGTCCGGGATTCGTAGGACGCCGGGTTGGCGCGGATGAAGATCTCGCACATCGCAGATGCCTCCCTGCGGCGCGTGCCGCTTCCGGCGGGAAGCGACGGCCGCAGGAAGCAAAGATAACGGTTCGGCACGACCGCGCAAGGCGCGCTGTCCCGAAGCCGCGGTGGTGGCTCAGGCCTCGATGCGCGTGCCCAGCACCTTCAGGAACTGCGCGAGCCACGCCGGGTGCGCCGGCCACGCGGGCGCGGTGACCAGCTTGCCGTCGGTGACGGCCTGGTCGACCCCGATCTGCGCATAGCTCGCGCCGGCCAGCTCGACTTCGGCCGCGCAGGCCGGATAGGCCGAGACGCGCTTGCCGCGGATCACGCCGGCGGCGGCCAGCAGCTGGGCGCCGTGGCAGATCGCGGCGATGGGCTTGTCGGCCTGCGCGAAGTGCTGCACGCAGGCGATCACCTTCGGGTTCATGCGCAGGTACTCGGGCGCGCGTCCGCCCGGCACCACCAGCGCGTCGTAGTCCTGCGGCTGCACCTCGTCGAAGGTGGCGTTGAGCGTGAAGCGGTGGCCGGGCTTCTCGGAGTAGGTCTGGTAGCCGTCGAAGTCGTGGATCGCGGTCATCACCCAGTCGCCGGCCTTCTTCTCGGGACACACCGCGTGCACCGTGTGGCCGACCATCGTGAGGGCCTGGAACGGCACCATGGTCTCGTAGTCCTCGCCGAAGTCGCCGACGAGCATGAGGATCTTGCTGGCCATGTCTGTCTCCTGGATCGAAGTGGAATGAGAGGCGGGTGCGGGGTGCACGGCCGCCCCGCAACGGGGCGCCGCACCCCTGGGTGGCATTCTGGGAAGCCTGCCGCCAGTGCGGGTAGTAGCGGGCTACTGCACGGCGCGCTGCAGGCGTTCGCCCGCTGCCGGGAGGCCATGCGCCGGTCCGTGGCCGCGGCAGGACACCGGTGCCGCATGCGCAAGTGATGCCGACGTGCGACAAAACCGCATGAACACTGGGCCGAACGCTTGATTTCCCCTCTGAAACTGCTTCTCAATGCAACACGCTCGCAGTACCATTCGCCTCGCAGGTGTTGGCAGGAACGAGTGCTCATGCGGCCTTCGCCCCGACCCGGCACATCAACCAACCACTTGATGGAGAAATTCGACATGGCAACTGCGAAGAAGGCTCCCGCGAAGAAGGCGGCAGCCAAGAAGGCCCCGGCCGCGAAGAAGGCAGCACCGGCCAAGAAGGCCCCGGCCGCCAAGAAGGCAGCGCCCGCGAAGAAGGCCGCGCCGGCCAAGAAGGTGGCAGTGAAGAAGGCCCCCGCGAAGAAGGCGGCCGCCAAGCCCAAGGTGAAGCGCACGCCCAACGCGGCCTTCATGAAGGCGATGACCCCCAGCCCGGTGCTGGCAGCGGTGGTCGGCGACAAGCCCCTGCCCCGGACCGAAGTGACCAAGCGGGTCTGGGACTACATCAAGAAGAACAAGCTGCAGGACGCGGTCAACAAGCGCATGATCAACGCCGACGCCAAGCTGAAGGAAATCTTCAAGAAGGCCCAGGTGTCGATGTTCGAGATGACCAAGCTGATCAGCAGCCACCTGAAGTAATCGGTCTGGCCCGTCTCGAAAGCCCGGCAGGTCGTCACCGCCGGGCTTTTTCGTTTCCGTTCCCTCGTCGTTCCCTCCCCTGCCTGCCATGCTGCGCTACCGCACCGTCCCCGTCACCCCCTTCCAGCAGAACTGCTCCATCGTCTGGTGCGACGAGACGATGTGCGCCGCGATCGTCGACCCGGGCGGCGAGCTGCCGCGCCTGCTCGACGAGGTGCAGCGCCTGGGCGTGAGGCTGGAGCAGATCTGGGTGACGCACGCGCACATCGACCACGCCGGCGCGGTGGGACAGCTGGCGCGCGAACGGCAGCTGCCGGTCATCGGCCCGCACGAGGGCGACCGCTTCTGGATCGAGGGGCTGCCGCAGCAGGGCGCCATGTTCGGCTTCCCGCCCGCCGAGCCCTTCACCCCGACGCGCTGGCTGCACGACGGCGACACCATCACCCTCGGCCACTGCACCGTGCAGGTGCGGCACTGCCCGGGGCACACGCCGGGGCACGTGGTGTTCCACTCGCCCGAGGCGAAGCGCGCCTTCGTCGGTGACGTGCTGTTCGCCGGCTCGATCGGGCGCACGGACTTTCCCGGCGGCGACTACCAGACGCTGGTCGACTCGATCACGCAGCGCCTGTGGCCGCTGGGCGACGACGTGGTGTTCATCCCCGGCCACGGTCCGGAGAGCAGCTTCGGGCAGGAGCGCCGCAGCAACCCCTTCGTCGGCGGCACCTGAGCCGCCGCGGCGCACGGCCTTCAGCGGTCGAAGCGCCGGTCGGGCTTGGGCGCCCGCTGGTACAGCGGCATGACCTTGGGCATGTTCTTCTGCAGGTCGCGGATGCGGGTGTCGCCCGCCGGGTGGGTGGACAGGAACTGCGGCGGCGCGTTCTTGTTGACCGCCATCATCTTCTGCCACAGCGTCACGCCGGCCTGGGGGTCGTAGCCGGCGCGCGCGGCCAGCTCCATGCCGATCAGGTCGCTCTCGGTCTCGTCCTCGCGCGAGAAGCGCAGCGTCAGCAGCTGGCTGCCCATGTTCAGCAGGGTGTCGCCGGTGCTGCCCAGGCCCAGCAGGCTGGACAGCAGGCCCGCGCCGATGCGGGTCGCGGCCGTCTTGCCCATGCGCGCGCGGGCGTGCTCGCGCAGCGCGTGCGCGATCTCGTGGCCCATGATCTGCGCGACCTCGTCGTCGTCGAGCTTCAGCTGCTCGAGGATGCCGGTGTAGAAGGCGATCTTGCCGCCCGGCATGCAGAACGCGTTGAGCTGCTTGGAGCCGATCAGGTTGACCTCCCACTTCCAGTCCTTGGCGCGCGGGTTCCACGGCAGCGCGAGCGGGATCAGGCGGTTGGCGATGTAGCGCAGGCGGATCACCTGCGGGTGGTTGGCGCCGGCCAGCGCGTTCTGCGCCTTGGCCTGCTGCAGCAGCTGGGCGTACTGCTGGGTGGCGGCGGCCTCGACCTGGTCGGCCGGCACCAGCTTCGCGAACGTGGACTGCTTGCCGACATCGATGCCCTCGCGCGCCCAGGCGGGCAGGGCCGCGGTGGCGCCGGCGGCCAGCAGCGCGCCGGTGAACAGGCGGCGGCCGGCGTGTGGCGTCGTCACGTTGCCCGGGCGGTCATCCGGCGCGGCCCGTCCCGCGCACAGGGCACAGTGGTGGAAGGCGTGGCGTCTCATGGAGGTTCAGATCGGGTTGCGGTCCTGATGTTCCAGCATGCGGCGCACCCGAGGCAACAGCAGGTAGGCCGGGAACGACAGCCAGAAGGTCAGGAAGAAGTAGCCGGCATAGCCCATCTCCTGCGCGCCGATGCCGCCGGCCCAGCCGGCCACGGCGCGCGAGAACGCGAAGATGGACGACAGGATGGCGTACTCGGTGGTCGCCTTGGCGCGGTGCGTGATGGCCATCAGGAAGGCCAGGAACGCGCCGGTGCCCAGGCCGCCGGTGAAGCTCTCCAGGGCGCTGGCGGCGTAGACCGCGGCCTGGTGGTGCAGCGCGACGTCGACCGGGTGCACGATGCCGTCGGCGCCGGGCAGCACGCGCGGCACGTACCAGGCCGCAAGCGCGTAGCCGAGGTTGGACAGCGCCTGCCACAGGCCCAGCACCCACAGCCCCTTGAAGATGCCGGCGCGGTCCACGTACCAGCCGCCCACCAGGCCGCCGGCGATCGACAGCGCGAGGCCGACGTTGACGCTGACCAGGCCGATCTTCTCGCTGGAGAAGCCCGAGTCGACCCAGAACGGCTTGACCATGAAGCCCATCGCCGCGTCGCCGAGCTTGAACAGCAGGATGAACAGCAGCACCGACAGCATGCCGCGGCGCGACAGCAGCTCGACCCAGGCGCCGAACACCGGGCCTTCGCGCATCAGCTCGGCACGCGGCCCGCGCGCGGCCTGCACCATCAGCCCGGCGCCGGCGAACATCAGCCCCACCGGCAGCGCGCCGCGGAACCACCAGGTGCCGGCCACCGCGTTCAGCCCGTCCCAGCCGGCCGCGCGCGCGACCGGAGGCAGCACCGGCCACAGCAGCCCGAGCAGCACCAGCGCGAGCGCCCCGACCCACAGCGGCTGGTCGCGCAGCAGCCGGAACTCGCGCGCCGCGCCGCCTGGCGCCACCCTGGCGCGCGGCTGCTCGCGCGGCGCCAGCAGCACCACGCCCCCGTTGAGCAGGAACACCGCGGCCCCCAGCAGGTAGGCCAGCGTCCAGCCGAACCAGCCCGACAGCATCAGCACCGCGCCGGCGGTCAGCATGCCCACGCGGTAGAAGCCGATGCGGAAGCCGTTGGCCATGCCGTACTCGCGCTTGTCGAGCAGCTCGATCGTGTAGCCGTCGGTGGCGATGTCGTTGGTGGCCGACAGCATCGTGAACGCGCCGATCGCCACCCACACCCACGGCCCCAGTCCCGGCGAGCCGGCGAACAGCGCCATCACCGCGGCCATGCCGAAGTTGGCGCCGGCGATCCACCAGCGGTGGTGGCGGGCCCAGTCGATCGCCGGGGCCCACAGGAACTTCACGGTCCAGGCCAGGCCGAGCAGGCTGAGCAGGCCGATGTCGGCCAGGTTCACTCCCTGCTGGCGGAAGTAGACCGGGAAGATGTCGTAGAAGACGCCGAGCGGCAGGCCTTCGGAGAAATAGAGCAGCGCGACCCAGAAGAGCTTGCGTCGGTACGCGGGAAGCGGCGGTGCCGCAGGGCGGGATGTCATGCGCCGCATTCTAGGGACGGCGCCGGTCGCAGCGCCGCCCGCGCGTCAACGCGGCGTCACGGGCATCGCACGGTCTCGCCGCCCCGGAAGCGCGCCGGCAGGCCGGGGTTGCGCTGCGGCGCGCGCAGCCCGATCCCGCCCCGGGCGGTGCGTTCCCCATGGCCAGGGGCGCCGCGCCCCGGGGGCGGGTCAGCCTTGCTTGCGGTTGACCAGCCAGATGCCGGCGGCCACGCAGGCCAGCGCGACCAGCAGCTGCGGGGTGATGGTCTCGCCGAGGATCACCCAGCCCATCATCAGCCCGAGCAGCGGGGTGAGGAAGGTGAACGAGGCCAGGCGCGTGGCCGGGTAGTGGCGGATCAGCCAGAACCACACCAGGTAGCTGATGAACGCGACGATCACCGACTGGAAGAACATCGAGCCCCACAGCCCCGCGGTCCACTGCGCTGGCCAGCTCTCGCCCCACAGCAGCGAGACCGGGCCGAGCACCAGGGCCGAGATGGCCAGCTGGTAGAACAGCGTCTTCTCCGGCGCGGCGGTGCTCAGGCGCGTGGCGCGGATGGCCAGCGTGGTGGCGCCCCACAGCACCGCGGCCGAGACCGCGAGCGCGTCGCCGATCCAGCGCCGCGGGTCGCTGCCGTTGGCCGACAGCCCCTCGCTGAACGCGATCGCCACGCCGACGAAGCCGAGCACCAGCCCGCCCACCTGCAGCGCGGCGAGCCGCTCGCTGCGCGCGATGAACGGCATGCCGGCGGCGACGACGAAGGGCGAGAGGTACAGCAGCACCACCAGGCGCGAGGCGGCGGTGTAGCCCAGCCCCACGTAGATGCAGATGAACTCGAGCGCGAACAGCACGCCGGCGATGACGCCGCCGGGCAGCGTGCCGTCGCGCTGGAACATCGGGATGCCGCGCGCGGCGGCCCAGGCCCACACCAGCAGTGCGGCGACGGCGGAGCGCAGCGCCGCCTGCATCACGGGCGGCATCAGCGGCAGGGTGGCCTTGGCGACGATCTGCTGCAGGCCCCAGAGCAGGCAGCAGCCGACGAGCAGCGCAACGGCGAGGGAATCGAGATGCGGGCGGCGGTGGTCGGTCATCCGATGAATTTTGCCTGCGCGCCGCGGCGCGTGCAGCGGGGCCGACCCTCGGTGCCGGGACGTCAGCGCAGCCGCCGCGTGGTCTCGCGCACCACCAGCGACAGCTCGGGCAGCTCGTCCAGCGTCGCCGGCTCGCCCTCGACCATCCTCAGCAGCGCCTGCGCGGCGAGCCGGCCGACGTCGAACATCGGCTGGCGCACCGTGGTCAGCGGCGGCGTGGTGTAGAGCGAGCTGGGCAGGTCGTCGAAGCCGATCAGCGAGATGTCGTCGGGCACGCGGATGCCGCGGCGGTACAGCGCCAGGTGCGCGCCATAGGCGGTCTGGTCGTTGGCCGCGAAGATGGCGGTGAACGGCACCCCCGCGTCGAGCAGGCGGTTCGCCGCCATCACGCCGCCGGGTTCCTTGAAGTTGCCCTGCACCACCAGGCGCTCGTCGTACGGCACGCCCGCTTCGGCCAGCGCGCGCCGGTAGCCGGCCAGGCGGTCGACCGCGTCGGCGTGCGCGAGGTCGCCGGTGATGTGGGCGATGTCGCGGTGGCCGAGGTCGAGCAGGTGGCGCGTGGCCATGTAGCCGCCCAGCTCGTTGTCCAGCCGGAACGCCAGCGCGCGGGGGCTGCGCAGCTCGTGCCCGGTGGCCACCACCGGCACGTGCAGCGCGAAGCGTTGCAGTTCGTCGTTGGACAGCTTGCCGAACAGCACGATCAGGCCGTCGACCTGGCGCGCCAGCAGGCGGCGCAGGCGGTCGGCTTCCTCCTGGGGATTCCAGTGCCCGCTGGCGATCAGCGGTTCATAGCCGGTGCCGGCCAGCGCCGCCTCGATGCCCAGCAGCGTCTCGGCGAAGAAGGGACTGTCCACGCTCTGCGTCAGCACGCCGAAGGTCAGCGAGCGGCCGCGCTTGAGGCTTTGCGCCAGCGCGTTGGGCTTGAAGTTGAGCGCGGCGATCGCGGCCTCGACCGCGGCCCGCTTGGCTTCCGAGACGCGCGCGCCGCCGTTGAGGATGCGCGAGACCGTGGCGGCCGAGACGCCGGCGGCCCGCGCCACTTCGAGCAGGGTGGCCGAGCCCCCGGCGTCGCGGGCGGGTTTGCTTTTCGTTTTCACACTCTCTCCAAGGCCGGACGATGGGGTGGAACGGCATTGTAACCAGCGCCTGCTGCGCTCCATTCAGAGGGAAACGGAGGGGAAACAACCTAGGGTCAACCATGAGTTGACAGCCTTTCCGCACCCCGCTCAAATCACGCCCGTTGTGAAAACGATTTCAAACGGCGCCGGGCGCCCTCCCGACGGCCGGCGGGGCGTGCCGGCGGGAGCCCGGCACCGCCTTCTTCCGCGGCCGGCGCGCCGCGGTGGCTGAACTGCACACGAGGAGACGCACAGTGTCGATGCAACGTTCGGATGGCTCATCCGGGCTGGTCCACCTGCGGCCGGACTCGCCGGTCCGGCGCAAGGGATTCCTGATGGGGGTGGCCACCGCCGCGTTCCAGATCGAGGGCGCGAGCGACGCGGACGGCCGCCTGCCGTCGATCTGGGACACGTTCTGCCGCACGCCGGGCAAGGTGCTCAACGGCGACACCGGCGACGTGGCCTGCCGCCATTACGAGAAGTGGGCCGAGGACGTGGACCTGATCGCGGACCTGGGCGTCGACGCCTATCGCCTGTCGATCGCCTGGCCGCGCGTCATGCAGCGCGACGGCAGCCGCAACGAGAAGGGGCTGGACTTCTACAAGCGCCTGCTCGACCGCCTGCGCGAGCGCGGCGTGCAGACCTACGTGACGCTGTACCACTGGGACCTGCCGCAGCACCTGGAGGACCGCGGCGGCTGGCTCAACCGCGAGACCAGCTACCGCTTCGCCGACTATGCCGACCTGGTCAGCCGCGAGCTGGCCGGCCGCGTCACCGCCTGGGCCACGCTGAACGAGCCGTGGTGCTCGGCCTACCTGGGCTACGGCAACGGGCACCATGCCCCGGGCCGCACCGACCGGCGCTACGCGACCCAGGCGCTGCACCACCTGCTGCTCGGGCACGGCCTGGCGCTGCCGGCGCTGCAGGCCAACGACCCGCAGGCGCCGCGCGGCATCGTCGCGAACGTGGGGGCCGCCGCGCCGGCCCGCCCGACGCCGGAGGACCATGACGCGGCGCACCTGTACGAGGTCCAGCACAACGCCTGGATCCTCGATGCGCTGTTGCGGCAGCGCTACCCCGACGACCTGTTCCGCCTGTGGCCGCGCACCGAGCCGCTGGTGCTGCCCGGGGACATGGAGGTCATTGGCCGGCCGATCGACTACCTGGGCATCAACTACTACTACCGCAGCCACGTGCGGAGCGACGGCGCCAACGGTTTCGTCGAGGTGCGCGTCGACGGGCTGGAGCGCACCCAGATGGACTGGGAGGTGCACCCGGACAGCCTGCGCCGACTGCTGACCGGCTTCCGCCAAGCCTACCCCAACCTGCCGCCGATCTACATCACCGAGAACGGCTGTGCCTGCGACGACCGCGTCGAGGACGGCCGGGTGCACGATCCCGAACGCCTGAGCTACATCGACCGCCACCTGGCCGCGGTGGACGAGGCGATCCGCGAAGGCGTGGACGTGCGCGGCTACTTCATCTGGTCGTTGCTGGACAACTTCGAGTGGGCCTTCGGCTATTCGCGCCGCTTCGGGATCGTCCACGTCGACTACCAGACCCAGGCCCGCACGCTGAAGGACAGCGCGCTGGCGATCCGCGATTTCCTGGCCTCGCGCCAGCCCTGAGCCGCATGGTCGTACCCGCCTTTCGCAACTGAAGACCGAGCACGTAAGCTCGCCACGCCCGAGGAGACAGACATGAGGTTTTCGATCCGACAAGTCGCCGCCGCCGCGGCCCTGGTCACGGCCGCCGTCACCGTCCAGGCGCAAGGCCTGAAGGCCGAAGTCATCCACTGGTGGACCTCCGGCGGGGAGTCCGCCGCGATGCGCGAGTTCGCCGAGGCCTTCAAGGCCGCCGGCGGCACCTGGATCGACAACGCGATCGCCGGCAGCGAGGCCGCACGCGCCACGGTGGTCAACCGCATCGTCGGCGGCAACCCCTCGACCGCGGCGCAGTTCAACATCTCCAAGCAGTTCCACGACCTGATCGAGGAAGGGCTGCTGAGCGACCTGGACGAGGTGGCCCGCAAGGAAGGCTGGGACCGCATGCTGCCCGCGCCCATCATCAGCAGCGTCAAGGTCAAGGGCCACTACTACGCGGTGCCGGTCAACATCCACATGATCGGCTGGTTCTGGTACTCCAAGGAGGCGTTCCAGAAGGCCGGCATCCAGCGCGAGCCGCAGGACATCGACGAGTTCTTCGCCGCGCTCGACAAGCTCAAGGCCGCCGGCTACGTGCCGCTCGCGCTGGGCGGCCAGCCCTGGCAGGAGAAGATCACCTTCGACACGCTGCTGGCCAACGTCGGCGGCAAGGACCTGTTCCTCAAGGTCTACCGCGACGCCGACGCCAAGGCGGTGAACTCGCCCGAGTTCAAGCGGGTGCTTTCGCTGTTCAAGCGCATGCGCGACTACGTCGATGCCGGCTCGGCCGGACGCAACTGGAACGACGCGACCGCGATGGTGATCTCCGGCAAGGCGGGCGTGCAGATCATGGGCGACTGGGCCAAGGGCGAGTTCGCCGGCGCCCGGCTGACGCCGGGCAAGGAGTACGGCTGCTTCCCGGGCCTGGGCGAGAAGTCGCCCTACATCATCACCGGCGACGTGTTCGTGTTTCCCAAGAGCAAGGACCCGAACGTCGTGAAGGCGCAGCAGACCCTGGCGACGCTGATGACCTCGCCGGCCACCCAGGTGGCGTTCAACAACAAGAAGGGGTCGATCCCGATTCGCACCGACGTCGATTCGAGCACGATGGACGTCTGCGCGCAGGCCGGCATCCGCATCATGAAGGATCCGTCGCGCCACCTGCCCAATGCCGAGATGCTCGTGACGCCCGACGTCAACGGTGCGCTGCAGGACGTCATCACCAAGTACTGGAACACCAACCAGTCGGTGGATGACGCCGCCAGGGCTTTCGCAGCGGCGCTGCAGGGCTGAGCGGGCACCGGGCGGCCGGTGCGCCGGCCGCCGTCCCGACGATGGAGACGCCATGAGAGCCAGGCTTCCCACCTTGCTGCGCCGATGGACGGTCTACACCGCGCTGCTGCCGCTGGCGGCCACCGTGCTGCTGGCCTACATCGGCACGGTGGGCTGGTCGGTGTGGATCTCGCTGACCAGCTCGCGCACGCTGCCCACCGGCGCCTTCGTCGGCCTGGCGCAGTACGTCCGGCTGTTCGACACCGAGCGCTGGATCATCTCGCTGCACAACGTCGCCATCTTCGGGGTGCTGTTCATCCTCGCCTGCCTTGTCCTCGGCTTCCTGCTGGCGGTGTTCATCGACCAGCAGGTCATGGGCGAGGGCGTGCTGCGCACCGTGTTCCTGTATCCGTACGCGATGTCCTTCGTCGCCACCGGCCTGGCTTGGCAGTGGATCATGAACCCGGAGCTCGGGCTGCAGGCGACGCTGCGCGGCTTCGGCTGGGAGGCCTTCACCTTCGACTGGATCGTCAGCCAGGACAAGGTCATCTACGCGGTCGTGATCGCCGCGGTCTGGCAGGCCTCGGGCCTGGTGATGGCGCTGCTGCTGGCCGGGCTGCGCGGCATCGACGAGAGCCTGTGGAAGGCTGCGCGCATCGACGGCATCCCGCGCTGGCGCTACTACGTCAGCATCGTGCTGCCGATGCTGTGGCCGGCGTTCGCCACCGCCATCGTGCTGCTCGCGGTGGCGGTCGTGAAGGTCTACGACGTGGTCGTCGCGATGACCCAGGGCGGACCGGGCACCGCCAGCGAAGTGCCCGCCAAGTTCATCATGGACAACCTGTTCACCCGGGCCAACATCGGGCTGGCCTCGGCCGCCTCCACCGTCATGCTGCTGACCGTGCTGGCGCTGGCGGCCCCCTACCTGTATGCGCGCAGCCGCGCCGCGGCGCGGCGGGAGGCGGCCCGATGAGCGCCGCGCCTCCCACGGTCATGCGCCCCGCCACCGAGGCCCCTGCGTCCCGCACCGCGGTGCGGCCGGCGGTGCGCCGGCGCACGCGCTGGACCGCCGGGCGTGTCGGGCTGTACGTCTTCCTGCTGTCGGCGGCGGCGTTCTTCCTGCTGCCGCTGTACGTGATGCTGGTCACCTCGTTCAAGCCGATGGACGAGATCAGGCTCGGCAACATCTTCGCGTTGCCGACGCAGCCGACGGTCGAGCCGTGGATCACCGCGTGGTCGGCGGCCTGCACCGGGCTGCAGTGCGAAGGCATCCGCACCGGGTTCTGGAACTCGGTGGCGATCGTCGTGCCGAGCACGGTGCTGTCGATCCTGGCCGGTGCCGTCAACGGCTATGCGCTGTCGTTCTGGCGCCCGCGCGGCGGCGCGTGGCTGTTCGGCGTGCTGATGCTGGGCGCCTTCGTGCCCTACCAGGTGCTGATGTACCCGCTGGTGCGCGCCTTCGCCGGGCTGTCGCTGTACGGCACGCTGCCGGGCATCGTGCTCATCCACGTGATCTTCGGCATGCCGGTGATGACGCTGCTGTTCCGCAACTACTACGCCAGCCTGCCGATGGAGCTGTTCCACGCGGCGCGCGTGGACGGCGGCGGCTTCTGGCGCATCTTCTTCCAGCTGATGCTGCCGATGTCGGTGCCGATCGTCGTCGTGGCCGTGATCATGCAGGTCACCGGCATCTGGAACGACTTCATCCTCGGGCTGGTGTTCGCCGGCCGCGAGAACCTGCCGATGACGGTGCAGCTGAACAACATCATCAACACCACCACCGGCGAGCGCCTCTACAACGTGAACATGGCCGCCACCATCCTCACGTCGCTGGTGCCGCTGGCGGTGTACCTCTTCTCCGGGCGCTGGTTCGTGCGCGGCATCGCGGCCGGGGCGGTCAAGGGTTGAATCCAGCAGTCGGGAACGAAACGTACATGGCCAGCGTCTGCATCGAAGATCTCCAGGTCCGCATGGGCCCCGTGTCCATCCTCGAGAACCTGAACCTCAAGGTCGAGGAAGGCGAGTTCCTGGTGCTGCTCGGGCCCTCGGGCTGCGGCAAGTCCACCCTGCTGCACTCGATCGCGGGGCTGCTGGACGTGCACGCCGGGCGCATCGAGATCGCCGGCGAGGACGTCACCTGGGCCGATCCCAAGGACCGCTCGATCGGCATGGTGTTCCAGTCGTACGCGCTCTATCCGACCATGAGCGTGGAACGCAACATGTCGTTCGGGCTGCGCATCGCGGGCGTGCCCAAGGACGAGATCGCGCGGCGCGTGAAGCGCGCGGCCGAGATGCTGCACCTGGGCGACCTGCTGCACCGCAAGCCTTCGCAGCTGTCGGGCGGCCAGCGCCAGCGCGTGGCGATCGGCCGGGCACTGGTGCGCGAGGCCGCGGTGTTCCTGTTCGACGAGCCGCTGTCCAACCTCGATGCCAAGCTGCGCGCCGAGCTGCGCCGCGAGCTCAAGCAGCTGCACAAGGAGCTGCGCTCGACCATGATCTACGTCACCCACGACCAGGTCGAGGCGATGACGCTGGCCAGCCGCATCGCGGTGATGAAGGATGGCCGCATCCAGCAGATCGGCTCGCCGGCCGACGTCTACCACCAGCCGGCCAACATGTTCGTGGCCGGCTTCCTCGGTGCGCCGGGCATGAACTTCGTCGAAGGGCGGCTGGGCTTCGAAGGCGGGCGCGCCCGCTTCACGTCCGCCTGCGTGGAGGTGGACCTGGGCAGCTACCCGTTCCAGGCCGCGCCCCCTCACGGCGCGCAGGTCGTGCTCGGCATCCGGCCGGAGCACGTGATGCTGAAACCGGTCAACGGTGCGCAGACCGGCACCGCGCGGGTCGCGCTGGTCGAGCCGATGGGCGCGCACCTGGTGACCTGGCTCGATGCCCGTGGCCAGTCGATCGCGGTGCAGTCGGCGGCCGACCTGGACGTGCGGCCCGACCAGGTGGTCGGCTTCGAGATCGACGTGAGCAAGGTGTCCGTGTTCGACGCCGCGACGCAGCGGCGCCTGTAAGACGCAAGGAGGGAGTGCCGTCGGCACGGCAGTGACCGCAAGGGCGGCATCGATCGCCCGGCACGAGGCTGTGCCCGATGTGTAAACGTTTTCATCCGGACCGCCGGATTCGTGGGTGCCGCCTGCCCGGCGGCGCAGTTCTGTAGGAGGAGACCAAAGTGAGACTGTCTGACCTGATGCAGGCGCGCATGCGCGCCCCGAAGCGACGCCTGGTCGCAGGCGCTGCGCTGGCCCTGGCCGCTGCCGGAGCCGCCGCGCAGAACAACGTGTCGATCGAGTTCTCGGGCTATGCCCGCGCCGCCACCGGCGTCAACGCGCGCGGCGGCACCATGGTGTGCTTCCAGCTGCCCGGGGCCGACACCAAGTACCGTCTCGGCAACGAGTGCGACTACGTGATCGAGCCCAGCTTCGCCGCCAAGGTGGCGGAGATCGAGGGCGGCGGGCGCTGGTACGTGCACTTCATGCCCTCGGTCTACCGCGCCTGGGGCGACGAGGAAGCGGGCACCAGCGAGCTGACCGCGCGCTTCGGCCAGGCCTACGCCTACGGCCTGGGCATCCCGCAGCTGTCCAACGGCAAGGTCTGGGCCGGCCGGCGCTTCTACGACCGCGTGCAGCTGGGCATCAACGACCAGTTCCTCGAGAACCACGACGGCGACGGCGCCGGCATCGAGGACATGGAGCTGGGCATCGGCAAGTTCAGCTACGCCTTCCTGATGAACCCGCGCGCGCCGTCGGCGGTGGAGAACCGCTACGAGCACGCGTTCCGCTACACCGGCATCCCGACGCTGGCCAACAGCGAGCTGGCGGTGTACTTTGGCTACGCCAACACCACGTCCAGCAAGGACCAGTCGACCAACCCGCCCACGCCCAAGGCCGAGAAGAACGCCCACACCCGCCTGGGCCTGTACCACGTGACGCAGGGCACGCTGGGCGGCAGCACCTTCGTCGGCGCGAAGATCGAGCGGGCGGACGACTTCCGCCAGTGGCGCGCCGTGCTGCAGCAGACCGGCATGCTCGAGGGCATCCGCACTGGGTGGGACCTGATCGCCGAGTACCGCCTCAAGCGCGTCAACGGCGAGGACGAGAAGTGGTATTCGCTGGGCGGGCGCACCGACACCCACATCAGCGGGCCGTTCCGCGCACTGGTCGAGCTGGGCCATGACGTGATCAAGCCCGAAGGCGGCCCGACCCGCAACCTGACCAAGCTGACGCTGGCCGGGGCGATCTCGGCGGGCAACCTGCCCAGCTCGCGCCCGACGATCCGCCTGTTCTACACCTACGCGCGCTGGAACGACGCGGCGCAGGACGCGATCAACGCCGACACCGGCCTGGGCAGCTCGCGCCTGAGCCAGGTCTATGGCGACCGCAAGAGCGGCTCGTCGATCGGCGTGCAGTTCGAATCCTGGTGGTGAGGCCCCCCGGGGGGGTAGCGGTCAACACGACGGCAACCCGCGCGCGGGCTCCGGCAGGGCGCCGGCAGGGGAGGAGGAGGTGTCAGCGCCCTGGCTGGAGCCAGCGTACGAGGTCGCGGGCCGACATCGCACCGGTGCGGCGGTCGGTTTCCCGGCCGCCGCGCAACAGCAGCACGGTGGGGATGCTGCGGATGCGATGGCGGACCGCGGTCCGCGGGTTGTCGTCGCTGTTGAGCCTGGCGAACAGGGCCTGGCCCTTCAGCTCGCGCGCGGCCTGCTCGAACTGGGGCGCCATCATGCGGCAGGGCCCGCACCAGGGGGCCCACACGTCGACCACCACCGGCAGCTCGGTGGCGCCCACCACCGCGTCGAAGCTGGCGTCGTCGAGGTCGACCGGGTGGTCGGGCAGCAGCGCCTGCTTGCAGCGCCCGCAGACCGGGTCGTCCGCCAGGCGCGCATCGGGCACGCGGTTGACGGTGTGGCAACGGGCGCAGGCAATCAGCATCGGCGGTCCTTCCTGGCAGCACGGCCCCGCACAGCGTGGCCTGGTGCACATGTGCGTGCGCCGGTGGCGGGTTTCAAGGGCCGCGCGTTCAGTGCGCGTCGTCCTGCGCGGACAGCTGCTGCGCCACCGCCTCGCCCACGTGCTGCATGAAGTCGCGGATGCGTGCGGTGCGCCGCAGGTCGGGATGCGTCAGCAGCCACATCGGCGTGGCCAGGCCGGCGAGGTCGTTCGAGACCGCCACCAGCTCGGGTTCCTGCGCGCCGACGAAGGTCGGCAGCGCGCCCACGCCCAGCCCGGTGCGCAGCATCGCAGCCATCGAGTGGAACAGGTCCACGCGCAGGCGCACCCGTTCGGGCGGCACGTGGCCGCGCATCCAGCGCTGGTAGAAGGTGCCCGAGGCGTCGCGCTCGTAGCCGATCCACGGCAGCCCGTCGACCAGGTCCGCCAGCGGCAGCGGCTGCCGGGGCAGGCCGGGGGCACCCCGGCGCGCGTAGACGCGGAAGCGCACCGTGCCGAGCTGGCGTCCGACCAGGTGCTGCGGCACCTGCGTGCTGATGCGCAGCGCCACGTCGGCATCGCGCCGCGACAGGTCCACCAGCGCCATCGCCTCGGCCACCTCGACCTCGATGCCCGGGTGCGCCCGCGCGAAGGCCGCCAGCGGCTCCGGCAGCAGGTAGAGCATCGCGATGTACGAGGTGTTGAGCCGCACCGTGCCGGTCAGCTGCAGGTCGCGCCCGGCGATGCGCCGGGTCATCTCGTCGATCTGCGGCTGCATGCGCCGCGCCTGCGCGGCCAGCAGTTCGCCGGCCTCGGTGGGGGCGTAGCCCTGCCGGTGGCGGTCGAACAGCCGCGCCCCGAGCCGTCGCTCCAGGGCGTCGAGGCGGCGCAGCACGGTCGAGTGCTGCACGCCGAGCCGGCGCGCCGCCCCCGTCAGCGAGCCGGCCTCGGCGATCGCCAGTGCGTAGCGCAGGTCGTCCCAGTTCAGTGCGGAGGCGGGCGGCATTGTGCGTTCCTGCAGACCCGGTATGCCGATGTTCGCCTTGTTCGTGCATCCGCGCAAACCTACAGTGGGATCACCACGACACGGGAGCCTGCAATGCCCTTCGCCCACCTGCGCTACAGCGCCGACCCCGAACGGTCGGTCGCGCCCCACGAACTGGCCGACTGCGTCACCACGCTGACGGCTGCCCTGCTCGGCAAGCAGCCCGAGGTCACCGCGGTGCATCTGGAGCCGGTGCCGCCGGCACAGTGGTTCATCGGACGGCGCGCGCTGGACGCCCAGGCGCGGGCGAGCTACCAGCTGCGCATCTCGGTCACCGAAGGCACCAACACCAAGGACGAGAAGGCGCGCTACGTCGCGGCGGTACACGAGGCGATGCAGGGGCTGCTCGGCCCGCTGCATCCGGCGAGCTACGTGCTGGTCGACGAGGTGCGGGGCGACGCCTACGGCTACGGCGGGCTCACCCAGGAGCGCCGCTACGTCGAGGCGCAGCTCACAGCGGCAGCTCGGTGAAGTAGCGCCCGCCGTGGAACAGCAGCGGCGCCGCGTCCGGGCGGTGCGAGCAGCGCTCGACCTCGCCGACGAAGATGACGTGGTCGCCCTCCTCGTACTGGCTGCGGTTGAAGCACTCGAACACCGCGGCCGCGCCGTCGATGACCGGCACGCCGCAGGCGTTCTCCCGGTAGGCGACGCCGGCGAAGCGGTCGACGTGCTTGCTCGCGAAGCGCTCCGCGAGCGGCATCTGCTCGGCGGCCAGCACGTGGATCGCGTAGTGCGAGCCGCGCGCGAAGGCAGGCATGGAGCCGGCGCGGCGCGCCAGGCTCCACAGCACCAGCGGCGGCTCCAGCGACACCGAGTTGAAGGAATTGGCGGTCAGGCCGACGAGCCGGCCGTCGACGTCGCGCCCGGTCACGATGGTGACGCCGGTGGCGAACATGCCCAGGGCACGGCGGAACTCGAGGGAGGAAAAACTGGGGGCACTGGCCCGGCGCGGCGGATTCACGATCCGCATTATTCCGCGGACGCGATCGGCGTGCCGGCAGCCGGGTCTATGCGCGTGGCCGCCGGCGTGACGGATCAGGCAGGCCGGCCCAGCAGCGCGCCGAAGCGCCCGGCCGGCAGCGGCACGCCAAACAGGAAGCCCTGCGCCTCGTCGCAGCCGCGCTGCTTGAGGAAGTCCACCTGCTCGGGCGTCTCCACCCCTTCGGCGACCACGCGCAGCTGCAGGCTGCGCGCCAGCCCGATGATGGCGCTGACGATGATCGCGTCGTCGTCGTCGGTGCACAGGTCGTGCACGAAGGAGCGGTCGATCTTGAGCATGTCGACCGGGAAGCGCTTCAGGTAGGCCAGGCTCGAGTAGCCGGTGCCGAAGTCGTCGACCGAGATCCGGATGCCCAGCGCGTGCAGCTGGCCGAGGATGGACAGCGTCTCGCCGGTGTTGTGCATCAGCGTGGTCTCGGTGATCTCCAGCTCGAGCAGGTGCGGGGCCACGCCGGTCTCGTCCAGCACCGCGTGGACCATGGACAGCAGCTCCTGGTGGCGGAACTGGCGCGCCGAGAGGTTGACCGACACCGGCCGCACGTCCAGCCCCTGCGCCTGCCAGCGCTGCAGCTGCCGGCAGGCCTCGCGCAGCACCCAGGCGCCGATCGGCGCGATCAGCCCGCTTTCCTCGGCCAGCGGCACGAACTCGGTCGGGCTGACCTCGCCGCGCTGCGGGTGCTGCCAGCGCAGCAGCGCCTCGCAGGCGCACAGCGCGCCGGTGGCCAGCTCGTAGCGCGGCTGGTAGTGCAGCACGAGCTCGCCGCGCTCGATCGCGCGGTGCAGGTCGTTCTCCAGGCGCAGGCGCTGCGACGAGGAGGCGTCGGTGCGACCGCTGAAGAACTGGTAGCCGCGCCGGCCCTCGGCGCGCGCCTGGTACATCGCTGCGGCGGCCTGGGCGAGCAGCAGCTCGGGGGTGTCGCCGTGGTCGGGGTAGAGGCTGATGCCCAGCGTCGGTGTCACGCGCAGCTCCTGCGCGTCGACCTCGTAGGGGCGCGCCACCTCGTCGGCCACCCGCGCGGCCACCGGCGCGACGTCCTCGGCGCCGGCGATGTCCGGCAGCACCAGGACGAACTCGTCGCCGCCCAGGCGGGCCACCGTGTCGCGTGCCGGCACGCACTGGCGGATGCGCCGGGCGACCTGCTGCAGCAGCCGGTCGCCGGCGACGTGGCCGAGCGAGTCGTTGATGGTCTTGAAGCGCTCCAGGTTCATGAACACGACCGCGACCCCGCGCCCGCGTGCGGCCGCCTCGCGCAGCGCCTCGGCCAGGCGCAGCTCCAGCTGCCGCCGGTTGGGCAGCCCGGTCAGCGGGTCGTGCTCGGCCAGGTGCCGGACCTGGCTTTCGGCGCTTTCCCGCTCCTCGATCTCGCGGCGCAGCTGGGCGTAGGCCAGCGACAGCGCCTCGGTGCGCTCCTGCACCCGCTGCTCCAGCTCGCGCTGGGCCCGCTGCAGGGCGTCCAGGGCCTGCCGGTAGGCGCTGATGTCCTCGATGATCCAGACGGTGGGGCCGTCCCTGGGGTGCGCGGGGTCGATCGGCATCGCGCGCACCCGGGCCCAGAAGGTGCTGCCGTCGCGGCGGCGCATCGGGCGCTCGACCTCGAACGGCTGGCCGCGCGCCAGCGTGCGGGCGGCCAGGCGGCCGATCTCGGCGTAGTCCTCGGGGGTGGTCCAGACGGACTCGCCGGTGCGGTCGGTCAGCGCGCCGCGCGGCCAGCCGAACATCTGCTCGAAACGGCGGTTGGCGCGCTGGATGCGGCGGCCGCGGGTCACCGCGACCCCGACCGGAGCGTGGTCGAAGATCGCCTGGTACTCCAGCAGGGTCTGCTGCAAGGCAGCACCGCCCTGCGCCTCGGCAGGCGGGAAGGACTGCGGGAGACGGGGCGGGTCGGTGCTCATCGGCCAGCAGGACTGAGCGCGATTGTGCAACAGCCTCCGCGCCTGCGGCATGCCGGAAACCGGGGGGTGGCAGCGGTCCCGCAGGCCCGGCTCAGAGGATGCGCTGCGGGTGCGACAGGGCCTCGTGCGCGGCGTGCAGCCGGCGCACCAGCACCCCGATGAAGGCCTCGTTGAAGCGGCCACGGCAGGCCAGGCTCAGCTGGCCCAGCGTCTCCGGGGTGAACGAGATGGTCGTGATCGGCTCGATCGCGACCACGTCGGCGGTGCGCAGCCGGGTGTCCTTGCTCGGCGCGAGGTAGGCCATTTCCCCGACCAGCATGCCGGCCTTGAGCGTCTCGACCTTCTTGCCGTCGCGGTACACCTCGATCGCGCCCTGGGCGATGATGTGGAAGTCGCGCCCGCGCTCGCCGCGCTTCATCAGCTTGTGGCCGACCGGGAAGCGCTGCCAGCGCGCCTGGTGCACCACCTCCCACAGCTCGACGTCGTCGAAGTTGCGGAAGAAGTCCAGCTTGCGCAGCAGGTTGAAGCGCTCGGAATCGAGCACCACCTGCATGTTGCCGCGCGGCACGTGGCGGTTGGTGACCAGCGAGGCCAGCGCGTTGGCGAACTCCTCCCAGCTCTCGTAGCGGTGCTCGGGGCGCTTGTTGAGCGCGCGCATGATGACCTCGTCCACCGCCGGGTGCATGCTGTGGCGGCGCTCGCTGGGCGGCACCACCGGCGCGTGCAGGATGCGCTGGATCATCGCCGCCTGGGAGTCGGCCTCGACCGGCGGGTGGCCGGTGATCAGGTGGTACAGCACCGCGCCCAGCGCGTACATGTCCGACTGGGCGTTGAGTTGGCCGCCGTCGAGCTGCTCGGGCGACATGTAGGTCAGCGAGCCGACCCGGTGCACCTGGGTCACGTCGGCGCCCAGGTTCAGCACGCTGCCGAAGTCGCTGACCTTGACATCGGTCACGTGGCCGTTGACCTCCACGGTCAGCAGGTTGGCCGGCTTGATGTCGCGGTGGATCAGCCCCTGGCGGAACACGTAGTCCAGCGCCATCGCGCACTTGAAGCCGAGTTCGACGATCAGCTCCAGCGGCAGCAGCTGGTCGGCGCGGCAGTAGTTGCGCAGCGTGCTGCCGGGCACGTATTCCATCACCAGGTACTGCTCCTCCGGCTTGTCGGAGGCGTCGAAGATCTGCACCACGTGCGGGTGCTGCAGCCGGCCGACCAGGGCTGCCTCGGCGGCGAAGAAGCGCGAGTAGTAGCGCCCGTCGACCGGATCGCGCACCGCCGCATCGCGCACGCGCTTGACCGCGACGTCGCGGGCGCGGAACTCGTCGCGGCAGAGGAAGACCTCGCTGGTGGCGCCTTCGCCCAGCTTGCGCAGCACCCGGTAGTCACCGATGTGCGTGAAGGGGGCGACGGAGGCGTCGGGGGCAGTCATGCAGGAACACGGGGTGCGGGCGAAGCGCCCATCATTTCACCCCTGCCGGATGTCGGCAAGCCAACTAGGACGCGAAAAGTAGAATCGTCGCATGATTCGTGCCAAACAAGAACTCCTGCAGGCGCTCGCCGACGAGCTGGCCGCGCTCGCGCCCGGCCAGGCCCCCGTGGCCGCCTTCGAGAATCCCAAGCAGGCCGCCCACGGCGACCTGGCCTGCACCTCGGCGATGCAGCTCGCCAAGCCGCTGAAGAAGAACCCGCGCGAACTGGCGCAGACGCTGGTCGAGCGGCTCGGCCAGCGCGAGGCCTTCCAGCGCTGGGTCGAGAGCATGGAGATCGCCGGGCCCGGGTTCATCAACCTGCGCCTCAAGCCGGCCGCCAAGCAGCAGGTCGTCGCCGAGGTGCTCGCCGCCGGCGACGGCTTCGGCCGCCAGCCGTCCAACGGCCGGCGCGTGATGGTGGAATTCGTCTCGGCCAACCCGACCGGCCCGCTGCACGTGGGCCACGGCCGCCAGGCGGCGCTGGGGGATGCGATCTGCAACCTGTTCGAGGCGCAGGGCTGGGACGTCACCCGCGAGTTCTACTACAACGACGCGGGCGTGCAGATCGGCAACCTGGCGCTGTCGGTGCAGGCGCGCCTGAAGGGCCTCAAGCCCGGCGACCCCGGCTGGCCCGAGGCGGCCTACAACGGCGAGTACATCGCCGACATCGCCGCCGACTTCGCCGCGAAGAAGACCGTCAAGGCCGACGACCGCGAGTTCACCGCCTCCGGCGACCCGGAGGACCTGGACGGCATCCGCCAGTTCGCCGTCGCCTACCTGCGCCACGAGCAGGACCTGGACCTGCAGGCCTTCGGCGTGAAGTTCGACAACTACTTCCTCGAATCGAGCCTGTACACCAGCGGCCGGGTCGAGCAGACCGTGCAGCGCCTGGTCGACGCCGGCAAGACCTACGAGCAGGACGGCGCGCTGTGGCTGCGCACCACCGAGTACGGCGACGACAAGGACCGCGTGATGCGCAAGTCCGACGGCACCTACACCTACTTCGTGCCGGACGTGGCCTACCACATCAACAAGTGGGAACGCGGCTTCACCAAGGTGGTGAACATCCAGGGCTCCGACCACCACGGCACGATCGCGCGGGTGCGCGCCGGCCTGCAGGCCGCGGGCGTCGGCATCCCGGCCGGGTACCCCGACTACGTGCTGCACAAGATGGTCACCGTGATGAAGGGCGGCCAGGAGGTCAAGATCTCCAAGCGTGCCGGCTCCTACGTCACGCTGCGCGACCTGATCGAGTGGACCAGCCGCGATGCGGTGCGCTTCTTCCTGATCAGCCGCAAGGCCGACACCGAGTTCGTGTTCGACGTCGACCTGGCGCTGGAACAGGACAACGCCAACCCGGTCTATTACGTGCAGTACGCGCACGCGCGCATCTGCTCGGTGATCCGCAACTGGCAGAGCGACCACGGCGGCGATCCGGCGACGCTGGCCTCGGCCGACCTGTCGCACCTGGTGCAGCCGGCCGAGGCGGCGCTGATGCTCAAGCTGGCCGAGTTCCCGGCCGTGCTCAAGAGCGCTGCCGACAGCCTGGCGCCGCACGACGTCGCGTTCTACCTGCGCGAGGTCGCCAGCGCCTACCACACCTACTACGCGGAAGTGCGCTTCCTGGTGGAGGACGCCGAGCTGACGCGCGCGCGCATGGCGCTGCTGACGGCCACCAAGCAGGTGCTGCGCAACGGGCTGGCGATCCTCGGGGTCGGTGCGCCCGAGAAAATGTGAGCACAATCGCGACTCGTGTCATGCGGCCCGTGGCCCGTGAGGCGGCTTCGTTCACAGGAAAGAGCAGATGAAACAGCAACGCGGCGGCTTCTTCCTCGGCATGATCGTCGGCCTGCTCGTCGGGCTGGCGCTGGCGCTGGGGGTTGCGCTTTACGTCACCAAGGTGCCGGTGCCTTTCGTCAACAAGGTGCCCTCGCGCACCGCGGAGCAGGACGCGGCCGAAGCCGAGCGCAACCGCAACTGGGATCCGAACGCCTCCCTGCAGGGCCGTGCCGCCAGCCGGCCCGCCGCCACGCCGCCGGCGCAGCCCGCGCTGCCGGCGGCCTCGGCCGCCCTGCCCCCGGGCCTGCGCTCGGTGCGTCCGGCCGAGCCGCCCGTGGCGACGGCGCCTTCCTCGACGCGCGACCCGGAGGCCATCCTCTCCGGCCGCGCCGACCCGGCGCTGGCCTTCTTCGTGCAGGCCGGCGCCTATGCCCGCATGGAAGAGGCCGAGCAGCAGCGCGCCCGCCTGGCGATGCTGGGGTTCGGCGCGCGCATCACCGAGCGCGAGCAGGGCGGGCGCGTGGTCTACCGCGTGCGCCTGGGCCCGTACAACACCCAGGCCGAGGCCGACGCCGCGCGCGAGAAGCTGACCGACAGCGGCATCGAGGCCGCGCTGGTGCGCGTGCAGCGCTGAGCGCCCGCCGCAGCCCCCGCGTGCCACACTGTGCCGCCTGGCGACATTTCTGCTGAGCGAGGACCGTCCATGAAACGTCGTGAATTCACCGCCGGTCTCGGAGCCTGCCTGGGTGCGCTGCTGGCCGCACCGTCCGTGCGGGCGCAGGTGCCGCAGCCCGGGCGCGAGTACATGGTGCTGAACCCGCCGCTGCGCACGCTGGGCGCCGGGCGGATCGACGTGGTCGAGTTCTTCTGGTACGGCTGCCCGCACTGCAACCGCTTCGAGCCGCTGGTCGACCGGTGGAAGCGGCAGCTGCCCGACGACGTCAGCTTCCGCCGCGTGCCGGTGGCCCTGCGCGACGCCTACGTCGTGCACCAGCGCCTGTACTACGCGCTGGAGGCGCTGGGCCGGGTCGACGACCTGCACCGCAAGGTGTTCGACGCGATCCACCGCGACCGCCGGCCGCTCAACACCGAGGCCGAGCAGGCCGCCTTCGCGGCCGAGCACGGCATCGAGCGCGAGCAGTACGTCGAGGCCTACCGCTCCGACGACGTCGAGACCCGCGCGCGCCATGCCCGCGAACTGTGGTCCCGCTACCGGATCGACGGCGTGCCGGCGATCGGCGTGGCCGGCCGCTACTGGACCTCGGGCGGCCTGACCAACTCGCCCGAGCGCACGCTCGAGGTGGCCGACCACCTGATCGGGCTGGCGCGCCAGCAGCAGTGAAAGGGGCGCAGCGGTGCGGAAGTTGGCACCGCGCGGCCCCATCCCCTTCCTCCTCGCGTTCCACCGGCAGGCCGGCCGGGTAGAATGGGACGCGAACTGCAAGTTTCATGCCTCATGATCCACCTGTTTGAGCGCCCCGGCGCCTCTGTCCTCCGTTGCCTGCCGCAGCCCCGCGCGGCGGCCCTGGGCCTGGCCCTGGGGCTCGCGCTGGCGGTGCCGCAGGCGCTGGCGGAGCGGGCGGATCGCGACATGCCGCTGAACTTCTCCGCCGACGCGCTGCGCTACGACGATGCCCGGCAGATCAACGTGCTGACCGGCAACGTCGAGATCACCAAGGGCACGATGACCATGCGCGCCGCGCGCGTCGAGGTGCGGCAGACGCCCGAGGGGCACCAGTGGGCCGTGGCGATCGGCGCGGCCGGCAAGCCGGCGCACTACCGGCAGAAGCGCGACCGGGTCGACGAATACATCGAGGGCGAGGCCGAGCGCATCGAGTACGACGGCCGCACCGACACGCTCAGGCTGGTCGGTGCCGCGGTGGTGCGCCGCTACGTGGGCACCACGCTGAGCGACGAGATCCGGGGGCAGACCATCACCTACGACAACGTCGCCGAGGTGTTCTCGGTGGCCGGCGGCAGCAGCGCCGACGGGGGCGGGCGCGTCAGCGGCACGCTGTCGCCGCGCGGCTCGGCCGGCACCCCCGCGCCGGCGGCTTCCGACGCGCAGGAGCAGCCATGAGCGCCGTCGTGTCCGAGTCCGGCCCCAGCCGGCTCGAAGCCCGGGGCCTGCAGAAGACCTACGGCGCCCGCAAGGTGGTCAAGAACGTGCACCTGTCGGTGCGCAGCGGCGAGGTCGTCGGGCTGCTCGGTCCCAACGGCGCGGGCAAGACCACCAGCTTCTACATGATCGTCGGCCTGGTGCGCGCCGATGCCGGCGAGATCACGCTGGACGGGCGCAACGTCGAGCGCCTGCCGATCCACGAGCGCTCGCGCCTGGGCCTGAGCTACCTGCCGCAGGAAGCCTCGATCTTCCGCAAGCTGACGGTGGCCGAGAACATCCGCGCGGTGCTGGAGCTGCAGCACGGCCCCGACGGCCGGCCGCTGTCGCGCGAGGCGATCGAGCAGCGCCTCAACGGCCTGCTGCACGACCTGAGCATCGAGAAGCTGCGCCACACGCCCGCCCCGGCGCTGTCCGGCGGCGAGCGCCGGCGCGTCGAGATCGCGCGGGCGCTGGCGACCCAGCCGCGCTTCATCCTGCTCGACGAGCCGTTCGCCGGCGTCGACCCGATCGCGGTCATCGAGATCCAGCGCATCATCAATTTCCTGAAGGCGCGCGGCATCGGCGTGCTGATCACCGACCACAACGTGCGCGAGACGCTGGGCATCTGCGACCACGCCTACATCATCAGCGAGGGCCAGGTGCTGGCCGAAGGCACGCCGGCGGACATCGTCGAGAACCCTGACGTGCGCAAGGTCTACCTCGGCGAGCACTTCCGCATGTAAGGCCGCGTGATGAACACACCATGAGCGGCATGAAACCCTCCCTGCAGGTCCGTCTTTCGCAGCATCTGGCGCTGACGCCGCAGCTGCAGCAGTCGATCCGGCTGCTGCAGCTGTCCACGCTCGAACTCCACCAGGAGGTCGAGCAGATGCTCGAACAGAACCCGTTCCTCGAACCCGACGAGGACTACGCCGCCGAACCCGCGCTGGCCGCGCCCGAGCGTCCGCTGACGCGCGAGGAGCGCGCCGCGGCCGATGCCGAACAGGCCGGCGCCGACAGCTTCGATGCGGCCGAGGCCGCGCCCACGCTGGACACGGTCGAGCTGGGCGCCACCGAGCGCGACGACTGGGAGAACGGCACCGAGCGCGACGACTTCGACGGCATCCGCGAGACGCCCAGCACGCGCAACGGGGCGGTCGACGACGACGACCTCGACCCGATCGACCGCGCCTCGCCCGGCATCACGCTGCAGGACCACCTGCGCCAGCAGCTGCTCGGCATGCGCCTGGCGCCCGAGGACGCCGCGGCGGTGATGGTGCTGATCGAGTCCCTCGACGAGGACGGCTACCTCGCCGACCCGCTGGAGGAGATCGCCGAGCGCCTGCTGGACGGCAACGACGATCCGGAGGCGCGCGAGGACCTGCTCGAGCGCCTGCGCTGCGCGCTCAAGTGGCTGCAGAACATGGAGCCCACCGGCGTGGGCGCGCGCAGCCTGTCCGAGTGCCTGTGCCTGCAGCTGCGCGCGATGGAGCGCAGCGAGGCGCAGATCATCGCGCTGATGATCTGCAAGGACCACCTCGAGGCGCTGGCGCGGCGCGACGTCAAGAAGCTGATGGCCGCCACCGGCGCCGACGAGGAGCTGCTGCGCCAGGCGCAGGCGCTGATCGTCTCGCTGGAACCCAAGCCGGGCCGGCCGTTCACGCGCGCCGAGGCCAACGTGATCGTGCCGGACGTGATCGTGCAGAAGTCCGGGCGCGGCTGGAAGGTGGTGCTCAACCCGGACGTGATGCCTAAGCTGCGCATCAACGACCTGTACGCGCAGGCGCTCAAGCAGCAGCGCAGCAGCGACAGCGGCCAGGCCCTGAGCGCGCGGCTGCAGGAGGCGCGCTGGTTCATGAAGAACATCCAGCAGCGCTTCGAGACCATCCAGCGCGTCTCGCAGGCCATCGTCGAGCGGCAGAAGAACTTCTTCAGCCACGGCGAGATCGCGATGAAGCCGCTGGTGCTGCGCGAGATCGCCGACGAGCTGGGCCTGCACGAATCGACCATCTCGCGCGTGACCACCGCCAAGTACATGGCCACGCCGTTCGGCACCTTCGAGCTGAAGTACTTCTTCGGCTCCTCGCTCAACACCGACGCGGGCGGCAACGCGTCGAGCACCGCGGTGCGCGCGCTGATCAAGCAGCTGGTCAGCGCCGAGGACCCGAAGAAGCCACTGTCGGACAGCCAGATCAGCCAGCTGCTCGAGGAGCAGGGCATCCAGGTGGCGCGCCGCACGGTGGCCAAGTACCGCGAGGCCCTGAAGATCGCGCCGGCCAATCTCCGCAAGAGCATCTGATGGCCCACCCCGTACGGCCCTTCGGTCGCCGCCGGGCCGGCGCAAGCCGCCTGCATCCAGCGCGCCGGCCCGGCAGCCAGGGGGCATGTGCGCCAGGTGCCGCACGGGCAACGATCCCGCGAGTCGGTGACCGGCGCCAGGACATGACGGTTCTTCTGCATGCACGTACCACTCTTTGACTTGTTCCTGCCCTGCGCGGGAGGCGTCGAGGCGCTGCTCGCCGACGAGGCGATGGCCATCCTCGGGCCCGGGACTAGCGGCACGCTGGAGCGCGGCGGCATCGCCCTGCGGGGCGATGCGC
This sequence comes from Caldimonas thermodepolymerans, assembly GCF_015476235.1. Classification (NCBI taxonomy): domain Bacteria; kingdom Pseudomonadati; phylum Pseudomonadota; class Betaproteobacteria; order Burkholderiales; family Sphaerotilaceae; genus Caldimonas; species Caldimonas thermodepolymerans. The sequence continues at coordinate 209,789 of NZ_CP064338.1, forward strand.
GCGCGGTGATGGCGCTCAACCTGGAAAGCCGGCTCGCGCAGCGCGTGCTGGTGCGGGTGGCCCACGGGCGCTACCGCAGCGAGGACGACCTCTACGCGCTGGCGCGCCAGGTGCCGTGGCAGGCCTGGATCAGCCCCCGGGACACCTTCAAGGTCGACGTGACCGCGCAGCGCTCGCCGCTGCGCAGCCTGAACTTCGCGGCGCTGCGCATCAAGGACGCGCTGTGCGACGTGATGCGCGAGGAGGCGGGCGAGCGCCCCGACGTGGACACGCGCCGCCCGCTGCTGCGCGTGATGCTGCACCTGACCGAGGACCACGCGACGCTGTACGCCGACACCTCGGGCGAGCGGCTGTTCAAGCGCGGCTGGCGCGAGGACAAGGGCGAGGCGCCGCTGAAGGAGACGCTGGCCGCCGCGATGCTGGCCGCGGCCGGCTGGAAAGGCCGGCCCGACCAGGGCGGCGCGCTGCTGGACCCCTGCTGCGGCTCCGGCACCATCGCGATCGAGGCGGCGCAGATCGCCTGCGGCATTGCGCCGGGGCTGCGGCGCGCCTTCGCGTTCGAGCGGCTGGCGCCGTTCGCCGGGCCGCAGGTGCGCGCCCAGTGGGCCGAGCTGAAGCGGCAGGCGCGCGAGCGCGTGCATGCCCCCGCGGTGCCGGTGTACGCCAGCGACGTGGCGTTCCGCATGGTCGACTTCGCGCGCCGCAACGCCGAGCGCGCGGGCGTGGCGCACGCGATCGAGCTGCACGGCGGCGACGTGCTGCAGCGGCCGGCGCCCGCGCTGCCGCCGGGCCTGCACGGCACGCTGGTGATGAACCCGCCCTACGGCGAGCGCATCGCCGTGCGCGGCAGCGTGGCGCGCAGCGTCGACGAGACGGGCATGGCCGACGACTTCTTCCCCCGGCTGGCGGCGCACTGGAAGCGCCACTTCGGCGGCTGGACCGCCTGGGTGCTCAGCCCCGACATGAAGCTGCCCTCGCGCATGCGCCTGAAGGAAAGCCGGCGCGTGCCGCTGTGGAACGGGCCGATCGAGTGCCGGCTGTTCCGCTTCGACATCGTCGCCGGCCGCATGCGCGACGACTGAGCGCTCAGCCGCGCAGGTAGCGGCGCACGATGGCCACGCTGTAGCGGCTCGCGATCTCGCGGATGAAGGCGTTGAAGTCCAGGTGCGCGCTGTCGTCGGCGCGGTCCGAGATGGTGCGCATCACCGCGCAGGGCACGCCGAGGTCGTGGCAGACCTGGGCCACCGCGGCGCCTTCCATCTCCACCGCCAGCGCATCGGGCAGCGCCGCGCGCAGCGCGCCGCTTTCCGCCGCGGTGCTGACGAAGCGGTCGCCGCTGATGATCAGCCCGCGGTGCACCGCGGGCGACGCGATGCCGAACCCGGCCAGCGCCTGCGCGCCCAGGTGCGTGTCCGCGTGCGCCAGCACGTCGGCGGCGGCCGCGCGCAGCCGCTCGCTCATCGCGGCGTCGGCCTCGAAGCGCGAGCGGCCGTACAGCGGCACCTCCCAGCGCGGGAAGATCGGCGAGGCGTCCATGTCGTGCTGCAGCAGGGCATCAGCGACCACCACGTCGCCCACGCGTACGCCCGCGCCCAGGCCGCCGGCCACGCCGGTGAACAGCAGCGCGTCCACGCCGTAGCGCTCGACCAGCAGCGTGGCGGTGGTCGCGGCGGCGACCTTGCCGATGCGCGACAGCACCGCGACCACCTCGCGGCCTTCCAGATGCCCGACCCAGAACTCGCGCCCGGCGACGGTGTCCTTCTGCTCGTCCGGCATCGACGCCAGCAGCGCGGCCAGTTCCTCGTGCATGGCCGCCATGATCGCGATGCGACCCATCGGATTCCTTTCCTTTTTCGTGCCTGCCAATGGAAACGGCCCGATGTTGCCATCGGGCCGTGCCGCGCGGTAGGGGGCCGCGCTCAGCCGTTGCGCAGCTCGCGCCGCAGCACCTTGCCCACCGGCGTCTTGGGCAGCTCGGTGCGGAACTCGATGATGCGCGGGCGCTTGTAGCCGGTCAGGTTCTGCTCGCAGAAGGCGCGCACCTCGGCTTCGGTCAGCGCCGGGTTGCTGCGCACGATGACCAGCTTGACCGCCTCGCCGGAGCGCTCGTCGGGCACGCCGATGGCGGCGCACTCCAGCACGCCGGGCATCTGCGTGACCACGTCCTCGACCTCGTTCGGGTACACGTTGAAGCCCGAGACGACGATCATGTCCTTCTTGCGGTCCACCAGCTTGAAGTAGCCGCGCTCGTCCACCGTGCCGACGTCGCCGGTGCGCAGGAAGCCGTCCGGCGTCATGACCTTGGCGGTCTCGTCCGGGCGCTGCCAGTAGCCGGCCATCACCTGCGGCCCGCGGATGCAGATCTCGCCGGGCATGCCGGGCTGCACCTCGTTGCCCTGGTCGTCGAGCAGCTTGAACTCGGTGGACGGCAGCGGCAGGCCGATGGTGCCGGTGTACTCGGTGCTGTTGGTCGGGTTGCAGCTGGCGACCGGCGAGGTCTCCGACAGGCCGTAGCCCTCGACGATCGGGCAGCCGGTCTTCTCCAGCCACAGCCTGGCGGTGACCTGCTGCACGGCGGTGGCGCCGCCCACGCTCAGCAGCAACCCGCTCCAGTCGACGGTGTGGAAGTCGGGATGGCGGGCGATCGCGTTGAACAGCGTGTTGACCGCCGGGAAGCTGTGGAAGCGCTGGCGCGCCAGGTCCTTCAGCACCGAGGGGATGTCGCGCGGGTTCGGGATCAGGATGTTGCTGCCGCCCGTGCGCATCGACAGCATCATGTTCACCGTGAAGCCGAAGATGTGATACAGCGGCAGCGCGCAGACGGTGACGATCTGCTCGCCGGCCGGGATCTTGCGCAGCGCCGGCTGGTACCACGCCTCGCACTGCAGCACGTTGGCGATGATGTTGCGATGCAGGAGCACCGCGCCCTTGCTGACGCCGGTGGTGCCGCCGGTGTACTGCAGCACCGCGATGTCGTCGGGCCGCAGCTCGGGCGTGCGCAGGCTGGCGTTGCGGCCGGCGGCCAGGGCGTCCTTGAAGCGCACCGCGCCGGACAGCTGGAACGGCGGCACCATCTTGCGCACGTGGCGCACGACGAAGTTGACGATCATGCCCTTCAGGCCGATCGACTCGCCCATCGAGGTGACGATGACGTGCTTGGTCGGCGTGTGGGCCTGGCATTCCTGCAGCGTGCGGGCGAAGTTCTCGATGATGACGATGGCCTTCGCGCCGGCGTCCTTGAGCTGGTGCTCCAGTTCGCGCGGCGTGTACAGCGGGTTGACGTTGACCAGCACCATGCCGGCGCGCAGGATGCCGGCCACCGCGATCGGGTACTGTGGCACGTTGGGCATCATCACCGCGACGCGGTCGCCCTTTTCCAGCCCGAGGCTCTGCAGGTAGGCGGCAAAGGCGCGCGACTGGTCGTCGACCTGGCGGAACGTGATGGCCTTGCCCAGGAACCGGTAGGCGACGCGGTCACCGTGCTTGCGGAAGCTTTCTTCGAGCAGTTCGACCAGCGAGCCGTACTGACCGGGATCGATCTCGTGGGGCACGCCCTCCGGGTAATGCTTGAGCCAGACCTTGTTCATCCAGTGGTTCTCCGCGTAAGAGCCGCGATTCTGACGGATGGCTGACGCCACCTCATCAGGTGTTTCGATAGCGTTGACCGCGTGGTGCCATGCGCAGCACGCGGGCCGGGCGCTGCATGCACGGACCGTCCCCGGCAGGGGCGGCGGATGCGTGACCGGACGGGGCGCCGGCCTGTCGGGCCGTGCCGCGTCCTCCTGCGTACCAGGTGCAGCCCCACGGGTCGCGGCAGGCGACGGGGCGATGCGAGGTGCCGGGCCACCGAGGATTGTCGGTCAAGTTACGGCACCTCCCGCGTTACGGATTTCGCGTCCGGAAAGCCCCTGCGGCGCACGACCTTCCGTCCTTGCAGAAGGAACGCGGCGCGCAGGCGCTGCCTGCGCCCGATGGACACGACCGACCCGGGAGACGGACGTGCATCGCCCGACCCGGACGACGCGCCACTGGATCCTCGCCGCCACCGCCGTGGCCGCCTTCGGCGCGAGCAGCGCACGGGCGCCGGCCGGCGCCCGCGTCCTGCCGACCGATCGCAAAGCGGGCGCGATCCGGATCGAAGGCGAGACGGCAGCGGGCAACCCGACCCGGTGAGGCGCTCCCGCCGCCGGCGGATTGATCCGCGCCAGCGTCCGGTCCATACCGGACCGGCACCGCCGGTGCGCTTTGCGTTCCCTCAAGGACGCGCGCCGCAGGCTCACTAGATTCTCAGGTGCAGCCCGACGACTGGACTGACTCACGAAAGGAGCTTTCCATGAGTGCACTGACCCGTTTCGATCCGCGCGACGACCTGATGCGCTTCGACAACTTCAACGACCTGTTCCGTCGCTTCCTGCGCCTGCCCGACTGGCCGGCCGCACGCGTGCCGGGCGAGATCCGCCTGGACATCGTGGAAGACGACAAGGCCTTCCAGGTGAAGGCCGAGCTGCCGGGGGTCAAGCGCGAGGACATCCGTATCTCGGTCGACGGCAACTACGTCTCGATCTCCGCCGAGTCGCGCAGCGAAAGCCGGGAAACGAAGAAGGACGGTGAACGCACGCTGCTGCGCGAGATGTACTACGGCAGCTGGTCGCGCGGCTTCACGCTGCCGTGCGACGTCGACGACGGCGCGGCCACCGCGACCTTCGACAACGGCGTGCTCTCGCTGACGCTGCCCAAGCGCAGCCCGGCGCGCGCGAAGACCATCGAGGTCAAGTGATCCGGCGGCCATGAAGAAAGGGGCGTCCCGCCTGGCGGCGACGCCCCTTTTCCGTTGCCGGCCTCACCCGCCAGGGTGACGCGCCGCGGCTTACTCGATGGCCTTGACCATGTCCTCGACGACCTTCTTCGCGTCGCCGAACACCATCATGGTCTTGTCCATGTAGAACAGCTCGTTGTCCAGGCCCGCGTACCCCGCGGCCATCGAGCGCTTGTTCACGATCACCGTGCGGGCCTTGTAGGCTTCCAGGATCGGCATGCCGTAGATCGGGCTGCCCTTGACCTGCGCGGCCGGGTTCACCACGTCGTTGGCGCCCAGGATGATGGCCACGTCGGTCTGGCCGAACTCGGCGTTGATGTCCTCCATCTCGAACACCTGGTCGTACGGCACCTCGGCCTCGGCCAGCAGCACGTTCATGTGCCCGGGCATGCGGCCGGCCACCGGGTGGATGGCGTAGCGCACGTTGACGCCCTTCTCGGTCAGCTTCTGCGCCAGTTCCTTGACCGCGTGCTGCGCGCGCGCCACCGCCAGGCCATAGCCCGGCACGATGATCACGCTCTCGGCGTTGGACAGGATGAAGGCCGCATCGTCCGCGCTGCCGCTCTTGACGCTGCGCTGCTGCTGCGCGCCGGCACCGCCCGCCGCGGCGTCACCGCCGAAGCCGCCCAGGATCACGTTGAAGAACGAGCGGTTCATCGCCTTGCACATGATGTAGCTCAGGATCGCGCCCGAGGAGCCCACCAGCGAGCCGGCGATGATCAGCATCGAGTTGTTCAGCGAGAAGCCGATGCCGGCGGCCGCCCAGCCCGAATAGCTGTTGAGCATCGACACCACCACCGGCATGTCCGCGCCGCCGATCGGGATGATGATCAGCACGCCCAGCACGAAGGACAGCGCCAGCAGGATGACGAAGTCGACCTTCGCCTCGCTGATCGTGTAGCCGACGATGAAGAAGACGGTCGCCAGGCCCAGCACCAGGTTCAGCAGGTGCTGGCCCTTGAAGACCACCGGCGCGCCCTGGAACAGGCGGAACTTGTACTTGCCCGAGAGCTTGCCGAAGGCGATCACCGAGCCGCTGAACGTGATCGCGCCGATCGCCGCGCCCAGCGCCAGTTCCACGCGGTTGCCGTAGGGGATGGCCTCGCCCGGGGCGGTGATGCCGAAGGCCCAGGGCTCGACGCAGGCCGCGATCGCGATGAACACCGCCGACAGGCCGATCATGCTGTGCATGAAGGCGACCAGCTCGGGCATCTTGGTCATCTCGACGCGTTGCGCCATCACCGCACCGATGCCGCCGCCGACCACCAGGCCCGCAAGCACGTAGCCCATGCCGGGGGCGGCCTGGCCGCTGAGTTTGACGATCAGCGCCGCGGTGGTCAGGATCGCGATGGCCATGCCGACCATGCCGAAGATGTTGCCGCGGATCGACGTGGTGGGGTGGCTCAGGCCCTTGAGCGCTTGGATGAAACAGACCGACGCCACCAGGTACAGCAGCGTCACGAGGTTCAGGCTCAGCTCCATTTACTTGCCCTCCGCGGCGGACTTCTTCTCTTTCTTCTTGAACATCTCCAGCATGCGCCTCGTGACGAGGAAGCCGCCGAAGACGTTGACGGCGGCCAGGGCCACGGCGAGCGTGCCCATGGCCTTGCCCAGGCCGGTCTCGGTGAGCGCGGCGGCCAGCATGGCGCCGACGATCACGATGGCCGAGATGGCGTTGGTCACCGCCATCAGCGGCGTGTGCAGGGCGGGCGTGACGTTCCAGACCACGTGGTAGCCCACGTAGATGGCGAGCACGAAGATGATCAGGTTGATGATCACGGGGCTGATGGATTCCATCGTTCGAGCCTCCTCAGAGCTTGCGGATTTCCTTGATGCGGTTGCCTTCGTCGAGCAGCACCACGCGCGGCTTGTGGTCGCGGGCATGGTCCTCGCTCATCGGCGCGTAGGTGCAGATGATCAGCAGGTCACCGACTTGCGCCTTTCGGGCCGCCGCTCCGTTGAGCGAGATCGCGCCCGAGCCCCGGGGGGCCTTGATGATGTAGGTCGAAAAGCGTTCGCCGTTGTTGATGTTGTAGAGCTCGATCTGTTCGAACTCGCGCATGTCGGCAGCATCGAGCAGGTCCTCGTCGATGCCGCAGGAGCCTTCGTAGTGCAGGTCGGCTTCGGTGACCGTGGCGCGATGCAGCTTCGCGCGCAGCATCATGCGGTTCATTTGCGGGTCACCTGTCCGTCCTGCGTGACGCGGCAAGCCGCGACGATCTCGTCGTCGAGGTCGATCTTCAGCGTACCTTCCTTGGTCAGGATCAGCTTGAGGAAGTCCAGCACGTTGCGCGCGTACAGGCTGCTCGCATCGGCGGCCACCAGCGCCGGCAGGTTGGTCTCGCCGACGATGGTCACGCCGTGCTTCACGACGGTGGCACCCGGCTCGGTGAGCTCGCAGTTGCCGCCCTGCGCCGCGGCCAGGTCGACGATCACCGACCCCGGCTTCATGCTGCGCACCATCTCCTCGCTGACCAGGCGCGGGGCCGGACGGCCCGGGATCAGCGCGGTGGTGATCACCACGTCGGCCTGCGCGACGCGCTTGGCCACCTCGACCTTCTGGCGGTCCAGCCAGCTCTGCGGCATCGGCCGCGCGTAGCCGCCCACGCCTTCGGCCGCCTCGCGTTCCTCGTCGGTCTCGTACGGCACGTCGATGAACTTGGCGCCCAGCGACTCGACCTGTTCCTTCACCGAGGGCCGCACGTCCGAGGCCTCGATCACCGCGCCCAGGCGCTTGGCGGTGGCGATCGCCTGCAGGCCTGCCACGCCCACGCCCAGCACGACCACGCGCGCGGCCTTCACGGTGCCGGCGGCGGTCATCAGCATCGGGAAGAAGCGCTGGTACCTGTCGGCCGCGATGATCACCGCCTTGTAGCCGGCGATGTTGGCCTGCGAGGACAGCACGTCCATGCTCTGCGCGCGCGTGATGCGCGGGGCGGCTTCCAGCGCGAAGCCGGTGATGCCGGCGGCGGCCAGCCGCTGCAGGCCTTCGGCGTCGAAGGGGTTGAGCATGCCCACCAGCACGGTGCCCGGCTTCATCAGCCCGACCTCGTCGGGCTGCGGCGCGCGCACCTTCAGCACCAGGTCGCAGCCGAAGGCGCCGGCGCGGTCGGTGATTTCCGCGCCGGCGGCCACGTAGGCTTCATCCGGCGCGGACGCGGCCACGCCGGCGCCGGACTCCACGCGCACGGTGTGGCCCTGGGCCTTGAGTTTCTTTGCCGTCTCCGGCGTGACAGCCACGCGGGTTTCCCCGTCGAGTGACTCCCTCGGGATGCCGATGAGCATGTAATGCCTCCAAAGCGTCGTTATGGGTGGGGCTCGCCTGATGGGGGATCAGGCAAAGCCTGGGTCAGCGCCGCCTGGCTGACAGGGAGAGGTGGGTCAATTATTGACGACCGATCAGCCCGGCGTTGTCGCGTTTGCGTCTGTGGATGCGGGTCGGGCAGGGGGAGGGTGACCCGCGCCGCGTCTCACGCACCGGGCTCTGGCCTGCACGCACGGGGCGGACGACCGGCACGACCCGTGGCCCTGGCGTTGCAGGGCAGGCAGGTCGGCAGGACGGGCGAGGTGCCCGTGGCTGTCGTCGGGAAAGGAAACGGGTCGAGCCGCATGCGGCGGGGTATCCAGTGTGCGGAAGGCGCGGCAAGGATACTCGAAGCGGCGCGAACGCGCACCAACAGCGTGCGTCCTGCGGCGGTCGCCGCGTCCCGGGCCCTGTGCCGCGCCCGGTGACAGCGGCCCGCGCAGCCCACGGCCCGTGGGCCTGGCGCGGTGCGGGCCGCGGGGAAGGCGGCGCCGGGCCGGTCAGCCCTGCACCAGGTCGCGGTAGTAGTTCGGCAGCGCGAACAGCGCCTGGTGCACGTCGCCGTTGTAGTACTTGAGGTCGCGGACGCCGCGTTCGGCGAGGCGGCGCTCCACCTCGGCCGGCGGCAGCTGGACCGGATCGACGGTGTCCGACGCGCAGGCCATGCCCCAGTAGGTGCCGTACAGCGGCACGTAGGCACCGTAGGGCCGCACGATCGAGAACACGCTGCGCAGCGAGGTGGTCAGCTGGCGCACGCGCTCGGGCGTGAAGATCGGCGAGCTGATGTGCAGCGTGACCGCGCCCTGCGGCGTCAGCAGCTGCTTGACCTGCGCGAAGAACTCGCGGGTGTAGAGTTGGTGCGCCGGGGTGTCCGGGTCGGTCAGGTCGAGCACCACCAGGTCGAAGCGCTCGCCGTCGGCACGCCCGGCCTGCTCGGCCACGTAGGCGGCGCCGTCACCGATGCGTACCTGCAGGCGCGGGTCGTCGAGCGAGCCCCTGTGGATGCTGCCCAGGTACTTGCGCGACATCTCGACCACGTCGGCGTCCAGTTCGGCCAGCACGACGCGCTCGATGGACGGGTGCTTGAACAGCTCCTCGGCCGAGCCGCCGTCGCCACCGCCGATCACCAGCACCGAGCGCGGCTGCTCGATCGCGATCGCGGCCACGTGCACCATGGGCTCGTGGTAGAAGAACTCGTCGCGCTCGGAGGTCATGTAGCGGCCGTCCAGGCGCAGCAGCCGGCCCCACTGGGGCGTCTCGAACACTTCCAGCTGCTGGTAGCGCGTGCGCAGCGTCTCCAGGCGCTGCGTGGCCTTGAAGCCGTAGGCGCCGTGGTCGTTGAGCCATTCCAGCAGCAGCTCGTCGGAGCGGGTTTCCGGATCCTTCGAGCCACGCAGGATGCGGTTGGTGATGCACTGCTGCGGTGCGAACGTCGCCATCAGGTCGTTGAGCAGGTGCTCGGCCTTCGACGAGTTGTCGGTGGAGAAATTGCAGACGTAAACGTCCAGCGTCACGCCGGCGCGTTCCGGCCAGGTGTGCACGGCCAGGTGCGATTCGGCCAGCAGCACGGCGCCGGTGACGCCGCCCGGCTGTCCCTGCCACTCCGGAAACGTGTGGTATTTCTCGTCAACCAGCGTCAGTCCTGACGCTTGCACGGCGCGCCGGCACAGCTCGGCCAGCGTGGTTGCATCAGTCATCAGCGCCGACTCGCACTGACACCCGTACAGATCAGCGGTGAGGTGCAAACCCTGCATAAGACCCCCTTGTCCTTGGTTTCCTCGCCCCGAACTGCGGACGTGACGGCGCACGCCGACGCGGGATCCTGGAAAGGTGGCGGTGCCTCGTGTGGGCACCAAAAAAGGCAAAATTTTAACAAGTTAGGTACAAGGTTTGCAGTGGACGCCCCCTCCGGCGGGGCGAGCTGCGCCCGGCCGCCGCTGCCCGCACGGCCGACGGGGCGGCAACGCGGGCGATACACTGCCCGCCATGGATGAACGGAGCAAGATCAGCGTCACCGTGGCGGCCATCATCGAGCGCGACGGGCGCTACCTGTTGATCGAGGAACACACCTCGGAGGGCCTGCGGCTGAACAACCCGGCCGGCCACCTGGAGCCGGGCGAGTCGCCGCAGCAGGGGGCCGTGCGCGAGGCGCTGGAGGAAACCGGCTGCGTGTTCACGCCGACGCACCTGCTCGGCGTCTACCTGTCGCGCTTCCATCGGCCGGCCACCCACGAGGACGTCACCTACCTGCGCATCGCCTACGCCGGCACCGCCAGCGACCCCGCCCCGGGCTGGGTGCTGGACGACGGCATCGTGCGCACGCTGTGGATGACGCCCGAGGAGATCCGCGCCAGCGTCGACCGCCACCGCAGCCCGCTGGTGCTGCGCTGCATCGAGGACCACCTGGCCGGGCGCAGCTTCCCGCTGGATGCGGTGATGACGCACGACACCGTGTTCGCTCCGGAGATCAAGGCGCCATGACCCGGGTCGTCGTGGGCCTGAGCGGCGGGGTCGATTCCGCCGTGTCCGCCTGGCTGCTCAAGCAGCAGGGCTACGAGGTGGTCGGCATCTTCATGAAGAACTGGGAGGATGACGACGACAGCGAGTACTGCTCCTCGCGCCAGGACTGGCTGGACGCCGCCTCGGTGGCCGACGTGATCGGCATCGAGATCGAGCACGTCAACTTCGCGGCCGAGTACAAGGACCGCGTGTTCGCCGAGTTCCTGCGCGAGTACCAGGCCGGCCGCACGCCCAACCCGGACGTGCTGTGCAACGCGGAGATCAAGTTCAAGGCCTTCCTGGACCATGCGATGCGGCTGGGCGCCGAGAAGATCGCCACCGGCCACTACGCCCGCGTGCGCGAGGTCGGCGGACGCTTCCAGCTGCTCAAGGGGCTGGACCCGGGCAAGGACCAGAGCTACTTCCTGCACCGGCTCAACCAGGCGCAGCTGGCCAGGACGCTGTTTCCGGTGGGCGAGCTGCACAAGACCGAGGTGCGCCGCATCGCCGAGGAGATCGGCCTGCCCAACGCGAAGAAGAAGGACTCCACCGGCATCTGCTTCATCGGCGAGCGGCCGTTCCGCGAGTTCCTGAACCGCTACCTGGCCAACCAGCCCGGCCCGATCAAGGACGACCGCGGCCGCACCATCGGCGAGCACGTGGGCCTGAGCTTCTACACGCTCGGCCAGCGCAAGGGGCTGGGCATCGGCGGCCTGAAGGACAAGGGCGCCCCGCGCGGCGGCGGCGAGCATGCGCCGTGGTTCGTCGCGCGCAAGGACCTGGAACGCAACACGCTGTACGTGGTGCAGGGGCACGACCATCCCTGGCTGCTGTCGCACGTCCTGCGCGCCAGCGACGCGAGCTGGATCGCGGGCGAGCCGCCGCCTGCCGGTGCCTATGCCGCCAAGACCCGCTACCGCCAGCAGGATGCGGCCTGCACGCTCGAGAACGACGGCGAAGGCCGCTTCTCGCTGCGCTTTCCCGAGGCGCAGTGGGCGGTCACGCCGGGGCAGTCCGCGGTGCTGTACGACGGCGAGGTCTGCCTGGGCGGCGGCGTGATCGACGCCAGCGCATGAATCCGCCCCGTCCCCGACGCCGCCGGCGCGGGCCGCGCGCCGGGTCGGGCATGATGCGCATCCGGCGAACCCCGAATCAACTACAAGCAAGGAGCTGAAGCCATGAGCCAGGAGAACTGGAAGTTCGAAACGTTGTCCGTGCACGCGGGGTACGCGCCCGATCCGGTCACGCGCGCCGTGGTGCCGCCGCTGTACCAGACGGTGGCCTACGCGTTCGACAGCGCGCAGCACGGGGCCGACCTGTTCGACCTGAAGGTGCAGGGCAACATCTACACGCGCATCATGAACCCGACCCAGGACATCCTGGAAAAGCGCGTGGCCGCACTCGAAGGCGGCGTCGCGGCGCTGGCCATGGCCTCGGGCATGGCGGCGATCACCGCGGCGATCCAGACCATCGCCGAGACCGGCGACAACGTCGTCTCGTCCAGCACCCTGTACGGCGGCACCTACAACCTGTTCGCCCACACCTTCCCGCAGCAGGGCATCGAGGTGCGCTTTGCCGACCCGAGCGATCCGCAGGGCTTCGCGAAGCTGATCGACGAGAAGACCAAGGCGGTGTTCTGCGAGTCGATCGGCAACCCGCTGGGCAACGTCACCGACATCGCCGCGCTGGCCCAGGTCGCGCATGACCATGGCGTGCCGCTGATCGTCGACAACACCGTGCCCAGCCCCTACCTGCTGCGCCCGATCGAGCACGGCGCGGACATCGTCGTGCACGCGCTGACCAAGTACATCGGCGGCCACGGCAACAGCATCGGCGGCATCATCGTCGACAGCGGCAAGTTCCCGTGGGCGCAGCACAAGGCGCGCTTCCGCCGCCTGAACGAGCCCGACGTCAGCTACCACGGCGTGGTCTATACCGAGGCGCTGGGCCCGGCCGCCTACATCGGCCGCGCGCGCGTCGTGCCGCTGCGCAACATGGGCGCGGCGATCTCGCCGTTCAACGCCTGGCTGGTGCTGCAAGGGCTGGAGACGCTGGCGCTGCGCATGGACCGCATCTGCGACAACGCGCTGGCCATCGCGCAGTTCCTCAAGCAGCAGGACAAGGTCAAGTGGGTCAGCTACGCCGGCCTGCCCGAACACCCGCAGCACGCGCTGGCGCAGAAGTACATGGGGGGCCGCGCCTCCGGCATCCTGACCTTCGGCCTGGCCGGCGGCCGCGAGGCCGGCGCGCGCTTCCTCGACGCGCTCAAGCTCTTCACCCGCCTGGTCAACATCGGCGACGTGCGCTCGCTGGCCACGCACCCGGCCTCGACCACGCACCGCCAGCTGTCGGCCGAGGAGCTGGCCAAGGCCGGCGTGTCGGAAGACACGGTGCGCCTGTCGATCGGCATCGAGCACATCGACGACCTGCGCGCCGACCTGGCCCAAGCGATTGCCGCGGCCTGAGGCCGCGTGTGCGCGGCCCGGCCGCCCGGCCGGGCCGTTGCCCGGCACGCCGCCTCAGCGCGGCGTGGCCAGGTCCAGCGTCCAGTAGGTCCGGTAGGTGCTGCCGTCGCGGGCCGCGCAGGCCAGCCCGACGTGGCGGTGGTCCGGGCGCATCAGGTTGGCGCAGTGGCCGGGGCTCGTCATCCAGCCGGCCACCACCGCCGCCACCGTCGGGTAGCCCGCCGCGATGTTCTCGGCCACCCCCGACCAGCGGTAGCCCGCTGCCGTGACGCGCTGCCCCAGGCTGCTGCCGTCGCTGCCGGTGTGCGAGAAGAAGTCCCCCTCGGCCATGTCGCGCGAGTGCGCGTAGGCCGCCTGCGCGAGGCGCGCGTCCCAGGCCACCGGCGCGGCCGGCGCGAAGCTGCCCGCGCTGCCGCAGCTGGCGCCGGCGGCGCGGTGCTGGTTGATCAGGCGCAGTGCCTCGGCCTGGAAGTCCGGCAGCCCGCAGCCGAGGTCCACGTCGGGCGGCGTGCCGGGGGCGTCGCCTGAAGCATCGTCGCCGCCGTTCCCGTCGGTGCGGCCGTCGCTGCCACCCCGGTGGTCCGTGGCCGCGCCGGTCCCGCTGCCCGGTGCGGCCGCGTCGTCATCCGGGCTGCCACCGCCGCCGCATGCGGCCAGGGCGGCCGCCAGCAGCATCGCCACCCAGGGCGACCGGCGCTTCGATCGTTGCATGGTGCTGACCCTCGTCGTTCGTTCTGGTCCGGCCGCGAGCATGCCGCGGCTGGCGCGGGGCGCGTATCGGTTTGTAAGACGGGGTGGTCAGCGCACGAACGGCGGGTCGGGCAGCACGTCCAGCGCGCGGGCCGCACCCAGCAGCGCCGGCGCCCGGGCCTGCACGACGTAGGTCGGGATGGCGCGCAGGTAGCCGGTGAAGCGCCCCTTGCTCTCGAAGCGCACGCGGAAGGCCGAGCGGTCGAAGGCCTCGCCCAGGCGCGGGACGATGCCGCCGCCGATGTAGACGCCACCGCGCGCGCCCAGCGTCAGCGCCAGGTTGCCGGCCACGCTGCCGAGGAAGGCGCAGAACAGCGCCAGCGCCTCCATGCATTGCGGGTCGCGCCCGGCCTTGGCATCGTCGGCGATGGCCGGTGCATCCAGCGCGCGGGGTGGCACGCCGTCGAGCTGGCACAGCACCTGGTAGAGGTTCTCCAGCCCCTGGCCGGAGACGGCGCGCTCGGCCGAGGCGTGGCCGAAGCGCTCGTGCAGCCGGGCGACCACCGCGGCCTCGCGCGCGTCCTGCGCTGGCAGGGTGACGTGGCCACCCTCGCCGTTGAGGGGCACCCATTCCCGCCCCGAGGGGGCCGGCAGCAGGCCGGAGACGCCCAGGCCCGTGCCGGGGCCGATCACGGCCAGCGCGGCATCGGGCGCCGGCGCGCCGGGGCCGACCTGGCGCAGGTCCTCGCCGGCCAGGGCCGGCAGCGACAGCGCCAGCGCGGTGAAGTCGTTGACCAGCAGCAGGCGTTCCAGGCCCAGCTCGCGCCGCAGCGCCGAGATCGAGAACGACCAGTCGTGGTTGGTCATCCGCACCTGGTCGCCGGTGATCGGGTTGGCGATGCCGATCGCGCACCAGCGCGGCGGCGGCTTGCCCTGGTCGGCCAGGTAGCGCCGGATCGCGTCGGCCAGTGTGGGCAGCGAGCGCACCGGGTAGACGGCCATGTCCGCCGGCGCCTCGCCCGGCTGCGCCACCCAGGCGAAGCGGGCGTTGGTCCCTCCGATGTCGCCGACCAGACGGGGATAGGTGTGCGTGTTCATGGTGATGGCATGCAGCGCGGGCCCCTCCTCCGTCGCGGGCCCTGCAGGGGCGAAGCGCATATCATGCCCGATGCCGGGTACAGGCCGGCATCAACCTGCACGCCGGGCAGCTGCCGGCGCGGGTCGTGCGCCCGGGCCGTGCTGCGCGCAGGCCCCAAGAAAAAGCCCGGCGCTCCGCGGAGGGCCGGGCTGGTGCAGCGAATGACGGGCCGGTCAGAACGGGATGTCGTCGTCCATGTCGTCGAACCCGGTCGACGTCTTGGGCGCGGGCTTGCTGGCCGCGCGCGGCGCCGGGGCGGAACGGCCGCCGCCGCCACCCCCCTCGTACGGCTCGCGGCTGTAGCCGCCGCCTTCGTCGCCGCCACCACTGCTGCCGCCTTCGCGGCCGCCCAGCAACTGCATCTGCTCGGCGATGATCTCGGTGGTGTAGTTGTCCTTGCCGTCCTGGCCTTGCCACTTGCGGGTCTTCAGGCGGCCCTCGATGTAGACCGAGCGGCCCTTGCGCAGGTATTCGCCGGCGATTTCGGCCAGGCGGTCATACAGCACCACCCGGTGCCATTCGGTCTCTTCCTGCCGTTCCCCGGTGTCGCGGCTCTTCCAGTTGCGCGTGGTGGCCAGCGACAGGTTGCACACCGCCGAGCCGCTGGGCGTGTAGCGGACCTCGGGGTCGCGGCCGAGGTTGCCGATCAGGATGACTTTGTTGACAGAGGCCATGGCCCCGCTCCTTGCTGAGATCTACGAAATGCGCCCGCGGCGCGGCGGACGTCCATTGAGCCGGATTGTGCCGCATGGCGAGGGGGCTCCGACCCCCGCCCCTGATCCGGGTGGGTCGACCGCGGCAGCCCCGCTGGCACGCTTCGTGTAGGAACGGGCGCAGTGCTTCCCGATAATGCACGGGCCCCTGCGATGAAACCCGCCGAACCCGACCTCCTCAGCAACCTGCGCCGCGAGCTGGCCGATGCGCGCGCCTGGATCGACCGGGCGGTCGTGCTGGCCCTGGCCGCGGTCGCCGGGCTGTTCGTGGTCGGCTTCACGCTGCTGGCCGAATGGGCGCAGCACCGGTTCCAGGCGGTGTACGGCTGGCAGCCCTGGCTGGCGCTGGTCTGGACGCCGGCCTGGGTGGTCGGGCTGGTGTGGCTGACGCAGCGCTTCTTCCCCGGCGCGGCCGGCTCGGGCATCCCGCAGGTGATGGTGGCCCTGGAGCCGTCCACGCCGGTGGCGCAGCGCGGGCTGTTCGTCTCGTTTCGCCTGAGCTGCGCCAAGGTCGTGCTGACCGCCGGCAGCCTGCTCGCCGGGCTGTCGGTCGGGCGCGAGGGCCCGTCGGTGCAGGTGGCCGCCGGCGTGATGCTGCAGGCGCGGCGCTGGCTGTCGCCGCGCGCCGGGGTGGACGACCACGGGCTGCTGGTGGCCGGCGGTGCGGCCGGGATCGCGGCGGCGTTCAACGCGCCGCTGGCCGGGGTGGTGTTCGCGGTCGAGCAGCTCTCGCGCAGCCTGGATGCGCGCAACAGCGGCCTGATCCTCTCGGCCATCGTGCTGGCCGGCCTGATGGGCGTGTCGGTGTTCGGCAACGTCACCTACTTCGGCGTGATCCACGTGCCCGGACTGGACTGGGGCCTGCTGGGGCCGGGCCTGCTGGTGGTGATCGGCTGCGGGCTGCTGGGCGGGCTGCTGGCGCGCCTGATGGTGGCCAGCGCCGCCGGCCTGCCGGACCGCTTCACCGCCTGGCGCCGCCGCTACCCGCTGCGCTTCGCCGCGGGCTGCGGCCTGGCGGTGGCGCTGATCGGGCTGGCGGGCGGCGGCAGCACCTTCGGCGGCGGCGACGAGACCACGCGGCGCATGCTGGCCGGCGAGGCGGACGTGCCGCCGCTGTACGTGCTGCTCAAGTTCCTGGCGACCTGGATCTCCAGCTGGACGGGCGTGTCCGGCGGCGTGTTCGCGCCGGCGCTCGCGCTGGGCGCGGGCGTGGGCCACGACGTCGCGGCCTGGAGCGGCCACCCGGCCGCGGCGGCGCTGATCGCGATGGGCATGGCCGGCTTCCTTGCAGCGGTCACGCAGGCGCCGATCACCGCCTTCATCATCGTGATGGAGATGGTCGACGGCCACGCGATGGTGCTGAGCCTGATGGCGGTCTCGCTGCTGTCCAGCCTGGTGGCGCGCCTGCTGAGCCGCTCGCTCTACGACGGCATGGCCGAGCTGCAGGCGCTGCGGCTGCGCCCGGCCGGCTCGCCGCCGGCGGCAGCCGACGCTGCTGCGGCGCAGCAACCGGCGCCGGCCGACAAGGCCTGAGCGGCGCTTCCTCCTTCCCCTCGTTCCGGTCGGTGCCTGCGGCGGTGCCGTGCGCGCTGGCAACCGGTTGATCGCTTCGATGCACGGACTGCCAAGTCCGATGCCGGCGCATCTCCTCGGGTTCTCCCGAGGGGGCCGCACGCCCCCCGCGCCGTAACCGGCCTGAAATCAAGCACTTGCGATGCGCGTACAGCGATGCGCGCAGCTGGCTCGCTTCTTGCGCTGGAGGCGGCGCCCCTTACACAAATAAACAAACACACAACACGACTGACAGGAGACCCACGGTGGAAACCTTCTACGAGGTGATGCGTCGCCAGGGCATCTCGCGTCGCAGCTTTCTCAAGTACTGCTCGCTGACGGCCACGTCGCTGGGACTCGGTCCCGCCTTCGTTCCCCAGATCGCGCACGCGATGGAAAACAAGCCGCGCACCCCGGTGCTGTGGCTGCACGGCCTGGAGTGCACCTGCTGCTCCGAGTCCTTCATCCGTTCGGCGCATCCGCTCGTCAAGGACGTGGTGCTGTCGATGATCTCGCTCGACTATGACGACACCCTGATGGCCGCCGCCGGCCACCAGGCCGAGGCCATCCTCGACGAGGTCATGACCAAGTACAAGGGCAACTACATCCTGGCGGTGGAGGGCAACCCGCCGCTGAACCAGGACGGCATGAGCTGCATCGTCGGCGGCCGGCCCTTCATCGAGCAGCTGAAGCGCGTCGCCAAGGACTGCAAGGCGATCATCTCCTGGGGCTCGTGTGCCTCGTGGGGCTGCGTGCAGGCGGCCAAGCCCAACCCCACGCAGGCCGTGCCGGTGCACAAGGTCATCACCGACAAGCCTATCATCAAGGTGCCGGGCTGCCCGCCGATCGCCGAGGTGATGACGGGCGTGATCACCTACATGCTGACCTTCGACCGCATCCCCGAGCTGGACCGCCAGGGCCGGCCGAAGATGTTCTATTCGCAGCGCATCCACGACAAGTGCTACCGGCGCCCGCACTTCGACGCCGGCCAGTTCGTCGAGAGCTGGGACGACGAGTCCGCGCGCAAGGGCTACTGCCTGTACAAGGTCGGCTGCAAGGGGCCGACCACCTACAACGCCTGCTCCACCGTGCGGTGGAACGAGGGCACGAGCTTCCCGATCCAGGCCGGCCACGGCTGCATCGGCTGCTCGGAAGACGGCTTCTGGGACAAGGGTTCGTTCTACGACCGCCTGACCAACATCCACCAGTTCGGCATCGAGGCCAGCGCCGACCGCATCGGCGGCACGGTGGCCGGCGTGGCCGGCGCGGCGGTGGCGGCGCACGCGGCGGTCAGCGCGCTCAAGCGCGCGGCGGACAAGCGGCAGGAGCAGCGCCAGGCCGAGACCTCGCGCTGACGCGGCGCGGGCCTGGCCCGCCCCCCTTCCACGGACGAACGAACAGAGCACTTTCCCCGAACCATGGCTTCCTACGAAACCCAAGGCTTCAAGCTTGACGACAGCGGCCGCCGCGTCGTGGTCGACCCGGTGACCCGCATCGAGGGTCACCTGCGCTGCGAGGTCAACGTCGACAGCAACAACGTGATCCGCAACGCCGTGTCCACCGGCACGATGTGGCGCGGCCTGGAGGTGATCCTGCGCGGGCGCGACCCGCGCGACGCGTGGGCCTTCGTCGAGCGCATCTGCGGGGTGTGCACCGGCTGCCACGCGCTGACCTCGGTGCGCGCGGTGGAGGACGCGCTGGGCATCCGCATCCCGAAGAACGCGCACCTCATCCGCGAGATGATGGCCAAGACGCTGCAGGTGCACGACCACGCGGTGCACTTCTACCACCTGCACGCGCTGGACTGGGTCGACGTGGTCTCGGCGCTGAAGGCCGACCCGAAGCAGACCTCCGAGCTGCAGCACCTCGTCTCGCCGGCGCACCCGCTGTCCTCGCCGGGCTACTTCCGCGACATCCAGAACCGCCTGAAGAAGTTCGTCGAAAGCGGCCAGCTGGGCCCGTTCATGAACGGCTACTGGGGCAGCAAGGCCTACGTGCTGCCGCCCGAGGCCAACCTGATGGCCGTGGCCCACTACCTGGAGGCGCTGGACCTGCAGAAGGAGTGGGTCAAGATCCACACCATCTTCGGCGGCAAGAACCCGCACCCGAACTACCTGGTCGGTGGCGTGCCCTGCGCGATCAACCTCGACGGCGACGGCGCCGTGGGCGCGCCCATCACGATGGAGCGCCTGAACTTCGTCAAGGCCCGCATCGACGAGATCCTGGAGTTCAACAACAACGTCTACATCCCGGACGTGCTGGCCATCGGCACGATCTACAAGCAGGCCGGCTGGCTGTACGGCGGCGGGCTGGCGGCGCTGAACGTGGCCGACTACGGCACCTACGAGAAGGTGGCCTACGACGAGTCCACGCAGCAGCTGCCCGGCGGCGTGATCCTCGACGGCAACTGGGACGAGATCCACCCGATCGACCCGCGCGACCCCGAGCAGGTGCAGGAGTTCGTCGCGCACTCCTGGTACAAGTACGCCGACGAGACCAAGGGGCTGCACCCCTGGGACGGCGTCACCGAGCCGCACTACGAGCCCGGGCCGAAGACCCGCGGCAGCCGCACGCACATCGAGCAGATCGACGAGGGCGCCAAGTACTCGTGGATCAAGGCGCCGCGCTGGCGCGGCCACGCGGTCGAGGTCGGCCCGCTGTCGCGCTACATCCTGTCCTACGCGCATGCGCTCAAGGGCCACCGGTACTGCCAGCGCGTCAAGGAACAGGTCGAGTACTCGGCGCGCATGATCAACCGCGACGTGCCGCGCGCGCTGGGCCTGCCCGAGACCCAGTACGGCGCCAAGCAGCTGCTGCCCACCACCATCGGCCGCACGCTGGCGCGCGCGCTGGAGAGCCAGTACTGCGCCGAGATGCTGCGCGACGACTGGCACGAGCTGGTCGACAACATCCGCAACGGCGACACGGCGACCGCCAACGTCGAGAAGTGGGACCCGTCCACCTGGCCGAAGGAGGCCAAGGGCGTGGGCACGGTGGCCGCGCCGCGCGGCATGCTGGGCCACTGGATCAAGATCCGCGACGGCAAGATCGAGAACTACCAGTGCGTGGTGCCCACCACCTGGAACGGCAGCCCGCGCGACCACAAGGGCCAGATCGGCGCCTTCGAGGCCAGCCTGATGAACACCCCGATGGTCAACCCCGAGCAGCCGGTCGAGATCCTGCGCACGCTGCACTCGTTCGACCCGTGCCTGGCCTGTGCGACGCACGTGATGAGCCCCGACGGCCAGGAACTGGCCTGCGTCACCGTCCGCTGAAAGGAGCCCAGCGATGAGCGCCAGCCATGTCGTCCCGACCCCGGCCGACGAGCAACGCGAGGTCGAGCAGGGCCAGAGCATCAAGTCGGTCTACGTGTACGAGGCGCCGGTGCGCCTGTGGCACTGGATCAACGCGCTGGCCATCACGGTGCTGTGCCTGACCGGCTACTTCATCGGCCAGCCGCTGCCGACCATGCCCGGCGAGGCCAGCGCCAACTACCTGATGGGCTACATCCGCTTCGCGCACTTCACCGCCGGCTACGTGTTCGCGATCGGCCTGGTGGTGCGCGCCTACTGGGCGGTGGTGGGCAACCACCACGCGCGCGAGCTGTTCACGGTGCCGCTGCTGAGCCGCAGCTACTGGGTCGAGCTCGGGCGCATGCTGCGCTGGTACGCCTTCCTCGCCAGGCGCCCGGGCCGCTACGTGGGCCACAACCCGCTGGCGCGGCTGATGATGTTCCTCGTCTTCCTGCTGGGCTCGGTGTTCATGGTGTTCACCGGCTTCGCGCTGTACGGCGAGGGGCTGGGCGCGGGCTCCTGGGCCGACACGCTGTTCGGCTGGGTGATCCCGCTGTTCGGCCAGTCGCTGGACGTGCACAACCTGCACCGCCTGGGCATGTGGGTGATGATCACCTTCGTCGTGCTGCACATCTACGCCGCGGTGCGCGAGGACATCATGGGCCGCCAGAGCATCATCAGCACGATGGTCTCGGGGCACCGCACCTTCAAGGACTGACCCGGGTTGCGCACCATGGCCCGTCCGCCGGCGACGTCCCTGCCTGCCGTCCCGCTGTGCGTGCTGCGCGGCGTGCCGCTGCGCACGCCGGTGCACCCGGGGCGCTTCCTGCAGAAGGTCTTCCTGACGCCGCTGGGCATCAGCCAGTCCGAGGCGGCGCGGCGGCTGGGCATCTCGCGGCGGCGCCTGCACGAGGTGGTGCAGGGCCGTCGTGCCATCTCGCCCGACACCGCGGTGCGCTGCGCGCTGCACTTCGGCGCCGACACCCGCTTCTGGCTCGCCCTCCAGGCCGACCACGACGGCTTCGCCGCGTGGAAGCGGCTGCGTGCCGCCGCACGCTGACGGGGCTTTCCTCACGTCCACGCCATGTCCATGACCCACGATCCCCTGCCCTCGCCCGCCGCCACCTGTCACGATAGCGGTGACAGCCGGGCCGTCACGGTGCTCGGCATCGGCAACCTGCTGTGGGCCGACGAAGGCTTCGGCGTGCGCTGCGCCGAGCTGCTGCAGCAGCGCTACGAGTTCGACGGCCCGGTGCGCATCGTCGACGGCGGCACCCAGGGGCTGTACCTGATCGACCAGGTGAGTTCCGCCACGCACCTGCTGATCTTCGACGCGGTGGACTACGGGCTCGCGCCCGGCACGCTGATGACCGCGCGTGACGACGAGGTGCCGCAGTACCTGGGCGCCAAGAAGATGAGCCTGCACCAGACCGGCTTCCAGGAGGTGCTGGCGCTGGCGCGCCTGGCGGGGCGCTACCCGCAGCGCGTGCTGCTGGTGGGCTGCCAGCCCGAGACGCTGGACGACTACGGCGGCAGCCTGCGCCCGGCGGTGCGCGCCGCGCTGGAGCCGGCGCTGGCGCTGGCCTGCGCCGAGCTGGCCGCCTGGGGCTGCCCGCCGCGCCCGCGCACCACGCCGCTGGCGCCCGAGGAAGCCGTCACGCCGCCGCACCTGGCGCTGGAGCGCTACGAGGCCGGCCGCCCGAGCGAGGCCGAGGCCTGCCGCATCGGCGACGAGCGTTTCCTGCCGCGCGGCCTGCAGGAGGGGGCCTGAGATGTGCATCGGCATTCCCATGCAGGTGATCGAGGCCGCGGACGGGCTGGCACGCTGCACCGGCCGCAAGGGCGAGCAGCAGGTGCGCACCGCGCTGGTCGGCGAGGTCGCGCCCGGCGACTGGGTGCTGGTGTTCCTCGACTCGGCGGTGGAGCGGCTGGACGCCACGCGCGCCGCCGAGATCGAGGCCACGCTGGACCTGGTCGACCAGGCCCTGGCCGGCGGCGACGCGCAGGCGCCCGCGGCCTTCGCCCTGCCCTCGGCGATGAGCGCCGACCTGCTGCAACAGCTGACCGGCGGCGCCCGCGCCGCCGCCCCTGCCACCCGCGAGCCCCGGGACCCATGACCATGACCGCGACCCAAAGCCTGACCCCTCCTGCCGCCGCCCTGGCAATCCCGCCGCTGATCGAGCGCCTGGCGAGCGCGCCCGGGGGCGCCTGGGTGAACGACGCCACGCTCGATGCCTTCCTCGCCGAGCCCGGCGTGGCGGTGATCTTCCTGTGGGGCGACCCGGTGCGCTTCCCCGAATGCCTGGACGTGGCGGTGGTGCTGCCCGAGCTGCTCAAGGCCGTGCGCGCCGCCGGCGGGCCGGGCTGGCGCACCGGCGTGGTCGAGCCGCAGGCCGAGATGGCGGTGGACCGGCGCTACGGCGCGTCGCGCCGGCCGGCGCTGGTGTTCCTGCGCGACGGCGGCTATCTCGGCACGGTCGGCGGCATGCTCGACTGGGACGTCTTCCTCGCCGAGGTGCAGCGCGTGCTGGCCGCGCCGGTCACGCGCGCGCCCAGCATCGGCATTCCCGTGCGCGCGGCCGCGAGCGACGGCGGCTGTCATTGATTCCCTGCCCACCGGATCTGCACCATGGATTTCAACGACCCCCGGTACAAGCCCTTCCCCCTGCCGGTGCGCGCCATCGGCCCTGGCTCGCAGGTGGAGGAAGAAGCGCTGCAATACCTCGAGATGCCCAAGGGCATGTCCACCTACCGGCCGCCGGTGCTGCCCGAGCGCGAGGAGGTCGCCGGCCTGTCGGCCGCCCACGAGGCCCTGCATGCGGTGCAGCGCGCGCTGCACCAGGTGCTCGAGGGCGGCACGCCCGCGCCGGTGTCGCTCGACCACCTCGGCCCGGCCGACCGCCAGCTGCTGAACCAGGTGCTCGGCGAAGGCGAGGTCAGCGCGCGCATCGACACCGGCGACGGGCGCGAGGTGCGCATCCAGGAGTCGGTGTTCACCGGCGTGTGGCGCATCGCGGTGTTCCGGGACGGCGAGCCGGTCGAGGACCGCATCGAGGTCGCCGCGGTGCCCTCGCTGGTCGGCGAGCAGGCGCGGCTGGACGCGACCGACGTGCGTGCCCTGGCCCTGCCCGAGGCCCTGCCGCCGGGCGTGATGAACGCGCCGTCGATCCTCACCGAGCTGTCCGACCAGGTGGCGCGCTGGACCCCGCAGCGGCCCACGCACGTGGTCAACCTGACGCTGCTGCCGCTGTCGCCCGAGGACCTGGCCTTCCTCGGCGAACGCCTGGGGCAGGGGCGCGTGGTGGTGCTGTCGCGCGGCTACGGCAACTGCCGCGTCACCAGCACGCGCGTGCCGCACTGCTGGCGGGTGGTCTACTACAACTCGCAGGACGCGGTGATCCTCGACACCATCGAGGTCACCGCGATGCCCGACGCGGTGCGCGCCGCGCCCGAGGACCTGCAGGACTCGGCCGAGCGCCTCGACGAGGTGCTGGCCTGGCTGACCGGAGCACCGTGATGGCCTGCGCCGACCAACCCCGCTTCGAGGGCAGCTACCTGGGCGACCGCAGCAGGCTGTCGCGCGACGCGCGCCTCGAATGCAAGATCTGCTGGTGGGTCTATGACCCGGCCGAGGGCGACCCGGTGTGGCAGATCCCGCCCGGCACCCCGTTCGCGGAGCTGCCGCCGCACTGGCGCTGCCCGCAGTGCGACGGCGACGCCGACCAGTTCATGGTGCTGGAATGAGCCGCAGCGCGCACGCCGCTCCCGCTGCCGATCCGTCGGGCCTGCTGGTGCAGGCTTACGGCCGCATCGCGCGCACGCGCATGGCCGGGCTGCCGATGTGCCACCCGGGGCTCGGCGTCGAGGCGGTGGGCTTCCACCACCGCACGCTGGACGGTGGCGAGGCCGGCTGGCTGGGCGTGCTGGTCACGCCCTGGTGCATGAACCTGGTCTGGCGGCCGGACGACCCGGCCTGCGTCGCCGCACCCGGCCGCGAGCGCACGCACCGCCTGGGCGAGGCGGACTACGGTTTCATCGGCGCGCAGGAAGACGGCATGGGGCGGTTCGAGGCCTGTTCGCTGTTCTCGCCGATGTTCGAGTTCGAGGACATGGCCGCGGCGCGCGCCGTGGCCGGCGAAGTGATGCGGCTGCTGCAGGCGCGCGAGGCCGCCGTGCCCGAGCAGCCCGCGCGGCGGCGCTTCCTGTTCGGCGGCGCGCGCCCGGGAGCGGCGGCATGACCGCGCCCCGCCTCGACGGCACCCTGCGGCTGCGGCCCGGTCGCGAGCCGCCGCACGGCATCGTCAACGGCCGCGCGCTGGCGCTGGCGCGCGTGTGCGTGGGCCTGGACGCGGCCCAGGTGCCGGCGCTGATGCCCCGCCTGTACGCGCTGTGCGGCGGCGCGCACGAACTCGCCGCGCGGCTGGCGCTGGAAGCCGCCGCCGGCCAGGCGCGCGTCGACGCGAGCGCAGCCCAGCGCCGGCAGCTGGCAGGCGCAGACGCTGCGCGAGCACCTGCGCCGCCTCTGGCTGGACTGGCCGCAGCCGCTGGCCGGGCAGCCGCCGCGACCGCAGGCGCTGGCCGCGCTGCGCGAGCTGTGGCAGGGCGACAGCGGGCATGCGGCCCGGGCCGCGGCCTGGGTCGCCGCGCACGCGCTCGGCATGGCGCCCGAGGCCTGGCTGGGTCGCCTGCAGGCCGAGCCCGGCTGGCTCGACGCCTGGATCGCCGACGCCCCCCAGGAGCCGGCGTGGCTGCTGCGCGAGGCCGCGCGCCTGCCGCTGCCCGAGGTGCCGGCGATGCCGGCCGTCGAGGACGTGCTCGGGCTGCCCGGTGCGCTCGCGGGCCTGGGCGCGCGCCTGCTCGACGAGCCGGGCTTCATGGTCCGCCCGGTGCTGCCCGACGGCCGCTGCGCGCAGACCGGCGCTGCGCCGCGCCTGCAGCGCGCCAGCGGCCGCCCGCGCCCTGCGAGCGTCGTCGCGCGGCTCGCGGCCGGCGTCGAGGAGGTCGCGCGGCTGGCCGCCGGCGAGGACCTGCTGCGCGCCTGGGCCGAGCCGCTGGGCGGGCAGG
The DNA here is from genome assembly GCF_015476235.1 of Caldimonas thermodepolymerans. Lineage (NCBI taxonomy): Bacteria > Pseudomonadati > Pseudomonadota > Betaproteobacteria > Burkholderiales > Sphaerotilaceae > Caldimonas > Caldimonas thermodepolymerans. The sequence goes on from NZ_CP064338.1 coordinate 235,322, forward strand.
CCGCGGTGGCGGCGGTCGAGATGGCGCGCGGCGTGCTGCTGCACGCGGTCCGGCTCGACGCCGCGCAACGGGTGGCGGGCTACCATGTCGTCGCCCCCACCGAATGGAACTTCCACCCCGAAGGGGGCGTCGCGCGGGCGCTGGCCCGGCTGCGCGGCGACGAGGCCGGCATCGCGCGGCTGGCCGGCGCGCTGGCGACCGCCTTCGACCCCTGCGTGGCGTTCGAGGTGGCCGCCCGCACGGGTCCTGCGCGACGCGACACCATCCACGACGAGATCCACCATGCATGAACTGAGCCTGGCCGGCGGCATCCTGCGCATCGCCGAGGACGCGGTGGCCCGCGAAGGCGCGGTGCGGGTGCGGCGGCTCGTCGTCGAGGCGGGCGCGCTCAGTGCGGTGGACGTGCGTGCGCTGCGCTTCGCGCTGGAGTCGATCGCCTCGGGCACCTGCCTCGAACAAGCCGCGGTCGAGCTGCGCGAGGTGCCGGGCCAGGCCTGGTGCCTGGGCTGCAGCCGCACGGTGCCGATCCGGTCCCGCCTCGACGACTGTCCCGCCTGCGGCAGCGCCCGCCTGCAGCCGACCTCCGGCACCGAGCTGCGCGTGGTGGAGATGTACGTCGAGGACCTTCCGTCATCCGAGCCGGCCGGCGCGCCGGCGGCTCCCCTTGCCGAGGAGTGAAGCATGTGTGTCGTCTGCGGTTGCGCCAACGGCGCCGGTCCGGCCCCTGATCCCGTCCATGCCGCGGGGCAGGGCCACGACCACCATCACCACCACCACGATCACCACCACCATCATCACGATCCCCGTCACCACGACCACGCGCACGGCAACCTGCACTACGGCACCGGCGCGGCGCGCGTCTCGGTGCCCGGCATGAGCCAGGAGCGCGCGCTGCGCATCGAGCAGGACGTGCTGGGCGCGAACGACCGCATCGCGCGGGAGAACCGCCACCGCTTCGCCCAGCAGGGCGTGCTGGCGCTCAACCTGGTCTCCAGCCCCGGCTCGGGCAAGACGACGCTGCTGTGCGCGACGATCGAGCGCTTGCGCGCGCGCGACGCGCGGCTCTCCGTCGCGGTGATCGAGGGGGACCAGCAGACCACGAACGACGCCGAGCGCATCCGCGCCACCGGCGCGCCGGCGATCCAGGTCAACACCGGCAAGGGCTGCCACCTCGACGCCGAGATGGTGCGCGACGCCTTCGGGCGGTTGCCGATGGCCGGCAGCGGCATCCTGTTCATCGAGAACGTCGGCAACCTCGTGTGCCCCGCGCTGTGGGACCTGGGCGAGGCGGCCAAGGTCGCGGTGCTGTCGGTCACCGAAGGCGAGGACAAGCCGGCCAAGTACCCCGACATGTTCGCCGCGGCCTCGCTGATGATCCTCAACAAGACCGACCTGCTGCCGCACCTGCGCTTCGACGTGGAGCGGGCCATCGCGCACGCGCGCCGCGTCAACCCGCGCATCGAGGTGCTGCAGCTGTCGGCTACCACCGGCGAGGGCATGGACGCCTGGATCGGCTGGCTGCTGCACGCGCTGGACCATGCCGCCGGCCGCCCGCATCACCACCATCATCACCATCACCACGGCCATGCCCACGCGGCGCCCGCCGACGAGGTGGCCGCGCTGCGCGAGCGGCTGGCTGCGGCCGAGGCCGAACTGGCGCGCCTGAAGGCGGCGCAGGCGGCGGGGCGATGAGCGCGCTGGCGGCTTGCCTCGGCGTCGGCGCCTGGCTGAAGAACCGCGCCTGCCTGTGGGACGGGCGCCGGGCGCGCTGGTCGGCGCTGCACGGCGACCTGTCCGAGCCGCAGGCCTGCGAGGCGCTGGAGCGCTCCGCCGAGGCGCTGCTGGCCGAAGCGCGCGCGCAGGGGCTGGCGGTCGCCGCGGTCGCGCACGACCTGCATCCGGACTTCTTCAGCACCCGCCTCGCGCTGGAGCTGGCCGCGCGCCTGGGCGTGCCCGCGATCGGCGTGCAGCACCACCACGCGCACGTGGGCGTGGCGCTCGCGGAGCACGGCGTGGACGGGCCGGCGGTCGGGCTGGCGCTGGACGGCGTGGGCCTGGGCCATGACGGCCAGGCCTGGGGCGGCGAGCTGCTGTACGTCGGGCCCGGGCGGGAGCGGCGCCTCGGCCACCTGCGTCCGCTGGCGCTGCCCGGCGGCGACCGCGCCGCGCGTGAGCCGTGGCGCATGGCCGCGGCCGTGCTGCATGCGGCCGGACGCGGCGACGAGATCGTGCCGCGCCTGGCGCCGCGCGTCGGCGAGGCCGCCGCGGCCGGGGTCGCGCAGCTGCTCGCGCGCGGGCTGCACTGCCCGCCGACCAGCAGCGCCGGGCGCTGGTTCGACGCCGCTGCCGCGGTGCTGGGCCTGTGCGACCGCCAGCAGGACGAGGCCGAGGCGGCGGTCGCGCTGCAGCGCGCGGCCGAGCGGCACCTCGCGGCGCACGGCGCGACGCGCCCGCTCGATGGCGGCTGGCGCATCGACGCGGCCGGCCGGCTCGACCTGCTGCCGCTGCTGCAGCACCTGTGGGCCGCGCACGAGGCCGGCCAGCCCGCCGAGTCCGGCGCGGCGCTGTTCCACGCCACGCTCGGCGAGGCGCTCGTCGACTGGTGCGGCGATGCCGCCACGCGCTGCGGCGTGCGGCTGGCGGTGCTGTCGGGCGGCTGCTTCTACAACGTGCTGCTGCGCGAACAGGTCACGGCGGGCCTCGCGGCGCGGGGCCTGAAGGTGCTGTGGCCGCGCGACAGCGGTCCCGGCGATGCCGGCCTGGCGCTCGGCCAGGCCTGGGTCGCCCGCCATGCCCTGGCCGCCTCGCGCGATGCGCAGGGCGCTTCCTTCCTGAACGACGACAAGACCACGGAGGCCTGTCCATGTGCCTAGCCATACCTGCCCGGGTCGTTGAAACCGACGGCGCCGACGCCGTGGTCGACCTCGACGGCGTGCGCAAGCGCGTCAGCGTCGCGCTGCTCGACGGCGTCGCGCCGGGCGACTACGTCATCGTGCACGTCGGCCACGCGATCGGCCGGATCGACCCCGAAGAGGCCGAGCGCACGCTGGCGCTGTTTGCCGGGCAGTCCGCCGGGAGCACCGCATGAAGTACGTCGACGAGTTCCGCGACGGCGCGCTGGCGCGCCGCATCGCTGCCCAGCTCGAGGCCGAGGCCGACCCCGCGCGCTCCTACAGCTTCATGGAGTTCTGCGGCGGCCACACGCACGCGATCTCGCGCTACGGCGTCACCGACCTGCTGCCGCCCAACGTGCGCATGGTCCACGGACCGGGCTGCCCGGTGTGCGTGCTGCCGATCGGCCGCATCGACATGGCGCTCGCGCTCGCGCTGGAGCACAAGGCGATCGTCTGCACCTACGGCGACACCATGCGCGTGCCGGCCTCGGGGCAGCTGTCGCTGATGAAGGCCAAGGCGCGCGGCGCGGACATCCGCATGGTCTACAGCGCCGCCGACGCCCTGAAGGTGGCAGAGCAGCACCCGCAGCGCGAGGTGGTGTTCTTCGCGATCGGCTTCGAGACCACCACGCCGCCCACCGCGCTGGTGCTGCGCGAGGCCGACCGGCGGGGCCTGAAGAACTTCAGCGTGCTGTGCTGCCACGTGCTCACGCCCGCGGCGATCACGCACATCCTCGAGTCGCCCGAGGTGAAGCAGTACGGCACCGTGCCGCTGGACGGTTTCGTCGGCCCGGCGCACGTGTCCATCATCATCGGTACCGCGGCCTACGAGCCGTTTGCGCAGGCCTACCGCAAGCCGGTGGTGATCGCCGGCTTCGAACCGCTGGACGTGATGCAGGCCGTGCTGATGCTGGTGCGCCAGGTCAACGAGGGCCGGGCCGAGGTCGAGAACGAGTTCGTGCGCGCGGTCGACCGCACCGGCAACCGCATCGCTCAGCAGCTGATGGACGAGTGCTTCGAGCTGCGCCCGAGCTTCGAGTGGCGCGGCCTCGGCGAGGTGCCGCTGAGCGCGCTGCGCATCCGGCCCGCCTATGCGCACCTGGATGCCGAGGTGCGCTTCGGCCTGGACTACCGCGCCGCGCCGGACAACAAGGCCTGCGAGTGCGGCGCGATCCTGCGCGGCGTCAAGAAGCCCACCGACTGCAGGATCTTCGGCACCGTCTGCACGCCCGAGAACCCGGTGGGTGCCTGCATGGTGTCGAGCGAAGGCGCCTGCGCGGCGCACTACACCTACGGGCGCTTCAAGGACATCGCGATCCGCGCCGCCTGAGGAAAAACGAGATGACGAGAAAGTCCTACGTCCGCCCGCTGGACCTCAAGCACGGGCGCATCGACATGAACCACGGCGCGGGTGGCCGCGCCGCCGCGCAGCTGGTCGAGGAGCTGTTCATCGCGGCGTTCGCCGAGGCCGATGCCGGCCGCACGGCGCGCGGCGACGACGGCGCGGTGCTGCCGGCACCCGGCGGGCGCCTGGTGATGGCCACCGACGCGCACGTGGTCTCGCCGCTGTTCTTCCCCGGTGGCGACATCGGGTGCCTGGCGGTGCACGGCACCGTCAACGACGTCGCGATGATGGGTGCGGTGCCGCTGTACCTGAGCGCGAGCTTCATCCTCGAGGAGGGCTTTCCGCTGGCGGACCTCAAGCGCATCGTGCGGTCGATGGCGCACGCCGCGCGCGAGGCGGGCGTGGCCATCGTCACCGGCGACACCAAGGTGGTCGAGCAGGGCAAGGGCGACGGCGTGTTCATCAGCACCACGGGCGTGGGCGTGCTGCCGCCCGGTCGCGACCTCGGCGGCGCGCGTGCCCGCCCGGGCGACGCGGTGCTGCTGTCCGGGCCGATCGGCAGCCATGGCATGGCCATCCTGTCGCAGCGCGAGTCGCTCGGCTTCGAGCACGAGATCGTCTCGGACACCGCCGCGCTGCACGGCCTGGTCGCGCACATGCTGCAGCGCGTGCCCGGGGTGCGCGTGCTGCGCGACCCGACGCGCGGCGGCCTGGGCACCACGCTCAACGAGATCGCGGTGCAGTCCGGCGTGGGCATGCTGATCGACGAGGCGGCGATCGCCGTGCCGCCCCAGGTGGAGGCGGCCTGCGAGCTGCTGGGGCTGGACCCGCTGTACATCGCCAACGAAGGCAAGCTGGTCGCGATCTGCCCGCGCGAGGACGCGCTCGAGCTGCTGGCCGTGATGCGCGAGCACCCGCTCGCGCGCGAGGCCAGCCTGATCGGCGAGGTGATCGAGGACCCGCACCACTTCGTGCAGATGCGCACGCGCCTGGGCGGGCGCCGCGTGGTGGACTGGCTCTCCGGCGAGCCGCTGCCGCGCATCTGCTGAAGCCGCCATGGACGGACCGCGCAGCGCCTGCGCCACCGGTCCGTCGCGCGGCGCCGGCGCGCCCCGGCGCGTATCATCGACCCACCCCCATGCGCAGCCCCGAGGAGACAGTACCAGCATGCACAGCGTCCTCGTTGTAGACGACGAACGCCTGTCCGTCGAGGCCATCCGCCGCACCCTCGACGACGAGTTCGAAGTGCATGTCGCCTGCTCCGCCGACGAGGCGATGCAGGTGCTGCACGACCGCCAGGCGGCCACCGGCAGCGACGTGCCCGTCGACGTGATCCTGTGCGACCAGCGCATGCCGGGCACCACGGGCATCCAGTTCCTCAAGCAGGTGCGCCAGCTCTGGCCCGAGATCGCCCGCATCGTGATCTCCGGGCACACCGATGCCGAGGACATCATCGCCGGCATCAACGAGGCGGGCATCTACCAGTACGTGCTCAAGCCCTGGCTGCCCGACCAGCTGCGCGAGGTGGTCGCCAGCGCCGCCGAGGCACGCCGCCTGCAGCACGACGTGCGCCGCATCGAGCTGGAGATGCGTGCCGGCACCGGCGTGCTGCGCCAGCGCGTGCGCGCACGGCAGGAGCAGGTGGTGCTGCACCACGAGTTCTCGCGCCTGGTGCGCGCGCCGGGCAGCCCGCTGGACGAGGTCTGCCGCATGGCGCAGAAGGTCGCGCGCCACGACCTGCCGGTGCTGATCCAGGGCGAGTCCGGCACCGGCAAGGAGCTGCTCGCGCGCGCCATCCACTACAGCAGCCCGCGCGCCTCGGCCGCCTTCGTGCAGGAGAACTGCGCCGCGGTGCCCGACACGCTGCTCGAGTCCGAGCTGTTCGGCCACAAGCGCGGCGCCTTCACCGGCGCCTACCAGGACCACGTCGGCCTGTTCCAGCGCGCCAACGGCGGCACGATCTTCCTCGACGAGATCGGCGACACCTCGCCCACCTTCCAGGTCAAGCTGCTGCGCGTGTTGCAGGAAGGCGAGGTGCGGCCGGTGGGCGCCACGCAGGCGGTGGCGGTGGACGTGCGCGTGATCGCCGCGACCCACCGCGACCTGGAGGCCGAGGTGCGCGCCGGCCGCTTCCGCGAGGACCTGTACTACCGCCTGGCCGGGGTATCGCTGGCGCTGCCGCCCCTGCGCGAGCGGCCGATGGACCTGAAGCTGCTCGCCGAGACCCTGCTGCGGCAGGCGAGCGAGGACCTCTCCAAGCCCTGCGAGGGCTTCACCGATGAGGCCCTCGCCTGCCTGGTGGACTACCCCTGGCCCGGCAACATCCGCGAGCTGCGCAACGAGATCTACCGCGCGCTCGCGCTCAGCGACGAGCCGGTGATCGGTGCCAGCGTGCTGTCGCCGCGCGTGCTGCGCGGGCGCTCGGGTGCCGAGCTCAACGGCCACGGCACGCAGCCGGTGCGCCTGCCCGAGACCGGCAGCCTGCAGGAGCGGCTCGACGCGCTCGAGGCCGCCATCCTCAAGGAGACCCTGCTGCGCCTGCGCTGGAACAAGACCCACGCGGCGCGCGAGCTGGGCCTGTCGCGCGTCGGCCTGCGCCAGAAGCTGGTGCGCCTGGGCCTCGAGGAGAAATGACGATGGCCGCACCCGAGCCCTTCAACGTGCTGTGGCTGCAGTCGGGCGGCTGCGGCGGCTGCAGCATGTCGCTGCTGTGCGCCGACACGCCGGACTTCGACGCGCTGCTGCGCGATGCCGGCATCCGGCTGCTGTGGCACCCGGCGCTGTCCGAGGCCACCGGCGACGCGCTGCTCGCGCTGCTGGACGATTGCCTGGCCGGGCGCGTGCGGCTGGACGCGCTGTGCGTCGAGGGCTCGCTGCTGCGCGGCCCGCACGGCAGCGGCCGCTACCACCTGCTGGGCGGCACCGACCGGCCCATGCTGCACTGGGTGCAGGACCTGGCGCGCGTGGCACGCTACACCGTCGCGGTGGGCACCTGCGCCACCTACGGCGGCATCACCGCGGGCGGCCCCAACCCCACCGATGCCTGCGGCCTGCAGTACGAAGGCGCGGTGCGCGGCGGCGCGCTCGGGGCCGACTACACCTCGCGCGAGGGCTGGCCGGTCATCAACGTCGCCGGCTGCCCGACGCACCCCGACTGGGTGATCGAGACCCTGATGTCGCTGGCCGCGGGCCTGTGGGGGCCGCAGGCGCTGGACGCGCTCGGCCGGCCGCGCTTCTACGCCGACCACCTGGTGCACCACGGCTGCGCGCGCAACGAGTTCTACGAGTTCAAGGCCAGCGCCGAGAAGCCCTCGGACCTGGGCTGCCTGATGGAGCACATGGGCTGCAAGGGCACGCAGGCGCACGGCGACTGCAACATGCGGCTGTGGAACGGCACGGGCTCGTGCACGCGCGGCGGCTACGCCTGCATCAGCTGCACCGAGCCCGGCTTCGAGGCGCCCGGCCACCCCTTCCACCTGACGCCCAAGATCGCCGGCATCCCGATCGGGCTGCCGACCGACATGCCCAAGGCCTGGTTCGTCGCGCTCGCCTCGCTGTCCAAGTCCGCGACGCCGGCGCGCGTGCGCCAGAATGCGGTGGCCGACCACCAGGTGGTCGCACCGGCCATCCGCAAGACGACGCTGAAGTGAACGACACCCCCGCCCGCCGCCTCGTCGTCGGCCCGTTCAACCGGGTCGAAGGCGACCTCGAAGTGCGCCTGGACGTGGCCGGCGGCGTGGTGCGCCGCGCCGAGGTCAACGCGCCGATGTACCGCGGCTTCGAGCAGATGCTGCCGGGACGCCACCCGATGGACGCGCTGGTGATCGTGCCGCGCATCTGCGGCATCTGCTCGGTGTCGCAGTCGCTTGCGGCCGCGCGCGCGCTGGCCGCGCTGGCGGGGGCGGTGCCGCCGCCCAACGGGCTGCACGCGCTGAACATCCTCGGCGCGGTCGAGAACGTGGCCGACCACCTGACGCACTTCTACGTCTTCTTCATGCCCGACTTCGCGCGCGAGGTCTACGCGAAGGCCCCCTGGCACGAGGCGGTGCGGCGGCGCTTCGCGGCGCAGGCGGGCGAGGGCGCGCGCGCGGCGATCGTGGCACGCCAGCGCTGGTTCACGATCGTCGGCACGCTGGGCGGCAAGTGGCCGCACACGCAGTCGGTGCTGCCGGGCGGCTCGTCGCGCGCGATCGACGCGTCCGAGCGGCTGCGGCTGCTGGCGCGCGTGCGCGAGTTCCGGCAGTTCCTCGAGACCCAGACCTTCGCCAGCCCGCTGGAGGACGTGGCCTCGCTGGACAGCCGTGCCGCGCTGGACGCCTGGCGCGCCCGCGGTGGCGGCGACCTGCGCCTGTTCCTCGACCTCGTCGATGCGCTCGGGCTGGAGCGGCTCGGCCCCGGGCCGGGGCGCTACCTGAGCTACGGCGCCTACCCGCAGCCCGAGGGCGGCCACGCGCTGGCCGGCGGCTACTGGAACGGCAGCGCGGTCGAGCCGGTGGACCTGCAGCGCATCCGCGAGGACGTCAGCCATGCCTGGTACGCGGCGATGGAGCCGGCGCACCCGAGCGCGGGCGCGACGCTGCCGCAGATCGACAAGCCCGGCGCCTACAGCTGGGCCAAGGCGCCGCGCTACGGGGGCGAGGTGCTCGAGACCGGCGCGCTGGCGCGCCAGGTGGTCGCGGGGCATCCGCTCGTGCGCGCCGAGGCGCTGCGCACGGGCGGCAACGTCTACACCCGCGTGCTCGCCCGCCTGCTCGAGATGGCGCGCGTGGTGCCGATGATCGAAGCCTGGCTGCAGGCCATCGTGCCCGGCGAGCCGTTCCACGCGCCCGGCGCCGCCACGCTGCCCGGCGACGGCCAGGCGCTCGGCACCAACGAAGCCGCGCGCGGCAGCCTGCTGCACGCGCTGGCGGTGCGCGACGGCCGCATCACCCGCTACCAGATCGTCGCCCCCACCACCTGGAACTTCTCGCCGCGCGACGCCGCTGGCGTGCCCGGGCCGCTGGAGGCGGCGCTGGCGGGCACGCCGGTGCAGCCCGGCGAGGACACGCCGGTCGCGGTGCAGCACGTGGTGCGCTCGTTCGACCCGTGCATGGTGTGCACCGTCCACTGATCCCGCTTGCCCATGGAACGCTTCACGATCTCCCTGGACCACGAACTGGCCGACGAATTCGACCGGCTCATCGCGCGCCGCGGCTATGCCAACCGCTCCGAGGCGGTGCGCGACCTGATCCGCCGCGAGCTGGAGGCCGACCGGCTCGCGCAGGCGCAGGCGCCCTGGTGCGTCGCCACGGTGAGCTACGTCTACAACCACCACGAGCGCAGCCTGGCCGGGCGGCTGGCGCACCTGCAGCACGAGCACCACGACGTCGCGGTGGCGACCATGCACGCGCACCTCGACCACGAGCACTGCCTGGAGACGATGATGCTCAAGGGGCCGACTGCCGCGGTGCGCGCCTGCGCCGACGCGCTGGTGGCCGAGCGCGGCGTGCGCCACGGGCACGTGCACCTGGTGCCGATCGAGGTCGAGCACGGGCCGCATCCGCACGGCCACGACCACCACGGTGGGCCGGGCCACCAGCACGCGCGGCCGACCACCTGAGGCGCGCGGCGGCTCAGCGCAGCCGCGGCAGCTCGACGCGGAACTCCGCGCCGTCGGGGCGGGGGTGCGCGGTCAGCCGGCCGCCGTGGCGCTCGACGATGCCGTAGCTGATCGACAGCCCGAGCCCGGTGCCCTTGCCGACCGGCTTGGTGGTGAAGAACGGGTCGAAGATCCGGTGCACCAGGTCGGGCGGGATGCCCGGGCCGTTGTCGCGGAAGCTCAGCACCACGCGGTCCTCGCTGCACTGCGCCTCGATGCGCAGCTCGGGCGAGGGCACGCCCGCGGTGGTGACCGCGTCCATCGCGTTCTGGATCAGGTTCATGAACACCTGCAGCAGCTGCCCCGCCGAGCCATGCACGCACACGCCCGGCGCGCCCTGCCAGTGCACGTTGAAGCCGTTGGCCGCGGCCGCGCCCTTGCCGACCCAGTGGATCGCGCGCTGCACCACCGCGTCCAGCTCGACCGGCTGGAACTCCTCGCGGTCCACCGCCGAGAAGCGCTTCAGGCCGTTGACGATCTCGGCGGTGCGCGTCGCGCCTTCGATGGTGCCGTCGATCAGCGAGGGCATGTCGGCCAGCATGTGGTCGATGCGCAGCTGCTGGCGCAGCGCCTGCAGCTGCCGCGCGTCCTGCCCGGCATGCACCGCGTCGATGTAGGCTGCGATGCGCTCGCAATAGCGCTTGAGCGCATGCACGTTGCCGAGCACGAAGCTGATCGGGTTGTTCAGCTCGTGCGCGACGCCGGCCACCAGCAGGCCGAGCGAGGCCATCTTCTCGGAATGCAGCAGCTGCTGCTGGGTGCGCTTGAGCGCCTCGTGCGCTTCCTGCAGCTGCTGGTAGGCGCGGCGCAGCTCACCCACCGGCCGCCCGACGAACACGTGGCCGAGCCGCACGCCGGCGCCGTCGTGCCGCGGCGAGCAGCGCACCTCGACCGGCACGGCCTGGCCGCTGGCATCGCGCAGGTGCAGCTCCACCGGCTCGCGGTCGGACGGCAGCCCCGGGGCGGCGGCACGCGCCATCATCTCGTGCACCCGGTCGGCTTCCGCCTCGGGATGCGCCAGCAGCTCCTGCACCGGGCGGCCGATCAGCTCCTCCTCGCGCTTGCCGCACAGCGTGCGCAGCGCCTCGTTGGTCTCCTGGATCTCGCCGGCCTCGGAGCAGGCCACCACCAGGTCCGACATCGCGCCCAGCACGCTGAAGATGAACTGGTGCGACTGCTCCAGCTCGGCGTTCTTGCGCTCCAGCTCGATCTCGTCCTGGATCAGCTGGGAGTACACCTCATCCATCTTCTGGATGACTTCCAGCCAGGCGGCCTCGTCCATGCCCTCGCCGGAGGCGGGCAGGGGCAGGTCGGGCAGCGACAGCGAAGGCGGGGTCTTGCGGGTCACGGCGTCCAAGAATAGCGCGCGGCGGGAGCCGGCGCCGGCTGCAGCCTGCCGTCGCGCAGTGCCAGCCGCCGGTGGGTCACGGCCTGCAGGAAGGCCGCATCGTGCGAGACCACCAGCATGGCCTGCGGCAGCGCTTGCAGCAGCGCCGCGAGGTGCTCCTGGGCGCGCTCGTCCAGCCCGGTGGTCGGCTCGTCGAGCAGCAGGACCTCGGGTTCCATCGCGAGCAGACCGGCCAGCGCGACCAGGCGCTTCTCGCCACCCGACAGGTGCGGGATCGGGCGCTCGCGCAGGTGTTCCAGCCCCAGGCGCGCCAGCGTGCGCGCGACCACCTCGCGCACCTGCGCGGCCGGCAGCCCCTGGTTGAGCGGACCGAACGCCACGTCCTCCTCGACGGTGGGGCAGAACAGCTGGTCGTCGCTGTCCTGGAACAGCAGCCCGACGCGCCCGCGCAGCGGCGCGAAGTCGCGCTCGTCGCGGCAGCGCGTGCCCAGCAGCTCGATCGTGCCGTCCTGCGCGGGCAGCAGGCCCATCAGCACCTGCAGCAGCGTGGACTTGCCGCTGCCGTTGGCACCGGCCAGGCCCAGGCGCTCGCCGGCGTGCAGCGCCAGCGTCACGTCCTCGAGCAGCGGGCGCCGCGGCGCGTGGCGAAAGCGCAGCGCCTCGACGCGCAGCAGCACCGGCGCGGCTGCGGCGTTCATGGCGCGCCCCACTCCAGCAGCGCGAGCGCCGCGGCGAAGCCGGCCGCGAACGCGGCATCGCGCCAGCCGGCGCGGAAGTGGTGCAGCACCGGGAACTTCCCCTGCCAGCCGCGGCAGCGCATCGCCATCTCGATGCGCCGCGCGCGCTCGACGCTGTGGCCCACCAGCGCGGCGACCAGGTAGCCCGCGCTGCGCAGCGTGTGGCGGTCCAGCCGGGGCCGGTGGCCGCGCGCGCGCATCGCGCGCGCCAGGCGCAGGCGCGTCTCGTGCAGCACGCCGACGTAGCGCAGCGCGAACATCAGCAGGCGCACCAGCTTGTCCGGCACCTTCAGGTGCAGCAGCGCGTGCGCGAGCGTGGCCGGCTCGACCGGCGCGACCAGCGCGGCGAACAGCAGCATCAGGGTGTTGCCGGTCAGCACCACGACGGCGGCGCGCTGCACGCCCTCGGCGCTGGCGCTCCAGCCGCCGAGCTGCCACAGCGGCGCGCCGGCCACGCTGAACGGCAGCGTGACGGCAGCCACCAGCAGGAAGCCGTTGAGCGCCAGCGCGGCGCGCCGCAGCCGGCGCCGCTCCAGCGGCGCCGCCAGCGCCAGCAGCGCGGCGAGCGCGCAGGCCCCGGCCAGCGCGGGCACGCCGGGCGCACGCGCGGTCCACAGGCTCGCGGCGAGCAGCGCCAGCAGCCGCACGCGCGGGTCCAGGCGGTGCAGGAAGGCGGCGGCCCTGCTCATCCGGCCAGGCCCGCGCGCAGCAGCGCCGGCCGCGAGCGCGCCAGCGACGAGACGATGGCCGCGGTCACCGCGGCTTCCACCGCCATCACCGGCAGGTGCGCGACGATCACGGTGCCGATCAGCGGCAGGAACGCGCGGCCGCCGGCCAGCCACAGCGCCAGCGCCATCAGGGCCGTGCCCAGCGCGATCGCCAGCGCGCCGCACAGCGCGCCGCGCCAGGCCGCCGCGCGCACGCCGGCCGGCTCGCCGCCGAGCCGGTACAGCAGCGCGCAGGCCAGCGCCGGGGCGGCCATCACGACGGTGTTGACGCCCAGCGTCGTGAGCCCGCCGTAGCCGAAGAACAGCGACTGCATCAGCAGCGCGACCAGGATCACCGGCACCGCCGCCCAGCCCAGCAGCACGCCGCACAGGCCGTTGAGCACCAGGTGCACGCTGCCCGCGCCCACCGGCAGGTGGATCAGCGAGGCCACGAAGAACATCGCGCACAGCAGGCCCGCCAGCGGGATGCGCTCGTCGGGCAGCCGGCGCAGGCCCACGGCCACGCCCGCGGCCGCCAGCAGCGCGCCGCCGCCGAGCACGGGCAGGGTCAGCACACCTTCGGCCAGATGCATCTCAGGCTCCTTCGCGTCCGTCGCGGCGCGCCGCCTGCGCGCGCCACCAGGCGGCCACGCCGGCCAGCCCGGCGATCAGGCCCAGGCCACCCAGCACCTCGCCCAGGCGCACGCGCTGCTCGTAGCGCTGCACCTCCTCGCGCAGCGCGCGCAGCTCCTCGCGCAAGGCGGCGAGTTCGGGCGGGGCCGCCGCGGGGGCGGTGGCCGCGGCGACCGCGAGTGCCGACTCGACGCGGTGGCCTTCCTCGCCTTCGGCGACCAGCCGCCAGTCGCCGGCGCCCACCCCGGCAAACACGAAGCGGCCGGTGGCGTCGCTGCGCACCCGCTGCACCGTGGTGCCCTCGCGCGTCTGCAGCTCGACCCACTCGCCGGTGGCGGGCGTCTCGTCGGAATAGAACAGGTGGCCGTGGATGCGGCCGTCCGCGGCGGTCGCGGTCAGGCGCAGCGCGTGCGCCCAGGCGGCGGCCGGCAGCAGCGCGGCGGCCAGCAGCGGCAGCAGGGTCCGGGCCAGCGCGGGGATCACGGGGTGCTCAGGCGCAGGTTCGCGGCCAGGTTGTCGCGCTCGGCCTCGGGGCCGGGGTAGGGCACGCTGTGGCCCACCGTCACCAGCTGCACGCCGCGCCGCAGCGTCACCGTGGCACGGCCCTGCGCGTCGGTGGTCGCCGCCGGGCCATCGTGGGGGCGGTCGCCTTCGACGACCACCTTGGCGCCCGGCAGCGGCCGGCCCTCGAACAGCACCTGCACCGGCAGCGCCTGCCCGGCCGCCGGGGCGCGGGTCGCCAGCGGCACGATCTCCAGCCGCTGGCCGACGGGTTTCGCGACCTGCTCGCCCCAGGCCAGCACCGTCTTGCCGAACTTCAGCGCCCGCGACGAGGACTCGACCGGCCCCTGCACCGCGGTGCGCGGCACGTTGCGCGACTTGCCGTCCTGGCGCACCCAGAAGCCGTTGTCGAACTCCACCGCCCACAGCGCGGCGGGGCCGCCCTCGGCCTCGACCTGCACGCCCTGCGCGCCGGCGCGGGTGCGCACCGCCAGCGCCTGGCCGGCGGCGTTCCATGCGCGCACCTGGCGCACCTTGCTCACGTCATAGGGTTCGCCCTGGCCGTCGTGGCCGAACACCACGGCGTGCGGCGGGCCTTGCAGCTCGATCCAGGCGTCGTGGGCCCAGGCCGGGGCCGCGCACAGCAGCAGGGCCAGGGGCAGGGGCAGGGGCAGGCGTCTCATCGCGGGTCTCCGTCGGGCTGGGCGGCAGGCGGGCTGCCGCATTGTGATGAAGTTTTCGAAAAACTTCATACAAGTTCCATGCCACGGCGCCAGCCCGCCCACGGCGCGGCACCGGGGTGCGCGCGCTGCTCACGGCGCTTGCGGCGGCGCCGCGTTGCCGCACAGGAGGTTTGCAGGGGGATACCCGGAGGGACCGGGGGCCGGGTCAGGCGCTCGGGGCGGTGGCGGTGCGCCGCGCCGGCGGGCGCATCGGCCAGGCCAGCACCAGCCAGGCCAGCATCATCACCGCGCAGGCCTGGAACACCGCGGCCGGCCCCCAGTGCGCGGCGATCTGGCCGCCCAGCGCACCGCCGGCGAACAGGCCCAGCGACTGGCAGGTGTTGAACACCCCCAGTGCCAGCCCCTTGGTGGCGGGCGAAGTGACGCGCGAGACCAGCGAGGGCAGGGTTGCTTCCAGCAGGTTGTAGCCGACGAAGAAGGCCAGCAGCGCGCCGATCAGCCAGGCGGGCCGGGTCCAGCCGTAGCCCAGCGCGGCCTCGGTCAGGGCCAGCAGCGCGATCGCGCCGAGGAACACCGCGCGCACGCGGCCGCGCCGCTCGCTCCACAGCATCACCGGCACCATCAGCACGAAAGACACCAGCACCACCGCCAGGTACACCCAGCCGTGCTGCTGCACCGGCAGGCCGACATGCTCGGCCAGCGCCACCGGCACGACCACGAACATCGCCATCTGCGCCATGTGCAGCACGAAGATGCCGCCGCACAGGCGCTGCAGCTCGGTGTCGGCCAGCACGCGCGACCACGGCGGGCGCGCGCCCGGTTGCGGCTGCGCGGCGGCGGGCACCGGCGGCAGCCCGCGCGTGACCACCGCGATCGCGCCCAGCGCCAGCAGCCCGGTCAGCGTGAACAGCCCGCCCATGCCGATGTGCGTGTACAGCCAGGGCGCGAGCGCCAGCGACAGCGCGAACGACAGCCCGATCGAGCCGCCCACCATCGCCATCGCGCGGGTGCGCACCTCGTCGCGGGTGTGGTCGGCGATCAGCGCGGTCACGGCCGCCGAGATCGCCCCGGCGCCCTGCAGCGCGCGGCCGGCCACGACCAGCCACAGGTGGTCGGCCAGCGCCGCGACGAAGGAACCGAGCGCGAACACCAGCAGCCCAGCGACGATCACCGGCCGCCGGCCCAGCCGGTCGGACGCCGCGCCGAAGGGGATCTGCAGCACCGCCTGGGTCAGCCCGTAGATGCCGATGGCCAGGCCCACCAGCCCGGTCTGCTCGCCGCCGGGCATGCCGCGGGCGTGCAGCGCGAACACCGGCAGGATCAGGAACAGCCCGAGCATGCGCAGACCGAACACGCCCGCCAGCCAGAGGCTTGCGCGGCGCTCGGCGGCGGTCATGCGCAGGGACACGGAAGAATCGCTCACGTTCGATCGGGGAAAACCGCTATTGTCGCCGGTTGCACGATCGCGTGCCGGGCCGGGCAGGGCACCCCGCCCGGCGGGGGTGGCATCGCGAAACGGCTACCATCCGTGCCTCGCCATGCCCGCAGACACCGCCACGCCGCCCCGCCCCGCCGCCCCCAGCCGGCACCCGCTCGACATCCTGCGCGAGGTGTTCGGCTACGACAGCTTCCGCGGCCAGCAGGCGGCGATCGTCGAGCACGTCACCGCCGGCGGCGACGCGCTGGTGCTGATGCCCACCGGCGGCGGCAAGTCGCTGTGCTACCAGATCCCGGCGATCGCGCGCCACCGCGGCGGGCGCGGCGTCACGGTGGTGGTCTCGCCGCTGATCGCGCTGATGCACGACCAGGTCGGCGCGCTGGAGGAGGTCGGCGTGCACGCGGCCTTCCTCAACTCCACGCTGTCGCTGGAGGAGGCCCAGCGCGTCGAGCGCGAGATGATGGGCGGGCGCCTGACCCTGCTGTATGCCGCGCCCGAGCGCGTGACCACGCCGCGCTTCCTCGCCCAGCTCGATTCGCTGCACCAGCGCGGGCTGCTGAGCCTGTTCGCGATCGACGAGGCGCACTGCGTCTCGCAGTGGGGGCACGATTTCCGCGCCGAGTACCTGGCGCTCAACGTGCTGCACGAGCGCTACGCCGACGTGCCGCGCATCGCGCTGACCGCCACCGCCGACGAGCACACCCGCGCCGACATCATCGAGCGGCTGCAGCTGCAGGACGCACGCGTCTTCATCAGCAGCTTCGACCGGCCCAACATCCGCTACACCATCGTCGAGAAGGACAACCCGCGCGCCCAGCTGCTGCGCTTCATCCGCGACGAGCACGAGGACGAGGCCGGCATCGTCTACTGCCAGTCGCGCCGCAAGGTCGAGGAGACCGCCGCCTGGCTGACCGCCGAGGGCATCCCGGCGCTGCCCTACCACGCCGGGCTGGACGCCGAGGTGCGCCAGCGCCACCAGGATCGCTTCCTGCGCGAGGACGGGCTGGTGATGGTGGCCACGATCGCGTTCGGCATGGGCATCGACAAGCCCGACGTGCGCTTCGTCGCGCACCTGGACCTGCCCAAGAACATCGAGAGCTACTACCAGGAAACCGGCCGCGCCGGCCGCGACGGCCTGCCCGCCGAGGCCTGGATGGCCTACGGCCTGGCCGACGTGGTCAACCAGCGCCGCATGATCGACGAGAGCCCGGCCAGCGACGAGTTCAAGCGCGTGCAGCGCGGCAAGCTCGACGCGCTGCTGGCGCTGGCGGAAACCCACGAGTGCCGCCGGGTGCGGCTGCTCGGCTACTTCGGCGAGGCCAGCCAGCCCTGCGGCAACTGCGACAACTGCCTGCACCCGCCGGCCACCTGGGATGCCACCGAGGCCGCGCGCAAGCTGCTGTCGTGCATCTACCGCTTCCAGCAGCACGGTGCGCACGTCGGGCCGCGCGCCTTCGGCGCCGGGCACCTGATCGACGTGCTGCGTGGCAAGCGCACCGAGAAGGTCGCGCAGTACCAGCACGAGGCGCTCAGCACCTTCGGCATCGGCGCCGACCTGTCCGAGGCGCAGTGGCGCTCGGTGCTGCGCCAGCTGGTCGCGCTGGGCCACGTGGTCGCCGAAGGCGAGTACAACACGCTGCGCCTGACCGAAAGCGCGCGCACCGTGCTGCGCGGCGAGGTGCGGCTGCAGCTGCGCGAGGCGAGCGAACCCGCGCGGCGCGGCCGGACGGCCCGCTCGCGCGGCGCCGACGGCGGGCGCGCCCGCGCCGTGCCGGCCGACCTGGATGCCGACGCGCTGGCGCGCTTCGAGGCGCTGCGCGCCTGGCGCTCCGAGGTCGCGCGCGAGCACAACCTGCCTGCCTACCTGGTGTTCAACGACGCGACGCTGGCCGAGATGGCGCGCGTGCACCCCGGCACGCTGGGCGAGCTGGCCGGGATCAGCGGCGTCGGCGCGAAGAAGCTGGAAGCCTACGGGCAGGAGATCCTGCGCGTGCTGGCCGGCCGCTGAGCCGCGGGTTCACTGCAGGGGCCGGTCCCACAGCCGGCGCAGCACCTCGGCCGCCCAGGCCGGCAGCGAGTCGCCGAACGGTTCCTCCTGGCCGTAGTCGTCGCCCGCGATCACCGCGCTGTGCGTGAGCGTGCCGCGGCCGGCGACGGTGAACGTGAGCCAGCCGCGCGGGCCGGCCTCCCAGGTCAGCGACACCTGTCCGTCGGGTTCCACCTGCACCTGCGGCGGCGGCCAGCCGGCACCGACCAGCGCGAGCAGCCGCCGGGCCTCGGCGAGCGTGGCCGCGTCGGGCAGCTGCCAGGCGCGCTGCTGCGCGAGGGCACGCACTTCCTCGATCGCGGCGGCCAGCGGGGGCGGGAGGTCGTTCCACATGCGACGGATTGTCCCACCCTCGGGCCCGGCTCCTTCTCCACCCTCGTGGTCGTTCCACATGCGACGGATTGTCCACGCCCCGGCATGGCCCTGGCGCGCCCGGGGCCCTGGCCGCCGGCCGGAACGACACCGGGCCCGGGTGGCGTGAACCCGGCCCCGTGCAGGCGCGCGCGGGCGCTGCGCGGGAGATCAGAAGCGGTAGCTGACGCCGATGCTCAGCTGCGGCACGAAGCGGACCTTGCCGACCCCGTCGCGCAGCTCGTCCAGTTCCTTGCGGAAGTCTTCCTGCGCCGCGGGGTTGTCCAGCGTCGGGCCGGTGGCCTTGCCGCGCACCTTGGCCTTGCCGATCGAGGCGCCCAGGTCGGCCACGAAGCCCCAGCCGGTGCCTTGCGGCTGGTGGCCCCAGCCGATGCCGATGTACGGCGTGACGGTCGGAAACTTGACGCGCACGTCCAGGCGGTCGTCGGCCGACAGCACGTAGTCGGTGTCGCCGATGTGCACGGTCTGGCCGCTGCCCTGGGCGCGCAGGTTGATGCGCATGTCGTTGATGGTGATGCCGCCGGTCAGGCGGAAGCCGCCCGAGCCGAACACGAACCAGTCGGCGAACAGGCCGGCGCGGTTCAGGCGCGCCTTGCCGTCGTACTCGATGCCTTCCTCGCGTCCGTCGGCGCTGATCGAGCCGATGCTGGCCACGTCGGCACGCAGCGTCAGGCGGTCGTTGACCGCGTGGGCATAGCCGATCATCAGGCCGGGCAGGCCGATGTTGCCGTACACCTCACCGGCATGGGAGGCCGTGCTGAACGCCAGGGCGGCGGCCGCCAGGGCCGGGGACAGGACAGTGCGGACGGGCATGGAGGGCTCCGAAAGGCAGGACGAGTTTGTGAATAACGAAACAAAATGTGTCAGAACTTTACAGAGTCCACCGCACTGGCCGCGAGGAAGAAATGAACATTCCCGTGCAGGTGTTGTACGCGGCCGACAGGGGGCGGCCGCGAGGCCTGGGGGCGAATCACGGCGGGGCGGGCGCCGGCGGGCGCACCCGCGCGGGGCGGTGCCGGCTTACGGCTGCACCGTCACGGTGACCGTCGGGCTCTGGCCGCGGTTGCCCCATTCGTCCCAGGCGCGGGCCTGGTACCGCACCGCGGTGGGCTCGGTCACGGTCGGCGCGCGCACGGTCAGGCGAAACGGCCGGTCGAGGTCCGAGCCAAGCAGCACGCGCGCGCCGTTGTCGTCGACCCGGTAGAAGCGCACCTCGACCACGCTGCCGACGCCGCCGCTGGCGCCGGCCTGCAGCTCCAGCGTCTCGCCGGAGCGCACCACCTCGGGCTGCGCGGCGAGCTCGACGTCGGGCTCGTCGTCGCCACCGATGCTCCAGTAGACGCCCCCGCCGCAGCCGGCGAGGATGAGGGCGGCGGCCAGGGCCGCGGCGTGCATGCGACTTGCAGGGAAACGGCGGTCGGTGCGCATGCCCGCGATGCTACGCGGTTCTGCCGCGCTGGATGCGCGCCGGCCATCATCACTATGATGGTGGGTTTTCCCGTTCGATCCCAGGCCGTTCCCGCATGTCCGCGCGACCTACCCCCGACCTGCCGTCCCTCGCCGCCTCGCAGCCCGTGCAGCCCGAGAGCCCGCAGATCCGCGTGCGCGGCGCGCGCACCCACAACCTGAAGAACATCGACATCGACATCCCGCGCCACCAGCTGGTGGTGATCACCGGGCTGTCCGGCTCGGGCAAGTCGTCGCTGGCCTTCGACACGCTCTATGCCGAGGGGCAGAGGCGCTACGTCGAAAGCCTGTCGGCCTACGCGCGGCAGTTCCTCGAGCTGATGGACAAGCCGGACGTGGACGTCATCGAGGGCCTGAGCCCGGCGATCTCGATCGAGCAGAAGGCCACCAGCCACAACCCGCGCTCCACCGTTGGCACGGTCACCGAGATCCACGACTACCTGCGCCTGCTGTACGCGCGCGCCGGCACCCCGTTCTGCCCCGAGCACGACCTGCCGCTGGAAGCGCAGAGCGTCAGCCAGATGGTCGACGCGGTGCTGGCC
Organism: Caldimonas thermodepolymerans; assembly: GCF_015476235.1. Classification (NCBI taxonomy): domain Bacteria; kingdom Pseudomonadati; phylum Pseudomonadota; class Betaproteobacteria; order Burkholderiales; family Sphaerotilaceae; genus Caldimonas; species Caldimonas thermodepolymerans. The sequence continues at coordinate 255,674 of NZ_CP064338.1, forward strand.
CTGCCGGCCGAGACGCGGCTGATGATCCTCGCGCCCGTGGTGCGCGACCGCAAGGGCGAGCACGTCGAGCTGTTCCACGACATGCAGGCCAAGGGCTACGTGCGCTTCCGCATCGACGGCACGGTCTACGAGGCGGCCGACGTGCCCGCGCTGAAGAAGACCGAGAAGCACGACATCGACGTGGTGGTCGACCGCCTCAAGGTGCGCCCGGACATGCAGCAGCGCCTGGCCGAGAGCTTCGAGGCGGCGCTGCGCATCGCCGACGGGCGCGCGATCGCGCTGGAGATGGACAGCGGGCGCGAGCACCTGTTCTCCAGCAAGTTCGCCTGTCCGGCGTGCACCTACTCGCTGGCCGAGCTGGAGCCGCGCCTGTTCTCGTTCAACTCGCCGGTGGGCGCCTGCCCGGCCTGTGACGGCCTGGGCGAGGTGACGGTGTTCGACCCCGAGCGCGTGGTCGCCTTCCCGTCGCTGAGCCTGGCCAGCGGCGCGGTCAAGGGCTGGGACCGCCGCAACGCCTACACCTTCTCGATGCTCGAGAGCGTCGCGCGCCACTACGGCTTCGACATCGACCTGCCGTTCGAGGAACTGCCCGAGCAGGCCCGGCAGGTGCTGCTGTACGGCTCCGGCAGCGAGGAGATCGAGTTCGTCTACCAGGCCGAGGGCACCGGCGGGCGCAAGCGCACCGTCAAGCGCTGGCACCCCTTCGAGGGCATCATCCCCAACTTCGAGCGGCGCTTCCGCGAGACCGACTCGGTCGCGGTGCGCGAGGAGCTGGCGCGCTACCAGGCCGCGCGCCCCTGCCCGGAATGCCAGGGCACGCGGCTGCGCCGCGAGGCCCGCTTCGTGAAGCTGGTCGACGGCGACACCCAGCAGGGCACGCCGATCTACGAGATCTCGCGCGCGACCCTGCGCGAGGCGCAGCGCTACTTCGAGCAGCTGCAGCTCAGGGGCGCCAAGGCCGAGATCGCCGACAAGGTGGTGCGCGAGATCCGCGCGCGGCTGAGCTTCCTGAACAACGTCGGGCTCGACTACCTGAGCCTGGACCGCAGCGCCGACACGCTCTCGGGCGGCGAGGCGCAGCGCATCCGGCTGGCCAGCCAGATCGGCTCGGGCCTGACCGGCGTGATGTACGTGCTGGACGAACCCAGCATCGGCCTGCACCAGCGCGACAACGACCGCCTGATCGGCACGCTCAAGCACCTGCGCAACCTGGGCAACTCGGTGCTGGTGGTCGAGCACGACGAGGACATGATCCGTGCCGCCGACCACGTGATCGACATGGGCCCGGGCGCCGGCGCGCACGGCGGCCAGGTGGTCGCGCAGGGCACGCCGGACGAGATCGCGCGCAACGAGGCGTCGCTCACGGGCCGCTACCTCGCGCGCACGCTGAAGATCGCCGTGCCCGGGAAGCGGCACCGCCTGCAGGACACCACCGACCCGCGCACGCTGAAGATCGTCAACGCGCGCGGCAACAACCTCAAGGGCGTCACGGTCGAGATCCCCGTCGGCCTGTTCACCTGCGTGACGGGCGTCTCGGGCTCGGGCAAGTCCACGCTGGTCAACGACACGCTCTACGCGGCGGTGGCGCGCAAGCTCTACCAGAGCCACCTCGAGCCCGCGCCGCACGACGACATCGAGGGACTGGACGCCTTCGACAAGGTCATCAACGTCGACCAGTCACCCATCGGCCGCACGCCGCGCTCCAACCCGGCCACCTACACGGGGCTGTTCACGCCGATCCGCGAGCTGTTTGCCGAGGTGCCCACCGCGCGCGAGCGCGGCTACGGCGCCGGGCGCTTCAGCTTCAACGTCGCGGGCGGCCGCTGCGAGGCCTGCCAGGGCGACGGCGTGCTCAAGGTCGAGATGCACTTCCTGCCCGACGTCTACGTGCCCTGCGACGTCTGCCACGGCAAGCGCTACAACCGCGAGACGCTGGAGGTGCTGTACAAGGGCAAGAACATCAGCGAAGTGCTCGACATGACGGTCGAGGACGCGCGCGAGTTCTTCAGTGCCGTGCCGGCGATCGCGCGCAAGCTGCAGACGCTGATCGACGTGGGCCTGGGCTACATCCGCCTGGGCCAGAGCGCGACCACGCTCTCGGGCGGCGAGGCGCAGCGGGTGAAGCTGGCGCTGGAGCTGTCCAAGCGCGACACCGGCCGCACGCTGTACATCCTCGACGAGCCCACCACCGGCCTGCATTTCCACGACATCGAGCTGCTGCTGCGCGTGCTGCACCAGCTGCGCGACCACGGCAACACCATCGTCGTGATCGAGCACAACCTGGACGTCATCAAGACCGCCGACTGGATCGTCGACATGGGCCCCGAGGGCGGCGCGGGCGGCGGCACGGTGGTGGTCACCGGCACGCCGGAAGAGGTCGCCGCCTGCGAGCGCAGCTACACCGGCCGCTACCTGCGCCCGCTGCTGCAGGAGTGAGCTGCCCGTCCCGGGCAAGCGGGTTTTCCCGGGGGGCCCGGGCAATCCGGCCGCGCCGGCAAGGCGCGCGCAACGGGGCTAGACTGCGCCGCAGCAAGAAGGGAGCCTGCCTGTGAGCCTTGCAGTCGATTACTACTTTGCGCCGCAGTCGCCGTATGCCTACCTGGGCCACGAGCGCTTCTGGAACCTGGTCCGCAAGTACGGCGCGACGCTGCGCGTGCGTCCGGTGGACCTCGGGGGCAAGGTGTTTCCGGTCTCCGGCGGCGTGCCGCTGAACAAGCGCGCGCCGCAGCGCCAGGCCTACCGGCTGCTCGAGCTGCGCCGCTTCGGCGAATATCTCGGCCTGCCGATCAACGTCGAGCCGCGCTTCTTCCCGGTCAACGGCGACGACGCGGCCAAGCTCATCATCGCGGTGGACATGAAGGACGGCACCGAGGCCGCGATGAAGATCGCCGGCGCCGTCATGCGCGCCGTGTGGGTCGAGGAACGCAACATCGCCGACGAGGCGGTGCTGGTCGCGCTGCTGGCCGAGACCGGGCTGCCCGCCTCGCGCATCGAGGACGCGCACAGCCAGGCCGCGCACGAGCGCTACGAACTCGACACCGAACTGGCGATCGAGGCCGGCGTCTTCGGCGCGCCGACCTACGTCATCGAAGGCGAGCTGTTCTGGGGCCAGGACCGGCTGGACTTCGTCGAGCGGCGGCTGGCGAAGGGCTGAGCCTGCTGGGAACCGGCCGTCATCGCCGTCGAAAACCCCCGCCGGCCTGCAGCGCAGCGGCGACCGGAGGGTTCAGCTGTCCCTGCCGAACAGGTCCCGCGTGTAGACCTTGTCGGCCACGTCGTCCAGCTCGGGCGTGCGCCGGTTCGCCACGATCACGTCGGCGAGCTGCTTGAACTCGGCCAGGTCGCGGATGAGCCGTGAGCCGTCGAAGGCGTCTTCCTTCAAGACCGGTTCGTAAACGACCAGTTCCACGCCCCGGGCCTTCAGCCGCTTCATCACGCCCTGGATGCTGCTGGCGCGGAAGTTGTCGCTGCCTGCCTTCATGATCAGGCGGTAGATGCCCACGACCTTCGGTTGCCGGCGCAGCACGTCCTCGGCCACGAAGTCCATGCGCGTGGTGTTGGACTCCACGATGGCCCGGATCAGGTTCTGCGGGACGTCCTTGTAGTTGGCCAGCAGCTGCTTGGTGTCCTTGGGCAGGCAGTAGCCGCCGTAGCCGAACGAGGGGTTGTTGTAGTGGCCGCCGATGCGCGGGTCCAGGCAGACGCCCTCGATGATCTGGCGCGAGTCTAGCCCGTGGATGGCGGCGTAGGTGTCCAGCTCGTTGAAGTAGGCCACCCGCATCGCGAGGTAGGTGTTCGCGAACAGCTTGATCGCCTCGGCCTCGGTGTTGTCCGTCAGCAGGACGGGCACGTCCTTGCGCAGCGCGCCTTCGCGCAGCAGGTCGGCGAAGGCCTGCCCGCGCTCCGAACGCTCGCCCACCACGATGCGCGAGGGGTGCAGGTTGTCGTACAGCGCCTTGCCCTCGCGCAGGAATTCCGGCGAGAAGATCAGGTTGTCGCAGCCCAGCTGCTGCTTGAGCCGCTCCGTGAAGCCCACCGGCACGGTCGACTTGATGATCATCACCGCGCGCGGGTTGATCGCCAGCACGTCGCGCACCACCGCCTCGACCGAACGGGTGTTGAAGTAGTTGGTCTCGGGGTCGTAGTCGGTGGGCGTGGCGATGATGACGAAGTCGGCGCCCTCGTAGGCCTCGCGCTTGTCGAGCGTGGCACGCAGCTGCAGCGAACCGCGCGCGAGGTAGGCCTCGATCTCGGGGTCCGCGATCGGCGAGCGACGCGCGTTGATCGTCTCGACCTTCGCGGCATCGATGTCCAGCGCCACCACGGCGTGATGCTGCGACAGCAGGACGGCATTGGACAGGCCCACGTAGCCTGTGCCGGCGACGGCAATCTTGTACATGTATGACTCAGGCAAACAGTTCGGCTTCGACCAGCCTCGTTCCAGCCAGATCCTTGGCCGACAGCTGCGGTTCGACGTCGATCGGTGGCCAGGCAATGCCGATGTCGGGATCGTCCCAGCGGATGCAGCGGTCCGATTGCGGCACGTAGTATGCCGTGGCCTTGTAGAGGACGTCCGCGTGCTCGCTCAGCACCATGAAACCATGGGCAAAGCCGGGTGGGACCCACAGCTGGCGGCGGTTGGCCTCGCTCAGCTCCGCGCCGACCCACCGGCCGAAGGTCGGGCTGCTGCGGCGGACGTCGACGGCCACGTCGAAGACCCGGCCGCGGGTTACGCGCACCAGCTTGCCCTGGGCATGAGGAGCCAGCTGGTAGTGCAGGCCGCGCACCACGCCCTTGCGGGAACGCGAGTGGTTGTCCTGCACGAACTCGTGGTGCTGCCCCACGGCGTCGTCGAAGATTCGCTGGTTGAAGCTCTCCATGAAGAAGCCGCGGGTGTCCTCGAACACGTGCGGTTCCAGGATCAGCACCCCGGGGATGTCGGTCGGGATGACGTTCATCAGAACAGTCTTTCCTTGAGCAGGCGCTGCAGGTAGTGCCCGTAGCTGCTTTTGTCCAGCGACTGCGCGAGTGCGAGCAGCTGCGCGTCGTCGATCCAGCCTTGGCGCCAGGCGATCTCTTCCGGGCAGCAGATCTTCAGGCCCTGGCGTTTCTCGATCGTGCGGATGAACTGGCTCGCCTCGAGCAACGAGTCGTGCGTGCCCGTGTCCAGCCACGCATCGCCGCGGCCGAGCAGCTGCACGTCCAGCTCGCCGGCGTCCAGGTACAGGCGGTTGAGGTCGGTGATCTCCAGCTCGCCGCGCTCGCTGGGGCGCAGCGTGCGCGCGAAGGCGACGGCGCGCTCGTCGTAGAAGTAGAGGCCGGTCACCGCGTAGCGGCTCTTCGGTTGCGCCGGCTTTTCCTCCAGCGACCGCACGCGGCCCTGGGCGTCGAGCTCGACCACGCCGTAGCGCTGCGGGTCCTGCACCGCATAGGCGAAGATGGTCGCACCCCGCGTCCTGGCGTTGGCCGCCGCCAGCCGGCGCGACAGGTCGTGCCCGTAGAAGAGGTTGTCGCCCAGCACCAGGGCGCTGGGCGCGCCGTCCAGGTAGTCCGCGCCGACGAGAAAGGCCTGCGCCAGCCCGCCCGGTTCGGGCTGCACCGCATAGCGCAGCGACAGGCCCCAGGCGCTGCCGTCGCCCAGCAGCTGCTCGAAGCGCGGCGCATCCTGCGGCGTCGAGATCACCAGGATGTCGCGGATGCCCGCGAGCATCAGCACGCCCAGCGGGTAATAGATCATCGGCTTGTCGTACACCGGCAGCAGCTGCTTGCTGACGGCAAGCGTCGCCGGGTACAGGCGGGAGCCGGTGCCACCGGCGAGGATGATGCCCTTGCGTGTGTGCACGGTCGTCTTCCTTCGTCAGTGCCCGGCATCCTGCGCCGGGCCGAGCCGTTCGTCCAGCAGCCGCTCCACGCCCGCCTCCCAGGGCGGCAGGTGCAGGCCGAACGCAGCGCGAAAGCGCGTCGTGTCCAGCCGCCCGTTGAGCGGCCGCCGCGCGGCGGCCGGCCAGGCGCTGCTCGGGATGGGCTCCACCGCGTCCGGCGTCACGCGCAGCGCGAACCCGCGGCGCCGTGCGCCGTCGAACACCCGCAGCGCATAGCCGTGCCAGCTGGTCCAGCCGCTCGCGGCCGCGTGGTAGGTGCCGGCCAGCGCCGGTTGCTGCATCGCCGCGCGCAGCGCATGGGCGCTCAGGTCCGCGACGAGGTCCGCGCCGGTGGGCGCGCCGACCTGGTCGGCCACCACCTGCAGCCGCTCGCGCTCGGCACCCAGTCGCAGCATGGCCGAGACGAAATTCTCGCCGCGCGCCGCGTGCAGCCAGCCGGTGCGCAGGATCAGGTGCCGGCAACCGCTGGCGCGGATGCGTTCCTCGCCTTCGAGCTTGCTGCGTCCGTAGGTGTTCAGCGGCGCCGGGGGGGCGGTCTCGTCGAACGGGTGCTCGCCCGAGCCGTCGAAGACGTAGTCCGTGCTGTAGTGCAGCAGCCAGGCGCCGAGCTGCGCCGCGGCACGCGCCAGCGCCGCAGGCGCCTCTGCATTGCAGCGCATCGCGAGCCCGGGCTCGCGTTCGGCGCGGTCGACGTCGGTATAGGCCGCGGCGTTGACGATCGCGTCCGGACGCAGCGCCTCCACGGTGCGGGCCAGCGCGACGGGCTGCGTCAGGTCGCCGCACCACCCGCGCACCGGATCGCCGCGGCGGTCCAGCGCGATCACCTCGCCCAGGGGCGCGAGCGCGCGTCGCAGCTCCCAGCCGAGCTGGCCATGGGGACCCAGCAGCAGCAGCTTCATGCCGTCCCCGGGGCGTAGTGGCGCGCAATCCAGGCCTGCCAGGCCTCGTCCTTGGCCCGGGTGATCCAGTCCGGATGGTCCAGGTACCACTGCACGGTCTTGCGCAGGCCGGTGTCCAGCGTTTCCCGGGGCTGCCAGCCGAGCTCGCGGCGCAGCTTGCCTGCATCGACCGCATAGCGCCGGTCGTGGCCCGGGCGGTCGGCCACGAAGCGGATCAGCCGCGCATGCGGGCCGGCCGCATCGGGCCGCAGCTCGTCGAGCAGCGCACAGAGCCGCTGTACCAGCTCGAGGTTGCCGAGCTCGTTGCCGCCGCCGACGTTGTAGGTGGCGCCCGGCTGCCCGGATGCCAGCACGGCGCACAGCGCGCGGCAATGGTCCTCGACGTACAGCCAGTCGCGCACATGGCGGCCGTCGCCGTAGACCGGCAGCGGTTCGCCGGCCAGCGCGTTGACCAGCACCAGCGGGATCAGCTTCTCGGGGTACTGGAACGGCCCGTAGTTGTTCGAGCAATGCACGGTCAGCACCGGCAGCCCGTAGGTGTGGTGCCAGGCGCGCACCAGGTGGTCGCTCGCCGCCTTGCTGGCGGCGTAGGGGCTGTTGGGGCGGCAGGGCGACGCCTCGGTGAACGGCGCGGCGTCGGGCTCCAGCGATCCGTACACCTCGTCGGTCGAGACGTGCAGGAAGCGGAAGGCGCGCCGCTCCGTGTCCGGCAGCCGCTGCCACCAGGCGCGCGTGGCTTCGAGCAGCGTGAAGGTGCCTTCCACATTGGTGCGCAGGAAGGCCTCGGGCCCGTGGATGGAGCGGTCGACGTGGCTTTCGGCCGCGAAGTGCACGATGGCGCGCGGGCGGTGCTGCGCCAGCAGCCGGTCGACGAGGGCGCGGTCGAGGATGTCGCCGTGGACGAAGACGTGGCGCCGGTCGTCGCGGATCGCCGCGAGGTTGTGCGGGCCGCTGGCGTAGGTGAGCGCGTCGAGGTTGACGACGGGCTCGCCATGCTCGGCCAGCCAGTGCAGCACGAAGTTGCTGCCGATGAAGCCGGCGCCCCCGGTCACGAAGATCATGGTTCGTCCGCTCAGGAAAGCGAAACGAACCATGATAGCGCGCGGCCGCCCTGGTGGCGGCCGCGAGTCAGGACGAGTGGGGCGAAACGCCCCTGCGGTGCATCACATCAACCGGTCCGACCAGTCGCGCACCTGCCGGTCCGCCTCGTCGCGGGTGATGCCGTAGGCCTCCTGGATGCGGCCGACCAGCTGTTCGCGCTTGCCTTCCATGCGGTCGAAATCGTCGTCGGTGAGCTTGCCCCACTGTTCGATCGCCTTGCCCTTGAATTGGCGCCAGTTGCCCTCGATGCGGTCCCAGTTCATGACGTGCTCCTTTGCGTTGGGTGAGTGAGCGGCCGGCATGGCCGGCCCGCCTTGGCAGTCCTGCAGGCGCTAGGCCTGTGCTGCTGGGTACAGCCTACGGGGAGCGCACGTCGCTTCCTGCCGGACGGGGAGCCTCATGCGTGTCGGCCCTGTCCTACCAGGGGTGCACCGCGCGCAGCCGCGGGCGCCGGGGTATAACCGCGTGGCCGCCCCCCCGGGGCCGGGCCCAGTTGAACGGAGGCATCCCATGACGCCCCACCTCATCGTCGAGCCGCTGGCCGACCATGCCGGGTTGTGCCCGGTGGTGGCGCAGTGGTTCCGCAACGAATGGCCGCGGTGGTACGGGCCGGGAGGGCCGGGCGACGCCGACGCGGATGCGGCGGCGTATGCCGCATCGCGGACCCGGCTGCCGGTCGGGGTGATCGCGTTCGAGCGCGGGGTCCCGGTGGGGCTGGCGGCCCTCAAGGCCGAAGGCCTGCCGACCCATCCGCACCTGACGCCCTGGGCGGCGGCGGGCTACGTGGTGCCGTCACGGCGCGGGCGGGGCATCGGCGCTGCCTTGCTGCGGGAGCTGGTGCGGCTGGCCGGGACGCTGGGGTTTCCGCGGGTCTACTGCGGCACCGCCACGGCCGTGCGCCTGCTGCAGCGCGAGGGCTGGCAGCAGATCGACACGGTGCGGCACGACGGCGAGGCGCTCGCCATCTTCTGCACCTCGGCCGTGCCGGTTCAGACCGAAAAGCCGTAGTCGACGGTCAGCGGCGCGTGGTCGGAGAAGCGCTCGTCCTTGTAGACGGCCGCCGAGCGGGCCGTTTCGGCCAGCGCGGGCGTGGCGATGTGGTAGTCGATGCGCCACCCCACGTTCTTGGCCCAGGCCTGGCCGCGGTTGCTCCACCACGTGTAGGCCTCGCCGGTGTGGTCCGGGTGCAGGCGGCGGTACACGTCCACCAGCCCGATCTCGTCGAGCATGCGCGTGAACCAGGCGCGTTCCTCGGGCAGGAAGCCGCTGTTCTTCTGGTTGCTCTTCCAGTTCTTGAGGTCGATTTCCTGGTGGGCGATGTTCAGGTCGCCGCACAGGACGAACTCCCGCTCGGCCTTGAGCCGCTGCAGGTGCGGGAAGAACGCGTCGAGGAAGCGGTACTTGGCCTGCTGGCGCTCCTCGCCGCTGGAGCCGCTCGGGAAGTAGCAGCTGATCACCGACAGCTTGCGGCCCGGCCGGTCGTAGCGGGCCTCGAGGTAGCGGCCTTCGCTGTCGAACTCGCCGCCGTCGAAGCCGACGACCAGGTCGCTCGGCTCGCTCTTCAGGTACAGGCCGACGCCGGAATAGCCCTTCTTCTGCGCGCAATGGAAATGGGACTTGAAGCCGTCCACGGTGCGCATCGCCGGGGTGATGTCGCCTTCGTGGGCCTTGATTTCCTGCACGCAGACGAAGTCGGCGGTCTGCTTCTCGAGCCAGGGGAGGAACCCCTTGTTGACGGCGGACCGGATGCCGTTGAGGTTGACGGTGATGATGCGGGTCATGGGGTGCGAGTGTAGTGCGCACCGCCGGCACCGGCCCGCCTCAGGGCATGCGCATCGGCTGGGTCTGGCTCCAGATCTCGCCGGTTGCGGCGGCCGGTGGTTCCAGCGGCTCGAGCAGCTGGCCCTGCACCGGCGACAGCGCGCGCCGCGCCTGGGTCGCATCGACCAGCAGGCCCGGCTGGCTGACCAGGGCGGAGACGTCGTCCTGCCCGGCGGTCACCCTTGCCGGCACCTTCAATGCAGGCGCGTCCGCGTAGAAGCTGGCGTTGATCTGGTTCTGGGTGATCAGGTAGTAGCGGAAGCGCTGGAACAGCGCCATGTCGACGCCCGACGGGCCGCGCCAGAAGCTCTTCAGCGGTTTCTGGCTCACCAGCCCCGGGATGGCGTAGAAGCAGTCGCCCAGCGTCAGCACCGGGGTGCCATGGAACAGCGCCTGCAGCCCGGTGGTGCTGTTGACCGTGACCACGCCGCGCGCGTGCTTGAGCAGCGTCGGCAGGTGCACGTCGTGGATGTACATCACCCGCTTGCCCAGGCCATGGGCCTTGGCCCGTTCCTGGATGAAGCGGGTGTAGTCGCGGTAGGCCCGGTCCATCGGGTGGTGCTTGATGACCAGCCAGTCGCGCGGGTCGGCGTGGCGCGCGAACGAGGACACCACTTCCTCGATCAGCGCCTCGACGCTCGGGTAGGGCGAGTGGTGGACGATCTGGCTGTCGTTGTGCACCTGCAGCGGCAGCAGGAACCACTGCTTCGAGCGACCCGGTGCCGACAGGATGTCCAGCACCTGGCGCTCGGTCCAGGCATGCAGCACCTTGCGGATGCCGCCGCGGGCCCACTTGAACCCCTCGGTCAGCGGGTTGAGCGAGCGGTGGTACTGCTGGTGCGGGTAGCGCCAGCGCATCAGGTTGGCCGCCAGTCCGTAGGCCATGGCGTGCAGCATCATCGACGAGAAACGCTGCCGGGTCGGCGTCGGGCCGGGCAGGCGTTTCAACGGCAGCGAGCGGTAGAACGCCGGGTCCTTGGGGATGGCCGAGTCGCCGTTCACGCCGCCGATCTCCAGCGTGACATAGTCGGGGCGCAGGTAGCCTTCCTCGAACACGTACACCGGCAGGCCCATCCCGGCGGCCACCTTGCGCGCGGCGATGTGCATCGGGCGGGTCTGCCCGAACAGCACCACGGCATCGGCCTGGCAGGCGCTCAGGTGGGCTTCCAGCCAGCGCGGCCAGTCTTCCGGGCGGCCGGTGTAGGCCACCGCGCGGCGACGACGGTAGTAGAGCTCGTCGCCACCGTTGAAGTTGACCTTGTGGACCTCCTGACCGTGCGCTTCCAGGAAGGCGGCAAGCCGCGCAAAGAACGGCCCCATCGGCCCCTGAAGCAGCACGGGGCGACGGTGACGTAGCAGCGACAGGAGTGAAGCAGGATGAGGCATCAAAAAAATCAACGGCACCTGGCTGCGGGCGCCCGGGGGTCGTCTGACCCGAAGCGGTGCACAGGGCTGGGTGCCAAGCCCGCTATTGTGACGCAGACCGACAGCCGCACTTCATATGCCAGAGTGCAGCGAATCCGCAATTGTGTGCTCGCTGCCACAAAACCAGGTGCTACCTGAGTCGGGCGTGCGGGTGGAGGCGGTTGCCGTAGCCGTGAATCCCATCCCCGACAAATCCGTTCAGGTTGAAACTGAAGTGAGTGGTTGCAAATATTTCCTGCGACGCCATTGGCTGGCGATACGCCGAAACAGGCCGGCGAGCCGGCGGGGCCGGCACGGTGCATGTGCCGACTTTCGCTCGCAAGAAGGAACTGCCTTCGGGACGATTCAGGCGTCCCTGCCGAACAGGTCCCGCGTGTAGACCTTGTCGGCCACGTCGTCCAGCTCGGGCGTGCGCCGGTTCGCCACGATCACGTCGGCGAGCTGCTTGAACTCGGCCAGGTCACGGATGACCCGTGAGCCGTCGAAGGCGTCATCCTTCAAGACCGGTTCGTAAACGACCAGTTCCACGCCCCGGGCCTTCAGCCGCTTCATCACGCCCTGGATGCTGCTGGCGCGGAAGTTGTCGCTGCCTGCCTTCATGATCAGGCGGTAGATGCCCACGACCTTCGGTTGCCGGCGCAGCACGTCCTCGGCCACGAAGTCCATGCGCGTGATGTTGGACTCCACGATGGCCCGGATCAGGTTCTGCGGGACGTCCTTGTAGTTGGCCAGCAGCTGCTTGGTGTCCTTGGGCAGGCAGTAGCCGCCGTAGCCGAACGAGGGGTTGTTGTAGTGGCCGCCGATGCGCGGGTCCAGGCAGACGCCCTCGATGATCTGGCGCGAGTCCAGCCCGTGGATGGCGGCGTAGGTGTCCAGCTCGTTGAAGTAGGCCACCCGCATCGCGAGGTAGGTGTTCGCGAACAGCTTGATCGCCTCGGCCTCGGTGTTGTCCGTCAGCAGGACGGGCACGTCCTTGCGCAGCGCGCCTTCGCGCAGCAGATCGGCGAAGGCCTGCCCGCGCTCCGAACGCTCGCCCACCACGATGCGCGACGGGTGCAGGTTGTCGTACAGCGCCTTGCCCTCGCGCAGGAATTCCGGCGAGAAGATCAGGTTGTCGCAGCCCAGCTGCTGCTTGAGCCGCTCCGTGAAGCCCACCGGCACGGTCGACTTGATGATCATCACCGCGCGCGGGTTGATCGCCAGCACGTCGCGCACCACCGCCTCGACCGAACGGGTGTTGAAGTAGTTGGTCTCGGGGTCGTAGTCGGTGGGCGTGGCGATGATGACGAAGTCGGCGCCCTCGTAGGCCTCGCGCTTGTCGAGCGTGGCACGCAGCTGCAGCGAACCGCGCGCGAGGTAGGCCTCGATCTCGGGGTCCGCGATCGGCGAGCGACGCGCGTTGATCGTCTCGACCTTCGCGGCATCGATGTCCAGCGCCACCACGGCGTGATGCTGCGACAGCAGGACGGCATTGGACAGGCCCACGTAGCCTGTGCCGACGACGGCAATCTTCTTCATTCGGTAAAGCCCATGGTCTTGCGCCGCGCATTCATGTCCGTGACCGTTGCTCCTGTGCCGTTTCCTGTGACGACGAGGCTTGTCTGGCATCGGTCGACCGGATGCGCATGCATGCGCAGGCGGGCGGCATCAGTCTAGCAACTGCCTGCCTTGCGGGAGCCCGGCGAGCGTTGGGCATTCCGCAGGGCCGTCGGATCAGGCCATCTCTCCTGGCACGCGGTGCTCCGGTGCACCACTGCTCAGCGTTTGCGCAGGCTCAATACCGCCCGCAGCAGCTTGCGCCACAGCGGCATCGTGCTCGGACCCTGCTCGCGCCAGGCCAGCAGCTCGTCCAGTGCGCGCTCCGGCGTCGTGAACGCCCCGGTGATGCGGCTGACGTACGTGGGATACAGGATCAGTGCCCCCGCCACCAGCTCGTCCAGCGTCAGCCGGCGGGTCCGGCGTTCGCACCGGTGGGCGTCGGTGGTCAGCCCCCAGCCCGCATAGAAAGGCAGCCCCTGGCAGCGCACCGGTTTGCCACGCAGCAGCGCCTCAAAGCCTGCGAGTGAGGTGAGCACGTGCAGTTCATCGACCTCGGCGAGCAGCGCGTGCATCGGCGCGTCGATCACGATCTCGTCGCACAGCTGTGCGGCTTCGGATTCTCCCTGCCCCTGCTTGCGCAGCCCGGCCACCACGTCCGGATGCGGCTTGTAGACGAGGTAGGCGTCAGGCGCGGCCCGGCGGGCGGCGCGCAGCAGGTCGATGTTGGTCCGCACGCCCGGGGCGCCGTAAGCGATCGAGGCATCCGACTCCACCTGCCCGGGCACCAGCACCACCTTGCGGGCTGCCGAAGGGCGGCGCCAGCTGCCCGCGCCGACGTTGTACTTGGTCAGGCCCGCGCCGACGATGCGCTCGCGCAGCGCACGGGCGCGCTCGAGCATGGCGCCGTCGAAGGTCGCGGTCTGCAGCAGCGTCTCCAGGTCCGAAGGGCGCGTGGCGTCGTAGTACATGCCGGTGCGGTCCATCACCCATGACAGCGGCCGCACCAGGTCGGCCCCCAGGCCCACCGAGCGCAGGAAGCCGTCTTCCAGGCGCACGAGCGACGGGGCGGGCGAGGCGGGCAAGGCCGGTTCCTTGCGGCCCCATACCGCCAGGGTCGAGCCCCCCGGCACCTGCGCCGGCTTGCGCACGAAATGCACGTCGCTGCCGGAGAAGAACGCACGCACGATGGGCTTCTTCCAGCGCGAGAACGCGAGGGCATGCACCCGCGGCGGAAAGCGTCCGCGCATGCGACGCTGCAAGGCCATCCAGTCCATCAGTCGTTCCGGCTCGCAGCGCCGCAGGGTCTCCGGATCGATGTAGCGGGGGTACTCGATCAGCGCGCCGTGGACCAGATCGTCCAGCGTCGCCGGGTGCCGGCGCCCGGGCGCCGGCAGCTCGTCGGTGGTCAAGCCCCAGCCTGCATAGAACGGCATCCCGAAGCAGCGCACCGGGCGGCTCCACAGCAGCGCCTCGAAGCCCATCTGTGACGTGACCGTATAAACCGCGTGCGCTGCTTCGAGCAGATTGCACGGGTGCGCGTCGCTGCCCAGCACGTGCACCCGTGCGGCCTGCCCGGGGGTGAGGGCATCGAAGTGCCCGCGCTTGCGGCCGGCGACCACATCGGGGTGCACCTTCAGCAGTACCGGCAGCTGCGGGTGCTCGTCCAACGCCGCTTCCAGCATGCGTGCGAAGCTGGTCGCATCGGCTGCGCCATAGCGGATCGACGCGTCGCCGAAGGTCTGGTCGACGACCAGCACGTACGGGCCTTCCAGGGGCGGCGCCGCTTCTCGCGCATGGTTGTACTTGGACAGGCGCCCGGCACACCACCGCTGGCGCAGCGCGGCGGCGCGTCTACGCTCGTCCTCGCTGTGCTGGCGGGCAATGAGCGCCTCGATGCGCGACGGCCCCGAGGCGTCGTAGTAGATGCCCTGGTCGTCGAGCACGATGGACAGGGGCGGGTCCTGGTTGCCCAGGCCGACCGAACGCAGGAAGCCATCTTCGACGCACCACACGGGCAGACCGTGTCTAGTGGCAAAAGCCTCAGCTATACGAGCGCTGGGCTTGCGGCCCCAAGCAAGCACGGCCCTGCAGTCCCTCGCCTGCTTTCCGCTGGGGCGAACAAGCTGGGCGTCATCTAGCAGCGACGACAGCGTGGAAACTCTTCCGATACCTGCAGTAACGATTGCAAGAAACAAAGTGGAGGCTGAAGAAGGAAGTTGAGTTGATTTCACGGGATGAATCCCCCGCCCGACTTGTGCAGCAGAGCCCTGTCAGGGGAAAGGGTAAACCCCGTGCATCACCCGACTTGTGCTGCAGAGCCGAGCGCATCCGCCAACCTGTCCGACAACGCATCTTCGAACCCCATTCACCGCCGCGGAAAAGCAAAACGCAGTGGCCGGAGGAATTGAACTCTTGAATCTCCAAAGAACGCATGCGGGTCACGAAACAACTTCCGAAGCTTTGCCGCCCACTTATCCTTCCTGCGAGTTACTGCAGTTTCTCGGACTGCAATCTTCTCGCGGTTTCCCTCCTGCTCGAGATCAAGCCTGAACCTCTCAAACAAGGGCGAGCCCGTTGAGATTCTTCTTTCTTCCGGACGCTGGTAGATCACAGGATGCATGCCCGGTATTCTGATTTCATAGAAATCGATGCCCGTTGTGATGTTGCGCAGAGATCCATCTTTCTCCTGCCGGATCTTGGTGCTGGGTCTCCCGAACGAGTAGAAGTCATTTCTCAGATAATGAATGAACTGGTAGACCCGCTCCATATCAACCGTGTATGATGAAGTCACCTGACTGCAGAAGGCTGCCGGATCAACCGCCGACGCGCACTGATTGATGCCCTGAAACGCATAGAACGCGTTTCCGAATACATAGCATGGTTTTCCCATCATCGCGGCATAAACACCAACGCCGGAGTTGATTACAGCGACTGCATCCGCCAATTCGAGCAAGTCTATGAAATGAGTATCATCGGGCACGAGCTGAGCGTGCTGCAAGGTCGGAACTTCTGATTCCAGAGGATGTTTCTTGCAGAGGACGACCCAACCGCGACGATTGAGCTTTTCCGCCGCTTCATCAATGAATTCAAGAAACGCCTCTTGCGACCCTACCCCCCCTGCGAAGTGACGGATGACGGTGTCGCTGGGTCGCTGCAGCGGAACGAACAACACCTTCCGTCCACCGACCCTTAGTTTTGCGGCCAACCCCTCACCACTGATGCGCAATCCTTGCCTTTCAAGGGTATTCGCCCCCGTCAGGACCTCATTGATGTATCGAATGACAGCGCTTCTCTCATCGGAAGTGAGGTCCCTCTGCCAGTTCTGCTCCGCGTAACTGGCCGAATCAAAGTTGAATCCCCTGTTGTCGAAGAACCAGCTATCGGGCAAAGCCCCTCTCTCCCAACAGAGATAGGGGAATCCGGTCCGACGGCACCAGTCGTAAACTTCAAGACGCGCTGGATTGGCATAGGGGTTGGGGAAAAGCATGGCCTGCACTCCGTGCTGCTCGATGAGCGCGGCAAGATCCGCATCCAGCAGGCGCATCTCATCGTCCACGAAATCCTGCTCGTTCACGAAGAGGACTTCGCCGAGAATGGGAAGCACGTCCTTCAAGCAGTCCGCCGGAGCCGTGCGCGGTTTGCCGAACATGATGAACTTCCCGAACCGCGCCCCGGTGGATACCAGAGGCGACGGATGCTGCCTGTTGCTATCGAACTTCCTGAAAAATTCCAGCCAGATCTCCCTGTTGGCTGCCAAGTTGGCGTAGAAGGAATTGGACCTTGGCCTGGGATGCCACAGATGAATCACGAAGATGTTCGCCATCATGGCATGGCGTCCAAGCAAGGAGAGCTGAGAACGGAATCCACGATAGGTCGCCGTATCCCAGGTTTTTGTGTCGTGGTAATAGTCACGCGCCCGCGGAAGCGCCCCTTCCTCAACCATGAGTCTATGGTAAAGCTCGAAATCCTCGTATCCGTGTCCGCGAAACTCCGGTCGGTGCCCGCCCACCGAAAGATAATGCAGCCTGTCAACAACCATCACGGAAGAACAGGGGGCCATATTCTGTATGGCGTGATTGTCTCCATCGAGCCAACGCAGATAGAAATCCAGCATGCGCTGATCTTCGCATGACGCAAGAAACTCGTCAGTGCCCTCCTGCGTCAGGTAGAGACAGGGGACGGTGAAGAATTTCTTCTTTTGCCTCGAAATTCCATAAGACGACATGAACCGCACCAGACGATCGAAGAAATCGTCTGAGAAGCGAAGATCCACATCGAGGAATGTTACCGCACGACCTGTTGCGTGCGTGACACCATAGTCGCGCGCAGCGCCAATTGAAAAGACCTGGCCCGCGGTATCATGATGGATGTATCTCACCCCGTTCTCTTCGCAGATGCTCGAGATGTTCTTGCGAAGTTCGGTTGGCGATCCTGAGTCAATCACGATGAACTCAACTTCTCGAGTATTCTTGAAGCACTTGCACAATCCTTCAAGCCGTTCCACCAGGTAAGGGGAACTCGGGTCAGCCCTGAACGGAACGATGACGCTGAGTTGCGTGCTCGCGGGGGAGTGGACGAGGTCTTTCATTTCTTGGTTCTGGTTTCTATTTGCAGCTGTGTCGCTACATTCTGGTAGTCGGACGTTGGATGTCCAACAATTACGACTTTTTTCATGCGCCTTTGTGACTGGATTGGCGGAGTCAAAAGCTCTCTTGATCAGAGGCCAAGAAGTACTTTGGCGGACACAGCAATCTGGTAAAGAATCTGCGTGATGCCGCGCGTCAGCTCGACGCTCTTGGTCTCGATCTTGGGCAGCACCATGATCTCGTCCCCGGGGTTCAGGCGGGTGCCGTCGGTCGCCGGGACCACCAGCCCGTTCTGACGCACGACGATCAGCCGCGCCTTGTCGGCGCCCTGGTTGTAGCCGCCGGCCTGGGCGATGTAGTCGTCCGGGGTCGCCTGGGGGTGGTAGACCAGCGCGTTGGGGAACAGCACCTCGCCGCTCACGAGCACCAGGTTGCTGGTCTCGGGCACGAAGACGACGTCGCCATCCTCCAGCAGGGTCTCGCCGGCATCGCCCTGCTCGGGCAGCACCACCTGGCCGCGCGGTTGCACGGCGCGGGCGCGGTCGACGAACTTCAGGATCTGCTCGGCTTCCCGGGTACGCAGCGCCGCTTCCTCGCTGGTGGCGCTGCGCGCCGTCAGCGCGTAGGTTTCGAGGCTGCGCAGCGAGGCCTCGAGCATCTCCCGCTGCCGTTGCGCCACCGACTTGCGGAACAGCTGCAGGGCCGCGACGTTGGCCTGCGGGGCGGGCTGCAGGCGCTGGATCACGTCCTTCAGGCGCGCGCCGTAGGGCAGCACCACGCTGCGCGGGCCCAGGTGAGCGCCCTCGATGCGGACCAGGATGGTGCCGGGGTACTTGTCCGCGGTGATCGTGACCTCGTCGCCGTTCTGGATCATCACGTCATCGGCGGCCGACAGCGGGTGGTACTCGCTGCGGCGCTCCGGGCCGACCTTGCGCACGATGCTGATGTGGGTGGCGCCGGGCTTGGGCCGCGCCACGGCCAGCACGGTGCTCGCCGGCACCTGCTGTTCGCCGAACTCGAAAACGTAGGGGTTGAGCACCTCGCCCGAGACCTGCACGGTGTACTTGCGCGGGTAGGCGACGATGGTGTCGCCGTCCTGCAGCTGGATGTGCTCGATCTGGCCGTCCAGCAGGAAGCGGTACAGGTTGAACTTCGCGCGCACCTGCCCGCCGCGCAGCACGTCCACTTCCAGGTAGCTGCCGCGGTCGGGGTCGATGCCGCCGGCCTGGTCCAGGTAGTAGAGGATCGAATCCGACGACAGCCCGCCGTACAGGCCCGGCGCCTTCACGAAGCCCGTCACGTAGACCTTGACCGGCTGTGCCGCGGCCAGCGTGGCGTAGACGCCGACGTTGGAGCGGAACACGCGCTTGATCTGCGCCTCGACCTGGGCGTTCAGGTCGGCGTTGCGCACGCCGAGCACGCGCACCGGCCCGACATTGGGGATGAAGATGTTGCCCTGGGCGTCCACCGGTTGGGCAGCTTCGAAGTTGAACGCGCCCCACATCCGCACGTTGATGCGGTCGCCGACGGCGATCTGGTAGTCGGGGTTGAAGCCGGTGAACGGCACCGCCCCGAAGCGCCCGGTGAAGATCTGCGAGCCGAACACCACCGGCTGGTCGGCCGTGGCCGGGTTGGGGGGCAGCGGCGCCTGCAGCGCCGGTTGTGCAGGGGCGGCGGCATTGGCCGCGTTGCCGGTGACGGACGGTGCCAGGCCGGCCGGGGCGTTGCCGTTCTTCGGCTCGGCGGCGCGCTCCTGGGCGCTGGGCGCGTCCGTGAGGCCACGCGGGCTGGTGCTGATCGGGTCGTTGAAGGCCTGGGCCTGCACGTGGGACGAGAGCAGCGCCCCGCAGCACAGGACGGCGAGGGCGGGCTCGCGCAGGACGGCGAGCAGGCGGCGGAGCAGGGAAAGGCGTGCACGCATGGGCTTCAATCCTGGTGATCACGGATGGTCGCCACGACGAGGCTGACCACTCCATAAATAAGGCAGCACACGACCAGCAGGGTCGCGAGGTTGTACCAGCGGCGGGGGTATTCCGCGATCTCGGGCAGCACCGGGGGCTCCACCACCACCAGGCTCTTGAGCTTGCGGGTGGCCTCGATGCGCGCGCTCTCCACGGCCGCCAGTGCCAGCTTGTACGCGTCCTCCGCAAAGCCGACCTGCAGTTGCAGGTCGTGGAACTCGGCCGCTACCGCGTTGATCCGGTCGCCGTTCTTGCCGGCCGTGGCGCGCAGGCGTTCCTCGTCGATCTGCTGGCGCAGGGCGTTGATCTGGCTGCGCAGTGCCTTGACCTGGTAGGAGTCCTCGTTCAGGTAGGTCAGCGCGTTGCGCAGTTCGGCCTCCTGCCGGGTGAGCGCGGCCTGCAGCTCCGCGGTCAGCGTGCCGGTGGCCTGGGCCTGGGCCAGCGGGTCGAGCAGCTTGTGCTTGGCCTGGAAGGCGATCAGCTGGCGCTTGGCTTCCTGCAGGCGGGCGGTGGCGCGCTCGAGCTCGGCCTCGGCGAACTGACCCTGCTCGCGCGCCATGCGGTGCGACAGCTCGTTCACGAAGCGCTCGCTCTCCTCGAGGATGGCGCGGTTGAGCGCCTGGGCGAACTCGGGCTCGAAGCCCTGTACCCGCACCGTCAGCAGGCCGGAGATGTCGTCCATCAGCACTTCGACGCGGCTGCGGTAGTACTCGAGGAACCACTCCTGGCTGGTGCCGCCCCACAGGCGGAACAGCGGGTCGCGCAAGGGGGTGCCGAAGTGCTCGCGCAGCTTGAGCTGCTGGTCGAGCTTTTGCAGCAGGCCCATCGAGTGGATGTAGGTCTGCAGGTACAGGGTGTCCTCCCGCGAGGCGGGCGTCAGGCCGGCCAGCAACAGGGCCGCGCCGGACATGCCCCCGGTCGGCGCGTTGGAACTGGTCTGCCGGACGGTGATGACGGATTCGCTGACATAGCGGTCGGCGGAAAAGACCAGGAAATACACCGTCGCCACCAGCATGGGCAGGTACACCAGCGCCCACTGCAACCGCTTTGCGGTGAGACGGGAAACGAGCTTCATCATGGTTTTGCCGCCGCCTTCTTGAGACTGCCTTGATAAGCCGCGATACCGGCCTCGACGTCTTCGTACAGCGTCGCCTGGCCTTGGTCGACGAGCACGACGACGTCGCAATATTCCTTGATGTCGTTCATGTTGTGGGAGACGAGGATCATGTTGGCCTGGCCGACCCGGCTGTCGAAGACGGCCCTGCTCTTGGCCCGGAACTGGGCATCGCCCACGGCCATGGCTTCGTCGATCAGGTAGTAGTCGAAATCGAACGCCATGCTGAGCCCGAAGGCCACCCGCGAGCGCATGCCGGAGGAGTAGGTCTTCATCGGCAGGTCGAAGTGCTCGCCGATCTCTGCGAATTCCTCCACGAAGCGCACCTTCCTGAGCATGTCTTCATGCGAGGTGCCGTAGATCCGGCAGACGAACTTGACATTCTCCCGCGCGGTCAGCGACCCCTGGAACCCGCCGGACAGCCCCACCGGCCAGGAGATGCTGACGTCGGTGACCACCTCGCCTTCGTTGGGCGCCTCGATGCCGCCCAGCAGGCGCATCAGCGTGGACTTGCCGGCGCCGTTGCGCCCGATCAGGCCGATGCTGACGTCGTCCGGGAAGCGGAAGTTGAGGTTGCGGAACACGTAGCGGCGCCCATGGGGCGTCGGGTACCACTTGGTGAGGTTGCGCAGCTCGATCATCGCTACACCACCGAGGCCAGCTGATGGCGGCGCAGCCGGTACAGCATCAGCGCCAGGAACAGGCTGAGAAGGGCAAATCCGGCCGGGTAGGCGAGGTTGATGCCCTGCAGCACGCGGTACTGCGGGAAGAAGCTGGCGCGCGACAGCTCGATCAGGTGCAGCACGGGATTGAGCTGCAGCAGTGGCAGGTACTGCGGTGGGATGGTATGGACCGGAAAGATCACGCCGGAGACGAAATACAGCGGCAGGAGCGAGATGCGCACGATGGCCCGCGCCTGCGGTATCTCGTTGGTGACCACCGCAAAAAACAGCCCGAGGGAGGCGCCCAGCATGATCAGGACGGCGCTGACGCCAGCCAGTTCCAGTGCTCGCACCGGCAGGAAGTGGAACCCCAGCCAGCCCAGCGTGCCCAGGGCGATCAGGTAGACGATGCTTTGCAGGGAAATTTCCAGCATCGCCCGCGCGATGACGGTGTCGATCGGCTTGACCTGCCGGTAGGCGAACAGGCCCCGGTTCGAGTCGATGGCCTCCATCAGCCGGGTCACCAGCCCGCGGAACATGAAGAACGGGATCAGCCCGGTGATCAGGAACACCGGGTATTCGATGCTGGGCATGGCGGCGCGGTGCGCCAGGCTGAACAGCGTGGTCATCACCGCGATGTGCGCCACGGGTTCCAGCAGCACCCAGAACACCCCCAGCCACCGTCCGCCCAGGCGGGTCTTCAGCTCGCGCAGGAACAGGGCGAAGAGGACGGCCTGCTGGATCTGCCACGGGCTGCGTTTGACGCGCGGCGAGCGCTCACTCACAGCCAGCCTCCTGAGGCGTGCGGCCCTCCGGGCGGGCGTGCGGCAATGCCGTGCGGGATGCCGCGGCCGACGGATGAACCAGATGCATGTGAATGATGTACTACCGGCGCCATGCGCATGAAACCAGAGAACCAGCCCGCAAGGGCCGCGACGCCGGGTGGAAACTGTCGCCCGCGGAGGACGACCTCAGCGGCCCGGAGCACGTAGCCGGCACCGGGCCAAGCCGGGATGAAATTGTACGGGCGACATGCGCCAGGGCATGTGTCGGATACCGCACGACGTCTCCTCTTGGCGGGAAACGGGGCGTAACGGGTCGGGTCGCCGTCGCCCCGCCCGGCCTGCTGGCAGGGCCTGACCTAGAATCGCACGATTCTACGTAAGTGCCTGCCCACCACGGCGCCGGGCCCGCGCCGGGCCGGGAACATACCGATGACTGTCTCCACCACCTCCTCGACCGACACCCTGTCGCAGGACTTCGTCCGCTTCGCCGTCGAAGCGGGCGTGCTGCGCTTTGGCGAGTTCAAGACCAAGGCGGGGCGCCTGAGCCCCTATTTCTTCAACGCCGGCCTGTTCAACGACGGTGCCCGGCTGGGCCGGCTGGCCGAGTTCTATGCGCAGCGGCTGATCGCCTCGGGGCTGGAGTTCGACATGCTGTTCGGCCCCGCCTACAAGGGCATCACGCTGGCGGCGGCGGTGGCCGTGGAGCTGGCCCGGCGGGGGCGCAACGTCCCGTTCGCCTACAACCGCAAGGAAGCCAAGGACCATGGCGAGGGCGGGGTGCTGGTCGGCGCGCCGGTGCAGGGCCGGGTGCTGATCATCGACGACGTGATCTCGGCCGGCACCTCGGTGCGCGAGTCGATCGCGATGATCCAGGCGGCCGGCGCCACCCCCTGCGGCGTGGCGATCGCGCTGGACCGACAGGAAAAGGCGACGGAAAACGGCAACGATGCGCCATATTCGGCAGTCCAGTGGGTCGAACGGCAGCTCGGCTTGCGCGTCTGCGCGATTGCCACCCTCTCGGACTTGTTGCAGTATCTGCAGTCCACCGCCGATCCGCAGCTGGGCACGCATTTCGCTAGCGTGGCCGCCTACCGCGACCGCTATGGAGTGTGAGGCGGCGCGACCCCACAACGACCAGACACGCCAATGAACCAGGCCGGGTTGACGAGAAGACTCTTGACGCTGGCCGCTGCCATGGGCGCCGTCGCTGCGAGCTGGCCCGTGGCGGCCCAGGGCATCTACACCTGCACCGATGCGCGGGGGCGCAAGCTCACTTCGGATCGCCCCATCATCGAATGCCTCGACCGTGAACAACGGGTGATGAACAAGGACGGCTCCACGCGCAGCGTGCTGCCGCCCAGCCTCACGGCCGAGGAGCGCGCCGAGCTCGAGGCCAAGGAACGCCGCCGCGCCCAGGAGCGCCTGGCGCAACAGGACGCGGTCCGCCGCGACCGCATGCTGCTGACGCGCTACCCCACCGAGGCGGACCACCAGCGCGCCCGCGAGGTGGCGCTGGACGACGTGCGCAAGGCCATCGAGAACTCGCACCAGCGCATCGCCGAGCTCGAGAAGGAGCGCAAGCCGCTGCTGGACGAGGCCGAGTTCTACAAGGGCAAGCCGCTGCCCCCGAAGCTCAAGCAGTCGCTCGAGTTCGTCGACGTGGCGGTGGAGGCGCACAAGACGCTGATCGCCAACCAGGAAGCCGAGCTGCGCCGCATCAACGACCTGTTCGACCAGGAACTGGAGCGCCTGCGCAAGCTGTGGGCCGGCGCCAAGCCCGGCACCCTGCCGTTGCAGGCGGACGACGCCGGCGCGCGCGGCACCACGCTGCGCTGAGGCGGCGCCCGCTCAGTCCCCGCCCGCGGCCGGCGCCAGCGAGCGGTCGATGTCGACGTAGCGCCAGAAGTCGCGCGCGAACGGGTGGCTGCGGTAGCCGATCACCCACGGATGCACCAGCGTCGTCGTGATGCGGTGCGTGTGGATCTTGTAGGGCATGTACGCGACCAGCAGCTTCTTGGCCCGGGTCATCAGCTCGAAGCGCTCCGGGCCGTCGGGCAGGCGCTGCTGGCGCTCGTAGATCCGGTTGAACTCGGGCAGGTCGAAGCGCGCGTGGTTGCCCGAGCCCTTGTTGGGACCGTAGGCCAGCGCGAGGAAGTCGTCGCCGTCGGGCACGGTGGCGCTGTAGCCCACCCCCCACATCATCAGCTTGCCGGCACGCGAGAGCTTGAGCTGCTCGGGCCACTTGGCGTAGCGGAACACGATGCGCACGTTGATCGCGTCCATGTTCTTCTTCCACAGCTCGTTGAACTCGCGCGCCAGGGAGTCCGGGCCGGAGGCCAGCTCCAGCACCAGCGGCGAGCCGTCGGGCAGGTCGCGCCAGCCGTCGCCGTCGCGGTCCACGTAGCCGTACAGGTCCAGCAGCGCGCGCGCCTTGGCGCGGTTGAACTCGCCCATCTCGCTGCGGAAGTCCGGGTCGTAGCCGTAGGTCATCGGCGGGATGCTGGACTGCGCCGGGATGGCCTGGTGGCGGCGCGCCAGGCGGATCTCCTGGTCGACGTCGACGGCCAGCGCGATCGCGCGGCGCAGCGCCACCTTCTCGGGCGTGTAGCCGCCGACCACCGGGTGCTCCATCTGGAAGTAGGTCAGCGTGATGTCGGGCGACAGCGAGCGGTCCATGCGGATGCCGCGGCGCGCCAGGTGCGGGGCCAGCTCGCCGTTGGGCACCGCGAGGGTGGCGAACTCCAGCGGCACGCCGACCAGGTCGATCTCGCCGTTGAGGAAGGCCAGCCAGCGTGGCTGCGACTGCTCGATGATGGAGATCTCGACCCGGTCCACCAGCGGCAGGCGCTTGCCCTGCAGGCGGCGCGCGATCTCCTGCCCGACGGGGTCGTCCGGCGCCGGCTGGGCGCTGAACACCTCTTCGCGGTAGCCGGGGTTGCGCTCCAGCACCATCATCGACGAGCGGCGCCACTGCACCAGCCGGAACGGCCCGGTGCCCACCGGGTGCTCCATGATCGCGTCGCCGTAGGCCTCGACCACCTCGCGCGCCACCGCGCCCATGACGCTGGGGTCGGACAGCAGGAAGTGGAAGCGCGGGCCGGGCTCGGCCAGCCGGATCCGGAAGGTGTAGCGATCCAGCGCGCGCAGGCCCTCGACCTCGGTGTCGTAGGGGAAGGGCCGGCCCTGTTCCAGCACCTTGGCGCGCAGCTCGGACAGGCCCAGGATCTTCGCGTTCTCGAGCGCGTACAGGCTCGGGCTCTTCCAGCGCGGGTCGTAGTGGCGCTTGATCGAGTAGACGTAGTCGTGCGCGGTCAGCTCGCGGCGCCGGCCCTGGAAGGCCGGGTCGTCGGCGAAGTAGATGCCGGGCCGGATGCGGAACGTGAAGGTGGTGAAGTCGTCCGAGATCTCCGGCATCGCGGCCGCGGTCTGCGGCACCAGCCTGGCCGGCCGGGCCAGGTAGTCGTAGGTCAGCGGGGCCTCGAAGATGTGGGCGGCGACGATGCGCGAGTACAGATCGGAAATCTGCGCGGGGTCGAAGCCGGTCTCGGCCACCGGCAGCGCGTAGCGCAGCACTTTCGGCGCGGCGGCCACCTGGGCATGCGCGAGCGGGACCGCCGCCAGCGCGGCGGCCAGCAGCAGCCCTTGGAACCATCGTCGCAGCATCCGGGTCTCCTTCGCGATTGCGCGCCGCCTAGCATACGGCGATGCCGCCGCGCCGGGCGCGGTTAGACTGCCCGGCACACCGTCTTGCACGTGCACGAAGGACCTGCGCCGCCCATGGCTGCCTACCTGCTGCGACGCCTCTGGCAGATGATCCCGACCCTGGCGGGCGTGATCCTGCTGGTGTTCTTCCTGTTCAAGGGCTTCGGCGGCGACCCGGCGGAGATCCTTGCCGGCCTGGCGGCCACGCCCGAGCAGATCGCCGCGATCCGCCAGCAGCTGGGGCTGGACCGGCCGCTGCCGGAGCAGCTGTGGATCTTCGTCAGGCAGATCCTCACCTTCGACTGGGGCCGCAGCTGGGCCACCAACGAACCGGTGGCGTCGTTGTTCGCCAGCCGGCTGCCGGCGACGCTGACCATCATGCTGCCGCTGCTGGTGCTGGAAGTGACGCTGGCCATTCCCCTCGCGCTGGCCGTGGCCGCGGTGCGCGGCAGCCTGACCGACCGCGCCATCGTGATCGTCACGACGGTGGCGATGTCGATCTCCTTCCTCGTCTACATCATCGTCGGCCAGTGGCTGTTCGCCTTCAAGCTGGGATGGTTCCCGGTGCAGGGCTGGTCGGACTCGCCGTGGACCAACCTCGTCACCTACGCGCCGCTGCCGGTGCTGCTCGCGGTGGCGGTGTCGCTGGCGCCGCAGACGCGGCTGTACCGCAGCTTCTTCCTCGACGAGATCGGCCAGGACTACGTGCGCACCGCCCGCGCCAAGGGGCTCAGCGAGCCGGCGATCCTGCTGCGCCACGTGATGCGCAACGCACTGATCCCCATCCTCACCAACATCGGCGCCGGGCTGCCGGGCGTGTTCGTCGGCTCCTTCCTGATCGAGGTGTTCTTCTCGGTCCCCGGGCTGGGGCGGGAGGTGCTGCTGGCGGTCAACCGCAGCGACTACCCGGTGATCCAGGCGGTGACCATCTACCTCGCGGTGCTGACCATGGTCATCAACCTCGCCACCGACCTGCTCTACAAGTGGGTCGACCCCCGGGTGGTGCTCAAGTGAGCACGGCGGCCGACACGCCCGTTTCCATGCCGCCCGCGCGCTCGCCGGGCGTCTGGCAGCTGGCCTGGCGGCGTTTCCGCGCCGACCGTGTGGGCATGGTCTCGCTGGTCGTGGTGCTGGCCTTCTTCGTGATGATCGCGCTGGCGGCGTTGGGCTGGATCGCCGGCGACTGGCAGGCCGAGGTGGGCGAGCCCTACGCGCCGCCGTCCTGGCTCGGGGCGCCGCCTGCCCAAGCGCCGGCGCAGGCGCTGCCGGTGCCGCAGGGGCCGCCGGTGGACCTGTCCGACGTCGACCCGCTGGCGCCGCGCTATGCCGAATGGGCCGAGCGCACCGCGCAGGTCGCCAGCCATGAGCCGCCACGCGCGCGCACGCTGCCGCTGGGCGGCGACCGCCTCGGGCGCGACGTGCTGGCCAAGGCAATCAAGGGGGCGCAGGTCTCGATCCTCGTCGGCGTGCTGGCCGCGGTCGTGGCCACCGCGATCGGCACGCTGCTGGGGGCGCTGGGCGGCTACTTCGGCGGCAAGGTGGGCGACTTCCTCGAGTGGGTCTACAACGTCTTCACCTCCATCCCCGGCATCCTGCTGATCTTCGCCTTCGCGGCGGTGCTGGGCCGCGGCGTCGACACCGTGGTGTGGATCCTGGGGCTGACCGGCTGGACCGGCGTGTATCGCCAGATGCGCGCCGAGTTCATCAAGCATGCGGTGCGCGAGTACGTGCGTGCCGCGCAGGCCATCGGTGCCGGGCGCTGGTCGCGCATGTTCCGCCACATCCTGCCCAACGTCAGCCACGTGGTGCTGGTGCAGCTGTCGCTGCTGGTGGTGGGCTTCATCAAGGCCGAGGTGATCCTGTCCTACCTGGGACTGGGCGTGCCGGTCGACCAGGTGTCCTGGGGCACGATGCTGGGCGAGGCGCAGAACGAGATGCTGCTCGGCCACTGGTGGCAGCTGGCGGCGGCG
Source organism: Caldimonas thermodepolymerans (assembly GCF_015476235.1). Classification (NCBI taxonomy): domain Bacteria; kingdom Pseudomonadati; phylum Pseudomonadota; class Betaproteobacteria; order Burkholderiales; family Sphaerotilaceae; genus Caldimonas; species Caldimonas thermodepolymerans. The sequence goes on from NZ_CP064338.1 coordinate 283,121, forward strand.
ACTGCCTTCATGGCGGTGTTCGTCACCGCCTTCTCGCTGCTCACCGATGCGCTGCGCGACGCGCTGGACCCGAGGCTGCGGGGGCTGGAGTGATGCTGCTCGAGATCGACGACCTGCACGTGTCCTTCCGCATGGAGCGCGGCGCGCTGGTGCATGCGGTGCGCGGCGTCAGCCTGCAGGTCCCGGCCGACCGCACGGTGGCGCTGGTGGGCGAGTCCGGCTCGGGCAAGAGCGTGACCGCGATGTCCATCCTCAACCTGCTGCCGGACAACGCGCAGCGGCGCGGGCGGGTGCTGTTCGAGGGCCGCGACCTGCTGCAGGCCGCCCCGCGCGAGCTGCGCGCCCTGCGCGGCCGCGCGATCGCCTGCGTGTTCCAGGAGCCGATGACCTCGCTCAACCCGGTGTTCCCGGTCGGGCGCCAGATCGCCGAGCCGCTGGTGCGGCACCTGGGCCTGTCGCGGCGCGAGGCGCTGGCGCGAGCCGAGCACCTGCTCGAGGAGGTCGGCCTGCCCGAGCCGAGGCGGCGGCTGCACGCCTACCCGCATGAACTGTCCGGCGGGCAGCAGCAGCGCGTGATGATCGCGATGGCACTGGCCTGCGAGCCGCGGCTGCTGATCGCCGACGAGCCGACCACCGCGCTGGATGTCACCGTGCAGCGCCAGATCCTCGAGCTGCTCGCCAGGCTCAAGGAACGGCACCGCATGAGCATGCTGTTCATCAGCCACGACCTGGGCGTGGTCGGCGAGATCGCCGACGAGGTGGTCGTGATGCGCCACGGCCAGGTGCGCGAGCGCGGACCGGTGCAGCGCATCTTCGCCGCGCCGCAGGACGCGTACACGCAGGCGCTGCTGGCCTGCCGGCCGTCGATCGAGGCGCCGCCGGCGCGCCTGGCCGTCGTCGACGACCACGTCGCACGGCGTGTCCACGAGACCCGGGCCCGTCCCAAGGATCCGCACGCGCCGGTGGTGCTGGAGGTGCAGGCGCTGTGCAAGGGCTTCCGGTTCCGGCAGGGGCTGTGGGGTCGCCGCGAGTTCCAGGCGGTGCAGGGCGTGAGCTTCCGGCTGCGGCGCGGGCACACGCTCGGCGTGGTCGGCGAATCCGGTTCGGGCAAGACCACGATGGGGCTGGCGCTGCTGCGCCTGCACGGGCCGGCGAGCGGGCCGGTGTCGGGCAGCGCACGCCTGCACGGGCCGGACGGCGCGGTGGACCTGCTGCAGCTGGGCGAGGCGCAGTGGCTGCCGATGCGCCGGCGCGTGCAGATCGTGTTCCAGAACCCCTACGCCTCGCTGAACCCGCGCTTCACCGTGGGGCAGACGCTGGTCGAGCCGATGCAGATCCACCGCATCGGCGCCACGCGCGCCGAGCGCGAGGCGCGCGCGCGGCGGCTGCTCGAGAAGGTGGGGCTCGACGCGGCGGCGATGCACAAGTACCCGCACGAGTTCTCCGGCGGCCAGCGCCAGCGCATCGCGATCGCGCGCTGCCTGGCGCTCGAGCCCGAGGTGCTGGTGCTCGACGAGGCCGTCTCGGCGCTGGACGTCTCGGTGCAGGCGCAGGTGCTGAACCTGCTCAAGGACCTGCAGGACGAGCTCGGGCTGGCCTACGTCTTCATCAGCCACGACCTCGCGGTGGTGCGCTTCATGGCCGACGAGGTGCTGGTGATGAAGGACGGGCGCGTGGTGGAGCAGGGGCCCGTCGAGGCGGTGCTGTCGGCGCCGCGCGAGGACTACACGCGCCGGTTGCTGGCAGCGATCCCGGGACGCGCGGGACGGCGCGGGAGCGCACGCGCGGACTAGGCGTGCGCCGTGCATTGGCATGGCGCTTGCAGCGATGGCCCGTCCTGCTTGCCACGGAGGCTGTCATGCACGAAGCTGGTGCAGCGACCCCGTCCGCCGCGCGTGCCGTTCCTGCACCGGGCCGTCTCTGGGAGGACCGGCTGCGCCTGCTGCTCGAGTCCACCGGCGAAGGCATCTACGGCGTGGACGTGACCGGCCGCTGCATGTTCATCAACCGCGCGGGGGCCCGCATGCTGGGCTACGAGCCGCACGAGGTGCTCGACCGCGACATGCACCAGCTGGTGCATCACACGCACGGCGACGGCACGCACTACCCCAGCGAGGACTGCCCGATCTACAACGCGTTCCGCCGCGGCGTGCCGTGCCGCGTCGACGACGAGGTGCTGTGGCGGCGGGACGGCAGCTGTTTCTATGTCGAGTATTCCTCCTATCCCATCTTCGAGGGCGGCCAGGTGCAGGGCGCCGTGGTCACCTTCGTCGACATCACCGAACGCCGTCGCGCGGCCGAGCTGCTGCGCCAGACCAACGACGAGCTGGAGTGCCGCGTGGCCGAGCGCACGCGCGAGCTGAGCGACGCGCTGGCGCAGCTGCGCAAGCTGTCGGCCTACCTGGAGCGCGTGCGCGAGGACGAGCGCACCCGCATCGCCCGCGAGATCCATGACGAGCTGGGCAGCCTGCTGGTGGCGCTCAAGATGGACGTCGCCTGGCTGGCACGCCGCGTCGAGGACCGCCCGCCGCTGCACGCCAAGTGCGGCGCGATGTCCTACCTGATCGAGACGGCGGTCGAGAACGTGGGGCGCATCATCACCGACCTGCGCCCGTCCATCCTCGACCACCAGGGCCTGTGGGCCGCGCTCGAGTGGCAGGCGCAGGAGTTCGCGCAGAACTGCGAGCTGCAGTGCGACTGGCGCATCGACGTCGAGTCCGGGCTGCCGCCGCTGCCGCAGCAGCTGGCCAACGCGGTGTTCCGCATCTTCCAGGAACTGCTCAGCAACGTCGCGCGCCACGCGCAGGCCAGCGCCGTGCGCATCCGCATCGAGGCGCGCGGCGGCTGCCTGCGCCTGGAAGTGGCCGACAACGGGCGCGGCGCGCCGGTCGAGGCGTTCGAGAGCGCGCAGGCCTATGGCGTGCTCGGCATGCGCGAGCGCGCCGGCCACCACGGCGGGCGCCTGCGCATCGACAGCACCCCGGGGCAGGGCACGCGCGTCGAGCTCGTGCTGCCGCTGCCCGGCACCACCCTGTCCGACTTCGCCCGCCTGTCATGATCGACGTGCTCATCTGCGACGACCACTGGATCGTCCGCCAGGGCCTCAAGCAGACGCTGGAAGACGCGCCGGACATGCGCGTGGCCGGCGAGGTGCCCGACGGCCCCTCGTGCGTGGCGCGCGTGCGCGAGGGCGGCGTCGACGTGGTGCTGCTCGACATCGCGATGCCCGGGCGCGACGGGCTGGACGTGCTGCGCCAGCTCAAGGGCGAGCACCCGCGCCTGCCGGTGCTGATGCTCAGCACCTACCCCGAGCGCCATTACGCGGTGCGCTGCCTCAAGCTGGGCGCGGCGGGCTACCTCAACAAGAGCGCCGACCCGGAGGCGCTGCTCGCGGCGATCCGCAAGGCGGCCTCGGGTGGCGTCTACGTGACGCCCTCGATCGCCGAGGCGCTGGCGACCTCGCTCAGCGACACCGCCGGCAAGCAGGTGCACGAGATCCTCTCGCACCGCGAGTACCAGGTGTTCCGCCTGATCGCGCAGGGCTGCAGCGTGAGCCAGATCGCCGAGCAGCTGCACCTGTCGCCCAACACCGTGAGCACCTACCGCGCGCGCATCCTCGAGAAGACCGGCACGCGCAACGACGTCGAGATCGCGCTCTACGCGGTCCAGCAGGACCTGATGCCGGTCTGAGCCGCGCGCCGTGTAGGGCTGGTACTACACGCTGTCCCCGCCAGCCCCACAGCGGGATCGTGGCGGGCGCGATGCCGCGGAACGTGCCGCGTTCCTAGAGTTCCCCTGACGCCCCTGGTCGGAAAGGAACCCCAGATGTCTCGCTACTTCGACCCCTACGACGCCGATCGCCCGCTGGTGATGCGCTGCAGCTGCGGCCGCCACCGCACGCCCGAGGAGCACACCGCCGAGCAGGCCGCCTCCGCGCTCAAGCGCCGCGCGGCGGAGATGGACTTCCAGCAGTACGCCAGCGACTACATCGAAGCCACGGTCGTCAAGGCACTGTTCCCGCGCGACGCGGTGCGGCGCCGCTTCCTGCGCGCGGTGGGCAAATCCGCCGCGATGGGAGCGATCGCGAGCGTCGTGCCGATCACCAGCCTGCAGGCCATGGCGCAGGAGCGCGGCCCGCTGGAGAAGAAGGACCTCAAGGTCGGCTTCATCCCGATCACCTGCGCGACGCCGCTGATCATGGCGCACCCGCTGGGCTTCTACGCCAAGGAAGGGCTCAACGTCGAGGTCGTCAAGACCGCCGGCTGGGCGCTGATCCGCGACAAGATGCTCAACAAGGAATACGACGCGACGCACTTCCTGTCGCCGATGCCGCTGGCGATGTCGCTGGGCGCGGGCTCGAACGCGGTGCCGATGCGCGTGGCGACGATCCAGAACACCAACGGCCAGGCCATCACGCTGCACGTCAAGCACAAGGAGCGGCGCGACCCGAAGGACTGGAAGGGCTTCAAGTTCGCGGTGCCCTTCGAGTATTCGATGCACAACTTCCTGCTGCGCTACTACCTCGCCGAGGCCGGGCTGGATCCGGACCGCGACGTGCAGATCCGCGTCGTGCCGCCGCCCGAGATGGTGGCCAACCTGCGCGCCGGCAACATCGACGGTTACCTGGGCCCGGACCCGTTCAACCAGCGCGCGGTGTACGAGGAGGTCGGCTTCATCCACGTGCTGAGCCGCGACCTGTGGAACGGCCACCCCTGCTGCGCGTTCGGCACCTCGGCCGAGTTCATCCAGCAGCACCCCAACAGCTTCGCCGCGCTGTTCCGCGCCGTGCTGACCTCCGCCGCGATGGCGCGCGAGGCGCGCAACCGCGAGCTGATCGCCAAGGTGATCGCGCCCCAGGCCTACCTGAACCAGCCCGAGGTGGTGCTGCGCCAGGTGCTCACCGGCCGCTTCGCCGACGGCCTGGGCAACATCCGCAACGTGCCCGACCGCGCCGACTTCGACCCCATCCCGTGGCAGTCGATGGCGGTGTGGATGCTCACGCAGATGAAGCGCTGGGGCTACCTCAAGGGCGACGTGGACTACCGCCAGCTGGCCGAGCGCGTGTTCCTGCTCACCGACGCGAAGAAGCACATGAAGGAACTGGACCAGAAGGTGCCGGATGGCGCCTATCCGAAGTTCCGCATCATGGGCCGCGAGTTCGACCCGACGCAGCCCGAGGCCTACCTGCAGGGCTTCGCGATCCGGCGCAGCTGAAGGAACCTGCCGCATGAAGCGTCTTGCCGTGTCTTCGGCGCTGGCGCCGGCCCTGCTGTCGGCGCTGCTGCTGGCGGTGCTGGTCGGCGTCTGGCACCTGGCCACGCTGCCCTCGGGCGGGGCGGCCGCCCCCCTCACGCCCGAGCAGCTCGAGTACCTGGAGCTGATGGGCAAGGCGCCGGGCGACGGGGGCGGTGCCCGCTCGGGCTTTCCGACCCCGGCCGAGATGGGCCGCACCATCGTGCAGCACCTGTCGCAGCCGTTCTACGACAACGGGCCGAACGACAAGGGCATCGGCCTGCAGCTGCTGTACTCGCTCGGCCGAGTCGGGCTGGGCTACCTGATCGCTGCCTGCGTGGCGATCCCGCTCGGCTTCGTGATCGGCATGTCGCCGCTGGTCTACCGCGCGCTGGACCCGTTCATCCAGGTGCTCAAGCCGATCTCGCCGCTGGCCTGGATGCCGCTGGCGCTGTACACGATCAAGGACTCGTCGGTCTCGGGCATCTTCGTGATCTTCATCTGCTCGGTCTGGCCGATGCTGATCAACACCGCCTTCGGCGTGTCCACCGTGCGGCGCGACTGGCTCAACGTGGCCCGGACCCTGGAGGTGAAGCCGCTGCGCCGCGCCTTCGAGGTGATCCTGCCCGCGGCCGCGCCGACCATCCTCACGGGCATGCGCATCTCGATGGGCATCGCCTGGCTGGTGATCGTCGCGGCCGAGATGCTGGTCGGCGGCACCGGCATCGGCTACTTCGTCTGGAACGAGTGGAACAACCTGTCGCTGACCAACGTGATCTTCGCGATCCTGGTCATCGGCGTGGTCGGCATGCTGCTGGACCTGATGTTCGCGCGGCTGCAGAAGGCGGTGTCGTATGTCGAGTGAATCCCGTCCCTTCCTGCAGGTCGAGGGCCTGGCCAAGCGCTACCCCGGCGCCGGCGAACCCGTCTTCGAGGGCGTCAACTTCACGGTCGAGCGCGGCGAGTTCGTCTGCATCATCGGGCACTCCGGCTGCGGCAAGACCACCATCCTCAACGTCCTGGCCGGGCTGGAGTCGGCCAGCGAGGGCCATGTCTTCATGGACGGACGCGAGGTGGTCGGCCCGAGCCTGGACCGCGGCGTCGTGTTCCAGGGCCATGCGCTGCTGCCGTGGCTGAGCGTGCGGCGCAACATCGCCTTCGCGGTGCGCTCGCGTCGCCCGCACGCCTCGCGCGCCGAGATCGACGCCGAGGTCGAGAAGTACGTCGCGCTGGTGGGCCTTGGCCACGCGATCGACAAGAAGCCGGCGCAGCTGTCCGGCGGCATGAAGCAGCGCGTCGGCATCGCACGCGCCTTCTCGATCCAGCCCAAGATGCTGCTGCTGGACGAGCCGTTCGGCGCGCTGGATGCGCTCACGCGCGGCACCATCCAGGACGAGCTGCTGCGCATCTGCGCCGAGACGCGCCAGACCGTGTTCATGATCACGCACGACGTCGACGAGGCGATCCTGCTGGCCGACAAGATCCTGCTGATGAGCAACGGCCCGCGCGCGCGCATCGCCGAGATCGTCGAGAACCCGCTGCCGCGTCCGCGGCACCGCGCCGACCTGCACTACCACCTGGACTACTACCCGCTGCGCAACCACCTGGTCGACTTCCTGGTGCTGCGCGCGGCGGGGCTGGCACACGGCAAGGCACCCGAGCGACCGCGGGTGGTGCGGCCCGGCGCCGAGCCGGCGGCGCCGCAGGCCGGCGAGGGCGCACGGGCGCCGCTGCAGCGCATCGCCTGAGGGCCGCGCGATGGAACCTGCCCGACCGCCCCTGCCGCCCTTCACGCCCGAGACGGCCGCGCTCAAGGTGCAGCTGGCCGAGGACGCCTGGAACAGCCGCGACCCGGGGCGCGTCGCGCTGGCCTACGCCGAGGACGCGGTGTGGCGCGACCGCACCGCCTGCGGCCGCGGGCGCGACGCGATCCGCGAGTTCCTGCGCCGGCAATGGGCGCGCGAGCTGGACTGCCGGCTGCGCAAGGAGCTGTGGAGCTTCACCGGCTGCCGCATCTCGGTGCGCTTCGAGTCCGAGTGGCACGACGCCGCCGGGCGCTGGTTCCGCTCGCACGGCAACGAGCAGTGGGAGTTCGACGAGCGCGGGCTGATGCGCTACCGCGAGGCGAGCGTCAACGACCAGCCGATCGACGTCTCCGAACGCAAGTTTCTCTGGCCGCGCAGGTGAGGCCGCATTTTCAACAGGAGCCGAGCAACATGAGCAGACTGGAAGTGACCGAGAAGATCGTGGCCGCCAAGGTGGCCAAGGGCCTGAAGTGGGCCGACGTGGCCGCCCGCGTGGGCATGAGCAAGGAGTGGACGACCGCCGCGTGCCTGGGGCAGATGACGATGACGGCCGAGCAGGCCCGGGTCGTCGGCGAGCTGTTCGACCTCAGCGAGGAAGAGTGCAAGTGGCTGCAGGTGGTGCCTTACAAGGGCTCGCTGCCCACCGCCATCCCGACCGACCCGCTGATCTACCGCTTCTACGAGCTGGTCAACGTCTACGGGACCACCTTCAAGGAGCTGATCCACGAGGAGTTCGGCGACGGCATCATGAGCGCCATCGACTTCAAGATGGACCTCGCGCGCGAGGAAGACCCCAAGGGCGACCGCGTGCGCATCGTGATGAGCGGCAAGTTCCTGCCGTACAAGACCTACTGAGCCGCAAGCGGGCGGGGCGTCGCGCGCCCCGCCGCGGCAGGCGCGGTCAGCGCAGGTCCGACTGCTTCTCGATGATGCGGCCGACCAGGCCATAGTCCAGCGCCTCCTCGGGCGACATCCAGCGGTCGCGCTCGATGTCGGCCATCACGCGCTCGAAGGGCTGGCCGGTCTCGCGCGCAATCGTGCGGGCCACGCGTTCGCGCGCCTTGATGATCTCCTTGGCCTGGATCGCGATGTCGGTGGCCTGGCCGCCGGCGCCGCCGCTCGGCTGGTGGATCAGGAAGCGGGTGTTGGGCAGGCAGAAGCGGCGCTCGCGCGGCACCGACAGGTACACGTGCGTCGCGGCGCTGCCGACCCAGCCGGTGCCGATCATGTTGACCGGCGCGGAGATGAAGCGCACCACGTCGTGGATGCTGTCGCCCGACTCGAGGTGGCCGCCGGGCGAGGACACCAGCATGTCGATCGGGGCGTCCGACTCCGCCGACAGCGCGATCAGGCGCCGCACGATGTCCTGCGCGACGCTGTCCGTGATCGGGCCGAACAGCAGGACGGTGCGCGCCTTGAAGGCCTTTTCCTCGAGGAACGAGGTGCGGGGATCGATGGAGGGGGTGGGCGTCGGAGTTTCCATGGTCGTCAACCTTTCGCGGATCGGGCCGATCTTAGTGCGGACCGCGCGCGGGCGCGTCACGAGCGGTCGGCGCCGGAGGACCAGCCGGGCAGCGTGTAGCCGGTCAGCAGCGCTGCCACGCGCAGCGCCGCCGCGGTGAAGGCGCCCAGCAGCAGGCTGGCCTCGTGGCCCAGGCCCCAGTGCTGCGCCGCCCACAGCACCCAGCCGCCGGCGAAGGCGCACACCGCGTACGGCCGGTGGTCGCGCAGCGCGGTCGGGATCTCGTTGCAGACGATGTCGCGCAGCACGCCGCCGAAGGTGGCGGTGATCACGCCCATCAGCACCGCGACGATGCCGGGCAGGTCCTGCGCCAGCGCAAGCTGGGTGCCGGTGGCGCTGAACAGGCCCAGCCCCAGCGCGTCGGGCCACTGCATGGCCCGCTCGGTCGGCTCGAAGTGCCGCGTGCGCAGGAATACCATCGCGGCGGTGCACAGCACCAGCAGCACCCACAGCCATTCGCTGTGCGACACCCACACGAACGGGCGCCGGTCCAGCAGCACGTCGCGCAGCGTGCCGCCGCCGAAGGCCGCCAGCCCGGCCACCAGGCAGACGCCCACGGCGTCCAGGCGCTTGCGCGCCGCCTCGAGCAGGCCTGACAGGGCAAAGGCCAGCGTGCCGCAGGCTTCGACGGCGGTCAGGGCCAGGGAAAGCAGGGGGGTGTTCGACGACATGGGCCCCATTGTCCCTGCTGGCGGTGTGGCGCCGCTCGTCGGCCCGGCTTGCAACTTCGCACGACCGTGCTAAATTGATCCGCATGGAAGCCAAGACCGGCCGCAGCGAGCTCACCCGCGCGGCGATCATCGATACCGCCTTGCTGATGGCCGCCGCCGAGGGGCTGGAAAGCCTCACGATCGGCGAAGTCGCCAAGCGGCTGGGCATGTCCAAGAGCGGCGTGTTCTCGCGCGTGGGCTCGCGCGAGGCGCTGCAGGCGGCGGTGATCGAGGAATACGACCGGCGCTTCCTGCAGGACGTGTTCGTGCCGGCGATGCGCGAGCCGCGCGGCCTGCCGCGCCTGAACGCGATCGTGCGGCTGTGGCTCAGGCGCGTCGACGCCGTCGAATCGCGCCTGGGCTGCATCTACTGCGCCGGCGCCTTCGAGTTCGACGACCGCGACGGGCCGCTGCGCGACCTGCTGCTCGACGGCGTGATGCGCTGGCGCGCGACGCTGCGCCGCACCGTGCTGCAGGCGGTCGAGCAGGGACACCTGCGGCCCGAGACCGACGTCGACCAGCTGGTGTTCGAGATCGACGGCCTGTTCATCGCGCTGATGCGCGACGCCCGCTTCCTGCGCGACCCGCGCGCCGCCGAGCGCGCCTGGAAAGCCTACGAGCGCCTGATCCGCGGCTGCCTGGCCACCCCGGCCGACGCCGCCTTGCCCCGGGACTGACCCCATGCGTTTCCCGCCGCACGCCGTCGGTCCGTTGTCGTCCTCAACTTCGCACGATCGTGCGAAATAGGAGATTGCCATGTTGATCGCCCTGGTCCTGGTCGTGGCCGTCACCGCGCTGCGCGTGGGTGTCATGGTGGCCGCCATCGTCGAGTCGGTGCCGCGCCGCAACGAGGATTTCGCGCCGCTGTGAGCCGGCGCCTGCTGCCCTTTCGCAAAGGAACCCCCATGACCGACGCCACCGCCCTGGCTGCGCCCGCCGCCCGCAGCTTCACCGCCCACCGCCTGTACCCGATGCTGCGCGCCGGACTGCGCACCGCGGAGACGCTCGCGCCGGTGTCCGTGGCGGCGCGGGTCGCCGCGCGCGTGTTCTGCACCCCGGTGCCGACCAAGCTCGCGACCCGGCACCTGCCTCCGCCCGCCGGCGTCGCGGTCGAGTCGCTGCCCTTCGAGGACGCCTCGCTGACGCTGTACCGCTGGTTCGCCGCGCCGCAGGCGCCGGTGGTGCTGCTGACCCATGGCTGGGGCGGCTGGGCCCTGCAGATGTCGGCGCTCGCCGAAGCGCTCGCCGCGCGCGGGCTGGCCGTCGTCGCGGTGGACCAGCCCGCCCACGGGCGCAGCGCCGGCTGGCGGAGCAACCTGGCCCAGTTCACACGCGCCCTGGGCTACCTGGGCGGCCGGCTCGGGCCGCTGCGGGCGGTGGTCGGCCACTCGGCCGGCGGCGCGGCGGTGACGGCGGCGCTGGCACGCGGCCTGGCGGCCGAGCGCTGGGTGGCGATCGCCGCGCCGACCGACCCGGTGCAGGTCACGCGCGACTACGCTGCGGCGTTCGGGCTGCGCGAAGCCACGCGCGAGGCCATGGTGCGCCACCTGGAGGCGCGCGAGGCGATGGTGTTCGAGCAGCTGGCCGCGCGCCATGGCGCGGACCGCCTGAGGCAGCCGGCGCTGCTGGTGCACGACCGCGGCGACACCGTGGTGCCGGTGGTGGAGTCGCTCAAGCTGCAGGCCCTGGTGCCCCAGGCCGAGTTGATGCTGACCGAAGGGCTGGGCCACCGGCGCCTGCTCAAGGACCCCGAGGTGGTGCGGCGGGTGGCGGCGTTCGTCGCCGCCTGAACTACCACCACAGCCAGGCGGCGAAGAAGAGCCCGATCATCAGGAAGGCCAGCACCACCTTGACCACCGTGGCGACCAGCAGGCCGATCCAGGTCGCCAGCCCGACCCGGGTGGCGCGCTGCGCGTCGCGCCGGGCCCAGTATTCACCGGCCATCGCGCCGGCCAGCGGCATGAACAGCAGGCCGACCAGCCCGGTGAAGATGCCCAGCACCGTGCCGAGCGCCGCCCCGGCCAGGGCCAGCGGGCTGGCGCCGGCCTTGCGCGCGCCCAGCACCGCGGCGACGTAGTCCGCCACCCAGGCGAGCAGCGCCAGCACGGTGATGACGCCGACCGTCCAGCCCGAGACGCGCACGAAGCCGTCGATCCAGGCCCCGATCACGATGCCGGCCAGCACGAGGATGGTGCCGGGCAGCACGGGCAGCACGGTGCCGAGCACGCCCAGGCCCATCAGGCCGATGGCGACGATCCACCAGACGGTGGGCGGGGCGATGAGGCCGAGTTCGGTCATGGGCAGGCTCTTCGGGGCGACGGCGATGCACCGATGATGCCCCCTGCCGCGCCACCCGTGAAATCCTTCTCGGATCGCCGCGCGGGGCTTGACACAAGACGGGAGCCGGGGGCGTGCGGTGCCGTTTTGCGTCTGACGAATCCCGCCATAAATGCAACCAAATGTATTGGCGTGCGGGTGGGCCTCCCTGGGAGAACGCCGCGGGAACGGGGATTTTCGTTACGGATCGGCGCGCTGGCACGAAAGCTGCGCTGCAAGGGCCGTCATCCGGAAAACGCAAGCCCTATGCCACACCAGTCTTCCAAACGCCGTCCGGGCTCCCTGTCGATGGTCGGCCTGGTGGCGCGCCGCAGCCGCTCGCAACTGTCGGCCGCGGTCGCGATGCATGGCCGCGGCGGGCGTTCGTCGCTGCTGCGCCTGACGCCGGCGCAGGTCGAGGAGGGACAGCGCAGCCGCTGGCCGACGCTGTCCAAGCTGTTCAGGACGCCGAGCCGCACGCCGGCCTTCCTGTGCACCGATTTCGCACCCAGCCAGTGGTTCCAGCCATGAAACAGTTTGCCGCTTCTGCGAGTGCCTCCACCGTCCTGGCCCAGCACGTGGCCGCCCAGCAGCAACGGCAGCAGCGCCCCGCGACGCTGCCGTCCGGGACGACGACAGGCCTGCGTCAGTACCAGGTGCTGCAATCCCGCGTCGAGCCCGCGCAACGCACGCTGGCGCTGCGGATGCGCTGAACCTGCGAAGCAGGCAACGAACGAGCAGTCCCCAGGAAATCTGCAACAAGTTCTGGGACGTCGAGGGAGAGGGCGGCGGTCGGGGCAGGTGAGAGCGAGAGCCCCAGCCCTCCGTCTTCGCTGAGGGAGCGCCGCCGTACCGGGAGCCACTGCCCGGCGGCGGACGCGATCGGCGGCTGCAGCGCCTGCTGTGCCGTCGAGACGCCGGGCGGCACCCATCGGGCCGCCGGCACCATGGGCGGGGCGCACGCATGCGAATGCGTGCGCCCCCCGTGCTTTCCGCGGTTCCGATCCCGCCCGAAACTCCTACACTGCCGGGCGCGCTGCCCACGCGCGGTGCGGCAGCTGTTCCACAACGACAGGAGTTTCCTTCATGAGTCTGTTCCCGCAATGGCGCGAGAAAACCGAGGGGATCGTCGCGCCGGACGAACGGCTGCCCTGGCCCCAGACGCTGGCGATGGGCGTGCAGCACGTCGTCGCGATGTTCGGCGCGACGGTGCTGGCGCCGCTGCTGATGGGGTTCGACCCCAACGTCGCGATCCTGATGAGCGGCATCGGCACGCTGATCTTCTTCTTCATCGTCGGCGGCAAGGTGCCGAGCTACCTCGGCTCCAGTTTCGCCTTCATCGGCGTGGTGATCGCCGCCACCGGCTACGCCGGGCAGGGGGCCAACCCCAACCTGGGCGTCGCGCTGGGCGGCATCATCGCCTGCGGCGTGCTCTACACGCTGATCGGCCTGGTCGTGATGGCGGTGGGAACGGGCTGGATCGAGCGCTTCATGCCCCCGGTGGTCACCGGCGCGGTGGTGGCGGTGATCGGGCTGAACCTGGCGGCCGTGCCGATCAAGAACATGGCGCCCACGCCGTTCGACGCGTGGATGCAGGCGGTGACCTTCGTCAGCGTCGGTGCGGTCGCGGTGTTCACCCGCGGCATGGTGCAGCGCCTGCTGATCCTGGTGGGCCTGATCGTCGCCACCGTCATCTACGCGGTGCTCACCAACGGCCTGGGCCTGGGCCAGCCGATCGACTTCTCCAAGGTGGCCAACGCCCCGTGGTTCGGCATGCCGGGCTTCGCCTCGCCGGTGTTCGACGCCAACGCGATGCTGCTGATCGCGCCGGTGGCGGTGATCCTGGTGGCGGAGAACCTGGGCCACATCAAGGCCGTCAGCGCCATGACCGGGCGCGACATGAACCCGTACATGGGCCGCGCCTTCGTCGGTGACGGCATCGCCACCATCGTCTCGGGTGCCTCGGGTGGTACCGGCGTGACCACCTACGCCGAGAACATCGGCGTGATGGCCGCCACCAAGATCTACTCGACGGCCATCTTCGTGGTCGCCGCGCTGATCGCCATCGTGCTGGGCTTCAGCCCCAAGTTCGGCGCGCTGATCCAGACCGTGCCGGTGGCGGTGATGGGCGGCGTGTCCATCGTCGTGTTCGGCCTGATCGCCGTGGCCGGCGCCAAGATCTGGGTCGACAACCAGGTCGACTTCAGCAACAACACCAACCTGATCGTCGCCGCGATCACGCTGATCCTGGGCACCGGCGACTACACGCTGCGCCTGGGTGAATTCGCGCTGGGCGGCATCGGCACCGCGACCTTCGGCGCCATCATCCTCTACGCCCTGCTGAACCGCTCGAAGTGAGCGTCCACTGCCGGCGCGGCGAACCTTGTCCCTGCGCTGGCTCAAGGTCTTCGCCGGGCGGGCAGGCAAAAACCTGCCCGCTGCGCTAGAGTGGAGGCTGCGGTGCCGTCTTGCACCGCAGAAGGAGAGACCCCATGTTGACACCCGCCAGCATTGGCGGGCGTGACGCAAGGCGACTCCTGCCTCGTGTCTACGCCCTCAAGCGTCGCAACGACGCCAACTGCATGCGCCTGGCATGCATCGAGCGCCGCATCGTCCGCCGCTCGGCCTTCAGCATCCCCGACCGTTAGGTTCCTTCGGTCCTGCACCGCGCGCGGTGGGCGTCGTCGCGCCGCTGCGCCACGCAACCGCTTCCCGGCCACCTGGTCTCCGGCTTCGCCATGTCGAGCCGGTCGCCTGCGTTCGCCTTGAAGCACCCGAAACGCAACCTCAACTCCAGGAGATGCAGATCATGTCGTTCCGTGAATCCATCCGTACCCCGCTGCTGGTGATCAAGCACTGGCAAGCGCCCGACGTCGTCATCGAAGCCGTGAAGTTGCTGCTGCCCTACGTGGCGGCTGGCGCCGTGCTGCTCGGCGCGGCGTGAGGTGCGACGCCGTCTCACGGTTGCGGCCGCCTCGCTGAGGCGGCCTGCGGTCGGATGCACCACGGCAAGACTTTCCGGCGATCCACTGTCCCGAGTCGCCTCCGAGTCGGCGTCCGGCTGGCATTGGCGGCCTGATCCCCCGAGGCCCCGGGGGGCCTGCCTGTTCCCCGCTTTCCTCGGCTGCATGCCGTGGCCCAGGTAAGCGCAGTCCACCTGGTCGCGGCCTGAGCGTGCGCCGTGCGCTCGCCACATGCCGGGCACTGTTTTCTTCCTGCGCGGTTTCCGCACGCGGCCTTCCCAGCAAGGCCGCGCGGCTTGCCGTATGGTGGCGGCCAGAGGAGACAAGACATGAAGGACGATCGCCTGGTGGAGATGCGCATCTTCAAGGGTGTGGCGGAGACGGGCGGCTTCACGGCGGCGGCCGTGCGGCTGGGGGTGAGCCAGCCGGTGGTGAGCAGGGCCATCGCCTCGCTCGAGGCGCGCCTGGGCTGCAAGCTGCTGCACCGGTCCACCCGCATCCAGCGCCTGACGCAGGAAGGCGAGCGCTACCTGGCGCTGTGCACCCGCGTGCTCGACATGCTGGAGCAGGCCGAAGCCGAGATGCGCGCCGACGATCCGGTGGGCACGCTGCACGTCAGCGCGCCCCTGGCGTTCGGGCTGGACCAAGTCGTGCCCTGCCTGCCGGGCTTCCTGCAGGCCTACCCCCGGCTGTCGGTACACGTGTCGCTGACCGACGCGGTCGTGAACCTGATCGGCAGCCACGTGGATGTGGCGATCCGCATGGGGCGCATCCACGACGGGACGCTGGTCAGCCGCAAGCTGTGCCACCTGCACCGCATCATCGTGGCCTCACCTGCCTACCTCGCGCGCCACGGCACGCCCGTGACGCCGGCCAGCCTGGAGAGCGGCCAGCACAACTGCCTGCTGTGGGACGGCATGCACAAGCACCTGAACCGCTGGCCGCTGCGCATCAACGGGCGCATCGAGCACTTCGAGGCGCGCGGCAACTTCCACACCGACAACGGCAGCACGCTGTACCAGATGTGCGTGGCCGGCATGGGCATCATGCGCTTGGCCGAGCACCTGGCCCTGCCGGCATTGCGGCGTGGCGAGCTGGTGGAGATCCTGGCCGACTACAACGTGCGCGACGATTCCTCGGCCATCCATGCCGTCTACCTGCACGGCAACCGCAACGCGCCGCGCGTGCGCGCCTTCGTGAACCACTGCGTCGAGTACTTCGCGAACCCCCCGTGGCTGCGCGACACGCCTCCGCCGGCAGCCGCCGGAGCCGCGATGTCGCGGGCGGTTGTCGAGGTGGCGTCGACCTGACGTCGCTCCCCCGCGTCCCTGGCGCGGACGCAGCCATCCATTCTGGCTGCGCATAAATGTTATCGGTGCCGCCGTATTGGTCCATGTCAAGGTCGTACCTATCGTCTGCACCTGACATCCATCAACAACAAAGCAGGAGCACGACGATGACCGAGAACCTTGCCCGCGCGCCCGTGACCGCCGTAAAGCTCGCTGGCCGTGAATCGATCTATCAACCCGAGCAGCCGGGGTTGAAGTTCCCGAGCATCCCGACCTTCGAGACCAAGGCACAGCAGCGCCAGTACCTCAAGGAACGCCTCGTGGCGGCCTGCCGGGCGTTCGCGCAGCACGGTCTGGACTACGGCTTTGCCGGCCACCTGACAGTGCGCGATCCGGAGTTCCCGGAGCTGTACTGGACCAACCCGATGGCGGTGCACTTTGCGCAGGTCAAGGTGAGCAACTTGATCCTGGTCGACCACAAGGGCAAGGTGCTCGAAGGCGGCTATGCGGTCAACCGTGCCGGCTTCGTGCTCCACGCCGCGGTGCATGCCGCCAACCCGGACATCGTCGCGATGTGCCATGCGCACACGGAGTACGGCACGGCGTTCGCCGCGCTGGGCAAGCCACTCGCGCCGCTGTCGCAGGACGCTGCCGCCTTCTTCGAGGACCATGTCGTGATCCGCGAGGAAGCCGGCCAGGTGGCCGTGGAGACGCAGGCCGGCAGCTCGGTGTGCGACAAGTTCCGCGGCGTGAAGGCGGCCATCCACCAGAACCACGGCCTGTTCACGGTGAGTCGCCACAGCATCGACTCGGCCGCGTTCTGGTTCATCGCGCTGGAGCGTTGCTGCAAGCAGCAGCTGATGATCGAGGCCACGGGCCAGCAGCCGGTGCTGGTGTCGCCCGAGCGCTCGCGCTACAGCCGCGAGCACGTCGGCAGCGAGTACATCGGCTGGCTGCACTTCCAGCCGATCTACGAGCACCTCGCGGCCACCCAGCCTGACATGTTCGAGTGACGGCCACGACGCGGTTTTCCCATAACAACAAGGCGCAACCTCGATTGCGCCGGGGCGGCCGGCCCGAGTGGCCGGCCTGCAAGGAGACGCTATGCAAACCATCGTCAGGGGCTGGTTCCGCCTCCTGAACATCACCCTCGTGGCCTGCCTGGGCGCCATGGTGGTCCTGGTGTTCGGCAACGTTGTGTTGCGCTACGCCTTCAATTCCGGACTGGAAGTCTCCGAGGAGCTGTCGCGGCTCCTGTTCCTGATCAGCACCTTCCTTGGCGCCATCGTCGCGATGCGCGAACGCCTGCACCTGGGCGTGGACAGCCTGGTGCGCCGGCTGGGCCACCGCGGGCGCATCGCATGCCTGGTGCTGAGCCAGCTGGGCATGCTGGGCTGCACCGGCCTGCTGCTGGTGGGCAGCTGGCAGCAGATGGTGATCAACCTCGACACGACGATGCCGGTGACCGGCGTCTCGATGGCGATCTTCTACGGCACCGGCGTCGTGTTCGGCATCTCCGTCGGGTTGATGCTGCTGCATGACCTGTACCGGGCGCTGACCGGTCACCTTGCCGAGGACGAGGCGGTGATCGTGCAGGCCAGCGAGGACGGCGACATGGACGCCCTCGCACAGGCATCGGCGGCCAAGGCCGGCGGAGGGGTGGTCAAGCAGGAGGCCCTGTCATGATGGTGCTGGCGATGTTCCTCGGGTCCCTGCTGGTGCCCATCGCGCTGGGCATGCCCATCGCGTATGCCCTGCTGATCAGCGGCGCGACGCTGATGTGGCACCAGGACATGTTCGATGCGCAGATCGTCGCGCAGAACCTCATCAACGGGGCGGACAGCTTCCCGCTGATGGCGGTGCCCTTCTTCCTGCTGGCCGGCGAGATCATGAACGTGGGCGGCCTGTCGCGCCGCATCGTCGACGTCGCGATGGCCCTGGTGGGTCACATCCGCGGTGGGATGGGCTACGTGATCATCGTGGCCGGCTGCATGCTGTCCGCGTTGTCGGGCTCGGCGGTGGCCGATGCGGCGGCGCTGTCGGCCCTGATGCTGCCGATGATGATGCGCGCCGGCTACGACAAGGCCTCCACCGGCGGCCTGATCGCCGCCACCAGCATCATCGGGCCGATCATCCCGCCGTCGATCGGCTTCATCATCTTCGGCGTGACCGGCGGGGTTTCCATCACCCGGCTGTTCCTCGCCGGTATCGTCCCGGGCCTCGTGATCGGCATCGCGCTGGCCGCCGCTTGGTACTGGCAGACCCGCGGCACCGCCCTGAGTCCGATGCCGCGCCAGCCTTGGGCGTCCGTCGTGAAGGCGGTGATCAGCGGGTTCTGGGCCCTGCTGCTGCCGGTGATCATCGTCGTGGGCCTGCGCTTCGGCGTGTTCACGCCGACCGAGGCGGCGGTGGTCGCGGCCGTGTACGCGCTCCTGGTCTCGGTGCTGGTATACCGCGAGATGGACATGAAGGCGCTGGTCCACGCGATGCTCGCCACGGCCAGGATGAGCGCAACGGTGATGTTCCTGATCGCCGCGGCGATGGTGGCGGCGTGGATGATCACGGTGGCCGAGCTGCCGGACATCGTGGTGGAGCTGCTCGCACCGCTGATCGGCTCGCCGCGGCTGCTGATGCTGGCCATCGTCACGCTGCTGCTGGTCGTCGGCATGGCGATGGACATGATCCCGATGATCCTCATCCTGACGCCGGTACTGCTGCCGGTGGTGAAGCAGGCCGGCATCGACCCGGTCTACTTTGGCGTGGTCTTCATCGTGGCCTGTTCGATCGGCCTCATCACCCCGCCGGTCGGATCGGTGCTCAACGTGGTGCGCAGCGTCTCGCGCCTCGACATGGAGGAGATCGTCAAGGGTGTCTGGCCTTTCCTGATCGTCGAGGTCGCCGTGCTGTACCTGCTCGTGTTCTTCCCTGGACTGGTCACCGTGCCGGCGCGCTGGTTCGCGGGTTGATCCTTCCTCCACATTCCAAACCATGAAGGAGACTTGCATGAAGAAGTTGTTGAAGACCCTGGCCCTGGGCATGCTCCTGCCGGCGTTCATGGCTGCGAGCCAGGTCCATGCCGCGGACATCAAGAACCGCACGCTGCGCTTCTCGCACGTGCAGCCCAAGGAAAGTCACATGGGCTATGGCGTGGAGCAGTTCGCCAAGCGCGTGCGCGAGAAGAGCGACGGCAAGATCAACATCCGCATCTTCCACAACGGCACGCTGGGCGGCGACATCCAGACCCTGTCTGCGCTGCAGGGGGGCACGATCGACATGACAACCATGCCGCCCGGGCTGATGGTGGGCCTGTCGGCCGAATACGGCGTGTTCGACATCCCCTTCCTGTTCCAGGACTTCCGCGAGGCCGACGCGGTGCTGGATGGCCCGCTGGGCAAGAAGATGATGGAGCGCCTGCCGCGTGGCCTGGTCGGCCTGGCCTACTGGGACCACGGCTTCCGCAACCTGTCGAACAACAAGCGCCCGATCGCGAAGCTGGAGGACATCCAGGGCCTGAAGCTGCGCGTGCTGCAGGCCCCGCTGATGCTCGACACCTTCAAGGCGCTGGGTGCCAACGCGGTGCCGCTGCCATTCACCGAGCTGTTCACGGCGATGGAGACCAATGCGGTGGACGGGCAGGACAATCCCATCGTTGCCTTCGAGACCAACAAGTTCTACGAGGTGCAGAAGCACCTGTCCAGCACCCGCCACGTCTACAACCCGCTGATCGTGCTGGTCTCGCAGGCGAGCTGGAACAAGCTGACGCCGGACGAGCAGAAGCTGCTGCGCGAGGCGGCAGAGGAAGTGCGCGCCGACCAGCGCAAGGTCTCGCGCGAGATGGAGGCCAAGGCCATCGAGAAGGCAAAGCAGCACGGCACCATCTACACCGACATCACTCCGCGGGAGCGCGCGCGCATGGCGCAGGCGGTCGCGCCGGTGATCGCGCAGCACAAGCAGCAGATCGGCGCCGCGCTGGTCGACGAGTTCCTCGCCGAAGTGGCGAAGGTGCGCCAACAGCAGCAGTGACCAGGTCGTGACCCGGTGGACCGGGCGAGGCCGGCAGCGCGCCGTGCCGTCGCCGGTCCCGCAGGCCGTGGACGTCGGTTCAGAATAGCTGGTCCACGGCGCGCCGGATCCCGCCGTACCCCGTGCAGCGGCACAGGTGGCCGCACAGCAGCTCGCTGGCCTCGCTGGCGCTGGGCCGCGGTTGCTGCTGGTGCAGGTGGGTCAGCGTCATCACGAAGCCGCCGGTGCAGTAGCCGCATTGCAGGCCGCCACAGGTGGCCAGCGCCTCGCGCACCGGCGCGCTTTCGGGGCGCTGCGCGACCGCCTCGATGGTCGTCACGCGCCGGCCCGCCAGCTGCCAGGCCATCACGAGGC
This sequence comes from Caldimonas thermodepolymerans, assembly GCF_015476235.1. Lineage (NCBI taxonomy): Bacteria > Pseudomonadati > Pseudomonadota > Betaproteobacteria > Burkholderiales > Sphaerotilaceae > Caldimonas > Caldimonas thermodepolymerans. The sequence goes on from NZ_CP064338.1 coordinate 303,335, forward strand.
AGGCGTTGGCCGGCACGTCGTCCAGCCACACCATGCAGGCGCCGCAGCGGCCGACCTCGCAGCCGGGCTTGGCGCCGGTGAGGCCGAAGTCCTCGCGCAGCAGCGACAGCAGCCGGCGCGTCGGCGCGCAGCGAACGTGCACTGCCTGCCCGTTCAGTTCGAAGGACACCTCGACCTCGGCCGGGGTGTCGGACTCGCCTGCCGTGGCGGTACCGGGGGCTTGCGATGCGGGCTCGGTGAGCGTCGCGGTGGTCATGGGTTTTGCTCCAGGTAATCCAGCACGGTGTCGGGCCTGATGGGCAGGCGGTCCACCGGCATGCCGATCGCGGCGGTCACGGCGTTGGCGACCGCCGGCGCGGCGATGTTGACGCTGATCTCGCCGGCGCCGCGCGGGCCGATCTCGTCGCCCTCCATGAGGTTCTCGATCGCGGTGACGTCGTAGCGCGGGGCGTCGGCCAGCGTGGGCACGAGGTAGCCGTCGAGGTTGCGCGCCAGGTAGCGGCCCTCGCGCGTCGGCAGGTCCTCGGTCGTCGCCAGTCCCTGGCCCATCAGCGCACCGCCTTCCATCTGGCCGAGGAAACCCATGCGCGAGGCGACCGGGCCGAGCGCAGCGGCGATCGCGAGGTGCTCGACGCGCACCGCGCCGGTCCAGGTGTCCACGCAGACCTGCGCGGCGGCGGCGCAGGCGCCGAACACGTAGTGCGCGGCGTCGATCGCGCTGGGCGTTTCCTCGCCGGGCAGCTCGATCTCCAGGTGCGGCAGTGGCGTGCCGGCGGCGGCAAGGCGCTGTGCCAGCTCGGCGTAGCGCAGCACGCAGGCTTGGCCCGCATGCCAGCCGCCAGGGCCCCAGCGCAGCGTCTGCGCCGGCACGCCCAGCACGTCGGCTGCCAGCGCGGTCAGGCGCGCGGCCCAGTCCGGGCCGTGGCGGTGCAGCGCGCGGTGCACCAGCGTGGTCGAGCGCGAGGCCGAGGCCGGACCGGTGTCGGGGGCCTGCGCCGAGTCGCCCAGCACCGGGCGCACGTCGTCCTCGCTGCAGCCGAGCTGCCGCGCGACGATGGCGCGCGTGGCGCCCAGCAGGTTCTGCCCCATCTCGGTGAGGCTGGCGCGCAGCTCGATGCGCCCGTCGGCACCGAGGGCCAGCGCCAGGCGCGCGCCGTTGGGGCCACCGCGGCCGAAGCCGTCGCTGCGGTGCACCAGGGCCAGGCCCACTCCCCGGCGGAAGCGTGCGTCGGCGGCGGGGTCGGCCGCGCGTTGCGCCGCCTCGCGCCACAGCGGGTGCTGCGCGATCACGTCCAGCGCGCGGTGCGGCCCGTCGAAGGGCGCGACCACCTGGCCCATCGGGCCCGGCGCGTCGGGGGCGGCGAGGTTGCGGCGGCGGAACTCGACCGGCCCCAGGCCGCTGGCGCGCGCGAGCCGGTCGATCTGCTGCTCGAGCGCGAACTGCACCTGCACCGCACCGAAGCCGCGGAAGGCGCCGGCGATGCCGTTGTTGGTGTAGGCCAGCCGCCCCTGCACCTCGACCGCGTCGTAGGCATAGGGGCCCACCGCGTGTTCGATGGCCGCGTCCAGCACCTCGGGGCCGTGCGTCGCGTAGGCGCCGGTGTCGGCGAGGATGTCGACCTGCTGGAAGCGCAGCCGCCCTTCGGCATCGCAGCCGGTGCGCATGCGCATGCGCATCGGGTGGCGCTTGACGCCAAGGTCGGTGGAGGCCGGGCGGCTCAGGTGCAGGCGCACCGCGCGGCCGCTCTTCCACGCCAGCAGCGCGGCGATGGGCTGGATGGTCAGCTCGTCCTTGGCGCCGTAGGAGCCGCCCACCGGCATGCCGACCGCGCGCACCTTGTCGGGCGGCAGGCGCAGCATCGCGGCGATCACCTGCCGGTCGCGCTCGGGGTTCTGGCAGCCGAAGTACAGGGTCAGGCCGCCTTGCCCGTCCGGCTCGGCCACGCCCCCTTCGGTTTCCAGCGTCACGTGCATCTGGCGCGGGCTTTCGTAGACGGCCTCGACGACATGCACGCAGGCGGCCTGCGCCGCGGCCAGGTCGCCGCGCTGCAGGCGCGCGGCATGTAGCAGGTTGCCGTTGGCGCGGTCCTCGTGCAGCTTCGGTGCCTCGGGCGCGAGCGCAGCCTCGGGGTCGTCGACCACGGGCAGCGGTTCGAGTTCGAGGCGGATCGCGGCCAGCGCCGCACGGGCGATCTCGGGGGTCTCGGCCGCGACCGCGGCGATGGGGTCGGCGATGCAACGCACCTTGTCGGCACACAGCACGGGGCGGTCCACGTGGCGCAGGCCGTAGTGCGTGTCGCCGGGGATGTCGGCCGCGGTGACGACCGCGTGCACGCCGGGCAGCGCGCGCGCGGCCGAGACGTCCAGCGTCACGATGCGCGCATGGGGCAGCGGGCTGCCGAGGATGGCGCCGTGCAGCTGGCCCGGCGCGATGCGGTCGGTCAGGTAGCCGGGATGGCCGGTGAGCTTGGCCGCGGCGTCGGGGCGCGGCTCGCGGGCGGCGACCAGCGCCGCATGGTCGAGGAGTCGGTGCGGCGTCATGCGGAATGCGGCAGGCGTCGGTTCAGGTGCCCCAGCAGCAGGCGCGCGGCCAGGCGCACGCGCTGCGGGTCGGTGTCGTCGTGCAGGTCCTGCTGCAGCGCGGCGCGCAGGTCCCCGGCCCGCGCGGGCAGGCTGCGGCAGTCGGCGCCATCCAGCACCGCCTCCGCCCTTGCCAGGCGCCGTGCCGGCAACGCCGCGGCCGTGGCCGCCAGTCGCAGCCCGTGCAGCCGGCCGTGCGCCAGCTGCGCGCGGATCGCGAGCGCCAGCCGCGACGGGCTGAAGGCCGCGCGGGCGCCGACCTTCTCGTAGACGGCGACCGGCGCGGCGGCCGGCAGCGGCACGCGCACCGCGCGCACCAGCGGCAGCACGGGGCGGCGCAGCACCTCGGCGAGCGGCCGCGGCACGGGGTCGGTGTCGACCTCGGCTTCGGCGTCCAGCGCCAGCAGCGCGGCCAGGGTGTCACCCCAGCGCCAGCCGATGTTGCCGCCCAGCGTGGCCAGGTGCCGCACCGACAGCGCGCCGAGCGCATCCAGCGCCTGCGCGAGCAGCGGCGCGTGCGCGCGCACCCGCGCATCGGTGCGCAGCGCCTCCAGGCGCGTCGCCGCACCCAGGTGCAGCATGCCGTCATGCAGCGCGACACCCGCGGGCACCGCGCCCTGCGTGACATCGATCAGCGTCATCGCGGGGGGCGGCTGCTCCACGCCCCAGGCCAGCTGCAAGGCGGTGCCGCCGCCGACATAGGCGACGGGCACTGCAGAAGGCGCCTGCCGCCAGGCCACCGCCAGCGCGGCGGTGGGCGGCACCTTCACGGCGGGAGTCGACACGGACACGGCGGCCTCCGTCTCAGCGCCGTGCCCAGAAGGCGCGCTGCAGGCTGACGATCTCGGGCACCACCTCGGGCACCGGGCCGATCAGCTCCACCGGCTTCTGGCAGTGGTCGAAGACGTAGCGCGAGGACACGCTCATCGTCGGGTTCTCCGCGTGGTCGCCGGTGGCTTCCAGCAGCATGGCCTCGGTCATGCCGTACACCACGCGGCCGATGTTGGCCCAGTACGCGGTGCCCGAGCACATGCAGCAGGGCTCGACCGAGGTGTAGAGCGTGCAGGTCCAGAGGAACTCGGGCGTGTAGTTGGTCGCGGCGATGCGCGCCAGCGTCGATTCGGCGTGGTTGACCGTGTCGATGTTGCACTGCTCGAGCAGCACGGTCTCGTGGTCGGGGCCGACCAGGATCGCGCCGAACGGATGGTGGCCGAGCGCGACGGCACGCTGGGCGACTTCGTTGGCGCGCCGCAGGTGCCTGACGATCTGCTCGCGCGTCGGCGCGGTGCGGGCGGCGGCGGTGAGGGTCTGGGTCATGGCGGTGGAATCAGTCAGTCGGGGTCAGGCGCTCCAGGAGAAGAAGCGCTTGTGCACGCCGACGATCAGGCCGTAGAGCGCGAGGCTGCAGCTCACGAGGATGGCCAGCGACGCGAACGCCACGGGCACCTTGAACGACGAGGTGGCGAACAGGATCAGGTAGCCCAGGCCCTTCTCGGCGGCGACGAACTCGGCCACCACCGCGCCGATCACCGACAGCGTGATCGCCACCTTCAGCGACGAGAAGATGTAAGGCACCGCGTAGGGCACGCGGATCTGCGTGTATTCGCGGATGCGCGGCGCGCGCAGCGTGCGCGACAGCTCGATCAGCTCCGCGGGCACCGAGGCCAGGCCGGTGGCGGTGGAGATCACGATGGGGAAGAAGGCGATCAGCGTCGTGATGACCACGCGCGGCAGCGTGCCCGCGCCCAGCGTGACGACGATGATCGGCGCGATCGCGACGATGGGGGTGGACTGGATCACCACCAGCCACGGCAGCAGCGTGCGCGACAGCAGCGGAGACTTGGTGATGCCCACCGCCAGCGGCAGGGCGATGGCGATGGCCACCAGGTAGCCGGAGATGGCCACCTCCAGCGTGGCGAGCAGGTGTTCGAGCCAGCGCGCCACGCCCAGCTCGCGCGCTGCGCTGGCGATGGCGCTGGGCGCGGGCAGCACGTAGACGGGCAGCTGGAACGCGCGGGCGGCGATCTCCCACAGCAGCAGCACGAGGAGGAAGGCCCACAGCGAGGCGTATCGGGACAGGAAGGCGCGCATGGTGGATCAGGCGAAGGGCGTGCGGGGTCAGGCCGGCTTGCGGGTGAAGACCTTGAGGCGGATCTCGTTGGCCAGCTCGTTGAACACGGGGTCGTTGAGGGTCGCGAGGCTGCGCGGGCGCGGCAGCGGCACGTCGATGATCTCGGCCACGCGCCCCGGGCGCGCGCTCATCACGACGATGCGGTCCGACAGCAGCAGCGCTTCCTGGATCGAGTGCGTGACGAACACCACGGTCTTGGGGCGTTCGCCCCAGATGCGCAGCAGCTCGAAGCTCATCTCGTCGCGCGTGAGCGCATCCAGCGCCGAGAACGGCTCGTCCATCAGCAGGATGTCCGGGTCGTGCAGCAGCGAGCGCGCGATCGCGACGCGCTGCTGCATGCCGCCGGACAGCTCGGTCGGCCGCTTGTGGCCGAAGTCCTTGAGCCCGATCATCTGCAGCAGCTCCTGCGCGCGGGCCTGGTCGCGGGCGTCGACGCGGCCGTACTTGTGCCGCATCGGGAAGGTGATGTTGTCCAGCACGCTGAGCCACGGCAGCAGCGTCGGCTTCTGGAACACCATGCCCAGCTCGTCGCGCGGCTCGGTGACTTCCAGGCCGAAGATCGACACCCGGCCCTCGGTGGGGCGCAGCAGCCCCGAGATCAGGCGCAGGATGGTCGACTTGCCGCAGCCCGACGGGCCGATCAGCGAGACGAACTCGTGGCGGCGCAGCGCGAGGTTGACGCCCTGCAGCGCCTGCACGCGGCTGCCGTCGCTGGAATGGAAGGCCATGCCGACGTCCTGCAGCTCGATCACGCGCGCCTCGGGCGCCGGGGCGGCGGGCGCGTGCTGCGCGGGCAGGTCCAGGTCAAGGGGCTTCACGGAAACAGGGGCCAGCATGAACCATCCAATCCAGGGAAAACGAAACGGGCGAAGCGGGAACGGCTTACTTGCTCAGGAAGCGGCGGTCGACGAGGGTCTCGGGGTCGACCTTGTCCTGCGGGTAGTTCATGGACTTGGCCACCCAGGTCCAGGTCGCGGCCAGCAGCTTGGGCTCGAAGGTGCCCAGGCCGTCGCGCTTGGAGATCTCGTTGTCGATCAGCGGGATCGAGGAACGGAACTCGGCCGCGATCACGGCCGGATCGGATTCGGGCACCAGCGCCTTGTGGTCCTCGGCCGCCTTCTCGGGGTTGGCGATCGCGAACTGCAGCGACTTCTGCAGCGCACGCAGGTAGCGCTTGAGCACCTCGGGGCGCTCCTTGATCATCCTGTCGCTGGCAAAGGCCGACCAGCCGTAGCCGTCCAGGCCCGCGGCCGACCACGGCAGCACGTTCAGTTCCTTGCCGGCCTGCTTGAGCACGCTCTCGGCGGCCGGGCCGACGGTGACCCAGTTGATCGTCGCATCCACGCGGCCCTGCGCGAGCATGGGCGCGAGCGTGGCCGGGTCGACCTTGAGCAGCTTGACCTTGGACGCGTCGATGCCGTTGGCCTCCAGGATCACCGGCCACAGCGTGTTGCTCGACGAGAAGGTCGAGGTCGCGACGGTCTTGCCGACCACGTCCTTCAGGCTCTTGATGCTGCTGCCCTTGGTCGTGAAGATCGCGTCGGGCTGCTTGGCGTAGATCGACATCACGGCCTTGACCGGCACGCCGCCTTCGGCTGCGGCCATCATCAGCGCGGAGATGCCGCCGAAGCCGACGTCGGCCGAGCCGGAGGCGATCTTGGTGACCGCATCGGCCGAGCCGCGGCCCGGCACGATGGTGACCTCCAGGCCTTCGGCAGCGAAGAAGCCTTCCTTCACGCCGGCATAGACGAACGACTTGTCGCCGCCGGGCAGCCAGTCGAGCTGCACCGTGACCTTGTCGGCAGCGTGGGCCGTCCAGGCCGCAGCCGACAGCAGCAGGGCAACGAGGGTGCGAGCGGGAGCTTTCATCGAACTTTCCTTCAATCGAGACTAAGAGGGGGGCGGGTCAGCAGGTCGAATCCGAGGGGTTCAGTCGAGGGGTTCAGTCAGCAGGGCGCCGTGCGTCAGGCGGCATCACGGGCGAGCGCGGCATCGGCCGCGACCCACCCGTCCAGCAGCGGCAGCAGCCGCGCGGAGAGCTCAGCCGGCGCGGCGAGCTGGGGCACGTGGCCGCAGTCCAGCGTGATGCGCACGGCGCCTGGCGTGAGCGCCTGCATCTTTCTCTGCAAGGTCAATGCCACCGAGCGGTCCTGCGTGCACTCGACGTACGCACGTCGCACCTTTCCGGCGCGCTGCGGAGTCCACACCGGGTGCATCGCACGCCCGCTTTCGGGCTGTGCGCACAACAACGACGCAGCGCGCTGCGCGGCCTGCGCCTCGCAGTCGTGCAGGAAGATCTCCAGCGCCGCCTCGGGGGGCACGCGGCTGGCGCTGCGCGCCTCGTTCCAGACCAGGTGCGGCGCGATGCCCGAGAAGTCGCGCCCGGGCTGTTCGCCCTCGCAGGCGCGCAGCACGTCGCGGTAGGTCCAGCGGGAGGGCAGCATCATCCCGGCGAGGTAGACCACGCCGCTCAGGCGCTCGGCCAGTTCCTCGGCGACCTGGGTCGCGGTGATGCCGCCGCCGCTGTGGCCGAGCACCACGATGGGGCCTGCGAGCGGGCGTATCACCTCGCACACGTGCGCCACATAGGTGCGCAGGCCGGGCGATGCCTCCTGTTGGGGCGAATGTGCGCTGCCCGGCAGGTCGACCGCGTGCACGGTCCAGCCGTCGGCCTCCAGGTACGGCCGCCAGGCGTCGAAGGCCCAGCTGCCTTGCCAGGCGCCGTGGATCAGCACGAGGTGCTTCGCGGCCGTCGGATCGATGCGGGAGGGCATGGCGAGGGCGTTGCGTTTAGCCATAGGTGCGCCGGTAGCAGTCGCGCTGGTGCTGCTCCACCGTCACCGGCGGGTACTTGGGCGATTCGCCTTCCTTCAGGCAGCCGGGCAGGCAGGACACGACATGCGCCAGGTTGCCGGTGAAGAAGAACGGGATGGAGTGCCGCTCGCGCCCCGAGGTGTTGATCACGCGGTGCAGCGTCGAGCGGTAGCGGTCGTTGGTCCAGCGCCCGAACAGGTCGCCGATGTTGACCACGTAGCAGCCCGGCAACGGCGGCGCGTCGATCCAGCGGCCGGCGCGCGCGTCCCACACCTGCAGGCCGCCGCAGTCGTCCTGCGCCAGCAGCGTGATGCCGCCGAAGTCGGTGTGCGCGCCGCAGCCCTTCTCGCCGGGCGCGGGGTTGGGCGGCTGCGGCGGGTAGTGCAGCAGGCGCAGCGTCGCGGCGCCGTCGGCCAGGTAGTCGTCGAAGTAGCCCTCGGGCAGCTCCAGCGAGGCGCCCAGCGCGCGCACCACGTCGGCGGCCAGCGCGTAGGCGGCGTCGAAGTAGGCCGTCATCACGGCGCGGAAGCCGGGCAGGCCCTCGGGCCAGAGGTTGGGGCCGGTGTTGAAGCGGCCGGCCCGCACGCGCGGGTCGTCGGGCGGCACCTCGCGGCCGATGTAGAAGCTTTCCTTCAGGTCCGGCGGCGCGCCGGCCTCCAGCACCTGCGCGCGCAGCGGCTCGTAGCCGCGGTTGCAGGGCGAGCGCGACTTGTCCACGCGCAGCTTGGCCTGCATCGGCTGGTCGAAGAAGGCCTGCGACTGGGCGAAGGCCTCGGCCAGCAGGTCGGCCGGGATGCCGTGGTGGCGCAGGTAGAAGAAGCCGTGGTGTTCGCAGGCGGCGCGCAGCGCGGCAGCCACGGCGCGGCGCGCGTCGGGGCGGTCGCTGTACCACCCGGCAAAGTCGATCACCGGCAGCGAGGCAGAGGCGAAGTTCGTCATCGTGTGAAGCATCAACGAGGGGCGTCGATGCTTCACTCTAAGGAGCCGTGCGTGATCGCGATAGCAGAGAATTCTGCGCGGGGTGATGCCGAAACGGCATCACTTCACCAGGCTTGTGCAGGGTGTGCCGGCCTGGTGCCGGGATGTGCGCAGGCACGCCCGTGCATGCGCCTGGGCGGTGCATGCGCGCGGCAGATCGCACGCCTTCAGGCGGCGGCTTCCTGCGCGGCGCGCTGCTCCAGTTCGTCCTCGACGAAGCGGATGAAGGCGTCCAGCGCCGGCGGCAGCGTGCGGCCCGCGCGCACGTAGACGCCCAGCTCGGTGAGCAGCCGGCCCGGGGCCTTGAGCGGCAGGTGCACCAGCAGCCCGTCGGCGACCTCGCGCTCGATGCCGATGCGGGTCTGGAACGCCACGCCGACGCCGCGGATCGCCAGCGTCTTGGCCAGCTCGATCGAGGCGCTTTCCAGCAGCACCGTGATCGGCCGCTTGTGGTTGCGGATCAGCGGCTTCATCGCGTGGTGGATCGACAGTTCCGGGCCGGCCAGGATCAGCGGATAGCGTGCGCACTCGGCGAAGCTCACCTGCGGCGACTGCGCAAGCGGGTGCGCCGGCGGCACGATGGCGCCGAGCGCGAAGCGCCCCACCGCGCACTGGCGCAGTGCCTCGCTGCGCTCGAGCGAAAAGCCGATCGCCACGTCCGCGTCGCCGTCGATCACCGCCTGCGCGGTCTGCGCCGAGCCGGCCGAGCGCACGGTGATCTTGATGGTCGGGTAGCGCGTGAGCATGCGCTCCAGCACCGCGGGCAGCAGGTTGGCGTTCAGCCCCTCGACCGAGATCACCTTGATCTCGCCGCGGCGGATGCCCTTGAGCGCGTCCAGCTCGGCGAGCAGCCGCTGCTCGTCCTGCAGCACGCTGATCACGTGGCGCGAGAACGCCTCGCCTGCGGCGGTGAGCTTCAGGCCACCGGGCATGCGTTCGAACAGCGGCGCGCCGATCTCCTCCTCGAGCTGCAGCAGCTGGCGGTTGACCGCCGACGAGGCCACGTGCAGGCGCCGCGCGGCCTCGCGGATCGAGCCGCAGCGGCGGATGGTGTCGAAGTACTTGAGCGCGCGCGCATGGATGTTCATGGCACGCGACTGTAGACCCAAAGCCTGCGCTCAGGCGGTGGGCGCGGGGTCCTCGGCGCGGCGCACCCAGCGCACCAGCGCCGCATGCAGCCGGTTCATGTCGATCGGCTTGGGGATGAAGTCGTTCATGCCGGCCGCGAGCGCCCGTTCCTGCTCGGAGACCAGCGCCGCCGCGGTCAGCGCGATGATGGGCAGGGTCCGGGCGTCGTAGCGCTGCCGCAGCACCTGGGTGACGTCGTAGCCGCTCATGCCCGGCATGTGCACGTCCATCAGCACCGCGTCGAAGCGGCCGTGCTCGGCGTCCACCAGGGCCAGGGCCTCCTGCCCGGTGTGGGCCTGCACCACCTGCACGCCCCACTGCTCCAGCGTGGCGACCGCGATCATCATGTTGACCGGGTTGTCCTCCACCACCAGCACGCGCCTGCCGCGCAGCTGGCCGTCCTGCGGCGCGGCGTCGTCCGGACGGGGGCCCACCTGCTCGGTCTCCGGCAGCGGCAGCTCGACCCAGAAGGTGCTGCCCTGGCCCGGCGTGCTGTGCACGCCCACCTCGCCGCCCATCAGGCGCGCCAGCTGCCGGCAGATCGACAGGCCCAGCCCGGTGCCGCCGTAGCGGCGCGAGATCGATTCGTCGGCCTGCGTGAAGGGCTCGAACAGGCGCTGCTGGACGTCGGGTTCGATGCCCGGGCCGGTGTCGCGCACCTCGAAGCGCAGGCGCCCCTCGCCAGCCGGGTGCGCGGTGAGCACGACCCGGCCGCGTTCGGTGAACTTGAGCGCGTTGCCGAGGAAGTTGCCGAGGATCTGCTGCGTGCGCACCGGATCGCCGACGACCTGCGACGGCACGCCGTCGTCGACGTGCAGCGCCAGCTCCAGCCCCTTCTGCGCGGCCTGCTCGGCGTAGCTGCGCTGCACCGCCTGCAGCACCGCGCGCGGGCTGAACGGAACCGCGTCGAGCTGCAGGCGGCCGGCCTCGATCTTGGACAGGTCCAGGATGTCGGAGATGATGGCCGACAGCGTCTGGGCGCTGTCGACGATGCGGCGCAGGTATTCCTCGCGCCGCTGCGCGTCGCTGCCGCTGCCGAGCGCGAGCTGCGCCATGCCCAGCACGCCGTGCAGCGGGGTGCGGATCTCGTGGCTCATGTTGGCGAGGAAGGCGCTCTTGGCGCGGCTGGCGGCCTCGGCCTGTTCCTTGGCGGCGGCCAGGTCGGCGGCAGCGCGCCGTTCCTCGGTGATGTCCTCGACGATCCAGATCGTCGCGCTGCGGTCGCTGCCGCCGTCCTCGACGCGGCTGGCGCGGCTGCGCGCCCAGAAGCGGCTGCCGTCGCGGCGGAACATCTCCCATTCGAAGTCCAGCGGGGCCTGGCGCGACAGTCCTTCGCGGGTGATGCGCTTGACGCGCTCGAACTGCGCCGGGTCGGGCCAGATCGCGCGCACCGGCTGGCCGATCAGCTCGCCCGGGGCCCAGCCGAGCATCTCCTCGAAGCGCCGGTTGGCCTGCTGGAAGCGGCCGTGCTGGATCAGCGTGATGCCCACCGATGCGTTGTCCAGGATGGCCTTGTGCTCGGCGCGCTCGCGCTCGCGCTCGGTGACGTCGCGCGCCAGCATCAGCAGGTAGCGCACGCCGGAGACCTCGAAGATCGCGCCCGACAGCTGCACCAGCACCGTGTGGCCGTGGCGGGTGCGGTAGTGCATCAGCAGGTCCTGCACCGAGCCGTGCTGGCGGATCTCGGACAGGAAGCGCTCGCGCTCGTCGGCGCTGCGCAGCAGGCCCAGCTCCACCGGCGTGCGGCCGATCACCTCGTGCGCCTCGTAGCCGGTGATGCGCAGGAAGCCCGGGTTGACCATCACGTAGCGGCCGGTGTCGGGCTCCGAGACGGTGATCACGTCGGGGCTGGAGTGGAACAGCCGCGACAGCATCGCCTCCGAGTGCAGCAGCGCCGATTCGGCCTGGCGGCGCTCGGTGACGTCCAGGTAGATCGACTCGATCGCCGGCCCGTCGGGCAGGTCCACGTGCGAGCTCGAGACGGTGACGTCCACCGGCTGGCCGTCGCGGCGCAGCGCGACCGCATCGGTGGGCGGCAGGCTCTCGCCGATCGGCGCGGCGTCGAGCTGGGCCAGGCGCCGCAGCACCGCCTCGCGCGAGGCCGGGTCGTACAGCGACAGCAGTTCCAGCCCCAGCAGGTCGTCGGCGGCCGGGTAGCCGAACAGCCGGGCCGCCGCCTCGTTGGCCGAGATGATGCGCCCGGCGCGGTGGATCAGCAGCGCCAGCGGCGAACGCGCGAACAGGTTGCGGTAGCGCCGCTCGCTGGAGGCCAGCGCCAGCGAGGCGGCGCGCTGCGCGGTGATGTTGCGGCCGATGCCCCAGTAGCCCTTGAAGCGGCCCTGCTCGTCGAACACCGGCTCGCCGCTGACCGACAGGTGCACCAGGCGGCCGTCGGGCATGCGCTTGCCTATCAGGAACTCGCGGAACGGCCGGTGCGCCTCCAGCGTCGCGCGGTGCGCGGCCCAGTCCTGCGGCGAGGCCTCGTGCTCGGGGATCTCCCAGCGCCGCCTGCCGATCAGCTGCTCGGCCGCCAGCGGGTCGGAGACGAGGAAGGACACGTAGGTGAAGCGGAACTGCGCGTCGGTTTCCCAGTACCAGTCGGCGGCGATGCCGAGCAGCCCCTCGAAGCGGCGTTCGTGTTCGGCGGCGGCGCGCAGGTGGCGCCGGTGCAGCCAGCCGGTGGCGGCGAACAGCGCGGCCGCACCCAGCCCGGCGCCGGCGACCAGGCCGCGCTGCAGCGCCGAGGGCTCCATGAACAGCGCCAGCGCGGCCGCCGCCAGGCCCAGCAGCGCTCCGGCGACGTGGCCGCCGCGCACGACGGCGGGGCGTGCGGTGCTCGGGGGCGTCAGGGCGGTCGGCTGTAGACGGGTCACGGCAGGCGCCGCTGCAGCGGGGCCTGCAGGGCATGGAGTCGCGCTACGGCGGCGATTCTAGGAAGCGGGCCTGCACCGGGGCGCCCCGGCAAACCCTCAGGCCGGGCGGCAGACCGTGCGCAATAGCACAGGCGTGCGGATTCTGCCGCCGGCCCCCGTGCACCCTCACGGCGGCGGCGGATTCTTTTGATCCAGCGCCACCCCCGGCGGCGATGTGTGCGTAACTTCGCGCTTTGTGCGGCCGGGCTGCGTGCCGCATCACGTACGTCCAGAAGGAGTGTCCATGCCCACGTTGTTTGATCCCATCCGCATTGGTGACATCGAACTCGCCACCCGGCTCGTGATGGCCCCGCTGACCCGCAATCGCGCGGCCCCGGGGCAGGTGCCGGCCCCGCTGGCGGCCGAGTACTACGCGCAGCGCGCCAACCCGGCCACCGGCGCCGGCCTGATCATCACCGAGGCCTCGCAGGTCAGCCCGATGGGCCAGGGCTACCTCGACACCCCCGGCATCCACAACGCCGAGCAGGTCGCCGGCTGGAAGAGCATCACCGAGGCCGTGCACGCGCGCGGCGGGCGCATCGTGATCCAGCTGTGGCATGTCGGGCGCGTCTCGCATGTCTCGCTGCTGCCCGACGGCCAGTCGCCGGTGGCGCCTTCGGCCATCCAGGCCAACACCAAGACCTACACCCGCGAGGGGTTCCAGCCGACCTCGATGCCGCGCGAGCTGCGCCTGGACGAGCTGCCCGGCATCGTCGAGGACTACCGGCGCGCCGCGCGGCTGGCGATGGAGGCCGGCTTCGACGGCGTCGAGGTGCACGCTGCCAACGGTTACCTGCTGGACCAGTTCCTGCGCGACGGCAGCAACCACCGCACCGACGCCTACGGCGGCCCGATCGAGAACCGGGCGCGCCTGCTGCTGGAGGTGATGCGCGCGGTCACCGCCGAGATCGGCGCCGGCCGCACCGGGGTGCGCCTGTCGCCGGTCACGCCGTCCAACGACGCCTACGACAGCAACCCGCAGCCGCTGTTCAACTACGTGGTCGAGCAGCTGGCGCCGATGGGGCTGGCCTACCTGCACGTCGTCGAGGGCCAGACCGGCGGGGCGCGCGACCTGACCGAGCAGGGCCGGCCGTTCGACTACGCGCAGCTGCGCCAGCGCTTCCCGGGCCCGTGGATGGTCAACAACGGCTATGACCGGCAGATGGCGCTGGACGCGGTGGCCAGCGGCGCGGCCGACCTGGTGTCGGTGGGCCGGGCGTTCATCGCCAACCCCGACCTGGGCCGGCGCTGGCGCGAGAACGCCCCGCTCAACGCGCTGGACCCCTCCACGCTGTACGGTGGCGGCGCCAAGGGGTACACCGACTACCCCACGCTGGACCAGCAGCCGGTGGCCTCGGCCTGAGGCCGGCCGCCACCCCGGGGGACGCAGCCGGCGGCATCCGCGCGACACCCGTGCGCCCGGCCCGCGTCCCCGCCACTACAATGGCCGGCATGCTGCTGCGGCTCGTTGCCTTCCTGTTCGCGTGCGTCCTGCTCGGGGCGGGGCTGCTGCCGCATGCCTCGTCCGCGGCGCCGGCCGCGCCCGTGGCGTCCTGCACGCTCCAGGACGTCGTGGCGGCGGCCGACCTGCACGCCGCCGCCGAGGCCGCCCCGCTGGCGGTCGAGGAAGGCGGTACCGCTTCCCTGTCCTCGCCGGCCGACATCGGCGAACAGGCCGTGCTGCCCGACGCCTTCGTCGTACAGATGGCGCCGCTGGCCGCGGCCCCGCCGCAGCGCCTGGGCATGAGCGACATCGCCTCGGCCCACGTCGACGCGCTGCTGCGTCCCCCCTCCGTTTCCCGCTTGGCCTGAGCCGGCATCCACGCCGGCCCGGGCGCCGTCCGTCCGGTGTGCCCGTGCACGGGTGCGACCGGGCGTCCCGATCGTTTTCCCGTGTTTTTTCCATAGACAAGGTCGTCCATGAACCCGAATCCGTACCCGTACCTGACCCGCGAGGCCGCCCTGCCGGCGGCCGCCGAACGCAACCGCGTGCTGCGCAACACCTACTGGCTGCTGGCGCTGTCCATGGTGCCCACCGTGCTGGGCGCCTGGCTGGGCGTGGCCACCGGCCTGGCCCGCGCGATGACGCCCGGCGTCAGCATGATCGTCTTCTTCGCCGGCGCGTTCGGCTTCATGTTCGCGATCGAGCGCACCAAGAACTCGGCCGCCGGCGTGCCGGTGCTGCTGGCCTTCACCTTCTTCATGGGCGTGATGCTGTCGCGCCTGGTCGGCGCGGTGCTGGGCCTGGGCAACGGCGCCGAGCTGATCATGACCGCCTTCGCCGGCACGGGCCTGATCTTCTTCGGCATGGCCAGCCTGTCGAGCATCATCAAGCGCGACCTGTCCTCGATGGGCAAGTTCCTGTTCATCGGCGCGGTCATGCTGATGGTGGCGGGCATCGCCAACTTCTTCCTGCAGTCCAGCGCGCTGATGCTGACGCTGATGGTGCTGGCCATCGGCATCTTCTCGGCCTTCATCCTGCATGACCTCAAGCGCGTGCGCGACGGCTACGAGACCAACTACATCTCGGCCACGCTGGGCGTGTACCTGAGCCTGTACAACGTGTTCCAGTCGCTGCTGGCCCTGCTGGGCATCTTCGGCGGCCGCGACGAGTAAGTCCCTCGCACTCGGCGGGGCCGCGGGTCGCGGCCCTCAGCCGAGCAGCGTCGACATCAGGTAGACGGCGCTCATCACGAGCGCCACCAGCACCCCCCACACCAGCACGACGCCGGCGATCGCCAGCACGGTCCCGGCGATCACCCACAACCCGTCGCGCTCCAGGATGCCGAGCGAGAGCACGGCCAGCGCGAACGCGGGCAGCATGTTGCCGAGCGGGATCGGCAGCACCAGGATCACCGCCAGCACGAGGCCGATCACGCCGACCAGGTGCTCGAACGGCGGGCGTGCCAGCACGCTCAGGCGCGGCTTGAGCAGCTTCTCGGCCCGGCGCAGCCACGGCACCATGTGCTGCACCATGCGCGCGAAGTCGGCGCGGGCGATCGAGCGCCGCGCGATGAACTGCGGCAGCCAGGGTTTCAGGCCCAGCGCGAGCTGCGCGGTCAGGAACAGCAGCGGGGCGCCCAGGATGGCCGAGGTGCCGGGCGGCATCGGCAGCGCGTTCGGGAACGAGAACAGGAAGATCAGCGCCGCCAGGG
Organism: Caldimonas thermodepolymerans; assembly: GCF_015476235.1. Classification (NCBI taxonomy): domain Bacteria; kingdom Pseudomonadati; phylum Pseudomonadota; class Betaproteobacteria; order Burkholderiales; family Sphaerotilaceae; genus Caldimonas; species Caldimonas thermodepolymerans. Next base: position 319,033 of record NZ_CP064338.1, read on the forward strand.
CCCGGTCGCTCAGCGCGGCGAGCAGGTCGCCGACCGAGATGCGCTCGCGCGACGGGTCGCCGGCGATGTCCAGCAGCACCCCCGACAGCGGGCGGCCGTTCCCGTGGCCGATCAGCGGCGGCAGCGTGGTCATCGGGGCTGCCGGCCGTAGTGGATCGAGTGCACCACGCCGGAGCGGAAGCGCACCGTGGCCGTCAGGTGGCCCGGGCCGCGGTCGTACAGCCATTCCTCCACGGTCTCGCACGGCACCGCGATGCCCACCAGCGGCGGCGGAACCTGCTGGAGCGACGGGGCGTGGTAGACCGGTGCGCAATAGGCGTCCTTGAGCAGCGGCTCGCCGCACTTGTACAGCACCGACAGCCGGGAATCGCCTTCCTGTGCCGACTGCCCGTTGCAGCGCAGCGACTCGGCCGCGACCGGTGGCGGCAGCATGGCGCCCACCCCGGCGAGGGCGGGCAGCAGGGCCGTGATCAGGCGGCGCAGGAGCCAGGACATGGCCGTCATTTTCCGGCGCGGCGCGGCTTCGCGCCAGTGCGGAATGTGGCGCGCAGGGTTTCGGCGCCGGAAGGCGCCGGCCGCGGTCGGGCGCGCTCCGCGTGACGCCCCGATACCCGCAGCGCGAGAGGTGGTGGCACAGTGGGCGCCATGCACATCCTGCGCGAGACCGGCCGCACCGGCGCGTCCGACGGCGCCGGGCTGCAGCTTGCGGCCGCCGGCGACGGCGCCTGGCGCGTCGAGGCCGAACGCCTGGAGCTGCGGGCGCTGCGCTTCGAGCACCCCGGGCTGGAGGTGCACGTGGCCCGCGCGCAGTTCGAGCGGCTGTCGGCCACGCTGCGGTCGCCCGCGGACGGGACCGCGCCGCAGCTCGTGCAGGCCGATGTCGGCGCCATGCAGCTGCTCGGCGTGGAAGCGCGGCTGACCGGCGCGCCGCGCGTCGATCCGGCCGCCCTCGGCCCGTGGCGGCTGGAGGCGCTGGCCGGCATGCGAGGGGCGTTGCATGCCTTCATCTCCGACGCGATCTGGGTGCTGGACGTGGAAGTGCGGCTGGCGATCGAGCGCGGCTGCATCGATTTCAACCGCACCACCGTCGCGCACCTGGGGCCGGACTCGCACATGGGCATCAGCCGCGGCGGCATCCATGTCGACGCGCCGCGTCTGGGGCGCAAGTACCTGTACCTGTTCACCGCGCGCGAGATCCCCGGCGCGCAGTTCGAGACGCGCGGCGCCGGCCGCTCGCGCGGCGTGACCGACCGCGGCCGGCTGGACCTGCGCGCCTTCGTCGAGGGCCTGCTGTCGCACCAGCCCTTCGCGCTGCCGGGCCGCATGGCCAACCGCCAGCTGGAAGCCACGCTGGACCGCACGCGCCTGACCGGCGAGCTGGTGCTGGGCGACGGCCGGCTCGGCACCCAGGACCACCACCTGGTGCTGGCCGGACAGGCGCAGGGCCGCAACCGCGTCATCGTCTCGGCCGCGGTGCTGAGCCACGAGCTGGTGCTGCGCCTGCCCGAGCTGGCCGCCGAGCGTGCCTGCACCGCCTGGCAGGGCCTGCCCGTGCGCAGCGGGCCGGTGTCGGCCGACCTCAGCCTGCGCGTCGGCGGGCTGGGCCTCGGGCCCCGGCCGGACGTCACGCTGGGGCTGGGCTCCCTGAGGCTGCAGGACGTGCACGTCGGGACGGACTGAATCCGCGGCCCGGGCACGGCGCAGGCGCGACGGCCCGGGCGGACCTGGTCCATCCGGGTGCAGGCCCGGCGACCGCTTGCGGTGCGTCGCACCACGCGGGTGCCCGTCCCGGCGCGCTCCGGTGCGGCCCGGCAGGACGGCGATTGCATGCAGTTCCAGAGGGAAATTGCGTGCAACCGGCCCTCGCGCCCACGGCCCGTGGGATTTTTGGCACAGCCCTTGCAGAAGCGGCCCCGACCACAAGGAGGGGCCGCGTGAGCGAGACTGCCGATCTCGAACTGGTGCACCTGAGCAAGCGATACGGCACCACGACCGCCGTCGACGCGATCGACCTGCGCGTGCCGGGGGGCAGCTACTGCTGCCTGCTCGGGCCCTCGGGCTGCGGCAAGACCTCGACGCTGCGCATGATCGCCGGCCACGAGCGCGCCAGCGACGGCGACATCCTGCTGGGCGGCCGCAACATCACGCACCTGAGCGCGGCCGAGCGCGGCACCGCGATGATGTTCCAGAGCTACGCGCTGTTCCCGCACCTGAACGCGCTCGACAACGTCGCCTTCAGCCTCCGGATGCGCGGCATGCCCAAGGCGCAGCGCCATGCGCGCGCGATGGAGCTGCTGGCGCTGGTCGCGATGGAAGCCTATGCACAGCGCAAGCCGGCGGAGCTGTCCGGCGGGCAGCAGCAGCGCGTCGCGCTGGCGCGGGCGCTCGCCACCGAGCCACGCGTGCTGCTGCTGGACGAGCCGCTGTCGGCGCTCGATCCTTTCCTGCGCGTGAAGATGCGCGCCGAGCTCAAGCGCTGGCAGAAGGAGCTGGGCTTCACCTTCGTGCACGTCACGCACTCGCAGGAGGAGGCGATGGCGCTGGCGGACAAGGTGGTGCTGATGAACGGCGGGCGCATCGAGCAGGAAGGCCCGCCCCACGACGTGTTCAATGCGCCGCGCACCGAGTTCGTCGCGCGTTTCCTCGGCAGCCACAACGTGCTGGAGGTCGGCGGTGCGGTGGTCGCGGTGCGGGCGGACAAGACCCGCCTGTGGCGCAGCACGCCCGGGCGCACCTGCCTGCGCGCGCAGGTGCGTGCCGTCGAGTACCAGGGAACCTACGTGCTGGTGACGCTCCTGCGCGAGCGCCTCGATGGGGGCGCCGGGGGACACGCCATGCCGGACGAGATCACCGCGATGCTGCACGAGGCCGAGTTCTACGCCCGGCCCTGGCAACCCGGTGAGACCGCATGGGTGTCGTGGGACGACGCCCATGCGCTGCAGGAAACCCGCCTGGCTGCCTGAGACGGCGTCCGGGCGGGATTGCCGATGCCGCTTCTTCCTTCCTGACCGCCAGCCCAGAGAGAAAGGCCACACCATGTCCGACCAAGACCTCGACCTGCATTCCGTCCCGTCCGCGACCGACACCGCCGTGGGCATCAGCCGCCGCAGCCTGCTCAAGGGCGCGGCCGGCATCCTGGCTGCCGGGACCTTCCCGGCAATCCACGCGCAGGACAGGATCGTGCTGCGCTACCTCGGTACCGCCGTCAACCAGGACAAGGCGATCGCGGACAAGTTCAAGGCAGACACCGGCATCGAGATCCAGTACATCCCGGTCACGACCGACGACGTCACCAAGCGCGCCGTGACCGCGCCCAACTCCTTCGACCTGCTCGACACCGAGTACTTCTCGCTGAAGAAGATCGTGCCCACCGGCAACCTCAAGGGCATCGACGCACGCCGCATCAAGCATGCCGACAAGATCACGCCGCTGTTCACCAAGGGCGAGGTCGGCGGCAAGAAGGTCGGCGACCAGGGCACCGCGCCGAAGAAGGTGATGTTCCTCGAAGGCGAGAAGTCGAAGAAGTTCGCCACCACCAACACCGGCTACATCACGCTGATCCCGACCACCTACAACGCCGACACGCTGGGCATCCGCCCCGACCTCATCAAGCGTCCGGTCACGTCCTGGGCCGACCTGCTGAACCCGGAGTTCAAGGGCCGGGCCGCGATCCTGAACATCCCGTCGATCGGGATCATGGACGCGGCGATGGTCATCGAGGCGATGGGCCTGTACAGGTACCCCGACAAGGGCAACATGACGCGCCAGGAGATCGACCTGACGATCAAGACGCTGATCGAGGCCAAGCGCGCCGGCCAGTTCCGCAGCCTGTGGAAGGACTTCAACGAGAGCGTCAACCTGATGGCCTCCGGCGAGGTGGTGATCCAGTCGATGTGGTCGCCGGCGGTGACCAAGGTGCGCTCGCAGGGCATCGCCTGCGTGTACCAGCCGCTCAAGGAAGGCTACCGCGCCTGGGCGTCCGGCTTCGGCGTGCCCTCGACGCTGTCGGGCCGCAAGCTCGACGCGGCCTACGAGTTCATCAACTGGTTCCTCGACGGCTGGGCCGGCGCGCACCTGAACCGCCAGGGCTACTACAGCGCGGTGCTCGAGACCGCCAAGGCCTACATGGAGCCGTACGAGTGGGCCTACTGGATGGAAGGCAAGCCGGCCGAGAAGGACATCAAGGCCCCGGACGGCACCATCATCGAGAAGGCCGGCTCGGTGCGCGACGGCGGCTCCTACGAGGAGCGCATGGGCGCGATCGCCTGCTGGAACGCGGTGATGGACGAGAACAACTACATGGTGCAGAAGTGGAATGAGTTCGTGGCGGCGTGATGGACGTGTGGCGCGCTGAGGACAAGGAGGAGGGGGTGGGGCCGCTGGGTCAGGGGTGGGCTGCCGCCTTCGGCCCTGCGGGCCGCGCCGGGAGGCGTGCCCGGCGGGGCCCCTGCGCTGAGCGAAGGGGTGCCCCCTTGTTTGGCGACCTGCTTCCGGGCAAGCGGAAGCCAGCCCCCGCGCCGCCGGGCGTGCATCGCGGCCCGCCTGCCAGGCCGCCCCATGCAGGAGGCATGCGCTGATGTCCCACCGCGCACCCCCCGCCTGGCTGCAGGCCGCCCCGCTGGCGCTGACCTTCGCGTTCTTCTTCGTGATCCCGCTGGCGCTGATCGCGATGGTCAGCCTGTGGGACTACAACGAGTACGAGCTGATCCCGGCCTTCACGCTGCGCAACTACCAGGACATCTTCAGCGGCTGCAGCAACACCGCCGACTGGTGCGTGACGCTGCGCACCTATGCGTCGACGCTGAAGTTCTGCGTGATCGTGTGGGCGGTCACGCTGGTGCTCGGCTTCACGATCGCGTACTTCCTCGCCTTCCACGTGCGCACGCCGGCGATGCAGACGGTGCTGTTCCTGCTGTGCACCATCCCGTTCTGGACCTCCAACGTGATCCGCATGATCTCGTGGGTGCCGCTGCTGGGACGCAACGGGCTGATCAACCAGACGCTGCAGTCGCTCGGGCTGATCGAGGCGCCGATCGAGTGGCTGCTGTTCAGCGACTTCTCGGTGGTGCTGGCCTTCGTGCACCTGTACACGATGTTCATGATCGTGCCGATCTTCAACTCGATGATGCGCATCGACCGCTCGCTGATCGAGGCCGCGCGCGACAGCGGCGCCAGCGGCTGGCAGACGCTGTGGCACGTGGTGATCCCGCTGTCGCGCACCGGCATCCTGATCGGCTCGATCTTCATCATCACCATCGTGATGGGCGACTTCGTCACGGTGGGCGTGATGGGCGGGCAGCAGATCGCCTCGGTCGGCAAGGTGATCCAGGTGCAGACCTCCTACCTGCAGTTCCCGATCGCCGCCGCCAACGCGGTGATCCTGCTCGCGGTGGTGGTGCTGATCATCTACGCGCTGACGCGCCTGGTCGACATCCGCAAGGAGCTGTGACGCGATGGCCCTGCACCGCGAGCGCGAACCCCGGCCGGCGAGCTTCTGGCTGCTGGCGATCTTCTTCGGCCTGTTCCTGGTGTTCCTCTACGGGCCGACGCTGACCATCTTCGTGCTGAGCTTCCAGGGGCCGCAGGGCGGCCTGACCTTCCCGATGCGCGGCTGGTCGCTGCACTGGTTCGCGCGGCTGGCCGAGGGGCTGGGCGTGATCGACGTGTGGGCCGCGCTGCGGCGCTCGCTCAAGCTCGGGCTGGCGGTGATGGGCCTGACCATCCTGGTCTCGGTGCTCGCGGGGCTGGCCTTCCGCAAGAAGCTGCGCGGCGGCGACGCGCTGTTCTACCTGACCATTGCCAGCCTCATCATGCCCTCGATCATCGTGTCGCTGGGCATCGGCCTGCAGTTCCGGCTGATCGACACCGGCGTCCAGCGGCTGCTCGAGGCGCTGGAGTGGGAGTGGGCGCTGGAGCACTTCACGACCACGATGGGGCTGGGCACCTCGGCGCTGGGCGCGCACCTGACCTGGACGTTGCCGTTCGGGCTGCTGATCATGTTCGCGGTGTTCAACCGCTTCACCCCGGCCTACGAGGAGGCCGCGCGCGACCTGGGCGCCACGCCCTGGCAGGCGTTCCGCCACGTGGTGCTGCCGCTGATCGGCCCCTCGGTGGTCGGCGTCGGGCTGTTCGGCTTCACGCTGTCCTGGGACGAGATCGCGCGCTCGTCGCAGGCCATCGGCGACCTCAACACCCTGCCGCTGGAGCTGCAGGGCCTGACCACCACGGTGACCACGCCGGCGATCTACGCGCTGGGCACGCTCACCACGGTGGTGTCGCTGCTCGCCATCGGGCTGACCCTGCTGGCGCTGGCCTGGCTGCGCCGCAGCCGGCGCCTGCCCTGAACGAGGCCGGGGAGGGGCTGCCCGTGACAGGACCGTCGACCGCCCTGGCCCTGGTCGAGGCCGCGCCGGAGGACGCGCGCCCGAGCGACGAGCAGATGTACCAGCGCATCGTCGAGGCCATCCTGGACCACCGGCTGCAGCCCGGCACCAAGCTGGTCGAGGACCGGCTGGGCCAGGCCTTCGGCGTCTCGCGCACCCGCATCCGCCACGTGCTGATCCGCCTGGCCAACGAGCAGCTGGTGACGCTGTCGCGCCACCGCGGCGCGACCGTGGTGCAGCCGAGCGCCGAGGAGGCGCGCGAGGTGTTCGGCGTGCGCCGGCTGATCGAGCCGGAGCTGGTGGCGCTGTACCTGCGGCATGCCGGCGACGAGGCGCACGCGCGCCTGGCGGCCTGCATCGAGGCCGAGGAAGCCGCGCGCACCCTGGGCGACCGGCACCGCGCGATCCGGCTGTCCGGCGAGTTCCACCTGCTGATCGCGCAGGGCGCGCGCCACCGCACGCTGGAGCGCCTGCTGCGCGAGCTGGTGTCGCGGACCTCGCTGGTGCTGATGACCTACGGCACGCCCGAGGCCATCGCCGGCACGCCGCTGGACGGCTGCCGCTGCCACGAGCACCGCGCGCTGCTGCAGGCGCTGCGCCTGGGCGACGTGCGCGCCGCGCAGGAGGTCGCGGTGCGCCACCTCGCGCACCTCGAGGCGCTGCTGGACTTCACCCGGCCCGAACGCGGGCCGGCCGACCTGCTGCAACTGTTCGGTCGCGCCGCGGCCGATGCCGACTGAGGACCCCATGCCGCGACGCCTGCTGCTCGTCAACCCCAACACCTCGGCGCCGGTCACGGCGCGGCTGGCGCAGCACGTGCAGGCGGCGCTGCGCGACGAGGACGTGACGGTGCAGGCGTGCACCGCGCGCTTCGGTGCCGAGTACATCAGCAGCGAGGCGAGCTATGCCGTCGCCGCCCATGCGACGCTGGACGCCTATGCCGCGGCGGTCGCCATCGACGGCCGCCCGGACGCGGTGCTGGTCGGCTGCTTCGGCGACCCGGGCGTGTTCGCGCTGCGCGAGCTGTGCCCGCACCCGGTGACCGGGCTGGCCGAGGCGGCGATGCGCGAGGCCGCGGCGCTCGGGCGCTTCGCGATCGTCACGGGCGGTGCGGCCTGGGCGCCGATGCTGCGGCGCCTGGCGTACGGCCTCGGGCTGCACGAGGCGCTGGCCGGCGTGCACACCGTGGCGGCCAGCGGCCTGCAGCTGTCGTCCGACCTGGACGCCGCGCGGGCCGCGTTGCGGCCGGCCTGCCTGGCGGCGGCGCAGGGCGAGGGCGTGCGCAGCGTGATCGTCGGCGGCGCGGGGCTGGCCGGCCTGGCCGCCCGGCTGGCCGGGGACGTGCCGGTGCCGCTGATCGACAGCGTCGAGGCCGGGGCGCGCCAGGCGTTGCGTGCCGCGCCGGCCGCCGTGGCGGCGTCCGCGGTGCGCTGGCAGGGCCTGTCGGCGCCGCTGCAGCAGCTGCTGCTGGGCTGAGCGCGGGTCAGGCCTCGGCCGCGCGCAGCACCGCGTAGGCATCCTGCGCCGCCTCGAGGAAGCGCACCTCGTCCAGACCGCCCAGGGTGGCGGCGGCGCGCACCGCGGCCTCGAGGGCGTCGGGGGCGCGCATCAGGTAGTGCGCCACCGCCGACAGCGCGCACAGCGGCCGCGCCTCGGGCTTGTCGGGCCAGGTGCCGCCGCTTTGCACGACCACGTGGTAGCGCACGCAGGTCACGGCGGCCGGGTGCAGCGTCCAGGTCTGGCACAGCGCCGCGCCCAGCGCGTCGTGGCTGACGCCGAAGGCCTGCATCTCCTGCAGCACCAGCAGGTCGTCGGCCGGCGCGTCGCGCAGCATCGGCCCGTAGCGCTCGGGCGCGTGCCGGAACATCACCGCCTTGCCGCATTCCTCGAACAGGCCGGCCGAGTGCGCGACGAAGGTGTCCAGGCCGAGGCGGCGCGCCATCAGCGCCATCAGCATGCCGCGCCGGTTGGCGCGCAGCCACAGCGCGTCCAGCTCGGGCGCCGACGGGAACACCGAGCGCAGCCCCATCTCGTAGGTGATCGCGGCCACCTCGTTGCTGCCCAGGTACAGGAGGGCCTGCTGCACCGTGCGCACCTGCCGGCGCAGCCCGTAGATCGGCGAGTTGAGCGCCTTGAGCACCGCCGCGGCCAGGGTCATGTCGCCTTCGATCAGGCTGCCCATGGCCTTGAAGTCCACCTCCTCCTCGGCCAGCAGCAGCGACAGCTGCACCAGCACGGCCGGCTGGGCGGGCAGGTCGATGTTCAGCGATCGCAGGGTATGGTCGACGGGCATGGGGCAATGATGCAAGTGCGCCGCGCGGACGTCTCGCGCGGCGCACTTTATGCCACCGCAGCCCGGGGGGCTTGTGCGAACTGCGGCCGGCATGCGCGGCCGCCGTCGTCCTGCGGCGTGCAGTGTGAACAACGCCACGGCCGGGCGGGACCGGAGGGGCCGGCGACGGCGTGCCATCGGCAACAATTCGTCACCTGTTCCGGTGCGGCCGACCCATGGCGCGTCGCTTTCGCACCCCTCCACTCCCGAACGACCATGTCCCTAGCTCACCTGACCATCCTGGTGGTCGATGACTTCAGCACGATGCGCCGCATCGTGACGAACCTGGTGAAGGAACTGGGCTGCCAGCGCACGGTCGAGGCCGAGGACGGCGTCGATGCCCTGCGCAAGCTCGAGCACGGCAACATCCAGTTCGTCATCAGCGACTGGAACATGCCCAACATGACCGGGCTCGAGCTGCTGCAGCAGGTGCGTGCCAGCGAGACCCTGAAGGACCTGCCCTTCCTGATGATCACCGCCGAAGCGCGCAAGGAAAACATCATCGAGGCGGCCAAGGCGGGTGCCGACGGCTACATCGTCAAGCCGTTCACCGCCGCGGTGCTCAACGAGAAGATCCAGAACATCCTCAAGAAGAGGGGGCTGGCATGAAGCCGACGATTTCTCCCGAGGAAGCCTTTGCCCGCCTGGGGGCGATCACGCGGCAGCTGCACGAGGCGCTGATCGCGCTCGGCGCCGGCTCGGAGCTGCAGACCGTGGTCAGCGAGATCCCCGACGCGCGCGAGCGCCTGGCCTACGTCGGCCGGATGACCGAGGATGCGGCCAACAAGGTGCTGAACCTGGTCGACGTGGCCCGCCCCGAATGCGAGACGGTCGCCTCGCAGGGGCGCGAGCTGGCCGACAGCCTGCGCCGGCTCGCCGAGGCGCCGGACATGTCGGTCGAGCGCGCCCGCGCGATGATGAAGCTGTGCGCCGGCTACGCGGACCGCGCCGCCTCGTTCGCGCAGGCGCAGCACGGCGTGCTCGGCGACATCATGCTGTCGCAGTCCTTCCAGGATCTTTCCGGGCAGGTGATCAAGAAGGTCATCGACATCATCACCCGCACCGAGCACCAGCTGCTGGACCTGCTGGTCGACAGCGCGCCGGAGCAGCAGCCGGCTGCGGCCCCCGCCCCGTCCCCGGCGCCGGCGTCGGAGCTGGCCGGGCCGCAGGTGCCCGACAAGGCGCTCAAGCAGGACGAGGTCGACGACCTGCTGGCCTCGCTCGGCTTCTGAGCCGGGCTAGCCGCCCGCGGCACCGAGCCAGCCGCGCACGAAGTCGCGCGTGGCCTCGTCGGCCGGGAACAGGTGCTCCACCTTGAGCGACGCGATCGTGATGTCGTGCGGCGTGCCGAAGGTGGTGAACATCGAGAAGAAGGCCAGCTGCCGGTCGCTGCAGGGCACCTGGAAGTGCGCGGTCAGCACCGGCGAAGGCGGTGCCATCGTCGCCTGGGCGGTGCCGCGCCGGTGCCGCGCGCCATGGCCGCGCGACTCGAAGGCCTCCAGCCGCGGCTGCAGGGCCGGCTCGTGCGGCACCTCGCGCCAGACGCGCTGGTGCAGGTGTTCCAGCAGTTCCTCGCGGTTGATCAGCAGCCGCTGCAGGCCGTCGGGGTCCAGCATGAGGTCCAGCAGGTTCAGCGGGGTGCCCGATTCATAGGCCAGCCCCAGCGCGTCGCTGCAGCTGAGCGTGCGCCACAGCGCCAGCATCCCGCGGTTGACCAGCACCAGGTTCCACTGCCGGTCCAGCACCATCGCCGGGCTCGGGTCGTGCGCCGACAGCAGCTGCAGCAGCGCCTCGCGCACCGGCTGCATGTCCGGGCTGTCGAGCGAGGTGGCCGGGTAGTGCGGCGCGTAGCCGGCCTTCATCAGCAGCTCGTTGCGCTGCGCCAGCGGCAGCTCCAGTGCATCCAGCAGCGCCAGCAGCATCTCGCGGCTGGGACGCGCGCGCCCGGTCTCGATGAAGCTCAGGTGTCGCTGCGAGACGCCGACGCGCAGCGACAGCTCCATCTGGCTGAGCCGGCGCGCCTGGCGGGCCTGCTTCATGTGCTCGCCGACGTGGGATGAGGAGGAGTGCTGCCGTGCGTCCATCGTGCCTTGCTCGCTTGAGTCCCGTGCCGGGCATTTCATGCCGGGCGGCGCGGTGCGCCAACTACCTGGTGCGTAATTGCCCGCCTTCCCGGCGCCAGCGCACAGTGTGCTCGGTTTCACCCAAGGAGCACATCATGGAACGTACTGCTGCATGGATTGCGCTGCTGGTGTTCGGGGCCTTCTCGGCCTGGGTCGTCTGGGAGGTCGGCTACCTCGCCATCTGGCTGCACCTGTTCGAGGGGGCGGCCGGCTGGCAGGTCGCCTTCGACATCGTCCTGTTCGGGCTGCTGGCGATGGGGTGGATGGCCCACGACGCCGGCCGCCAGGGCCGCACCGTCTGGCCCTACTTGGTGCTGACGCTGGTGGGGGGCTCGGTCGGGCCGCTGCTGTACCTGGCGCTCGCGCCAGGACGCCGCACGACGCCGGGCGTGGCCCGCGCCGCCTGAACCGCCCTGCCGTGCCCGCCGGCCGGGCGCGGTGCCTCAGGCGGCGGGCTGGGGCGGTGCCACCTCGCGGCGCTGGAACATGCCCCAGCCTTCCATCGTCAGCACCACGTCCTCGGTGCCGTCGGGCCGGCGCGCGATCGCTTCCCACTGGCTGTGCACCAGGCCCACGTGCGGGCGGCTGTTCATCGGCCGCTTGGCCTTGATGGTCATGCGCACGCGCAGCACGTCGCCCGGGTAGACGGGCTTGAGCCAGCGCAGGTTGTCCACGCCGGGCGAGCCCAGGCTGGCGGCCTGGAGCAGGTAGCCGTCGCACATCATGCGCATGACCATCGCGCAGGTGTGCCAGCCGCTGGCCGCCAGGCGGCCGAACAGCGACTGCTGTGCGGCCGCGTCGTCGAGATGGAACGGCTGGGGATCGAACTGGCTGGCGAACTGGATCACCTCGTCGCGATCGACGAGCTTGTGGCCGAACTCGGTGACCGAGCCCGGCTCGAAGTCTTCCCAGTACAGCGTCGGGGTGGAAGAGGCGTTCATCGGGGACCTTGCGGATGTCGGTTTCCCCGATCCTACCGAAGCGGTCGCGACACTGCCGGCACCGGGCGCGCCCGTACGAATTGCCGGTCGGTTCAGCAGTTCTTGCCGGATGGCAAGCCGAAGCCGTACCCGCCAGGAGCGTGTGCAGCCGGGGGAAGGGTCGCGGCTTCCGGTCGCCGCAGCGGCGGGTGGCGGGACCGGAAGCCGCCTGGATACAAAAGGCGCCCCGAACCGATACGCCCAAGCTAGGTGAGGGAGGGTCGGAGAGGGAGGAGCGAACCGGTGTTGACTCGGGGCACCATCAACCGTCGCCGTACTCCAAGCAACGGGCGTGCCCATGACCCCGACCGGCCGGTGCGCCGTCACCGGCGGTGCGGGACGCCCCCGATGCGTCGCGGGGCCGGCCGCCGGCACACTGGCGCGCGATGAACCCGCTTGCCGTCACGCCCGCGTCCACGCTGTCCGAACTTGCCCTGGCCGACGGCACCCGCCTGGCACTGCGCCACTGGCCGGCGCCGGCTGCGCCCGCGCGCGGCACGGTGCTGCTGGTCCACGGCCTGGGCGAGCACAGCGGCCGCTACGAGCATGTCGCGCAGTGGCTGCGCGGGCAGGGCTTCCAGGTGGTGGCCTACGACCATCGCGGCCATGGCCGCTCGCAAGGCCCGCGCGGCGGCCTGCGCCGGCCGGACGACCTGCTCGAGGACCTCGCCGCGGTGCTCGACCAGGTGCGCGCACAGGCCCCGGCGCCGCTGGTCCTGCTCGGCCACAGCATGGGCGGGCTGGTGGCGGCGCGCTTCGTCGCCGGCGCCTTGCGGCCGGTGGAGGGGCTGGTGCTGTCCTCGCCGGCGCTGGACCCGGGGCTGTCCGGGCCGCAGCGCGCGCTGCTTGCGCTGATGCACGCGCTGGCGCCGGACCTGCCGGTGCCCAACGGGCTGCGCGTGCGCGACGTCTCGCACGACGACGCGGTGGTGCAGGCCTACATGGACGACCCGCTGGTGCACGCCACGGTCACCGCCAGGCTGGTGCGCTTCATCGTCGACGGCGGCCGCCAGGTCCGCGCACAGGCCGCGCAGTGGCGCGTGCCGACGCTGCTGATGTGGGCCGGGGCGGACCGCCTGGTCGCGCCGGCGGGCAGCGCGGCATTCGCCGCCCGGGCGCCGGCCGGCGTCGTCGAGGCGCGCTGCTTCGAGGCGATGCGCCACGAGATCTTCAACGAGCCGGACAACGACGCCGTGTTCGCCTGCCTGCAGCGCTGGCTGGACGCGCGCTTCGGTGCGCCCGGGGCCCACTGACGTCGCGGCCTTCGCCGCCGCGCTGCGCACGCGCGCGCCGCGCGGCCTACACTGGTCGGGTTGCCTGCCGATTCCCGAGGAGCCTGTCGTGAACGCCCCCGAACGCCTGCCGCTGGATCCGCTGCAAGATCCCGCCGCCCTGCAGACCTTCGTCGACGAGGTCTGGGACCGCGAGATCGTCCCCGCGCTGACCGACTACATCCGCATCCCGGCCAAGTCGCCGGCCTTCGACGCCGACTGGGTGCGGCACGACCACATCGAGACCGTGGTGCGCAACGCCGCGGCCTGGGTGGAGAGCAAGAAGCTGCCCGGGCTGAAGCTGGAGGTGGTGCGCCTGGCCGACGCCCAGGGCCGGCCGCGCACCCCGGTGATCTTCTTCGAGCTGCCGGCCGCGCGCACCGACAGCACCCAGACCGTGCTGATGTACGGGCACCTCGACAAGCAGCCCGAGTTCAGCGGCTGGCGCAGCGACCTCGGCCCCTGGACGCCCAAGTACGAGGACGGCAAGCTCTACGGCCGCGGCGGCGCCGACGACGGCTACGCGATCTACGCCTCGATCACCGCGCTGCTGGCCCTGGAGCGCCAGGGCCTGCCGCGCCCGCGCGTGGTGGGCCTGATCGAGACCTGCGAGGAAAGCGGCTCGTACGACCTGCCGGCCTACATCGACGCGCTCAGGCCCCGGCTGGGCGACGTCGGCCTGGTGGTCTGCCTCGACTCGGGCGCCGGCAACTACGACCAGCTGTGGCTGACCACCTCGCTGCGCGGCATGGTCAGCGGCGTGCTCAAGGTCGAGGTGCTGACCGAGGGCGTGCACTCGGGCGATGCGAGCGGGCTGGTGCCGTCGAGCTTCCGCATCCTGCGCCAGCTGCTCGACCGCCTGGAGGACAGCCGCACCGGCCGCCTGCTGCCCGAGAGCTTCCACTGCGAGATCCCGGCCACGCGCATCGAGCAGGCCCGAGCGGCGGCGCAGATCCTGGGCGACGAGGTCTGGAAGCGCTACCCCTGGGCCTGCGGCGCCGACGGCGCGTTCACGCTGCCGACCACCACCGACCCGGCCGAGGCGCTGCTGCGCCGCACCTGGCACCCGACGCTGAGCGTCACCGGCGCCGAGGGATTGCCGGCGCTGGACAGCGCGGGCAACGTGCTGCGCCCCTACACCGCGTTCAAGCTCTCGCTGCGCCTGCCTCCGCTGGTCGACGGCGCGCAGGCCACGCAGGAGCTCAAGCGCCTGCTGGAGGTCGATCCGCCCTACCAGGCCCGGGTCACCTTCGAGCCCGACCATGCCGCCACCGGATGGAACGCGCCCGAGCTGACGCCGGCGCTGCACCGCGCGCTGGACGAGGCCTCGAAGGCCTTCTACGGGGCGCCGCTCGGCTTCATCGGGCAGGGCGGGACCATCCCGCTGATGAGCATGCTGCAGGAGGGCTTCCCGAAGGCGCAGATGATGGTCTGCGGTGTGCTGGGGCCCAAGAGCAACGCGCACGGCCCCAACGAGTTCCTGCACGTGCCCTATGGCAAGCGCCTGACCGCCGCGGTCGCGGCGGTGATCGCCGCCCAGCCCTGAGCGGGCGCGTCAGCGCAGGCCCAGCAGCGCTAGCGCCGCCAGCGGCGCGGTCTCGGCGCGCAGCACGCGCGGGCCGAGGCTTGCGGCCCGGAAGCCGGCCGTGCGCGCCAGCGCCTCTTCCGCCGGGGCCAGCCCGCCCTCCGGGCCGCTGAGGAACACCGCGCGCGCGCCCACCGGCAGCGCGGCGAGCGGCTGCGCGTCCTGCAGGCTCAGCACCGCGCGCAGTTCGTCGTCCGCTGCCGCGGGCAACGCCTCGCACCAGGCGCGCAGCGGCTGCACCGGCGCGATCACCGGCACGCGGGTGCGCCCGCACTGCTCGCTCGCGCTGATCGCCACGCCGCTCCAGTGCGCCACCTTCTTCCCGGCGCGCTCGCCCGCCAGGCGCAGCACCGAGCGCTCGCACACCAGCGGCTGGATGGTGGCGACGCCCAGCTCGGTGGCCTTCTCGACCAGCCAGTCCATGCGGTCGTTGGCCGGCATGCCGACCGCCAGCGTCACCGCCACCGGCAACTCCCGGTCCGCCGGGTCGTGCTGCAGCACCTGCGCGTCCACGTCGCTGCGGCCCATGCGCACGATGCGTGCGGCCCATTCGCCGCCGTCGCCGTTGAACAGCGTCACCGCGTCGCCCGGCTGCAGGCGCAGCACCTGGGCATGGCGGCTCGGGCCGGGCGGCAGCGTGAGGGTGAGGCCGGCGGCCAGCGGGGCGGGGACGTACAGGCGGGGCGCGGTGCGGTTCGACATGGCGCGCAGTGTGCCTGAACGCTGCGCCGTCCGCGCGCTGCTGACACGCGTTGTCAGCAGGCTGTGCCACGATGCGGGCCATGAAGGAGGCCCCTGCCGCGCCGCTGCTGAAGGACGGTTTCGACGCCGCCACCGTGCGCGCGATCGCCGAGGCGGTCGCGGCGGCGCATCCCGGCTTCGCGGCCGACCGCTTCACGGCGCACTGCCTGGACGGGTTCGCGGCCCTGAGCCTGATGGCGCGGGTGCACCGCGTCGCGCAGGCGTTGCACGCGCACCTTGCGCTGCCGTTCGGGCCGGCGGTCGCGGTGCTGCGGCAGGCGATGGGCGAGCCCGGGCCGTCGCGCCGCGCGCCCGAGGGCATCACCGTGTTCCGCCACGCGCCGTACCTGCAGTTCGTCGCCGAGGCGGGCCTGGGCGAACCGGAGGCAGCGCTCGACGCGCTGGAATGGATGACGCGCCACTTCACCGGCGAGTTCGCGATCCGCCCTTTCCTGCAGCACCACCTGGAGCGCACGCTGGCGCGCATGCAGCGCTGGTGCGCCCATCCCGACGCGCGGGTGCGGCGCCTGGCGAGCGAAGGCGCGCGCCCGCTGCTGCCCTGGGGGCGGCGCGTGGCGCAGCTGATCGCGCAGCCGGCGCTGACCGTGCC
The DNA here is from genome assembly GCF_015476235.1 of Caldimonas thermodepolymerans. Lineage (NCBI taxonomy): Bacteria > Pseudomonadati > Pseudomonadota > Betaproteobacteria > Burkholderiales > Sphaerotilaceae > Caldimonas > Caldimonas thermodepolymerans. The sequence goes on from NZ_CP064338.1 coordinate 335,058, forward strand.
GCTGATCGACGCGCTGGCCGGCGACCCGGACGAGGTGGTGCGCCGCTCGGCCGCCAACCACCTGAACGACCTCAGCCGCCTCGATGCCGCGCTGGCGCTCGAGGTGGCGCGCCGCTGGCAGGCCCGTGCACTGCCCGACGGCGGGCGCACCCTGCAGCGGGCGCTGCGCACGCTGGTCAAGCAGGGCCGCCCCGAGGCGCTGGCGCTGCTCGGCTACGCGGTCGATGCGCCCTTCGTGCTGGAGGAGTTCGAGCTGGACCGCCGCGAGGTGCCGATCGGCGGACGGCTGGTGCTGTGCTTTGCCCTGCGCTGCGCGCCGGGGCGCGGCGGGCGGGCCTGCGTGGACTATGCGATCGGCTATGCGAGCGGCAACGGCCGGCCGCGCCGCAAGGTGTTCAAGGGCACGGTGCGCGAGCTGCCGGGCGGCGCGGTGCAGCGGTTCGCGTTCGCGCGCGACTTCGTCGTGCGCAGCACGCGCCGGCTGTACTCCGGGGCGCACCGCGCCGAGGTGCTGGTCAACGGCCGGGTGCTGGGGGCGCTCGACTTCGAGCTGACCGACGGCGGCGCCTGAACCGGCGCGGTGCCCATGAACGAAACAACCCGCCGCAGGCGGGTTGTCTTCCAGGGGGCTTGCGGCCGGCGTACCGGCCGCGGCATCGTGCGGGATCAGCCGCCGATGTTGTATTCGTCGACGACGTTCGAGCGGCGACGCTCCTGCATGGCCTTGATCGCTTCCTCGCGCACTTCGGCGCGAGTGCGGCCGGGCTGGGCGCTGCGGTCGGCCGGGAAGTAGGTCGCTTCGCCGGCGAACACGGCCTGGCGGCCACCCTGCTTCAGCGCTTCGGCCAGTTCGGCCTTGACCTGCTCGCGGGTCTTGGTCGAGACGATGCTGTCGGCGATCGAGACGTCGTCCTTGGTGGCTTCCTGTGCATAGGCACCGGCCACGGCGAAGGCGGACAGGGCAGCGACGGTGAGGGTCTTCTTGATGTTCATTTGTTGCTCCAGAACTTCGAGTGGACGATCCGGACGGTGGCGAGGCCGCCATCCGCGTCGGTGAGTCACGCGCTTCGGTTCGTCGGGCTCATCGATGGCTCCACTGTAGGGGTTTACCCTGATTGGAAAAATCGCGTTCCGGTCAACGGATAATTGCAGTTTCAGCAACAAACCTCAGGGGGAGCGATGGATCGACTGCATTCGATGCGCGTCTTCGCGAAGGTGATCGAGGAAGGCAGCTTTGCCGGGGCCGCGCGGGCGCTGGACCTGTCCGCGGCGGTCGTGACGCGGCTGGTGGCCGACCTGGAGGCCCACCTCGGGGTGCGGCTGATCCAGCGCACCACGCGCCGGCTGGCGCTGACGGCGGTCGGCGAGACCTACCTGGAGCGGGTGCGGCAGATCCTGTCGGACATCGACGAGGCCGAGGCGCTGGCCAGTGCCTCGGTCAACGACCCCAAGGGCCACCTGCGCGTGCTGGTGCCGGCCTCGTTCGCGGTGCACCAGCTGGCCAAGCACCTGCCGGCGTTCCGCGAGCAGTACCCGCGGGTGACGCTGGACATCGCGGCGGCGGGCATGATCGACACGGCCGACGAGGCCTACGACGTGTCCATCCTCATCGTCGGCCCGCGCCCGCTGAGCGGCGACTTCGTCGCGCGACGCCTGGCGGTCAGCGAGGCGGTGACCTGCGCCGCGCCGGAGTACCTGAAGCGCTACGGCCGCCCGCAGCGGCCCGAGGAGCTGGTGCGCCACGAATGCCTGGTGCCGGACCTGCCGAACACCCCGCGCCTGTGGCGCTTCCAGCGCGGCGCCGAGGGCCAGGCCTCGCCCGAGACGGTGGAGATCGAGCCGCGCGCGACGCTGACCGCCTCGCACGTGGGCACGCTGCGCGCGGCCGCGTTCGCGGGGCTGGGCATCGTCGCGCTGCCCTCGTTCATGGTGGACGACGCGCTGCGCGAGGGGGCGCTGGAGCGCATCCTGCCCGACTGGCGCATCGTGACGCTGACCATCTATGCCGCGATGCCCAGCCGCAAGTACGTGCCGGCGCGCACGCGGGCCTTCATGGATTTCCTGGTGCAGGCCTTCGGCGCCAGCGAGCACGACCCCTGGCTGGCTGCGGCCGGCTGCGAGACCGCGCTGCCCGCCCCGGGCGCCGCGTCGGCGCCGGGCCGGGCGGCGGCCTGAGGCGCCGGCTCAGAAGGTGTAGCCGACCTGCGGCTCCTGCCCGACCAGGCGCTCGAGCAGGCGCGCCAGCGGCGTCAGCACGCTGTAGCGGGTCGCCACCCGGTGGGCGTAGCGCCACACCAGCGGCAGGTCCTTGAGGTAGCCGTCCTTGCCGTCGCGGTAGTTGAGGCGGCAGAAGATGCCCAGCACCTTGAGGTGGCGCTGCAGCCCCATCCATTCGAAGTCGCGCCAGAACTCGCCGAAGTCGGCCGCCACCGGCAGGCCGGCCTTGCGCGCCTTCTCCCAGTAGCGCACCGCCCAGTCGATCTGCTGCTCTTCCTCCCACTCGATGTAGGCGTCGCGCAGCAGCGAGACCAGGTCGTAGGTGATCGGGCCCCACACCGCGTCCTGGAAGTCGAGGATGCCGGGGTTCTCCGGCGAGCCGACCGGGCCGCTGACCATCAGGTTGCGCGAGTGGTAGTCGCGGTGCACCAGCACGCGCGGCTGCGCCAGGCACACGCGCAGGATCAGCGCGAAGCTGCGCTGCAGCTGCTCCTGCTCCCGGGCGCTCAGCTGCAGGCCGCTGTGGCGGTTGATGTACCAATCGGGAAACAGCTGCAGCTCGCGCGTGAGCAGGGCCTCGTCGTAGGGCGGCACCTCGTGCTCCGCGTCGATCTGCTGCATGCGCACCAGCGCGCTGGTGGCGTCGTCGTACAGGCCCGGGGCGCTGCCGGCGTCGAGCTGCGCCAGGTAGGTCGTCGAGCCCAGGTCCGACAGCAGCATGAAGCCCGCGGCCTCGTCCCACTCGAGCACCTGCGGCGCGTTCAGCCCCGCGCCGCGCAGCAGGCCGGCCACCTTCACGAAGGGGCGGCAGTCCTCGTGCGCGGGCGGCGCGTCCATCACGATGTAGCTGCGCGTGCCGCCGTCGACGCGGAAGTAGCGGCGAAAGCTCGCGTCGGCGCTGGCGCTGCGCACCGATTGCGGGTCGATGCCGTGGCGGCCCAGGCGGGCGATCCAGTGTTCGAAGGCGGCCCGGCGGCGGTCGTCGGCCCAGGTGATCGTGGACGTCATCTCGAGAAGGCGATGGCGGGAAGGGGGACTCACATCGCGCAACCCCGTTGCGCGGGCGCCTGCGGTCGGCGCCGGGTGAGGCTCGTGGAATAATCGACGATTCTACAAACCCGCCTTGCAGGCGGTTCCGTTGTCCTCCCTCCCGTTGCCACCGCACCTTGGTCCGCCTGCTGTCCGCAGACTCGTTCCTTCGTCGTCCTGCCGCCGTCGCGGCGGCAGGGCTGCTGGCGGCCGCGTGCGCGGCGCAGGCGCAGGGCCGCGGCGAGGCCCAGCTGCCGATCCGCATCGAGGCCAATGAGCTGACGGGCCGCCCCGACCACTCGACGGTGGCCGAAGGGCAGGTGGAGCTGTCGCGCGGCGCCACCAGCATCCGCGCCGACCGGCTCGAGTACCGCCAGGCCGACGGCATCGCGCGCGCCACCGGCAACGTGCGCATCAGCCGCGAGGGCAACGTCTTCACCGGTCCCGAGGTGCAGATCCAGCTCGACCGCTACGAGGGCCACTTCGTCGAGCCGACCTATTTCTTCTCCGCCACCCAGGCCGGGGGGCAGGCCGAGCGCATCGAGTTCCTCGGCCGCGACCGGCTGGCCGCCAGCAACGCCAGCTATTCGAGCTGCACGCCCGACGATGACGGCGGCTATGCCTGGCTGCTGACCGCCTCGCGCGTGACGCTGGACTTCGAGAACAACGAGGGCACCGCCGAAGGCGCGGTGCTGCGCTTCTACGGCGTGCCGCTGCTGGCGGTGCCGTACCTGAGCTTTCCGGTCAGCGAGCAGCGCAAGTCCGGCTGGCTGCCGCCGACCTTCGGCCTGGACAGCAAGAGCGGCTTCGAGCTGGCGGTGCCGTACTACTGGAACATCGCGCCGAACTACGACCTCACGCTCACGCCCACGCTGATCACCAAGCGCGGCGCGGCGCTGGGCACCGAGTTCCGCTACCTGCAGCCGGGTTTCTCGGGGGAGCTGTCCACCCATGTGCTGCCCGACGACCGCGTCCACGGCGGCACGCGCTGGTCGACGCACTTCCTGCACCGCGGCCGGCTGCCGGGCGACGGCCTGTACGAGATCGACGCGCAGCGCGTCTCCGACGACGACTACTGGAAGGACCTGGACCGCCACATCGACGGGCTGACCGAGCGGCTGCTGGCCGGCAACGCGCGCGCCCAGTGGTGGCACGGCAACACCGAGCTCTATGCGCGGGTGCAGCGCTGGCAGGTGCTGCAGGACCTGGACGCGCCGATCGACTCGCCCTATTCGCGCGAGCCGCAGCTGGGCGTGCGGCACCGCCACGAGTTCGGCGCGGGCCTGCGCGCCTCGGTCGAGGCCGAGGTCAACCGCTTCGCGCAGCACGACCAGGGCGTCCTGTCGCAGCGCCCCGACGCCACCCGTGCCCACGTGCTGGGCAGCCTGAGCTGGTCGGTGGTCGACACCCCGGGCTGGTTCCTCACCCCGAGCGTGAGCTTCAACGCCGCCAGCTACCGCATCGACCGCGACGACGGCCGGCGCAACGTCTCGCGCGTGATCCCCACCTTCAGCGTCGACACCGGCTGGGTGTTCGAGCGGCCGAGCACATGGTTCGGCCGCCGCTACGTGCAGACTCTGGAACCGCGCCTGCTGTACGTGAACACGCCGTACCGCCGGCAGGACGACATCCCGACCTTCGACACCGCGCCGAAGGACCTGAACTTCACCAGCCTGTTCACGCAGAACCCGTTCTCGGGCGTGGACCGCGTGGCCGACGCGCACGAGATCACCGCCGGCGCCTACACCCGCTTCTTCGACGAGGCCACCGGCGCCGAGGCGCTGCGCCTGGGGCTGGCGCAGCGCTACCTGTTCCGCGAGCAGCGCATCACCGCCGAGGGCACGCCCTCGGACGAGCGCTTCAGCGACGTGCTGCTGCTGGGCTCGACCAACCTGATCCCGGACTGGACGCTGTCCGGCTTCGCCCAGTACAACCCCGACCGCGAGCGCACCGTGCGCTCGACCCTGTCGGCGCGCTACTCGCCCGGGCCGTTCCGCACCATCGGCGGCAGCTACAGCCTGGTGCGGAACTCCAGCGAGCAGCTCGACATCGGATGGCAGTGGCCGGTGTACGAGGCGGACCGCTCGGCCGCCGGCTCCGGCGCCTGCGTCGGCTCGCTCTACAGCGTCGGGCGCGTCAACTACAGCATGCGCGACGAGCGCCTGACCGACACGCTGTTCGGCTTTGAGTACGACGCGGGCTGCTGGATCGGCCGCCTGGTGATCGAGCGGCGCTCGATCAGCCGCAGCGACGCCGCCACCCGGCTGATGTTCCAGCTGGAGTTCGTGGGCCTGTCGCGGCTGGGTTCCAGCCCGCTGCGGGCCTTGAAGGACAATATCCCCGGCTACCAGCTGTTGCGCGAGGATCGCGCGCAGCCCTGATGAGAAGGCCCTGGCACCTTCCCGAGACTGCATCCATGACCCGTCTTCCTTCCTTCCGGCGCCACGCCGTCCGCTGGACCGGCGCGCTGCTCGCCGCCTGGTCCGTCCTGCTGTCGCCCGCCGTGCAGGCGCAGCCGGCTGCGGCCGCGCCGCGCACCGTGGACTACATCGTCGCCGTCGTCGACCAGGAGCTGGTCACCAACAGCGAGGTGCAGCAGCGCCTGCAGCGCATCGAGCAGGAGGCCGAGCGCAACGGCGCGCGCCTGCCGCCGCGCGACGAGCTGCGCGCCCAGGTGGTCGAGGCGCTGATCAACGAGCGGGCGCAGCTGTCCTACGCCAAGCTGGTGGGCCTGCGCATCGACGAGGCGGAGATCGACCGCGCGGTCAACAACGTCGCCGCCCAGAACCAGCTGACCCTGCCGCAGCTGCGCGAACGCCTGCGCGAGCAGGGCATGGACTTCGCGCGCTTCCGCAACAACATCCGCGACGAGCTGCTGCTGGTGCGCCTGCGCGAGCGCGAGGTGCAGCGCCGCATCAAGATCAGCGATGCCGAGATCGAGGACTACCTGCGCCAGCTGCGCGCCCAGTCGGGGGGAGCCACCGAGTACGACATCGCGCAGATCCTGATCGCGGTGCCCGAAGGGGCGACGCCCGAGCAGGAGGCCGAGCTGCAGCAGCGCGCGCAGCAGGTGCTGGAGCAGGCGCGGGCCGGCACGCCGTTCGAGGAGCTGGTGCGCTCCCACTCCCAGGGCCCCAACCGCGACCAGGGCGGGCGCCTGGGCCTGCGTCCGGCCGAACGCCTGCCCGACCTGTTCGTGCAGTCGGTGGCCGGCCTGCAGGCCGGCGAGGTGGCGCCGCAGCTGGTGCGCTCCGGCGCCGGCTTCCACATCCTCAAGCTGGCCGACCGCAAGGACCGCCAGGGCCTGGCGATCACGCAGACGCGCGCCCGCCACATCCTGCTGCGCATCTCGCCGCAGCTGACCCAGCAGACCGCGCTGCGGCGCCTGGCCGAGTACAAGCGGCGCATCGAGCAGGGCGAGGCGGGCTTCGCGCAGATCGCGCGCGAGGTCTCCGAAGACGGCAGCGCGCCTTATGGCGGCGACCTCGGCTGGGCCAACCCCGGCCAGTTCGTGCCCGAGTTCGAGCAGGTGATGAACCGGCTCGCGGTGGGCCAGATCTCAGATCCCTTCCTGTCGCGCTTCGGTGCGCACCTGGTGCAGGTCACCGACCGGCGCCAGTCCGAGCTGGATGCGCGCCAGCAGCGCGAGCTGGCCACCAACGCGCTGCGCGAGCGCAAGTACGAGCAGGCCTACCAGGAATGGGCGCGCGAGATCCGCGCCCAGGCCTACGTCGAGATGCGGGAACCGCCCCAGTGAAGCACATCCCGCGCAAGCGCTTCGGCCAGCACTTCCTGGCCGACTCGGCGGTGCTCGACGCCATCGTGCGCGCCATCGACCCGCAACCGGGGCAGGCGCTGGTCGAGATCGGCCCCGGCCTCGGGGCGCTCACCGACCCGCTGGTGCAACGCTGCGAGCGGCTGACCGTCATCGAGCTGGACCGCGATCTTGCCAGGCGGCTGCGCGCGCGGCCCGAGCTGACGGTCGTCGAGGCCGACGTGCTGAAGGTGGACTTCCGCGCGCTGGCCGCGCAGGCCGGGCGCAAGCTGCGCGTGGTCGGCAACCTGCCGTACAACATCTCCTCGCCGATCGCCTTCCACCTGCTGGCCCAGGTCGACGTGGTCGAGGACCAGCACTTCATGCTGCAGAAGGAGGTGGTCGACCGCATGGCCGCCGGCCCCGGCGATGCCGACTACGGGCGCCTGAGCGTGATGCTGCAATGGCGCTACGACATCGAGTCGCTGTTCGAGGTGCCGCCCGAGGCCTTCGACCCGCCGCCGCGCGTCGATTCCGCGGTGGTGCGCATGGTGCCGCTGCCCGAGCCGCCGCAGCTGGACGCGGCCCTGCTCGAGGAACTGGTGCAGGTGGCGTTCTCGCAGCGCCGCAAGCTGCTGCGCCACACGCTCGGCCGCTGGCTCGAGGCGCGCGGCTTTGCCGGCGACTTCGACGTGCAGCGGCGCGCCGAGGAGGTGCCGGTGGCGGAATACGTCGCGCTGGCGCAGCAGGTGCCTGCCGCGGCCTGAGCGCCCGGCCGGCCAGGCCCGGGGCCCCAAACGACGAGGCGGCCACGTGGGCCGCCTCGTTTTCTGGGTGCTTGCGACGGGGCCGCGGCTTACGCGGCGGCCAGCCAGCAGGCGGTGTCGAACGCGCTGCTCATCAGCGGCATGTAGGGTGCGAAGGTCGGCGCGCTGTGCTTGGCGCGGGCCGAGGACCCCGACTTGCCGGCGTTGATCTCGCTGTTCTGGGCCACTTCATTCGCCCGCTCCCATGACCCGATTTCCTGGGAGCGGGCTACAGAAAAGAATAGAAGCACCTGAAGGGGATCTTCCGTTCGGCCCAGAAATCGGCCGCGTCGCGGAACACGTCCAGCAGCTGCTCGCGCGCCTCGCGGTCGAAGCGCGGGTTGTCGGGAATCTGCTCCAGCACGACGATGAAGCCCGGCTGCGGGCCGGCCTTGTGCACCAGGTCGGTCATGCAGTCGTACAGCGCGTCGAAGTTCTTGCCGAAGTGCGGCGGGAACAGGAACGACTCCGCGATGGTTTCCAGCACGTCCTGCTTGGTCTGGGCGTTGCCCAGGTTGGCGTACAGGAAATGCTGACCGGTGTCTTGCGCGGTCTGCATCAGGTCCTCGACGCGGAATGCGCGTATGGCCTGGACGATGTTCGGACGGACGGTCTGCAAAAGCATCACGATCCCCTTTTGAGTCACGATTCAGTCGACGATCCGGCGAAAGCTCGCGTAGTGGTCGTCGGTGTAGTAGCAGTTGTCAGGGGTGGTCGGGATCCTGCCGCCGCAGACGATGCGCCGGGCGCCGCGATGGCGCACGCCAGGCGTCTTCACGGTGTACTCGCGGTAGTAACCGCGCGGAGAGGCAGGCAGCAGCCGCTCGCGGTTGAAGAAGACCGTCCCGTCCTTCTCGTAAGGGAAGGGGCCTCCCTTGCGGATGAGTCGGTGGGTTTCCTGCGCCTGCCTGGGCAGCTCCGTCAACGCGACGGTGGGGAGACTGGCTGCTGCTTCCGGTACTACGCCCTTGGCAGGAGCGAGGCTCGGACTCAAGGCCGCCAGGACTGCTGCGACGACAGCGACTTTGACCTGCTGGAGCGACTGCTTCCGGACTGACCGAGCAGCGGATGCCACGGGTTTTCCCTGAAAACTGAAGGCAAGATGGTATCCGTTTAGGCCTTCAGGGGCAAGGTCGTGCCTCAATTTGCAGCAGTCCCCGAGTGCCCGGCAGGGAAATTTTGTGAGGGCACACTACCGCCAAACCATGCGATCCTGCACGGTGGCGTGCGCTTTTTTGCAGCACGGCTGCGGTGCCGGACGCGGCGCAGGGGCGTCCGGCACCGGCCTGGTGCGTCAGCGGGCGGCGTTGGCGTCCGCGACCGTCAGCGCGGTCATGTTGACGATGCGGCGCACGGTCGCCGAGGGGGTCAGCACGTGCACCGGCTTGGCCGCGCCCAGCAGGATCGGGCCGATCGCGATGCCGCCGCCGGCGGCGGTCTTGAGCAGGTTGTAGCTGATGTTGGCCGCGTCGATGTTGGGCAGCACCAGCAGGTTGGCCTCGCCGGTCAGCGTGCTGCGCGGCATCAGCTCCTGGCGCTGCTCGACGTCCAGCGCCAGGTCGCCGTGCATCTCGCCGTCGATCTCCAGCCAGGGCGCCTGCGCGCGGATCAGCTCGAGCGCCTGGCGCATCTTCACCGCCGAGGGCTGGTTGCTCGAGCCGAAGCTGGAGTGCGACAGCAGCGCCGCCTTGGGATGCAGGCCGAAGCGCATCATCTCCTCGGCGGCCAGGATGGTGATCTCGGCCAGCTGCTCGGCGGTCGGGTCGTAGTTGACGTGGGTGTCGACCAGCATCACCTGCCGCGACGGCAGGATCAGCATGTTCATGCAGGCGTAGACGTTGACCCCGGGGCGGCGGCCGATGACCTGGTCGATGTACTGCAGGTGCATGTGGGTGTTGCCCCAGGTGCCGCACAGCATGCCGTCGACCTCGCCCTTGTGCAGCAGCATCGAGCCGATCAGCGTCAGGCGCCGGCGCATCTCGATCTTGGCCAGCTGCGCCGTCACGCCCTTGCGCTCGGTCATGCGGTGGTAGGTCTGCCAGTAGTCGCGGTAGCGATGGTCGAACTCGGTGTTGACCACGTCGTAGTCGCGGCCCTCCTGCAGGCGCAGGCCGAAGCGCTCGATGCGCTGCTGGATGATCGCCGGGCGGCCGATCAGCGTCGGGCGCGCCAGCCCTTCGTCGACCACCACCTGCACCGCGCGCAGCACGCGTTCTTCCTCGCCCTCGCAGTAGACGACGCGCTTGCGCTCGGCCTTCTTGGCCAGCGAGAAGATCGGCTTCATCGTCGTGCCCGAGGCGTAGACGAAGCTCTGCAGCTTCTCGCGGTAGGCGTCGTAGTCCTGGATCGGGCGGCGCGCCACGCCCGAGTCGGCCGCGGCCTTGGCCACCGCCGGGGCGATGCGCATCATCAGGCGCGGGTCGAAGGGCTTGGGAATCAGGTACTCGGGGCCGAAGCTGAGCGTCGCGCCCGCGTAGGCGGCGGCGACCACCTCGCTCTGCTCGGCCTGGGCCAGGTCCGCGATGGCGTGCACCGCGGCGATCTTCATCGCGTCGGTGATGGTGGTCGCCCCCGAGTCCAGCGCACCGCGGAAGATGTACGGGAAGCACAGGACGTTGTTGACTTGGTTCGGGTAGTCGGTGCGGCCGGTGGCCATGATGGCGTCGTCGCGCACCTTCCTGACTTCCTCGGGCAGGATCTCGGGCGTGGGGTTGGCCAGCGCGAAGATGATGGGCTGGCGCGCCATCTTCGCCACCATCTCGGGCTTGAGCACGCCGCCGGCGGACAGGCCCAGGAACACGTCGGCGCCCTCGATGATCTCGGCCAGTGTGCGGGCGTCGGTCTTCTGCGCGAACATGGCCTTGTCCGGGTCCATCAGCTCGGTGCGGCCTTCGTAGACCACGCCGGCGATGTCGGCCACCCAGATGTTCTCGCGCGGCACGCCCAGCTTGACCAGCAGGTTCAGGCAGGCCAGCGCCGCCGCCCCGGCGCCGGAGGTCACCAGCTTGACCTGGCGGATGTCCTTGCCGACCAGCTTCAGGCCGTTGAGCAGCGCGGCACCCACGACGATCGCGGTGCCGTGCTGGTCGTCGTGGAACACCGGGATCTTCATGCGCTCGCGCAGCTTGCGCTCGATGTAGAAGCAGTCGGGCGCCTTGATGTCTTCCAGGTTGATGCCGCCGAAGGTGGGCTCGAGCGCGGCGATGATCTCGACCAGCTTGTCCGGGTCCTTCTCGTTGAGCTCGATGTCGAACACGTCGATGCCGGCGAACTTCTTGAACAGCACGCCCTTGCCTTCCATCACCGGCTTGGCCGCCAGCGGGCCGATGTCGCCCAGGCCCAGCACCGCGGTGCCGTTGGTCACCACCGCCACCAGGTTGCCGCGCGAGGTGTAGCGGAACGCGTTGACCGGGTCGCTGACGATCTCCTCGCATGCCGCGGCCACCCCGGGCGAATAGGCCAGCGCCAGGTCGCGCTGGTTGACCAGCGACTTGGTCGGCGCGATGGCGATCTTTCCGGGCGTGGGGATCTCGTGGTATTCCAGCGCGGCGCGACGCAGCTGGGCACGTTTCTCTTCGGGGGTGGGCATGGAGGATCCTCCGGGGTCGATACGGACTGCAGGTGCCGCGCGCGGCAGGTCGCTGAAAGCCGTTTGAAAGCCTGGAGCACCTGCGTCGCGAGGCAGGGGGGACGATTGTAGAAGCCCTTGTGTACGTTGCGACAAACGCCCGAGCGGGCGGCCGTGCGAGGCCGCGTGAGTGTGGCAAACGCGCCTCGTCCCGGCATGCGCAAAAGTGCGTACGGGCGACCGGCCGCCGCGTGGTCATAGTGCGGTCTGACGCGCGGCGCACCTACGGCCGCCCGCGCGACAATGTCATGATGCCCGCCGAACCGCTGCCGCCGCCCACGATCCGCAGCCTGCGCCGCGCCTTCCCCTGGATCGCGCTGGTGGGGCTGCTCGTGGTCGCGCAGACCGCCCTGGTGTGGCTGACGCTGGACTACGAGTCCTCGCAGGCCCAGGAAAGCGTCGAGACCGCCGCCGCGGAAGTCGCCAACGAGGTCAAGCAGAACCTCGCCCGCGACCTGCAGAGCCTGCAGGCGCTGCTGTGGAACGACCCGCCGCTGCCGCAGTGGCGTTCCGACACGACCGCGCTGCTGCGCGCGCGGCGGGAGCTGGTGCGCATCGAGCGCCGCGGGCTGGACTTCGGGCTGGAGGCGGCGGTCGAGTCGCCGTACCGCGCGCCGGTGTTCTCCCAGCTGGCGCGCGAGGACATCCTGATCGACGCCGAGGTCGCCTGCGCCAACGCACGGCGGCTGTCCGGCCCGGCCTATTCGCGCAGCTACTTCGTGCCCCTGCCCGGCGGCCTGGGCATCGAGCTGATGGACGTGTGCCTGCCGGTGCTGTCGCATTCGCAGCTGAGCGGCTACCTGATCGCCTCGTACTCGCTGCAGGGGCTGCTCGAGACCAGCGCGCGCGACAGCCGCAAGGGCTACGAGCTGGCCTTCGTCGAGGGCGACGGCACCCGGCTGGCCCGGCTGGGCAGCCTGGAGCGCGGGCGTGGCGTATTCGTCGCGCAGCGCATCATCGACCTGCCGGGCATCTCGCTGCAGCTGCGCCTGGACAGCGCCACCGGCAAGCCGGACCTGATCCCCAACCTGTCCACCGCGCTGGTGCTGGGCCTGTCGCTGGCGCTCGGGGCGGTGGTGGTGCTGCTGGTGCGCGACGTGCGCAAGCGCGCCGAGGCCGAGCGCGGGCTGGCCGAGGCGCTGGCGTTCCGCAAGGCGATGGAGGACTCGCTGGTCACCGGCCTGCGCGCACGCGACCTGGACGGGCGCATCACCTACGTGAACCCGGCGTTCTGCGAGATGGTCGGCTTCTCGGCCGAGGAGCTGATCGGCAAGATGACCGCCGAGGACCCGCCGCCGTACTGGCCGCCGGAGATGATCGCCGAGTACACGCGCCGCCAGAAAGGCCGCATCGCCGGCGAGGCGCCGCCGCGCGAGGGCTACGAGACGACGTTCATGCGCCGCAACGGCGAGCGCTTCCCGGTGATGGTGTTCGAGGCGCCGCTGGTCGACGGCAACGGCAAGCACGCCGGCTGGATGGGCGCGATGGTCGACATCAGCGCGCAGCGGCGCGTCGAGGAGCTGTCGCGCCAGCAGCACGAGAAGCTGCAGGCCGCGGCGCGCCTGGCGACGATGGGCGAGATGGCCTCGCTGCTCAGCCACGAGCTGAACCAGCCGCTGGCGGCGATCTCCAGCTACGCCACCGGCTCGCTGAACCTGATGCAGCAGGGCGAGACCGACCCGCAGACGCTGGGCATGATCATGCAGGCCATCGCGCGCATCGCCGAGCAGGCCGAGCGCGCCGGGCGCGTGATCAAGAGCGTGCACGACTTCGTGCGGCGGCGCGAGCACCTGCACGAGAGCATCCGTGCCGACCGCCTGATCGAGGCGGTGATGCCGCTGGTGAACCTGCATGCGCGCAAGACCGGCACCCGGGTCGAGATCGACGTGCCCAAGGCACCGGCGCCGGTGCCGCGCGTGGTGTGCGACCGCACGATGGTCGAGCAGGTGCTGCTGAACCTGGCGCGCAACGGCATCCAGGCGATGGACCAGGTGCCGCCGGAGCGCCGCGTGCTGCGCTTCAAGGCGCGCCAGCTGCATCCGCGCTGGGTCGAGTTCACCGTCATCGACCATGGCGTGGGCATCCCGCCCGAGGTGGCCGAGCGCCTGTTCACCCCGTTCTTCACCACCAAGCGCGAGGGCATGGGCCTGGGCCTGAGCCTGTGCCGCACGGTGGTCGAGCAGCACGGCGGCGTGCTGACCTTCGAGCCCCTGCCGGCCGCCGAAGGCAGCGGCACGCAATTTCGGTTTACTCTAGCGGCCGACGTCAACAGCGCGGCCAGCCGTGACGCGGCAGCCGGCCGGCCGGCCGAGCCGTCCACCAGCCCATGAGCCCGACACCCTCCTCAGCCATTCCCACGGTCTACCTCGTCGACGACGAGGATGTGCTGCGTGATGCGCTCGCGTGGCTGCTGCGCTCGCGCCGCCTGCTGTCCGAGGGCTATGCCTCGGCCGAGGCGTTCGAGGCCATGCTGGACCAGCGCAGCGCCCAGGGCCCCTACCTGCCGCAGGATCCGTGCTGCCTGCTGCTGGACGTGCGCATGCCCGGCATGAGCGGGCTGGCGCTGTTCGAGCGCCTGATCGAGCGCGGGCTGATCGAGGTGATGCCGGTGATCTTCCTGACCGGGCACGCCGACGTGCCGACCGCGGTCGCGGCGGTCAAGCGCGGCGCGTTCGACTTCGTCGAGAAGCCGTTCTCGGACAACGCGCTGGTCGACCGCGTCGAGCAGGCGCTGGCGCGCAGCGCCGAGGTGATCGCGCAGCGGCGCGAGATGCAGGACGTCGAACGCAAGCTGGCCGAGCTGACCGACCGCGAGCGCGACGTGATGCGGCTGGTGATCGCCGGCCGGCCGAACAAGCTGATCGCCGACGAGCTGGACATCAGCGTGCGCACGGTCGAGGTGCACCGCGCGCGGGTGTTCGAGAAGATGGACGTCAAGTCCGCCGTCGAGCTGGCCAACCTGCTGCGCGACGTCAAGCTGTAGCACGCCGCCCGCGGCCCGCCGGCGCAGGCGGGATGCGGTGACAATCGCGACATGTCCCTCGGCGAATTCGAACTGATCGAGCGCTACTTCATGCGTCCCGCGCGCCGTGCCGCGCTGGGCGTCGGCGACGACTGCGCGCTGCTGCAGCCGCGCCCGGGCATGCAGCTGGCCACCTCGGCCGACCTGCTGCTCGAGGGCCGGCATTTCCTGTCCACCGTCGCGCCCGAGCGGCTGGGCCACAAGGCGCTGGCGGTCAACCTCTCGGACCTGGCCGCCTGCGGCGCCGAGCCACTGGGCTTCCTGCTGAGCCTGGCGCTGCCCGCGGCCGAGCCGGACTGGCTGGAGCGCTTCGCGCGCGGGCTGTTCGCGCTGGCCGATGCGCACGGCTGCGAGCTGGTCGGCGGCGACACCACGCGCGGGCCGCTGGCGATCCACGTCACCGTGTTCGGCGAGGTGCCCGCGGGCCGGGCGCTGCTGCGCAGCGGTGCGCGTGCCGGCGACGACCTCTATGTCAGCGGCACGCTGGGCGATGCCCGGCTGGCGCTGGAAGCCTGGCGCGGCCGCGTCGCGCTGTCCGGCGAGGCCTTCGAGGCCACGCGCGTGGCGATGGAGCAGCCGCAGCCGCGCGTCACGCTGGGCGTGGCGCTGCGCGGCATCGCCAGCAGCGCGATCGACCTGTCCGACGGCCTGGTCGGCGACCTCGGCCACGTGCTGCGCCGCAGCGGCGCGGGCGCGACGCTGCAGGCCGACGCGCTGCCGCGCAGCGCCTGGCTGGCGGCGCAGCCGCCCGAGGTGCAGCGCCTGTGCACGCTGGCCGGCGGCGACGACTACGAGCTGCTGTTCACCGCCGCACCGGCGCAGCGCGAGGCGGTGCAGGCCGCCGCGGCGGCGACGGGCGTGCCGGTCACGCGCATCGGCACCATCGAGGCCGAGCCGGGCCTGCGCGCCGTCGATGCCCAGGGGCGGCCGGTCCCGCTGGCGCTTTCGGCTTTCGACCATTTCCGCCCATGAACCCCGTCGACGTCTCCGATCCCGCGTCCGCCGCGGCGGCGCCCGTGCGCGCCAGCGCGCGCTTCATGTGGCGCCATCCGGCGCACTGGATCGCGCTCGGCTTCGGCAGCGGCCTGAGCCCGGTCGCGCCGGGCACGGTGGGCACGCTGTGGGGCTGGGTCAGCTTCGTCGTGCTGGACCTGTGGCTGACCGACCCGCAATGGGCCGTGGTGCTGCCCGCCGGCTTCGCCATCGGCTGGTGGGCCTGCACCGTGACGGCGCGCCACCTGCGCCAGGCCGACCCGGGCGCCATCGTCTGGGACGAGATCCTGTGCTTCTGGCTGGTGCTGTGGATGGTCACGCCGCCAGGCGGCGCACAGACCTGGTCGGCGGCGTGGACCCAGCTGTGCGCGTTCGCCTGGTTCCGCTTCTTCGATGCCGTCAAGCCGGGCCCGGTGGCCTGGGCCGACGCGCGCTGCAAGGGCGGCGGCTGGCGCGGCGGATTCGGTATCCTGTTCGACGATCTCGTCGCCGCCGGCTGCACGCTGCTGGTGTTCGCGCTGTGGCGCGTCTGGTGGTGAGTCGGGCGCTCGGGCAGGAGGGACACGCATGGGCAGTCTGGGACTGGAACGGCTGGTGGAGGTGCAGGCGCTGGACACGCTGCTGACGCAGCTGGGGCTGGCGCTGACCGCGCGCGGCCTGAAGCTGGTGACCGCCGAGTCCTGCACCGGCGGGCTGATCGCCGGCGCCTGCACCTCGATCGCCGGCTCGAGCGACTGGTTCGAGCGCGGCCATGTGACCTACTCCAACGAGGCCAAGACCGAGCAGCTGGGCGTGCCGGCCGAGGTGATCGAGCGCCACGGCGCGGTCAGCCGCGAGGTCGCGATGGCGATGGCGCTCGGCGCCCTGCAGCACTCGCGCGCGCAGGTCGCGGTGGCGGTCACCGGCATCGCCGGCCCGGGTGGCGGCACGCCCGCCAAGCCGATCGGCACGGTGTGGTTCGGCTTCGCGATCGGGCAGGACTTCGTGCAGACCGAGGTGATGCTGTTCCCGGGCGACCGCGGCCAGGTGCGCGCGGCCACCGTCAAGCACGCGCTGGTGCGGCTGCTGTCGCTGGTCAGCCAGCGCTGAGCGGGCGCGCCGTACAGTACGGCGTCATGAGCCTCCTGCTTGCCGGCCGCCAGGAGACCCTGGCGCCTTACCTCGACGAACTGCAGCGCCTGCTGCCCGACGAGCGCATCGTCCTGTGGTCGCCCGACCTGCCCGAGGCCGAGCGCGAGCACATCGACATCGCCGTGATCGGCAACCCGCCGCCGGGCTGCCTGCAGGGGCTGCCGCGGCTGCGCCTGATCCAGTCGCTGTGGGCCGGCGTGGACCGGCTGCTGGCCGACGCCTCGCTGCCGGCCGACGTGCCGCTGGCGCGCATGGTCGACCCGGCCATGAACGTCGCGATGGCCGAGACCGCGCTGTGGGCCGTGCTGTCGCTGCAGCGCGGCTGGTTCGACTGCCTGGAGCAGCAGCGCCGCGGGCAATGGCGCGTGCCGCCGCAGCCGCGCGCCGACGAGGTGTGCGTGGGCGTGCTGGGGCTGGGCCAGATGGGCCGCACGGTGGCCGCGCGGCTGGCGGCCAACGGCTACCGCGTGCTCGGCTGGAGCCGCAGCGGCGCGCAGCTGCCCGGCATCACCGCGCTGCACGGCGACGCCGGCCTGCAGCAGCTGCTCGGCGAGGCGCACATCGTCGTGAACCTGCTGCCGCTCACGCCGGCCACGCGCGGGCTGTTCGATGCCGCCACCTTCGCGCGCATGCGAGCGGGCGCGAGCCTGGTCAACCTGGCGCGCGGCCAGCACGTGGTGGACGAGGCGCTGCTGGCGGCGCTCGATGCCGGCCACCTGCACCGCGCGGTGCTGGACGTGTTCCACGTCGAGCCGCTGCCGCCCGGGCATCCGTACTGGCAGCACCCGCGCGTGGTGGTGCTGCCGCATGCGGCGGCGCAGACCGACCCGCGCAGCGCCTGCCAGGTGGTGGCCGACAACGTGCGGGCGCTGCGGTGCGGCGCGCCGCTGGCGCACCTGGTCGACCGCGCGCGGGGGTATTGAAGGGAACGCCGGCTCAGGGCAGCAGCGCGAGCCGCCCGCGCAGCGTCGGGCCGGCCACGGCCTCGGTGGCCATCAGCGCCAGCCGGCGCAGCGCCGCCCAGGGCTCGAGCGGCCAGTCGGGGTGCTTCAGGCCCTTGACCAGGCCGTCGCAGATCGCCGCCGCGTCCAGCAGCGCCAGCACGCCGGTGTCGCTCAGGCGCGGCACGGCGCGTTCGAACAGCTTTTCCTTGACGCCCCAGACGCGCTGGTCGCGCAGCGCCACCGGCAGCGGCCGGCCGGCGGCCAGCGCGTCCTTGACCCGCTTGAGCGCGCGGATGTCCTCGGCCAGCGTCCAGTGCACCAGCACCGGCGCCTCGCCCTCGGCCTCCAGGCCGTCGAGGATGCGCAGCACGCGACCGGTCTGCCCGGCCAGCACCGCCTCGGACAGCTTCGCGACGTTGTAGCGCGCCACGTTCAGCACCGCCGCCTCGATCTGCTCGAAGCTCAGTTCGCCGGCGGGGTAGAGCAACCCCAGCTTCTGGATCTCCTGGTGCGCGGCAAGCAGGTTGCCCTCGACCCGGTCGGCGAAGAAGGCCAGCGTGCGCTGGCCGGCCTCGCCCGGCTGCACGCGCTGGCCCTGGGCCGCCAGGCGCTGCGCGATCCATTGCGGCAGCACCTTGCGCTCGACCGGGTCGACGCGCACGGTCAGCCCCGCGCCGTCCAGCGCGGTGAACCAGGCGCTCTTGAGCGCGGCCTTGTCCAGGCGCGGCAGCACCACCAGCGTGACCACGTCCTGGGACAGCGCCTCGCAGTAGCGCTGCAGCGCCTCGGACCCCTCCTTGCCCGGCTTGCCGCCCGGGATGCGGATCTCGATCAGGCGCCGGTCGGCGAACAGGCTCAGCGCCTGCGCGGCGCCGAGCAGCCCGCCCCAGTCGAAATGGGCGCCGACCACGGTGTGCACGGTGCGCTCGGTGTGGCCGGCCGCGCGCGCGGCGGCGCGGATCGCGTCGCAGGCCTCCTGGGCCAGCAGGGGCTCGTCGCCGTGGATGGTGTAGAGCGGGCGCAGCCCGCGCTGCAGGTGGGCGTCGAGCTGGTCCAGCCGCACCTGCATCAGAGCTCCACCGCGGCCAGGCGCCGCATGACCTGGGCGACGATGTCGCGCCGCATGTCGCGCACCAGCTCGGCTTCCTCGCTTTCCTTGCCGAGCGCGTCGGTCTCGTTGTAGCTGAGCAGCTGCGAGAGCACCAGCTCGGTCTCGGGGATGAGCTCGCGCCCGGCGGCGGTCAGCAGCCGGAAGCGCAGCCGGGTGCGCAGCGTGATCTCGCGCACCTGGCCGGCCGCGGTGCTGGCGCTGGCGCTGCGGCTGACGCGGTCTTCCAGCACCTCCAGCACCACCTGGGCGTCCTTGGCTGATTCGACCACCCGGACGTCCGGCGCGGCTGCCAGCTGCCGGCGCAGCTCGTCGCCGATCTCCGAGCGCTGCGCGAAGCCCAGCTTGATGGTCTGGAACGCGAAGCGGTAGTCTCCGCGCAGCCGGAACCCGCAGCCGGCCAGCAGCAGGGCCGGCAGGGTGCCCAGCAGCAGCGTGCGGCGCGTCGGCATGGGGCTCACACCACCACGTTGACCAGGCGGCCGGGCACGACGATGACCTTCTTCGCCGGCTTGCCTTCCGAGAACTTCTGGAACTCGGGGCTGGCCAGCGCAGCGGCCTCGATGGCGGCCTTGTCGGCCCCGGCCGGCACGGTCACCGCGCCGCGGTGCTTGCCGTTGACCTGCAGCACCAGCTGGATCTCGTCCTGCTTGAGCGCGCCTTCGTCGACCGCCGGCCACGGGGCGTCCAGCAGGTCGCCGAGGCGGGCGGCATAGCCCAGCTGCTGCCACAGCGCATGGGTGATGTGCGGGCAGGCCGGGTACAGCACGCGCAGCAGGATGCCCAGGCCTTCCTGCACCGCCCAGGCGGCGTCGGGGCCCTCGGCCTTGAAGTCCTCCAGCGTGTTGAGCATCTTCATGCAGGCCGACACCACGGTGTTGTACTGCATGCGCTCGTAGTCGTAGGTGGCCTGCTGCAGCAGGCGGTGCAGCTCCAGGCGCAGCTTCTTGACCTCGGCGGG
Source organism: Caldimonas thermodepolymerans (assembly GCF_015476235.1). Classification (NCBI taxonomy): domain Bacteria; kingdom Pseudomonadati; phylum Pseudomonadota; class Betaproteobacteria; order Burkholderiales; family Sphaerotilaceae; genus Caldimonas; species Caldimonas thermodepolymerans. The sequence continues at coordinate 354,651 of NZ_CP064338.1, forward strand.
CACCGCCCCGGACAGCTGCGCGCCGGCGGCCACGCCCGCGACCTGCTCGCTGCGCGACTGGGCATGGTTCCACAGGCGCTTGAGGAAGCGGTGCGCGCCCTCGACGCCGGCGTCGTTCCACTCCAGCGTCTGTTCGGGCGGCGAGGCGAACATCACGAACAGGCGCGCGGTGTCGGCGCCGTAGCGGTCGATCAGATCCTGCGGGTCGACGCCGTTGTTCTTCGACTTGGACATCGTGCCCACGCCCTCGTAGGTCACCGCCGAGCCGTCGCTCTTGAGCTTGGCGCCGACGATCTTGCCCTGCTCGTCGTAGACGTTCTCGACCTCGTGCGGCCAGAAGTACTCGATGCCGCCCTTCTCGTTGCGGCGCGAGTAGATGTGGTTGAGCACCATGCCCTGGGTGAGCAGCTTCACGAAGGGCTCGTCCACCTTGACCAGTCCCAGGTCGCGCATCACCTTGGTCCAGAAGCGCGCGTACAGCAGGTGCAGGATGGCGTGCTCGATGCCGCCGATGTACTGGTCCATCGGCATCCAGTACTGCGCGCCTTCGCCGACCATCGCGTCGTCCTTGGTCGGGTCGCAGTAGCGCATGAAGTACCACGACGAATCCACGAAGGTGTCCATCGTGTCGGTCTCGCGCCGTGCCGGCTTGCCGCACTTCGGGCAGGCGACGTTCAGGAAGTCGGCGCGCTTGTTCAGCGGGTTGCCGCTGCCGTCGGGCACGCAGTCCTGCGGCAGCACGACCGGCAGGTCCTTCTCGGGCACAGGCACCGGCCCGCAGTCGTCGCAGTGGATGATGGGGATCGGCGTGCCCCAGTAGCGCTGGCGGCTGATGCCCCAGTCGCGCAGGCGCCAGGTGGTCTTCTTCTCGCCCAGGCCCTTGGCGGCCAGCAGCTCGGCGACCTTGTCGACCGCGGCCTTGTGGTCCAGCCCGTCGAGCACGCCGGAGTTGACGCAGCGGCCGCGCTGCTTGTCGGCGTACCACTCGGCCCAGGCGTCGGCCGAGAAGGTCTCGCCCTCGACCGCGACCACCTGCTTGATCGGCAGGCCGTACTTCTTCGCGAACGCGAAGTCGCGCTCGTCATGCGCGGGCACGCCCATCACGGCGCCGTCGCCGTAGCTCATCAGCACGTAGTTGCCGACCCACACCTCGACCTGCTCGCCGGTCAGCGGGTGGGTGACGGTCAGGCCCGTGGGCAGGCCTTCCTTTTCCTTGAGCGCCAGCTCGGCTTCGGTGGTGCCGCCCTTCTTGCACTCCTCGATGAAGGCGGCCAGCCTGGGGTTCGAGGCCGCGGCGTGCCGGGCCAGCGGGTGCTCGGGCGCGACTGCGCAGAAGGTCACGCCCATGATGGTGTCGGCGCGCGTCGTGAAGACGTAGAGCCTGCCGTCCTGGATCAGGTGGCCGCTCGCGTCACGGATCTCGTGCGTGAAGGCGAAGCGCACGCCCTCGCTCTTGCCGATCCAGTTCTCCTGCATCAGCCGCACGCGCTCGGGCCAGCCGGGCAGCTTGTTGACGACGAAGTCGAGCAGCTCCTCGGCGTAGTCGGTGATCTTCAGGTAGTAGCCCGGGATCTCGCGCTTCTCGACCAGCGCGCCGGTACGCCAGCCGCGCCCGTCGATGACCTGCTCGTTGGCCAGCACGGTCTGGTCCACCGGGTCCCAGTTGACGACCTGGGTCTTGCGGTAGGCGATGCCCTTCTCGAGCATCTTCAGGAACAGCCACTGGTTCCACTTGTAGTAGCTGGGATCGCAGGTGGCGATCTCGCGCGACCAGTCGATCGCCAGACCCATCGCCTGCATCTGCTTCTTCATGTAGGCGATGTTGTCGTAGGTCCACTTGGCCGGCGGCACGCCGTTCTTCAGCGCCGCGTTCTCCGCCGGCAGGCCGAAGGCATCCCAGCCCATCGGCATCAGCACGTTGTAGCCGTTCATGCGCAGGTAGCGCGTCAACATGTCGTTGATCGTGTAGTTGCGCACGTGGCCCATGTGCAGCTTGCCCGAGGGGTAGGGCAGCATCGAACAGGCGTAGAACTTCTTCTTGTTCGTGTCTTCGGTGACGCGGTAGGCGTCACGGGCCTGCCAGTCGGCCTGGGCGTCGGCTTCCACCTGGCGGTGGTCGTAAACGGGGAGTTGTCGGGTGTTCATGGGGCGTGGCGCCCGGCGTGAGGCGGGCGCAGGTCCTGCTTCGTGCAAGGAAAAAGGGGGTGGCCGATTATAGGAACCGGGCCTGCGCCGCGGGCCGGGCGCCGGCGGCCGCGGCAGGGGGCGGCACCCGGCGGGCGCCGGGCGGGGGCCGGTCGTCAGGCCATGCCCAGCACGTGGTCCATGCCGTACAGGCCGCAGGCCTTGCCGGCCAGGAAGCGCACCGCGCGCAGGCTGCCCTGGGCGTAGGTGGCGCGGCTGGACGACTTGTGGGTGATCTCGATGCGCTCGCCGGTGCCGGCGAACAGCACGGTGTGGTCGCCGACGATGTCGCCGCCGCGCACCGTCGCGAAGCCGATCGTCGACGGGTCGCGCTCGCCGGTCACGCCCTCGCGGCCGTAGACCGCGCACTGCTTGAGGTCGCGGCCCAGCGCCGCGGCCACCACCTCGCCCATCTTCAGCGCGGTGCCGCTCGGCGCGTCGACCTTGTGGCGGTGGTGGGCCTCGATGATCTCGATGTCGTAGCCCTCCTTCAGCGCGCGGGCGGCCACGTCCAGCAGCTTGAGCACCACGTTGACGCCCACGCTCATGTTGGGCGCCATCACGACCGCCACGTCGCGCGCGATCGCGGCGATCTCGGCCTTCTGCTCGTCGGAGAAGCCGGTGGTGCCGATCACCGCCTTCACGCCGGCGGCGCGGCAGGCGCGCAGGTGGGCCATCGTGCCCTCGGGGCGGGTGAAGTCGATCAGGTAGTCGGCCTGCGCCAGCGCGGCGGGGATGTCCGCGCTGATGGCCACCCCGGTGGCCTGGCCCAGGAAGGCGCCGGCGTCCTGCCCCAGGGCGGGGCTGTCGGGGCGGTCGAGGGCGGCCACGAGCTGGCAGTCGTCGGCGGCCAGCACGGCCTCGATCAGCATGCGGCCCATGCGGCCGGAGCTTCCGGCAATGGCGATACGGTGGGTCATGGTGGAGACGCTCGCGTAGGACGGGTCAGGGAAGGGAGGCGGCTCAGCCGCCGGAGGGTTCCAGCGGCGGGTAGCTGCGCAGCGGCGCCGGCGGGGGCGTCTCCTCGGCCGGGCGCGGCGCGGGCGCCGGCAGGGCCTTGAGCTGTTCCTCGGTCAGCGCCAGCTGCGGCACCTTGCGCGAGCGCTTGAAGGTGTCGATCGAGTCGACGAACTCCTTCTCGCTCGGCAGGTCGTCGGCCTCCAGGCGGGTGAGCTGCTCGCCGTCGAACCAGGCGGTGACCCGGCGCCGCTGCGGCTGCGCGCCCTGGCGCCGGATCGTGAACAGGTAGTCCCAGCGGTCGGCGTGGAAGATGTCGGTCAGCAGCGGCGAGCCGAGGATGTCGCGCACCTGGGTGCGGCTCATGCCCGGCCGGATCGCGGCGGCCATCTCCCGCGTGACCACGTTGCCCTGCACCACCTCGACGCGGTAGGGGGTGATGACGCCCAGGAAGTTGTCTTCGGTGGACTGCAGCGAGCTGCAGGCCGCGAGGCTGCCCAGGGTGACGGCCAGACCGGCCCGGCAGGCCCAACTGAGGATGAGGGACATACTGTAGGGATATGGGAGCTTGAGGTAAGGCAAAGCCCGCAACCTCGATATGATGCGCGGATTCTACCGGCGGGCTGCTGCACCGGCAGCCAGCGGGCCGGATGCGGACGGAGCCGCCCATGACCAACGTCGACGAACTCAAGAGCAGCGGCCTGAAGGCCACCTTGCCCCGCCTGAAGATTCTCGAGGTCTTCCAGACCAGCAAGCAACGCCACATGACGGCGGAAGACGTCTACAAGGCCCTGCTGTCCGACGGGTCGGACATCGGCCTGGCCACCGTCTACCGCGTGCTGATGCAGTTCGAGCAGGCGGGCCTGCTGTCGCGCAACCACTTCGAACCCGGCAAGGCGGTCTTCGAGCTCAACGAAGGCAAGCACCACGACCACCTGGTGTGCGTGTCCTGCGGGCGCGTCGAGGAGTTCTACGACGCCGAGATCGAGCGTCGCCAGCAGGAAATCGCCAAGGAACGCGGCTACGAGCTGCAGGACCATTCGCTGTCGCTGTACGTGGTGTGCAGCGACTGCAAGGGCAAGGGCGGCAACGCGCTGCACCATCACCACGGCGAGCGCTGACCCCGGCCGGCCCGCCGGCGGCTACTCGCCGCGCAGCATCGCGCGCTGGTGGCGCTCGATGAACTCCTTGTAGGTGTCGATGCCGCGCAGCTGCAGGATGGTGTTGCGCACCGCGGCCTCGACCAGCACGGCCAGGTTGCGCCCGGCGTCCACCGCGATCACCACCTTGCGGATCGGCACGCCCAGGATCTCCTCGTACAGCGGCTCGTGCGGCAGGCGCTCGAAGTCGCGCTCGAGCGTGTCCTTGCGCACCAGGTGCACGATCAGCTTCAGGCGCATCTTCCGCCGCACCGCGGTTTCGCCGAAGATGGCCTTGATGTCGAGCAGGCCGATGCCGCGCACCTCGAGCAGGTTCATCAGCAGCTCGGGGCAGCGGCCCTCGATCGCGGTCTGCGAGACGCGGTAGAAGTCGACCGCGTCGTCGGCCACCAGGCCGTTGCCGCGCGAGATCAGCTCCAGCCCCAGCTCGCTCTTGCCCAGCCCCGATTCGCCGGTCAGCAGCACGCCCAGCCCGAGGATGTCCATGAACACCCCGTGCCGCGTGGTGCGCTCGGCGAAGTGCATCGCCAGGTAGCTGCGCAGCACGTCGATCACGAAGCCGGCCGACTCCTGCGTGACGAACAGGGGGATCTCGGCGCGGTCGCACATCGCGACCAGCTGGTCCGGCGGCGTCTGGCCGTCGGCCACCACCACGACCGGCGGCTCCAGCGTGACGATGCGGGCGATGCGCCGCGCCTGGTCTTCCGGCGAGTCCGCGCTCAGGTAGCGCACCTCGCGGTGGCCGACGATCTGTACCCGGTAGGGGTGGATGTAGTTCAGGTAGCCGACCAGGTCGGCGGCGGACTGGGCGTCGCGCACGGCCACCTCGTCGAAGCGGCGCTCGGGGTGCGCGTGGCCGGCGATCCAGTGCCACTTCAGCGTGGACCGCTGGGCTTCGAACAGGGCCTCGGCGCTGATGACGGTCGGTTTCAAGCGGCGCGGGGCGGGCAGTCGTGAAGCAGGACGCTCAGGCCACGGCCTGCTTCATCGGCTCCCAGGATGCAATCAGTTCGTGGACCTTCGCTGCGTCGGGCTCGGTCTTCAGGCGCTCGCGCAGCTCCCGATCGGACAGCAGTTCCGCGATCTCGGACAGGATCTCGAGATGGCGCTGCGTCGCCGCTTCCGGCACCAGCAGGAAGAACAGCAGGCTGACCGGTTCGTCGTCAGGGGCATCGAAGGGGATGGGCTGCTGCACGCGCAGCACCGCGGCATGCGGGTTCTTCAGCCCCTTGATGCGGCCGTGCGGAATCGCCACCCCGTGTCCCAGCCCGGTGGAGCCCAGGCGCTCGCGCGCAAACAGGTTGTCGGTGACCGTCGCCCGGGCGATGGAGAGGGTGTTCTCGAACAGCAAGCCCGCGTGCTCGAAAGCGCGCTTCTTGCTCGTGGCGTCCACATTCACCAGCACGTTGCTGGGCGGCAGGATGGGAGCGAGGCGGTTCATCGGATCACGGCACCGGTTCGGAGGCTGGCCGGTACGGCTCCAGTTACAAGGCGTTGCATTATAGGAAAGCAGCATTGCGGGCCTGCCGGACCTTCCGGCGGGCGCCGCGTGCCAGTCCGGACGATTGTGCTCCCCTTGTTGCGTTGCAGCAAGCGGCCTGTATGGCAACTGTCACAAATGACAAGGCGGCCTCCCGGGCCGCCTTGTCGCTGGAATGGGGAATCAGCTGCTTGCTTACTGGGGGGCCTCCGTGACCGCGCCGTTCAGGCGCTTGGGCGACTCATGGTGATGCTCCTGCAGCCGCGCCTTGTGCTTGATGACCTGGCGATCGAGCTTGTCCATCAGCTGGTCGATCGCGGCGTAGAGATCCTCGTGGGCGGATTCGCAGTAAATGTCCTTTCCCTTCACGCGGACGTTGACTTCGGCCTTCTGCCGACGTTCCTTCTCCTTCAGCTTCTCAACGCTCAACATCACGTTGATGTCCACCACCTGGTCGAAGTGCCGGGTCACCCGGTCCAGCTTGGTGAGCACATACTCTCGCAGGGCGGGCGTGACCTCCAGGTGGTGGCCGCTGATCGTCAGATTCATAAGTCCTCCTTTCCGAAGGGTTGAGGAAGCGACGTCGCAAGGCCAGTGTGCCCCTGCGGGGAGGGGGTGGCAAGCCGGCAAGGGGATTCCCCGGGGCGGGCTTGTCCCTGATCAACAAAGCGCCCCGATTCGGGGCATCATCTGCGTTTGACCCGGCTGCTGCGGCGCATACTTTCCCTTTCTGCGCCCCGGGGCGCCGCCAGCCCGATGCGTGCTTCGGCGCGGGGTCAGCGCGGGGTGCCGCGCGAGGCTTCCAGCTCGGCGGCGGCGGCGCGCGCGACCTGCTGCAGTAGCTGCGCCATGGCCTGCGCCTGCCCTTCGGGCGTGTCCGCGCCGACCGCCAGGGCCTCGCGGTGCACCGTGGTGCGCAGCAGGCGCTGCGGGGCGGCGGGCGCGGCGATCGAGATGCGCGCCTCCCCGTGCACGGTGCGGGCCGCGCGGTCGTAGTCGAACGACGCCAGCTCCACCTTCAGCAGGCGCTCGTCGGGGCCCGACGGGCAGTCCGATTCGCACACCACCCAGCCCGGCAGCGCGGCGCGCAGGCCGGCGACCAGATGGCGGCTCGCGCCGACGTCGATGCGCTCGGCCCAGGCCACATGCGGCCATTCCTCCAGCGTGCTGCTGCCGCTGCGGTAGCGCACGCGGCGCGACTGCAGGTATTCGGGCAGCGCGATGCGGCGCACCACCACGACCGGCCCAGGGGCCATGGTCGGCGTGGCGGCCGCCGGCGGGGTGGGCGGCAGCGTCAGCAGCGTGGCGGCCGGTCGCGGACCGGCGCAGGCGCCCAGCAGCGCGAGCAGGGCGGCGCAGGCCGCGAGGCGCAGCGGGCGCCGCCGCGGGGCGGGCAGGGGCGTGGCAGAGGCGTGGGTCATGGTGTGTCGTTGCCAAAGATCACGGCGTTGGGCCGCTCCTCGAGCACTTCGCTCCAGGTGCGCAGGCTGCGCGCGGCCTGCGCGAGGTCGCGCACCGCGCCGTCCAGGTCGGCGCGCAGCGGCGCGCCCGGGGCGGCCATCTCGCTGACGCGGTCGATCGCGGTCTGAGCGGATTCGGCCGCACGCCGGGCGGCCTGCAGCGTGGCAGCCAGCTCGGTCTGCAGCTGCTGCACGGTCTGGCCCGAGTCCTGCGCGAGGCGGGTCATCGCGCGCAGCGTGGCCTGGGTGTCGGCCTGCACGGCGACCAGCGCGGCCGAGGCGGTGCGCAGCGTCGAGCGCGCCTCGTCCACGGTCTGCGCGATCGCGCCGGCGGTGGTGTCCAGGCTGCCCTGCGTGGCCGCGAGCGTCTGCTGCAGCGTGCGCAGCGTGTCGCGCAGGTCCTGCACCGTCTCGCGCAGCGGCAGCTCGGCCACCTGGTCGATCAGGGCGTCGAAGCGGTCGCCGAGCGCGGGGATCTCCGGCACGCCGCCCCCGCCGGCCAGCACCGCCGGGGTGTCGGGCGCGAAGTCGAGTTCGATGTACTTCTGGCCGGTCACGAAGCTCTGCGCCAGCAACCGTGCGCGCAGCCCCCGTTGCACCAGCGCGGGCAGGTCCAGCTCGGCGTCCTTGCCGCCGCCCGAGTACTGCACGGCGTCGGGGCGCAGCGAGACGTAGACCGGGATGCGGGCGTTCAGCGTGGCGTCGTCGACCTCGATGCCGATCGATTCGACGCGCCCGACCGGCACGCCGCGGAAGGTGACGGGCGCGCCGACGTACAGGCCGTTGACGCTGCCCTTGAAGTAGACCGCGGCACGCAGTTCCTGGTGGAACAGCGCGTTGCCGCTCAACCAGATGATGCCGATCACCAGCAGCACCAGGGCGCCGATGACGAAGCTGCCGACGAGCAGGGCGTGACGTTTCATGGGGTGGTTGCAGGCTGCGGCGGGGCGGCCGGTTCCTCGCGGCGGAGGAAGGCGCGCACCGTCGGGTGGGTGGCTTGTTCGCGCAGGGCGCGCGGGCTGCCGTGCGCGATCGGATGGCGGCTGTCGGCGTCGAGGAAGATGCCGTCGTCGGCCACCGCGAACAGGCTGGGCAGTTCGTGGCTGACCATCACGATCGCGGCGCCGGTGCGCTCGCGCACCTCGAGGATCAGGTCGTCCAGGCGCTTCGAGCTGATCGGGTCCAGCCCGGCCGAGGGTTCGTCGAGGAACAGCAGCTGCGGCTCGGCGGCCAGCGCGCGCGCCAGGCCGGCGCGCTTCTTCATGCCGCCGCTGATGTCGGACGGGTAGTAGCCGGCGAAGCGCTCCAGCCCGACCCAGGCCAGCACCTCGCGCGCGCGGGCCTCGCGCTGCTTCGCGTCGAGCCGGGTGTGCTGTTCCAGCGGCAGGCAGACGTTTTCCAGCAGGGTCATCGAGGACCACAGCGCGCCGCTCTGGAACAGCATGCCGAAGCGCCGGCGGATGGTCGCGCGCGTGGCCTCGTCGGCGCTCCAGTAGTCGGTGCCGTCGTACTCGACCCGGCCGGCGGCCGGTCGCAGCAGCCCGACCAGGTGCTTGAGCAGCGTGCTCTTGCCGCAGCCGCTGCCGCCCATCACCGCGAAGATGGTGCCCGGCTGCACGTCGAAGGCGATGTCGCGCTGGATCAGCCGGTCGCCGAAGCGCATCTCGAGGTCACGCACGCACAGTCGCATGGCTATACCCCCAGGGCGTTCGCGCACACCGCGAACACCGCGTCCAGCGCGATGATGCCGACGATGCTGAACACCACCGAACGGGTGGTCGCCAGGCCGACGCCCGCGGCGTTGCGCTGCGCGTGCAGGCCGAAGTAGCAGCCGGTCATCGCGACCAGCGCGCCGAACACGAAGGACTTGACCAGCCCGAGGTTGACGTGCGCCCAGGACAGCGCCTGGAAGGTGCGCTCGAAGTAGGCCGCCGGGGCGAGGTCGAGCATGCCCACGCCGACCAGCATGCCGCCCACCAGCCCGGTGGCGCAGCCGTAGACGTACAGCAGCGGCATCATCAGCAGCAGGGCAAGCACGCGCGGCACGACCAGGTAGTCCACCGCGGGCAGCCCCACCACCTCCAGCGCGTCGATTTCCTCGTTGGCCTGCATCGTGGCCAGTTCGGCAGCAAATGCCGCACCCGTGCGGCCGGCCATCACGACGGCGGTGATCACTGCGGCCATCTCGCGCGCGACGGCGATGCCGACCAGGTCGGCGACGTAGATGCCGGCGCCGAACTTGACCAGCTGCACCGCGCCGACGAAGGCCAGGATCGCGCCGACCAGGACGTTGACCACCGTGACGATGGGCAGTGCCCGCGCGCTGCAGTCGGCGGTGACCCGCGCCAGCTCGCGCAGCGGGAAGCGCCAGCGCCCGCGCACCCCGGCCGCGGCGGCCAGCAGCACCTGGCCGAGGAAGGCCACGGCGCGCAGCGGCAGCAGGCGGGGCAGGGCGGAGAAGGCGGTGCGCATGAGGCCGGATTGTGCGGGCATTCGGTGACGCGCCACGGCGCGGGCCGGCACCGTGGCGGTTTGAACCTGTTGCCGGCAGGGCCGTGTGGCACCGGAGCGGACGGCCGCGCCGCCGGCGGGCACACTGGGGGCACGATCACTTCCTCCAGGACGGCAGGCCATGCGTCTTTCGGTCGACAAGGACAGGCTCAGGTTCGTGCTGCTCGAGGGCATCCACCCCTCGGCGGTGGAGGCGTTGCACCGCGACGGCTACACCCAGGTGGTCACGCACCCCAAGGCGCTGTCCGGCGAGGCGCTGGCCGAGGCGATCGGCGATGCGCATTTCGTCGGCATCCGCTCGCGCACCCGGCTCACCGAGGCGGTGCTGGCGCAGGCGCCGAAGCTGGTGGCCATCGGCGCCTTCTGCATCGGCACCAACCAGATCGACCTGGAGGCCGCGGCCCGGCGCGGCATCCCGGTGTTCAACGCGCCGTTCTCCAACACCCGCAGCGTGGCCGAGCTGGTGGTCGCCGAGATCGTGATGCTGATGCGCGGCATCCCGCAGAAGAACGCGCTGCTGCACCGCGGCGGCTGGGCCAAGAGCGCGACGCACGCGTACGAGGTGCGCGGCAAGACGCTGGGCATCGTCGGCTACGGCCACATCGGCACCCAGGTCGGCGTGCTGGCCGAGCACCTGGGCATGCGCGTGGTGTTCCACGACATCGAGGCCAAGCTGCCGCTGGGCAACGCGCGCCAGCTGGGGTCGCTGGACGAGGTGCTGGAGGCGGCCGACGTGGTCAGCCTGCACGTGCCCGAGACGCCGGCCACGCTGAACCTGATCGGCGCGCCGCAGCTGGCGCGCATGAAGCCCGGCAGCTGCCTGATCAACGCCTCGCGCGGCACGGTGGTCGACATCGACGCACTGGTCGCCGCGCTCGATGGCGGGCACCTGCTCGGCGCGGCGATCGACGTGTTTCCCGTCGAGCCGCAGGGCAACGACGCGGCGTTCGAGTCCCCGCTGACGCGCTTCGACAACGTGATCCTGACGCCGCACATCGGCGGCTCGACGCTGGAGGCGCAGGAAAGCATCGGGCGCGAGGTGGCGGCCAAGCTGATCCGCTACAGCAACAACGGCTCGACGGTCTCGGCGGTCAACTTCCCCGAGGTCTCCCTGCCGGAGCTGCACGCGGGCGCCTGCCGGCTGCTGCACGTCCACCACAACGTGCCGGGCGTGATGGCGCGGGTCAACGAACGCTTCTCGGCCGCCGGCATCAACGTCGCGGCGCAGTACCTGCAGACCAACGCCCAGGTCGGCTACGTGGTGGTGGACATCGACGCCGCCGCCAGCCAGGTGGCGCTGCACGAGCTGTGCGCGATCGAGGGCACGATCCGCTGTCGCATCCTGTATTGAACCGGCATGGCCGGGCGAGCGCGCAGGCCCTAGGATCGGGGCCTGCCCCGAGCCGATCCGCCGCCGCCATGCCCTCGACCCCCCGCCTGCCCGAACCGAACGATGTCCTGCCGGCCGGGCCGCTGGCCCGCCTGCGCCGGGGCCTGCGGCAGCGGGCGCTGCTCGCGCCGCTGCTGCTGGTCGCCTTCGTCGCGCTGGCGACCTGGGCCTTCATCGAGCTCGCGGACGAGGTCATCGAAGGCGAGATCCACGACCTCGACCGGCGCCTGCTGCTGGCGCTGCGCCACCCCGACGACCCCTCCGCCCCCTGGGGGCCGTGGTGGGTGGAGGTGCTGATGCGCGACCTCACGGCCCTGGGCAGTACCACGGTGCTGACGGTGGTCGCGCTGGGGGCGGTGGGCTACCTGCTGATCGTCCGGCGCTTCGGCATGGCGGTGATGGTGGCGTGCTCGGTGCTGGGCGGGCTGGGGGCGAGCCACGCGCTGAAATGGCTGATCGAGCGCCCGCGCCCGGACCTGGTGCCGCACGGGGTGCCGGTGCTCACGCTCAGCTTCCCGAGCGGCCACGCGACCATGTCGGCGGTGGTCTACCTCACGCTGGCCGCCCTGCTGGCGCGCCTGCAACCCGGCCGCGCCGCCGGTGGCTACCTGCTCGCGGTGGCGGTGCTGCTGACGGTGGGCGTGGGGTTCAGCCGGGTCTACCTGGGCGTGCACTGGCCGAGCGACGTGCTGGCCGGCTGGGCGCTCGGGGCGGGCTGGGCCGCCGCCTGCCTGCTGGTCTGGCATGCCCTCGAGCGGCGGCGTCCGGGGCTCGGCGACGCCTGAAGCACGGATCGCGCGCCCGCGTGTAACCCTGCCGCAAAAGCCCCCGGAGGGCGGTCGGCTTGGCGGGATCGCCGCGAGGCGGGAAAATCGCGGTTTCGTTTCCCTTTCCGAAGGTCTGCCTGGAGGCATCTCATTCATGTCCAAAACCGTCGTCACCCGCATCCACGAGGATGGCCTGCGCTACCGGTCCAAGACGGTCGGGTCGCCGTTCGCGAGCAAGGCCAACACCCGTTCCTGCTTCAAGTGCGGGAAGCACCGGACGCCTGACCAGCTGCAGTCCAAGAAACTGCTCGGCAAGACCGAAATGGTCTGCAAGCCCTCCTGCAAGGAACTGGCCGCCGCCCTCGGCGAATGAGCGGCCCGGCGGCGCGCGCCGTCGCTGCGCGCGCGCCTCTCCCCTCCCTTTCCCCGCCCGTCTTGAGGCGTGCCCGCGCGGCCCGGCCGCACCGCGGCCGCGTCCTCACCAGTCCCGCAGCTTGATGCGCAGCCGGCGCACTGCCTGCGCATGCAGGTGGCAGACGCGGGACTCGCTCACGCCCAGCACCTCGCCGATCTCGCGCAGGCTCAGGTCCTGCTCGTGGTAGAGGCTGAGCGCCTGGCGCTCGCGCTCGGGCAGCGCCTCGATCGCGCGCACCAGGGCCTGGCGGCGCCGCCGTTCGCCCACGTGGTGCACGGGGTCGGCCTGCGCATCGGCGACGTGCCGCTCCAGCGTGCTTCCCTCGTCGTCGTCACCCGTCACCTCGTCGAGCGAGACGAACTGCGATTCGTGCACGCTGGTGCGCAGGGTCTCGTACTCGTCCAGCGTGATCTCCAGCTCGCGCGCGATCTCGGAAGGCTGCGGCGCGCGGCCCAGGCGCTGCTCCAGGCGCTGCACCGCGGCGCCGGCGTCGCGCTGGCGGCGGCGCACGTCGCGGCTGGCCCAGTCGGCCGCGCGCAGCTCGTCCAGCATCGCGCCGTGGATGCGCGGCGTGGCGTAGGCCTCGAACTGCGGACCTTCGGTGAGCTCGCTGCGCGACAGCACCTCGGCCAGGCCGATCATGCCGGCCTGCAGCAGGTCGTCGAACTCCACGTTGGCCGGCAGCCGGGACACCAGCCGCTGCGCCATCCGGCGCACCATCGGCCGGTGCTGGCGCAGCAGCCGGTCCAGGTCCTGGCGTCGGGTGGTGAGGGTGGCGTCGTCCGTCATGGCTGTCGGCTCCAGGCAAAGCCTCGCCCCTCGCGCCATCGGCGCGATGCTCGGCTGTCGGGTTCTGGCAGCGGCCCGGGCAGGGCCGGAAATCACGCGATCGTGGGATCGGCGGCGAGGTCGCCCGGGTGACGGGCCGGCGTCTGGTCCAGCGGGCGGTAGACGCGGCTTTGCAGACTGGCGAGGCGGTCGGACAGCTGCACGGCTTGCAACACGGCTTGCGGATGGGTCATCAACGCGAACGGGTTGGCGGCAAGGTCGAGCGGCTGGGCTCCGATGTCTCCTGGCACCGTCTCGGGCACGTCGTCAAATGTAGTCATTGCTTCTCGAATTCCACAGTAGCCGGGGTCTAGAGTGAATGTCAGGCATTTTCCGACACCTTGACGGCCGGATTGGGACACCGGCCGCTGGCACCCCGGCGAGCGGGCCGTCCGCCGCCGCGGCAGGCTTCAGCGTCCCAGCGGCTGCGTGCGCGCCTCGAGCCAGGCGAGCGCGTCGCCCTGCACCAGCGGCGCGACACGCTCGCGCACCGTGGCGTGGTAGGCGTTGAGCCATGCCAGCTCGTCGTCGCGCAGCAGCCTCAGCTCGATGCAGCGCGTGTCGATCGGGCACAGCGTGAGCGTCTCGAAGGCGAGGTACTCGCCGAATCCGGTCTCGCCCGCGGGCACGTTCATCGCGAGGTTCTCGATGCGCACGCCCCACTGCCCCGGCCGGTACAGCCCCGGCTCGATCGAGGTGACCATGCCGGGCTCCATCGCGGTGTGCGGTTCGGGGGCCGCATGGTACGAGATCACCTGCGGGCCTTCGTGCACGTTGAGGAAATAGCCGACGCCGTGGCCGGTGCCGTGCCCGTAGTCGAGCCCGTGCTCCCACAGCGGCGCGCGCGCGATCGCGTCGAGCAGCGGCGAGCGGATGCCGCGCGGGAAGCGCGCCCGCGACAACGCCATCATGGCCTTGAGCACCAGCGTGAAGTCGCGCCGCTGCTCGGCGCTTGGGGTGCCGATGGGCACCACGCGGGTGATGTCGGTGGTGCCGCCGAGGTACTGCCCGCCCGAGTCGATGAGCAGCAGGCCGTGGCCCTCGATCACCGCGTGCGACTCGGGGGTGGCGCGGTAATGCGGCATCGCGCCGTTGGCGTTGAAGCCGGCGATCGTCGCGAAGCTGGGGCACACGAATCCCGGGCGGCGCGCGCGGGCGGCGGTGATCTGCTCGTCGACGTCCAGCTCGGTGAGGCGCGCGCCGCGCTGCAGCGCCTGCTCGAAGGCGGCGAAGAACTCGGCCAGCGCCGCGCCGTCGTTGGCCATCGTCGTGCGGATGTGCGCCGCCTCGGCCGCGCTCTTGCGTGCCTTGGCCAGCGTGGTCGGGTTCACCGCCTCGATCACCTGCACGTCGCCCGGCAGCGCCTCGCGCAGGCCCAGCGTGACGCGGCGCGGGTCGAGCAGGAGGCTGCCGCGCAGCTGCAGCAGCCGCACGCGCGCCTGCTCGTAGGGAGCGATGTCCACCCCGTCGCGCGCCAGCGCCTCGCGCAGCGCGGCCGGCACCTTGGCCTCGGGGAGGAACAGCGTGGCCGAATCCAGCCCGATGAGCGCGTGGGCGACGAACACCGGGTTGTACGGCACGTCCGCGCCGCGCAGGTTGAACAGCCAGGCGATGTCGTCCAGCGTCGAGATCCAGTGCCACTGCGCGCCGCGCTCGCGCATCGTCGCGCGCAGCCCGGCGAGCTTGTCGGCGCGCGGGCGGGTCGCCTCGGGCGGCCGGTGTTCGGTCACCGGCGCGTCGGGCAGGCCGGGGCGGTCGGGCCAGACCTCGTCCATCAGGTCGAGGTCGGAGCGCAGCTGCACGCCCCGTGCCTGCAGGGCCTCGCGCAGCGCGCGCGCCGCGGCCAGCGCCAGCACCTGGCCGTCGACGCCGACCACCTCGCCGGCCGGCACGTGCTGCGCCAGCCAGTCGATGTGCGCCAGGCTCTGCCCGGAGGGGATCTTCTCCAGCGCGATGCCGGTGCCGGACAGCTGTGCCTCGGCCTGCACCCAGTAGCGGCTGTCGGCGAACAGGCGGGCGTCCGTCGGCGTGACGACCAGCGTGCCCATCGAGCCGGTGAAGCCGCTCAGCCACTCGCGGCTCTTCCAGCGCTCGGGCAGGTATTCGGACAGGTGCGGGTCGGCCGAGGGCACCAGCCAGGCGGCCAGGCGGTGGCGTTGCATCGCGGCGCGCAGCGCGCCCAGGCGCTCGCGGACGGCAGGCAGGCGGGAATCGGGCGTGTTCATCGTGACAAGGATGCGGCACCGGGTGACGAGGCCCCCAGCCTACCCGCTTCCGGCCCCTGTTGCGCGGAGGGTGCGCCAATTGCTGCGGCCCGAGGCGCAGTGCCATAATCGTGGATCGTTCCCATCACGGAGACTTGCCTTGGACAGTTGTCACCCTCGGTGACCGTCCGCTCCAGCCGACGCCACAGCAGCGGTCGGGGCGAGACGGTTCAGTACCTCCCCACGTACCCGCTTGCTCGTTGTTCCGGCCGCTGATGCGCGGCCGGCCTCGGTTGGAGATTGCATGCTCAATGTCTTCACGCTGTCGAACGGACGGCTCTACCAGGAAGAGATCGACCGCCCGGACACGCTGTCTCGCGTGCAGCCGGTGTGGGTCGACCTCGAGTCGCCGACCCCCGAGGAGATCCAGTGGGTCGGCGAGCGCTTCGGCCTGGAGATCCCCAGCGACGCGATCAGCGAGGACCTGGAAGAGTCGGCGCGCTTCTACGAGGAAGACAACGGCGAGCTGCACATCCGCTCCGACTTCCTGATCGAGGACGACGACGGCGCGCGCAACGTGCGCACCGCCTTCATCCTGCGCGACAACGTGCTGTTCTCGATCCACAACGAGGACCTGCCGGTGTTCCGCCTGCTGCGCCTGCGCGGCCGCCGCATGCCGGGACTGATCGAGGGCGCCAAGGACGTGCTGCTCAAGCTCTACGACATGGACGCCGAGTACTCGGCCGACTCGCTCGAGGGCATCTACGACGACCTGGAAGTGGTCAGCTCGCGCGTGCTCAAGGGCGACGTGAGCGACACCGAGGCCGGCGAGGTGCTGGCCGCGATCGCCCGGGCGGAAGACTTGAACGGCCGCATCCGCCGCAACGTGATGGAAACGCGCCGCGCGGTCAGCTTCCTGATGCGCAGCCGCATGCTCAATGCCGAACAGTTCGAGGACGCGCGCCAGATCGTGCGCGACATCGACTCGCTCGACTCGCACACGGCCTTCCTGTTCGACAAGATCAACTTCCTGATGGACGCCACCGTCGGCTTCATCAACATCAACCAGAACAAGATCATCCGCATCTTCTCGGTGGCCAGCGTCGCGCTGCTGCCGCCGACGCTGATCGCCAGCATCTACGGCATGAACTTCCAGCACATGCCGGAGCTGAGCTGGCGCTACGGCTACCCGTTCTCGATCGCGCTGATGGCCGCCTCGGTGATCGCGCCGTTCTGGTACTTCCGCCGCAAGGGCTGGCTCAAGTAAGCGATTCCGCGATGTGGCACGCCAGCGCCCGGCCGCTGGTCCAGGCGCGCTCGGCGCCGTCGGCCCCGTGCGTCCCGCACCAGGCATCGCCGCAGGCGCCCAGGCGCAGCCCGGCGTCCCAGCCGCAGGGCTCGGCCAGCGGCTGCGCGACGCGGGCCTGGCGCCACAGGTGGGCCTGGGCATGCGAGGGGCGCGCCAGCCGCACGCCGATGGCGCGCCCGAACGCATCGAGCAGGCGCTGCACCACGTCGATCGGCCGCACGTCCAGGTTGTTGGCGCTCCAGTAGGCGCTGGCGTGCAGCACCCAGCGCGAGCCCTGGCGGGTGCGCGCGTCGCGCCGGGCGCTGCCCAGCACGTCCTCGGCACCGTTGCCGGCCAGCGCATCGCCGCGCAGCGGCAACGGCATCGGCCAGGCGGCGACGACGCTCCAGCACGGCTCGCTGCGCACCGCGCGCAGCGGCTCGGCCAGCGCCGGCGCCACGCCCAGCAGCGGCAGCGCCTGCTCGGGCGGCATCGCCACCGCGACCGCGTCGTAGTGCAGCTCGAGCCCGCGCGGCGGCGCCTGGTGGGTGCGCAGCCACCACTGCGCGCCGTCGCGCTCGAGCGCGGCGACCTCCAGCCCGGGGACGACCTTCAAGCCTGCGGCCAGCCGGGCCGCGAAGGCCTGCATCGACGGCACGCCCAGCCACCGCCCCGGGCCCGACGGCGCGGGCGCGAGCATTCCGGCGCCGGCCCAGGCCTGCAGCGGCGCGGCAAACCCCGGCGTGGCGGCGGCGAGCTCCGGCAGGCCGTGGTCGCACGGGCCGATCGGGGTGGGCAGGCTGGCGCAGCGCCCGCCGGGGATGCGCTCGCGCTCCAGCACGGTCACGTCGTGGCCGGCCTCCTGCAGCGCGCGGGCGCAGGCCAGCCCGGCCAGCCCGGCGCCGACGACGGCGATGCGGGCGGCGCTCATGCGGGCTGGACCTTGCGGCGCAGCCAGCGCATCAGGTTGCCGACCAGGGGCAGCTTCTCGTAGAACTGGCCGGCCGCGTCCCAGTAGTCCTCGTGGTCGGTGATGCGCCCCTCGGCGTCGAGCACCAGGTGCGAGGAGCCGCGCACCGACTGCTCTTCCCCGCGGCGGCGGAAGCGGAACTGGAAGGTCCAGGTCAGCACGCAGTGGCTGCCCTGCACGACCGCGCGGGTGATGCAAAAGCGCGGCTCGTCCAGCGTCGCGTACATGTGGGCGTAGATGCGGCGCACCGCGTCGATGCCGCGCACCTCGTTGAACGGGTCCTTGAAGCGGCAGTCGGCGGCGTAGATCTCGCCCAGCCGCTCCAGCGCGGCGGGACTGAGGCTTTCGAAGTACTGCACCAGCCGGGCGATGCGGGGCTCGCCCACGAGCGTTTCAGTGACGGACATGCCCGGGAGCTTACCCCGTTGCCGCCGCGGCTGTTACATCTCAGGGCCGGCGCAGCGTGAACTGGACGACGCTGGTGTTGCGCCGGGCAAACGCGGCCTCGCAGTAGGCGAGGTAGAAGGTCCACATGCGCAGGAAGCGCGCGTCGAATCCCAGCGCGCGCACCTGCGGCTCCGCGGCGGTGAAGCGCTCGCGCCAGCGACGCAGCGTCTCGGCGTAGTCGGGGCCGAAGTCCAGCTCGTCGACGATCTCCAGGCCGGCGGCCCGGGCGCGTTCGCGGAACGCCGACGGCGAGGGCAGCAGCCCGCCCGGGAAGATGTACTGCTGGATGAAGTCGGTCGAGTGCAGGTAGCGCGCGAACAGGTCGTCGCGGATCACGATGGTCTGGATGCAGGCGCGGCCCTGCGGCCTGAGCAGCCGGTGCAGCGCGCGGAAGTAGGCGTCCCAGTACTCGCGCCCGACGGCCTCGAACATCTCGACCGAGCAGATCGCGTCGAACGGGCCCTCGTCCAGCTCGCGCCAGTCCTGCAGGCGCAGCTCGACCGACGCGCCCGGCCCGGCGCGCTGCATGGCCTCGCGGCCCCAGGCGAGCTGTTCCTGCGACAGCGTCAGGCCGGTGACGCGTGCCCCGAAGTCCTGCGCCGCCATCGCGGCGAGGCTGCCCCAGCCGCAGCCGATCTCGAGCAGGCGCTGGCCGGGGCCGATGCCGCACTGCACGAGCGCGCGGCGCATCTTGGCGCGCTGCGCGGCCTCCAGCGGGCGGGCGAGGTCGCCCTCGAACCAGGCGCTGGAGTACGACATCGTCGCGTCCAGCCACAGGCGGTAGAAGTCGTTGCCCAGGTCGTAGTGGGCGTGGATGTTCTTGCGCGCCTGGCGGCGCGAGTTGCGCCGCAGCAGGTGGCGCAGCCGGTACAGCAGGCCGGCCCAGCGGCTGCCGTAGATCATCGCCTCCAGCTCGTTGCGGTTGAGCAGGAACAGCTCGAGCAGCCCGGCGAGGTCGGGCGAGGACCAGGCGCCGTCCATGTGGCTTTCGGCAAAGCCGATGTCGCCGGCGCGCAGCGTGCGCGCGCACACCGACCAGTCGTGCAGCTGCAGGCTCGCGTGGGGCGCCGCGCCGCTGCCGAAGCGCAGCGTGCCGACGCCGGCGGGCAGCTGCACCTCGAGCGTGCCGTGGCGCAGGCGTTGCAGCAGCCGCAGCGCGGCGCGCGCGCTGCGCGGGGCATTGGCGGGCAGGGAGGCGGCGGCGGGGATCGTGAGGACGTGGCCCTGGGTCATCGCGAGACGAAGCGGTCGGGAGCGGCGGGTTTGGTGAAGAACGGCACGCGCTTGAGCCACAGCTTCAGCGCGTGCCAGTGGATGCGGGCGATCACGCCGAAGCCGACCGCGGGCGCGCCCCAGGCGGCGCGGCGGATCGCCGCGGCCGACAGCGGCTCGAGCGTGCCGCTCCAGCTGGTCTGCAGCAGCGGCCCGTCGTGGTCGTCCAGGTCCACGCGCACCACGCAGCGCCCGGCGTGCCGCGGGGCGTCGGCCGTGGTGCGCAGGAAGCGGAACCGGTAGCGCCCCTCGACGCGGCAGAACGGCGAGACATGGAACACCTTGCGCGCGCGCAGCTCGGCGCCCCAGGCCAGCTGCGGGCCGTCGAGCAGGTAGCAGTGGCGCTCGCCGAAGGTGTTGTTGACCTCGGCGACGATGGCGGCGAGCCGCCCGTCGGCCCGGTGTGCGTACCAGAAGCTGACCGGCTTGAACGCGTAGCCGAGGATGCGCGGGTAGGTCTGCAGCCAGATCTCGCCGTCGGCCGCGATGCCTTCGGCGGCGAGCAGCGCCTCCATCCAGGCCAGCGCGTCCTCGCCGCCTGCGCCGTGGTCGCGGTCGTGGAACGACAGCAGCGCGAACCGGTTGCGCGCCAGCACCGGGTCGGGCGCCTCGCGCAGCGCGCGCATCGGCAACATGAGGAAGCTGGTCGGGTGCGCGAAGGCGTGCCGCACCGGGCGCAGCCGGGTGTGGCGCACCTGCCCGAAGGCGATCAGCGCGCGCGCGCTCATGCGGCCTCCCGGGTGGTCGTCCCGGCGGTGCCGAGGCGCTCGCGCAACCGCCGTGCGACCTCCAGGCCCGACTTCAGCCCGTCCTCGTGGAAGCCGTAGCCGGTCCAGGCGCCGCAGTACCAGCTGTGCCGCACGCCCTGCAGCGCCGGCACCTCCTGCTGGGCGCGGATCGCCGCGAGGTCGAACACCGAGTGACGGTACTCGAACTCGGCCAGCACGCACTCCGGCCGCGGCTCGCGCGCCGGGTTGAGCGTGACGATCACCGGCTGCGTGAACGGCAGCGGCTGCAGGCGGTTGATCAGGTAATGCAGGCAGACCCCGGCGCGCTCCTGGCCGGCATCGGCGGCGCGCTCGTAGTTCCATGCCGCCCAGGCGCGGCGGTGGCGCGGCAGCAGCGCGGTGTCGGTGTGCAGCACGGCGCGGTTGCTGCGGCAGGCGATGCGCCCGAGCACCGCGCGCTCGGCCTCGGTCGGCTGGGCGAGCAGCGCCAGCGCCTGGTCGGCGTGGCAGGCGAACACCACCTGGTCGTAGCGCTCCGCGCCCTGGTCGGTCAGCACCTGTACGCCGCCGCCCGGGGCGGCGTCGCGCTCGACGCGGCGCACCGGCGTGGCGCGCCGCGCGTCGGGCAGGCGCTGCAGCATGCGTTCGACGTAGGTGCGCGCGCCCCCGGTCACGGTGTACCACTGGGGCCGGTTGGCGATCTGGATCAGGCCGTGGTTGTGGCAGAAGCGGATCAGGGTCGCGACCGGGAAGCGCAGCATCTGCTCGGTCGGGCAGGACCAGATGCAGCCGAGCATGGGCAGCAGGTACCAGTCGCAGAACGCGGCGCTGAAGCGGTGCCGGCGCAGGAAGTCGCCCAGCGGCTCGTGCAGCTCGGCTTCGGCGTGGCGCAGCGCGATGCCCTGCGCCAGTCGGTTGAAGCGCAGCAGGTCGGCCAGCATCCGCCAGAAGCGCGGGCGCACCAGGTTCACCGGCTGCGCGAACACGGTCGCGAGGTTGCTGCCGCTCCATTCCAGCTGCAGCGTGGGCACCTGCACCGAGAACGACATGTCCGACGGCGTCGTGTGCACGCCCAGCTCGTCGAACAGCGCGACCAGCTGAGGGTAGGTGCGGTGGTTGAAGACCAGGAAGCCGGTGTCCACCCCGTGCGTGACCGGGCCGCGGGGCCCCGGCAGGGTCACGTCGACCGTGTGGACGTGGCCTCCGAAGTGATCGGCCGCTTCGTACAGCGTGACCCGGGCATGCGGCTGCAGGTGGTAGGCCGCGGCCAGTCCGGCAATGCCCGATCCGATGACGGCGATGCGCTGCATGCGGTCGACTCAGCCGGTGCCGCCGCCGTGCAGGCAAACGAAAGGCGGCACGGTCTGCACCGTGCCGCCGGTAGAGAAAAACGCCGCGGAGCGTCCCAGAGCGAACGAGGGAGGGAGGGAGGAGGAGGAAAAACGCCCTGGGATTGCAACCGGATGGACCGGAAGGCTCCGCAGCTCAAAACCTGTGTCGACCGTCCTTGGCGCCGTCCACCGGGGACGTTGGCCGCCGCCTTGGCGCCGCAGTGGCTCCCACCCTGACTGGTGCAGCGTTGGAAAGGGGCCGCGGCGGAAAGTTCCCCGAAATACTTTCGATGTGAAGCAACGGTGGAAATTGTCGCGCGCTCGCGGCGTTTGCGGGAGGGAGCGATCCTTGCTGGCCATCAAGTCTGTGCGAAATGTGGAACAGATCGGGGTGATGGACGGGCGCCAGGGCCACATCGGGCGCCAATTGTGACCGACACAAGACCCTGCGCTGCACAAGGTTACATGGTTCTGCACCGGCCCGGCAGCCCCGGCCCGACCCTGGCGTCCGCTTGGCCATTGGGCGCGCGCGGTCAGGATCCGGGACAATGTCGGGTTGGGTGCGGCCGGCTGCGGGCGGCCGCACCCGCCTTCTCCCGCTTTCACGTCGACAGGAACATTGATGCTGTACCCCGAGCTCTTCAAACAACTCGAAGCCGTGCGCTGGAACATGGAACGCGACATTCCATGGGACCAGTTCGACGGCAGCAAGCTCAGCGAGGAGCAGGCGCAGACCGTCAAGATGAACGCCATCACCGAGTGGGCGGCGCTGCCGGCCACCGAGATGTTCCTGCGCGACAACCGCGACGACAGCGACTTCTCGGCCTTCATCAGCGTCTGGTTCTTCGAGGAACAGAAGCACTCGCTGGTGCTGATGGAGTACCTGCGCCGCTTCCGCCCCGAGCTGGTGCCCACCGAACAGGAGCTGCACGAGGTGCGCTTCGAGTTCGACCCGGCGCCGGCGCTGGAGACGCTGATGCTGCACTTCTGCGGCGAGGTGCGCCTGAACCACTGGTACCGTCGTGCCGCGCAGTGGCACACCGAGCCGGTCATCAAGGCGATCTACGAGACGCTGGCGCGCGACGAGGCCCGCCACGGCGGCGCCTACCTGCGCTACATGAAGCGCGCGATCAACCGCTTCGGCGACGAGGCGCGCGCCGCCTTCGCCAAGGTCGGCGTGCTGATGGCCAGCGCGCGCCGCACCGCGCAGGCGCTGCACCCGACCAACCTGCACGTCAACGAGAAGCTGTTCCCGCGCGACACCGTGCAGAGCCGCCTGCCCGACCCCGAATGGCTGGAGCGCTGGCTGGACAAGCAGATCCAGTTCGACGCCAGCTGGGAGACCAAGGTGGTCGAGCGCATCCTGCACAACCTGAGCCTGCTGATGGAGCGCAGCTTCAAGACCGTGCAGGAGCTCAACCGCTTCCGCAAGGAGCTGGCGGCGCAGCTGGCTGCGCAGCAGCCCGTGCCGCAGGCCGGCTGACCGGGTCTTCGCCCGTCCACCTCCTGTCCAAGGCGCCGCACGCGGCGCCTTTTTCGTGTCCGGGCGGTGACCTTGCAGCGCATGGGTGGTTGCCGCGCCACGGCCGCACGGACGCAGGCGCCTTCCTACACTGGCGCCTTCGCGTCACTTCGGACCTCGCAGATGCCCTGGATCATCCTTTTCCTCGCCGGCTTGCTGGAAATCACCTGGGCGGTCGGCCTCAAGTACACCGAAGGCTTCAGCCGCCCGCTGCCCACGGCCCTCACGGTGGTGGCGATGGTCGCCAGCGTGGTGCTGCTGGGCCTGGCCGTGCGGCACCTGCCGGTGGGCACGGCCTATGCCGTGTGGACCGGCATCGGCGCGGTCGGCACCGCGATCTGCGGCATCCTGCTGTTCGGCGATGCGGCCACCCCGGCGCGGCTGGCCTGCCTGGGGCTGGTCGTGGTCGGCATCATCGGGCTCAAGCTGGTCAGCTGAGGCCCGCACGGCGCACGCCCAGCGCGACCGCGCCGGCGAGCCACCCGGCCAGCGCGCCGGTCGCATGCGCGACCACGGCCACCGGGAAGCCCCAGCCCGCGTCGGTGCGCAACGGCGTCTGCCAGGGCGTCTCGAGCAGCAGCTTGAGTGCCACGCCCGCCAGCAGCGCCAGGCCCACCCAGCGGTGGCGGGCCGTGGCGGGCCGGCAGAGCATGTACAGGCCGGCGATCGCCGCGCCGGCGTGCAGCACGCCGGAGAGCCCGCCGTAGCTGTGCAGCGGCGCCACGTACATCAGCGGGGCATGGGTGAGCGGCCAGGCGACCAGCCACGCCAGCGCGGCGGCGCCGGGCAGGCGGGCGGCCCGGCCCAGCGCGGCCAGCAGCGCCAGGCCGGCCAGGTTGGCGCCCAGGTGCAGCGGGGTGCGGTGCACGCCGGCGGCGCTGAACCAGCGCCACACGGCCCACGGCGCGTCGGCGCGCCAGGCGAGTGACTCCGGCGGCAGGGCCAGGCCGGCCAGCGCCAGCAGGCCCAGTGCGGCGGCCAGCCCGGTCCAGGCGAGGCCGGGCTTCACGCTCCGAACACGCAGCGCCACAGCGCCAGCACGGCGGCGCGCTGCGCGGCCATCGCGTCCGGGTCGAACACGGTGCTCTGTTCGTCCAGCCGGGCCTTGTGCTGCGCGCGGCGCAGCTCGCGGTAGGCGTCGGCGGCGGCATCGCCGACCCGGTCGGGCAGCAGGCCGGCGGCCTGGGCGCGCTGCAGCAGCGCGATGTTGCCCACGTTGTCGTGCAGCTCGGGGTGGGTGGGGCCGTGCGCCAGCACCAGGTACTGCACCGCGAACTCCACGTCCATCATGCCGCCCGGGCTGTGCTTGACGTCGAAGCGTCCGTCGCGCACCGGGTGGGCGTCGCGCACCTTCTCGCGCATCGCGCGGATCTCGGTCTTCAGCGCCTCGGGGTCGCGCGGGCTGGCGATCACCATGCGCCGCACCGCCTCGAAGCGCGGCGCGATGTCGGGTGCGCCGGCGCAGAAGCGCGCCCGCGTGATGGCCTGGTGCTCCCAGGTCCAGGCGGTGTTGCTGCCGCGGCCGGCCTGGTAGGCCTCGAAGGCCTGCAGCGAGGTGACCAGCAGCCCGGAGTTGCCGTTCGGGCGCAGCGCGGTGTCGATCTCGAACAGCTCGCCGGCGCTGGTGCGCAGCGTCAGCCAGGTGATCAGCTTGCGCGCGAAGGCGGCGTAGACCTCGGGGGCGCGTTCGTCGTCGTCGTCGAACAGGAACACCACGTCCAGGTCGCTGCCGTAGCCCAGCTCCTTGCCGCCCAGCTTGCCGTAGGCGATCACCGCGAAGCGCGGCTGCTCGCGGTGGCGCTGCTTGAGGTGCTGCCAGGCCCAGCGCATCGAGCACTCGATGGTCGCGTCGACCAGCAGCGACAGGTCGTCGGCCACCTGCTCGACGGTGATGTGGCCCTCGACGTCGCGCACCAGGGTGCGGAACACCTCGGCGTGGTAGGCGCGGCGCAGCGTGTCCAGCAGGGACTCCTCGTCGGCCTGGCCGGAGCGCGCCCAGGCCTCGTGGCGCTGCTCCAGGTCACGCACGAACTCGTCCGGCTCGAAGCGGGTGTAGATCAGCCGCGGGTCGGCCAGCTCGTCGATCACGCCCGGGTGGCGCATCAGGTAGCGCATCGGCCAGCGCGCCAGCCCCAGCAGCCGCAGCAGCCGCTGGTGCACTTCCTGGCGTTCGACCAGCAGCGCGATGTAGCTCTCGCGGCGCAGCAGCGGCTCGGCCCAGTCGACGAAGCGCATCGCGGCCTCCATCGGACAGTCGCCCTGCTGCACCGCCTGCGCCGAGCGCAGGATCAGCTTGCCCAGGCGCTGCTTGGTCTCCTCGCGCAGGGCCTGCACGCGCGGGTGGTCGATCCATGGCCGCACGCGCTGCGCCAGCTCGGCCGGCAGCCGTTCCAGGAAGGTCTCGCTGTCCAGCGGCGCGGGCGGGGTGCCGCACGAGCCCTTGCAGCAGCCGTTGCCGGACGGGCGGCCGTCGTGCAGCAGCGCGTCGAACTCGGTGGCGACGAACTCGCGGACCTGGCACAGCCGGTCCAGCAGCTCGCAGGCCTCGGCGTTGCAGACGAAGCCCATGCTGCGCGCGATCCAGGCCAGGTCGCCGTCGCCGGTGGGCAGCTGGTGGGTCTGCTGGTCGTCGAGGTACTGGATGCGGTGCTCGATGCGGCGCAGGAAGATGTAGGCCTCGGCCAGCTTCTGCGCGGTCTCGGCCTGGATCACCCCGACCGCGGTCAGGCGCTCCAGCGCCCTGAGCGTCGAGCGGGTGCGGATCTCGGGGTACTGGCCGCCGCGCACCACCTGCAGCAGCTGCACGATGAACTCGATCTCGCGGATGCCGCCGCGCGAGAGCTTGACGTCGTTGGCGCGCTCGGGGCGGCCGGCGGCGCGGCGCTGCGCCTCGTCGCGGATCTTGCGGTGCAGGCTGCGCAGGCCCTCGAACACGCCGTAGTCGAGGTAGCGGCGGAACACGAAGGGCACCACCACGTCGCGCAGCTGGTTGGCGCGGCCGGACAGCACCGAGGCGCGCGGCGCGACCACGCGGCTCTTGAGCCAGGCAAAGCGCTCCCATTCGCGGCCCTGCACGAGGAAGTATTCCTCCAGCATCGCCAGGCTCACCACCGGCGGGCCGGAGTTGCCGTTGGGACGCAGCGCCAGGTCGACGCGGAACACGAAGCCGTCCTCGGTGGTGTCGCCGATCAGCGCGTAGAGGCTGCGCGCGACCTGCGAGAAGTACTCGTGCGCGCTGACGCGCCCGGTGCCGTCGGGCCGGCCCCGGGTCTGGCCGTCTTCCTCGTAGACGTAGACCAGGTCGATGTCGGAAGACACGTTGAGCTCGCGCCCGCCGAGCTTGCCCATGCCGACCACCCAGAAGTCGATGCGCTCGCCCGCTTCGTTGAGCGGCGGCCCGAAGCGCGCGTCCTGCTCGGCGCAGGCGGCAGCGAGCGCGCGGTCCAGCGTGACCTCGGCCAGCTCGGTCATCGCGCGCGCGACGTCGCTCATCGGGCAGGCCTGCTCGATGTCCAGCACCGCCAGGCGCTCCAGCGCCAGCTGGCGCGCCACGCGCAGCGCCGAGGGCAGCGGGTGGCCGCGCTCGAGCAGGGTGTCGATCAGGGCCGAGAGGCGGTCACGGTCCGGGAGCCCGGGGGGCAGCAGCGGCAGCTCGGCCCCGTAGCGGCGCCGGATGCGCTGGACGAAACGGGAGTGCTCGGCGGCGGCCGGCAGGACGGCGGAGCCCTCGGCGGGCGGTCGTTCGGTGAAACCCATGGTGCTGCTCGGGGTCTATGCTAGATTGCCCGCGTCCTGGCCGGGGCGTGCGTCGGGCAACCCCCTGGCCGTTGCCGAGTCTTCATGTCTGCGTTTCCCTCCCCGAGTCCCCTGGCGCCCGCCTGGCGCGTGCTGCGCACCGTGCTCAAGGCGGCTGCCGGCGTGGTGCTGTTCGCGTGGATGCTCATCCTGGCGGCGTGGTTGACGCTCCACTGGCTGATTCTGCCGCGAATCGACCAATGGCGTCCGCAGATCGAAAGATCGGCCTCGCAGGCAATAGGGCAGTCGGTGCGCATCGGGCAGATCCAGGTCCGGTCGCACGGCTGGATCCCGACCCTGGAACTGCGCGACGTGGTCGTCGAGGACGCGGCCGGCCGCGAGGCGTTGCGGCTGGCGCGCGTGCACGCGGCGCTGTCGGCTGCCTCGGTGCTGCACTTCGAGCTGCGCCTGCGCCAGCTGCTGCTGGAAGCGCCGACGCTGGAGGTGCGCCGCGACGCGCAGGGTCGGCTGCACGTCGCCGGGCTGGAGCTGCGCGATGACGGCGGCGGCGACGGCGCGCTCGCGGACTGGCTGTTCCGCCAGGACGAGCTGGCGGTGCTGGACGGCACGCTGCGCTGGGTCGACGAGCAGCGCCAGGCCCCGCCGCTGGCCCTGCACGACGTCGACCTGGTGCTGCGCAACGGTTCGTCGATCGGCACGCGCCGGCACGAGATCCGGCTCGACGCGACGCCGCCGCCCGGCTGGGGCGAGCGCTTCTCGCTGCGCGGCCGCTACACCCATGCGCTGCTGGGCCGGCCGGGCGACTGGCGGCACTGGAGCGGGACCACCCACGCCGACCTGCCGCACGCCGACCTGCAGACCCTGCGCCGCTACGTCGACCTGCCGTTCGAGCTGGGCGCGGGCGACGGCGCGCTGCGCCTGTGGCTGGACCTGCGCGACGGCCAGTGGCGTTCCGCCACCGCCGACCTCGCGCTGCGCGCCGTGCATGTGCGGCTGGCCCCGCAGCTGCCGCCGCTGGCGCTGGAGCAGCTGCAGGGCCGGGTGCAGGCGCGGCGCGACGGCGCCGACCACCGGGTCGAGGCGCAGGGGCTCGCCTTCCGCACCGGCGAGGGGCTGGACTGGCCGGCCGGCGACTGGAGCCTGCAATGGCGCGCCGGCGATGCCGGCGTGGCCGACGGCGAGTTCCGCGCCACGCAGCTGGACCTCGCGGTGCTGGCCCAGCTGGCGGAGCGCCTGCCGCTGGGCGACGCGCTGCGCGCGCGGCTGGCCGAACTGCAGCCTCGGGGCCGGGTGCAAGGGGTGCAGCTGCGCTGGGACGGTCCACCCGAGGCGCCCACCGGCTACCGGGCCCAGGGGCGGGTCGAGGGCCTGCACCTGGCCGCACAGCCGCGTCCGGACGACGCCGGGGAGGGCTGGATCGGCCGGCCGGGCCTGGACGGGGCGGCCATCGAGTTCAGCGCCAGCGACACCGGCGGCCAGGCGGCGCTGCGCATCGAGGCCGGGGCGTTGGCGTTTCCCGGCGTGTTCGACGAGGCGGCGATCCCGCTCGAGCGCCTCGAGGCGCGGCTGGACTGGGCCATCCGCCCCGCCGCCGGCGGTGACGGCGCGCTGCCGGCGGTCGAGCTGCACGTGCGCGAGGCGCGCTTTGCCAATGCCGACGCGGAAGGTCGGCTGCAAGCCCGTTGGCGCACCGGCCCCGCGCCGGACGGGCACCTGCCCGGCGTGCTGGACCTCCAGGGACGACTGACGCGCGCCGACGCGACGCGCACCTGGCGCTACCTGCCCGCCTCGATCCCGGCCGACGTGCGCGACTACGTGCGCCGCGCGGTGATCGAGGGCCGCTCGCGCGACGTCGAGTTCGCGGTGCAGGGCGACCTGCGCCAGTTCCCCTTCGCCGATCCGCGGCAGGGCACGTTCCGCATCGCCTCGCGGGTCGAGGACGCGCGCTTCGCCTACGCGCCGCCGGACGACGGCGAGCCGGCCGGCTGGCCGGCGTTCACCGACGTGCACGGGCTGCTGGTGTTCGAGGGCACGGCCATGCACATCCGCGACGCGCGTGCGCGGCTGTACGGCTTCCAGCTGCAGCAGGTGCACGGCGGCATCGCCGACCTGTCGCACGATCCGCAGCTGGTGCTCGACGGGCAGGGCCAGGGGCCGCTGGCGGACGCGCTGCGCTTCGTGCGCGAGACGCCGATCGACGGCTGGACCCAGCACGCGCTGGCCCAGGCCAGCGGCAGCGGCGCGGCGCACCTGAAGCTCGGCGTGCGCATCCCGCTGGACCACATGGACGCCGCGCGCGTCGACGGCGAGGTGACGCTGCAGGGCAACGAGGTGCAGATCACGCCCGACACCCCGCGCATGGCGCAGGCACGCGGCGTGGTGCGCTTCTCCGATCGCGGGTTCTCGATCCAGGGCGGCGCCGCGCGCGTGCTGGGCGGCATGGCGAGCTTCGAGGGCGGCACGCAGAAGGACGGGACCCTGCGCTTCAGCGGCCGCGGCGTCGCCACCGCCGAAGGCTTGCGCCAGGCGCGCGAGCTGGGCGTGGTGCCCTACCTGGGCGAGCACCTGCAGGGGCAGGCCGGCTACCGTGTCGGCCTGGACATCGTGCGCGGGCTGCCCGAGCTGACGATCCACAGCGACCTGGTGGGCCTGGCCATGGCGCTGCCCGCGCCACTGGCCAAGCCCGCCGAGGCCGCCTGGCCGCTGGCGGTGCGCACGATGCTGCGGCCTGCCGTCCCCGGCCAGCCGGCGCGCGACAGCATCGCGGTGCTGCTGTCCGACGTGCTGGAGCTGCGCTACGAGCGCCTGCGCCAGGACGACGGCTGGCGCGTCGTGGCCGGCGCGGTCGGGATCGGCACCCCGGCGCCGGAGCCCGCGCCCGGCGGGATCGCGCGCGTGCGCGTGCCGCGGCTGGACGTGGACGCCTGGCGCGCGGTGGCCGCCTCCTTCGAGGGCAGCCTGGACGACGCCGCGGCGGCGGGGGCGCCGGGCGGCGGCTACCTGCCCGCGATGATCGCGTTGCAGGCCGACGAGGTGCAGGTCGACCACCGGCGCATCGACCGGGTGGTGGCCGGGCTGTCGCAGGTCGACGGGCTGTGGCGGCTGACGCTCGATGCCGAGCAGCTCAGCGGCTACCTCGAATACCGGCCGCCGCGCGGCTCGCGCGGCGGGGCCGGCGGGCGCGTCTATGCGCGGCTGTCGCGCCTGTCGCTGCCGGAAAGCGCCGCCGAGGACCTCGAGACGCTGCTCGACCAGGACCCCGAGACGGTGCCGGCGCTGGACATCGTGGTCGACGACTTCCGCCTGCACGACATGCACCTCGGCCGCGTGGAGGTCGAGGCGAGCAACTGGCGCACCGGCGAGATCCGCGAATGGCGGCTGGACAAGTTCCACCTGACCAACGCCGATGCGCGGCTGGAGGCCACCGGCCACTGGCGCGGCGTGGCCGGCGACACCGGACGGCGCCGCGCGGTGATGGACTTCGAGCTGGCCGTGGCCGACAGCGGCCGGCTGCTGCAGCGCCTGCAGTTCGGCGAGGTGACGCGCGGCGGCAAGGGCCGGCTGCAAGGCCAGGTCAGCTGGCTGGGCTCGCCGCTGGCGCTGGACCTGCCGACCCTGGAAGGCAACCTCAACGTCGACATCCACCAGGGCCAGTTCCTCAAGGCCGACCCCGGCATCGCCAAGCTGGCCGGCGTGCTCAGCCTGCAGGCGCTGCCGCGGCGGCTGACGCTGGACTTCCGCGACGTGTTCCAGGAGGGCTTTGCCTTCGACGCCTTCACGGGCGACGTGAAGATCCAGAACGGCGTGGCCTACACCAACAACCTGCGCCTGCGCGGCCTGACCGCCGCGGTGCTGATGGAAGGCCGCGCCGACATCGCGCGCGAGACGCAGGACCTGCGCGTCGTCGTGGTGCCCGAGATCAACGCCGGCACCGCCTCGCTGGCCTATGCCGCGATCAACCCGGCGGTGGGGCTGGGCACCTTCCTCGCACAATGGTTCCTGCGCAAGCCGCTGATGGAGGCCGGCACGCGCGAGTTCCACGTCACCGGCCGCTGGGACGATCCCAAGGTGGAGCAGGTGCCGCACGCACCCGGGCGGGTGAGCGCGGCCGAGGCCGACGCCGGGGACGGGAGCGCGCCGCCGGCCCAGCCACAGGAGGTGCACTGATGAAGATCGCTGCCGTACAGATGGTCACGTCGTGCTCGGTGCAGGGCAACCTGGAGCGCGCCGAATCGCTGATCGCCGAGGCCGCGGCCGCCGGGGCGCGGCTGGTCGCGTTGCCGGAGAACTTCGCCTTCATGGGGCGCGCCGACCATGACAAGCTGGCCCTGGCCGAGCCGCTGGACCAGGGACCGATCCAGGGCATGCTCAGCGGCGCGGCGCGCCGGCACCGCATCTGGCTGATCGGCGGCTCGATCCCGCTGGCCACCGACGACCCGCAGCGCGTGGGCAACACCACGCTGGTCTACGGCCCGCGCGGCGAGCGCATCGCGCGCTACGACAAGATCCACCTGTTCCGCTACGACGAGGCCCTGCCCGACGGCACGTCACGCAGCTATGACGAGGGCGTGGTGCTGTGCGCGGGCGCGCAGCCGGCGGCCTTCCACGTGCGCGACGAGGACACGCCGCCCGAGACGCCGGGCTGGCGCGTCGGCCTGAGCATCTGCTACGACCTGCGCTTCCCCGAGCTGTACCGGGCGCTGATGCAGCCGCCCTGCGACCTGATCGCGGTGCCGTCGGCGTTCACCTACACCACCGGCCGCGCGCACTGGGAGCTGCTGCTGCGCGCCCGCGCGGTCGAGAACCAGTGCTACGTGATGGCCCCGGCGCAGGGCGGCGTGCACGAGAACGGCCGCCGCACCTGGGGCCACACGATGATCGTCGACCCGTGGGGCGAGGTGCTGCAGGTGCTGCCCGAAGGCGAGGGCGTGGTCTGCGCAGAGCTGGACGCGCAGCGCCTGGCGACGGTGCGCCGCACGCTGCCGGCGCTGGCGCACCGGCGCCTCGGGGCGTGATCGCGCCCGTGCGCCGTCAGCGGCGGCCCAGCAGGTAGCCGATCGCGAAGCCGGCCAGCGCGGCCAGGCCCGCCACCTTCCACGGCTCCTCGTGCACGTAGTCGTTGGTGGCGCTGGCGGTGTAGCGCACGCGCCGGGTGATGCCATGGCTGGCTTCCGCGACCGCTTCGCCGGCGCGGTGCAGCGAGGCCTGCAGGCGGTCCTTCAGGACGCGCAGCTCCGGCACCTGGGCCACCGCAGGACTGGACACCAGCTCGCTGACGTCGGCTTCCAGGTCGGCCCATTCGCGCTGCAGCAGCGCCGCGGTGTCGTCGGCCGGCGGGCGGGGATAGCGGCGCGGGGGGCGGCGCACCGTGCCTTCGGTCTGCAGCGGCTGGGAGGCTTCTTTCTGGGTGTCGGTGGGCATGGCAGGCTCCTCGTGTCGCAGGGATGGAATGGGACGCAGCAGGGTCAGGATACCGCCGCACCCGGGCATGCACCATGCCCGCCGTCAAGGATGACGGCCGCGGTGCAGCGTGGCACGCAGGGCATCGAGCGCCTGGGCGACCTGGTCGAACTCATTGGACTTGTCGAAGAAATGATGGGCCCCCAGGGCCAGGCAACGCTCGCGCACCGGCCGCGTGCTGGTGTTGGTCAGCACCATGGTCAGCGGCCGCTGCGGCGCGTGCAGCAACGCGCGCAGCACGCCGAAGCCGGTGCCTTCGCGCAGTTGCAGGTCCACCACCACGGCATCGAAACGCTGCTGCGCGAGCGCGGCGAGCGCCTGCGGCTCGCTCTCGACCTCGGCCGTGACCGCGAAGCCCTCGCAGGAGGCGACCAGGTCCAGCAGGCGCTCGCGGATCAGGGCCGAATCCTCGACCAGCAGCACGCGCAGCGGCGCCGCGGGCTGCCCTGGGGCGTCCTGCAGCGGCAGCGGTGCATCGGAGGTGAGGAGGGGCGCAGGCATCGCGGGGCTGACTCGTGAAGCAAGGCAGCCGCCGTCGTGCGGTGTCCCACGCGGGACGGGCGTTCCGGCAAGGCCTTCGCCCGGCTGCTGTGCCCAGACTATGACCGCGACAGGGTCTTGTCTGTCAGCCGAACCCCGACGAGGGCCGGGGGATTCACTGGATCAGGCCGTTCTTCACGGCGTAGTAGGTCAGTTCGGCGTTGCTGCCGAGCTTGAGCTTGTCCAGCAGGCGGCTGCGGTAGGTGCTCACGGTCTTGACGCTGATGAACAGCTCGTCGGCGATCTGCGTCACCGACATGCCGCTGGCCAGCTTGCACAGCACCTGGAACTCGCGCTCGGACAGGTCCTGGTGCGCGGGGCCGGCGCCGGGCTGGTCGAGCCGGCTGGCGACCAGGTCGGCCGCGGTGGCGCTCAGGTAGCGGCGCCCCTGCAGCACCACGCGGATCGCGCGCAGGATCTCGTCGACGTCCGAGTCCTTCTTGAGGTAACCGTTGGCGCCCGCGCGCAGCAGGTTGATCGCGTACTGCTCCTCGGGGAAGGCGCTGACGATCAGCACCGGGATGTCGCCCAGGTGGTTGCGGATCAGGCGCAGCGTGTCCACCCCGGTGCGGTCGGGCAGCGAGATGTCCAGCAGCACCAGGTCCCAGCGGCCTTCGCGCAGCAGCGCGAGGGCTTCGGCGCTGGTGGCGGCCTCGCCGGCCACGCACAGGTCGGGTTCCGCGTCGATCAGTTGCTTGAGTCCGGCGCGCACGATCTGGTGATCGTCGGCCAGCAGGATGCGTTTGCGGTCCATCACGAGGCACTCAGGAAGACACCGGGCCAGTCTGGCACGGCGACCGGCGTGGCGTCAAAGCCCGGCCACTGCCTCGTCGGGCAGGACGCGTGCCCGCAGCCCACGACGAAAAGGAAGGCCGCGCGATGCGGGGCCTTCCTCCGGGTGGCGCTCACGCGCGCTTACATCTTCTTCTTGGTGTCCTGCGAGGCGTCCTGCAGTTTTTCCCCGCCGCGCTCGACATCCTTGCCGACACCTTCGATGGTGTTGCAGGCGCCCAGCGCGAACATCGCGGCCAGGGCCGCCGACAACAGGGGGATCCAACGGTGCTTCATCACGGCGCTGCTCCTTTTATGGGTGGATTGAAAAATTGGCCGGGCCGACCCTCCCGGGGCAAACGTCGTGCCCGGCCGCGAGGGGAACCGGAAGCGGTCAGCGCCGGTTGATCAGTCCCAGCAGGAACGAGATCACCGTCAATGCGACGAAGACGAAGAACAGGATCTTCGCGATGCCGGCGGCGCCGGCGGCGATGCCCCCGAAGCCGAACAGGGCCGCCACCAGGGCGATGACGAAGAACACGGCAGCGTAGTAAAGCATGGTGGGTCTCCTCCGGGGCAGCTGCCGTGGCGGCCGCCCGATCAGTGATGGAACGAGGTGGGTGTGTCCGTATGAACCATGCTAGGCGGGCAAGACCCTGCGCGCTGTAGGCTTGCTCGGTGCCCTGGCGTCAGACGCCGCTTACACCTGAGGGCATGGCCATGGATTCCGCTTCGTCTTCCCCGACGTCCCGCTGGCAGGCCCTGGTCGCGCGCCTGAAGGCCGCGCGTCGCGAGGTCGAGGTCGCCGCTGCCCGCTCGGGCCAGGTGCCGGCGACGCTGCTGCGCCGCTTCGCGGTGCTGCGGCTGGCCGTGCCGATCACCCTGCTGCTGGGCGGTGCGCTGCTGTGGTTCAGCGAGCAGGGCTACCAGCGCCTGGAGCGCGTCTACGCCGACGTCCGGCAGGCGCGCACCTTCACGGAGGAGCTCAACAACCTGTCCTTCGTGGCCGCGCGCGTCGACGCCACCCGGGCCGAATACCTGCTTGGCCACACGCCCGAGAGCCTGCACCGCCATCGCGCCACCTTGCGCGAGGTGGTGGCGGCGCGCAGCCGGCTGGCCGCCGCGATGGCCGACGGCGCCGGCGCGCCCGGCGAGATGGCGGTGGTGTGGCGCTACATCGATGCCGAGGACGCCACGCTGCGGCGGCTCGACGCCCTGCCGGGCGGTGTCCCGACCGAGGAGGTCGATCGCCTGATGCAGCCGAACCCGGTCTCCGACGGGGCGCTGCGCGAGGCGCTGGGCCGGCTGGTCGGACGCGAGCGCGAACGCCTCGAGCGCGCCGAGCTGGCGGCCGCGGTCGAGGTGCAGCGGCAGCGCTGGTGGTCGCTGATCGCGATCGCGGCGGCGGTGCTGCTGCTGATCCTGCTGTTCCAGACCTACCGCACCGAGTTGGACGCGGAGCAGCGCATGGCGCAGCGCCTGCAGCAGGAGCGTGACCGGCTGGAACGCGCGGTGCGGCGGCGCACGCGCGAGCTGTCCGAGCTGGCCACGCACCTGCAGCACCTGGCCGAGGCGGAGAAGAGCCGCCTGGCGCGCGAGCTGCACGACGAGCTGGGCGCGATCCTGACGGCCAGCAAGATGGACGTCGGGATGCTGCTGCGCCGCGGGCTGGAGCCGCGCGAGACGGCGCTCGCGACGCTGCAACGGCTGCAGGAGATGCTCGAGCGCGGCGTGCAGGTCAAGCGCCGCGTGATCGAGGGGCTGGTGCCGACGACGCTGCGCAACCTGGGGCTGGCCGCGGCGCTCGAGGCGCTGGCCGAGGAGGTCGAGGCCAGCAGCGGCCTGGTGATCGAACGCCGCATCCCCGAAGAGCTGCCGCTCGACGACGAGCGCGGCATCGCGGCCTACCGCATCGTGCAGGAGGCGCTGACCAACGTGCAGAAGCATGCGCAGGCCACGCGGGTCGAGCTGGACGTGGCGCTCGGCGGCGAGGTGCTGCGCTTGCGCGTGCGCGACGACGGCGTGGGCATCGGCAGCAGCACGCGCTCCGAGCGCAGCCGGCTCAAAAGCCACGGCCTGCGCGGCATGAAGCACCGCGTCGATGCCTTCCACGGCCGCTTCGACCTGCGCACCGCGCCGCAGGGCGGCACCGAACTGCTCGTGGAGCTGCCACTGCACGACGTGGGCGACGACGAGGGCGAGGCGGTCGACGATCCCGCCTGAGCGCGCCTCAGCGCCGGCCGAACATCATCTGCCGCGCCAGCATCGACTTGGCCGGCCCGAGCGCCTGCAGCGCCGCCAGCCCCAGCCCGCGCGCCGCGGCCAGCCCGGGCAGCTGCCAGGTGAAGCTGCGCGCGAGGAAATCGGTGGTCGCGATGGTGGCCCAGCGGTCCGGCGCGCGCCGGCGTTCCATGCGGCGCAGCGCCGCGTCGATGCCGCTGCCTTGCGCCAGCAGCCGCACCAGCTCGAAGGCATCGCGCAGGCCGAGGTTCAGGCCCTGGCCGGCCACCGGGTGCAGCGTCTGCGCCGCGTTGCCGATGCGCACCGTGCGGCCGCGCACCAGCGTGGCCTCGGCGTTGAGCCCGAGCGCGAAGGCCTTCAGCGGCGAGATGCCGGTGATGCGGCCGATGCTCGGGTGGAACACGTGGTTGAGCACCGCGATGCGCTGGCGGTCGTCGAGCTCGCGCACCGGGTCGTCGTCGCTCGGCACGCACCACACCAGCGCCGCGCGCGGCCCCTGCGGGCCGTCGGGCAGCGGCAGCAGCGCGGCCGGCCCGTGCGAGGTGAAGCGCTCGAAGGCCGTGTCGGCGGGCAGGCCCTCGACATCCACCTGCCCGACCCAGGCGGTCTGGCGGTAGTCATGCGCGAGCGACTTGCGTGCCTGCTCGGCGAACACGCCGCCTTCGGCGACCACCGCCAGGTCGTAGCGCTCGACGATGCCGGCGTCGATCTCCACCCCCTGCTCGAGCGGCTTGAGCGCCGCAACGCGTTGCCCGAAGTGCGTGGCCAGCCGCTGCGGCTCCCGTGCCGCGGTCTCCAGCCAGGCCTGCTGCAGCGGCGCGACCAGGCTGCCGTAGCTGAGCACCGCGCCGAGCAGCGGCACGCCCTCGTCGGCGGCGTCGATCAGCACCTCGGGCTCGCGCGGCAGCAGCAGGGTGGGCTGCTGCTGCGAGACGTGCACGCGGCGGATCGGGCGGGCGCTGGCGGCCGGCCAGCAGCCCAGGCGCTGCAGCAGCTGCACGCTGCCCAGGGACAGCGCGAGCGTGCGCGGGTCCCGGCCGATGTCGGCATCGACCGGGCGGGCGTCGAACACGGCGACATGGGCGTCGGGCAGCTGCCGGCTGGCCAGCAGGGCCAGCGCGAGGCCGGCCGGACCGGCACCGACGACGGCCAGGCGCAGCGCGGAAGGGGTCGGATCGGTTCGGGTCATGACGGAAGCAAGGATAGCGGTCAGCGCTGCTTGCGGCGGTCCCGGCGGGCGGTGGTGTAGTACGCCCGCTTGGCGTCGTACATGCGCGAGTCGGCCTCGATCACGGTGGCCTCCAGCAGGTCGCCGCTGCGGCACACCGCCATGCCGATCGAGAAGCTCAGCGGCGCCCCGGGATAGAACTGGTTGTTGATCTCCACCAGGCGCAGCACGTCCTCGATCACGGCCTGGCCGCCGGCCTCGTCGGTGCCGGGCAGCAGCAGCGCGAACTCGTCGCCGCCGATGCGTGCCGCGCAGGCGTGGCGGTCCACCGCCTTGTTCAGCACCTCGCCGGCACGCCGCAGCAGCGCGTCGCCGGCGGCATGGCCGAGCTGGTCGTTGACCGGCTTGAGCCCGTTGAGGTCCAGCACCACCACGGCCACCGGGAACGGCCCCTTGCGCTGCAGGCGCGTCAGCTCGTCGGTGTAGTACGAGCGGTTGCGCAGCTTGGTCAGCGCGTCGTGCTTGCCGAGGAACTCCAGGTAGGCCTCGGCCTGCTTGCGCGCGGTGATGTCGGTCAGCGAGATCAGCACCAGGTCCCAGGTCGCCTCGTGCCCGGGCAGCACCGAGAACTGCAGCAGCACGTGCACCGGCTGGCCGTCGAGGCGGTAATTGACGGTCTCGCGCTGCTGGAACAGCTTGTGGTTCCACAGCTCGACCAGCTGCTCGGCGAAATGGGCCTGCATCTCCTCGCGCAGCACGTCGTCCAGGCGCCTGAGCAGCGTGTGCTTGTCGGGCGCGCCGAACAGCGTCAGGGTCTGCTGGTTGACGTCGATGACGCGGATCTCCTGCATGCAGCGCAGCACGAACTCCGGATGCACGTCGATGAAGGTGCGGAAGTCCATGATGCCCTGCTGCCGCACTTCCTCGAGCAGCTCGCGCACCGCGCTGAAGTCCTCGACCCACAGCGACACCGGCGAATGCTCGAACAGGCCGCGCGCGTACTGCTCGGCGTGCATGGCCTCGCGCTCGGCCTGCCGGCGCGCGGTGATGTCCTCGATGGACAGCAGCAGCCGGCTCCAGTCCTCTTCATGGCCGGGCAGGATGGTCGCGTTGATCAGCAGGTCGAGCCGGCGGCCGTCCAGCGTGTAGTTGACCGTCTCGCTGCGAAAGCCGGCCCGGCCCTCCCACAGCGCGACCAGCTCCTCGACGTGGCGGTCGAACATGTCGTCGCGGAACACCCGGTCCAGGTTCGCGACCAAGTGCTCCAGGCTGTGGGCGCGGTACAGCTCCAGCGTGCGGCGGTTGACTTTCAGCACGCGCAGGCAGCGCGAGCATTCGGCGACCCGCTCCGGGTGCTCGCGCAGCCATGCGCGCAGGTTGGTGATGCCGTCGGCACGCCAGCGCGCGAACAGGCGCTTGAGCTCGCTGTAGTCCTCGAGCCAGAGCGACACCGGCGCGAGGTCGAACATGTCGGCGTACTCCTGCGCCGTGCCGACGAGGGCGGTGGAATCCGTCAATTCACGCCTCCCGCATCAGCGCTTCGATTTCTTCGGCGCGCACCGGCACGCCGCGCGTGATCAGCTCGCAGCCGCCGGGCGTGACCACCGCATCGTCCTCGATGCGGATGCCGATGTTCCAGTAGCGCTCGGGCACGTCCTCGGCCGCTCGCACGTAGATGCCCGGCTCGATGGTCACCACCATGCCCGGCTGCAGGATGCGCGAGGGCTTCTTCACGACGCGCCCGCCCAGGCCGTCGGGCTGCTCGACGGGAGGCTCGTCGTCCTGCTGGTAGCTGCCGACGTCGTGCACGTCCATGCCCAGCCAGTGGCCGGTACCGTGCATGTAGAAGCGCCGGTAGGCGGCCGTCTCGATCACGTCGTCGACGCTGCCGTGGCGGTCGCGGTCGAGCAGGCCGGTGTCCAGCATGCCCTGCGCCAGCACGCGCACCGCCGCGTGGTGGGCGTCGCGCTGGCGCGCCCCGGGCCGGGTGGCGGCGACCGCGGCATCCTGCGCGGCCAGCACCAGGTCGTACAGCTCGCGCTGCGGGCCGGTGTAGCGCCCGTCGAGCGGGAAGGTGCGCGTGATGTCGCTCGCGTAGCCGTCCAGCTCGCAGCCGGCATCGATCAGGCACAGCTGGCCGGGGCGCAGTTCGGCGTTGCCGGCCGGGTAATGCAGGATGCAGGCGTTGGCGCCCGCGGCGACGATGCTCGGGTAGGCCGGCGCCTGTGCGCCGTGGCGGCGGAACTCGTGCAGCAGTTCGGCCTCGAGGTGGTACTCGTACCAGGGACCCGCGTCCATGCCGCGCAGCCATCGCGCGCTGGCACGCATCGCGCGCACGTGGGCGGCGGCCGAGATCTCGGCGGCGCGCCGCATCGTCGCCAGCTCGTGTTCGTCCTTGACCACGCGCATCTCGTCGAGCACGGCGCACAGGTCGCGCATCGCGCGCGGCGCCTCCTGCCCCTGGCGCTCGCGTGCCCGCACCGCGGCCAGCCAGCCTTCGACGCGCTGCTCCAGTCCCTCGTGCACGCCGAAGGGGAACCACACCGCGCGCCGGTTGGCCATGAGCTGCGGCAGGTACTCGTCGAGCAGCTCCACCGGAAAGGCTTCGTCGACGCCCAGCGCGCCGGGGGCGGCCTCGGGCCCGAGGCGCAGGCCGTCCCAGGTCTCGCGCTCCAGGTCCTTGGGCCGGCAGAACAGGGTGCTGCGCCCGCCCTCGTCGATCACCAGCCAGCTCTCGGGCTCGCCGAAACCGCTCAGGTAGAAGAAGTAGCTGTCGTGGCGGTACGGGTGGTGGGTGTCGCGGTTGCGCACGCGTTCCGGCGCGGTCGGTACCAGGGCGATGCCGCCACCTTGCTCGCGCATCGCCTCGGCCACGCGCAGGCGACGCGTCAGGTAGATCGTTCGGTCCATGAATGTCGGAGTCCCGTCTTGCCCGCAGTCTAGCGGCACGCCTGGAAGTCGGCCTTGCAGCGCCGCAAGGGCAGGCGAACCGTGGGCGCATCGCCCGTCCCGGGGCACCGTCCCGGCCGGGCATGAAAAAGCCCGGCGGCTCCGGGCGGTCGGTGGGTCGGGCGGCGTCAGTGGCCGTCGGCGGTCTGCGCGCGCTGCTGGCGCAGTTCCAGCAGGCGCTTGCGCAGCTCCTTCTCGGTCGGGTCCAGCGGCGGCGCGGCCTTGCGGGCGCGCTTGCGCTCGTTGGCCACGCGCTGGCGCAGGTCCTGGACCTGCTGCATCTGCAGCCGGATGAAGTTGGCCACGTTCTCGACCTTGCCCAGGCTGCCCGGCACCGCGGTGCGCGGCAGCCGCACGGCGCTGCCGTCGTCCAGCTGCAGGGTCAGGTAGCAGACGCCGCAGGGGCCGAAGAGCGGCTTTTCGGTCACGTGCACCTCGCTCAGCCGCGAGATCGGCACGCGCCGCGCCGAGCGGCGCCAGCCGCGCCGCCAGGTGACGAACTTCACGCTGGCGGCGACCCGCTCCCAGGTCCACAGGTCCCAGCCCAGCGCGGCTGCCCACGCCAGCACGGCCGGCAGCCACAGCCAGCCCGGCCCGAAGGCCGCGGCGGCGCAGGCGCAGGCACCGGCGGCCAGCAGGGCCAGCCACACCGGGATCAGCTGGCGCTCGCCGGGCGTCCACAGCGCACGCTCGTAGACGAAGGAGTCGATGTGTTCGCCGGACAGCGGCGCGGCCGCCAGCAGCACGGCCCGGACGATGCGCACCACCAGCTGCTCGAGCAGCACGGCGGCAGCGATGCAGGCAAGCAGGGCAAGCAGGCTCATCGGGTTTCCTCCGGGGGGAGAGGCTCGGGAGCACGCGCGGCCAGGGCCGCGTTCAGGGCGTCCAGCTGGGCCGGCGTGCCGACATTTTCCCAGCGTCCCTCATGGCGTTCGACGCGGATGCGGCGCGCGCGCATCGCGTCGCGCAGCAGCGGGCCGAGCGGGGCGCGGGTGCCGGGCGCGATGCCGGCGCACAGGTCGGCGCGCATCAGCGCGAGGTTGCTGTAGGTCCAGCGCCGGCCGTCCGGGCCGGGGCCGTCGGCCAGGCCGAAGCCGTCGGCGTCGATGCCGAAATCGCCCGCCGGGTGGAAGGGCGGGTTGGGCACCAGCCACAGCCGCGCCAGCTCGTCGCCGGCGGCAAAGCGCCGCGCGATCTGCGCATCGAAGCGGAACTCGGGCGCGTGGATGTCGCCCGAGACCACCCAGAAGCACTCGCCCAGCCAGGGCAGGGCCTTGGCGATGCCGCCGGCGGTCTCCAGGGCCTGGCCGTGGTCGCGGCCTTCCATCGAGTAGTGCAGCTTCAGCCCCCAGCGCGAGCCGTCGCCCAGCGCGGCCGGGATCTGCTCCTCCAGCCAGGCGGTGTTGACGACCACCTCGCGCACGCCGTCGCGCGCCAGCGCCTCCAGGTGCCAGACGATCAGCGGCTTGCCGCCTACCGGCAGCAGCGGCTTGGGCGTCCGGTCGGTCAGCGGGCGCATGCGTTCGCCGCGACCGGCGGCCAGGACGATGGCCTTGAGGTTGTTCGCCATGGAGCGTGGTGGTTGCGGGTTCCTGTCGGGGCCGGGCGGTTGCCCAACCCCCGCGGCCGATTATCGGCGCGCCTTTACAATCCGGGTTTCCTCTCAACCCCTATACACCCCTGTTCAACCGGCTCGAACGAGACATTTTTTGGGGGTGCCAGACAGGTTTCGCATGGCCGACACGACCCTGATGGCCAACGCAATCCGTGCGTTGGCGATGGATGCAGTTCAACAAGCCAAGTCCGGCCATCCGGGCGCGCCGATGGGCATGGCCGAGATGGCAGTGGCGCTGTGGAGCCGCCACCTGCGCCACAACCCCGCCAACCCGCACTGGATGGACCGCGACCGCTTCGTGCTGTCCAACGGGCACGGCTCCATGCTGATCTACGCCCTGCTGCACCTGACCGGCTACGACCTGCCGATCGAGGAGCTCAAGG
The DNA here is from genome assembly GCF_015476235.1 of Caldimonas thermodepolymerans. Taxonomy (NCBI): domain Bacteria; kingdom Pseudomonadati; phylum Pseudomonadota; class Betaproteobacteria; order Burkholderiales; family Sphaerotilaceae; genus Caldimonas; species Caldimonas thermodepolymerans. The sequence goes on from NZ_CP064338.1 coordinate 396,448, forward strand.
CCTTCCGCCAGCTGCACAGCAAGACCCCGGGCCATCCCGAGGTCGGCATCACCCCGGGCGTGGAGACCACCACCGGGCCGCTGGGCCAGGGCATCACCAACGCGGTGGGCATGGCGCTGGCCGAGAAGCTGCTGGCGCAGCAGTACAACCGCCCCGGCTACGAGATCGTCAACCACCACACCTACGTGTTCCTGGGCGACGGCTGCCTGATGGAAGGCATCAGCCACGAGGCCTGCGCGCTGGCCGGTGCCTGGAAGCTCAACAAGCTGATCGCGCTGTACGACGACAACGGCATCTCCATCGATGGCCAGGTCACGCCCTGGTTCGTCGACGACACGCCCAAGCGCTTCGAGGCCTACGGCTGGAACGTGATCGGCCCCGTCGACGGCCATGACGTGCAGGCGGTCGACGACGCGATCGCCAGGGCCAAGCTGAGCACCGACCGCCCGACGCTGATCGTCTGCAAGACCAGCATCGGCAAGGGCAGCCCGAACCGTGCCAACACCGCGAAGGCGCACGGCGAGCCGCTGGGCGAGGAAGAGATCCGGCTGACCCGCGAGGCGCTGGGCTGGCCGCACGAGCCCTTCGTCGTGCCGCAGGAGGTGTACGAGGCCTGGGACGCCAAGGCGCGCGGTGCCGCGCAGGAACAGGCTTGGGCGACGCTGTTCGAAGGCTACCGTGCCGAGCACCCCGAGCTGGCCGCCGAATTCGAGCGCCGCATGAAGGGCGAGCTGCCGGCCGGCTTCGCGCAGGTGGCGGCCGACGCCGTGGCCGCCGCGCACGCCAAGGCCGAGACGGTGGCCAGCCGCAAGGCCAGCCAGCTGGCGCTGGAGGCCTACACCGCGGCGCTGCCGGAACTGCTGGGCGGCTCGGCCGACCTGACCGGCTCCAACCTGACCAACACCTCGTCGACCCCGGCGCTGCGCTTCGACGAGGCCGGCCAGCCCAACGGCGGGCGCCACATCAACTACGGCGTGCGCGAGTTCGGCATGGCCGCGATCATGAACGGCATCGCGCTGCACGGCGGCTTCATCCCCTACGGCGGCACGTTCCTGACCTTCAGCGACTACTCGCGCAACGCCATTCGCATGGCCGCGCTGATGAAGCAGCGCGTGATCCACGTGTTCACGCACGACTCGATCGGCCTGGGCGAGGACGGCCCGACGCACCAGTCGATCGAGCACGCCGCCTCGCTGCGCCTGATCCCCAACCTGGACGTCTGGCGTCCGGCCGACACCGCCGAGACCGCGGTCGCCTGGGCCTGCGCGATCGAAAGCCGCGAGCGTCCGACCGCGCTGCTGCTGAGCCGCCAGAACCTGCCCTATGCGCCCAAGGCCGGGCTGGACGACATCGCCAAGGGCGCCTACGTGCTGGCCGAGCCGAGCGAGGTGGGCCTGAAGAAGAAGGCCCAGGCGGTGATCATCGCCACCGGCTCGGAAGTGCAGCTGGCGCTGCACGCCCAGGCGCAGCTGGCGCAGGACGGCATCGCGGTGCGCGTCGTCTCGATGCCCTCGACCACCGTGTTCGACCGCCAGAGCGTCGAGTACAAGCGCTCGGTGCTGCCCGAAGGCCTGCCGCGCATCGCGGTGGAGGCAGGCGTCACCGACTTCTGGTGGAAGTACCGCGTCGAGGCCGTGGTCGGCATCGACCGGTACGGCGAGTCGGCGCCGGCGGGCGTGCTGTTCAAGCATTTCGGGTTCACTGCGGAGAACGTGGCCGACACCGTGCGCGTCGTGCTCGGCAAGTGATCGCAAGCGGTTTCATCGTTTCTCATCTACAGGAGTGACTGGTCATGACCATCAAAGTCGGTATCAACGGGTTCGGCCGCATCGGCCGCAACGTGCTGCGCAGTGCCTTCAAGAACTTTCCCGACATCGAGATCGTCGGCATCAACGACCTGCTGGACCCCGACTACCTGGCCTACATGCTGACCTATGACAGCGTGCACGGCCGCTTCGACGGCACCGTCCAGGTCGACGGCAACACGCTGATCGTCAACGGCAAGAAGATCCGCCTGACCCAGGAGAAGGATCCCGCGGGCCTGAAGTGGGACGAGGTCGGCGCCGACGTCGTGATCGAATCGACCGGCCTGTTCCTGGACAAGGAAAGCGCGGGCAAGCACCTGGCCGCCGGCGCGAAGAAGGTGATCATGTCGGCCCCCTCGAAGGACGACACCCCGATGTTCGTGTTCGGCGTCAACCACGACACCTACGCCGGCCAGGCCATCATCTCCAACGCCTCGTGCACGACCAACTGCCTGGCGCCGATCGCCAAGGTGCTGCATGACAAGTGGGGCATCAAGCGCGGCCTGATGACCACCGTGCACGCCGCCACCGCGACGCAGAAGACCGTCGACGGCCCGAGCAAGAAGGACTGGCGCGGCGGCCGCGGCATCCTCGAGAACATCATCCCGTCCTCCACCGGCGCGGCCAAGGCCGTGGGCGTGGTGATCCCGGCGCTGAACAAGAAGCTGACCGGCATGAGCTTCCGCGTGCCGACCTCCGACGTGTCGGTCGTCGACCTGACCTGCGAGCTGGAGAAGCCCGCCACCTACGAGGAAATCAAGGCCGAGATGAAGGCCCAGAGCGAAGGCGCGCTCAAGGGCGTGCTGGGCTACACCGAGGACAAGGTGGTCGCCACCGACTTCCGCGGCGATGCGCGCACCTCGATCTTCGACGCCGACGCCGGCATCCAGCTCGACCCGACCTTCGTGAAGGTCGTCAGCTGGTACGACAACGAGTGGGGCTACTCCAACAAGTGCCTGGAGATGGCCCGCGTCGTGATGAGCAAGTAACTCCAGCGTGCTTCCGGCATGCAAGGCGCCGCTGCTGCCAGCGGCGCTTTTTTTTGTTCGAGGCCCGTGCGGCCCAGGCGGCCTGCAAACCAGGCCACGCCCGGGCGGTTTTTGTGCGGCCCGGCGCGCACGGGGCCTGCCGTTTGCTGCACCATGCGCAGCGGGGCCGGCCGAGGCTCCCGCAGGCGTCGCGTTGGTATCCGTGCGCAACGAGGCGACGGGTCGGACGCGCACGGTCCCGATAATGCGATCCATGCTGGTCCTCTCACGTCGCCTGGCGGCTGCCGCCGCGTTCGCCTTCGCCTCCCTGCTGTCTTTGCCGCTGCATGCGGCCCCGCCCCAGGGGCCTGCCTACGGGCTCATCGTCAAGCTGCGCACGCCGCAAGGCCGTGAACAGGCCAAGGCCGTCGGGATCGCCGCGCCTGCGGCAGATGAGGCCGGCGCGCAACGCGAGCGCCTGAACCGCGTGCTGCAGACGCAGGCGGCGGCGCTGGCACGCATCGCGCCGGCCGGCGCGCGTATCGCCCGGCCGGTGGGGCGCGCCCACCTGGTGCAGTGGGACCAGCCGCTTGCCCCCGAGCAGGCCGAGCAGGCGGCCCGCGCGCTGGCCGCGCACGAGGACGTCGAGTGGGTCGACTACAACGTGCGCGAGCGCCGGCTCGACGTGCCCAACGATCCCGAATACCCCGGCCAATGGTGGCTGCATCCGGTCGCCTCCGGGCGCCATGGCGTGCCGGGCGTGGAAACCGCCTGGGCACAGCCCGGCAGCGCCCGCCCGGTCGTCGTCGCCGTGCTCGACACCGGTGCGCTGTTCGACCATCCCGACCTGGTCGGGACATGGATCCTGCCGGGCTACGACTTCGTGACGCAACCCGTCTTCTCGGGCGACGGCGACGGTCGCGACGCCGATGCCTCCGACCCGGGCGATGCCGTCACGCGCACTGACCGCAACGCCAACCCCGGCGCGTTCGCCGACTGCCCGATCGAGGACAGCTCCTGGCACGGCACCAAGATCGCCGGCCAGATCGCGGCGCGCACTGGCAACGGTGTCGGCATCGCCGGCGTGAACGGGCGCGTACGCATCCTGCCGGTGCGCGTGGCCGGCAAGTGCGGGGCGCTCGTCCAGGACATCGTCGACGGCATCCTGTGGGCCGCCGGCATCGAGGTCGCAGGGGTGCCGCCCAACCCGAACCCGGCCAAGGTGATCAACCTGAGCTTCGGCGGTCCCGGCCCCTGTTCGGCGTCCTACCAGGATGCGATCGACGCGATCCGCGCCAAGGGCGCGGTGCTGGTGGCCGCTGCCGGCAACGAGGGTGGCCAGGTCAGCCGGCCGGCCAACTGCAAGGGCGTGGTCGGGGTCGGTGCGCTGAACCGCAACGGCTTCAAGGCCACCTATTCCAATTTCGGTCCGGAGATCACGATCTCGACCGTGGGCGGCGACCCGACCGGCCTGGGCGCCTGCGGCCGCCTGCTGGGCGACCCGGGGCTGCTGACCTCCGCCAACGCCGGCACCGGCGCGCCGGGCGCCCATGTCTACGACGAAGTCGCCGGCACCAGCTTCGCGGCGCCCGTGGTCGCCGGGGTGATCTCGCTGATGCAGTCCGCGGCGTCGGCCGACCTCAGCCCCGACCAGATCGTCGAAGGCCTGAAGCGCTCGGCACGTCCGCACGTGCGATCCGACGACCTCGGCACCTGCTCGTCCACCAACGTCGGCCGTTGCCAGTGCACCACCGGCACCTGTGGTGCCGGCATCCTGGATGCGGAGCAGGCGGTGCGCTACGCCCTCGATCCGGGCAGCTACACGCCGCCGTCGCGCCAGGTGGTGCGGGTGGACAACGCCGACACGGCGGCCTGCCGCGAGCTGACCCGCCACGACGGCGGCTCGGGCGACGAGGACGACGGTGGCGGGGGCGGTGGCGCGCTCGGCTGTGGCTGGCTGGCGGCCCTGGGCCTGGCGGTCATCGCGACCGCGGGGGCGCGTCCGCGGCGCCGGCAGCCGGCCTGAAGGCGCCTGGCGTGCAGGCCGGCCCGCGCCGGTCAGGGCGTGGCCGGGACGATGGCGGACGGGCTGGCCGGTGGCCCCAGGCGGATCGCGTCCGGGCGCACCTGCTGCTGCAGGCGCTCGGGCTCGCGTTCGTGCGGCGGCACCGAGACGATGCCGGCGAGGTGGCCTTGCGACCACGCGTAGTAGCCGATGTTGGCCAACAGCAGCACCAGAACCAGCAGCCTCAGCATGGCCTCACGCTCACTTCCCCGCTCTCTATCCTGCGCGTCCCGGCCGGAGTATGCACGAGCAGCGCGCCTTCCTCGTCGACCCCGGCGGCCGTGCCTTCCGGCGCATCGGGCTGGGTGGTGTGCACCGCCCGGCCGCGCAGCAGGTCGCGTGCCGCGTAGCGCGCCGCGAACGGCCTGAACCCCTCGCGCTCGAAGGCCTGCAGCGCCTGCCACAGCGGCAGCGCGATGCGCCCCAGCGCCGCCGGGGCGCTCAGCTGGCCGTCCAGCTCGCGCAGTGCCGCCGCCGCGTTGCGTGCGTCGGCGGTCTCGGGGGCGCGGGCCACGTTCAGGCCGATGCCGATCACCGCGAAGCGCCCGCCGCCTGGCAGCGGCACGGTCTCGATCAGGATGCCGCCCAGCTTGCGGCCGTGGCCGTGGTCGTCGAGCAGCCACAGGTCGTTGGGCCACTTGAGCTTGACCTGCTCGTGCAGCGCCTCGGCCACCGCGACACCGACCGCCAGCGACAGGCCCGACCACGAGGCCGGCGCGTAGGGCAGGCCGAGCGAGAAGGTCAGCGAATCGCCCGGCAGCGACTGCCAGCTGCGTCCCTGCCGGCCGCGCCCGGCGCTCTGGTGTTCGGCCACCAGCAGGCAGGGGGCGGTGTCGCCGCGGCGCGCGCGCTCGAGCAGCTCGGTGTTGGTCGAGCCGGTTTGCGCGACCACCTCGACGCTGAGCGCGGGCGCGAGCGGGGACAGCTGCTCCCACAGCTGCTCGGCGGGCCAGTGCAGGCAGGTCATGGCGGGGCTCGCGGCGTGCTCAGCGCTTGGGCGCGAGCATGGTGCCGCGGCACTTCGGGCTGCCGCAGCGGCAGGCGTACTGCTTCTTCAGCTTGGGCGTGTAGCGCTCGTCGATGATCAGCCCGTAGTCGTAGAACAGCTCCTCGCCCGGCTGGATGTCGCGCAGCGCCTTGATGAACACCCGCCCGTCCACCTCGTCGGCCTCGCAGTTCGGGTCGCAGGCGTGGTTGATCCAGCGCGCCGCGTTGCCGCCGTACTTCGCGTCGATGACGTGCTGGTCGTCGATGTGGAAGTAGAAGGTGTGGTGCGGGTCGTCGGGGTCGTGCGGGTGGCGGCGCAGCGCCTCGTCCCAGGTGATGACCTCGCCCTTGTACTCGATGATGGTCTCGCCGGCGGCGATCGGCGCGACCGCGAACACGCCCTTGCCATGCACGCCGGAGCGCCGCACCTGGATGCGCCGCCCGGCACGGGCCGGGCGCGACGCCGGCCGGGCCGGGGCGGTGGCCGCACGGGTGCGGCGGTTGCGGGTGGAGGACGACCGTGCTTGCGTCATGGAGGACTTTGGGTACATTGAAACTGAGCGCGCACACGTGTGTGCGTGCGCGTACGCGCGCGTGGAGCCGGCATTGTAGGCGGCTGTCACGTGCGGGAATCAAGCCTTGACGCACGGAGTCCGGCCGGCCGAGCCGCTACCATCAGCCGCGTTGCACGCCCGGCCTGGCATCCGCCTTGCCGGGGCCGCGGAAGGTTGCTGCCCGCATCGCCCGGGCGGGCCGGGTGGCAGGATCGTGGTCGCCGAAGCCGGGACCGTCGTCGCGGGCTTCGAGCCAATTCATAGAGAAACATGGGCAAGACACTGGTGATCGCCGAGAAGCCTTCCGTCGCGCAGGACATCGTCCGGGCGCTGACGCCGGTGGTCGGCAAATTCGAGAAGCACGACGATTACTTCGAGAACGAGAAGTACATCGTGAGCTCCGCCGTCGGCCACCTGGTCGAGATCAAGGCGCCGGAGGAATACGACGTCAAGCGCGGCAAGTGGAGCTTCGCCAACCTGCCGGTGATCCCGCCCCGCTTCGAGCTCAGCCCGATCGACAAGAACAAGGGCCGGCTCAACACCCTGGTCAAGCTGATCAAGCGCAAGGACGTCACCGAACTGATCAACGCCTGCGACGCGGGGCGCGAGGGCGAGCTGATCTTCCGTCTCATCGTGCAGTACGCGACGCCGGCGCGCGGCGGCCTGAACAAGGACATCAAGCGGCTGTGGCTGCAGTCGATGACGCCGCAAGCCATCCGCGAGGGCTTCGAGCAGCTGCGCAGCGACGAGCAGATGCAGCCGCTGGCCGAGGCGGCGCGCTGCCGCAGCGAGGCTGACTGGCTGGTGGGCATCAACGGCACGCGCGCGATGACCGCGTTCAACTCGCGCGACGGCGGCTTCTTCCTCACCACCGTCGGCCGCGTGCAGACGCCGACGCTGTCCATCGTGGTCGAGCGCGAGGAGAAGATCCGCAAGTTCGTGCCGCGCGACTACTGGGAAGTGCGCGCCACCTTCGATGCCCAGGCCGGCAGCTACGAGGGCAAGTGGTTCGACCCCAGGTGGAAGAAGGCCGAGAACGACCCCGAGCTGCGCGCCGACCGCCTGTGGGACGCGAAGACCGCCGAGGCGATCGCCGAGGCGGTGCGCGGCCGCAGCGGCACGGTCACCGAGGAGTCCAAGCCCAGCTCGCAGCTCAGCCCGCTGTTGTACGACCTGACCTCGCTGCAGCGCGAGGCCAACTCGCGCTTCGGCTTCTCGGCCAAGACCACGCTGGCGCTGGCACAGGCCCTGTACGAAAAGCACAAGGTGCTGACCTACCCGCGGACGGACTCGCGCGCGCTGCCCGAGGACTACATCGGCGTCGTGAAGAAGACGATGGAGATGCTCTCCGGCGAGGACGCCACGCGCGCCTACGCGCCGCATGCCGAGAAGGCGCTGCGCGAGGGCTACGTGAAGCCCAACAAGCGCGTGTTCGACAACGCCAAGGTGTCGGACCACTTCGCCATCATCCCGACCCTGCAGGCGCCGAAGAACCTCACCGACGCCGAGCAGAAGCTCTACGACATGGTCGTCAAGCGCTTCCTCGCGGTGTTCTTCCCGGCGGCCGAGTACCAGGTCACCACGCGCATCACGACCGTGGAACACCAGGGGCAGTCCTACAGCTTCCAGACCAACGGCAAGGTGCTGGTCAAGCCGGGCTGGCTGGCGGTCTACGGCAAGGAGGTGCAGGAAGACGACGCGACGCTGGTGCCGGTGCAGCCCGGCGAGACGGTGCGCAACGCCGAAGTCGAGGTCAAGGCGCTCAAGACCCGGCCGCCGGCGCGCTACACCGAAGCGACGCTGCTGTCGGCGATGGAAGGCGCGGGCAAGCTGGTCGAGGACGACGAGCTGCGCGAGGCGATGCAGGAGAAGGGCCTGGGCACGCCGGCCACCCGCGCGGCCATCATCGAAGGCCTGATCGCCGAGAAGTACCTGGTGCGCGACGGCCGCGAGCTGATCCCCACCGCCAAGGCCTTCCAGCTGATGACGCTGCTGCGTGGCCTGGGTGTGGAGGACCTCACCAAGCCCGAGCTGACCGGCAACTGGGAGTACCAGCTCGCGCAGATGGAGCGCGGACGGCTCAGCCGCGAGGCCTTCATGCAGGAGATCGCGCGCATGACCGAGCGCATCGTGCAGAAGGCCAAGGAGTACGACCGCGACACCATCCCGGGCGACTATGCGACGTTGACCACGCCGTGCCCGAACTGCGGCGGCGTCGTCAAGGAAAACTACCGCCGCTTCACCTGCACCGGCCAGGGCGGCAACGACGAGGGCTGCGGCTTCTCGATCAGCAAGATCCCGGGCGGGCGCAGCTTCGAGCTGCACGAGGTCGAACAGTTCCTGCGCGACAAGCACATCGGCCCGCTCGACGGCTTCCGCTCCAAGGCCGGCTGGCCGTTCACCGCCGAGCTGAAGCTGGTGCGCGACGAGGAGATCGGCAACTACAAGCTCGAGTTCGACTTCGGCGAGGAGGCCCGCAAGGAGGCCGAGGAAGGCGAGGTCGACTTCAGCGCGCAGGAGCCGCTGGGCCATTGCCCGAAGTGCAAGGGCCGCGTCTACGAGCACGGCACCAGCTACGTCTGCGAGAAGACCGTGGGCCCGCACGCGACCTGCGACTTCAAGAGCGGCAAGATCATCCTGCAGCAGCCCGTCTCGCGCGAGCAGATGGGCAAGCTGCTCGCCACCGGCCGCACCGATCTGCTGGAGAACTTCGTCTCCAACAAGACGCGCCGCAAGTTCAAGGCCTTCCTGGTCTGGGACGAGAAGGAAGGCAAGGTCGGCTTCGAGTTCGAGCCGCGCGCGGCCAAGGCCCCCGCGAAGAAGGCGCCGGCAAAGAAGGTCGCGGCCAGGTCCTGAGGTGCCCCGGTGAACGACAGGACCGGCTTCACGCCCGGCGCGGCCGCGCGGGTGTCCACGTCGGTCCATCACCGGGTCGCGACGGTGACGATGCGCGACCACCTGATCGGTTGGGTCCAGGCCGGCACCAAGGTGCTGGGCGACCCGGACGCGGAGCACCGCTACGGTCCCGGCGACGTGTTCCTTGCGGCGCAGGGCACGCAGTGGGACGTGGTCAACGCGCCCGGCCCGCAAGGGCGCTACGTCGCGCAGCTGCTGTTCGTGCCCAACGACCTGCTCCGATGGTTCCTCGAGCGCCATCCTCTGCCACCGGGCGTGGCGCTGGTGCAGGGTCAACGCGGGTTGCGCATCGATGCCGAGCTGGCCGAGGCGATCGAGCGCGCGGCCCGTTCGCTGGGCGATGCGGGCACATCCCGCGCCTTGCAGCTGCACCGCTCGTGCGAGGTGCTGCTGTTGCTGTCTGAACGGGGCTGGTGCTTTGCGCTCGCCGACGAAGGCTGGGACGACCGCGTGCGCCGGCTGGTCGGCCACCGCCTGCACGCGCGCTGGACGCTCCACGAGGTGGCTGCCGCTTTCCACACCAGCCCCAGCACCTTGCGGCGCCGGCTCGCCGAGCGGGGCGTGACGCTGGGCGAACTGCTGCGCGAGGCACGGATGGAAGCCGCACTCGGGCTGCTGCAGACGACCGAACTCGGCGTCGGCGAGATCGCACTGCGCTGCGGCTACGAGTCGCACAGCCGCTTCACCGCCGCGTTCCGCCAGCGGTACGGCTTCCCGCCTTCGTACCTGCGGCCTGCCGCCGCGTCGACGGTGCGCGCGATGGGCAGCGGCGCACAGGATCTGGCGCCTGCGGGCTAACCGGCGCGGCATGTCCGCGTCGAAGATCGGGGTTCCTGATGACACGGGAGCGACCTCGATGCACGACCACACCCTTCACCGACGCATGGCCATCGGCGCACTGGCCCTGGCCCCTTGGCTCGCCCACGCAGGCGAGTTCACCCTGAGCAGCCCGGGCATCGCCGCGGGCGCACGCCTGCCCGAGGCACAGGTGTACGACGGCTTCGGCTGCCGCGGGCGCAACGAGTCGCCGGCACTGCGCTGGAGCGGTGCCCCGGAGGGCACGAAGAGCTATGCCGTCACGGTGTACGACCCGGACGCCCCGACCGGCTCCGGCTGGTGGCACTGGGTGGTCTACAACATCCCGGCTGACGTGACTGCGTTGCCCGCCGGCGCGGGCGCACCGGGCGGCGCGCGTCTGCCCGCCGGGGCGGTGCAGGGCCGCACCGACTTCGGCACCGCCGGCTTCGGCGGGGCCTGCCCGCCCGAGGGCGACACCCCGCACCGCTATGTCTTCACCGTGCACGCGCTGAAGGTCGACAGGCTCGATCTGCCGGCGGACGCCTCGGCGGCCATGGTGGGGTTCATGTTGCACGCAAACCGCCTGGGCAGCGCCAGCTTCACCGCGACCTACGGTCGCTGACGGCCGGCGACGGGCGGGGACCACGGACGGCGGGCGGCTCATGCATACTCCGTGCCCATGGTCGGCCCCATCTACCTCAAGCTCGTTGCCATCTTCATCGTCGTCGCGATCGGCTGGGGGGCCGGACGGACACGCTTCCTGGGCGGCGGCGAGGCGGCGCGCGCGCTGTCCAACGCGGCCTTCTACCTGTTCGCGCCGGCGCTGCTGTTCCGCACCACGGCGCGCATCGACTTCGAGCAGCTGCCCTGGTCCATCGTGCTGGCGTACTTCATCCCGGTGGTCGGGCTGATGCTGCTCGTCTACGCGCAGCAGCGCCGTCGGGCTGCGGCCGCGCCGGCCGCGCCCAGCGTGCGCGCGATCACGGCGACCTTCAGCAACACCGTGCAGCTGGGCATCCCGGTGGCCGCGGCGCTGTTCGGCGAGGCGGGGCTGTCGGTGCACCTGGCGGTGGTCAGCCTGCACGCGCTGACGCTGCTGTCGGTGGTCACCGTGCTGGCCGAACTGGACTTGAGCCGCGCCGCCGAGGGCCATGCGCGGCGCAGCCTGGGCGCGACGCTGGCCACCACCGCGCGCAACACGCTGATCCACCCCGTCGTGATGCCGGTGCTGCTGGGCCTGCTGTGGAACCTGCTGGACGGCCCGATCCCGCCGGCCGTCGACGAGATCCTCGTGACGCTCGGCCAGGCGGTCGTGCCGGTGTGCCTGATCGCCACCGGCATGTCGCTGGCCCACTACGGGCTGCGCGGCTCGCTCGGTGCGGCGTCGGTGCTGTCGCTGCTCAAGCTGGTCGTGCAGCCGGCGCTGGTGCTGGCGGTGGGGCTCGCCTTTGGCCTGCGCGGCCTGCCGCTGGCGGCGATCGTGATGTGCGCGGCGCTGCCGGCCGGCACCAACTCGATGATGTTCGCGCAGCGCTACGCGACGCGCGAGGCCGAGGTGACCAGCACGCTGGTGCTGTCGATGCTTGCCTTCGTCGTCACGGCGCCGCTGTGGCTGTTGCTGCTGCAGCTGCTGCCCGCGGGCTGGGTGGCCTCAGGCGGCTAGCAGCATGTCGACGTGCGGGATGCCGTCCTCGTCGTACTCGTCGCTGACGGTCGCGAAGCCCAGCGCGCCGTAGAAGCGCTGCAGGTGCGCCTGCGCCGAGAGGCGGATCGCGCGGCCGGGCCAGGTCGCGCGGGTGGCGGCGATCGCCTCGCGCATCAGCTCGTGGCCGAGCGCCCGTCCGCGCCAGGCGGGCGCGACGATCACGCGGCCGATGGCCGGTTCCTCGAACTTGAGCCCGGGCGGCACGAGGCGCGCGCAGGCGGCCAGCGTGCCGTCGGGGGCCAGCCCCAGGCCGTGGCGGCAGTGCGGGTCGATGCCGTCGATGTCGGCGTACAGGCAGGTCTGCTCCAGCACGAAGACGTCCTGCCGCAGCTTCAGCAGGGCATGCAGCTCGTGCACCGACAGCGCCTCGAACGGCAGCCAGCGCCAGTGCAGCACGGGAGATGCGGTGGTCATGGACAAGGCATCGGGCCCCGGACCACGGATGCGCGTCGAAAGGTGCACCCGCGGCCGGTGGCCCAGGTTGGGGGGAGCGCCTGGCGGCGCGGATCAGCGTTGCGGTTCGGGCTCGGTCAGGAAGCCGATCCTGGTCAGCCCGGCCTTGGAGGCGTCGGCCAGCGTCTCGGCGACGAAGCGGTAGGCCACGTCCTGGTCGGCCTTGAGGTGCACCTCGGGCTGCACCGGCTTGGCGCCCTCGGCCGCGAAGCGGCGCACGGCCTCCTCGCGGGTGACGGGTTCGCCGTTCCAGTAGCGGATGCCGGCCGCGTCGATCGCGAACTCCACCTTCTCGGGCTGCGGCGGGTTCACCTGCGTGGTGGCCTTGGGCAGCTCGAGCTTGACCGCATGGGTCAGCAGCGGCGCGGTGACGATGAAGATCACCAGCAGGACCAGCATCACGTCGATCAGCGGGACCATGTTGATCTCCGCCATCGGCGCGCCGGACGACTTGTTGTCGAAGCTTGCGAAAGCCATGGTGGCGGGTCCTCGTCAGGCGGCGGCCGGCTGGTCGTTGCCGCGCGGGGCGGCCTTGCCGGTCGTGTTCAGCGGACGCACGTTCTCGCCGCCTTGCAGCGACTGGCCGAGCGACAGGAAGGTGAACAGCTCGAACGCGAAGGCGTCGAGCTTGGCGGTCAGCACGCGGTTGCTGCGGGTCAGCCAGTTGTAGCCCATCACCGCGGGGATCGCCACCGCCAGGCCGATGCCGGTCATGATCAGCGCTTCACCCACGGGGCCGGCCACCTTGTCCAGCGTGCCGGCGCCGCTCATGCCGATCGCCACCAGCGCGTGGTAGACGCCCCAGACCGTGCCGAACAGGCCGACGAACGGCGCGGTGGCGCCGATCGTCGCCAGCACCGTCAGGCCGTTTTCCAGGCGGGTCGTTTCCTCGTCCAGCACCTTCTTGATGGTGCGGGTCAGGAAGTCCTGCATGCTGCCGGCTTCCTCCAGCTTGGCCGCGCCGTACTTGGCGTGGTGGTCGCGTGCGTGCATCGCGTGCGCGGTCAGGTGCGAGAAGGGGTCGCGCACGCCGTGCGTGGCGATCTCGTTGCGCACGGCGTCGAGCGAGCTGGCGTTCCAGAAGAACGACAGGAACTGCTCGCTGCGCTTCTTGCGCACGTATTGGGTGATGCCCTTCATCACGATCAGGTACCACGAGATGGCCGACATCAGCACCAGGATGACGAGCAGCGCCTTGCCGACGACGTCGGACTGCGCGATGAAGTGGGCGAAGCCCATCGTTTCGTTCGGGTTCACGTTCAGTTCTCCAGGGCAAATCGGATGGGGGTCTGCACCCACACGGCCAGCGGCTGGCCGTCTTCCATGTAGGGCTTGAAGCGGGCCGAGCGCATGGCCGACACCGCGGCGTCGTCCAGGCGCTGGAAGCCGGACGACTTGTGGATTTCGATCCGGGCGGGTCGGCCCTGCGGGTCGATCAGCACGCGCAGCGTCACCATCCCTTCCTCGCGCAGCCGGCGCGACGTCAGCGGATAGACGATGGCCGGCGCCTTCTGGTACTGCACCTCGCTGGCCAGCACGGTCTTGGGCGGCGCAGGCGGGGGCGGCGGGGCCGGCTCTGCCGCGGGGGCCGCGACCACCGGTTCGGTCGCCTCGGCCGGGGCGGGTGGCTCGGGTGGCGGCGCTTCCACTTCGAACGGGGCCGGAGCCGGCTCGGGCGGCGGCGGTGCGGCCACCACCGGCGCGGGCTTCTTCGGGGTCTCCTTCCGGGGCGCCGGGGCGGGCGGCGGCGGCACGGGAGCCGGCGGCGGCGGGACCGGCGCCGGCTCGATGAGGTCGACGAACAGGGGGATCGAGGCCCCGATGGCCTGGCGCACGGGTGCCAGCTGCAGCAGGGCCCATCCGGCGGCGATGTGGGCGGCGACGATCACGCCGGCCGCCGCGGCCCGCGCTGCCGGGGGCAGTTCGCTGCCGGTCGACGCGTCTCGCCGGCGCGAAGGGCCTCCGGCACCGGGCGGCGGCGGGGACGTCAGGCTTGCTGGCATATCAGGGTTGGCGGGATGGATAAATGAGAACGATTCTTATTATAGACGTTCCTGCCTCGCCCCGGACGCCGCGTGCCCTGGCGGAGCGCAGGAGCGTGGTGTGTCAGTGTGGCCACCACGGCGGGCCGTCGCCCCGGCACCCGTTCCAACACCTTGATGCCGACGCGACGACCGGCGCGTCGGCCCGTCATGGAGGGGGGTGGCAGGGCGCGTCGACATCCCGCCTCCGCGGTGACCCCGCGCCGGCGGTGGCGCGCGCACTTTGCGACAATCCGCCGCATGACTGCCACCGACATCCAGGCCTACATGGCCCAGGTGGGTGCTGCGGCGCGTGCCGCGGCGACCCGCATGGCCGCGGCCTCCACTGCTGCGAAGAACGACGCCCTGCTGCGCCTGGCGGCGCTGATCCGCGACCACGCGCAGGCGCTGCAGGACGAGAACGCCAAGGACATCGCCGCCGCCGAGCGCAACGGCCTGGCCGCGCCGATGGTCGACCGCCTGCGCATCACGCCCAAGGTGGTCGAGCAGATGGCGCAGAACTGCGAACAGGTCGCCGCGCTGCCGGACCCGGTCGGCGAGATGACCAACCTGCGCCGCCGCCCGACCGGCATCACGGTCGGCCAGATGCGCGTGCCGCTGGGCGTGTTCGGGATGATCTACGAGAGCCGCCCGAACGTGACCATCGAGGCCTCGGCGCTGGGCATCAAGAGCGGCAACGCCTGCGTGCTGCGCGGCGGCTCCGAGGCCATCCATTCCAACCTCGCGCTGGCGCGCCTGGTGCAGCAGGCCCTGGCGGCCGCCGGCCTGCCGGCCGAGGGCGTGCAGCTGGTCGAGACCACCGACCGCGAGGCGGTGGGCCGGCTGATCGCGATGCCCGAGTACGTGGACGTCATCATCCCGCGCGGCGGCAAGTCGCTGATCGAGCGCATCAGCCGCGAGGCCACGGTGCCGGTGATCAAGCACCTGGACGGCAACTGCCACGTCTATGTCGACGCCGAGGTCGACCTGGAGCTGGCGGTCACCGTCACCGACAATGCCAAGACGCAGAAGTACAGCCCCTGCAACGCGGCCGAGTCGCTGCTGGTGCACCGTGCGGTCGCGCCCGCCTTCCTGCCGCGCATCGGCGCGGTGTTCGCGGCCAAGGGCGTGGAGATGCGCTGCGATGCCGGCGCCAAGGCGCTGCTGCAGGGCGTGGCCGGTGCGAAGCTCGCCGATGCCACCGAGCAGGACTGGTACGAGGAATACCTCGCGCCCGTCATCAGCATCAAGCTGGTCGACAGCCTGGACGAAGCCATCGCCCACATCAACCGTTACGGCTCGCACCACACCGACGCGATCCTGACCACCAACCACCCGAACGCGATGCGCTTCCTGCGCGAGGTGGATTCGTCCAGCGTCATGGTGAACGCCTCGACGCGCTTTGCCGACGGCTTCGAGTACGGCCTGGGCGCCGAGATCGGCATCTCGACCGACAAGTTCCACGCACGCGGGCCGGTGGGCCTGGAAGGCCTGACCTCGCTGAAGTTCGTCGTGCTGGGCCAGGGCGAAGTGCGCCGCTGACCCCGCGCCAGGACGCATCGGGATGGTTGCTTCCGAAGACCCGCGCGCCGCGCTCGTCCTGTTCTCGGGCGGGCAGGACTCCACCGTGTGCCTGGCCTGGGCGCTGCAGCGATACGCGCGCGTCGAGACCATCGGCTTCGACTACGGCCAGCGCCACCGCGTCGAGCTGGAGTGCCGCCCGCGCGTGCTGCAGGCGATGCGCCGGCTTGACCCGGCGTGGGACCGCAAGCTCGGCGACGACCACCTGCTCGACGTCGGGCTGCTGGGGCAGATCTCCGACACGGCGCTGACCTCCGAGCGCGCGATCGAGATGGCCGACAGCGGCCTGCCCAACACCTTCGTGCCCGGGCGCAACCTGCTGTTCCTGACGCTGGCCGCCACCGTGGCGTACCGGCGCGGCGCGCAGGTGCTGGTCGGCGGCATGTGCGAGACCGACTATTCCGGCTACCCGGACTGCCGCGACAACACGCTCAAGGCGCTGCAGGTCGCGCTCAGCCTCGGCATGGACCAGCCGCTGGTGATCGAGACGCCGCTGATGTGGCTGGACAAGGCGCAGACCTGGACGCTCGCCGAGCAGCTGGGCGGCCAGGCACTGGTCGATCTGGTGGCCGAGCACACCCACACCTGCTACCTTGGCGAGCGCAGCCAGCGCCACGCGTGGGGCTACGGCTGCGGCCGGTGCCCGGCCTGCGAGCTGCGCCGGCGCGGCCACGAGGCCTATCTCTCCCGCTGATTTGCGGAATTTTTGCGCCCCCGCGGCGTGTGGACCGCGCGCCGCCTGTCGTAGAGTCGCGGTCACGACCCGTCGCGTGCACGAGAAGGAGGGCTCATGGACACCACGCAGATCGTCACCCTGGCCGTCATCGCGGTCCTGCTGTTCTGGGGCGTGGGGGCCTACAACCGGCTGGTGCGCCTGCGCAACGCGATTGCCAACGCCTTCGCGCAGATCGACGTGCAGCTCAAGCGCCGCTACGACCTGATCCCGAACCTGGTCGAGACGGCGAAGAAGTACGTCACGCACGAGCGCGAGACGCTGGAGGCCGTGATCGCCGCGCGCAACCAGGCGCGCAACGCGGCCGACCATGCCCGCGCGAAGCCCACCGATGCCGGCGCGATCGGTGCGCTGGTGGTGGCCGAGCAGACGCTGGGCGGCACGCTCGGGCGGTTGATGGCGGTGGTCGAGAACTACCCCGAGCTCAAGGCCGACCAGACGCTGCGCGAGCTCTCCGAGGAACTCACCAGCACCGAGAACCGCGTCGCCTTCGCGCGCCAGGCCTTCAACGACGCCGCGCTCGACTACAACAACGCGGCGCAGCAGTTCCCGACCACCCTGATCGCCGGGCTGTTCGGCTTCAAGGAAGCCGGCATGCTGCAGTCCACCACGCAGGACGTCGAGCGCCAGCCGGTGCGCGTGCAGTTCTGAGCCGCGTGCCGCGGCCGGCCGGGTGAACGCCGATGGCGATGCGCTTTCGCGAGCATCAGGAGGCCGCGCAGACCACGACGCGGCGCCTGCTGCTGCTGTTCGCGGGCGTGCTGGTGCTGCTGGTGCTGGCCGTCAACGGCGTGCTGGCGCTGATCTACCGCTTCACCTTCCCCTGGATCCCGGGGTACCCGCGCTTCTTCTTCGAGACCAACACCGCGCTGGTGCTGCTGTTCGTGCTCGGCGGCTGCTGGTTCGAGATGCTGCGCCTGCGTGCGGGCGGCGTGCACGTCGCGCAGCTGGCCGGCGGGCGCGGCCTGCGCGAGCCCCACGGCCAGCCGCAGGACCTGTACGAGAAGCGGCTGCTCAACGTGGTCGACGAGGTCGCGATCGCCTGCAATGTCAAGCCGCCGCAGGTATTCGTGCTGCCGCGCGAGGACGCGATCAACGCGTTCGCCGCCGGCTGGGACCTCGACGACGCGGTGATCGCGGTCACGCGCGGGGCGCTGGAGCGGCTCACGCGTGACGAGCTGCAGGGCGTGGTGGCGCACGAGTTCAGCCACCTCGTGCACGGCGACACGCGGCTCAACATGCGCCTGGTCGGCCTCGTCTGGGGCCTGCAGATGGTCTACAACTTCGGCCACTCGCTGGTCGAGCCCGACGAGGTGGGCCGGCGCAGCCCGGGCCTGCTGTTCGGCCTCGGGCTGATGGCCGTCGGCTCGCTCGGCTGGATCGCCGGGCGGCTGCTGAAGGCCGCGGTGTCGCGCCAGCGTGAATTCCTCGCCGACGCCTCGGCGGTCAAGTACACCCGCAGCAGCACCGGCATCGGCGGCGCGCTGCGCAAGATCGCCGACCAGGCCTGGCGGCGCCAGGACGGCTGGCACAACGCCCATGCCGAGAGCCTGTCGCACCTGTTCTTCGTCTCGCGGCTGCGCTGGGCCTGGTTCGCCACCCACCCGCCGCTGGCCGAGCGCATCCGGCGCATCTACGGCTATCCCGCCGGGCCGCTGCCCGCGCGCGTGCTGCCGGCCGAGGACGACGCCGCGCCCGACACCCAGCCCATGCTGCCCGCGCTGGCGTTTGCCGCGGTGCCGGCGGGCGACGCCCGGGCGGCGTCCGCGCCGCCGGCCGCCGCCGCTGCCGGCGCGGCGGCCCCCGTCCCGGCCGAGGACGGTCCGCTGGCGCGCGAGCGCGAGGCGCTGGCGCGCATCCGCCGCTGGCAGGGGCCCGGCGAGCGCAAGGCCGCGGTGCTGACGCTGCTGATGAGCCCCGGCAACGAGCGCGAGCAGAAGGCCTGGGAGGTGGAGACCGCCGACATCCCGGTGGCGGCCGCGGTGCGGGCCGACATCGCCGCGCTGACCCATGCCGCGCGCCTGCCGGTGCTGGAGCTGATGCTGCGCCGCACCGCGCAGCGCCCGGTGGCCGAGCGGCGCGCGCTGCTCGAGGCAGCGCGCCGCATGATGGGGGCCGACGGGCACGCCAGCCCGCTCGATCGCCTGCTGTGGCTGGCGATGCGGCACCTGCTCAGCGGCCGGCCGGTCGAGCAACCTATTGCTACAGGGAAGAACGATATAGCTCATTTGTCTCAAGAAGTTGCTGCGCTGACGGCGTTCCTCGCGAGAATCATCGATCCCGCGTCGACCGAAGGGCCTCGGGCGGACCAGGCGCCGCTGTGGTACCGGGCCGTGATGCGTGCGCTGTTTGCCGACCGGCCGGCGCCCGCATGGCGTGCCCCCGATGCCGATGCGCTGGTGGCTGCCCTGGACGGGGTGGCGGCACTGTCGGCCATGCAACGGCCGGTGCTGCTGCGCACCTGGGTCGAGGCGGCACAGCAGCTGGCGCCCGGCGGACGGCTCAGCGAGGCGGCGGCCGATGCCTTCCGGCTGGTCGCGCTCTTGCTGGACATCCCTAGCCCCAGGGCGGTGGCCGACCGCTACATTGAGGTCGAAGTGGGCGCATCGTGACCCGTCTCCCCGCGGGCCACGCTTGCAGGAGATCGAACAACAATGGAGAACGCACGATGAAAGCTCTACCCGCCATCGCCGTCGCGGCGATGCTCGTCGGCGGCGCCGCCCAGGCGTCCGACGCGCAGGCGCTGTACACGCGCAGCCTTGCGGCCACCTGCGCCAACTGCCATGGCACGGCCGGCCGCACGGTGGAGGGTTCTGCCGTCCCCTCGCTGGCCGGCATGCCGCAGCCCTACTTCCTCGAGCAGATGAAGGCCTTCAAGTCCGGGACCCGGCAGGCGACGATCATGCATCAGATCGCCAAGGGCTACAGCGACGAACAGATCGAACGCATGGCCGCCTACTTTGCGGCGCAGAAGAAGTGAGGAGGCCCCAGATGCAACGACGTTCCTTCCTGCAAGGCGCTGCGGTGCTGGGCGTGCTGGGCCTGGGGGCCTGCGCGACCACGTCCGCCCCGTCCAAGACCAAGGTGCTGGTGGTCGGCGGCGGCTACGGCGGCGCGACCGCGGCCAAGTACGTGCGCCTGCTGTCTGACTACCAGATCGACGTGGTGCTGGTCGAGCCGCAAAGCGCCTTCGTCTCCTGCCCGATCTCCAACCTGGTGCTGGGCGGCAGCAAGACCATCGCGGACATCACCGTCCCGTACGACAACCTGCGCAAGCGCCACGGCGTGACCGTGGTGCGCGACAGCGTCGCGCGCGTCGACCCGGCGAAGAAGGTCGCGGTGCTGGCTTCGGGCGCGACGATCGGCTACGACAAGCTGGTGCTGTCGCCCGGCATCGACCTGATGTTCGACAGCATCGAGGGCCTCCAGGAGGCCCACGACGCGGGCCGCATCCTGCAGGCCTGGAAGGCCGGTCCCGAGACCGTGGCGCTGCGCAAGCAGCTCGAGGCCATGCCCGACGGCGGCGTCTACGCGCTGACCGTGCCCGAGGCCCCGTACCGCTGCCCGCCCGGCCCGTACGAGCGCGTCTGCCAGGTCGCGGCCTATTTCAAGGCCGCCAAGCCGCGCTCCAAGGTGCTGCTGCTGGACGCCAACCCCGACGTCACCTCCAAGGGGCCGCTGTTCAAGAAGGTCTGGGCCGAGCAGTACAAGGGCATCATCGAGTACCGTCCGCAGCACAAGGCGGTGGCGGTCGACCACAAGACCAACACCGTCAAGTTCGAGGTGGGCGACGACGTGAAGGCCGACGTGCTGAACGTGCTGCCGACCATGCGCGCCGGCCGCATCGCGGTCGACACCGGACTGGCCAACGCCAACGGCCGCTGGTGCCATGTCAACTTCCTGAACTTCGAGTCGACCGCGGCCAAGGACATCCACGTGCTGGGCGACTCGATCCAGCTCGCCCCGGGCATGCCGAAGTCGGGCCACATGGCCAACTCGCATGCCAAGGTCGCGGCCGCGGCCATCGTCGCCGAGCTGAACGGCTGGGAGATCAACCCCGCACCGATGGTGAACAACACCTGCTACAGCTTCGTCGACGACAAGAAGGTCATCCACGTGGCCAGCGTGCACGAGTACGTGGCGGCCGAGAAGACCTTCAAGACCGTCGCGGGCTCCGGCGGCGTCTCGCCCGGCCCGACCGAGCTGGAAGGCATCTACGCCTGGAACTGGGCGCAGAACATCTGGTCCGACGCCCTCGGCTGATGCGACGCGCCTCGTTGCAGGCCACCCGGGCCGCTGTCTGCCGACAGCGGCCTTTTTCTTTGGGCGAACGCCCGCACCGCGCTTGCGCATCGCGAAAAGGGACGTCCGCGGAGTCGCCTAGACTAGCCGGCCTGTGAATCCGACTTCCCCGCCTCCTTCCTCCGCCTCCCTGCCGTTGTCGCGCCTGCTGGCCCACACCGCCGATGCGGTGCGTGCCGTGCGCGCCGGCCAGTCGCTGACCGATGCGCTGGCCGCCTGCCCGGCCGAGGCGCGCGCCGGCACCCAGGCGCTCAGTTTCCAGGTGATGCGCTCGCTCGGCCGGGCCCGCGCGCTGCGCCAGCAGCTGGCCCGGCGCGACCCGCCACCCTGGGTCGACGCGCTGCTGCTGTCCGCGCTGGCCCTGGTGTGGGACGCGCAGGCGGCGCCGTACGCCGAGCACACCCTGGTCGACCAGGCGGTGGAGGCGGCCAAGCAGCGCGAGCGCGCGCACGTCGCCTTCGTCAATGCGGTGCTGCGGCGCTTCCTGCGCGAGCGCGAGGCACTGGTGCAGCGTACCGACGCCGATCCGGTGGCGCGCTGGAACCACCCGTCCTGGTGGCTGCGCCGCCTGTGGCGCGACTGGCCGCAGCACTGGCAGGCGCTGTGCGAGGCGGCGGGCGAGCACCCGCCGATGACGCTGCGCGTGCACGCGCGCCGCGGCACGCCCGAGGCTTACCTCGAACGGCTGCGCGCGGCGGGCCTGGCCGGACGCGCCGTCGGCCCCTACGCGGTGCAGCTGGACGAGCCGGTGCCGGTGCAGCGCCTGCCCGGCTTCGAGGCGGGCGACGTCTCGGTGCAGGACCTGGCCGCGCAATGGGCCGCGCCGCTGCTGGTCGGCGCGGGCGACGACGCGCTGCCGGCCGGCGCACGGGTGCTGGACGCCTGCGCCGCGCCGGGCGGCAAGACCGCGCACCTGCTGGAGCTGGCCGACCTGGACGTGCTGGCGCTGGACAGCGACCCGGCGCGGTTGGCGCGGGTCGGCCAGACCCTCGGCCGCATCGGGCTGCACGCCGAGCTGAAGGCGGCCGATGCCCGCCAGCCGGACGCCTTCTGGGACGGCCGGCCGTTCGACGCGATCCTGTTGGATGCGCCCTGCAGTGCCTCGGGCGTGGTGCGTCGCCACCCGGACGTGCGCTGGCTGCGCCGCGACAGCGACATCGAGCAGCTGGCGGCCGTCCAGCGTGACATCCTGCACGCGCTGTGGCCCCTGCTCAGGCCCGGCGGGCGGCTGCTGTACTGCACCTGCTCGGTGTTCCGCGCCGAAGGCCAGCAACAGATCGACGCGTTTTTGCAACGCACGCCCGAGGCCCGGCTCCTGCCGTCGCCCGGTCATGCGCTGCCCTTGCCCGACAATGGGGCAGCGGCGACGGCGCCGGGGCAGGGGACGGCCGCCCACGACGGCTTCTATTACGCCCTGCTCCGGAAACGCCCGGACTAGAAAACAGCTACCCGACATCGTGCACAGCGCAGACCTGCCCCTTCGTCACACCTGCCGCCCCGGCCCCCGCGGGCGGTGGTGGCGCGCGGCCGTGCTGTTGCTGCTGGGCTGGTGGTGCGCGCTGTGTGCGCGGGCGGCCGGCATCGACCTGCGCGAGGTCGAGCTGGGCCGCACCGACGACGGGCTGGTGCTCAGCTTCACGGCCGAGTTCGAGCTGCCGCGCAGCGTCGAGGACGCGCTGCTCAAGGGCGTGCCGCTGCACTTCGAGGCCGAGGCGCGCGTGCTGCGCTCGCGCTGGTACTGGCGCGACCAGGTCATCGCCGAGGCGACCCGCACCTGGCGCCTGGCCTACCAGCCGCTGACGCGGCGCTACCGGGTCAGCTTCGGCAGCCTCAACCACCACTACGACACGCTGGGCGAGGCCCTGTTCGCGATCCAGCGCACCGCGCGCTGGCGCATCGCCGACCTGGCGAGCTTCGAACCCGGCCAGCGGCACTACATCGAACTCAGCTTCCGGCTCGACACCTCGCAGCTGCCCCGCCCGTTCCAGATCGGCATCGGCGGGCAGGCCGAGTGGGACCTCTCGGCCGAAAGCACCGTGGTGATGGACGATCCGACGTGACGACCGAGCGCACGCCCACCCTGCCGGCAGGGTCCGGCGTCGACCGCCGGGGCCCGCCCGGAGGGGCCGGTGGCAAGATGCCTGACTTTTCCCGCAACACGACGCCGTGACCAAAGCGACCCGCTGGGCCTGGATCATCTCGCTCGTCGCCATCTCGGGCGGCGGGCTGGTGCTCGTCTTCCTGCTGGCGCTGTCGACCAACAACCGGCGCCTGTACGAGCAGCACTTCGAGTGGCTGCTGTGGGTCAACGTCGCGGTCGCGACCGTGCTCGCACTGGTGATCGTGATCGCCGGCGCCCGCCTGCTGCTGCGGCTGCGGCGGCGCAAGTTCGGCAGCCGGCTGCTCGCCAAGCTGGCGGGCATCTTCGCGCTGGTCGGCGTCATCCCCGGGCTGGTGATCTACACCGTGTCCTACCAGTTCGTCACGCGCAGCATCGAGAGCTGGTTCGACGTGGAGGTCGAAGCCGCGCTGGATGCGGGCCTCAACCTCGGCCGCGTCACGCTGGACACGCTGGTCGCGGACCTGGCGAACAAGACGCGCGCCTCGGCCGAGCGCCTGGCCAGCGAGGGCCGCGATGCCGCGCTGGCGCTGGCCATCGAGCGCATCCGCGACCAGCTCTCGGCGCAGGACGCGGCGCTGCTCGGCCCCAACGGGCAGCCCATCGTCAGCGTCGGCATCCGGCGCGAGACGCTGGCACTGGCGCCCGACCGCTTCACCGCGGCCCAGCTGCGCCAGGCGCGCAGCGAGCGGGTGGTCGCGCAGATCGAGGGCCTGGACGAGGATGCCGGCCCGCCGCGCGTGCGCGCGCTGGCGCACGTGCCGTCGAGCAGCTTCAGCCTGGCCGAGGGCGACCGCTACCTGCTGGTCACGCAGCTGATCCCCGAGACGCTGGCGGCCAACGCCCAGGCGGTGCAGGCCGCCTACCGCGACTACCAGCAGCGCGCGCTGGCGCGCGAGGGCCTGCGCCGCATGTACGTCGGCACGCTGACGCTGTCGCTGTTCCTCGCCGTGTTCGGCGCCGTGCTGCTCGCGGTGACGCTGGGCAACCAGCTGGCGCGCCCGCTGCTGCTGCTGGCCGAAGGCATGCGCCAGGTGGCGCAGGGCGACCTCACGCCCAAGCAGGTGTTCGCCTCGCGCGACGAGCTGGGCGGGCTGACGCGCTCGTTCGCCGACATGACGCAGCAGCTGTCCGACGCGCGCTCGCTGGTGCAGCGCAGCCTGATGGAGCTGGAGTCCGCCAAGACCCACCTGCAGACCATCCTGGACAACATGACCGCCGGCGTGATCGTGCTCGACGCGAACGACACCATCGAGACCGTCAACCCCGGCGCGACGCGCATCCTGCGCCTGCCGGTGGCGGCCTACCGCGGCCGGCCGCTGGCCGACGTGCCCAACCTGCAGGACTTCGCCGCCGAGGTGGCGCGCCTGTTCGAGCTGCACATCGCCGGCAACGAGGCGGGCGAGCGCGACCACTGGCAGCAGTCCTTCGAGCTGCAGCCGGCGCCCGACGCGCTGCCCGAGCGCGGCCCCATCACGTTGCTGGTGCGCGGGGCGTGGCTGCCGCAGCAGGCCCGGCTGCTGGTGTTCGACGACATCACCGAGGTGGTCTCGGCGCAGCGCTCGATCGCCTGGGGCGAGGTGGCGCGCCGGCTGGCGCACGAGATCAAGAACCCGCTGACGCCGATCCAGCTGTCGGCCGAGCGCCTGCAGCACAAGCTCGAACCCAAGCTCGAAGGCCCGGACCGGCAGATGCTCGCCAAGGCGGTGGCCACCATCGTCAACCAGGTCGGCGCGATGCAGCAGCTGGTCAACGAGTTCCGCGACTATGCGCGCCTGCCTTCGGCCAACCTCAAGCCGCTGGACCTCAACGCACTGGTGGCCGAGGTGATCGGCCTGTACGGCTCGGCCATCGAGGCCGGCCACCTGCAGGCCGAGCTCGCGCCGGGGCTGCCGCCCATCCTGGGCGATGCCAGCCAGCTGCGCCAGGTGGTGCACAACCTGCTGCAGAACGGGCTGGACGCGATCGCCGAGCAGCCCGACGGGCGGGTCAAGGTCTACACCGAGGCGCAGCGCGCCGAGGACGGCGGCTGGCGCGCGGTGCACCTGGTCGTGGCCGACAACGGACCAGGTTTCCCGGAGAAGGTGCTCAACCGCGCGTTCGAGCCCTACGTCACCACCAAGTCCAAGGGCACCGGGCTGGGCCTGGCGGTGGTGAAGAAGATCGTCGACGAGCACGGCGCGCGCATCCGCATCCGCAACGTCGGCGTCCAGGCGGCGGCCGCCTCGGGCGCTGCCGTGAAGGGCGCGCAAGTTTCGATATCATTTTCGAAGATTGCCCCACCCAGCCCTGCCTCCGTTGACGGCGCCGCGCCCGTCGCCGCGGGCCCAGGGAGTTGAGACTGCATGGCCACCATTCTTGTTGTTGATGACGAACTCGGTATCCGCGCGTTGCTGTCGGAGATCCTGAGCGACGAGGGGCACCAGGTCGATCTTGCCGAGAACGCCGCGCAGGCCCGGGCCTACCGCGAGAAGCAGCGGCCCGACCTCGTCCTGCTCGACATCTGGATGCCCGACGTCGACGGGATCACGCTGCTCAAGGAATGGGGAGCCAACGGCCAGCTCACGATGCCGGTCATCATGATGTCCGGCCACGGCACCATCGACACCGCCGTCGAGGCCACCAAGTTCGGTGCCATGGCCTTCCTCGAAAAGCCCATCACGCTGCAGAAGCTGCTGCGCGCGGTGGAGCAGGGGCTGGCCCGCCAGGCCCCGCGCCCGGCGCCGGCGCCCGCGGCGCACCCGCACGCGCCGCTGCACGTGCCGGCGCGCGAGTACGGCGTCGAGTCCCACCACGCCGCGCCCGCCGGCGCCCCGCTGTCGGCCGCGCCGCTCGCGGCCCTGGCGCCCCAGCCCGAGCAGGTGTTCCTGCTCGACCGCCCGCTGCGCGAGGCGCGCGACGCGTTCGAGAAGGCCTACTTCGAATTCCACCTCGCCAAGGAGAACGGCAGCATGACCCGCGTGGCCGAGAAGACGGGGCTGGAGCGCACCCACCTGTACCGCAAGCTCAAGCAGCTCGGCGTCGATCTCACGCGAAACAAGCGCAACGGCGGAAACTGATATATAATTTCGGTCTTCGTTGGCCTGGTAGCTCAGTTGGTAGAGCAGCGGATTGAAAATCCGCGTGTCGGTGGTTCGATTCCGCCCTAGGCCACCAGATCCGGACGCCCAGCCTGTACAGGCTGGGCGTTTTCTTTTGTGCGATCGCCGGGGCCTGCCGCGGCGGGCTGGGCCTCGGACAGGAAGGCGCGCTAGCGCGCCTTCCTTCCCAGCTTCCGGTACACCGTCGCCCGGCTCACCCCCAGCGCCCGTGCGGCGGCGGCCACGTTGCCGCGGGCCTCGCGCACGGCGCGGCGGATCAGTTCGACTTCCAGGTCCTTCAGCGGCAGGCGCACGTCGCGCACGGCGGCCGGGCGCGGCAGCAGCACGGGGCCGCTCGCGCGCGCGGCGGCCTGCGCCATCGCCAGCACCTGCAGGCGCAGGCCGGACCACAGCGGCACCTCCAGCGGCGCCTCGTGGCGCGCGACGTCGTAGAGGAGGGTCCAGGTGAGCGCGAACAGCTCGCTGCAGTGCGGCAGGGCACCGGGCGGCAGCGCCAGCATCTCGCGCGCGGCGCGGTTGGCGCTGACGACCCCGCCCTCCGCGTCCAGGCACAGCAGCCCGTCGGTGTCCTCGCTGAAGTCGCAGCCCGGCCAGGCCAGGCGCAGCAGCAGCGCGTGCGGCACGGCCAGCGCCAGCGCGTTCTCGATCGCGCGCGCCGACTGCGCAGCCAGGTGCTTGAGCTCGGGGCGCTCGGGCGCCTCGATGCCGGTCAGGTCCAGCATGCCGGCGCAGTGGCCGTCGGGGCCGAACACCGGCGCGCCGGCGCAACTGTAGACGCTGGTGTCGAGGAAGAAGTGCTCGCCGCGGTGCAGCCACACCGGGTGCAGCTCGGTCAGCGCCGCGCCGATCGCCGTGGTGCCCACGGCGCGTTCGGACAGGTCCACGCCGATGCGGGTGATCAGGTGCGCACGCCGGTCGCTGCGGTCGATCGGGCCGTCCACGCCGATCACCACGCCCTGCGCGTCGGTGAGGATCGCGAAGTAGCGGCTGTGCGCGATCGCGCGCGCCAGCCGCTGCAGCGTGGGGCGCGCGGCCTGCAGCAGGCCGTGGCTGGCGTCCAGCGCCCGGCGCGCGGCCTGGGCCGGGACCAGGTCGAAGGCGACCGGCTGCTCGGGCCGCATGCCCCAGGCCAGGCAGCGCCGCCAGGAGCGCTCGATCCAGTCGCGCTCGCCCAGCCCGGCCAGGGCGTCGGGGGCTCCTCGTCCTTCGAACAGCACGGCGCGGCGGGCCAGCTCGATCTGCTGGAGGCGACGGTCGGCGACGGCGGACGATGCACTCATCGGTGGATCCCCCAAGGGAACGCGGGCCGGTGGCGAAGGCCCGCCTGCATTGTTGTTCCATTTTGAGAATTTCCATCCCTGCTGCGCCGCCACCTAGGGTTTCGCCTAGTCAAGGGGGAGCGGGGGCAGTTTGAACAATGGACGCGCCCCACAACAACGCATGGAAGGAGACAGGCATGCAGGTCCAGTTCAGGGTCAACGGGCGTGAGGAGACGCTCGACATTCCTCCCCACACGCTGCTGGTCACCGCGTTGCGCGAGCACCTGCGTCTGACGGGCACGCACGTCGGCTGCGACACCGCGCAGTGCGGCGCCTGCACCGTGCTGGTCAACGGCCGCGCGGTCAAGTCGTGCAACACGCTGGCGGCGCAGCACCAGGGCGCCGAGATCACCACCATCGAGGGCCTGGCCCAGCCGGACGGCACGCTGCACCCGATGCAGGCGGCGTTCAAGGACTGCCACGGGCTGCAATGCGGCTTCTGCACGCCGGGCATGGTGATGAGCGCGCTGGATCTGGCGCGCCAGCACCCGCAGGCCACCGAGGCGCAGATCCGCGAGCACATGGACGGCAACCTGTGCCGTTGCACCGGCTACCACAACATCGTCAAGGCGGTCCGCCAGGGCATGACCGCGATGGCCTCGGCGCCTGCCGCGGCCGGCACCACCACGACGGCCTGAAGGAGGAGGCGACACCATGGGTGCATCCGATTTCGCCAAGCTCCCCTACATCGGCGAAGCGCTGCGGCGCAAGGAAGACGCGCGCTTCCTGACCGGCGCGGGCCAGTACACCGACGACATCGTGCTGGCCAACCAGCGCTACGCGGTGTTCGTGCGTTCGCCCCACGCGCACGCCAGGATCAACTCGATCGACACCTCGCAGGCCAAGTCCATGCCCGGGGTGCGCGCGGTGTTCACCGGCGCCGACCTGGCCGGCAAGGTCAACGGCCTGCCCTGCGGCTGGCTGATCACCAGCACCGACGGCACGCCGATGAAGGAGCCGCCGCACCCGGTGCTGGCCATCGGCAAGGTGCGCTACGTCGGCGACCCGGTCGCGATGGTGGTGGCCGATTCGGTGGAACAGGCCAAGAACGCGGCCGAGGCGGTGATGGTCGACTACGAGGTGCTGGGCGCCTGCGTGGACGTGCGCGACGCCCGCAACGCGCCGGCGCTGCACGACGAGGCGCCGGACAACCATTGCTACAAGTGGGCCATCGGCGACAAGGCGCAGGTCGACGCGGCGTTCGCGAAGGCCGCGCATGTCACCAGGATCGACCTGGTCAATAACCGGCTGGTACCCAACGCGATCGAGCCGCGCTCGGCGATCGGCGTCTACAACCGCGGCAGCGACGAGTACACGCTGTACGTCGCCAACCAGAACCCGCACGTCGAGCGCCTGCTGATGACGGCCTTCGTGCTGGGCCTGCCCGAGCACAAGGTGCGCGTGATCGCGCCGGACGTGGGCGGCGGCTTCGGCTCGAAGATCTTCCTGTACGCCGAGGACGTGGCCGTCACCTGGGCCGCCAGGCAGCTCAACTGCGCGGTCAAGTGGACCGCCGAGCGCAGCGAGTCGTTCCTGACCGACGCGCACGGCCGCGACCACGTCACGCACGCCGAGATGGCGATGGACAAGGACGGCAGGTTCCTCGCGATGCGCGTGCACACCGATGCGAACCTGGGCGCCTACCTGTCCACCTTCTCGACCGCGGTGCCGACCATCCTCTATGCGACGCTGCTGGCCGGGCAGTACACCACGCCGCAGATCTACGTCGAGGTCGATGCCTGGTTCACCAACACCGCGCCGGTGGACGCCTACCGCGGTGCCGGCCGGCCCGAGGCGACCTATCTGCTCGAGCGCCTGGTCACGCGCTGCGGCTGGGAGATGGGGCTGTCGCAGGACGAGATCCGGCGCCGCAACCTGATCACCCAGTTCCCGTACCAGACGCCGGTGGCGCTGCAGTACGACACCGGCGACTATGTCGCCTGCCTCGACAAGGCGATGCAGCTGGCCGACGTGGCGGGCTTCGAGGCGCGCCGCCAGGCGAGCGAGGCCAAGGGCCTCAAGCGCGGCATCGGCTTCAGCAGCTACATCGAGGCCTGCGGCCTGGCGCCGTCCAACATCGCCGGCGCGCTCGGCGCGCGCGCGGGCCTGTTCGAGTGCGGCGAGGTGCGCGTGCACCCGACCGGCAGCGTGACGGTGTTCACCGGCGCGCACAGCCACGGGCAGGGACACGAGACCACCTTCGCGCAGGTGGTGGCGGCGCGCCTGGGCATCCCCGTCGAGAACGTCGACGTGGTGCACGGCGACACCGGCCGCATCCCGTTCGGCATGGGCACCTACGGCTCGCGCTCGATCAGCGTCGGCGGCGCGGCCATCATGAAGGCGCTGGACAAGATCGAGGCCAAGGCCAGGAAGATCGCCGCGCACCTGATGGAAGCGAGCGAGGCCGACATCGAGTTCACCAACGGCGAGTTCCGTGTCAAGGGCACCGACAAGAAGGTGCCGTTCGCCCAGGTGGCGCTTACCGCCTACGTGCCGCACAACTATCCGCTGGACCAGCTGGAGCCCGGGCTGAACGAGACCGCGTTCTACGACCCGACCAACTTCACCTTCCCGGCAGGCACCTACATCTGCGAGGTCGAGGTCGACCCGGCCACCGGCCAGGTGCGCGTGGACCGCTTCACCGCGGTCGACGACTTCGGCGTGATCATCAACCCGATGATCGTCGAGGGCCAGGTGCACGGCGGCATCGCGCAGGGCATCGGCCAGGCGCTGCTGGAGAACTGCGTCTACGACAAGGAGACCGGCCAGCTGCTGACCGGCTCGTTCATGGACTACGCGATGCCGCGCGCCGACGACTTGCCGGACTTCCAGCTCGGCACGGTCTGCACGCCCTGCACGCACAACGCGCTGGGCACCAAGGGCTGCGGCGAGGCCGGCGCGATCGGTGCGCCGCCGGCGGTGATCAACGCGGTGCTCGACGCGCTGCGCGACCTGGGCGTGAAGGACTTCGACATGCCCGCCACGCCCGCGCGCGTGTGGGAAGCCATCCAGCAGGCCCGCGCTCAATGACAGGAGGACGCCATGTACGCATTCCAGCTTGAACGTCCCACCTCCACCGCCGAAGCCGCGCGCCTTGCGGCAGCCGGCGCGCGGCCGCTGGCCGGTGGCCAGACGCTGCTGGCGTCGATGAAGCTGCGCCTGGTCAGTGCCGAGCAGGTGGTCGACCTCAGCGCCATCGGCGAGCTGGCCGGCATCCGCCGCGACGGCAATGCCGTCGTGATCGGCGCGATGACGCGCCATGCCGAGGTGGCCGGCAGCGCCGAGGTCAAGGCCGCGATCCCGGCGCTGGCCGACCTGGCCGGCGGCATCGGCGACCGGCAGGTGCGCAACCTCGGCACGCTCGGCGGCTCGCTGGCCAACAACGATCCCTCGGCCTGCTACCCGGCCGCGGTGCTGGGCCTGGGCGCGACGGTGAACACCACCAAGCGCTCGATCCCGGCGGACCAGTTCTTCACCGGGCTGTTCTCCACTGCACTGGAAGAGGGCGAGCTGATCACCTCGGTGTCGTTCCCGATCCCGCGTCGCGCGGCGTACTGCAAGTTCCGCCAGCCGGCCTCGCGCTTCGCGCTGATCGGCGTGTTCGTCGCGCAGACCGACGCGGGCGTGCGGGTGGCGGTGACCGGTGGCGGCAACGGGGTGTTCCGGCACCAGGGGCTGGAGCAGGCGCTGTCGGCGAACTTCACGCCGCAGGCCGCGGCCGGGGTGAGCATCTCGGCCGACGACCTCAGCAGCGACATCCATGCCAGCGCCGCCTACCGCGCCAACCTCATCAGCGTGATGACGCAGCGCGCCGTCGCCAAGGCGCTCGGCTGAGGCGCCCCGCGGCCGGCTGCACCCGGGGCCGGCTGGCCGGTCCCGGGGCCCGGCCCGTCTCCTGCGGCGGGCCGGGCGGCCGCGGTCCTGCTGCGGTAGTAGCATGCTTCGGGCCGGCACCGCGCCGGCGGGCCTCCGCCAACTTCCTCACTCATTCCAGACAGGACGGACCGCACGTGATCGATTCCATCGACGACCTGCTGCAGCGGCTGCAGGGCGTCGGCTACTTCGCCGACCGGCGCCTGGCCACCGCGGCGTTCCTCGCGCTGAAGCTGCAGCGGCCGCTGCTGCTGGAAGGCGAGCCGGGCGTGGGCAAGACCGAGCTGGCCAAGGCGCTGGCGCAGGTGCTGGGTCGCGAGCTGCTGCGCCTGCAGTGCTACGACGGCCTCGAGCACCGCGACGCGCTCTACGAGTGGAACTACCCCGCGCAGCTGCTGCGCATGCGGGCGGTCGAAGGCACCGAGACGGCCGAGGAGATCGAGCGCGAGGTCTACCAGCCGCGCTACCTGATCAAGCGGCCCCTGCTGCAGGCGCTGCAGTCGCCGCCGCCCGGCGCGCTGCTGCTGGTCGACGAGGTGGACCGCGCCGACGAGCCCTTCGAGGCCTTCCTGCTGGAATACCTCGGCGAGTACCAGGTCAGCATCCCCGAGCTGGGCGTGGTGCGCGCGCTGGTGCCGCCGGTGACCATCCTCACCAGCAACCGCACGCGCGAGCTGCACGACGCGGTCAAGCGCCGCTGCCTGTACCACTGGCTCGACTACCCCGACCGGGAGCGCGAGCTCGCGATCGTGCGCGCCCGCGTGCCGCAGCTGCGCGAGCAGCTCGCGAAGCAGGTGGCCGACTTCATCGCGCGCCTGCGCAGCCAGCCCTGCGCGGATGCCTTCCAGCGCCTGCCGGGCATCGCCGAGACCGTCGAATGGGCGCGCGCGCTCGCGGCGCTGGACACGCTGACGCTGGACCCCGAGGTGGTGAGCGACACCGCCGGCATCCTGTTCAAGCAGCGCGAGGACGTGGCCGCGCTCACGCCCGACCTGGCCGCCGAGCTGCTGGCCCCGCAGGACGCATGATCACGCGCGCCGCCCCGCTCGGCGACGCCCGCAGTGGCAAGCTCGCCGACAACCTGGTCGCCTTCGGCCGCGCCCTGCGGCGCGCCGGCGTGCCGGTGGACAGCGCGCGCCTGGCGCTGGCGGGCGAGGCGGCCGCGCTGGTGGGGGTCGAGTCGCGCGCCGACCTGGCCGCGGCGCTGGAAGCCACGCTGGTCAGCCGCGAGCAGGACCGCACCGTGTTCGCCGAGCTGTTCGACGCCTACTTCCGCGATCCCAAGGTCGCCGCGCACCTGCTGGCGCAGATGCTGCCGCGCACGCCGGGGCATGCCGAGCCGGCGCGCCGCCCGCGCGTGCGCGAGGCGCTGTCGCCGCAGGCCCCCGAGCGCGGCGGCGAGTCCTCGTCCGAGCGCCAGGTCGAGCTGGACGCGGCGATGACCGCGAGCGAGCAGCAGCGCCTGCGCCATGCCGACTTCAACGCCCTGTCGGCCGACGAGTACCGCCTGGTCGAGCGGCTGGCGCGCGAGGTCGCGCTGCCGCTGCCCGAGGTCGCGAGCCGCCGCACCCAGGCCGGCACCCGCGGGCCCGCGCTGCACTGGTCGCGCACGCTGCGCGAGGCCGGCCGCAACGGCGGCGAGCTGCTGCGCCTGCTGCGCCGCCGGCGCCGTGCGCAACCGCTGCCGCTGCTGGTGCTGGTGGACGTGTCCGGCTCGATGGAGCGCTACGCGCGCCTGCTGCTGGCCTTCCTGCATGCGGCCACCCGCGGGCGCCGGCGCGACGTGTTCGCCTTCGGCACGCACCTGACCGACCTGACGCCGGCGTTTCGCCTCGCGGACACCGACGCGATGCTGGCCGCGGCCAACCAGGCGATCGACGACTTCGCCGGCGGCACGCGCCTGGGCGCCTCGCTGGCCGCGCTGCGCCGCGACCATGCCCGGCGCCTGGTGGGCGGGCGCACGCTGGTGCTGCTGGTCACCGACGGGCTGGACACCGGCGAGCCCGAAGCGCTGGAGCACGAGCTGGACTGGCTGCGCCGGCACTGCCGCCGGCTGCTCTGGCTCAACCCGCTGCTGCGCTTCGAGGGCTACCAGCCGCTCGCGCGCGGCGCGGCGGCGCTGTACCGCAAGGCCGACGGCATGCTCGCGGTGCACAACCTGAGCAAGCTGCAGGACCTGGCCGCGGCGCTGGCGGCCGTCCTGCGTACCTGTAGAACCTAGAGGGAGTCCGACGATGGAAATGCAAGGCAGCCGCACCCTGCCGGTGACGCAGCAGCAGGCCTGGGACGCGCTCAACGACCCCGAGGTGCTGCGCGCGTGCATCCCGGGCTGCGAGAAGGTGGAACGCAACGGCGAGGATCGTTACGACGTCGTGATGGCGGTCAAGGTCGGCCCGGTGGGAGCGAAGTTCAATGGGAAGATCGCGCTGTCGGACCTGCAGCCGCCCGAGCGCTACACCCTGGCCTTCGAGGGGCAGGGCGGTGCGGCCGGCTTCGGCAAGGGCACGGCGCACGTCTCGCTCGCGCCGGCGGGCGAGGACTGCGAGCTGAGCTACCAGGTGCAGGCCCACGTGGGCGGGCGCATTGCCCAGGTCGGCCAGCGCCTGATCGACGGTGTGGCGCGCTCGATGGCCGAGGACTTCTTCAAGCGCTTCGACGAGGAGATGCGCCGCCGCCACCCGCGCGAGGCCGCCCCCGAGGCCGGGGCCGCGCCGGCATCCGCGCCTGCACCTGCGGCACAGCCGGCCGCGGCCGGCGGCGGCGACCGGACCTGGCTGTGGATCGCGATCGCGGTGGCCGTGGTCGCGGCCGGCTGGTGGCTGCTCGGCTGAGCCGCCGGCGCGGCCGGCCATCACCCCCGCTGGCGACGCGGGATCGGCGGCTGCGGCACCCTGTGCAGCCGGCGACCGCGTGAACGAAGGACCCAAGGAGGACCGTGATGGAGAACCTGGACGTGTTGGTGCTGCGCACGCTGCGCGACTGGCGGCAGGCCGGCCGCCGTGCGCTGCTGGCCACCGTGGTGCGCACCTGGGGGTCGTCGCCGCGGCCGGTCGGCTCGATCATGGCGCTGGCCGAGGACGGGGCGGTGGTCGGCTCGGTCTCGGGCGGCTGTATCGAGGACGACCTGATCTACCGCTACACCCGGGCCTACGCCGGCCAGGGCGAGGCGAAGGCCATCCCGTCCGGTCCGCCCGAGTTCGTCAAGTACGGCGTCACCGCCGACGAGGCGCACCGCTTCGGGCTGCCCTGCGGCGGCACGCTGGAGCTGCTGCTCGAATACGACCCGGACCCGGCCGCGCTGGCCGAGCTGGTGCGCCGCCTGGAGGCCGGCGAGCTGGTGCGGCGCACCGTGCGGCTGGCCGACGGGCAGGTGACGCTGGAGACCGCGCTGACCCCCTCGGAGCTGGCGCTGGACGAGGCCCGCATGGCCAACACCTTCGGCCCCGAGTACCGCATGCTGCTGATCGGGGCCGGCCAGCTGGCCGAGTACCTGGCGACGATGGCGCTGTTCAGCGGCTTCGCGGTCACCGTGTGCGACCCGCGCGAGGAATACCGCGGCGGCTTCCACGTGCCCGGCGCGACCCTGGTCAGCGACATGCCCGACGACGTGGTGCGTGCCTTCCGCCCCGACCGGCGCAGCTGCGTGGTCGCGCTCACCCACGACCCCAAGCTGGACGACCTGGCGCTGCTGGAGGCGCTCGGCACCGAGGCCTTCTACGTCGGCGCGATCGGCAGCCGGCGCAACAACGACGCGCGGCGCCGGCGCATGATCGAGCACTTCGGCCAGACCGAGGCGTCGCTGGCCCGCCTGCGCGGGCCCATCGGCATCTACATCGGCAGCAAGACCCCGCCGGAGATCGCGGTCAGCGTGATGGCCGAGATCCTGGCGGTCAAGAACGGCGTGCCGCTGCCGCGCGACATGGACGTGGCCGAGGCCAAGAACCAGCGCCAGATCGCCGCCAGCGACGACCCGGTGGCCTGCGCGCTGCCGCAGCCCTGAGCGGGGCGCGGGACAACCCCCTTCCTGACGGCGGCGGCCGCCCGGCGGCGGGGCCGCCGGCGCATACAATCAACCGTTTATCCGTCGAACGTCAGGAGAGAGTTCCGTGTTTATTTCCGAAGCCTATGCACAAGCCGCGGCCGCACCGGGCGGCGCCGAGTCGACCCTCGTGAGCCTGTTGCCCCTGGTGCTGATGTTCGTGGTGCTGTACTTCATCATGATCCGGCCCCAGATGAAGCGCCAGAAGGAGCACAAGGCGATGATCGAGGCGCTCGCCAAGGGGGACGAGGTCGTGACCGCCGGCGGCCTGCTGGGCAAGGTCTCCAAGCTGGGCGACACCTACCTGCACATCGAGGTGTCCAACGGCGTGGAGCTGCAGATCCAGCGCAACGCCGTGGTGCAGGTGCTGCCCAAGGGCACGATCAAGTAATCCTTGTCCGTCTGATCCACTGCCGTCTTCGTCCGGGCGCGCCACCGTCGCGCCCGTCGTCGTCCGTGGCACGAGAGCGTTCATGAACCGATATCCGTGGTGGAAATACGCGATCATGCTGATCGCGCTGGTGGTAGGGGTCCTCTACACCCTGCCCAACTTCTTCGGCGAGGCGCCGGCCGTGCAGGTGTCCAGCGGCAAGGCCACGGTACGGGTGGACGCATCGGTCGTCGTGCGGGTCGAGCAGCTGCTGCAACAGGCCTCGATCCAGGCCGACTTCGTGCAGCTGGACGGCAATTCGGTGCGCGCACGCTTCGCCGACACCGACACCCAGATCCGTGCGCGCGACGTGCTGGAGCGCGGGCTGAACCCCGACCGCAACGATCCCGGCTACATCGTCGCGCTCAACCTGCTGTCGCGCTCGCCGCAGTGGCTCGCCTCGATCAACGCGCTGCCCATGTACCTGGGCCTGGACCTGCGCGGCGGCGTGCACTTCCTGATGCAGGTCGACATGCAGGCCGTGCTGACCAAGCGCGCCGAGGGCCTGACCAACGACGTGCGCAGCCTGCTGCGCGAGCGTGACCTGCGCCACGCGGGCGTCAACCGCGTCGGCGACGACGTCGAGGTGCGCTTCCGCGACCCGGCGGTGGCCGCCAGGGCGCTGGACCTGCTCGCGAACCAGCAGCCCGACTTCCAGTGGACCCAGGTCGCCGACGGCGATGCGGTCAAGCTGGTCGCCTCGCTCAGGCCCGAGGCGGCGCGCCGCGTGCAGGAGCAGGCACTCAAGCAGAACATCACGACGCTGCACAACCGCGTCAACGAACTCGGCACCAGCGAACCGGTGATCCAGCAGCAGGGCCTGGACCGGGTGGTGGTGCAGCTGCCCGGCGTGCAGGACACCGCCCGGGCCAAGGACATCATCGGCCGCACCGCCACGCTGGAGGTGCGCCTGGTCGACGACAGCGCCGAGGCGCTGGCCGCGGCGGCCGGCACCGGCCCGGTGCCGTTCGGCACCGAGCGCTACGTCGAGCGCGGCGGCGGCCCGCTGATCGTCAAGCGCCAGGTCATCCTGACCGGCGAGAACCTCACCGACGCCCAGGCCGGCTTCGACGAGCAGCAGCAGCCGGCGGTGCACCTGACGCTGGACGCCAAGGGCGCGCGCATCTTCCGCGACGTCACGCGCGAGAACGTCGGCAAGCGCATGGCCATCCTGCTGTTCGAGAAGGGCAAGGGCGAAGTCGTCACCGCCCCGGTCATCCGCACCGAGATCGGTGGCGGCCGGGTGCAGATCTCCGGCCGCATGACCACGCAGGAGGCCAACGACGTCGCGCTGCTGCTGCGCGCCGGCTCGCTGGCCGCGCCGATGGAGATCATCGAGGAACGCACCATCGGCCCGACGCTGGGCGCCGACAACATCGCCAAGGGCTTCGACAGCGTGATGTGGGGTTTCGTCGCGATCGTGGTGTTCATGATCGCCTACTACCTGATGTTCGGCGTGTTCTCCGCGATCGCGCTGTCGGTCAACCTGCTGCTGCTGGTGGCCGTGCTGTCGATGCTGCAGGCCACGCTGACGCTGCCGGGCATCGCGGCCATCGCGCTGACGCTGGGCATGGCGATCGACGCCAACGTGCTGATCAACGAGCGGGTGCGCGAGGAGCTGCGCAACGGCGCGGCGCCGCAGACGGCCATCCACCTCGGCTTCGAGCGCGCCTGGGCGACCATCCTGGACTCCAACGTCACGACGCTGGTGGCCGGCGTCGCGCTGCTGGCCTTCGGGTCCGGCCCGGTGCGCGGCTTCGCGGTGGTGCACTGCCTGGGCATCCTGACCTCGATGTTCTCGGCCGTGTTCTTCGCCCGCGGCCTGGTGAACCTCTGGTACGGCCGGCAGAAGAAGCTCAAGTCGGTGTCGATCGGGCAGGTCTGGCGCCCCGACGGCGGGAACGCCGCCAAGGCCGAAGGCTGATCGCGCTTCGGATCGTCCAAGACTCACGCAGAGACCCAAGCGATGGAATTCTTCCGAATCAAGCGCGACATCCCCTTCATGCGGCACGCGCTGGTGCTGAACGCGGTGTCGTTCATCACCTTCCTGGCGGCCGTGTTCTTCCTCGCCACGCGCGGCCTGCACCTGTCGATCGAGTTCACCGGCGGCACGGTGCTGGAGGTGCAGTACGCCGAAGCGGCCGACCTGCCCAAGGTGCGCCAGACCGTGGAGTCGCTGCAGCTGGGCGACGTGCAGGTGCAGAACTTCGGCACCTCGCGCGACGTGCTGATCCGCATCCCGCTGCGCGGCGAGGCCAAGCAGAGCGAGCTGGTCGGCCAGGTGTTCGGCCGCCTGTGCGCGGCCGAGGGCGGCACGGTCGGGCGGCAGGAATCCGTCACCGCGCAGGGCGAGGCGGTCAGCCGCGAGGTCTGCACGGCCGGCAGCGAGGAGCCGCTGAAGCTGCAGCGCAGCGAGTTCGTCGGCCCGCAGGTCGGCTCCGAGCTGGCCCGCGACGGCGCGCTGGCGCTGGCCGCGACCATCGCCGGCATCATGATCTACCTGGCGTTCCGCTTCGAGTGGAAGTTCGCCGTGGCCGGCATCATCGCCAACCTGCACGACGTGGTGATCATCCTCGGCTTCTTCGCGTTCTTCCAGTGGGAGTTCTCGCTGTCGGTGCTGGCCGCGGTGCTCGCGGTGCTGGGCTATTCGGTCAACGAGTCGGTGGTGATCTTCGACCGCATCCGCGAGGCGTTCCGCAAGTACCGCAAGATGACCACCCCGCAGGTCATCGACCACGCCATCACCAGCACGATCAGCCGCACGGTCATCACCCACGGCTCGACCCAGGTCATGGTGCTGTCGATGCTGCTGTTCGGCGGCCCGACGCTGCACTACTTCTCGCTGGCCCTGACCATCGGCATCTGCTTCGGCATCTACTCGTCGGTGTTCGTCGCCGCGGCAGTGGCGATGTGGCTGGGCGTCAAGCGTGAAGACCTGGTCAAGCCCTCGCGCAAGGAAACCGACCCGAACGACCCGAATGCGGGGGCAGTGGTGTAGAGTGCCGGAAATTCCGCACTGCACGCAGGCCATTTCCCGACCATGGCGATCTCCGCCGATCCGAAGGCGCTCGCTGCACAGGCGCGCAAGACCTTTCTGAACGTGCTCCTTTACGGGGCACCCAATGCGCTGGCGGCCGTCGAGGAGGGCGCGCGGACCCTGGCCACCCAGGCCGCGCCGCCGGACCTGCTGCTGCGGCGCCGCGACGCCTGGTCGGACGTGCAGCGGCTGCGCGGCAAGTGGCAGCAGGAGCTGTCCGAGCGCCTGCAGCGCCGCATGGCCGGCGAGCTCGCCGACAGCGGCGGCTCCAGCAAGCCGGCCGGGCTCG
Organism: Caldimonas thermodepolymerans; assembly: GCF_015476235.1. Lineage (NCBI taxonomy): Bacteria > Pseudomonadati > Pseudomonadota > Betaproteobacteria > Burkholderiales > Sphaerotilaceae > Caldimonas > Caldimonas thermodepolymerans. The sequence goes on from NZ_CP064338.1 coordinate 435,543, forward strand.
CCCGGCGCGGGGCCGAGCTGTCCCTGGTGGACGACGCCACCATCGAGCACGAGATCCTCAGCTCCCGCCTGGCCCTGGCCGTGATGGACCAGGCGGCCACCGAGTTCACCGACCTGCGCTCGCGCATGACCGCGATGGAGCGCCGCGACGAGCTGTCCTCCACCGACGTGCTGCGCCCGCACACCGTCGCGCGCGAGGTGCTCGACGCCTGGCTGGCCTGCGGCCTGAGCATCGAGGCCTGGCGGGCACTGCAGCCGGTGCTGCACGACGAATTCGGCCACCTGGTGGTGCTGGGCTACCACGAGACCAACAAGTGGCTGATCGCGCACGGCGTGCTGCCGGAGATCGACCTGCGGCCGCTGATCCGGCGCACCCGCGACACCGGCAACCCGGCCCCCGGCGTCAGCTCGGCGGCGCAGTCGCTCGCCGGCGGGGCGGCCTCCGTCCACGTGCATTCCGGTCCGGGCAGCCTGCGCCATGTCAACGACGAGACCCGGCTGATGACGCGCGCCTCGGCGCTGCTGCGCGCCTCCGAGCAGGCGCAGGCGGTGCTCGGGCGGCTCAACCGCCTGGTCGGGCGCCAGGTGCCGGATTTCGAGGCGACCACCACGCACCATGCCTCGCCGCAGCTGATGGCGGCCATCGCCGACGTCGAGCGCGAGGTGCGCCAGCGCACCGGCAGCACGCGGCCCGACCTGGTCATTCCCAGCACCCCGGTGCTGCTGGACGAGCTCAACGAGAAGAAGCAGGCGCTCAAGCGCACCACCTCGTCGCCGATCGAGCGCGCCACGATCGAGATCGTCGCGCTGCTGTTCCAGAGCATCCTGACCGAGGAGCGCCTGCCCGCTTCGGTGCGCGTCTGGTTCGCCCGGCTGCAGATGCCGGTGCTGCGCGTGGCGATCGCCGAGCCCGACTTCTTTGCCACCATCGACCACCCGGCGCGCAAGCTGATCGACCGCATGGGCGCCTGCGTGATGGGCTTCGACGCCTCCACCGCCGGGGCGATGGGCGATGCGCTGGAGAAGGAGATCAAGCGCGTCGTGCAGGTGGTCGAGGCCTACCCCGACACCGGCCGCCGCGTGTTCCAGACCGTGCTGGTCGAGTTCGAGAAGTTCCTCGAGCACTACTTCACCAAGGAAAACGAGTCCTCGCGCAAGGGCGTCTCGCTGGCCCAGCAGGTCGAGCAGCGCGAGATCCTCACGATCCAGTACACGATCGAGCTGCGCAAGATGCTCAACGAGGTGCCGGTGCAGGACGGGGTGCGCGAGTTCCTGTTCCAGATCTGGGCCGACGTGCTGGCGATGACCGCGGTCAAGACCGGCCAGCAGAGCGAGCAGACCAAGGCGATGAAGCGCGCCGCGGCCGACCTGATCTGGTCGGCCAGCGCCAAGGTCTCGCGCGAGGAGCGCGCCGAGGTGATCCGGCGCCTGCCACCGCTGCTCAAGACGCTGCGCGACGGCATGGCCAGCGCCGGGGTGCCGCCGGACAAGCAGGAGGAACACATCCAGGCGCTGAACAACTCGCTGGCCGCGGCCTTCACCGCCAAGGCGGCGGCGATCCCGTCCGAACGCCTGGACGAGCTGATGATGCGGCTGGAGACGCTGGAAGAGCTGCTGCCCGACACCGAGGTCGAGATCGACGAGTCGATGGTGGTGGACCTGTCCGGCCACGAGACCACCGGGCTGGAAGTCGTCACCGAGGGCGGCTCGATGCCCAGCCCCGCGATGGTCGCCTGGGCGCGCGGCATCCAGGTCGGCAGCTGGTTCAAGCTGGACTACCGTGGCCGCAGCGAGGCGGTGCAGCTGGCCTGGCAGGGCCTGCGCAAGCAGCTCAGCCTGTTCGTCTCGCCGACCGGCCGCTGCATCCTGTTCCAGCAGCACCGCCTGGCCGCCTTCCTGCAGGCCGGGCTGATGGTGCCGGCCGAGGAAGAGGCGCTGACCGTGCGCGCCACGCGCAGCGCGCTGGCCAAGCTCGACGCCGACCCTAGCCGGCTGCTGAACTGAAAGCGAAGGCAGGGGAGAGGGGAGGGCAGCACGCGCTCCCGCGTGCTGCCACGGGCACGTGTCCCGGTCAGTGGATCAGGCGGTCGGCCGCGTCGACGAACAGCTCGTCGAGGATCAGCGCATCGGGCTCCTCGCCCAGGCTCCAGAACACCATCAGCACGATGATCTTCAGGTCCTCGAGGCGCACGGGCCCGCCGGCGCTGCTGGCCATCGCCCGGTCGATGACGATTTCGCGCATCGGGGCCGGCAGCACGCCGGCGCTTTCCAGGAAGCTGATGAAGCCGATGCATTCCTCGCCGAGCTGGTCCTGCTCGGCCTGGGTGTAGACCCGCATGCTGCCGGGCGACTGCGTCCCGGCATGGGACTTGACCGCATGGCTGAGGCCTTCCAGCCAGGTGAGGGCTTCTTCGATCTCGTCATTCTCGAAGCCGACGGCCGAAAGCTTGCGCGTCAGCTGGGCGTGGTCCGGGCAGGCGTCCGGCCGCCAGTAGTTTTCGTACAGGTAGACGAGCACATCGAACATGATCCGACTATACCCGAGCGGGGAAACCCCACGGTGATGAAAAACGCGCACGGGGTGCGCCTGCCGGTCAGCCCCGGTCGACGCGCTGGAACAGCTGTCCGGGCAGCCGCGCGACCCGGCCTTCGAGCTCCAGTTCCAGCAGGCGGGCGTTCAGCTGCGCGGCCGGCCAGCCGGTGCGCGCCACCAGCGCGTCCAGCGTGGCCGGATCGTGGCCCAGGGCCGCGAGCACCGGGTCGTCGGCCTCGGCCGCAGGCGGCTCGGGTGCGGCGTCCGGGGGCGGGCTGGCGGACGCGGCCGGCAGGTGCAGCTCCTCCAGGATGTCCTGGGCGCTTTCGACCAGCTTGGCGCCCTGCTTGATCAGGGCGTGGCAGCCGCGCGACTGCGGGGCGTGGATCGACCCGGGGATCGCGAACACCTCGCGGCCCTGTTCCAGCGCCAGCCGGGCGGTGATCAGCGAGCCCGACTGCAGGGCCGCCTCGACCACCAGCGTGCCCAGCGCGAGCCCCGAGATGATGCGGTTGCGGCGCGGAAAGTTCCCCGCCAGCGGTGGCATGCCGAGCGGGTATTCGCTCAGCAGCAGGCCCTCGGCGGCGATGCGGGCCGCCAGCGGCGCGTGGCGTGTCGGGTAGACCCGGTCCAGGCCCGTGCCGACCACCGCGATCGTGCTGCCCGCGCCTTCCAGGGCGCCCTCGTGGGCCGCGCCGTCGATGCCGGCGGCCAGCCCCGAGACGACGGTCAGGCCGCCGCGGCTCAGGTGCGCGGCGAAGGCGCGTGCGTTTTCCAGTCCCTGCGCGGTGGCATGGCGGCTGCCGACCACCGCGATCGACGGGGCCTGCAGCAGCTCCAGCCGGCCGGCGGCGTACAGCAGCAGCGGCGGGTCGGCGGTTTCCAGCAGCAGGCGCGGGTAGGCGGGGTCCCCCAGCGTGAGGACGTGGCGGTGCGCGTCGGCCGCCAGCCACTGCCGGGTGGACTCGACCAGGGCAGCCAAGTCCTCGCGCGGGCGCGCCAGGGCTGTGGCCTGGGCCGGCGGCACGACCTCGCGCCAGGCGTCGGGGGGATGTTCGAAGACGGCCTGCGGCGGCCCGAAGGCTGCCAGCAGCTTGCGGGCGCTGTCCCGCCCGATGCCCGGGGTCTCGACCAGCCGCAGCCAGGCGGCCAGCTCGTCGCGATCCGGCACGGACATGCCGGCCTCGCCGTTCAGGGCTGGGTGAAGCGGTCGCCGATCTGGACCGGCTCCTGCACGTTGAGGATCAGCGCGTAGGACATGCGGTCGAACACGCGGAACACGAACAGCAGGCCGTGGCGCTCATCGGGCAGCAGGATCTTCTCGCGCCCGCCGTAGGTGGTGTCGACCGCCTCGCGGCCCTTGCGCCACAGCGCCAGCACGTGGCCGCGCTCGATGCCGTCCTGGGCGCCCTTGTTCAGCGCGACGATCTGGTTCTGGCCGGCGGTCAGGCCCTCGCCGTAGATCGAGGCGATCTGGCCTTCGATCGGGTTCTGCGGCGCGTGCGGCACGTAGTTGATGAACTCGCGCGGCGGCACCGGCGCCAGGCGATCGCCCACGCCGACCTCCAGCCGGTTGGAGACGATGCGAAAGCTCGCCGGGACGATCTCGCCCTTCGGGCCCGTGCCGCCCGGGCGCACGTACTCGGCCGTGCCCAGGTAGGTGGCCTCGTAGCCCAGCACCTCGTTGGTGGCCGGATCCTTCAGCGGCTTGGGATTGCGGAACAGGCGCCAGTCGCGCAGGTCGCCCAGCTCGCCGCGCACGTAGGCGGTCTCGCCGCGCGACAGCAGCACCCGGCCCTCCTGGGTGGCGACGATGCGCGGCGCCGGCTCGAGCTCGTTGGTGTTGAAGATCACCGCCTCGTTGAGGAACGGCTCGATCAGGTGCACCGGGATCGAGGTGATCGCGCCGTCGTCCAGCGCCTCGCTGCGCACGCGCGGCGACAGCTTGATCGTGCCGTTGCCGACCGGCTGGCCGACGCGCAGCCGCGCCCGGTCGCCGAGCCGCTCCAGGTAGAGGATCTGGCCCGGGTAGATCAGGTGCGGGTTGCGGATCTGGTCATAGTTCATGCCCCACAGCTCGGGCCAGCGCCAGGGGCGCAGCAGGAACATGCCGGAGATGGCCCACAGCGTGTCGCCGCGCTTGACGACGTAGGAGTCCGGGGCGTTCGGGGCCAGCTCGGACAGCGGCACGCCGGCCTGCGCCACCTGTTCCGCGGTGGCCCGCCATTCGGGGGTGATCGGATAATTGACGGCAGAGGCCGTGGTGCCGAACGCGAGAAGGGCCGCCCCGAGCAGGGCTTGCGAGCCGAGAACGGCCAGGGTTGCCTTGGGACGGGCTCGCCACATCGCGCTTCTTGTCATGCAGGGTCTCCGCTCGCTCGCCGGACATGGCCTGGAAACGGCCGGCCATGACGCTATATGGTTAATGAGTTGTTGGCTCGCCGGGCAGCATCAGTTCGGCGAGAATTCCTCACATAGTTTCACAGATTCTGCCCATAAACCCTTGATGCCGCAACGAAATTTGCCCGTGGTTACCGCGCTCGCGGCGCCGGCAGCGGCATTGCGTCACAGTTCGTGCGTTGCCGGGCCCAGACAGCCCGGCCGGCACCCCGCTTGATCATGGCCAAACTGAACATCCTGCGCTATCCCGACCCTCGCCTGCACACCGTGGCCAAGCCGGTGGCGCAGGTCGACGACCGCATCCGCCAGCTGGTCGACGACATGCTCGAGACCATGTACGACGCCAACGGCGTCGGTCTGGCGGCGACGCAGGTCGACGTGCACGAGCGGGTCATCGTCATCGACACCTCCGAGGAGCGCAACGACCCGCGGGTGCTGATCAACCCCGAGCTGGTGGCCACCAGCGACGAGATGATCGTCTGGGAAGAGGGCTGCCTGTCGGTGCCGGCTATCTACGACAAGGTGCAGCGTCACGCCCGCGTGACCGTGCGCGCGCTCGACCGCGACGGCAAGGAATACAGCTTCGACGCCGACGGCCTGCTGGCCGTGTGCGTGCAGCACGAGATGGACCACCTGATGGGCAAGGTGTTCGTCGAGTACCTCTCGCCGCTCAAGCGCAACCGGATCAAGACCAAGATGCTCAAGCGCGCCCGCGAGGAAGAGCGTGCCTGAGGCGCGACCGATGAAGGTGGCGTTCGCCGGCACGCCGGAGTTCGCGCAGGTCGCCCTCGAGCAGCTGCATGCGGCCGGCTTCGCGATCCCGCTGGTGCTGACCCAGCCCGACCGCCCGGCCGGCCGCGGGATGAAGCTGCAGGCCAGCCCGGTCAAGCAGTTCGCCGTCGCGCACGGCATCCCGGTGGCCCAGCCGCGCAGCCTGCGGCTGGACGGCAAGTACCCGGACGACGCCCGCGCCGCGCAGGCGGCGCTGCAGGCGGCCGCGCCGGACGTGATGGTGGTGGCGGCCTACGGGCTGATCCTGCCGGGGTGGGTGCTCACGCTGCCGCGCCTGGGCTGCCTGAACATCCACGCCTCGCTGCTGCCGCGCTGGCGCGGCGCGGCGCCGATCCACCGCGCGATCGAGGCGGGCGATGCCGAGACCGGCATCACCATCATGCAGATGGACGCGGGCCTGGACACCGGCGACATGCTGCTGGTCGAGCGCGTGCCCATCGCCCCGGGTGACACCACCGCCAGCCTGCACGACCGCCTGGCGGCGCTGGGCGGCCGGCTGGTCGTCGAGGCGCTGGAGCTGGCCGCCTGCGGCGGACTGCGGCCCGTCCCGCAGCCGGCCGAAGGCGTGACCTACGCCCACAAGATCGACAAGGCCGAGGCCGAGGCCGACTGGACGTTGCCCGCGGCGGTGATCGAGCGCCGCATCCGTGCCTTCGACCCGTTCCCCGGAGTGGTGACTCACCTTGGCGACGTGCCGCTCAAGTGCTGGGCGGCCGAGCTGACCGACGGGACCGGGGCGCCGGGCACGGTGCTCGCGGTCGACGAGCGCGGCCCGGTGGTCGCCTGCGGCGAGGGGGCGTTGCGCCTCACGCAGCTGCAGAAGCCGGGCGGCAAGCGGCTGCCGGCGCGGGAATTCCTGCGCGGCCATGCGGTCGAACCCGGCATGGTGCTGGAACGCCGCGTGGCTTGAATTCCGGTCCCGAAGCCGCAACTGGGCGGCTGCAGATCCTCAGAAAAGACTCATCGATAGCGAGGTCCGATAGATGTTCAACATGCTGAAGACCGCCGTGCTGATGGCGGCCATCACCGGCCTGTTCATGGCCATCGGTTCGTTGCTGGGGGGCCAGCAGGGCATGGTGATCGCGCTGGTGATCGCGCTCGGCATGAACTTCTTCAGCTACTGGTTCAGCGACAAGCTGGTGCTGAAGATGTACAACGCGCGCGAGGTCGACGAGACCACCGCGCCGCAGTTCTACCGGATGGTGCGCGAGCTGGCGCAGCGCGCGAACCTGCCGATGCCGCGCGTCTACATCATCAACGAGGACGCGCCCAACGCCTTTGCCACCGGCCGCAACCCGCAGAACGCGGCGGTGGCCGCCACCACCGGCCTGATGCGCATCCTCACCGAGCGCGAGCTGCGCGGCGTGATGGCGCACGAGCTGGCCCACGTGAAGCACCGCGACATCCTGATCAGCACGATCAGCGCGACCATGGCCGGTGCGATCTCGATGCTGGCCAACTTCGCGATGTTCTTCGGCGGCCGCGACAGCGAGGGCCGTCCGGTCAACCCGGTGGTCAGCATCCTGGTGATGATCCTGGCGCCGCTGGCCGCGAGCCTGATCCAGATGGCGATCAGCCGGGCGCGCGAGTTCGAGGCCGACCGCGGCGGCGCGGAGATCTGCGGCGACCCGCAGGCGCTCGCTTCGGCGCTGGACAAGATCCAGCGCTACGCGCGCGGCATCCCGCTGGAGGCGGCCGAGCGCCACCCCGAGACCGCGCAGATGATGATCATGAACCCGCTGTCCGGCGGCGGCCTGAGCGGGCTGTTCAGCACCCACCCGAGCACCGAGGAGCGCATCGCCCGCCTGATGGCGATGGCCCGCGGCGCGATGGCACGCTGACCGGAGCCCGGCACGACGACGCCCGGCCCGCCGCCGGGCGTCCTGCTTTTCGGGCTCAAGTTTGCGCGCGGACGGCCGAAGACCTGGGAACGAACTTCCTGCCTGCCATGCGTCATCCGTCCGCCTTCCTCGCCAGCCTGCTCGTGGGTGCCGCACTCCTGGGGTGCGACGCGCTCGGCATCGAGTCGGCCGAGACCGTCGCGCAGCGCCGCGAGGCCGAGGGCCGGGCGCTGGGGGCGGCCTGCCGGCACGCCGGCCGCGCCATCGAGGACTGCTACACGCTGAATCCGCGCGCGGACAAGGCGGCGATCTTCGCCGGCTGGCGCGAGATGAACGACTACATGCGCGAATACGGCATCGAGGCGGTCGAGCCCAAGCTGGCCCGCGCCCCCGACAAGGGGCGCCGCCGCGCGGCCGCCACGGCCGGCGACGCCGGGCCGTACGACGAGGGCCGCTTCACCGAGTGAGCCGGTGCGCCGCGGCGTGCCCGTGCCTACACTGGCGTCCATGGCCACGCTCGCCAGGACGTCTTCTCCTCACGACGAATACACCGAACACTGCCTGGAGCTGCTGGGTTCGCTCGGCCCTTGCCAGGTGCTGCGCATGTTCGGCGGCCACGGGATCTACCTCGACGGGCTGATGTTCGGCCTGATCGCCGGCGAGCGCCTGTACCTCAAGGTCGACGCGCAGACGCGGCCGCAGTGGGAGGCGGCAGGCGGCGAGCCGTTCGTCTTCACCGCCCGCGGGCGGCTGGTCGCGACGAGCTACTACACGCCGCCCGACGAGGCGATGGAGTCGCCCGCGCTGATGCGGCCCTGGGCCCGGCTGGCGCTGGAGGCGGCGCTGCGGGCCCGGGCGGCGAAGCCGGCGCTCAGGAAGAGCAGCACTGCGGCGCAGGGGCGGGCGCGCCCGCGCGGCGCGAAGCACTGAGCGCGCGCAGCAAGGCGCCCACGCGTCCCGGCAGCCGGGCCTTGCGCGCGGCTGCCGCGGGCACCAGTTCGTAGCGCGCCTCGGGCCAGCCTTCCAGCACCGCTTCCTGTCCGGCGGCAAGCATCAGCGTCTCGCCGGCGTGCAGCACCAGGTCGGCCGAGGGCTGCCGGGCGGTGCTGCTGGGCGTCACCCACAGCCGGCCGCTGTGCACCTTCAGCTGCGCCGCCGTGCGCGCCCGCAGCGTCACCGCCGTGCCCGGGCGCAGGTGGTCATGCGCACGGGATTGTTGCGATTGAGGCATCAGTTCCTGGGGGAGGGCGCGTTCCATGTTGCTTCCTTCGCTCGGTGTGGAGGTCTCTGTGCATTGAATGCTAGGCGCCGCACAAAGCGTGGTCCAATGAGACGTTTGCGCGGGATTGATGAGGAGGACGCATGAATCGCAACATCCGGCAGCGGCCCCTGGGCGTGGGGCCGCTGCGTGCCTTCGAGGCCGTGGCGCGCCACCTGAACTTCCGGCTGGCGGCCGAGGAGCTGCACCTGACCCAGTCGGCGATCAGCCGGCAGATCCAGGGGCTGGAGGACGAGATCGGTGCGCCGCTGTTCCTGCGCGGCACGCGGCATGTCGAGCTGACCAACGCCGGCGCGGCGCTGCTGCGCGCGGTGGCGCCGCTGCTGGACCGGCTCGACGCCACCGTGCGGCAGATCCGCCAGGCGCGCGGGCGGCGCACCGTCAGCGTGACGACCTTCGCGTCCTTCGCGTCGATGTGGCTGATCCCGCGCCTGGAAGCCTTCCAGCGCCAGTTCCCGGACCTGGACATCCGCGTCAGTGCAAGCGACGCGATGGTCGACGTGGATGGCGGCGAGGTCGACCTCGCGCTGCGCTTCTGCCCGCCCTCGGCGGTGTCGGAGGGCGCGGTGCGGCTGTTCGGCGAGGTGCACACGCCGGTGGCCTGCCGGTGGCTGGTCGAGCGCGGCGACCGCGGCGAGGGCCGGCCGCTGCGCCGGCCGGAGGACCTGACGCACCACACCTTGCTCGAGGAGGACGCGGTGCACCTGACCCAGGGCGTGATCGGCTGGCGCGAATGGCTGTCGCTGCACGGGCTCAAGGAATTCGAGCCGCAACGCTGGCTGTACTTCAACTACACCTACCAGCAGGTGCAGGCGGCGCTGGCCGGGCAGGGCGTGGCGCTGGCGCGGCTGCCCCTGGTCGCCGAGCTGCTGCGCTCGGGGGAGCTGGTGGAGCCCTTCGATCCGGCGGCCTACCGGGTGCCGAGCCAGTACGCCTACTGGCTGGTGCCGGCGCGTGCCGCGCGCCAGCGCGACGAGGTGGCGCAGTTCTGTCGCTGGGTGCTGCAGCAGGCGCAGCAGACGCGCGAGGCGATCGGCGAGGTCGACCCCGTCGAGGACACGCTGGGCGAACGGGACTGAGCAGAAGGCGCGTCAGTCGGGCGTGACGATGCCGCGCTCGGTGACGATCACCATCAGCGGCAGGTCGTGCGGCTCGGGCGCGAAGGCGACCTCGCTGTCGGCCCAGGCGACGCCCACCGGCGTGACGTGCGGATGGCGCTCCAGCCAGCGGTCGAAGTAGCCGCCGCCGTAGCCGAGCCGGAAGCCCTGGGGCGAGTACCCGACGCAGGGCACCAGCACCACGTCGGGCACGACCGCGGCGCCTTCGACGCTCGGGATGCCGCATTCGTCATGGGTCGCGGGCTCGCGTCCGTCCCAGCGGCGGTATTCCATTTCGCGAGGGGATTTGCGCGCCCAGGGCAAGGCTATCGGCACGCGGACCGGGGTCTTGTCGCCTTGCCATGCAACCCGTGGGTTAAATTCAGATCGAATCGGCCAGTACGCGCCCAGCAGCTGCGGTTCGAGCTGGGCGAGCACCTGGTGCAGATGGGCGGCGAGCGCGTCGTGCGCCGCCTGCCACGTGCCGTTGGCGTGGGCGGCTGTGGCCCAGCGCTCCCGCTCGGACAACAGGTGCCGGCGCATCGCGGCTCGGTCAAGCCCCTCGGCGGGCGGGGTCCAGGCCATGCAGGATCATCGACAAGAGAACGACTTGAATTCCTCAGTATATCGACGCACCCTGGCGGCCTTTGCCGCCGCCATCGGGCTGGGACTGGCGGCACTGGCCGCCACCGCGCAATCCCAGGCCGATCCCATCCTCGAAGCGCGCGATGCCTGGCAGCGCAAGGACGCGCAGCGACTCGCCGCCGCGAAGGCGAACGCGATGGCGCGCAAGCATCCCCTGGCCATGTGGGCCGACTACTGGGAGCTGAACCTGCGCCTGCCGACGGCCACGCAGGAAGAACTCGACGCCTTCTACGCGCGCTGGCCCGACACCTACGTCGAGGACCGGCTGCGCAACGACTGGCTGCTCGAGCTCGGCCGCCGCCAGGACTGGTCCAACTTCGCTGCCGAGTTCCCGCGCTTTCGCATGCAGGACGACCGCGAGGTCGCCTGCTACGCGCAGGTGGTGCGCCACCTGCGCGGCAACGACGTGAGCGAGGCGGCGCGGCAGGCGTGGCTGGCGCAGACCTCGGCGACCGACCAGGGCTGCGGCTTCATGGCGGCGTTGCTGTACCGCGCCGGCCGGCTGGCCGAAGCCGACCTCTGGTACAAGGCGCGGCTGATGGCCGACGTCAACCGCCGCGCGCAGGCGCGCCAGGCGGTGGCCATCGTCGGCCCCGAGTGGGCGCAGCGCTTCGACGAGATGTACGACAACCCGGCGCGCTTCCTGGCGCGCAAGGCCGGCACCGGCAGCCGAGCCGAGGCGGAGCTGGCCACGCTGGCGCTGATGCGGCTTGCCGCCTCCGATCCGCTGGTCGCCGCGGCGCAGCTGGAGTCCTGGTCGTCCCGCCTGCCGGCCGACCTGGCCTCGTGGGCCTGGGCCAGCGCAGGCCGGCAGGCCGCGCTGCGGCTGCTGCCGCAGGCGCCGGACTATTTCCAGCGCGCCTCGCTGGGGGCCGACGAAACCCGCTGGAGTGCCGACATGCTGGCCTGGCGTGCGCGGGCAGCGCTGCGTGCCGGCCGCTGGCAGCAGGTGGTGCAGGCCATCGACGCGATGGGCCCGGCCGAGCAGGCCGACCCCGCCTGGGTCTACTGGAAGGCGCGTGCGCTGCAGGCGATCGCGGGCGATGCGCAGGACGGCGAGCCGCTGCGCGCCGAGGCCCGCCGGATGCTCGAATCGATCGCCGGCCAGCATCACTACTACGGCTTGCTGGCCGCCGAGGACCTCGGCCAGCCGCTGGTGTTGCCGACGCCGCCGGTGCCGCTGACCGGGGAGGAGAAGCGCGCGGTGCGCCGCATCCCGGGGCTGGTGCGCGCGCTGCAGCTGATCGAGATGGGGCTGCGCAGCGAAGGCGTGCGGGAGTGGAACTGGACGCTCAGCTTCACCAGCCGCGGCCGCCTCGGCGAGCGCGAGCTGCTGGCCGCCGCCGACCTGGCCTGCGAACACGAGGTGTGGGACCGCTGCATCAACACCAGCGAGCGCACCCGCTCGGTGTTCCACCTGGAGCAGCGCTACCCGATGCCGTTCCGCCGCGAGGTGGTGGCGCGCGCGCGCGAGATCGGGCTCGACCCGGCCTACGTGTACGGGCTGATCCGGCAGGAATCGCGCTTCGTCATGGATGCGCGCTCGCACGTGGGCGCGTCCGGGCTGATGCAGCTGATGCCGGCCACCGCGCGCTGGACCGCGCGCAAGATCGGGCTGCAGTACACGCCCGCACGCCTGACGGACCGTGACACCAACATCATGCTCGGCACCAGCTACCTGAAGCTGGTGCTGGACGACCAGGGGGGCTCGCAGGCGCTGGGGGCGGCGGCCTACAACGCCGGGCCGGCGCGGCCGCGCCGCTGGCGCGAGGGGCCGGAGCTCGACGCGGCCATCTGGGTCGAGAACATCCCGTTCAGCGAGACGCGCGAGTACGTCAAGCGCGTGCTGGCGAACGCGACCTACTATGCCGCCCGCCTCAACGGCGGGGAGATGCCCTCGCTGCGCGGGCGGCTGGGGCACACCATCGGGCCGCGTCCGGCCGAGGAGGCGCCGATGGTGGCCGATCTTCCCTGAGTCAACCGGAACGACCAAGACGTTCAGGAGGTGAGGGCATGGCCATCGGTCGTGTGGTGGTCCTGGGTGGCAGTGGCTTCGTCGGCACCCACGTCTGCGAGAAGCTGGTCGAGCATGGCGGGGGTGCGGGGTCGTTGCGGGTGCTGACGCGCCGGCTCGGGCATGCGCGGCACCTGCAGCCGCTGCCGGGTTGCGTGATCGACCAGGTCGACGTGCACGACGACACCCAGCTGCGGCACGCGCTGGGCCAGGCCGATGCGGTGGTCAACCTGGTGGCGATCCTGCACGGCCGCGAGGCCGACTTCCAGAAGGTGCACGTGGAGCTGCCGCGCCGGCTGGTGCGTGCCTGCCAGGAAGCAGGCGTGCGCCGGCTGGTGCATGTCAGCGCGCTGGGCGCGGCCGCCGACGGGCCGTCGCACTACCAGCGTTCCAAGGCCGGCGGCGAGGACGCGGTGCGCGCCGCCCACGGCCTGGGCTGGACCATCCTGCGGCCGTCGGTGATCTTCGGCGAGCGCGACCGCTTCCTCAACCTGTTCGCGTCGCTGCAGCGGCGCTTCCCGCTCATGCCGCTGGCCGGCGCCCAGGCGAGATTCCAGCCGGTGTGGGTGGAGGATGTCGCGCGCGCCGTCGTCGCCTGCCTGGAGCGCCGCGACAGCATCGGCCAGGTCTACGAATGCGTCGGCCCGCGCGTCTACACGCTGGCCGATCTGGTGCGGTTGGCCGGACGCTGGGCCGGCGTGCCACGCCCCGTCGTGCCGCTGCCGGCGTGGCTCGGCCGGCTGCAGGCCGGGCTGCTGGAGCTGCTGCCGGGCGAGCCGCTGATGAGCCGCGACAACCTGGATTCGATGCGCGTCGACAACGTCGCCAGCGGGCGCCTGCCGGACCTGCGTGCGCTGGGCATCGAGCCGGCCGCGCTGGAGGCGATCGCGCCGCTCTACCTGGGGCAGGGGGGCGCGCACCACCGCCGCAACCTCTGGCGCATGGCCGCGCGCCGCGGCTGACCGCGACCGGCGCGCCGCGCTTGCGCGCACCGCATCAATGCGATGCAAAAAGCGCAACGCGGCCGCGCGCGCGGCCCGGTAGCATGCGGGGCACCGTTCCCCCACGCGCAGGAGCTCCGCGATGCAGCTGTACATCGGCAACAAGAACTACTCGTCCTGGTCGCTGCGCCCCTGGGTGCTGATGACCCAGGCGGGCATCCCGTTCGAGGAGGTGCGGCTGCGGCTGAGCCTCGCCGAGGGCTCCGAGTTCAAGGAACGCCTCCAGGCCGTCACGCCGGCCGGCAAGGTGCCGGTGCTGGTCGACGACGGCTTTGCGGTGTGGGAGTCGCTCGCGATCGCCGAGTACCTGGCCGAGAAGTTCCCCGCGCTTGGCCTGTGGCCGGCCGATGCGCAGGCGCGGGCCCGCGCGCGCAGCGTGTGTGCCGAGATGCAGTCGGGCTTCGGCGCGCTGCGCACGCACTTCCCGATGAACATCGAGGCGTCGTTGCCCGAGGTGGGCGCCGAGGTGCTGCGCACCCGGCCGGAGGTGGGGCGCGACGTCGAGCGCCTCACCGGCATGTGGAGCGGGCTGCTGCGCGAACACGGCGGGCCCTTCCTGTTCGGCGCGTTCGGCGTCGCCGACGCCTTCTTCGCGCCGGTGGTCACGCGCTTTCGCACCTATGGCGTGCCCGTGCCCGAGGCGGTCGGGGCGTACATGGCGCGCGTGCTCGACCTGCCCGCGATGCAGGCCTGGGTGCACGATGCGCTGGCCGAGCAGGATTTCCTCGACTTCGACGAACCGTACCGCACGTCGCGTGGCTGAACGCCTGCCATCGGACGAAGGCAAGGCGAGCCCGTGGGCTCGCCTTGCCGTCGGCATGGCGCTGCCGGGGCGCGTCAGCCGTTGCGCCGGCGGCGCGCGATGTAGCCGACCACGTCCAGTCCGGCGAGCATCAGCGCATAGGTCTCCGGCTCGGGGATCGGCGCCGCGGTGAAGTCCACCGAATAGGTCGTGACGCCCCGTGCGGTGCCGGTGACCGTCAGCGTGTAGTCGCCGGCCCACAGCGTGTCGACGCCGGCGGCCCACTGGAAGCCGCTCACGCCGCCGGAGGTGAACGGCGTCCAGCTGGCCAGGTAGCCTTCCGGCCCGGCCAGCGTGACCGCGAAGTCCTCGATCAGGCCGGTGGCCTGGGTGTAGACCGAGCTGACCAGGCCGGAGAAATCCGCCGGCAGCGGGCCGATCGAGAAGAACCAGTTGTCGGAGATCGCCTCGCCTGCGGCAAAGGTGGTGGATCCGTCCGAGAACGAGGTGAGGGTCGACAGGTTGCCGATGTCGTAATCGACCGCGACGGCGCTGCCGGCCATGGCCGACAGCGCGAGCGCCGCCAACGATGCCTTGAGTTGCATGGAGACTCCCTGGTTGGTGATGGTGGACAAGCACAGCCCCGCAGTCCGCCCCGCCGGGAAGGTCCGGCGCGAGGCGGCCCGCGATGTGGTTGTAGCGGGCGCGTGCCGGCGCCGGCACCCCGTGGCCCCGGGGGCCGGCCAGGCACGGCGGCTGCGCGGCGCGCGCGGACGTAACGCCCGTGCGGTGCAGGCGGGCCGATACACTTGCCGCATGAAGGTCTACATGGTCGGCGGGGCCGTCCGCGATCGCCTGCTCGGGTTGCCGGTGCAGGACCGCGACTGGGTCGTGGTCGGCGCCACGCCCGAAGCGATGGTCGCTGCCGGGTACGTGCCGGTGGGCAAGGACTTCCCGGTCTTCCTGCATCCCCGGACGCACGAGGAATACGCGCTGGCGCGCACCGAGCGCAAGACCGCGCGCGGCTACCACGGCTTCGAGTTCCACACCTCGCCCGACGTCACGCTCGAGCAGGACCTGCAGCGCCGCGACCTCACCATCAACGCGATGGCGCAGACCGAGGACGGCGAACTGATCGACCCCTACGGCGGGCTGGCCGACCTGCGCGCGCGCGTGCTGCGCCATGTCTCCGAGGCCTTCGTCGAGGACCCGGTGCGCGTCCTGCGGCTGGCGCGCTTTGCGGCGCGCTTTGCCGACTTCCGCGTGGCCGACGAGACGCAGGCGCTGATGCGCCGCATGGTCGAGGCCGGCGAGGTCGACGCGCTGGTGCCCGAGCGCGTGTGGCAGGAGCTGTCGCGCGGCCTGATGGAGGCCAGGCCCTCGCGCATGTTCGAGGTGCTGCGCGGCTGCGGCGCGCTGGCGCGCATCCTGCCGGAGGTCGATCGCCTGTGGGGCGTGCCGCAACGTCCCGAGTACCACCCCGAGGTCGACACCGGCGCGCACCTGCTGCTGGTGCTGGACATGTGCGCGCAGCTGCAGGCCAGCCTGCCGGTGCGCTACGCCTGCCTGACCCACGACCTGGGCAAGGGCACCACGCCGGACCACCTGCTGCCGCGCCATCACGGGCACGAGCAGCGCAGCGTCGAGCTGCTGCGCGCGGTGAGCGAGCGCCTGCGCGTGCCCACTGAATGCCGCGAGCTGGCCGAAGTGGTGGCGCGCGAGCACGGCAACGTGCACCGCAGCGGCGAATGCGGCGCGGCGGCCCTGGTGCGGCTGCTGGAGCGCTGCGACGCCTTCCGTCGCCCGCAGCGCTTCGCGGAGCTGCTGCTGGCCTGCGAATGCGACGCGCGCGGCCGCCAGGGCCTGGAAGACCGTCCCTACCCGCAGCGCGAGCGGCTGCTCGCGGCGCTGCAGGCCGCGCAGTCGGTGTCCACCGCCGAGGTGGCGCGCCAGGCGCAGCAGCGCGGGCAGCAGGGGCCACAGATCGCGCAGGCGATCCACCAGGCGCGCGTGGCGGCGGTGGCCGCCCGCCTCGAGGCGCCTGCCTGACACCCATCCAGGCGAAGCGCCGGGCACGACCCCGTTGTTACACTCCGCGGGCGCTGTACGGCCGAGGCCGGAGAGGCCCGGCCGATTTTTTCGTGCATGAGGAGGCGCGCCGCCCGCGGCGCGACGAGGGACGAGGGTCATGAAGAAGACGCTGCTTGCAGCCACCGCCGTGGTGGTTGCCCTGGGCGCTGCCTACGTCGGCAGCAGCCATTTCGTGGGTCGTCAGGTGCAGCAGCACCTGCGCGCGCAGACCGACCGGCTGACGACCCAGATGCCGTTCATCAAGGTCACCGAGCAAGGCTACGAACGGGGCCTGTTCGCGTCGACCCGCACCGTGAGCGTGCAGCTCGGCTGCGACCGTGCCGGGGCCGCCCACCTGCCCGGCCGGCCGCCGGGGGCGCTGGAGTTCACGCTGCGCGACCGCATCCGCCACGGCCCGCTGCTCGAAGGCGGCACCTGGGGGGCGGCCTCGGTGCAGACCGAGCTGGTGCTGCCGCCGGCGCTGCAGTCGTTCGTGGTCCAGACCTTCAACGGGCAGCCCCCGCTGTCGATCCGTACGACGATCGGGTTCGACCGCCGGTACGACGCCCGCGTGGTCAGCCCGCGCGCCCGCCTCGAGGGCAAGCCCGGCCAGCAGGTGGTGTGGCAGGGCCTGCAGGGCCGCTTCACGGGCGGGGGTGACGACGGCGCGATCCACCAGGAGATCAGCATGCCGGGGCTGGAGATGTCCGACAGCGACCAGGGCGTGCGCATGGTGCTCAGCGAGCTGCACTGGAAGAACGACGGCCGGCTGCTGGGCGATTCGGCGTGGCTGATGGCCAGCGGCAGGACCGAAGGCCGGCTCGGGCTGGTCGAGATGAACCTGCCGCTGCCGATGCCCGGCGGCGGCGACGTGCGGCCCTTCCTCTTCGCGCTGACCGACCTGACGCTGGAGGCGGAGGGCGCGGCCGAGCAGGACCTGCTGCACACCACCAGCCGCCTGCACGGCAGCGGCAGCCTCGACGGCGTCCGGCTCGACCGCATCGAGCTGGTCGCCTCGGTCAAGCGCGTGCACGCGCCGAGCTACCAGCACCTGGTCGAGACGCTGATGCAGCAATCCTTCAGCTGCGAGGAAGACGAGGAGGCCGATCCCCTGGCACAGCTCGCCGCCCTGCAGTCCGACCTGATGCAGCTGCTGCGGTACGACCCCGAGTACGCGGTCGAGAAGCTCGCCGTCGAATCGGGCGGACAGCGCGGCGAGGTCTCGTACGCCTTCGGCGTGCAGGGCGTCACCGAGGCCGACAAGGACCTGCCCCCGTTGCAGCTGCTGGCCACCCGCGCCCGCGCGCGCGCCGACGTGAGCCTGCCGGTGGCCTGGATCGCCCGGCTGCTCGACCAGCCGCAGCTGCGCGCCTCGGGCGCGGCGCCCGAGCCGGAGATGCTCGAGGTGCTGCTCGACCAGTTCGCCGACCAGGGCTACCTGGTGCGCCGGGGCGAGCACGTCACCGCCAGCGTGCGCTACGAGGCCGGCCGGCTGCTGCTCAACGGCCAGCCGCTGCCGATCGGCCGGTCGGCGCTGCGCTGAGCGGAACGGCCGTACGACGTTCCCCGTCGCGAGCCGGGGCGCTGCCCGGCTTCCTGGTGCCCGCCGCGCCCCGACACCCTGCGCTTGGCAGGGCCGGCGGCGCGGTGCGATGATGCCCGGCATCGGCCGGCCGTGGCGCCGGCCAGGGTCCGTCATGGCCCATGGGGGCAGCATGAAGGCAGCACAGACCATCCGGCGGCTCGGCTTTCGCAAGTGGTACGAGCGCGAACTGATCCAGAGCCACCTCCACCTGGTGCTGCTGATCCTGGCAGCCGTCGGGCTGCTGGGCAGCCTGGAGGTCTACGGATTCCAGGAGGTGGCGGGGGGCCGCCTGCTCGCGGTGGCCTGCGCGGCCGCCAGCGCGGCCATCGGGGTGTGGGCGCTGCGCCGCTACCTGTTCCTGCTGATGCGTGCGGAAAACGCCGCGCACCAGGCGGTCTGCCCGAGCTGCCAGGCCTATGCGCGCTGGACGTTGCTCGACGAGGACGACCCCGCCGGGCGCCTGTGCGTGCACTGCCGCGCCTGCCAGCACGACTGGCAGATCGAGCTCTAGGCGCTCCCTCAGACGAACTTCGCGATCAGTGCCGCCAGCAGGCTCAGCACGATGGTGCTGGCGATCGGCAGGTGCCACTCGCGCCCGCCGATGCGGAAGCGGAAGTCGCCCGGCAGCCGCCCCAGCCCGAGCTTCTCCAGCCAGGCGCGCAGGCCGCTGAACAGCACCAGCACCAGCACGATGACGACCAGCCAGCGCAGCATCGTGTCCTCAGAGCGTGTGGGTGCGGTCGCCTGCGGCGAAGCCCAGTGCGTCGTCCAGTTCGGCGCCGCGGCAGAAGCCGATCACCTTGAACAGCTCGCCCATCTCGTGCTCGGCCACCAGCTTCTGCACCGCGGCCAGGTCGCGCAGCCGCGCCGCGTCCTGCGCCTCGGCCGGCGGCAGCAGCTCGAGCAGCCCGCAGTTGATCAGGAAGCGGCCCTGCGAGGTGTAGCCGATCACCTGCAGGCCGGCGTCCTGGCCCGCGAGCGCGATGCCGGTGAAGTTGACGTGCGCGGTGATGTCCTTCAGCCCCACGTCGACCAGCGGGTCCGGGTCGGCGCGGTGCGCGCGGTGGCACATCAGCGTGCCGCCGGTGCGCTGCGGGTGGTAGTACTCGGCCTCGGGGAAGCCGTAGTCGATGAAGAAGGCCGCGCCGCGCGTCAGCCGCTCGGCCAGCGTGCGGATGAAGGCCTCGGCCTGCGGGTGGACCTCGGTCGTGGTGCCGGGCACGAAGGGGCCCTCGACCGGCGGGCGCAGGGGGGTCGGTCGGTCCTCCCAGGCGAAGGCCTCGCCCTGCACGACCACGCCGCGCTCCAGCCACTGCGTGCCGTCCCAGTGCAGCAGCTGCACCGGCATCGCGTCCAGCACCTCGTTGCCGACCACCACGCCGCGGATCTCCTCGGGCAGCCGGTCGTGCCAGTGCACGCGGTCGACGGCCTCGGGCGCGAGCCGGGCGATGGTCTCGCGCTGGCGCTCGCGCAGCGTGCCCGACAGGTCGACGATGTGGTAGCTGCTGCACGCGCTGCCCAGCGCGTTGAGCAGCTGCGCCGCCAGCGCGCCGGAGCCGGCGCCGAACTCCCACACCTGCGAGGTGCCGGTGGCGACCATGGCCTGGCGCAGCTGGCGCGACAGCGCCTGGCCGAACAGCGGGGTCAGCTCCGGGGCGGTGACGAAGTCGCTGCCCGAGCCGGGCAGGGCGCCGAACTTGCGGCTGTCGTTGGCGTAGTAGCCCAGTCCCGGGGCGTACAGGGCCAGCGCCATGTAACGGTCGAAGGGCAGCCAGCCGCCCGCCTCGGCGATCGCCTGGCAAATCTGCCCGCGCAACCCGGTCTGCGGGTCGGCCGGTACACTGACGGGTTCTTCGTGCTGCATCGCTGCATTGTAGAAAGCATGCCATCCCCCTCCCGTCCCGTCGTGCTCGTGACCGGCGCCGCCCGGCGGCTGGGGCGCGAGATCGCGCTCGAGCTGGCGCGCGGCGGCCATGACGTGGCCGTGCACTACCGGCACTCCGAGGCCGAGGCCGCCGGGTGCGTCGAGGCGCTGCGGGGGCAGGGCGTGCGGGCGGAGATGTTCGCCGCCGACCTGGCCGACGAGGCCGCCTGCCGGGCGCTGCTGCCGGCGGTGGCGGCGTGCTTCGGGCGGGTCGATGCGGTGGTCAACAACGCCTCGCTGTTCGAGTTCGACGACGCCGGCAGCTTCTCCCATGCCGCGATGGAGCGCCACTGGCGCGCCAACACCGCCGCGCCGGTGCTGCTGGCGCAGGCGCTGCATGCGCACGTGAGCGCCCGCGGGGCCACCGGTTGCGTGGTCAACCTGCTGGACCAGAAGCTGTGGAACCCCAACCCGGACTACTTCTCGTACACGCTGTCCAAGGCCGCGCTGGAAGCGGCGACGACGCTGCTCGCCCAGGCGCTGGCCCCGGCGGTGCGGGTCGCGGGCGTGGCGCCCGGCGTGACGCTGGTCTCCGGGCCGATGAGCGAGGCGCAGTTCCGGGCGGCCCACCGCCTGACGCCGCTGCAGCGTTCGTCCACGCCGGCCGACGTGGCGCGCGCGGTGCGCTTCCTGATCGAATCGCCGGCCATCACCGGCACCACCCTGCTGGTCGACGGTGGCCAGCACCTGGCCGCGCAGCCGCGCGACGTGATGTTCCTGGCCGAGGCCGGAACCAAGGAAAACTGAAATGCATAGCCTGCTGAACCATCCGAGCCTGATCCACTGCAGGCGGCTGTTCCTGTCCAACTACGAGGTGTGGATCAACATCGGCGTGCACGATTTCGAGAAGCGCGGCGAACAGCGCGTCCTGATCGACGTCGACCTCTACATCCCGCTGGCGTCGTCCACGCCCAAGGCCGACCGGCTCGAGGAAGTGGTGGACTACGACTTCATGCGCCGCAGCATCGCCGAGCGCGTCAAGCAGGGGCACATCCACCTGCAGGAGACGCTGTGCGACGACATCGCGCGCATGATGCTGGCGCACCCGCAGGTCAAGGCCGTGCGGGTCGCGACGCAGAAGCCCGACGTCTATCCCGACTGCGACGCCGTGGGTGTCGAGGTGTTCCACGTCAAGACGGAGACGCAGCCATGAGCGCCGTGCTGCAGCCCCCCGGCAACGATCCGCAGGCCACGGCCGACGAGGCCGCCAAGGCCGCGAAGCTCGCGTTCGAGAACCACAAGCTCGGCAAGCGCCTGCACCGCCTGGTCGGGCAGGCGATCGCCGACTACAACATGATCGAGCCGGGCGACAAGGTGATGGTGTGCCTGTCCGGCGGCAAGGATTCCTACTCGCTGCTGGACATCCTGCTGAACCTGCAGAAGCGCGCGCCGCTGCACTTCGACATCGTCGCGGTCAACCTGGACCAGAAGCAGCCCGGCTTCCCGGAGCACGTGCTGCCCGAGTACCTGAAGAGCCGCGGCGTGCCGTTCCACATCGAGGAGCAGGACACCTACTCGATCGTCAAGCGCGTGGTGCCCGAGGGCAAGACCATGTGCAGCCTGTGCTCGCGCCTGCGCCGCGGCGTGCTGTACCGCGTCGCCAGCGAGCTGGGCGCGACCAAGATCGCGCTGGGCCACCACCGCGACGACATGCTGCAGACCTTCTTCCTCAACATGTTCTTCGGCGGCAAGCTCAAGGGCATGCCGCCGAAGCTGGTGAGCGACGACGGCAGGCACGTGGTGATCCGGCCGCTGGCCTACGTCAACGAGGTCGACCTGGAGCGCTGGGCCGAATTCCGCCAGTTCCCGATCATCCCGTGCAGCCTGTGCGGCAGCCAGGAGAACCTGCAGCGCAAGCAGATCAAGGCCATGCTGCGCGAGTGGGACCGCAAGTACCCCGGGCGCATCAAGAACATGTTCACCGCGCTGCAGAACGTGGTGCCCTCGCACCTGATGGACCGGAACCTGTATCCCTTCACCAGCCTCCAACCGACCGGCACGCCGGATGCTGGAGGCGACAAGGCCTTCGACGACGACGAGGACTGCATGACGCCGCCGGCCACGGCGGTCGTGCAGCTGAAGCTCGACGAATGAGCCTGCCCCTGGAGGTGTGAGATGCCGTTCTGGAAAGCGCTGACCGCGACCCTGCTGCTCGCCCTGCTGGCCGGCTGTTCGACCGTGCGGCTGGTCGAGAGCGACGTGCGCAGCTACACGCAATGGCCGGCCTCGCGCCAGCCCGGCACCTTCACCTTCGAGCGCCTGCCCTCGCAGCAGGCCAACGCCGAGGCGCAGGCGAAGATCGAACGCCTGGCGCTGCCCGCGCTGGAGAAGGCGGGCTTCCGCCTGGCCGAGCAGGGGCGCGGCGAGGTGACCATCCAGGTCGGCCTGGGCCAGACCTACTACGACCGCGCGCCCTGGGACGACCCCTACCCCTGGCACCCCTGGGGCGGCCTGTACTACGGGCGGGGCTTGCGGCCCGGCTGGGGCATGGGGCTGTCGTGGAGCATGCCCTCGCCGTACTACGTGTTCGACGCCGCGGTGCTGATCCGCGACGCGAAGACCCAGCAGGTCCTCTACGAAAGCCATGCCCGCCACGACGGGCGCTGGGCCGACGACCCGATCCGCGCCGCGCTGTTCGAGGCGGCGATGAAGGACTTCCCGCTGCCCGCCGTCAACCCGCGGCGCGTGCGCATCGAGATCCCGCGCGATGCGGGCAACGCCGCGGCGCCCGCCTCGGGCGCCAGTGCACCGGCGCCATGACGCGCGCCGCAGGCACCGCAAGCAGGGGGAAGGCAGGGCGCGGCCGCGCGCCGATAATCCCGCGGTACGCACCAGAGATCCCTCCCCCAACACACAGCATGGCACTCGACGTCGTCATCATGGCCGCGGGCAAGGGCACCCGCATGAAGTCCAACCGCCCCAAGGTCCTGCACACGCTGGGTGGCCGTGCGCTGCTGCAGCACGTGGTGCAGACCGCCACCGCGCTCGCGGCCGACCGCATCGTCGTGATCACCGGCCACGGCGCGGCGCAGGTGGAAGCGGCGGTGCAGGCGCCGGGCCTGCAGTTCGTGCGCCAGGAGCCGCAGCTCGGCACCGGGCATGCGGTGCAGCAGGCCGCACCGGCGCTGTCGCCCGAAGGCACCACGCTGATCCTCAACGGCGACGTGCCGCTGATCGCGCCCGAGACCGCGCGGGCACTGGTCGAAGCCTGCGGCGGCCAGCGCCTGGCGCTGCTGACCATCGCGCTCGACGACCCGACCGGCTACGGCCGCATCCTGCGCCGCGGCGGCGCGCCCGACGGCGACGTGCTGGGCATCGTCGAGCACAAGGACGCCACGCCCGAGCAGCGCGGCATCCGCGAGATCTACACCGGCATGATGGCCGTGCCCACCGCGCGGCTGAAGCAGTGGCTCGGCCGCCTGCGCAACGACAACGCCCAGGGCGAGTACTACCTGACCGACATCGTCGCGATGGCCGTGGCCGACGGCGTGCCGGTGGTGGCCGCGCACCCGCGCAGCGAGACCGAGGTGCTGGGCGTCAACAGCCCCTCGCAGCTGGCCGACCTGGAGCGCCGCTACCAGCGCCAGCAGGCCGAGCGCCTGATGGAAGCCGGCGTGCGACTGGCCGACCCGGCGCGCTTCGACCTGCGCGGCACGCTGGAATGCGGCATGGATGTCGAGATCGACGTCAACTGCGTCTTCGAAGGCCAGGTGGTGCTGGGCGACGGCGTGCGCATCGGCGCCAACTGCGTGATCCGCAACGCGCGCATCGCCGCCGGCGCGGTGATCCATCCCTACACCCACATCGACGGCGAGAAGCTGGGTGTCGAGGTCGGCGAAGGCGCGCTGGTCGGCCCGTTCGCGCGGCTGCGCCCGGGCGCGGTGCTCGGCGCCGAGGTGCACATCGGCAACTTCGTCGAGGTGAAGAACTCCACGCTCGCGCGCGGGGCCAAGGCCAACCACCTGGCCTACCTCGGGGATGCGACGGTGGGCGAGCGCGTCAACTACGGCGCGGGCAGCATCACCGCCAACTACGACGGCGCCAACAAGCACCGCACCGTGATCGGGGACGACGTGCACGTGGGCTCGAACTGCGTGCTGATCGCGCCGGTCACGATCGGCGCCGGCGCCACCATCGGCGGCGGCAGCACCATCAGCAAGGACGCGCCCGCCGGCCAGCTGACCGTGGCGCGCGCGCGCCAGGTCACCGTGCCGGGCTGGACGCGCCCGCGCAAGAAGGCATGACGACGCCGCCGGCCCCGCCCGACCCGGCGGCCTGCCCGCTGTGCGGCCGCCCCAATGCGTGCAGCATGGCGCCCGCGGCCGGCTGCGGCACCTCGGCCTGCGGCGACGGCGGCCCGTGCTGGTGCACCACGCTGAGCTTCCCGCCCGAGCTGCTGGCACGCGTCCCGCCCGAGGCGCGCGGCCGCGCCTGCATCTGCCGGCACTGCGTCGAGGCCTGGAGCCGCACCGCCTCGTCCGGGTGAGCACGGCGCCTCCGGGGCGGCATGGCGGCCCCCTGTTGTAACGCCGCCTCCCCCATTCGGGTGAGGCGTGCGCGATCCGGTGCGCATTTGTTCACTCGCGCGCGGCCGCTCGCAGGAGGCCGCACGCCGGCCCGGCCGATTTGTACCAAGATGTACGCTTTCCACACCTCGCACCTTGCGGCCTGACATGTCGAATCCTGCTCCCGCGCCGACCCCGCGGCCTTTGCCCGACGCGACGGGCGATGCCGCCGGACGGGCGGACATGCGTGCGCTGCTGTTGCTCGGCGGGCTGGTCTTCACCGCGGCCGTCCTGGGCACCTTGTCGCGTCCGCTCAACATGCTCGCCTCGTTCTGGCCTGCCAACGCGGTGATGCTGGGCATGATGGTGCGTTCGCAGCGCCTGGGATCCTCCGCGGTGGCCTGGAGCGTGGGGGCGCTGGCGCTCGTGACGTCCGCGCTGCTGATGGGCGATGCGCCGCTGAAGGCACTGTGGCTGTCGGCGGCCAACCTGGCCGGGGTGCTCGCCGGGTGGCTCTACTTCCAGCGCGTGCCGCGCCGCGCGGCGCTGCTCGGCGACCAGCTGTCGCCGCTGTACCTGCTGTTCGGCTGCGTGGTCGCCGCCTTCGCCGCGGCGCTGGTGGCCTTCGCGATGGGGCCGGTGCTGTTCGGCAGCGAGCCGCGTCGCACCTTCCTGATGTGGTTCACCAGCGAGTTCATGAACTACATGCTGATGCTGCCGGCCGTGCTGTGTGCACCGCGGTGGCCGGACTGGACCTGGCTGCGCTCGCCGCCGCGGGTGTCCTGCGTGAGCCTGGCGCCGGCGGCCGTGCTGGTCGCCTCCGAACTGCTGGCGCACCTGATGGGCGGGCCGGGCGCGCTGGGCTTCGGCGTGCCGGCGCTGCTGTGGTGCGCGCTGCGCTACCGCCTGTTCACGACCACGGTGCTGTGCCTGGTGGTCGGCACCGTGAAATCGGTGACGCTGTCGATGGGCATGATGGCCTACACCCCCGAGGTGATGGAGGAGGTGGCCTCGATGCGCGTCGCGCTGGCGCTGCTGTCGCTCGGTCCGCTCGCGGTGGCCTGTACCCAGACGCTGCGCAACGAACTGCTGGGCCGGCTGCAGCACGCGGCCACCTTCGATGCGCTGACCGGCGTGCTGTCGCGCGCGGCCTTCATCGAGCGCAGCGAACGCCTGCTGGCGCGCCCCGAGGCGTTCCCGGTGGCCGTGCTGATGCTGGACATCGACCACTTCAAGCAGATCAACGACCGGCACGGTCACGCCGTGGGCGACGACGTGCTGCGCGGCTTTGCCGAGCGCCTGCAGGCCAGGCTGCGGCCGAGCGACCTGTTCGGCCGGCTGGGCGGGGAGGAGTTCGCGATGGTGCTGCCCGGCATCTCGCGCGCCGAGGCGCAGTCCGTCGCGCAGCGCCTGTGCGAGGCCACCCGTGCGCAGCCCTTCGCGCTGTCGTCCGGCGAGGTCGGGCCCCTGCACGCCACGGTGAGCATCGGCATCGCCCACCAGGGCCGCCTGCTGCCCGAGCGCGCGGTCGACGAGCTGCTGCGCCGCGCCGACGTGGCGCTGTATGTCGCGAAGCGCCAGGGCCGCGACCGTTGCGCGATGCACGGCGAGGAGACCGTGGACGACCCCGCCGGGGGCGCCGCGCCGGCAGCGGCCGGCTGAGCGGCCCCTACCGGGGTGGTGCCGGCGGCAGCGCCAGTGCCGGCTCGAACTTGGCGCGCTTGACCGAGAAATACGCCTTCACGTTGCGCACGTTCAGGTCGCTGGTCAGCAGGCGCCGGACCAGCGCGTGGTAGCCATCCATGTCGCGCACGTGCGTCACCAGCACGAAGTCCGGCCCGCCGCTGGTGCGGTAGCACTGCTGCACCGCCGGCTCGGCCACCGCGCGCGCCTCGAAGGCGTCCAGCTTCTCGGCCGACTGCTGGTCCAGCGTCACCTCGATGATGGTGGTCAGCCCCGCGTTCCAGCCGTCGATCGACAGCAGTGCGACGCGCCGCTCGATGATGCCGGCGTCCACCAGCCGCCTGACCCGCCGCAGGCAGGTGGCCGGCGAGACGTGCACCTGCTCCGCCAGGGCCTGGTTGCTCAGCGACGCGTCGCGCTGCAGCTGCTCCAGCAGGCGCAGGTCCAGGGCATCCAGATGAGGGGGTGGAGTGGTGGAATCTTGCATGTGGTGTGGCTGTGTGAAGTAAATCGCCGTACGAAAGCCGTTCAATCCTATTCCGCCATATGGGACCATATATTGCAAGAAAATTTCTTGATGCCCTCCCTACCATGCGCGGACCCGGTCCACACCTTTGTCTTTTGTCCAGGAGTTCGCCATGTGCGGCATCGTCGGCGCGGTCAGCCAACGCAACATCGTCCCCATCCTCATCGAAGGCCTGAAGCGGCTCGAGTACCGCGGCTATGACTCCTGCGGCGTCGCGGTGCACCAGGCCGGCGAGCTGCGCCGCTCGCGCAGCACCTCGCGCGTGGCCGAGCTGGACGCGCTGGTGGCCGCCGAAGGCGTCGAGGGCTACACCGGCATCGCCCACACCCGCTGGGCCACCCATGGCGCGCCGGCGGTGCACAACGCCCATCCGCATTTCTCGCACGGGCCGGGGGCCGAGGCCTACGCCTCGCGGCCGGGGCGCATCGCGCTGGTGCACAACGGCATCATCGAGAACCACGACGAGCTGCGCCAGGAGCTGATCGCCAAGGGCTACGTGTTCGCCAGCCAGACCGACACCGAGGTCATCGCGCACCTGATCGACCAGCTCTACGACGGCGACCTGTTCGACGCGGTCAAGCGCGCCACGCTCAAGCTCAAGGGCGCCTACGCGATCGCGGTGTTCTGCCGCGACGAGCCGCACCGCGTGGTCGGCGCGCGCGAGGGCTCGCCGCTGGTGCTGGGCGTGGGCACGGCCGAGGGCGCGGACGAGAACTTCCTCGCCTCCGACGCGATGGCGCTGGCCGGCGTGACCGACCAGATCATCTACCTGGAGGAAGGCGACGTCGTCGACCTGCAGCTGGGCAAGTACTGGATCGAATCGGCCGCCGGCGCCGAGGTGCCCGGCCGCTTCGCGCGCGTCGAGCGCCCGGTGCGTACCGTGCTCGCGCACACCGGCGCAGCCGAGCTGGGCCCCTACCGCCACTACATGCAGAAGGAGATCTTCGAGCAGCCGCGCGCGGTGGGCGACACCATCGCCGACATCGAGAGCATCACGCCCGAGCTGTTCGGCGACGGTGCCTATGCGGTGTTCAAGGACGTCGAGCAGGTGCTGATCCTGGCCTGCGGCACCAGCTACTACGCCGGCTCCACCGCCAAGTACTGGCTCGAGTCGATCGCGAAGATCCCCACCAGCGTCGAGATCGCGAGCGAATACCGCTACCGCGACAGCGTGCCCAACCCGAAGACGCTGGTCGTGACGATCTCGCAGTCGGGCGAGACGGCCGACACCATCGCCGCGCTCAAGCACGCGCGGTCGCTGGGCATGGCGCACACGCTGACCATCTGCAACGTCGCCACCAGTGCGATGGTGCGCGAGTGCAAGCTCGCCTACATCACGCGCGCCGGCGTCGAAATCGGCGTGGCCTCGACCAAGGCCTTCACGACGCAGCTGGCGGCGCTGTTCCTGCTGACGCTGGCGCTCGCGCAGGTGCGCGGCCACCTGACCGAGGAACAGGAAGCCACCCACATCAAGGCGCTGCGCCACCTGCCCGTGGCGCTGCAGGCCGTGCTCGCGCTCGAGCCCCAGGTGATCGCCTGGGCCGAGGAGTTCGCGCGCAAGGAGAACGCGCTGTTCCTGGGCCGCGGCCTGCACTACCCGATCGCGCTGGAAGGCGCGCTCAAGCTCAAGGAAATCAGCTACATCCACGCCGAGGCCTACCCGGCCGGCGAGCTCAAGCACGGGCCGCTGGCGCTGGTGACCGCCGCGATGCCGGTGGTGACGGTGGCGCCCAACGACGCGCTGCTCGAGAAGCTCAAGAGCAACATGCAGGAAGTGCGCGCGCGCGGCGGCGAGCTGTTCGTCTTTGCCGACGCCGACACCCGCATCGAAAGCGAGCCCGGCATCCACGTGATCCGCATGCCCGAGCACTACGGCCCGCTGTCCCCCATCCTGCACGTGGTGCCGCTGCAGCTGCTGGCCTACCACACCGCCTGCGCGCGGGGGACGGACGTGGACAAGCCGCGGAATCTGGCGAAGTCGGTGACGGTGGAGTGACTTGGGCTGATCCTGGACGGACGCGATCGCCCACAACGTCTGTCCGACCGGTCGCTCTGATCGCGAACCTGCGCTGCACCAGCTTCCCAGTCAGAGTAGAGAGGGGCACATGGGGCGATCGGCAGAATGCGATCGACATCGAACTGGACACCATGAAGAAGACAAGGCTAAGCACGGACAGGGAAATACTTGAGTGCATCTACAGCGAGTACGCAAGTGCACTCGCCTGCTCGGGACGTGGCGCAAGCCACAGCGTTGACCGCCTGGTCCTTGCGGATGGTGCGACGAGACCATCCGGGTTACGGTCCGTGGCAATCCCTTGAAGCCCGTTCCTGCATGATCTCGCCCGACACCCATCGCATCCAGACTCCCCACGGTTCACTGCATGTCCAGTCCTGGACCCCGCCGGTGCCGCAGCGCGCGCCATCGCTCATCCTCCTGCACGACTCCCTCGGCAGCGTCGCCCTCTGGCGCGACTTCCCCGAGCGCCTGGCCCAAGCCACCGGGCGGCAGGTGATCGCCTATGACCGGCTGGGGTTCGGCCAGTCGGACGCGCGGCACGACCGGCTGCCGACGAGCTTCGTGCGCGACGAGGCGCATGGCGACTTCGCGGCGGTGGTGCGGCACTTCGGGCTGGAGCAGTTCGTCGTGCTGGGCCACAGCGTGGGCGGCGGCATGGGCGTGTGCGTGGCGGCGGCGTATCCGCAGGCCTGCGTCGGGCTGGTGACGATCTCGGCGCAGGCGTTCGTCGAATCGGTGACGCTGGACGGGCTGCGCGAGGCGCAGGCGCGGTTCGCGCAGCCGGGGCAGCTGGAGCGGCTGCAGAAGTATCACGGCGACAAGGCAGCCTGGGTGCTGGAGGCGTGGCTGGGCACCTGGCTGTCGGAGGAGTTCAGCACCTGGACCCTGGACGAGCGGCTGGCGCAGGTGCGCTGCCCGGTGCTGTGCATCCACGGCGACCGGGACGAGTACGGGTCGCTGGCCCACCAGGAGCGCATCGCCGCCGGCGTGCGGGGGCCGGTGGTGCGGCGCGTGCTGTCGCCGGGCGGGCATTTCCCGCACCGGGAGCAGCCCGAGTGGGTGATCGCCGAGGTGCAGCAGTTCCTCGCCGCCCACGTGGCTCCGGCGGCCCCGGTGGCCTGAAGGCCCGGGCCTCTCTTACCGACTTCACGCCGGCATGGCTCGCCGGGCCGGGCTCAGTCCTCGAACCGGGTCGAGGTGTCGCGGTCCCGCTCGTAGTGGTGTCGCAGCGGAAACGGCGGCAGCCAGGATTCGCGCCGGACGGTCCAGCTTTCGTAGGTGGGCACGAACTGGTCCGGCGCATCGAGGGCGCCCAGGTTGACGAAGACTTCGTCGCCGCCGCGCCCGAACACGGGCGAACCGCAGCGGGGGCAGAAGTGCCGGCCGCGGTAGCTGGCGGACTCGCCTTCGACGGTCACGGCGTCCGCGGGGAACACCGCCGACCCGTGGAACAGCGCGCCGTGGTGCTTGCGGCAGTCGAGGCAGTGGCACAGGCCGACGCGGTAGGGGCGGCCGGTGGCCACCAGGCGCACCTGGCCGCACAGGCAGCCGCCGGTGTAGCGATCCATGCGGTGGGTCCTCCTTTCCCGGCCCGAGGGGGACGGGCTGCGGCCATTGTCGGGCGGCGCCGCGGGGCGGCACGACATCGTAAGCTTCCCCGTCAAGCAGGCATTTCAAAAGTAGAACTTCCGGCGACGCGTTGGCGGTACTCGGCCGGGGTCAGATCGCCGAGCGAATCGTGGGGACGCTCCTCGTTGTACTCGAGCATCCACCAGTACGCGGCCTCGCGCACGTCGTCGAGGCGGGTGAACAGGTGCTGGTCCAGGACCTCCTCGCGGAAGGTCCGATTGAAGCGTTCGATGTAGGCGTTCTGGTTGGGCTTGCCGGGCTGGATGTACCGGATGGCCATGCCGTTGAGCTTGGCCCACTGCACGAAGGCCTCGCCCAGGAACTCCGGGCCGTTGTTGGTACGCAGGACCTGCGGCAGGCCGTGGTCGCGCTTGAGCTGCTCGAAGATGCGGACCAGGCGCGTGGACGAGATCGAGGTGTCGACCTCGATGTGCAGCGCCTCGCGGTTGAAGTCGTCGACCACGTTGAAGGTCCGGAAGCGGCGGCCACACGCCAGCGCGTCGGCCATGAAATCCGCTGACCAGACGGCATCGGGCAGCAGGGGAACGTAGAGCGGTACGCGTTCGCGCTTGGGCAGCCGCTGCTTGGCCTTGCGGCGCAGATTGAGCTTCATCGCCTTGTACACTCGGTAGATTCGCTTGTGGTTCCAGTCCGGACGCGCACGGCGCAGGACCTTGCAACACTTCCAGAAGCCGCGGCTCGGGCGATTCTCGACCACCTCGGCCAGGGCCGCGATGATCTCGGCATCCCGTACCGTCCAGTGCACCGGCGGCTGGTACCACGCTGCCCGCGACAACCCAACGCAATCACAGGACCGGCTCAGGGGCCGCGTGTGCACCTCGACCAGGTACCGCACGGCCTCGCGCTTCTACTCCGGCCCTACAGTTTTTTGGTTCTTCACCCAAGTCCGGGGAAGGCCGCCCGGATCTTCAGGAAGAAGTAGGCGTCGTCCCGGTAGCCGTAGGCCACCCGCTTGATGACCTTGATCTTGTTGTTGATGCCTTCGACCAGATTGGTTCCCAGCGGCCAGCGGCAGTGGGCCAGGATCCCCGACAGGTAGGGCTCGAGCCGCCGCACGAACACGCGCAGCGGCTCCAGGCCGCTGCGCAGGGCTCGTCGCTTCCAGCTCTTCCACGCTTTCCAGGCCCATGCCTCGCGCCGGTAGCGCCATAGCCCCTTCAGGTCTTCTTTCAGCAGGTAGACCGTCAACAAGGCCTTGTTGGCCGCCAGCAGCTCTTCCAGCCGCACCACCTGCTCGTCGGGCACGTTCTCCCGATTACGAAGTAGCAGCCAGCGCGATGTCTTGACCACCCGCCGGGCCGGCTTATCGGCGCGCAGCCGGTCTGCCTCGTCCACCCGGACCCGGTCGATCACCTCCCGGCCGTACTTGGCCACGACATGGAACAGGTCGTAGACGACCTCCGCGTTCGGGCAATGCGCCCGAACCTCCAGGTCGTAGGCGGAGTTCATGTCCATCGCCACGGCGCGGACCTGGGCGCAGCGCACCGGGCCCAGCAGCTCAAAAAACGGCCTGATTTCCGCTCTCGAACGCCCGCGCCCCACCCACAGCACCCGCTTGCGCTCGGGGTCGACCACCACGGTCGCGTACCGGTGGCCCTTCTGGATCGCGAACCCGTCCATCGCCAGCAGCCGCACGCCGTCCAGGTTCGGCGGGCCCAGCGAGCGCTCCAGATGCCGGAAGTCGATCGCTTTGACCGTCTTCCAGTCCAGCCCGAACCACCGGGCGGTGTGCCGCACCGATGTCCCGGCGCACAGCCGGGCCACGCTCTCGGCCAGCCGCCGGGTCACCCGGGCGTGGGGGGCTAGCCAGTCCAGTCGCTCAAGCCTCGGGCCGCAGCGCGGGCAGGCCAGGCGCAGCCGCGGTACCCACAATTCCACCGCGTATTCGAACAGCGGCAGGTCCCGGATCCGGCGAACGGTCTGGTCGTGGATGGCCGCTACCGGCTGGTCACAGCCCGAACAAAGGCGCTCTGCGCCCTCTACGGGCGCCAGTTCCAGCACCGCCCAGGACTGGCCGCCCCGATCCTCCTGACGCCAATCCCATACGCGATAACCCTTCCAGCCACCCAGCTGGGACATACAATCCACTTCGGCCACGGCCGGCCCCGTTTTGTTGCCTCGAGAACAACAATTCTGCCGGGTCGGCCGTGCGCCTCTCTCCCCTCAGTTGGGAGAAGAACCGTTAAAATGGGGCCGGGAGTTCAGGGCTGAACCTGGCCCCGTTTTTTATCGAACGCCTTTTTTCACTAATAGCTCAGGGGGAGCTATGAACGTTGGTGAGATTCAGCGCATAAGGGATCAGTTTCA
Source organism: Caldimonas thermodepolymerans (assembly GCF_015476235.1). Lineage (NCBI taxonomy): Bacteria > Pseudomonadati > Pseudomonadota > Betaproteobacteria > Burkholderiales > Sphaerotilaceae > Caldimonas > Caldimonas thermodepolymerans. Next base: position 468,153 of record NZ_CP064338.1, read on the forward strand.
AGGTGGGTTGTGGCCTCAGTTCCTAGATCGGGTCGACATTAGCGGGCTTCGTGGTTGGCAGGGGCAGTCCGTTCAATTCAAATTCCCGGTATCGGCGATTGTTGGCGAAAATGGCGCAGGAAAAAGTACTGTCTTAAAAGTTGCCGCTTCTGCGTACGAGAGGACGAAAGAAACGGGTTACTACCCTTCCGATTTCTTCCTGGACACGCACTGGGATAAGTTGAGCAACATAGAATTGGGATACTCAATAAAGCTTGGAGATGCGTCTGTTAGTTTCAAGATAAAGAAGCCTACCAAGCGGTGGAGCTTCCCAGAGAAACGTCACGCGCGGCCCGTGTACTGGTTCGATGTTGCTCGAACGCTTCCGCTGGATGCAACTGCAGGTTACGCAAAGGTTGCTCGCTTGGCTGCAGGCGAGATCTCAACAGAAGCCTTAAGTGACGAATATAGGGCCAAGCTTTCTTACATCCTTGGTCGTGAGTATAAAGATGCGCGATTCGCGGCCCCGGATGTAAACGAGAAGCGCACAGTAGGGTTGCTCCGCAGGGATTCGGTGAGATTTCGCAATTTCACCAAGGTGCAGGTGAGGATACATCTCTCGACCTCATGCGGGTACTACAAGAGGTGCCGGATTACTCTCTGATCATTATCGATGAAGTCGAAGCTTCACTACATCCTAAAGCTCAAAGGCGGCTTATAAACTTCCTGATTGAATTGAGCAGGTTGCGTCGCGCGCAAGTTATTGTTTCGACGCATAGCCCATATATATTGGAGGAGTTGCCGCCTGAGGCTCGCATTCTCCTTCTTCCAACTGCTACCGGGCCGAGCGTTGTATACGGCGCCAGCCCTGAGTTCTCGTTGACAAAATTGGATGATGTGGCGCATCCAGAGGCTTTCCTCTACGTCGAAGATAATTTCGCTCAGATCTGGTGTAGGGAGATCTTGGCAACGCACCCCGAGGGTGCTGACCTTCTGTCTCACATCAAGATATCAGCGGTGGGGCCGGCGAATGTGGTTGCGATGATGGGGAAGCTAGCCTCTGAAGGCAAGCTTCCGCGGCCGGGCTTGGGCGTTCTTGATGGCGATCAAGAATCCAAGCCTGGTTGTGTGAAGTTGCCGGGTGACAAAGCTCCCGAGCAGATCGTTTTTCATGGGTTACGGGCGGCCAATTGGGGTCAGCTGCATGACCGTTTCGGTGTCGGTGCTGGGAGCTTGCATACGTATTTTGAAGACGCGATGCTCAATCCGGACTTCCATAAGTGGCCTGAATTAGTGGGCGATAAGATTCTCAAGAGCCGAACGAGTGTTTGGGAAACTATAGTGACGGAGTGGTGCCGAATTTGTCTGGATAACCAGACTCGGGATGCCTTCGTGCTTTCGGTGAAGAATGTGCTCCCGGAAAACAGCGGGCAAGGTGCTAAGAACATATGACTAGCGGGTTCGACTAACGGGGTCAGGTTTACTTCAATGCTGTGGACTTGCGTGTTGTCCTCGGCCGAGAACTGAACCTGACCCTTTCCTCGACCAGGTTCCTCCCGGGCCATCCGTCCGCTCTTGGTTAGTAAGGCTCCTGCTGGTCAGTGCTAAAGCATGGCCTCCGCCTGCCCGCAGCGGTTACGCTCCCGTCTCCGCAAGACCACGCACTGCCCGCGCTCCCGATGGCCCGCAAGCTCTGGCTGATGTTGCTGCTGTTGATCCTGGTCGAGGTCGTGCGCGCACGTAAGCTTCCCCGTCAAGCAGGCATTTCAAAAGTAGAACTTCCGGCGACGCGTTGGCGGTACTCGGCCGGGGTCAGATCGCCGAGCGAATCGTGGGGACGCTCCTCGTTGTACTCGAGCATCCACCAGTACGCGGCCTCGCGCACGTCGTCGAGGCGGGTGAACAGGTGCTGGTCCAGGACCTCCTTGCGGAAGGTCCGATTGAAGCGTTCGATGTAGGCGTTCTGGTTGGGCTTGCCGGGCTGGATGTACCGGATGGCCATGCCGTTGAGCTTGGCCCACTGCACGAAGGCCTCGCCCAGGAACTCCGGGCCGTTGTCGGTACGCAGGACCTGCGGCAGGCCGTGGTCGCGCTTGAGCTGCTCGAAGATGCGGACCAGGCGCGTGGACGAGATCGAGGTGTCGACCTCGATGTGCAGCGCCTCGCGGTTGAAGTCGTCGACCACGTTGAAGGTCCGGAAGCGGCGGCCACACGCCAGCGCGTCGGCCATGAAATCCGCTGACCAGACGGCATCGGGCAGCAGGGGAACGTAGAGCGGTACGCGTTCGCGCTTGGGCAGCCGCTGCTTGGCCTTGCGGCGCAGATCGAGCTTCATCGCCTTGTACACTCGGTAGATTCGCTTGTGGTTCCAGTCCGGACGCGCACGGCGCAGGACCTTGCAACACTTCCAGAAGCCGCGGCTCGGGTGATTCTCGACCACCTCGGCCAGGGCCGCGATGATCTCGGCATCCCGTACCGTCCAGTGCACCGGCGGCTGGTACCACGCTGCCCGCGACAACCCAACGCAATCACAGGACCGGCTCAGGGGCCGCGTGTGCACCTCGACCAGGTACCGCACGGCCTCGCGCTTCTGCTCCGGCCCTACAGTTTTTTTGCGATCAGATCCTTCATCGCGGCGTTGTCGAGCGCCAGCTCGGCGTACATCCGCTTGAGCCTGGCGTTCTCCGCTTCCAGGTCCTTGACACGCCGCAGCTCGGAGGCCTCCAGGCCGCCGTACTTCGACTTCCACTTGTAGTAGGTCGGAACGCTGATGCCGGCCTGCCGGCAGATGTCCTTGACCGGCACGCCGGCGTCGGCCTGCTTGAGGATCGAGACGATCTGGGTCTCGGTGAAACGGGACTGCTTCATGGAACCTCCTGGCTGGGGAAAACATGCCAGAAAGTTCTACTTATGGGGTGTCTGCGGATCGGGGAAGCTTACGGGGCCCTGGTGGCAGGAGCCGGCAGCGGGCAGGGGCGAGGGCGGCGGAACCGCGAAGGTCCGCCACGGCGACGACGACATGCCGGGCACCGGATCGGGCGTACCCGGCGGGGCCGGGCAGGGCGGGCGAGGCCGGGGGCATTCTAGGCAGCGGGCGGCGTGCCGACCTGGCTGTGGCGCAAGGCCCAGCGTGCCGCTGTGCCGCTGTGCGGCTGGCGTGCGCGGCGCGCCGGCCCGGGGGGTGAGGGCGGTACGATGCCGCTCGATGCGGCGGCCGGCGCATCGCGTCCGGTGCCGCAGCCGATGAACCTCGCCATCCACACAACGCACACGGGATCCGTACATGACGACCAGCGTCCTCGTGCTCGGCGCCGGCATGGTCGGCACCTGCACCGCCCTGCACCTGGCCCTGCGCGGCCATCGCGTCACGCTGGTGGACCGCAAGGGGCCGGGGCAGGAAACCTCCTATGGCAATGCCGGGATCATCCAGCGCGAGGCGGTGCAGCCCTACGCCTTCCCGCGCGAGCCCGACGTGCTCGCGAAGATGCTGCTGGGGCAGGGCGCGGCGCTGCACTACCACTGGGGCGCGCTGCCGGCGCTGGCGCCGCGGCTGTTGCGCTACTGGTGCAACTCGCACCCCGAGCGCCATGCGGCCGCCACCCGCCACTACGCCCGCCTGATCGAGCATGCCCTGAGCGAGCACGAGCCGCTGATCCGCGCAGCCGGCGCCGAGGACCTGGTGCGCCAGGTCGGCTACCGCGTGGTGTACCGCGACGCGCGGGCGCTGCAGCAGGGCGCGGACGAGGCGCGGGCCGTCGCGCAGGCCTACGGGCTGCGCCACGCGGTGCTCGACGCACAGGCGCTGGCGCAGGCCGAGCCGGCCTTGCGGATGCCGCTGGCCGGTGCGGTGCACTGGCTGGACCCGTGGGTGGTCAGCGACCCGGGCGAGCTGGTGCAGCGCTATGCGCAGGCGCTGGAGCGCGCGGGCGGCGTCATCGCGCAGGGCGACGCGACGACGCTGCGCGCGACGGCCCGCGGCTGGGCCGTGCGCACGCAGGCCGGCGAGGTCGACGCCGAGCACGCGGTGGTGGCGCTCGGCCCGTGGTCTGAGACGCTGACCCGCCGCTTCGGCTACCGGCTGCCGCTGTTCGTCAAGCGCGGCTACCACCGCCACTACCGCGGCGGCGAGGGGCCGCGCATTCCCCTGCTGGACGAAGCGGGCGGCTACGTCCTCGCGCCGATGCGGCGCGGCGTGCGGCTGACCACGGGCGCGGAGTTCGCCTTCGTCGACGCGCCACCCACGCCGGTGCAGGTGGACCGGGCCTACGCGCAGGCGCGGCGCCTGTTCGACCTGCCCGAGCCGGTGGAGGCGCAGCCCTGGATGGGCGCGCGGCCCTGCACGGTGGACATGCTGCCGGTGATCGGCCCGGCGCCGCGCCATGCGCGTCTGTGGTTCAACTTCGGCCATGCACACCAGGGCTTCACGCTGGGGCCGGTCAGCGGCCGGCTGATGGCCGAGCTGATCGAGGGCGGCCCGACCGTGGTGGACCCGGCGCCGTACGCGCCGACCCGCTTCGGCTGAGCGCGGCGGCTGCCGTACAGTAGGCGGCACGGCCTGCACGCCGTAGGAGTGCCGCACGATGTACATCCCCGCCGCCTTTGCCGTCCCCGAACTCGACGAACTGCACCGCATCGTGCGCGAGCATCCGCTGGGCACGCTGGTCACGCATGGCGCGGACGGCCTCGACGCCAACCACCTGCCGTTCGAGCTGGACACCGACGCCGGGCCGCACGGCGTGCTGCTGGCCCACGTGGCACGCGCCAACGACGTCTGGCAGCGCGTCGGCGACGGGGCGCAGGTGCTGGTGGTGTTCCGCGGCGCGCAGGGCTACGTGTCGCCGAACTGGTACCCGAGCAAGGCGCTCACGCACCGGCACGTGCCGACCTGGAACTACGAGGCGGTGCACGTGCACGGGCGGCTGCGCGTGCGCGACGACGGGACGTCCGTGCGCCGCATCGTGGCGCGGCTGACGCGCCGGCACGAGGCCCGCGAGCCCCGGCCGTGGAAGATGGGCGACGCGCCGGCCGAGTACCTGGATGCGTTGCTGAAGATGATCATCGGCATCGAGGTCGAGATCGAACGCATCGAGGGCAAGCGCAAGCTGAGCCAGAACCGCGAGCCGGGAGACTTCGCGGGCGTCGTGCGCGCTTTGTGCGACAGCGGCCAGGAGGAACTGGCCCGCGCGATGGAGCGCGTCGCGCCGCGCGGCTAGCTCGCGTGCGTTGGTGTACCGTGGGCGCCTGATCCGTCCGGGAAACGCCATGCATGACATCATCCGCAGCCTGCTGGACACCGACCTCTACAAGTTCACGATGTGGCAGACCATGCTGCATCGGCACCCGGCCACCCAGGCCGAGTACACCTTCGTGTGCCGCAACCGGCCGGCGTTGCCGCTGGCGCAGCTGCTGCCCGAGGTGAACGAGCAGCTCGACCGGCTGTGCGCCCTCAGCTTCACGAAGGACGAGCTGGCCTACCTGGGCAGCCTGCGCTTCATCAAGTCGGACTTCGTCGACTTCCTGCGCATCTTCCGGTTCCAGCGCGAGTTCATCGCCGCCAGCGCCGACGGCGAGGCGCTGCGCATCGTCGCGCAGGGACCGCAGGTGCACGTGATGGCCTTCGAGGTGTTCGTGCTGGCCATCGTCCACGAGCTGTACTGCCGCCGCTTCGATGCCGCGCAGGCATTGCGCACGGGCCGCGAGCGGCTGGCGGCCAAGATCGAGGCGCTGCGCGGCTTCACCGCCGAGCCGCCGTGCCGGCATCCGTTCCGCTTCTTCGACTTCGGCACGCGGCGGCGCCACTCGGCGGCGTGGCAGCGCGAGGTGCTGCAGACGCTGCAGCGCGAGGCCTCGCCGTGGTTCAGCGGCACCTCCAACGTGATGCTCGCCAAGGAGCTGGGCCTGGTGCCGATCGGCACGATGGCGCACGAGTACCTGCAGACCTACCAGGCCACCGGGGTGCGGCTGCGCGACTTCCAGCAAGCGGCGCTGGAGGACTGGGTGCAGGAGTACCGCGGCGACCTGGGCATCGCGCTGACCGACGTGGTCGGCATGGACGCGTTCCTGGCGGACTTCGACCTGTACTTCGCCAAGCTGTTCGACGGGTTGCGCCACGACTCGGGCGACCCGGTCGCCTGGGGCGAGAAGGCGCTGGCGCACTACGCGCGGCTGCGCATCGACGCGCACACCAAGCGGCTGGTGTTCTCCGACGCGCTGGACTTCGAGCGCGCCTTCGCGCTGTACCGGCACTTCGGCGACCGCACGCAGCCGAGCTTCGGCATCGGCACCTACCTCACCAACGACGTGGGGCTGGCGCCGCTGAACATCGTGATGAAGCTGACCCGCGCCAACGGGCAGCCGGTGGCCAAGCTGTCGGACAGCCCGGGCAAGACCCTGTGCGACGACGAGACCTTCCTCGCCTACCTGCAACAGGTGTTCGACGTCGCGCGTTGAAGCGCTCAGCGCGAGGCCGGCGCGGCGGGGACGATCTCGCGCGTCTCGCGGTAGATGCCCCCGCCTTCGACGCTGCCGCTGGTGTAGCCCTCGCCGCGCACGCGCTTCTCGCAGGCGGGGCGGTCCTGCAGCGGCAGCGCCTGGCAGCGTTGCAGTGCGTTGCGTTCGTAGTCGGGCGCTCCCGCCGCGGGCGTCGCGCCCTCGCGGCGGGCTTCGGCGCGCGCTGCGGCGATGTCGCGCCGGCAGGCGCGGCGCGATGCGGGGTCGGCCAGCTGCGCGCAGGCGGCGCGCTCGTCGGTGGCCGGCGGGGCCGTGGCGGGCGAGACCTGGGCGATGGCAAGCGGGGCGGCGATCGCCCCCGCCAGGGCGATCCACCGGGCCGCCCGCAACGATGCGTTGGTGTGCATGGTGATCCTTCCAGGTTGCGGCGAGGTGCCTGATCCCATCTTCGTGTCCAGGCGGCGCCTGGCCGTCAGTGCACGACCCCCGGGGGCGTAGGCGCGGCCCGACACCGGCGCCGCAGGTACGGCCATTGCCGCACCGGGACATCCCTGCAACCTCCACTCCCGGAAGGAACCGGCATGAAAAGCTTGCTGCAGTCCCTGTTGTTCCTGTGCATGCTCCTCGCGGGCCCGGCGTCGGCCCAGCGCGTCGCCGAGGACGACGCCGGCTTCCTGCGCCAGGCCGCGCACAACGGCCTGGCCGAGGTGGAGGCCAGCCGGCTGGCCTTGCAGAAGGCCGAGGACGCGCAGGTGCAGGCCTATGCGCGGCAGATGGTCGAGGAGCACACCCGTGCGCACGAGGCGCTGGCGCAGCTGGCCGGCGAGCGCGGCGTCGCGCTGCCCCAGGCGCCGGATGCCACGCAGCAGGCGAAGCTGCAGGCGCTCGGGGCGCTCGACGGCGCCGCCTTCGACGCGCGGTACGTCGAGGAGATGGGCGTGAAGGCGCACGAGCAGACCATCGCGCTGTTCCAGCGCGGCGCCTCCAACGCACGCGACCCGCAGATCAAGGCGTTCGCGTCCGGGCAACTGCCAGTGCTGCAGCGCCATCTGGAGCGGGCGCGCGAGCTCCGGCGCAACTGACGCCGCGGGCTCAGTGCAGCTGGCGGCGCAGCGCCGCGATCTCGTGGCGGGCGGTGTGCACCGCCATGCGCAGCTGCGGGTCGATGTGGCGCTGCTCGCGGCAGGCCTCGACGGCGCGGTCGCCGATTTCCTCCAGCGTCTCGAGGCAGGCGCGCAGCGAGGTCGCGTCCAGCGGGTGGCCCGCGGCAGCCTCCACCTCGGCCCAGCGCCGGTCCAGCTCGCGCACCCAGGCCTTGAGTTCCTCGGGCGCATAGCCGGTCTCGCGGCAGGCGAGGGCCGCATCGTCGATGCACTGCTCGATGAAGGACAGGCGTTCCCTGACCAGCTCCCTTTGCATGGCGACCTCCTCGCAATCGACATCACGCGAAGCGCATCGGAGCAACCGACGTTCCCACCCCGCCTGCGTGCGGGGGCTTCATCCGGATGTCACGCCGGGGACATAGGATGGCAACAGAGGAGACAGCCGGCCCGGCGGGCCACCACATGCCATGGACTTCCTAGTCGTTGAAGACGATCCGGTGAGCGCCCAGGTGGCGGCCGGGATGCTGAAGGCCCTGGGCTATGCCGTGCGCATCGCCGAAGACGGCGTCCAGGCCATCGCCGCGTGCCGGCGCCAGGCCCCCGACGCGGTGCTGATGGACGTGCAGATGCCGGTGATGGACGGGTTGGAGACGACGCGCCAGCTGCGCCTGCTGCAGGGCGACGGCGAGCTGCCGTACTTCTCGATCATCGTGGCCAGCGCCCACTACACGCCGGCCGACCGCGCTGCCTGCTTCGCGGCCGGGGCCGACGGCTTCGTGACCAAGCCGCTGATGATGGCCAAGCTGGGCGCCGAGATCTACAACGTCACGCGGGCCCGGCTATTCCCGGGCGGCGGAGGGCCGGCCATGCAGCCGCTGGCGGAGTAGCTAGCGCAGCGGGTGCCCGGACTGCCGCTGGCGGCGGTGGCGCTCGATGTCGTGCAGCACGCGCTGCAGCGTGTCCATGTCGACCGGCTTGGGCAGGTGTTCGTCGAAGCCGGCCTGCAGCGTGCGCCGCCAGTCGTGGTCCTGCGCGTAGCCGGTCATCGCCGCCACGTACAGCTCGTGCCCGCCGGACAGCGCCCGCAACGCCTGCAGCACCTCGAAGCCGTCGGACTGCGGCATGGTCAGGTCCAGCAGCACCGCATCGGGGTGCCACTCGCGCGCGATGGCCAGCGCCTGCTGGCCGCTGTAGGCGACGCGGGTCTCCTGGCCGAGCAGTTCCATCACGGCGGCCATGCTGTCGGCCGAGTCCTGGTTGTCGTCCACCACCAGCACCCGGGTGTGCGCGCCGTGGCCGGCGAGCGTCTCGGACGACGGGGCGCCTGCTTCGGGCTCGGCCGGCCCGAGCGGCAGGCGCACGGTGAAGTGGCTGCCGCGCCCCGGGCCGTCGCTGTGTACGCTGATGATGCCGCCGTGCATCTCCACCAGCGAGCGCGCCAGCGTCAGGCCGATGCCCAGGCCGCTTTCGCTGCCGGTGCCGGCCGCGTGCCCCTGCACGAACAGGTCGAACATGCGCTCGGCCAGGTCGGGGGCGATGCCCGCGCCCGTGTCGATCACGTCGATCACCGCGGTGCGGCCGTCGGTGCGCACGCGCAGCGTGACCTGCCCCTCGGACGGGGTGAACTTGGCCGCGTTGTTCAGCAGGTTCTGCACCACCTGCGAGATGCGGGTGGTGTCGCCGACCAGCGGCACCGGCTCGTCGGGCAGCTCCAGCTGCAGGTGCTGGCGGCGCGCGTCGAACTCCGGCCGGGCCGCCTCGACGCTGCGCATGACCGCCTCGATCAGGTCCATCGGCGCCTTCTTCAGCGCGATCTTGCCGGTGGCGATGCGGCCGACGTCGAGCAGGTCGTCGACCAGGTGGGTCAGGTGGCTGAGCTGGCGGTCGATGATGTCGCGGCAGGTGCGCAGCCGCTGCATGTCCAGCGCTTCGAGCTGCATGATGCTGACCGCGTTGCGGATCGGCGCGAGCGGGTTGCGCAGCTCGTGGGCCAGCATGGCGAGGAACTCGCTCATGCGGCGGCTGGAGCGCTCCAGCTCCTCCAGCCGGCGACGCTCGGTCATGTCGCGCGTGACCTTGGCGTAGCCGCGCAGCTGGCCGTGCTCGTCGTACAGGGGGTTGAGGATCGCATGGGCCCAGAAGCTGCTGCCGTCCTTGCGCACGCGCCAGCCTTCGACCTCGGCGCGGCCCTGGGCCACGGCGCGGGCCAGTTCGGCCTCGGGCACGCGCGCGTCGACGTCCTGCCGGGTGTAGAACATCGAGACATGCCGCCCCAGCGCCTCGCTGGCGGCATAGCCCTTGATGCTGGCGGCCGCGGCGTTCCAGCTGCGCACGAAGCCCTGGGCGTCGAGCATGTAGATCGCGTAGTCCTTGACCCCTTCGACCAGCAGCCGGAAGCTTTCCTCGCTGCGGCGCAGCGCCTCTTCCTGGCGGCGGCGCTCGCTGAGGTCGCGCGTGACCTTCGCGAACCCGCGCAGGCGGCCGTCGGCGTCGCGCATCGCGGTGATCACCACCAGCGCCCAGAAGCGCGAGCCGTCCTTGCGCACGCGCCAGTTCTCCTCCTCGTAGCGGCCGTCGCGCGTGGCGCGGCGCAGCTCTTCCTGCGGCCAGCCGGCGGCGGCCACCTCGGGCGGGTAGAACAGCGAGAAATGCCGGCCGATGACCTCGTCGGCCGCGTAGCCCTTGATCTTCTGGGCCCCCTGGTTCCAGCTGACGACGTGGCCCTGCGGGTCCAGCATGAAGATGGCGTAGTCCTGCACCGCGTCGACGAGCAGGCGGAAATGCTCGTCCGGCAGCGGGGGGACGTGGATGGGGGTGGGGGCCATCGTGCAGCTTCCGCGTGGAGACCCCCATTGTGCGTTACGTGGGCGATCCATGCGCAAGTCTTTGTAGGCGCCGGCTGACCCGCGCCCGCGCGCCGGGCCGACAGCGTGCTGCGGTCGGCGCGCCGGAAGATGCCGCCATGGCGTCGCCCACCTTGCCTGCGGCGCCTTTTATCCACCCGAGGAGACGCACATGTTGAAGTGGGCCCTGATCTTCGCCGTGATCGCGCTGGTGTCCGGCGCGCTCGGCTTCACCGGCATCGCCGCCGGCGCGGCCGGCATCGCCAAGGTGCTGTTCTTCGTGTTCCTGGTGCTGTGCGTGATCGCCCTGGTGGCCGGCGCCAGCATCTTCCGCGGCCTGCGCAAGTAGCGACGGCCGCCCGCACGGCCGGTCCCCGCCCCGGCGCGGCAGCGTGCTTCCCCCATTGGAGGGTGACACCCCTCGGAGGGATGCGCCCGCCTGCACGCCCCACTAGGATGAAGTGCATGGTTGCGCAGGGGCGCACATGCTCACGGGACCTGTCGATGGATACTCCTACCGCGATGCACTTTGACCACGTGAACGGGCGCTTCACCTACCGGCAGCTCGACCTGGGCTGGGATGCCGAGGCGATGGCCTGGATCGGTCCGGCGCCGCAGCTGGGGCCGAATGCCCGGCTGTGCCTGCAGGCCTCGCACGGCGACCATCCGCCGTCCATCCTGGTGTGCGAAGTGGCGCTCGCGACGCTGGTGCTGATCGAGCGCATGGACCAGGACGCGCGCCGCTACCTCGCCACCGAGGCCGAGGGTTACATCCGCAACACCTACCACAGGCTCGCCGGGCCGGAGGACTTCAGCGTCCTCACGCTGGAGATGAACGGCGAGAGCTGCTCCGACCGCTTCGCGCTGACCTACCGCGCCGGCTTCGACGCGGGCGCGGTGTGGAAGGTGCGCTTCAAGGGCCTGGTGCCGCTGCACTGGCGCGTCGAGCACGAGGCGAGCACGATGCCGGTGGCCGACGGCAGCGGCCGCTCCGACCCCTCCGCCTCGCACGACGACTCCGAGGCCCCGCTGCCGCTGGCGCGCCTGGGCCGGCGCTGGTTGGGACCGTTCGCCTGGATCGCGCGCCCGGCCTGAAGCGGCTGGCGCGTCCGGCGCCGCTGCCGCCATGGCCCCGCATCGACGGCCGCCGCAAGGCGGCCGTGCCGTTTCCGGGTTCCCCGCTGGCCCGGCCGGGCTTCCCACTGCGTGCGAGCCGGCTTTGGGCTCCCCTTGTTGCAGCGCGTATAGACTGCACGACCTTGTTGCACTGCGCCGGCTCCTGGGGCGCAGCGCGCCTTTCCGGAGGGTTACATGGGTCACAAGGAACATTCACCGGCCGAGCAGGCGCTGCGGGACGCCGCGCTCGAGTACCACCGCACGCCCACGCGCGGCAAGATCGCCGTGATGCCGACCAAGCCGCTGTCGAACCAGCGGGACCTGTCGCTGGCCTATTCCCCCGGGGTGGCCTATGCGTGCCTGGCGATCGAGGACGACCCGGCGCTGGCCGCCGAGTACACCTCGCGCGGCAACCTGGTCGGCGTGGTGACCAACGGCACCGCGGTGCTCGGCCTGGGCGACATCGGGCCGCTGGCGGGCAAGCCGGTGATGGAGGGCAAGGGGTGCCTGTTCCGCAAGTTCGCCGGCATCGACGTGTTCGACATCGAGCTCAACGAGAAGGATCCGGACAAGCTGGTCGAGATCATCGCGGCGCTGGAGCCGACGCTGGGCGGCATCAACCTCGAGGACATCAAGGCACCCGAGTGCTTCTACATCGAGCGCAAGCTCAAGGAGCGCCTGAACATCCCGGTGTTCCACGACGACCAGCACGGCACGGCGATCATCTCGGCGGCCGCGCTGCTCAACGGGCTGGAGCTCACCGGCAAGCAGATCGACCAGGTGAAGGTGGCCGTCTCGGGCGCGGGTGCGGCGGCGATCGCCTGCGTGGACCTGATGGTGCGCCTGGGCGTCAACCCGGCCCACGTCTACATGTGCGATTCCAAGGGCGTGCTGCACCACGAGCGCGCCGACCAGCTCGACGAGACCAAGCGCCGCTACGTGCAGCACACCAGCGCGCGCACGCTGGCCGACGTGGTGGCCGGCGCCGACGTGTTCCTCGGCTGCTCCGCGGCCGGCGTGCTGACGCCCGAGATGGTCAGGACCATGGCCGAGCGCCCGCTGATCCTGGCGCTGGCCAACCCCGAGCCGGAGATCCGCCCGGAACTGGCCAAGGCCGCGCGGCCGGACTGCATCATCGCCACCGGCCGTTCGGACTACCCGAACCAGGTCAACAACGTGCTGTGCTTCCCGTACATCTTCCGCGGTGCGCTCGACAGCGGCGCGACGCGCATCACCGAGGAGATGAAGGTCGCCTGCGTGCACGAGATCGCCAACCTCGCCAAGGCCGAGATCAGCGGCGAGGTGGCCGCGGCCTACCCGGGCGAGGAGATGAGCTTCGGGCCCGAGTACCTGATTCCCAAGCCCTTCGATTCGCGCCTGATCCTGCGCATCGCGCCGGCGGTGGCCAAGGCCGCGGCCGAGTCGGGCGTGGCGACGCGGCCGATCGCCGACCTGGACGCCTACCGCGACTCGCTGCAGAAGTTCGTCACGCACACCAGCATGTTCATGCGCCCGGTGTTCATGGCCGCACGCAGCGCGCCGCGGCGCATCGTGTTCGCCGAGGGCGAGGACGAGCGCGTGCTGCGGGCGGTGCAGATCGGGCTGGAGGAGGGCATCGTGCGGCCCATCCTGATCGGCCGCCCGCCGGTGGTCGAGCAGCGCATCGCGCGCGCCGGCCTGCGCCTGAAGCCCGGCGTGGACTTCGAGCTGACCAACCCGGAGGACGACCCGCGCTTCCGCCAGTACTGGGAGGCCTACCACCGCCTCAAGGGGCGCGACGGCATCACGCCCGAGGCGGCCAAGGCCGCGGTGCGGCGCTCCAACACGCTGATCGGCTCGCTGATGGTGCACCTGGGCGATGCCGACGGCCTGGTCTGCGGGCTGGTGGGGCGCTACGACCACCACCTGGAACACGTGCGCGAGGTGATCGGCCAGCGCCGCGACGTGCGCACGCTGGCCGCGCTCAACGCGCTGATGCTGGACCAGTACACGCTGTTCATCGCCGACACCTTCGTCAACGAGGACCCGGACGCCGAACAGCTCGCCGAGATCGCGGCGATGGCCTGCGAGACGGTGCACCAGTTCGGCCTGACGCCGCGCGTGGCCTTCCTGTCGCACTCGATGTTCGGCTCCAGCACGCGGCCCTCGGCACGCAAGATGCGCGCGGCGCGCGACCTGTTCCGCCAGCGCCATCCGGACATCGAGGCCGACGGCGAGATGCAGGGCGACGCCGCGCTGGACGAGGACGTGCGCCGGCGCTTCCTGCCCGACAGCACCTTGAGCGGCACGGCCAACGTGCTGGTGCTGCCCAACATCGACGCCGCGAACATCCTGTTCAACGTGCTGAAGATGACCGGCGGCCACGGCATCACGGTGGGCCCCATCCTGCTCGGCGCGTCGGCCCCCGCGCACGTGCTGACCCCCTCGGCGACGGTGCGGCGCGTGGTCAACATCATGGCGCTGGCCAGCGGCGCGGCCCATCCGTCGCGGCCGGATTGACCCGGCTCAGGCCAGGGGCAGCGCCGCCGGGCGAGCATCCCTGTCGCACGCCGGTCCGCACGGCAGCGGGCCGGCCGCATGGCCGCAAGGAGCTGCGACGATGAAGCATCTTTCCGCTTTGCGATGTGCCGGCCTGGCGCTGGCCGGCGCGCTGGTCCTCGCGACGGGGCTGCCGGCGCCCGCGCAGCCGGCCGACCCTCCACCCCCGCGCCGCATCGTGCCCCCGCCCTACGGGCTGCGCGTGGCGCCGCTCGACGAGGCGCAGCGGGGCGCGCTGCAGCAGGCCTATGCCGTGCAGGCGACCTACGTGGTCGGCCTGGCCTACCACTGCGGCCTGCGGCTGGGCGACGTGATCGTCGCGGTCAACGGGCAGGCCTTCGACAGCGAGCGCGCCTTCTGGGACCTGCTCGCGGCGCACGCGCCGGCGATCCGGCTCGACGTGCAGCGCGGCGAGGCCCGCCTGTCGCTGCCGCTGGACGAGGCCGCCCCCGAGTGCGCCGGCTGAGGCGTCGTCGCGGTGCTTGACGCCCGGCGGCCGGGCAGCAACAGTACGCCGCAGGCACAGGGCGAGCCGTCCGCGCGGCGTCCTGGCGGTTGCGGCACGTCAATCCCCCCGGGGAAGGCCGCTGGTACGGTGTCACCACTCGTTCAAGGAGCGCCGCGTGAGCATCCGTCATCTCGAGCACCTGTTCCGGCCTGCTTCCGTGGCTGTCGTCGGCGCGTCGGACCGCGAACGCAGCATCGGTGCGCTGGTGATGCGCAACCTGCGCGAAGGCGGCTTCTCCGGGCCGGTGTGGCCGGTCAACCCCAGGCACGCGACGATCGCCGGGCAGCAGGCCTGGCCGGACGTCGCCGCGCTGCCCGAGGCGCCCGAGCTGGCGGTGGTGTGCACCCCGGCGCCCACGGTGCCCGGCATCGTGGCGCAGCTCGGTGCGCGCGGCACGCGCGCGGCGGTGGTGCTGACGGCCGGCCTGAAGGCGCCGGCCGAGGGCGGCGGCACGCTGGAGCAGGCCATGCTCGCGGCCGCTCGGCCGCACCTGCTGCGCATCCTGGGGCCCAATTGCGTCGGCCTGCTGGTGCCCGGCATCGGGCTCAACGCGAGCTTCGCGCAGGCCAGCGCGCGGCACGGGCCGCTGGCCTTCGTGTCGCAGTCCGGGGCGCTGGCCACCGCGATGCTGGACTGGGCCAACGCGCGCGGCATCGGCTTCTCGCACTTCATCTCGATGGGCGACAGCGCGGACGTCGATTTCGGCGACGTGCTGGACTACCTGGGCAGCGACCCGGGCACGCGCGCGATCCTGATGTACATCGAGTCGATCAGCGCGGCGCGCAAGTTCATGTCCGCCGCGCGTGCGGCCGCGCGCAACAAGCCGGTGATCGTCGTGAAGGCCGGCCGCGCCCCCGAAGGGGCCAAGGCCGCCGCCTCGCACACCGGGGCGCTGGCCGCTTCCGACGCGGTGATCGACGCGGCGATCCGCCGTGCCGGCATGCTGCGCGTGGACACGCTGGAGGACCTGTTCGACGCGGCCGAGACGCTGGCGCGCGCGCGGCCGCTGCGCGGGCATCGCCTCGGCATGGTCACCAACGGCGGCGGCGCCGGCGTGCTGGCCGCCGACGCGCTGTCGCTCGCACATGGCACGCTGGCCACGCTCGAGGACACGACCCGGCAGCGGCTCGACGCCTGCCTGCCGCCGACCTGGTCGCACGGCAACCCGGTGGACATCATCGGCGACGCGCCGGCGCAGCGCTACGTGGAAGCGCTGGCCGTGCTGCGCGATGCGCCGGAGATCGACGCGCTGCTGTTCATGCACGCGCCCACCGCGGTGGTGCCGCGCAGCGACGTCGCGCAGGCGGTGGTGCCGCTGCTGCGCGAGTTCCCGCGGCCCGTGCTGAGCTGCTGGCTGGGGGCCGACCGCAGCGATCCCGCGCGCCGCGCCTGCGAGGCGGCCGGGCTGCCGACCTACGACACGCCCGAGCGCGCGGTGACCGCCTTCATGCACCTGGTCAACTACCAGCGCAACCAGGAGGTGTTGACCCAGGCCCCGCCGGCGGCCGCCGAACACTTCCGCGCCGACCGCGAGGCGGCGCTGGCCATCGTCGAGGCGGTGCTGGCCGACGGGCGCGAGATGCTGACCGAGCCGGAGGCCAAGGCGCTGCTGGCGGCCTACGGCATCCCGGTGGTGGCGACCAAGATCGCGCGCGACCCCGATGCGGTGGTGGCCGCCGCGGCCGAGGTCGGCTACCCGGTGGTCGTGAAGATCCTCTCGCGCGAGATCTCGCACAAGTCCGACGTCGGCGGCGTCGCGCTGGACCTCAAGGACGAGCACGAGGTGCGCCTGGCGGTGCGCACGATGCAGCGCCGCGTGCGGGAGCTGCGCCCGGACGCGCACCTGGACGGCTTCACGGTGCAGCAGATGGTGCTGCGCCCGCGCGCACACGAGCTGATCGCCGGCGTGGCGAGTGATCCGGTGTTCGGCCCGGTGCTGCTGTTCGGCCGCGGCGGCACGGCGGTGGAGGTGATCCGCGACCGGGCGGTGGCGCTGCCGCCGCTGAACGCGACGCTGGCGGCCGACCTGGTCTCGCGCACGCAGGTCTCGCGCCTGCTGGCCGGCTACCGCGACCGCCTGCCGGTCGACCATGCCGCGCTGTACCGCGCGCTGGTGCAGATGTCGCAGCTGGTGTGCGACCTGCCGCAGGTGGTGGAGCTGGACATCAACCCGCTGCTGGCCGACGACCAGGGCGTGATTGCGCTCGATGCGCGCGTGCGCGTGCAGCTGGCCGGCGGCGAGGCCGCGGCGCGGCTGGCGATCCGGCCCTACCCGACCGAGCTGGAGAGCTGGATCGAGGTGGCCGACACGCCCCTGATGCTGCGCCCGATCCGCCCCGAGGACGAGGCGCGCCTGCGCGACTTCTACGCCGAGGCCGACCCGCAGGACCTGCGGCTGCGCTTCTTCTCGTCGCGCCGCGAGGTGCCGCGTTCCGAACTGGCGCGCTACAGCCAGATCGACTATGACCGTGAGATGACCTTCGTCGCGATCGACGGACACGGGGGCCTGGTCGGCGAGGTGCGCGCGGCCTGCGATCCGGACAACCGCGAGGCCGAGTTCGCGATCCAGGTGCGCCGCGACTGGCAGGGCCGGGGCCTGGGCCGGCTGCTGCTCGAGCGCATGATCGGCTACCTGGCGCAGCGCGGCACCGGCCGGCTGGTCGGCGTGTGCCTGCGCGAGAACGACGCGATGGCCGCGCTGGCGCGGTGCCTGGGATTCACGATCGAGGCGGACGCCGATCGCAAGGCGGTGCGCCTGTCGCTCGACCTGCAGCGGGCCGGGTGAGCCGGGCGCCCGGGCCGGTCCGCAAGCTTGCGTTGCCACAGGAGGCAGACATGAGTTACCGCACCATCCTCGTCCATCTCGACGACAGCGCGCGCTGCGCGGCCCGCATCGACCTCGCGGCCGACATCGCGGCCCACCAGGGCGGCCACCTGATCGGCTTCGCGCCGACCGGCTGGGTCGAGATGCCTGCCGGCATCGGGCACGCGGTCGGCGGCACCAACTACGTCCAGCTGTCGTTCGAGCACCTGCTGCAGCGCGCCCAGCGTGTCTCGGCCTCGTTCACCGGGCGCCTGGCGGCGCAGCACGCGGGGCTGTCGTACGAAAGCCGGGTGCACGAGGGCGACCCGGTGGGCGGCATCATCCGCATGGCGCGCGTCAGCGACCTGGTGGTGGTGGGCCAGACCGAGGACGAGGCCGCGGCCTCGGTGCCACCGGACTTCCCGCAGCGGGTCGTGCTGGGGGCGGGCGTGCCGGTGCTGGTCGTGCCCTATGCCGGTCGCTTCGACACCGTCGGCCGGCGCGTGCTGGTGGCCTGGGACGGCAGCCGCGAGGCCGCGCGTGCGCTCGGGGCCTCGCTGCCGCTGCTGGCGCGCGCCAGCCACGTCCATGCCGCGGTGTTCGACCGCAAGGGCCGCCCCGAAGGGGTGCACGGCTGGCAGCTCGAATACCTGCGCCAATGGTTCGCGCGCCACGGCGTCGACGCCAGCGTCGCGCGCGAGACCACCGAGATCGGCATCGGCGAAGCGGTGCTGTCGCGCGCTGCGGACGTCAGCGCCGACCTGCTCGTGATGGGCGCTTATGGCCACTCCCGAGTGGCCGAATTCGTGCTCGGGGGGGTGACACGCACCATCCTCTCGGGCATGACCGTGCCGGTGCTGATGGCGCATTGAGGCCTGCCCACGGCAGGTGATTCGCTTACACCCGCAGCCCTTGCTAACGGGCCCGTGGCCCCCTCGGTTCCAGAAGCCGCTAGACTGCGGGGTTCCCGCGCGCGGCAACGACGCGCGTTTTTTCCTCAGTTCTTACCCAGTCAGGACCATGAACAAAGCAGAACTCGTTGATGCCATTGCCGCCGATGCCGACCTGTCCAAGGCCGCTGCGCAGCGCGCCCTCGACTCGTTCATCAACAACGTGACCAAGGCGCTGGCTTCCGGCGACACGGTCTCGCTGATCGGCTTCGGCAGCTTCTCGGTCACCGAGCGGCAGGCCCGCACCGGCCGCAATCCCCGCACCGGCGAGGAAATCACGATCGAGGCCAGCCAGGGCGTCAAGTTCAGCGCCGGCGCCTCGCTGAAGGCCGCCGTGCAGAAGAAGAAGTAAACCTTCTTTTCGTTCTTTTCCCCTCTTTTCCATGACCGGTCCGGCCGCCTGCAAGGCGCCGCCGGCATCAGCGACAGCCTCGCGGCAGGTCGGTGCCCATCGGCCCGCGCGGGCTGCGCTTTCCGCATCTTCCCCTTCTTTATCCGTCCGGCGATCGCGCGCTGCGCCGCACGCCGTGCGCACCCCCGTGCCGCAAACCGTGAAATTGTCGGCATGGCGCTTGCTGTTTCCGTGGTGTCTCCGGGCCCCGCGGAGGCCATCGCCGTTGCCGTCATGCGGCGGTCGATGACAGGCGTGACGTGGTCCGGCGCGCAGTGAAACGGCGGCAACGAGGCGCAAGCCGGTTGCCAAATTGCTGCAATCTTTTCAACCGTTGGTGGTTTTTCCGTGCTGCCTGCGGTTGGGAAACGGTAAGAGCGCGTGGGCCGACCGGCTCGGGGAGGATTTGTGGAATTCGCATCCGATCGAAATGAATCGCTGATCGTCGAACTGGGCGTCCGCTATGGGCAGAGCCAGGAGGTGGATCAGTACCGCCTGCAGATCGGCCCGTTGGGCGACGCCAGCGGCAAGCTCGAAGTGCAGTTGCGCAGCCCCACCATCGGCACCTCGACCACCACCGTGCTGCCCGCGCGCTACGCGCAAGGCTGCGACAGCCTCGCGGTGCTGGCCATCAAGGCGACGATCTTCGGCCTGTTCGGCCAGGAGCGGCCGGCGCCGCGCATCGTCGGCGTGCCCGAGTGGAGCTGGGCCTCGCTGGAGATCACCCGGGTGCGCCCGCGCATGACGCAGCACCTGCGGCGCTACGAACTCACGGCCGAATCCGCGATCAGCGCCTGCCTGATGCGCTACCAGGGCGGGACCTTGGCGGCGATGGAAACGTTTGAGCTGTGCCGCGAGGATGCTGACCCCCTGTACGCGCTGACGCGCCTGACGCTGCGCAGCGAGACCGCCCGGGCGATGGCGGTCAAGCAGCTGCCCGCCGGTGCGGACGCGCCGGCGCTGCCCGATCCGGGGCGGATGCGCCCTCCTCAGGGCGGTCGGGTGGCCATGGCCCGCTGAACCCGGGCTCTCGCTGAGGCCGCCTGCACCGCCCCTTGCCGTGCCGGGGCACGACCGCGGGGGAGCCCGCGGCCGCCCCGTGGGGCGTTCAGTGCAGCTGGTGTTTCAGGCTGGACAGTTCGGCGTGCGCCTGCTGCACCGCCGTCTTCAGCTGCGGATCGACGCTGTCCGCACGCCGGCAGGCGGCCATCGCGCGGTCGCCGAGCTGCTCGAGGTCGTCGACGCACTGGACGATGCGCTGCTCGTCCTGGGTGCCCTGCATCATCTGCATCGCCTCGTGCGAGCGGCGGTCCAGTTCGGTGACGCACTGCTGCAATTCCTGCGGCACGCCGCCGGCGGACTGGCACGCCTGCATCGCGTCGCTCGCGCATTGCTCGACGCGCCCGAGGCGTTCCTTGACCTGGTTCATCTGCATGGATGTCTCCTGATGGGGGTGAGGCAGGCGGGCCGGTCCTGATGCGCCCGGAAGGCGGCCTGCCGGCGGGCGGGGCAGCGGTGCCGCCTCGCGGGATGAGCGGGAGCCCCGCTCCGGTGGAAGCGGGCAGGCGCCGCCGGTCAGGACCGCCACCGGCGCGATGCGCCCCGTCGGGATCGCGGCAGGCGGCATGCCTGCGCCTGGCCCTTGCGTGCTTCCGTGCCGGTGGGCGCCGCGGGGCGGCGTCCTGCCGCCGTCGTCACTCCATGAACTGGAAGCCCATCGTGCGCGCCTGGTAGTACAGGCCGCCGTCCTGCACGATCAGGAACTCGGCGCGCCGGCTGCCGTCGTTGTGGTGCGAGTGCACCGCGGTCGGCGGCGTGACCAGCGTGGCCCAGGGCGACCAGGGGCAGCGCACGCCGTCGACCCGCGAGTGGCAGTCCTCCCCGGCGATCACCAGCGTGAGCGCGGCGGAGTTGTGGCGGTGCGCCGGCTGGTGGCGGTGCGGCGGCAGGGTGTTGAGCGACAGCGTCAGCCCCGGCATCAGGTTGCGCGTGTGTTCCAGGGCCGCGCTGGAAAACACCACGGCCATGCCGGAGGTGCCGGCATCGGGCACGGTGCGGTGGATCGCGTCGATCTCGCCGGCGATGTCGGCCGCCGTGAAATGCACGGCCCCGGCGCGGGCCGGGCGCGTGCCCAGGCCGAGGTGCGCCAGCAGCGGCTCGTCGGTGACCAGCCACAGCACGGCGGGCGTGGTGCCGCTGGCCAGCAGCTCGGCCGGCCCGGCGGGCAGGTGGAAGATGTCGCCGGCACTCCAGGCCAGCGTCTCGTCGCCGCAGCGCGCCTGCCCGGTGCCGGCGATCACGTACCACAGCGAGCCGCTGGCCACGAAGTCGGCCTCGAGGCGTTCGCCCGGCCGCACGCGGGCATAGCGTGCCAGCATGAACGGCGTGGTCGCCGGCCAGGGGCAGGCCAGCGCCGCGGACTGGTCGCACGGCACGTAGCCCGTGGGCGCGTCCGCGGCCAGGGCCTGTCGTGCCGGCTCGGCGTGGATGCCGGCCGGCACCGGTGGCAGCTTCACGTTGAAGGCATTGGCCGAGTTGAAGAACCGCCCGCGGCGTTGCGCATCGGTGCTCGCGTGCCGCGCCCGCCGCACGCCGAGCGTGGACATGGGCGGCGCGGCGTCCGGCGCGTCACTTCCAGAACACATAGCGCTTCTCGACCAGGTTGACGAGGCCGAAGAACGCCAGGCTCGCGGCCGAGGCGACGAAGATCGCCGACCACACCTGCACGAAGTCGATCTGCAGCACGGCCTGGTAGATGGTCCAGCCCAGGCCGCTTTGCGCGCCGAGCATCTCGGTGACGATCGCGACGATCATGCTGCGCGCCGTCGAGACGCGCATGCCTGCGGCCGTCAGCGGCACGGCCGCCGGGATGCGCAGGCGCCACAGGATCGTGGCCGGGCCGGCGCCGAAGCTGCGCATCAGGTCCACGGCGCGACGGTCGACGCGGTCCAGCCCGGCCAGCGCGTGCAGGAACACGGTGAAGCCCACCGCCAGCGACACCATCGCGACCTTGGAGGCCGGGCCCATCCCCAGCCACAGCAGCACCAGCGGTGCATAGGCCACCACCGGCACCGAGTTGAGCGCGGTGGCGGCCGGCAGCAGCACGCGCCGCGCCGGTGGCAGCATCGTCAGCAGGATCGCCAGCACGATGCCGCCGGCCGAGCCGAGCGCGAAGCCGCATACCGCTTCCATGATCGTGGTCCATGCCGCCTGGCCGAGCAGGCTGCGCTGCGCGACGACGGCTTCGAGGATGCTGCTGACGCTGGGCAGCACGTAGGCGGGCAAGTCCAGGCCGCGCGCGGCCAGTTCCCACAGCAGCGCGAAGGTGGCGATGCCGGCCAGCGCGCGGTGCGCCGGGCGCGACAGCAGGGTGGGGGGCTTCACAGCTCGGTCCTCCAGAACACGGCGCGGCGCTCGACCAGCGCGACCAGGCCGTAGAAGCTCGTGCCGAGCAGGCCGCACACCAGGATGGCGGCCCACAGCGCCGGCACCTGCTCGTTGTACATGGCCTGCAGCAGCAGCACGCCCAGCCCGACGGTGTCGCCGAACCATTCGCCGGCGATCGCGCCCAGCAGGCTCAGCGTGCAGGCCAGCCGCAGCGCGACGAAGATCTGCGGCAGCGCCGCGGGCAGCTCCAGACGCAGCAGCAGCTGCAGCCGCGAGGCGCCGAAGCTGCGCAGCAGGTTCACCTGCAGCCGGTCCACCGACTCCAGCCCGTGCACCGTGTTGACGGTGACGGGGAAGAAGGTCAGGTAGAAGGCGATCAGCGCCTTCGCGAACACGGTGTTGCCGAACCACAGCACGACGACCGCGCCGAACGCGATCACCGGGATGGTCTGCGAGATCACGAACAGCGGGAACACCAGCTCGCGCAGCAGGCGCGACTGCTTGAACAGCACGCCGTTGACCACGCCGACCACGGCGCCCAGCGCGAAGCCGAGCACGGTCTCGCTGGCCGTGCGCAGGAAGCCTTCGACGTACGGCTCGGGCACCGTGGCGATCAGCGCCAGGATGTCGCTCAGCCGCGGCAGGTAGTCGGGCCGGATGCCGGCCAGCACGACCAGCGCCTCCCACAGGACGCCCGCGGCAAGCAGGGCCGCCGCGCCCCGCAGGGCGCTCATGGCAGCGGGGCGCAGCGCGGCGTTCACGGACGGCGCTCCTCGACCGGGATGGCCTTCAGGAAGGACGGGTCAAAGCCGGCGGCCAAGTCCAGCGGCTTGCTGATGACCTTGTTGTTCAGCAGGAAGTCGTGCGTGGCCTTCATCGCGCCCGCGTCGATCCAGAACAGGCCCTGCTCCTTGGCCTTGCCGGAGGTCATCAGCCGGTAGGCCTCGGTCAGCATGAACTCCTGGTGCGCGCGGTCCAGCGTCGGCGCGACCTTCATCAGGATGTCGACCGCTTCCTTCGGGTTGGCCATCGCGTCGTGCCAGCCGCGGATCGAGGCGCGCAGGAAGCCGGTGACGAGCTTGGGGTTGTCCTGCGCGGTCTTCTTCGCGACGACCAGGGTGTCGCGCGGGAAGGTGACGCCGTAGTCCTCGGCGACGAACATGCGCAGGTTGTCCGCGCCCATGCGCTGCCGGATGGTGTAGAGCTCGTTGTACCAGGTGGCGGTGACCACATCGACCTCGCCGTTGACGAAGGGCGTGACGCTCACCTGCTGCGGCTGGATGTCGACCTTGGCGCGGTCCACGCCCTGGTTGGCGAGCATGCCGAACAGCACGTACTGCGCGCCGGTGAACCACGCGGTGGCCTTGCGGCCTTCCAGGTCCTTCAGCGACTTGACCGGGCCGTCCTTGCGCGTGACGAACGCGAACGGCGTGACCTGGTGCGACACGCCGACGCAGACGATGGGCAGGCCCTTGTCGAGCGCGGCCATCACGCTGTCGGTGCCGCCCGACAGCGCGAAGGTGTCCGCGCCGGTGGCGACCAGGTTCTCCGGCAGCAGGTTGGGGCCGCCCGGGTTGATCTTCAGGTCGATGCCCTCGTCCTTGTAGTAGCCCTTGGCGACCGCATAGTAGAAGCCGGCGAACTGCGTCTGCGGCAGCCACTTCAGGCGCAGCGTGGCAGGCACCAGCTCCTTGGCCTGGACGGCCGGCGCGACATGGGCCAGGGCGACGACGGCGGCCGAGGCCAGCAGGGTGAGGAAGCGACGGGTGTTCATCTCGGTTTCCTTGACGGGGTGGCGGGAAGGGGCGGGACCGTTCAGAACGGCCGGGTGCCGGCGACCGTCGTGCGGTGCATGATCCGGCGGTAGCGGGCGTCGTCGTACGGCGTGGCGCAATGCATCGTGCAGCGGTTGTCCCAGATCAGCAGGTCGCCCTGGCACCAGCGGTGGCGGTAGACGAACTCGTCGCGCACCGCGTGGGCGTTCAGCTCGGCCAGCAGCGCGTCGCTTTCCTCGGGCGGCAGGCCCTCGATGCACTTGACGATGTCCTCGCCGACGTAGAGCGACAGCCGCCCGGTGACCGGGTGCGTGCGCACCACCGGGTGCACCACGTCGGGCGTGCGCGCCTTCTGCTCCTCGGTCAGCGGGGCGCGGTCGGCGAAGGCCTTGGCGTAGTAGCCGGCGTAGGAGTGGGTCGCCTTCAGGTGGCGGATGCGCGCCTGCATCCCGGGCGACAGCCCTTCCCAGGCCAGGTGCATGCTGGCGAACAGCGTGTCGGCACCTTCGGGCGGCACCTCCACCGCGTAGAGCAGCGAGCCCATGCTCGGCTCGGCCACGTAGGAGAGGTCCGAATGCCAGTTCCAGCCTTCCTTGTGGTTGCCGATCGGCTTGCCGTTCTCGGTGACGTTGGACAGCACGTAGATCTCGGGCAGGCCGGTGGTCAGGAACTGCTTGAGCACGTGGACCATCAGCGTGCCGAAGCGGCGGCTGATCTCGACGTGGCGCCGGTTGCTCAGCTGCTGCCCGCGCACCAGGATCACCGAGTGCACGTCGAGCGCCTCGACCAGCGCGTCCACCGCCGCATCGCTGGCGGGATCGGACAGGTCGAGGTCGAGCACCTCGATGCCGAAGCCGGGATGCAGGGGGCGCGTCTTGAGCGCGAGGGACGGGGCGGGGGTGGCGAGGGCGGTGGACATGGGGGTCAGCTCCGGTAGGAAGGGTCCACGCGGTCCAGCTGGCGGATGAAGGCGGGCCACTCCCGTTCGCCGGGAATGAGGATGTCGCCCTCGTTCTGCCAGAACTGGCGCGCGGCTTTTTCGCAGACGTCGTGCGGCGGGATGAGCAGCGGGCCGGGGGCCCCGGCGGCCGCGGCCTGCATCGCGAGCTGGATGCGCGCGGCCCGCTCGAAGTAGTACAGCAGCATGAAGGCCTCGCCGGGCGTGCGGCCCACGGTCAGCAGGCCGTGATGGCGCAGCAGCATCACCGGGTGCTGGCCCAGGTGGGCGACCAGCCGCTGCTGCTCGTCCAAGTCCAGCACCACGCCTTCATAGGCGTGGAAGGCCTGGCGGCGGTAGAAGCGCATCGCGAACTGCGACAGCGGCAGCAGCCCCTGCTCCTGCGCAGACACCGCGATGCTGGCATCCGAGTGCGTGTGCAGCACGCAGGCCGCGTCCGCGCGTCCCTGGTGGATCGCGCTGTGGATCACGAAGCCGGCGACGTTCACCTCGTGGGGCGAGTCGCACAGCTTGCGGCCGTGCACGTCGATGCGCACCAGGCTCGAGGCGGTGATCTCCTCGAACAGCAGGCCGTAGGGGTTGATGAGGAACTGT
This sequence comes from Caldimonas thermodepolymerans, assembly GCF_015476235.1. NCBI lineage: Bacteria > Pseudomonadati > Pseudomonadota > Betaproteobacteria > Burkholderiales > Sphaerotilaceae > Caldimonas > Caldimonas thermodepolymerans. The sequence goes on from NZ_CP064338.1 coordinate 493,548, forward strand.
CCCTCGGTGCCTGGCACGCGCAGCGAGATGTGGTTGTAGATCAGGTCGTCCAGCCCCAGGCGGGCGACCAGCCGGTAGCAGGCGGCCAGGTCCACGCGCGCGCGCCACTCGGCCTCGCCGTAGCGGGCCACCCCGTCCTGCCAGGCGTGATCCGCGGCCAGGGTGCCGAGGGTGGGCGCCGGGGCGTTCATGCCGCGTCCTCCTTCTTCGCGAGCGTGAAGGTCTTGATGCTTTCCTCCTCGATCGCGTCGAGCAGCGTGCGCTTGAGCGCGATGAACTCCGGCGTCGTGACGATGTCCGGGCGGCGCGGGCGCGGCAGGCTCACCGGCTGCTCCAGCTTGACCCGGCCCGGCCGCGCAGTCATCACCAGCACGCGATCGCCGAGGAACAGCGCCTCGTCAACGTCGTGCGTGATGAACAGGATGGTGCGGCGGTGCTTCTGCCACACGTCCAGCAGCCAGCGCTGCATCAGCGTGCGCGTCAGCGCGTCGAGCGCGCCGAACGGCTCGTCCAGCAGCATCAGGTCGCGCTTGAACAGGAAGGTGCGCATCAGCGCGACGCGCTGGCGCATGCCGCCGGAGAGCTGGTGCGGGTACTGGTGCTCGAACCCGGCCAGGCCGAACTCGCCCAGCATGTCCAGCGCGATGCGGCGTGCGTCGCCGCGGCGCGCGCCCTCGATCTCCATGGCCAGGATCGCGTTGTCGATCACGGTGCGCCAGGGCAGCAGCAGGTCGCGCTGCGGCATGAACGACACCTTGCCCAGCAGGTCGCGTGCGCGGCAGCGCTTGCCGAGGAACTCGATGGCGCCGCCCTCGTCGGGCTCTTCCAGGCCCGAGACGATGTTGAACAGCGTGCTCTTGCCGCAGCCGCTCGGGCCGACCACGGTGACGAACTCGCCCGGCGCGATCGACACGCCCAGCCCGTCGAGCGCGCGCACCGCGCCGAAGGTCTTGGACACGCCCGACAGCACCAGCAGCGGCGCGCGGCGGGGTGCTTCCGCAGCGGGGGGCGCTTCGGCCGGGGCATCCAGGTCGCCGGCGCGCAGCGCCGGTGCCGCCGCAGGGCGTCGCATGGGCTGCAGCATCATGCGGGCTCCGGGACGGGCGCGTGCGGGGCGCGGCGTGCGGCGGGCCGGTGCGCGGGGCCTTGGCCCGGGGCGGTGCCCGTCGCCCGTGCCGGCCCGCCTTCGAGACCTGGATTCATGCGGCGTGATCCTTCGTTCAATGTATGCAATAGACCGCCAAATGCATGCGTGAAGTGCAGGCAAGGGGCGCCGGCTTGCTGTGCCGGGGGGTTAGCAAGGCCTGTACCAAGTCATCCAGGCCGATCATGGCTTCAATCGAAGGGTCACGGGCCCAACACGGTGCATGCAGGAATGCATGCATGTGATGTGTTGGTGCATACATGAGGCGCCGGAAGGCGGGCCGGGCGCCTTATAATCAGCCGCGCCGCCGCCGCTTCCTGCCGGCGGCCTCGCCCCTCGAAATGACGTCCAAGCCTGCGCCGTCCGCGTCGCGCCTCAGCCACTCCCAGCGCATCCAGCAGGTGCTGGAGGCCGAGATCTTTTCCGGCGCGCTGCCGCCCGGCGCGCGGCTCGACGAGGTCGAGCTGGCCGCGCGCTTCCAGGTGTCGCGCACGCCGGTGCGCGAGGCGCTGCGGCACCTGGCGTCGGCCGGGCTGGTGCAGGTGCGCAGCCGCCAGCCCGCGCAGGTGGTCGAGCTGCCGGCGCACAAGCTGGTCGAGATGTTCCAGGTGATGGCCGAGCTCGAAGGGCTGTGCGCGCGCCTGGCCGCGCGCCGCATCACCCCGGCGCAGATCGCCGCGCTCAACGCGTTGCACCAGGCGCTGGTCGCGCTGGCCGACACCGACCGCGTGGACGACTTCTACGAGGTCAACCGGCGCTTCCACGAGCTGATCTACGAGGCCGCGCAGAACGAGTTCCTGGCCGAGCAGACGCGCGCGCTGCGCAACCGCGTCGGCGCCTACCGCCGCCTGGTCACGCACCGCTCCAGCCGGCGCGCCGGGACGCTGGACGAGCACGCGCAGGTGCTGCGCTGCATCGTCGCCGGGGACGAGGAGGGGGCGGCGGCTGCGATGCGCGACCACGTCAACCTGCTCGGCGAGAAGCTGCTCGACTTCATCGCGCTGTTTCCCAGGATGGCGCCTGCCCCGGCGTCGCGGCCGGGACGCGTGGCGCTGGCCCCCTGAGTTGTCGCGACCCCCGCCGTGCACTACCTGACCTTCGACCTGAGCGAGGACGACGCCGGCACGCTGACCATCGAGGCGCTGGCCTCGACCCCGGCGGCCCAGCACGCGGCCGTGATGGCCGAGGTGCGCCGCATCCTCGAGTGGGCCCGCGCGCGCTTTCCCGACACGCACGGCCCGCTCGACGAGGGCATGGACTGGGACGACGACCTGCAGGTGCAGGTCGAGGACGGCGGCTGGCACAGCGTCGCGCTGACGCTGGCGGCCTCGGCGCGCTTTGCCGAGGCGTTCCGCGAGGCGTTCCCCGGCGCGCTGGGCGAGGCGGACTAGCCCGCGGGGAAGGGCTCCAGCGTGTTGACCATCCAGCCGATGCCGAACCGGTCGGTCAGCATCCCGTAGCACGGCGACCAGAAGGTCGGGCCGAGCGGCATGACGACCGTGCCGCCCTCGGCCAGCGCGTGGAAGGCGCGCTCGGCGGCTTCCTTGGTCGGTACCTGCAGCGCCAGCGAGAAGCCGGCGGCGGGCGGCTCGGTGCCGCAGCCGTCGGACATCAGCACGACGCTGTGGCCGATGCGCACGGCGGCGTGCATCACCTTGTGCTCGTGGCCCGGCTGCAGCAGCCCTTCGGGCGCCGGGTCGGGCGACTCGTCGAAGCGCATCAGCTGCTCGACCTGCGCGCCGATCGCGGCGGCGTAGAACCCGATCGCTTCCTCGCAGCGGCCCTGGAAGAAGACGTAGGGCTGGACCAGGCAGGCGAGCGCAGGGGACGTCGTGGTGGCGGTCATGGAAGGCTCCTCCCGGATGGACAGGCGAACGGACAAGGGCAAGGCGCGGTTCAGCCGCCGGCGTAGGCACGCTCCAGTGCGGCGATGTCGAGCTTGCGCATCTGCAGCATGGCCTGCATCACGCGGTCCGCGCGTGCGGGGTCGGGGTCCTCGTGCATCTCGTAGAGCACCCGCGGCACGATCTGCCACGACACGCCGAAGCGGTCCTTGAGCCAGCCGCACGGCGCGTGCTCGCCGCCGTCGGCCACCAGCGCGTCCCACAGCCGGTCGATCTCGGCCTGGCTGTCGCAGCGCACCGCGAGCGAGAACGCCTCGCTCAGCCTGAACGCCGGACCGCCGTTGATGAACTCGATGCGCTGTCCCGCGATCTCGAAAGCGCCGGCCAGCACCGAGCCCTTCGGGCCCGGGCCGTGGGTGCCGTTGCGGATGACGCTGACGAGGCGGACGTTGCCGAACACCGAGTCGTAGAAGGCCACGGCCTCCTCGGCGTTGTTCTGGTCGAACCAGATGCAGGGCGTGATCTTGGGGGCGAGGTCGGGCATGGCGGGCTCCTTCGTCGTGGCCGGTGATGCGGGGATGTACTGGCACGACGAACGGCAGCCCGGAACTTCGACGGCACGCGGCGCGTCGTTACATCTTCGCCGGCCGTTCAGCCCTCGTCGTGGTCGGCCGACAGCTCGGAGGCTGCCAGCTCGATCGCCCTCACCTCGGTGATCGCATAGGCGGGCAGCCCTTCGCGCCGCAGCCGCGCGTCGAGCGCGGCCTGCATCTGCGCGTGGAAGTCGCGGAACCCGGCCTCCCCGCGCAGGCGATGCACGTCGTCGCAGTAGCGCCAGTAGTGGTCCGCGATGCCCATGTGGGCCATGCCGGCCGCGCCGCCCAGGCGCATGGCCTCGATGCGGCTGTCCCAGATCGGGTACACCTGCGGGTTGACGAAGTGCAGCATCTTCGAGGCGCCGACCACCGAGCGCACCGAGGAGGCGATCGGCGCGATGTCGAGCTGGCGCATCGTCGCGGGCGTGGCCTCGCGCGCCGCGTGCAGCGCCTGCGCGGCGGCCCGGGCGTGCTGCAGGTCCAGGCGCAGCACGCGAGGCATCCAGCCGTAGGTCATGACGGCCACCCGGCAGAACCAGGCCCAGGGGTCGGAGCCGAGGTCGCGGGCGGTGGCGAGCAGCCAGGGGTAGGTGGCCAGGCAGGCCGTGGTCCGGAAGTTGGAGGGCCGGGGCGGCGTTCTCAGGCGTTGCGCCGCGGCGGCCAGTTCAGGCAGTTTCATGGGACTCGAGGATGGCGTTTGACACGTGGTTCGGGTCTCGAAACGGCCGCCAGCTTACGGACGAGCAAATCCCCGCACAGATGCGGGAGATTTGCCGCCCGTGCCGGGGCCGTGCACCCCGGGGGCGACGCGGGTCGGCGGGCCTGGCCTTGCCACGGCGCCGCGCATGGCTCAGAAGAAGCCCATCGCCGAGGGCGAGTAGCTCACGAGCAGGTTCTTGGTCTGCTGGTAGTGGCCCAGCATGGCCTTGTGGGTCTCGCGTCCGATGCCTGATTCCTTGTAGCCGCCGAAGGCCGCGTGCGCCGGGTAGGCGTGGTAGCAGTTGGTCCACACCCGGCCGGCCTGGATCGCGCGGCCCATGCGGTAGGCACGGCTGCCGTCGCGGGTCCACACGCCCGCGCCCAGCCCGTAGGGGGTGTCGTTGGCGATCGCCAGCGCATCGGCCTCGTCCTCGAAGGTGGTCACGGCCAGCACCGGGCCGAAGATCTCCTCGCGGAAGATGCGCATGCGGTTGTGACCCTGGAACAGCGTGGGCTGGATGTAGTAGCCGCCGCGCAGGTTGTCGTCCAGCTGCGCGCGCTCGCCGCCGATCAGCACCTTGGCGCCTTCGGCCTTGCCGAGCGCGAGGTAGGAGAGGATCTTGTCCATCTGCAGGGCCGAAGCCTGCGCGCCCATCATCGTCCCGGTGTCGAGCGGGTCGCCCTGCCGGATCGCGGCGACGCGCTCGATCGCGCGTTCGATGAAGCGGTCGTAGATCGATGCCTGGATCAGCGCGCGCGACGGGCAGGTGCAGACCTCGCCCTGGTTGAACGCGAACAGCACCAGGCCTTCGATGGCCTTGTCGAGGAAGGCGTCGTCGGCCGCCATCACGTCGTCGAAGAAGATGTTGGGGCTCTTGCCGCCCAGCTCCAGCGTGGCCGGGATGAGGTTCTGTGCCGCGGCCTGCGCGATCACGCGGCCGGTGGCGGTGGAGCCGGTGAAGGCGATCTTGGCGATGCGCTTGCTGGTGGCCAGCGGCATGCCGGCCTCGCGGCCGTAGCCGTTGACGATGTTGAGCACGCCCGGCGGCAGCAGGTCGGCGATCAGTTCGGCCAGCACCAGGATGCTGACCGGCGTGGATTCGGCGGGCTTGAGGACCACGCAGTTGCCCGCGGCGAGCGCCGGCGCCAGCTTCCACGCGGCCATCAGGATCGGGAAGTTCCACGGGATGATCTGGCCGACCACGCCGAGCGGTTCGTGGAAGTGGTAGGCGATGGTGCGGCCGTCGATCTCGCTGATCGTGCCTTCCTGCGCGCGCACGCAGCCGGCGAAGTAGCGGAAGTGGTCGACGGCGAGCGGGATGTCGGCGTTGAGCGTCTCGCGGATGGGCTTGCCGTTGTCCACCGTCTCGGCATAGGCGAGCAGCTCGAGGTTCCGTTCGATGCGGTCGGCGATCTTCAGCAGCACGTTGGCGCGTTCGGCCGGCGCGGTGGCGGCCCATTTCGCGGCCGCGGCATGCGCGGCATCGAGCGCGAGCTCGATGTCCTCGGCGCCGGAGCGCGCGGCACGGGTGTAGACCGTGCCGTCGATCGGCGTGACCACGTCGAAGTATTCGCCCTTGAGCGGCGCGACGAAGCGCCCGTGGATGAAGTTGTCGTACCGGTGCCTGTACTCGACCTTGGCCCCGGGGGTGTGCGGAGGGGCGTAGCGCATGCGGGTCTCCTCTGTCTGTGCGTGCGGTGGCGGCGGGTGGGTGCAGCGCCTGCCCGGCGGCGCCGCGGCGAACGCGGCACGGGCAGGACGCAGGGCCCGCCAACGCACGCTGCGTGCCACGCGGCGGTTCGCGCAGGACGGGCCCGTTTCGCGTGGAAACGCCGTGCGCGGGCGGGGCGGCGGTGCGGCCCGGTGCGTCGACCTGCGGCAGGTGTCACGAAACTGAACAGTCGTTGCCCCCGAACGCGCTGAACCGCTTGGCGGCGCGCGAAGTGCTGCTACGGTGCGCGCAGGACCCACTTGCCCTGCACGGTCTGCCGGCCGCACGCCCCGGGGCCCCCCAGGAGACAGGACTTGCGATGAGCCCGGCACCGGCCCTTGCCCCTCGACCGTCCGCGCAGCAGTTGCGCGAGGCGCGCCACCAGCTGCTCGACACCGGCGCCGTCACCGCCGGGCTGATCGACCCCGCGCTGCAGGCCAGCTGGCAACGCAGCCGCGCCTTCGGGCTGGCGCCGCGGGGACGCATGCCGGGCATGCCGCATGCATCGGCGGCACAGCTGGCGCGGGCGCTGGAGCACCGCCATGCGCTGGTCTCGCAGGCGCGGCCGGTGATGGAGTTCCTGAGCGAGCAGATCCGCGGCACCGACAGCATCGTGTTCCTGGCCGATTCGCAGGGCATGCTGCTGTGCGCGCTGGGCGACGACGGCTTTGCCGAGAGGGCCGCACGCGTCGCGTTGCGGCCGGGGGCGATCTGGCACGAGCAATGGCGCGGCACCAACGCCATCGGCACCGCGCTGGTCGAGGAGGCCGCGGTCGTCGTGCACGGCGCCGAGCATTACCTGGAGCGCAACAGCTTCCTGACCTGCGCGGCCTCGCCCATCGTCGACCCGGCGGGCCAGACGATCGGCGTGCTCGACATCAGCGGCGGCCGGCGCAGCCACCATTGCCACACGCTGGGGCTGGTGCGCTCGGGGGCGCGCATGATCGAGCACCAGCTGTTCGAGGCGCGCTATGGCGGTGGCCTGCAGCTGCGCCTGCACACGCGGCCCGAAGGCATCGGCAGCGTCACCGAAGGGTTGCTGGCCGTCAGCGAAGACGGCTGGCTCGTCGGTGCCAATGCGGCGGCGCTGGCGATGCTGGGCCTGCCGCGCGGCATGATCGGTGCGGTGACGGCGGAGCGCGTGCTCGGCATCGACCTGGCCGGCCTGCTGGCGGCCAGCGGCAGGACGCCTCGCCTGCTGCGCTCGCTGCCGCGCGAGGACGGCGGCGCCTTGTGGGTGCGGCTCGACACGGGACGTGGCAGCGCGCTCGCGGTGTCGGTGCGGCCGGTGGCGGCGCCCGCCCCGGCCGCCGACGCACTGGCCGCGCTGGACCGCGGCGACGGCACCATGCAGGCCGTGGTCGCGCGTGCGCGCCGCGTGGTGGACAAGCCGATCGCGTTGCTGCTGCAGGGCGAGTCGGGCGTCGGCAAGGAGGTGTTCGCGCGTGCCTGCCATGCGAGCGGACCGCGCCAGGCGCGCCCCTTCGTCGCGGTGAACTGTGCCGCGTTGCCCGAGACGCTGATCGAGGCCGAGCTGTTCGGCTACCGGCCGGGGGCCTACACCGGTGCCGGGCGCGAAGGCTCGCCAGGGCGCATCCGCGAGGCCGACGGCGGCACGCTGTTCCTCGACGAGATCGGCGACATGCCGCTGGCCCTGCAGGCGCGCCTGCTGCGCGTGCTGCAGGAACGCCAGGTGGTGCCGCTGGGCGGTGGCCAGCCGGTGGCGGTGGACTTCCAGCTGGTCTGCGCGACGCACCGCCGGCTGCGCGACGAGGTGGCGGCCGGGCGGTTCCGCGAGGACCTGTACTACCGCATCAACGGCCTGACCCTGCAGCTGCCGCCGCTGCGCGAGCGCACCGACCTGCCGGCGCTGGTGGACGCGCTGCTGCAGGAGGTCGCGCCCGGGCAGGACATGCAGCTGGCGCCCGAGGTGGCGGCCGCGTTCGGTCGCTACCGCTGGCCGGGCAACCTGCGCCAGCTCGCCAACGTGCTGCGCACCGCCTGCGCGCTGGCCGAGGACGGCGATCCGGCGATCGGCTGGGCCCAGCTGCCCGACGACATCGCCGAGGAGCTGAACCGGCCCGCGGCCGGCCGCGAGCTGCACGACGCCGACACCGACCTGCGCCAGCAGGCCGCGCGCGCCGTGCAGCAGGCGGTGCAGGCCGCGCACGGCAACCTGTCGGAAGCGGCCCGGCGCCTGGGCATCAGCCGCAACACCCTGTACCGCAAGTTGCGCGAGCTCAAGGGCCTCGCCTAGCGTGCCGCGCCCGCAACGGCAAGCGGGTCGTGCCCCTTCCCCGGCAGCAGGCCGGCGCGGCAAGATCGGGCCTTGCCGACGCCGGTGTCCGGCGTGCCGAGGAGCATCGAGCGATGAGCAACCCCAGTCCGCCAGACACCGACGTGGCCCTGCGGGACGACCTGCGCCGCCATCTGCCGTTCTCGCAGATGGAGCCGGCGCATGTCGATCTCTTCCTGCAGCACGCGCGGCCCCGGGCGTTCGCCGCCGGCCAGCATGTGCTCGGTCCGGCCGACGGCGTGGTGGAGTGCCTCTACCTGGTGCTCGACGGCGCGATCTCCGGCGTGCTCGGCCCCGCCGACGGGAACGACGGCGGCTTCCAGTACGAGCGCGGCGACATGTTCCCGGTGGCGGCGCTGCGCGAGCGACGGCCCGTCGCGGCCACCTACACCGCGCAGGTGGCCACGCGCTGCCTGGTGATCGGGCGCGAGCCGGCGCAGGCGCTGGCGGCCGTCAGCGCGCCGTTCGCCGACGTGCTGCTGCGCCGGCTGCCGCGCTTTGCGGATGCCTCGCGGCAGGCGATGCAGGCAGCGCTGGTGTCGCGTACGCTGTCGGCCCAGTCGCTCGAGACCCGGCTGGGCGACCTGTGCCGCGGCGCACCGGAGGCCTGCCTGCCGTCCACGCCGCTGGCCGACGCCCTGGCGCGCATGAGCCGGCGCGGCATCGGCTCCATCGTGGTGACCGACGAGGCGCAGGCCCCGGTCGGCATCTTCACGCGGCACGACCTGCTCGACCGCGTGACGCTGGCGCAGGTGCCGCTGTCGACGCCGATCGAGCGCGTGATGAGCGCGCCGCTGCACAGCCTGAGCGACGAGCACACCGCGCAGGACGCGGCGCTGCTGATGGCGCGCCACGGCGCGCGCCACGTGCCGGTCACGCGCGGCGGCCGGCTGGTCGGGCTGGTGTCCGAGCGCGACCTGTTCGCGCTGCAGCGCCTGTCGCTGAACCAGCTGAGCACCGAGCTGCGCCGCGCCCCCGACCTGCCGACCCTGCAGTCGCTCGCGCAGGACCTGCGCCAGTTCGCGCGCAACCTGCTCGGCCAGGGCGTGCAGGCCAAGCAGCTGACCGAGCTGGTCAGCCACCTCAACGACGTGCTGACCGAGCGGCTGGTGACCCTGGTCGCGGCGCGCCACGGTCGCGACATGACGCGCGCCTGCTGGCTGGCCTTCGGCTCCGAGGGACGCTCGGAGCAGACCATCGCGACCGACCAGGACAACGGCCTGATCTTCGAGAGCGATGACCCGGATGCGGACCGTCCGGCGTGGCTGGCGTTCGCCCGCGAGGTCAACGAGGGGTTGGATGCCTGCGGTTACCCGCTGTGCCGCGGCAACGTGATGGCGAGCAATCCCGAGTGCTGCCTGACGCCGGACGAATGGCGCCGGCGCTTCGGGCGCTGGATCGCCCAAGGCTCGCCCGAGGACCTGCTGGCGGCCAACATCTACTTCGACCTGCGCCCGCTGGCCGGCAACCTGGCGCTGGCCACGCCGCTGCGCGAGTTCATCGTCGAGCACGCGCGCGGCGCGACGCGCTTCGGCCACCTGCTGGCCGAGGACCTGCTGCGCCGCCGCGTGCCGTTGACCTGGCTGGGCGGCATCGACGCGCGCCTGGTCGACGGCGTGCCGGTGGTGGACCTCAAGCTGCTGGGCACGGCGATCTTCGTCGACGTGGCCCGCCTGCTGTGCCTGATGCTCGGGCTGTCGGAGGTCAACACCCGCCGCCGGCTGGAGGCCATCGCGCGGGCCCAGCACGTCGATGCGCACCAGGCCGAGGCCTGGGTGACGGCGTTCGAGTTCCTGCAGATGCTGCGCCTGCGCGCGCAGCTCGACGGCCTGGCGCCGCCCGGCGCCGGCAATCCCAACCTGGTGCGGCTCGATGCGCTGAACGACATCGACCGCCGCATGCTCAAGGAATGCTTCCGCGTGGCGCGCCGCCTGCAGCAGCGCGTGGAGCTGGACTACGTGCGCTAGGCGCTGCGATGCGCCGCGCGCGCCAGCAGGTGCAGCGCGAGCAGGTAGCCCCACAGCGTCAGGCCGATGGTGCCGGTCCAGGTGGCGTAGGGCGCCAGCCCCAGCAGCGCGGCCAGCACCGCGCCGGTCATCAGCGCACCGCAGACCAGATGGATGCCGGCTGCGTAGGGCGCCCAGCGCTCCGGGTCGCGCGGCGGCTGGCCGCGGCGCACCGCCACCTCGGCGAAGTTGCGCCGCACGATGATGGTCCAGGCGCGCTTGAGGCACAGCGCCGCCAGGGCGATGCCCAACAGCAGCAGGAGCCAGGCGAGCAGGACGGTAGGGTGTAGTTGCATGGAGGGCCTGAAAGCCGCAAGGGCAGGTTGACCGGATCAGCGGATTCCACCAGAAAAAAGCTCCCGCCGCAGCGGGAGCTTTTCAGGGGAGCGAGGGCCGTGCTCAGTGAGCGTGGGCCACGCCGGCACCACGCGGGGTGCGCATGTTGTCCACCATCTCCTGCACGTGGACCGGCGGGGCGGCGGTGACCATGCTCACCGCGTAGGCGACCACGAAGTTCACGATCGCGCCGACGGTGCCGAAGCCCTCCGGCGAGATGCCGAAGAAGCCGTTGGCGCCACCCACCAGGTGCAGGTACTCGGTGCCCTTCACGAAGAACAGGCCCTTGTGCGCGAACACGTAGAACAGCGTGATGAACAGGCCAGCGAGCATGCCGGCGACGGCACCCTGGCGGTTCACGCGCTTCGAGAAGATGCCCATCATGATGGCCGGGAACAGCGAGCTGGCGGCGATCCCGAAGGCCAGGGCCACCGTGCCGGCCGCGAAGCCCGGCGGATTCAGGCCCAGCCAGCCGGCCAGCACGATGGCGCCGGCCATCGCGATCTTGCCCGCCAGCAGTTCGCCCTTCTCGCTGATGTCCGGCTTGAACACGCCCTTGATCAGGTCGCGCGAGATCGCCGAGGAGATCGCCATCAGCAGGCCCGCGGCGGTCGACAGCGCGGCGGCCAGGCCACCGGCGGCGACCAGCGCGATCACCCAGTCGGGCAGCTGCGCGATCTCGGGGTTGGCCATCACCATGATGTCCGGGTTGACGTTCAGCTCGTTGCCCTTCCAGCCGGCGGCTTCGGCCTTGGCCAGCACGTCGGCGTTCTGGGTCTTGTCGTTGTAGTACTGGATGCGGCCGTCACCGTTCTTGTCCTCGAACTTCAGCAGGCCGGTGGCTTCCCAGCGCTTCATCCAGTCCGGACGGTCCTCGTAGCGCAGGCTGGCCTCGGGGGCGTACAGGTCGCCACCCTGGGTCACCTCGGCGTTGATGGTGCCGATCAGGTTGAAGCGCGCCATCGCGCCGACGGCCGGGGCCGTCGTGTACAGGAGGGCGATGAACACCAGCGCCCAGCCGGCCGAGGAACGCGCGTCCTTGACCTTGGGCACGGTGAAGAAGCGCACGATCACGTGCGGCAGGCCCGCGGTGCCGATCATCAGCGACAGGGTGAAGAACACCGTGTTGAGCACGCTGTCGGCGTAGGCCGTGGTGTACTGCGCGAAGCCGAGGTCGGTGACCACCTGGTCCAGGCGCTCCAGGATCGGCATGTCGGTGCCCGTGAGCGTGCTGCCCAGGCCGAGCTGCGGCACCGGGTTGCCGGTCAGGTGCAGCGAGATGAAGATGGCCGGCACCGTGTACGCGAAGATCAGCACCACGTACTGGGCGATCTGCGTGTAGGTGATGCCCTTCATGCCGCCGAACACCGCGTAGACGAACACGATGGCCATGCCGATGTAGATGCCCGCGTCGGCCGACACGTTCAGGAAGCGCGAGAAGGCGACGCCCACGCCGGTCATCTGGCCGATCACATAGGTGACCGAGGCCATCAGCAGGCACAGCACGGCCACGGTGCGCGCGGTGCGGCTGTAGAAGCGGTCGCCGATGAACTCGGGCACCGTGAACTTGCCGAACTTGCGCAGGTACGGCGCCAGCAGCATGGCCAGCAGCACGTAGCCGCCCGTCCAGCCCATCAGGAAGACGGTGCCGCCGTAGCCCATGTTGGAGATCAGGCCGGCCATGGAGATGAACGACGCCGCCGACATCCAGTCGGCCGCGGTGGCCATGCCGTTGGCGATCGGGTTCACGCCGCCGCCGGCGACGTAGTACTCCTTGGTGCTGCCGGCACGGGACCAGAAGGCGATGCCGATGTACAGCGCGAACGTCAGGCCGACGATCAGGTAGATGGTGGCTTGTTGGCTCATGTCCTGCCCCTCAGTCCTCGTCGACGTCGTGTTCGCGGTCGATCTTCTTCATGCGCCAGGCGTAGAAGAAGATCAGCACCACGTAGAGGTAGATCGCGCCTTGGTGGGCGATCCAGAAGCCGAGCGGGTAGCCGCCGAGCTTGATGCTGTCCAGGGCCGGCTTCCAGATGATCCCGAAGCCGTACGAGACGACCGCCCAGACGATCAATATGGCGGTCAGCAGACGCAGGGTCGCCCTCCAGTAGGCGCTGCTGCGCTCCTTGTTTGCGCTCATCTCCACATTCCTTCTGTTGTGCTTGATGGATGCCGTCAGAGGGTGGGTCAGCCCGCGCCCTGGCGGCGTGCTGCGGCGCTGCCGGCACCCGCGGCGCCGGTCAGCACGGCGCAACCATTGCCGCGAATGCTTACGCGAGACTTGAGCGAGGCTTACGCGAAACTTATTCCGCCGCGCGAAATGCGCACGGCGGGCCGCGAAGCCAGCAACCATGCGGGCTGCGTCATGGCCGGGGGCAAACGCCCGGACGGTGCCCTAGGGAAAATCCCGAGCCGAAATGCGGCACGGTGCCGGCCCCGGCGCAGGGGTCCGGGGCGCGGCGGATGCTTCACATCGCAGAGAATCAGCTGGCCAGATCATTCAAGGAGCTCCCATGCGTTTGAAGGACAGGGTCGCCGTCATCACCGGGGCGGCCAACGGCATCGGACTGGCCACGGCCCGCAAGTTCGCCGACGAAGGCGCGATCCTGGTGCTGTGCGACGTGCAGCAGGAGGCGCTGGACCGCGCGCTGGCCGGCCTGCTGCCGCGCTCGCCGCAGTCGAGTGCGCACCGGGTCGACGTGACGAAACGCGCCGAGGTCGACGCGATGGTGCAGGCCGTGCTGGCGCGCCACGGGCGCATCGACGTGCTGGTCAACAACGCCGGCATCACGCGCGATGCGCGGCTGCAGAAGATGACCGAGGAGCAGTTCGACCAGGTCATCGACGTCAACCTCAAAGGGGTGTTCCACTGCACGCAGGCGGTGGTGGGCCCGATGCTCGAGCGCGGCAGCGGCGTGATCCTCAATGCCTCGAGCGTGGTGGGCCTGTACGGCAACTTCGGCCAGACCAACTACGCGGCCACCAAGGCCGGCGTGATCGGCTTCACCCGCACCTGGGCACGCGAGCTGGGCCCCAAGGGCATCCGCGTCAACGCGGTGTGCCCGGGCTTCATCGCCACCGACATCCTCTCGACCATCCCCGAGAAGGTGCTGGAACGCATGCGCGAGTCCTGCTGGCTGCACCGCCTCGGGCAGCCGGAGGAAATCGCCAACATCTATGCCTTCCTGGCCAGCGACGAAGCCAGCTACGTCAACGGCGTGGCGCTCGAGGCCAGCGGCGGCATGTCGCTGTGAACGGAGCGTCGCGGAACCAGGACGTTCCGTGGGGGTCTTCCGGGGCAAGGCGGCGGCTCGGGGCAATTTGTCTATGCTTGAGGGCCTGACGACAACCCTTCGGTCCCACCCAGCGCCAGTCATGAATCAACGGCCAGCCGACCCGGAGTTCGAAGCCGAAAGGGAAGCGGCGCGCCGCCGTATTCGCTTCCTGATGGAGTTCTGGCAGATCAAGCCGGAAGACATCGCGCGTGCTGCGCCGCCCTGTGACGGGACCTCAGCCGCGCCGGACGACGGGCCCCGCCCGCCGCGCTACCGCCACCCGGTCACGGGCGACACCTGGGACGGCTCGGGCTCGCAGCCGGAATGGCTGCGCCGCGCGTTGCTGCAGGAAGGCTACACCGTCGAAGAGCTGCGCATCGCGGACGCGCAGGCGGCGGGCAACTGAAGCTCACCTGCGGCGGCGCACCGCATGGTCGTCGCTGCGCCGGCGCAGCAGCCAGGCGCCCACGCGCTGCGGGTCGGCGCCGACCTGCGCCACGGCTTCGCGCAGCAGGCCCGGCGTGACGGCGAGCTTTTCCGCCCAGTGGCGCATGCTGGCCTCGTCGCGAGGGTCCAGCAACGGGGTGTCGTGGCGCTTCATCTCAGTGCAGGGTCGGCCACACCGGCAGCAGGCCCGTTTCCCCGCAATGGCACATCAGCGGCGCAGGCGTCATCTCGAACGTGACGTGTTCGTGGCCGCAGCCCGCGCAGCGCCATGCGTGGCTGACGACCTCGCTGTCGATCTCGATCGTCAGTTCCTCGTCCAGCTCCTGCAAGGCGCGCAGGAACTCGTCCTTGTCGATCAGGTAGTGCATGGGGGCCTCCTTCGTCAGCCGTGGTCTTCCATGGCCCCATTGCGCCACAGGTGCCGTCGCGACCGCGTCAGCGGCGCACCGACAGGGCTGTCGTCCCGTGACCACAAGCCGGCGCGGTGCGCTGCCACGCTCGCGCGGGAGGGTCAGACCGTCAGCACCAGCTTGCCGAAGTGCGCGCCCGACTGCAGGTGGCGCAGGGCCTCGGCAGCCTCGGTCCACGGCCAGCTGCGGTCGATCACCGGGCGCAGCGTGCTGGCGGCATAGGCCGCGGCCACCTGTTCCAGCATCACGCGCGAGCCGACCGCGATGCCGCGCACCACGGCCGGGCGACGGAAGATCTCCAGCGGGTTGATCATTCCCTCGGTGCCGCCCAGGTAGCCGATGATGTTGACCTGGCCGCCCGGGCGCAGCGCCTGCAGCGATTGCGAGAAGGTGTTGGGCCCGCCCACCTCGATCACGTGGTCGGCGCCACGCCCGCCGGTCAGCGCCAGGACCTCGGCGGCCCACTGCGGCGTGCGCCGGTAGTTGATCGTGCCCCAGGCGCCCAGCTCGCGGGCACGCGCCAGCTTCTCGTCGCTGCTGGAGGTCACGATGGCGCGTGCGCCGGCCATCACGGCGAACTGCAGCGCAAACAGCGAGACGCCGCCGGTGCCCTGCACCACCACCACCTCGCCGGGGCGCAGCCCGCCCGAGGCCACCAGGGCGTTCCAGGCCGTCGCGCCGGCGCAGGGCAGGGTGGCGGCCTGCACGTCGGTCAGCTCGTCGGGCACGGGCACCAGGCGATCCTCCGACGCGATGATCTGCTCGGCGAGCACGCCGTCGCGCGGGCCGCCCAGCGAGCTGCCGGCCTCGCCCGGCTGGAAGCGGCCGTCGACCCAGCGTTCCCAGAATGCCAGCATCACGCGCTGGCCCGGCTTGACGCGCGTGACCGCCTCGCCCACCACCTCGACCTCGCCGACGCCGTCGGACAGGGGCACCAGCGGCAGCTCGAAGCGCGTGTGGTAGGTGCCGAGCACGACCTGCAGGTCGCGGTAGTTGACGCTCATCGCGCGCATGCGCAGGCGCACTTCGCGCGGACCGGGTTCCGGCAGGGTGCGGCGCACCGGCTGCAGGCCGTCGAACCCGTGGTGGTGGATCGCAAGGCACAAGGTGCTCATCGGACAGGTCCTTTCTTCGCTTCGTTCAGCTCTGGCGCCGATTCTGGCGTGCCGCGGATCCGCATGCAAATTCATAATGTGGATCATCTTCATGCATATGGCGCAAGTCATGCTCAGCGAACTCAGGACCTTCGTGCTGCTTGCCGAGCTGGGCTCGGCCCAGGAAGTCGCGCGCCGCCTGCCGTTGACGCAGCCGGCGGTGACGCGCCAGCTGCAGCGGCTCGAAGCCCTGCTGGACGCGCAGCTGCTGGACCGGCGCAGCAAGCCTGCACGCCTGACGCCTACCGGCGTCGCGGTGCTGGCCGAGGCGCGCAAGGTGCTCGCGGCGGTCGAGGAGCTGAAGCAGGTGGCCTCGCAGAGCGCCGAGCCCAAGGGCGTGCTGCGCCTGGGACTGGCTCACGCGCTGTGCGAGCCGGCCCTCGCGGACGGCCTGCACGAGCTGGGCCGGCGCCACCCGGCGGTGCGCCTGCAACTGGCAAGCGGCTGGAGCAGCGAGTTGCTGGCGCGCGTCGACCGCGGCGAGCTGGACGCGGCGGTGATCCACCTGGCCGGTGCCGCCGACGCGATGCCGCCGCCGCGCGGGCAGGTGCTCGCGGAGGATGACCTGGTGTTCCTCGTCTCGCCGCAGCTGCCGTTGCCCGCGCGCCCGCGCCTGGAGGCGCTCAACCGCATCGGCTGGGTGCTGACGCCGGACACGGTCTGCGGATCGCGCGGCGCCTTGCGCGCGGCGGTGGAGCGCAGCGGCGTCGCCCTGCACGTCGCGGCCGAGGTGCAGGATGCGGCCTTGCAGGCCGGCCTGGTGCAACGCGGGCTGGGCGTGGGCGTGATGCCGCGGCGCCGGGCCGAGGCGTGGAGCCGGATGAAGCTGCGGCGCGTCAGTGTCCCGGGGCTGCGCCTGCGCATGACGGTCTCGCTGGTGCGCGCACTCCACCTGGGCCGCCTGGCGCGGGCGGTGGACACGCTGGAGGCGGTGCTGAAGGAGCGCCTGCGGCGCCAGGGGCGTCGTCAGTAGCGCGGCCGCCGGCCAGCCACCGTGGGCAGCGGCTCGCCCGCCAGCCACGCCCGCGCCACTTCGGCCTCGTCGACCTGCGAGGCCAGCCACGACACCTCCGGCGGCACCACGCGCGTGCCGGGGGCGGCGTCGGGCAGTCGCCGTGCCAGGTGCACCGCGAAGGCGGCCAGCCGGGCCGCGCGCACCGGCTGGTGCTGTTGCGGCAGCATCATCTGCAGCTGGCCCAGCATCCAGTGGGCCAGGCGCTGCAGCCCGCGCGCGGTGGCACCTGCCGGCGCCTGCGGCGAACGCACGAACAGGACGTGCCGGAAGTCCAGCGCCGCCACCGCCTGCTCGTCCAGCGAAGCCAGTCCCTGCTGCAGGGCCTGCGGCAGCGCGCCCGGGGCATGCGGCAGCACCACCAGCAGGTGGCGCACGCCGGCTGCGTGCAGGCGCCGTGCGATGCCGGGCAGCTGTTCGGGTTGCGGCCGCACGAAGGCCTCGTCGCGGCCGTTGACGTGGCGCTCGCGGTCGAAGACGACGAAGGCGGTGTCGGCCTGTGTCCCGCGTCGTGCCAGCTGCGCCTCGGGCAGCGGATGGAACGTGGCCAGCGCCGGCGCCACCGGCGCGGCGACCAGCGCCTGCACCTGCCGGAATCCGCCGCCACCCAGAGCCTGCTCCAGCACCGCCGAGCCGAGCGCGCCGCCGGCGCCGACGACGAGCACGGTACGGGCCGCAGCGGCGGGCCGGGGGGCAGGGGCGTGGGCGGCGCGCAGCGCCTCGTTCAGCAGGGTCATGGTGGCTGCAGTATGCCCGCAGCCGGCACGGGAACGCCACTTGCCGCATCGGTCCGGCCCGACGGATCCCCCAGGAGGAGTCGCGATGGAACGCAAGCATGGATCGCACGCGCCGGCGCCGGGCCACCGGCCGGCGCCGGTGGACATCGGCGCCGAATCGGTGGCCGGCGAGGAGGACCCGGGCGCAGGCATCGACACGACGCTGCAGTCCGGTGCCTGTCGCCCGGACGGCATCGACCCCGCCTCCGGCCTGCGCGGGGACGGCTGCCTGGCGCAGCCTTCCGGCGAGGACGACACGCGGCAGGACTTCGAGCCGCTGGACCGCGGCCGCATCCACCTGCTGGACCCGCTCGAGGTGCAGTACTGGTGTCGCGAGCTCGGCTGCAGCGAGGCCGAGCTGCACGACGCGGTCGGCCGCGTCGGTGCCCACGTCGCCGCGGTGCGCGAAGCCCTGCGCAGGCCGCGACGCTGACGCCCGGCGGGACGCGGCGCGCGCCGCCGCGTGGCCGGCCTCACAATGTCGGCTCGCACGCTGGAGGGCTGGACGTGAGGGCAAGGCAGGCGGGGTTCACGCTGATCGAGATGGTGGTCGTGCTCGCGATCATCGCCATCCTGGCGCTGATGGCGGTGCCTTCGATGCAGGCGCGGCTGGTGCGCGAGCAGATCGTCGAGGCCATGCCGCTGGTCGACCTGGCCCGCCGCCCGGTCGCGTCGATGTGGAGCACGGCACGCGAGCTGCCGCAGGACAACGCCGCGGCGGGGCTGCCACCGCCCGATCGCATCGTCGGCAATCATGTCAGCAGCGTGCGCGTCGAGGATGGCGCGGTGCACGTGACCTTCGGCAACCAGGCCAACGGGGCGCTGCGCGGCAGGACCCTGACGCTGCGCCCGGCGGTGGTCGAGGACGCGCCGGTGGTGCCGGTGGCCTGGGTGTGCGGCCACGCGCCGGTGCCGCAGCGCATGACCGTGCACGGGCGCAACCGCACCGACGTGCCGGAGCGCTACCTGCCGCTCAACTGCCGCTGAAGGCGCGCGGGCGGCGCGCTCATTCCTCGCTGCGGTGCGCGGCCCAGCGGTCGTACGCCCACATGCCGGCGAGCATCGCCAGCACGAACACCAGCCCCTCGACGGCGCCGGTGCCCAGCAGCACCACGCCCGGGCCGGGGCAGATGCCCGCCAGGCCCCAGCCGATGCCGAACAGCAGCGCGCCGACGACCAGGCGCCGGTCGATGCCCCGGGTCGAGGGCAGCTGCATCGGCGCGCCGAGCAGCGAGCGGCGCCGGCGCCCCGCCACGGCAAAGGCCACCAGCCCCACCGCGATCGCGCCGCCCATCACGAAGGCCAGCGACGGGTCCCAGGCCCCGGCCAGGTCGAGGAAGCCCAGCACCTTGGCCGGGTCGGCCATGCCGGCCACCAGCAGCCCGAGGCCGAACACCAGGCCGGACAGGAAGGCAAGGACGTGCAGCACGGGGGTCTCTCCTTCAGCCCGCGACCAGGTGGCGCATCACGTACACCGTGGCGAAGCCCGTGGCCATGAAGGCGAGCGTGGCGACCAGCGAACGTGGCGACAGCCGCGACAGCCCGCACACGCCGTGGCCGCTGGTGCAGCCCGAGCCGCAGCGCGTGCCGACGCCCACCAGCAGGCCGGCGGCCGCCAGCAGCACGTAGCCGGCCTCGATGCGCAGCGGCGGCAGCTCGGCGAACAGCCGCCACAGCACCGGCGCCGCGACCAGGCCCAGCACGAAGGCCGCGCGCCAGCCGACGTCGCCGGCGCGCGGGCGCAGCAGGCCGCCGAGGATGCCGGAGATGCCGGCGATGCGGCCGTTGAACAGCACGAGCAGCGCCGCAGCCAGGCCGATCAGCACGCCGCCGGCCAGCGACGCCCAGGGGGTGAACTCGTTCCAGGCAATGGTCATCGATGTCTCCGGGAGCGGGGGGCGGGCGCGCAGAACATGTCGTAGAGCAGCTGCAGCAGCTGCAGCACCCGTTCGTCACTGACGCGGTAGTAGATGTGCTTGCCCTCGCGCCGCGTGGCGACCACGCCCTCGTTGCGCAGCACGCCCAGCTGCTGCGACAGCGTCGGCTGGCGTATGTCCAGCAGCGCCTCCAGCGCGCCGACGCAGCACTCGCCCTGCGACAGCTGGCACAGCAGCAGCAGGCGGTCCTCGTTCGACATCAGGCGCAGCAGGGCGGCCGCATCGGTGGCAGCCGCACGCATCGCGTCCATGTCGGTGGCAGTGGCGGAAGGCATCGGGGGGTGAACAGTTTAGATTGATATATTATGTTTTCTGATATATTGTTCCGTCAACCGGCAGGGGTTTCAGCCGGCAACCGGAGGCCGCGATGCAGATGCAAGTGCAAGGGTTCCACGACCCGGAGACCGGAACCGTCAGCTACGTCGTGCACGAGCAGGGCGGCACGGCGGCGGCGGTGATCGACCCGGTGCTCGACTACGACCCGAAGTCCGGCCGCACCTCCACCGCGCACGCGGACGAGCTGATCGACTACGTGCTGCGGCATGGCCTGTCGGTGCAGTGGCTGCTCGAGACGCACGCCCATGCCGATCACCTCTCGGCGGCCGGCTACCTCAAGCGGGTGCTGGGCGGGCGCATCGGCATCGGCGCGCAGATCGGCGCGGTGCAGCGCGTCTTCAAGCGGCTGTACAACCTGGGCGCGGGCTTCCCTTGCGACGGCAGCCAGTTCGACCACCTGTTCCAGGACGGCGAGCGCTTCCACATCGGCGCGCTGGAAGGCGAGGCGATCGCGGTGCCCGGGCACACCCCGGCCGACGTGGCCTACCGCATCGGCGACGCGGTGTTCGTCGGCGACACGCTGTTCATGCCCGACGTGGGCACCGCGCGGGCGGACTTCCCCGGCGGCGATGCGCGCCAGCTGTACCGCTCGATCCGCCGCCTGCTCGCGCTGCCGGAGGCCACGCGCCTGTACGTCTGCCATGACTACCCGCCGGCCGGGCGCGGGCCGCAATGGGAGACCACGGTGGGCGAGCAGCGGGCGCACAACATCCACGTGCGCGACGGCATCGGCGAGGACGAGTTCGTCGCGATGCGCACCGCGCGCGACGGCACGCTGGACATGCCCACGCTGATGCTGCCGGCGATCCAGGTCAACGTGCGTGCGGGCGAGCTGCCGCCGCCCGAGCCCAACGGCATCGCCTACCTGAAGATCCCGCTCAACGCCCTGTGAGCTCGTCGCGCACCGCCGCGGCGATCTCGTAGGAGCGCAGCCGTTTGGCGTGGTCGTAGATGTTGGAGGTGATCATCAGCTCGTCCGCCCCGGTGCGCTCGATGAAGGCCGCCATCGCCTCGCGCACCGTCTGCGGCGAGCCGATCGCCGAGCAGGACAGGATGGACTGCAGCAGCGCGCGCCGCGGCTCGTCCAGCGATTCCAGGTACCCCTCGACCGGCGGCGGCAGCTGCGTGGGCCGGCCGCTGCGCAGGTTCACGAAGGACTGTTGCGCCGAGCTGGCGAGGAAGCGCGCTTCCTCGTCGGTGTCGGCCGCGAACACGTTGAAGCCGAGCATCACGTAAGGACGGTCCAGCTGCGGCGAGGGCCGGAACTGCGCGCGGTACAGCTCGATCGCGTGCATCATCTGCGCCGGCGCGAAGTGCGACGCGAACGCGTACGGCAGGCCCAGCGCGGCGGCCAGCTGCGCCCCGAACAGGCTGGAGCCCAGGATCCAGATCGGCACGTCGAGCCCCGCGCCCGGCACCGCGCGCACTGGCTGGCGCGGCGAGCCGGCGAAGTAGTCCATCAGCTCGACCACGTCCTGCGGGAACTCCTCCGGGTCCGACATCAGGTTGCGGCGCAGCGCCCGCGCGGTGGTCGGGTCCGAGCCCGGCGCGCGCCCCAGCCCCAGGTCGATGCGGCCCGGGTAGAGCGAGGCGAGCGTGCCGAACTGCTCGGCGATCACCAGCGGCGCGTGGTTGGGCAGCATGATGCCCCCGGCGCCGACGCGGATCGTCGACGTGCCGCCCGCCACGTGGCCGATGAGCACCGCGGTCGCGGCGCTGGCGATGCCGGGCATGCCGTGGTGCTCGGCCAGCCAGTAGCGGCGGTAGCCCCAGCGCTCGGCATGCTGTGCCAGGTCGAGCGTGTTGCGGAAGGACTGGGCGGCGTCGCTGCCCTGCGGGATCGGAGCGAGATCAAGGACGGAGAACGGGATCATGGTCTGCGCGCACGGCGTGGTGAGTCCCCACAGCCTAGCCGGTCCGGGCGTTTCGTGCAGCGCGGCGCTCCAAGCCCGCATCCGCCGGGCGGTCGCGCGACTTCACGCGGATTTCACACCGGGCACACATGCGGCCGTCAGCATGCACGGCGTTGCCGTCGTGGCAACGCCTGCAAGGAGCCGCCCATGAACACCGCTTCCGCCTCCCGCCTCGTCCTCAGCCTGTGCCTGGTCGCCGCGGCCGCGCTGCCGGCCGTGGTCTGGGCCGAGCGCCTGGAATGCGACGCGCTGGTCGAACAGATCGAGGCCAAGCTGCAGGCCAACGGCGTGCGCCACTACCGGCTGGACGTGGTCGATGCCGATGCCGAGGCCCAGGGCCGGGTCGTCGGGACCTGCAACGGCGGCACCGCCAAGATCGTCTACCAGCGCGTGCCCAAGGCCCATGCGCAGAAGACCCGCGCGATGACCTGAGCGCCGCGCGGTCCTCAGATCGCGCCCACCGTGCCGGTCACCGGCAGCACGATGCCGGTGACGTAGGAGGCGCACACCGGCGAGGCGAGGAACACGTACGCCGGCGACAGCTCCTCCGGCTGCGCGGCGCGCTTCATGTCGGTCTGCCGGCCGAAGTCCTGCACCTTCTCGGGCGGGGAGTCCGCCGGGTTCAGCGGCGTCCATACCGGCCCGGGCGCCACCGCGTTGACGCGGATGCCGCGCTCCAGCACGTTCTGCGCCAGCGCCTTGGTGAAGGCGTGGATCGCGCCCTTGGTGGTGGAGTAGTCGAGCAGGTGGCTGCTGCCGCGCAGCCCCACGACCGAGCCGGTGTTGATGATCGACGAGCCGGGCCCGAGGTGCGGCAGCGCCGCCTTGGCCATGTGGAAGTAGCCGTAGACGTTGGTGCGCAGCGTCTCGTCGAAGCGTTCCTCGCTGAGGTCCTCCAGCGACTGCGCATGCTCCTGGAAGGCGGCGTTGTTGACCAGGATGTCCAGCCCGCCGAAGGCCTGCACGACCTGTTCGACGGCGCGCCGGCACCAGGCCGGGTCCTTCACGTCGCCGGCGATCAGGAGGCAGCGACGGCCTTCGGCCTCCACGCAGCGCTTCGTTTCTTCGGCGTCCTCGTGTTCGTTGAGGTAGGCGATGGCCACGTCGGCGCCTTCGCGCGCGTACAGCACCGCGACGGCGCGGCCGATGCCGGAATCGCCGCCGGTGATCAGCGCCACCATGTCGCGCAGCTTGCCGCTGCCCTGGTAGTCCGGGGCCATGAAGCGCGGCTTGAGTGCCATCTCGGTTTCCAGGCCCGGCTTCTCCAGGTGTTGCTGTGGCAGCGGGTTGCGCGGCTGGTCCCGCGTGCCGGTGGGGGGCGGCTCGCCCGGGGTGGCATCGCCTTGCGCCTGCTCGTCGCGTTCGTCCTGCGCATGCTGGATGGCGCGCTGGCGCGCGGCCACCGCGTCGGGGTCATGCCGCCCGTTGCTGCGGCTGTCGGTTCGGGCCATGGTGGGTGCTCCAGGTTGAAGGGGGTCCCTCCTTCCCTGGCAGCCCGCATGCCCGGGGGCGGCGGGTCTCAGCGCCGGCGCACCGGCGGCGCGACCGGGAGTGCCAGGGTCTGCGCGTGCAAACCTTGGGGACCGAGCGTCACCCGGCCCACGCTCACCGGCAGCGCGAAGCGGCGCGGGCCGGCGCTGCCCGGGTTGACGTACAGCACGCCGTCGCGGGTCTGGATGCGCGGCTGGTGCGAATGGCCCGAGATGACGAGCCGCACGCCGTGCTGCACCGGATCGATGCGCAATTGCGCCAGGTCGTGCAGGACGTACACGCCGATGCCGCCCAGCTCGACCTGCACCTCGTCCGGCAGCTGTGCGAACTCGGCCAGCCCCAGGTCGTTGTTGCCGCGCACCGCGGTCACCGGGGCCAGTCCGGCCAGGCGCTGCAGGATGCCCCCCGGCCCGATGTCGCCGGCATGCACGATGTGGTCGCAGCCGCGCAGGGCCGCGAGCGCTTCTTCGCGCAGCAGGCCGTGCGTGTCCGAGATCAGCCCGAGCTGGAACGCCATCGCTCAGCCCTGGCGGCTCAGCGCCAGCCGCACACCCAGCGCGACAAACATGCCGCCGATCGCGCGGTTGAGCCAGGTCGAAGCGCGCGCGCCGATGCGCAGCCGCCGGCTCGCCAGGGCGGTGCCGACGGCGAGCGCGTTGCACCACAGCATGGCGTTGAAGTCGAAGATCAACCCCAGCACCAGGAAGGCCAGCGGCTTGTCCGGCGCATCCGGTGCAATGAACTGCGGCACGAAGGCGAGGAAGAAGATCGCCACCTTGGGGTTGAGCGCATTGGTCAGGAGGCCCTGCAGGAAGATCTGGCGGTACGGCAGCGGCGGCAGGGCGGCGTCGGCCGCCACGGTGGCGTCCTGCGCCCGGCTGCACAGCATGCCGATGCCCACCCACACCAGGTAGGCGGCGCCGACCAGCTTCACGACGGTGAACGCGGTCGCCGAGGTCGCCAGCACCGCCGACAGCCCCAGCGCCGCGGCCAGCACGTGCACCAGCACGCCGGCACCGACGCCCCAGGCAGCCACGCAGCCGGCGCGCCAGCCCTGTGCGGCACTGCGGGTCATGATGAGCAGCGAATCCGGGCCGGGCGAGAGGTTCAGGAGGAAGCCCGAAACGATGAACAGGGCCAGGTCGTGGATGCCGAACATGGGGATGGAAGGCGCAGGCGAGGACGGATACCCCGGATTAGAACGGAAAGCGCGACGCCCCTGCAGCGCGCCGGGCCGCGCCTGCATCCGCTTGCAGGGGCGGCGCCCGGATCTGGCATGCTGCACGGCAGTTTCCGGAGATCGACGATGAGCGTGCAAGACCGCGTGCGCGTGCGCGACGTGCAGGTGCTGTCCGACGACCACTACGTGCTGAAGAAGACCACCTTCGAGTGGCGCCGGCGCGACGGGCAATGGCAGACGCAGACCCGCGAGACCTATGACCGCGGCAACGGTGCGACCATCCTGCTATACCACCCGCAGCAGCGCACGGTGATCCTGACCCGGCAGTTCCGCTACCCGGCCTTCGTCAACGGCTGCGACGACCTGCTGATCGAAACCCCCGCCGGCTTGCTCGACGATGCCTCGCCGGAAGAGCGCATCCGCGCCGAAGCCGAGGAGGAGGCCGGCTACCGGGTCGGCGAGGTGCGCCAGGTGTTCTCGGCCTACATGAGCCCCGGCGCGGTGACCGAGGTGGTGCACTGCTTCGTCGGCGAGTACGACCGCAACGCCCGTGTCGGCGAGGGCGGCGGGCTGGCCCACGAGGGCGAGGACATCGAGGTGCTGGAGCTCGGCTTCGACGAGGCCCTGCGCATGGTCGAGGACGGCCGCATCCGGGACGCCAAGACCATCATGCTGCTGCAGTACGCGGCGTTGCACATCTTCCGTTGACGACCCGCACGGCAGTTCGCGTCGTCCAGGCGGCATTTCGCGCCGGCCGTCGGCCGTGTCGTCGCATGGCGCTCGGCATGCCGGCCGGGGCGCGCCACAGTGCAGGCATCGATCGTTCCACTTCAGAGGAGCCTGCCATGGTCACGCCGTTGTTGATGCTGCTCATCCTGACCCTGCCGCTGCTGGCCGGCCGCCTGTGGCGGCGTGCCGCCCCGCTGTGGTCGGACGCGGAAGCCGCCGCCTGGGGGCTGGGCCTGCTGTTCCTGTTCACGGCCAGCGGGCATTTCCTGCAGGCCGACGCGATGACGCGGATGCTGCCGCCCTGGGTGCCGCAGCGGCTCGCGCTGGTGCACGCCACCGGCGTGCTGGAGATCGCGATCGCGCTGGGGCTGTTCCTGCGCCGCTGGCGCACGCTGTCGGCCTGGGCCGCGGCGCTCGTGCTCGTGGCCTTCTTTCCGGCCAACGTCTACGCGGCCTTCCAGCACGCCCCGATGGGCGGGCACGCCTGGGGGCCGGCGTACCTGCTGGTGCGCGCGCCCCTGCAGCTGGTCCTGCTGGGCTGGACGTGGTGGTTCCTGCTGCGCGGGCGGGGGCTGCGCCGGACCGCGCCGGCGTGACGCCTCACCCGGCCGCCACCGCCGCGAGCAGCCAGGCGCGGAACTCGCGCATGGCGATGGTTTCCTGCTTCGACTTCAGACGCGTCAGCCAGTAGCGGCCGGTCGACACCGCGATCCCGAACGGCTGCACCAGTCGTTCGTCGCGCAGCGCCTGCCCGAACATGGCCGGTGGCAGCAACGCGACGCCCAGGCCCTGCATGGCGGCAGCGGCCATGGTCACCGAGGAATCGAACACCGGGCCGCGCAGCAGGGGTGGTGCGACACCGGCCGCGCCGAACCAGCGGGCCCATTCGTCGGTCCGGTACGAGCGCAGCAGGGTCTCGCGCGCCAGGTCGGCCGGCTCGCGCAGCCGTGCGGCGATCTCCGGCGTGCACACCGGCGACAGCGGCGCGTCCATCAGCGGCTCGGCGTGCGTGCCGTGCCACGCACCGTCGCCGAAGCGGATCGCGTAGTCCAGGCCCTCGCCGGCCAGGTCCACGCGGTTGTTGTGGGTGAGCAGGCGCAGGTCGACGAAGGGATGGTCGCGGTGGAAGGCCTCCAGGCGCGGGATCAGCCAGCCGACCGCGAACGTGCCCACCACCGCGACGGTCAGCACCTCGCGCAGCCGTCCGTCGCGGAATTGCTCGAGCACGGCGCCGATGCGCGCGAAGGTTTCCGAGAGCATCGGCAGCAAGGCGTGTCCTTCGTCGGTCAGCGCCAGGCCGCGCGGCAGGCGCCGGAACAGGGACACGCCCAGGCGTTCTTCCAGGTTCTTGACCTGGGCGCTGACGGCCGACTGGGTGACGTTGAGCTCGATGGCGGCGCGCGTGAAGCTGAGGTGGCGGGCCGAGGCCTCGAACGCCCGCAAGGCATTGAGGGGCAGGTGCATGCCCAGGATTCTCTGATGGCTGCTCCTCGGAAAGACCGCTTGTCCCGTGCGGCGGGCGTGCCTATCGTTGCGGGCTTTCACAGGAGACACGACGGACATGGAGCGACGCGACTTCCTCGGCGGGCTGGCCGCGCTGGCCGGCACCGCCGTCCTCATGCCTCGGGCCCAGGCCCAGGAAAACCGGGGGGGCGGTTCCCCTGCAGTTCCGGCGGCCACTTGGCTCGCCATCGAAAACGAGTCCCGCGGGCGGCTCGGGGTGGCCGTGCTCGACACGGCCACCGGCGTGCTGCAGGGCCACCGGCTCGACGAGCGCTTCCCGATGTGCAGCACCTTCAAATGGGTGCTCGGCGCGCATGTGCTGCACCGGGTGGACCAGGGGCTGGAGCGGCTGGACCGGCGCATCGTCTACGGCCCCGAGGCCCTTGTTCCCTGGTCGCCGGTGACGGAACGGCACGTCGGCACCGGCATGACCGTGGGCCAGCTCTGCGAGGCCACCATCACGCTCAGCGACAACGCCGCGGCCAACCTCCTGCTGGCGACGCTGGGCGGCCCGCAAGGCCTGACCCGCTACATCCGCTCGCAGGGAGACACGGTCACGCGCCTGGACCGCACCGAGCCCCAGCTCAACGAGGCACGGCCGGGCGATCCGCGCGACACCACCTCGCCGCGCGCGATGGCGCAACTGCTGCGCACCGTGGTGCTGGGCGAGGGGCTGTCCCGATCCGGCCGAGCACAACTGGTGCGATGGCTGCAGGACTGCAAGACCAACGGCCAGCGCCTCGGCGCCCATGTGCCGGCGGGCTGGGCGCTGGGCAGCAAGACCGGCAGCGGCGCACGCGGTGCGACCAACGACGTCGGCATCTACTGGCCGGCCGACCGGCCGCCGGTCGTCGTCGCGGCCTACCTGGCCGAAACGCAGGCCAGCGACGCAGCCCGCAATGCCGCGCTGGCCCGGGTGGCGCAGCAGGTGACCCGGGCCTATACGGCAGGCAAGTGAAAGATTACATGCCGAGCCGGCGGGGGACATCCTCGCCAGTGGGTCAGCGGGACCGGCTCCAGACCCACTGCACCGGCTGATCGCCCACGCAGGGCATGGGCTCGCCGGCCTGCACGATCCGCGCAGCTCGCATGTCTTCCACGCAGACCCACACACCGGAGCGGGGGCAGCTCGTACCGGAGCCGGCGAACAGCAAGTCGTCCTTGGGCACCTTCCTGCCTTCGATCACCGCACCGTCGTGGGACAGCGTGAGCTGGCGTTGCCCGGAGGCAGCACGCTTCGCAAAGACCTCGATCGCTTCCTTGAGCGCCACGAAGAAGTCCCAGTCGGCGAGCCCCTGCATCGCGGCTGCCGCGGTGAAGTCCGAAGCGTACAGCCTCAGGTAGGTGCCGGCGTCGTAACTCAGGCGATACAGCACGTCACCCTGGGCGGTGACCAGCGAGACGTCGCTCCAGCCCGGCTTCAGGCGGCCGTCGCGCTCGCGGGAGGGCTCGATGACGCAGCGCAGTCCGGGATGGCTTTCCTGTACGGTGCCATCCGGCAACTTGCGGCAGATCTCGATGACCCGCCCCTCGGGGGTACGGAATTCGAAGCGGTCGTCATCGGTCCAGTAGCTGCAGAAGCGTTTCCCGTCGACCTCCGTGTAGCTGCCCCGCACGGGCAGCTCGGCCAGCACGCGGGCGCCTGGAGGCTTTTCGGCGTCCTCCACGTACCGCCAGCGGCCCGTGACCGGGTCGAGGTCGATGATGTCACTGCAGGTGTGGTGCTTGTACAGCCACATGGGGGCGAACGAGTTTCTGACAGAGAGGCAACGGACGGCGCAGGACCTCGACAGGTTCAGCGCTCGCGGCGCCACGTCCACGTCACAGGACGGCCATCCAGGCCGGGCATGCGGTCGCCTTTGCGGACGGCTGCCTTGACGCTGTCCTCGACCCATGCCCATACGCCGCTGCGGGGGCAGGCGTCGCCCGTCTCGCCGTACAGCAGTCCTCCGAGGGGCACCCCGCCGGTCAGTCAGGTGCGGGACGTGCGCGTCACTGGTTCTCGGGGAACGGGACGACGGCGTCCCCACGCTTCAGCGCGTTGTGGATCAGGCGCTCGATCCGGTCCCTGCGCTCCTGCTGCCAGGTTTCGTGTCTGGCCGAGCTGTTCCAGCCTTTGGCATCGCCGTCCTGCAGCCTCTTGGCCAGGCTTTCGGCGTCTCGCCGGATCCGGTGATCCAGCAACTCGAACTCCAGAGAGATGTCGTAAGGTGAAACATCGTCGGATCGCGCCGCGCAGAGGTACACCACCGAGAGCGTGGCCAGCACGCCCGTCCCGGTCCATCGCCACGCGGGACGGCCTTTCACGAATGCCGGCCAGTCTTCCCACGGAACCTCGTACGCCGGGTCGGGCGCCCGTGTCGCCTGGGGGTTGACGTTGCCGTCTTCGTCCAGATAGCTCGATCTCCCGGTGAACATGACGTCCGTTCCAGGGGTGGCATGGCGCTGCCACTGCCCCTGCTGGAACTGGGCGATGGTGCCTTCGATGTACGCCTTGGCGAGACGGTGCTCCTCTTCGCTGCCGGCAGGGGCGGCGGCAAACGCCCTGGGGGACAGTTGCAGCGTGGTGGCGTGGACCTTGTGGCCGAGGCGGCGGTCCGCATACATCCCGAACGTCGCCACAGGGTGCCAGGACACTTCCTGGCCAGGGTGGTCGAAGCGGAACACCACGTCTTCCGGGACGCCGGACACGTGGTACATCAGCAGCCCGGCGACATCCTGGACCCGAAACTCGGGAACGCCCGATCGTCGGGCTGTTTCATGAATGTCATGGCCGACGGAGAAACGCACTTCGTGCATGGAAGACCTCCGACTGTCAGTAGTCCCCATCACAAGGGACGCGAGGGCGCCCGAACCGAGGGCGATGAAGTGGCGTCGGTTAGGCATTGATCCAGCCTCGGATGGTCTGTAGCACGCTTTCCATGTGCGTCCGCCTTTCGTTCATGAGTCTGTCGAAGCGAGCGGCGATCTCCCGAACGTAACTCATGCGGTCACGTGGGTTGGGCAAGGATCTCTTCGGGCCCGTGGCGCGATCCCAAGCACCAGAAGGCTCGTCGAATCGGACGCGAAGTGCATGGTCTTCGGTAGCGAATCCCGCGTCGAAGACCAGCTCGTAGGGCTGGGAGAACGCAGATCCCAGGGTGCGGGCAATCCAGTGATTCAGATTCATCGTTGCGACCAGCATGGCATCCGCGTAGATCAAAGGTCGCAAGATGCGGAGCTGCTCGTGCCTTGCGATCGCCAGCAACTCAAACCGCTGTTCCTGGACTCGGTCGTTCTCGTGGCTGGAGTTCGCTTGGCGGAGCAGCGCCTCATAGGCCGCCACCATGTCCTCGCTGGCTTCGAATCTTGCCACTTGTTTGAGTCGCCGCACGGCTTGGACATCCTCGGCGATACGTTTCAGCTCCTTGCGTTCTTCCTCAAGTACGTAGAACGCTTCCCTGAAGTCCGACCAGTAGCAGCCTGCGGGCATGCGGTAGCCCCTGTCATGGATCACGGCGTACTGGCGCACATGGGCGTGCGCTTGCAGTGCCCGGGCTACGTGGTGTCCATAGCCGCCAGCAGGACCCTGCGAGATCGTGGGCTGGTCAAGAAACCGGCGTGCGCCTTCGTACACCACGTCGCTGCCTAGATGCTCCTGAAGGCGAGCACACCAAGACTGGTTGAAGGGGAGGTGTTCAACTGCCATGCGGGATTCGCGATGCAGCGTGGCCGTTTGACGTTTGTGAACGTGATCCCGCAATAGCGCCGGGTGCAGGGTCCCGTCTGGGCGGATGCAGTACTCGAGCACGAACCACATCCACGGATAGATGTCCATGAACAACCACAGGTTTCCTTTGGCGAGTGCCGCATAGACCCGCATGGCATGTTCGTAGGGCGATCCACCTGAGAGTAGTACTGATCCCAGCGACGAGAGGCTGGAGGTCCGCAGGGCATTGTTCAACCCGCCGGACAGGACTTTCTCGCGTGCATACTGGAATGCTCCGACGATGTCCTTGACGACGAAGGCTGCCAACGCCACCCAGTAGAACTGCATCGTTCCACGGGACTTCTCTGCACTGCGGAAGTAGAGATCTGCATACCGTGCCGCGATGCGCCGGGCACGCCGTTCAGGATCTGTGATCAGGCGCCAGCAACGATCCGGCGCGGGCTCGCTCACTGCGATTAGGGCTTCTTCCTGTGCATAGGACCAGAGGTGATGGGCTTCGACAGTCTGATCATGGCGTGAGCCGGGGGTGTTGTTGGTGCGACAGGTTCCCAGCACGTCGTCTGTCAGGGAAAGGTCCTCAGTAGCGGCCATCGCGTGTCCTCGGGAGTGCGGTCAGGCGTCGAACCTGAAGCGTGCGTAGCGCAGACGGGTTTCCAGGGGGTGAGCTTCGGGGGTCTCCATGCGTTCGACCTCTCCACGGATCAGGGTGTCGCCCTCGACCGACTGCGTGGTGTCTGCCATGTTGACCACGGCATAGCGGAGTCGACCGTTGATGGGGAAGCCCAGCGCATCTTTGAACACCACTTGTTCATCGTAGGAAGTAAACAGCGGGTTGTGGGGCGGGAGCGGAGCGTTGACGGCACGAGGCAGTGTGGGGAGCTGCACGGAGTGGTGAGCCGGCCCTTCCCAGTGATGCCCCGCGCTTTGCACCGTGAACGTGCCCGGGCAGGCGAAGGTGATGTCGCTGCCTGCCAGCGTCAGCCGGCTCTCGCCGCCGACGATCTCGATGCGCTCGCGCGCCTGGATGTGGATCTCGTCATGGACCGAGACGACGCGCACCTCCTGGTCGGCATACAGGGCCAGCTGGTCGGTGTGCGCGCGCAGCGACACGGGCCCGTGTGCCGCGACGGCCTGGATGCCGCCGTCGTGGGCAAAAAGGCTGGTGGTGCGTCCGCTGACGCTGCTGGCGGTGTGCGCCGCGGCCTCGTGCAGGTCCGACTGCACCGCAAGGCTCTGGTCCTGCGCGGCGAAGCTGGCCAGCGTGGCCGGCGTCGTGAAGGCGGCTGCGGCCGGGGTGTCCATCAGGACCAGCGGCTCGGCGAAGCGTTCGACCGGGTCGCCCGGCTCGCGCGAGCCGGGGCGGGCCTGGGCCGGCACCTGGCCGTTGACCGGCCCGGTGTAGCGGCCGTCGCGGGTCGGGTCGATCTGGCGGATGACGTGCTCGAAGGCCTCGTCGGGGTCGTGGCTGGCGAGCCCGAGCGCCTGGTGGCCCCGCGCCGTTTCGTCCAGGCGCTGGCCGAGCGCATGGGCGGCCTTCAGCTGTCCCAGGCTTTCGGCGGCGTCCATCTGCGTGCCGCTCACCGACGCGCCCTGTTGCGGGCGGGCCGTGGTGGTGACGAGCAGGCCCTCGGCGGCGCGGATGCTCGCCCAGCCACGGGTGGCGAGCTCGAAGCCGCTGCCGCGCCAGGGACCACGATGCGCGCCGTGGGTGCCCTGCTGGATCAGGTGGCCCAGGCCCAGCTCGCTCATGGCCTGGGTGGCCAGGAAACGCATGCGCAGCTGCCCGGTGGTGTCGTCGATCACCCAGGTGTTGCTGCCCTCGCCATCCAGTGCGTGGCTGTACAGGCCGCTGATCACGCCGGGATGGTTGACGCCGGAGCCCTCGCCCGCGGCATAGGGTGGCAGGTGTTCGCCGTTGTAGAGCTGTCCGGCGATCACCGGGCGGTCGATGTCGCCTTCGGTGAACTCGACCAGCACCTCGGTGCCGACGCGCGGCACGAAGGCCGCGCCCCAGTTCGCACCGGCCCAGGGCACGGTCACGCGCACCCAGGTGCCGGACTGCTCGTTGCCTGGCGCGTTGCCCGTGGGGTCGCCGGGGCTGTCGTGATGCAGCCCGCCCGGGTTGGGGTGGACGCCGCGCTGCCAGGGGAACTGCAGCTTGACGCGCAGGTCGCGGTCGGTGGTCAGCGGCTCGCCGCTGACACCCACCACCAGCGCGGTCTGGCAACCGGGGGCGGTGGGCTTGCGCCGAGGGAGCGGCACCACGGGTGTGGTGGCGAGGCAGCAGGCGAAGCGATTGCGGTAGCTGCCGGGCTCCAGCCCGGGCGGGCCGGGCCGGTCGGCGGGCGACTCGCCAAGGTGGTTGCGGATCTCGTGCTCGACCGCCAGCACGGTGTAGCACCGGTCCAGCATCGGGTGGTCGTGCAGCTCGAACTGCACGCCTGCGGCCAGCACCCGCGCGGCGCCCTCGCCGTCGAAGCGCAGGCCGCCCAGTTCGAGTGCATCCAGGGCCAGGGCGGCCGCGCGCGCGGCCTGCGTGCGGTCCTGGTAGCGGTACTGGCCCGCACCGTCGTAGACCTCGAGCAACGGCAGCTCGGCCTCGCCGGGCGCGCTGGCCGCCTGAGCAGCGATGCCAGCCAGCTGCTTGTAGTCCCACGCGCCCAGCGTCACCGCGTTCGGGCCGACCGCATGCCGGGCCGCGAACGCCGTGATGCCGTCGACCGGCCGCGCGCCCACGCGCACGTCGGCGCGCGCGTAGCGCAGGGGGCCCAGGTGCCGGCGGGGCGCGGCGCGGTCGGTGATCACCATCACGTGACCGGCCTGGCCGCGATGCGCGGCGTCCTCCAGGGCCTCGCCGTCGAGGTGCTCGAAGTGGTAGCTCAGCCCCTCCTCGGCCAGCAGCCGCGTGACGAACTCGAGATCGGTCTCGCGGTACTGGATGCACAGGCTGCGCCGGCGCAGCGGTTCGGTGACCGCGACCTGCCAGTGCGCCATCGGGTAGTCGGCGAACACCTCCTCGACGATCTCGAGCGCGGTGCGGTCCTGGAAGGCATAGGCATCGCAACGCTGCTCCAGCAGGCGCAGCCACGGCACCAGCACCAGGCGGTAGCGCGCCAGGCCTTCCTCGGCTCCGAGGTGGCTGGCGGCAGCGACCAGGGCGTGCCACGGGCGCAGGCCGCCGTCGGGGCCGACCAGCCGCAGCGTCGCCGGCGTTCCCAGCCATTCGCGCAAGGGCAGGGCCGTGTCGGGCGACAGCGCGTCGACCGTGATCTCGAAGGGCTGGTTGACCGCCTCGCGGACCAGTGCCTGCTCGGGCACCAGCGGTGCGCCCGCGCGGCGGAGTTCGAGGCGCAGCAGCCGCGCCTGCTGCGTCAGGAACGGCAGGCGCAACGCGTCATGCCATGCCGCGTCGGCCCGGGCGTGCAACGACATGCTCCCCTCCCTGGGTACCTCTGGTTTTTGGGGCGGGAGTATGTCGCCGGGGCACTGCGGCCGCGGGGGCCGCCCGCGCGGGGATTACCTTCGTTTGCAATTTGTCGCCGCCGTACACGCCGACGCGGCGGCGGATGGGCCTTCAGTCGTCGTGCACCGGCGCCATCTGGCGCGCGGCGCGCCGCACTGCCGCCACCAGCGCCTGCAGCGGCGGCGGGGGCGTCTGGTCGGTGCGCAGCGCCAGGCCCACCGGCTCGTGGGTGCCGGTGGCCAGCGGCAGGCGGTGCAGCAGGCCGTCGGCCAGGTCCGGCGCGACGGCGCTCAGCGGCGTGAACCAGGCGGCCTGGCTTTCCAGGCACAGGCGCCGGCCGAGCGAGACCGCCAGCGTCTCGACCACGCCGCTGTGCGGCTGGATGCCGTGGGTGGCGAGCAGGCTGTCGGCCGCGTGCCGGATCAGCGTGCCGCCCAGCGGCAGCACCAGCGGATAGCGGCCGAGCGCGGCGGCCTCGACCGGGCGGGTGGCGGCGAGCGGGTGTGCCGGGTGCACCACCACCACCAGCGGCTCGGAGAACAGGTGCTCGAAGCTCAGCCCCACCATCTGTTCGGGTTCGGCCAGGCGGCCGATCACGATGTCCAGCTCGCCGTGTTGCAGGCGGTCGAGCAGCTCGCGGTTGCGCCCGGTGGACACCTGCACCGCACCGAGCGGCTGCAGGCCTTGCAGCACGCGCGGCAGGAAGGAGGCGGCGAGCGTGGGCAGCGCCCCGACGCGCAGCGCCGGGCGGGCCCGGCTGCCGCTGATGCTGTCGACCGCCTCGCCGAGCAGCGACACCACCGTGTTGGCATGTCGCAGGAACTCATGGCCCTGGGGTGTGAGCGCCGCGCCGCGCCGGCTGCGGACGAACAACGCCACGCCCAGGATGTCTTCCAGCTCGGCCAGCGTCTTGGTCACGGCCGGCTGCGTGACCGCGAGCGACTCCGCCGCGCGGCGCAGGTTGCCCAGGCGCGCGACGGCCAGGAAGCAGTGCAGGTGGCGCAGCTGCAGGCGGTGCAGGAGCGGAGAGTCCATCTTTTGATAATCATCAGGAATGGATTTGCTGATAATTCGTGAATTTACTTAACTCAAGGTAATGCATAAAGTGGCCTCACCCCAAAGAGGAGACATGCGATGAGTGCCCAACCCAAGCTCAGCCCCCGCGACTGGGGCAGCCACCCGCCGTACATCCACCCGGACTACAAGTCCACGGTGCTGCGCGGCCCGACCAAGCCGTTGATTCCGCTCAAAGAGAACCTGCGCCAGCTGCGCGCGCCGGTCTACGGGCATGACGCGATCGGCCCGCTGGACCACGACCTGACGCGCAACGCCGCGAAGAACGGCGAGCCGCTGGGTGAGCGCATCATCGTGACCGGCCGGGTGCTGGACGAGCGTGGCCGCCCGGTGCGCGGTGCGCTGGTGGAGATCTGGCAGGCCAACGCCGCCGGCCGCTACATCCACAAGAACGACCAGCACGACGCGCCGCTGGACCCCAACTTCCTCGGTGCCGGCCGCTGCCTCACGGACGACGAGGGCCGCTACCGGTTCCTGACGATCAAGCCGGGCGCCTACCCCTGGGGCAACCACCCGAACGCCTGGCGGCCCAACCACATCCACTTCTCGCTGTTCGGCGAGTACTTCGCCAGCCGGCTGGTGACGCAGATGTACTTCCCGGGCGACCCCCTGCTGGCGCACGACCCGATCTTCCAGGGCACGCCGGCCGGCGCGCGCGACCGCCTGATCTCGCGCTTCACCCTGGACGTGACCGAACCCGGATTCGCGCTGGGCTACGAATTCGACATCGTGCTGCGCGGCCCGCAAGAAACCCCGATGGAGACCCCCCGATGAGCGCATCCACCCTTCCGGCGGGGCAGCGCCTGCCCCAGACGCCTTCGCAGACCGTGGGCCCGTACTTCGCGTACGGCCTGACGCCGCGGCAGTACCACTACGACCTGGAAAGCGCCTACACGCCGGTGCTGGCGCAGCCGCACGCCGAAGGCGAGCACATCCGCCTGTACGGGCAGGTGCTCGACGGCGAGGGCCGGCCGATCGACGACGCGATGATCGAGATCTGCCACCTCGATGCACGCGGGCGCGAGGTCGCCAGCGAGGCGCAGGCGCGCGAGACGGGCTTCCGCGGCTTCGGGCGCTGCGGCACCGGCACCGATCCCGAGCACCGCTTCGTCTTCCACACGATCAAGCCGGCCGCAGGCGGCCCCGGCGAGGCGCCGTACATCGACGTGATCGTGACGATGCGCGGCATGCTCTCGCACGCCTTCACGCGCATCTACTTCGACGACGAGGCGGCCGCGAACGCCGAGGACCCGGTGCTGCAGTCGGTGCCGGCCGAACGGCGCGACACGCTGATCGCGCGCCGCGAGACCGGCCCGGCGGGCGTGGCCTACCGCTTCGACATCCGCATGCAGGGGCCGCAGGAGACCGTGTTCTTCGACCTCTGAGGGCCGCCCGGCCCGGGGCCTGTCGCGCGCCGCGTCAGAGGATGTAGCGCGACAGGTCCTCGTTCTTCGACAGCTCGGCCAGCCGTGCGTCGACGTAGGCCGCGTCGATCGTGACGGTCTGGCCGCTCAGGCGGGACGCCTCGAACGACACCTCGTCCAGCAGGCGCTCCATCACGGTGGACAGCCGCCGCGCGCCGATGTTCTCGGTGCGCTCGTTGACGTCGTAGGCGATCTGCGCCAGGCGCCGGATGCCGTCCGGCGTGAACTCCAGCTTCAGCCCTTCGGTGGCCAGCAGCGCCTGGTACTGCAACGTCAGGTTGGCGTGCGTCTGCGTGAGGATGGCCTCGAAGTCGTCCACCGACAGCGACTCCAGCTCGACGCGGATCGGGAAGCGCCCCTGCAGCTCGGGGATCAGGTCGCTCGGCTTGCTGAGGTGGAACGCGCCCGAGGCGATGAACAGGATGTGGTCGGTCTTGACCATCCCGTACTTGGTGTTGACCGTGGTGCCTTCGACCAGCGGCAGGAGGTCGCGCTGCACGCCCTGGCGCGAGACGTCGGCGCCGGCCACGTCCGAGCGCGAGGCGACCTTGTCGATCTCGTCGATGAAGACGATGCCGTTCTGCTCGGCGTTGGCCAGCGCCTTGGCCTTGACCTCGTCCTCGTTGAGCAGCTTGGCGGCCTCTTCCTCGACCAGCAGCTTCAGGGCCTCGGCGATGCGCAGCTTGCGCGTCTTGCGCCGGCCGGCCCCGAGGTTGGCGAACATGCCGCGCAGCTGCTCGGTCATCTCCTCCATGCCCGGCGGGCCCATGATCTCGAGCGTGGGCTTGACGTCGGCCACCTCGATCTCGATTTCCTTGTCGTCGAGCAGGCCCTCGCGCAGGCGCTTGCGCATCACCTGGCGCGCGGTGTTGTCCTGCGACTGCGCGGGCGCGAGGCCGAAGTCGCCGCGCGGCGGCGGCACCAGCACGTCCAGCACGCGCTCCTCGGCGGCATCCTCGGCGCGCGAGCGCACCTTGCGCATCTCGGCCTCGCGGGTCTGCTTGACCGCCATGTCGACCAGGTCGCGGATGATGGAGTCCACGTCCTTGCCGACGTAGCCGACCTCGGTGAACTTGGTCGCCTCGACCTTGATGAACGGGGCGTCGGCCAGCTTGGCCAGGCGCCGGGCGATCTCGGTCTTGCCGACGCCGGTCGGGCCGATCATCAGGATGTTCTTCGGGGTGATCTCGGCGCGCAGCTTCTCGTCGACCTGCTGGCGGCGCCAGCGGTTGCGCAGCGCGATCGCGACGGCGCGCTTGGCCTTGGCCTGGCCGACGATGTGGCGGTCGAGTTCGGAGACGATCTCCTGCGGCGTCATCGCACTCATGTGGACGTCTTTCTTTCGGGGGCAGCGACGAGCGCGCCGGGCCTCAGCCCAGCGTCTCGATCACGTGGTTCTGGTTGGTGTAGATGCACAGGTCGCCGGCGATCTCCAGCGACTTCTTGACGATGTCCTGCGGCGGCAGGTCGGTGTGCTCGAGCAGCGCGCGCGCGGCCGCCTGCGCATAGCCGCCGCCGGAGCCGATCGCGATCAGGCCGTGTTCGGGCTCGAGCACGTCGCCGTTGCCGGTGATGATCAGCGAGGCGTCGCGGTCGGCCACCGCCAGCATGGCTTCCAGCCGGCGCAGCACCCGGTCGGTGCGCCAGTCCTTGGTCAGCTCGATGGCCGCGCGCACCAGGTGGCCCTGGTGCTTCTCGAGCTTGGCCTCGAAGCGTTCGAACAGCGTGAAGGCGTCGGCGGTGGCGCCGGCGAAGCCGGCGAGCACTTGGTCGCGGTAGAGCCTGCGCACCTTGCGCGCGGTCGCCTTGACGACGATCGAGCCCAGGGTGACCTGGCCGTCGCCGCCCAGCGCGACGACGTTGCCCCGGCGTACGCTCACGATGGTGGTGCCGTGATAAGAGTCCATAGCGGTATCAGATGAGGGCCGAAGCCGGGCGCTTCAAGCCGCAAGGGTGACACAAAACGGCGAAGGCCCCGCGAGGGGCCTCCTGGCCGCAGGGGCTTGCCATGACGGGCGGATCAGATGTTGCGCACCTTGACCCGCGCGTGTTCGGTGATGCCCATCGCGCCGAAGAACAGCGCGACCAGGCGGTGCGTGTCCTCGAACTGGATGGTCCGGTCCTCGCCGCGGCGGCTCAGCACCCAGTTCAGCAGGTCGCCGGCGGCGATGAAGTCGACGCGGATCAGGCGCGTGCAGGACACCTTGACGATGCGCGCCTGGCCCAGCCCGTTGTCCAGGTCTTGCAGCGTCTCGGAGATGTCGCCCACCAGCTGGCCGGACAGCTCCAGCGAGGCGACCTCGATGACCGCCGGCTCGTCGGTGATCTGCGATTCGACGAAGCTGGTCGAGACGTCGCTGATGACCGACAGCGGCGCGGTCGAGGTGCTCGAGCGGGCCCCGCTGCCCAGCTTGACCTGGCAGCGCGCGGCCTCCCAGGACGGCGGCGAGACCTCGTAGGTGACGCAGTAGTCGATCGCGACCTCGTCGAACTGGTCCGGCCGGTTGGCCAGGCGCAGTGCGTCCAGGCGCAGCGACCAGAACACCGGGTCGACGTCCCGGACGCCGGTCGGGGCGGCGTCCTGCAGCACCTGCAGCAGGTGGTCGCCGGCGACCCAGCGCATCTCCAGCGCTTCCTTGGCCCAATGGCGGAACACCTCGCTCAGCTGCGAGGCGGCTTCGGCGTCGATGCTCTTGAGCGGGCCCCAGTCGAGCACCCAGGGCAGGGGCATCTGCAGGGTCTGCGAGCGCAGCCGCGCGACGCCGTCGACGTCCAGGATCTCCGGGCAGACCCAGCCGACCTGGCCTTCCAGCTTGGCGGCGGTCGTGGTGGTCGGCGCCTCCTCGGCGGCGGCCTCGGCCACCATGCGCGGCAGCGAGAACCATTGCGGGGCCGACCAGCCGAACTGCTGGGCATAGTCCAGCGCCAGGCTTTCGAACTTGGCCTGCTGACCGGTGGCGCGGTACAGGTCGAACAGCGCCATCCAGGTCTCGGCATGCTGGGCGCGGCTCGCGCCCGGCCGGATCAGCGCCGACAGTGATTGCTCACATGAGTCGAAATCCGCGTTCGCGAAGGCGATCACCGCCTCGTCGAGTTCCGGATCGTGGGCGACCTCGTTGACCTCGATCGCGAAGGTGTCCATCAGGTCGCCGTGCACCGAGACCGGGGCGGCCCGGCGGGCCGGGGCCGGCTCGGGGGCCGGGGCAGCCACCGCCGGCGCGGGCGGCACCGTTGCCACCACCGCGGCGGGGGCCGGCGCCGGTGCGGGATCCAGGCGCAGCGGCTCGGTGATCTTCGCGTGCAGCCCGGCGGGCTGGGTGGGCGCGTTGTAGAACGAGGGCGAGCGGCGCGTGCCGATCGCCTCGCCCACCATCTGCTGCTCGATCTCGTCGATCTTGGCCTTGACGATCCCGACGTCGGACTTGGCCGCCAGGTCGCGGTCCTCGTCAAGGTTGGAGGTGGCGGCCAGCGCGCCGACGTTGGCCTCGGTCAGGCCCTCGCGGCGCACCTTGCGCAGCATGTCGAACTCGCGCTTGCGGACGAAGTCGTTGCGCCGCTTGCGCTCGATCATCGCCTTGAGCTCGGACTTGGCGTACTCGCTCTCGCGCGATTCGGCGGGGGTCGAGTTCAGGTCGGACCAGTCGGTGGTGGGGTTCGCGACGAACCGCACCACCTTGCGCAGGAAGCTGGGATTGTCCTTGTCCTTGGGATCCGACATGGCTCGCGACGGGCGTGGCCCCGATCAGTCTCCGAACATCTTCTGCTTGAGCTCACGCCGTTGCTGAGCCTCGAGAGACAGTGTAGCCGTCGGACGCGCGATCAGGCGACCCAGGCCGATCGGTTCGCCGGTTTCGTCACAGTAGCCGTACTCGCCCGAATCGATGCGGGCCAGGGCCTGGGAGATCTTCTTCAGCAGCTTGCGCTCGCGGTCGCGGGTGCGCAGCTCCAGGGCGTGCTCCTCCTCGATCGTGGCGCGGTCGGCCGGATCGGGGACGATGGTGGTGTCCTCCCGCAGGTGCTCGGTGGTCTCGCCCGCGTTGCTCAGCAGGTCCTCCTTGAGCTTTTCCAGCTTGGCGCGGAAGAACTCGAGCTGCTTCTCGTTCATGTATTCGCTCTCGGGCATCGCGAGCACTTCGGCGTCGGTGAGGTCGCGGCCGGCCTTGGTCTTCCAGGCGTTCGCGAGCGCGGGGTCGACGGCAGGGCGGGGCTGGTCCAGCACCGCGGTGGCGGAGGTCTTGTTCATGGTGGATGACGGAGAGGCTCGATCGGCCGGGGCGTCGGAGAACGAGGCCGTGGCAGGAGGGGCGACAGGCGCCGGCGCGGCTGCGGGCGCCGCGACGGCCGCCTTCGCGTCGGCAGCGGACTTCGCCCGCGCGGTGGCGGGTTTCGCTGCGGTCTTGGCGGAGGTCGTCTTGGCGGTACTCACCGGTTCAGCTCTGTCTACGGAAGGTTTCCGGGCCGGGGCCGCGGAAGTCTTGGTGGCCTTGGCCGGCGCGGGCTTGCTGCCAGCGCCTTTGGCCGGGGTCTTGGCCGTGGCGGCGACCTTCTTGGTCTCGGCCGCGGCCACGGGCGGGCGCTTCGCCGCAGGTTTGGCGCTGCTGGTTCGGGCCGGGGTCTTGCTCACATTCCGTCTCCTCGCAGGGGCAGTTATATACCTGCTCTTGCCAAATTCGGCTAGGAACCTGAGGCGTCCTGCACACGGGGGCACCCAAGGGCGCCGCGGATTGTAGCCATCCCACCGGATGGCGCCCCGGGGTTTTCCCGGCAAATGGTGCGACCGGCGGTCACACCAGGCACTGCTGCAGCCCTTGCGTGAAGATGTCCCGTGGCAGGTCGATGCCGATGAACACCATCTTGCTGACCTTCGGCTCGCCGTCGGCCCACTTCGGGCCCAGGTCGCTGCCCATGAGCTGGTGCACGCCCTGGAAGATCACCTTGCGGTCCGTGCCCTGCATGTGCAGCACTCCCTTGTAGCGCAGCATGCGCGGGCCGTAGATCTGCACGATGGTGCCCAGGAAATCCTCCAGCTTTGCCGGGTTGAACGGCCGTTCAGCCCGGAACACGAAGGATTTCACGTCGTCGTCGTGATGGTGGTGGTGCGGGTGGTCGCAATGCTCGCCATGCTCATGGTCGTGATCATGGGCATGGTCATGGTCATGGTCATGGTCATGGTCATGGTCATGGTGGTGATGGTGGTCGTCGTCGGCCGAGAGGAAGTCCGGGTCGATCTCCAGCTTGGCGTTCAGGTTGAAGCCGCGCAGGTCGAACACCTCGGAAATCGGCACCTCGCCGAAGTGCACCCGGCGCTGCGGGGCGCGCGGGTTCATGTGCTTCAGGCGGTGCGACAGGGCGTCGGCCTCGGCCTCGCTGACCAGGTCGGTCTTGCTGATGAAGATCTGGTCGGCAAAGCCGACCTGCCGGCGCGCTTCCTGCCGGTCGTCCAGCTGCTGCTGGCCGTGCTTGGCGTCCACCAGCGTCAGGACCGAGTCCAGCAGGTAGGTCTCGGCGATCTCGTCGTCCATGAAGAAGGTCTGGGCCACCGGGCCCGGGTCGGCCAGGCCGGTGGTCTCGATGACCACGCGCTCGAAGTCGAGCTCTCCACGGCGCTTGCGGGCGGCCAGGTCGGCCAGCGTGGCGCGCAGGTCCTCCCGGATGGTGCAGCAGATGCAGCCGTTGCTCATCTGGATGATCTGCTCCTGGGTCTCGGCCACGAGGATGTCGTTGTCGATGTTTTCCTCGCCGAACTCGTTTTCGATCACGGCGATCTTCTGGCCGTGGGCCTCGGTGAGCACGCGCTTGAGCAGGGTCGTCTTGCCGCTGCCCAGAAAGCC
This sequence comes from Caldimonas thermodepolymerans, assembly GCF_015476235.1. NCBI lineage: Bacteria > Pseudomonadati > Pseudomonadota > Betaproteobacteria > Burkholderiales > Sphaerotilaceae > Caldimonas > Caldimonas thermodepolymerans. The sequence continues at coordinate 535,845 of NZ_CP064338.1, forward strand.
GGTGAGGATGGTGGCGGGAATCAGGCTCATGGACATCTCGCTTCGAAAGGCGCTGCACCAGATAGGGGCGAGCCGCCGGGATTCAAGGGGGCCGGACAGTGTAGCCGCCCTCCCGTGACGCGGTCTTGACGCGGATCCGGCCGGACGAGGCAGGTTTCATGCCCGGCTGCGGCCGCTGTGGAAGCGGGCAGAGGCGTGGGGTATCCTTGGAACTCCGCAACTACGACGCATGCTTGTGTCAGAACCTCACCCAAGTCGCGCCCACCGCGTAGCCGACAAGCGCACCTTCTTCGAACGTCTGGTCGAGCTGCTTTCTCCCGGACCCGATTCCAAGGACGAGCTGATCGAGACGCTGGCCGATGCCGAGGACCGCGAGCTGATCGAGCCGGAGTCCCGGCGCATGCTCGAGGGGGTGCTGCGCCTGGCCGACATGACCGCCGGCGACGTGATGGTGGCTGCGCCGCGCATGGACCTGCTCGACATCGATGCGCCCTACGACGAGCTGCTCGGCACCGTCATCAACACCGGCCACTCGCGGTTCCCGGTCTACCAGGGCCACCGCGACAACATCATCGGCATCCTGATGACCAAGGACCTGCTCAAGCTGCAGCGTGCGCCCGGGATCAACCTGCGCATCCTGCTGCGGCCGGCGGTCTTCGTGCCCGAATCCAAGCGGCTCAACGAGCTGCTGCGCGAGTTCCGCGCCAACCGCAACCACCTGGCGATCGTGATCGACGAGTTCGGCAAGACGGCCGGCCTGATCACGATCGAGGACGTGCTGGAGCAGATCGTCGGCGAGATCGAGGACGAGTTCGACGACGAGGACGACGCCCCGGTGGGCATCTACACGCTGGCCGACGGCAGCCACCGGGTGGCGGGCGACACCGACATCGAGGCGGTCAACGCCTTCTTCGGCACCCAGCTGCCGGAAGAGGACTTCGACACCATCGGCGGCTACATCGCGCACGAGCTGGGGCACGTGCCGCGCCGCGGCGAGGTGGTCGACATCGCGGGCCTGCGCTTTTCCGTCATGCTGTCCCGCGCCGGCGCGGTGCGGTGGTTCAAGGTGACCCGGGTGCCCGTCGCTGCCGAGGCGATGGCTGACGGTTGATGCGGCCCCGTGCGGACCTGCTGATTCCCCTGCTGGCCGGCGCCGCCCACGCGCTGGCCTTTTCGCACATGGGCACCTGGTCCATGCAGCTGGTGGCGCTGGCGGTGCTCGCCTGGTGCGTGCACCGCGCCGCCACGGCGCGGCGCGCCGCCCTGCTGGGCTGGCTGTTCGGCACCGCCTGGCTGGCCGGCGGCACTTGGTGGCTGTTCATCAGCATGCACCGCTACGGCGGCCTGCCGGCCTGGCTGGCCGCGCTGGCGGTGCTGCTGCTGGCCGGGTTCCTGTCGCTGTACCTCGCGCTGGCCATGGCAGCCTACGTGCGCCTGGCCGCGCGCACCCGGCTATGGCCGCCGCTGGTGTTCGCCGCGGCCTGGTTGCTGGCCGAGCTGGCGCGGGGCGTGCTGTTCACCGGCTTTCCGTGGGTGGCCGCGGGCTATGCCCATGTCGAGGGGCCGCTGTCGACGCTCGCGCCCTTCGCCGGGGTCTACGGCATCGGCTTCGTCGCGGCCTGGATCGCCGCCGCCGCGGCCCGGCTCGCCGGCACCGGCTCGGGGCCGAGGGAATGGATGCCGCTGGTCGCCGCGCTGCTGCTGTGCGTGGTGGTGTCGTCCATCCCGCACGACTTCACCGTGCCCACCCGGACGCTGACCGTGACCCTGCTGCAGGGCAACGTGCCGCAGGACGAGAAGTTCTCCGCCGACCACCTGCCGCGCGTGCTGGACTGGTACGCCGACGAGCTGGACAGCGCCACCGGCGACCTGGTCGTCACCCCCGAGACGGCCATCCCGCTGCTGCCGCAGCAGCTGCCGCCGGGCTATTGGGAGGCGCGCGAGCAGCATTTCGCGCAGAGCGAGACCGCGGCGCTGATCGGCATCCCGCTGGGCAGCTTCGCCGAGGGCTACACCAACTCGGTGGTGGGGCTGAAGAAGAACCGCCCGGTGCCGTACCGCTACGACAAGCACCACCTGGTGCCGTTCGGCGAGTTCATCCCGTTCGGCTTCCGCTGGTTCGTCGACATGATGAACATGCCGCTCGGCGACTTCCAGCGCGGGCCGCGCAACCCGCCGTCGTTCGAGGTCCACGGCGAGCGCATCGCGCCCAACATCTGCTACGAGGACCTGTTCGGCGAGGAGCTGGCGGCGCGTTTCGCGCTGCCCTCGCAGGCGCCCACGATCTTCGCCAACATCAGCAACATCGGCTGGTTCGGCGACACCGTCGCGGTGCACCAGCACCTGCAGATCTCGCGCATGCGCGCGCTGGAGTTCCAGATCCCGATGCTGCGCGCCACCAACACCGGCGCCACGGCCATCATCGACCACACGGCGCGCGTCGTGCAGGAGCTGCCACCGTTCAAGCGTGCGGTGCTGACCGGCCCGGTGCAGGGGCGTGCCGGCCTGACGCCCTATGCCCGCTGGGCGTCGCAGGCCGGGTTGTGGCCGCTGCTGGCCGGCGCCGTGCTGCTGCTGGCGGTGGCGGCCGCCTGGCGCCGCCGCTGACGGCGGGCCACGGCCCGTTCCCCCTAGAATTCAACGTTTACCCGCATTCCAGCGCCTGCCGCTGCCCGCGGGCCCCGATTCCACTCCGACACCACGACGATGCTGACCTTCCAGCAAATCATCCTGCGCCTGCAGGACTACTGGGACCGCCAGGGGTGTGCCCTGCTGCAGCCCTACGACATGGAAGTGGGGGCGGGCACCAGCCACACCGCCACCTTCCTGCGTTCGATCGGCCCCGAGCCCTGGCGCGCCGCCTACGTGCAGCCCAGCCGGCGCCCCAAGGACGGTCGCTACGGCGAGAACCCGAACCGCCTGCAGCACTACTACCAGTACCAGGTCGTGCTCAAGCCAGCGCCGGCCAACATCCTGGAGCTGTACCTGGGCTCGCTCGAGGCGCTGGGCTTCGACCTGAAGAAGAACGACATCCGCTTCGTCGAGGACGACTGGGAGAACCCGACGCTGGGCGCCTGGGGCCTGGGCTGGGAGGTCTGGCTCAACGGCATGGAGGTGACGCAGTTCACCTACTTCCAGCAGGTCGGCGGGCTGGACTGCAAGCCCATCACCGGCGAGATCACCTACGGCCTGGAGCGCCTGGCGATGTACCTGCAGGGCGTGGAGAACGTCTACGACCTGGTCTGGACCGACGGGCTGACCTACGGCGATGTCTACCACCAGAACGAGGTCGAGCAGTCGACCTACAACTTCGAGCACAGCGACGTCGAGTTCCTGCTGACCGCCTTCGCCGCGCACGAGAAGCAGGCCAAGTACCTGATGGAGCAGCAGCTCGCGCTGCCGGCCTACGAGCAGGTGCTCAAGGCCGCGCACACCTTCAACCTGCTGGATGCGCGCGGCGCGATCAGCGTCACCGAGCGCGCCGCCTACATCGGCCGCATCCGCAACCTGGCGCGCAGCGTCGCGCAGAGCTATTACGACAGCCGCGAACGGCTCGGCTTCCCGATGGCGTCGCCCGAGGTGGTGGCGCAGTTGCCGAAGAAGGCGGCCTGACCATGAGCAACAAGAACCTTCTCGTTGAACTTTTCGTCGAGGAACTGCCGCCCAAGGCGCTGAAGAAGCTGGGCGACGCCTTTGCCAGCGTGCTGGCCGACCGCCTCAAGGCCCAGGGCCTGGCCGACGCCGCCGCGGTGCCGGTCGCCTATGCCTCGCCGCGTCGCCTTGCGGCCTGGGTGCCCGGCGTGGCCGCGCGCGCGGCCGACAAGCCGGTGCAGCAGAAGCTGATGCCGGTCAGCGTCGGCCTGGACGCGCAGGGCCAGCCCACCCCGGCGCTGCTCAAGAAGCTCGCCGCGCTGGGCGTGGACGCCTCGGTGGTGCCGCAGCTGCGGCGCGCGGTCGACGGCAAGGCCGAAGCGCTGTTCCACGACAGCGTGGCGCCCGGCGTGACGCTGGCCGAAGGGCTGCAGAAGGCGCTGGAAGACGCGATCGCCGGCCTGCCGATCCCCAAGGTCATGACCTACCAGCTGGCCGACGGCTGGACCAGCGTCAACTTCGTGCGTCCCGCGCACGGGCTGGTCGCTCTGCACGGCGACGAGGTCGTGCCGGTCAGCGTGCTGGGCCTGCAGGCCGGGCGCAACACCCAGGGGCACCGCTTCGAGGCGCTGCACAACCCCATCGTGCTGCGCGACGCCGACAGCTACGCCGAGCAGATGCGCAGCGAAGGCGCGGTGATCGCCAGCTTCGACGAGCGCCGTGCCGAGATCGCGCGCCAGCTGCAGGCCGCGGCCGAGCGCGTCGGCGGCGGCGTGCGCCCGATCGAGGACGAGGCGCTGCTGGACGAGGTGACGGCGCTGGTCGAGCGGCCCAACGTGCTGGTCGGCCAGTTCGAGCCCGAGTTCCTCGAGGTGCCGCAGGAATGCCTCATCCTGACGATGAAGGCCAACCAGAAGTACTTCCCGCTGCTCGACGCCGACGGCCGGCTGACGCACCGCTTCCTGGTGGTCAGCAACATCAGCCCGGACGACCCGAGCGCGGTGATCGGCGGCAACGAGCGCGTGGTGCGTCCGCGCCTGGCCGACGCGAAGTTCTTCTTCGACCAGGACCGCAAGAAGACGCTGGCCTCGCGCGTGCCGGGACTGGCCAAGGTGGTCTACCACAACAAGCTCGGCAGCCAGGGCGAGCGCATCGAGCGCGTGCGCACGATCGCGCGCGCGATCGCCGAGACGCTGGGCGGGCCGGTGCTGGCGCAGCGCGCCGACCAGGTGGCGATGCTGGCCAAGGCCGACCTGCTGACCGACATGGTCGGCGAGTTCCCCGAGCTGCAGGGCATCATGGGCCGCTACTACGCGCTCAACGACGGCCTGGACACCACGGTGGCCGATGCCATCGAGGACCACTACAAGCCGCGCTTCGCCGGCGACGAGCTGCCGCGCCACGAGCTTGGCGTGGTGGTCGCGCTGGCCGACAAGCTCGAGACCCTGGTCGGCCTGTTCGGCATCGGGCAGGTGCCCACCGGCGACAAGGACCCGTTCGCGCTGCGCCGCCATGCGCTCGGCGTGATCCGCATGCTGATCGAGCGCGACCTGCCGCTGGAGCCGCAGGCGCTGATCGACGTCGCCTTCGCGGCGTTCCCGGCCGGCCACGGCCAGGCGCAGGCCGAGGTGGCGCAGTTCATGCGCGAGCGCCTGGTCAACTACCTGCGCGACGCCGGCTACGGGGCGCGCGAGGTGGAGGCGGTGGTCGAGGTCGGCCCGGCGCGCTGGGGCGACATCCCGAAGCGCCTGCAGGCCGTGCGGGCCTTTGCCTCGCTGCCCGAGGCCGAGAGCCTGGCCGCGGCCAACAAGCGCGTGGGCAACATCCTGAAGAAGGCCGAGGGCGCGGTCGAGCCGCGCATCGACGCGGCGCTGCTGCGCGAGCCGGCCGAGCAGGCGCTGGCCCAGGCCTTGCAAGAGGTCAAGCCGCAGGCCGACGCGGCCTTCGAGCGCGGCGACTACGCGGTGTCGCTGCAGGCGCTGGCGGCGCTCAAGGCGCCGGTCGATGCCTTCTTCGACACCGTGATGGTCAACGCCGAGGACCCGGCGCTGCGGGCCAACCGGCTGGGGCTGCTGGCGACGCTGCACGCGGCGATGAACCGCGTGGCCGACCTGTCGCGGCTGGCCGGCTGAGGCGGCCCCCTCGCGAATCCGAAGGAGTGCGGCGATGGATCGTGCGATGAAACTGGTGGTGCTGGGACGCGACGGCGTGCTCAACCGCTACCGCGACGAGCACGTGGCCACGCCGCAGGAATGGGAGCCGGTGCCCGGCGCGCTGGAGGCCGTGGCCCGCCTCAACCATGCCGGCTGGCACGTGGTGGTCGCGACCAACCAGCCCGGCCTGGGCTCGGGGCTGCTGGACATGGCCGGCCTCAACGCGGTGCACCGGCACATGAACGAACTGCTGGCGCGGCACGGCGCACGCATCGACGCGGTGTTCATCTGCCCGCACACCGCGGCCGACGGCTGCGACTGCCGCAAGCCGGCGCCCGGCCTGCTGTACAGGATCGCCGAGCGCTTCGGCGTGAACCTGTCGCAGGTGGCGGTGGCCGGCGACACGCTGCGCGACCTGCAGGCGGCCCACGCCGCGGGCTGCGAGCCGCACCTGCTGCGCACCGGCCGCAGCGCCCAGCTGGACGACGAGGCGGCCGAGCGCCTGGCCGCCCAGGTGCCGGGCAGCCGCGTGCACGCCGACCTGGACGCCTTGGCGTCCTTCCTGGTGCAGCGCGACCGCCCGGACGCGGACGTCGGGGCGATGCGATGAGCGGCGGGCAGGGGGGACGCATGAAACTGCTGATCCTCGACCGCGACGGCACGCTCAACGAAGACCGTGACGATTTCGTGAAGTCCCCCGACGAGTGGCAGCCGCTGCCGGGGGCGCTGGAGGCCGTGGCGCGACTGAACCGCGCCGGCTGGACCGTGGTCGTCGCGACCAACCAGTCCGGGCTGGCGCGCGGCCTGTTCGACGTGGCGACGCTGGAGGCCATGCACGCCAAGATGGCCGCGCTGCTGGCCGCGCACGGCGGGCGCGTCGAGAAGGTCTATTACTGCCCCCACGGGCCCGACGACGGCTGCGATTGCCGCAAGCCGCGGCCCGGGTTGTTCCGGCGCATCGCCGAAGACTTCGGCGTCGACCTGTCCGGCGTGCCGACGGTCGGCGATTCGCTGCGCGACCTGCAGGCCGGCGCCGCGCTGGGCTGCGCCACCCACCTGGTGCGCACCGGCAAGGCGGCGCGCCTGGACGCGGCGGGGCTGGCCGAGCTGTGCCAGCGCGTGCCCGGCACCCAGGTGCACGCCGACCTCCCCGCCTTTGCCGATGCCCTGCTGCGCGGCGACGCCGCCGGTGCTTCCCTGGCCTGACCCGACACCTACCTGTCCGATCCGATGCTGTTCCTGCGCTCCCTGCTCTACATGCTGTGGCTGATCGTCACGGTCGTGCCGTATGCCGTCATGGTGCTGGTCGTCTCCATCTTCGTGCGCGGCGCGCCGCTGTACTGGCTGTGCGTCGGCTGGATCCGCATCGCGCTGTTCGGCGCGCGCTGGATCTGCGGCATCCGCGAGCGCGTGCAGGGCCTGGAGAACCTGCCCGACGGCCCCTGCATCCTGCTGTCCAAGCACCAGTCGGCCTGGGAGACGCTGGCGCTGCCGAAGATCATGCCGCGGCCGCTCAGCTTCGTCTTCAAGCGCGAGCTGCTGTTCGTGCCCTTCTTCGGCTGGGCGCTGGGCCGCCTCGACATGGTGCACATCGACCGCAGCAAGCGCGCCGAGGCCTGGGCCAAGGTGGCCGAGCAGGGCCGCCGCTTCATGGAGCAGGGCTGCTGGGTGATCATGTTCCCGGAAGGCACGCGCACGCCGCGCGGCAGTCAGGGCACCTACAAGTCCGGCGGCACGCGCCTGGCGGTGACCACCGGCGTGCCGGTGGTGCCGATCGCGGTGACCTCGGCGCGCTGCTGGCCGCGCCAGGCCTTCATCAAGCGCCCGGGCACCATCGACGTCTCGATCGGCAAGCCGATCCCGTCTGCCGGCCGCAACGCCGACGAGCTGATGCGCGAGGTCGAGGCCTGGATCGAGGCCGAGATGCGCCGCCTCGACCCCGAGGCTTATGCGCAGCCGGCGCCGGCCGCGGCCGCGGCCGGCGGCGCGAACTGACCCCGGGCCCGGCGCTGCCCGGCGTCGCAGGCAGCGCCTATACTTCGCGGCCATGGCACGCGGCAAGGCAAGCTTCCTCGAATCGTTGCAGCTGAGCCTGCCCCTGTTCGCCCCCGACGTGCCCGAGCCGCCCGCACCGGCGCCGCTGCTGCCGCGCGCGACGCTGCCTCCGGCGCCCGTCGCCAGCGCCACGCCCCCCGAGCCCGAACCCCGCGGTGCCCTGTCCCCGGTGGTGTTCCGCCATCCGCGCGCCAGCCGCGAGCTGCGCCTCGACGGGCACCTCGTCGCCTATGAACTGAAGCGCTCCAAGCGCCGCTCGATCGGCTTCGTCGTCGGGCCGGACGGCCTGAGCGTGAGCGCGCCGCGCTGGGTCGGGCAGGCCGAGATCGAGTCGGCGTTGCGCGAGAAGGGCGGCTGGATCCTGCGCAAGCTGGCCGAGCAGGCCGAGCGCAACAAGCGCCTGCAGCAGGCCCGGGTGGAATGGCGCGACGGCACCTCGCTGCCGTTCCTCGGCGAGACGGTGATCGTCGTGCTGGACCCGCGTGCCACCGGTGCGGTGCTCAACAGCGCTGCCGACGCGCTGCCGGGCGTGCCCAGGCTGACGCTGCACGTGGGGCTGCCGCAGCACGCGACGCCCGAGCAGATCCGCGACGCGGTGCAGGCCTGGCTGCAGCGCCAGGCGCGGCGCATCTTCGAGGAGCGCTGCCAGCACTTCGCGCAGCGCCTGGGCGTGAGCTACCGGCGCCTGGCGCTGTCCTCCGCGCAGACCCGCTGGGGCAGCGCCTCGGCCGACGGCTCGATCCGCCTGAACTGGCGGCTGATCCACTTCGCGCTGCCGACCATCGACTACGTCGTGGCGCACGAGCTGGCGCACCTGCGCGAGATGAACCACAGCCCGCGCTTCTGGGACGTGGTGCGCTCGGTGATGCCGGACTACGAGCAGGCGCGCGGCACGCTGCGCGACAGCGTGCTGCCGGTGCTCGACTGAGCCGGGCGGCCGGCCCGGTCGAGGCCCCTCAGGCGGGGGCGAAGCGGTACACCCCGTCCGATCCGGCGGTGCGCTTCAGGCGCCCGCCCAGCCACAGCGCATGCAGGTGGGCGATCGCCTCGCCCATCGCGAAGGTGGTCTGGTGCAGGTCGAGCTTGCGGTGGAACAGCACCGGCAGGATGTCGGCCGCGCTGCAGGGCGCGGCACGGCAGGCCTGCATCACGTCGGCCAGGCGCGCGTCGTGGTGGTCGTGCAGCTGGCGCACGCGCTCGTGCAGGCCGCGGAACGGCCGGCCGTGCGCCGGCAGCACCAGCGTGTCCTCGGGCAGCGGGCTCAGGCGGTCCAGCGAGGCGAGGTACAGCGGCAGCGGGTTGCCCTCGGGCTCCATGTCGAACACGCTGACGTTGGTCGAGATGCGCGGCAGCACCATGTCGCCCGACAGCAGCACGTGCAGCTCGTCGCAGTACAGCGAGATGTGCTCCGGCGCGTGGCCGTAGCCGCTGATGCAGCGCCAGGCGCGCCCGCCGATGTCCAGCACGTCGCCGTCCATCAGGCGGCGGTACTGCGCCGGCACCCGCGGCACCATCGAGGCGTAGTAGTTGGAGCGCGCGCGCACCTTGGCCACCGAGTCCGGGTCGGTCAGGCCGTGGCTGGCGAAGAAGCTGGCCGCCGATTCGCCGCCGTAGCCGGTGGTCGTCTGGCTGCCTACGCGCGCGGCGTTGAAGTCGGTGGCGCTGATCCACAGCCGGCACTGCCAGCGCTCGGTCAGCCAGTGCGCCAGGCCGATGTGGTCCGGGTGCATGTGCGTGACGATCACGCGCAGCACCGGCAGGCCGTCCAGTTCGTGCTCGAACACGCGCTCCCATGCGGCACGGGTGGCGTCGTCGGTGATGCCGCAGTCGACCACCGTCCAGCCCGCACGGCCGTCCTGTTCGTCGCGCAGCAGCCAGAGGTTGATGTGATCCAGCGCGAAGGGCAGGCCCATGCGGACCCAGCGCACGCCCGGCGCCACTTCCAGCGTGTGGCCGGGGGCGGGGATGCGCTCGCCATGCGGGTATTGCAGGCGATGTTCGAGTTCGTTCATTAGCTACACTTTACGTAAACGTCAATCAAGTATAGGGAACCATGGCTGCTTCTGCTGTCTCTCCGGTGTCACCCGCCTCGCCCACCTACACCATCAGCGATCTGGCCAAGGAGTTCGACCTCACCACGCGGGCCATCCGCTTCTACGAAGACTGCGGCCTGCTGTCCCCGGCGCGCAGCGGCCCCAACGGGCGCAGCCGGGTCTACACCTCGCGCGACCGCACGCGGCTCAAGCTCACGCTGCGCGGCAAGCGCCTGGGCCTGAGCCTCGCGGAGATCAAGGAACTCGTCGACATGTACGAGTCCCCGCGCGACACGGTGCCGCAGCTGAAGAAGTTCCTGGTCGTGCTGGCCGCGCATCGCGAACAGCTCGAGCAGCAACTGGCGGACCTGCAGGTCACGCTCGACGAGGTGCGCGCGCACGAGCGCGAGGCGCGCCGCCTGCTCGGGGAAATCGAGAAGAAGAAAAAGGAATGAATCCGGGCGGGCTGCCCCTAGAATTGACGTTTACGTCAACGTCAATCCGAACGGGGCCCCGGTCATGAGCCTGCCTGATCCCTCCTGGACGCCTGCCGATGCCGGCTACGCCGAGCGCGTGCGGCGCTCGTTCGAACGCCAGGCGGTCATGCAGACGCTCGGCATCACGCTGGACGAGGTGGCCCCCGGCCGCATCATGCTCGGCATGACGCACCAGCCGCACCTGGTCCAGCAGCACGGCTTCCTGCACGCGGGTGTGGTTTCCACCGCGCTGGACTCGGCCTGCGGCTACGCTGCCTTTTCGCTGATGCCGGCCGACGCCGCGGTGCTGACGATCGAGTTCAAGGTCAACCTGCTCGCGCCGGCGCGCGGGCCGCGGTTCCGCGTCGAAGGCCAGGTGGTCAAGGCCGGACGCACCATCACCGTGACCGAAGGTCGCGCGATCGAGCGGGGCGAACGCGGCGAGCGCCTGGTCGCGACGATGACGGCCACCGTCATGACGGTGCTGGGACGCGAAGGCATACAACACTGACATCCCCTGTTGAAAGGTCTAGCCATGCAACTGCCCGGACTCAACTTCCAGCTCGGCGAGGACATCGAGGCCCTGCGCGACAGCGTGCGCAGCTTCGCCCAGGCCGAGATCGCCCCGCGCGCGGCCGAGATCGACCGCACCGACCAGTTCCCGATGGACCTGTGGCGCAAGATGGGCGAGCTCGGGGTGCTGGGCATCACCGTCGAGGAGGAGTACGGCGGCGCCAGCATGGGCTACCTTGCGCACATGATCGCGATGGAGGAGATCAGCCGTGCCTCGGCCTCGGTGGGGCTGTCCTACGGCGCGCACTCCAACCTGTGCGTCAACCAGATCCGCCGCAACGGCACCGAGGCGCAGAAGAGGAAGTACCTGCCCAAGCTGATCTCGGGCGAGCATGTCGGCGCGCTGGCGATGAGCGAGCCGGGCGCCGGCTCGGACGTGGTCAGCATGAAGCTGCGCGCCGAGGACAAGGGCGGCTATTACCTGCTCAACGGCAGCAAGATGTGGATCACCAACGGGCCGGATGCCGACACGCTGGTGGTCTACGCCAAGACCGAGCCGGAGCTCAACGCCCAGGGCATCACCGCCTTCATCATCGAGAAGGGCATGAAGGGCTTCCGGGTCGCGCAGAAGCTGGACAAGCTGGGCATGCGCGGCAGCCACACCGGCGAGCTGGTGTTCGAGAACGTCGAGGTGCCCAAGGAGAACGTGCTGGGCCAGGTCAACGGCGGCGTGAAGGTGCTGATGAGCGGGCTGGACTACGAGCGCGCGGTGCTGGCCGCCGGCCCGATCGGCATCATGCAGGCGGTGATGGACAACGTCATCCCGTACATCCACGACCGCAAGCAGTTCGGCCAGAGCATCGGCGAGTTCCAGCTGATCCAGGGCAAGGTGGCCGACATGTACACCGTGCTGCAGGCCGCGCGCGCGTTCTGCTACACGGTGGGCAAGAACCTCGACATGCTGGGCAGCGCCCATGTGCGCCAGGTGCGCAAGGACTGTGCCGCGGTGATCCTGTGGTGCGCCGAGAAGGCGACCTGGATGGCCGGCGAGGGCATCCAGATCTTCGGCGGCAACGGCTACATCAACGAGTACCCGCTCGGCCGCCTGTGGCGCGACGCCAAGCTGTACGAGATCGGCGCCGGCACCAGCGAGATCCGCCGCATGCTGATCGGGCGCGAGCTGTTCGCCGAGACCGCGTGAGCGCCTGCCTTCTGAAACAGCGTGGAACCGGAGGCTGCTTACACTGTGCAGTGCAGCATGGCCTCGCCCCGCGGGGCCGCTTACGGCACAGCCCATGAGTTCACGTCTCCAGAACCTTTTCGACAACAACCGGGCCTGGGCGCAGAGCCTCGAGCAGCGCTCGCCCGGCTTCTTCTCGCGCCTGCTCGAGCAGCAGGCCCCCGAATACCTGTGGATCGGCTGCGCGGACAGCCGCGTCCCGGCCAACGAGATCGTCGGACTGCAGCCCGGCGAGCTGTTCGTCCATCGCAACGTCGCCAACGTGGTGGTGCACTCGGACCTCAACTGCCTGTCGGTGATGCAGTTCGCGGTCGACCTGCTGCGGGTCAAGCACATCATGGTGGTGGGGCACTACGGCTGCAGCGGCGTCAAGGCGGCGATGAACGACGTGCGCGTCGGCCTGGCCGACAACTGGCTGCGCCACGTGCAGGACGCGCGCAACAAGCACCGCGAGTGGCTGGAGGGCTTCGCCGACGAGGCGCGCCGCCACAACGCGCTGTGCGAGCTCAACGTGCTGGAGCAGGTGCTCAACGTGTGCCAGACGACCGTGGTGCGCGACGCCTGGCAGCGTGGCCAGCAGGTGGTGGTGCACGGCTGGGTCTACGGGCTGCACAACGGCCTGCTGCAGGACCTGCGCATCACCGTGGACGACTGCGACGCGGTGCAGCCGCGCTACGCCGAGGCGCTGGCGCAGCTGCGCGCCCGCCACGAGCGCCTGCGCGAGCTGGAGCCGGCGCGCAGCCAGGAGTAGGGCGATGTTCCCGCAGCAGCTGAACGACACCCGGGCCTTCGAGATCGCCAAGGCCCTGCTCGACGGGTTCAACCGGCACTACCGGCTGTTCCGGGAAACCAGCGCCGCGGCCAAGCAGCGCTTCGAGGCGGCCGACTGGGCGGGCCAGCAGCGCGCCCAGCGCGAGCGCATCGTCTACTACGACCTGCGCGTGCAGGAGGCGGTGGAGCGGCTGCGCAGCGAGTTCCGCGCCCACGAGCTGCCGATGGACGTGTGGCACCAGGTCAAGCTGCACTACATCGGGCTGCTGACCAACCACCTGCAGCCCGAGCTGGCCGAGACCTTCTTCAACTCGGTCACGACCAAGATCCTGCACCGCAGCTACTTCCACAACGACTTCATCTTCGTGCGCCCGGCGATCTCGACCGAGTACATCGAAAACGACGAGCCGGGCTCGCTGCCCACCTTCCGCGTCTACTACCCGACGCGCGATTCGCTGCGCGAGACGCTGCACCGCATCGTCACGAACTTCCAGCTGCAGCGCGAGTTCGACGACCTGGACCGCGACGTCGACCTGGTGCTGCAGGCGGTGGACCGCGAGTTCGGCGACATGCGCATCCGCACCAACTTCCAGGTGCAGGTGCTGTCGTCGCTGTTCTTCCGCAACAAGGGCGCCTACATCGTCGGCAAGTTCATCAACGGCTACCGCGAGATCCCGTTCTCGCTGCCCATCCTGCACGACGAGCGCGGGCGGCTGTACATCGACGCGGCGCTGTTCGGCGAGGACCAGCTGCAGAAGCTGTTCAGCTTCGCGCGCGCGTACTTCATGGTCGAGATGGAGGTGCCGGCCGCCTACGTGCACTTCCTGCGCTCGCTGATGCCGCACAAACCGCGCTCGGAGATCTACAACGCGCTGGGGCTGCACAAGCAGGGCAAGAACCTGTTCTACCGGGACTTCCTGTTCCACCTGCGGCACTCGAGCGACAAGTTCCGCATCGCGCCCGGCATCAAGGGCATGGTGATGCTGGTGTTCGACCTGCCGTCGTTCCCGTACGTGTTCAAGGTCATCAAGGACTTCTTCCCGCCGCAGAAGGACACCACGCGCGAGCAGATCCAGGCCAAGTACCGGCTGGTCAAGCAGCACGACCGCGTCGGGCGCATGGCCGACACGCTGGAGTATTCCAACGTGGCGTTCCCGTTCGAGCGCTTCGAGGAGGACCTGGTGCAGGAGCTGCTGCACTATTGCCCGAGCCAGGTCGAGATCAGCGACCGCGACGGCGACGGGCAGGTCGAGCTCATCATCCGGCACGTCTACATCGAGCGGCGCATGATCCCGCTGAACATCTACCTGCAGGAAGCGACGCCCGGGCAGGTCGAGCAGGCGGTGATCGAGTACGGCAACGCGATCAAGGACCTGGTGGCGGCCAACATCTTCCCCGGCGACATGCTGTGGAAGAACTTCGGCGTCACGCGCCACGACAAGGTCGTGTTCTACGACTACGACGAGATCGAGTACCTCACCGACTGCAACTTCCGCCGCGTGCCACCGGCACCGAACGAGGAGGTCGAGATGTCCGGCGAGATCTGGTATCCGGTGGGCCCCAGGGACATCTTCCCGGAGACCTTCGGGCCGTTCCTGCTCGGCAACGAGAAGGTGCGCGACGTGTTCATGCGCCACCACGCCGACCTGCTGGACCCGGAGTTCTGGCAGGGCCACAAGGAGCGCATCCTGGCCGGCCACATGCACGACGTGTTCCCGTACGACACCTGCCACCGCTTCCGCGTCCGGGAGCGCACGGCCCCGGCCGAAAGACCTGTTGACGAGCCGGTTGTCCCTTGAGCGGGGGCGGCCGTCTGCCTACATTGTTCCGATGAAAGGAGAGCCCCATGTCTGATCCCATCGTCATCGCTTCCGCCGCCCGCACGCCCATCGGTGGCCTGCTGGGCGACTTCGCTTCCCTGGCGGCCTGGGAGCTGGGCGCCGTGGCCATCCGCGCCGCGGTCGAGCGCTCGGGCGTGCCGGCCGACGCCGTCAACGAGGTCCTGATGGGCAACTGCCTGATGGCCGGCCAGGGCCAGGCCCCGGCGCGCCAGGCGCTGCTGAAGGCCGGCCTGCCGCAGTCGACCGGCGCGGTCACGCTGTCGAAGATGTGCGGCTCGGGCATGCGCGCGATGATGTTCGCGCACGACATGCTGGCCGCGGGCACCGCCGACGTGATGGTGGCCGGCGGCATGGAGAGCATGACCAACGCGCCGCACCTGGCCTTCGTGCGCAAGGGCGTGAAGTACGGCGTGACCCAGTTCTACGACCACATGGCGCTCGACGGGCTGGAGGACGCCTACGACCGGGGCAAGGCCATGGGCGTGTTCGCCGAGAACTGCGTGGCCAAGTACAACTTCAGCCGCGAGGCGCAGGACCAGTTCGCGATCGCCTCGACCGAGCGCTCCATCCAGGCCAACAACGACGGCAGCTTCGACTGGGAGATCGCCCCGGTGACGGTGGCCGGCAAGGGCGGCGAGACGCAGGTCACCAAGGACGAGCAGCCGTTCAAGGCCCGCATCGACAAGATCCCGGGCCTCAAGCCCGCGTTCAAGAAGGACGGCAGCATCACCGCCGCCACCTCGTCGAGCATCTCCGACGGCGCCGCGGCGCTGGTGATGATGCGCGAATCCACCGCGCGCAGCATGGGCGTGACCCCGGTGGCGCGCATCGTCGCGCACAGCGTGCACGCGCAGGCCCCGGAATGGTTCACGACCGCGCCGGTCGGCGCGATCGACAAGGTGCTGAAGAAGGCCGGCTGGACCACCAAGGACGTGGACCTCTGGGAGATCAACGAGGCGTTCGCCGCGGTGACGATGGCCGCGATGGCCGAGCACAAGCTCGACCACGCGCAGGTCAACGTGCATGGCGGTGCCTGCGCGCTGGGCCACCCGATCGGCGCCAGCGGTGCGCGCATCGTGGTCACGCTGCTCGGCGCGCTGCGCAAGCGCGGCCTGAAGAAGGGCGTGGCCGCGCTGTGCATCGGCGGCGGCGAGGCCACGGCCATGGCCGTCGAACTGTACTGACGCTCCGCGTTGACGCGGACCACAGGGAGGACAACAACATGAATGTGGTCGCAGAACGAGAGATCGTTCGAGTCGGTGAGACCTTCGGCAAGACGGTGCGCTTCACGCCGGAGGACATCGCGGCGTTCGCCGCGGCCTGCCACGACAGCAACCCCTTGCACAGCGACGCCGCCGAGGCGGGCGAGTCCCGCTTCGGCGACGTGATCGCCAGCGGCCCGCACACGGCCTCGATGCTGATGGGGCTGGCAGCCAGCCACTTCTCGCGGCGCGACGACGGCATCAAGCGGCAGATGGTGTGCCTGAACTTCAACTTCGCGTACAAGGCACCCGTGTATGCGGACGAGGACGTCGTGCTGCAGTGGACGGTCTCGTCCGTCGAATGGAACCGCAAGCTTGACGGGTACGTCGTGATGGTCGACGGCTCGGCGAACACGCAACGCTCGGGGGTCGCGGTGGTCAGCCGCGGCACCCTGCTGGTCCGGGAGGTGTCATGACCGTGTTCATCGCCGGTGCCTCGCGCGGCATCGGCCGCGAATTCGCGCGGCAGTACCGCGCCGACGGCGAGCGCGTGGTCGCGACCGCGCGCGACGAGGCGGGGCTGCAGGCCCTGCGCGAGCTGGGCTGCGAGGCCCACCGGCTGGACGTCACCGACGCGGCCAGCGTCGCCGGCCTGGGCTGGCGTGCCGACGGCGAGCGGGTCGACATCGCGATCCTCAACGCCGGCGTCTACGGGCCGCACACCGACGGCCTGCAGGCGCCCTCGCAGGAGGACTTCGACCTCGTGATGCGCACCAACGTGCTGGGGCCGATGCGGCTGCTGCAGGCGCTGCAGGAACTGCTCGCGCCGGGCGCGCGGGTGGTGGTGCTGTCGTCGGTGATGGGCTCGATCGGCCAGCGCTCCGGCGCGGCCGGCTGGCTGTACCGCGCCTCGAAGGCCGCGCTCAACTCGGTGCTCAAGGACGCCTCGACGGTGCTCGGTGCGCGCGGCGCGACCTGCGTCGCGGTGCACCCGGGCTGGGTGCGCACCGACATGGGCGGCCCTGGCGCGGCGCTGCCGGTGGAGCACAGCGTCGGCGACCTGCGCCGCCTGATCGCGCGCCTGGGCCCCGAGGACAACGGCCGCTTCTACGCCCACGGCGGCACGCCCATCCCCTGGTGACCGATCCCCGCCCACCCGACCGAGAGGCCACGCCATGCTCCTGAGCCCGGACCAGACCATGATCCGCGACGCCGTGCGCGCGTTCGTCCACGAACAGATCAGGCCGCACGCGGCGCGCTGGGACAAGGAACACCACTTCCCGAAGGACGTGCACCGCGGGCTGGCGGCGCTCGGCACCTACGGCGTGTGCGTGCCCACCGACTACGGCGGCGCCGGGCTGGACTACCTGTCGCTCGCGCTGGTGCTGGAGGAGATCGCCGCCGGCGACGGCGGCACCAGCACCGCGGTGAGCGTCAACAACTGCCCGGTGTGCGCGATCCTGCTGCGCTACGGCAACGAGGCGCAGAAGCGGCGCTGGCTGGTGCCGCTGGCGCAGGGCGAGCTGCTGGGCGCCTTCTGCCTGACCGAGCCGCACGTGGGCTCCGACGCCTCGGCGCTGCGCACCACGGCGCGGCGCGACGGCGACCACTACGTGATCGACGGTGTCAAGCAGTTCATCACCAGCGGGAAGAACGGGCAGGTGGCGATCGTCATCGCGGTGACCGACAAGGCCGCCGGCAAGCGCGGCATCAGCGCCTTCATCGTGCCGACCGACACGCCGGGCTACCGCGTCGCGCGGCTGGAGGACAAGGTGGGCCAGCACTCCAGCGACACCGCGCAGGTCGTCTTCGAGCAATGCCGCGTGCCGGCGGAGAACCTCATCGGCGAGGAAGGCGAGGGCTACCGCATCGCGCTGTCGGCGCTGGAAGGCGGGCGCATCGGCATCGCCGCGCAGAGCGTCGGGATGGCGCGTGCGGCCTTCGAGGCGGCGCTGGACTATGCCAAGCAGCGCGAGGCCTTCGGCAAGCCGATCTTCGAGCACCAGGCGGTGCAGTTCCGCCTCGCCGAGATGGCCACGCAGATCGAGGTGGCGCGCCAGATGGTCTGGCATGCCGCGGCGCTGCGCGACGCCGGCCAGCCGTGCCTGAAGGAAGCGGCGATGGCCAAGCTGTTCGCCAGCGAGATGGCCGAGCGCGTCTGCTCGGACGCGATCCAGATCCACGGCGGCTACGGCTACGTGAGCGACTTCCCGGTCGAGCGCATCTGGCGCG
Source organism: Caldimonas thermodepolymerans (assembly GCF_015476235.1). Classification (NCBI taxonomy): domain Bacteria; kingdom Pseudomonadati; phylum Pseudomonadota; class Betaproteobacteria; order Burkholderiales; family Sphaerotilaceae; genus Caldimonas; species Caldimonas thermodepolymerans. The sequence goes on from NZ_CP064338.1 coordinate 553,952, forward strand.
ACGTGCGGGTGTGCCAGATCTACGAGGGCACCTCGGACGTGCAGAAGATCCTGATCGGCCGCGCGCTGGCCTGAGCCCGGCTCAGCCTTCCTGGCCCAGCTCGCGGCGCACCGCGTCGCGGAACTCGCTGGGCGACATGCCGGCGTGGCGGGTGAAGAAGCGGGTGAAGTAGGCCGCGTCCGAAAAGCCCAGCGTCAGCGCCACTTCCTTGACGCTCAGCCGCGTGTAGGCGAGGTCGCGCTTGGCCTCCAGCATCAGGCGCGCATGCAGCGCCCCCAGCGCCGAGGTGCCCAGCACCTCGCGGCAGACGCGGTTGAGCTGCGTCGGCGTGATGCCCAGCTCGCGGGCGTAGTCGTCGATGCTGCGCTGCTCGCGAAAGCGCTGGTCCAGCAGCGCACGAAAGCGCTGCGCATGCTGCAGGCTGCGCGGCGACGGGCCCTGCGTGGTGCGCGCCGGGGCCGCGGCGGCGCGCGCGGCCAGCACCAGCGCGGTCACCAGCGAGGCCTCGACCAGGTTCATGCGCCACGGCGCGGCGCCGCGCATCTCGCGCGCCAGCAGCGTGCAGGCACGGTCGATCTCGGCGAACTCGGCCGAGCCGGGCGAGAAGCGCAGGCAGTGCGGGACGGACAGGCGCTCGACCAGCTCGGGCGCGGCCTGCAGCAGGCACTGCAGGCGGTGGGCGACCACGGTGATGACCAGGCCGTCCATGTCGCGGCTGAAGCGGAAGCCGTGTTCCTCCAGCGGCGGCACGGTGATCACGCACGGCGCCTCGAACGGCACGCGCGCATCGGCGAACAGCACCTCGCCGTGGCCGCTGCGCAGGCACAGCAGCTGCGCGAACAGGTCGTGCCGGTGCGGCGAGATCTCCCAGTTGTAGAGGCGGCTGCGGTCGGCGATCGATTCGACGTGCAGCGCCTCGGGCATCAGCGGCTGCTGGTGCTCGCCGTACAGGGCGTAGGTCGGGACGCGGTGCGACACGGTGCGGCAGGTGGCCGGAGATGTTCGGATTGTCCAAGTGATTGTCGGATCCGTCCATTCCGGGCAAGCCCGATGCTGCCTACGCTTGGCTTATCAAAAAGCAAAGAGGAGACACGCCATGAGAACGCAGGTGGCGATCATCGGCTCCGGCCCCTCGGGCCTGCTGCTCGGCCAGTTGCTGCACAAGGCCGGCATCGACGCCGTGATCCTGGAAAAGCACACCAAGGACTACGTGCTGTCGCGCATCCGCGCCGGCATCATCGAGCAGATCTGCGTGGACCTGCTCGACGAGGCGGGCGTGGGCGAGCGCATGCACCGGCAGGGCCTGGTGCACCACGGCATCGAGATCGCGTTCAAGGGCCGGCGCCACCGCATCGACTTCAAGGCGCTGACCGGCGGCAAGTCGGTGATGGTCTACGGCCAGACCGAGATCACCCGCGACCTGATGGACGCCCGCGAGGCGGCCGGCCTGCCCACCGTCTACGAGGCGGCCGACGTCAGCATCCACGACTTCGACACCGCGCGCCCGCGGGTGCGCTACGTCAAGGACGGCAAGGCGCACGAGATCGAGTGCGACTTCATCGCCGGGTGCGACGGCTACCACGGCGTGTGCCGCGCCAGCGTGCCGCAGGGCGCGCTGACCACCTACGAGCGCGTCTACCCGTTCGGCTGGCTGGGCCTGCTGTCGGACACCCCGCCGGTTTCCGACGAGCTCATCTACATCAACCACGAGCGCGGCTTCGCGCTGTGCAGCATGCGATCGCGCACGCGCAGCCGCTACTACGTGCAGTGCTCGCTGGAGGACAAGGTCGAGCAGTGGTCCGACGATGCCTTCTGGGACGAGCTGCGCCGCCGCATGGACCCGGAGACGGCCGAGCGGCTGGTCACCGGCCCCTCGATCGAGAAGAGCATCGCCCCGCTGCGCAGCTTCGTCGCCGAGCCGATGCGCTTCGGCCGGCTGTTCCTGGCCGGCGACGCGGCGCACATCGTGCCGCCCACCGGCGCCAAGGGCCTGAACCTCGCGGCGGCGGACGTGCGCTACCTGTCGCGGGCGCTGATCGAGTACTACCGCGACAGGAGCGAGGCCGGCATCGACCACTATTCCGAGAAGGCCTTGCGGCGCATCTGGAAGGCCGAGCGCTTCTCGTGGATGATGACCAACCTGCTGCACCGCTTCCCGGACCAGGGCGACTTCGGCCGGCGCATCCAGGAGGCGGAGCTGGACTACCTGGTCTCGTCCACCGCGGCCTCGACCTCGCTGGCCGAGAACTACGTGGGCCTGCCGTTCGAGGATTGACGCAAACCCGGGTTGCGGTGGCGGGGCCGGGACCTTACGCTGGCAAGGTTGTACCCGGACCCCACCGCATGAAGGACATCCCGATCGGCGCCCGCGCCGAGCTCACCTACACCGTCACGCGCGAGACGACGGTCCCGCACATCTACCCCGAGTTCGAGGAATTCCGCCAGATGCCGGAGGTGTTCGCCACCGGCCTGATGGTGAGCATGCTCGAGGCCTGCTGCCAGCGGGCCATCCTGCCTTACCTCGACTGGCCGCGCGAAGGGTCGCTGGGCACGCACGTGAACTTCTCGCACCTGGCGCCGACGGCGCCGGGCATGACCATCCACGTGCAGGCCGAGGTGATCGCGGTCGACGGGCGCCGCATCACCTTCCGCGCCGAGGCGCACGACGGCATCGACAAGATCTCCGAAGGCACCCACGAGCGCGCCGTGGTCGACTACGCACGCTTCAACGCCAAGGTGGCGGACAAGCGCGCGCGCGCCGGCCTGGCCGGCTGAAGCCAGGTGCCCCCGATGGCCCGCGCCGCATCGTCCGTTCCCAGCCCCTGCGTCAGCGTGTGCCGCATGAACGAGGCCACCGGCTGGTGCGAAGGCTGCATGCGCACGCTGGACGAGATCGCGGCCTGGTCGACGATGAGCGATGCCGAAAAATGGCAGGTCTGGAAGCAGCTGCCGCGCCGGCGCGAACGCTGCCAGGCCGCCGCCCCGACCACCGATCCCCGACACCGACCGTGAAGCAGCTCACCTTCTACTTCGACTTCGTCTCGCCCTACGCCTACCTCGCCTTCGAGCGGCTGCCGCAGGCGCTGCAGGGCCTCTCGTATACCGTGCGCTACCAGCCGGTGCTGCTGGCCGGGCTGCTGCAGCATCACGGCCAGCGCGCGCCGGCCGAGCTGGAGCCCAAGCGCGTGTGGATCTACCGCCAGGTCGCCTGGCAGGCGCACCGGCTCGGCGTCCCGCTGCGCATGCCGGCGGCGCACCCGTTCAACCCGCTGTCGCTGCTGCGGCTGGCGCTGGCCTGCCCGGAGGCGGGCGACACGCCCAACCGCCATGTCTGCGAGAAGGTGTTCCGCCATGTCTGGGAGGGCGGCCTGGCCGCCGACGATCCCGCGCGGCTGGCCGCGCTCGCCGCCGAGCTGGCGCCGCGGCAGGACCCGGCTGGCGACGCGGTCAAGCAGGCGCTGCGCCACGCGACCGAGGAGGCCGCCCGGCGCGGCGTGTTCGGCGTGCCCACCATCGAGGTCGACGGCCGCCTGTTCTGGGGGCTGGACTCGCTCGACATGCTGGCCGCCTGCCTGGGCGGGGAGCCCTGGTTCGACGGGCCGCAGTGGGACGACGCGGCCCGGGTGCCCCTGGGCGTCACCTTCGGCCGCCCGTAGGCCCCGCCGCCGGGGCGGCCTGCAACCGGGTGTAGCGGCGGCCGGCACGGCCCGCGAGAGCGGGCGCGCCCCTTTCCGGCACCGGCCCGGCACAACGTTGTGTCACCAAGCGGCCCTCCGGGCTTGCGCAACGAGCCCGTTTCGCCCGCTACCATGCGTGCCAGCCCGCCGTGCCGGCGCCTTCCGGGCGCCGGCGCAGTGTTCCTGCTGGTTTTTCGAACCGACGTACGCACCGTGCAACGCCGACATTTCCTGTCCTGTCTCGCTGCCCTGGCTTCGGGCGGCTCGCTGCTCCACGGCCAGGCGCTGGCCGCGGACCTCAAGCCCATCGGCAAGCCCCAGCCGTTCGATTACGCCTGGCTCAAGGGCCATGCCCGCCACCTGGCGAGCCGGCCCTACCAGGCGCCGCGCTCGACGCTGCCCAAGGGGCTGGACAACCTGACCTGGGACCAGTACCAGTCCATCCGCTTCCGCAAGGAGCGCGCGCTGTGGCGCGACGACCAGCTGCGCTTCCAGGCGCAGTTCTTCCACCTGGGGCTGTTCTTCAAGTCGCCGGTGCGCATGTTCGAGGTGGTCGACGGCCAGGCGCAGGAGATCGCCTACGACCCCGCGCTGTTCGACCATTCCGAAAGCGGCGTGCCGGCCGAGCGCCTGCCGCCGGACCTGGGCTTCGCGGGCTTCCGCATCAACTTCCACACCGACCTGCAGCGCGACATCGCCGCCTTCCTGGGCGCGAGCTACTTCCGCGCGGTGGGCGGCGAGTGGCAGTACGGCCAGTCGGCGCGCGGGCTGGCCATCGACACCGGCATGAACCGGCCGGAGGAGTTCCCGAACTTCGTCGCCTTCTGGCTCGAAAAACCCGCGCGCCAGTCCAGCACGCTGACGGTCTATGCGCTGCTCGACTCGCCCAGCATCGCGGGGGCGTACCGCTTCGTGATCACGCCGGGCGACACGCAGGTGATGGACATCGACGCCGCGCTGTACCCGCGCAAGGTGATCGAGCGCATCGGCATCGCGCCGTGCACCAGCATGTTCCAGTTCGGCGAGAACGACAAGCGCATGGCCAACGACTGGCGCCCGGAGATCCACGACACCGACGGCCTGCAGATGTGGACCGGCAACGGCGAGTGGATCTGGCGCCCGCTGACCAACCCGGCGCACCTGCGCTTCAACGCCTTCCAGGACAACAACCCGCGCGGCTTCGGCCTGCTGCAGCGCGACCGCAACTTCGACCACTACCAGGATGACGGCGTGTTTTACGACAAGCGCCCGAGCCTGTGGGTCGAGCCCAAGCACGGCTGGGGGCCGGGCTCGGTGCAGCTGGTCGAGATCCCCACCGTCGACGAGACCTTCGACAACATCGTCGCGTTCTGGAACCCGGCCGACAAGCCCCAGCCCGGGCAGGAGCTGCTGTTCGGCTATCGCCTCTACTGGGGGGCGCACCCGCCCGCGCGGCCGCCGCTGGCCGAATGCGTGGCCACGCGCACCGGCATCGGCGGCATCGTCGGCCAGCCGCGCAAGTACTTCTCGTGGCGCTTCGCGGTGGACTTCGCCGGCGGCGACCTGTCGCTGATCGGCAAGGACGCCAAGGTCGAGCCCGTGATCTGGGCCTCGCGCGGGCAGATCGAGATCACGTCCGCGCGGCCGCTGCACGCCATCAACGGCTGGCGCGCGATGTTCGACCTGCGCCCGCTGGACGACAGCACCCGGCCGATCGACCTGCGGCTGTACCTGCAATGCGACGGCCAGCCGCTCACCGAGACCTGGCTGTACCAGTGGGACCCGCCGCCGCCTGCGGAGCGCAAGTTCCAGTGAGGCGTCGGGCGGTGGCCGAGCAGCTCTCGACGAGGGCTGCTGCAGTGTTGCCTGCGATGGACCGAGTGCACCAGCCCCTCGTCATGTCGTAGCTTCCTCTCTCACCCCGGATAGCTACACTCGGCAGGCGCTGGAGGTGCTCGACGGGGATGGTTGTAGCTTCCTCTCTCACCCCGGATAGCTACACTCGAACCGCCCAGTGGGTGTATGCGTAAGCTTCCCCGATCCGCAGACACCCCATAAGTAGAACTTTCTGGCATGTTTTCCCCAGCCAGGAGGTTCCATGAAGAAGTCCCGTTTCACCGACACCCAGGTCGTCTCGATCCTCAAGCAGGCCGACGCCGGCGTGCCGGTCAAGGACATCTGCCGGCAGGCCGGCATCAGCGTTCCGACCTACTACAAGTGGAAGTCGAAGTACGGCGGCCTGGAGGCCTCCGAGCTGCGGCGTGTCAAGGACCTGGAAGCGGAGAACGCCAGGCTCAAGCGGATGTACGCCGAGCTGGCGCTCGACAACGCCGCGATGAAGGATCTGATCGCAAAAAAACTGTAGGGCCGGAGCAGAAGCGCGAGGCCGTGCGGTACCTGGTCGAGGTGCACACGCGGCCCCTGAGCCGGTCCTGTGATTGCGTTGGGTTGTCGCGGGCAGCGTGGTACCAGCCGCCGGTGCACTGGACGGTACGGGATGCCGAGATCATCGCGGCCCTGGCCGAGGTGGTCGAGAATCGCCCGAGCCGCGGCTTCTGGAAGTGTTGCAAGGTCCTGCGCCGTGCGCGTCGAACCACAAGCGAATCTACCGAGTGTACAAGGCGATGAAGCTCGATCTGCGCCGCAAGGCCAAGCAGCGGCTGCCCAAGCGCGAACGCGTACCGCTCTACGTTCCCCTGCTGCCCGATGCCGTCTGGTCAGCGGATTTCATGGCCGACGCGCTGGCGTGTGGCCGCCGCTTCCGGACCTTCAACGTGGTCGACGACTTCAACCGCGAGGCGCTGCACATCGAGGTCGACACCTCGATCTCGTCCACGCGCCTGGTCCGCATCTTCGAGCAGCTCAAGCGCGACCACGGCCTGCCGCAGGTCCTGCGTACCGACAACGGCCCGGAGTTCCTGGGCGAGGCCTTCGTGCAGTGGGCCAAGCTCAACGGCATGGCCATCCGGTACATCCAGCCCGGCAAGCCCAACCAGAACGCCTGCATCGAACGCTTCAATCGGACCTTCCGCGAGGAGGTCCTGGACCAGCCCCTGTTCACCCGCCTCGACGACGTGCGCGAGGCCGCGTACTGGTGGATGCTCGAGTACAACGAGGAGCGTCCCCACGATTCGCTCGGCGATCTGACCCCGGCCGAGTACCGCCAACGCGTCGCCGGAAGTTCTACTTTTGAAATGCCTGCTTGACGGGGAAGCTTACGCAACGGTGGCGCTTCCTCCAGAGCATCGCTTCGACGCCTCAAACGCGGCCTTCGCGACCGCACGCAAGTCGATCTTTTCTGAACCAAGCGTTTGCTTGTCACGTTGCCCGGTGCGGGACAACCCTGAAAAGGATCCTCCTCGAGCCCTTTCATGAGGGAAATCCCCCTGTCCCGCGCCGCCACTTGCGCCAACACTAGCCAGCAAACCAAACATTTGCTTGGTCATCGCGCGCCGCGCGACGACGGCAAGGAGAAGGCGGCCATCGGGGTGCGCACCTCGCGAGCCGCCGGGTGGCAAGAGGAGACAGTGTGGAGATGAAGATCGCATCGCAGCAAGCCCGGTCCTTCGGCGCCGACGGCATGGTGCAGGGGCCGGCCTCGGGCAAGTTCATGCTCATCACCCCCGACCGCATCTGCTATGCGGGCCTGCTGGGGCGCCCGCTGACGCGGGAGTTCGGCGCACTGACGCTGTACGTGTCGCTGGGCTCGCCGCTGAGCCTGAAGATCCGCGACGGCGCCTGGCAGAGCGGCGAGATGTTCGTCGTGCAGGCGGACACGCCGCACCAGGTCGCGACGGTGGACCGCCGCATCGGCGTCTACATGATCGAGCCGGAGTCGGTGGACCTGGCGCAGCTGCCGCCCGAGCTGGGCTTCCTGGCCACCGAAGGGGGGGCGCAGCTGCACCATCCGGCGATCCGCGAGGCCTTCCTGGCGCTGGCCGGCGGCGACATGCACATCAACGCGGTGCGCACGCGGCTGGACGAGTTCATCCTGGGCGCGCGCATGCCGATGCGGCAGCTCGAGTGCCGCGTCGCGGCGGTGGTCAACCGCATCAAGCGCAACCCGTCGGACAGCGTCAATGCCGAGGACTACGCGCAGCAGGTCGATCTATCATTCTCGCGCTTCCTGCACCTGTTCAAGGAAGAGGTCGGCACCACCTTCCGCCGCTTCCGCGCCTGGAAGCGCGCGCGCAACTTCATGTGCTACGTGAACGCGAACCGCAACCTGACCGACATCGCGCTGGAAACCGGCTACCCGGATTCCTCGCACTTCAGCCACACGGTGCGCCGCTACTGGGGGCTCACGCCCAAGGACATCATGGCCGGTTCGCGCACGCTGGCCGTCATCCACGACGCCAGCCTGGTGTCGACCGCGCACTGATGCCGCCCCGCACCGCCCCCGACGAAGCCCGCCTGGCCCGGCGCACCGCACGCGCGGAGCGCCGCGCGGCGGACCCGGCCGTGCCGCGCGAGCGCATCCTCAACGCGGCGGCGCGCCTGTTCCGCGTGCGTGGCTTCAACGGCACGCCGGTGCGCGACATCGCCGAGGAGGTCGGCATCCTCTCGGGCAGCCTGTTCCATCACTTCCAGTCCAAGGAAGAGATCCTGCTGGAGATCATGCGGGAGGCGGCCTACTCGGCCTGCCTGCAGGCCGAGAAGATCATGCAGGAGGAAAGCGACCCGCTGCGCCAGCTGCGCGCGCTGGTGCGGCTGGAGCTGGGGTTGATCGTGCACGAGCAGCGCGGCGACTACCACGCGGTGCTGTTCTTCGAGTGGCGCCATGCCTCGGAGACCGCCAAGGCGGAACTGACCCGCCTGCGTGCGCGCTACACCGACTGCTGGCGGCGTGCCCTGCGCGACTGCGAGGCCGCAGGCCTGCTGCGCTGCGAGGCGCGCGCGGCGGGGCTGATCCTGCACGGCGCGCTGGGCGGGGCGATGACCTGGTTCCGCCCGCACGGCCACTACAGCGCCGAGGAGTTCGGCGACATCCTGCTGCGCCTGATCGTGGCCTGAACGGCGTGCCCGGTCACCCCCGGCCTCGCGGTTTCGCGGCGCATTTCCTTCCCTTCACGTCCTGATCACCCGCGCGCCATGGACGCAGTACGCGCCGGCATGCCCATCCCGCGTCGCGTGAAAGGCGCATGCCGGCGTCGCGTTGCAGGGCATGGCCCCACGCTAGCAGGTTGACGCAAGTGCGCGCGGGACCAACTTCCTATAGTGCGGCAAGACCGGGCCCACAGACCCGGCGAGGAGACAACGGTGGTGGCACTGCAACTGGTGCTGTCCGGCACCGCGCTTGGCTGCATCTATGCACTGATCGCGCTGGGCTTCGTCCTGATCTACAAGGCGACCGAGACGGTCAACTTCGCCCAGGGCGAGCTGATGATGCTCGGTGCGTTCTGCGCGCTGGTGCTGATGAAGTTCGTCGGCCTGCCGTTCCTGCTCGCGGCGCTGGTGGCCGTGGTCGGCATGGCGTGCTTCGGCGCGCTGATGGAGCGCTGCGTGATCCGTCCCATCCTGGGGCAGCCGCAGTTCACGGTGGTGATGATGACCATCGGCGCCGGCTACGTGATGCGCGGGCTGATCACGATGATCCCGGAGATCGGCACCGACACGCACGTGCTGCCTGCGCCGTATCGCGGCGAGGTGATCCGGATCGGCCCGGCGGTGCTGGGCGCCGAGCAGGTGGTGGTGATCGCCGTGACCGCGCTGCTGTGCGCCGCGCTGTACCTGTTCTTCAAGCACGGCAAGGTCGGCATCGCGATGCAGGCCGCCTCGCAGAACCAGCTGGCGGCGTACTACGTGGGCATCCCGGTGCAGCGCCTCAACGCGCTGGTGTGGGGGCTGTCGGCGGTGGTGGCCACGGTGGCCGGCCTGCTGCTCGCACCCATCATGTTCGTGCACGCGAACATGGGCTTCATCGGCCTCAAGGCCTTCCCGGCGGCGGTGGTGGGCGGCTTCGGCAGCCTGCCGGGCGCGGTGGTCGGCGGCCTGATCATCGGGCTGGCGGAATCGTTCTCCGGCTTCTACCTGCCCGAAGGCTTCAAGGACATCGCCGCGTACATCGTGGTCCTCGTCATGCTCGTGATCATGCCCAACGGCCTGTTCGGAGAGAACCTGCGCAAGAAGGTGTAGCAGCGTGCGTTTCCTCTTCAAGACCGACTACCGCCAGGACCTGCGACTGGTCCGGCACTCCGGCCAGGCCTTCTGGTACGGCCTGCTGATGGTGGCCCTGCTGGCCGCGCCGCTGGTGGCCGACCGCTACTGGCTCTCGCAGCTGTCGTTCATCCTGATCTATGCGATCGCGGGCCTGGGCCTGATGACGCTGGCCGGCTTCACCGGGCTGCTGTCCATCGGGCACGCGGCCTTCCTCGGCGTGGGCGCGTACACGCAGGCGGTGCTGACGCAGGCAGGCGTGCCCTTCGTGCTCGCGCTGGCCGCCGCCGCCGGGCTGTCCGCCGCCGCGGGCGTGGTGGTGGGCCTGCCGGCGCTGCGCGTCAAGGGCATCTACCTCGCGATCGCGACGCTGGCCTTCGGCTTCATCGCCGAGGAAGCGATGGTGCGCTGGGAGGACGTCACCGGCGGCAACAACGGCCTGCTGGTCAAGCCCGCACGCATCCTCGGCATGGACTTCAGTTCCGAGCAGAGCTTCTACTACCTCGCGCTGGTGATCTGCGTGCTGGTCACGCTGGGCGTGCTGCACCTGCTGCGCAGCAAGACCGGGCGCGCTTTCGTGGCGATCCGCGACTCGGAGGTCTCGGCGCAGAGCATGGGCATCCACCTCGCGTACTACAAGACGCTGTCGTTCGCCTTCTCGGCGGCGGTGGTGGGCATCGCCGGGGCGCTGTACGCGCACAAGCTGCGCTTCATCTCGCCGGAGCAGTTCGGCATCCTGCAGTCGGTCGACCTGCTGCTGCTGGTGGTGGTGGGCGGCCTCGGCTCGGTGCACGGGGCCTTCCTCGGCGCGATCTTCATCATCGCGATGCCGCAGGTGATCGTGTTCCTCAAGGACCTGCTGCCCGGCAGCCTGGGCAGCGCCTCGGGCCTGCAGGCGGTGATCTACGGCCTGGTGCTGATGGCCTTCGTGATGTTCGAGCCCACGGGGCTGTACGGGCGCTGGCTGAAGATCCGCACCTGGCTGGACCTGTTCCCCTTCTACCGCCGCGGCATGTTCCGCCGGCAGAAATCCTTCCAACGGTCGGAGCGGCTCAAATGAGCGAGATCGCGATGCCGGAGATCCTGCTGTCCGTCAAGGACCTGTCCATGCACTTCGGCGGCGTGCGCGCCGTCAACGGGGTGAGCTTCGACGTGCGCCGCGGCGAGGTGTTCACGCTGATCGGACCCAACGGCGCCGGCAAGACCACGGTGTTCAACCTGATCAGCCGCATCTACACGCCGACCACCGGGCGCATCGTGTTCCGCGGGCGCGAGATCCACGCCGTGCCGCCGCACGCGATCGCGAAGCTGGGCATTGCGCGCACCTTCCAGAACATCGAGCTGTTCGAACACGCCACCGTGCTGCAGAACCTGCTGATCGGCTACCACGCGCACTGCGAGTCGGGCTTCTGGAGCAACCTGCTGGCCACCCCGCGCTCGCGCCGCGCCGAGCTGGCCGCGCGCCGCAAGGCCGAGGAGGTGATCGACCTGCTCGACCTGCAGGTGTACCGCGACGCCATCGTCGCAGGCCTGCCCTACGGCGTGCGCAAGGTGGTCGAGCTGGCCCGCGCGCTGTGCTCGCAGCCGGAGCTGCTGCTGCTCGACGAACCCTCGTCGGGCCTGAACACCGAAGAGACCGAGGACATGGCCTGGTGGATCCGCGACATCCGCCGCCAGCTCGGCATCACGGTGCTGATGGTCGAGCACGACATGACCCTGGTGTCGCGCGTCTCGGACCGGGTGCTGGCGATGAACCAGGGCGAGGTGCTGGCGCTGGGCAGCGCCGCCGAGGTGCAGCGCCACCCGGGCGTGGTCGAGGCCTACCTGGGCAGCTTCGACGACGTCTCCAACCTGCGGAGGGCGGCATGAGCACGCGCGAGGAACGGGCCGTCCTGCGGCTGGCCAACGTCGAGAGCTCCTACGGGCAGGTCAAGGCGATCCGCGGCATCAGCCTCGGCGTCGCGCGCGGCGAGGTGGTCACGGTGCTGGGCTCCAACGGCGCGGGCAAGACCACCATCCTGAAGACCATCTCGGGCATCCTGGACCCGGACAAGGGCGAGATCCTGTACGACGGCCGCTCCATCGTGGGCGAGGACCCGTCGGTGATCGTGCGGCGCGGCATCAGCCACGTGCCGGAAGGGCGCGAGGTGTTCCCGCTGCTGTCGGTGCGCGACAACCTGCTGATGGGCGCCTACACGCGCAGCGACCGCGACGCCGTGGCGCGCGACCTGGAGATGGTCTACGGCTACTTCCCCATCCTCAAGGAACGCGCGCAGCAGAACGCCGGGCTGCTGTCGGGCGGCCAGCAGCAGATGCTGGCGATCTCGCGCGCGCTGATGGCCGACCCGCAGATCGTGCTGCTCGACGAGCCCAGCCTGGGCCTGAGCCCCAAGCTGACCAAGGAGATCTTCGAGATCGTCGTGCGCATCAACCGCGAGCGCGGCACGACCATCCTGGTCGTGGAGCAGAACGCCAACATGGCGCTCAATGCTGCCGATTACGGCTACGTGCTGGAGAACGGCCGCATCGTCATGGAGGATACCTGTGCGGCGCTGCGCGAGAAGGACGACATCAAGGAGTTCTACCTCGGCATGAAGGATGCCGGCGTGCGCGGCGAGCGACGCTGGAAGAAAAAGAAGAACTGGCGCTAGCGCGATGCAGGAGTGCGCATGAACGGATCGCAGGGACACGTCGAGCGGGCGCAGACCATCGCCCAGCTGTTCTGGCAGCTGGCCGGGGCACGCGGCGACGCCGTGATGATGCGGCAGAAGGAACTCGGCATCTGGCAGTCGTACAGCTGGAACGCGGTGCGCGAGACGGTGAGCGACATCGCCGCCGGCCTGATCGAGCTCGGCCTGCAGCCGGGCGAGGTGATCTCCATCCTCTCGAACACGCGGCGCGAGTGGCTGTGGGCCGACCTGGGCGGGCTGGCCGCGGGCGCCGTGGTCAGCGGCGTCTACCCGACCGACTCGGCCTCGCAGCTGGAGTACCTGTGCGACGACTCGCGCAGCGTCTACCTGTTCGTCGAAGACGAGGAGCAGCTGGACAAGTACCTCACGGTGCGCGAGCGCCTGCCCGGCATGCGCCGCGTCATCGTGTTCGACATGAAGGGCCTGGAGGACTTCGAGGACCCGCAGGTGATGAGCCTGGACCGGCTGTGCGAGCTGGGCCGCGCGCGCCGCCAGCGCCACCCGGACGAGGTGGCGCAGCGCCTGCAGTCGCGCGGCCGCGAGGACCTGGCGATCCTGGTCTACACCTCCGGCACCACCGGCCGCCCGAAGGGTGCGATGCTCTCGAATGCCAACCTGCTGGCGGCGATCGGCGCGCTGGACCGCTTCCTGCCGCGCCTGCACGACGCGGAGCGGGTCAGCTTCCTGCCGATGTGCCACGTCTCGGAGCGCATCATCGGCACCTACTATGCGATGCTGGGCGGCGCGCGCATGAACTTCGTCGAGCGGCCGGAGACGGTGTTCGAGAACATCCAGGAGATCCAGCCGCACCTGTTCGGCGGCGTGCCGCGCATCTGGGAGAAGCTCTACTCGCGCGTCACCACCGCAGTCAGCGAGGCGGCGCCGTTCCAGCAGTGGGCCTACCGCAAGGCGATTGCCTGGGGCATGGCGGCGGCGCGCCACCGCGAGCGCGGCGAGCCGGTGCCCTGGCCGGTGCGCGCGCGCGCCTGGCTGGCGCACGTGCTGGTGCTCGACAACGTGCGCCGCATGATGGGGCTGCACCGCACCCGCGTGGCGATCACCGGGGCCGCGCCGATCTCGCCCGACCTGCTGCGCTGGTACCTGGCGCTGGGCATCGAGCTGGACGAGCTGTGGGGCATGTCCGAACTGGCGGGTGCGGCGGCCTGCAACCCGCCGGGGCGTGCGCGCATCGGCAGCGTCGGCGTCCCGATGCCGGACATGGAGCTGCGCATCTCCCCCGAGGGCGAGCTGCAGGTGCGCGGGCCGCAGGTGTTCATGGGCTACCTCAACCTGCCGGACAAGACCGCCGAGACCTTCGACGACGGCTGGCTCAGGACCGGCGACGTGGGCCGCTGCGACCCGGACGGCTACTTCTACATCACCGACCGGATGAAGGACATCATCATCACGGCCGGGGGCAAGAACATCACGCCGTCGGAGTGGGAGAACCAGCTCAAGTTCAGCCCCTACGTCACCGACGCCGTGGTCATCGGCGACAAGCGGCCCTACCTGACCTGCTTGGTGATGATCGACCAGGAGAACGTCGAGCGCTGGGCGCAGGAACGCAACATCCCGTTTAGCGACTTCCGCTCGCTGACGCGCAACCCCGAGGTGATCCGCCTGATCGGCGAGGAGATCGAGAAGGTCAACCAGGAATTCGCGCGCGTCGAGCAGATCAAGCAGTTCCGGCTGATCGAGCAGCGCCTGACCGCCGAGGACGAGGAGATGACGCCGACGATGAAGCTCAAGCGCAAGCTGGTCAGCCAGAAGTACGCCGAGCTGATCGAGTCCATGTATGCCGCCAAGGCGGCCTGACCCCCCTTCACCACGACCACAGGAGACAACCGGATGAGCATCAAGGCATATGCAGCAGCGGCGGCCTTGTCCATCGCCAGCCTGGCCGCCTCGGCCACGCAGGGCGTGACCGACAAGGAGATCGTCCTCGGCGTGATCACCGACCTCTCGGGCCCGATCGCGCTGTACGGCAAGGAAGCCCGCAACGCCTTCCTGATGAAGGCCGACGAGATCAATGCCAAGGGCGGCATCAACGGCCGCAAGATCAAGCTCATCATCGAGGACAACGCCTACGACCCGAAGCGGGCATTGATGGCGGCGCAGAAGCTGGTGGTGCGCGACCAGGTGTTCGCGGTGCTGGGGCACCTGGGCACGGCCACCGCGCTGGCCGCGCAGCCGATCCTGCTGGAGAACAAGGTCTACAACTTCCTGCCGCAGGCGGCCTCGAAGGAACTGTACGACCCGCCCAGCCCCTACAAGATCGGGCTGGCACCCTCGTACCACTCGATGGCGCGTGCCTCGCTGGCCCACCTGCTGAGCAAGAAGAAGTACGAGCGCATCGGCATCCTGTACCAGGACGACGAGATGGGCCAGGACGTGCTGCGCGGCATGGAGGACTACCTGAAGTCCATCAACCGCTCGCTGGTCGAGAAGACCTCGTACAAGCGCGGCGCCACCGACTTCTCGTCGCAGATGGCCAAGCTGCGTGCGGCCAACTGTGACCTGGTCCTGCTGGGCACCACGCTGCGCGAGGCGGTCGGCGCGGTGCTGGAAGCGCGCAAGCTGGGCTTCAATCCGGAGTTCCTCGCCTCGGCGGCCAGCTACTCCAACCAGGTGCCGGCGCTGGGCGGCAAGGCGATGGACGGCCTGTACGCCGCGACCTTCACGCCGATCCCGTACGCGGATGACCCGAACCCGGCGGTGCGCGCGTACTACGAGGCGTACAAGAAGCGCTTCAACGAGGACCCGGGCCTGTACTCGATGTACTCGAACTACACGCTCGACGTGTTCGCCAAGGTGGCGGAGAAGGTCGGTCCCAACCTCACCACCGAGGCCTTCAACCAGGCGCTCAAGACGGTCAAGCTCCAGCCCGACGAGCTGGGCAACCCGGGCTTCGACGTGAGCGACAACCACCGCCTGGCGGTGCGCAAGATCCGCCTGGTGCAGATCGTGGACGGCAAGTGGCGCGTCGTCAGCGACTGGCTGGACACGAAAGAGTGACCATGAGCCATGACCCGGCACCGCGGCTGCCCTGGGCAGCGCTGTTCGGGCTGCAGGGGCGCACGGCGCTGATCGCCGGCGCCTCCAGCGGCATCGGACGACACATCGCAGGGGTCTACGCCGCCGCCGGCGCGCAGGTCGTGCTGGCGGCGCGCCGCATGGACCGCCTCGCCGAGGCCGTGGCGCAGCTGCGCGGTCAGGGCCATGCGGCCCACGGCGTGGCGCTGGACGTGACCCGCGGCGAGACCATCGCCGCCGCGTTCGATGCGGCCGAGCAGGTGGCCGGCGCGCCGGTCGACATCCTCTACAACAACGCCGGCATCATCTACAGCAAGCCGTTCATCGAGCAGGACGAGGCCGAGATCGCGCGCGTGTTCGACACCAACCTCAAGGGCGCCATGCTGGTGGCCCAGGAGGCGGCACGCCGCATGGTGCGGCGCCGCAGCGGGGTGATCATCAACATCGCCTCCTCGGCCGGGCTGCGCGCCGGCGGCACGCTGTCGAGCTACTGCGCCTCCAAGGCGGCGCTGGTGCACCTGACCCACGTGATGGCGCTGGAGCTGGCCAGCAAGGGCATCCGCGTCAACGCGATCTGCCCCGGCAACATCGCCACCGACATGCAGGAGGCGCTCAAGCCCTTCGAGGAGACGCTCGTCAAGCGCACGCCGATGCGCCGCTTCGGGCAGCCCGACGACCTGGACGGCGTCTCGCTGCTGCTGGCAGCCGATGCCGGCCGCTACATCACCGGCGCGGCGATCCCGGTCGACGGCGGACAGGTGCTGACCTGGATGTGACCGGTACGGCGCCAAATGAAGAAAGGGGGCTGCGGCCCCCATTCTTCATGGCGTTGCGGCATCCGCCGTCAGGCGGGCCGCGCACCACCGGAGCGGGTGCCCAGCCGCGTGCCGGCCAATACCAGGCCCAGGCCGACCAGGTGCCACAGCGTGAGTGATTCGCCGAGGAACAGCACCGACACCAGCACCGAGAACACCGGCATCCAGTACAGCCAGACCGAGGCGCGGCTCATCCCGATGCGCCCGATCGCGACGTTCCACATCAGGCCGCCGATGCCGGTGGACACCACGCCCGAGAGCACCGCGACCCACCACCACAGCGGGTCGGGCGACAGGCGCGGCGCAGCGCCGGTGGCCCAGGCCTGCGCGCTGCCGTGCAGCAGCAGGCAGGCCGCGCCGACCGCGTGGACGAACAGGCTGATGCGCAGCGCGTCGATGCCGCGCGCCAGGCGCTGCACCAGCACCGCGCCGAAGGTGAACGACAGCACCGCAAGCAGCACCAGCAGGTCGCCGACGCCGGCCTCGGCCAGCTCGGCCGCCGGGCGGTGCAGGATCACCAGCGCGACGCCGGCCAGGCCCAGCATGGCGCCCGCGAGGCGCCGGCCACCGAGGCGCTCGCCGAGCAGCAGCAGCGCGACCAGGCCCGACAGCAGCGGGTTGAGCGCGGTGATCAGCGAGGCGTTGGTGGCGCTGCTGCGCGCGATGCCGACGGCCAGCAGCCACTGGTTGATGTAGACCATCAGGATGCCGCAGGCGGTGAGCGCGCACAGCTGGCGGAGGTTGAGTGCCCAGCCGGACGGGCGGGCATGCAGCACCAGCAGCGCCTGCGGCAGGCAGGCCACGCCCATGCGCAGGCCGGACAGCCACAGCGGGTCGAAGTGCGTCGACAGCAGCTTGATGACGGGCAGGCTGGTGCCCCACAGCACGGTGGTGGCAAGCAGCAGCCAACGGACGTCGGTGCGCGGTGACGTGGCGGTCGTGTCGATGGCCGTCTCTCCTGACGCCGCGATGATGCCCGCGCGCCCGGGCGGGCGCTTGTGTCAACTGGCCGCGGCGCCGCAGCAGCCACTTGACGCAAGCCTCGCCGGGGCTCGGCTGGTAGCTTGAGGCCTTCTTCCGACAGTTGCACAGGACCCCATGAGCGATCTGGTCACCCTCGAAGTCCGCGGCGCGATCGGCGTGCTGCACATCGACAACCCGCCCGTCAACGCGCTCTCGTCCGGCGTGGTGCAGGGCCTGCAATGCGTGGTCGCGGCGATCGAGGGCGACACGCGGCTCAAGGCGATCGTCGTGCATGCGCACGGCCGCACCTTCGTCGCGGGCGGCGACATCTCCGAGTTCTCCAGGCCCGGCTTCACGGCCCGTCCGTTCAACGAGACGCTGGCGCGGCTGGAGCGGCTTTCCATCCCGGTGGTCGCGGCACTGCACGGCACCACGCTGGGCGGCGGGCTGGAACTGGCGATGGCCTGCCACTACCGCATCGCCGCGGCAGGCACCAAGCTGGGCCTGCCCGAGGTGCTGCTCGGCATCCTGCCGGGGTCGCTGGGCACGCAGCGCCTGCCGCGCCTGGTCGGCGTGCGCATGGCGCTGGACATGATCCTGTCGGGCAAGCCGATTGCCGCGCAGAAGGCGCTCGAGGCCGGCCTGGTCGACGCGGTGGTCGAGGCCGCGGACAACGACGCACTGCTGAACGAGGCGATGGCCTACGCGAACCGCCTGGTCGAGCAGGGCCAGGGCGCGCGCCGCACCAGCGAGCGCCAGGTGTCGCTGGAAGGCGTGGAGCCCGACTTCTTCGACAAGGCGCTGGCCGAGGCAAAGACCAGGAAGGCCGCCTACCCCGCGCCGCAGCGCATCGTGCGCTGCGTGCAGGCCGCCGCGACGCTGCCGTTCGACCAGGGCGAGGCGCTGGAGGCGCAGCTGTTCGAGGCGTGCCGCACCTCGCCGGAGTCGGGCGCGCTGCGCCACCTGTTCTTCGCCGAGCGGGCCGCGACCAAGATCCCCGGCGTGCCGGCGGACGTCGCGCCGCGGCCGATCCGCAAGGTCGGCGTGCTGGGCGCGGGCACCATGGGCGGCGGCATCGCGATGAACTTCGCCAACGTCGGCATCCCGGTGACCATCGTCGAGACCAGCCAGGCCGCGCTGGACCGGGGCCTGGGCATCGTGCGCAAGAACTACGAGGCCAGCGCCGCCAAGGGCAAGCTGCGCCCGGACGACCCGGACAAGCGCATGGCGCTGCTGACCGGCGCGCTGGACATCGCCGCGGTGGCCGACTGCGACCTGGTGATCGAGGCCGTGTTCGAGAACATGGACCTCAAGATGGACGTGGCCCGCCGCCTCGGCCAGGTCTGCAAGCCCGGCGCGATCATCGCGAGCAACACCTCGACGCTGGACATCGACATGCTGGCCGAGGCCAGCGGTCGCCCGGCCGATTTCCTCGGCATGCACTTCTTCAGCCCGGCCAACGTGATGCGGTTGCTGGAGATCGTGCGCGGCGCGAAGACCGCGCCGGACGTGCTGGGCACCATCGTGAAGCTGGCGCGCACCATCGCCAAGGTGCCGGTGGTCTCGGGCGTGTGCTACGGCTTCATCGGCAACCGCATGCTCGAGCCCTACCTGCGCGAGGCCGACTTCCTGCTGATGGAAGGCGTCACGCCCGAGCGCATCGACCGCGCGATCCAGTCGCTCGGCCTCCCGATGGGGCCTTGCCGCATGCTGGACCTGGCCGGCCTGGACGTGGCGGCCAAGGTGGTGATCGAGCGAGACAAGGCCGGCGGGCTGCCCGACGACCCCTCGTACCGCAGCGTGGTGCGCAAGATGATGGACCTGGGCCGCTTCGGGCAGAAGACCGGCGCGGGCTACTACCGCTACGAGGGCCGCACGCCGCTGCACGACCCCGAGGTCGACCGGGTCTGTGCCGAGCTGGCGCAGCAGCACGGCATCCGCCGCCGCGCCGACGAGGTCACCGACCAGGAAATCATCGAGCGCTGTGTCTATCCGCTGATCAACGAGGGCGTGAAGATCCTCGAGGAAGGCATCGCCTACCGGCCCGGCGACATCGACCTGGTCTGGATCAACGGCTACGGCTTCCCCGACTTCCGCGGCGGGCCGATGCACATGGCCGACGCGATCGGGCTGGCGCACATCGCCGAGCGCCTGGACCACTACGCCCGCGAGCGCGGCGACGCGCATGGCTACTGGACGCGCGCCGCCCTGCTGACGGACATGATCGCCCAGGGCCGCAAGTTCGCCGACTGGCCGTTCAAGTGAATCACCACCGGAGCATTCCATGAGAGAAGCAGTCATCGTTTCCACCGCGCGCACCCCGATCGGCCGGGCCTTCCGCGGCGCCCTCAACAACATCAAGTCGCCGACCATGACCGCGCACGCGATCCGCCACGCGGTGCAGCGCGCGGGCGTGGACGGCGCGGAGATCGACGACGTCGTGATCGGCACCGTGCTGTCGGCCGGCACCGCCGGCGGCAACCTGGCGCGCAACGCGGCGCTGGCGGCCGGGCTGCCGATGACGGTGGCGGCGCAGACCATCGACCGCCAGTGCTCTTCGGGCTTGATGGCGATCGCGATCGCGGCCAAGCAGATCATGGTCGACGGCATGCAGGTCACGGTGGCCGGCGGCCAGGACAACATCTCCGCGGTGCAGAACCGCTACATGGCCTGGACCGCCGAGGACGCGGACCCGAACGTCATCGCCGCTGCGCCGCACGCCTACATGCCGATGCTGCAGACGGCCGAGTACGTCTCGAAGAAGTACGGCATCACCCGCGAGGCGCAGGACATCTACTCGGCCGAGTCGCAGCGCCGCACCGCGCTGGCACAGCAGCAGGGCCTGTTCGACGCCGAGATCGTGCCGGTCACGGCGACGATGGCGGTGGTCGACAAGGACACCAAGGAAGTCAGCTACAAGGAAGTGACGCTTTCGCGCGACGAGGGCAACCGACCCGAGACCACGGTCGAGACGCTGGCGGGCCTGAAGCCCGTGATCGAAGGCGGCGTGGTGACGGCCGGCAACGCCAGCCAGCTGTCCGACGGCGCCTCGGCCTGCGTGCTGATGGAGCGCAAGCTGGCCGAGCAGCGCGGGCTGCAGCCGCTGGGCATCTACCGCGGCATCGCGGTCGCCGGCTGCGAGCCGGAGGAAATGGGCATCGGCCCGGTCTACGCGATCCCCAAGCTGCTCAAGCAGCACGGCCTGAAGGTCGACGACATCGGCTTGTGGGAGCTCAACGAGGCGTTCGCCTGCCAGGTGCTGTACTGCCGCGACAAGCTGGGCATCGATCCGGAGAAGTACAACGTCAACGGCGGCAGCATCTCGATCGGCCACCCGTACGGCATGACCGGATCGCGCCTGGTGGGCCACGCGCTGATCGAGGGCAAGCGGCGCGGCGTGCGCTACGTCGTGATCTCGATGTGCGTGGGCGGCGGCATGGGGGCGGCCGGGCTGTTCGAGGTGGTCTGATGGAATCGCTGCTGCTGTCGCGCCGCGACCTGGAGTTCATGCTGTTCGAGTGGCTGCAGGTGCAGTCGCTTGCCGAACGCGAGCGCTACGCAGACCACTCGCGCGAGACGTTGTCGGCGGCGCTGGACACCTACGAGGCCATCGCGCGCGACTTCTTCGCACCCCACAACAAGAAGAACGACCAGCATGAGCCGCAGTTCGACGGCGAGCGCGTGACCGTGATCCCCGAGGTGAAGGCCGCGCTGCGGGCCTTCTCCGAGGCGGGGCTGATGGCCGCGCGCCAGGACTACGAGCTGGGCGGCATGCAGCTGCCGTTCGCGGTCGAGCGTGCGGGCGTGGCCTACGCGATGGCGGCCAACCTGGCGACCAGCGGCTTCGCGTTCCTGACCATCGCCAATGCCGAGCTGCTGCTGACCTACGGCACGCCCGAGCAGGTCGACCGCTACGTGCGGCCGATGATGCAGGGGCGCTTCTTCGGCACGATGTGCCTGTCCGAGCCGCAGGCCGGTTCGTCGCTCGGCGACATCCGCACGCGCGCCGAGCCGCGCCCGGACGGCACCTACCGCCTGTTCGGCAACAAGATGTGGATCTCGGGCGGCGAGCACGAGGTGTCCGAGAACATCGTCCACCTGGTGCTGGCCAAGATCCCCAACCCGGACGGCAGCCTGCCGCCCGGCGTGCAGGGCATCTCGCTGTTCCTGGTGCCGCGCCGGCTGGTGCAGCCCGACGGCTCGCTCGGCGAGCGCAACGACGTGGTGCTCGCCGGCCTGAACCACAAGATGGGCTACCGCGGCCTGCCCAACTGCCTGCTCAACTTCGGCGAGGGCAGGCACACGCCGCAGGGCGAGCCGGGGGCGCTGGGCTACCTGGTGGGCGAGGCGGGCAAGGGGCTCGCCTGCATGTTCAAGATGATGAACGAGGCGCGCATCGCGGTGGGCCTGTCGGCCGCGGTGCTCGGCTACACCGGCTACCTGCATGCGCTGGACTACGCGCGCAACCGCCCGCAGGGGCGGCTGCCCGGGCAGAAGGACCCGACCCAGCCGCAGGTGCCGATCGTGCGCCACCCCGACGTCAAGCGCATGCTGCTGACCCAGAAGGCCTATGCCGAGGGCGGGCTGGCGCTGGCGCTGTACAGCGCGCGGCTGATCGACGAGCAGCACAGCGCGCCGGACGCCCAGGCGCGCATCGATGCCGAGCGCCTGCTGGACCTGCTGACGCCGGTGACCAAGAGCTGGCCCTCGCAGTGGTGCCTGGAGGCGAACTCGCTGGCGATCCAGGTGCACGGCGGCTACGGCTACACGCGCGAATACAACGTCGAGCAGTTCTACCGCGACAACCGGCTCAACCCGATCCACGAGGGCACGCACGGCATCCAGGCGCTGGACCTGCTGGGGCGCAAGCTGCGCCTGCATGACGGCGCCTCGCTGGCGCTGCTCGACGCGCGCGTGCGCGACACCATCGCCCGTGCCCGCGCCGGCGGTGATGCGGCGCTGGCCGCGCACGCGCAGGCGCTGGAGGACATCTGGGGGCACCTGGGCGAGACGACCACGCGCCTGCTGGCCGTGCCCGATGCCGATGCGCGCCTGGCCAACGCCGGTCCCTGCCTCGAGGCCTTCGGCCACGTGGTGATGGCCTGGATCTGGCTGGAGCAGGGCATCGCCGCCGCGCAAGGGCTCGCGAGCGCGGACGACGAGCGCTCGCAGCACTTCTACCGCGGCAAGCTGCAGGCCTGCCGCTACTTCTTCCACTGGGAGCTGCCGCGCGTGCCCGGCTGGCTGGCGGTGCTCGACCCGGTGGACCTGACGTGCGCCGAGATGCAGGACGAGTGGTTCTGACGACGGCACGTTCCCGAGGAGACCGCCCATGCGCGACCTGACGCTCAGCGCCGCGATCCGCCGCCAGGGTCGCGACCGGCCGCAGGCCATCGCCTGCATCGACCCGCAACGCACGTGGACCTTCGGCGACATCGACCGGGAATCCAGCCGGGTCGCCCAGGGACTGAAGTCGCTCGGCGTGGGGCCGGGCGACCGGGTGGCCTGCCTCAGCAAGCACGCGGCGCCGTCCATCGTGCTGGTGCTGGCCGCGTGCAAGATCGGGGCGGTCGGCATGCCGATCAACTGGCGCCTGGCCGCGCCGGAGATCGAGTACGTGCTCAACAACGGCGAGGCGAAGTTCCTGATGGTCGACCGCGCCTTCCAGGAGACGGTGGGGCGCGCCGTGGTGCCCAGCCTGCGCCACGTGGTGTCGACCGAGGAGGGGGCGCCGCTGGAGAGCTTCGCCACCTGGCGTGCGCGTTTCCAGCCTCAGGACCCGGGCCACGAGGCCGACCCGCAGGACACCGCGGTGCAGCTGTTCTCGTCCGGCACCACCGGGCTGCCCAAGGGCATCGAGCTCACGCACGCCAACCTGACGCTGATGAACGAGCTGTATGCCGAGGACATGGGCTACGACGGCAGCCGCTCGGTGTTCCTCAACGCGCTGCCGTTCTTCCACATCGCGGGCATCAACAGCACGCTGATGCCGCTGATCGAAGGCGGCATGAATGTGCTGGTGCCGGAGTTCGATCCGGCGCACGTCATCTCCATCATCGGCGAGCGGCGCATCACGCACACCTTCGTCGTGCCGGCGATGATGCTTTTCATGCTGCAGTCGCCGGCTGCGCAGCGGGGCGACTTCTCCACGCTGCAGGTGATCGCCTACGGCGGCTCCCCGGTGGCCGAGCAGGTGCTGATCGACGCGCAGCGCACCTTCGGCTGCCAGCTGGTGCAGATCTACGGGATGACCGAGTCGGCCGGCACGCTCACCGCGCTGCGCGCCGAGGACCATGACCCGGGCGGCCCGCGCGCGCACCTGCTGCGTTCGGCCGGGCGGCCGATCCGCAGCGTCGAGATGCGCATCGTCGATCCGTCCAGCGGCGCCGACGTGAAGGAAGGCGAGGTCGGCGAGATCTGGGTGCGCTCGTTGCACAACATGAAGGGTTACTGGCGCAACCCCCAGGCCACGGCCGAGGTGTTCCCGCTCGGGCGCGACGAGCACGGCGGCTGGATGCGCACCGGCGATGCGGGCTACATGAAGGAGGGCTACCTCTACATCCACGACCGGATCAAGGACATGATCATCTCCGGCGGCGAGAACATCTACCCGGCCGAGGTCGAGAACGCGCTGGCCTTCCACCCCGCGGTCGCGGAATGCGCCGTGATCGGCGTGCCCGACCCGACCTGGGGTGAGGCGGTCAAGGCCTGCGTGGTGCTCAAGCCGGGCGCCTCGGCCACGGCGGAGGAGATCATCCGCTTCACGCGCGAACGGCTCGCGCACTACAAGTGCCCGAAGTCGGTGGACTTCTACGAATCCCTGCCGCGCAACCCGTCGGGCAAGCTGCTCAAGCGCGTGCTGCGCGAGCCCTACTGGAAGGCGGTCGACCGCCAGGTCAGCTGAGGCCGCGTTCTCATCCGATGCGAGGCGCCCCCCGGCGGGCGCCTTGCTGTTGGTCATCGGGGGCAACCCGGGGCCTGTCACCGTGGCCGTGACGTGCGTCCGCACGGGACCGTCAGGACTTACCCGAGCCGCATCCGTGCGTGCCTGCACGGGCCCGGGCCATAGCACGTTTACACAAGACACCTCCGGGCAAGGCCCGTACGCTGGCCTCACAACAAGAGATCCCGCCGCAGTGCAGGACTCGCGCAGCGGGACAGGACCGTAGGAGACAGACAGATGGCCATCCGACCCCCGATCTCACCCGGACAGTGGATCAACTCCCGCGCGGAACTGTTGCCGATGCGGCCCGCGCTGACCTTCCAGGGCACGACCTGGACCTACCGCGAACTCGTCGAGCAGATCGACCGGCTGGCCGGCGCGCTGCATGCGCAGGGGGTCCGCCAGGGCGACCGCGTGGGCTTCCTGGCGTTCAACCACTCGATGTTCCTGGTCGCGCTGTTCGCGACCTCGAAGCTCGGCGCCATCTACGTGCCGCTCAACTTCCGCCTCACCGGGGCAGAGCTGGAGTTCATCATCAACGACGCCGGCGTGCACACGCTGATCGTCGGCCCCGACCACCAGTCGGTGCTCGAGCCGGTGCGCGGCGCGCTGAAGTGCCAGCGCTTCTTCGGCTTCGGCGGCCACAGCGAGACCTGGCCCGACATCGCGCGCGAGATGGAGCGTGCCACGCCGGTGCACGCGGCCGCCGAGATGGACCCGGACGACGTGGCCATCCTGATCTACACCTCCGGCACCACCGGCCGACCCAAGGGCTCGATGATGACGGTGGGCAACATCTGGGCGACGATGGTCAACGAGATGCTGATGGTGGACGTGCTGAGCACCGACACCCTGCTGACCTACGCCCCGCTGTTCCACGTCGGCGGCCTCAACGTGCTGACGATGACCACCATCCTCAAGGGGGCCCACGTCGTCCTGCACCAGAGCTTCGACCCGGGCCAGGTGATCGCCGACATCGCCCGCTACAAGGTCACGCTCGCGTTCGCGGTGCCGGCCATGCTGCTGTTCATCAGCCAGCACCCGGACTTCGAGAAGGCCGACACGTCGACGCTGCGCTCGGTGTCGGTCGGCGGCGCCCCGTGCCCCGAGCCGCTGCTCAAGCTCTACAACGGCCGCGGCATCGCGGTGAACCAGGGCTACGGGCTGACCGAGACCTGCGCGATGGCGTCCTTCCTGACGCCAGAGTGGTGCTGGCAGAAGATGGGCTCGGTCGGCAAGCCGCCGCCGCTGACCCAGCTGCGCGTCATCGACGCGACCGGCGAGGTGATCACGCAGCCGCACGCACGCGGCGAGATCTGCGTGCGCGGCCTGAACGTCACGCGCGGCTACTGGAACCGGCCGGACGCCACGCGCGACGCGCTGTCGGAAGACGGCTGGCTGCGCACCGGCGATGTCGGCTACTTCGACGAGGACGGCTTCTACTACATCTGCGACCGGGTCAAGGACATGGTGATCACTGGCGGGGAGAACGTCTACCCCGCCGAGGTCGAGAGCGTGCTGTACGAGCATCCATCGATCGCCGAGGTGGCCGTGATCGGCGAGCCGGACGAGAAGTGGGGCGAGGCGGTGACCGCGGTGGTGGCGCTCAAGCCGGGCACGACGCTGACGCTGGAGCAGCTGCAGGAGCACGCCAGCCAGAAGCTCGCGCGCTACAAGATCCCGCGCCGCATGCACATCGTGCCGGCGCTGCCGCGCAACCCGACCGGCAAGGTCCTCAAGTACGTGCTGCGTGACCGGTTCGCGAAGTCTGCGGGCGGGGAAAAGCAATGATGCAGGCCATCGGACGACTGCTGTCGCGCATCACGGACTTCGCCACCGTGCTCGGTGCGCTCGGGATCGCGCTGATGATGCTGCACATCACGCTGGACGTGGTGCTGCGCTTCGGCTTCGACTACCCGCTGCCGGGCACGATCTCCATCGTCTCGTACTACTACATGGTGATCGCCGCCTTCGTGCCGCTCGCCTTCGCCGAGCAGAAGGGGGCGCACATCGCGGTGGAGGTGCTCACCGAGCGTTTCCCGCCGTGGATCCAGAAGCACCTGGCCGGCTGGTCCTACCTGATCTCGGCGGTGGCCTTCGGGCTGCTGACCGTGCGCACCTGGGGCGAGGCGGTGTCGAAGATGCACATCGGCGCGTCGGTGGTGCAGGGCGAGACCAGCATCCCGCTGTGGCAGAGCTACTTCTTCCTGCCGGTCGGCTTCGGCCTGATGCTGCTGATCGTCGCGCACAAGTTCGTGGCCTACCTGCTGTCCGCCGAGACCGGCCTGGACACGGAGCGCGCGAACCCGGACGACAACGAAGCCGAGGCGGACTGAGAGGCTGAACCATGGAACATGAAGTGCAGGTCGGCCTCCTCGGCCTGGCCATCCTCGTCGTGCTCATCCTGCTGCGGGTGCCGATCGGCATCTCGCTGATCGTCGTGTCGTTCGGCGGCCTGTGGGTGCTGATGGGCTGGGACGTCGCCTGGGGGGCGCTGGGCGTGATGCCGTACCAGTTCGCCTCCAGCTGGGTGCTCAGCTCGATCCCGATGTTCCTGCTGATGGGCTACGTCTGCTACCACGCCAAGCTGACCGTGGGGCTGTTCCGCGCCGCGCGCCTGTGGCTGGCGGGCATCCCGGGCGGGCTGGCGATCGCGGCGGTGCTCGGCTGCTCCGGGTTTGCGGCCGTGTGCGGCTCGTCGCTGGCGTGCTCGGCGGCGATGGGGCGCATCGCGGTGCCCGAGATGATGCGCGCCCGCTACGACGCGGAACTCGCCACCGGCACGGTGGCCATCGCCGGCACGATCGGCGCGCTGATCCCGCCGTCGATCATCATGATCCTGTACGGCATCGTCGCCGAGGTGCCGGTCACCAAGCTGTTCCTGGGCGGCGTGTCCGCCGGCCTGCTGACTGCGCTGGGCTACATCCTGGTGATCCTGATCCGCGTGAAGCTCAAGCCGGAGCTGGCGCCCAGCGTGAAGGAACGCGTGCCGCTGGCCGAGAAGCTCGCCGCGCTGAAGGAGACCTGGCCGGTGGTGCTGATCATGATCGGCATCTTCGGCGGCATGTTCACCGGTGTCTTCACGGCCACCGAGGCCGGCGCGATCGGCGCGTTCCTGTCGTGCGTCGTCGCGATGGTCCGCCGCGTGATGACCTGGAAGGTGTTCAAGGACGCGATCCTCGAGACGCTGATGACCACCGGCGCGCTGATGATCATCGCGGTCGGGGCGACGCTGCTGGTGCGCTTCCTGGCGATCTCGGGCGCGGGCGAGTACGTGTCCGAGCTGATCATCGACCAGAACGCGAGCCAGTGGATGATCATGCTGTCCATCGTGCTGGTCTACGTGCTGCTCGGCATGTTCCTCGAGCCGATCGGCGCGATGCTGCTGACCCTGCCCATCGTGCTGCCGATCATCGGGGCCTCGGGCCTGAGCCTGGTGTGGTTCGGCGTGATCCTCACCAAGCTGCTCGAGATCGGCATGGTGACGCCGCCCATCGGCATGAACGTGTTCGTCATCAAGGGCGTGGTCGGCAAGCTGGTGTCGACGGCGGCGATCTTCCGCGGCATCGCCTGGTTCCTGGCGATGGACTTCCTCGTCCTGTTCTTCATGCTGGCCTATCCCGACTTCATCCTCTGGCTGCCGGAGGCCATGTCCCGCTGAGCGGCGCCGACCGCGCGCCGCACCCTGATCGAAACCCGAAGGAGGCAAGATGCAGTTTCCCAAGACGATGTCCCGCTGGATCGCCGCCGCGGTGGTGTGCGCGACGGCCGCAATCGCCGCCCCGGCGGTGGCCAAGCAGTTCAAGTACGCGATCGGCTTCCCGCCCGGCTCGTACAACGTCGAGATGGCCGAGGACTACGCCAAGCGCGTGAAGAAGTACACCGACGGCCGCCACTCGGTGCGCGTGTTCCCGATGACGTTGCTCAACATGGCCGAGACCTCGGCGGGCCTGCGCGACGGCATCGCCGACATCGGCTTCCTGCTGACGCCCTACTTCCCGGCCGAATACCCGCATTCGAACCTGCCCAACGAAGCGTCGATGATGCTGCGCCTGCTGGGCAACGAGGTGCAGGGCAAGGAGGCGCTGGCCTTCGTCGGGGCGCTGACCGAGTTCACCTTCTTCAACTGCCCCGAGTGCCACCAGGAGTTCGCCAGGCAGAACCAGGTCTACACCGGGCACATCGGCGGCTCGTCCTACGGCCTGGTGTGCAACAAGCCGGTGCGCTCGATCGAGGAGCTCAAGGGCAAGCGGCTGCGCGCCGGGGCGGCCAACTGGTCGCGCTGGGCCACTGCGGTGGGCGCCAGCCCGATCACGATGAGCGCCAACGAGATGCGCGAAGCGCTGTCGCAGGGCGTGGTCGACTGCATCATCCTGTCGGCCCCGGAGATCCACAACTTCGGCCTGATGGACACGATCTCCGACATCACGATGGCGGTGCCCGGCGGCGTGTTCAGCACCGCGGCCTTCAACATGAACGTCAAGGTCTGGCGCTCGCTGAGCGTCGAGGACCGCCGCGCCTTCCTGCGCGCCGCGGCCGAAGGCGGCGCCTACACGCCGTGGATCTACCAGCAGAAGGAGCAGGCCATCCTCGAAGAGGCGAAGAAGAAGGGCGTGCGCCTGCACGAGGCCGACGCTGCGCTCGTGAAGAAGACGCAGGAGTTCATCGAGCAGGACATGAACACCATCGCGAAGTACTTCGCCGACAAGCACAGCGTCAAGCGCGGCGAGGAAATGATCAGGACGTTCCGGCCCATCCTCGAGAAGTGGGTCAAGCTGGTCCAGAACGTGAAGACCCAGGACGACCTGGGCGCCCTGTACTGGAACGAGATCTATTCCAAGGTGGACGTGACCAGGCACGGCATGTGAGGCCGCGGGCGGCACCGCGCCGCCCGGAAAGGCAGGAGGCCGTCGCCGCATGGTGCGGTGACGGCGTGATGGCAACGCAAATCGACGGAGGAGACGGATGAAGTCGATGCAACGCTTTTCCCGGGTGGTGGCGCTGGCTGCCGTGTTGGGCCTGGCTGCCGCCAGCGGCGCGGCCGTGGCGAAGCAGTTCAAGTACGCGATCGGGCAGCCGCCCGGCTCGTACAACGTGGACATGGGGCAGCGCTACGCCGAGCGCGTGAAGAAGTACACCGAGGGTCGCCACACGGTGCGCGTGTTCCCGATGACGCTGCTCAACATGGCCGAGACCTCGGCCGGCGTGCGCGACGGCATCGCCGACATCGGCTTCCTGCTGACACCTTACTTCCCGGCCGAGTACCCGCACACCAACCTGATCAGCGAGGCGTCGATGATGCTGCGCCTGATGGGCGAGGAGGCGCGCGGCAAGGAGGCGTCGGCGTTCGTCGGCGCGATCACCGAGTTCATCTTCTTCAACTGCCCCGAGTGCCACCAGGAGTTCGCCAGGCAGAACCAGGTCTACACCGGCCACATCGGGGGCTCCACCTACGGCCTGATCTGCACCAAGCCGGTCAAGTCGCTGGACGACCTCAAGGGCAAGCGGGTGCGCTCGGGGGCGGCCAACTGGTCGCGCTGGGCCACGACGGTCGGCGCCACGCCGATCACGATGAGCGCCAACGAGATGCGCGAGGCGCTGTCGCAGGGCGTGGTCGACTGCGCGCTGCTGTCCACGCCGGAGATCCACAACTT
Organism: Caldimonas thermodepolymerans; assembly: GCF_015476235.1. Lineage (NCBI taxonomy): Bacteria > Pseudomonadati > Pseudomonadota > Betaproteobacteria > Burkholderiales > Sphaerotilaceae > Caldimonas > Caldimonas thermodepolymerans. The sequence goes on from NZ_CP064338.1 coordinate 583,862, forward strand.
CGGCCTGGAAGACGTCGTCAAGGACATCAACATGGACGTGCCGGGCGGCCTCTACACCACCGCCGGCTTCAACATGAACGTCAACGCCTGGCGCAGCCTGAGCGCACAGGACCGCCGCGCGTTCCTGCGTGCCTCGGCCGAGGGCGGAGCCTACACGCCCTGGATCTACCAGGAGAAGGAAGCCGAGGCGATCGAGGCGGCCAAGAAGCGCGGCGTGCGCATGCACACCGCCGACCCCGAGCTGCTCAAGAAGACCCAGGCCTTCATCGAGCAGGACATGGAGACCATCGCCAAGTACTTCGCCGAGAAGCACGGCGTCAAGCGCGGCCGCGAGATGATCGCCACGTTCCGCCCGATCCTCGAGAAGTGGGTCAAGCTGGTGCAGCCGGTCAAGAGCGTCGACGAGCTGGGGGACCTCTACTGGAAGGAGATCTATTCCAAGGTCGACGTCGAGAAGCTCGGCCAGTGAGCACGTCCGCCCCGGGGCGCGGCCTGCCGCACCCCGGGGCCACCGACCGGAGGTCAGGCATGGCACGGCAGTACACCGACGCGCAGCTGAAGGAGATGGCGCGTCCGTTCGAATCGCACGCCCTGGACGCGCTGGCGGCGGGCGACATCCCGCGCGTGCGCGCGCTGATGCGCGAGATGGCACAGGGGCCGGCGGGGCTGGATGCCCTGTCGGGCCACACGCTGGCGCGCAAGGTGGGCAAGCTGCGGCAGGACTTCGGCGAGGAGCGCACGCGCGAGGCGCTGCGCCGCATCGGCCGCCAGCTGATGCGCACCTGGGCGCGCGACCTGCAGGCCGGCGACGAGAAGGGTGCGATCACCGCGGTGATCGAGGTCTACAAGCACCAGGTCGGCGCGCAGCTCCAGCCGTCGGAAACCGACGACGAGGTGGTGGTCGACCTGTTGCCCTGCGGCAGCGGCGGACGGCTGGAACGCCAGGGCGTGACGGCCAAGCACCCGAGGTGGTACGCCGGCTGGAGCGACGGCGTGCCGAGCTACTGCCAGCTGTGCAAGGCCTACCAGGACGGCCTGAACGAGCAGGTCGGCTACCCGGCCTGGACCACCGAGAAGGGCCCGGACGGCACCTGCCGCATGCGCTTTCGCAAGCAGCAGCCCGGCACGCGCCTGTTCGAGCCCGGGGAGCTGGACGAGGCGGCGCGCACCCGGCTGCAGCGCGCCGAGGCCGCGCTCGAGGCCGGCGACCTCGAGCAGGTCGCCGCATTGCTCGACGGCCAGCGCAAGGACTGGATGCCGTGGCACGACTTCGGCATCGTGTGCCTCGAGTACTTCTACAACGTCGCGCTGGAGCTGGGTGGTCCGGACTACCTGGACGAGCTGCTGGCGCAGACCTACGAGCCCGCCTTCGTCGCCGGCTTCCCGCGCTACGACGCGATGAGCGACGACGAGCTGGTGCGCGAGATCGCGCGCACCTGGAACTACCACTGCGCCGACTTCAAGATCCAGGAAGAGGACGACCGCTTCGTGTTCGTGCTCGATCCCTGCGGCAGCGGCGGGCGGCTGCTGCGCGGCCAGGTCTGGCGCGACATGTTCCATTACGGCGAGCCGCTGTCGCAGAAGATGCCGCAGCCGCACCCGATCAACTTCCAGCGGCATGACGCGCCGACCTACTGCACGCATTGCGCGGCCTCCAACCGCGCGCAGTTCAAGGGCGGCCCGCTGTTCTTCGTGATCGACGGCCATGCCCAGATGCAGCCCGGGCAGCCGTGCCGCCAGTTTTCCTACAAGAAGGCCGCCGCCCGGCGCTGTGATCCCGCGCTGCCGGCGCAGGTCGGCCTGTCCCCGACCCCATCCCCGGAAGGTACGTCATGACCCAGAAAAAGAATCCCTTCGACCTGAGCGGCAAGGTCGCGCTCGTCACCGGCTCCACCATGGGCATCGGCGAGGGCACCGCGCGCGTGCTGGCCGAGCAGGGTGCCCAGGTGATCATCAGCAGCCGCAAGCAGGACCAATGCGACGCGGTCGCCACGGCCTTCCGCGAGCAGGGCCTCAAGGCCGACGGCAAGGCCTGCCACATCGGCCGCATGGACGACATCGCGGCCATGTACGCGTACATCCGCGAGCGCTACGGGCGGCTGGACATCCTGGTCAACAACGCGGTGCTGAGCCCCTGGCGCACCATCGAGGACACCGACGTCGGCCTGTTCGACAAGACCGTGGAGGTGTCGCTGCGCGGGTACTGGTTCATGTCGGCCGAGGCGGCCAAGCTGATGAAGACCCACGGTGGCGGCAGTATCGTCAACATCGCCTCGGTCGCGGCGCTGCACCCGGACCGCATGCTGAGCCTGTACTCCACGCTCAAGACCGCGCTGATCGGCATGAGCCGTTCGTTCGCGTACGAGTACGGCCACGAGGGCATCCGCGCCAACACCATCCTGCCCGGCGTGTTCCCGACCAAGCTGGCCGACGCCTTCGACGAGAAGGCGCGCCGCAAGATCCTGGACAAGACCGTGCTCGGCCGCTTCGGCAAGGTGGAGGAGATCGGCTACGCCGTGACCTACCTGTGCTCCGACGCCGGTGCCTACGTGACCGGGGCCAACCTGGTCGTCGACGGTGGCATGACCATCGGGCTGATGTGACATGGGCGCGCGCCTGCAAGGCAAGGTCGCCCTGGTGACCGGGGCGGGCGGCGGCATCGGCCGCAGCATCGCGCAGCGGCTGGCCGCCGAGGGCGCGGCGCTGGTGCTGCTGGACCTGCACGACGACGCGATGGGCGAGCTGGCCGAGGCGCTGCGCCGTGGCGGCACGCCGGTGTCCACGCACTGCGCCGATGTCGCCGACGCGCAGCAGGTGCGCGCGGCGGTCGAGGCGGCCCGCGCAGCGCTCGGGCCGGTCGACTGCCTGGTCAACAACGCCGGGCTCACCGCGGTGATCGCGCCACTGGAGCGCATGGGCGACGAGGACTGGGCGCGCGAGCTGGCGGTCAACCTGACCGGGCCGTTCCACCTGATCCGGGCCGTGCTGCCGGACATGGTGGCGCGCCGCTGGGGGCGCATCGTGAACATCTCGTCGGCCGCGGCACGCGGCGGGCTGTTCCGGCAGGCGGGCTACTCGGCGTCCAAGTCGGGCCTGCTGGGGCTGACGCGCAACGTGACGCTGGAGTACGCCGCACAGGGCATCACCTGCAACGCCATCCTGCCCGGCCTGATCGCCACCCCGACCGTCGAGAAGCTGCCGCCGCCCGTCTTCGACTACGCGATGAGCACGACGCCGGCGCGCCGCCCCGGCCGCACCGAGGAAGTCGCCGCACTGGTGGCGTTCCTGTGCTCCGACGAGGCGGCTTACCTCAACGGGGCCGAGATCGACATCGACGGTGGCTCGCGCCTGTGCCCCGCCGTGCTGGGCAGCACGCGCGAGGTTGCCGAGCGGCTCGCGCTCGCCCAAGGACAACACCGAACCGCATGAGTGACATCGACCTGGCTTCCCTGCTCACCTGGATCGGCCGCAGCGAGCGCGCCGAGGAGGTGCTGAGCCCGGTGCCGGCGCAATGCCTGGCCGCCACCCTCAGCCTGCCGGAGGCGCTGCATCCCCGAGGGCACCTGCCGCTGCCGTGGCACTGGCTGCATTTCCCCGACCTCACGCCCACCGACCGGCTCGGCGACGACGGCGCCCCGCGCGAGCAGGCCCTGCTGCCGCCGGTGCCGCTGGAGCAGGTGATGTGGGCGGGCGCCTCGCTCGAATCCCGCCGGCCGCTGCGCACCGGCGTGGCGACGCAGCGCGAGTCGACGCTGGCCGACCTGTCGGTCAAGCAGGGCCGCCGCGGCACCATGGTGTTCGTCACCACCGAGCACCGCTATGCGCAGGAAGGCGCGCTGGCGCTGGTCGAGCGCGTCAACCTGGTGTTCCTCGGGGCGGCCAACGGCAGCACCCGCGAGACGCCGGCGCCTGCAGCCGCCCGCCGGCGCGAGTGGCTGGTGAACGAGGTGGTGCTGTTCCGCTACTCGGCGCTGACCTTCAACCCGCACCGCATCCACTACGACCTGCCGTACGCGACCCAGGCCGGCGGCTACCCGGGGCTGGTGGTGCACGGGCCGCTGCAGGCCACGCTGCTGGCCGAGACCTTCCGTGCCTGGCACCCGGACCGCACGGTGCGCCGCGCCGAGTTCCGCGCCCGAGCTCCGCTGTTCCTCGGCACGCCGGTGGTGGTCGAGGCCGAGCCGCTGCAGGGCGACACCTGCCGGCTGTGGACGCGCTCCAGCGGCGGCGGGGTCGCGATGGAGTGCGCCATCACCAGCGACCCCGCGGCGGAGGCGCGCGCATGACCGACCTGGAGCAGATCGCGCAAGGGCTGCTGGCCGCGGTGCGCCGGGGCCTGCCCGACGCGCGCGAGATCGCCGGCCTGCGCGCGCTGCCGGGTGGCGCCAGCCAGGAGACCTGGGCCTTCGACGCGGTGACGGGCGAGGCGCGCGTGCCGTTGATCCTGCGCCGCTCGCCGCCGGGATCGCGCCTGCCGGCCGAGGCCATCGGGCTGGAGAACGAGGCCGCGTTGCTGCAGGAGGTGCGCGCCCACGACGTGCCGGTGCCCTACGTGCTGTCGGTGCTGCGCGAGGACGACGGCATCGGGCGCGGCTACGTGATGGAGCGGGTGGCAGGCGAGGCGAACTCGCGCCGCATCCTGCGCGACGAGCGCTACGCGCAGGCGCGCGAGCAGCTCGCGTTCCAGTGCGGACAGGCGCTGGCGCGCTTCCACCGCGTCGCGCTGGACCGGCTGCCCGCGCTGCGCCGCGGGCAGGCGCGCGAGGAGGTGGCCTACTACCGCCGGCGCCACGCCACGGTCGGCACGCCGCGCCCGGTGTTCGAGCTGGCGTTCCAGTGGCTGGAGCGCCACCTGCCCGAGACGCCGGTGGCCGATGCGCTGGTGCACGGCGACTTCCGCAACGGGAACATCCTGGTCGACGAGCAGGGCCTGCGCGCGATCCTGGACTGGGAGATCGCGCACTTCGGCGACCCGATGGAAGACCTCGGCTGGATGTGCGTGAACTCGTGGCGCTACGGGCGCGAGCTGCCGGTCGGCGGCTTCGGCACGCGCGAGCAGCTGTTCGCCGGCTACGAGGCCGCGGGCGGGACGGTCGACCCGCAGCGCGTGCGTTTCTGGGAGGTGTTCGGCACGCTCAAGTGGGGCGTGATCTGCGAGGGCATGGCCGAGTCCTACCAGAGCGGCGACGTGCGCACCGTCGAGCGTGCCGCGGTGGGCCGGCGTGCCTCCGAAGCCGAGATCGACCTGCTGGTGCTGCTGCAGGAGGACTGCCGCCATGCGTGAACAACCCCGGGCCGCCGAGCTGATCCAGGCGGTGGCCGATTTCCTGCGCGACGACGCGCTGCCGCGCCTGGACGGGCTGACGGCCTTCCACATGCGCGTCGCGGTCTCGGTGCTCGAGATCGTGCGCCGCGAGCTCGAGCTGGGCCCGGCCGCCGACGCGCGCGAGCAGGCGCGCCTGGCCGCGCTGCTGGGCCACGACGGCGACCTGGAGCGCCTCAACGAGGAGCTGTGCGCGCGCATCGCCGACGGCACCTACACGCCGCAGCACGAGGCGCTGATGCAGCACCTGACGGCCACGGTGCTGGACAAGCTGGCGGTCGACCAGCCGGGCTACGCGACCTTCCGGCGCCTGCAGGGCGGCACCTCGCCGCCGGGCTGAGGCCCGCGGCCGGCACGGAAGACGCATTCATGGGACAGTGCGGTCGTGGGGAGGGCGGCGATGCGCCTGCCACCGGTTCCCACCCACCGAAAGAGGAAGAGAAGAAGGAGACAACATGCCTGTCGTGAACGGAGTTTCACACTGGGTCCCCCCCGCCGAGGAACATGCCCTCGTGCGGGACATGACGGTCGGCCAGCTGCTCGACGAGGCGGTCGAGCGCGGCCCGCAGCGCGAGGCGCTGGTCTATTGCGCGTACGAGGACCGCGGCCTGTCGGTGCGCTGGACCTACGAGGAGTTCCGCGCGCGCAGCCTGCAGGTGGCGCGTGCGCTGATCGCCGCCGGCATCGGGCACGGCGAGCGCGTCGCGGTGTGGGCCACCAACGTGCCCGAGTGGCTGCTGCTGGAGTTCGGCGCGGCCTACTGCGGCGTGGTGCTGGTGCCGATCAACCCGCTGTTGCGCACCCATGAGGTGGCCTACGTGCTGCGCACTGCCGGCGCGAGCGCCTGCTTCCTGCAGCCGGAGAACCGCGGCAGCTCGCTGTGGGACATGCTGGACGAGGCCGCGCGCGACATCCCGACGCTGCGACTGCGCGTGGCGATCGGCCAGGCGCCGGACGACAAGGGCCTGGGCTGGGACGACTGGCTGGCGCGCGGCGCCGGCGTCGACGACGCGACGCTGCAGGCCCGGCGCGAGGCCGTTACGCCCGACGACACGGTGCAGATCCAGTTCACCTCCGGCACCACCGGCTTCCCGAAGGGCGCGGTGCTGCGCCACCGCGGCGTGGTCAACGACGGGCGCCTGTTCGCGCGCCGCGCGGCGCTGCGCGAGGGCAGCCGCTACGTGAACCCGATGCCGCTGTTCCATTGCGGCGGCTGCGTGATCGCGACGCTGGGCGCCGTGGCCACCTGCAGCACGCACTACCCGATCGTCACCTTCGAGGCCGACCGGGTCGCGCGCACCATTGCCGGCGAGCGCGCCAACGGCTTCTCGGGCGTGCCGACCATGCTGATCGCGGTGGAGGAAGCCGCCGACCGCGAGGGGCTGGACCTGTCGTCGCTGGAGTGCATCGCCACCGGCGGCTCGACCGTGCCGCCGGAGCTGCTCAAGCACTGGAACCGCCGCTACGGCGCGCGCTTCACGATCACCTACGGGCTGACCGAGGCCTCGCCCATCATCACGCAGAGCTCGCCCAACGATCCGGACGACCTGCAGATGGGCAGCTGCGGCCAGCCGCTGCCGGCGGTCGAAGTGGACGTGGTCGGGCCGGACGGCAAGCCGGTGCCGATCGGCGAGGAAGGCGAGGTGCGCACGCGCGGCTGGCTGACGATGAAGGGCTACTTCGGCAACGACCAGGCCACCCGCGAGACGCTGAGCGACGACGGCTGGCTGCGCACCGGCGACCTCGGTCGCATGGACGCCAACGGCTACCTGTGGATCAGCGGGCGCGCCAAGGACATGATCATCCGCGGCGGCGAGAACATCTACCCGCGCGAGATCGAGGAGGTGCTGATGACGCTGGACGAGGTGGTCGACGCCAGCGTGATCGGCGTGCCTGACCCCCGCTACGGCGAGGAGGTGTGCGCCTACGTGCGCCTCAAGCCCGGCGCCACGCTCGACGCCGAGTCGCTGCGCGAGCGGCTCAAGGACCGCATGGCCCGCTACAAGATCCCGAAGTACGTGCGCGTGGTGCCGCAGTTCCCGCTCACGCCCTCGGGCAAGGTGCAGAAGTTCCGCCTGCGCGAGATGTACGCCCGCGAGGACCAGGCCGAACGCACTGCCTGAGGGACGTTTCCCTCCCGCCGGCCCCGGAGCGGATCCCCGGGGCCGTCCGGCACCGGCGCGCCGCCTGCGCGGCCGCCGGCGCCCAACCGACAGGAGTCGTCATGAAGCTCAAGGACAAGGTGGCCGTCATCACCGGCGGCGGCAACGGCATCGGCGCGGCGATGGCGCGGCGCTTCGCGCGCGACGGCGCACGCGCGCTGGTGCTCGCGGACCTGGACGGCGATGCCGCGCGTCGGGTGGCCGGGGAGATCGGCCCCGTCGCCACCGGCGTGCAGGTCGACGTCTCGCGCGAGGACCAGGTCGCCGCACTGGTGCAGGACACCATCGCGCGGCACGGGTGCATCGACCTGTTCGCCTCGAACGCGGGGGTGTCGATCAGCAAGGGGCTGGAGACCACCGACGCCGAGTGGGAGCTGGCCTGGTCGGTAAACCTGATGGCGCACGTCTACGCGGCGCGCGCGGTGGTGCCGCACATGCTCGAGCGCGGCGAAGGCTACCTGCTGCAGACCGCCTCGGCGGCCGGGCTGCTGTCGATCTCGGACGCCTCGTACGCGGTCACCAAGCACGGCGCGGTGGCGTTCGCCGAGTGGCTGTCGATCACCTACGGCAACCGCGGCATCAAGGTCAGCTGCTTCTGCCCGATGGGCGTGCGCACCAACATGCTGCTGAACTCGGTCGGCGAGGTCGACCAGCAGACGCTGCTGCAGGGCGCCGTGGCGCCCGAGGACGCCGCCGACGCGATCGCCGCCGGCCTCGACGAGGAACGCTTCCTGATCCTCACGCACCTCGAGGTGCTCGAGTACATCCGTCGCAAGACGGGCGATTACGACCGTTGGCTGCGTGGCATGCGGCGTTACCAGAACCGTTGAGGAGCCCGACCATGGATTTCCAGCACAGCCCGAAAGTCCTCGCCCTGCAGGAGCGCCTCGAGCGCTTCATGGAGGAGCACATCTACCCCGCCGAGCGCACCTACTACGAGCAGGTGTTCTCCGGCGACCGCTACGCCACCGTGCCGCTGCTCGAGGAGCTCAAGCCCAAGGCGCGCGCCGCCGGCCTGTGGAACCTGTTCCTGCCCGGGCCGCACGGCGGCGGCCTGACCAACCTGGAGTACGCGCCGCTGGCCGAGGTCATGGGCCGGGTCGAATGGGCGTCCGAGGTGTTCAACTGCTCGGCGCCGGACACCGGCAACATGGAGATCCTGGAGCTCTACGGCTCGCCCGAGCAGAAGAAGCAGTGGCTGGAGCCGCTGCTGGCCGGCGAGATCCGCTCGGCGTTCTCGATGACCGAGCCGGAGGTCGCCTCCAGCGACGCGACCAACATCCAGTGCGAGATCCGGCGCGACGGCGACGAGTACGTCATCAACGGCCGCAAGTGGTTCACCTCGGGCGCGCTCAACGAGCGCTGCAAGCTGCTCATCGTGATGGGCAAGACCGACCCGCACCACCCCGACAAGCACAAGCAGCAGTCGATGATCCTGGTGCCGAAGGACACCCCGGGGGTGAAGATCGTGCGCGACATCACCGCCTTCGGCTACGACGATGCCCCGCTCGGTCACCCGGAGATCGTCTACGAGGACGTGCGCGTGCCGGCCTCCAACATCCTGCTCGGCGAAGGGCGAGGCTTCGAGATCGCGCAGGGCCGCCTCGGCCCGGGCCGCATCCACCACTGCATGCGCCTGATCGGCGCCGCGCAGCGCGCGCTGGAGCTGATGTGCGAGCGCGCCGAGTCGCGCACCGCGTTCGGGCGCAAGCTGTCCGAGCACGGCACCGTGCGCGAGGACATCGCCCGATCGTATTGCGAGATCGAGCAGGCGCGCCTGCTGACGCTCAAGGCAGCCGACAAGATGGACCGCGAGGGCAACAAGGCCGCGCGCGACCTGATCGCCGCGGCGAAGATCGTCGTGCCGAGCATGGCCGCGCGCGTGATCGACCGGGCCATCCAGGTGCACGGCGGCAAGGGCGTGTCGCAGGACACCTTCCTCGCCAAGGCCTACGTCTACGCCCGCTACATCCGCATCGGCGACGGGCCGGACCAGGTGCACCTGGCGGCGCTGGCCAAGCAGGTGCTGCAGCAGCGCGGGGGGCAGCGATGAAGGCGGTGCTGTGCAGGCAGTACGGGCCACCCGGCACGCTGGTGTTCGAGGAAGTGCCCGACCCGCAGCCCGGGCCGGGCCAGGTGCTGATCGACGTGCGTGCCGCGGGGGTGAACTTCCCGGACACGCTGATCATCGAGAACAAATACCAGCTCAAGCCGGCGCTGCCGTTCTCGCCGGGCGCCGAGGTGGCCGGCACGGTGGCCGCGGTGGGCGAGGGCGTGCAGGGCTTGCGTCCCGGCGACCGCGTGGTCGCGATCCCCGGCTACGGCGGCTATGCCGAGAAGGTGCTGGCGCCGCAGGCCGACGTGTTCCCGCTGCCCGAAGGCATCGGCTTCGAGGACGCGGCCGCGTTCCTGATCGCCTACGGCACCACCCACTACGCGCTGCAGGAGCGCGCCGCGATCCGGCCGGGCGAGACGCTGCTGGTGCTGGGCGCGGCCGGCGGCACCGGGCTGTCGGCGGTCGAACTGGGCAAGCTGCTGGGCGCGCGCGTGATCGCGGCGGCCTCCAGCGACGAGAAGCTTGCGCTGTGCCGCGAGCACGGCGCCGACGAGGTCATCAACTACAGCCACGAGGACCTGCGCCAGCGCCTGAAGGAGCTCACCGGCGGCCGCGGCGTGGACGTGATCTACGACCCGGTCGGCGGCCCCTACAGCGAGCCGGCGCTGCGCAGCATGGCCTGGAACGGGCGCTTCCTGGTGATCGGCTTCACCGCGGGCGAGATCCCGAAGATCGCGCTCAACCTCACGCTGCTCAAGGGCTGCGCCATCGTCGGCGTGTGGTGGGGCGGCTTCCTGCGCGCCGAGCCGCAGCGTGCCGCGGCCCTGACGCGCGAGCTGGTGGAGTGGTTCCGCTGCGGCAAGGTGCGGCCCTACGTCTCGAAGCGCTACTCGCTGGCGCAGGCGGCGCAGGCGCTGGAGGACGTCGCGCAGCGCCGCGTCACCGGCAAGATGGTGCTGGTGCCCTGAGCTGTCGCGCGGCGCTTCAGCCGGTGCGTGCCGGCCCGAAGCGCCGTGCGATCCACTCGTGCAGCAGGCGGTTGACCGCCTCGGGTCGCTCCTGCTGCGTCCAGTGCCCGCAGTCGGGCACCAGCGCGCGTTCCAGGTCGGGCACGATGGCCTCCATGCCGCGCGTCGTGGCCGGCGGCAGGAAGTGGTCGTCGGCGGCCGAGACCATCAGCGCCGGCACCGCGACATGGTCCGGCGTGCCGGCGGTGTCCAGCCAGTTGCGGTGCAGGTTGCGGTACCAGTTCAGCGGCCCGGTGAACCCGGTGCGCTCGTAGGCGCGCACGTACACCTCCAGCTCGTCGGGCGCGAGGAAGGGCTCGCCCTGCAGGCGCGGCTCGTGGCCGAACAGCTCGGGCGGCAGCGCCCGCAGCGCCGCCGGCAGCTGCGCGAAGTCCTGCTGCGAGAGCCCGGGGCGGCGCATCAGGCCCTCGAACGTCGCGCGCACGTCGGCGCCGAGCAGGCGCTCGGCCTCGCCCGGCACCTGGAAGCGCACCATGTAGTGATCCGGGCCGCGCGTGCGGCGCATGGTCTCGACCAGGTCGGTTTCGGTGCGGCGCGTGTAGGGCGTGTTGAGCGAGACGATGCCCAGCACCCGGTCGGCATGGTCGCGTGCCAGCGTCCAGGCCAGCGCGCCGCCGAAGTCGTGGCCCACCAGCACCGCGCGCTGCACCCCGAAGGCGTCGAGCACGCCGGTCACGTCGCGCGCCAGCTGCGCCATGCGGTAGTCCTCCAGCTCGCCGTGCGGCCCGGTGCGCCCGTAGCCGCGCAGGTCCGGCGCCGCGACGCCGTAGCCGAGCGCGGCCAGCGCGCGCAGCTGGTGGCGCCAGGAGTAGGCCAGTTCCGGAAAGCCGTGCAGGAACAGCACGCGCAGGCGCTGCGGGTCGGCGAAGTGCTGCTCGTACACCGCCACCGGGATGCCGTTGGCCTGCACCTGCGTGCACGGCGGCATGTCGGTGGCGAGGCGGTCCGTGGGCGTCGTCATGCCGGGCTCCTGCGCCCCGGGGCGGGGCATGCGGGCATTCTAGGCAGGGCCGCAGGCGCGGCGTGCGCCGCCAGCCAATTGGCACAAGACAGCCCCGGGCCGCGGGGGTAGCTTCGGATCCCGACCAAGGAGGCTGCGGTGAGCGATCCGATCAAGCTGGAGCTGCAGGACGGTGTGGCCGTCCTGACCCTCAACCGTCCCGATGCCGGCAACGCGCTCGACGCGGCCACCGGCCAGGCGCTGGCCGAGGCCGTCGAGACGGTGGCAGGCGACGGCCGGGTGCGCGCGCTGGTGCTGACCGGTGCGGGCCGGATCTTCTGCGTGGGTGGCGACATCGCCGAGATGCGCGAGCGCGCCGAGTCGCTCGCGGGGCTGATGGAGCAGGCCCTGCCGCGCCTGCACCGCGCGATGGCGCGCATCGCGGCGCTGCGCTGCCCGGTGATCACCGCGGTCAACGGGCCGGTGGGCGGCGGCGGCATCGGGCTGGCGCTGTGCGGCGACTTCGTACTGGCGGCCGCGTCGATGAAGCTGCGCGGCGGCTACAGCGCGATCGGCCTGTCGCCCGACCTCGGTGCGTCCTGGCACCTGGTGCGCCGCGCCGGTGCCGCCCAGGCCAAGCGCATCCTGTTCCTGAACCAGCCCGTCGACGCGGCGGAATGCCTGCGCCTGGGCCTGGTCGACGCGGTGCATCCGGACGAGGAGCTGCACGGGCGGGCGCTGGCGCTGGCGCGCGAGCTGGCCGCCGGCGCGACCGGCTCGCTGGGGCGCATCCGCGACCTGGTCGACGGCATCGGCGGGCGCACCTTCGTGCAGCACCTGGACCTCGAGGCGCGCTACATGATCGAAAGCGCCGCCGGCGCCGAGGCGCGCGAAGGCGTGCGTGCCTTCATGGAAAAGCGCGCGCCGAGGTTCTGAGCCGCGCTTCCCCCACCCGACAAGAGCAACGAGAGGAACCGAGATGCACGACCTCTGCGCCGACCTGCGGGCCGAATACGACGCGCTCGCCGCGCTGTGCGAGACGCTGACGCCCGGGCAATGGCAGCACCCGTCCCGCTTCTACGGCTGGACGCCGTGGGACGAGATCGCCCACCTGTGCTTCTTCGACGAGACCGGCCTGCTGGCCGCCACCGACGCCGACGCGTTCGCCGCGAACACCCGCGAGCTGATGGCGCAGATGGCGGCCGGGCGCGAGGCCAGCCAGATCGCGCGCGAGCGCTTCGGCCACCTGGACGGCGCCGGCCTGCTGGCGCTCTGGCGCGCGCGCTACGCGAAGCTGGTCCACGTGCTCGCGGCGCGCGACCCCAAGGACCGCCTGCCCTGGTACGGCCCGACGATGAGCGCGCGCTCCTTCGCGACCGCGCGCCTGATGGAGACCTGGGCGCACGGGCAGGACGTGTACGACGTGGTCGCCGTGCGCCGCACCAACTCCGCGCGCCTGCGCCACATCGCCCACCTGGGCGTGACCACCTTCGGCTGGACCTTCGTCAACCGCAAGCTGCCGGTGCCCGAGGTGGCACCCTGGGTCGAGCTGCGTGCACCCGACGGCAGCCTGTGGACCTGGGGCGAGCCCTCGGCGACCGACTACGTGCGCGGCAGCGCGGAGGACTTCTGCCTCGTCGTCACGCAGCGCCGCAACGTGCGCGACACCGCGCTCGAGTATGCCGGCGCCGGTGCCACCGCCTGGCTGCCCATCGCGCAGTGCTTCGCCGGCCCGCCGGCCGACCCGCCGGCACCCGGCGTGCGCGTCGTCGCGTACTGACACGGCGGACGCCGCATGGCCGCGGTCGCCGCTGCGCCGGTCCTGCCCGAGGGCGAGCCGCTGGCGCCCGGGCACGCCGCGGCAATCGAGGCCGCACTGGCGCCGCGCCGGGCGCAGCTGGGGCGGGCGTGCCTGTCGGACTACGCGTTCTCCAACCTCTACCTGTTCCGCGCCGCGCACGCCTACCGCTACCTGCCCGGCCCGTGGCCGTGCGTGGCGGGCCTCACCTACGACGGCACGCGCCACCTGCTGCCGCTGTTCGACCTGGCTGCCGCGCCCGACGAGGTGCTGCGCGGGCTGCTCGCGCAGGCGGACTGCTTCTTCCCGGTCGATGCGGCCACGGCGCGCGCGCTGCAGGCGCGGCCGGTGCAGATCGAGGCCTGCGAGGCCGATGCCGACTACCTCTACCCGGCGGACAACTTCCGCCACTACCGCGGCGAGCTGCTGCGCAAGAAGCGCCAGCTGATGCAGCAGCTGCTGCGCCGCCACGAGGTCACCAGCGAGCCGCTCGCGGCCACGGGACGCGCCGCGGCGCAGGCACTGCTGCGCACCTGGATGCAGGACAAGGGCAAGGCGCAGGGCGAGGCCGACGAGGCGCCCTGCCTGGAGGCGCTGGAGCTGCTCGACCGCTTCGGCCTCGAAGGGCGCCTGTACTTCGCGGACGGCGCGCCTGCGGGTTTTCTGATCGCGCAGCGCCTCAACGACGAGGTCGCGGTGATGCGCTTTGCCAAGGGCAGCGACGCCTACAAGGGCATCTACCAGTACATGTTCCACGACCACGCGATGCGCCATCCGGAGCTGGCGTGGCTCAACTTCGAGCAGGACCTGGGCTTGCCCAACTTCCGCCAGACCAAGCGCTCGTACGCGCCGGCGGCGCTGCTGACGAAGTACCGCGTGAGGTGCAGGGCCTGAGGCACCAGCCACTTTACGCAAGACGCGGCCGGTAGCGCTCGGTAGCCTTCCCTTCACGATCGCAGCCCCAACGGCCCTGCAGACGACGTCGGACACATCGACCACCAAACAACATGGCAATCATCGAAACCAACATTTCGACGAGCAGCGAGAGCTTCCAGGCCAACCGTGCCGGCATGCTCTCGCTGATCGAGCGCGTGCGTGCGCTGGAAGAGCGGACCCGGCGTGCTTCGGCGGCGTCCAAGCCCCGCTTCGAGAAGCGCGGCCAGCTGCTGCCGCGCGAGCGTCTGGCCCTGCTGCTCGACCCGGGGGCCCCCTTCCTGGAACTGTCGACGCTGGCCGGCTACCGCCTGGACGTCGACGACCCCGACAAGAGCGTGCCCGGCGGCGGCCTGATCGCCGGCATCGGCTACGTCTCCGGCGTGCGCTGCATGGTGTGCGCCTCCGACTCGGGCATCGACGCCGGGGCGCTGCAGCCGCGCGGCCTGGACAAGCAGCTGCGCGTGCAGGAGCTGGCGCTGGAGAACAAGCTGCCCTACGTGCAGCTGGTGGAAAGCGCCGGCGCCAACCTGATGGCCTACCGCGTCGAGGACTTCGTGCGCGGCGGCAACCTGTTCCGCAACCTGGCGCGCCTGTCGGCCGCGGGCCTGCCGGTGATCACGGTGACGCACGGCTCGTCCACCGCGGGCGGCGCCTACCAGACCGGCCTGTCGGACTACATCATCCTGGTGCGCGGCCGCTCGCGCGCCTTCCTCGCCGGCCCGCCGCTGCTCAAGGCCGCCACCGGCGAGATCGCCACCGAGGAGGAACTCGGCGGTGCCGAGATGCACACCAGCATCTCGGGCCTGGGCGACTACCTGGCCGAGGACGACCGCGACGCGCTGCGCATCGCGCGCGACATCATGGCCAAGCTCGAGTGGAACCGCGGCACCAGCCTCGAGGCCCCGCGCCCGGTCAAGCCGCCGCGCTACGACCGCGAGGAGCTGCTCGGCATCATGCCGATGGACCACAAGCACCCGGTCGACATGAAGGAGGTGATCGCGCGCATCGTCGACGACTCCGACTTCCTCGAGTTCGGCGCGCGCTACGGCTCCGCGACGGTGTGCGGCAACGCGATGCTCGACGGCTACCCGGTGGGCATCATCACCAACAACGGCCCGATCGACCCGGCCGGCGCGGCCAAGGCGACGCACTTCATCCAGGCCTGCTGCCAGGCCAACGTGCCGATCCTGTACCTGAACAACACGACCGGCTTCATGGTCGGCCGCCACTACGAGGAGCTGGGCATCATCAAGCACGGCTCCAAGATGATCCAGGCGGTCACCAACGCCACCGTGCCGCAGATCACCCTCTACTGCGGCGCCTCGTTCGGCGCCGGCAACTACGGCATGTGCGGCCGCGGCTTCCACCCGCGCTTCTGCTTCTCGTGGCCGAACGCCAAGACGGCGGTGATGGGCGGCGAGCAGGCCGCGCAGACCATGGCCATCGTCACCGAGGCGGCGATGAAGCGCAAGGGCGCCGAGGTCGACCGCGAGCAGCTCGCCAAGCTGCAGCGCCGCATCGTCGACAACTTCGACCGCCAGATGGACGTGTTCACGACCAGCGCGCTGCTGCTCGACGACGGCGTGATCGACCCGCGCGACACCCGCGCGGTGCTGTCCTACGTGCTGTCGATCTGCCGCGAGGCCGAGGCCCGCAAGGTGCGCCCGATCCAGTTCGGCGTCGCCCGCCCCTGAACCAACGGAGTAGACCAGATGCAGCTGACCCCTGAACACGAGGAAATGCGGCGCACCATCAAGCGCTTCATCGCCGAGGAGATCAACCCCTACGTCGACGAATGGGAAGAGGCCGAGATCTTCCCGGCGCACGAGCTGTTCCGCAAGATGGGCAAGCTGGGCCTGCTGGGCCTGAACAAGCCGGAGCAGTTCGGCGGGCTGGGCCTGGACCACTCCTACGCGGCGGTGCTCGCCGAGACGCTGGGCGAGGTCAACTGCTGCGGCGTGCCGATGGCCATCGGCGTGCAGACCGACATGGCCACCCCGGCGCTGGCCGAGCGCGGCTCCGACGAGCTGCGCCGGGAATTCCTCGCGCCGGCCATCTCGGGCGAGATGGTGGCCTGCCTGGGCGTCTCGGAGGTCGGCAGCGGCTCGGACGTTGCCTCGATCAAGACCACCGCGCGCAAGGACGGTGGCGACTACGTCATCAACGGCGGCAAGATGTGGACCACCAACGGCACGCAGGCGGACTTCTGCGTGGTGCTGGCCAACACCTCGGACGGCCCGGTGCACAAGAACAAGTCGCTGATCGTCGTGCCGATGAAGACCAAGGGCGTGTCGGTCGCGAAGAAGATCCGCAAGATCGGCATGAACGCCTCGGACACCGCGCAGCTGTACTTCGACGAGGTGCGGGTGCCGCAGCGCTACCGCATCGGCGAGGAAGGCATGGGCTTCATCTACCAGATGGAGCAGTTCCAGATCGAGCGCCTGTGGGGCGCGCTCAACGCCGGTGGCACGCTGCTGCGCTGCATCGACGAGACCATCGAGTACGTGCGCCAGCGCAAGGCCTTCGGCAAGGCGCTGGTGGACAACCAGTGGATCCACTACAAGCTGGCCGAGCTCAAGACCGAGGTCGAGTCGCTGCGCGCGCTGACCTGGCGCGGCGTGGAGATGGTGGTCAACGGCGAGAACGCGACCGAAGTCGCCTCGATGGCCAAACTCAAGGCCGGGCGCCTGATGCGCATGGTGCCGGACGGCTGCCTGCAGTTCTGGGGCGGCATGGGCTTCGTCTGGGAAAGCCCGGTGTCGCGCATCTTCCGCGACGGCCGCCTGACGTCGATCGGCGGCGGCGCCGACGAGGTGATGCTGCAGATCATCTCGAAGTACATGGGCATCTTCCCGAAGGCGCAGTAAGCACGGCACGCCACCCATCGGCAGTCAATCCATGAGCAACTCCACTCCCTTCCACAAGATCCTGATTGCCAACCGCGGCGAGATCGCGCTGCGCGTCATGCGCAGCGCCCGCGCGCTCGGCTACCGGACGGTCGCGGTGTTCTCCAGCGCCGACCGCAACGCGCGCCACGTGCGCGAAGCCGACCAGGCGGTCTGGATCGGCGAGTCGCTGCCTGCGCAGTCGTACCTGAACATCCCGGCCATCATCGAGGCGGCGCGCCGCACCGGCGCGGACGCGGTGCACCCGGGCTACGGCTTCCTGGCCGAGAACGAGGACTTCGCGCAGGCCTGCCGCGATGCCGGGCTGGTGTTCATCGGCCCGTCGCCGCAGGCCATCGTCGCGATGGGCAACAAGGCCGGCGCGAAGCAGCTGATGATGGAGGCCGGCGTGCCCTGCATCCCCGGCTACCAGGGCGAGGACCAGAGCGACGCCCGCCTGCACGAGGAGGCGCGCCGCATCGGCTACCCGGTGATGATCAAGGCCACCGCCGGCGGCGGCGGGCGCGGCATGCGCCTGGTCAGCGACGACGCGCAGTTCCTCGACGCGCTGCGCTCGGCCAAGTCCGAGGCGCAGAGCGCATTCGGCAACCCGGAGGTGATCCTGGAGCGCGCCATCATCGAGCCGCGCCACATCGAGATCCAGGTGTTCGCCGACCGCCACGGCAACGCGATCCACCTGGGCGAGCGCGACTGCTCGGTGCAGCGCCGCCACCAGAAGGTGGTCGAGGAAGCGCCGTCGCCGGCGGTCGACGCCGACCTGCGCCGCCGCATGGGCGAGACCGCGGTGGCCGCGGTCAAGGCGATCGGCTACGAAGGGGCCGGCACGCTCGAGTTCCTGCTCGACCGCGAGGGCAACTTCTATTTCATGGAGATGAACACCCGCCTGCAGGTCGAGCACCCGGTGACCGAGGCGATCACCGGCCTGGACCTGGTCGAGCTGCAGCTGCGCGTGGCCGCCGGCGATCCGCTGCCGATCCGCCAGGAGGACGTGCGCTTCGACGGCCACGCGATCGAGGTGCGCCTGTGCGCCGAGGACCCGTCGCAGGGCTTCATGCCGCAAAGCGGCGTGATGTCGCGCTGGGAGATGCCGGCGGCCATCCGCGTCGAGCATGCGCTGGAGTCCGGCAGCGAGATCCCGCCGTACTACGACTCGATGATCGCCAAGTTGATCGCGCACGGCCGCACCCGCGACGAGGCGCGCCGCAAGCTGCACGCGGCGCTGCAGGACGCGGTGGCGTTGGGGGTGCGCACCAACCAGGCGTTCCTGGCGCGCTGCCTGGCGCACCCGGTGTTCGCCGCCGGCGGCCCCACCACCGCGTTCATCGGGCAGCACGGCGAGGAGCTGCTGCGCGACGACGAGGACGACCGCCTGCGCGCCCGGGCGCTCGCCGCGGTGCTGCTGGCCTGCACCGCGCAGGAGCGCCACGGCGCGCTCGGCCCGCAGATGGCGCACCGACTGCCGGTCACCTACCACCTGGAGGCCGACGGCCAGGCCTGCGAGGTCGTGCTGGCCCACGAGGGCGGGGCGCGCTACGGCGCCGCGCTCGGCGAGCGCCGCTTCGAGGTGCAGGTGCTGGAGCTGGGACCGAACGCGGTGCGCCTGTCGTTCGACGGCATCGTCGAAAGCGCGCGCTACGTGCGTGCCGGCGACGCGCTGCAGCTGCACTACCGCGGCGTCGCCTACGCCACGGTCGACCGCACCCGCGAGGCCCGCTCCCAGGGCGGGGCTGCCAGCGACGGGCGCATCCGCGCCGCGATGAACGGCCGGGTGGTCGCGGTGCACGTGGCCGTGGGCGACACCGTCAAGGCCGGCCAGCCGGTGATGACGCTGGACGCGATGAAGATGGAGCACATCCACGCCGCACCGGTGAACGGACGGGTCAAGTCGCTCGCCGCCGCGATGGGCGACCAGGTGGCGGTGCACCGCGTCATCGCGGAGATCGAGGCCGAGCAAAGCCAGGCCGAGGAGAGCCAGGCCGCCTGAGCCGCCGGGTGCCGTCCCGGCCTGACGTACGAACATCAGACAGGAGTTCCCATGACCGCCGCCGTCCTCCACGAGAAGAGGTCGTCCACGTTCTGGATCACGATCAACCGGCCCGACAAGCGCAACGCGATCAACCAGGAGGTGATCGACGGCATCCGCGCGGGCTACCGCGCCGCGCATGCCGACCCCGAGGTCCGTGCGATCGTGCTGACCGGTGCCGGTGACAAGGCCTTCTGCGCCGGCGGCGACCTGCAGCCGGGCAAGGGCTTCGCGTTCGACTACGCCAAGCCCAGCGTCGACTACGCCGACCTGCTGCGCGAGGCGCAGAACGCCACGCTGCCCACCATCGCGCGCGTCAACGGCACCTGCATGGCCGGCGGCATGGGCCTGCTGTGCATGGTGGACATGGCGGTGGCGGCCGACCACGTGCTGTTCGGCCTGCCCGAGGTCAAGGTGGGCGTGTTCCCGATGCAGGTGCTGAGCCTGCTGCAGCACATGGTGCCGCAGCGCGTGCTGCGCGAGTGGTGCATCACCGGCGAGCCGTTCGACGCGCACGCGGCGCTGCAGCACGGGCTGCTCAACGACGTCGTGCCGGCCGCCGAGCTGGACGCGAAGACCGACTGGCTGGTGCAGCGCATCGTCGACAAGTCGCCCACCGCGATCCGCCGCGGCAAGTACGCGATGCGCGCGATGGCCGCGATGTCCTTCGACCAGGGCATCGCCTACACCGAAAGCCAGATCGCGCTGCTGGCGCTGACCGAGGACGCGAAGGAAGGCCTCGCGGCCTTCAACGAGAAGCGCAAGCCGGTGTGGACCGGGCGTTGAGGCAGAGGAGGAACCACCCATGTCCAGCAACAAGGTCGTGCGCATCGGCGGGGGATCCGGCTTCTGGGGCGACAGCTCGGTCGCCGCGGCGCAGCTGGTGCACGGCGCGCCCATCGACTACCTGGTGTTCGACTACCTGGCCGAGCTGACCATGGCCATCCTGGCCTCGGCGCGCAACAAGAAGCCCGAGCTCGGCTACGCGACCGACTTCGTCGACGTCGCGATGAGGAGCGTGCTGCGCGAGGTGGCGCAGAAGGGCATCAAGGTCATCAGCAACGCCGGCGGCATCAACCCGCGCGGCTGCGCCGAGGCGCTGGGCCGGCTGGCCGAGGAAATGGGCGTGTCGCTGAAGATCGCGGTGGTCGAAGGCGACGACGTCAGCGCACTGATCCCGGCGCTGCGCGAGCGCGGTCAGACCGACATGTTCACCGGCGGGCCGCTGCCCGAGCGCATCCTGAGCGCCAACGCCTACCTGGGCGCGCTGCCGGTCGCCGCGGCGCTGGCCGAGGGGGCGGACGTCGTGATCACCGGGCGCTGCGTCGACAGCGCGGTGACGCTGGGCGCGCTGATCCACGAGTTCGGCTGGAAGCCGCAGGACTACGACCGGCTCGCCGCCGGCAGCCTGGCCGGGCACATCATCGAGTGCGGCTGCCAGGCCACCGGCGGGCTGCACACCGACTGGGAGGCCATCCCCGACTGGGCCCGCATCGGCTACCCGGTGCTCGAGTGCGAGGCCGACGGCAGCTTCGTCGTCACCAAGCCGCAGGGCACCGGCGGGCGGGTGCTGGCCGCCGCCGTGGCCGAGCAGATGCTCTACGAGATCGGCGACCCGGGCGCCTACGTGCTGCCGGACGTGGTGTGCGACTTCCGCGAGGTGCGCATCGAGCAGGCGGGCGAGGACCGCGTGCGCGTCAGCGGCGCGCGCGGCCTGCCGCCGACCGGCACCTACAAGGTCTCGGCCACCTACATGGACGGCTACCGCAGCGCCGGCTCGCTCGTCATCATCGGCATCGACGCGGCCGCCAAGGCGCGCCGCACCGGCGAGGCGATCCTGGAGCGCACCCGCGGCATCTTCAGGCAGCTGGGCCTGCCCGACTACAGCGCCGCCTACGTGGAGGTGATCGGCGCCGAGACCACCTACGGCCCGCATGCGCGCACCGCGCATTCGCGCGAGGTGATGATGCGCGTGGCGGTCAACCACAGCTCCAGGCAGGCGCTGGAGATCTTCGCCCGCGAGATCGCCCCGGCCGGGACCTCCTGGTCGCCGGGCACCACCGGACCCAACCTGGCGCGGCCGACGCCGTCGCCGCTGATCAAGCAGTTCGCCTTCACGCTGCCCAAGAGCGAGGTCTCGATCCGCGTGCACGTGGACGGGCGCGAGGTGCCGGTGGACGTGCCGGTGGCGGGCGCGCCGCTGCAAGCCACCCCGCCGGATGCGGTCGGGGCGCCCGCCGCGGCCGCCGGCACACGCGAGGTGCCGCTGCTGCGCCTGGCCTGGGCGCGCAGCGGCGACAAGGGCAACATCTCCAACATCGGCGTGATCGCGCGCAAGCCGCAGTACTTCGAGGTGATCCAGCGCGAGCTGACGCCCGAGCGGGTGAAGCGCTACTTCGCGCACCTGGTGCGCGGCGACGTGGTGCGCTACACGCTGCCGGGCATCCAGGCGGTGAACTTCATGCTCTACGACGCGCTGGACGGCGGCGGCACCGCCTCGATGCGCATGGACCCGCTGGGCAAGGGCATGGGGCAGATGCTGCTGGACATGCCGGTGCCGGTGCCCGAGGCGCTGGCGCGCGAGCTGGAGGGCTGAGCGATGGGCACGCTGGCCGGCAAGACCCTGTTCATCACCGGGGCGAGCCGCGGCATCGGCAAGGCAATCGCGCTGCGCGCCGCGCAGGACGGCGCCAGCATCGTGATCGCTGCCAAGACGGCCGAGCCCGACCCGCGCCTGCCCGGCACCATCTACACCGCCGCCGAGGAGATCGAGCGCGCCGGCGGGCGGGCCCTGCCGCTGGTGGTCGACGTGCGCGACGACGAGCAGGTGCAGGCGGCGGTGCAGCAGGCAGCGGCGCACTTCGGCGGCATCGACATCCTGGTCAACAATGCCAGCGCGATCAGCCTCACCGGCGTCGCCGCGACGCCGATGAAGCGCTACGACCTGATGATGGACATCAACATGCGCGGCACCTTCGCGTGCACGCAGGCCTGCCTGCCGTACCTGCAGCGCGCGGCCAACCCGCACGTGCTGGTGCTGTCGCCGCCCATCGACCTCGATCCGAAATGGCTGGGCCCGCACGCCGCCTACACCGCCTCCAAGTACGGCATGAGCCTGCTCGCGCTGGGCATGGCCGAGGAGTTCCGCCGGTTCGGCATCGCCGTCAACGGGCTGTGGCCGCGCACGCTGATCGCGACCTCGGCGTTGAACGTCGCGGCGCCCGGCGAGGCGGCGCAGGCACGCACGCCGCAGGTCATGGCCGATGCCGCCTACGTGATCCTCACCTCCGACAGCCGGCAGCGTACCGGCCGCCTGCACCTGGATGAACAGGTGCTGCGCGAGGCCGGCGTCACCGACTTCGGCCGCTACTGCGCGACCCCCGGCGTCGAGCCGAAGATCGACCTGTTCGTGACCCCGTAAGGAGCTGCCGTGCCCCTGCCGCCACCGGACGTCCCGCGCGAACACATCCACAGCCGCAACATCACGCTGCGCGGCTACCGTCGCACCGACGGCCTGTACGACATCGAGGGCCGCCTGCAGGACCTGCGGCCGATGGAGGTGAAGATGCCGCGCGGCATGCTGCCGGCCGGCGAGCCGATCCACGACATGTGGCTGCGCCTGACCATCGACCTGCAGGGCCACATCGTCGCCGCGGTGGCGAGCACCGACGCCTCGCCGTTCGGGGCGTCCTGCGCCTCGATCAACCCGGACTACGGCAAGCTGGTCGGCGTGCGCATCGGCCCGGGCTTCCGCGCCAAGGTGCGCAGCCTGTTCGGCGGCCTGGCCGGCTGCACCCACCTGACCGAGCTGCTGATGACCATGGGCACCGCCGCGATCCAGTCGCTGGCCGGCCACGTGCCCGAGCCCGAGGACGTGCGCCCGTTCAGCCTGGACGGTTGTCACGCGCTGGACAGCTCCGGCCCGGTCGTCAAGGAGTTCCACCCGCGCTGGTACCGCCCCAAGGACGGCGCCGCCTGAACCCTGCCTCCCCTGGATCCGTGCCTCACCACCCATGACGGCTTACCCGCACCTGCTCGCTCCCCTCGACCTGGGCTTCTGCACCCTGCCCAACCGGGTGCTGATGGGCTCGATGCACACCGGCCTCGAGGAGCACCCCGACGGCTTCGCGCGCATGGCCGCGTTCTACGCCGAACGCGCGGCCGGCGGCGCGGCGCTGATCATCGCCGGCGGCCTGTCGCCCAATGCCGAGGGCAACATGTGGCCGGGCATGCGCAAGTTCGAGACCGAAGACGACGCCGCGCCGCACCGCCGGATCACGGATGCGGTGCACGAGGCGGGCGGGCGCATCGCGGTGCAGCTGCTGCACGCGGGCCGCTACGCCCACCACCCGCAGGGCGTGGCCCCGTCGGCGCTGCGCTCGCCGATCTCGGGCGCGACGCCGCGCGAGATGAGCGAGGCCGACATCGAGCGCACCATCGACGACTACGCCAGGGCCGCGGCGCTGGCGAAGTCGGTCGGCTACGACGGCGTCGAGGTGATGGGCTCGGAGGGCTACCTGATCAACCAGTTCCTGGTGCCGCGCGCCAACCAGCGCACCGACCGCTGGGGCGGCAGCTTCGAGAACCGCATGCGCTTCGCGGTCGAGACCGTGCGCCGCACGCGCGCCGCCGCGGGTCCCGACTTCATCCTGGTCTACCGACTGTCGCTGATCGACCTGGTCGAAGGCGGCAGCACCTGGGACGAGGTGGTCATGCTGGCGCAGGCCATCGAGGCGGCCGGTGCGACGCTGGTCAACAGCGGCATCGGCTGGCACGAGGCGCGCATCCCCACCATCGCGACCATGGTGCCGCGCGCGGCCTTCGTCGACCTGACCGCGCGGCTGAAGGCCTCGCTGCGCATCCCGCTGGTGGCGAGCAACCGCATCAACGACCCGGCCGTGGCCGAAGGCATCCTCGCCCGCGGCGAGGCCGACATGGTCTCGATGGCGCGCCCGTTCCTGGCCGACCCGGCCTTCGTGCGCAAGGCCGCCGAAGGCCGTGCCGACGAGATCAACACCTGCATCGGCTGCAACCAGGCCTGCCTGGACAACATCTTCTCCGGCCGGATCACGTCCTGCCTGGTCAACCCGCGCGCCTGCCGCGAGACCGAGCTGGTCGCCCGGCAGCCTGCGGCGCCGCGCCGCGTCGCGGTGGTGGGCGCCGGCCCGGCGGGCCTGGCCTGCGCGGTGACCGCCGCCGAGCAGGGCCACCAGGTCACGCTGTACGAGGCCGGCGCCGACATCGGCGGGCAGTTCAACTACGCGCGGCGCATCCCCGGCAAGGAAGAGTTCGACGAGACGCTGCGCTACTTCCGCACCCGGCTGGCACGCCTGGGCGTGCAGCTGCACCTGAACCGGCGCGTGGGCGCCGACGAGCTGCGCGCGGGCGGCTACGACGACGTGGTGGTCGCCACCGGCGTGACCCCGCGCGTGCCGCCGATTCCCGGCATCGACCATCCCAAGGTGGCGGGCTACGTCGACGTGATCGAGGGCCGCAAGCCGGTCGGCGCGCGCGTGGCCATCATCGGCGCGGGTGGCATCGGCTTCGACGTGGCCGAGTTGCTGACGCATCGCGACCAGGGGGGCTCGCCGGTCGAGGCGTTCCGCCGCGAGTGGGGCATCGACGCCTCGGTGCGCGAGCGCGGCGGGCTGGTCGCACCCGACGAGGCGCCGCCGCCGCGCCAGGTGTGGCTGCTGCAGCGCAAGGCCGAGCGGGTCGGCGAACGCCTGGCCAAGACCACCGGCTGGATCCGCCGCACGCTGCTGGGGCGCCGCCAGGTGCACATGCTGGCCGGCGTGGAATACGAGCGCATCGACGATGCCGGGCTGCACCTGCGCGTCGGCGGCGAGCCGCGCGTGCTGGAGGTCGACACCATCGTCGTCTGCGCCGGGCAGGAGCCGCTGGCCGGGCTGCACGAGGCGCTGGCCGGCAGCGGCGTGCGCACCCACCTGATCGGCGGGGCGCGCCTGGCGGCCGAGCTGGACGCGGTGCGTGCGATCGAGGAAGGCACGCGCATCGCGCTGACGCTCTGAGCGCCGCGCCCGCCTGCGGAGAAGTCCGCAGCGTGCCCGTGCGGCCGGCGCGGTATCGTGCGCGTCGACACACCAAGGAGCATCCATGGAGCTGGAAACCATCGCCGTCCGCCAGGAGGGCCATGTCGCCTACCTCGACCTGAACCGCCCGGACAAGGCCAACGCGATCAACGAACGCATGTGGCAGGAGCTGCGCCAGGCCATGCAGTGGGTCGACCGCACCGACGCCGTGCGGGTGGCCGTGCTGGGGGGCGCGGGACGCCACTTCTGCGCCGGCATCGACCTGTCGATGCTGCACGCGCTGCAGCGCTACGCGGGCATGGAGTGCCGCGGCCGCGCGGCCGAGCGGCTGCGCCTGATGATCCTGGACCTGCAGGACACGGTGACCTCGATCGAGCGCTGCCGCAAGCCGGTGATCGCGCGCATCCACGGCGCCTGCGTGGGCGGAGGCATCGACGTCAGCAGCGCCTGCGACATGCGCTACTGCAGCAGCGACGCCTACTTCTCGGTCAAGGAGGTCGACGTGGGGCTGACCGCCGACGTCGGCACGCTGCAGCGCCTGCCCCGGCTGATCGGCGAGGGCATGGCGCGCGAGCTGGCCTACACCGCGCGCCGCTTCGACGCCGACGAGGCCGCGCGCATCGGCCTGGTCAACCGGGTGTACGGCTCGCAGGACGAGCTGGTGGCCGGCGTGCGCGCGATCGCCGGGGAGATCGCCTCGAAGGCGCCGCTGGCGGTGCGCGGCACCAAGGAGATGATCACCTACGTGCGAGACCACTCGGTGGCCGACGGACTCAACTACATCGCCACCTGGAATGCCGGGATGCTGGTGTCCAGCGACCTCGAGGAGGCCCTGGCCGCGGTCAAGGAAAAGCGGCCGGCGAAGTTCCTCGACTGAGGCCGGGCGCCGGCGCGGCCTTCAGCGCCGCGTCAGCGGCACCACCAGCTCGCGCACCGGGCCGCTAGCCAGCGCCGGGTAGGGCGGCTTGGGCCAGGCCCAGCGGTCGCCCGGGAACAGCGCGCGCATCGCGTGGATGTCGCAGTGGTAGGGCGGCCCCTTGATGAAGCCCTGCGCGGATTCCTCCGCGCGCGCCTGCACGAACAGCGCGAGCAGCCGCCCGCCCGGTTGGATCCAGGCGTGCAGCTGCTGCGCATAGCGCTGCCAGTGGTCCGGGTGCAGCGCGCACAGGCAGGTCTGCTCGTAGACCACGTCCACCGGCGCGTCCGGCTGCCACTCCAGCACGTCGGCCTGCACCAGCGGGGCCTGCAGCCCCTGCCGCTCCAGCAGCGCGCGGCACGCCTCGATGGCCGCCGGCGCGTAGTCGATGCCCGTGACCGGCACGCCGCGCCCGGCCAGCAGTGCCACTTCCCAGCCGCGCCCGCAGCCCGGCACCAGCACGCGGTGCTGCGGGCCGACCAGGCCCTCGTCCAGCCACTGCTGCAGCTGCGGGTTGGGGCCGCCCCGGTCCCAGGGCGTGGTGCCGGTCGCGAAGCGCTCCTGCCAGAAGCCCACGTCGGGTCCTGCCATCGGTCGTCTCCTGTGGTTCGGTTCGTGCGTCGACCTGCATCATGCCCGGCTTCGCGCCGGCTGTCTTGCGCCAGCCTGCCGGGGCCGCCCGCGGTTTGCGTCAACCTGCTGTATCGGCGGCGGTGCCCGGCCTCGTGCCTACAGTCGTCCACGAGACAACGTGGAGGACGAACGCCCCATGCAAAGGAGTAGGGCATGAGCGCCAGCACGGCGCAGACCGCCGGCCTGCCGCCGGGTTTCGACGTCGGGCGGCTGGAGCAGTACCTGCACGCCCACGTGGAGGGCTACGCGGGTCCGCTGCAGGTGCAGCGCTTCCCGGACGGCCAGTCCAACCCCACCTACCTGCTCGCCACCCCCACGCGGCGCTACGTGCTGCGCAAGAAGCCGCACGGCCAGCTGCTGCCCTCGGCGCATGCGGTCGAGCGCGAGTACCGCGTGATCCGCGCGCTGCACGGCCGCGGCGTGCCGGTGGCGCGGCCGTACTGCCTGTGCGAGGACGACGCGGTGGTCGGCACGCCGTTCTACGTGATGGAGTACGTGCACGGGCGCGTGCTGTGGGACCCGACCCTGCCCGGCATGCAGCCGGCCGAGCGCACCGCGCTCTACGACGAGATCAACCGCGTGGTCGCGGCGCTGCACGCGATCGACCCGGCGTCGGTGGGGCTGGCCGACTACGGGCGCCCCGGCAACTACTTCGAGCGGCAGATCGCGCGCTGGACCAGGCAGTACCGCGCCTCGGAGACCGAGCCGATCCCGGCGATGGACGCGCTGATCGAGTGGCTGCCGCAACACATCCCGGCCGTCGAGGAAAACGCGATCGTGCACGGTGACCTGCGGCTGGACAACCTGATCTTCCATCCGACCGAGCCGAGGATCCTCGCGGTGCTCGACTGGGAGCTGTCCACGCTGGGCCACCCGCTGGCGGACTTCGCCTACCACATGCTGACCTGGCGGCTGTCGGCCGACGAGTTCCGCGGCATGCGCGGCGCGGACCTGGCGGCGCTGGGCATCCCCGACGAGCGCACCTACCTCGACCTGTACTGCCGGCGCACCGGACGCGCTCCGGTGCCGGCGCACGAATGGGATTTCTACCTCGCCTACAGCATGTTCCGCCTCGCGGCCATCCTGCAAGGCATCCTCAAGCGCGCCTACGACGGCAACGCCTCCAGCGCGCACGCCCTGGAGACCGGGCGCCGCGCCCGCCCCATCGCCGAAGCCGGCTGGCGCCAGGCCCAGGCCGCAGTGACCCGCTGACACCCCACCGACAGGAACTGCCATGGATCTGTTCACGCTCTCGCCCAAAGTCCAGGACCTGAAGGCACGCCTGCTGGCCTTCATGGACCAGCATGTCTACCCGAACGAGGAACGCTACTTCCGCGAGTCCGCCGAGCACGGCCCGTGGGGCGTGCAGCCGGTCGTCGAGGAGCTGAAGGCGCTGGCGCGCGAGCAGGGGCTGTGGAACCTGTTCCTGCCCGACTCCGAACACGGCGCGGGCCTGAGCAACCTCGAGTACGCGCCGCTGTGCGAGATCATGGGCCGCTCGCTGCTGGCGCCCGAGGTGTTCAACTGCTCGGCGCCCGACACCGGCAACATGGAGGTGCTGGCGCGCTACGGCACCGAGGAGCAGAAGCGCCAGTGGCTGGTGCCGCTGCTCGACGGCCGCATCCGCAGCGCCTTCGCGATGACCGAGCCGGCGGTGGCTTCCAGCGACGCGACCAACATCCAGGCCTCGATCCGACGCGAGGGCGACGAGTACGTGATCGACGGCCACAAGTGGTTCACCACCGGCGCCACCGACCCGCGCTGCAAGATCATCATCTTCATGGGCAAGACCAACCCGGATCACCCGGACAAGCACAAGCAGCAGTCCATGATCCTCGTGCCCAAGGACACCCCGGGCGTCAAGGTGATCCGGCCGCTGCCGGTGTTCGGCTTCGCCGGCGTGCCCGACCGCGCCGCCGAGGTGGTGTTCGAGAACGTGCGCGTGCCGGCGTCGAACATCCTGCTCGGCGAGGGGCGCGGCTTCGAGATCGCGCAGGGCCGCCTCGGCCCGGGCCGCATCCACCACTGCATGCGCCTGATCGGCCTGGCCGAGCGCGCGCTCGAGAAGATGTGCCGCCGCACCAAGGAGCGCGTCGCGTTCGGCAAGCCGGTGGCCGAGCAGACCGTGACGCTGGAGCGCATCGCCGAGGCGCGCATCATGATCGACCAGTGCCGCCTGCTGACGATGCACGCGGCGCACATGATGGACACGGTGGGCAACAAGGCGGCCAAGGCGCAGATCGCGATGATCAAGGTCGCCGCGCCGAACATGGCGGCCAAGGTGGTCGACTGGGCGATCCAGGCGCACGGCGGCGGCGGCGTCACGAACGACTTCGGGCTGGCGGTGGCCTACGCGACCGCGCGCCTGCTGCGCCTGGCCGACGGGCCGGACGAGGTGCACCGCAACCAGATCGGCAAGCTGGAGCTGCGCAAGTACGCGTAGCCGGTTGGCGCAAGACTGCGCCGCCGCAGCCTCCTACGCTCGATCCAGGACTTCCGACCACACTGCCATGACTGACAACCTGCTGCTGTCCGCCGCGCGCAACTCCAACTACTACACCCCGGAGCACGAACAGTTCCGCGACACGGTGCGCGACTTCGTCGCGCGCGAGATCACGCCCCACGTCAACGCCTGGGACGAGGCGGGCGAATTCCCCCGCGAGCTGTACCGCAAGGCCGCCGAGGTGGGGCTGCTCGGCGTCGGCTACCCGGAGGAATATGGCGGCACGCCGGCCGACGTGTTCTACCAGCTGATCATCCCCGAGGAGGTCGCGCGCGCCGGCTGCGGCGGCGTCAGCGCCTCGCTGTTCTCGCACACCATCGGCACGCCGCCGATCCTGCACGCGGGCAGCGACGAGCTCAAGGCGCGCGTCCTGCCCGACATCCTGGCCGGGCGCAAGATCTCGGCGCTGTGCATCACCGAGCCGGGCGGCGGCTCCGACGTGGCCAGCCTGCGCACCACCGCGGTCCGCGACGGCGACCACTACGTCGTCAACGGCGAGAAGACCTTCATCACCTCGGGCATGCGCGCCGACTGGTTCACCGTCGCGGTGCGCACCAACCCCGAGGTCAAGGGCGCCGGCGGCGTGTCGCTGCTGCTGATCCCGGGCGACACGCCGGGCATCACGCGCACCAAGCTCGACAAGATGGGCTGGTGGGCCTCCGACACCGCGCACCTGCGGTTCGAGAACGTGCGCGTGCCGGTCGGCCACCTGCTCGGCGTCGAGAACGAGGGCTTCCGCATCATCATGCGCAACTTCAACAGCGAGCGCCTGTTCATGGCCGCCGGCGCCTACGGCTTCGCTAAGGTGTGCTTCGCCGACGCGCTGGACTGGGCGCGCGAGCGCAAGACCTTCGGCCTGCCGCTGGTCGAGCGCCAGGTGATCCGCCACAAGCTGGTGGACATGGCGATGAAGATCGAGTCGGTGCGCTGCATGATCGAGGACCTCGCCTGGCGCGTGCAGCAGAAGTTCGGCGACCCGCGCCTGCTGGTCGCGCAGACCGCGATGCTCAAGAACCTCGCGATGCAGACCATGCAGTTCTGCGCCGACGAAGCGGTGCAGATCCTGGGCGGCATGGGTTTCATGCGCGGTACCCGTCCCGAGCGCATCTACCGCGAGGTCAAGGTCAACATGATCGGCGGCGGCTCGGTCGAGATCATGAAGGACCTGGCGGCCAAGCAGCTGCAGCTGTGAACGGCCGGCACGCCGCCCCGGCGGCGTCCTGACCCCCGGGCGGGACCGCGCCCCGCATCCCCTGTTCCGTCACCCCATCCGGTTTCCCGTGGAGTGCCATCCATGCTGCAAGAACGCATCCAACGCCACGACTGGTACCACCGCACCATCCCGCAGCTGTTCGCCGAGACCTGCGCGGCGCTGCCGGACAAGCCCGCGATCGTCTTCGAGGGGCGCACGACGAGTTTCGGCGCGCTGCAGGCCGAGGTCGACCGGGTGTCCCAGGCGCTGCTGGACCTGGGCATCCGCAAGGGCGACGTGGTCACGACCCTGCCGAGCCCGACGCCGGAGTTCGCGGTGCTGTACTTCGCGACGCTGCAGGTCGGGGCGGTGGTCAACCCGCTGAACCTGCTGTGGGGCACGCTGGAGTTCTCCGGCGTGCTGCCGCGCAACGCGCCCGCCGTGATCGTCACGGTCGACCAGTACGGTGGCCGCGACTACCTGCAGCTGCTGCGCGAGTCGCTGCCGGACCTGCAGTTCCACGGCGCGGGCAAGGTGTCCTCGGCCAGCGTGCCGTCGCTGCGCCAGCTCGTGTGCGTCAGCCGCGAGGGGCGGCGCCACGAGGGCGTGCTGGACTTCGACGACTGGGTGGCCGCGGTGCGCGAGGTGGATGCCGGTCGCATCGCGCAGCTGCGCGACGAAGGCCACGCGACCGACATCCAGTTCATCTGCCAGACCTCGGGCACGACCGGGCTGTCCAAGAGCGCGCTGTGGGACCACCGCCCGCCGCTGGCCACGGTGAACTTCGCGGCCAAGGCGCTGGCCTACACCGAGGACGAGCGCTACATCAACCTCTCGCCCTTCTATCACAACAGCGGCATCTTCGCGCTCAACCTGAACCTGGTGCTGGCCGGCACCACGCTGTACCTGATGGAGGCGTTCCGCCCCGCGCCGGCGCTGGACCTGATCGACCGCGAGGGCATCACCGCGACCTTCGGCTTCGAGGCGCACTGGCAGGGCCTGCGCCGCGTTCCGGGCTTCGAGCAGAAGCGCTTCACGGTGCGCAAGGCGCTGCTGGCCGGCGAGCCGACCACCATCGACCTGGTGCGCAGCATGTGCCCGCCGGGCGCGGTGATCAACAGCCTGTACGCGCAGACCGAAAACGGCCCGCTGATCTCGCTGTCCGAGCACGACTGCGTCGACGCGCGCATCAACCGCTCCACCCACGGCCGGCCGCTGCCCGGCGTGGAGGTCGTGATCAAGGACATCGACACCGGCGAGCGCGTGCCGCAGGGCCAGGCCGGCGAGATCTGCTACCGCAGCCCGTACATGTTCCGCGGCTACCTCGGCCAGCCGGACGAGACGCGCCAGGCCTACGATGCCGAGGGCTACTTCCACAGCGGCGACTACGGCAACTTCGACAACGGCTACATCACCTACCTCGGCCGGCTCGGCGGGGTGGTCAAGTCCGGCGGCGAGAACGTCTCGACCACGCGCGTCTCGACGCTGCTGCTGGAGGTGTTCGCCGACCGCTTCGAGGACGTCAAGACCGTCGGCATCCCGGACGAGTACTGGGGCGCGCGCGTGGTCAGCCTGGTGCGCACCCGCGACGGCGCCCCGCTGGCCGACGACGCCGCGCTGCGCGAGGCCTGCAAGGGCAAGATGGCGGCCTACGAGATCCCGCGCAACTTCCTCGCCTGGGAAGGCGAGTGGCCGGTCTCGCCCGAAGGCAAGATCAACTTCAAGGCCCTGCAGGCCTGGGCGCAGGAGCAGCTGGCCAGGACGTGAGGCATGCCGGGCGCCATGCCCGGCATGCGCTCACATGTTGCGCCGGTACTGCCCGCCCACCTCGAACAGCGCGGCGGTGATCTGGCCCAGCGAGCAGACCCGCACCGCGTCCATCAGCACCTCGAACACGTTGCGGTTCTCGATCACGGCCTGCTTCAGGCGCGCGAGCATCGCCGGCGCCTCGGCGGCGTGGCGGGCGTGGAAGTCCTGCAGGCGCTTGAGCTGCGACTGCTTCTCCTCCTCGGTCGAGCGCGCCAGCTCGAGCGATTCGGGGATCGGGTCGCCGTGCGGGTTGCGGAAGGTGTTGACGCCGATGATGGGCAGCTCGCCGGTGTGCTTCAGCGTCTCGTAGTGCAGGCTTTCTTCCTGGATCTTGCTGCGCTGGTAGCCGGTCTCCATCGCGCCCAGCACGCCGCCGCGCTCGGCGATGCGCTCGAACTCGGCCAGCACCGCCTCCTCGACCAGCTCGGTCAGCTCGTCGATGATGAAGGCGCCCTGGTTGGGGTTCTCGTTCTTCGCCAGGCCCCACTCGCGGTTGATGATCAGCTGGATGGCCATCGCGCGCCGCACCGATTCCTCGGTCGGCGTCGTGATCGCCTCGTCATAGGCGTTGGTGTGCAGCGAGTTGCAGTTGTCGTAGATCGCGATCAGCGCCTGCAGCGTGGTGCGGATGTCGTTGAACGCGATTTCCTGCGCGTGCAGCGAGCGGCCGGAGGTCTGGATGTGGTACTTGAGCTTCTGGCTGCGCTCGTTGGCGCCGTACTTCTCCTTCATCGCCACCGCCCAGATGCGGCGCGCCACGCGCCCGAGCACGGTGTACTCGGGGTCCATGCCGTTGCTGAAGAAGAAGCTCAGGTTCGGCGCGAAGTCGTCCACGTGCATCCCGCGCGCCAGGTACGCCTCGACGTAGGTGAAGCCGTTGGCCAGCGTGAAGGCCAGCTGCGAGATCGGGTTCGCGCCGGCCTCGGCGATGTGGTAGCCGGAGATCGACACCGAGTAGAAGTTGCGCACGTTGTGATGGACGAAGTACTCCTGGATGTCTCCCATCACCTTCAGCGAGAACTCGGTCGAGAACAGGCACGTGTTCTGGCCCTGGTCCTCCTTGAGGATGTCGGCCTGCACCGTGCCGCGCACGTTCTGCAGCACCCAGGCCCGGATCTTCTGCGCCTCGTCGTCGGTCGGCTCGCGGCCGTTGTCGGCCTTGAACTTCTCGATCTGCTGGTCGATCGCGGTGTTCATGAACATCGCGAGGATGGTCGGCGCCGGGCCGTTGATCGTCATCGACACCGAGGTGGACGGGTCGCACAGGTCGAAGCCCGAGTACAGCACCTTCATGTCGTCGAGCGTGGCGATGCTCACGCCCGAGTTGCCGACCTTGCCGTAGATGTCCGGGCGCAGGTCCGGGTCGTGGCCGTACAGCGTCACCGAGTCGAACGCGGTGGACAGCCGCTTGGCCGGCATGCCGTCGGACAGCAGCTTGAAGCGGCGGTTGGTGCGGAACGGGTCGCCCTCGCCGGCGAACATGCGGGTCGGGTCCTCGTTCTCGCGCTTGAAGGCGAACACGCCGGCGGTGTAGGGGAAGGAGCCGGGCACGTTCTCCAGCATCAGCCACTGGAGCAGCTCGCCGTGGTCCTCGTACTTCGGCAGTACCACCTTGCGGATCTTGCTGCCAGACAGCGTGGTGTGGGTCAGCCGCGTGCGGACCTCCCGGTCGCGGATCTTCACGACGTACTCGTCGCCGGCGTAGGCCTTCTGCATGTCGGGCCACTGGGCGAGCAGCTTGCGCGCCTGGGCCTCGAGCTGCGCCTCGCGCTCGTCGGCGGCGCGCAGCAGGTGCTCGACCGGTGCCTGCGGGTCCTGCTCGCGCAGCATGCGGGCGGACTCGCGCAGCTGCTGCACCTCGCGCGCGAGCTTGGCCTGGCGCCGCACGCGCGCCTTGTAGCCACGCACGGTCTCGGCGATCTCGGCCAGGTAGCGCGTGCGCTGCGGCGGCACGATGGGCGTCTGGTGGGTGCTGTGGCGGGTCGAGACGCGCGGCAGGCGGCCTTCCTGCACGGGCAGGCCCAGCGACTGCAGGCGCGGCAGCAGCGCCTGGTACAGCGCCGTGACGCCGTCGTCGTTGAAGCGGCTGGCCATGGTGCCGAACACCGGCATCTGCTCCGGCGGCGTCGTGAAGGCCTCGCGGTTGCGCTGCACCTGCTTGGCGACGTCGCGCAGCGCGTCCAGCGCGCCCTTGCGGTCGAACTTGTTGATCGCGACGAACTCGGCGAAGTCCAGCATGTCGATCTTCTCGAGCTGGCTGGCCGCGCCGAACTCCGGCGTCATTACGTACATCGGCACGTCCACGTGCGGCACGATGGCGGCATCGCCCTGGCCGATGCCCGAGGTCTCCACGATCACCAGGTCGAAGCCGGCCACCTTGCAGGCGGCGATCACGTCGGGCAGGGCCTGGCTGATCTCGCTGCCGAAGTCGCGCGTGGCCAGGCTGCGCATGTACACGCGCGGGCCCTGCTGCCACGGGCCGATCGCGTTCATGCGGATGCGGTCGCCCAGCAGCGCGCCGCCGCTCTTGCGGCGCGAGGGGTCGATGCTGATGACCGCGATGCGCAGGCGGTCGTCCTGGTCCAGGCGCAGGCGCCGCACCAGTTCGTCGGTGAGGCTGGACTTGCCGGCGCCGCCCGTGCCGGTGATGCCGAGCACCGGCACCTTCAGCGCGGCGGCCTGCTCGCGCAGGGCCTGCACCAGCGCCGGGTCGGCGCTGCCGTTCTCCAGCGCCGTGATCAGTTGCGCGAGCGCACGCCAGGCGGCCTCGCCGTGGCCCTGGATCGCCTCGACGCGTCGCGGCGCATGTTCGCTCAGGTCGCGGTCGCAGCGCATCAGCATCTCGCCGATCATCCCCTGCAGGCCCATGCGCTGGCCGTCCTCGGGACTGTAGATGCGGGTGACGCCGTAGGCCTGCAGCTCGCGGATCTCGGCCGGCACGATCACGCCGCCACCGCCGCCGAACACCTGGATGTGCTCGCCGCCGCGGCGCCGCAGCAGGTCCACCATGTACTTGAAGTACTCGACGTGCCCGCCCTGGTAGGAACTGATCGCGATGCCGTGCGCGTCTTCCTGCAGCGCGGCCGTGACCACCTCGTCGACCGAGCGGTTGTGGCCCAGGTGGATGACCTCGGCACCCATGCTCTGCAGCAGGCGGCGCATGATGTTGATCGAGGCGTCGTGCCCGTCGAACAGCGAGGCCGCGGTGACGAAGCGCACCTTGTGCTTCGGGCGGTACTCGGCGAGGGCCTTGACTTCGGACAGGTCGGTCATCGGGCGGTCTCCTGGTGTCCTGGGGGAAAGGGCGCGAGGCCTGTCTGCTGGACGTGACGTTCAGGGAATTGACGTTTACGTCAACGTCAATCATGCCATAGGGCCCCGGCGCTGACGAGGCGGAAGACCCCGTATCCGCCTGGCACGGCACGTGCCAAGGGAGCTGGGAGGCGACCGCGACCCGCCGTCGCTCCAGGACGCTGCCGATGCATCCCTTGCCTGCCCATCGCGAACCCCCGCTCGGTCCCGGCGTGCCACCGCCCGACCCGGCCGAACCGCCCGAACCCGCGCCGCTGGATGCGCCGCCCGGGCCGGACCGCGACCACCCGGTGCTGTGGCGCAGGGCGCGGCGGCGCTTCGGTGCGGGCAATGCCTGGGTCTACAGGCTGCACCGCACCGGTGCCGGCGCGGTGCGCGGGCCGGTGGGCAGCTGGAACCCGCTGGCGCGCGGGCGCCTCGGCAACTGAGGGGAGTCGCCATGGCCAGGTGCGAGACCTGCGGCAACGACTATCACCTGTCCTTCGACGTGGTGATGGCCGGACGCCGCCATACCTTCGACAGCTTCGAATGCGCGATCCACAAGCTCGCCCCGGTGTGCAGCCACTGCGGCTGCCGCATCGTCGGGCACGGGATCGAATCGGTGTCCGGCTTCTTCTGCTGCGCCCACTGCGCGAGCGAGGCCGGCGTCAGCGGCGCGGTGGACAACACCCGCGCGGGGGAGGGCGCCGGTCCCTGAGCGCCACGGCTGCAAGACCGGTGCGGCGTGCGCGCGCCAGCGCGCGCCGGCGGGCGAGTTTCGGGATAATGGCCCGAACATGTTTCTCGCCATCGACATCGGTAACACGCGTCTGAAATGGGCGCAGTTCGAGGCAGCCCATCCCGGCGCGCGGATGGTGGCGCATGGCGCGGCGTTCCTCGAGACCATCGACCAGCTCGCCGATGGCGAGTGGAAGCACCTGGCGGTGCCCACCAGCGTGCTCGGCTGCTGCGTGGCCGGCGAGGCGGTGCGTCACCGGGTCGAGGAGCAGCTCGAGCTGTGGGACGTGCACCCGAGCTGGGTGATTGCCAGCGCCCAGGAAGCCGGCGTGCTCAACGGCTATGACCATCCGGCGCGGCTGGGCGCCGACCGGTGGGTGGCGATGATCGGGGCGCGCTGGCACGTCCTCAACGAAGGCCCGCCGCGCCCGACGCTGGTGGTGATGGTGGGTACCGCCGTCACGGTCGACGCGGTCGATGCGCAGGGCAAGTTCCTCGGCGGCCTGATCCTGCCCGGGCACGGCATCATGCTGCGCGCCCTGGAAAGCGGCACCGCCGGGCTGCACGTGCCCACCGGCGAGGTGCGCGACTTCCCCACCAACACCAGCGATGCACTGACCAGCGGCGGCACCTACGCGATCGCCGGCGCGATCGAGCGCATGTACCGCAGCCTGGAGCAGCGCTGCGGCGCCGAGCCGGTGTGCCTGCTGACCGGCGGGGCCGGCTGGAAGATGGCGCCGTACCTGACGGTGCCGTTCCGGCTGGTCGAGTCGCTGATCTTCGACGGCCTGCTGCGCATCGCGGAGCAGCGCGCCATCGAGCGGGTGCGGCGCTGAGGGGGTTGCCCGCAGAAGGTGCGGCGGTTGCGGATAATCCGCAGCCATGAACATCCTGATCCTCGGCGCCGGACGCGTCGGCGAGAGCGTCGCCGAAAGCCTGGTGTCCGAGCGCAACGACATCACGGTGATCGACACCGACCCGCGGCGCGTGCGCGAGCTGCAGGACCGCATGGACCTGCGCGGCGTGGTGGGCAACGGCATCCAGCCTTCGGTCCTGCAGGAAGCGGGCGCCCAGGACGCGGACATGCTGATCGCCTGCGCCCCGCTGGACGAGACCAACCTGGTCACCTGCAAGATCGCGCACGACGTCTTCGGCATCCCGAAGACCATCGCGCGGGTGCGCTCGCCCGAGTTCGTCGACGGCTCGCCGCTGATGGGCCGCACCGGCTTCGCGGTGGACCGGGTGATCTGCCCGGAAGCCTCGCTGACCCGCTACATCCGCAAGCTGATCGAGTACCCCGAGGCGCTGCAGGTGCTGGAGTTCGCCGACGGGCTGGTCAGCCTGATCGCGGTGCGCGCGATCTCCGGCGGCCCGCTGGTGCGGCACACGATCTCGGAGCTGCCGAGCCTGGTGCCCGACGTCGAGATGCGCATCGTCTCGATCTACCGGCGCGAGGCCGAGGGGCCGGACCGGCAGATCGTCTGCGAGGGTTCGACGCGCATCGAGCCGGGCGACGAGGTGTTCGTGCTGGCCGACACCCGCCACATCCGCACGGTGCTGGAATCGCTGCGGCGCCGCGAGCGCCCGGTGCGGCGCCTGATGATCGCCGGCGGCGGGCGGGTCGGCCTGCGCCTGGCGCGCCTGCTGCAGAAGGACTACCGCGTCAAGCTGATCGAGCAGGACCCGCTGCGCTGCGAATACCTCGCCTCGCAGCTGTCGGCCGACACGCTGGTGCTGCGCGGCGACTCCACCGACGAGGAGCTGCTGGTCGAGGAGAACGTCCAGGACATGGACCTGTTCCTCGCGCTGACCAACGACGACGAGGACAACATCATGTCCTGCCTGCTGGCCAAGCGCATGGGCGCGCGCCGGGTGCTGGCGCTGATCAACCGCAAGGCCTACGCCGACCTGGTGCAGGGCACCGAGATCGACATCGCGCTGTCGCCCGCGCAGGCGGTGATCGGCGAGCTGCTCGCGCACGTGCGGCGCGGCGACGTCGAGGCGGTGCACAGCCTGCGGCGCGGCGCGGCCGAGGCACTGGAAGCGGTCGCGCGCGGCGACCGGCACGTCTCCAAGGTCGTGGGCCGCAGCGTCGGCGAGCTCAAGCTGCCCAAGGGCGCGCAGATCGGCGCCATCGTGCGCGGCCTGCCCGGGCCGGAAGGCGAGATGCCGCCGGAGGAGCGCGAGAAGCGCCGCCGCGAGGCCCGCGTGCTGATCCCGCGCAGCGACACGGTGATCGAGTCCAACGACCACGTCATCGTGTTCCTGCCGCGCAAGCGCGACGTGCGCGAGGTCGAAAAGCTGTTCCAGGTCAGCGCCACCTTCCTCTGACGGGTTGTCCTTCCTCGATCTATGCAATCGCTGCTGCCCGTCCTCGGGATCCTAGGCGTCATCGTCATGTACTTCGGCCTCGCGATGCTGGTGCCGCTCGGCGTGGCATGGCGCGGCGACGAGCACGCGCTGCAGGCCTACTACTGGTCCGCCGGGATCACCTTCGCCTGCGGCCTGGCGATGTGGATCGTCACGCTGCGCCAGCGGCGCGAGCTGCAGCCGCGCGACGGCGTGCTGCTGGTGTCACTGGCGTGGACGCTGCTGCCGCTGTTCGCCAGCATGCCGCTGCTGCTGTACTTCCGCCGCGCCGGCCTGCCGCTGTCGTTCACCGACGCCTACTTCGAGGCCATGTCGGGGCTGACGACCACCGGGGCGACCGTGCTGACCGGGCTGGACCGGCTGCCGCCCTCGATCAACCTGTGGCGCTGCTTCCTGCAATGGCTGGGCGGCATGGGCATCCTGGTGCTGGCGGTGGCGATCCTGCCGCTGCTGGGCGTGGGCGGCAGCCAGCTGTTCAAGGCCG
The DNA here is from genome assembly GCF_015476235.1 of Caldimonas thermodepolymerans. Lineage (NCBI taxonomy): Bacteria > Pseudomonadati > Pseudomonadota > Betaproteobacteria > Burkholderiales > Sphaerotilaceae > Caldimonas > Caldimonas thermodepolymerans. The sequence goes on from NZ_CP064338.1 coordinate 623,023, forward strand.
AGGCGGCCGGGCCGCTGAAGGACGCCAAGCTCACGCCGCGCATCACCGAGACGGCCAAGGGGCTGTGGACGGTGTACCTGATCCTGTCGCTGGCCTGCGTGAGCGTCTACCGGCTCGGCGGCATGTGCTGGCTGGATGCCTGGATGCACATGTTCACGACGGTCAGCCTGGGCGGGCTGTCGTCGCATGACGCGAGCTTCGCCCACTTCCGCTCGCCGCTGCTGGAGTGGGCCGCGGTGGTGTTCATGCTGATCTCCAGCTGCAACTTCGCGCTGTACTTCATCGCGCTGCGCAAGCGCTCGCTGGAGCGCGTCTTCGGCGACGTCGAGGTGCGCGCCACGATCGGCGTGCTGGTCGGCGCGAGCCTGGTCGTCGCCGCGCTGCTGCTGGTCAAGGGCACCTACGGCGACCCGTGGCTCGCGCTGCGGATGGCGTTCTTCAACGTGGTCTCGGTCGGATCGACCACCGGCTTCGCGTCCACCGACTACAGCCGCTGGCCGATCTTCGCCCCGGTGCTGATGCTCATGCTCTCGGGCGTGGCGACCAGCGCCGGCTCCACCGGCGCGGGCATCAAGATGATCCGGGTCATCATCCTGGTCAAGCAGGCGTTGCGCGAGATGTCGCGCATCGTGCACCCGCGCGCGGTCAACCCGGTGATGCTGGGGGAGACCCCGGTGCCCAACACCACGATCTTCGCGGTGCTGGCCTTCATGCTGGTCTACGGCGCGACCATCGTGGTGCTGACCATGGTGCTGCTGCTGACCGACCTGGACGTGGTGTCCGCCTTCACCGCGGTGGTGGCCAGCGTCAACAACATGGGCCCCGGGCTGGGCGTCGTGGGGCCGGCCGGCACCTACGCCGGGCTCACCGACTTCCAGACCTGGGTCTGCACCGCGGCGATGCTGCTGGGCCGGCTGGAGATGCTGTCCTTCATGGTGCTGCTGACGCCCTCGTTCTGGCGCAAGTGAATGCCCCGCGGGGGACGGGCGGCTGCCAGGGCAGCTGTCGTTCAGCTTGATTTAAGCTGTTTTTAAGCTTCGGCCGCCAGTGACGCGCACGGCCCTGCGCGGCGCGGGCGGATACGGGTTTTTTCCTGTCTCCATAGCCCGCAGCGGCGCGGGTTTTCGCTAGCCCCCCCTCTTGCGTCGCTGTCTACGATGGCGACGACCCACCCGTCCGGCAGAGACGAGGGGCCGTCCCATCCACCTCAAGAGCAGGAGACAGCCGTGAGTCAGACTTCCTCCCAACGCCGTCGCTTCCTCAAGCGCGCCGGTGCGGGCGCCGTTGGTGCCGGTGCCGCGGCCTTCCCGGCGATTTCGACCGCGCAGACCGTCACGATGCGCTTCCAGAGTACCTGGCCGGCGAAGGACATCTTCCACGAGTTCGCGCTCGACTTCGCCAAGAAGGTCAACGACATGGCGGGCAACCGCCTGAGGATCGACGTGCTGCCTGCCGGTGCCGTGGTGCCGGCGTTCCAGCTGCTCGATGCGGTCGGCAAGGGCACGCTCGACGGTGGCCACGGCGTGGTGGCCTACTGGTACGGCAAGAACCCGGCCGTGGCGCTGTGGGGTTCCGGGCCGGCGTTCGGCATGGACCCGAACATGGTGCTGTCCTGGCACTACTACGGCGGCGGCAAGGAGCTGCTGGACGAGATCTACAAGAGCCTCAACCTCGACGTGCAGTCCTTCCTCTACGGGCCGATGCCGACGCAGCCGCTGGGCTGGTTCAAGAAGCCGGTGGCGCGCGTCGAGGAGCTCAAGGGCCTGAAGTTCCGCACCGTGGGCCTGGCGGTGGACGTGTTCACCGAGATGGGCCTGGCGGTCAACCCGCTGCCCGGCGGCGAGATCGTGCCGGCGCTGGACCGCGGCCTGATCGACGCGGCCGAGTTCAACAACGCCTCCAGCGACCGTGCCCTGGGCTTCCCGGACGTGGCCAAGAACTGCATGCTGCAGAGCTTCCACCAGTGCAGCGAGCAGTTCGAGGTGCTGTTCAACAAGACCAAGTACGACTCGCTGCCCGCGGAGCTGAAGGCGGTGATCGACTATGCCGTGCAGGCGGCCTCCGCGGACATGAGCTGGAAGGCCATCGACCGCTACTCGAAGGACTACTTCGAGATGCAGGAGAAGGACGGCGTGAAGTTCTACAAGACGCCTGACCCGATCCTGCGCGCGCAGTTGGCGGCCTGGGACAAGGTGACGTCCAGGAAGGCGGCCGAGAACCCGATGTTCAAGCGCGTCATGGACTCGATGCGTGCCTTTGCGCAACGCTGCGGCCGCTGGCAGAACGACACCATGGTCGACTACAAGATGGCCTACAACCACTACTTCTCGGGCAAGCGCTGACGCGCTGCCGCCGTGCACGAGGGCGCCTGGGCGGCGCCCTCGTGTTGTCCCGCTTCCCCAGGCACGAAAGATCACATGCAGAAGTTGCTGCTTGCGGTCGACGCGCTGTCGACCTGGCTGGGAAAGGTTGCCGCCTGGGCCGTGGTGCTGCTGACCCTGCTGATCAGCTGGGAGGTGTTCTCCCGCTACGCTCTGAACCGCCCTCACGCCTGGGTGTTCGATGCCCAGATCATGCTCTACGGCACGCTGTTCATGCTGGCCGGCGCCTACACGCTGTGCAAGAACGGCCACGTGCGCGGCGACGTGCTGTACGGCTTCTTCTCGCCGCGCACGCAGGCGGCGGTGGACCTGGTGCTTTACATCGTGTTCTTCCTGCCCGGCATCGTCGCGCTGACCTGGGCCGGCTGGACCTACGCGCAGGAGTCGCTCGCGATCCGCGAGCAGACCTTCTCGGCCGAGCCGCTGCCGCTGTATCCGTTCAAGTTCGTCATCCCGGTGGCCGGCCTCGCGCTGCTGCTGCAGGGTGCCGCCGAGATCGTGCGCTGCGTGCTGTGCCTGCGCGACGGGCAATGGCCCTCGCGTGAACCCGACGTCGAGGAAGTCGACGTCGACAAGCTCAAGGAGATGGTGCACGCCGACGACACCGCCAGCGAAGGAGGCCGGCCGTGAAGATCCGCAAGGAACTGTGGTTCGGCCTGGGCCTGATGGCCCTGGTGGTGCTGTCGGCCGTGGTGATGCTGCTGGGCGTCGAGCGCATCACCCACGGGCACCTCGGCCTGCTGATGCTGTCGATGGTGGTGGTGGCCATCATGCTGGGCTTTCCCACGGCGTTCACGCTGATGGGCATGGGGATGATCTTCACGTGGCTGGCCTACGACGGCAACACCCAGCGCACGCTGGACCTGATGGTGCAGGCCGCGTACCGGACGATGGCCAACGACGTGCTGATCGCCATCCCGCTGTTCGTCTTCATGGGCTACCTCGTCGAGCGGGCCAACCTGATCGAGAAGCTGTTCCGCAGCCTGCACCTGTCGATGGCGCGCATCCCGGGGTCGCTGGCGGTTGCCACGCTGGTGACCTGCGCCGTGTTCGCCACCGCCACCGGGATCGTCGGCGCGGTCGTCACGCTGATGGGACTGCTGGCGCTGCCAGCCATGCTGCGCGCGGGCTACAGCGTGCCGCTGGCCGCGGGCTCGATCACCGCGGGCGGCTGCCTGGGCATCCTGATCCCGCCGTCGGTGCTGCTGATCGTCTACGGCGCGACCGCAGGCGTGTCGGTGGTGCAGCTGTATGCCGGGGCCTTCTTCCCCGGGCTGATGCTGGCCGGGCTGTACGTGCTGTACGTGATCCTGATGGCCAAGCTGCGGCCGCACACGGCGCCGCCGCTGTCGGCCGAGGCGCGGCGCGTCGAGCTGCCCCCGCCGCTGGCGCGGATCGCCGGCAACGACGGCCGCCGGCATGCGCTGCCGCGCCTGCTCGGGGCGCTCAAGGGCCCGCGCAACGCCGAGGTGCCGCTCGGCTACCTGCTGCGCCAGCTGGTGATCGTCGTGATGCCGGGGCTGCTGTTCCTCGTGCTGGCGGTGACCACGTACCGCAGCGCGACCGCGCCGGTCGAGGTGGTGGAGTACGACATCCAGCCGATCGGGTTCTCGACCCCCGGCCCGGCGGAATCCTCCGGCCTCGCCGAGCCCCCGGGGGCCGACGGCGGCCTGGCCGAACCACCGGGGGCCGACGGCGTGCAGGAGCCTCCCGGTGCGCAGGGCGTGTCGGAGCCGCCGGGGGCCGAAGAGGAAGAAGCGGCCGGCATGCCGGCCGAGGGCGTGGCCGAGCCGCCGGCGGCCACCGAGCCCGCTGCGGGGGCGGCGCCCGAAGCCCGGCCCCTGCCGAACTGGTGGTGGTGGACCTTCGGGGTGCTGGGGGTGGTCGTGCTGGCGTTCTACGCCGCGCTCAGCTTCACGCGCCTGGAGGTCTACAAGATGCTCCTGGGCTCGTTCTTCCCGCTGCTGGTGCTGATCCTGGCGGTGCTGGGCTCGATCGTGTTCGGCCTGGCCACGCCCACCGAGGCGGCGGCCATCGGCGCGCTGGGCGGCTTCCTGCTTGCCTTCGCCTACAAGCAGATGACCCTCTCGGTGGTCAAGGAGTCGGTGTTCCTGACCGCCAAGACCTCGGCGATGGTGTGCTGGCTGTTCGTCGGCTCGGCGATCTTCTCGTCGGCGTTCGCCCTGCTGGGCGGGCAGGAGCTGGTCGAGCGCTGGGTGCTGGGGCTCAACCTCAGCAAGGTCGAGTTCATGGTGCTGTCGCAGGTGCTGATCTTCCTGCTCGGCTGGCCGCTGGAGTGGACCGAGATCATCGTGATCTTCATGCCGATCTTCATCCCGCTGCTGGACCACTTCGGCGTCGATCCGCTGTTCTTCGGCCTGCTGGTGGCGCTGAACCTGCAGACCGCGTTCCTCAGCCCGCCGGTGGCGATGTCGGCCTTCTACCTCAAGGGCGTGGCGCCGCCGCACGTGACGCTGAACCAGATCTTCCTCGGCATGCTGCCCTTCATGGGCATCCAGATCCTGGCCATCTTCCTGCTGTACGCGTTCCCGGCCATCGGGCTGTGGCTGCCGCAGCTGCTCTACAAGTAAGTGGCGCGCGACCGGGGCAGCGTCCCCCGCGGCCTGCGCTGTGCGCACGGCGCAGGCCGCAAGCCCGGGTTAACGCTAGGTCCTCGCCGGCGGCCTCTGTCTAGCATGGCGGATTCCCCTGCACCCTGCAGGGATGCGGATGCCGCAACTGCAGTACAAGTGAGCCATGCCGTCACCGATCGACTTCTACTTCGACTTCTCGTCGCCTTACTCCTACATCGCCTCGGAATGGATCGACGCGCTGGCGGCGCGCCACGGGCGCACCGTGCGCTGGCACGCGATCCTGCTGGGCGCCACGTTCCGTGTCTCCGGCCTCAAGCCGCCGGTGGAGCACCCGCTCAAGCGAGAGTACGTGCTGCGCGACTTCGCCCGCTCGGCGCGCGCCGAAGGCGTGCCGTTCCGGCAGCCGTCCCGCTTCCCGATCGCGACGCAGAACGCGGCGCGGGTGTTCTGGTGGCTGTGCGGCAGCGATCCGGCGCGTTCCACCGCCTGGGCGCGCGCATGCTTTCGTGCCTACTTCGGGCGCGGCGTGGACCTGTCCGACCCCGAGGCGCTCAAGGGGCTGGCGGCCGAGTTCGGACTCGACCCGCAGGTGGCCGAGGGCGTGTGGAACGATCCGGTGTGGAAGGAGCGGCTCAAGCAGGCCAACGAGGCGGCGATCGCCGCCGGGGTGTTCGGCGCCCCGTTCTTCGTGATCGACGGCGAGCCGTTCTGGGGCAACGACCGCAAGGCACAGATGGAGCGGTGGCTGAGCCAGGGGCCGTTCTGAGCGGCAGGCCGTCATCGTCGAGACAGGAGACCGCGATGGGACTGAAGAAGGGCTACAAGGCCCTGGTCGACGAGGCCATGGCCGTCGTGAAGACCTACAGCGTCGAGGAAGCGCGCGCCCGGCTGGGCGACCCGTCGGTGCAGTTCGTCGACGTGCGCGACGTGCGCGAGCTGGAGCGCGACGGGGTGATCCCCGGAGCGGTGCACGCGCCGCGCGGCATGCTGGAGTTCTGGGTCGACCCCGAGTCGCCCTACCACCGCCCGGTGTTCGCCGAGGACAAGGAATTCATCCTGTTCTGCGCGGCCGGCTGGCGCTCGGCGCTGGCGACGAAGACGCTGCAGGACATGGGCCTGCCGAAGGTGGCGCACATCGACGGCGGCTTCACGGCCTGGAAGGCCGCCGGTGCCCCGGTCGAGGCCAAGGCGAAGAAGGGCTGAGCGCGCGCCTCACTCTTCTTCGCGCGGCAGCGGCAGGTAGCTCGCCATCGCCTCGCCCATGCGCACCGGTCGCTCCGGCGCCCAGTCGGCGTTGAAGCGCAGGCAGTCGCGCGGGAACAGCATCACCACCGTCGAGCCGAGCAGGAAGCGGCCCATCTCCTCGCCCTGCCGCAGCCGCACGTGTCCGTCGTAGTGCCACTCGCGCACCTCGCCCGGGCGGGGCGGGTTGACCATCCCGTGCCAGACGGTGGCCATGCTGCCGACGATGGTCGCGCCTATCAGCACCATCACGAAGGGCCCGCGCTCGCCGTCGAACACGCACACCACGCGCTCGTTGCGCGCGAACAGCCCGGGCACGCCGCGCGCGGTGGTCGGGTTGACCGAGAACAGGTCGCCCGGCACGTGGATCATGCGGCGCAGCCGCCCGCTGCAGGGCATGTGGATGCGGTGGTAGTCCTTCGGGCTCAGGTACAGCGTGGCGAACTCGCCGTCGAGGAACATCGCGGCCAGCATCGGGTCGCCGCCCAGCAGCGCGGGCACCGTGTAGTCGTGGCCCTTGGCCTGCAGGATGCGGTCGTGCCGGATGCGGCCGAACTGGCTGATGGCGCCGTCGACCGGGCAGACCAGGTCGGCACGCGCGATCGGCCGCGCCCCGGGCTTCAGCGGCCGCGTGAAGAACTCGTTGAAGCTGCGGTAGGCGGCCGGGTCCGGCTCGGCCGCTTCGCGCATGTCCACGCCGTAGCGCTTGATGAACCAGCGGATCGCCGCGGTGGTGAGCGCACCGCCTTCGGCGGCAGCCAGTCGGCCGGCCAGCGTGGTCAGCGCGCGTTTCGGGAGCAGGTACTGGGGCAGGACGGCAAGGCGTGGCGACACGTGGGCAGTGCAGGGCAAAACCACAAGTGTACCGAGGGGCTTGCGCCCTGGCGGCGGCAGGGCCGCGCGGGCCGGCCGCCTACAATCCGCCCCCTTCAGCCTGGAACTTGCCGCCATGTTCAAGAACGCCATCGTCTTTCGCATCCACCAGTGGGAGCGCCCCGAACTCGCGACGCTCGAGGCGCGGCTGGCCGGCGCGCGCTTTGCCGAGTGCGGCGCGACGCAGCAGGAGTCGGCCGGCTGGGTCGAGCCGCGCGGCGAGAAGCACGGCGCGATGATCGAGAGCGTGGGCGGGCAGTGGATCCTCAAGCTGTGCACCGAGACGAAGTCGGTGCCGGCCTCGGCGGTCAAGAGCCGCCTCGAGGAGCAGCTCGACCGCATCGAGCAGGAGACCGGCCGCCGCCCGCGCGGCAAGCGTGCCAAGGAGCTGAAGGAGGAGATCGTGCGCGAGCTGCTGCCGCGTGCCTTCCCCAAGCGCGGCACGACCACCGTGTGGATCGCGCCGGCGCAAGGCTGGGTGGTGGTCGAGGCCTCGGGCATCAAGCGTGCGGACGCGGTGGTGACGCGGCTGGTCGAGCTGTTCGACGGCGCCCTGAGCATGAGCCCGCTGCAGACCGAGACCGCACCGGCCACCGCGATGGCGCAGTGGCTGCGCAGCAAGGAGGCACCGGCCGGCTTCACGATCGACCGCGAATGCGAGCTCAAGCAGCCCGACAGCGAGAAGGCCACCGTGCGTTACACCCGCCACACGCTGGACATCGACGAGGTCGCCCGGCACATCGAGCAGGGCAAGCTGCCCACGCAGCTGGCCTTGACCTGGGACAACCGCGTGTCCTTCGTGTTGACGGAATCGCTGGTCCTCAAGAAGATCAGGCCGCTTGACGTGGTGCTCGAAGGCGCGCGCAGCGACGAGGATGGCGGCTTCGACGCCGACGTCGCGCTGATGACCGGGGAACTTGGCAAGCTGATCCCGGATCTGGTCGAGGCGCTCGGCGGCGAGCTCGATCGTGAGAAGTTGTACCGTGCGGCCGCCGCACCGCAGGCGAGCGCCGACGCGCACGCCGGCGTGCCGCCGTGGGAGGAGCCGGCCGCGGCCTGAGTCCCGCGGCGTGCGCGTGTGCGCCTTGTTTCAAAGGGTGTGTCCAACCGCGTTACCCTTGCGGGTGCTGCGACCCGCACCACCCCTGTTCTGCTGAGAAGAATTCCTTTCCATGTTCGGAAGACCCAAGCCCGTCGTGCTCGACCGCTACGGTTCACGACGTTCCCGTGCCGTGATGCCACGGTGGCTCGTGCTGTTGCTGATCGGCGCCGGGCTCGGCATCGGCGGCGTGTTCTACGTGCAGCAGCGCGTGCTGCCTCCGCGCCTGTCGATGGAAGAGTCGGCCCGGCTGCAGCGCGCCTATGAAGAAGCCGAGGCCGAGCGCCAGCGCCTGCAGGGCGAGCTGGGCAAGACCGGCGAGCAGCTCGAGGCCGCGCTGGCCGACAAGGAGCGCCTGAGCCGCGAGCTGGCCACCAGCCGCGAGACCATCGCCCGCCTGCGCGAGGACATGGGCGCGCTGGTCGCCGCGCTGCCGCCCGATCCGCGCGGCAGCGCGGTGGCGGTGCGCGCCGCGCGCTTCCAGCAGGAAGGCAACGCGCTGACCTACGACATCGTGCTGTCGCGCGATGCCAGCGGCAAGCGGCCGTTCCAGGGCGTGCTGCAGTTCGTCGTCGCCGGCTCGCCGATCGACGGCCCCGAGCGCACCATCCGGCTCGACCCGGTGCCGGTGACCATCGAGCGCTTCGAGAGCGTGCGCGGCAGCGTGCCGCTGCCCGAAGGCTTCCGGCCGCGCCAGACCACGGTGCAGGTGCTCGACCGCCCGGGCGGCACGCTGTCCGGGATGCGCGTGCTCTACGTGCGCTGAGGCGGCCGGCCCGCTCAGCGGTCGTAGACGCTGTCCAGCGACCGGAAGCCCTTGACCTCGATCGGGTTGCCCGAGGGGTCGCGGAAGAACATCGTCCACTGCTCGCCGGGCTGCCCCTCGAAGCGCACCTGCGGCTCCATCACGAAGGCCACGCCGGCCTCGCGCAGGCGCTGCGCCAGCGCCTGCCAGTCGGGCAGCTCCAGCACCACGCCCAGGTGCGGCATCGGCACCAGGTGGCCGTCGACGCGGCCGGTGTCCGTGGTGGGAAACGGCTCGCCCAGATGCAGCGAGATCTGGTGGCCGAAGAAGTCGAAATCGACCCAGGTGTCGGTGCTGCGGCCTTCGCGGCAGCCGAGCACGCGCCCGTAGAAGTCGCGCGCCGCGTCCAGGTCGTGCACGTGGTAGGCGAGGTGGAACAGGCTTTTCATGGTGCGCCCGATGTTACGCCGCGCCGTGTTCCCGTGCGCGGAACTCGCTCGGCGACAGCCCGGTCCAGCCCTTGAAGGCGCGCGCGAAGCTCTTTTCGTTGGCGAAGCCCGCGGCCAGCGCCACCTGCTTGACCGGCCGCGCGGTGCGGCGCAGCAGCTCGATCGCCTGCTCGCGGCGCGCCTCGTCCTTCAGTGCCTGCAGCGACACGCCCTCGTCGCGCAGCTGGCGGTGCAGCGTGCGCACCGACAGGTGCAGCGCCTCGGCCAGCGCTTCGGCGGTGCGCAGCCCGGCACCGCGCGTGCGCAGCAGCTCGCGCACCCGCTCGGCCAGCAGCCGGTCGCGCCGGTAGGGCAGCACGATCAGGCGCACGCCGTGCTGCAGCATGGCCTGCAGCGCGCGCTCGTCGCGCCGCTGCGGCAGCGCCAGGTAGCGCGCGTCGAAGCCGAAGCCGGCCGGCCCGGCGGCAAAGCGCACCGGCCCGGACGGGAACAGCAGCGGGTAGACGTCGGCATGCGGCGGCGCCTCGAACGGGAAGGTGGTCTCCAGCAGCGGGATGCGTGAATCGATCACCCAGGACGCGTAGCCGTGCAGGTTGCGCAGGCTGGTCAGCAGGCACAGCTCGCGCATCGGCGGCACCAGCGCGCGGCGCTCCTCGATCTGGATGCGCGCGGCGCCGTCCTGCACCGACAGGCGGAACAGGATGTCGTCGGTCAGCAGCGCGTGGTGGCGGCACCAGCGCTTGAGCGCCACCTCCAGCGTCGGCGCGCTCAGCGAGGCGCGGCTGAGCATCCCGTAGCTGCCCCAGGGCAGGCGGCGCGAGAACCAGCCCAGCGCCTCGTCGTCGAGCTGCTGCATCGCCAGGCGCGAGAAGGTCTCCATCTGCACCGCCGTGATGCGCGCCTGCGGCTGGCGCAACAGGGCTGGCGTGATTTGTGCCTGTCTGAGCGCCTCGGACGGGTCCGCGCCGTAGCGCTCGAAGGCCAGCAGCATGGCACGGATGAAGGCCACCGGCGTGACCGCGGCAGGGGGCTCGGAGGGACGGGGGGCGCGCACCCTGCAAGTGTGGCAACGGATGGCAGGATTTGCAACCTGGTTGACTTGTTCTGTGCGGTGCGGCTGCCTACCCTTGGCGTTTTACGGCGACCCCCTTCGTGCCTGCGCTGTGGTGGTTGCCTGCAGGAGACGCACCCATGCCCATGCTCGAATCCCGCCTCAATCCGCGCAGCGAGGAGTTCCGGCACAACGCCGACGCGATGCGGGCGCTGGTCGGTGACCTGAACGCGCAGCTCGAGCGCATCGCCCAGGGCGGCGGCGAAGCCGCGCGGGCCAAGCACCTGGCGCGCGGCAAGCTGCTGCCGCGCGAGCGGGTCGAGATGCTGCTTGACCCCGGCACGCCCTTCCTCGAGATCGCGCCGCTGGTGGCGCTGGACATGTACAACAACGAGGCGCCCGGCGCGGGGATGATCGCCGGCATCGGGCGGGTGTCCGGCGTCGAGTGCGTGATCGTCTGCAACGATGCCACCGTCAAGGGCGGCACCTACTACCCGATGACGGTCAAGAAGCACCTGCGCGCGCAGGAGATCGCGCAGCAGAACCGGCTGCCGTGCATCTACCTGGTCGACTCGGGCGGCGCCAACCTGCCCAACCAGGACGACGTGTTCCCCGACCGCGAGCACTTCGGGCGCATCTTCTACAACCAGGCCAACATGAGCGCCCAGGGCATCCCGCAGCTGGCGGTGGTGATGGGCTCGTGCACCGCCGGCGGCGCCTACGTGCCGGCGATGAGCGACGAGACCATCATCGTGAAGAACCAGGGCACGATCTTCCTCGGCGGCCCGCCGCTGGTGAAGGCAGCCATCGGCGAGGTGGTCAGCGCCGAGGAGCTGGGCGGCGGCGACGTGCACACCCGGTTGTCGGGCGTCGCCGACCACCTGGCCGAGAACGACCTGCACGCGCTCGCCCTGGCGCGCGCGGCGGTGGCGCGGTTCAACTGGCGCAAGTCGAGCCCGCTGGCATGCATCCCGCCGCGCGAGCCGAAGTACCCGGCCGAGGAGCTGTACGGCGTGATCCCCACCGACACGCGCAAGCCCTACGACGTGCGCGAGGTGATCGCGCGCATCGTCGACGGCAGCGAGTTCGACGAGTTCAAGGCCCGCTACGGCACCACGCTGGTGTGCGGCTTCGCGCACATCGAGGGCATGCCGGTGGGCATCGTCGCCAACAACGGCATCCTGTTCATCGAGAGCGCCGAGAAGGGCGCGCACTTCATCGAGCTGTGCTGCCAGCGCAAGATCCCGCTGGTGTTCCTGCAGAACATCACCGGGTTCATGGTGGGGCGCAAGTACGAGAACGCCGGCATCGCGCGCGCCGGCGCCAAAATGGTGACCGCGGTGGCCTGTGCGCAGGTGCCCAAGTTCACCGTGATCATCGGCGGCAGCTTCGGCGCCGGCAACTACGGCATGTGCGGCCGTGCCTACAGCCCGCGCTTCCTGTGGATGTGGCCGAACGCGCGCATCAGCGTGATGGGCGGCGAGCAGGCCGCCAGCGTGCTGGCCACCGTCAAGCGCGACGGCATCGAGGCCAAGGGCGGTCAGTGGAGCGCCGAGGAGGAGGAAGCCTTCAAGGCGCCGATCCGTGCCCAGTACGAGCGCCAGGGCCATCCGTACTACGCCTCGGCGCGGCTGTGGGACGATGGCGTGATCGACCCGGCCGACACGCGCCGCGTGCTGGCGCTGGGCCTGTCCGCCGCGCTCAACGCCCCGATTCCTGACGCGCGCTTCGGCGTGTTCCGCATGTGACGCGCGTTGCCGTGCACCAACCAGGCGAAAGGACAGCCGACATGCAGACTCCGCTGGAACTGCGCATCGACGGGCCGGTGGCCCGCGTCTACCTCAACCGTCCCGAGGTGCGCAACGCCTTCGACGACGAGACCATCGCGGCGCTGACCGCGACCTTCACGCGGCTGGGCCAGGACCCGACCGTGCGCGCCATCGTGCTCGGCGGCCACGGCAAGGCCTTCAGCGCAGGGGCCGACCTCAACTGGATGCGCAAGATGGCCGGCTACACCTGGGACCAGAACCGCGAGGACGCCTCGCGCCTGGCGCAGATGCTGTGGACGCTGTACAGCTGCCCGGTGCCGGTGATCGGCCGCATCCACGGCGACTGCTACGCGGGCGGCGTCGGGCTCGCCGCGGTGTGCGACGTGCTGGTCGCGGCCGAGGGCGTGCACTTCTGCCTGTCCGAGGCGAAGCTCGGCCTGCTGCCGGCCACCATCAGTCCCTACGTGATCCGCGCGATGGGCGAGCAGGCCGCGCGCCGCTACTTCGTCACCGCCGAGCGCTTCAGCGCCGCCGAGGCGTACCGCCTCGGCTTCGTGCACGAGGTGTGCGCGCCCGAGGCGTTCGACGCGAAGGTCGACGCCATCGTGCAGACGGTGGTGGCCAACGGGCCCGAGGCGGTCAAGGCCTGCAAGCGCCTGGTGCAGGACGTCGCCGGCCAGCCGATCACCGCCGGGCTGCGCGACGACACCGCGCGCCGCATTGCCGACATCCGCGCCAGCGACGAGGGGCGCGAGGGCGTGCGGTCCTTCCTCGACAAGCGGGCACCGGCCTGGGCCGTGTCGCAAGGGGGTTGAGATGTTCGACGAGATCCTGATTGCCAACCGCGGTGACCAGCCGGCGCGAGCCGGCGCAGCGGCGCAGACAGAACGCATGGCACGCGTAGCGTGCGCAGGCGATCTCACCGCGGGAGACTGACATGTTCGACAAGATCCTGATCGCCAACCGCGGTGAGATCGCCTGCCGCGTGGCGGCCACGGCGCGGCGCCTGGGCATCCGCACCGTCGCGGTCCACTCCGATGCCGACGCGCAGGCCAAGCACGTGCTGGCCTGCGACGAGGCGGTGCACATCGGGGGGGCGGCGCCGCGCGACAGCTACTTGCGCTGGGAGCGCATCATCGAGGCCGCGCGCCGCACCGGTGCTCAGGCCATCCACCCGGGCTACGGGTTCCTGAGCGAGAACGAGGCCTTCGCCGCGGCCTGTGCCGAGGCCGGCTTGGTGTTCATCGGCCCGCCCGCCTCGGCGATCGCCGCGATGGGCAGCAAGTCGGCCGCCAAGGTGCTCATGGAGCGCGCCGGCGTGCCGCTGGTGCCGGGCTACCACGGCGACCGGCAGGATGCCGACTTCCTGCTCGGCGAGGCCGACCGCATCGGCTACCCGGTACTGATCAAGGCCAGCGCGGGCGGCGGCGGCAAGGGCATGCGGCGCGTGGACCGCGCCGAGGACTTCATCGAGGCGCTGGCCTCGTGCAAGCGCGAGGCGCAGGCCAGCTTCGGCAGCGACCACGTGCTGGTCGAGCGCTACGTCACGCGCCCGCGCCACATCGAGATCCAGGTGTTCGGCGACACGCACGGCAACTACGTCCACCTGTTCGAGCGCGACTGCTCGGTGCAACGCCGCCACCAGAAGGTGCTGGAGGAAGCGCCCGCGCCGGGCATGACCGAGGCGCGCCGCCGCGAGATGGGCGAGGCCGCGGTGGCCGCCGCGCGCGCGGTGGGCTATGTCGGCGCGGGCACGGTGGAGTTCATCGCCGAGCAGGACGGGCGCTTCTACTTCATGGAGATGAACACCCGCCTGCAGGTCGAGCACCCGGTGACCGAGGCGATCACCGGGCAGGACCTGGTCGAGTGGCAGCTGCGCGTGGCCGCGGGCGAACGCCTGCCGCGCCTGCAGGACGAGCTGCGCATCGAGGGCCACGCGATGGAGGCGCGCCTGTGCGCCGAGAACCCGGAGGCGCAGTTCCTGCCGGCCACCGGGCGGCTGCGGGTGTTCCGCACCCCCGAGGCGGCCGAGTTCCGCGTCGCGCCGGTGCGGCTGGATGCCGGCGTGCGCGAGGGCGACGAGATCACGCCGTACTACGACTCGATGATCGCCAAGCTCATCGTGCACGGGGCCACGCGCGAGCAGGCGCTGGCGCGGCTGCAGGCGGCGCTGGCCGCGACCCATGTCGTGGGCCTGCACACCAACGTGGCCTTCCTGCGCCGGGTGGTGGCCAGCCGCTCGTTCGTGCAGGCCGACCTCGACACCGCACTGATCGAGCGTGAACGCGAGGCGCTGTTCGACGTGCCGGGGCTGTCGCTGCCCTGCGCGGTGGCCGGGGTGGCGGCCTGCGTGCTGGCCGAGGAGGCCGCCCTGCAGGACGACGACCCTTGGTCGCGGCGCGACGGCTGGCGCCTGCACGGTGCGGCGCGCCGGCGCATGGAGCTGGACGTGGGCGGGCAGCGCCACGTCGCCTACCTGGCCTACCAGCACGACGGTTCGCACCTGCTGCAGCTGGGCGAGCTGCAGCTGCCGCTGCAGGCGCGCGCGCTGGGCGGCGACCGCCACGACGTGCGGCTGGGCGAGCAGCGCTGGACGCTGTCGGTCTACCGCCACGGCGAGTCCTTCGCGGTGTTCGGCGCCGACGGCCACCTGTCGTTGACCTGGATCGACCCCATCGTCCATGCCGGCGAGGGCGGCCACGACGCCGGGCGGCTGACCGCACCGATGCCGGGCAAGCTGATCGCGCTGCACGTGCAGCCCGGCCAGCGCGTCGCCAAGGGCCAGGCGCTGGCGGTGATGGAGGCGATGAAGATGGAGCACAGCATCGTCGCACCGGCCGACGGGGTGGTGCAGGAGCTGCTCTACGGCGTGGGCGACCAGGTCGACGAGGGCGCCGAGCTGCTGCGCCTGCAGCCGGCGGACTGAGCCGGTGCCGGCCGCGGCGGCTGCAGCGCGCCGCGCGGCAGGTCACAATGAAGGGTCACGACGAGGAGTCCCGAGAGATGTTTCCACAGCGAGTCACCCTGGTCGACGTGGGGCCGCGCGACGGCCTGCAGAACGAGAAACAGGCCGTCAGCGCCGCGCACAAGGTCGAGCTGGTGCATCGCCTGCAGGCCGCCGGCCTGCGCGAGATCGAGGTCACCAGCTTCGTCAGCCCCAAGTGGGTGCCGCAGATGGCCGACAACGCCGAGGTGATGGCCGGCGTGCAGCGCCAGCCCGGCGTGCGCTACTCGGTGCTGGTGCCCAACATGAAGGGCCTGGAGGCGGCGCTGCCCACGCGCCCGGACGAGATCGTCGTGTTCGGCGCGGCGAGCGAGGCCTTCAGCCAGCGCAACATCAACTGCTCGATCGAGGAGTCGATCGAGCGCTTCCGCCCGGTGGTGGAGGCCGCACGCGCCCAGGGGATCAAGGTGCGCGGCGCGGTGTCCTGCGCGCTGGGCTGCCCCTACCAGGGCGAGGTCAGCCCCGACGAGGTGGAGCGCGTGGTGCGGCTGATGAAGGACATCGGCGTGCAGCACGTGGGCATCGCCGACACCATCGGCGTGGGCACGCCCCGGCGCGTGCAGGCGGTGATGGAGCGCGCGCTCAAGCACTACCCGATCGCCGAGGTGAGCGGCCATTTCCACGACACCTACGGCCAGGCCATCGGCAACGTCTACGCCTGCCTGGAGATGGGCATCCACACCTTCGACGCGAGCGTCGCGGGCCTGGGCGGCTGCCCGTATGCCAAGGGCGCGACCGGCAACGTCGCGACCGAGGACGTGGTGTTCCTGCTGCACGGCCTGGGCATCGAGACCGGCATCGACCTGGACCGCCTGGTCGACGCGGGCAAGTTCATTTCCGACGTGCTGGGCCGCAAGCCGGTCTCGCGCGTGGCCAACGCGGTGCTGTCGAGGCGGGGGGCTGCATGAGCGAGGATGCCGTGCTGCTGCAACGCCCCGAGGGCTTCCGCCGCGTCACGCAGGTGCTGCGCGAGGCGGGCCACCCGCACGCGCCGGTGTTCCTCGAGGTGCCCGCGCGCACCGCGCAGGAAGCCGCCGACGCGCTGGGCATCCAGCTCGGGCAGATCGCCAAGAGCATCGTGTTCCGCCGCAAGGACGACGACCGGCCGGTGCTGGTGATCACCTCGGGCGACAAGCGGGTCGACGAGAAGAAGGTCTCGGCCCTGGTCGGCGCGCTGGGCCGCGCCGACGCGGAGTACGTGAAGGCGCGCACCGGCTTTGCGATCGGCGGCGTCTCGCCGGTCGGCCACCTCGAGCCGCCGGTGCTGCTGATCGACCGCGAGCTGTTCCGCTTCGACGAGGTCTGGGCCGCGGCCGGCCACCCCAACGGGGTGTTCCGCGTCACGCCGCAGGACCTGGCGCGCCTGACCGGCGCCCCGGTCGAGGACGTCACCGCCGCCTGAGTCCGGGCGGCATGCCGCTCACGTCAGCTGGGCCAGCGCGGCGCGGCGTGCGTCGCGCAGCGCGCGCTCGAGCCGCTCCAGCTGCTCCTGCACCAGCGGCTGGCCGGCGCGCGCGGCGAGTTCCAGCTCGCGGGCCAGTTCCGACAGCGCCGACATGCCCAGCGTCGCTGCCGCCCCCTTGAGGCTGTGCGCCTCCCGCTGCTGGGTGTCGGGCGGGTCGCCGGCACGCACCGGACTGCGCTCGTACACCTCGGCGAAGCGCCGCAGCGCGCGCTTGTAGATCGCGGCGTTGCCGCCGCAGGCGCGCAGCCCCAGGTCCACGTCCAGCACCCGCAACGGGCCAGCCGCCGGCGGCGGGGGCAGGCGCGGCGGTGCCGGCGGATGCGTCGGGCCGGCGTGGCGCCCGCGGCCCCAGCGCAGCAGCGTGCGCAGCAGCACCGCCGAGTCGATCGGCTTGGCCAGGTGGTCGTCCATGCCGGCGGCCAGCGAGCGTTCGCGGTCGCCGGCCATCGCATGCGCGGTCATCGCGATGATGGGCACGAAGGCGCGCGGCCCGCCCAGCGCGCGCACGCGCCGCGTCGCCTCGAAGCCGTCCATGTCCGGCATCTGCACGTCCATCAGCACCACATCGAACTCCTGGCTCTGCACCGCCGCCAGCGCCTCGGCGCCGGTGCTCGCGGTGCTGACCTGCACCCCCGCGCGCTGCAGCAGCTCGATCGCCAGCTCGCGGTTGAGCGGGTTGTCCTCGGCCAGCAGCACCTTCATGCCGCGCAGCGAGGGCGGGGCCTGCAAGGGGGCCGGCGCGGTGTGCTGCGCCTCGGCGCTGCCGTCGAACAGGCTGGTCAGCTGTGCGGGCAGCAGCGGCTTGGCCAGGCAGGCGTGGGCGGCCACCGGCGGCGCGTGGGCGCGCAGCGCGTCGTATTCGTGCGGGCGGCAGGTCAGCACGATGTGCGGGCGGGGCGTGGTCCCGGCGAGCTCGGTGGCAAGCGCCAGGCCCGTGCCCTCGGGCAGGCCGGCGTCGATCAGCACGGCGGTGGCCTGCTGCGGGGCTTGCGCGCGGGCGAGCGCCCAGTGGCGGCGCGCCTCGTCGACATCGGCGGCCTCGGCCACGGTGTGCCCGGCCGCGCGCAGCTGGCGCGCCAGCGCGGCGCGGGTGGCCGCGTCGTCGTCGACCACCAGCACCCGGCGTTGCCGGCCGGGCGGCAGCGCCGGCACCAGGGGTTCGGCGGTCGCGCCGCGGCCCAGCGGCAGCTCGAACCAGAACAGCGATCCCTGCCCGGGCTGCGAGCGCACGCCGATCTCGCCGCCCATCAGCTGCAGCAGGCGCCGGCAGATCACCAGCCCGAGGCCGGTGCCGCCGAAGCGCCGGGTGGTGGACGCATCGGCCTGCGTGAAGGCCTCGAACAGGCGCGCCTGCTCGGTGTCGCTGAGCCCGATGCCGGTGTCGGCCACCTCGAAGCGCAGCCGCAGGTCCTGCGCCAGCGGCTGCACCGCCGAAGGCGCGACGCGCACGATCACGCGCCCGGCCTCGGTGAACTTGACGGCATTGGCCACCAGGTTGGTCAGCACCTGCGCGACGCGGGTCGGGTCGCCGACCAGGCGCGCCGGCAGCGCGGGGTCGACGTCGACCACCAGCTCCAGGCCCTTTTCCCCGGCCTGCAGCGCCACCACGTCGGTGACGCGCTCGAGCACCTCGTGCAGCACGAACTCGGTGCGTTCCACCTCGAGCCGGCCGGCCTCGATCTTGGAGAAGTCGAGGATGTCGTTGAGCACGCCCAGCAGGCTGCGCGCCGCGGCGTTGGCCTTGGCGATGTACTGGTGCTCGCGCGGCGGCAGCGCGCCGCCCAGGGCCAGCTCGGTCATGCCGATCACCGCGTTCATCGGGGTGCGGATCTCGTGGCTCATGTTGGCGAGGAACTCGCTCTTGAGCCGGTTGGCCTCCTCGGCGGCCAGGCGGGCGCGCTCGATCGCCTCGGTGGCGCGCTTCTCGGCGGTCACGTCGAAGGTGGCGCCGACCACGCGCTGCACGCCGGCCTGCGGATCGCGCACGTGGCTGAGGATGGTGCGCACGTGGCGCACCTCGCCGTCGGGACGCACGACGCGGTATTCGTTGACGTCCGAGTGCTGCCCGGTCCAGGTGCGCATCGCGGCGTTGAGCACGCGCTCGCGGTCGTCGGGATGGATGCGCTCCTCCCAGGCATGGACACTGGGGGGTACCTGCTGCGGGTCCAGGCCGAAGATGCGGTAGAGCTCCTCGTTCCACTCGCTGCGGCCGGTGTGGAGGTCCAGCATCCAGATGCCCAGGCGCGAGACCGAGATGGCCAGCTGCAGGCGGCTGGCCAGTTCCTCGGCGTGGCGCGCGGTCTGGCGTTGCGGCGTGACGTCCAGGTCCAGGCCGACGGTGCGCACCAGCCGCCCCTGGTCGTCGCGCTCGTTGCGGCCCACGCAGCGGATGTAGCGCAGGCCGCGCTGCGAGTGGCGGATGGTGTACTCGAGCTCGAAGGTCAGGCAGGCCGGGTCGCGCAGGTGGGTGCGCAGCGTCTCGACGGCCTGCCGCGCGCAGTCGGGCGTGAGCACCTGTTCCCAGGCGCGCAGGCCGCCGTTGGGGTCGACGCCGAACAGCTCGGCGCCGTGCTCGTCCCACTGCAGGCGCCCGGTGCGCGCGTCGTACTCCCACACCGAGGCGTGCACCGCCGACAGCGCGATCATCAGCCGTTCGTTGACCCGCCGCAGCGCGGTCTCGGCCATCACGTCGGCGGTGATGTCCCAGCTCACGCCGAGCAGGCGGTGCAGCCGCCCGTGCTCGTCGAGCTCGACCCGCCCGGCGCTGCGCAGCCAGCGCAGCCGCTCCTCGGTGCCGGCGCGGTAGCGCACCTCGACGTGCTGCGCGCCGTTCTCGACCGCGGCCAGCGCCTTCTCCAGCTCGGGGCGGTCCTCGGGGTGCACGAAGGCGAGCACCTCGTCCCACTGCGCTGCCGGCGCGTCGCCCATGCCTAGCTGCTCGCGGCCGATCGCGTCGATGTCGAAGCGTCGCGTGCGGAAGTCGAAGGCCCACACGCTCAGTCGGCCGGCCTCGGTGGCCAGGCGCAGCGTCTCGGTCAGCGCGCGCATGCGCTCGCGCGTCTCGACCTCGCCGGTGACGTCGATGTTGATGCCGGTGGCGCGCAGCACCCGGCCGTCGGCGTCGCGCTCGACCAGCACGTGCAGGCGCAGGTGGCGCAGCGAGCCGTCGCGGTGGTAGAAGGGCAGCACCTCTTCGATCAGCGCGTCCGGGCCGCGGCGGATGCGCTCGATGAAGCGCCGGCAGGCCTCGCGCGAGCCGGGCGGCACCTGGTGCAGCATCTCGTCGAGCGTGCGGATGCCTTCGTGCGGCGCCAGCCCCAGCAGCGAGGCCGCGCGCAGGTCGCGCGTCACGCGGCCGGTCACCGGGTCGTATTCCCAGACCATGCCGCGCATCGCGCGCACTGCCAGGTCGTGGCGCTGCATGGCCTGCTGCAGGCGCTGGCGGTTGAGTTCCTCTTCGGTGACGTCCTGGTCCTGGCCGACCACGCGCACCGCCTGGCCGTGCCCGTCGCGTTCGACCTTGCCGACGCTGCGCAGCCAGTGGATGCTGCCGTCCGGGTGCATCACCCGGAAGCGCATGTCGTAGATGTGGCCCTGCAGCAGCGCGTCGTCGAAGCGGGCCTCCAGCTTGGGCAGGTCTTCGGGGTGCACCCGTTCCTTCAGCCAGGACGCCGGCAGCCAGCGGCCCGGCCCGGGCTCGCCGTACAGCATGCAGAAGCGCTCGTCCACCAGGAAGCGCTGCTGCGCGACGTCGTACTCCCACACCCCCAGGTCGCCGATGCCGGCGGCCAGCTCCAGCCGGCTGGTCAGCAGGCTGAGCTCGGTGTCGTGCGCGTCGTCGGGCGTTCCCGGGCTGCGTGGCCGTTGCAGCGGGGCGCGCAGCGCCAGCCCGAGCAGGCAGGTCGCGACGGGCGGCAGCAGCAGGGCCGCCGCCCCCGTGCCGGGCGGCGCACAGGCCCAGCCGGCGGCCACGGCGACGATCGCGGTCAGCCAGCCGGCGCGCGCGCCCAGCAGCAGCGGCAGCGCGACCAGCACCGGCAGCGCCAGCATCCAGCGCAGCAGCGCGGGGCTGGTCGTGGCGGTGCTCCAGACGGCGCAGGCCACCAGCCACAGGCAGGCGGCGGCAGGAGGCAGCCAGCCCGGCTCGTGCCGCCGGGCGAGCCGGTGCAGCGCGTACAGCGCGGCCGCGGCCAGTGCCGCCACCGCGGCCGGAAGGACGGGAGCCGGCGTCAGCCCCCAGGCCGCAGGCGCGCCGCACAGCGCCAGCGCGGCGAGCACCGCGCAGCCGCCGGTCCAGAACGGCGCGAGGTCGCCGGCCGGCAGCAGCGGGGTCGCGTTCCACAGCCAGCCCCACGCGCGCGACGGGGCCGCCTCGCGCGACGGGAGGGGGGTGGGCAGGGAGGTGCGCATGGTGTGCGCAAACGTAACACGGGGGGCCTGCGCATGGTGAAGGGGAAACACGGTGGCGGACGGGGACCGGTCAAAGTTGGCCCGGCTGTGGTCCCGGCGCATCGCCGGTGCCGGGCGCCTGCGCCAGGCCGGGCATGGCCATGCACCAGCATGTGGCGGAAGGCACGGGTAAACTCCCTGGCTCCCCTTTCGAGCGCCCGGGCCAGGGCGCTCCTGTTGTCTCGGAGTTGGAAGACCGCAATGAACATCAAGCAGTTGCCCTGGAAGCCTCTCGGCGCCCTGACCCTGGCCCTGGCGGCCATGACCCCCGCGCTGGCGCAACAGAAGTCCGTCGCCGTGACGGCCATCGTCGAGCACCCCGCGCTGGACGCGGTGCGCGACGGCGTGCAGGCGGCGCTGAAGGAAGCCGGCTTCGAAGCCGGCAAGAACCTGAAGTGGCAGTACCAGAGCGCCCAGGGCAACACCGGCACCGCCGCGCAGATCGCGCGCAAGTTCGTCGGCGACAAGCCCGATGCGATCGTCGCGATCGCCACGCCTTCGGCCCAGGCCGTGGTCGCCGCGACCAAGACCGTGCCGGTGGTGTTCTCGGCCGTGACCGACCCGGTGGCCGCGAAGCTGGTGCCGAGCTGGGAAGCGTCCGGGACCAACGTGACCGGCGTGTCGGACCTGCTGGCGCTGGACAAGCAGATCGAGCTGCTGCGCCAGGTCGTGCCGAACGCCAAGCGCGTGGGCATGGTCTACAACCCCGGCGAGGCCAACTCGGTGGTGGTGGTCAAGCAGCTGCAGGCCCTGCTGCCCAAGCTGGGCATGACGCTGGTCGAGGCCGCCGCGCCGCGCTCGGTGGACGTGGGCAGCGCCGCGCGCAGCCTGATCGGCAAGGTCGACGTGATCTACACCAACACCGACAACAACGTCGTGTCGGCCTATGAATCGCTGGTCAAGGTCGGCCAGGACGCCAAGATCCCGCTGGTCGCCTCCGATACCGACAGCGTCAAGCGCGGCGCGATCGCTGCGCTGGGCATCAACTACCGCGACCTGGGCGAGCAGACCGGCCGCATGGTGGTGCGCATCCTCAAGGGCGAGAAGCCCGGCGACATCAAGCCCGAAGTCAGCACCAAGCTGGAGCTGTACGTGAACCCGGGCGCCGCCGAGAAGCAGGGCGTCAAGCTCTCCGACGAGCTGATCAAGTCCGCGGCCCAGGTCGTGCAGTGACCTGAACCGCCACGGGGGCCGCCGCGCGCGGCCCCCGCGTGTTTCCTGCCATCCCTTCGTTCTTTGCCCTGCCCGCCATGTCCCTGTTCTCGCTGCTCGGCGCCGTTGAGATCGGCCTGATCTTCAGCCTCGTTGCGCTCGGCGTGTTCATCTCGTTCCGCCTGCTGCGCTTTCCCGACCTCACGGTGGACGGCAGCTTCCCGCTGGGCGGCGCGGTGTGCGCCATCCTGATTTCCACCGGCACCAACCCCTGGATGGCCACGGCGGCCGCGACCGCCGCCGGTGCGGTGGCCGGCCTCGTCACCGGCTGGCTCAACGTCAAGCTGCGCATCATGGACCTGCTGGCGAGCATCCTGATGATGATCGCGCTGTACTCGGTCAACCTGCGCATCATGGACGGGCCCAACGTGCCGCTGATCAACGACCCGACGCTGTTCACCCAGCTGCAGCCCGAGAGCCTGGACGACTACGTCGCGCGCCCGCTGATCCTGCTGGTCATCGTGGTGCTGGCCAAGCTGCTGCTGGACTGGTTCTTCGCCACCGAGCGGGGCCTGGCGATCCGCGCCACCGGTTCCAACCCGCGCATGGCGCGCGCGCAGGGCGTCAACACCGGCGCGATGGTGCTGCTGGGCATGGCGATCTCCAACGCGCTGGTGGGGCTGGCCGGCGCCCTGTTCGCGCAGACCCAGGGGGGCGCGGACATCTCCATGGGCATCGGCACCATCGTGATCGGCCTGGCCGCGGTGATCGTCGGCGAGAGCATCCTGCCCTCGCGTCGCCTGGTGTGGGCCACGCTGGCGGTGGTGGTCGGCGCGATCGTCTACCGCTTCTTCATTGCGCTGGCGCTCAACAGCGACTTCATCGGCCTGAAGGCCCAGGACCTCAACCTCGTCACCGCCGTGCTCGTGGCCGTGGCGCTGGTGGTGCCGCAGCTCAAGCGCAAGCTGGCGCGGCGTGCGTCCTGATCGCTGCCGGGAGCCCCGACATGCTGAGTGCACAGAACCTTGCCATCACCTTCAACCCCGGCACGCCGATCGAGACCCGCGCGCTGCGCGGGCTGTCGCTGGAGATCCCCAGCGGCCAGTTCGTCACCGTGATCGGCTCCAACGGGGCCGGCAAGTCCACTTTCCTGAACGCCGTCTCGGGCGACCTGGCGGTCGACAGCGGCCGCATCGTGATCGACGGCACCGACGTGACCCGTGCCCCGGTGTGGGAGCGTGCGCAACGGGTGGCGCGGGTCTTCCAGGACCCGATGGCCGGCACCTGCGAGGACCTGACCATCGAGGAGAACATGGCGCTGGCGCAGCGGCGCGGCGCCTCGCGCGGGCTGTCGCTGGCGGTCAAGCCGGCGATGCGTGAGTTCTTCCGCGAGCGCCTGGCCACGCTGGGCCTGGGCCTGGAGAACCGGCTGAGCGACCGCATCGGCCTGCTGTCGGGCGGCCAGCGCCAGGCGGTGAGCCTGCTGATGGCGGCGCTGCAGCCCTCGCGCATCCTGCTGCTGGACGAGCACACCGCGGCGCTGGACCCGCGCACCGCGGACTTCGTGCTGCAGCTGACCGCGCGCATCGTGACCGAGAACAAGCTCACCACGATGATGGTCACCCACAGCATGCGCCAGGCGCTGGACGTGGGCGACCGCACCGTGATGCTGCACCAGGGCCAGGTGGTGCTGGACGTCTCCGGCGAGGAGCGCCGGCGCATGGACGTGGCCGACCTGCTCGCGATGTTCGAGAAGGTGCGCGGCGAGAAGCTCGCCGACGACGCGCTGCTGCTGGGCTGAAGGCGCCCGCGCGCCGCACGATGAAGCAGGGAGGCCGCGGCCTCCCTTTTTCGTTTCAGTCGATCAGCTCGTAGTGGAAGTCGGTGATGCGGCCTTCCGGCTGGTCGCGGAACACCACCTTCACCCGCGTGCCCGGCTGCAGGCGGCGCGCCGCGGCCGGCACGTCGGACAGGTCCAGGCCCTGCACGAAGTTGATCAGCGCGGTGTCCACGCCGTCCAGGCGCACGTAGGCGATCGCGTAGGGCGGCGGGGGCAGGTTCTCGAACGCGGCCGTCACGATGGTCGCGCATTCGATGGTGCCGGTGGTGCCGGCCTCGACCCATTCGTCGCAGGGCTGGAAGCTGCGCTCGCAGTAGGCGCGCGGCGGCAGGTAGCTCAGCCCCGAGGCGCTGCAGCGCGTGGCGAGGATCTTCTTCTCGCGCAGCGCGCTGAAGAAGCGCGTCCCGGTCTCGCCGACCGGGTAGTTGTAGCGCACCCGCCATTCGGCCGGCAGGATCATCGGTTCTTGAGTGGCAGTGGTCACGGCGGACTCCGTCGTCGAAAGTGGGTGGGAGGCTCAGGCCAGGGCGGCCTGGCCGCGCGGTTCGTCGGACAGCAGCGTGCAGGCGAAGAACTGCGCCGACCCGCCCGCGGCGGTGGCCAGCGCATTGCGCACGCCGCTGACCTGCATCGCGCCGGCGCGGCCCATCACCTGCAGCGCGGCGTCGGCCACGCGCACCAGGCCGGTCACGCCGATCGGGTTCGTGCACAGCGTGCCGCCCGAGGGGCCGACCGCGACCATGCCGTCGGGGTCGAAGGCGCCTTCGTCGCTCAGGCGCGCCGCGCTGCCGCGCGGGCAGAAGCCCATCGATTCCAGCTCCGGAAACTGGAAGGAGCTGAACGGGTCGTACATCTCGACCACCCGGATCTCCTTGGCCGGGTTGGTGATGCCGGCCTGGCGGTAGCACTCGTTGGCGGCGATCGCGATCTCGGCGTGCTCGGCGAAGTCGCAGTCGGCCGTGGGCACGCAGCGGTCGCCCTGGAACACGGTGTTCGAGATCGCGCCCACGCCGGTCACGAAAGCCGGCCGGTCGCACACCTCGCGCGCGGTGGCCTCGTCGGCCAGCACGATGGCCGCCGCGCCGGCCGAGCGCGGGCAGATGTCGAACAGCTTGTACGGCCAGGCGATGCGCGGGGAGTTCATCACGTCGTCCACCGTGATCTCGCCCTTGAGGTGCGCGTTGGGGTTGTGCATCGCGTTGCGGCGCGCGCGCACGACCACGCGGGCGTACTGCTCCTCCGTGACGCCGTAGCGCGCCATGTAGCGCTGCGTGGACAGCGCGGTCATGGTCACGGTGTTGAGCGCGAAGTCCTGCTCGTACAGCGGGTCCCAGATCAGGTTCAGCACGAACTGCGCGTCGGGCGTCTCGGTGATGCGGTCTGCGCCGATCACCAGCACGCGGCGGTACTGGCCGCTGGCCACGTGGGCCCAGGCGGCATGGAAGGCCGAGCCGCCGGTGGCGCCGCCCGTGTGCACGCGCATGAACGGCTTGCCGCGCGCGCCGATGAAGTCCACGGCCCACTTGTCGCAGTCGGCCACGCCCATGAAGTGCGTGGGCGCCATCGAGAAGACGACCGCGTCGATGTCGTCCGGCGTCAGCCGGGCGTCGGCCAGCGCGCGCAGCGCGGCCTGCTGGGCGAGCTCGACGTAGGTCATCGAGTCCCACCGGGCGCGGAAGCCGGTCTGGCCCACGCCGATGACGGCAACGTTCTGGCTCATGCGGCAACCCTTTCGAAAGCGACGAAGGTGTGTCCCTGCTGGGCGTAACCGTGGCTGCCGTGCGCGACGGCGAAGTGCACGTCCTCGACCTGCACGTCCCCGGCGCGGCCGGCGACCTGCAGCGCCGCCTCGGCGGCGTTGACCAGGCCCATGCAGAACAGCGGGTGCTGCGCCCAGGCCCCACCCGAGGGGCTGAGCGCACGCACGTCGCGGCCGGCCAGGTGGTGCTCGATCGCGGCCTCGTGCCAGCCGGTGGGGGCCTCGGCCTCGAACACGTCGATCGCGGCGTGATCGCGGCCGGCGCGGCGCAGCAGGTCCTCGAGGCCCGCATCGAAGCCGGCCATCGCGCCGACGCGCCCGGCGTCGAGCCGGTAGCTGTCGATGTGGCTGGTCACCGCGGCGATGCGTGCCAGCGCGCGGTGCTGCGGGTGCGCGCGCAGCCAGGCGCCGGAGGCGAGCACGAAGGCCACGCAGCCGTCGCTGGCCGGCGCCTGGTGGGCGCGCCGCAGCGGGTAGGCGTCGTAGCTGGAGGCGCGGATCGCCTCGGCCGACTGCGGTGCGCGTCGCAACCCGCGCGGGTTGCGCTGCGCCACTTGCTGGCGTAGCACGATGCGCGCGGCGACGGCGTCCTCGTCGACGCCGCAGCGGCGCTGCACCTCGCCGGCGAACAGCGCGTCGGCGATCGCGCCGTTCATGCCCACCGGGCGCAGCGTGAACGGTTCGGCGCGCATGCGCATCACGTCCTGCACGTCGATCTGCGAGGTGTGGTTCCAGCTCACGACCAGTCCCAGGTGGTAGCGGCCGGTCGCGACGCGCAGCGCCCCGAGCACCAGGCCGGTCAGGCCCGAGTCGGTGACGCGGATCTCGTCCTTCAGGTAGGCGCCGGACGGGGCGGCCATCAGCATGCTGCTGATGCTGCGACCGTCCATCTCGTCGCTGGTGGCCAGCGTCACGGCGTCGACCTCGGCGCGTTCGACGCCGGCGTCGGCCAGGGCGGCGCGCACGGTCTGGAAGGCGAGTTCCTCGGTGCGCAGTCGGCGCTGCGCCGGGTGGGGCGGGCTCATGCCCAGGCCGATGACGTAGGTCTCCATGAGGCTGTCTCGGTGGTCAGGGTGAAGTCATCGTAAGCGACAACAATCCGACAAGTCAATCGAGTGACCGACTGGTCGGTTTTATCGCGCTACAATGCGCCCCACGCACAAGGAGCTCCGACATGAGCACATGGAAGGGCGCCGTCCCGGGCGCCGATGCACAGTTCGTGGCCAAGCGCCAGGCCATCCTCCGCGAGGCCGCGGCCAGCTTCAACCGCAAGGGCTACCACGGCACCTCGCTGACCGACATCGCCGAGACGCTCGGGGTCAGCAAGGCCGCGCTCTACACCTACGTCAAGAGCAAGGAGGAGCTGCTGTACTTCTGCCATGACGTCGCCATGGGCGCCGCGGAGGAGAGCGTGCGCCAGGCGCGCGAGGCGGGCGGCACGCACCTGCAGCAGTTCTGCGCGGTGATGCGCAACTACCTGCGCCGCATCCTCTCGAACGAGGCCTGCTACGTGGTGCTGCTCGAGGAACACGCGCTGCCGCCGGACAAGGTGGCGCTGATCATCGAGCGGCGCGACCGCTTCGAGGCCGAGCTGCGCAGCATGATCGCCGCCGGCATCCAGGACGGCAGCGTCGCGCCGTGCAACCCCAAGCTGGCGGTGTTCGCGGCACTGGGGGCGCTCAACTGGGTGCAGAAGTGGTACGTGCCGGGCGGCGAATGGAGCGGCGAGCAGGTCGCGGTGGCGCTGGTGCAGTTCATCGAGCGCATGCTCTCGGCGCACCCGGCGCCGGCACTCAACGTCGATCCCTCGCTGATCCTGGTGGGGGCCGAGGGCGTGCCCGCGCCGGCGTCCGCTTGACGGCGTACGTGTTTTCCCTGGTTCGAAAGGCCGGCTTTGCCGGCCTTTTTCATGCCTGTTGGGGTAAGTCCTGAGGCGCTGACCGTCCAGTCAGTCGGTTTACCTACTTGACAGCGTGTGGCACGAATTCCAACATGACGCCATCCCATGAACCCGGTCCGCTGATGGCGGGCCGCCAGCCCGGAGGCATCGACCTTGGACTTCGTACTCACTCCCGACCAGCGCCGCCTGCAGGATCTCGTCGCCGAATTCGCGCGCGAGGAGGTGGAACCCCGCGCCGAACAGCTCGACCGCGACGGCGTCTTTCCCGTGGACCTGTTCCGCAAGGTGGGCCAGCTCGGCATCACCGCGATCCCGTTCTCGCCCGAGTATGGCGGCATGGGCCTCGGCGTGTTCGACATGGCGCTGGCCATCGAGCAGCTGGCCATCGCCGACCAGTCGCTGGCCGTGACCACCATGGTCAGCGTCGCCGCCGGCCTGATCGTGCAGCGCTTCGGCACGCCCGAGCAGAAGGCGCGCTACCTGCCCGCGCTGATCAAGGGCGAGGCGCTCGCCGCGCTGGCCGGCACCGAGCCGCAGGCCGGCTCCGACACCGCCTCGTTCACCACGCGCGCGAAGCGCGTGCCCGAGGGCTGGTGCATCAATGGCCAGAAGGCCTACATCACCAACGCCGGCACGGAGATCTCCAGCTTCGCGCTGACGCTGGCCGCCACCAACGAGCCCGACGCCGAGCGCAAGAGCTTCACGCTGTTCATCGTGCCCAAGGACGCCAAGGGCTACACGCAGGGCGAGCCCTACCGCAAGATGGGCTGGCGCTCCAGCGACACGCGCCCGCTGTACTTCGACGACTGCGTGGTGCCCGACAGCGCCGTGGTGGGCAACATCAACGAAGGCCGCTACCTCATGCACAAGGGTTACCAGCAGGCGCGCGTCTTCCTCGCGCACTGCTCGCTGGGCCTGGCCGAGGCGGCACTGCGCCGCTCGGTGGCCTATGCCAACGAGCGCAAGGCCTTCGGCGCCACCATCGGTCGGCTGCAGATGATCCAGGAGATGGTCGCGCAGATGGCGGTGAAGGTGGATGCGGCACGCCTGCTGGCCTACCGCGCCGCGTGGATGGGCGACCAGGGCATCGACTGCCAGCGCGAGCTGGCGATGGCCAAGTACTACTGCACCGAGATCGGCACGCAGGTGGCCGACACCGCGATCCAGGTGCATGGCGGCTGGGGCTACATGGACGACTGCCCGGTATCGCGCTACTACCGCGACAACCGCGTCTGCACGATCGGCGACGGCAGCAGCCAGATCCAGCAACTGCTGATCGCCCGCTCGCTGGGCCTGGACGTGCGCTTCGGGAGCTGAGCGCCATGAACGCCGCCGCTGTCGCGTTCGAGAACGAGGCCGTGCGCCTCACCGAGGCCGAGCCGGGCATCTGGCTGTTCCGCATGACGCGGCCGCGGGAGATGAACACGCTGACCTCGGAGCTGCTCGACGGCCTGCAGGCCACGATCGCGCACTGCCGGAAGGTGCGCACCCGCGCGCTGATCCTCACCGGCGAAGGCCGCGCGTTCTGCTGCGGTGCGCACCTGCGCTACTTCGCCGGGCCGCAGGCGATCTTCCACGATCCCCAGTCGGCCCGTGACCGGTACCTCGTGCGCATCGCCGAGCTGTTCGACGAGCTGGAAGCCTGCGCCTTCCCGACCATCGCGGCGGTCAACGGCTACGCGCTGGGCGGCGGCTGCGAGATGGCGCTGTCCTGCGACCTGCGCGTGCTGTCCAGCGAGGCCCGCATCGGCCTGCCGGAGACGAAGCTCGGCGCGATCGCCGGCGCGGGCGGCGTGCAGAAGCTGATCCGCCACGTGGGCCGCTCCAAGGCGCTGGAGTGGATCCTGCTTGCGCGCCATGTCGACGCCGCCACGGCCGATGCCCACGGGCTGGCCGCCGCCGTGGTGCCGCCGGACCAGGTCCTGCCCAGGGCGCTGGAGCTGGCGCGTGAGCTGCGCGCGCTGGCGCCGCTGGCGGTGAGCCAGAGCAAGGCGACGATCTACGCGAGCGAGGATGCCGACCTGCGCAGCGCGCGCCGCTACGGCGTGGACGCGCTCGCGATGCTGGTGGGCGGACGCGAATGGCGCGAAGGCATGAGCGCCTTCCTCGAGAAACGCGCGCCGGAGTTCGAGGCATGGTGAACACGCAGGTGCAACGCACGCAGGCGCTCGCGCGGCTGGTGCAGCGGCACCACGGCCGGGTGCCCGACCTGACCGCGCGGCTGGAGGCCGCCGGCTTCTCGGCGGACAACCCGCCGGACTGGACCGCGCTGGCGCGCGTGCCGGTGCGGGCCAAGGCCGAGCTGCCCGAGCTGCAGCGTCGCGTGCCGGACTTCGGCGGGCTTGCGCCGACCGGCCTGGTGCCGGGCGCGATGTTCTGGTCGCCCGGCGGCCTGCGCGAGCCCATGGTCGCGGCGGCGGTCGCGCGCCTCGCGCAGCTGCTGGAGGACGCGGGCTTGCGCGCCGGCGACCGGGTCGCCAACGGCTTTGCCTACCACTTCACCCCGGCGGGGCTGCTGTGCCATGCGGCGCTGGAGCGCCTGGGTGCGACGGTGCTGCCGATCGGCCCGCAGCAGACCGCGCTGGCGGCGGAATTCATGGTGCACGCCGGCGCCACCGGCTTCGTCGGCACCGCCTCGCACCTCAAGGCGCTGATGGAAGCGATCGACGCGCTGGTGGCCACGCAGGGCCTGCCGCGCCCGGCGCTGCGCTGCGCGCTGGCCGGGGCCGAACCGTTTGCCTCCACGCTGCGCGACGAGATCCGCCAGCGCTGGGGCATCGCCTGCCGCGACTTCTACGGCAATGCCGAAGGAGGCGTGTTCGCGCTCGAATGCGGGCAGCACCGGGGCCTGCACCTGCACCCCGACGTGCTGTGGGAACTGCTCGACCCCGTGACCCACGAGCGCGTCGACGGCGCGGTCGGCGAGCTCGCGATCACGCTCGATGCCGACGAGCTGCCGCTGCTGCGCTTCGCCACCGGCGACCTGGTGCGCATCGACGCCGCGCCCTGCGCCTGCGGCCGCGAGACCGCGCGCGTCACGGTGCTGGGCCGCACGGCCGACAGCGCCCGGGTGCGCGCGATGCTGCTGCACGCCTCGCAGGTCAAGGCCTTCGCGCAGGCCGCAGGCCTGGCCGCCTGCCGCGTCGTGCTGACGCGCCAGGCCGGGCGCGACCACATCGAGGTGCGCTGGCGCAGCGAGCAGCCCGCCGCGGTGGACGAGGAGCGCCTGGCCGCGCAGTTCCGCGACCACTGCCGGCTGCGCGCCGACGTGTTCCAGGCCGACGACGGCCTGGCCTTGCAGGACATTGCGCTCAGCGACGAGCGCCAGGACGGGCAGCCATGACCCACGCCGTGCTCGAAGCCTCCGGACTGACGTTGTCCTTCGGCGCGATCAAGGCGCTGGACAACGTGAGCTTCCGCGTTCATCCGGACGAACTGCTGTCCATCATCGGGCCCAACGGCGCCGGCAAGTCCAGCCTGCTGAACTGCCTGTCGGGCTTCTACCGCCCGCAGGCCGGCTCCGTGCGCTTCCTCGGCCAGGACATCACGCGCCTGCCCACGCACCGCTACGCCGAGCTCGGCGTGGGCCGCACCTTCCAGGGCATCCAGACCTACGCCAGCATGACGGTGCGCGAGAACATCCTGTGCGGCTTCCACACCCGCATGACGAGCGGGCTGTTCTCGGCCTTCCTGTACTGGGGCCGGGTGCGCCGCGAGGAAGACCGCTACGTGCGCGAGGCCGAGGCGATCATCGAGTTCCTCGAGCTGGAGGAACTGCGCCATGCCAGCGTCGGCGAGCTGCCCTACGGCCTGCGCAAGCGCGTGGACCTGGGCCGGGCGCTGGCAATGCAGCCCAAGGTGCTGATCATGGACGAGCCCATGGCCGGCATGAACCCCGAGGAGAAGTCCGACCTGGCGCGCTACATCCTCGACATCAAGGAGGGGCGCCGCATCCCGGTCGTGCTGGTCGAGCACGACATGGACGTGGTGATGGACATCTCCGACCGCGTGATGGTGATGGAGTGGGGCCGCTCCATCGCCGAGGGCACCCCCGAGGAGGTGCGCAACGACCCGCGCGTGATCCAGGCCTACCTGGGGGTGGAGGCATGAACGCTCGCGTCGAGGAGCCTGTCGTGGCCGAAGTGGCATCCGCATCGGCGCAGCCGGTGCGCCGCGTCAGCGGCAGCCACGGCACCGACCCGCGTTCGGGCCGGCGCCGCACGCTGCCGCAGCTGCTGCTCGCCCAGGCCGAACGCTATGGCGACCGTCCCTTCCTGCGCGCCAAGCGCCACGGCATCTGGCAGTCGACCAGCTGGAAGCAGGTCGTCGCGACGGTGCTGCAGCTGTCGCACGCGCTGCGCCAGCGCGGCGTGCGCGAGGGCGACGTGGTCGTGATGCTCAGCGAGAACCTGCCCGAGCTGTACCTGCTGCAGTACGCGACGCAGGCGCTGGGTGCGGCGGTGACCTGCCTGTACCCGGACGCGGCGCCGCACGAGCTGGACTACATCGTCGGCCACAGCGGCGCGCACCTGGTGGTCGCACAGGACCAGGAGCAGGTCGACAAGGCGCTGGCGCTCACCGAGCACGCGCAGCAGGTGCGCACCATCGTCTACCTGGAAGACCGCGGGCTGTGGAACTATGACGACCCGCGCCTGACGCCCTACCCGTCCCTGCTGGCCGAGGGCGCGCGCGCCACGCCCGAGGACGGGCGTGCGCTGCGCGAGCACATCGCGCAGGCCAGCGACGAGTCGGTCGCGGTGCTGTGCTACACCTCCGGCACCACCGGCAAGCCCAAGGGCGTGATCCTCACGCACCGCTACCTGACCGACAACGCCTACCGCGTGATCGCGAGCTTCGGCGTGCCCGAGCACACGGTGTACCTGAGCTACATCTCGCCGGCCTGGGCCGCCGAGCAGATCACCGGCCTGGCGCTGGGCCTGATGGCGCCGAGCATCATCCACTTCAGCGAGAAGCCCGCGACGGTGCAGGCCGACCTGCGCGAGATCGGCCCGCAGTTCCTGCTGTTCACGCCACGCCAGTGGGAGATGATGGCCTCGTCGGTGGCCGCCGCGATGCTGGATGCGAAACCCTGGCGGCAGCGCCTGGTGGACTGGGCGCTCAAGGCCGGCGCGCGGCGCGGCAGCTGGCGCGCGCGGATCGCCGAGGTGCTGGCGCTGCGCGCGATCCGCGACAACCTGGGCCTCAAGCACGCGCGCATCGCGCTGTCGGCCGGCTCGGGCATGTCGGCCGAGGTGTTCCGCCGCTTCCACGCGATGGGCGTGCCGCTGCGCAACCTGTACGGCTCCACCGAATACGGCCTGATCACCGCGCACTGGGGCGGCAGCTTCCATCCGGCCACGCTCGGGCGGCTGCTGCAGGTCGACCCGCAGGTGGGCGCGCCGCTGGAAGTCGAGGTCGGCGCCGACGAGCAGCTGCTGGTGCGCGGCGCGAGCGGCTTTGCCGGCTACTTCCGCGACGCCGCCGCGACGGCGGCCGTGCTGCGCGACGGTGCCTTCGCCACGGGCGACGCGATCCGCTTCGACGAGGGCGGGGAGTTCATCTTCCTCGACCGCGTCAAGGACCTGCGCCGGCTGGCCGGCGGCCGCCCGTTCCCGCCGCAGTTCATCGAGAACCAGCTGCGCGCCTCGCCGTACATCCGCGACGCGATCGCGATCGGCGACGCCAGCCGTCCCCACGTCACGGTGCTGATCAACATCGACCAGGCCATCGTCGGCCGCTACGCCGAAGGCCGGAGCCTGGCCTGGAGCACCTTCGCCGACCTGAGCCAGCTGCCCGAGGTGCACGCGCTGCTGCGCGAGACGCTGGTGGCGATCAACGAGCAGCTCGACGGTCATGCGCGCGTGCGCTGCTTCGCCACCTTCCCGAAGGAGCTGGACGCCGACGACGACGAGCTGACGCGCTCGCGCAAGCTGCGCCGCGACGTGATCGAGCAGCGCTACGCGGCGCTGATCGACGCGATGTATGCCGGCGCGTCCTCGTGCCCGCTGGACGTGGTGGTGCAGTACCGCGACGGCACCCGGGCGCGCGTGCACCAGGAGGTGCGCATCACACCGATCGAGGCAAGCTGAGATGGAACTGCTGCAAACCCTGTGCAACGGCGTGCTCACTGGCCTGGTCTACGGCGTGGTGGCGCTGTCCTTCGTCGTGATCTACCGCGCCTCGCGCATCGTCAACCTGGCGCAGGGCCAGGTGGTGATGGCCAGCGCCTTCTTCGTCTGGCTGTTCGTGCTCGAGCTGGGCTGGCCGCTGGGGCTGGGCCTGGTCGCGGCGCTGGCGGCCAGCGTGGCGCTGGGCGCGCTGATCGAGCGCACCGTGTTCCGCCGCCTGATCGGCCAGCCGGTGTTCACCGTGGTGATGGCCAGCATCGGCCTGCTGATCCTGCTGCAAGGCTCGGCGCAGCTGTTCTTCGGCGCGCAGACCCGGCCCTTCCCGCAGATCTTCCCGGAAGGCGCCTGGAGCGTCGGGCCGCTGCTGTTCAACAAGGCGCTGCTGATCGGCGCGGTGCTGACGCTGGTCACCAGCGAGGCGCTGCACCGCTTCTTCACGCACAGCCGCCCCGGCCTGCGCCTGGCGGCGGTGGCCGAGGACCATGTCACCGCGCTGTCGCTGGGCGTGTCGGTGCGCCAGGCCACCGCGATCGCCTGGATGCTGGGCACGGCGCTGGCGATGCTGGCCGCGGTGATCCTGCTGTCGGGCACGGTGCTGGGCCTGCAGGCTGCCGAGATCGGGCTGCGCGCGCTGCCCGTGGCGCTGCTCGGCGGGCTGGAGAGCGTGCGCGGCGCGAGCCTCGCGGGCGTGCTGGTCGGCGTCGGCGAGGCGCTGGCCTCGCGCTACCTCGACCCCCACACCGCCGGTGCCGCGTCGCTGGTGTTCCCCTACGTGCTGATGATCCTGGTGCTGCTGTTCCGTCCCCAGGGTCTGTTCGGCTGGAAGAAGATCGAAAGGCTCTGACCCATGAGTGCCGTCCTGCCCTCCGGTGTCTTCTTCGAACGCTACGCCGCCGAGCGGGCGCTGGTGCGCACCGGCCCGCAGTGGGTGGCGCTGGCGCTGTTCCTCGCGGGCCTGGCCGCGGTGCCGTGGCTGGCCAGCGACTACGTGCTGGGCGTGCTGACGCTGGCGGCCATCACGCTGGTGGCGGTGCTGGGCCTGCAGATCACGGTCGGCATGGCCGGCCTGCTCAACCTCGGCCAGTCGGCCTTCGTCGGCGTGGGCGCGTTCACCGCGGCGGCGTTGGCGGCCAAGGGCTGGAGCCCCTGGGTGTGCATCCCGGCCGCGGCCTTCGCCGCCGGCGCGGTGAGCCTGCTGTTCGGGCTGCCGGCCCTGCGCATCAAGGGCTTCTACCTGGCGCTGACCACCATCGCCGCGCAGATCATGTTCCCGATCGTGATGATCCGGCTGCCCGAGGACTGGTTCGGCGGGCTGGCGGGCCTCGCGGTCGATCCGCCGGTGCTGTTCGGCATCACGGCCGGCACGCCCGCGGCGATGTACGCGCTGTCGGTGGTGGTCGCCGCGATCGCCTTCGTCGCGACGATGAACCTGCGTCGCAGCCGCGTCGGGCGAGCCTTCCGCGCGATGCACGACAACGACATCGCCAGCTCCGTGATCGGCGTGAACCTGGCGAAGACCAAGCTGCAGGCGTTCTTCGCGGGCGCCTTCTTCGCCGGGGTCAGCGGCGCGCTGTATGCCTACTTCGTGCGCTACGTGTCGACCGAGCAGTTCACGCTGTGGCTGTCGGTCTGGTACGTGGGCATGCTGATCGTCGGCGGCCTGCACACGCCGCTGGGCGCGGTGCTCGGGGTGCTGGCGATCACCGCGCTGCACGAGCTGGTCCACGCCGCGGGCAACGTCGCGCTGGCGGGCCTGACCAACGTCAGCGGCGGCACCGTGTTCGCGATGACCAACGTGGTGCTGGGCGGCGTGATCTTGCTGATGCTGCTGTTCGAGCCGCTGGGCCTGGCACACCGCTGGGCCCTGCTGAAGGCCAGTTACCGGATGTGGCCCTATCCGCACGGCTAGGGCGACCGGGGGGAGCGTGCCGACCGGCAGCCGACAGAGCGGCCGGCGGCGGTGATCGAGCGCGGGCCCCGCGGCCCGCACGCCAAAGAGGAGACACGACGTGATGAACCTGCCTATCCCGAGCGTGGCCCGCCACGCCTTCGCTGCCGCCGCGCTGGCGGCCGGCCTGTGCGGTGCGGCGCAGGCGCAGCCACACCAGTACACGATCTCGGTGTCGCTGGACTACACCGGCCCGTTCGCCAACGTGATGGACAGCTGGTGGGGCGGCCAGCAGTCGGTGTTCGACTGGTGGAACGACACCCGCGGCAAGCAGCTCGGGGTCAAGCTCAACGTCAAGACCCACGACATGCGCTATGACCCCAGCATGGTCGCGCGCACCTGGCCGCAGGTACTGTCGCAGGACAAGCCCATCGTCTTCCTCGGCATGGGCACGCCGGACCTGATCAGCCTGATGAAGCGCCTGCCCAACGACAAGGTGCCGATGATCATGGGCACCGCGATGCTGGGCCCGCTGTGGACGCCCGACGGCTGGCACTTCTCGTACCGGCCGACCTACTCGCACGAGTTCGCGGGCCTGTTCGCCCACCTGCAATCGAAGCTGGGCGAGAACCGGCCGCTGCGCATCGGCACCGTCAGCACCCAGGGCCTGGCCGGCTGGGTCGACCAGGTCAACGGCGTCGTGGCCCTGGCCAAGACCTATCCGGACCGATTCCAGGTCGTCAGCTCCCAGTGGGTGGATCCGCAGCCGATCTCGGTGACCAACCAGGTGCGCGAGATGGCCAAGGAAAAGCCCGACGTGATCCTGGTCGGCACCAACACCGCACAGGTGGTCGCGACCGCCAAGGCGCTCAAGGAGCTGGGCCTGAAGATCCCCATCGTCACCTCGTCGCACAACGGCCTCAACGAGGCGGCCAAGGCCATCGCGCCGGCCGACCTGGAGGGCAGCTATTCGGTGTTCGCCTTCGCGCCGTACAACGACCCGAGCGTGAAGGTGGCCGAGATCTTCGCGAAGTACAACAAGACCAAGGGCACCTGGGGCATCACCTCGGCCCAGACCGCCGGCCAGGCACTGCTGGCGCTGGCCGCGATCGAGCGAGCGGTCGCCAAGGTGGGCGCGGACAAGCTCAGCGGCCAGGCCGTCTATGACGCGCTGCTGGCCGGGCCCTTCGAGGCGGACCAGTTCCTCGGCCTGCTGCCGCCGGTGGCGCTGACCCGCGAGGCGCCGTTCCCGACCGAGCGCCTGGCGGTCAAGGCCATGACGATGAAGAACGGCCAGCTCGAGGCCGTGTCGACCGACTGGATGCCGGTGCCGGCGCTGGCGAAGTGGTGAGCATGACGGCCCTCGATGCCGCCGCAGGGGCGCCGCCCGGACCCCTGCTGGCGCTGCGCAACGTCGACGTGGTGTTCGACGGCGTGATCCAGGTGCTGCGCAGCCTGAGCCTGGAGGTGATGCCGGGCCAGGTGGTCGCGCTGATGGGCGGCAACGGCGCGGGCAAGACCACCACGCTGAAGGCCGTCTCCAGCCTGCTCGCGGCCGAGCGCGGTGCGGTCACGGGCGGCCACGTCTGGTTCGCCGGGCAGGAGATCACCAACGGCGACCCCGGCGCGGTGGTGCGCGCCGGCGCCGTGCAGGTGATGGAGGGGCGGCGCGTGCTGCACCACCTCACGGTCGAGCAGAACCTGCGCGTCGGCGCGCACTTCCGCACCGACCGGGCCGAGGTCGCGGCCGACCTGGAGGCGGTCTACCGCTACTTCCCGCGCCTGAAGGACCTGCGCGAGCGCACCGCCGGGTTCCTCTCGGGCGGCGAGATGCAGATGCTGCTGGTCGGCCGCGCGCTGATGGCGCGTCCCGTGCTGCTGCTGCTCGACGAGCCCTCGATGGGGCTGGCGCCGCGCATCGTGCACGAGCTGTTCGAGCGCATCGCCGAGATCCGCCACGAGCGCCGCATGAGCGTGCTGCTGGTCGAGCAGAACGCGCGTGCCGCGCTGCGCATCTCCGACTACGGCTACGTGATGGAGAACGGCCGCATCGTGCTGCACGGCACGCGCGAGGA
This sequence comes from Caldimonas thermodepolymerans, assembly GCF_015476235.1. Taxonomy (NCBI): domain Bacteria; kingdom Pseudomonadati; phylum Pseudomonadota; class Betaproteobacteria; order Burkholderiales; family Sphaerotilaceae; genus Caldimonas; species Caldimonas thermodepolymerans. Next base: position 660,886 of record NZ_CP064338.1, read on the forward strand.
CCTGGAGCGCAACGAGGACATCCGCGAGTTCTACCTCGGCCTGGGCGGCGCCGACGGCCGGCGCAGCTACCGCGAGGTCAAGCACTACAAGCGCCGCAAGCGCTGGCTGGGCTGATGGCGCGGCTGCACGAGTTCCTGCGCGGGCTGCGCGTGGTGGACCTGTCGCGCTACCTGCCCGGGCCGCTGGCCAGCCTGCTGCTGGTGGACCTGGGCGCCGAGGTCGTCAAGGTCGAGCCGCCGGGCGGCGAGCCGATGCGCCAGCTCGGCCCGCGCACCGCCGACGGGCAGGGCGCCTGGCACGCGGCGCTCAACGCCGGCAAGCGCATCGTCGAGCTGGACCTGGCCACCGGGGCCGGGCGAGATGCGCTGCTGGACCTGCTGGCCGGCGCCGACGTGCTGATCGAATCGTTCCGCCCCGGCGTGATGGCGCGCCTGGGGCTGGCGTTCCCGATGCTGCGCGAGCGCTTCCCGCGCCTGGTGTGCGTGTCGCTGTCCGGTTACGGACAGGACGGGCCGCTCGCCCAGGCCGCGGGCCACGACAACAACTACCTGGCGCAGGCCGGCCTGCTGGCGGGCGTGGGCCCCGCGCCCGAGGTGCCGACGCTGGTGTGGCCGCCGCTGGCCGACTGCCTGGGTTCCATGTTCGGGCTGTCGGCGCTGCTGGCCGCGCTGCTCGCGCGCGAGCGCAGCGGCCAGGGCTGCCACATCGACATCGCGCTCGCGGACGTGGCCTCGCCCTGGCTGACGCTGGGCCTGGCCAGCCTCGCCGCCGGCGAGCCGCCGCGCCGCGCGCAGGGGTTGCTGGACGGCGGCTGGGCCTGCTACGGCATCTACCGCACGGCCGACGGCCGCGAGGTCAGCCTGGGCGCGGTCGAGCCCAAGTTCTGGGCCGCGTTCTGCCAGGCGGCCGGCCGGCCGGATTGGATCGCGCGCCAGGACGAGCCGCTGCCGCAGCAGGCGCTGCGCGCGGAGGTGGCGGCCTTCTTCGCCGGCCTGAGCGCGGAAGACCTCGAGCGGCGCTTCGCGGGGGTGGACTGCTGCCTCGCGCGCGTGCTGACGCTGGAGGAAGCCTGCGCCTCGGCGCACGCCCAGGCGCGCCAGCTGGTGCGGCGCGGCCAGGACGGCGGGCTGCAGGCGCTGTTCCCCGCCTGGGTGGATGGCGCGCCGCCCGAGGCGCGCGGGGCGATGCGGCGCGGGGAACCGGGCTAGCGGGACGCCCGGGCGCGCGCGGGGCTCACTCGCCCTCGCCGAACTTGTCGTTGATCAGCGCGACGAGCGCGTCCATGCAGGCCTGCTCGTCGGGGCCTTCGACCTCGATCTCGACCTCGCTGCCCATGCCGGCGGCCAGCATCATCACGCCCATGATGCTCTTGGCGTTGACGCGCCGGCCGTTGCGGCTCATGAAGACGTCGCTGCGGAAGCTGCCGGCCAGCTTGGTGAGCTTGGCCGAGGCCCGGGCGTGCAGGCCCAGCTTATTGCTGATGGTGATGGTGGTCTTGATCATGTCCGGGAGGGAGGGCCTGGTTCTGCGGGCGCGGGGCTGCCACCTGCATCACGCCCTGGGTGGCGCCGGTGACGGCGCGCGCGACCAGGGTGTCCAGCGGCTCGCGCTGGTAGCACAGGGTGCGCCACAGCATCGGGACGTTCGCGCCGGCGACGACCTTGACCGACACGCCGTCGGCCAGGCGCAGCGCGATGTTGCAGGGCGTGGCGCCGAACACGTCGGTGAGGATGAGCGCGTCCGGGTTGCGCACCTTGGCCAGCAGGGTGCGCGCCTGGGCTTCGACCTGCTCCAGCGGTGCGTCGGACGGCACGTCCAGCGCCTCCAGCGTGGCCGCGCAGTCGGGATAGGTGTGCGACGCGCAGGCCTTGAGCGCGCTGGCCAGCGGAGCGTGGGCAATGATCAGGATGCCGGACATGGAACGCGGATTATCGTTGCACTGCACAAGTCCGGGGAGTTACGTAGGCGACACGCCACACGCGCGTGCGAAAGGCGTCGCGTTCAGGGGCGTCGCAGCCCGGCCAGGAAGGTGGCGACCGGCTCGTCCTCGGGCTGCGCGCCGATCACGCTGGCCTGGAACACCCGGGTGCCATGGGCGAACAGCACCAGCTGCTGGGCCAGTGCGCCGCCGTCGGGGCGCCGGCCCTGCACCGACAGGCGCAGTGCCGCGGGGTTGGGCGTCATGCCGGGCACCTCGGCCGGGCCGAGCAGGGTTTCCTGGCCGTCCAGGTTGGCCGAGGCCGCGGCGCGCAGCGCCTCCAGCGCCGGGGTGACGCGCGCCGGGTCGTCCAGCTCGGCGTAGGTCAGCGCGAAGGTCATCCCGCCGGTGGTGCAGGCATACAGCATCATGCGCGTCGGCGTCCCGGCCAGCGGCACGGTGCGGGCGTGGGTCAGCGGCTTGCAGGGGAACAGCGCCTCGATGCCGCTGTCTTCCGGGCGCACCTGGCGCCAGTCCAGCGTGGGGCTGCAGGCGGCCAGCAGCAGCGCGGCGGCCAGCGCCGCCGCCCGGCCGGTGGGGGCAGGTTTCATCGGCGTGATTATCCCCGCGTGCCGGCCGACAATGCGCTGGGCATGGCGATGCGGGGCCCTGGCCCCGCGGGACACACGAGGAGGACTGGACATGGCCGATTTCGTCCTGGTGCACGGCGCCTGGCACGGCGCGTGGTGCTGGCAACGGGTGCTGCCCGGCCTGTGGCGGGCCGGGCACCGCGCCTGGGCGGTCTCGCTGACCGGCGTCGGCGAGCGCAAGCACCTGATGGGCCCGTGGATCACGCTGGCCACGCACGTGGAGGACGTCCTCAACGTGCTGGAGGCCGAGGAACTGCGGGATGCGGTGCTGGTGGGCCACAGCTACGCCGGCATGGTGATCACCGGCGTGGCCGACCTCGCCCCCGAGCGGGTCGGGCAGCTGGTCTACCTGGATGCGGTGGTGCCGCTGCCCGGCGAGAGCTGGTCCAGCGGCCACGGCCCCGAGACGCAGCAGCAGCGCCGCGAGCAGATCGCCCGCCAGGGCCTGCTGCCGCCGGCCGACCCGGCGTTGTACGGGCTGCAAGGCGAGGACCACGCCTGGGTCGCGCGGCGCCAGACCCCGCAGCCGGGCGGGGTGTACGACAGCCCGCTGCATTTCGATCCGCAGCGGGTGTCGGCGCGTCCCCGCACCTTCGTCGACTGCACCCGCCCGGCGCTGCCGACCATCGACACGTCGCGTCGCCGGGTGCGCAGCGAGCCCGGCTGGCGGGTGGTCGAGCTGGAGACCGGGCACGACCCCATGGTCAGCGCGCCGCAGGCGCTGCTGCAGGTGCTGTTGTCGCTCGCGTGAGGCGCCCCTCGCGGTGCGATCTGTACCGTGCGCCACTTGTTCGGGGGATGGTGGCCGGAGGCGGGGTGTCGAATACTGTCACATCTGTAGCAATTTATTTCGGCGCCTGTCATGGATCTTTCCGAGCTGTCCCCGCATGAGGTGGCTGCGCTGACCCCGCCCGGCGGCAAGGAGGCTGCGCCTTCGGGCCAGCCCTGGACCGCGCTGGTCGCGCAGGTGGGGGAGGAGATCGCCGGGCCGCTGACCGCGGTGCTCGAGCGGGTCGATGCCTTCGCATCGACCGGCGCGATCGACCGCCAGGGCCTGCGCCGGCTGCGCGAGGAGGTCGAGCAGGCGCGCCGGGTCGGCATCGCCTGCCAGCAGATCGCCCGCTTCGCCTGCGGCAGCGTGCGCCAGGCCCCGGAGCGGCTGCACCTGACCCAGGCCCTGCAGGCCGTGCTGGCGCAGCGCAGCGGCGACCTGCACGCGCACGGCATCGAGATGCGGCAGGCGTTGCAGCCGATCGAGGTGATCGTCGACCCCACCTTGCTGTCCACGCTGCTGGACACGCTGGTCGACTGGATGCTGGCGCACGCGAAGTCCGCGGCCGAGCTGCGGCTGGACATGAAGCCGTGGCCGGCGCAGGCACGCTTCGTGTGCCGCTTCCACCACATGCCGCCGGACCTGCATGCCGACCTTGCCGCGCTGGCGGGGCCGGGCCGCGAGGTGCTGGACGACATGCACTGGCAGCTGCTGCGCCACGCCGCCGCGGCGATGGGGCTGGTGGTGCGGCGCAGCGTGCGCGAGGCGCGCGTCGAGCTGACGCTGGAGTTTCCCCGCACGGTGGCCGACCAGCTGCCGGGCCTGACGGTGCTGGAGGACGACGAGAAGGCCTTCCCGTCGACGATGAACTCGCAACCGCTGGCGGGCAGCCACGTGCTGGTCGTCGCCTCGCGGCGCGAGGTGCGCGTGCAGGTGCGCGAGGCGCTGCGCCACATGGGCCTGCTGCTCGATTTCGTCAACTCGGTCGGGGAGGCCGCCGCGTTCTGCAGCGAGGCGGTGCCGCACGCGGTGATCTTCGAGGCGCTGCTGCGTGGCGAGCGCTTCAACCGGCTGCGCGCCGACCTGCTGCGTCAGGCCCCGGACCTGGTCTTCATCGAGATCATCGAGGAAGGCGCGATCTTCGAAGTCTCGGGCGTGGGCAACTCGTCGGTGGCGCGCATCGGGCGCGACGCGGTGCCGACCTCGCTCGCCTCGGCGGTCGAGTTCGAGCTGCTCAAGGCCCAGCAGTGAGCGCCGGCGCCTACAGGGCGCCGAACACCTTGCGCAGGATCGCGCTGCCGGTGCCCACCGGGTCGCGCCGGATCTTCTTCTCTTCCTCGCCGATCATCAGGAACAGCCCGTCCAGCGCCTTGCCGGTGACATAGGGCTCGATGCGCGAGGACTGCGCGTCGACGATGCCGAAGCGCCCGGCACGCTCGACCACCTCGTTGTACTGGCGCGCCAGCCCGACCTTCTGGGTCGCGCGGGTCACGACGGGCAGGAACTTCTCGCCCAGCGGCTCGCGGGTCTTGCGCGAGAAGAAGTCGGTCACCGAGGTTTCGCCCCCGGTGAGGATCTGCTTGGCGTCGGACACGCTCATCGACTTCACCGCGTTGACCAGCAGGGCCTTGGCCTCCGGCACCGCGGCCTCGGCGGCGCGGTTCATCGTGGTCTCCAGCTCGTCCAGCCGCTTGGACAGGCCGAAAGTGCGCAATATGCCCGCGGCATCCTGCAGGTAACCGGGCAGCGGGATGCGAACTTTCGGGTTGCCGAGGAATCCATCCGTGCGTCCCAGCAGGTTGACGGCGGCCACGGCCCCGCGCTCCAGCGCCGTGCGCAACCCGGCCGTGGCGTCTGCATCGCTCAGGTCGGCCAGCGACAAGGCCCAGGCCGGCAGCGTGGCCGTACAACCCCAGCCGGCACCGGCGGCCAGCATCCACGTAAACTTGCGTCGATCCACGGAGTGCTCCATGAAGAAAACCACCTATCTTGCCGCTGCGGCCGTGGCCCTGGCAATCGGCGCCGCAGGCTATTTTGCCCTCGGCCAGCGCGAGACCGCGCCGGACGTGAGCTACGTGCTGCTCGACGGCACGCGGCAGAACTTCAGCGACCTCAAGGGCCAGGTGGTGCTGGTCAACTTCTGGGCCACCAGCTGCGTCACCTGCGTCAAGGAAATGCCGCAGATGGTGCAGACCTACCAGAAATACCGCGACCGCGGCCTGGACTTCGTCGCCGTGGCGATGAGCTACGACCCGCCGGCCTACGTCGACAACTTCGCCAAGACCCGCCAGCTGCCGTTCAAGGTCGCGATCGACAACACCGGCGAGATCGCCAGGCGCTTCGGCGACGTCAAGCTCACCCCGACCACCTACCTGCTCAACAAGCGTGGCGAGGTGGTCAAGCGCTACGTCGGCGAGCCGGACTTCGCCGCGTTGCACCAGCTGGTCGAGCAGCTGCTGGCCGAGACCTGAGCCCTCAGCCCTCGGCTCGCACGCCGACCACCGCGGCCCCGACGATCAGCGCCGCCGCCGCGGCGATCCAGCCGCTGAAGCCGCGCCCGGTGGCCAGCACCAGCAGCACGGTCGACGCCAGCGGCGTCAGGTAGCTCAGCACCCCGATGCGGCGCGGGTCGCCGCGCTTGAGCGCCACGTCCCACAGGAAGAAGGCCGCACCCAGCGGCCCCAACCCCATCGCCGCCACCAGCGCCCAGTCGCGCGCCGACAGGCTGGCCGCCGGCTCCAGTGCCACGTGGCAGGCCAGCGACAGCACCCCCGACACCAGCCCGAACAGCCCGATCGCCGCGGTCGGGAAGGCCGCCACCCGCTTGGTCAGCAGCGAGTAGCTGGCCCAGATGAAGGCCGAGCCCAGCGCCGGCAGGTAGCCCCAGGACCACGCCCCGGACAGTTCGCGCCCGCCGACGATGGCCAGCGCCGCACCGGCGAAGCCGGCCAGGGCCGCCACGACATGCACCGCGCGCAGCCGCAGGCCGGGCAGGAACAGCGGCGCCATCACGACGATCAGCAGCGGCCACAGGTAGTTGACCAGGTTGGCCTCCACCGGGGGCGCGTGGCGCAGCGCGATGAACAGCAGGAAGTGGAAGCCGAACAGGCCGTAGACGCCCAGCAGCAGGGTGGGCGCCGGCACGCGCCAGTCGCGCCAGCGCGGCCAGGCCGGCACGCTGCCGACCAGCAGCGCCAGCCCGGTCAGCAGGAAGGGCGGCACATGCGACAGGGCCACGCCGAGCGTGGCCAGCAGCGCCCACAGCGCGATCGCGCCCAGGGCGCAGAGGGTGGAGCGGGTCTGCGACGGGTTCGACATGGGCCGCGAGCATACGCGCGCGCGGGGCTTGGCGTCGTCGCGCGGCACCGGCGCATCGTCGCGCGGCGCCGGTCGTGCGCGCCCTTCAGCCCGCGCGCCGCAACGCCGCGGTCAGCGCCGAGGGCGAGCGGTAGCCGCAGCGCTCGGCGATGCGCTGCACCGGCCAGCCCGCGGCGCGCAGCCGGCGCGCCAGCGCCAGGCGCCTGCGGCGCACGTAGGCGATCGGCGCGAGGCCATGGGCCTCGACGCAGCGCGCCGCGAACTGCGAGGGGCTCAGGCAGGCCAGCGCGGCCAGCTGGGCGACCGCGATCGGCGCGCCCAGGTGGGCGTCGATCCAGGCGTCGATCGCCTCCCAGTCGATGCGCCGCGCCGTCGTGCGCGGCAGCGCCTGCGGGGCCGCGGGCAGGGCGGCCAGCAGCATCGCGGCGGCCGGGGCCTGCCAGGCCTCGGGCAGCGCCGGCTGCGCGGCGAGGAAATGCAGCAGGTGCTGCGCCGGCGCGTCCAGCGCCAGCGCGCGGCCGGCCAGGGCGGCGAGCGCGGGGTGCTGGTCTGCCGCGCAGTCGAGCACCAGGCAGGCGCTGCCGGCGGCCGACCAGAAGTCGTGGCGTTCGCCCGGGGCGATCACGACGGCGTCGCCGCGCCGCACCCGCAGGCCGCGGCCGCCCACCTCGAGGTCCAGCGCGCCCTGCCAGCCCCACAGCACCTGGACGTGCGCGTGGGCGTGGCTTCCCTTGGAGTGGCCGTAGCGGCGCAGGCTGAGGGCGGGGGTGGACACGGCGGCAGGCGATCGGGCGGATGCGCCACTGTAGCGCGGCGCGCCCGCGTCCGGGAGGGCCCGGGCGCGTCGCCGGGCGGGCCTCAGCGGCCCTGCAGCACCCCGTGCGCCTGCTGGTCGGCGTGGTAGCTCGAGCGCACCAGCGCGCCGACGGCGGCGTGGGTGAAGCCCATCTCGTAGGCCTTTTCCTCGAACATCCGGAACGTGTCCGGGTGCACGTAGCGGCGCACCGGCAGGTGGTGGCCGCTGGGGGCGAGGTACTGGCCGATGGTGATCATGTCGATGTCGTGGGCGCGCATGTCGCGCATCACCTCGAGGATCTCCTCGTCGGTCTCGCCCAGGCCCACCATCAGGCCGCTCTTGGTCGGCACGTGCGGGGCGAATTCCTTGAAGCGCTTGAGCAGGTTCAGGCTGTACTGGTAGTCCGAGCCGGGGCGCGCTTCCTTGTACAGGCGCGGCACGGTCTCGAGGTTGTGGTTCATCACGTCCGGCGGCGCGGCCTTGAGGATCTCCAGCGCGCGGTCCATGCGGCCGCGGAAGTCGGGCGTGAGGATCTCGATGCGGGTCTGCGGAGACCGCTCGCGCACCTGGCGGATGCACTCGACGAAGTGCGCCGCGCCGCCGTCGCGCAGGTCGTCGCGGTCCACGCTGGTGATCACGACATAGCTCAGCTTGAGCGCGGCGATGGTCCGGGCCAGGTTGACCGGTTCGTCCGGGTCCAGCGGGTCGGGGCGGCCGTGGCCCACGTCGCAGAACGGGCAGCGGCGGGTGCACTTGTCGCCCATGATCATGAAGGTGGCCGTGCCCTTGCCGAAGCATTCACCGATGTTCGGGCAGGAGGCTTCCTCGCAGACCGTGTGCAGCCGGTGCTCGCGCAGGATCTGCTTGATCTCGTAGAAGCGCGTGGTCGGCGAGCCGGCCTTGACGCGGATCCAGTCCGGCTTCTTCAGCTGTTCGGCCGGGACGACCTTGATCGGGATGCGCGCCGTCTTGGCCTGGGCCTTCTGCTTGGCGGTCGGATCGTATTCGGCCGCAGCCTGCGGCTGGTGCACGACGTTCGGGGTGGACATCACGGGATCTCCGGTCTCGCCCCGGCAGGCTGCCGGGCGTCAGGGGCTCAAGTGCGTCGCCAGGCGCTCGCCCAGGCGAGCGGCGGCGGTGCCCCAGTCAGTGGAAACCCCGAGTGTATCCAAGTCGATGGTCTTCAGCCCCGCATACCCGCAGGGGTTGATGCCGTCGAAGGGGCTCAGGTCCATCTTCACGTTGAGGGCGACGCCGTGGTAGGTGCAGTGCTGGGTGACCTTGATGCCCAGTGCCGCGATCTTGCCCAGCCCGGCGAACGGGTCCAGGCCGGGGCCGGTCGGGAGGGCGTGCCCGCGCGGGTCGGCCAGGTTCACGTAGATGCCCGGCGCGCCGGCCACGCGGTGCCCGGTGATGCCGTAGCTCTCCAGGGTCTGCAGCACCGCCTGCTCGAGGCGGAACACGTATTCCTTGACGTAGATGCCGAGCCGGCGCAGGTTGAGCAGCGGATAGGCCACCACCTGGCCGGGGCCGTGGTAGGTCACCTGGCCACCGCGGTTGGTCTGCACCACCGGGATGTCGCGCGGGTTCAGCAGGTGCTCGGCGCGGCCGGCCAGGCCCAGCGTGTAGACCGGCGGGTGCTCGCACAGCCACAGCTCGTCGGGCGTGTCGTCGGTGCGCGCGGCCGTGAAGGCGCGCATGGCGTCGTAGGTGGGCTCGTATTCCACGCGGCCCAGGACTCGGATCTGCATGCGGGAGGCGGCGGACATGTCGCGTAGCCGGGCAGTCTACCCGTCCCGGCAAAACCCCCGGTCGGCGCGGCGAACCCGGCGCGGCCGCGGCGCTCCAAGCAGGATCCCCCTTTCCGGAAGGAGCCGCCATGGAGACGCGTTCCGTCCCCGCGCGCTGCGGCGCGCTGATCGCCGGCCTGCTGGCTGCGGGCGCCGTGCAGGCGCAGGTGGCCGGGCCCGGTGCCCCGCCGCCCTCGGGCGCGGGCATCACGCCCCAGGCGGTGCAGCAGTTCCTGGCCGAGCGCCAGGAGGTCGAGGCCGCACTGGCCGCGCATGCCGCCGGCCGGCTGCGCGAGGCCGAGCAGCGCTTCGGCGCGCTGGCGCGCCAGGGCAACGCGCTGGGCCGCTACAACCTGGCGATGATGCACGTGCTGGGCGAGACGGCGCAGCCCGACCTGCAGGCCGCGGTGCAGCTGCTGGAAGCCTCGGCGCAGCAGGGCTTCGTGCGCTCCGAATACGCGCTGGCCCAGATCTACGAGCTGGGCGTGACCGGTGCGCCCGACCTGCCGCGCGCGGTGCAGTGGCTGCTGCGCGCCGCCGAGCACGGGCACCCGGACGCGCAGCTGGCGCTGGCCACGGCCTACTACCTCGGGCGCGGCACGGCGCAGGACCTGCCGCAGGCGGCGCGCTGGTACCGCATCGCCGCGCAGGGCGGCGACGTGGGCGCGCAGTACCTGATCGCGTCGATGTACGAGGCGGGCTACGGCGTCGCGCAGGACCTGCGCCTGGCGCGCTACTGGTACGAGGCCGCGGCGAGGAACGGCGACGCCGCGGCGCCGCACAAGGTGCGCGAGATCGACGCGCGCCTGAAGGCCGCGGCGGACGAGTGAGCCGGCCGGCTCAGAGCACGACCTTGACCAGCGGGTGCGAGGTCAGCGCCCGGTACAGGTCGTCGAGCTGCTCGCGGCTGGTGGCCGTCACGGTGAGGGTCAGGCCCAGGTAGTTGGCGCTGCGGCTCGGGCGCATCTCGATGGTGGCCGGGTCGAACGCCGGGTCGAAGCGCATCGCCACCTCGGCGATGGCCTGCGCGAAGCCGTCGACGTTGGCGCCCATCACCTTGATCGGGAAGGCGCTCGGGTACTCGATCAGCGACTGGTCGGGGGGAATGGGGCGGTTCATATCGATTGCACGGCCTTGGCGTGCTGGTAGGCCTCGTACAGGCGGGCATAAACCGGGCCCGGCTTGCCCCGGCCGGCGCCGTGGCCGACCGGCTCGCCGTCCAGGCGCGTGACCGGCAGCACTTCCTTGGTGGCCGAGGACAGGATGATCTCGTCGGCGACGTTGACCTCGGTCTCGGTGATCGGGCGCAGGTTGAAGCCGATGCCCAGCTCCTCGCACAGCTCGGCGATCAGCTCGTAGCGGATGCCTTCGAGCACGTGCTCGCTCTTGGGCGGGCCGAGCACCGCGCCTTCGTGGACGATCCACACGTTGCTCGACGAGCCTTCGGTCAGGTAGCCGTTGCGGAACAGGATGGTCTCGACGGCACCCTGGTCGGCCGAGATCTGGCGCGCCAGCACGTTGCCCAGCAGCGAGATCGACTTGATGTCGCCGCGCTCCCAGCGGAAGTCGCGCGCGGTGACACAGGCCACGCCGTGATGGCGCTGCTCGGGGCTGGGCGGCTTGAGCGGGCTGGTCATCATGAACACGGTGGGCGTGAGCCCGGTGGGCATCACGTGGTCGCGCATCGCCACGCCGCGCGTGACCTGCAGGTACAGCAGCTGGTCGGGCGCGCCGAAGCGCTGGGCGTGGTCGGCGATCAGCCGGCGCATGCGCTCCAGCCACTCGGCCTCGGTGTGCGGGTTGGGGATGCGCAGCTTGGCCAGCGAGCGCTCCAGCCGCACCAGGTGCTGGCGCAGCCGGAACAGCCGTTGCCCGTAGACCGGCACCACCTCGTAGACCCCGTCGCCGAAGATGAAGCCGCGGTCCAGCACCGAGACCTTGGCGTCGCACAGGCGCAGGTAGTCGCCGTTCAGGTAGCACAGGCTGTCGGGCAAGGCTTGCATGGGCTTCCTCCACCGGGGCGGTCTGCCCGCAGGTTACTTGATCCAGAGCCGGATGGCATCCCAGGCACGCCCGAAGATGCCGGCTTCCTTGACCGGATCCAGCACCACCAGCGGCACCTCGGCCAGCAGGTTGTTGCCGTAGACGACCTTCAGCTTGCCGACCGACTGGCCCTTGGCGAGCGGCGCGACCAGCGGGTCGATGCGCTCGACCTGCGTCTTGACCTTGTCGGCGTCGCCCTTGGGCACGGTGACGTACACCGGCGCCGGGCTGCCCAGCTTGACCTCGGAGTCGGTGCCCTTCCAGACCGGCGGCGTCACGATGGCCTGGTTGGCATCGAACAGCTTCAGCGCGTCGAAGGCCTGGTAGCCCCAGTTGAGCAGCTTCTGGCTCTCGCTGGCGCGCGCTTCCATCGAGGTGGTGTTGAGCACCACGGACAGCAGGCGGCGCTTGCCGTTCGGGAATTCGCGCTGCGCGGTGGCGATCAGGCAGTAGCCGGCCGCGGCGGTGTAGCCGGTCTTCATGCCGTCGACCGACGGGTCGCGGCGCAGCAGCAGGTTGCGGTTGGGCTGGGTGATGTTGTTGAAGCGGTACTCCCGCATCGAGTAGAGCGGGAAGAACTCGGGGAAGTCGGTGATGATGCGCGAGGCGATCGTCGCCAGGTCGCGCGCCGTGCTCACGTGCCCGGGTTCGGTGATGCCCGTGACGTTCTTGAACGTGGTGTTCTTCAGGCCCATGCGCTGGGCCTCGCGGTTCATCATCTCGACGAAGGCTTCCACCGAGCCGGCCACGCCTTCGGCCAGCGCGACCGCGGCGTCGTTGCCCGAGACCACGATCATGCCCTTGAGCAAGTCCTCCACCGAGACCTGCATGCGCGGCTCGATGAACATCACCGAGGCGCCGCCCTTGCGCTCGTCCCAGGCGCGCACCGACACCGGCAGCCGCTGCTCCAGCGAGATCTTCTTCTCGCGCACCGCGCCGAATACCACGTAGGCGGTCATCAGCTTGGTCAGCGAGGCGGGGTCGGCCGGGGCATCGGGGTCGCGCGCGGCGAGGATCTGGTTGCTCGTCATGTCGAGCAGCAGGTAGGAGCGCGCCGCCACCTCGGGCGGTTGCAGCTGGGCCCGGGCGCTGGCGGCCGTGCCCAGGCCGATGGCCACGGCCAGGCAAAGGGAAAAGAGTCGTTTCATTCGTTCAGCAATGACGGGACAGTGGGGGCGGCGGCCGGCTCAGGCCAGCGCGCGCACCACGAGGTTCTTCAGCAACGGCAGCTGCCCGTGGAAGAAGTGCCCGACCCCGGGCACCACCACGACGGGAAGGCTCTGCGGCCGCGCCCAGTCGAGGGTGGCCGCGAGCGGCACGACATCGTCCTGCTCGCCGTGGATCACCAGCGTCCGGGCGGGGACCTCGGCCACTTCGAAGTTGCGCGTGGCCGGGCCGACCAGCACCAGGTGGGCGACCTGGTCGTGCCCGACGCGCCGCGCCGCCTGCGAAGCGACATAGGCCCCGAAAGAGAACCCGGCCAGCGCCAGAGGTTCCCCGTCGCGCCGGTAATGCACGATCACGGCCATCATGTCGTCGATCTCGCCGCGTCCTTCGTCCCACTGGCCGGCCGATCCACCGACGCCGCGGAAGTTGAAGCGCGCGGTCCGCCAGCCCTGCTGCACGAAGGCACGCGCCACGGTCTGCACGACCTTGTTGTCCATCGTGCCGCCGTGCAGCGGGTGCGGGTGGGCGATCACGGCCAGCCCGCGGGCGCCCTGGCGCGGGCCGTCGAGCGCGCATTCCAGCGCGCCGGCCGGCCCGGCGATGGTCTCGCGTTCGGTCTGCGCGTTCATCGGCTCAACGCCCCAGGTGCGGCGGGGTCAGCAGGCGCTCGACCACCTGGCCGTTCTTGAGGTGGGAATCGACGATCTCGTCGATGTCGTGCGTGTCGACGTAGGTGTACCAGACCGCTTCGGGGTAGACCACCGCGACCGGGCCGCCGGCGCAGCGGTCCAGGCAGCCGGCCTTGTTGACCCGCACCTTGCCCGGGCCGGCCAGGCCCTCGGCCTTGACGCGGCGCTTGCAGTGATCGAAGGCTTCCTGGGCGTGGTGGTCGGCACAGCAGGCTTCGCCGTTGTCGCGCTGGTTGAGGCAGAAGAAGATGTGGCGCTCGTAATAGCTCATTGGAGGATTCTAGGCCGCGGCCGGCGGCGTCCCCCGCTCAGGGCTTTTCGGCGCGCGCGACGGTGCGCCCGATCAGGTACAGCAGCACCGCGTACGGCCACAGCCAGCCGACCCACTGCGCGATGCCGTGGAAACGGATGAAGCGGCCCTGTTCCCAGTTCTGCAGGCTGGAGGCGAAGTACGGGTCGGCCGGCGCCTCGTGGACCAGCGCGATCATCGCGGTCACCGCGACCAGCCCGAGCGCGGCGGCCAGCCGGCGCGGCACCGCGACCAGCAGCAGCGCCGCGACGAGGCCGACGATCCAGCCCGCCGGGGTGGCCAGCGTGACCCAGGCCAGGGCGTGGTCGGGCCCGAAGCTCAGCGCCGTCGACAGCGTGGTGGCGCCGAAGCCCAGCAGCGCGGCGCCGGCCACCAGCACCAGGCGGCGCCAGCCGCGCGGCGTCACCGCGTAGGCCAGCAGGCAGGGCACCAGCAGCCCGAGCGCGATGCCGACCATCTCGACCCCCGGCGGCAGCGGCGGGGCGATCGCGTCGTCCGGGGGGCCGATCCAGCCGTCCCAGGGCGTGCCGGCCAGCGCGCCGAGCAGCGCCTCGTGCAGGAGGTTGCCGACCCGGCCGAGCCCCAGCGGCACCGGGGTCGGGAACAGCAGCGCGGCCGGCCAGGACACCAGCAGCGCCAGCCCGCCCGCGCTCTGCGGCACGAACCAGCGGTCACGCAGCTGCTGCCAGCGACCCACCCAGCCGAGCGCGGCGACCAGCACCGCGAGCAGCGCCCCGGCCAGCGTGCCCAGGGCGTTCAGCCCCCAGTCGACGTTGGAGGGCACGCGCGCGGGCAGGTAGTTCTGCAGCAGCTCCATCGTGCCGGACAGCAGCGTGCCGGCCAGGGTGGCGAGGCCGGCCGCGGCCCAGCGCGGGCGGCCGGTGCGCAGCAGGGCGCCGCAGGCCAGCGCGCCGAAGGGCAGGTAGCCGAGCAGGTTGGAGATCAGGTCGAAGCGGGTCCACCAGCGCGGCCAGGGGGCGACGACGAAGGCGAAGGGGCTGATGGCGGGGACGCGCCAGCCGGTGAACGGGTACAGGCTGGCGTAGACGATCAGCGCGGCGTACAGCGCGGCCAGCGGGGCCAGCGACGTGCGGTGCGGCGCGGTCGTCATGGACGGCCGGCGGCGCTAGAAAGGCTTGACCACCACCAGCACGACCGCCAGCAGCAGGGCGATGACCGGCGCCTCGTTGAACCAGCGGTACCAGACGTGGCTGCGGCGCTGGTTCAGCTGCTCGAACTCGCGCAGCAGCTTGCGGCAGTAGTGGTGGTAGCCGACCAGCAGCACGACGATGGCCAGCTTGGCGTGCATCCAGCCGCTGCCCGGGCCGCGCCCGATGCCGTAGCCCAGCCACAGCCACAGCCCGAACACCAGCGCGGGGACCATCAGCAGGGTCATGAACCGGTAGAGCTTGTGCGCCATCAGCAACAAACGCTCACGTTCGGCGTGGCTGTCTGCGGGCACCATGGCCAGGTTGACGAAGATGCGCGGCAGGTAGAACAGGCCGGCGAACCAGCTGACCACGAAGACGATGTGCAGGGCTTTGATCCAGAGCATCGCGCGATGATAACGAGCCGGCAGTCCCCGCCGCGACCCGCCCGGGAGCGGTTTCGTCAAGAAAAAAGCCCCAGTCGACGACTGGGGCTGCAAAGCCTTAACGCTGTCATCACGGTAAGGCACCTGCTCAGGGAGGAAAAGCAGGGAATGACGCGCCTGGCGGCGTATCATTCACATGTAACTTTACCAGAACACAGATTTCATTTCACAACCGGCGCCACGCCGGTGGGGTATGGAAAACACCAGCTTTTTCCTGCCCTTGGCTGCTGTTACAGGACGGTTCCCTTGCGCACTCCCCCCGCTTTTCCCGCTGCCCGGCCGCGCCGCCTGCGCCGTGACGAGTTCACCCGCCGGTTGGTGCGCGAGGCCTCGCTGTCGGTCGACGACCTGATCTACCCCGTGTTCGTGCTGGACGGCCAGAAGGTCGCCCAGGACGTGCCTTCGATGCCGGGCGTGCGCCGCCTGAGCCTGGACCTGCTGCTGCCGGTGGCCGAACAGTGCCTGGAGCTGGGGGTGCCGGTGATGGCGCTGTTCCCGGCCATCGATCCGGCGCTCAAGACGGACGACGGCCGCGAGGCCTGCAACCCCGACGGCCTGGTGCCGCGCGTGGTGCGCGCGCTCAAGGAGCGCTTCCCCGAGCTGGGCGTGCTGACCGACGTGGCGCTGGACCCGTACACCACCCACGGCCAGGACGGCTTGGTCGACGCCACCGGCTACATCCTCAACGACGAGACCGTCGAGGTGCTGGTGAAGCAGGCCCTGGTGCAGGCCGAGGCCGGCGTGGACATCGTCGCGCCGAGCGACATGATGGACGGGCGCATCGGCGCGATCCGCCAGGCGCTGGAGGCCGGCGGCCACATCCACACCCGCATCATGGCCTACAGCGCCAAGTACGCGAGCGCCTTCTACGGGCCGTTCCGCGACGCGGTGGGCTCGCGCAGCAACCTGGGCCGCAGCAACAAGAAGGTCTACCAGATGGACCCGGGCAACAGCGACGAGGCGCTGCGCGAGGTCGCGATGGACATCGCCGAGGGCGCCGACATGGTGATGGTCAAGCCCGGCCTGCCGTACCTGGACATCGTGCGCCGCGTCAAGGACGAGTTCCGCGTGCCCACCTTCGCTTACCAGGTCAGCGGCGAGTACGCGATGCTCAAGGCCGCCGCGGCCAACGGCTGGCTGGACCACGACGCCGTGATGATGGAGTCGCTGCTGGCCTTCAAGCGTGCCGGAGCCGACGGCGTGCTGACCTACTTCGCGCTGGAAGCGGCGCGCCTGCTGCGCCGCGGCTGACGCCTGCGTCCCGCCCCGGCGCCCCTCAGCGGGCGCCGTCCGCCCAGCCGTCGGGCACGACGAAGCCGCGCCCGACTTCCTCCCATCCCCCGTCCCCGGCCGGCGCCATGCGCGCGACCAGCTGCGCGCTCGGCCAGCGCCGCACCCCGGGCGGCGGCGGGGCCTGCCAGGCCGCGGCGATCGCCGCGCCGATCTGCGCGCGCGTGCACAGCGCCGCCGCGTCCCCGCAGCGCGCCGGGGCCATCCAGCGCGAGCGCGGCAGGCCGAGCCAGGGGCCCTCGGGCAGCTCCGCCAGGCGCCCATGCTCGACCCACCAGCCGTGCAGGTGGCCGGGCGCGAGCGCCGTGCAGGCCGGCACGGCCTGGTCATGCCGGTAGAACATCCAGCCGCGCGCATAGGCGGCCGGCCGCCAGTCGCGTCCGTCCCAGGGCGGCGGGGGCGTCAGCGCGAGCTGCCGGCCGAACAGCCTGTCGAGCTTGCCGGGCAGCGTCTCGGCGCGGTCCGGGCCGACGAAGTCCGCCGGCCGGGCCACCGGGCCGGCGGCCGTGCAGAGGAAGAACTTCACCGCCAGCTCCCAGTGCCAGCCCTGTCCGGCGCGGTCCTCGAGCAGGAAGTCGATCTCGCCGCGCGTGGTGTGGTCGATGCCGGGTTGTTCGTCCGGGGCGTGGCGCAGCTGCAGGTTGGCCGCCACCAGCCGGTGCGTCGGGCCATGGCGCAGGAAGAACTCCAGCAGCCGCTCAGCGCGCCGTCCCAGGCGCAGCGGCGCGGGGCCGATCTGCTCGAGGAAGGCGGCCAGCGGCGCGGGCTGCCGCGCCAGCGCGTCCAGCCAGGCCGAGATGGCCTGCGCGTCGTCCGCATCGAAGCGCTGCACCGCGGCGGGATGCCGGCCCGGCGCCAGCAGCGGCGGCGACAGCAGCAGCCAGCGCAGGTCGCGCAGCGCGGCGTCGATGCCCGCGTCGGCCCTCAGCCCTGCTGCCGGAAGGTGTCCAGCGCCAGGCACAGGTCCTCCCAGCTCCTGGCCTTGTCCGGCAGGTTGCGCAGCAGGTAGGCCGGGTGGTAGGTGACGATCACCGGGATGTCGCGGTAGCGGTGCACCCGGCCGCGCAGCCGGCCGATCGCGTCCTGGCTCTGCAGCAGCGACTGCACCGCGAAGCGTCCCATCGCGAGGATGATGCGCGGCTGCGCCAGCTCGATCTGGCGCTTCAGGTAGTGCTCGCACTGCGCGATCTCTTCCGGCTGCGGGTTGCGGTTCTGCGGCGGGCGGCACTTCAGCACGTTGGCGATGAACACCTGCCGCTCGGGCGGCGCCTCGCTGCGCGTCAGCCCGATCGCGGCGAGCATGTTGTCGAGCAGCTTGCCGGCCGGGCCGACGAAGGGCTCGCCCTTGCGGTCCTCCTGCTCGCCGGGCGCTTCGCCGACGATCATCCACCGCGCCTGCTCGTTGCCGACGCCGAACACCGGGTTGCGCCGGCTGCTGCACAGCTTGCAGGCGGTGCAGCCGGCCACCGCGGCGCGCAGCGCGGGCCAGTCCATCTGCCCGATGCCGGCGGGGCGGCGGCCCGGCTCGGGGGCGGCCGGTCCGGGTTCGCCGACATAGGAGAAGCCGTCTTCCTGGACCCCAAGCGGCGCGTGCTCCGCGTCCGCGTACGCGGGAGGCGCCGCGGGCGGCGGTTCGGGCGCGGCGGCCTCGGCCGAGGCGTCCTCCGCCGGCGCGGCGTCGCGCGGGGTCCAGGCCGTCAGGCCCATCTCCCGCAGCATGGCCAGTTGGCGCTCGTCCCAGCTCATAGGCTCAGGCTCATCACGATGGCGTCCTCGCGGCCCTGCGCCGCGGGATAGTACCCCTTGCGCAGGCCGACGTTGCGAAAGCCGTAGCGTTCGTAGAGGTGGCGTGCGCGGGCGTTGCTGACGCGCACCTCCAGCCACAGTTGCGCGGCATGGCGCGAGCGCGCCAGCGCCTGCAGCGCGTCGAGCATGTACAGCGCATGGCCGCGCCCCTGGTGGGCCGGGGCCACGGTGAGGTTGAGCAGGTGCATCTCGTCGACGCCGGACATCGCGAGGAAATAGCCGAGCAGCTCGTTGCCCGCGCCGCGCAGCAGCAGCGCCGCGTACCCGGCGTGCAGCGAGTCGATGAAGTTGCCGCGCGTCCAGGGGAACTCGTAGGCGGCCTGCTCGATCGGCAGCACCTCGTTGAGCGAGGCCACCGTCATCGGCACGAGGCGGCGCTCGTCCTGGTGCACCGCCGCGTTCATGCGGCCTCCCTGGCGAGCTTGAGGGCCTCGCGCTCGGCGGTGGTCAGCGCGACCTTGTCGCGGATGTACAGCGGCAGCGCCAGCGCCGCGTCGACCGCCTCACCGCGTCGCCAGGCGGCGCGCCCCAGCTCGAGCAGCGCCGCGGCGTGCGGGCCGGCATGCGGCAGCGTGGCCATCGTGCCGACCTCCAGCGCATGCACCTGCAGCGCGTTGCCGGCCACGCAGTCGCCGCCGTCGCGCCGCAGGCGCTGCGACAGGGCCTCGGCGCTGTACAGCGCCGGCGGGGTCACCGTGTGCCAGTCCCCTCCGTCGTGGCGGTAGCGGGCGGCGTAGATCTCGTCCATGCGCGCGTCGAGCACGGCCCAGACGTCCTGCCCGGCGTCGGCGGCGCGCGCCGCTTCGGCGACCACCAGCAGGGTGTCGACCGGCAGCACCGGCTTGCCGGCGCCCAGCGCCAGCCCCTGGGTCACGGCGCAGGCGGTGCGCAGCCCGGTGAACGCGCCCGGCCCACGGCCGAAGACGATCGCGTCCAGGTCCTGCACGCGCAGCCCGCCGGCGGCCTGCAGCAGGTTCAGCACCACGGGCAGCAGCCGGGCCGAGGCCTGGGGGCCGCCCGGGCTTTCTTCGGTCAGCACGCGGCCGTCGACCGCGATGCCGACGTTCATGCTCTCGGTCGCGGTCTCGATGGCCAGCAGGGTGGGAAAACGGGTCACGGCGTCGTCGTCTGGTGCAAGGTCAGTCAGTTTAGCGGCCGGGCGATGACGACGGCCGCGCCAGGGGATGCGCCCGCGGGTGCCGCCGCCGGGCGGGGCCGGGATAATGAGCCCATGCGGATGCGTTCGATCTGGGCCTGGTGCTGCCGGGCCTTGTGCATGGTGGCCCTGGCCGGCCACGCGGTGGGGACGGCGGCGGCGACAGCGGACCTGCCGCCCGCGGTGCAGGCGGCGCTGGCGCGCGCGCGGGTGCCGGTCGAGGCGATCGCCGTGCAGGTGGTGGACGTGGGCGGGCGCACGCCGCGCCTGGCGCACCGGGTCGACGCAAGCGTCAACCCGGCCTCGCTGATGAAGCTGCTCACCACCTACGCGGCGCTGGACCTGCTCGGCCCGGCCTACACCTGGAGCACGCCGGTCTACGCCGACGGCCCGGTGCAGGACGGCGTGCTGCAGGGCAATCTCTACATCAAGGGCTCGGGCGACCCCCGCCTGGTGCTCGAGCGCCTGTGGCTGCTGCTGCGCCGCGTGCGGCAGCTGGGCATCGTCGAGGTGCGCGGGGACATCGTGCTCGACCGCAGCGCCTTCAGCGTGCCGCCGGCCGACCCCGGCGCGTTCGACGGCGAGCCGCTGCGCCCGTACAACGTGCAGCCCGACGCCCTGTTGGTCAACTACCGCGTGCTCGCGCTGGGTTTCGTGCCCGATGCGGCGCGCGGCATCGCGCGCGTGGTGGCCGACCCGCCGCTGGCCGGCGTGGCGGTCGATCCGGCCGTGCCGCTGGACCTGATGGCGCCCTGCGGCGACTGGCGCGCGGCCCTGAAGGCGGACTTCGCCGACCCCGGCCGGGTGGCCTTCCACGGCGCGTACAACGCGGCTTGCGGCGAGATGACCTGGCAGGTGGCCTATGTCGAGCCGGACACCCACGCGCAGCGCGCGGTCGCCGGGCTGTGGGCCGAGCTGGGCGGGCGGCTGGGCGGCACGGTGCGCGACGGCGTCGCGCCGGCCGGGCTGGCGCCGCTGGCGGTCAGCACCTCGCCGACGCTGGCCGAGGTGGTGCGCGACATCAACAAGTTCAGCAACAACACGATGGCGCGCCAGCTGTTCCTGACCCTGGGCCTGGCCGTGGGCGGGCAGGGCTCGCCGCAGGCGGCCCAGGCGGTGGTGCGGCGCTGGATGGAGTCGCGCTGGGGGCCGGTGCCCGAGGTGGTGCTGGACAACGGCGCCGGCCTGTCGCGCGAGGCCCGCCTGACGGTGCGGTTCCTGACCCGCCTGCTGCAGGCGGCCTGGGCCTCGCCGGTGATGCCGGAGCTGGTCGCCTCGCTGCCGGTGTCGGGGCTGGACGGCACCTTGCGCCGCTTCGGTGCCGGCCGGGGCATGGCGCACCTGAAGACCGGCTCGCTGCGCGACGTGCAGGGCGTGGCCGGCTACGTGCTGGGCGCCAGCGGCCGCCGCTACGTGCTGGTGGCCATCGTCAACCACCCCAACGCGCCGCAGGCGCGCGCGGCGATCGAGGCGCTGATCGACTGGACCGCCCGGGACCAGCCGTGAGGGCACGGCGCCGGCCGGCGCCGCAGCGTCAGAACGGGAAGTCGTCGATCAGGCCCACCGCCACGTCGCCGAGGATGTGGTTCATCGCCGGCGTCAGGTAGCGGTCGGCCGAGAAGATGTACTCGCGCCGGTTCGGGTTGGGATCGAAGTCCGGGCGCAGCGTGTGCTGCGTGCAGTCGGTCGCCGGCGAGACCGTGCAGCCGGCCGCGCTACGGTTGTCGAAGTTGTACTGGTCGTCGTCGACGGCCACCTGGACCCGGTCGTTCGCGCGCAGGAACGCGATGCGCCGGTTCGCCACGTCGGCCACGCGCTGGCGCAGCCCCTTGTTGAATTCGCTGGTCAGCTCGCGCAACCGGGTGCGCGCGTTCGACACCGTCTGGGCGACCGCGCCCGCCTCGGGGGTGGAGCCCTGGTTGATCACGTCCAGCACCAGGATGCGTGCGCCCCGGCGGGTCCATTCGTCGATGCGGGTCCCGAGGTCGCGGCCGCGCGTGCGGGCTTCTTCCGCCAGGGCGGTCCAGGATTCGCCGTTGACGCCGCGCTGGAACAGTTCCCACACGTCGTTGGCACCGACCTGGACGAGGATCAGGTCGCCGTCGCGGAAGCCGCCGAAGTTGTCGACCTGGGCCTGGATGTCGGCCGCCAGCGCGCCCGGCTGGGCCAGGACCTGGCCGCGCGTGTCGGGGTTGCGGTCCGGCGGGGTGCACTGCTCGAAGCGGATGCCGTAGTCGGCCGCGACGATCTGGTTCCACAGCAGGTACTCGTCGCAGTTGTAGGAGCCGTCGCTGCGGGCGCGGTTGACGCTGTACTTGGCCCCGGTGGCCGGGTCGATGTAGCTGTACTCGTCGCCGACCGAGAGGATGCGCGAGGGACGGAACCGGTCGTGGACGTCGCCGCCACAGGCGGTGAGGGCGGCCACCATCGCGACGCCGAGCACGGCGCGCTTGAGCCGGGGCAACCAGGGACGGGAACGCAGGGACATGGACACTCCGTTTCGGAAAAGGTGAGGGGGCCGGCCGGGCTCAGGCCGCGGCGGCCCGCGCCAGCCGGTCGCGCACGCCGTCCCACGCGGGATCGGGCGGCGGGCTTTCGACCCAGATGAGAGAGACGCCTTCGGCATCCAGTTCCCGCAGCACGGCGAACAGCTGCTGCGCGGCCTGGGCGGCGTCGTCGGGCATGCGACGGTACAGCATCCCGCGCGGCGCCTTCACGGTGCGCGCGTACAGCGCGAGCTGGGGCAGGTCCTGGTCGAGCACCTGCAGGGCGGTCTGCAGCACGTCGGTGCTCATCAGGCGCACTTTGGCGCGCGGCGCGTAGTGGGCGTCCAGCGTGCCCGAGGCGCGCGGCGCCGCGGCGTCGCGGTCGTGCAGCGGCTCGTCGATCGCGGCCTCGATCTCGGCGCGCGTCAGGATGCCCGGGCGCAGCAGCACCGGGTGGCCGCGCGAGCAGTCGATGATGGTCGACTCGATGCCGACCTGGCATGGCCCGCCGTCGAGCACCAGCACCTCGTCGCCGAACTCCGCGGCGACGTGCGCGGCGGTGGTCGGGCTGACCCGGCCGAACAGGTTGGCGCTCGGCGCGGCCAGGCCCACCAGCCCGCGCCGGGCGCAGGCCTCGAGCAGCGCCTGCGCCACCGGATGGGCCGGGCAGCGCAGGCCGATGGTGTCCTGGCCGCCGGCGGCCGCGGCGGCCACGCCCGGGCGGCGTGGCACGATCACCGTCACCGGGCCGGGCCAGAAGGCCTGCATCAGCTTCTGCGCCACCGGCGGGATCGCGCTGGCCAGGCCGTAGGCGCTTTCGGCGTTGGGCACGTGCACGATCAGCGGGTGGTCGGCCGGGCGTCCCTTGGCCTCGAAGATGCGCCGCACCGCGGCATCGTTGCCGGCGTCGGCGCCCAGCCCGTAGACCGTCTCGGTCGGGAAGGCGACCAGCCGCCCGGCCGCGAGCGCGTCCACGGCCTGTTGCAGGTGTTGCGGGTCCTGTCCGTCGAGTACGCGTGCCACGGGTCGATGCCTGTCGTCCGGTCAGAAGGGGTCCAGCCCCAGCAGCTCGCTGCAGCGCAGCGCGACCTCGCGCACCTGGGCGGCGCTGGCGCCGGTGACGTTCAGGTGGCCCATCTTGCGGCCGCGCCGGGCCGAGACCTTGCCGTACAGGTGCAGGTGCGTGCCGGGCAGCGCCAGCACGGCGTCCCACGGGGGCGTCGTCTCGGCCTCGCCGTGGCGGAACCACAGGTCGCCCAGCAGGTTGAGCATGATGGCCGGCGAATGCAGCCGCGGTGCCGGCAGCGGCAGCCCGGCCATCGCGCGCACCTGCAGCCCGAACTGCGAGACGTCGCAGGCGTCCAGCGTGTAGTGACCGGAGTTGTGCGGGCGCGGGGCCATCTCGTTGGCCGCCAGCGTGCCGTCGGCCAGCACGAAGAACTCGACGCACAGCACGCCGACGTAGCCCATCGAGGCGGCCACCGCCTCGGCCGCGCGCACCGCCTGCGCCTGCAGCTCGGGCGTGACCTGCGGCGCGGGCACGCTGGTGACCGCCAGGATGCCGTCGCGGTGCAGGTTCTGCTGCAGCGGGAAGTGCACCAGCTCGCCCTGCGCGTTGCGCGCGACGATCACGCTGACCTCGAAGGCCAGGTCCAGGCGCTTCTCGAGCACGCAGGGCACGCGCTGGAGCTCGTCCCAGGCGGCGGCGAGCTCCTCGGGCGTGCGCACGCCGACCTGGCCCTTGCCGTCGTAGCCCAGCCGCGCGGTCTTCAGGATGCCGGGCAGCAGGCCGGGGTCGACCGCCTGCAGCTGCGCCTCGTCGGCGATCACCGCGTGCGGGGCGCAGGGGACGCCGCAGGCGGTGAAATGGGCCTTCTCGCGGGCGCGGTCCTGGCAGATCGCCACCGCCTCGGCGGCGGGCGCGACCGGCAGGGTCCGCGCCAGGCGGGCCAGCGCCTCGGCCGGCACGTTCTCGAATTCGGTGGTGACCGCGTCGCACAGCCCGGCCAGCTCGTCCAGGCCTTGCGGGTCGAGGTAGTCGCAGCGCAGGTGACGGTGCGCCACCAGCCCCGCAGGGCTGTCGGGGTCCGGGTCCAGCACCACGGTGCGGTAGCCCAGCTCCTGTGCCGCGTGCACGAACATGCGGCCCAGCTGGCCGCCACCCAGCACGCCCAGCGTGCCCGCGCCGGGAAGCACGGTGCGGCGGCTCATCCCGGCTGCCCCGGCAGGGGGCCGAGCGTCATCGCCCGGGCCGTTTCGGTCTGGCGGGCGCGGAAGTCCTCCAGGCGCTGGCGCAGCGCGGCGTCCTCGTTGGCCAGCATCGCCACCGCGAACAGCGCGGCGTTGGCCGCCCCCGCCACGCCGATCGCGAACGTGGCCACCGGGATGCCCTTGGGCATCTGCACGATGGAGTGCAGCGAGTCCACGCCCTGCAGGTGGCGGCTCGGCACCGGCACGCCCAGCACCGGCACCGTGGTCTTGGCTGCCAGCATGCCCGGCAGGTGGGCCGCACCGCCGGCGCCGGCGATGATGGCCTTCAGGCCGCGGCCGGCCGCGGCTTCGGCGTAGCGGAACATGTCGTCGGGCATGCGGTGTGCCGAGACGACCCGTGCCTCATACGGCACGCCGAACTCGGCGAGAATCTGGGCAGCGTTCTGCATGACGTCCCAATCGCTGTTGGAACCCATGACGACGCCGACGAGGGGCGACTGACTCAAGTGAGCGCTCCGGTGCGGGAAAACTGCGATTTTAGGCGGGCTTGTGTCCAGGGCCCGACGACCTCATCTGGCATCCGAAGGATTTGCCTCCATGATCGACATCACTCTCCAGAATTTCGAAGCCGAGGTCCTGCAGGCCTCCCTGAAGCAGCCCGTGCTGCTCGACATCTGGGCGCCCTGGTGCGGTCCCTGCCGCACGCTGGGGCCCATCCTCGAAGCGCTGGAAGCCGAGTATGGCGGGCGCTTCGTGCTCGGCAAGCTCAACGCCGACGAGCAGCAGGAGATCGCCGGCCAGCTGTCGGCGATGTTCGGCGTGCGCAGCATCCCGTTCTGCGTGCTGTTCAAGGACGGCCAGCCGGTCGACGGCTTCGTCGGCGCGCTGCCGCGCGAGCGCATCCAGCAGTTCCTCGACAAGCACGTGCCGGCCGAGGCCCAGCTGGCGGCCGACGAGGCGGCCGACGAGGCCGGGCTGCTGGCCGACGAGGGCAATGTCGACGCGGCGCTGGAGCGGCTGCAGGAAGCGATCGCGATCGACCCGTCCAACGATGCCGCGCGGCTGGACTACGTCAAGCTGCTGCTGCAGGCCGGCCGCACCGCCGAGGCGCGCGTGGCCTACGAGCCGGTGGCGGGCAAGGCGTTGGGCGACACCCGCGTGGCCGCCTTCGGCCAGTGGATCGAGGCCTGCGAGAAGGCCGCCACGGCGCGCCCGGTAGAGGCGCTGCAGGCGGCCATCGCGGCCAACAAGCGCGATTTCGAGGCGCGCTTCGAGCTGGCGCAGCGCCTGTTCGCCGCCCAGCAATGGACCGCCGCGATGGACGAGCTGCTCGAGATCATCATGCGCGACAAGAAGTGGAACGACGAGGCCCCGCGCAAGGCCTATGTCGCGATCCTCGAGCTGATGGCCAAGCCTGCCCCCAGGACGGCCGAGCCGGCGCCGCAGTCGGGCACGCTGGAGATCGCCGGCAAGGCGGTGGCAGCGCCGGCCGACCCGGTGATCGACCAGTACCGGCGCAAGCTCAGCATGGCCCTGTTCTGAGCGGAACGGGGCGTTTCCGGGGCCGCGTCGCGCGCCCCGGGCAGGCGGCCGTCAGGCCGCCGCGGTCAGGCGCGTCAGCGCCTCGCGGTACTTGGCCGCGGTCTTCTCGATCACGTCGGCGGGCAGGGCCGGTGCGGGCGCCTGCTTGTTCCAGGGCTTGCCGTCGACCTGGGCCTGTTCCAGCCAGTCGCGCACGAACTGCTTGTCGTAGCTGGGCGGGTTGATGCCTTCCTGGTAGCCCTCGACCGGCCAGAAGCGCGACGAGTCGGGCGTCAGCACCTCGTCCATCAGGGTCAGGCGGCCCTGCTCGTCCAGCCCGAACTCGAACTTGGTGTCGGCGATGATGATGCCGCGCGTCAGTGCGTACTCGGCCGCGGTGCGGTACAGCCGGATCGAGACGTCGCGCACCTGCTCGGCCAGGTCGCGGCCGACGATCGCCACCATGCGCTCGAAGCTGATGTTCTCGTCGTGCTCGCCGACCTCGGCCTTGGTGGCCGGGGTGAAGATCGGCTCGGGCAGCTTGCTCGCGTTCTTCAGCCCGGGCGGCAGGGCGACGCCGCACACCGCGCCGGACTGCTGGTATTCCTTCCAGCCGCTGCCGGCCAGGTAGCCGCGCACCACGGCCTCCACCGGCAGGGGCTTGAGGCGCTTGACCAGCATCGAGCGGCCGCGCACCTGCTCGACCTCGTCGGGCGCGACCACGCTCTCGGGCGCCTCGCCGGTCAGGTGGTTGGGCACGATGCCCGCGAGCTTGTCGAACCAGAACAGCGCCATCTGGGTCAGCAGCGCGCCCTTGCCGGGGATGGGCTCGCCCATCACGACGTCGAAGGCGCTCAGCCGGTCGCTGGCGACCATCAGGATGCGGTCGTCGCCGACGGCATAGTTGTCGCGCACCTTGCCGCGGGCGAGCAGGGGCAGGGAGCGGATCGAGGAATTCAGCAGGGCAGCGGTCACGGCGCGTTCTCCGGAAACGAAAAAGCCCGCTGCGCGAGCGGGCTCCTGGGATCAGGGCTTGTCGGCTGCAGCGGGGGCAGCCCCGGGCGTCACTGGACGATCTGCGCCAGCTCGCCGGAGGCGTAGCGCTTGGCCATCTCGGCCAGCGCAACGGGCTTGATTTTAGCGCCCTGGCCTTCGCAGCCGAACTCGAGGTAGCGCTGCTTGCAGATCGCCTTGGCGGCCTCGCGCGCGGGCTTGAGGTACTCGCGCGGGTCGAACTTGGACGGGTTCTCGTGCAGGAACTTGCGGATCGCCGCCGTCATCGCCAGGCGGATGTCGGTGTCGATGTTGACCTTGCGCACGCCGTACTTGATGGCTTCCTGGATTTCCTCGACCGGCACGCCGTAGGTTTCCTTCATGTCGCCGCCGTACTTGCGGATCTCGGCCAGCAGCTCCTGCGGCACCGAGGACGAGCCGTGCATCACCAGGTGGGTGTTGGGGATGCGGGCGTGGATTTCCTTGATGCGGCTGATCGCCAGGATGTCGCCGGTGGGCTTGCGGGTGAACTTGTAGGCGCCGTGGCTGGTGCCGATGGCGATGGCCAGCGCGTCCAGCTGGGTCTGCTTGACGAAGTCGGCGGCCTGCTCGGGGTCGGTCAGCAGCTGCTCGCGGGTCATCGTGCCCTCGGCGCCGTGGCCGTCCTCCTTGTCGCCCTTCATCGTTTCCAGCGAGCCCAGGCAGCCCAGCTCGCCTTCGACGGTCACGCCCAGCTTGTGGGCCATCTCGACCACCTGGCGCGTGACCTCGACGTTGTACTCGTAGCTGGCGATGGTCTTGCCGTCGGCCTGCAGCGAGCCGTCCATCATCACCGAGCTGAAGCCCAGGTCGATGGCGCCCTTGCAGACGTCCGGGCTCTGGCCGTGGTCCTGGTGCATCACCACCGGGATGTGCGGATAGGACTCCACCGCGGCCTGGATCAGGTGCTTCAGGAAGCCTTCGCCGGCGTACTTACGGGCACCGGCCGAGGCCTGCATGATCACGGGCGCGCCGACTTCGTCGGCGGCGCTCATGATGGCCTGGACCTGTTCGAGGTTGTTGACGTTGAACGCCGGGATGCCGTAGCCGTTTTCGGCGGCATGGTCCAGCAGTTGGCGCATCGAGACGAGTGGCATGGCAAGGCCCTCAGGGAAGTTGGACAACCGGGAGGGCTGCGTGAAGGATTCCGCAGCCTGACTGGGGCCGATTCTACCGGCCGCCCCTGCAAAGCTCGCGATCCTGCAACGCGGGTGTTGCACCCGTCACCGGTGCACACGGGCGGAAAAAGCTCGGAACCGCGCAGGGACTAACGAATCGCAACACCCCCGGCCGGCGCTGCGCCTAGAGTCGGCCGGTTCGACGCATTGCCATCCAGGACAGAACAAGGAGTTCCCCGCCCATGTCCCGTTCCCTGCTCGTCGCCGTGCTGGCCGCCGCCTTGCCGGCGCTGGCCTGGTCCCAGGTCACCGTCAAGCCGGACGGCCGCTGGCGGCACCTGTTCGGCGCCGGCGCCAGCCTGTCGTCCGGCAACAGCGAGGCCTCGAGCTTCAACCTGAGCGCCGACAGCGTGCGCGCCACCGACCACGACAAGTGGATGGTCACCGCGCGGGCCCAGTACGCCAAGGTGGCCGGCGAGACCTCGGCCCAGCGCTTCGGCGCCGGCACCCAGTACGACCGCGACTTCTCTGCGCAGTGGTTCGGCTTCGGCCGGCTGGAGCTGCTGCACGACCGTCCCGCCAACCTGGCGCTGCGCCGCTTCGTCGGCAGCGGCGTCGGCCACCACTTCTTCCGCGACGACACCGGCTTCTGGGACGCCACCGTGGGCCTGGGCTACACCCACGACCGCTTCGACGAGCCGTCCGAGGTGGAGGGGCGCCTGCGCCGCAGCTACGGCCGTGCCGAACTGCTGCTGGCCGAGGAGTCCAGCCACACGCTGACGCAGAGCACCAAGTTCCGCCAGAAGCTGACCGTGCTGCCGGTGCTGGAGGAATCCGGCGCCTGGCGGGCCGAGTTCGACACCAACCTGTCGGTGGCGATGACCGAACGCCTGAGCCTGACCGCCGGCTTCACCTATCGCTACAACAGCCACCCGGGGGAAGGGCTCAAGCGCGGCGACGCGCTGTTCGTCACCGGCGTGTCGCTGCGCCTGGACTGAGGCCTGGCGTTCAGCCGCCGACGCGGCAGACCTTGAGCATGTTGGTGCCGCCCGGGTAGCCCATCGGCTCGCCGCAGGTGATCGCGTAGGTATCGCCCGGGCGCAGCAGCCCCTGCTCGACCAGCAGCGCCTCGGCCTTGGCCAGCGCGGTGTCGCGGTCGGTGCAGCTGGGCATCAGCATCGGGTGCACGTTGCGGTACAGCGCCATCTTGCGCTGCGACAGCGGCTGCGAGGTCAGCGCGTAGATCGGCACGTGGATCTTGTGGCGGCTCATCCACAGCGCGGTCGAGCCCGATTCGGTCAGCGCGACGATGGCCTTGCAGCCCAGGTGGTGGGCGGTGAACAGCGCGCCCATCGCGATCGACTGGTCGATGCGGCCGAAGCGCTTGTTGGTGAAGTCCGCGTCCAGCGAGATGTCCTCGGCGCGCTCGGCTTCCAGCGCGATCAGCGCCATGTGCTCGACGGTCTCGACCGGGTACTTGCCGGTGGCGGTCTCGGCGCTGAGCATCACCGCGTCGGTGCCGTCCAGCACCGCGTTGGCGACGTCGCTCACCTCGGCGCGGGTGGGCACCGGGTTGACGATCATCGACTCCATCATCTGCGTCGCGGTGATGACCACCTTGTCCATCTCGCGCGCCATGCGGATCATGCGCTTTTGCAGCGCCGGCACCGCGGCGTTGCCGACCTCCACCGCCAGGTCGCCGCGCGCGACCATGATGCCGTCGCTGGCCTTGAGGATGGCCTCCAGCTGCGGGATGGCCTCGCTTCGCTCGATCTTCGCGATCAGCCCCGGCTTGTGGCGCCACGGCTCGCCGGCCACGTTGGCGAGCTGGCGTGCCATCTCCATGTCGGTGGCGTTCTTCGGGAACGAGACGGCCAGGTACTCGCACTGGAAGCTCATCGCGGTCCTGATGTCTTCCATGTCCTTGGCCGTCAGGGCCGGGGCGGTCAGGCCGCCGCCCTGCTTGTTGATGCCCTTGTTGTTGGACAGCTCTCCACCCAGCCGGACGACGGTGTGCACCTCGTCGCCGACCACGCGCTCGACGGTCAGCACGATCAGCCCGTCGTTGAGCAGCAGCGTGTCGCCCGGCTTCACGTCGCGCGGCAGCTCCTTGTAGTCCAGCCCGACGCGCTCGTTGTTGCCCAGGTCGGTCCAGGCGGCGTCGAGGATGAAGCGCTGGCCGGGCTCCAGCTGGGTCTTGCCTCCTTCGAAGCGGCCGACCCGGATCTTGGGGCCCTGCAGGTCGGCCATGATGGCCACCTGCCTGCCCGCGCGCTCGGAGGCCTCGCGCACCAGGCGGGCGCGGTCGATGTGGTCCTGCGCCGTGCCGTGGGAGAAGTTCAGCCGGACGACGTCGACCCCGGCGAGGATCATGCGTTCCAGCACCTCCGGCGACGAGGAGGCGGGGCCCAGCGTGGCGACGATCTTGGTGGCGCGCGACATGTGCGGGAGTCTCCGGTGGGTTTGTAACTTTGTTCCGTATTGTCGGCCAGAATGCGTTTCAGAGTTACATCCTGCGTGCCGCCCGTGCGGCGTCTTCGTCCCCGAGCATAGCCAAGCCGCCTGCCCGTGCCCGGGCCGGGGGCGCAGGCGCGGCTGCAGCTGCGGTTTCCCGGCCACGAAAAAGCCCCGGGGGCCTGGCGGCCGCCGGGGCGGGGACGGGGCGCCGGGCCGTCAGCCCGCGGCGCGCTTGCTGAGGATCTCGAAAGCGGGCAGGGTCTTGCCTTCCAGCACCTCCAGGAAGGCACCGCCGCCGGTGGAGATGTAGCCGACGTCCTTCTCGATGCCGTACTTGGCGATCGCCGCCAGGGTGTCGCCACCGCCGGCGATGCTGAAGGCGCTCGACGCGGCGATCGCGCGGGCGATGGTCTCGGTGCCCTGGGCGAAGGCGTCGAACTCGAACACGCCCACCGGGCCGTTCCAGACGATGGTGCCGGCGGCCTTGAGCTTGTCGGCCAGGGCCTGCGCGGTCTGCGGGCCGATGTCGAGGATCATCTCGTCGTCGGCCACGTCGGTGGCGGCCTTCACGGTGGCCGGCGCGTCGGCCTTGAATTCCTTGGCCACCACCACGTCGGCCGGGATCGGCACCTCGGCGCCGCGCGCCTTCATCGCCTCGATCACGGCCTTGGCCTCGCCCACCAGGTCGGGCTCGGCCAGCGACTTGCCGATCTTCAGCCCGGCGGCCAGCATGAAGGTGTTGGCGATGCCGCCGCCGACCACCAGCTGGTCCACGTTCTTCGCCAGCGACTGCAGGATGGTCAGCTTGGTCGAGACCTTGGAGCCGGCGACGATGGCCACCAGCGGGCGCTTCGGGTTGTCCAGCGCCTTGGTGATCGCGTCGATCTCGGCGGCCAGCAGCGGGCCGGCGCAGGCGACGGGCGCGAACTGCGCGATGCCGTAGGTCGAGGCCTCGGCGCGGTGCGCCGTGCCGAACGCATCGTGCACGAAGATGTCGCACAGCGCGGCCATCTTCTTCGCCAGCTCCTCGTTGTTCTTCTTCTCGCCCTTGTTCAGGCGGCAGTTCTCCAGCAGCACGACCTGGCCGGGCTGCACGTCCACGCCGTCGACCCAGTCGGACACCAGCGGCACCTCGCGGCCGAGCAGCTCGCCCAGGCGCGCGGCGACCGGGGCCAGCGAGTCTTCCGGCTTGAACTCGCCTTCGGTGGGGCGGCCCAGGTGCGAGGTGACCATCACCGCGGCCCCCGCGTCCAGCGCCATCCGGATGCAGGGAATCGATGCGCGGATGCGGGTGTCTTCGGTGATGCGGCCGCTGTCGTCCTGCGGGACGTTCAGGTCGGCGCGGATGAACACCCGACGCCCCTGGACCTTGCCTTGGGCGATCAGATCGGAAAAGCGCAGTACGTTCATGGTGGTCTTGCTTGTGCTCGGAGTTGGGATCTCGAAACCCCGGATTGTGCCCCCTGCGGCGCTGCCGCCCCGTGTCGGGCGGCAACGGCGGGCGATGCGTCACCAGCCGAGGCCGATGTGCAGCGGCAGGTAGACCGCCATGCCGGTCACGATGGTGCCGAGGATGCCGCGGCGCCAGAAGTAGTAGGCGCTGGCCGCCACCACAGCGGGCAGGCGCGCGTCCTGCCAGGTGGCGATGAAGTCGCCCTGGGTCATCAGCACCTCGGGCGCGATGACCGCGATCAGCGCCGCCAGCGGGGCGTAGCGCAGCCCGCGCTTGACCCAGTCGGGCATCGGCAGCTCGCGGTCGGGCAGCATGAAGAAGCCGCGTGTGACCACGGTGATCACGGCCAGGCCGAGGATCGTGACGATGATCTCCCAGGTGGCCATCAGGCGCGCTCCCGGTCCTGCGCGTCGCGCCGGGCCTGGCGCCGGGCGCGCTCGACCGCCTCGATGCCCAGGCCCACGGCCACCGCGGCGGCCACGGCCAGCAGGATGTTCATGCGCAGCGGCAGCGCGTAGGCCGCGATCGCCGCAGCTGCGGCGGTGCCGCCGGCCAGCCAGGTGACCTTGTCCTGCAGCAGCGAGCAGGTGATGCCCAGCAGCGCCAGCACGCCGGCAAAGCCCAGCCCCCATTCCAGCGGGATCACGTTGGCCAGCACGATGCCCAGGATGGACGAGGCCTGCCAGCCGAACCAGTTGATCGCCACGCCGCCCCAGAAGTACGGCAGGGCGTCCGGGTGCGGGCCGGGATCGGGGAAGCGCTTCATGAACAGCACGTAGTTCACGTCCCCGGTGAAGTAGCCGATCACCGCACGCTGCCAGCGCGGGTACGGGGCGAAGTAGGGCCGCCACATCGCGCTGAAGATCACGAAGCGCAGGTTCACGCAGGTGGCGGCGACCCACACCACCCAGATCGGCGCGCCGGAGGCGATCAGCGGCAGGGCGGTCAGTTGCGCGCTGCCGGCGAACACCAGCAGCGACATGAACAGGGCCATCGGCACCGACAGCCCGCTCTTGACCATCGCCACGCCCGTGACCAGGCCCCAGGCGGAAATGCCCAGCGCCACGTGGCCGATGTCCAGCGCGCCACGCCGGAACTCCGGGTGGCGCAGCGTGCGGCGCAGGGCCGGGCCGAGGGCGAAGCGGGCGGGGGTGGTGACGGACGACATGGGGCAGGCCAAGCCGACATTGTCGTCAACTTGCCTGCCCCGCGCAGGACCTGGCCTCGTTCAGCCAGGATTCAGTTTGGAGGGTGTGGCGGCGCGGCACTCAGAAGCGCATGCCGACGCCCACGCCGACCAGCAGCGGGTCGACCTTGAGCGTGCCG
This sequence comes from Caldimonas thermodepolymerans, assembly GCF_015476235.1. Classification (NCBI taxonomy): domain Bacteria; kingdom Pseudomonadati; phylum Pseudomonadota; class Betaproteobacteria; order Burkholderiales; family Sphaerotilaceae; genus Caldimonas; species Caldimonas thermodepolymerans. The sequence continues at coordinate 693,790 of NZ_CP064338.1, forward strand.
AGCTTGGTGCCGCCGGCCTTCACGTCGGTGCGGATCTGCACCTTCTTGACGTCGAAGTTGAGGTAGACGTTCTTGGTCAGCTCGTAGTCGACGCCGGCCTGCAGCGCCAGGCCGTAGCTGTCCTTGTCGATGCTCACGCCCGCGGGCAGGTCGACGCTGGAGAAGCGCGTGTAGTTGACGCCCGCGCCGACGTAGGGCTTGAACGCGCCCAGGTCGGTGAAGTGGTACTGCAGCGTCAGCGTCGGCGGCAGGTGCTTGAGCGAGCCGATCTTCGCGCCGGCCGAGCGCACGTCGTGCTTCTGCGGGTAGGTCAGGATCAGCTCGGCGGCGATGTTGGGCGTGAAGAAGTACGAGATGTCGACTTCGGGGATGACCTTGTCGTTGACGCTGAGGTCCAGGCCGGTGCTGTCCTTGTTGACGCTGTCGATGTTGACGGCGCGCACGCGCACCATCCACGGCGTCGTGTCGTCCGCCTGGGCGGCGACGGGGGCAAGGGCGGCCAGGCCGAGCAGCGAGGCGAGGAGGTACTTCTGCTTCATGATGGTTCTTCGGTGTCCAGGGAGCACGGGAACATTCCCTGCGTCCATTCGACACCCCGCCTCGCGCGGCCGGTTTGTCGCATCGCAAGCTCCGCGGCGCCGCGCCGCCCGGCGCACACGGTCTTTGCGCCGCGTCAGGGAAACGGCGCGACCGTGCGCTCAGAGCAACTGCAGGCGCCGGCAGATCTCCAGCGTCGCGCCGGCCTGGTTCATCGTGTAGAAGTGGAAGCCCGGCGCGCCACCGGCGCGCAGCCGCTCGCACAGCGCCGTGACCACGTCCAGCCCGAAGGCCTGGATCGAGGCCTTGTCGTCGCCGAAGCTTTGCAGCCGGTTGCGGATCCAGCGCGGGATCTCGGCGCCGCAGGCGTCGGAGAAGCGCATCAGCTGCGACGAGTTGGTGATCGGCATGATGCCGGGGATCACCGGGATCTCCACGCCCAGCCGGCGCACGTCGTCGACGAAGCGGAAGTAGGCGTCGCCGTTGAAGAAGTACTGCGTGATGGCCGCGTCGGCGCCGGCGCGGACCTTGGTCGCGAAGGCCTGCAGGTCGGCTTCGGGCGAGCGGGCCTGGGGGTGCATCTCGGGGTAGGCGGCGACCTCGATGTGGAAGTGGTCGCCGGTCTCGGCGCGGATGAAGGCCACCAGGTCGCTGGCGTAGCGGAACTCGCCGAAGCCGCCGTAGCCCGAGGGCAGGTCGCCGCGCAGCGCGACGATGCGCCGCACGCCGGCGGTCTTGAACTGCTGCAGCTTCTCGCGGATGCTGGCCTGGTCCGCGCCGATGCACGAGAAGTGCGGCGCGGCATCGACGCCTTCGGCGAGGATGGCCTGCACGGTCTGCAGCGTGCCGTCCTGGGTCGAGCCGCCGGCGCCGTAGGTCACCGAGCAGTACTGGGGCGCCAGCGCGTACAGCTGCTGGCGCACCGCGGCCAGCTTGTCGACGCCTTCGGGCGTCTTGGGCGGAAAGAACTCCAGGCTGACCGGCAGCCTGGTGGTGGGTGTCGTCGTCATTGCGTCCTCACGCATCGGGCGCTTGCGCCCAGATGAAGAATTCCCGGTTGCCGTCCCCGCCGGCGATGGGGCTGTCGAACCAGCCGCGCACGCGCCAGCCGAGCGCGGCGCAGGCCTCGCGCAGGCGCTGCTCGACGCGCGCGTACTGCGACGCGTCGCGCACCAGCCCGCCCTTGCCGACATGCTGCGGCCCGACCTCGAACTGCGGCTTGACCAGCAGCAGCGCCTGCCCGCCAGGCCGCAGCCACGGCGCCAGCGCCGGCAGCACGCGTTCCAGCGAGATGAAGGACAGGTCGCCGACGACGAGGTCGAAGCTGTGCCTCGCGGTCTCGCGCCCGAACGCCGAGTCCTCCAGCGCCCGCGCGTTGACGCCCTCGTACGCCGTCACGCGCGCATCGCCGCGCAGCTTCCCGTGCAGCTGCCCGTGCCCGACGTCCACACCGACCACGCGCGCGGCGCCGCACTGCAGCAGCACGTCGGTGAAGCCGCCGGTGCTCTGCCCGACGTCCAGGCAGGTCCAGCCCCGCACGTCCAGCCCCGTGGCGGCGAGCGCGCCTTCCAGCTTCAGCCCGCCGCGCGAGACGTAGCGCAGCTCGGCGTCGTCGGTCACGCGCAGCGGCACGCCCTCGGGCAGTTCCTCGCCGGCCTTGCGCAGCACCGTCCAGCCGCGCGGTCCCTTCCACTGCGCCGCGCCGCGCTCGATCAGCCGCTGCGCGGCCGACCGGCTCGGGGCCAGTCCGCGCTGTACCAACAACTGATCCGCTCGCGTCATCTCGAACCGCAGTGCAACGGGCCGCCCGGCGTCCCTGCCGGGCCGCAGGGCATGCTCGGCCGGGCGGGCGCCGTGGATCCGGCGTGGCCGGCCCACGCGTGTCGCCCCCTTTTCCAAGGGGCGGCCGCCAGGCCGTAGGGGGTTCAGTACCGGTACGTATCGGGCTTGTACGGCCCTTCCTTGGGCACGCCGATGTAGCGGGCCTGCTCGTCGGTCAGCTCGGTCAGCATCGCGCCCAGCTTCTTCAGCTGCAGGCGGGCCACCTTCTCGTCCAGGTGCTTGGGCAGGGTGTAGACCTTGCCGACGTCGTAGCCGTCAGGGTGCGTGAACAGCTCGATCTGCGCGATGGTCTGGTTGGCGAACGACGAGCTCATCACGTAGCTCGGGTGGCCGGTGGCACAGCCCAGGTTCACCAGGCGCCCCTTGGCCAGCAGGATGATCCGCTTGCCGTCCGGGAAGATCACGTGGTCGACCTGCGGCTTGATCTCCTCCCACTGGCACTTGGCTTCCAGCGCGGCGACGTCGATCTCGTTGTCGAAGTGGCCGATGTTGCACACGATGGCCTGGTCCTTCATCTTCGCCATGTGCTCGAAGGTGATGACGTGCTTGTTGCCGGTGGCGGTGACGAAGATGTCGGCCTTGTCGCAGGCGTAGTCCATCGTCACGACGCGGTAGCCTTCCATCGCGGCCTGCAGCGCGCAGATCGGGTCGATCTCGGTGACCCACACCTGCGCCGACAGCGCGCGCAGCGCCTGCGCCGAGCCCTTGCCCACGTCGCCGTAGCCGCACACCACGGCGATCTTGCCGGCCACCATCACGTCGGTGGCGCGCTTGATGCCGTCGACCAGCGACTCGCGGCAGCCGTAGAGGTTGTCGAACTTGCTCTTGGTGACGCTGTCGTTGACGTTGATCGCGCGGAACATCAGCTCGCCGCGCGCGGACATCTGCTTCAGGCGGTTCACGCCGGTGGTGGTCTCCTCGGTGACGCCGATGATCTTCGCGCTCTTGCGCGAGTACCAGGTCGGGTCCTGCGCGAGCTTGGCCTTGATCGCGGCGAACAGGATGCGCTCTTCCTCGCTGCCCGGGCTGGCCAGCACCGAGGGGTCGGACTCGGCACGCTTGCCCAGGTGCATCAGCAGCGTCGCGTCGCCGCCGTCGTCCAGGATCATGTTCGGGCCTTCGGCCTCGCTGCCCTGCGCGCCGAAGTCGAAGATGCGGTGGGTGTAGTCCCAGTATTCCTCCAGCGTCTCGCCCTTCTTCGCGAACACCGGCGTGCCGGTGGCGGCGATCGCCGCGGCGGCGTGGTCCTGGGTCGAGAAGATGTTGCACGAGGCCCAGCGCACCTGGGCGCCCAGCGCCTGCAGCGTCTCGATCAGCACCGCGGTCTGGATGGTCATGTGCAGCGAGCCGGCGATGCGCGCGCCCTTGAGCGGCTGGCTGGCGGCGTATTCCTCGCGGATGGCCATCAGGCCCGGCATTTCCGTTTCGGCAATGCGGATTTCCTTGCGGCCCCAGTCGGCGAGGGAGATGTCGGCGATGGCGCTTTCGGCCGGCGCGGAGGGTTTGAGGACAGCGTTCATGGTGACTCCGGGAACGTGAGGGTGGATCCGCCCACGCTTCCGGAGGGCACTCACCGCACGGAAGCGTGGGTGAGCGTCGTTGCTTGATGCCGAGCCTGGCGTCCGTGGCGGACGCTGCAACGCTCCTCGGTTGGGGGCGGATTATACGGCCGCCGTTTCCCCGGAGGGCCGGTCGGCCGCAGTGTCCTCGGGGCTGTTGGCGATGCGCTGGAACCAGGTGGCCACCAGCCCGCCCGAGATGTTGTGCCAGACGCTGAAGATCGCGCTGGGCACGGCCGCCAGCGGCGAGAAGTGCGCCGCCGCGAGCGCCGCGCCCAGGCCCGAGTTCTGCATGCCGACCTCGATCGCGAGCGTCTTGCGCCGGGCGATGCTGCGGCCGGTCAGCTTGCCGAGCAGGTAGCCCAGCAGCAGGCCCAGGCCGTTGTGCAGCACGACCACCGCGAAGATCAGCGCGCCGCTTTCGGCGATGCGGGCCTGGTTGGCCGCGACCACCGCGCCGACGATGGCGACGATCGCCGCCACCGACACCAGCGGCAGCACGTCCACCGCGAGCTTGACCTTCTCGCGCAGCAGCGACTGCGCGACCACGCCCAGCGCGATCGGCAGCACCACCACCTGCACGATGGACCAGAACATCGCGCCGGCGTTGACGTCCAGCCAGGCGCTGGCCAGCAGCCAGATCAGCGCGGGGGTGACGAGCGGCGCGAGCAGCGTGGTCACCGAGGTGATCGCCACCGACAGCGCCACGTCGCCGCGGCCCAGGTAGGTCATCACGTTGGAGGCGGTGCCGCCCGGGCAGCAGCCGACCAGGATCACGCCCACGGCGATCTCGGGCGGCAGCCCCAGCAGCTGGCACAGGGCCCAGGCCAGGCCCGGCATGATGAGGAACTGGCCCAGCACGCCGATCAGCACGTCGACGGGCCGGCGGAACACTTCACGGAAGTCGTCCTTCGACAGGGTCAGGCCCATGCCGAACATGACGATGCCCAGCAGCACCGTGATCCACGGCGCGATCCAGCGGAACTGGGCGGGGGCGAAATAGGCGAGCACGGCGAACAGCAGCACCCAGGCGGCAAAGGTCTTGCCGACGAACTGGCTCAGGCGGACGAGGGCCTGCATGGCGGATTCCTTGCGAGTGGCGAAACGGCGGTGAAGCCGGCGCCTCGCGGGGGCCGGGTGCGGTCACGGGCGGACGTCGGGCGGTGCCGCGCCTGGTGGGCGCAGGACCTGGGGTTAACCCTGATTCTAGGCAGGGGGACATGCCCCGGGCCGCGGCGGGGATACTGAAGATGTGCAGTTTTCCCTTCGTACAAACCCCTTCGGCGCGGCCGGGGCGGGTGCGCGCCCGGCACCGCCCGGGCAGGGGCGTGGGAAAATGCGGGCCTGCCGGCGGCCGTGCGACGACACGGCCGCAGCTACTTGTACCGGAGCCCGTCCCTTGTCTGCCTCACCTCATGCCGCCGAAGTCCGGCGCCGCCGCACCTTTGCCATCATCTCGCACCCCGACGCGGGCAAGACCACGCTGACGGAAAAGCTGCTGCTGTTCTCCGGCGCGATCCACATCGCCGGCTCGGTCAAGGCCCGCAAGGCCAGCCGCCATGCCACCTCGGACTGGATGGAAATCGAGAAGCAGCGCGGCATCTCGGTGGCGAGCTCGGTGATGCAGATGCTGTACCGCGACCACGTCATCAACCTGCTCGACACCCCGGGCCACCGCGACTTCTCCGAGGACACCTACCGCGTGCTGACCGCGGTGGACTCGGCGCTGATGGTGATCGACGCGGCCAACGGCGTGGAAGCGCAGACCCGCCGCCTGATCGAGGTGTGCCGCCAGCGCGACACGCCCATCATCACCTTCATCAACAAGATGGACCGCGAGGGCCGCGACCCGATCGCGCTGCTCGACGAGATCGAGGCGGAACTCGGCATGCCCTGCGTGCCGATGACCTGGCCGGTCGGCCAGGGCAAGGCCTTCGGCGGCATCGTGGACCTGCGCGCGCGCCACATGCGGCTGTTCCGTGCCGGCGAGGACCGCGTCACCGACCAGCAGATCGTGCCGCTGACCGAGGCCGCCGCGCTGCGCGAGCGCTTCGGCCACGACTACGAGCTGGCCGAGCAGAACATCGAGCTGCTGACCGAGGCGGCGCCGGCCTTCGACCGCGAGGCCTTCCTCGCCGCGAAGCAGACGCCGGTGTTCTTCGGCTCGGCGGTCAACAACTTCGGCGTGCAGGAGGTACTGGACGCGCTGGTGGACCTGGCGCCCGCGCCGGGGCCGCGCGCCTCCACCACGCGCGTGGTCGCACCGGACGAGGAGCAGTTCTCCGGCGTGGTGTTCAAGGTGCAGGCCAACATGGACCCGTCGCACCGCGACCGCATCGCCTTCGTGCGCGTCTACTCCGGGCGCTACACGCAGGGCATGAAGCTCAAGGTGCAGCGCACCGGCAAGGAGCTGCGGCCCACCAGCGTGGTGACCTTCCTGTCGCAGCGCCGCGAGGCGGTCGACGAGGCCTACGCCGGCGACATCATCGGCTTCACGACCCACGGCGGCGTGCAGCTGGGCGACACCATCACCGAAGGCGAGGCGCTGCAGTACACCGGGCTGCCCTTCTTCGCGCCCGAGCTGTTCCAGGCCGTGGAGCTGGCCAACCCGATGAAGAGCAAGCAGCTGCAGGCCGGGTTGCTGCAGCTGGGCGAGGAAGGGGCGATCCAGGTGTTCCGCCCGCACGAAGGCGGGCCGATGCTGCTGGGTGCGGTCGGCCAGCTGCAGTTCGAGGTCGTCCAGCACCGCCTGAAGACCGAATACGGCGTCGAGGTGCGACTGATGCCATCGCGCTTCGTCGGCGCGCGCTGGATCACGGCCGACACGCCCGAGGAACTGAAGAAGTTCACCGACGCCAACGCCAGCAAGCTCGCGCTCGACGCGGCCGACACGCTGGCCTACCTGATGACCTCGCCGTACGACCTGCGGCTGACGCAGGAGCGCTTCCCCAGGGTCCGCTTCCACCCGCTGCGCGAGCACGCCGGGCTGGTGCTGGAAAAGGCCGCGTGAGGACACGGAGGACCGGCCCGATGCAGCCGCTGCAAGCGTGGCCCGTGGACGCGCGCCGGCGCATCCGGGGCGTCTTCACCGACATCGACGACACGCTGACGACCAACGGCGCGATCACCGCCGACGCGCTGCAGGCGCTGGCCGACCTGCAGGCCGCCGGCTTGGTCGTGATCCCGATCACCGGCCGGCCGATGGGCTGGTCCGAGCCGTTCGCGCGCAGCTGGCCGGTCGCGGCCATCGTGCCGGAGAATGGCGCGATGGCGCTGCTGCCCGACGGGCGCACGCTCTACGTGCAGGACGAGGCTACGCGTGCGCGCAATGCCGAGCGGCTGCGCCAGGTCGCGCAGCGCGTGCTGCGCGAGGTGCCCGGCGCGACGCTGGCGCGCGACAGCGCCGGGCGCGTCACCGACATCGCGATCGACCACGGCGAGTTCGCCCACCTGCCGCCCGAGCGCATCGAGCAGGTGGTCGCGCTGATGCGCGCCGAAGGCATGGTCGCCACGGTCAGCTCGATCCACATCAACGGCTGGTTCGGCTCGCACGACAAGCTCAGCGGCGCGCGCTGGATCGTGCGCGAGCTCTACGGCCGCGACCTGGACGCCGAGATCGACCAGTGGGTCTACGTCGGCGATTCCACCAACGACCAGCGCATGTTCGAGCACTTCCCGCACAGCGTCGGGGTGGCGAACATCACGCGCTTCCTGCCGCAGCTGCAGCACCGGCCTGCCTACGTCACCCAGGGCGAGCGGGGGGCAGGTTTTGCCGAAGTGGCGCGTGCCCTGCTGGCAGCGCGGGGCTGAGGCCTCAGGCCGGGCGGGCCGGTGGCCCCGCCCACAGTTCGTCCAGGTGGCGGAAGCCCCAGTCTTCCGGGTTCTCCTGACTCACGATGCGGTCGCGCACCAGCGACGACGCCAGGTCGATTTCTTCCGGCGGGATGTGGAGGTTCGAGCGGGTCGAGAAGAAGACCTTCACCCGCGGCGTGAGCAGCGAGGATTCGCGCTGCTCCAGCACCACCGCCAGGCGGCCTGACTGCAGCTTCACCAGCGAGCCGGTCGGGTAGATGCCGATGCACTTCACGAAGGCCTGGAACACGCGTTCGTCGAAGTGGCCTTCCTTCGTCCACTGCGCCATGCGCCGGATGGCCTCGGCCGGGTGCCAGCCGGCCTTGTAGGGGCGGTCGGAGGTGATGGCGTCGTAGACGTCGCAGACCGCCCCCATGCGGGCGTGCAGGCTGATGGCCTCGCCCGCCAGCCCGTCCGGGTAGCCGCGGCCGTCGATGCGCTCATGGTGGTGCAGGCAGACGTCCAGCGCGCTGTCGGAGGTCACGCCGGCGTCGCTCAGCATGGCATGGCCGGCGCGCGGGTGTTCCTTGACGAGGGCGAACTCCTCGTCGGTCAGCCGGCCGGGCTTGTTGAGTATTTCCAGCGGGATGGCCGCCTTGCCCAGGTCGTGCAGCAGCCCGGCCAGGCCCACTTCGCGCAGTTCCGGTTCGGGCAGCCCGAGCTGCCGGCCGAGCGACACCATCAGGGCACACACGGACACCGAATGCAGGTAGGTGTAGTCGTCCTTGGTCTTCAGGCGCGCCAGGCTCACCAGGGCGCTGGGACTGCGCAGCACCGAGGCGGTGATGTCCTCCACCAGCTCGACGACCGGGGCGGTGCGCAGGGCCTGCCCCATGCGGGCCTGCTGGAACAGCCCGCCGACCTCCCGGCAGGCGCGCATGCAGATCTTCCGGGCGCGGCCGATCTCCTCTTCCAGGGGGACCTTCTCCGGCACGGTGCGCACCGGCTTGACCGGCGGCGGAGGAGCCGCGTCGCCGCGCGCCGGGGCCGGTGCTTCCGGGGCCACGTCCAGGCCGCGCGCGATGTCGATCCACACCTCGCGGACGGGACTCTGGCGCAGCCGCTCCAGGTCGGCCTGGTCCTTGAGCAGGAAGGAGGTCCGCCAGAACGGGTGGTCCAGCCAGGCGCCGCACAGCTCGAGCACGAACATGCCCGGCCGCAGCTGTTCGACGCGGACCTTCTTGCGGGTGGGCGAGGGAGCCGACAACGACATCGGGGGTGGTTGAAGCAGGGGGACACGGGACCCCGGTGATCCTAGGGAAGGTCGGGGGCGGGTGGTGATGAAAAAAGCACGCTTGTGCGCGCCCAGTAGGGGTGATCAGGGGCGGGGCGGCGGCCTGCCGGGCGCGACGGCCCGGCTGCGGCGTACGGTGGGGGGGCGTGCGCACCTCGCTGGCGCGATGTGGGCGTCGCCCGCAGCGGCGTGTGGTCTCGACTCGCATTGCCGGCGCAATGCGAGCGTCACCCGGGAACGGCCCCCTGCGGGCGCAGTGCCGCCGCCTTGTCCGTTCTTTGGTCTGCGCTCACCTTGCTGGCGCAACGTGAGCGTCGCCCGCGCACCGATGCCGGGCGTTCCGCACGCCGGGGCTTACAGCCCGGCCGCTGCGCGCAGTGCAGCGGCCTTGTCGGTGCGCTCCCACGAGAATTCGGGTTCCTCGCGGCCGAAGTGGCCGTAGGCGGCGGTCTTGGAGTAGATCGGGCGCAGCAGGTCCAGCATCTGGATGATGCCCTTCGGGCGCAGGTCGAAGTGCTCCTGCACCAGCGCGGCGATCTGCTCGTCGGGGATCACGCCCGTGCCTTCGGTGTAGACCGTGATGTTGATCGGGCGCGCCACGCCGATCGCGTAGCTGACCTGGATCTGGCACTGGCGCGCCAGGCCTGCGGCGACGATGTTCTTCGCGACGTAGCGCGCGGCGTAGGCGGCCGAGCGGTCGACCTTGGTCGGGTCCTTGCCCGAGAAGGCGCCGCCGCCGTGCGGGCAGGCACCGCCATAGGTGTCGACGATGATCTTGCGCCCGGTCAGGCCGCAGTCGCCCTGCGGGCCGCCGATCACGAAGCGGCCGGTCGGGTTGATCAGGTACTTGGTGTCCTTCAGCCACTCCTTGGGCAGCACCGGCTTGATGATCTCCTCGATGCAGGCCTCGATGAACTCGGGCTTCATCTTGGAGCCGTCGCTCATCTCGGGGCTGTGCTGGCTGGACAGCACCACGGTGTCGATGCTGTGCGGGCGGCCGTCCACGTAGCGCATCGTGATCTGGCTCTTGGCGTCCGGGCGCAGGAAGGGCAGGCGCCCGTCCTTGCGCAGCTGGGCCTGGCGCTCGACGATGCGGTGCGCGTAGTAGATCGGCGCGGGCATCAGCTCGGGCGTCTCGTCGCAGGCGTAGCCGAACATCAGGCCCTGGTCGCCGGCGCCGGTGTTCAGGTAGTCGTCGCTGGCGTGGTCCACGCCCTGCGCGATGTCGTTGCTCTGCTTGTCGTAGGCCACGAGCACCGCGCAGCCCTTGTAGTCGATGCCGTACTCGGTGTTGTCGTAGCCGATGCGCTTGATCGTGTCGCGCGCGACCTGGATGTAGTCGACATGCGCGTTGGTGGTGATTTCACCGGCCAGCACCACGAGACCCGTGTTGCACAGCGTCTCGGCGGCCACGCGCGACCGGGGGTCCTGCTCGAAGATGGCATCCAGGATCGCGTCGGAGATCTGGTCGGCCACCTTGTCCGGGTGGCCTTCGGAGACGGACTCGGATGTGAAGAGGAATTCGTTCGCCACTTCGTTGACTCCAAACAAAAAGACCCTGGCCTGCGTTGCCGGCCCGGGTCTTGAGGAGGTGCGGCGAACGCTTTAGCGGCATTTGTCGGACCCGGTGGTCCAGCAGGAGCTCGCTATGCTTCGCTCCTGCGTCGCCCCGCAAGTTGTTCCTTAAACCGGCGACCGCGCGATTATAGAAAAGATGCTCACGCTGTTCCGTCTGCTGTCACGTTGGCCCTTGGGGCTATTGCACGTCCTTGGTGCAGGACTGGGCTGGCTGACCTGGCTGCTGTCGCCCACCTACCGCCGACGGCTGCACCGCAACGCGGCGCAGGCGGGCGTGGCGCCGGCGCAGGCGCGCGCGGCGGTGGCCGAGGCCGGACGCATGGTGATGGAACTGCCCTGGCTGTGGATGCGCCCGGCGGACCGGCCGCTGGGGGACAAGCTGCGCTGGCAGGGCGAGGCCTGCATCGAGGAAGCCCATCGGCGCGGCAAGGGCATCGTGTTCCTGACCCCGCACCTGGGCTGCTTCGAGGTGACCGCGCAGGGCTATGCCGAGCGCTACGGCGCGACGCACGGTCCGATCACGGTGCTGTACCGGCCGCCACGCAAGGCCGCGATCCGGCCGCTGGTGGAGGCGGCGCGGCGCCGCCCGGGGCTCGCGACCGCGCCGGCCACGCTGGCCGGGGTGCGGCAGATGATCCGCGCGCTGCGCCAGGGGCAGGCGGTCGGCCTGCTGCCCGACCAGGTGCCGCCCGAGGGCATGGGCGTGTGGGCGCCGTTCTTCGGCCGGCCGGCCTACACCATGACGCTCGCCGCGCGGCTGGCGCAGCAGACCGGCGCGAGCATCGTGCTGGCCTGGGGCGAGCGGCTGCGCCGCGGCGCGGGCTACGTGATCCACCTGGAGCCATTTGACGAACCCTTGCCGGACCTGGCCGCCGATCAAGGACAATCGGCCGCCACCGCCATCAACCGCGCCATGGAACGATTGATCCTGCGATGCCCCGGGCAGTACCTGTGGGGCTATCACCGCTACAAGCAACCGCGTCGCGAGGCTGCGCCCGCCGGCGCGGCGGAGTCGTCCTGATGGGCTCGCGGCTGCTGCTCGCCCTGTTGTGGCTGCTGCACTGGCTGCCGCTGCCGGTGCTGGCCGCGCTCGGCCGCGGCCTGGGCCGTGTGCTGTACCCGCTGGCGAAGTCGCGCCGGCAAATCGCGCTGCGCAACCTCGAGCTGTGCTTCCCCGAGAAGTCGCCCGCCGAGCGCGAGGCGCTGGCGCGCGAGCATTTCCAGTGGCTGACGCGCAGCCTGCTCGAGCGGCCGATGCTGTGGTACGCGAGCGAGGCGCGGCTGCGGCGCCTGATCCACGTCGAAGGCGACGTGGGCTTTGCCGACCGCAGCGACAAGCCGGTGATGTTCCTGGTGCCGCACTTCCTGGCGCTGGACGTGGCAGGGGTCGCCGAGCAGCTGTACGTGCAGCGGCCGGCCGCATCGATCTACCAGACCCAGAGCGACAAGGTGTTCGACGCCGCGGTGCGGCGCGGGCGGCTGCGCTTCGGCCGCGCGACGCTGTTCTCGCGCCAGGAATCGGCGCGGCCGCTGATGCGCTGCATCCGCCAGGGCCATGCCTTCTTCAACCTGCCGGACATGGACTTCGGCCGCCAGGACTCGGCCTTCATCCCGTTCTTCGGCGTGCCGGCCTCGACGCTGCTGGCGCCGTCGCGCATGGCGCGTGCGCTGGGCATGGTGGTGCAGCCGGTGGTCGGCGAGATCCTGCCGGGCGGGCGGGGCTACCGGGTGCGCTTCCTCGAGCCCTGGGAGCATTTCCCGACCGACGACCCGCAGGCCGATGCGCTCGCGATGAACCGCTGGATCGAGTCCGAGATCCGGCGCAACCCGGCGCAGTACCTGTGGGTGCATCGCCGCTTCAAGACGCGCCCGAAGGGCGAGCCGTCGCTGTACCGCAAGCGCGCGGCGCGATAATCCCGCCCATGAAGCTGCGCTTTACCAAGATGCAGGGCGCGGGCAACGATTTCGTCGTGCTCGACGCCACGCGCGCACCCCTGGACCTGTCCCCCGGGCAGTACCGGCACCTGGCCGACCGACGCTTCGGCATCGGGGCCGACCAGATCCTGATCGTCGGCCCGTCGCCTGCGCCCGGCGTGGACTTCAGCTACCGCATCGTCAATGCCGACGGCGGCGAGGTCGAGCAGTGCGGCAACGGCGCGCGCTGCTTCGCGAAGTTCGTCCACGAGCGCGGCCTGACCGACAAGCGGGCGATCCGCGTGCAGACGTTGTCCGGCGTGATCGAGCCGAGTCTGCAGGATGACGGCCGCGTCACGGTGGACATGGGCGAGCCTGTGTTCGAGCCCGGGCGGGTGCCGTTCGACGCGCAGGGGCTGGTGCCCCGGCCGGTCGGCGACCATGTGCAGTGGCCGCTCGAGCTGGACGGCACCACGGTCTACGTGGCGGTGGCGTCGATGGGCAACCCGCATGCGGTGCAGCGTGTCGACGACGTGGACACCGCGCCGGTCGCGCAGCAGGGGCCGATGATCGAGTCGCACCCGCGCTTCCCGCGCCGCGTCAACGCCGGCTTCATGCAGGTGGTCGCGCGCGGCCACATCCGCCTGCGCGTCCACGAGCGCGGTGCCGGCGAGACGCTGGCGTGCGGCACGGGCGCCTGCGCGGCGGTGGCCTGCGGCATCCGCCTGGGCTGGCTGGATGCGCGCGTGGACGTCGACACCCGTGGCGGGCGGCTGACCATCGAATGGGCCGGCCCGGGCCACACGGTGCGCATGACCGGCCCGGCCGTCACGGTCTTCGAAGGCGAGATCGAGCTATGAGCCGCCGCGCGCACCTCGGAGGGGCCGCGCGCTGAAGGCGCGGACCATGGACACGGCCGCGACCCGGCCGGGCAGCGACACCAACAGGCACCTCACACCATGAGCATCCAGGGCATCACCGAAGACGACATCGCCAACTACCTCGTGCAGACGCCCGGGTTCTTCGAGCGGCATGCCGAGCTGCTGGCCACCATCCGGCTGACCAGCCCGCACGGCAACCGCGCCGTTTCGCTGCAGGAGCGGCAGATGGAAATGCTGCGCGAGAAGATCAAGGGCCTGGAGCTGAAGATCGTCGAGATGATCCGGCACGGCCAGGAGAACATGGCCATCGTCGACAAGCTGCACCGCTGGACGCGCGCGATCATGCTGACCGCCGACCCGGCCGACGTGCCGTCGGTGATGGCCGAGGAACTGAAGAACCAGTTCCTGATCCCGCAGGCCGCAGTGCGCGTCTGGGGCGTCAAGCCCGAGTACGCCGACCGCCCGTTCGCGCAGGGCGTCAAGGAGGACACCAAGTCCTTCGCGACCAGCCTGACCATGCCCTACTGCGGCGTCAATTCCGGCTTCGAGCCGGTGGGCTGGCTGCAGGACCCGGGCACGGTGATGTCGCTGGCGCTGATCCCGCTGCGCCATGCCGAGTCCGCCCCGGCCTTCGGGCTGCTGGTGCTGGGCTCGCCCGACCCGACCCGCTACACCGCCGACATGGGCACCGACCTGCTGGTGCGTGTCGGCGAGCTCGCCAGCGCCGGGCTGGCGCGGCTGGTGCCGGCCGCCTGAGCCTGCGCATGGACGCGCCGGTCGAGCGCTACCTGGAGCACCTGCGCGTCGAGCGGCGCATGGCGGCGCTGACGCTCGAGACCTATGCCCACGACCTGCGCCTGCTGCAGGCCCTGGCGGCCGACGGCGGCGTCGCGCTGGAGGCGGTGCAGGTGCATCACGTGCGCCGCTGGTCGGCCACGCTGCACGCGCAGGGCCGCACCGGGCGCACGCTGGCACGCATCCTGAGCGCCTGGCGGGGCTTCTACCGCTGGCTGGGCCGGCAGGGGCAGGTCAAGCTCAACCCGGTCGAGGGCGTGCGCGCGCCCAAGGCGCCCCGGCCCCTGCCCAAGGCGCTGTCGGTCGAGCAGTCGATGCAGCTGGCCGACCTGCAGTGCGACGACACCGACCCGGTGCTCGAGGCGCGCGACCGCTGCATCGTCGAGCTGCTGTACGGCTGCGGGCTGCGCATCAGCGAGCTGGTCGGGCTGGACGTCGCGGCGAGCGCGACGGCACGCGGCTGGATCGACCTCGACGCGGCCGAGGCGCAGGTGCTCGGCAAGGGCAGCAAGCGCCGTGCGGTGCCGGTCGGCCGGGCCGCCGCCGAAGCCCTGCGGCAATGGCTCGCGGTGCGCCCGCGGCTCGTGAAGGACGATCCCGCGCCGCTGTTCCTCGGTGCGCGTGGCACGCGCCTGACGCCGCAGCAGGTCCGCCAGCGCCTGAAGGCGCGTGCGCTCGCGGCCGGCGTGCCGACCCACGTGCATCCGCACATGCTGCGGCATTCGTTTGCCTCGCACCTGCTGCAGTCCAGCGGCGACCTGCGCGCGGTGCAGGACCTGCTCGGCCATGCCAGCATCTCGACCACCCAGGTCTACACGCGGCTGGATTTCCAGCACCTGGCCAAGGTCTACGATGCCGCCCACCCCCGCGCGACCAAGCGCAACACCTGAATCCCCGTTTCCGTTTCCGTCATGAAAGTCATCACACTGCGCGAAGGCAAGGAGCGCTCGCTGCTGCGCCGCCACCCCTGGGTGTTCCAGGGCAGCATCGCCCGCGGCAAGGCCGACGCCGGCGAGACCGTGCGCGTGCAGGCCCACGACGGGCGCTTCCTCGCCTGGGCTGCCTACAGCCCGACCTCCATGATCCGGGTGCGTGCTTGGAGCTTCGACGAGGCCGAGCGCATCGACGAGGCCTTCTTCGCGCGCCGCATCGAGCAGGCCGTCGCGGTGCGCCGGCGCCTGCCGATCGCCAGCGACGCGGTGCGCCTGATCCACGGCGAGGCCGACGGGCTGCCGGGCCTGATCGTCGACCGCTACGGCGACACGCTGAGCGCGCAGTTCCTGTCGGCCGGCACCGAGCGCTGGAAGCAGACCATCGCCGACCTGCTGCTGCAGGCCACCGGGCTGCAGCGCCTGTACGAACGTTCCGACTCGGGCGTACGCACGCTCGAAGGCCTGCCTGCGGCGACCGGCTGGCTGCGCGGCAGCGGCGCGACCGAGCTCACCATCCGCGAGCACGAGTGGCAGCTGACGCTGGACGTGGCCGAAGGCCACAAGACCGGCTTCTACCTGGACCAGCGCGACAACCGCAAGCTGTTCGCCGACACCGTGCGCCACTTCGGCTGCCGGCGCGTGCTCAACTGCTACTGCTACACCGGCGGCTTCAGCATCGCCGCGCTGGCCGGCGGCGCCGAGCAGGTGGTCAGCGTCGACTCGTCGGCACCCGCGCTGGCGCGCGCGAGCGCGCACGTCGCGCTCAACGGCTTCGACGCCGGCCGCCACGAGGCGCTGGACGCCGACGTCAACGACACGCTGCGCCGCTACCTGAAGGAAGGTCGCCGCTTCGACGCCATCGTGCTCGATCCGCCCAAGTTCGCGCCCACCGCCTCGCACGCCGAGCGCGCCGCGCGCGCCTACAAGGACATCAACCGGCTCGCGTTCAAGCTGCTCGAGCCGGGTGGCCTGCTGTTCACTTTCTCGTGCTCGGGCGGCATCGGCGCCGAGCTGTTCCACAAGATCGTGGCCGGCGCCGGGCTGGACGCGGGGGTGGACGGCTTCATCCAGGCGCGGCTGGGCGCCGCACCCGACCATCCGATGACCATCACCTTCCCCGAGGGCGAATACCTCAAGGGGCTGGTGGTGCTCAAGCGCGCCGGCTGAGCGTTCAGCCCAGGAGCCGCTCCCCGCGGAACAGCTCTTGCGGCGTCTCGCGCTCGCGGATGAGGTGCGCCTGGCCGTCGATCACCATCACCTCGGCCGCGCGGCCGCGCGTGTTGTAGTTGCTCGCCATGCTCATGCCGTAGGCGCCGGCCGACAGCACCGCGATCCGGTCGCCCTGGCGCACCGCCAGCAGGCGGTCGCGCGCCAGCCAGTCGCCCGATTCGCACACCGGGCCGACCACGTCGTAGCGCTGCGGCGGCTCGTCGCGCAGGCGGCAGGCGGCAGTGGCCATCCAGGCCTCGTACATCGCCGGGCGCATCAGGTCGTTCATCGCCGCATCGACGATGCAGAAGTTCTTCTCCTCGCCGGGCTTGAGGTAGAGCACCTCGGTGACCAGCACGCCGGCATTGCCGACCAGCGAGCGGCCCGGCTCGAACAGCAGCTCGCGATGCCCGTGCCCGCGCGCGTCGATGCGCTCGAGCAGGCGCGCGATCAGCTCGTCGGCCGCCGGCGGGGTCTCGTCGGTGTAGGTGATGCCCAGGCCTCCGCCGAGGTCGACGTGGTGGATCGGGATGCCCGCGGCCTCCACCGCCTCGACCAGGTCCAGCACGCGGTCCAGCGCGTCGAGGTAGGGTGCGACCTCGGTGATCTGCGAGCCGATGTGGCAGTCGATGCCGGTGACCTGCAGCCCCGGCAGCGCCGCGGCGCGCCGGTAGGCCGCGACGGCGCGGTCATGGGCGATGCCGAACTTGTTGTCGCGCAGGCCGGTGGAGATGTACGGATGGGTCTTCGCGTCGACGTCCGGGTTGACGCGCAGGCTCACCGGCGCCCGGCGCCCCAGCGAGGCGGCGACTTCCGACAGCACCTCCAGTTCGGCCTCGCTTTCGACGTTGAAGCAGCGCACGCCGGCTTCCAGCGCGCGGCGCATCTCGGCGCGGGTCTTGCCCACGCCCGAGAACACCACCCGGTCGGCACGGCCGCCTGCGGCCAGCACGCGTTCCAGCTCGCCGGCCGAGACGATGTCGAAGCCGCAGCCCGCGCGCGCGAAGGTCTGCAGCACGGCCAGGCTGGAGTTGGCCTTCATCGCGTAGCAGACCAGGTGCTTGCGGCCGGCCAGCGCCCGCTCGTAGGGCGCGAGCGCGGCCAGCATCGCGGCCTGCGAGTAGACGTAGAGCGGGGTGCCGTACTGGTCGGCCAGCGCGTCGAGCGCGCAGCCGTCCACGTGCAGCTGGCCGTCGCGGTACGCGACGAAGGGGGAGCCGGGCAGGGTCATCGGGAGGCAGCAGGAGCAGGTGCGGAAGCCGCCCCGGCGGGGGCGGTGGCGGCGGGCCCGGGCAGGTACAGCGGGCCCTTCTGCCCGCAGCCGCTCACACCCACGGCCAGAAGGGTGGCCGCACCGAAGACTAGAATCGATGCGCGTGCAAACATTTCACGATTGTAGGTTCTGGCAACGATGACTCTGACCCCCACTCCGTTGAGCGACAGCGAATACCACGCCCGGGCGCATGCCGTGCTGGCCGCCGTCGAGGCGCGCGTCGACGAACTGCTGCAGAGCGACGTGGTGGACATCGACACCAGCCGCACCGGCGGCCTGCTCGAACTGACGCTGCCCAACCGCAGCAAGATCGTGATCAACACCCAGCCGCCGCTGCACGAGATCTGGCTGGCCGCGCGCCGTGGCGGCTACCACTACAAGTATGTCGAGGGCCGCTGGCTGGACACCCGCAGCGGGCGCGACTTCTTCGAGATGCTGTCCGAGTGCGTCAGCGAACAGGCCGGGTGCCCGGTGAGCTTCACGGCACCGGCGGCCTGAGCACGCGGCGCAGGCCCGGCAAGCGAACAAGGCGGCCCGAAGGCCGCCTTTGTGCTTGGGGAACGCCGAGGGTCAGTTCCTGAACAGGTCCAGGATGCTGCGGCGCTCGTCCTCGGTCGGCGTCACCGGCAGCTGGTCTTCCAGGCCGAGGCTGGCCACGCCGGCGCCCTGGCTGAACTCCTCGTAGAACCACTCGCCGCCGATGTTGACCACGCCCGGCGGGGGCGAGGGCTCCTGCACCGGCACGCCCTTGAGCGCGTGCGCCATGTAGCTGATCCAGATCGGCAGGGCCAGGCCGCCCCCCGTCTCGCGCGAGCCCAGCTTGCGCGGCGTGTCGTAGCCGATCCAGACGACGCCGACCAGGGTCGGCTGGAAGCCGGCGAACCAGGCGTCCATCGAGTCGTTGGTGGTGCCGGTCTTGCCGTACAGGTCCGGGCGCTTGAGCAGGGCCTGCGCGCGCGCGGCGGTGCCCGAGCGGGTCACTTCCTGCAGCAGGCTGCTCATCACGAAGGCGTTGCGGGCGTCGATGACGCGCGCCGATTCGTCCGCCGGCTTGGGCGGACGGTCGACCAGCACGTTGCCCTTGCTGTCGGTCACGCGGGTGACCAGGTGCGGCGTGACGCGCAGGCCGCCGTTGGCGAACACGGCGTAGGCCGTGGCCATCTGCAGCGGCGTGGTCGAGCCGGCGCCGAGCGCCATGGTCAGGTAGGGCGGATGCCGTGCCGGGTCGAAGCCGAAGTTGCTCACCCACTGCTGCCCGTAGTCCGGGCCGATGGCCTGCAGCAGGCGGATCGAGACCATGTTCTTCGACTTGGCCAGCGCGCGGCGCATCGACATCGGGCCGTCGAAGGTGCCGTCGTAGTTCTTCGGCTCCCAGGGCTGGCTGCCGGTGGTGCCGGCATCGAAGAACAACGGTGCGTCGTTGATCACCGTGGCAGGCGTGAAGCCCTTCTCGAGCGCGGCCGAGTAGATGAACGGCTTGAAGCTGGAGCCGGGCTGGCGCCACGCCTGCGTGACGTGGTTGAACTTGTTCTTGGCATGGTCGAAGCCGCCCACCAGCGCGCGCACGGCGCCGGTGCGCGGGTCCAGGGACACCAGTGCGCCTTCGACCTCGGGCAGTTGCGTGATCGACCACTTGCCCTTGGCGTCCTGCACCACGCGGATCACCGCGCCGGGACGGATGCGCACCTTGGGATTGGCCTTTTCCGACAGGCCCGATTCGGCGGGCTTGAGCCCGGCGCCGGTGATCGTGACGTCCTCGCCGTTCTGCAGCACCGCGACCACCTTCTTGGGGCTGACCTCGATGGCCACCGCGGCGCGGATCTCGTCGTTGTCGGGATAGTCGGCCAGCGCCTCGGCGATGCGCGTGTCCAGTTCCGTGGCGTCCTTGGGCAGCTCGACGTAGCCTTCGGGGCCGCGGTAGAACTGGCGCCGCTCGTAGTCGATGATGCCTGCACGCAGGGCCCGGTAGGCGGCGACCTGGTCGTCGGTCTCGATGGTGGTGTAGACGTTCAGCCCGCGCGTGTAGGCCTCTTCGCCGTACTGCTCGAAGATCAGCTGGCGGGCTGTCTCGGCCACGTATTCGGCGTGCACCGGCGGCGGCACGTTGCGACGGTAGGTCAGCTTCTCGGCCAGCGCCGCGTCGTGCTGTTCCTTCGTGATGAAGCCGTGCTCCAGCATGCGCGAGATGATGTAGCGCTGCCGCGTCGCCGCCCGCCGCGGATTGACGATCGGGTTGTAGGCCGACGGGGCCTTGGGCAGGCCGGCCAGCATCGCCGCTTCGGCGACCGTCAGCTCGTCCAGCTCCTTGCCGAAGTACGTCTCGGCGGCGGCCGCAAAGCCGTACGCGCGCTGACCCAGGTAGATCTGGTTCATGTAGAGCTCGAGGATCTGGTCCTTGGTCAGCAGGCTCTCGATCTTGAGCGCGAGCAGGATCTCGTAGATCTTGCGCGTGAAGGTCTTTTCGGTGGACAGGTAGAAGTTGCGCGCCACCTGCATCGTGATCGTCGAGGCGCCCTGGCTGCGCGCCTCGCCGAAGTTGCGCAGCCCGGCGCGCAGCACGCCGATGTAGTCGACGCCGCTGTGCTGGTAGAAGCGCGCGTCCTCGATCGCGAGCACAGCGTGCTGCACCACCTTCGGGATGTTGCGGATGGGCACGAACTTGCGCCGCTCCTCGCCGTACTCGCCGATCAGGACGTTGTCGGCCGAGTACACGCGCAGCGGCAGCTTGGGACGGTAGTCCATCAACCCGCTGATCTCGGGCAGGTTGGGATAGGCGACGGCCAGCGCGATGGCAGCCACCATCAGCGCCGCCGCCACGCCGGCCAGCGCAAGGCCGAAGGCCCAGGTCAACCCTTTGAGCAGCCAGCGCGTCCAGGCAGGCATTGCAGCGCTGGCCGCGCCGCCTTTCGGGCGTTGGCGCGCAGATTCGGTCATGTCGTTCCTAAGAGACAACGCGCATTATAGAAACCGGGTCCGTGGCAGTTCCGGCGCGTTCCGGCAAGGGCTTCGAGGGGCTTCGACACGAGTTGTTTCACTTCAGGGAGGGTGTATCAGGGTCTACCCCGAAACGGGTGTCGCGAACACGTTTCACGCCTCTGAAAGAAACGGCCAAAGCGTGAAAAAATCTTTGTTGCTCAATGGGCTTGCTGATAGCATTGAAGTAACTTATTAACAATCCGGCGCACCTTCTTGCGCGTGGGGGACCCGTGAGTTTTCTTGACGTTTTGTTAGGCCGCAAGCATGCGCCGCTTGTCGGGCTCGACATCAGTTCGTCGAGCGTCAAGCTGGTCGAGTTGTCCCAGAACGCCTCGGGCGAGTACGTCGTCGAGCGGTTTGCCTCGGAGAGTTTCGAGAAGGGCTGGATCGCCGACGGCCAGATCGAGAAATTCGACGAAGTGGCCAACGCGGTGCGTCGCGTCGTCGTCAAGAGCGGCACGCGCACCAAGCACGTCGCGATGGCCATGCCCCAGTCGGCCGTGATCACCAAGAAGATCATGCTGCCCGCGGGCCTGCGCGAGGAGGAGATGGAGGTCCAGGTCGAGGCCGAGGCCAACCAGTACATCCCGTTCTCGCTCGACGAAGTGAGCCTGGACTTCTGTGTCATCGGCCCGAGCCCGACCTCGGTCGGCGACGTCGAGGTGCTCATCGCCGCCTCCCGCAAGGACCGGGTGCAGGACCGCCAGGGCCTGGCCGAAGCCGCCGGCCTGAAACCCGTGGTGCTGGACATCGAATCGCATGCGTCGCGCCTGGCCATCGGGCGCCTGATCGCCAACCTGCCCAACGAGGGCAAGGATTCGCTGGTCGCCCTGTTCGAGATCGGGGCCGAGACCACCAGCCTCAAGGTGCTGCGCGACGAGGAACTGCTCTACGACCGCGACCAGGCCTTCGGCGGGTCGCAGCTGACGCAGCTGATCTCGCGCCAGTACGGCTTCTCCTTCGAGGAGGCGGAGCAGAAGAAGCTCTCCGGCGACCTGCCGGAAGACTACGAGCAGACCATCCTGGCGCCGTTCGTCGACAGCCTGGCGCAGGAGGTGGGCCGCGCGCTGCAGTACTTCTTCACCAGCACGCCGCACCACAAGGTGCACTACGTGATGCTGGCCGGCGGCAGCGCGACGCTGCCGGGCCTGAAGGAGCGCGTGACCGAACAGACCGGTTTCGCCTCAATGGTGGTCAACCCCTTCGAGGGCATGAAGCTGGGCCCCAGCGTGCGTGAAAGCAAGCTGCGGCGCGAGGCGCCCTCGTACCTGACGGCCTGCGGTCTGGCGATGCGGAGATTCCTGCAATGATCCTGATCAACCTCCTTCCTCACCGGGAAGAGAAGCGGCGTCGCCGCAAGCAGGCGTTTTTCGTCGCGCTGGGCGTCTCGGCGGGCGTCGGTGCGCTGGTGGTGGCCGGCTGGTATGCCGTGCTGCAGCAGATGATCGCCAACCAGCAGGAGCGCAATGCCTTCCTGACGGCCGAGATCCGGAAGCTCGACGAGCAGATCAAGGACATCGCCACGCTGCGTGCCGAGATCGAGGCGCTGAAGGCGCGCCAGCGTGCGGTCGAGGACCTGCAGACCGACCGCAACATGCCGGTGCACCTGCTCAACGAACTGGCGAAGCAGACGCCCGAGGGCGTCTACCTGCGAGAGATCAAGCAGACCGGACAGACGGTGGTGGTCAGCGGGGTCGCGCAGACCAACGAACGGGTGTCCGAGCTGCTGCGCAACACGGCCTACCACTCGCCGTGGCTGGAACGTCCCGAGCTGGTCGAGATCCGGGCCACGACGCCGAAGCCCGGCGACCGCAATCCTCAGCGGCTGTTCGAGTTCTCGATGCGCGTGTCGCTGAAGCGTCCGCAGGACAACCAGCCGCAGGAAGGCGCTGCCAAGCCGGCCGCCGCCGCGGCGCGCAAGCAATCCTGATCGGGGTTCGACATGGCGAAGGGAACGCTGAACATCAATCTGTCCGAGCTGTCGGAGGAGGTCGCCTCCCAGTTCCGTGACCTGGACCTCAACGAACCCGGCCAGTGGCCGGTGCTGCCCAAGGCCCTGGCCTGGGTGCTGGCAGCCGTGGCCGTGGTCGTCATCGGCTGGTTCCTGGTGCTGTCGCCGGAGGCCGAGACGCTGGAGGCGGAGCGCAACAAGGAACCGCAGCTGAAGGAAAGCTACCGCAGCAAGCTGGCGCAGGCCGTCAACCTGGGCGAGCTGCGCAAGCAGCGCCTGCAGGTGCAGGAGTACGTCACCCAGCTCGAGAAGCAGCTGCCGGGCAAGGCCGAGATGGACGCCTTGCTGTCGGACATCAACCAGGCGGGCCTGGGCCGCGGGTTGCAGTTCGAGCTGTTCCGCCCGGGCCAGGTGATCGTGAAGGACTACTACGCCGAGCTGCCGATCTCGATCAACGTCGCAGGCCGCTACCACGAGATCGGGGCGTTCGCGGCCGACATCGCCAACCTGTCGCGCATCGTGACGCTGCATGACCTGCACATCAGCCTGCCGAAGGACGGCGGGCCGACCTTGGGCATGCAGGCCGTGGCCAGGACGTACCGGTACCTGGACCAGGCCGAACTGGAAGAGCAGCGCAAGGCCCGGGCGGCTGCGGCGAAGGCCAAGGGAGGCAAGAAGAAGTGAACGCGTTGACATCTCTGCGCACCGCTTCTGCGCTGTGCCTGGCGCTGACGGCTGTCCTGTTGAGCGGATGCGAGAGCAGCCAGGACGAACTGCAGGCCTGGATGGAGCAGCAGAAGCGGGAGGTGCGCCCGAACGTGACCCCGCTCGAGCCGCCCAAGAAGTTCGATCCGCAACCGTATGAAGTGGCCGACACGGTCGAGCCGTTCAGCGTCCAGAAGCTCACCGTGGCGCTGAACCAGCAGGTGAGGCAGGCCAGCTCGCTGCTGGCCAGCGAGCTGAACCGCCGGCGCGAGCCGCTGGAGGCCTATCCGCTCGACAGCATGACCATGGTGGGCAGCGTGTCGCGCAACGGCCGGCAGTACGCGCTGCTGAAGGTCGACCAGCTGCTCTATCAGGTCAAGGTGGGGGACTACCTGGGTCAGAACTACGGTCGGATCACGAAGATCAGCGAGACGGAGGTCGCTCTCCGGGAGATCGTCCAGGACGCTGGAGGCGAGTGGGTCGAGCGCTACAGCACCCTGCAGCTTCAGGAGAACGCGCGATGAATGGCAAACAAGAGAATCGAACGATGAACATCTTCAGGGCTGTGACGCTCGGACTGTCCATGCTGGCCGCGCCGGTGCTGGCGCTGGCGCAGAACGCCATTCAATCGATCAACAGCACGCAGCAGGCCGGTGCCCAGGTGGTGCGCATCGAGCTGGCGCAGCCGCTGTCGCAGGTGCCTGCCGGCTTCACGATCCAGACGCCCCCGCGCATCGCGATCGACCTGCCTGATGTCGGCAACGCGATGGGCCGTTCCTCGATCGAGCTGAACCAGGGCAACCTGCGCTCGGTCAACGTCGCCCAGGCCGGGAGCCGCACGCGCGTGGTGCTGAACCTCAAGCAGCCCTCGGGCTACAAGGCGCAGCTGGACGGCCGCACGCTCCTGCTGGTGATGGAGAACCAGGCGGGCGCCGCAACGGCCGAGGCCGGCGAGACCGTGCACTTCGCCGAGAGCGCGAACCCGACCCAGCTGGCGCTCAAGGACATCGACTTCCGCCGGGGCCAGGACAACGCCGGGCGCGTGGTCGTCGAGCTGCCGAACAACCAGGTGGGCGTGGACATCCGCCAGCAGGGCAAGAGCCTGGTGGTGGAGTTCCTGCGCTCCACGCTGCCCGACCACCTGCGCCGTCGCCTGGACGTGACCGACTTCGGCACGCCGGTGCAGACCGTGACGACCACCCAGGACGGTGACCGCGTGCGCATGGTGGTGGAGCCCACCGGCAACTGGGAGCACAGCGCCTACCAGAGCGACACGCAGTTCGTGCTGGAGGTCCGCCCGATCAAGGAGGACCCGAACAAGCTGGTGCAGGGGCCAGGCTACCAGGGCGAGAAGCTGTCGCTCAACTTCCAGAACATCGAAGTGCGCGCGCTGCTGCAGGTCATCGCGGATTTCACCAACTTCAACGTCGTGACCAGCGACACCGTCACCGGCAACGTGACGCTGCGCCTGAAGGACGTGCCCTGGGACCAGGCGCTGGACATCATCCTGCAGGCCAAGGGCCTGGGCATGCGCAAGTCGGGCAACGTGCTGTGGATCGCGCCGAAGGACGAAATCGCGGCCAAGGAGAAGCTCGACCTGGAGGCGAAGGCACAGGTGGCACAGCTCGAGCCGCTGCGCACGCAGTCGTTCCAGCTGAACTACACCAAGGCCGAGGAAGTCGCCAAGGGCCTGTTGGGTGAAGGCGTGGGTTCCAAGGCCAAGCCGATCCTCACGCCGCGCGGCAGCGTGATCTTCGAATCGCGGACCAACCAGATCTTCGTGACGGACATCCCGTCCAAGCTGGAAGAGATCCAGCAGCTGATTGCCAAGATCGACATCCCGGTGCGCCAGGTGATGATCGAGGCGCGCATCGTCGAGGCCGACGACAAGTTCGGGCGCCAGCTGGGCGTCAAGCTGGGGGCGGCCGACCTGCGCGGCCTGCGCGGCGGCACGCCGGGCTGGGGCATCGGCGGCAACAACCGCGTGGCGGTGACGGGCAACTACCTCGGCGTGGGCGAACAGACCCGCCAGGCCGAGGTCACCGAGGAAAGCTACATCCCCAACACGCAGTTCATCAACCTGCCTGCCGCGACGCTCAACGGCCAGTCGCCGGCGACCTTCGCGCTGTCGCTGTTCAGCGCGACCGCCAACCGCTTCCTGAACCTCGAGCTGTCCGCCCTGGAAGCCGATGGCCGCGGCAAGATCGTTTCCAGCCCGCGGGTCATCACGGCCGACCAGGTCAAGGCGCTGATCGAGCAGGGCACCGAGATCCCGTACCAGTCGGCGACGTCCAGCGGCGCGACCTCGATCGAGTTCCGCAAGGCCAACCTGAAGCTGGAGGTCACCCCCCAGATCACGCCGGAAGGCAACATCATCCTGGACGTCGACGTGAACAAGGACAGCGTCGGCATCACGACGCCGGCAGGTCTCGCGATCGACACCAAGCACGTCAAGACCCAGGTGCTGATCGAGAACGGCGGCACGGTCGTGATCGGCGGCATCTTCACCCAGCTCGAGCGTGACGAGACCGCCAAGGTGCCGCTGCTGGGCGACATCCCGGTGCTGGGCAACCTGTTCAAGCATCGCGGTCGCACGGCGGAGAAGAGCGAGTTGCTGATCTTCCTGACCCCGCGGGTGATCACCGACCGCACGGCTGTCCGTTGAGCGGTGCCGTGTGAGTCGTGATGTGAAGCTGGCATTGGTCGGGCTGCCAGGCTCGGGCAAGAGCACCATCGGCCGGCAGCTCGCACAACGCCTGGGAGTGCCCTTCCTCGACTCGGATGCCGAAATCGAGGCCCGCCTGGGGACCTCGATCCGTGCCTACTTCGAGCAGCACGGAGAGGCTGCTTTCCGCGACATCGAAGCGCAGGTGCTGCAGGAGCTGTGCGAGCGGGATGCGTTCGTGCTCGCCACCGGCGGCGGCGCGGTGCTGCGCGAGGCGAACCGGCGCACCCTGAAGCAGGCGTGTACCGTCGTCTACCTGCGCGCCAGCGTCGACGACCTCTGGCGGCGTTTGCGGCATGACACCAAGCGCCCGCTGCTGCAAGTGCCTGACGCGCAGGCGCGCCTGCGCCAGCTGCATGCCGAGCGGGCCCCGCTCTACGAGGAGATCGCCGACATCGCCGTCGACACCGGCCGCCCCTCGGCCCGGGCGGTGACCCGCATCATCGCGATGCAGGTCGAGCTGGCCGACCAGGGGACCGACGCCGCGCCACCCACCGATTCCTGAACGACCCGCCGCCTTCGAGGGGGCGTGACCAGAACAAGCCAAAGAGGGAAACCAGTCCATGCACCAGACATCCGTTCGTTCCGTCCGACGCCCTCTGGCCGTCGTGTTCGCGGCCTTCCTGATGGCCTCCTGTGGCGGAGGCGGTGGTGATCCCGGAAGTCCCCCGTTTGACGGCCCGGGCGCCGGCTCGCCGCCGTTCGGCGGCGGTGGCGGGGGCGGGGGCCAGACCGGGGACGGCCAGCGCCCGCGACCCGACGAGACCATCGTGCCGACCAGCGATGCGCTGCAGGTGACCGTGCTGGGGGCCGCGTCGGGTGCGCCGGTCCAGGGCGCCACCGTGGTGGCCGGTGCGCTCACCCGCACGACGGACGGGAACGGACGGATTTCCATTGCGAGCTTCACCCCCACGCCGCGGCTGGTGATGGAAGCCACGGCCGCCAACTACGAGACCGCCTACCGGGTGACCCGGGTGGTGGCCGGCGTGCCGAGCCTGTCGGTGATCAAGCTGATCGCCTTCGGCACGACCGAGACGATCGACGCGGCCGCAGGTGGCGTGGTGGAGGCAACGGACTCCCCGCTGCGCCTGTCGGTGCCGCCTTCCTCGCTGGAGAACGCCGATGGCAGCGGCGCCAACGGCGACGTGGAAGTCCGCGTGACCGACTTCGCGCCCGGCTCGGACAGCAGCGTGCTGTCGGGCGACTACACCGACGCTGCAGGCGACGCGCTGGAGAGCTTCGGCGGTGCGATCATCGCCGTCGGGAACGACCTGCGTGCGGCCGCGGGCGCGCAGCTGGAGCTGCGCATCCCGGTCAGCACGCGCAGCAGCTCCGCGCCGACGACGGCCAACCTCTACCGCTTCGACCCGGCCACGGGCCGTTGGGAGCCGCGCGGACAGGCGACGCTCACCGCCGGCTCGCCGGGCTACTACACCGCCGTGGTGGACGAGTTCGGGCAATGGATGGTGGGCCTGCCGCTGGCCGGCGGTGCCACCGTGACCGGCTGCGTCCAGGACGAGGCGGGTGCGCCGGTGGCCGACGTCAGCGTCGAGGCCGAGGGCATTTCCTACACGGGCATCAACCAGGGAGTGACCGGCGCCGACGGCCGCTTCACCCTGTCCGTGCGTCCGGGCAGCACCGTGATGGTGTCGGGCCACCATGGCGCGGCCCAGACCAACGCGGTGTCGGTCGCGACGTCCACCGGCGCGACCAACATCCCGACCTGCCTGACGCTGCCGGCGCGCAACGCGGTCACCGTGCGCCTGACCTGGGGCCAGAGCCCGGCCGACATCGACTCGCACCTGAAGATGCCCGGCGGCACGCACATCTACTACGTCAACAAGGGCTCGCTGACGGCCGAGCCGTACGCCAGCCTGGACGTGGACGACACCAACGGCTACGGCCCGGAGGTCACCACGATCCGGAATCCGAAGCGCGGCATCTACCGCTTCTACCTGCACAACTACTCGGGCACCTTCTCGCCCGGCATGACCGGCTCGCCCACCCGGGTGGAGCTGAACTACCTCGGCCGGGTGGTGGTCTTCACCCCGCCGGCCGGCGAGGGCACGTCGCGGTACTGGCACCTGTTCGACCTGGAGATCGGCGAGAATTGCTCCATGACGCTTTATCGCTACAACCGCTGGCGCGCCGACGAACCCGGGAACCCGAACTCGGGGACCACCGCGCAAGCGTGCGTGCCCCAGTGAAATGGGGGCAGGTCTTCTTGAGGTCACGGTCGACCTGGGCGACCGTGACTACCCCATCCTGATCGGCGCCGGCCTGATCGGCGCATCGCAGACTTACGAGCGGGCCCCGGCGGGCGGCACGGCGGTGGTGGTGACCAACACCACCATCGCGCCGCTGTACGCCACCCGGGTGGCCGAGACGCTGCAGCGACGCCATGCGCGCGTGCTGCAGGTCGTGCTGCCCGACGGGGAAGAACACAAGAACTGGGTGACGCTGAACACCCTGTTCGAGGCGCTGCTGTCACAGGCGTGCGACCGCAAGACCGTGCTCTACGCGCTGGGCGGTGGCGTGATCGGCGACATGACCGGCTTTGCCGCGGCGTGCTACATGCGCGGCGTCCCGTTCGTGCAGATCCCGACCACGCTGCTGGCGCAGGTGGACTCCTCGGTCGGCGGCAAGACGGCGATCAACCATCCGCTCGGCAAGAACATGATCGGCGCGTTCTACCAGCCGCGGCTGGTGGTCGCCGACCTCGATGTCCTGGACACGCTGCCGGACCGCGAGCTGTCGGCCGGCCTGGCCGAGGTGATCAAGTACGGCCCGATCGCCGATGCGGACTTCCTCGCCTGGATCGAGGCCAACCTCGACGCGCTGCTGGCGCGCGACAAGGCGGCGCTCGCGCACGCGGTGAAGCGCTCCTGCGAGATCAAGGCCTGGGTGGTCGGCCAGGACGAGCGCGAAAGCGGCCTGCGCGCCATCCTCAACTTCGGGCACACCTTCGGCCACGCGATCGAGGCGGGCCTGGGCTACGGCGAATGGCTGCACGGCGAGGCGGTCGGCTGCGGCATGGTGATGGCCAGCGAGCTGTCGGCGCGCCTGGGCTTGATGCCCGCAGGCTTCGTCGACCGGATGCGGCGCCTGGTCGAGCGCGCCCGCCTGCCGGTGCAGGGGCCGGCACAGCTGTCGGCGCCGCGCTACCTGGAGTTGATGCGCATCGACAAGAAGGCCGAGGCCGGCGCGATCCGCTTCGTCGTCATCGAGGACCTGGGCCGGGCCGGCGTGCGCACCGCGCCGGACGAGCTCGTGGCGGACGTGATCGAGGCGCACACCGCCGCCTGACTGGAGGGCCCTCGCGATGCTCGCGCCTTACGCCTGCAGGCCTGAGCAGTCCCGGGGGCGTCGCCACCCCGAGCCTCCGGCGCCGACGCGCAACGCCTTCCAGCGCGACCGCGACCGCATCGTCCACAGCACCGCGTTCCGGCGCCTGGTCTACAAGACCCAGGTGTTCCTGAACCACGAGGGCGACCTGTTCCGTACCCGCCTGACGCACTCGCTCGAGGTCGCGCAGCTGGCGCGCTCCATCGCCCGCACGCTGGGGCTGCACGAGGACCTGGTCGAGGCGATCGCGCTGGCGCACGACCTGGGCCACACCCCGTTCGGCCACGCCGGCCAGGACGCGCTGCACGAATGCATGCGCGAGCACGGCGGCTTCGAGCACAACCTGCAGAGCCTGCGCGTGGTCGACCGGCTCGAGGAGCGCTACCCGGACTTCGACGGCCTGAACCTCACCTTCGAGACGCGCGAGGGCATCCTCAAGCACTGCTCGCTGGAGAACGCGCGCAAGCTCGGCGACGTCGGGCAGCGCTTCATCGAGCGCACCCAGCCCAGCCTCGAGGCACAGCTGTGCAACCTGGCCGACGAGATCGCCTACAGCACGCACGACATCGACGACGGCGTGCGCTCGGGGCTGCTGACGCTGGAGCAGCTCGACGAGGTGCCGCTGTTCGCGCGCTACCACCGCAAGGTGCTCGTGGCGCATCCGCAGCTGGCCGGGCGGCGGGTGCTGTTCGAGGCACTGCGCCTGATGCTGTCGGACCTGGTCTACGACGTGATCGGCGCGACCCGCCAGGCGCTGGAGGCGCACCGACCGCAGGGCGTCGACGAGGTGCGCCGCCTGCCACCGCTGGTGCGCTTCAGCGACGCGATGCGCGAGGAGCTCGTCGTGCTCAAGCGCTTCCTGTTCCGCGAGCTGTACCGCCACCCGCAGGTGGTCGACAGCACCAGCCGCGGCAAGCAGGTCGTGCGCGAGCTGTTCGCCGCCTACGTCGAACGCCCGGGGGAGATGCCGGCCGACTACCAGGCCGCGGCCGACCGTCACCGTGCGGTGGCGGACTACATCGCCGGCATGACCGACCGCTTCGCGATCCGCGAGCACGAGCGCCTGACCGGCCAGCGGCTGTTCTGACCCCGTAAACTGGGGCCGGAGTCGACTACCGCCCCGCTGCGGGCTTTCCCATGGCACGTCTGCCTCGCCTGGCCGTTCCCGGCCATCCGCACCTGGTCGCGCTGCGCGGCCACAACCGCCAGGTCGTGTTCCAGAACGACACCGACTACCAGGTCTTCCTCGACACGCTGCGCAACTACGCCGTCACCGCGGGCCTGGCGGTGCACGCCTACGTGCTGCTGCCCGCGGAGGTGCGCCTGCTCGCCACGCCGGCCGACGCAGGCGCGCTCAGCCGCACGATGCAGTCGCTCGGCCGCCGCTACGTCGCCTGGTACAACCGCCAGCACGGCCGCAGCGGCGCGCTGTGGGAGGCGCGCTTCCGGGCCGGGGTGGTGGAGGCCGACCCGTACGTGCTGCGCTGCACCGTGCTGCTGGAGAGCCTGCCGCTGCGCCACGGCCTGGTGCTGCCGGGCCAGGACTGGCCGTGGTCCAGCCTGGGCCACCACCTGGGACACCGGCGTGACCCGCTCGTGAGCGAGCACGGCTGCTGGTGGGCGCTGGGCAACACGCCGTTCGACCGCGAGGTGGCCTACCGGCGCCTGTTCGAGCAGGGGCTGGGCGAGCGCGAGGTGCAGCACATCGAGCAGACCGCCCTGCAGGGCTGGGCCCTGGGCAGCCCGGCGTTCCTGGCGGCCCTGGCGCCGGTCGTGGCCCGGCCGCTGCAGCCGCGCCCGCGCGGGCGGCCCCGCAAGCACAACCCTGTCCCCATTTAACATCGACCCAGAATGGTGCATCGGTTTAAATTGAATCTGACCCTATTTATTCTTCCTTGACATAGGGTTATGCGCACGTATGCTCCGTGTTATCCCTAACGATGACACGGAGTGCGCCATGAACAAGGCCGCCCTGGGGACGGCGTCCCCTGAAGAAATCGCGTCGCTGGCCGAAGGCGGCCTGTACGACCCGACCCGGGAAAAGGATGCCTGCGGTGTCGGCTTCGTCGCCCACATCAAAGGCCAGAAGGCCCACAACATCGTCCAGCAGGGCCTGAAGATCCTCGAGAACCTGGACCACCGCGGCGCGGTGGGCGCCGACAAGCTGATGGGCGACGGCGCCGGCATCCTGATCCAGATCCCGGACGAGTACTTCCGCGCCGAGATGGCCAAGCAGGGGGTGGAACTGCCGCCGCCCGGCGAGTACGGCGTGGGCATGATCTTCCTGCCCAAGGAACACGCCTCCCGCCTGGCCTGCGAGCAGGAGCTGGAACGCGCCGTCAAGGCCGAAGGCCAGGTGCTGCTCGGCTGGCGCGACGTGCCGGTGGACCGCGACATGCCGATGTCGCCCACCGTGCGCGAGAAGGAGCCGGTGATCCGCCAGATCTTCATCGGCCGCGGCCCGGACATCATCGTGCCCGACGCGCTGGAGCGCAAGCTCTACGTGATCCGCAAGACCGCGTCGGCGGCGATCCAGAAGCTCAAGCTCACGCACAGCCGCGAGTACTACGTGCCGAGCATGAGCTGCCGCACCATCATCTACAAGGGGCTGCTGCTCGCGCACCAGGTCGGCCAGTACTACAAGGACCTGCAGGACCCGCGCGTGGTCTCCGCGCTGGCCCTGGTGCACCAGCGCTTCTCGACCAACACCTTCCCCGAGTGGCCGCTGGCGCACCCCTACCGCATGGTCGCGCACAACGGCGAGATCAACACCGTCAAGGGCAACTTCAACTGGATGCGCGCCCGCGAGGGCGTGATGAAGTCGCCGGTGCTGGGTGAGGACCTGCAGAAGCTCTACCCGATCAGCTTCGAGGGTCAGTCCGACACCGCGACCTTCGACAACGCGCTGGAGCTGCTGGTGATGGCGGGCTACCCGCTGGCCCACGCGGCGATGATGATGATCCCCGAGGCGTGGGAGCAGCACACGCTGATGGACGAGCGCCGCCGCGCGTTCTACGAGTACCACGCCGCGATGCTGGAGCCGTGGGACGGCCCGGCCGCGATGGTGTTCACCGACGGCAAGCAGATCGGCGCGACGCTGGACCGCAACGGCCTGCGCCCGGCCCGCTACATCGTCACCGACGACGACCTGGTCGTGATGGCGTCGGAATCGGGCGTGCTGCCGATCCCCGAGAACAAGATCGTCAAGAAGTGGCGCCTGCAGCCCGGCAAGATGTTCCTGATCGACTTCGAGCAGGGCCGCATCGTCGACGACGAGGAGCTGAAGAACCTCTACGCCTCGGCCAAGCCGTACCGCCAGTGGATCGAGAACGTGCGCGTGCGCCTGGACGAGATCGAGCCGTCGGGCAGCCGTCCGCAGCCGGCCGAATCGCTGCTGGACCGCCAGCAGGCCTTCGGCTACACGCAGGAGGACATCAAGTTCCTGCTGACCCCGATGGCCCAGGCCGGCGAGGAAGCGGTCGGCTCGATGGGCAACGACTCGCCGCTGGCGGTGCTGTCGGACCGCAACAAGCCGCTGTACAACTACTTCAAGCAGCTGTTCGCGCAGGTCACGAACCCGCCGATCGACCCGATCCGCGAGTCGATCGTCATGTCGCTGGTGTCCTTCATCGGTCCCAAGCCCAACCTGCTGGACATCAACGCGGTCAACCCGCCGATGCGCCTCGAGGTGTCGCAGCCCGTGCTGGACTTCGACGACATGGCGCGCCTGCGCGGCATCGAGAAGCACACCGGCGGCAAGTTCCGCAGCTACGAACTCAACATCACCTACCCGCTGTCGTGGGGCCATGAAGGCGTCGAGGCCAAGCTGGCCTCGCTGTGCGCCGAGGCGGTGGACGCGATCAAGGGCGGCTACAACATCCTGATCATCACCGACCGCTACATGGATCGCCACCATGTCGCGATCCCGGCGCTGCTGGCGCTGTCGGCGATCCACCAGCACCTGGTGCGCGAGGGCCTGCGCACGACCGCGGGCCTGGTGGTCGAGACCGGCTCGGCGCGCGAGGTGCACCACTTCGCCGTGCTGGCCGGCTACGGCGCGGAAGCCGTGCACCCCTACCTGGCGATGGAGACGCTCGCCGAGCTGCACAAGGACCTGCCAGGCGACCTCAGCCCCGAGAAGGCGATCAAGAACTACATCAAGGCGATCGGCAAGGGCCTGTCGAAGATCATGTCCAAGATGGGCATCAGCACGTACATGTCGTACTGCGGCGCCCAGATCTTCGAGGCCATCGGCCTGAGCAAGGAGCTGATCGAGAAGTACTTCCGCGGCACGGCCAGCCAGGTCGGCGGCATCGGCGTGTTCGAGGTGGCCGAGGAGGCCATCCGCATGCACCTGGCCGCCTTCGGCGACGATCCGGTGCTGCGCAACATGCTGGATGCCGGCGGCGAGTACGCCTGGCGCGTGCGCGGCGAGGAGCACATGTGGACCCCCGACGCGATCGCCAAGCTCCAGCACAGCACGCGCGCGGGCAAGTTCGACACCTACAAGGAATACGCGCAGATCATCAACGACCAGTCGCGTCGCCACATGACGCTGCGCGGCCTGTTCGAGTTCAAGGTCGACCCGAGCAAGGCGATCCCGGTCGAGGAGGTCGAGCCGGCCTCCGAGATCGTCAAGCGCTTTGCCACCGGCGCGATGTCGCTCGGCTCGATCTCGACCGAGGCGCACACCACGCTGGCGCTGGCGATGAACCGCATCGGCGGCAAGTCCAACACCGGCGAAGGCGGCGAGGACCCGGCGCGCTACCGCAACGAGCTCAAGGGCATCCCGATCAGGCAGGGCACCAAGGTCTCCGAGGTGCTGGGCCAGAAGGTCATCGAGGTCGACTACGAGATGCAGGAAGGCGACTCCCTGCGCTCGCGCATCAAGCAGGTGGCCTCGGGGCGCTTCGGCGTGACCACGGAGTACCTGGTTTCGGCCGACCAGATCCAGATCAAGATGGCCCAGGGTGCCAAGCCGGGCGAAGGCGGCCAGCTGCCGGGCGGCAAGGTGTCCGAGTACATCGGCTTCCTGCGCTACTCGGTGCCGGGCGTGGGCCTCATCAGCCCGCCGCCGCACCACGACATCTACTCGATCGAGGACCTGGCACAGCTGATCCACGACCTGAAGAACGCCAACCCGCGCGCCGACATCTCGGTGAAGCTGGTCTCGGAAGTGGGCGTGGGCACGATCGCCGCGGGCGTGGCGAAGGCCAAGGCCGACCACGTGGTGATCGCCGGCCATGACGGCGGCACCGGCGCCTCGCCCTGGTCGTCGATCAAGCACGCCGGCACGCCGTGGGAGCTGGGCCTGGCCGAGACGCAGCAGACCCTGGTGCTCAACCGCCTGCGTGGCCGCATCCGCGTGCAGGCCGACGGCCAGATGAAGACCGGCCGCGACGTCGTCATCGGCGCGCTGCTGGGTGCCGACGAGTTCGGCTTCGCGACCGCGCCGCTGGTGGTCGAAGGCTGCATCATGATGCGCAAGTGCCACCTCAACACCTGCCCGGTGGGCGTGGCCACGCAGGACCCGGTGCTGCGCCGCAAGTTCCAGGGCAAGCCCGAGCACGTCGTCAACTACTTCTTCTTCGTCGCCGAGGAAGTGCGCCAGATCATGGCGCAGCTGGGCATCCGCAAGTTCGACGACCTGATCGGCCGCAGCGACCTGCTCGACATGAAGAAGGGCATCGCGCACTGGAAGGCCAGGGGCCTGGACTTCTCGCGCATCTTCCACCAGCCGCAGGTGCCGGCCGACGTGCCGCGCCGCCATGTCGAGTCGCAGGACCACGGCCTGGAGCGCGCGCTCGACGTGCGCCTGATCGAGAAGTCGCGCCCGGCGATCGAGAAGGGCGAGAAGGTGCAGTTCATCGAGACGGTGCGCAACGTCAACCGCACGGTCGGTGCGATGCTGTCCGGCGAGGTGATCCGCCACCATCCCGACGGCCTGCCGGACGACACCATCCACATCCAGATGGAGGGCACCGGCGGCCAGAGCTTCGGTGCGTTCCTGGCCAAGGGCATCACGCTGTACCTGATCGGCGACGCCAACGACTACACCGGCAAGGGCCTGTCCGGCGGCCGCGTGGTGGTGCGCCCGAGCATCGACTTCCGCGGTGACGCGACGCAGAACATCATCGTCGGCAACACGGTGCTGTACGGCGCGACCAGCGGCGAGGCCTTCTTCCGCGGCGTCGCGGGCGAGCGCTTCGCGGTGCGCCTGTCCGGCGCGACCGCGGTGGTGGAAGGCACCGGCGACCACGGCTGCGAGTACATGACCGGCGGCACGGTGGTCGTGCTGGGCAAGA
This sequence comes from Caldimonas thermodepolymerans, assembly GCF_015476235.1. NCBI lineage: Bacteria > Pseudomonadati > Pseudomonadota > Betaproteobacteria > Burkholderiales > Sphaerotilaceae > Caldimonas > Caldimonas thermodepolymerans. The sequence continues at coordinate 729,403 of NZ_CP064338.1, forward strand.
CCGGCCGCAACTTCGCGGCGGGCATGTCCGGCGGCATCGCCTACGTCTACGACGAGGACGGCCAGTTCGCTTCGCGCTGCAACACCGCGATGGTGGCGCTGGAGAAGGTGCTGCCTGCCAGGCGGCAGGAGGCCGAGGTCGATCCGGCCATCTGGCACAAGGGCCAGACCGACGAGGCGCTGCTCAAGCAGCTGATCGAGGACCACTTCCGCTGGACCGGTTCGGCGCGCGCCCGCGAGATCCTCGACCGCTGGAACGAGGCGCGCGAGAAGTTCGTCAAGGTGTTCCCGCACGAGTACAAGCGGGCGCTGGGCGAGCTGAACGCGAAGAAGGCTGCCGACGAGACCATCGCCAAGGCAGCGGGCAAGCCGGAGAAGTCCGGCAAGAGCAAGGCCAAGGCCTGACCGGATCGAGGAGTACGCAATGGGAAAAGTCACTGGCTTCATGGAGTACGAGCGGGTCGAGGAGTCCTATGAACCCGCCCCGGTCCGGCTCAAGCACTACAAGGAATTCGTCCACGGCCTGAAGGAAGACGAGGCGCGCGTGCAGGGCGCGCGCTGCATGGACTGCGGCATCCCGTTCTGCAACAACGGCTGCCCGGTCAACAACGTCATCCCGGACTTCAACGACCTGGTCTACCGCGGCGAGTGGCAGCGCGCCATCGAGGTGCTGCACTCGACCAACAACTTCCCGGAGTTCACCGGCCGCATCTGCCCCGCGCCGTGCGAGGCGGCCTGCACGCTGAACTTCAACGACGTCGCGGTGGGCATCAAGTCGATCGAGCGCGCGATCATCGACCGCGCCTGGAGCGAGGGCTGGGTGCAGCCGCAGCCGCCCAAGGCCAGGACCGGCAAGAAGGTCGCCATCGTCGGCTCCGGCCCGGCCGGGCTGGCCGCGGCGCAGCAGCTGGCGCGCGTCGGCCACGACGTGACGGTGTTCGAGAAGAACGACCGCGTCGGTGGACTGCTGCGCTACGGCATCCCCGACTTCAAGATGGAGAAGTCGCTGATCGACCGCCGCATCGAGCAGATGAAGGCCGAAGGCGTGACCTTCCGCACCGGCGTGCTGGTCGGCCGCATGCCCGAGGGCTCCAGGGTCACCAACCTGGCCAAGGAAACCGTGTCCGCCGAGCAGCTGCAGGCCGAGTTCGACGCCGTGCTGCTCGCCGGTGGCGCCGAGCAGCCGCGCGACCTCCCGGTGCCGGGCCGCGAGCTGGACGGCATCCACTTCGCGATGGAGTTCCTGCCGCAGCAGAACCGCGTCAACGCCGGCGACAAGCTCAAGGACCAGATCATGGCCACCGGCAAGCACGTCATCGTCATCGGTGGCGGCGACACCGGCAGCGACTGCGTGGGCACCTCCAACCGCCACGGCGCCAAGAGCGTGGTGCAGTTCGAGCTGATGCCGATGCCGCCGGAACAGGAGAACAAGCTGCTGACCTGGCCGTATTGGCCGTACAAGCTGCGCACCTCGTCCAGCCACGAGGAAGGCTGCCAGCGCGAGTTCGCGATCGCGACCAAGGAGTTCATCGGCGAGAACGGCCGTGTCACCGGCGTGAAGACCGTGCGCGTCGAATGGAAGGACGGCCGCATGGTCGAGGTGCCCGGCTCCGAGCAGGTGCTCAAGGCCGACCTGGTGCTGCTGGCGATGGGCTTCGTCAGCCCCGTGGCCAGCGTGCTGGACGCCTTCGGCGTCGAGAAGGACGCCCGCGGCAACGCGCGCGCCAGCACCGACTTCATGGGCGGCTACCAGACCAGCGTCGACAAGGTCTTTGCCGCCGGCGACATGCGCCGCGGCCAGTCGTTGGTCGTGTGGGCAATCCGCGAGGGCCGGCAAGCCGCCCGCGCGGTCGACGAGTACCTGACGGGTCGCAGCGACCTGCCACGCTGAGCCCTCGCGGATCGCCCTGACGGGCGCCACGGGAAACGACTGGCGGGCCGCCAGTCGTTGCGCGAGGGCCGGCAAGCCGCCCGCGCGGTCGACGAGTACCTGACGGGTCGCAGCGACCTGCCACGCTGAGCCCTCGCGGATCGCCCTGACGGGCGCCACGGGAAACGACTGGCGGGCCGCCAGTCGTTGCGCGAGGGCCGGCAAGCCGCCCGCGCGGTCGACGAGTACCTGATGGGTCGCAGCGACCTGCCACGCTGAGCCCTCGCGGATCGCCCTGACGGGCGCCACGGGAAACGACTGGCGGGCCTCCAGTCGTTGCGCGAGGGCCGGCTGCGCGGCTGCAGGTCACCCCCAGGGGCGCGGCGCAAGGCCGTGGTCCGCGGGGCGGATTGTTGGCTGGTTGCGACAACGCGGCTGCGGCGTGCCGCCCGTGCGACAGGCGCGCGGGTCAGCCGCTGCGGTGTTTTCCCCTATCATCGGGTGAACCGGTTGCCTGCTGACACCGGTTTTTTGTTGATTGGACAGCCCGTCGCCCATGTCGTCTCCCGTTACCGAAGTCGCTGCTGACGTCCCGCCGCTGGTCGAGCTGCGCGGGGTCACGTTCGGTTATGGCGAGCGGCGCATCCTCGAAGACATCAGCCTGGTCGTGCCGCGCGGCAAGGTGGTGGCGCTGATGGGCGCCTCGGGCGGCGGCAAGACCACGGTGCTGCGGCTGATCGGCCGCCAGGTCTCGCCGCAGGCGGGGCAGGTGCTGTTCGACGGGGCCGACATCAACCAGATGGACGCCGACGCGCTGTTCGCGGCGCGGCGCCGCATGGGCATGCTGTTCCAGTTCGGTGCACTGTTCACCGACCTGTCGGTGTTCGACAACGTCGCGTTCCCGTTGCGCGAGCACGCCAGGCTGCCGGAAAGCATGATCCGCGACCTGGTGCTGATGAAGCTGAATGCGGTCGGCCTGCGCGGCGCGCGCGACCTGATGCCCAGCGAGATCTCGGGCGGCATGGCGCGCCGCGTGGCGCTGGCGCGCGCGATTGCGCTCGATCCGGACCTGATCATGTACGACGAGCCCTTCGCGGGGCTGGACCCGATCTCCATGGGCGTGGCCGCGCGCCTCATCCGCCAGCTCAACGACACGCTGGGCGTGACCAGCATCGTGGTCTCGCACGACGTGGACGAGACCTTCCTGATCGCCGACCACGTCGTCTTCCTCGCCAACGGCCGCATTGCCGCGCAAGGCACGCCGGCCGAGATGCGTGCCTCGACCGATCCGCTGGTGCGCCAGTTCGTCGATGCCCAGGCCGACGGCCCGGTGCGCTTCCATTACCCGGCCGCCCCGGTGGCCGAAGACTTCCGCGTGGGGGGGTGAGCATGCTGGGATGGCTGCATCCGGCACGCGTCGGGCAGGCCGTGCGCCTGAAGCTGCAGGACGTCGGCTGGTCGGCCCGGCTGCTGCTGCGCCTGCTGGCCTCGGGCAGCAAGACGTTCCGCCGTGGCGGCCTGGTGGTCGACCAGCTCCACTTCCTGGGCAACTATTCGCTGGCCATCATCACCGTCTCCGGGCTGTTCGTCGGCTTCGTGCTGGGCCTGCAGGGCTACTACACGCTGCAGCGCTACGGCTCGTCCGAGGCGCTGGGGCTGCTGGTCGCGCTGGCGCTGGTGCGCGAGCTCGGGCCGGTGGTCAGTGCGCTGCTGTTCGCCGGCCGGGCCGGCACGTCGCTGACCGCCGAGATCGGCCTGATGAAGGCGGGCGAGCAGCTCGCCGCGATGGAAATGATGGCGGTCGATCCGGTGCAGCGCGTGCTGGCGCCGCGCTTCTGGGCCGGCGTGATCGCGATGCCCCTGCTGGCGGCGGTGTTCAGCGCCGTGGGCATCATCGGCGGCTGGGTCGTCGGCGTGCTGATGATCGGCGTCGACGAGGGTGCCTTCTGGTCGCAGATGCAGGGCGGCGTGGACGTGTGGGCCGATGTCGGCAACGGCATCATCAAGAGTTTCGTGTTCGGAGTGACCGTCACCTTCGTGGCCCTGCTGCAGGGCTACGCCAGCAAACCGACGCCCGAAGGCGTCTCGCGCGCGACGACGCGCACGGTGGTGATGGCCTCGCTGGCAGTGCTGGGGCTGGATTTCGTGCTCACCGCGCTGATGTTTTCTATCTAGCCGAGGATGGCAGCGATGCAGAAATCTCGTCATGACGTGTGGGTCGGGCTGTTCGTGCTGATCGGCGCGGCCGCGGTGCTGTTTCTCGCGCTCAAGGCCGGCAACCTGGTCAGCTTCTCGTTCGAGCCCACCTACTACGTCGACGCCCGCTTCGACAACATCGGCGGGCTCAAGCCGCGCGCGCCGGTCAAGAGCGCCGGCGTGGTCGTGGGCCGGGTGCACTCGATCACCTTCGACGACAAGATGTACCAGGCGCGCGTGCGGCTGGAGCTGGAGCAGCGCTACGCGTTTCCCAAGGACACGTCGGCCAAGATCCTGACCTCGGGGCTGCTCGGCGAGCAGTACATCGGGCTGGAGCCGGGGGCCGAGGAAACCAACCTTGCCGCCGGCGACATGATCACGCAGACCCAGTCGGCCGTGGTGCTGGAGAACCTCATCAGCCAGTTCCTCTACAACCGCGCGGCCGACGCCGCACCTTCTGGAGGGAGCAAGCCGTGATGCGACACCCCCCCCGGTCGGCCCTCAAGGGCGTGGCCGTCGCGGTGCTGGCGGCCGGCCTGGCCGGTTGTGCCAGCACGCCGGGCGATCCGCGCGACCCGCTGGAGCCGATGAACCGCAAGATCTTCGCGTTCAACGAGGCGGTCGACCGGGCGGTGCTGAAGCCGGTGGCCACCACCTACCGCGACGTGGTGCCGCGCCCGGTGCGCACGGGCGTGTCCAACTTCTTCTCCAACATCGGCGACGCCTGGTCGGCGATCAACGCGTTCCTGCAGTTCAAGGCCGAAGCCGGACTGCGCAACACGATGCGCGTGGCGGTGAACACGGTGCTCGGCCTGGGTGGCCTGCTGGACATCGCCACCGAGGCCGGGCTCGACCCGCATCCGGAGGACTTCGGCCAGACGCTGGGGCACTGGGGCATCGGCGCCGGGCCGTACCTCGTGCTGCCGTTCCTCGGCCCCTCGACGCTGCGCGACACGGCCGCGCTGCCGGTGGACCTGAAGGCCACGGCCTATCCGTTCCGCCATGACACGCAGACGCTGTACGGACTCGCCGGGCTGCGCGTGGTCGACCTGCGCCATCGTGCCCTCGGCGTGACGGACGTGATCGACGATGCGGCGCTGGACTCCTACCTGTTCGTGCGCGACGGCTTCCTGCAACGCCGGCGCAACCAGGTCTACGACGGCAACCCGCCGGACGAGGGCGGGGATGAGGACGACTACTACTACGACGAAGAAGAAGACGACCAGGCGGGTGACGACGCCGGGGCTGCCGCACCCGCCGGGGCGCCGGCCGCTGAACCAAAGCCGCCCGCCTCGGTCTCAAACGACTGACCTCCTCGGGGTCGATCGTTTCCGAATGAAAGGAAAGCCATGAACTTTCGAGGTTTTGTTGCCGCGTGTCTGTCGGGCCTGCTGTTCGTCTGTGCGAGTGCGGGCGCGCAGCAACAGGCGCCGGACGCGCTGATCGAGCAGGTGTCCAAGGAGGTGCTCGAGACGGCGCGCAACGACCCGGCCATCCAGGCTGGCGACCTGCAGCGCATCACGACGCTGGTCGAGGAGAAGATCCTGCCGCACGTGAACTTCCGTCGCATGACGGCTTCGGCGGTCGGCCGCTACTGGCGCCAGGCCACGCCCGAACAGCGCCAGCGCCTGGAAGCCGAGTTCAAGCAGCTGCTGATGCGCACCTACGCGGGGGCGCTGGCCCAGGTCCGCAACCAGCAGGTGCACATGAAGCCGTTCCGCGCCGCGCCGGAGGACAAGGAAGTCATCGTGCGCACCGAGGTGCGCGGCCAGGGCGAGCCGGTGCAGGTGGACTACCGCCTGGAGAAGACCGAGCGCGGCTGGAAGATCTACGACGTCAACGTGCTGGGCGTGTGGCTGGTCGAGAACTACCGCAGCAGCTTTGCCCAGGAGATCGGCCAGGTCGGCATCGACGGGCTGATCCAGAAGCTGGTCGAGCGCAACAAGAACGCCGGCAGCGGCCAGAGCTGAACACCGGGGACCCGCCGCCATGCTGCTGCTGCCGGAACGCCTGACCGTCCACGAAGCCAACGACACCCTGCGCATGCTGCAGCAGGGGTTGCGCGGCGAACCGGCGGACCGCGTGGTCGTCGATGCCGGCGCCCTGGCCGCGTTCGATTCGTCGGCCCTGGCCGTGCTGCTGGAGTGCCAACGCATCGCCCGCGCGTCGGGCCGGCGCTTCGAGGTGCAGCAGCTGCCGCCCAAGCTGCGCGCGCTGGCGGTGCTCTACGGCGTCGCCGAGCTGCTGCCCGAGGCCGTCACGCCGTGACGGGGCCGTGGCAGCGTCGCGGCGTTCCGTGCCGCTGCGCGCCCCGGGCGGACGCCTTGCCTCACTGCGCGTCGCTGTAGCGCTTGAGCCGCAGGTTGCGCTTGATCTCCTGCAGCATCGGTCGCAGTTCCTCTCCCATGCGCAGCGCGACGCCGGTGGTCAGGATGTCGATGATGGTCAGGTGCAGCAGCCGCGAGACCATCGGGCTGTAGCGGTCGTAGTCCTCGGGGTGGTCCGCGGCGAGCAGGATGTGCGCCTTCTGCGCCAGCGGCGAGCCGCTCGCGGTGATGGCGACGGTGGTTGCGCCCTTCTTGCGCGCGATCTCGGTGGCATCGAGCAGGTCGCGGCTGCGGCCCGAGTTCGAGATCACCACCACGCAGTCGCCGGACCTGAGCATGGTCGCGCTCATGACCTGCACATGGCCGTCGCTGCATGCCACCGCATTGACGCCCAGGCGGAAGAACTTGTGCTGCGCGTCCTGCGCGACGATGCCGGAATTGCCGACCCCGTAGAACTCGATGCGCCGCCCTTCGCGACCTGCCGTCGCCAGCGCGTCCAGCGCACGCTCGAAGGCATGGCTGGCGGCATCGTTGCGGAACTTCAGCAGCGCCGAAATCGCGTTGTCGATGACCTTGACGATCAGGTCGGCCGGCTTGTCGTCCTCGTCGACCGCGCGGTGCACGAAGGGCACGCCTTCGTTGACGCTGCCGGCGAGCTTGAGCTTGAAGTCGGCCAGGCCGTCGTAGCCCACGCTGCGGCAGAAGCGCACCACGGTCGGCTTGCTCACATGGGCGCGCTCGGCCAGCTCGGCCACCGGCAGGCTGGCAAAGCTGCGCGGGTCGGCCAGCACCAGCTTGGCCACCCGCTGCTCGGCCGGGGGCAGGGCGGGCATCGAGGCCCGGATGCGGTCCAGCATGTACGTCACTCCTTTGCGCACCGCCGGCGGGCGCGCTTGTTCTTCTACTGTTCCTCGGGCCAGGTGAATCCGTCGCGGGCCACCAGCGCGCTGGCCGCCGGCGGGCCCCAGCTGCCGGCCTTGTAGCTGCGCAGCCCGCTGTCGTCGCGGCGCCAGGCCTCGAGGATGGGCTCCACCCAGCGCCAGGCCTGCTCCTGCTCGTCGGAGCGCACGAACAGGTTGAGCCGCCCGGCGATCGCATCGAGCAGCAGGCGTTCGTAGGCACCGACGCGGTCGGTCGGGAAGGCCTTGTCGAAGTCCAGGTCGAGGAACACCGGCGACAGCGTCTCGTGCTGCCCGTCGGTGCCCTTGGCCGCCAGCAGGTGCAGCTCCAGGCCGTCCTCGGGCTGCAGCTTGATGACCAGCTTGTTGGGCTGGTTGATGCCCGGGAAGATGCTGTGCGGCGTGGGACGGAAGTTGACCACGATCTGCGCGTCGCGCGCGGCCAGGCGCTTGCCGGTGCGCAGGTAGAAGGGCACGCCGGCCCACCGCCAGTTCTGCACCTCGGTGCGCAGCGCGACGAAGGTCTCGCAGCGGCTGTTCGGCGGCACCTTGGCCTCCTCCAGGTAGCCCGGCACCGGTTGGCCGTCCACCGTGCCGGCGCGGTACTGGCCGCGCACCACGTCGCGTGCGACGCTCTCCGGCGTGAAGGGCTTGAGCGAGCGCAGCACCTTGAGCTTCTCGTCGCGGATCGCGTCGGCGTCGCTGCTCGACGGCGGCTCCATCGCGATCATGGTGAGCAGCTGCAGCGCATGGTTCTGGATCATGTCGCGCAGCGCGCCGGTGCGGTCGTAGAAGTCGCCGCGGGTGCCCACGCCGATGCTCTCGGCCAGCGTGATCTGGATGTTGGCGATGCACTCGCGTCGCCACAGCGGCTCGAACAGCGCGTTGCCGAAGCGCAGCGCCATCAGGTTCTGCACCGACGGCTTGCCGAGGTAGTGGTCGATGCGGAACGCCTGGTTCTCGGTGAACACCGAGCGCACCACGCGGTTGATCTCCTGCGCGCTCCTGAGGTCGTGGCCGAGGGGCTTTTCCAGCACCACGCGCACGTGCGGGCCGTTCAGGCCTGCGGCGCCGAGCTGCTCGCAGATCACCGGGAACAGGTGCGGGCTGGTGGCGAGGTACAGCACGGCGGTGTCCGCGTTGCGTTCGGCCAGCCAGGACTTCAGCGCCTGGTAGTGCGCCGGCTGCGACAGGTCCACGCGCCGGTAGAAGATCAGCTCGGCGAAGCGTGCGAATTCCTCGTCGGTCGGACGCTTGGGCGTGTCGACTTCCTGGAAGCGCTCCTTCAGCCAGGCGCGGTAGCGTTCGTCGGAATGGTCGTCGCGTGCGACCGCCAGGATGCGGCCGTTCGGCGGCAGCTTGCCATGCCGGAAGGCCTGGAACAGCGCCGGCATCAGCTTGCGCCAGGTGAGGTCGCCCGTGCCGCCGAAGAACACCAGATCGAAGGACATGATCGTGTAACCGTAACCGTTGGAAAAACGCCGAGGCGGGGAATCGGGCGCGGGGAGTTGTAATAAAGTTTCAAGCGATGATGCCGCCAAAGTCCGGTAGCGTCAATGCGAAGGCGTCCTGCCGGCAGGCGAGCCGGGACCGCCCGTCGGGCCGGGTGGGTCGCATCGGCCCGGGTAATCTTGTTACGATGCCGGGTCCGGGGTGCGTGCCGGCCCGAAGCGGGTGCCGCCGCACCGTCATCTCCAGCGCCGACAATCGGTCTTGTTTCTTGCTCCTGGATCGACCATGACCTCACTCGAAGCGCTCAAGCAATACACCACCGTCGTTGCGGACACCGGCAACTTCAAGCAGCTTGCGCAGTTTGCGCCGCAGGACGCCACCACCAACCCGTCGCTGATCCTCAAGGCCGTCCAGCAGCCCGACTACCAGCCGCTGCTGGCCGAGACGGTCGCGGCCCATCGCGACGAGCCGCTGGACCAGGTCATCGACCGGGTGCTGGTGCGCTTCGGCCTGGAAATCCTCAAGGTGGTGCCCGGGCGGGTGTCCACCGAGGTCGACGCGCGGCTGAGCTTCGACACCGCCGCGACCATCGCGCGCGCGCAGCGCATCATGGCGATGTACGAGGACGCGGGCATCCCGCGCGAGCGCGTGCTGATCAAGATCGCCTCGACCTGGGAGGGCATCCAGGCCGCCCGCGCGCTGGAGCACGAAGGCATCCACTGCAACCTGACGCTGCTGTTCTCGTTCTGCCAGGCCGTGGCCTGCGGCGAGGCCGGCGTGCAGCTGATCTCGCCCTTCGTCGGCCGCATCTACGACTGGTACAAGAGGCAGGCCGGCAGTGCCTGGGACGAGGCGGCCAACGCGGGCGTCAACGACCCCGGCGTGAAGTCGGTGACCCAGATCTACAACTACTACAAGCACTTCGGCATCGAGACGGAGGTGATGGGCGCGAGCTTCCGCAACGTCGGGCAGATCCTGGCGTTGGCCGGCTGCGACCTGCTGACCATCAGTCCCGAGCTGCTGGCCCAGCTGCAGGCCAGCAACGAGCCGGTGACGCGCAGGCTCGACCCCGAGGCCGCCCGCGCGGCCAGCATCAAGGCGGTCTCGTACAACGAGGCCAGTTTCCGCTATGCACTGAACGAGGACGCGATGGCCACCGAGAAGCTGGCCGAGGGCATCCGGCTGTTCGCGGCGGACGCGGTCAAGCTCGAGGGCCTGGTGCAGGCCCTGTGAGAGCGTCCGGGGAGGAAACGACATGATCGACGCACCGCGCTGCGACCGCACCACGGCGTGGGTGGCCCTGCAAGGCCACTACGAAGCGCATGGACGGGACTTCGACCTGCGCGAGGCCTTCGCCCGGGATCCGGGGCGCTTCGACACCTTCGCGTTCGAGGCGCCGGAGATCCGCGCCGACCTGTCGAAGAACCACATCGACCTCGCCACGCTGCGGCTGCTGCTCGAGCTGGCGCGCGAGTGCCGGCTGCCCGAGCGGCGCGACGCGATGCTGGCCGGCGAGCCGGTCAACCACACCGAGGGGCGCGCCGTGCTGCACACCGCGCTGCGCGCGCCCAAGGGGCAAGGCCCGTACAGCGAGCAGGTGCACGGCGTGCTCGAGCGCATGCTGGCGTTCGCCGAGCAGGTGCGCGACACCGCGCGCAGCGGCATCCGCCACGTGGTGAACATCGGCATCGGCGGCTCGGACCTGGGGCCGCAGATGGCGGTGCCGGCGCTGGATGCGTTCGTGCACCCGGGGTTGCAGTTCCACTTCGTCTCCAACGTCGACGGGCACGACATCGCGCCCGTGCTGCGGCGCCTCAAGCCCCAGGAGACGCTGTTCATCGTCGCCTCCAAGACCTTCACGACGCAGGAGACCATGGCCAACGCGCATGTGGCGCGGCAGTGGTTCCTGCAGCACGGTGGCACCGACCTCGCGCGGCACTTCGTCGCCACGACCACCAACGTGCAGGCGGCGGCCGAGTTCGGCATCACGACCACCTTCGGCTTCTGGGACTGGGTCGGCGGCCGCTACTCGATGTGGTCGGCCATCGGGCTGCCGATCGCACTGGCCATCGGGGCCGACCACTTCCGGGCGCTGCTGGCCGGCGCGCATGCGATGGACCGGCATTTCGCCGAGGCGCCGCTGGAGCGCAACCTGCCGGTGATCCTCGGGCTGCTGGACGTCTGGTACCGCAACTTCCACCGCTACACCAGCCGCAGCATCGCGCCGTACCACCAGGGGCTCAAGCGCCTGCCGGCCTACCTGCAGCAGCTGGAGATGGAGTCCAACGGCAAGCGCGTGGACCTCGACGGCGAGCCGCTGCCGTACGGGACCGCGCCGGTGGTCTGGGGCGAGCCCGGCACCAATGGCCAGCATGCCTACTTCCAGATGCTGCACCAGGGCACGGACGTGATCCCGGTGGAGTTCATCCTGGTGCGGCACCCCACGCACGGCCATGCCGACCTGCACGCCAAGCTGCTGGCCAACGGGCTGGCGCAGGCCCAGGCGCTGATGCTGGGCAAGACCACCGAGCAGGCGCTGGGCGAGAAGGCGCCGACCGCGTCGGCCATGCTCGATGCGGCGATCATCGCGCGCCATCGCACCTTCCCCGGCAACCGCCCGAGCACCACCTTGCTGCTGGAACAGCTCACGCCGCGCAGCCTGGGCGCGCTGATCGCGCTGTACGAGCACCGCGTGTTCACCAGCGGCGCGCTGTGGCGCATCAACAGCTTCGACCAGTGGGGCGTGGAGCTGGGCAAGGCCTTGTGCAACGACCTGCTGCCGCGCCTGGCCTCGAAGGACACCAGCGGCCTGGACGCGTCCACCGCCGGGCTGCTGCGCTGGCTGACCGCATGAGCCGGCCCATGATCCGCCGCGTGATCTTCGACCTGGGCGGCGTGGTGCTGCGCTGGCGACCGGCCGTGCTGCTGGCGCAGCAGCTGCCCCGGCACACCGCGACCCCGCAGGCGCTGGCGCAGCTGCAGGCCGGCTTCTTCGGCCCGGACTGGTGGGACTTCGACCGTGGCACCGTCAGCACGGTGGATCTGGCCGACCGGCTGGTCCGGCGCCTGGCTCTGGGCGTGCCCGAGGTGCTGTCGGTGATCGAGGCCGGGCCCGAGGAGCTGCAACCGGTGGAGGCGACGCTCGCGCTGATGCGGCGGCTGCGCGAGGCGGGCTGCCGGCTGTACTACCTGTCGAACATGCCGCTGCCGTATGCCGAGCACCTGGAGCGCCGCCACGACTTCTTCCGCTGGTTCGAGGACGGCGTGTTCTCCTCGCGCGTGCAGTGCATCAAGCCCGAGCCCCGCATCTTCGAGCTGGCGCTCGAGCGCTTCGGCTGCGCGCCGCAGGAGGCGGTGTTCCTGGACGACCACCCGCTGAACGTCGAGGCCGCACGGGCGCTGGGCCTTCATGCCGTGCAGTTTCGCGATGCGGCGCAGGCCGAGGCGGAACTGCAGGCGCTGGGCGTGACGCGCGGGGGCTAGGGCGCTGGCGCGTCGAGGCGCCGGGGGCGGCGCGGGGCGCGCGCATCTCGCGGGGTGCCGGCGGCACGGCCCTTCCAGGCGCGCCGCAGCGCCAGCTCCGAGCCGAAGCCGGCCTGTTCCGCCGCCTGCGCGACGCTGGCGCCCTGCGCGAGCGCCTGGCGTGCACGTTCGACACGGATGCCCTGCAGGTAGGCCAGCGGCGCGATGCCTGCGTGCAGCGTGAACAGCCGGTGCAGGTGGCGTGGCGTCACGTGGGCCAGACGCGCCATCGCCTCCACGCTCCAGTCGGCCGTCGCATCGCTGCAGATCGCATCCTGCACGCGGTGCACCGCAGGGTGCAGGTGGTGACGATGGGCCAGCAGCGGCGACAGCTCCGGGTCCTGCACGCCGCGGCGCAGGTAGACCACCATGGTCTGCGCCACCGCGGCGGCCACGGCCTCGCCCGCCTCGCCGGCGATCAGGTGCAGCGCGAGGTCGATCCCGGAGGTGATCCCGGCACTGCTGGCCAGCGGCCCGTCCTCGACGAACACCCGGTTGCCGAGCACCTCGGCGCATGGTGCGGTGTGCTGCAGCAGCTCGAGCAGCTCGTGGTGCGTGGTGCAGCGGCGCCCGTCGAGCAGGCCGGCGTCGGCGGCGAGCAGGGTGCCGGCGCACACGGTCAGCAGCCGGCAGCCGCAGGTGCCGTCCAGCAGCCAGGGCCGCACCGTGCGACCCAGCCAGTCGCGCGCCGCCAGCCAGTCGGGCGTCCCGCGCTGCCGGGCGGCCTCCGCACGGCCGGCCAGCACGAACCAGGTGCGCGCCGCCTGGCGCGTCGTCGGCAGCGGTTCCAGCTGCGCCAGCGCCAGGCCGACCGAGCTGGCCGCCTCGGGCAGCGGCCCGGCGAAGCGCAGCCGGAAGCGCGGCGGGCGCCCCTGCAGCTGCAGGCGCTGGTTGGCAAGCCGGAAGGCCTCGGCCGGTCCCGCGATGTCCAGCAGCAGCGTGCCCGGCAGCACGACGAACACGACGTCGATGCGGCCGGGGGTGGCCGGGTCACTGCGCGCGTTCAAGCGCCTGCTCCACGGTGCAGAGGGTGGCGAACCGGTCCTTGAGCACGGTCTCGGTGCGCAGCATCAGCTCGCGCGGCGACAGCACGCTGCCGTCGGGCTGGGTCATCGCGAAGGTCAGCGTCGCCTCGGTCACGTAGTCCACCTCGTAGCCTTCGTCGCTGGCGTGCCGGGCAGTGGTCTCGCAGCACTGCTCGGTGCGGATGCCGGCGATCATGAGCCGGCGGATGCCGTGCTGGTGCAGCCAGACCGGCAGGCCGGTGCCGACCAGCGCGCTGTGCCGCGACTTGACGAACTCGGCCGCGGGCCCGTACCCGGCCAGGCCCTGCAGCGGCCGCACGTGGCCGGACGTGCGCGAGAAGGGGTTGCCCGCCACCTCCGGGCCGTCGGCGTGGAGGATGCGCACGATGGGCACGCCGCGTCGCCGGCAGCCCTCGATCAGCGCGTTGGTGCGCGCCAGGAAGCGCGGCAGCTCCTCCTCGTTCCAGTAGGGCCGGTGGCGGAAGGACTCCTGGACATCGATCAGCATCAGCGCGGTCTGCATGGCGGGCTCCTGTGGATGATGTCCACATGCTAGCGGGGCGGATGCCCGGTCGCGCGCTGGAAACGGCCGAAGACCGATCGGTTTCGGACCGAAGGTGACGGGTCAGCCCTGCAGTCCGGCCAGGGCCTGCAGCGCCGCCTCGCGTGCCTGGTCGTAGAGCTGGCGCTTCCAGTCGTCGGCGTCGACGTAGAACGCGTCGAGCAACTGCCGCTTGATGGCGGCGGCCAGCGCCGGGTCGGCTTCCGGGTGCAGTTCCAGCCAGTGGTCGGCGCGCAGCGCGTTGAGCACGTCGAACAGCGGCAGCGTGCCGTACTCGAGCGCGATGCCGGTGTAGCGCACCTGCGGGCATTCGTCGAACACCGCGAGCCACATCATGCCGGTCAGCAGCGCGGAGCTGGACGAGCCATCGTAGATGGAGGTGACCTCCGGCCCCCACCAGGCGCGGGCGCGGGCCAGCTCCTCGGCGTTGTCGCGCGAGGCGAAGATGCGCTCGCCATGCCCGCGCGGGCCCAGGCCCGTGTGCAGGTCGATCCAGGCGAGGTCGCGCGTGTGGCGGGTGTGCTCGCGCAACACGTGCCGCAGCGTGATGTTGCTCCAGGTCGGGTTGCGCCCGCCGTAGTACATGCCGGTGTCGTGCGTGTGCTGGCCCTGCGAGACGGCGGCCTGGAAGGCCGGCACGCCGTGCGTGTCGATGTAGGCCTGCAGCGCGCGCTCGTTCTCCGCGGTGGGCGGCCAGGTGGCCGGCAGCAGCAGCGGGTGGATCTCGGCGTAGGCGTCGTTGGCGGGCAGCGGGCGCGAGAAGTCGTGGAAGTTGCGGTTGAGGTCCACGTTCTCCTGCGTGACCCGGCGCAGCCACGAGAAGCCGTAGGGGTTCAGCGCGTGCAGGTACAGCACCGCCACGCCGCTGTCGCGCACCGCGCGGTGCCATTCCGCGTCGCCCAGCAGCGCGACCTGGATGCCCGAGCCGGCGAAGCCCTCGACGCCGTGGCAGCCGCTGCTGAGGATGAGCAGCTGCTGCGCATCGCGCGGGCCCTCGAGGCAGGCGTCGAGCGCCAGCGTCTCGCCGTCGCGCCCGAGCAGCGGGTGCACATGGTGTTCGACGTCCAGGTCTGCCGCGTCGCAGGCCCGCAGGAACTTCTGCCGCGCTTCGGCATAGCTGCGGGAGTAGGCTGCCACCACACGGTCCATGTCTGCCTCCTTGCCCGTGACGTCAGGCCGCCCCTTGCGGCGCGAGCCAGCGCTCGGCCAGGCGCACCCACAGCGTGGCGCCCAGCGGGATCAGCTCGTCGTTGAAGTCGTAGCTCGGGTTGTGCAGCATGCACGGCCCCATGCCGTGGCCGCTGTCGCGGTGGTCGCCGTCGCCGTTGCCGATCACGAAATAGGCCCCCGGCTTCTCGAGCAGGAAGTAGCTGAAGTCCTCGGCGCCCATCGTGGGCTCGAACTCCAGCACGTTCTCGGGGCCGACCACCTCGGCCATCACGCGGCGCGCGAACTCGGTCTCGGCGGGATGGTTGATCGTCGGCGGGTAATTGCGGGCGAACTCGAACTCGCACTCGCACTCGAAGGCCGCCGCGGTGTGCTGCGCGATGGTGCGCATGCGCTGCTCGATCAGGTCCAGCACCTCGATCGTGAAGGTGCGCACCGTGCCCTGGATCTCGCAGTAGTCCGGCACCACGTTGGTGGCCTCGCCGGTGTGGATCATGGTCACCGAGATCACGCCGGCGTCGATGGGGCGCTTGTTGCGGCTGATGATGGTCTGGAAGGCCTGCACCATCTGGCACGCTACCGGCACCGGGTCCACGCCCAGGTGCGGCATCGCGGCATGCGCGCCCTTGCCGCGGATGCGGATGCAGAACTCGTTGCTCGACGCGAAGCAGGGGCCGTTGCGGATCGCGAACTGGCCGACCTTCAGGCCGGGCCAGTTGTGCATGCCGAACATCGCCTCCATCGGGAAGCGCTCGAACAGGCCGTCGCGGATCATCTCGCGCGCGCCGCCGCCGCCTTCCTCGGCCGGCTGGAACACCAGGTAGACGGTGCCGTCGAAGTCGCGGTGCTGCGCGAGGTATTTCGCCGCCGCCAGCAGCATCGCTGTGTGGCCGTCGTGGCCGCAGGCGTGCATCTTGCCGGGATGCCGGCTCGCGTGGGCGAACTGGTTGTGCTCGGTGATCGGCAGCGCGTCGATGTCGGCGCGCAGCCCGATCGCGCGCGGCGAGGTGCCGTTCCGGACGACGCCGACCACGCCGGTCTTGCCCAGGCCCCGGTGCACGGGGATGCCCCACTCGGTGAGCTTCGCGGCGATCAGGTCGGCGGTGCGCTCCTCTTCGAAGCACAGTTCCGGATGGGCGTGGATGTCGCGCCTCGTGGCGGCAATGGCGGCCGCATCCTTGAGGATCGATTCGATCAGCTGCATGACGTAACTCCGGTCGCAGCCGGCGGGCCGTCGGGCCGCCGGCGCCAGGCGGGCAGGAGGGCGGCGGGACGCGGCCCCGCCTCGATCGGAGTCAGTGTAGCCGCGCCCTGCGGGCAAGGCACTAGCGGCGAACCCGACCGTCCTCGGTCAGCATCGACAGGTCGACGAAGGTCGATCCGGTGTGCTTGCGCGGCCCGAAGCTGACGTTGAAGCCGCCGAACGAGGTGTCGATGGACTCCAGGCCCGCGATCAGCCCGTCGGGCGTCAGCTTGGGCGCGCGCTTGAGCCCCTCGACCAGCACCTTGGCCGCGATGTAGCCCTCGATGCTCGAGTAGTTGGGCTGCGCCTTGCCGCCGCCATGGGCCTTCAGCGCGTTGAGGTACTCCCGCACGATGGCCATGGTCGGGGCGTAGGGGTAGGGCATGACCTGGCTGATCATCACGCCCTTGCCGTCGGGGCCCAGTTCGTCGGCCAGCGCCTGCGTGCCGACGAAGGAGACGTTGAAGAAGGTGCCGCCGAAGCCGGCCTTGCGCGCCGCGCGGATGAACGCCGCGCAGCTCTGGTAGGCGCTGATCTGCACGATGGCCTGCGGCTGCGCGGGCAGGATGGACTGCACGGCAGCGGCCACGTCCACCGAGTTGCGCTGCACGGTGCCCAGCGAGGCCGGCGCCAGGTTGCGGGCCGCCAGCGCGCGCTGCACGCCGGTCAGGCCGGCCATGCCGTAGCTGTCGTCCTGGTAGAACACCGAAATCCGGGTCAGGCCCAGCGAGGTCAGGTTCTTGACGATCAGCTTGGTCTCGTCGAAGTACGAGGCCCGCACGTGGAAGGCGTAGCGGCTGAACGGGTCGCGCAGGCCTTCGGCGCCGGTGAACGGCGCGATGAAGGGCGTGCGGGCCTCGTTGGCCAGCGGCAGCGCCGCCAGCGAGGTCGGCGTGCCCACGTAGCCGAACAGCGCGAACACGCCGTCGCGCAGGAACTTCTCGGTGTTGGCCTTGCAGCGGTCGGGCTCGTAGCCGTCATCCGCGGTGCGCAGCTCGATCTGGCGGCCGCCGATGCCGCCGGCGGCGTTGACCTGGTCGATCAGCACCTGCGCGCCGATGTTCATCTGGATGCCCAGCTGGGCGGCCGGGCCGCTGAACGCGGCCGACTGGCCAAGCACGATGCGTTCGGCCTGGGCCAGTGCAGGAAATGCAACGGATGCGGCGGATGCCCCCAGGACCTGGAGGGCCCTGCGGCGGGACAGGGAAGTCGAATGCATGGCAAAGTTGTTTGGTCAGGGCGTCACGCCCACACAGGCATACCGGGAAGGTATGCGTCCCTCGAATAGCGGAGATTAAAGCAATGCAAGGGCCAGGTGCGAGCGCAATACCTCACGGCAGGACCGCGGTCGTGCGCGGCGCGTGTCCGCATGACTGCCCGGACACCTGCGCGCTGCGGGTTACCGTGGTTGACGGACGCGCCATCAAGGTGCAGGGGGACCCGGACCATCCGCCCACGCATGGTGCGTTGTGCCGCAAGGTATCGGCCTATCCCGAGCGCACCTACCACCCCGAGCGCGTGCTGCAGCCGCTGAAGCGCGTCGGCCCCAAGGGCAGCGGGCGGTTCGAGCGGGTGAGCTGGGACGAGGCCCTGGCCGACATCGCCGCGCGCCTGTCGGCCATTGCCGCGCGCGATCCCCAGGCCATCGTGCCCTACAGCTACGCCGGCACGATGGGCCTGGTGCAGGGCGAGAGCCTGGCCGCGCGGTTCTTCCACGCGCTGGGTGCCTCGCGGCTGGACCGCACCATCTGCGCCAGCGCGGGCAGCGAGGCGCTGGCGCTCACCTACGGCGGCAAGGTCGGCATGCATGTCGAGCACTTCGCCGAAAGCCGCCTGATCCTCATCTGGGGCAGCAACTCGATCGCCTCCAACCTGCATTTCTGGAGCGTCGCGCAGCAGGCCAAGCGCAACGGCGCGAAGCTGGTCTGCATCGACCCGCGCCGCACCGAGACGGCCGAGAAATGCCACCAGCACCTGCAGCTGCTGCCCGGCACCGATGGCGCGCTCGCGCTCGGCCTCATGCACGAGCTCATCGTGCACGACTGGCTGGACCACGACTACGTCGCGCGCCACACCGAGGGCTGGCCGGCGCTGCGCGAGGAGGCGCTTGCATGGACGCCCGAGCGCACCGCCGCGGTGTGCGGCCTGACGGCCGACGAGGTCCGGCAGCTCGCGCGTGACTACGCGACGCTGGCGCCCGCGGCAATCCGCCTCAACTACGGCATGCAGCGCACCCGCGGGGGCGGCAACGCGGTGCGGCTGATCGCGGTGCTGCCCTGCCTGGTGGGCGCCTGGCGGCACCGTGCCGGCGGGCTGCTGCTGTCCAGCTCGGGCTGGTTCCCGGTCGACCGCGCGGCCCTGCAGCGGCCCGACCTGCTGGGCGGGCGCGAGCCGCGCATCCTCAACATGAGCACCATCGGCGCGGACCTGCTGCGCGAGGCCTCGCCCGGGTTCGGGCCGCGCATCGAGGCCCTGGTGGTCTACAACAGCAACCCGGTCGCGGTGGCGCCGCAGTCGCCGCAGGTGGTGCAGGGTTTCGCGCGCGAGGACCTGTTCACCGTGGTGCTCGAGCATTTCCTGACCGACACGGCCGACCACGCCGACTACGTGCTGCCGGCCACCACGCAGCTCGAGCACCTGGACGTGCACGCCAGCTACGGCCACACCTACGCGCTGCTCAACGAGCCGGCGATCGCCCCGCTCGGCGAGGCGCGGCCCAACACGCAGATCTTCCGCGAGCTTGCGGCCCGCATGGGCCTGGACCATCCCGCGCTGCGCGAGGACGACGAGACGGTCGCTGCCCAGGCCTTCGGCGGGCGCATCACGCTCCAGGAGCTGCGCGCACGCGGCTGGGTGAAGCTGCCGCTGCCCGAGGCGCCGTTCGCCGAGGGGGGCTTCCCGACGCCCTCGGGCCGCTGCCGCATCGCCGCGCCCGGGCTCGAGGCGCCGCGCCACCTGCCCGGTCACGAGAGCCCGGCCGCCGCACCGGAGCTGGCGGCGCGCTACCCGCTGGCGATGATCTCGCCGCCGGCGCGCAACTTCCTCAACTCCACCTTCGTCAACGTGCGCAGCCTGCGCGACATCGAGGGCGAGCCGGTGCTGGAGATCCATCCGCAGGACGCCGCGCCGCGCGGCATCGAGGACGGCCGGCCGGTGCGCGTCCACAACGACCGCGGCGAGTACTGGTGCATCGCGCGGGTCAGCGAACGGGCACGCCCGGGCGTGGTCAACGGCCTGGGCATCTGGTGGCGCAAGCTGGGCCTGCGCGGCACCAACGTCAATGAGCTGACGCACCAGCGCCTGACCGACATCGGGCGGGCGCCGTGCTTCTACGACGTGCTGGTCGAAGTCGAGGCGGGGGCATGACGGCACGCACGGGCAGGCCTCGCACGTGGCGGCGCCTTGCGGGGCGGGCGGGCCTGGCGCTGGCCGGGTTCGCGGTCGCGGGGCTGGCCGGTTGCGGCTCGGTGGGCTACCTGGCGCAGTCGGTGCGCGGCCATTTCGCGCTGCTCGGCGAGGCGCGCCCGGTGGCGCAGTGGCTGGACGCGGCCGACACGCCGCAGGCGCTGCGCGAGCGCCTGGCGCTCAGCCAGCGCATCCGGGACTTCGCGGTCAGCGAGCTGAAGCTGCCCGACAACGGCAGCTACCGGCGCTATGCCGACCTGGGCCGGCCGGCGGCGGTGTGGAACGTGGTGGCCGCGCCCGAGCTCTCGCTCGAGCTGAAGACCTGGTGCTTCCCCGTGGCCGGCTGCGTGGGCTACCGCGGCTATTTCGACCAGGCCGACGCCGAGGCCATGGCCGCGCAGCTGCGCGCCGAGGGCTACGAGGTGGCGGTGTACGGCGTGCCGGCGTACTCGACGCTGGGCTGGTTCGACGACCCGCTGCTCAACACCTTCATCCACTACCCCGAAGGCGAGCTGGCCCGGCTGATCTTCCACGAGCTCGCGCACCAGGTGGCTTACGCCAAGGGCGACACCACCTTCAACGAATCGTTCGCGACCGCGGTGGAGCGCCTGGGCGTGCAGCGCTGGCTGGAGACGCAGGCCGACGCGCAGGCCCGCGAGGAGTACGCGCGCTTCGAGGCACGCCGGCAGCAGTTCCGCACCCTGACGCTCGGCTACCGCGAGCAGCTGCAGGCGCTGTACCGCAGCCGGCTGGCGCCGGAGGCGATGCGCCGCCGCAAGGCCGAGCTGATGCAGCGCCTGCGCGACGAGTACGAGACGATCAAGCGCGAGCAGTGGGGCGGTTTCACCGGCTACGACGCCTGGTTCGAGCGGGCCAACAACGCCTCGCTGGGCGTGCTCGCGGCCTACCACGACCTGGTGCCGGCGTTCGAGCGGCTGTTCGAGGCCGAGGGGCGGGACTTCGCGCGTTTCTATGCCGCGGTCGGGCGGCTCGCGCGCCTGCCGCAGGAGGAACGGCGCCAGGCCCTGCTGCAGCAAGCGGCGCCGGCGCGGGCCAGCGCCTCAGCGGCCGGGCGCTGAGGCCGCGTGCGGCCCGGGCCTCACTTGAGGCTTTCGATCAGGTCGATGTACTCCTGCATCGCTTCCTCGGCCGACTTGCCCTTCAGCGCGTTCCACGCGTCCCACTTGGCGCGCGCGACGAAGTCGGTCATGCCGGGACGCTCGCCCTCGACGTCGCCGGCGGTGGCCTGCTTGTACAGCGCGTAGATCTTCAGCAGGGTCATGTTGTCCGGCTTCTCGGGCAGGGTCTTCGATTCGGCAACGGCTTGCTCGAAGCGGGCTTTCAGATCGCTCATGTCGGGTCCTGGGGTGTCAACGTCGATGGATGCCGCACGTGCAGGACGTGCTGCGGGTCGCCAAGCATAGACGATGATCGCGGCCCGGCCCCCCGCGTGTCAGAACAGCTCGACCTCGCCGACCCGCGCGTCTTCCTGACCGGCCTGACCCAGCAGGACCAGGTCGTTGTAGCTCACCACGCGGTTGCGGC
Organism: Caldimonas thermodepolymerans; assembly: GCF_015476235.1. NCBI lineage: Bacteria > Pseudomonadati > Pseudomonadota > Betaproteobacteria > Burkholderiales > Sphaerotilaceae > Caldimonas > Caldimonas thermodepolymerans. The sequence goes on from NZ_CP064338.1 coordinate 750,615, forward strand.
CGTGTTGCTTGGCGTGGTAGACGGCCTTGTCTGCGCGGCCGAAGGCACTGCTCGGGGTGTCGCCGGGCAGCACCTGGGCAAATCCGATGCTCACCGTCACGTGCCCCACCTGCGGAAAGGCGTGATTGGCCATGCCCTCGCGCACGCGCTCGAGCGCGCGGCGCGCGTCCGCCTCGCTGCCGCAGCGCAGGAGCACGACGAATTCCTCGCCGCCGAAGCGGTACAGCCGGTCGTGGTGGCGCAACATCTCGCGCAGCATGCGTGCAGCCAGCAGCAGCACCTCGTCGCCGATCAGGTGCCCGAAGCGGTCGTTGACCGACTTGAAGTGGTCGATGTCCAGCACCGCGAGCCAGCAGCCGCCGCCGGCCGGGGCCTCCAGCGCCGACGGCGGGCGCGGCAGCGCCAGGCTGATCTTGAAGAACGTGTCGTCGAAGGTCTTGCGGTTGAGCAGGCCGGTCAGCGTGTCGCGCTCGCTTTCGTCGACCACGTTCCAGAAGTTCTGGAACACGCGCAGGATGCCGCTGACCATCTGGACGTCGGCTTCGCCCAGCGGTTGTGCCGATTGCACCTCCAGCACCGCCACCGGGCCGCGGCCGGACAGCAGCGGGAACAGCGTGACCGCCGCGCCTGCCTCGGCCGTCAGGTGCTGCACGCAGCCGGTGTCGATGCAGGCCTTGTGGGCCGGCAGCGCCGCCAGCTCGGGCAGCTCGTCGTCGAACGGTCGCACCGGCAGGGGGCGCCCGGTCCACGCGACCAGCGGGCCCAGCCGTGCGCTGAGCGTCCAGTGGCTGGGCTGCTGGCGCAGCCCGACGAGGCGGTGGATCGCGATCGCCTGCGGCTGCAGCAAGTCCGCCAGTGCGTGCACGAGCGCCGCGTCGAGCGCGTCGAGGTCGCGGTGGACGGTCAGGCTGGCAAGCGATTCGACTGGATCGGACATACCGGGCAGCTCGCGCCGTCAACCCGCAGCAGGCCAGGCCCCCGGGGCTGTCGGCAGGGACAGATGTCCGGCATATCGGCGCCATTCCGGGCGTCTTGAGCCGGGACTGGCCCTGCCCCCCGATTCGAGGGGGTATCCTGCCGGGCATCGGCTGTGCCGCCGGCCGGCCGGGCGATCGGCGCCGGCGCGCGGTTTCCGCGTGGTTACACTTCGCCCTCGATGGAAACCAAGTGGCTCGAAGATTTCGTCAGCCTCGCCGAGACGCGCAGCTTTTCCCGTTCGGCGCAGCTGCGGCATGTGACGCAGCCGGCGTTTTCGCGTCGCATCCAGGCGCTGGAGGCGTGGGTGGGCACCGACCTGGTCGACCGCTCGTCCTATCCCACCCGGCTGACGCCCGCGGGCGAAACCTTCCTCGCCCAGGCGCTGGAAATCCTCGGGACCCTGCAGGCGACCCGCAACATGATGCGCAGCCACCGCTCGGCCGCGCAGGACATGATCGAGTTCGCCGTGCCGCACACGCTGGCCTTCACCTTCTTCCCGCACTGGGTGATGGGCTTGCGCAAGAGCTTCGGCGCGGTCAAGAGCCGGTTGATCGCGCTCAACGTGCACGACGCGGTGATGCGGCTGACCGAAGGCAGCTGCGACCTGCTGATCGCCTACCACCACCCGTCCCAGCCGCTGCAGCTCAACCCGGACCGCTACGAGATGCTGAGCCTGGGCGAGGAGACCCTGGCGCCCTACGCCCGGGCCGGCGCCGACGGCGAGCCGCTGTTCCGGCTGCCGGGACACGCCGGCGAACCGGTGCCCTTCCTTGGCTATGCGCAGGGCGCCTACCTGGGCCGGCTGGTGGACCTGATCGTCAAGCGCTCGCCGCAGCCGCTGCACCTCGACCCCATCTACGAGACCGACATGGCCGAAGGGCTGAAGGCGATGGCGCTCGAAGGCCATGGCGTGGCCTTCCTGCCCTCCAGCTCGGTGCGCAAGGAACTGCGCGCGAAGCGGCTGGTGCTCGCCGCCGACCCGCAGGCCTACGAAGTGACGATGGACGTGCGGATTTACCGCGAACGGCCCGAAGTCGCCAAGCACGTGCGTCCCGGCGTCCAGGCCTTGTGGGAGTATCTGCGCGAGACGCGCAGCAGCAGCTGATCCACCCGGCCCGCGCGATGCCGGGGGGCGCGTCCGTCACGAGGAGGAACCGATGAGCGGGTGGGCGCTGACCGCCGCGATCGTCTTGCTGGCCTGGCTGGCCCCGATGGTGGCGCGCCTGCGCGAGCTGGCCTCGCTGCGCCTGCCCGGGCGCATCGAGCGCCGGGTCGCCCCCGTGCGTGCGCAGCCGGCGGTCGACGACCTGTTCCAGCCGCTGGAGGCCGAGCTGCTGGCGCTGGGCTTCCGCTTCTCGCACGCCACGCAGTGGCGCGCCGTCCCGCGCGAACTCACGCCCTGGCGACCGGTGCGCGTCTACGTCCATGCGCAGTACCCGATCCTCGCGCAGGTGATGGCCCCCGGCCTGCTCGAGCTGCCCAACCTGCACGCGCTGGTGATGCTGGCCCAGGTGCGCGAAGGGCTGATGGTGGGCTCGTCCAACCTGCCCTGGTCGGTGGTGCCGCCGGATCCGCAGCTGCTGCGCACCGCGGGCGAAGGCCATGCGAGCGTGAAGGAGCAGTACGAGGCGCAGCTGGCCGCGATGCGCGCCGAAGGCCTGCCCGACTTCCTGCCCTGGGGCGAGCCCGAGCAGATCGAGGCGCGGCTGACCGACTACGAGAACCGCACGATCCAGGCCGCGGTCGGGCAGGGCTGGTGCCGGCCGGACGGCGAGGCGCTGTGCGTGTCGCTGCGGCGCCTGCCGGAGCTGTTCGTGTGGACCGCCAGGCGGACGCGCCTGCTGCGCCGGACCCTGGCGGCGCTGCCGGACGACAGCGTGGCGCTCAAGCGCGCCGCGCCGCTGGAGCGCAGCCTGCTGATCTACGCGGCGGGCAAGCTCGCCCCCCGGCCCGCGCCCCTGCCGCCGGTGCAGTGGGCCCTGTACGGCGGCAGCTGCCTGCTGTTCCTGCTGCTGGCCTGGCTGGTGTTCGACCTGACGCTGGCCGCGTGCCTGCTGGTGGTGGTCGCGCTGCATGAGGCCGGCCACTACCTCGCGATGCGGGCCTTCGGCTACCGCCGCACCCAGATGCTGATGCTGCCGCTGGTGGGCGGCGTCGCGTTCGGCGAGGCCAGCCGGCCCGACGCCTGGCACCGCGCCCTGGTGGCGCTGGCCGGGCCGGTGCCGGGGCTGCTGCTGGGCCTGGCGCTGCTGTGGGCGGTGCCGGCCGGCGGTGCCACGGCCCTGCTGGCCTGGCTGCTGGTGTTCATCAACGCGCTGAACCTGCTGCCCTTCGCGCCGCTGGACGGCGGGCAGGTGCTCGAGGCCCTGCTGCCGGCCCGCCATGCGGCGGTGCGCATCGGGCTGGAGGCGCTGGCCGCGTGCGGCCTGCTGGCACTGGCCTGGTGGTTCGGGTCGCCCCTGCTGCTGGTCCTGCTGGTGCTGCGCGTGCTGGGCTGGGGCGGGCTGTGGCGGCAGCTGCAGTTCGAGCGCTGGTACCGGCGCGCGGCGGCACGCATGCGCCCGGCCGATGCCAAGGCGGCGGTGCGCCTGTCGTTCCAGTTGCTGGAGCGCCTGCTGCCGGCACGGGCCTCGCTGGCCCAGCGGGTCCGCATGGTCGACGAGTGGCTGGACCGCCTGCGCGACAAGCCGATGGCCGTGCCGCGCAAGGCCGGTCTGGCGGTCCTCTATGCAGTGCTGCTCGCCCTGCCGGTGGCGGGGCTGCCACGCCTGCTCGCCCATGCGCAGCTGAGCTTCCTCTCGGAGGAGGAAAGGCTCGTGCAGCCGGGGCTGGAGCGCGCGCGCCAGGCGCGCGAGATGGACATCGCCGCACTGGCGCGCGCCGTGGATGTCGCGGCGGGCACGCGTGCGCCCGCTTCATCGCTGGCCCTGGAGTCCCTGGCCACGCGCACCGGCCGTGCGCTGCCCGACGAGGTGCACGCGCTCTACCAGTCCGGCGACGGCCTGCGCGCGGCCGATGGCCTGGAGCTGCATGCGGTGGCCGACGTGCGGCCGCTGCGGGACAACCGCCCGCGCCTGGTCGCGCAGCTGACACGTGAACTGCGCGAGCGCCACCCGCAACGACCCGGTGCCGTGCCCATCGCCTGCGAGACCGACCCGGATCGACCATGCTTCCTGCCGCTCGACCAGGTGGCGCAGTGGCTGCAGGTCGGCAGCTGGCAGGGCGATCCGCTGCTGCTGCATCCGCAGCCCCATCCCGACGGCCGCTGGCGCCTGGTCCTGCTGGCTGCCGACGAGGCGCGGCTGACCGAGCTGCCGGCGCTGCGCGTCCTGCTCGAGAGCAGCTACCTGCGCCAAGGGGGGCCTGCCGTCCCGGCGCGCTGACGATCTGCGGAAAAAGACACACCCAATTCCTGGTGTTAACCCTGATCGCTCATGCGCGAGGCGCATAATCTCCCGCGCAATCAGCATTGGCACCGGAATTGCGTAGGCCCTACAGTCGCGCGCAATTCTCCGGACCGACTCCCTGTTCATGCACGTCCCCGCTTCCCGGATCGCTCCTGCCGCCGGCCCTTTCCTGGGCCAGGCCACAGCCCGTGACGGCGTCGTCGCACCACCGGCGCGCATCGGCGTGCCGGGCCGGTCACGCTGCCAGCTGACAGGGGGCTGAACGTGCGGATGCCGGTGCAGGAGGGCCTGCAGCCGCAGGCCAGGCCGTCGGGCGTCGATGCCGCCCGCGTCGTCGCGGCCCGCTGCCTGGCGACCTCCTGAAGCCGTTGAGTCGTAGAGAACAGAACATGCTTTTCCGTCGTTGGGCTGCGCGTGCTGCACGTGGGTTCGCCGTGGCGTCCTGCGCGCTGGCCGTGCTCGTGCCGTCGCTCGCCGAGGCCGGTCCCGTGGTGGACCACGTGCGTGCCAGCGGCAAGATCCGCCTCGCCTACCGTGAATCCGCGGTGCCGTTTTCCTACCTGGATGCGCAAGGCCGTCCCGTGGGCTATGCACTGGACCTGTGCCTGAAGGTGGCCGAGGCCGTACGCCGGCAGCTCGGCCTCGACCGGCTCGAACCCGAGTTCGTGCCGGTCACGCCGGCCAGCCGCATCCGGGCCATCGTGGAAGGACGCGCCGAGCTGGAATGCGGCTCGACCACCAACAACGCCGAACGCCGCAAGACGGTGGCCTTCACCGTGCCGCACTACATCACCGGCGCGCGCTACGCGGTGCGCCCCGACAGCGGCATCGACGACCTGCCGCAGTTCGAGGGCCGCAAGCTGGTCTCGACCCGGGGCACCACGCCGCTGAAGGCGGTCGACCAGGCCAACCGCGAGCGGCTGCTGCGCATCACGCTGCTGGAGGCGCCGGACCATGCGCAAGCCATCGAGATGGTCGAGCGCGGCGAGGCCGACGGCTTCGTGATGGACGACGTGCTGCTCTACGGCCTGATCGCCAACCGTCCGGATCCGGCGAAGCTGAAGGTGGTCGGCAAGTTCCTCACCATCGAGCCGCTGGCCATCATGCTGTCGAAGGACGATCCGGGGTTCAAGAGGATCGTCGACGACGAGATGCGGCGGCTGATCCGCAGCGGCGAGATCGAGGCCCTCTACGAACGCTGGTTCCTGCGTCCCATCCCGCCCAACGACGTGTCGCTCAACCTGCCCATGAGCTACCTGTTGAAGGACTTCTGGAAATATCCGACCGACCAGGTGCCGTTCTGATGGGATGATGCCGTAGGCCACCCGGGGGCGGGGTATACCGGAGACCGCTGTCAGCACCGATCTCTAGAATCGCGTTCCTCGACATTGACCCGACTGGGGTTTTAGCTCAACCACTAGGAGCCTCTATGAAGAAGTCTCTGCTCGTCCTGGCCGCTGCCCTGCTGGCAGCCGGCGCAGCCCAAGCCGACACCCTGAAGAAGATCAAGGAGACCGGCAAGGTCGTGATGGGCGTGCGTGAATCGTCGTCCCCGCTGTCCTTCACGGTCGGCAGCGGCAAGTACGTCGGCTACCACGTCGAGCTGTGCGAGCGCATCATCGGCGACATCGGCAAGCAGCTGGGCATCAATCCGACCATCGAGTACACCCCGGTCACCTCGCAGAACCGCATCCCGCTGGTGCAGAACGGCACGGTCGACATCGAGTGCGGCTCGACCACCAACAACGAGGCGCGCCAGCAGCAGGTCGCCTTCGCGCTGACCACCTACGTGACCGAAGTGCGCATGGCCGTGAACAAGAAGTCGGGCATCAAGTCGATCGCCGACCTCAAGGGCAAGACCGTGGTGACCACCACCGGCACCACGTCCGTGCAGCACCTGCGCAAGCACCGTCGCGCCGAAGGCGTGCAGTTCAAGGAGATCTTTGGCAAGGACCACGCCGACTCCTTCCTGACGCTGGAATCGGGCCGTGCCGACGCGTTCGTGATGGACGACAACCTGCTGGCCGGCAACATCGCCAACGCCAAGAATCCGGCCGACTTCGAGATCGTCGGTGAGGTGCTGTCGGTCGAGCCGATCGCGATCATGATCCGCAAGGACGACCCCGCCTTCAAGAAGGCGGTGGACGACTCGATCCGCGCGGCCATGCAGAGCGGCGAGCTGGCCAAGCTGTACGACAAGTGGTTCATGCAGCCGATCCCGCCCAAGAACGTCAGCGTGAACCTGCCGATGGGCGCCACGCTCAAGGAGCTGATCGCCAACCCGAACGACAAGCCGATGGAAGCCTACGCCGCCAAGTAAGGCGCGGGCCGGCTCACGACCCACTTGCTGCACGCGGGTGGGTTTTTTTTAACCATCGCCACGAGAGAAGCACGAGAATCCGGGGCAGCCGCACGGCCAGCGGCGGCGTGCTCCGGAGGAGAACGACATGAGTTACCAATGGGACTGGGAAGTCTTCCTGCGGGACACAGGGGCGGACGAAACCTACTTCGACTGGATGATGTCGGCCTGGGGCTGGACGCTGTCGGTGGCAGGTTGCGCCTGGGTCATCGCCCTGGTCGTCGGGGCGCTGATCGGCACCATCCGCACGGTGCCGCACAAGGGGCTGCAATGGCTCGGCAACGCCTGGGTCGAGCTGTTCCGCAACATTCCGGTGCTGGTGCAGGTCTTCCTCTGGTACCACGTGATCCCCGCGCTGGTGCCGCCCCTGCAGGGCCTGTCGACCTTCGTGCTGGTGATCTTCGCGCTCGGCTTCTTCACCTCGGCGCGCGTGGCTGAACAGGTGCGCGCCGGCATCCAGGCCCTGCCGCGCGGCCAGATGATGGCCGGCTCGGCGCTGGGCCTGACGCTGCCGCAGACCTACCGCTACGTCATCCTGCCGATGGCGTTCCGCATCGTCATCCCGCCGCTGACCAGCGAGGCGATGAACATCATCAAGAACTCGTCGGTCGCCTTCGCGGTGTCGATCTCCGAGCTGACCCTGTTCGCGATGCAGGTCCAGGAGGAGACCTCGCGCGGCATTGAGGTGTACCTCGCCGTCACCACGCTCTACATCATCTCCGCCTTCGCCGTGAACCGCGTGATGGCCTTCATCGAGGCGCGCGTGCGCGTGCCCGGCTACGTGGGAGGCGGCAAATGAATCTCGACTGGTCCTTCTACAACTGGGATCTGATCAGCAGCTACGTGCTCAAGGGCTTCGCCTTCAGCGTCCAGCTGACGCTGATCGCGATGATCGGGGGCATCGTGCTGGGCACGCTGCTGGCGCTGATGCGCCTGTCGGGCCTCAAGGTGCTGGAGATTCCCGCCACCATCTACGTCAACGGGATGCGCTCCATCCCGCTGGTGATGGTGATCCTGTGGTTCTTCCTGCTGGTGCCGTTCGTGCTGGGCCGCCCGATCGGTGCCGAGCTGTCGGCCATCATCACCTTCACGCTGTTCGAGGCGGCGTACTACTCCGAGATCATGCGCGCGGGCATCCAGTCGATCCCGCGCGGGCAGGTGTTCGCCGGCCAGGCGCTGGGCCTGACCTACGGGCAGAACATGCGCTACGTGATCCTGCCGCAGGCCTTCCGCAACATGCTGCCGGTGCTGCTGACGCAGACGATCATCCTGTTCCAGGACACCTCGCTCGTCTACGCGATCGGCGCCTACGACACGCTCAAGGGCTTCGAGATCGCCGGCAAGAACATGGGCCGGCCGGTGGAGGCCTACCTGGCTGCGGCCCTGGTCTACTTCGTGATCTGCTTTGCGCTGTCCCAGCTGGTCAAGCGCCTGCAGAAGAAAATCGCCATCGTCCGCTGACGTTCCTGCCTGCAGGACAGCGGCTTTGAATCAGGAGACGACGACATGTCGGCAATGATCGAAATCAAGAACGTCAGCAAGTGGTATGGCTCGTTCCAGGTGCTGACCGACTGCAGCACCACCGTCAACAAGGGCGAGGTGGTGGTGGTGTGCGGACCGTCCGGCTCGGGCAAGTCCACCCTCATCAAGACGGTCAACGCGCTGGAGCCGTTCCAGCAGGGCGAGATCCTGGTGGACGGTGTCTCGATCGGCGACCCCAAGACCAACCTGCCCAAGCTGCGCTCGCGCGTGGGCATGGTGTTCCAGCACTTCGAGCTGTTCCCGCACCTGAGCGTGACCGAGAACCTCACGCTCGCGCAGGTCAAGGTGCTCGGCCGCAGCAAGGACGAGGCGCGCGCCCGCGGCCTGAAGATGCTCGACCGCGTGGGCCTGATGGCGCACAAGGACAAGTTCCCGGGACAGCTGTCGGGTGGCCAGCAGCAGCGCGTGGCCATCGCCCGCGCGCTCAGCATGGACCCGATCGTGATGCTGTTCGACGAACCCACTTCGGCGCTCGACCCGGAGATGGTCGGCGAGGTGCTGGACGTGATGGTGCAGCTGGCCCAGGAAGGCATGACCATGATGTGCGTGACCCACGAGATGGGCTTCGCGCGCAAGGTCAGCCACCGCGTGATCTTCATGGACCAGGGGAAGATCATCGAGGACTGCAAGAAGGAGGAGTTCTTCGGCAACCCCGAAGCGCGTTCGCCGCGCGCCAAGGACTTCCTCTCCAAGATCCTGCAGCACTGAAGCGGGTGTCCCCGGCCGGAAGGCCGGGCAAGGGGGCGCGGCCCGTGGCGGGCCGCGCGCGTGACGCTCAGGCCTTGCTGGTGAGCGCCGCCAGCTGCTTGCGCGTGCGGGCCACGGCCCGCTCGATCAGGTAGGCCTGCTCGAAGGCGCGGAAGCGGCCCGTCTCGCACAGCTTGGTCAGCATGCGCCCGGTCATCGAGACGATGCTCTGGTGCTTCTTGCCGTAGCTGAAGATGAAGAAGGTGCGGCCCGGGCTCACCCAGTTCAGGCGCACCTTGCGCCACTCGCCCTCGACGTGCATCTGGTAGGCCACGCCTGCCTGCACGTACTGCGCCAGCTGTGCGCCGCGGGTGGGCGTCTCCGGGGCCATCTCGGGGCCCAGGCCGTCGAGGTTGATGTCCAGCTCGCCCGAGGAGGAATCGAGCTGCTCCAGGTCGATGTCGACGTTGCCGTCCCAGTTGATCGCGGCGTCCTCGACCAGTCCCACCTGGGCCGCTTCTTCGGCCGAGAACCCGGTGTCGGCCTGCTCGGCCAGCGTCGCCGACGGCGGCGCGAGCGGCACGTCCTCGGCCGCAGGCACCACCAGCCGGTCCAGCGCCTGCAGGTGGGTGTCGAGCTGGCGGTATTCGAAGTCGGTCAGCGGCTGGCCCTTGAGCGACTGTGCATGGCAGGGCAGCAGTTCGCCGAAGAAGGCCTTCTTGCGCTCCTCGGGCCAGTGGATCAGCGCCAGGCCTTCGTTGAGCGTCTTCATCAGGCCGGGCAGCGCGAGGATGAATTGCTTGCGCTCGGCCGGCGTGCCCTTGGGCAGGACGCTGAGGATGAGCTGGCGCGGCACGCCGCGCAGGCGCCTGGCGATCTCGGAATCCGCGCCATGGCGCCAGGTCGCCTCGACCTGGGCGTGGGTCCAGGTGTCCAGCAGGAAGCGGCGCACGAACTCCGGCGCCAGCGTGACCGACTGCAGCACCGCCTGCATCAGCTCGGCATGGCGCGCCTGCACGCGCAGCTGGGTTTCCTTCTGCGCCAGCAGCTCGACCGCTTCCGCGTGCGCCTGGGCCTCGTCGCGCGTCTGTTCCTGCACGAAGTTCTCGAGCGCGCGCAGCTTGCTCTCGTACAGGCTCATCTGGTCGAAGTCGCCGTCGACCACCTGCTGCACCAGCTCGCGCACCAGCTCGAGGAAGCGCTTGCCCGGGCCCTCGTCGAAATCCTCGAACGCGCAGGCGATCGAGGCCATGCGGTTGACGAAGCGGCGCACCGGGTGGCTGCGCGACGAGAAGAACTGCACGTCCTTGAGCGCCGCGCGCAGCACCGGCAGCTGCAGCCGCGCGATCTGGCGCGCCATCTGCGGCGGGACCTTGCTGTCCGAGAGGATCTGGTCGAACAGCGAGGCGACGATGTCGATCACCATGTGATCGAGCGCGCCGCTGGAAGCGCGGATCAGCTCCTCGCGGTGCGCGCGGATCAGGTTGACCGCCATCAGGCCGCTCAGCCCGCCGTTGCCGCTCGCCGGGGCGCCGAGCGCGCCGGGGGACGAGTTCGTGCCGGCGCCGGCCAGCGCCTGCGAGGCGCTGGACGACCAGCCGCTGCCGGCGTCCAGCGTGCCGGGCGAGCTGGCGAGGAAGGCCAGGCGCCGGATCACCTCCAGCATGTGGGCGTCGCTGGCCGTGGTGGGAGGCGCCGCCACCGCCGCGGCGCTGCCCGGGCCGGTGTTCGGGAACGAGGAGGTCGGTGCGAAGCCGCCGGACAGCAGGCCCGGGCCGCTGCTGCCCAGGCCCGCCGGCACCGAGATGCCGAACATCGCGCTGAGCGCTTGCGCGGCATGGTTCGGGTCGGCGGCCGGGGCGCTGGCGGGCGCGCGCGGATGGAGGCCGCCGGGCGCGGTCAGCGGGCCGTGCACGGAGGCCGCCGGCGCCGGCGGGGCGGCCCGCACGGTCAGCCCGACCGGCTGGATGCCCTGCGCGACGAAATCGCTGACGATGGCGCTGTAGCAGGGGCGCATGGCCTTGGCCAGGCTGCGTCCGAGCTCGGACGACAGCGTCTTGCGCACCGCGGTGTCGGTGGTGACCGCCTCGATGGCGCGGAACAGCGCCTTGCCGAGGATCTCCGGGCGGATCGGGTTGCGCTCCGGGTCGGCGCGGCCGATGCCGAGCAGCGAGCCGATGTAGGCGTCCAGCTCGCGCAGTTCCCACTCGCACTCGTGTTCGATCTCCAGGCCGAGCCGGTGGGCGGTGACCTGTTCCTCGACCTCCGAGTCGCCCACCAGGCTGAGCGAGGCCCAGTCGGTGGCCGCCAGCGGCCGGCTGCCGGTGCGCGGATGCAGCTCCTGCGCCACCTTCTCGTTCAGCACCGTGGCGAACGTCGTGTTGAACACCGGCAGCTTGCGGTGCAGGTCGAACTGCGCCGACATGTAGGACTGGCGCTGCGCATTGCTGGTGGCCGACAACGCCAGCATGCCCAGGGCATCGACCAGTCTGCTCGAGGCGGTCGACACCGTGGACAGGATCTTCTGCACCGCCGACTGCATGGCGGTGTGGAGTCGCGGGTCGGGAAGGCTCATCTCACCTGGCGTCGCAAGGACGGACAGTATGGCCCGAAAAGTGCTGTGGGCCGACGCGGGCGGACGTGGCGAAGTGCGCAGTTCGCCAACCTTTTCCCGGTCCAAGGCGACGTGGCGGGCAGTCCTCCGCACGGGAGGTGCCCGCATGGTTACGTGTTGTTACTTGCGCAGCGAATCCCGGATCTCGCGCAGCAGCACGACCTCTTCGGGCGGGGCGGCCGGCGCCGGGGGCGGGGCGGAGCGCTTGAGGCGGTTGATCTGGCGCACCATCACGAAAATGATGAAGGCCAGGATCAGGAAATTGAGCGCGACGGTGATGAAGCTGCCGTAGGCGAACACCGCCCCGGCCTGCTTGGCTTCGGCCAGGGTTTCGGCGGTCTGGCCGGCCAGCGGGATGAAGTAATTCGAGAAATCCAGCCCACCAAACAGCTTGCTGACCACCGGCATGATGATGTCGTTGACCAGCGCATCGACGATCTTGCCGAAGGCGCCGCCGATGATCACGCCGACGGCGAGATCGATCACGTTGCCTTTGACGGCGAATTCCTTGAATTCGGACATGAAACTCATGAGGGGCTCCTGGTTAGCGTAGGGTGCGTTGCCGCGGCGGCTGCGCGCGGCCCGGCGAGAGTATTGCCGAGCCCTTGCCCTTGCTCAAGCGCTGCGCGGGCCGGGAATGCGCCGCAGGGCGCCGGTTCGCGCCTGTCGAGCGCAGATCGCACCACGTGGCACTGGTTTCGCGTTGCGCCCGTGGGCTAGAATTAAGGGTTGCCCTAATCGTAGAAGAGCTTTCCGAGGATCCCCATGAGTGACCAGCAAGTGGACAAAGGCCGCCGCACGTGGGTAGCCATTGCCTGTGGCGCGGGTGCCGTCGGCGGCGTGGCCACCGCAGTTCCCTTTGTCAGCAGCTTCCAGCCTTCGGAGAAGGCCCGGGCCGCCGGTGCGGCGGTGGAAGTCGACATCAGCTCGCTGCAGCCGGGCGAGAAGATGACGGTGGAATGGCGCGGCAAACCCGTGTGGATCATCCGCCGCACGCCCGAGCAGCTGGAGGCCCTCAAGAAGCTCGACGACCAGCTGGCCGATCCCAATTCCGATCGCAAGCAGTACCCGACGCCCGAGTACGCGAAGAACCAGTACCGCTCGATCAAGCCCGAGATCTTCGTCGGCGTGGGCATCTGCTCCCACCTCGGTTGCTCTCCCGTCGACAAGTTCACCCCCGGCGCGCAGCCCTCGCTGCCTGACGACTGGCCGGGCGGCTTCCTCTGCCCCTGCCACGGCTCGACCTTCGACCTGGCCGGCCGTGTCTTCAAGAACAAGCCTGCGCCGGACAACCTGGAAGTGCCGCCGCACATGTATCTCTCCGACACCGTGCTGCTGATCGGCGAGGACAAGAAGGCCTGAAGGGCCGCAGAGTATTGAGGTGACACTCCATGGCTGAATTCAAAGAAGTCCCCGCCGACGCGCCCGCCGCGCAAAAGCTGCTCAACTGGATCGACAACCGCTTCCCGCTGAGCAAGCTCTACAACGAGCACATGGGCCAGTACTACGCGCCCAAGAACTTCAACTTCTGGTACATCTTCGGCTCGCTGGCCCTGGTCGTGCTGGTCATCCAGATCGTGACCGGCATCTTCCTCGTGATGCACTACAAGCCGGACGCCAACCTCGCGTTCGCGTCGGTCGAGTACATCATGCGTGACGTGCCCTGGGGCTGGCTGATCCGCTACATGCACTCCACCGGGGCGTCGGCGTTCTTCGTCGTCGTCTACCTGCACATGTTCCGCGGCCTGCTCTACGGCTCGTACCGCAAGCCGCGCGAGCTGGTGTGGATCTTCGGCTGCCTGATCTTCCTGTGCCTGATGGCCGAGGCCTTCTTCGGCTACCTGCTGCCGTGGGGCCAGATGTCCTACTGGGGCGCCCAGGTGATCGTGAACCTGTTCGCCGCCGTGCCGTTCATCGGTCCGGACCTGGCGCTGCTGATCCGCGGTGACTACGTCGTCTCCGACGCCACGCTGAACCGCTTCTTCAGCTTCCACGTGATCGCGATCCCGCTGGTGCTGCTGGGCCTGGTGGTGGCGCACATCATCGCGCTGCACGAAGTCGGCTCGAACAACCCGGACGGCGTCGAGATCAAGGAGCACAAGGATGCCAGCGGCCGCCCGCTGGACGGCATCCCGTTCCACCCGTACTACACGGTGCACGACATCTTCGGCCTGTCGATCTTCCTGATCGTCTTCTCGGCCATCGTGTTCTTCGCTCCCGAGTTCGGCGGCTACTTCCTGGAGTACAACAACTTCATCCCGGCCGACCCGCTGAAGACCCCGCCGCACATCGCGCCGGTGTGGTACTTCACGCCGTTCTACTCGATGCTGCGTGCCACGACCGACCAGATGGTCAACGTGCTGCTGGTCGTGCTGGCGCTGGCGGCCATCCTGGCCGTGCTCAAGGGTGGCTTCGGTGCCAAGGGCAAGCTGGGCATCGTGGTCGGTGCCGTGATCGCCGCCTTCCTGCTGAAGGTGTTCGACGCCAAGTTCTGGGGCGTGGTCGTGATGGGCGGTGCGGTCATCATCCTGTTCTTCCTGCCCTGGCTGGACCGCAGCCCGGTCAAGTCGATCCGCTACCGTCCCGGCTGGCACACCTGGCTGTACGCCGTGTTCGTGATCTTCTTCTTCGTGCTGGGCTATCTCGGCATCCAGCCGCCGTCGCCGGTCGGTGAAAAGATTTCCCAGATCGGTACGCTGTTCTACTTCGGTTTCTTCCTGCTGATGCCGTGGTGGAGCCGCCTGGGCACCTTCAAGCCGGTGCCGCAGCGTGTGGTCTTTGCAGCCCACTGAGCCCCGCCGGAGTCAACCACGATGAAAAAACTGATTCTTACCCTGGTGGCCACCTTCGGCCTGGTGTTGGGTGCTGCCCCCGCGCACGCGGCCGAGGGCGGCATTGCCTGGGACAAGTTCCCGGCCGATCGCGTGACGGACATCGCGGCGCTGCAGAACGGCGCCAAGCTGTTCGTCAACTACTGCCTGAATTGCCACTCGGCGGCCTTCATGCGCTTCAACCGCATGCGCGACATCGGCCTGACCGAGCAGCAGATCAAGGACAACCTGATGTTCACCACCGACAAGGTCGGCGAGACCATGAAGGTGGCGATGGACCCGAAGCAGGCCAAGGAATGGTTCGGCGCCACCCCGCCGGACCTGACCGTGATCGCGCGCTCGCGCGCCTCGCACAGCGGCACGGGCGCGGACTACCTCTACACCTACCTGCGCACCTACTACCGCGACGACACCAAGGCCACCGGCTGGAACAACCTGGCGTTCCCGAGCGTGGGCATGCCGCACGTGATGTGGGAGCTGCAGGGCCAGCGCGTGGCGAAGTTCGAGGAAGTCACCGATCCGCATGATCCGAGCAAGGTGACCCATGTGTTCGCCGGCTTCGAGCAGGTCACCCCGGGCAAGCTGACGCCCCAGGAATACGACAGCGCCGTGGCCGACCTGGTGGCGTTCCTGCAGTGGATGGGCGAGCCCGTGCAGAAGGAGCGGGTCCGCCTTGGCGTGTGGGTGCTCATCTTCCTGTCCCTGTTCACCGTCATCGCCTGGCGCCTGAACGCTGCGTACTGGAAAGACGTGAAGTGATCCGGCGCAGCGCTGCCGGCGTGACGCCCCAGGCGCTGCATCGATCGGAGTGGGTGGCCCGAGGGGTGCCCACTCCGTTTGTATTTGTCAGGGCGCGCTGCCCTCAACCTCGACAATCAAGGAGCACGCCATCATGATGGTGCTTTACTCCGGAACCACCTGTCCGTATTCCCACCGTTGTCGCTTCGTCCTGTTCGAGAAGGGCATGGACTTCGAGATCCGCGACGTGGATCTGTTCGCCAAGCCCGAAGACATCGCGTTGATGAATCCGTACAACGAGGTCCCGATCCTCGTCGAGCGCGACCTCATCCTGTACGAGTCGAACATCATCAACGAGTACATCGACGAGCGCTTCCCGCATCCGCAGCTGATGCCGGGGGATCCGGTGGCCCGGGCCCGCGTGCGCCTGTTCCTGCTGAACTTCGAGAAGGAACTGTTCACCCACGTCAACGTGCTCGAGTCGCGCGGCGTCAAGCCGAGCGACAAGCAGCTCGAGAAGGCGCGCTCCCAGATCCGCGACCGCCTGACCCAGCTGGCGCCGATCTTCCTGAAGAACAAGTACATGCTGGGCGAGGATTTCTCGATGCTGGACGTGGCGATTGCCCCGCTGCTGTGGCGCCTGGACTACTATGGCATCGAGTTGTCCAAGAACGCCGCCCCGCTGCTGAAGTACGCCGAGCGCATCTTCTCGCGGCCGGCCTACATCGAGGCGCTGACGCCTTCCGAGAAGGTGATGCGCAAGTGATCCGCCAACCATGACGAAGCTCCAATCGACCGGCAGCGCAGGCAGTTCGACCCGGCCCTACCTGATCCGGGCGCTGCATGACTGGTGCACCGACAACGGCTACACGCCGTACCTGGCCGTGTACGTCGACCGCTCGGTGCAGGTGCCGATGGAGTACGTCAAGAACAACGAGATCGTCCTCAACGTCAGCTTCGAGGCCACCAGCGGGCTGCAGCTGGGCAACGAGTTCATCGAGTTCCGCGCCCGCTTCGGAGGCGTGCCGCGCGACATCGTCGTGCCGGTCGACCACGTGATCGCGATCTACGCCCGCGAGAACGGCCAGGGCATGGCCTTCCCGGTGCCGGCCGCCGCCGAGCCGGCCGACGAGGCCGAGTCGCCCGCCCCGGCCGAGGCGGGCGGCCCCGGCCTGAAGCTCGCCCCGACCGCGGGCGACGGCCCGTCGCCGGCATCGCCCGCCGAGGAGGGCGACACGCCGCCGCCCGAGCCGCCCACCCCGACCCCCGGGGCGCGGCCCTCGCTGAAGCGGGTCAAGTAGAATCGCGGCGTTCCTTTCTTCGGTGTCCGCGCCGACAAGCCTGCCGGCTTAGCTCAGTTGGTAGAGCAACCGCCTTGTAAGCGGTAGGTCATCCGTTCGAGTCGGATAGCCGGCACCACCGACCATCCCCTATCCCTTGGGCGTGAAACCTTACCGGTTCGCCCGCCGGCGTGACCCCTTTGCGGTTCAGCCGGATTGAACCTTCACCCTGATCGCGCTAACCTGCCAGCCTCGCTGGCGCAAGGCTTCCTCGAGGCGTGGTTGCAGCTGCCGCAGTTTGGCGGCCGCGGCCCCGTTCGGAGCCAGCAGGGACCATCCCTGCTCGTCCACAGGCCCGGGTTTGACATGGGCAGCCAGCGCGGGAGGGAGCAAGGGTCGAACCACTTCGAATCGGGCGCTGGACTCGCGCATGAGCTGCTGCAGCCGTGCCAGTCCGGCATGGCGGTCCAGGGCTTCCTGGATCGGCAAGGTGTGCGGTGCGCGCTGGTTCATGCAAGGAGTGTAGCGATGCAGATCATGATCACCCACGGGCGCCTGGCGAAAACCCATGTGCTGCAGCTCGGACGCTGGCAGCTGCTGGGCCTGGCGCTGGGCCTGCTCGCCGGCATGCTGGTGCTGTCCGGGGTGGTCTACCACCTGATCTTCGTGAAGGCCGCGCGCGAGGGCTGGCCGGTGGTCAGCCAGGTGGTCAAGCTGGTCGTCAAGGACGAGTTCGCGCAGCGTGACCGCTACATGCGCGAGAACCTCGAGGCGATGGCCCGCCGCGTCGGCGAGATGCAGGCCCGGCTGGTGCAGCTCGAGGCCATGGGCGAGCGGGTCTCGGGGCTGGCCGGGCTCAAGCCCGAGGAGATCAAGCTCAGCGAGAAGCAGCCCGGCGGCCAGGGGGGGCCGTTCGTGCCGATGCTCCCGCCCGAGCAGCCGACCGTGCAGGACATCCTCCAGGCCATCGACTGGCTGGACGAGCTGACCGCGCACCGGGCCGACGTGTTCACGCTGATCGAGTCGCGCCTGTTCGAGGAGCAGATGCAGGCGCTGATGGTGCCCAGCACGAAGCCGGTCGACGGGCCGACCAGCTCGGCCTTCGGCTTCCGTTCCGACCCGTTCACCGGCCGCAGCGCGCTGCACACCGGCCTGGATTTCCCCGCGGCGCCCGGCACGCCGATCAAGGCCGCGGCCGGCGGCGTGGTGATCGCCGCCGAACACCACCCGGCCTACGGCCAGATGATCGACGTGGACCACGGCAACGGGCTGGTGACCCGCTACGCCCATGCCTCGAAGCTGCTCGTGCAGCGCGGCGACATCGTCAAGCGCGGCCAGGTCATCGCCCAGGTGGGTTCCACCGGCCGGTCCACCGGCCCGCACCTGCACTTCGAGGTGCTGATGAACGGCGTGCACCAGAACCCGGCCAAGTTCCTGGCTGGCGACGGGCGCACCCCGCAGCGCCGCGTGGCCGGGGCGGCCCGCACGGCCGGCACCCACGCCCATTGACCGTGCCGGCGACGCGGGCCGGCACCACGCTGGCGCGCCGGCCCCGGTGCTAAACTCCAAAGCTTTTGGGGCAGCCTGCCTGCCCGGCCTCCAGGCCCGGCGCCAGACGACCGAGCGGCCGGGTGTCCCCGACGAGCAGCACACTCCACGTCCTGGCCTGCCGTGCCGGGCGGGCCCAGACGCCTGCCGCGGCCGGATGCGGGCTGGCCGACCCTTCACCTAGAACCGAACTCCATGTTGCCCAAGCTTCTTACCCAGATTTTCGGCAGTCGCAACGACCGTCTGCTCAAGCAATACCGGCGGGTGGTGGAGAAGATCAATCTGCTGGAGCCGCAACTGGAGGCGCTGAGCGACGAGCAGCTGCGCGCCAGGACCGAGGAATTCAAGGCACGGCTCGGCAAGGGCGAGACGCTGGACGACCTGCTGCCCGAGGCGTTCGCGACCGTGCGCGAGGCCAGCAAGCGCACGCTCAAGATGCGCCACTTCGACGTCCAGATGCTGGGCGGCATGGCGCTGCACTACGGCAAGATCGCCGAGATGCGCACCGGCGAGGGCAAGACGCTGACCGCCACGCTGCCGGTGTACCTGAACGCGCTGGCCGGCAAGGGCGTGCACGTGGTCACGGTCAACGACTACCTGGCCCGCCGCGACGCCGAATGGATGAGCCGGCTGTACAACTTCCTCGGCCTGACGGTGGGCGTGAACCTGCCGCAGATGTCTCGCGAGGAGAAGCAGGCGGCCTACGCGGCGGACGTCACCTACGGCACCAACAACGAGTTCGGCTTCGACTACCTGCGCGACAACATGGTCTACGAGGCCGGCGACCGGGTGCAGCGCGGCCTGAACTACGCGATCGTCGACGAGGTGGACTCGATCCTGATCGACGAGGCGCGCACGCCGCTGATCATCAGCGGCCAGGCCGAAGACCACACCGAGCTGTACGTGCGCATCAACAAGGTCGTGCCGCTGCTGAAGAAGCAGATCGGCGAGGCCGACCCGCGCACCGGCGAAGGCATCATCGAGCCGGGCGACTTCACGGTCGACGAGAAGACCCGCCAGGTCTACCTGACCGAGCAGGGCCACGAGAACGCCGAGCGCATCCTCGCCGAGGCCGGCCTGCTGGCCGAAGGCGCCAGCCTCTACGACCCGTCGCACATCGCGCTGCTGCACCACCTGTATGCGGCGCTGCGTGCGCATCACCTGTACCACCGTGACCAGCACTACGTGGTGCAGAACGGCGAGGTGGTCATCGTCGACGAGTTCACCGGCCGCCTGATGCAGGGCCGCCGCTGGTCCGAGGGGTTGCACCAGGCCGTCGAGGCCAAGGAAGGGGTGCAGATCCAGGCCGAGAACCAGACGCTGGCCTCGATCACCTTCCAGAACTACTTCCGCATGTACGCCAAGCTGGCCGGCATGACCGGCACGGCCGACACGGAAGCCTACGAGTTCCAGGAAATCTACGGGCTGGAGACGGTCGTTATCCCGCCCAACAAGCCCACGCGCCGCAAGGACGAGCTGGACCTGGTCTACAAGACCGCCAAGGAGAAGTACGACGCGGTCATCAAGGACATCCGCGACTGCTACGAGCGCGGCCAGCCGGTGCTGGTGGGCACCACCTCGATCGAGAACTCCGAGCTGATCTCGCAGCTGCTGACCCAGGCCGGGCTGCCGCACCAGGTGCTCAACGCCAAGCAGCACGCCAAGGAAGCCGAGATCATCGCCCAGGCGGGCCGCCCGAAGATGATCACGATCGCGACCAACATGGCCGGTCGCGGGACCGACATCGTGCTGGGTGGCAACGTCGAGAAGCAGATCCAGCTGATCGAGGAGGACCCGTCGCTGTCCGACGAGGAAAAGCGCGCCCGCGCGCAGCAGCTGCGAGACGAATGGCAGAGCCTGCACGAGCAGGTGGTGGCGCTGGGCGGGCTGCGCATCATCGCGACCGAACGCCACGAGTCGCGCCGCATCGACAACCAGCTGCGCGGCCGCTCGGGCCGCCAGGGCGACCCCGGCTCGTCGCGCTTCTACCTGTCGCTGGAAGACCCGCTGATGCGCATCTTCGCCGGCGACCGCGTGCGCGCGATCATGGACCGCCTGAAGATGCCCGAGGGCGAGGCCATCGAGGCCGGCATCGTCACGCGCTCGATCGAGAGCGCGCAGCGCAAGGTCGAGGCACGCAACTTCGACGTGCGCAAGCAGCTGCTGGAGTACGACGACGTCGCCAACGACCAGCGCAAGGTGATCTACCAGCAGCGCAACGACATCCTCGACGCGCAGGACCTGACCGTACAGATCGCCAGCCTGCGCGAAGGGGCGCTGACCGACGTGGTGCGCACCTACGTGCCGGCCGACAGCGTGGAAGAGCAGTGGGACCTGCCCGGCCTGGAGAAGGTGCTGCGCGAGGAGTGGCAGCTCGACGTGCCGCTGCAGGCCGAGGTCGAGAAGAGCGAGGCGATCACCGACGAGGACATCGTCGCCAAGGTGGTCGAGGCCGGCCACCGGCTGTACCAGAGCAAGGTCGACCTGGTCGGCAAGGAGCGCTTCATGCAGTTCGAGCGCATGGTGCTGCTGCAGTCGCTCGACACGCACTGGCGCGAGCACCTGGCCGCGCTCGACTACCTGCGCCAGGGCATCCACCTGCGCGGTTACGCGCAGAAGAACCCGAAGCAGGAGTACAAGCGCGAGGCCTTCGAGCTGTTCGCCCAGCTGCTGGACGTCGTGAAGATGGAGGTCACGCGCATCCTGCTGACCGTGCGCATCCAGTCCGAGCAGCAGGTCGAGGAAGCCGCCGAGGCGATCGAAGGCCGGGCCGAGCAGATCTCCAACGTCACCTACACGCACCCGAACGAGGACGGCAGCGTGGCCAGCGAGGTCGACCAGGCCACGGCGCGCCAGGCGGTGCCCAAGGTCGGGCGCAACGAACCCTGCCCGTGCGGCAGCGGCAAGAAGTACAAGCACTGCCACGGCAAGCTGGTCTGAGCCGCGTGCGGCGCGACGATCCGGGGCTCCTGCGGGAGCCCCGTTTCGTTCCGGTCCGGCCCGCCGGCTGCCTACAATGCCGGATTCCGTCCATCACCCGCGTTTTTCCGAGGCCGTCATGCCCGTCAATCTCCAGGCTCCCGACCCGTCCGCACTGCATCCCGTTCCCGGCGTCCGGCTGGGCATCGCCATGGCCGGCATGCGCAAGGCCAACCGGCGCGACCTGACGGTGATCGCCCTCGACGAGGGCAGCGCGGTCGCCGGCGTGTTCACGCAGAACCGCTTCTGTGCCGCCCCGGTGCAGGTGGCGCGCGAGCACCTGGCCCTGGGCGCCGGCACGCGTGCGCTGGTCGTCAACACCGGCAACGCCAACGCCGGCACCGGCGAGGACGGCCTGGCGCGTGCCCGCGCCACCTGCGCGGCGCTGGCGCAGCTGATGCAGCTGCGGCCCGAGCAGGTGCTGCCGTTCTCCACCGGCGTGATCATGGAGCCGCTGCCGGTCGAGCGCATCGAGGCCGGGCTGCCGGCGGCGCTGGCCGACCTGAAGGCCGACAACTGGGCGGTGGCGGCCGAGGCCATCATGACCACCGACACGGTGCCCAAGGCAGCCTCGCGCCAGATGCAGGTCGACGGCCACACCGTCACCGTGACCGGCATCAGCAAGGGCGCCGGCATGATCCGGCCCAACATGGCGACCATGCTCAGCTTCGTCGCCACCGACGCCAACATCGAGCCGGCCGCGCTGCAGGCGCTGGTGCGCGAGGCGGCCGACCTGTCGTTCAACCGCATCACGGTGGACGGCGACACCTCGACCAACGACAGCTTCGTGCTGATCGCCTCGCGCCGTGCCGGCCATGCGCCGATCACCGCGCTGGACACGCCGGCCGGCCGCGCGCTGCGCGACGCGGTGGTGGCGGTGGCCGAGCAGCTGGCGCAGGCCATCGTGCGCGACGGCGAGGGCGCCACGAAGTTCATCACGGTGCAGGTCGAAGGCGGGCGCAGCGTCCAGGAGTGCCAGCAGGTGGCCTACGCGATCGCCCATTCGCCGCTGGTCAAGACCGCCTTCTACGCGAGCGACCCCAACCTGGGCCGCATCCTGGCCGCGGTGGGCTATGCCGGCATCGCCGACCTCGACCAGGGCCGCATCGAGCTGTACCTGGACGACGTGCACGTCGCGACCCGCGGCGGCCGCCATCCCGACTACCGGGACGAGGACGGCCAGCGGGTCATGAAGCAGAGCGAGATCACGGTGCGCGTGGGGCTGGGGCGTGGCGAGGCGCAGGCCGTGGTCTGGACCTGCGACCTGTCCCACGACTACGTCAGCATCAACGCCGACTACCGCAGCTGAGGCCGCGCCGCGGCGGCGGGGTTCACTCGCCGCCGGTCTTGCGCGTGCGGCGGCGCCTGGCCGCGGCAGGTGCGGCCGGGGCCTGCTGTTCCAGCGTGTCCTGCAGCCGCTGCACGGTCTGCGTCAGCGCCTCGATGCGCGCGCCGAGCGCGTCCAGTTCCTCGCGGCTGGGCAGGCCCAGCTTGTGCAGGGCCTTGGCGACGCGCTGCTCGAACAGCGATTCGAGCTGGTTCCACGGCGGGGCGGCCTTGCCGGGCCAGTCGCCGGCCATCTCGCTCATGCGACGGGTCACCCCGGCGAGCTTGTCCTCGGCCGCCGCCTGGGTCTTGCGCTGCAGCGTCACGCCTTCCTTGACCAGCGTCTCGAAGACCTTGCTGCCTTCTTCCTGCGCCTTGGAGAACGCGCCCAGCCCGGCCAGCCAGATCTGCTGGGCCGAGTCGCGGATCGTCCCGGTGAACTCCGCGCCGGGGGCGTCGGCGGCGCTGCTGCGCCGGCCGGCGGTCCTCTGCTGTTTCGTGACCATGCTGCGGCTCCTTGTCCTGTCGGGGAGCCTTCACTATAGGCGCCGCGCGCCGCGGCGGCGAGCCCCGGGGCGGACCCGGGCGCAGCGCATCACTTGCGCACTTCGATCGCGGTGATGGTGTAGGTGCCGCCGACCTTTTCGGCGTGGAAGCGCACCTTGTCGCCGACCTGCACCTTGTCGAGCAGCTCGGGCGGCTGGGCGCGGAACACCATCTGCATCGGCGGCACGTCCAGGTTCCGGATCTCGCCGTGCTTGATCGTGATCTTGCCGGCCGCGCGGTCGATCTTGCGCACTTCGCCGTCGGTGTCCTGCGCCAGCGCGGGGCTGGCCAGCAGGCCGGCCAGCAGGGTCAACAGGACGGGGAGCTTGTTCATGTCGGACATTCCTTTCACGCGTGGGGCGTCAGCGGTAGCGTTGGTACACGCGGGCCTGGCCGTCGCGCAGGACCAGCAGCACGTCGTACGGATCACGGCGGTCGCCCATCTCCATGCCGGGCGAGCCGACCGGCATGCCGGGCACCGCCAGGCCCAGGGCCGCGGGCTTTTCCTGCAGCAGCCGGTGGATCTCGCGCGCCGGCACATGGCCTTCGATCACGTAGCCCTGCACGACCGCCGTGTGGCAGGATCCCCAGGCCGAGGGCATGCCGAGTCTCTCACGGTGCTCGGCCGGGCCCTGCACCTCGTGGACCCGCACCCGGAAGCCGTGCTGCTCCAGGTGCGCCACCCACTGCCCGCAACAGCCGCAGGTGGGCGATTTCCAGACCTCGACCAGCGGGGCCGCGGCGGCGCGGGCCGGGCCGGCGCCGCCCAGCAGGCTGCCGCCCAGCGTGGCGGCCATCAGTTCGAGACAACGTCGACGGGACGGCATCGGTGCTCCTTGGTCACCCGGGTCAGACCGGCGGCGGCGCCGGGAGTTCAGACTCAAGGGCGCGGGCCGGGCATCCGTCACGCGGCGGCGCGACGGCGTGGCAGCGCACTATAGCGTTGCCGCGACGCCACCAGGTCCGGGTCCGGTCAAACGGAGGGCCCGGGCAGCGGCCGGGGGGCAGGCATAGAATCCCGCCTTGTCTTTCGTCAGTACCGCCCGGAGTCACGTTCCATGCCCAGCGAGCCCCCCTCTGCACCGGCCCAGCAAGCGGCCGACCTGTCCCACATCGCGCCGCGCGAGAAGGCCGAGATCCTGTCCCAGGCCCTGCCGTACATCCGCAAGTTCCACGGCAAGACCATCGTCATCAAGTACGGCGGCAACGCGATGACCGACCCGTCGCTGCAGCAGGACTTTGCCGAGGACGTGGTGCTGCTGAAGCTGGTCGGCATGAACCCGGTGGTGGTGCACGGCGGCGGTCCGCAGATCGACGAGGCACTGGCCAAGGTCGGCAAGAAGGGCACCTTCATCCAGGGCATGCGCGTGACCGACGAGGAGACGATGGAAGTCGTCGAATGGGTGCTGGCCGGCCAGGTCCAGCAGGACATCGTCGGCCTGATCAACGCCGCCGGCGGCAAGGCCGTGGGCCTGACCGGCCGTGACGGCGGCATGATCCGCGCGCGCAAGCTCAAGATGGTCGACAAGGACGACCCGTCCAAGGAGCACGACGTCGGCCAGGTCGGGCAGATCGTCTCGATCGACCCCTCGGTGGTCAAGGCGCTGCAGGACGACCAGTTCATCCCGGTGATCTCGCCGCTCGGCTTCGGCGAGAACAACGAGAACTACAACATCAACGCCGACGTGGTCGCCGGCAAGCTGGCCGAGGTGCTCAAGGCCGAGAAGCTGGTGCTGCTGACCAACACCCCCGGCGTGCTGGACAAGAATGGCCAGCTGCTGACCGACCTGTCGGCGCGCGAGATCGACGAGCTGTTCGCCGACGGCACGATCTCCGGCGGCATGCTGCCCAAGATCAGCTCGGCGCTGGACGCGGCCAAGAGCGGCGTGAACTCGGTGCACATCATCGACGGCCGGGTGCCGCACTCGATGCTGCTGGAGATCCTGACCGACCAGGCCTACGGCACGATGATCCGCTCGCACTGACGCGATGACCGTCGTTGCGTTGACGTTCCGGGCCGCCGCGTGCGGCCCTTTTGCCGTCCTGCCGTCATGACCCGCGCCGCGCGCCGTCCGGTCTGGCTGTTCGACCTGGACAACACCCTGCACGACGCCTCGCGGGCGGCCTTCGGCATGCTCGACGTCTCGATGAACGCCTACATCGAGCGTGAGCTGCAGCTGCCCGCGCCACAGGCC
This sequence comes from Caldimonas thermodepolymerans, assembly GCF_015476235.1. Lineage (NCBI taxonomy): Bacteria > Pseudomonadati > Pseudomonadota > Betaproteobacteria > Burkholderiales > Sphaerotilaceae > Caldimonas > Caldimonas thermodepolymerans. Next base: position 775,645 of record NZ_CP064338.1, read on the forward strand.
GACGCGCTGCGGCGCGACTACTGGCGCCGCTACGGCGCCACGATGCTCGGGCTGGTGCGGCACCATGGCGTCGATGCACGCCACTTCCTGCATCACACCCACCTGTTGCCCGGTCTGGAGGACCACGTCGAAGGCCACGCCCATGACAAGGCGGCGCTGCGGCGGCTGCCCGGTCGCAAGTACGTGCTGACCAATGCGCCGGCCCGCTATGCGCGGCGCGTGCTGGGGGCGCTGGGGCTGGCGCGCTGCTTCGACGGCGTCATCAGCATCGAGCAGATGCGCATGTTCGGGCAGTTCCGTCCCAAGCCCGACCGGCGCATGTTCCAGGCGCTGGTGGCGCGCCTGCGCGTGCCGGCGACGCGCTGCGTGCTGGTCGAGGACACGCTGGCCCACCAGAAGGCCGCCCGCCAGCTGGGCATGCGCACGGTCTGGATGCAGCGCTACGTGCGGCGCAGTTCACACGGTCCCGAAGTAGGTGTTTACCTGCACCGGAAACCGACGTACGTCCATGCGAGAATCCGTTCGCTACAGAAGTTACGTCGGTTGTGATGTCCGAGACTCCCGCCCCCTACGACGCCACCGGTGCCGCCGAGCCGGCGCCGGCTGCGGCAGACGCCGCACCCGCCGGCGCGGCGACGCGCAAGCGACCCAAGCCCGGCGAACGCCGTATCCAGATCCTGCAGACGCTGGCCGCCATGCTCGAGCAGCCGGGTGCCGACCGCATCACCACGGCGGCGCTGGCGGCGCGCCTGGACGTCAGCGAAGCGGCGCTGTACCGCCATTTCGCCAGCAAGGCGCAGATGTTCGAGGGCCTGATCGAGTTCATCGAGCAGAGCGTCTTCACGCTGGTCAACCAGATCGTCGAGCGGGAGCCGCAAGGCGCCGCCCAGGCGCAGAAGATCGTGGCCGTGGTGCTGCAGTTCGGCGAGAAGAACCCGGGCATGACCCGCGTGATGGCCGGCGACGCGCTGGTGTTCGAGAACGAGCGCCTGCTGGTGCGCATGAACCACTTCTTCGACCGCGTGGAATCGCAGCTGCGCCAGAGCCTGCGCAGCGCCGCCGACGAGGGCGGCTCGATCACGCCGACGGTCGATGCCACCGCGATGGCCTCGGTGCTGACCAGCTTCATCATCGGGCGCCTGCAGCGCTATGCGCGCTCCAACTTCAAGCGGCTGCCGACCGAGCACCTGGATGTCGGCCTGCGCCTGCTGCTAGGCTAGGCCCCTGGCCCGGGCCGACGCGCCCGGGACTGCGGCGCCGGCCCGCTGGGCGGCCGGCCGCGACCTGCACCCATCCCGCCATGCTCGAGACCGATTGCGCCGGGCACCGCCTGGTCCTGTTACCCGACAAGGCGGCCTGCCTGCCCGAGGCGCAGACCCTGCTGGTGGCCGACGCCCACATCGGCAAGGCCGTGTCGTTCCGCCGCTGGGGCGTGCCGGTGCCGCAGGGCACGACCAGCGACACCCTTGCGCGGCTGACCCGGGCGGTCGAGGCCACGGGCGCGCGGCGCGTCGTCTTCCTGGGCGACTTCCTGCATTCGCCGCGCTCGCACGCGGGTGCGACGCTGGCCGCGCTGCACCGCTGGCGCGAACACCATGCGGGTCTGGAGCTGGTGCTGGTGCGCGGCAACCACGACCGTCGCGCCGGAGACCCGCCCGCGGGACTGGGCATCGCCTCGGTCGCGCAGCCCTGGATCCTCGGTGGCCTGGCGCTGTGCCACGAGCCGCAGGCGGTGCCGGGCCACTACGCCCTGGCCGGGCATCTGCACCCCTGCATCCGCCTGGACGGCCCGGCGCGCGACCGCCTGCGGCTGCCCTGCTTCTGGCTGGGGCGCGAGGTCGGCGTGCTGCCGGCGTTCGGCAGCTTCACCGGCATGCACCCGGTGCAACCGGCCGAGGGCGACCGCGTCTACGCGGTGACCGACCACGCCGTCGTGCCGGTGCCGGATCGCTGAGGCCGTTACACTGCGGGCCCCACCTCAGGTTCTCCGCGTTTTTTCGAGATGTCTGCTTCCCTGGATCAACTGATTTCCCGCGCCGAACGTCTGCTCTCCCGTCTGGAGGCCATCCTGCCGCAACCGCTGACGGCCCCTGACTGGTCGGCCTCCGTGGCGTTCCGCTACCGCAAGCGCGCCGGCCGCCCGGTGATCGAGCCGGTGCGCCACGTGGCCTCCATCCGCCTGGCCGACATCCGCGAGGTCGACGGGCAGAAGGAACGCCTGGTGCGCAACACCGAGCAGTTCGTCGCGGGACGCAGCGCCAACAACGCGCTGTTGACCGGGGCGCGCGGCACCGGCAAGTCCTCGCTGATCAAGGCCTGCCTGAACGAGTTCTCGGACCGCGGCCTGCGCCTGATCGAGGTCGACAAGGCCGACCTCGTGGACCTGCCGGACATCGTCGACCTGGTGGCCGGCCGGCCCGAGCGCTTCATCATCTATTGCGACGACCTGAGCTTCGACGAGGGCGAGCCCGGCTACAAGGCGCTGAAATCCATCCTCGACGGCTCGGTGGCGGCGGCCACGGCCAACGTGCTGATCTACGCCACCTCCAACCGGCGCCACCTGCTGCCGGAGTACATGAAGGAGAACCTGAGCTACCAGCACACCGAGGACGGCGAGGTGCACCCGGGCGAGGTGGTCGAGGAGAAGATCTCGCTGTCCGAGCGCTTCGGCCTGTGGATCAGCTTCTACCCGTTCAGCCAGGAGGAGTACCTGACCATCGCCGCGCAGTGGCTGCGCCACTTCGGCGTTTCCGAGGAGGCCATCGCCGCGGCGCGCCAGGAGGCACTGGTGTGGGCGCTGGAGCGCGGCTCGCGCTCCGGTCGCGTCGCCTACCAGTTCGCGCGCGACTACGCGGGCCGGCAGGCGGGGGCGCCGGCATGAGCGAGGCGTGCCAGCCGGTGGACGTGGCCGTCGGCGTGCTGATCGACGCGGCAGGACGCTTCCTGCTGACCTCGCGGCCCGCGGGCAAGGTCTACGCCGGCTACTGGGAGTTCCCGGGCGGCAAGCTGGAAGCGGGCGAAAGCGTCGAGGACGCCTTGCGTCGCGAGCTGCAGGAAGAACTCGGCATCACGATCGGCGCGGTGCACCCGTGGAAGGTCGAGATGTACGACTACCCCCACGCGCTGGTGCGCCTGCACTTCTGCAAGGTCTACGACTGGCAGGGCGAGTTCGAGATGCGCGAGGCGCAGCGCATGGCCTGGCAGACGCTGCCGGTGGAGGTCACGCCGGTGCTGCCCGGCACCGTGCCGGTGCTGCGCTGGTTCGCCGAGGAGCGCGGCTTCGAGGGGCCCACGCACCGCGGCTGAACGCGGCCGCGGCGGTCCGCACGTCAGTGCGGGCCGTTCGGGTCGTCCGGGTTGGCCTGCGCGTCGGGCGGGGCGGGCACGCGGTAGCTCTCGCTGGCCCAGGCGCCCAGGTCGATGTTCTTGCAGCGCTCGCTGCAGAACGGCCGGTAGGGATTGGCGGTGGAGTACACGTGCTCGCTCCCGCAGGTGGGGCAGCGCACGGTGGGGCCGCTCGGCTGGTTCATGGTGGTTGGATCCCGTTCAGCACAGCGTGAGCTCGAAGCTCACGTCCTCGTCGCCGGCCGGACGCAGGCGCCCGTCGGGCTCCTGGCGCATCATGCGGATCGACACCATCAGGCGGTGGCCGCTGATCTCCGGGATCACGCCCAGCGCCGGGTCGATGCGCACGCGCAGCAGCTGGAACGTGCGGCCGGCCGGCAGGCTCTGTTGGTACTGCCCGTGCGGGGCCACCACCTTGTGCGGCGTGCCCGAGTCGCGCAGCAGCCCCAGCAGCACCTTCAGCGCCTCGGCCAGCGGGGTCAGCGTGGCGATCCATTGCGCGAGGTCGGCCTGGCGGCGCGCCGCGGGCAGCTGCTGCCACGCGTAGTAGGCCGGCAGGTCGAACTCGCAGGTGCCGCCCGGGATGCTGATGCGGCTGCGGATGCTCATCAGCCATTCGTTGGTCGTCAGCGACTGCCCGGCCTTGCCCGGCAGCTCGTTGAGGCCCTGGAACGCGTGGTCGATGCGCGCGATGACCTCGTCGAGCACGCGCTCGGAAATCGACGGGTTGCCGCGGAAGGCGTTCAGCTGCGCCTTCTGGCGCTCCAGTTCCTTCAGCAGGTCGGACTTCAGGTCGGCCCGCGAGGCCACGTCCATGATCTCGAACATCGTCGCCAGCGCGTAGTGGTGGTCCACGGCGGCTTCGCGCGGCATCAGTTGCCCCAGGCGGTCGAACAGGTGCTCGAGCCGGAGCATGGTCCGGATGCTCTCGTTGAAGGGGTATTCGTACAGAGTCAAGGCAGGATTCCTCGGCTGCGCCCGTTGCATCATGCTGCGAGTGCAGATTCGCGGCATTGTTTCACAGCCCGGGGGGCGTGACCAAGGGCGCGACAGACTCGGTTACGGTCTGGCGGGGTACCACGCGCGCCACAGGGTGGCCACGTCCTCGCGCAGCTGTTCCAGCGTGACGCCGTCGTTGCACAGCACTGCGTCGGCCGCGGCCAGGCGCTGCGCGCGTGTGGCCTGCTGCGCGATGATGCGCTCGACTTCTTCCGGCTGCAGCCCGGAGCGGCGCGTGACGCGCTCGACCTGCGTCTCGGGACGACAGTCGACCACCAGGATGCGGTCGACCAGCGTGCGCCAGCGGCCGGATTCGACCAGCAGGGGCACGTCGAACACCACCGGCTGGCCCGGTTGCGCGAGCGCGGCGCGGCGCACCGTCTCGGCGCCGATCAGCGGGTGCAGCAGCTGCTCGAGGCGCCGCCGCGCGGCCGGGTCGCGGAACACCAGGTCGCGCATGCGGGCCCGGTCCAGCGCGCCGTCGGCGTCGATGTACGCCGGGCCGAACTGTTCCGCGATGGCGGGGATCGCGGCGCCGCCTGCGGCGGTCAGCTCGCGGGAGATCGCGTCGGTGTCGACCACCCAGGCCCCCAGCTCGGCGAGCATCTGGCACACCGTGCTCTTGCCGCTGCCGATGCCGCCGGTCAGTCCGATGCGCAGGCCGTTCATCGCGGGCCCCGGTGGTGCGTCAGTACCAGCCCAGCCAGGCGAGCACGGCGTCCGGGCCGATCAGGAACACCGCGATGCCGGCGCCGGCGAGGAACGGGCCGAAGGGCACGTAGCGCCCCTCGCGCAGGGCGCCGCTGGCCTTCATCACGACGCCGACCACGGTGCCGATCACCGAGGCGCCGACCAGGATGGGCAGCAGCATGGCCGGGCCGAGCCAGGCGCCCAGCGCGGCGAGCAGCTTGAAGTCGCCGTAACCCATGCCTTCCTTGCCGGTGGTCAGCTTGAACAGCCAGTACACGCCCCAGAGGCTGAGGTAGCCCCCCACCGCGCCCCACAGGGCCGACGACAGCGGGATGGTCCAGCCCAGGCCGGCGACGACCAGGCCGGCCCACAGCAGCGGCAGCGTCAGGTCGTCGGGCAGCAGGGTGGTGTCCCAGTCGATGAAGGTCAGCGCCACCAGCACCGCGATCGCGGCGCACCACAGCAGCGCGACGGGTTGCGGCCCGAGCTTCCAGGCCGTGGCGGCGAACAGCGCGGCCGTCAGCAGCTCGACCAGCGGGTAGCGGGGCGAGATGCGCGCCTGGCAGCTCGAGCAGCGGCCCTTGAGCATCAGCCAGCCGAGCACCGGGATGTTCTCGTGCCAGCGGATCTGGTGCCCGCAGTGCGGGCAGCGCGAGCGCGGGCGCGACAGGCTCAGCGGCTCGCCGGCATCTTCGGGCACGGGCTGGCCGAGCATCTCGGCGCTGTCACGCTTCCACTGCCGCTCGAGCATGAGCGGCAGGCGGTGGATCACGACGTTGAGGAAACTGCCGATGCAGGCGCCCAGCACGCCCAGGACGGCCGGTGACAGCCACCAGCCCCAAAGTTCGTTGTTCATCAGGAACGTTCAGACCACCTGGCCGAGCTTGAAGATGGGCAGGTACATCGAGACCACGATGCCACCGATCAGCGTGCCGAGCACGACGATGATGATCGGCTCCATCAGGCTGGACAGGCCCTTGACCGCCTCGTCGACTTCCTGCTCGTAGAACTCGGCCGCCTTGTTCAGCATGTGGTCCAGCGAACCCGATTCCTCGCCGATCGAACACATCTGCAGCACCATCACCGGGAACAGGCCGGTGGTGGTCATCGACATGGTCAGGCTGGAGCCTGTCGCGACGTCCTTCTGGATCTTCTCGGTGGCTTCGGCGAACACCGCGTTGCCCGAAGCCCCGCCGACCGAGTCGAGCGCCTCGACCAGCGGCACGCCTGCGGCGAACATGGTGGCCAGCGTGCGGGTCCAGCGCGCGACCGCCGACTTGTAGACCAGGTCGCCGAACACCGGCACCTTCAGCAGCAGGCGGTCCATCGTCTTCTGCATCTTCTCCGAGCGCTTCCACGACTCGAAGAAGAAGTAGGTGCCGCCGATGACGACGCCGAAGATGGCCCACCAGTACTCGACGAAGAACTCCGACATCGCGATGACCAGCAGCGTCGGGGCGGGCAGGTCCGCGCCGAAGGACGAGAAGATGTCCTTGAACGCGGGAATCACGAAGATCATGATCAGCGCGACGACCACGAAGGCCACCACCAGCACCGCCACCGGGTAGATCAGGGCGGACTTGATCTTGGCCTTGATCGCCAGCGTCTTTTCCTGGTAGGTCGCCAGGCGCTCCAGCAGGGTCTCGAGGATACCGCCGGCCTCACCGGCCTCGACCAGGTTGCAGTACAGCGCGTCGAAGTACAGCGGGTGCTTGCGGAAGGCGGCCGACAGGCTGGTGCCGGTCTCGACGTCGGCGCGGATCTCGTTGAGCAGCCGCGTCATGCGCGGGTTGGTGCTGCCGCGGGCGACGATGTCGAAGGACTGCAGCAGGGGCACGCCGGCGCGCATCATGGTCGCCAGCTGCCGGGTGAAGATGGCGATGTCCTTCTGCTTGATGGCCTTGCCGCCGCTGGTGCGGCGCTTCTTGACCTTGGTGACCAGCACGCCCTGCCGGCGCAGGCTGGCGCTGACCATCGCTTCCCCGCCGGCGCGCATTTCGCCGCGCACCGGCTTGCCATTGCGGTCCTTGCCCTCCCACTCGAAGATGTAGTCCTGAATCTTTTTCGCCGCAGCAGCAGTTGCCATAGTGCCTCCGGGGGCTCACCGTCCCCAACCGTCGGTTTCCTCTTGTCTATTCGTTCGTGACGGAAATCACTTCTTCCAGCGTCGTCACGCCCAGCTTGACCTTCAGCAGCCCGGCCTGTCGCAGGTCGCGCACGCCCTCCCTCTGGGCTTGCGCCGCGATGTCCATCGAACTGCCGTCGGCCAGGATGATGCGCTGGATCTCCTCCGAGATCGGCATGACCTGGTACAGGCCGACCCGCCCCTTGTAGCCGTTGTTGCAGGCCGAGCAACCGACCGCCCGGTAGGGCTTCCAGCTGCCGTCCAGTTCCTCTTCCTTGAAGCCGGCGCGCAACAGCGCTTCGCGAGGATACGTTGCGGGGGCCTTGCAGTTCTCGCACAGGCGCCGCGCGAGCCGTTGCGCCGTGATCAGGATCACGCTGGACGCGATGTTGAAGGGGGCCACCCCCATGTTGCGCAGACGCGTCAGTGTCGACGGTGCGTCGTTGGTGTGCAGCGTCGACATCACCAGGTGACCGGTCTGGGCGGCCTTGATCGCGATGTCGGCGGTTTCCAGGTCCCGGATCTCGCCGACCATGATGATGTCCGGATCCTGGCGCAGGAAGGCCTTCAGCGCGGCCGCGAAGGTCAGGCCCGCCTTGTCGTTGACGTTGACCTGGTTGATCCCGGGCAGGTTGATTTCCGCCGGGTCTTCCACGGTGGAGATGTTCACGCCCGGCTGGTTCAGCAGGTTCAGGCAGGTGTACAGCGACACGGTCTTGCCGCTGCCGGTCGGGCCGGTCACGAGGATCATCCCGTAGGGGCGGTGGATCGCCTCCAGCAAGCGTTCCTTCTCTTCCTTCTCGTAGCCGAGCGCGTCGATGCCCAGCTTGGCACTGGACGGATCCAGGATACGGATCACGATCTTCTCGCCGAACAGCGTGGGCAGCGTGCTGACGCGGAAGTCGATCGGCCGGTTGCCGAACTTCAGCTTCATCCGGCCGTCCTGCGGCACGCGCTTCTCGGCAATGTCCAGGCGGGAGATGACCTTGATGCGCGAGGCCAGCTTGTCCTTGATCGCGATCGGCGGCTGGGCGATCTCGCGCAACTCGCCGTCGACGCGGAAGCGCACCCGGTAGTTGTACTCGTAGGGCTCGAAGTGCAGGTCCGAGGCGCGCATGTTGATCGCATCGATCAGCATCTTCTGCAGGAAGCGCACGACCGGCGCGTCCTCGACGTCGGCAGTGACGTCGGCCGACTCCTGCTGGGTGTCCTCCTCGGAGACGTCGAACTCGAACTCGCCGCCGACGATGTTCTCCAGCGCCTCGCTCGCGGAGGCATTGGTCGCCTCCAGCATGCGGGTCAGCTTGTCGTGCTCGACGATCACCCACTCGGGCGTCAGCTGGGTCGCGAACTTGATGCGCTCCAGGGCTTCCTGGTCGGTGGGGTCGGCCCCGCCGACGAACAGCCGGCTGCCGCGCTTGCCCAGCACCACCACCTGGTACTGCGCGCTGAGCTTGTTTTCCAGCAGGCCCTTGGGCAGGCGCTGCGGATCCACCGCCGACAGGTCCATCAGCGGCAGCGAGAGCGCATTCGACAGCGTGTGGGCCAGGTCGCTGGCCGAGACCGCGCCTGCCGCGATCACGGCCGACACGAAACTGATGCGTTTTTCCTGGGCCTGTTTGGCCAGCTCCTCGGCCGTCTTTGCGTTGAGCTTGCCCGCATTCACGAGCACCCGCGCAACGCCAGACAGGGTCGGATTCGGGGCCTCAGCCAGTGTGCTGTCCATGGATCAGGAAATCTCGGGGCAAGGCGAGCATTACTGCTCAGAAACCGCCTTGTTCAGGCACCAAAAGCCGGCGAATCATCGCTGATTCACCAAGTACTGTAAACCTGCCGAAAACGGGAAGCGCGTGCAAAAACCGCAGCCGGGCGGCAAATCATGCACGAATGAGGAAGGAAGTCTGGTCGGGGTGAGAGGATTCGAACCTCCGGCCTCTACGTCCCGAACGTAGCGCTCTACCAGGCTAAGCTACACCCCGTGGTTGTCTTCCGGCAGCCACCAGCCCTGGTGTCCAGGACCGGCTTCCGCCGCGCTCTGACCGGATCAGGAAGATCGGTCGACCGAGCGAACGCATAATTCTAGCAGAGCTTCGCGAAATGGCGAAGGGGGAATCAAATCGAGTGCGCTGCGCGCACGCTGCGCCTCGGCGCGGGCCGCTTCGCGCGTGGCCTCCAGCGCGCCGGTTTCCGTGACGATGCGGATGATCTCGGGCAGGCGCTCGACCTCCCCGTGCTCGATGGCCTTGCGCACGAGTTCGCGCTGCTCGGGCGTGCCGCGCTCGATCGCGATCAGCAGCGGCAGCGTCGGCTTGCCTTCGCGCAGGTCGTCGCCGACGTTCTTGCCCAGCGTGGCGGTCGAGCCTTCGTAGTCGAGCGCGTCGTCGATCAGCTGGAACGCGGTGCCGAGCGAGCGGCCGTAGTCGGCGCAGGCTTCCTCGACGGCCGCCGGCGCGTCGGCGAGCACCGCGCCCAGGCGGGCGCTCGCCTCGAACAGCTTGGCCGTCTTGTAGCGGATCACCTTCAGGTACGCCGGCACGTCGATGTCCGGGTCGTGCATGTTCATCAGCTGCAGCACCTCGCCCTCGGCGATCACGTTGGTCGCGTCGGCGAGGATCTGCAGCACGCGCATGCGGTTGACCGACACCATCATCTGGAAGGCGCGCGAGTAGAGGAAGTCGCCGACCAGGACGCTCGGGGCATTGCCGAACAGCGCGTTGGCGGTCTCGCGGCCGCGCCGCAGCTCGGACTCGTCCACGACGTCGTCGTGCAGCAGCGTCGCGGTGTGGATGAACTCGACCACCGCGGCCAGCTCGTGCCGTTCCGGGCCGCGGAAGCCCAGCGCGTTGGCGACCAGCAGCACCAGCATCGGACGGATGCGCTTGCCGCCGGCGGAAACGATGTAGTGGCCGATCTGGTTGATCAGTGCCACCTCCGAGGACAGGCGCTTGCGGATCAGGGCATCGACCTCGGCCATGTCGGGGGCGATGATCGCAAGGGCGCTGTGGGCGTTCTGGGTGGCAGGAGGAGAGGAGGTGGCAGACACGAGTGGACAAGCAGAGGAATCCCTGAATTATAGGGAGGGGGCCGTCACCCGGCTGCGGCGCGGCCGGGCCGGTGCGCCGGGCCGCCGGCGGGGTGGCAGGGCGCCTGTGCGATCCGTGCTACAATCTCGGGCTCGGTCCAAAAGGCCGGGATTGACTATTGTCTATTCAAGGAAGCCGGCCCGTCGGGGCGGCTGTCATCGAGAGAGAGGCTGATATGTACGCGGTCATAAAAACCGGCGGCAAACAGTACAAGGTTGCTGCTGGCGAGAAGATCAAGGTAGAACAGATTGCTGCGGACGTCGGCCAAGAGATCGTGATCGACCAGGTTCTCGCCGTGGGCAACGGCGCCGAGCTGAAGGTGGGCACGCCCTTGGTTGCCGGTGCAAGCGTCAAGGCCACGGTGGTGGCGCATGGGAAGCACGACAAGGTGCGCATCTTCAAGCTGCGCCGTCGCAAGCACTACAAGAAGCAGCAGGGCCATCGTCAGGCCTACACCGAGCTGCAGATCAGCGCGGTCAACGCCTGATCCCGCCGGCCATAGTTTTTCAGGAGCTCATCAACCATGGCACAGAAAAAAGGCGGCGGTTCCACCCGGAACGGCCGCGACTCCCAACCGAAGATGCTGGGCGTGAAGGTGTTCGGCGGCCAGGTCGTCCCGGCCGGTTCGATCATCGTGCGCCAGCGCGGCACCCGTTTCCATGCCGGCACCAACGTCGGCTGTGGGCGTGACCACACGCTGTTCGCCCTGGTGGACGGCAAGGTCTCGTTCGAGGTCAAGGGTCCGCTGAACCGCAAGGTCGTGACCGTCACCCCGGTCTGACCGCCCGGATGCGCCTTGCGCACGTGAAGCCCCGGCCCGCCGGGGCTTTGTCGTTTGCGGCAGGTGCTGAAGTACCATGCCCCGTGTCGTCCACCGGCGCGAGGCTGTCCATGAACAAGAGCGGCGTCCTGCTGATCGTCATCGGCCTGGTCCTGCTGGCCCACAACCTGGGCTGGCTGAGCTGGCAGTGGCTGTCGGTGTGGTGGCCGCTGATCCTGGTGGTCGCCGGCGCGTGGTCGATCTTCGCGAACCGCAGCGCGGACTCCGACAGGCACAAGGCCCGAGGGCCTGACAGGCAACCATGAAATTTGTAGACGAGGCTTACATCGACGTCGCTGCCGGCAACGGCGGCGCCGGCTGCGTGAGCTTCCGGCGCGAGAAGTTCATCCCCTTCGGCGGCCCGAACGGTGGCGACGGCGGCCGGGGCGGGCATGTGTTTGCCGTCGCGGACCCGAACCTCAACACGCTGATCGACTTCCGCTACGCGCGTCGCCACGAGGCGCGCAACGGCGAGCCGGGCCGCGGCTCGGACCAGTTCGGCGCGGCCGGCGACGACGTGGTGCTGCGCATGCCGGTGGGCACGATCATCAGCGACGCCGACACCGGCGAGCAGATCGCCGAGCTGATGGTGCCGGGCCAGAAGGTGATGCTCGCCAAGGGCGGCGACGGTGGCTTCGGCAACCTGCACTACAAGTCCAGCACCAACCGCGCGCCGCGCCAGCGCACCCTCGGCTGGCCGGGCGAGCAACGCCGGCTCAAGCTGGAGCTGCGCGTGCTGGCCGACGTGGGGCTGCTGGGCATGCCCAACGCGGGCAAGTCGACGCTGATCGCCGCGGTGTCGAACGCCCGTCCCAAGATCGCCGACTATCCGTTCACCACGCTGCACCCCAACCTGGGCGTGGTGCGCGTCGGCCCCGAGCAGAGCTTCGTGATGGCCGACATCCCCGGGCTGATCGAAGGTGCGGCCGAGGGCGCCGGCCTGGGCCACCAGTTCCTGCGCCACCTGCAGCGCACGCGGCTGCTGCTGCACCTGGTCGACCTGGCACCGTTCGACGAGGGCGTCGACCCGGTCGCGCAGGCCCGCGCCATCGTGGCCGAGCTGAAGAAGTACGACCCCGGGCTGTACGAGAAGCCGCGCTGGCTGGTGCTCAACAAGCTGGACATGGTGCCGGCCGAGGAGCGCGCCCAGCGCGTGAAGGACTTCGTCAAGCGCTTCAGGTGGAAGGGGCCGGTGTTCGAGATCTCGGCGCTGACGCGCGAGGGCTGCGAGCCGCTGATCCGCGCGATCTACCAGCACCTGGAGGCCACGCGCGAGCAGGCGCCCCAGGCGCCGGACGTGCGCTTCCAGCCGGCCGAGGACGCCCCGCCGGCCCCCGACCCGGACGATCCGCGCTTCCGCTGAGCCGCCGGGGCCTCCTGTTCCGTTGACGTATCGGTTTTGAGTCCATGAGTGACGTGCTCAAGAACGCGCGACGCATCGTCGTGAAGGTCGGCTCCAGCCTCGTGACCAACGAGGGGCGCGGGGTCGACGCGCAGGCGATCGGGCAGTGGTGCGCGCAACTGGCCGAGCTGTCGCGGCGCGGCCGCGAGGTGGTGATGGTCTCCAGCGGCGCGATCGCCGAAGGCATGCAGCGCCTGGGCTGGAGCGTGCGCCCGAAGGAGATCCACGAGCTGCAGGCCGCTGCCGCGGTGGGCCAGATGGGCCTGGCGCAGATCTACGAGAGCAAGCTGCGCGAGCACGGCCTGGGCAGCGCGCAGGTGCTGCTCACGCACGCCGACCTGGCCGACCGCGAGCGCTACCTCAATGCACGCTCGACGCTGCTGACGCTGCTGCGCCTGAAGGTGGTGCCGGTCATCAACGAGAACGACACCGTGGTCACCGACGAGATCAAGTTCGGCGACAACGACACGCTGGGCGCGCTGGTGGCCAACCTGGTCGAGGCCGACGCGCTGGTGATCCTGACCGACCAGAAGGGGCTGTACTCGGCCGACCCGCGCAGGGACCCGAACGCGCGCTTCATCCACGAGGCCGAGGCCGGCAGCCCCGAGCTGGAACAGATGGCCGGCGGCGCCGGCTCCAGCATCGGCAAGGGCGGCATGATCACCAAGGTGCTGGCGGCCAAGCGGGCCGCGGGCAGTGGCGCGTCCACCGTCATCGCCTGGGGGCGCGAGCCGCAGGTGCTGGTGCGCCTGGTCGACGGCGAGTCGATCGGCACCCTGCTGTACGCCTCCACGCCCAAGCTGGCGGCGCGCAAGCAGTGGATGGCCGACCACCTGCAGCTGCGCGGCGCGGTGGTGGTCGACGACGGCGCGGTGGCCAAGCTCCGCGAGGAGGGCAAGAGCCTGCTGCCGATCGGCATGGTGCAGGTGATCGGCGAGTTCGCGCGCGGCGACGTGATCGCGGTGCAGTCGCTGGCCGGCGAGGAGATCGCGCGCGGCCTGGCGAACTACTCCAGCAGCGAGGCGCGCCTGATCGCGCGCAAGCCCTCCAGCGAGTTCGAGCGGCTGCTGGGCTTCACCGGCGAGCCGGAGATGATCCACCGCGACAACATGGTGCTGACCTGAGCCGGCCGCGGCGGCTCAGGTGCGGCCGCGCGGCTTACTCGGGGTCGGCAGGGTCGTCGTCGGGCTGCACCGGTGCGGGGCGGTGGCGCTCCTCGCGGGAGGCCTCACGCTGGTGCGGGCGGGCGCCGCCGCGCAGGTAGCGGTTGTGGTGGTTGACCCGCGGCAGGAAGCGCGCGAGCTCGGTCAGCGCCATCTGGTAGACGTCGCGCTTGAACTCGATGACCACGTCCAGCGGCACCCAGTAGTCGTTCCAGCGCCAGGCGTCGAACTCCGGGTGGTCGGTGGCGCGCAGGTTCATGTCGGAGTCCCGGCCGGTCAGCTGCAGCAGGAACCAGATCTGCTTCTGCCCCTTGTAGTGGCCGCGGGCGTCGCGCCGGATGTAGTGTTCGGGCACCTCGTAGCGCAACCAGTCCTTGGTTCGGGCGATGATGCGCACATGCTCGGGCTTCAGGCCGATTTCTTCGTGCAGTTCACGGAACATCGCCTGCTCGGGAGTCTCTCCGTGTTTGATGCCCCCTTGGGGGAACTGCCAGGAGTGCGTGCGGATGCGCTTGCCCCAGAAAACCTGATTCTTCTGGTTGAGCAGGATGATGCCGACGTTGGGCCGGAAGCCTTCCCTGTCGAGCATAATCGAACCTCGAATTCGTCAATTGAAACCATTATTGCACCGACCGGTGCGGTTTCAACCCCTCGAAAGCCCACACCTTTCCCGGCTCGAGGCCGGGCGTGGCCGTTGACATGAAAGCCTCCCAGTTCTTCATTTCCACCCTCAAGGAAGCGCCCTCGGACGCAGAGATCGTCAGTCACAAGTTGATGATGCGCGCCGGCCTCATCAAGCGGCTGGGCGCCGGCATCTACAACTACATGCCCATGGGCCTGCGCGTGATCCGCAAGGTCGAGCACATCATCCGCGAGGAGATGAACCGCGCCGGCGCGATCGAGCTGCTGATGCCGATCGTGCAGCCGGCCGAGCTGTGGCAGGAGACCGGGCGCTGGGACAAGATGGGCCCGGAGCTGCTGCGCGTGAAGGACCGCCACGACCGCGACTTCGTGATCCAGCCCACCTCGGAGGAAGTGATCACGGACATCGCGCGCCAGGAGCTGCGCAGCTACCGGCAGCTGCCGAAGAACTTCTATCACATCCAGACCAAGTTCCGCGACGAGCGCCGGCCGCGCTTCGGCGTGATGCGCGGGCGCGAGTTCACGATGAAGGACGCCTACTCCTTCGACCGTGACCTGGAGTCGGCGCGCGCCAGCTACCAGACGATGTACGACGCCTACGTGCGCATCTTCCAGCGCATGGGGTTGCAGTTCCGCGCAGTCGCGGCCGACACCGGCGCGATCGGCGGGCAGGCCTCGCACGAGTTCCAGGTGATCGCCGACACCGGCGAGGACGCGATCGTCTACTGCGAGCAGTCGGACTACGCGGCCAACATCGAGCTGGCCGAGGCGCTGCCGCTGATCGCCGAGCGCGCCGCACCGGCCCAGCCGCTGGCCAAGACGCCGACGCCGGGCAAGTCCACCTGCGAGGACGTCGCCGAGCTGCTGCAGCTGCCGCTGTCGCAGACGGTGAAGTCGCTGGTGCTGGCCACCGACGAGAAGAACGAGGCCGGCGAGGTGGTCAGGACCACGGTGTGGCTGCTGCTGGTGCGCGGCGACCACGAGCTCAACGAAGTCAAGGCCGGCAAGATCGAGGGCCTGAAGGACGGCTTCCGCTTCGCCACCGTCGCCGAGATCGAGGAGCATTTCGGCTGCAAGCCGGGCTACCTGGGCCCGATCGGCCTGAAGAAGCCGGTCAAGGTGGTGGCCGACCGCACGGTCGCGAACATGAGCGACTTCGTCTGCGGCGCCAACGAGGCCGATTTCCACTACACCGGGGTCAACTGGGGCCGCGACCTGCCCGAGCCGGACCTGGTGGCCGACATCCGCAACGTGGTGGCCGGCGACCCCTCGCCGGACGGCAAGGGCGTGCTGTCGATCCAGCGCGGCATCGAGGTCGGGCACGTGTTCCTGCTGGGCACGCGCTACTCCAAGGACATGAACGCCACCTACCTGGACGAGTCGGGCAAGCCGCAGCTGCTGGTGATGGGCTGCTACGGCATCGGCGTCACCCGCATCCTGGGCGCGGCGATCGAGCAGAACCACGACGAGCGCGGCATCATCTGGCCGGACGCGATCGCCCCGTTCCGCGTGGTGATCTGCCCGATCGGCTACGACCGCTCGGCCGAGGTGAAGGCCGCGGCCGACCGCCTGCACGACCAGCTGGCCGACGCCGGCATCGACGTGATGCTGGACGACCGCGGCGAGCGCCCCGGCGCGATGTTCGCCGACTGGGAGCTGATCGGCGTGCCGCACCGCGTGGTGATCTCCGACCGCGGGCTGAAGGATGGCAAGGTCGAGTACCAGGGGCGCCGCGACAGTGCCGCGACGCCGCTGGCAGCCGACCAGGTGTTCGACTTCCTGCGCGAGAAGTTCTTGGCATGAACCGCGCCGGCCTGACGCGCCGCCAGTGGGCCGGTGGCGTGGCCGGATGGCTGGCGCTGGCGTTCGCCCCCGTGGCGCGCGCCGGCGCGCAGATCGAGGAGCCGCTGGCGGACTCGGTGCGCACCGCGCTGTCGGCGGTGATCGCCAACTCCGCGCCGCCCAAGCCCACCTTCGCCCACATCGAGGAGCGGCTGCGCTACCTGCGCTGGCTGGGCGCGATGAGCGACCGGCTGAAGCGGCGCAAGCCCGACATGCAGACCCGCATCGAGTTCCTCGAGACGGTCTGGTACGAAAGCCGCCGCGCCGGGCTGGAGACGGCGCTGGTGCTCGGGCTGATCCAGGTCGAAAGCGGTTTTCGCAAGTACGCGATCAGCAAGGCCGGCGCGCGTGGCTACATGCAGGTGATGCCGTTCTGGAGCCGCCTGATCGGCGACGGCGATGCCAGCAAGCTGTTCCACATGCAGACCAACCTGCGCTTCGGCTGCGTGATCCTGCGCCACTACCTCGACCTGGAGAAGGGGGACCTCTTCATGGCGCTGGGCCGCTACAACGGCAGCCGCGGCCGCCCGGAGTACCCGAACGCGGTGTTCGCGGCGCGCCGGCAGTGGGAGTACGCCGACCCGCCGCAGGGCTGAGGCGGGGGCCTCAACCGCCCAGCCCGCCCCAGGGGCGGGGCCTTGCCTGGCTCACGCCCAGCAGCGCGAGCGCGCGCTCGACGGTGTCGTCCACCAGCTCGTCGATGCTCTGCGGGCGGTGGTAGAAGGCCGGCAGCGGCGGGAACACGATGCCGCCCATCTCGGTGACCGCGGTCATGTTGCGCAGGTGGGCCAGGTTGAACGGGGTCTCGCGCACCATCAGCAGCAGCCGGCGGCGCTCCTTGAGCGCCACGTCGGCGGCGCGCGTGAGCAGGTTGTCGCCGAGGCCGTGGGCGATCGCGGCCAGCGTCTTCATCGAGCAGGGGGCGACGACCATGCCGTCGCAGGCGAAGCTGCCGCTCGCGATCGCCGCGCCGATGTCCGACGGCGAGTAGGCCACGTCGGCCAGGGCTTCGAGTTCGCGCCGGTCCAGGCCGAGTTCATGGTGCACGTTGAGCACCCCGGCCGGGGTCGCGACCAGGTGGGTCTGCACCCCCGCTTCGCGCAGGCGCTGCAGCAGGCGCAGCCCGTAGACCGCCCCGGTGGCGCCCGTGATGCCGACGACGAGGCGGCTCATGCGCGCTCGTCGTTCAGGCCTGGGACGTGCCGAGCACCTGCTGCAGTTCGCCGGCTTCGTACATCTCCATCATGATGTCCGAGCCGCCGATGAATTCGCCGTTGACGTACAGCTGGGGGATGGTCGGCCAGTTGGAGTATTCCTTGACGCCCTGGCGGATCGCATCGTCCTCCAGCACGTTGACGGTCTTGAAGTCGGACACGCCGCAGGCCTTGAGGATCTGCACGGCGCGGCCGGAGAAGCCGCACATCGGGAACTGGGCCGTGCCTTTCATGAAGAGCACCACCCGGTGGTTCTTGACGATGTCGTCGATGCGTTGTTGAACGTCGCTCATGGTGTGTGGTTCGGTTCGGGGAGACAGGAGGTCGAACCCCTCTTTATAGAGCAAAAGCCGACCCCCCGTGTCCGCCCCGGGTCATCTCCCGGCCAGGCCGCTGCGGTTCGGTGCGGCGCGCTCAGAAGGCGTAGGACAGGCCGAACTGGATCACGGGCGACAGGCGCCAGTCGCCCAGCGGCCCCGGCAGGTCCATCTCGCCGACGCGCCGGCCCTCGTCGCCGTTGAGCCAGGCCCCGCCCGCGGCGGCCCCGAGCTTGACGGTCGAGCGCGGCTTGAGCATCACCATCCCCACGTCGGCGAAGAAGCTCCAGTTGCTGCCGCGCCAGGACGGTTCGGTGTAGCCCATGCCGATGTAGGGCAGGGGACGCGTGTGCAGGTCCAGCGTCATGGGCGTGCGCAGGCCCGTCAGGCCCAGGCCGGAGCCCGGCGCGCCCAGCGCGGCAAGGCCGGCGTGATCGCCCAGCCGCTCGCCGGCCAGCAGGCCCCCGCTGGCGCGAAAGCCACCCTGCCGGTCGAAGTAGTAGTCGCCCATCATGCTCCAGTTGCCCAGCGCCGTGCGGGCGTTGCCGTCCAGCCGGGTCTCGTACACCCGCAGGCCACCGAGGCGCACGCGGAACCGGTCGATGCCGAAGTCGGGCATCTCCTCCAGGGGCACGGCATAGCTCAGGCGCACCTTGGGGCCGTCGATGCGCAGCTGCAGGACGCCGTCGGCACGGGCGGGCGCGAATGCCGCCAGCAGGACGAGGGCAATGGCACCGTGAACGTTGCTGAGCGTCTTCATGGCCTGACTCCCTGAAAACGGGCGGCCGCCCGGGGCGGCAGCGCCGGATGGGCCCATGCTAGACCGGTCCCGGCGGTCCGCCAAGCACCGCGATCGAGGGGAAGGCCGCGGCCGCCGTGACCGAAGACGCACCTGATGCAGGTGATACGTCTTGAAACGATTGGACGGCGACGCCGGTCTTCAGTTCCACCGGCCGCCGGTGCAGCGCGGGCGGTGACCCAGGTCGTGGCGGGTCTGGATGCGCTGAAAGCCCGCCTCGCGCAGCAGGGCCTGCACCGCCTCGGCCTGGTCGTGACCGTGCTCGAGCAGCAGCCAGCCGCCCGGCAGCAGGTGGTGCGGGGCGGCGGCCACGATGCGGCGCAGGTCGTCCAGGCCGTCGGGGCCGGAGGTCAGCGCTCGTTCGGGCTCGTGCTGCAGGGCCGGAAGGTGCGGGTCACCGTCGGCGATGTAGGGCGGGTTGCTGACGATCATCTCGAGGCGCCGGCCGGCCAGCGGTTCCAGCCACGAGCCGTGCAGCCACTGCACCGCCAGTCCGAGGCGCTCGCCGTTGGCGCGTGCCACCGCCAGGGCCTCGGCGCTCAGGTCCACCGCGCTGACCTCGGCCTGCGGCAGGCTGTGCTTGAGCGCCAGCGCGATCGCGCCGCTGCCGGTGCCCAGGTCCGCGACGCGGGGGGCGGGCAGCGGGCGCAGCAGCTCGACCGCCCAGTCGACCAGCGTCTCGGTGTCCGGGCGCGGCACCAGCACCGCGGGCGTCACCGCGAGCGTCAGGCCGTAGAACTCGCGCGTGCCGACCAGGTAGGCAAGCGGCTCGCCGGTCGCGCGGCGCTGCACCAGCGCCTCGTAGCGGGCCAGCTGTGCGGGGGGCAGCGGGTCGGTGTCGTGCGCGAGCAGCCAGGCGCGGGCACGCCCGGGCGGCAGGTCCAGCACGTGGGCCAGCAGGGCCTGGGCGTCGATGCGCTCCAGCCCGCGCTGCACCGCGGCCTGCCAGGCCTGCGCGACGGTGGTGCGGGCGCGGGCGTCGTCGTTCATGCGCGGCCCCGCTCCAGCTCGTCGAGCTGCTCGGCCAGCTGTTCGGCCTCGCGCGCGGCGATCAGCGCGTTGACCACCTCGTCCAGCTCGCCGTCCATCACCGCCTGGAGGCGGTACAGCGTCAGGTTGATGCGGTGGTCGGTGAGTCGCCCTTGCGGGAAGTTGTAGGTGCGGATGCGGTCGCTGCGGTCGCCGCTGCCGATCAGGCTCTTGCGCGTGGCGGCTTCCTTGCTCAGGCGCTCGTGGCGTTCCTTCTCGCGCAGCCGCGCGGCCAGCACCGCCATCGCCTTGGCCTTGTTGCGGTGCTGCGAGCGGTCGTCCTGGCACTCGGCCACGATGCCGGTGGGCAGGTGGGTGATGCGGATCGCCGATTCGGTCTTGTTGACGTGCTGGCCGCCGGCCCCGCTGGCGCGGAAGGTGTCGATGCGCAGGTCGGCCGGGTTGATCGCGATCTCCTCGGCCTCGTCCGGCTCGGGCATCACGGCCACGGTACAGGCGCTGGTGTGGATGCGCCCCTGGGTTTCGGTGGCCGGCACGCGCTGCACGCGGTGGCCACCGGATTCGTACTTCAGGTGCTTGTAGACGTCCTCGCCCTCGATGCGCACCACGGCTTCCTTGTAGCCGCCGAGGTCCGACTCGCTGCACGACATCATCTCGGCCTTCCAGCCGTGGCGCTCGGCGTAGCGCAGGTACATGCGCAGCAGGTCGCCGGCGAACAGCGCCGACTCGTCGCCGCCGGTGCCGGCGCGGATCTCGAGGAAGGCGTTGCGCGCGTCGTCCGGGTCCTTGGGCAGCAGGGCGCGCTGCAGTTCGTCTTCGAGGCGCAGCAGCTCGGCCTCGGCCGCGGCGATCTCCTCGCGGGCCATCTCGGCCATGTCCGGGTCGGACAGCATCTCGCGTGCGCCGGCGAGGTCGCGTTCGCGCTGCAGGTAGCGTTCGTAGCGCTGCGCGACCGCGGCCACCTCCGCGTGCTCGCGCGTCAGGCCGCGAAAGCGCGTGATGTCGCTCAGCACGTCGGGTGCGGCCAGCACGGCGTCCAGGTCCTTCAGGCGCTGCAGGTAGCGGTCGAGCTGGAGACGCAGGGAGGGTTTCATCGGCGGCAGGTGGGGGCAGGAACGGCTCGGGCCGTGGGCAGGCGGGCGCCTCCGCGGCGGAGGCGGGCCGGGGCCTGCGCTAACGGCGGCCGCAGGGGCGGGAGGTGCCGCGCAGGAACAGCCGCGCGACGGTGTCGGCCAGCTGCTCGCGGTGTTGCGCATCGGCGCTGCGCAGTTCGGCCAGCGCGCCGTGCAGCATCTTCTGGGTCAGCCCGCGCGACAGGGCTTCCAGCACGGTGTCGATGTCCTCGCCGCGTGCCAGGGCCTTGCGTGCACGCGCGAGCTCGATGTCGCGCCAGGCATCGGCCTGGGCGTTGAGTGCCTGGATCAGCGGCACGGTGGCGCGCTGGTCCAGCCAGTGGACGAAGCTCTGCACTCCGGTCTCGATGATGGCTTCGGCCTGGGCGACGGCCGCCTGGCGCTTCTCGCCGGCGGTCTGCACCACCGCGGACAGGTCGTCCACGGTATACAGGTAGACGTCGTCCAGTTGCGCGACCTCGGGCTCGATGTCGCGCGGCACGGCCAGGTCGACCATGAACATCGGGCGGTGCTTGCGGGCCTTCAGCGCCCGTTCGACCGCGCCGAGGCCGATGATCGGCAGCGAGCTCGCGGTGCAGGAGACCACCACGTCGAACTCGGCCAGGCGCGACGGCAGGTCGGCCATGCGCATCGCCTCGGCGCCGAAGCGGGTGGCGAGCTTCTCGCCGCGCTCCAGCGTGCGGTTGGCCACGGCCATGGCCTTGGGCGACTTGGCGGCGAAGTGCGTGGCGGCCAGCTCGATCATCTCGCCGGCGCCGACGAACAGCACCTTGACGTCGCGCAAGTCCTCGAACAGCTGCCCGGCCAGCCGCACCGCGGCGGCGGCCATGCTGATCGAATGCGCGCCGATCTCGGTGGAGGTGCGCACTTCCTTGGCCACCGCGAAGGAACGCTGGAACAGCTGGTGCAGCGTGGTGCCCAGCGTGCCGGCGGCGTCGGCCTCGCGCACGGCCTGCTTCATCTGGCCGAGGATCTGCGGCTCGCCCAGCACCATCGAGTCCAGCCCGCTGGCCACACGGAACGCGTGGCGCGCCGCCTGGCCATCCTCGAGCACGTAGGTGTGCCGGGCCAGTTCGGTGCCGGAGATGCCACCCAAGCCCGCCAGCCAGTCCATGGCCGGGCGCACCAGGTCGGACGGAGCCGCGCAGTACAGCTCGGTGCGGTTGCAGGTGGAGATCAGCGCCGCTTCCGGGCGCAGGCTGAAGCGCTCGCGCAGGCTGCGCAGCGTCGGCCCGAGCTGGTCGAGCGTGAACGCAAACCGCCCCCGCAGGTCGACGGGAGCGGTCGTGTGGTTCAGGCCGAGGGCGAAGACGCTCATGCCCGGATTATAAAATTTCGAAGTCTTTCAAGCACTTAGTGTCCGGCTATGGGCTTGATGGATGTCAACCTCGCCACACGCTTCCTCCATGGGTCCCCTCGACGCCTTCTGGCACCTGACCAACTTCTTCGCCCCGGCCGTCGGTGTCGGCCTGCTGAGCGCGTCACTGGCCAAGCTGGTCTGGCGCCGGGCACTCGCCGGGGTGGGCTGGCGGCGCCTGGCCGCCTGGGCCTGCGCAGGGGCGACCGTCGCGCTGGTGGGCGGGGCCGTGGTGCTCGGGCGCGACGGCCGCATGGCGACCTACCTCGCGATGGTGCTGGCCACGGCCCTGGCGCTCGGCTGGGCCGGGTTCGGGCCGCGCCGGCGCGCCTGAGCCGCCGTCAGGCCGCGACCTGCTCCTTGACCACCACCTCGCCGCGCAGCGAGTGCGGCAGGGCCTGGGTGATGCGCACGTCGATCATCTGGCCGACCAGGCGCTGCGCGTTCGGGCCGCCGGGGAAGTTGACGATGCGGTTGCACTCGGTGCGGCCCATCAGCTCGCCCGGGTCCTTCTTCGACGGGCCCTCGACCAGGATGCGCTGCACGGTGCCCACGCGGCTTTCGCTGATGCGGCGCACGTTGGCCTCCAGCGCGGCCTGCAGCTGTTGCAGGCGGCGCAGCTTGACCTCCTTGGGCGTGTCGTCGTGCAGCGCCGCGGCCGGCGTGCCGGGGCGCGGGCTGAAGATGAAGCTGAAGGAGCTGTCGTAGCCGACGTCCTCGACCAGCTTCATCAGCTTGGCGAAGTCCTCCTCGGTCTCGCCGGGGAAGCCGACGATGAAGTCGCTCGACAGGCTGATGTCCGGGCGCACGGCGCGCAGCTTGCGGATCGTGCTCTTGTACTCGAGCGCGGTGTAGCCGCGCTTCATCGCGGCGAGGATGCGGTCGCTGCCATGCTGCACCGGCAGGTGCAGGTGGTTCACCAGCTGCGGCACCTTGGCGTAGACGTCGATCAGGCGCTGCGTGAACTCGTTCGGGTGGCTGGTGGTGTAGCGGATGCGCTCGATGCCGGGGATCTCGGCGATGTACTCGATCAGCAGCGCGAAGTCGGCGATCTCGTCGGTGTCGCCCATCTTCCCGCGGTAGGCGTTGACGTTCTGCCCCAGCAGCGTCACTTCCTTGACGCCCTGGTCGGCCAGGCCGGCGACCTCCACCAGCACGTCCTCGAAGGGGCGCGAGACCTCCTCGCCACGGGTGTAGGGCACGACGCAGTAGCTGCAGTACTTGGAGCAGCCTTCCATGATCGAGACGAAGGCCGAGGCGCCCTCGACCTTGGCCGGCGGCAGGTGGTCGAACTTCTCGATCTCGGGGAAGGAGATGTCCACCTGCGGGCGGCCCTGCTGTTCCCGCTTGGCCAGCATCTCGGGCAGGCGGTGCAGGGTCTGGGGACCGAACACCACGTCCACGTAGGGCGCGCGCTCGATGATGGCCGCACCTTCCTGGCTGGCCACGCAGCCGCCGACGCCGATCTTCACGCCCTTCTTCTTTAGGTGCTTGAAGCGGCCGAGGTCGCTGAACACCTTCTCCTGCGCCTTCTCGCGCACCGAGCAGGTGTTGAACAGGATCAGGTCGGCTTCCTCCGGGTCCTGCGTCGGCTCGTAGCCCTGCGCGGCGGCGAGCACGTCGGCCATCTTGTCCGAGTCGTACTCGTTCATCTGGCAGCCGAACGTCTTGATGTAGACCTTCTTGCTCATGGCCGCCTCCTTCAGCGCTTGACCCAGACCTGGGCGATCGGGTCGAAGCTCCAGCGCGCCGCTTCCTCGCGCGTCTTGGGCCAGACCTTCTTTGCCTCGTCCTCGCGCAGCACCCAGACGTCCTTGACCTGGCCGAGGTTGTCGACGGTGTAGTTGACCACCAGCGGCGTGCCGACGATCGCGCCGGACATCACCAGCAGGTTGTTCTGGCCGCGGATGCGCGCGCCGGGCGACAGCCGCGCCGGCCGGCCGTTGAGCCGGACGTCCGGCGGCTGCACGACGACGAGCTCGCCGCGCAGGGTGTCTTGCGGGAACTGGCGCTGGACCAGGTGCTGGGCGTGGACCGCCAGCGGCATCGAGAGGGCGGCGGCCAGGGCGGCGCCGAACAGTACACAGCGGGACATGGTGTAGATCCAGGGGCTGTTGAGGAATGACGGAACGCGCGGGCGAGGTCGGCAGGGCGACGGCCGGCAACGCCGGCAAGTGTACCCCGGCCCCCGCCTGCGGCCAGCGGGCGACGCACCGGGCGCCGCCGCGAGGCGGACCTAGGTCACGGCCGGACGGGGCGCAAGGCGGTACAGGGCGGCGGACGCCGCGAGCAGCGACAGCGCCAGCACCAGGATGCCGGTGGCGAGCCCGTGCGCGCTCCAGCGGTCGATGCCGTGACCGAAGGCCACCGGCGCCACGGCCGACAGCGCCAGCGCGGGCTTGAGCATCAGCCCGACGGTGCGGCCGTACTTCGCCGGATCGAACAGCACCAGCGGCATCGCGCCGCGGGTGTAGGTGGCCGTGCCGTTGCTCAGGCCGTAGAGGAACGCGAAGGTCGTCGCCCCGGCCATCAGCCCGCCGCCGCCGAGGTAGGTGGCGATCGAGACGACCAGCAGCACCGCGGGCACCAGGTTCAGCGCCACCGGGTTGAAGCGGAAGGCCCACAGGGCGATCGTCGCGCGGCCGCAGAACTGGCCTGCGCCGAACAGCGTGGCCAGCCAGACCGCATCGCCGGCGCTCCAGCCGGCATGCCGCAGCAGCTCGATGAAGTGGGCCGCCATGCCGGTCTGCAGGAACACCACCCCCGCGGCGCAGTAGGTGTAGAGCCAGGCGACGGCCGGCTGCGTGGGCGGATGGCTGGCCACGGCGCCCGTGGCCGGGCCGGCCTGCGCGGGCCGGCGCGCGACCTTCGGCACCGCCAGGTGCAGCAGCGAGCAGGCGAGCAGGAAGCCGGCGTAGCACAGCAGCGCGCCGCGCCAGCCGAAGCGCTCCAGCAGGTGCTGGCCGAGCGGCCAGAACACGGTGGAGGCCAGCCCGCCCATGATCGTCACCACCGAGATCGCGCGCTGCGCCGCCGTCCCCGCGATGCCGGCCAGCGTCGCGAACACCGCGTCGTACAGCGCCAGCCGCATGCCCAGCCCGATCAGGACCCAGGCCGACAGGTACACCGGGTAGCGGTCGACTGCCGCCAGCACGGTGCAGCCCAGCGCGCCGATCCAGCAGCCGCTCATCAGCGGCAGTCGCCCGCCGCGCTCGTCGATCCAGCGGCCCACGGTATAGGAGCAGGCCGCCATCACCAGCATTGCCAGGGCGAAGCCGGTCTGCACGCGGGCGCTGCTCCAGTGCATCTCCGCGGCGATCGCGGCAGCGAACACCGCGATCAGGTAGTGCAGCGTGCCCCAGGCGATCAGCTGCGACAGGCCCAGGGCGGCCAGCAGCCGCCAGGTCAGCGCGTGGTAGGGGTGGCCTGCGGCCGGCGCGGCGAAGGAGGTGCTCATCGCCTGCGCATCGTACGGTGCGCCGCGCGCCGCGGGAAGGGCAGGCACAGGGGCTGCGTCAGCGCTCCGGGCGTCCGGCCTCGCCGGTCGCCCAGGCCAGGGCCTGCTCCAGGCGGTCGTTGCCCCAGAACATCTCGTCCGCGACGAAGAAGGTCGGCGCGCCGAAGATGCCGCGCGCCTGCGCTTCCTCGGTCTGGCGGCGCAGGCGCAGCTTGACGTCTTCCTGCTGCGCGCGCTCGATCCACACGCCCGAATGCTGGCCGACGGCCGACAGCACCTCGCTGACCGCCTCCATGTCCTCGATGTCCTGGTCGGCGGCGAAGTTGCGCAGGAACAGGGCCTGGCAGAACTCCGGCAGCCAGGGCTGGCCGTCGGCCGCCACGGCGACGCGGTGCGCGAGCAGCGCGGCGCGCGGGAACTGGCTGGGCCGGCGAAACGGCAGGCCCAGGCGGGCGGCTTCGCGTTCCATGTCGCGCCAGACGTAGCGGCCCTTCTCGCGCTGCACCACGGAGGGCGAGGAGGGCCATCCGAGCGCACGGAACACGGGGCCGAGCAGGAACGGCTTCCACGCGACCTGCACGCCGGCCCGGGCGGCCAGCCGGTCGATGCGCATTGCGGCCAGGTAGCTGTAGTTGCTGCCGAAGTCGAACCAGAACTCGAGCACGGGACGTGGCGTCATGGCTGCCTCCACTCCATCACGACCAGGATGCGCGCCTCGATGCTCTGCCGCGGCGGGGTGCCCGGCGGGATGTCGGGCAGCTCGAACGCCGCATGCGGGGTGTAGCGGGCCACGCCTTCGGCGGAGTCGTACTGCTTGAACACCAGCGTCTCGTGCGGGCGCATCCCGGGGTAGTAATACCAGCGGTGCCGGGCCGCGTGCCGGTACAGGTAGATCTCGCCACGCCGCCGCGGGTAGCGCACCTCGCCGACCACGGCGTCGCCGGGGGTCACCGAGCGGGCGTCGCACACCGCCAGCGGCGCATCGAGCACCGGGTGCGCCAGCGGGCGCCAGACGTTGACGATGCAGTAGCGCGCCACGGCCCCGGCCAGGGCCTCGTCGGCCAGCACCAGCCTCAGCCGGCGTTGCCCGGAGGCTTCCGTGTAGTCGTTGTGCACCCGCCCGTTGGCGGTCGGCGCGCTGCCGCGCACCGTGCGGCCGAAGCTGAGCGTCGGCTGCGCGGGGTCGCGCTTGCGCACCAGGTGGTCGAACACCCAGGCCGCACGGCCCTGCGTGGCGGCCAGGGCCAGCTCGACCAGCTCCGGCTCGTACCGTGCACGCAGCTCGGCCGGGTCCTCGAAATCGCGCACCGCGCTGGGGGCGTCGAACAGCGCGAACCCGCATTCGTGCAGCGAGGGCAGCCCGGCTGCGCGGCGCGCGTCGGCGATGTGCATGGGCACGTCCTCGAAGCGCGCACTTTCCCACGGGTGCCCGTCGGGCGGGGGATAGGCGTACGACACCGGGGTGGTGCCATCGGGCAGCACGTAGCTCAGCCGGGCGACGACCCCGCCATGCCCGGTCGTCGCGTGCCGCCGTTCCTCCAGGATCGATGTCATCGGTACCTCCAGGACCATCTGCTAGACCCGGGGTCCATTGAAGAGGAGCGACGCGCCGGCTTCAAACGATCAATGGGGCCGCCGCGCACGACGGAATTTCATGTGAGCGGCCCGCTTGCCGCGCCGGCGCGCAAAATCGGACCGGTCTCGCATGACGACCGTGCATGCGAGGGCGCCGCGGAAGTCATCCCGTGCGGGCGCCGGGGACGGTAGAACGCAGGCTGTGCCAGCAGGAGGTGGCCGTATGTCCGATGAAACGCGCATGTCGCTGCCGCTGGTCCGGCTGCCGTCGCTGGACCTGATCAAGGGCTTCGTCGCGGTGGGCCGGCAGATGAGCATCACGCAGGCGGCCGACGAGCTGTGCCTGACCCAGTCGGCGGTGTCCAAGCAGATCCGCACGCTGGAGGAGGCGCTGGGCGTGCCGCTGTTCCATCGCGGTTACCGCAGCCTCGCGTTCACCGAGCACGGCGAGCTGCTGTTCAAGGTGGCCGATGCCTGCGTGCAGCAGCTGCAGTCGGTGGTGGGGCTGATGGCCGTGCAGCGACCCAGGCCGGTCACCGTCACGATGAGCACCAGCGTGGCGGCGCTGTGGATGCTGCCGCGGCTGGGCGACTTCCTTGCCGCCCATCCGGACGTGGACGTGCGGTTTGCGGCCACCAACACCGTGCTGGAGGTGGGCGGCGACGTGGACCTGGCCATCCGTTACTGTGCCCCGCGGCATGCGCCGATCGGCGCGATCCGGCTGTTCGGCGAGACCATCGCGCCGGTGGCCCATCCGGCGATCGATCCCCGTTGCCTGGACACGCGCGAGGCGCTGGCGGCGGTCAACCTGCTGGAGTTCGACTACCCCGGCCGCCCCTGGCTGCACTGGGCCGACTGGCTGGCCGCGCGCGGCTGGAGCACCGCCAGCGCCAAGGCGGTGCTGCGCTTCAACCAGTACGAGCAGATGGTGCAGGCGGCGTTGGCCGGGCAGGGCGTGGCGCTGGGGCGGCTGGAGCTGCTGCAGGCGCCGCTGCGCGCCGGCCAGCTGCGGCTGCTCGAGGGGCCGCGCGTCGCGCCGTTCGACAGCGGCCAGGCCTTCTGGCTGATCGGCGCAGGCGACGACGTGCCCGACCCGGTGCGACGCGTGGCCGACTGGATCCTCCATTGCGCGCAGGAGGTGCGCACCGCCGCCTGGGCGCCGTTGCCATGAACGGGCGTCCGCTTCGCGCGCCCGAAGTTTCAAGTGACAGGGCTTGGGCGCGTGCCCAGCATGGAAGCACCAACGTCATTGCGGGGCATCCATGCGTTTCCTTTCCCTTGATCTGTGGTCCCTGCCGTCCTGGCTGGGGCGGGGCGCGCGCCGCACGGCGCGGCCCGAGGTCCGTGCGGCGACGCTGAGCTACGAGGCGTGGAACCGGGCGGGCCCGGGCGGGCGCCGCACGACGCCGTTGCCGGCCGGCTTCACGTTCGAGCCGCACGGCTGCCGGGTGCTGGTGCTGCGCCCGTCCGTCGCGCTGGTGCTGGGCTGCACCCAGGGCACGTTGTGGGTGACGCGGCACCTGGACGTCGAGGACCACGTGCTGCACGCCGGCGCGACGCTCGCGGTGCGCGCCGGCGACGTGGTCGTCGTCACCGGCACCCGCGCGCGGCTGTCGGTCACGGCCGCCGGAGGGAGGCGCACATGAGCGCCGCGTCCTCCCGCCTGTCCGGCGCGCTGGTGGCGACCCTGGTGGCGGCCAGCTTCATCTCGCTGATGTCCTTCGGCGTGCGCGCGGCGTTCGGCCTGTTCACCGCGCCGCTGCCGCCGGACCTCGGCATCACGCGCGAGGCGTACTCGCTCGCGATCGCGGTGCAGAACCTGTGCTGGGGCGTGACGCAGCCGTTTGCCGGCCACCTGACCGACCGCTTCGGGGCGCGCCGGGTGATGCTGGTCGGCGCGCTGCTGTACCTGGCCGGCATCCTCGGGTTGATGGTGTCCGGGACCGCGCTGCACGTGCTGCTGAGCGCGGGCGTGCTGGTCGGCGTCGGCATGGGCGGGGCCTCGTTCTCGACCGCGCTGGCCGCGCTGGGCCGGGTGATGCCGGAATCGCACCGCTCGTGGGCGCTCGGGGTCGGCACCGCCGCGGGATCGCTGGGGCAGTTCGTGATCGTCCCGCTGGTGCAGGCCTGCATCGACCTGGGTGCGCACTGGTCCGCGGGCGCGGGCTGCATGGCCGCGGGCATCGCTTCCATCCTGGTGGCCGCGTGGTTCGTCCGCGAGGTGCCCGCCGCGGGGGGCGCCGCCGCCGTGCCGGCGGCCTCGGCGCGGACGGTGCTGGGCGGGGCGTTCGCGCACCGCAGCTACGTCTGGCTGGTGCTGGGCTTCTTCGTCTGCGGCTTTCAGCTCGCCTTCATCACGACGCACTTTCCCGCCTACCTCGGTGACCTGGGTGTCTCGGCCAGCCTGTCGTCCTGGGCGGTGGCGATGATCGGGCTGTTCAACGTGCTGGGCGCCTACCTGGCCGGCACGCTGGGCGGCCGCTGGGGCAAGAAGCCGCTGCTGGTGTGGATCTACCTGGTGCGCGGCGCGCTGATCGCCGGCTTCGTGCTGCTGCCGGTGTCGACCGCGACGGTGCTCGGCTTCGGCGCAGGCATGGGGCTGCTGTGGCTGTCGACCGTGCCGCTCACCTCGGGCCTGGTGGCGACCTTCTTCGGCACGCGCTACATGGGCATGCTGTTCGGCATCGCCTTCTTCAGCCACCAGGTCGGCTCCTTCCTGGGCGTGTCGCTCGCGGGTGCGGTGTACCAGCGCACCGGCTCGTACGACGCGATGTGGTGGGGCTGCGTCGCGCTGTCGCTGCTGGCGGCGGTGGCGAACCTGCCGGTACGCGAGCAGCCTGCCGAGCGCTTCCTGCGCCTGGCGGGTGCGCGCTGAACCGGAGGAGCGCCATGCGGCGGCATGTGATGGTGCCCCTCGTGCTGCTGGGCGTGCTGGCAGGCACGGCGCTCGCCGTCGATGCGCTGGCGCGCCGCAGCGACGCAGGCGGCGCGGTGCTCGTCTGGACGACACGGCCGGCGCGCCTGCTGCGCACCCTGCCACCCTCGGTGCGGGTGGTGCGCACCTGGGATGACGGGCGGCTGGTCCAGCTGCATGCGGCCTCGCTGCGGGCGCTCGACGGCGCGATGCTGGACGCCCCGCTGCGCCTGCACCTGTCGGGCTGGGCCGTTGCGCTGGCCGGTTGCGGGTGAACCACGCGTCCTTCCTGTTGGCCTGTCGCCGACCTGCAACAACCGGTGCGCGTTGCGGACGGCACCGCGTCGTGCGCCGGTTCGCGCATCGCGCGCCGGCGCCGTCATCCGGGCCGGCTTTGCGACAGGTTGTCGCGATCCCTCGAGACACCCCGGCGCAAGGTGCGACAACTTGTCGCGACGGGCTGCCACGACACCTGTGCATTTCGTTTCATAGGGGAAACAGTGGAGCGACCGCGGGTTCCCACTCGGGTCCAATCCACACGCACAGTCAGGTCCGGTGCCGCGTGCGGCCCCCCTAGCCACACAGGAGTGACATCGATGGACATGAACCGGAGGCAGTTCTTCCGGGTCAGCGCCGCCGGGCTGGTTGGGTCCAGCCTGGTCGCGATGGGCTTCTCGCCCACCGCAGCGCTGGCCGAGACGCGCAACTTCAAGCTCGCCCGTACCACCGAAAGCCGCAGCATCTGCCCGTACTGCTCGGTCAGCTGCGGGCTGGTCATCTACACGCTGGGCGACAAGGCCAAGAACGTCAAGTCGTCGATCATCCACATCGAAGGCGACCCGGACCACCCCGTCAACCGCGGCACGCTGTGCCCCAAGGGCGCGGGCGTGATGGACATGATCCAGTCGCCGAACCGGGTGCTGTACCCGCAGGTGCGCGAGCCCGGCAGCAACGAATGGAAGCGGATCACCTGGGATGAGGCGCTCACCCGCATCGCGCGCCACATGAAGGACGACCGCGATGCCAACCTGATCCGCACCAACGACAAGGGCGTGACGGTCAACCGCTGGAACTCGGTGGCGTTCCTGATCTCGTCCGCCTCGTCCAACGAATCAGGCTACCTGAGCGTGAAGGTCGCTCGTGGCCTGGGGATGGTCGCACTCGATACACAGGCACGCATCTGACACGCGCCGACGGTGTCCAGTCTGGGCCCGACTTTCGGTCGCGGAGCGATGACCAACTCGTGGACCGACATCCGCAACACGGATCTGGTCCTGATCATGGGCGGCAACGCCGCCGAGGCACACCCGTGCGGTTTCAAGTGGGTGACCGAGGCGATGCAGCACCGCAAGGCCAAGCTCATCGTGGTCGACCCGCGCTTCACGCGCTCGGCTGCGGTGGCGGACGTCTATGCCCCCATCCGCGTGGGGACCGACATCGCCTTCCTGGGCGGCGTCATCAACTACCTGCTGAGCAACGACAAGATCCACCTCGAGTACGCCAAGTTCAACACCGACCTCACGTTCCTGCTGAAGCCGGAGTTCTCGTTCGACAACGGCCTGTTCAGCGGCTACAACGAGGAGCGCCGCGCCTATGACAAGTCGACCTGGGGCTACCAGATCGGCGAGGACGGCTACGTCAAGGTCGACGAAACCTTGCAGGACCCGCTGTGCGTGTACCAGCAGCTGAAGAAGCACTACAGCCGCTACACGCCGGAGATGGTCAGCCGCATCTGCGGCACGCCGCAGGACAAGTTCCTGCAGATCTGCGAGATGATCGGGGAGACCTCGGCGCCGGACAAGGTGATGACCATCATGTACGCGCTCGGCTGGACCCAGCACTCGGTGGGCTCGCAGAACATCCGGACGATGGCCATGATCCAGCTGCTGCTGGGCAACATGGGCCGTCCGGGCGGCGGGGTCAACGCGCTGCGGGGCCATGCCAACGTGCAGGGCATCACCGACATGAACGCCTACTCGGACGTGCTGTCGGGCTACATGAGCGCGCCCACCGACGCGGACACCAACCGCGCCGAGTACCTGGCGCGCCGCACGCTCAAGCCGCTGCGGCCGAACCAGATGTCGTTCCCGCAGAACTTCCCGAAGTGGCACACCAGCCTGATGAAGGCGTACTACGGCGACGCCGCGACGGCGGAGAACGACTACTGCTACGACTGGATCCCGAAGCGTGATGCAGGCTACGACGTCCTGCACATCTTCGAGCTGATGCACCAGGGCAAGATCAACGGCTTCCTCGTGCAGGGCTTCAACCCGATCGCGGCGGTGCCCAACAAGAAGAAGCTGTCGGCGGCGCTGAGCAAGCTGAAGTACCTGGTCATCATGGACCCGCTCGAGACCGAGACCAGCGAGTTCTGGAAGAACTACGGTCCGCTCAACGACGTGGATCCGGCCACGATCCAGACCGAGGTGTTCCGGCTGCCGACCGCCTGCTTCGCAGAGGAGGCGGGCACGTTCACCAACTCCAGCCGCGTCATCTCGTGGAAGGAGAAGGCGGTCGACCCGCCGGGCGAGGCCAAGCCCGACTCGGAGATCATCGCGCGCCTGTTCATGAAGCTGCGCCAGCTGTACGCCAAGGAAGGCGGCACGCTGCCCGAGCCGATTGCGGCGCTGACCTGGCCGTACCTCAACCCGAACGTGCCGTCGCCCGTCGAGCTGCTGCGCGAGATCAACGGCCGTGCGCTGCGCGACGTGCTCGCGCCGCCCGATCCGAAGAACCCGGACGCGCCGCGCGCCGTGCTGGTGAAGGCCGGCGAACAGCTGCCGGGCTTCGCGCTGCTGCAGGACGACGGCTCGACCGCGTGCGGCAACTGGATCTACAGCGGCTGCTTCACGCAGGCGGGCAACATGACCGCGCGGCGCGACACGTCCGACCCCAGTGGCCTGGGCGTGTACCCGAACTGGGGCTTCGCGTGGCCGGCCAACCGCCGCATCCTGTACAACCGGGCGTCGGCCGACCCGTCGGGCAAGCCGTGGGATCCGAGCCGCACCTACCTGTACTGGAACGGCAGGTCCTGGGCCGGTGCGGACGTGCCCGACATGCGGCCCAACGCGAAGCCCGAGGAGGGCGTGGGCTCGTTCATCATGAACCCCGAGGGCGTGGCGCGCCTGCATGCCGTCGGCATGGCCGACGGGCCGTTCCCCGAGCACTACGAGCCCTTCGAGACGCCGGTGGGCGTGAACCTGATGTGCCCGGACAACCCGAAGGCCGTCAGCAACCCGGCCGCGCGCGTGTTCAAGGGCGACCTCGAGGCGTTCGGCACCAAGGAGGAGTTCCCGTACGCGGCGACCACCTATCGCCTGACCGAGCACCACCACTTCTGGACCAAGCACGCGCGCAGCAATGCGGTCGTGCAGCCCGCGCCGTTCGTCGAGATCGGCGAGGAGCTGGCCCGCGAGAAGGGGATCCGGCAGGGCGACAAGGTGCGCGTGCGCAGCAACCGCGGCGAGGTCATCGCCGCGGCGGTGGTCACGCGGCGCATCAAGGGGCTCCATGTCGACGGCAAGGTCATCCACACCGTCGGCATCCCGATCCACTGGGGCTTCAAGGGCGTGACGCAGAACGGCTACCTCGCCAACTCGCTGACGCCGTTCGTCGGGGATGCGAACTCGCAGACCCCGGAGTTCAAGGCGTTCCTCGTGAATATCGAGAAGGTGTGAGGAGGTAGGGCATGGCCAGTCTGCAATCGCTCGACGTGGTGGCCCGCTCGGCCACCACCACCCCGACCCCGCAGGTCCGCAACGCGGTCCCGCAGGTCGCCAAGCTGATCGACGAGTCCAAGTGCATCGGCTGCAAGGCCTGCCAGGTCGCCTGCATGAACTGGAACGACCTGCGCGACGAGGTCGGGCAGAACATCGGCGTCTACGACAACCCGGCGGACCTCACGCCGAGCTCGTGGACGGTGATGCGCTTCTTCGAGGTCGAACCCGAGGAGGGCAAGCTCGAGTGGCTGATCCGCAAGGACGGCTGCATGCACTGCGAGGACCCCGGGTGCCTCAAGGCCTGCCCGTCGCCGGGGGCGATCGTCAAGTACGCCAACGGCATCGTCGACTTCATCAGCGAGAACTGCATCGGCTGCGGCTACTGCGTCAAGGGCTGCCCGTTCAACGTGCCGCGCATCAGCGCCAAGGACAACAAGGCGTACAAGTGCACCTTGTGTTCCGACCGCGTCGGTGTGGGGTTGGAGCCGGCCTGCGTGAAGACCTGCCCGACCGGGGCGATCGGCTTCGGCACGAAGCCGGACATGGTCGCCTACGCGCAGAAGCGGGTCGGCGAGCTCAAGGAGCGCGGCTTCCAGAACGCGGGGCTCTACAACCCCGAAGGCGTGGGCGGCACCCACGTGATGTACGTGCTCAAGCATGCCGACAAGCCCGAGCTGGAAGGCCTGCCGGCCAACCCGACCATCAGCTCGCTGGTGGCGCTGTGGAAGGGCGTGGCCAAGCCGCTGGCGCTGGCCGGCATGATCGGTGCCGTGCTGGCCGGGTTCTTCCACTACATGAAGGTCGGGCCGGTCGAGGAGAAGGCCGACAGCGACGAGAAGGCGGACGCCTGAGGAGGCCCCATGAGCAAGCTGATCCGACGCTACAGCGACGGCGAACGCCTGAACCACTGGGCGCTGGCCATCTTCTTCTTCCTGGCCGGCCTGTCGGGCCTCGCCTTCTTCCACCCGAGCCTGTTCTTCTTCAGCCACCTGTTCGGCGGCGGGGCCTGGGCGCGCATCCTGCACCCGTTCCTCGGGGTGCTGATGGTGCTCAGCTTCCTGGGCCTGTTCTTCCGGCTCTGGAAGGACAACCTCTTCGACGAGCGCGACCGGGAATGGCGCCGCAACGCCGGCCGGATGCTGCGTGGCGACAAGGCCGGCATGCCGCCGGTGGGCAAGTACAACGCCGGGCAGAAGACGGTGTTCTGGCTGATGGTGCTGAGCCTGCTGGTGCTGCTGGTCACGGGCTTCATGTTCTGGCGGCCCTGGTTCGCCCCGTACTTCACCATCGGCGTGATGCGCGTGGCGGTGCTGCTGCACTCGATTGCCGCGGTGGTGCTGGTGCTGACCGTCATCGTGCACATCTACGCGGCCATCTGGGTCAAGGGCACGGTGCGCGCGATGACGCGCGGCACGGTGTCCGAGGCCTGGGCGCGGCAGAACCATCCGCTGTGGCATCGCGAAGTGACGCAGGGCAAGTGAGGCGGGCCATGGGGTGCCGGTTGCACGCAAAGGAGACAATGAACGCATGACAGCCACGGGAACGGTGCGGGTGATGCCCGTCGAGGAGATCGTCGCGCGCGGTGGCGGCAACGTGCCGTACCTGGCGCCGCCGGCGCGCGGGACCGTCTTCGCCGAACGGGGCATGCGCCTGCGCCAGCTCGCCGCCTCGCACGCGATGGGCGA
The DNA here is from genome assembly GCF_015476235.1 of Caldimonas thermodepolymerans. Classification (NCBI taxonomy): domain Bacteria; kingdom Pseudomonadati; phylum Pseudomonadota; class Betaproteobacteria; order Burkholderiales; family Sphaerotilaceae; genus Caldimonas; species Caldimonas thermodepolymerans. The sequence continues at coordinate 810,916 of NZ_CP064338.1, forward strand.
TTTCCTGCGCTTCATGGCCGACGTCTCGCTGGCGCAGCAGGAGCTGCTGAACCGCCATCCCGAGGTGCCGCTGCCGGATGCGCAGGCATTGGACGATGCGGCGCGCTGCGGGGTGCCGCCGCTGTCGGCCACCGACTGGCCGCGCGATGCGGCCTGGCGCCAGGTGCTGCGCGACCTCGTCACCAAGGTGCGGGTTGCCGCGCCCGAGGCTGCACGGCCCGTGATCGACCGCCTGCTGCAATGGGACGACGTGCAGCTCGAGCGGCAGGCCGACGGCCTGCTGCACGGCGTGATGCACGGGCTGGACCTGGCCACCGCACCGCTGGTGGCCGCCGCGCTACAGGTGCACTGGACGCACCTGGTCATTGCCACCCAGGAACGGCACCAGGGCGGCGGGTCGGCCTTCGGCCGGCTCGACGACCACGGGCGCTGTCCCTGCTGCGGCAGCCGGCCCACCGCCAGCGTGGTGCGCCCGGCCGGTGATGCGCCGGGCCAGCGCTACCTGCACTGTTCGCTGTGCTCGATGCAGTGGCACATGGTGCGCGCGCGCTGCACGCACTGCGGCGCCACCGGGCACATTGCCTATGAATCCCTGGAGGCGGCCGACGCGCCGGGCGACGAGCCGCCGCGCCTGGCCGCGGTGCAGGCCGAGACCTGCGACGACTGCGGCCATTACCTCAAGATCGTGCACACCGAGCGCGATCCGTTCGCGGAGCCGGTGGCCGACGACCTGGCGACGCTGACGCTGGACCTGCTGGCCTGCGAAGCGGGCCGGCAACGCTACGGCGTCAACCTGATGCTGCTGTACGGCGAACCCGAACCACCGGGAGACTCGCCTCCCACGCCGGGAGGTCATTGATGGCCCGGCCCAGCGAGTCCGTCGTGTACGGTTCCCAGGCCAGCCCCAAGGACCTGCCCTCCGTGGACCGTCTGTTGCGCCAGCCCGCCGTGGCGGCGCTCGTCGACACCCATGGCCACACGCTGGTCGCCGCGGAAGTGCGCGCGATGCTCGACGCGCTGCGCGCCCGCGCGGTGGCGGGCGAGCTGACGCAGGCCGAGGTGGAGCCCGGGGCGCTGGCTGCCCGGCTGGCCGGACGCGTCGAGGCGCGCCTGGCCCCCCGCATGCGCGCGGTGCTCAACCTGACCGGCACGGTGCTGCACACCAACCTCGGCCGCGCGCTGCTGGCCGACGAGGCGCTGCAGCACCTGATGGCGATGATGTCCGGGCCGAACAACCTCGAGTACGACCTGGCCTCGGGCGGGCGCGGCGACCGCGACAGCGTGGTCGAGGAGCTGCTGTGCACGCTCACCGGCGCCGAGGCGGCGACCGTGGTCAACAACAACGCCGGCGCGGTGCTGCTGACCATCGCGGCGCTGGCGCGCGGGCGCGAGGTGGTTGTCTCGCGCGGCGAGCTGGTCGAGATCGGGGGCGCGTTCCGCATGCCCGACGTGATGGCCAGCGCCGGCGCGCAGATGGTCGAGGTCGGCACCACCAACCGCACCCACCCGCACGACTACGAGCGTGCGATCAACGAGCGCACCGCGCTGGTGATGAAGGTGCACACCAGCAACTACGCGGTGCAGGGCTTCACCGCGAGCGTCAGCGAGGCCGAACTGGCCGAAATCTGCCGCGCCCGCGGCGTGCCGCTGGCCACCGACCTGGGCAGCGGCGCACTGGTGAACATGGAAGACTACGGCTTGCCGCACGAGCCAACCCCGCAGGAGATGCTCAAGGCCGGCTGCGACGTGGTCACCTTCAGCGGCGACAAGCTGCTCGGCGGCCCGCAGGCCGGGCTGATCGTCGGCACGCGCGAGGCGGTCGGGCGCATCCGCAAGTTCCCGATGAAGCGGGCCCTGCGCATGAGCAAGCTGCCGCTTGCGGCGCTGGAGGCGACCCTGCGGCTGTACCTGCGGCCCGAGCGGCTGACCCGCGACCTGCCGACGCTGCGCCTGCTGACCCGCCCGGTGCAGGAGATCGAGGCGCTGGCGCGTGCGCTGCAGGCCGAGGTGGCCGCGGCGGTGGCGCCGCACTACGCGGTCGAGGTGGTGGCGTTGATGGGGCAGATCGGCTCGGGTTCGCTGCCGGTCGAGCGCCTGCCCTCGGCGGGGCTGGCGATCGCGCCGCTGCAGCGCCAGGGCATCGGCCGCGCGCTCGACCGGCTGGCCGAGGCCTTGCGCGGGCTGCCGGTGCCGGTGATCGGCCGCATTGCCGACGACCGCCTGTTGCTGGACCTGCGTTGCCTGGAAAATCCGGACCTTTTCGTGCGCCAGCTTCCAGCGCTGCGCGAGGTGCTGGCCTGAATCCGTTTTCCGTCACGACAAGCCCACAAGGAGTACACATGTCGCTTGATCGACGCCACTTCCTCATCGGCGCGGCCGCCGCGTCCACCGGCTGGCTGTCCGGCTGTGCCAGCCCGGCCGGTTCCTCGTCCCCGGCGGCCACGACGCTGCCGCCCATGATCGGCCTGCCCGGCCAGCAGCTGATGCCCAAGGGGCGCGCCCCGCGCGTGGTGGTGGTCGGCGGCGGCTGGGGCGGCCTGACCGTCTCCAAGCAGCTGCGCCTGAAGGCGCCGCAGGCCGAGGTGGTGATGCTCGAGCGCAACCCGGTGTTCTTCTCCTGCCCGTTGAGCAACAAGTGGCTCAACGACATCGTCGACGACAGCTTCCTCACGCACGACTACCTCAAGGTGTCGCAGGCGCACGGCTACAAGTACGTGCAATGCGAGGTCACCCATGTCGACCGCGCGGCACGGCGGGTCTACACCAGCCAGGGGCACCTGGACTACGACTACCTCGTGCTCGCGCCCGGCATCCGCTACAACTACGAGGCCTGGTTCGGCAACGACCGCGCGGCGGCGGATGCGACGCGCACCCGCTTCCCGGCCGCCTACATTCCCAACGCCGAGCACTTCACGCTCAAGCGCGCGCTGCAGTCCTTCAAGGGCGGCGACTGGGTCATGACACTGCCGCCGCCGCCGCAGCGCTGCCCGCCCTCGCCCTACGAGCGGGCCTGCATGATCGCCTACTACTTCAAGAGCCACGGCATCAAGGGCCGGGTCACCATCCTGGACCACAAGCCGCGCATCATGCCGATCGGCCCGGGCTTCCGTGCCGCCTTCGAGGAGCTGTACAAGGACTACATCACCTACGTGCCCAATGCGCACGTGCAGGAGGTGGATCCCTTCAACAAGCGCATCCGCACCTCGGCCGGCGACATGAAGTTCGACCATGCGACGCTGATGGCGCCGCACCAGGCCGGCGACATCGCCTGGAAGGCCGACGCGATCGCGCGCGGCCCGGACGGCAAGCCCACCGGCTGGACCGACGTCGACCCGCTGAAGCTGCACCTGCGCGGCGACGACCGCGTCTACGTGATCGGCGACGCGGTGGGCCGGGTCGCGCCGACCTTCGGCTTCTATCCCAAGAGTGCGCACGTCGCCAACGCGCTGGGCCACATCGTGGCCGGCTACATCGGCGAGCGCCTGGCCGGCCGCAGCCCGAAGGACGAGTTGCCGGACAACCTCTGCTACATGATGGTCAATGGCAACCCGCGCGAGGCGATCAGCGTGCAGTTCGACTACGTCGTCAACTCGAAGGGCGAGATCGAGCAGACCCAGATCGACGACAACGAGCGGCGCGAGGAACTCGTCACCGAGAACTTCCGCTGGGCGTCGCTGAAGTTTGACGACATGTTCGCATGATGACGAGGGCACGGCGCCTTTCTCGCAGTCCCTCGCCCGACTTGCACGGGCCGGGCGGCATGCCTCCCGGCGGCCTGGGCGGGGAGGGCGCCGTCGCCTTCGTGCCGGCGCGGCGCCGGCTGGTGGCCGCGCTCGCGCTCGGCCTCGCGCTGCCGGAACTGGCGGCGCAAACCGAGGGCGGGCCGCTGTACCGGCCCTGGCCCCGGGGCCGCGCGACGCCCGGGCTGGACCTGCCGGCCTGGGAGGGCGGCCGCTGGTCGCTGGCGCACTCGCGCGGGCGCGTCGTGGTGCTCAACTTCTGGGCCAGCTGGTGCCCGCCGTGCGTCACCGAGCTGCCCTCGCTGGAGCTGCTGGCCGCGCGCCACGAGTCCGACGGGGTCGAGGTGCTGGCGGTGAACTTCCGCGAGACCGACGCCGCGGTGCGGCGCTTCCTCGAGCGCCAGCCGCTGACGCTGCCGGTGCTGCGCGACGCCGACGGCGCGGCGGCGAAGGCGTTCGGCGTGCGCGTGTTTCCCACCACGGTGGTCGTCGGCCGCGACGGCCGGGCCGCCTTCACCGTGACCGGCGAGTGCGACTGGGGCGGGCCGCAGGCCCGCGCCTGGATGGCTGCCGTCGTCTGACTTCGTCCTCTCCTTCGCTGCACAAGGAACCTGCCATGACCTGTCGTCTCACCCGCCGTCACCTGCTGCGCACCGGCGCCGCCGCCGCGACGCTGCCCTGGCTCCCGCGGGTCGCCAGCGCCCAGGAGCGCCGCTTCGCACCACAACCCGACGGCTGGCGCACCTTCGAGGTGACCACCACCGTCACGGTGGCCGACGTGCAGGGCACCACGCGCCTGTGGCTGCCCATCCCGGACCTCGACACGCCCTGGCAACGCAGCCTGGACCACAGCTGGACCGGCAACGCGTCGCGCGTGGCGATCGTGGCGGATGCGCCGCGCGGCGTGCGCATGCTCTACGCCGAGTTCCCGCCGGGGGTCGCCGAGCCGACCCTCGCGCTGACCAGCCGCGTGCAGACCCGCAACCGCACGGTCGACTGGAACCGCCCGGCCGGCGTGCGCGAGGACCCGGCCGTGCTGCGTGCCGCGCTGCGGCCGACCGAACTCAAGCCGCTGGATGGCATCGTGCGCAAGACCGCGCTGGAGGCGACCCGCGGCGCGCGTACCGACTTCGACAAGGTGCGCGCGATCTACGACTGGGTGGTCGCCAACGCGCACCGCGAGCCCAAGGTGCGCGGCTGCGGCACCGGCGACATCGTCACGATGCTGGAGACCGGCAACCTGGGCGGCAAGTGCGCCGACCTGAACGCGGTGTTCGCCGGCCTGTGCCGTGCGGTGGGCGTGCCGGCGCGCGACGTCTACGGCCTGCGCGTCGCGCCTTCGGCGTTCGGCTACAAGGAGCTGGGGGCCAACCCGGCCAACCTGACCGGCGCGCAGCACTGCCGCGCCGAGGCGTACATCGCCGGCCACGGCTGGGTCGCGATGGACCCGGCCGACGTGCTGAAGGTGATGCGCCAGGAAACCCCCGAGTGGATCCGTGACACGGACCATCCCGTGGTCGCGCCGGTGCGCGCCGGCCTGTTCGGCAACTGGGAGGGCAACTGGATCGGCTGGAACACCGCCAACGACCTGATGCTGCCCGGCAGCGCGGGCAAGGCCAGCCTGCCGTTCCTGATGTACCCGAACGGCGAGAACGACAGCGGCCGCTTCGACGAGCTGTCGCCGGACACCTTCCGCTACCGCATCCAGGGACGCGAGATCACGGCCTGACGCATGATCATCGGCACCGCAGGACACATCGACCACGGCAAGACGACGCTGGTGCGCGCGCTCACGGGCGTGGACACCGACCGGCTGCCCGAGGAGAAGAAGCGGGGCATCAGCATCGAGCTGGGCTACGCCTTCCTCGACGTCCCGCAGAGCACGCAGCGCATCGGCTTCATCGACGTGCCGGGCCACGAGCGGTTGGTGCACACCATGTTGGCCGGCGCCACCGGCATCGACTTCGGCCTGCTGCTGGTGGCCGCCGACGACGGCGTGATGCCGCAGACGCGGGAGCACCTCGCGGTGCTGTCGCTGCTCGGCGTGCAGCGCGGGGCGGTGGTGATCACCAAGGCCGACCGCGCCGACGCGGACCGCCTCGCCGCCGTGCGGGCCGATGTCGGGCAGCTGCTGCAGCACAGTTCGCTGCAGGGCGCGCCGGTGTTCGCGCTGTCGGCGCACACCGGCGAGGGCGTCGAGGCCCTGCGCGAGCACCTGTACGAACAGGCGCGCCAGCTGGGCGAGCGCGCGCCGGACGGTCGCGCGTTCCGCCTCGCGGTGGACCGTGCCTTCACGCTCGACGGCGTCGGCACCGTCGTGACGGGCACCGTCCATGCCGGCCGCGTGGCGGTCGGCGACGAGCTGGTGCTCTCGCCGGGCCCCGGCGCCCGGGTGCGCGTGCGCAGCCTGCATGCGCAGAACCGGCCGGTCGAGCAGGCCGCGGCCGGACAGCGCTGCGCCGTCGGTCTGGCCGGCATCGCCAAGCAGGACATCGAGCGCGGCCAGTGGTTGGTGCATCCGGCCTGCGCGTTGGCCACCGACCGCATCGACGCGACGCTCACGCTGTGGCACGAGGAAGCGAAGGCCCTGCGCAGCGGCACGCCGGTGCATGTGCACATCGGCGCCGCGTCGGTGCCCGGTTCGGTGGCCGTGCTCGACCGCGAGACGCTGCCTCCGGGCGAGACCGCACGCGTGCAGCTGGTGCTGCGCGCGCCGGTCGGCGCCTGGCATGGCGACCGGGTGGTGCTGCGCGACGCCTCGGCCAGCCGCACGCTGGCCGGCGGCACCGTGCTCGACCCGTTCGCGCCGGTGCGCTACCGCCGCACTGCGCAGCGCCTGGCCGAGCTCGACGCGCTGGCGCAGCCCGGGCTGGCCGGGCGGGTGGCAGGGCTGCTCGCGGTGGCGCCCTACGGTGTCGACTTGCGGCGGCTGGCGGCTGCGCAGGGCCTGGAGTCGACGCAGCCGCTGGCCGACGTGCTGCCGGCCGCGGCGCTGCACCTGCACGATGCCCGCGCCGACCTCGCGCTCGGCGAAACCCAGGCCACGGCGGTGCGTGCCAGCGTGGTCGAGGCCCTGTCCGCCTACCACCAGCGCCACCCGGACGAACTCGGGCCCGATGCGGCGCGCCTGCGCCGGCTCGCGCAGCCACGCATGCCCGAAGCCCTGTGGCGGCACCTGCTCGTGCTGCTGCAGGCCGACGGGACGCTCGCGGTGCGCGGCGCCTTCGTGCACCTGCCGGCGCACGGCGTGCGCCTGTCCGCGGTGGACCAGCGCATCGCGCAGAAGGTGGCACCCCGGCTTGCGGAATCCGGTTTCGAGGGGTGCTGGGCGCGTGACCTGGCGCGCGACTGCGGCGAGTCCGAACCGCTGATGCGCACGACGCTCGCGCGGCTGGCACAGCGCGGCGAACTCCATCAAGTGGTGAAAGACCTCTACTACTCGGTCGAGACGATGGCGAAACTGGCGGCCCTGGCGCGACAGCTTGCCGGGCAGAGCGAGCGGCTCGCGGTCACGGCGGCCGCGTTTCGCGACGCGACCGGGCTGGGCCGCAAGCGCGCGATCCAGATCCTCGAATACTTCGATCGCATCGGCCTGTTGCGCCGGGTCGGTGACGAGCATCGCCTGCGCACCGACAGCACGCTGTTTGCCGAGGAAGCGGCATGAATGCCGGTTCCTGCAACTCCGCGGAGGGGAGACGATCCTGGTGGGTCGGCCGGGCTTCAAACCCGGTGGGTGACGCCATGCGTCGCTGGGTGGGTTCGACTCCCATTCCCCTCCGCCATCCCGTTCACCCATGAACATCTGCGGCTTCGAGTTTCCCGACGAGCTCTGGATCCTGGTCGAGCACCAGGTGTGGGCACGCCTGCACGAGGACGGCGCCGCCACCGTCGGCATCACCTCGGTGGGGGCGCGCGAGGCGGGCGAGATCTACATGTGCCGGCCCAAGCCGGTGGGCACGCGGGTCGAGCGCGGCCGCTCGGTCGCGGTGGTGGAGCTGGCCAAGTCCATCGTCTCGGTCAAGTCGCCGGTGGGCGGCGAGGTGGTCGAGGTCAATCCCCGGCTGGCGCAGGAACCCGAACTGGCCTACAAGGACGTCTATGGCGACGGCTGGCTGGTGCGCCTGCGCGTGTCCGACTTCGAGGCCGACCGACCTCACCTGCGGCGCGGCGCGGCGCTGCGCGGCGCCGTCGAACACTACCTCTGGCTCAACAAGGTCGAACGTCCATGAGCGATGCCGGTCACGAAGCCGAAGGCGTGGCGATCCTGCTGTGGGCCACCGACCCCGCGGCGCCGCACCGCCTGGTGACGCCGTTCTTCCATGCCGCGGCCGCCGCGGCGATGGACGTGCCGGTCGAGATCTACTTCACCGCGCGCAGCGTGCACCTGCTGGTGCCTGGCGTGGCCGACGCGCTGCGCGCCAGCCCGCACCATCGCAAGACCGTCGGCGACGCGATGCGCGAAGCGGTCGCGCATGGGGCGAGGCTCTACGCCTGCACCGACGCGCTGCACGCGCAGGGCCTGGACCCGCAGCAACTCATCCCCGAATGCGCCGGGCACGGCGGCGCGGTGCAGTTCATGGCACGGGCCTGCGACCTGCGCTGGCGCACGCTCGTGTTCTGAGCCCCGAACCCGGCGGGCTCCGGCACGGCGACCGGATGCTTCCTCGCGGCGTTGGCGTGCCGACTTGCGGCCGGTAACGATCGCTTTCGATTTCCCCGCATCCTGGGTGTGCGGCAGCGGTGTCAGGCTGTGCGAGACTGCCGCCCGGCTCAAGGCGCGTGCACGAACGACCACAGAAGCGACGCGCGCCTGCAGCGAGGCCCGCACCTGCCGGGATGCGGTCTCGCGTCGCCAAGAAGAACAAGACGATCGGGGAGGTGATCTGCATGACACACGGGGCCGATGCCACCCTGGAGGCCATGGCGCGCGCGTCGGGCGTGGCCTTCAGCGCCGAGACCCGCCTGTACGAGCTGGAAGGCCGCGCCGCGGACGGTCTGCTGCTCGAAGCCTACAGCGGCCACGAGGCGCTCAACGAGGTCTTCGAGTACCGCCTGACGGTGCTCTCGACCGACGCGCACCTCGACCTCGCTGCGCTGCTCGGCCAGCCGCTGCGCCTGCGCATCCGGCTGGCCGACGGCCGCAGCAGTCACCGCAGCGGCCTCGTGACGCAGGCGGTGGCCTTGCACAGCGACGGGGGCCTGGCGCGCTACGAACTGATCCTGCGGCCCTGGCTCGCGGCGCTGGATCTCACGTGGCGCAGCCAGACCTTCCTCGAACAGGACGCGTTGCAGATCGCCGAGCACCTGTTCCGGTCCTGCCAGCCTCTGGCCTCGTGGCGCCTGGCCGACGAAGTCGCTTCGTTCATCGCCGAAGCCGGCCCGCGGCCGTGCTGCAACCAGTTCCGCGAGACCGACCTGCAGTTCCTCACGCGGCTGTTCGCGGAAGAAGGCCTGGGGTGGTACGTCGAGGAGGACCCCGAGGCCCCTGCGCAGCACCGCCTCGTCTGTTTTGCCGACAGCACCCGGTTGCCGCGCGATCCCACCGACGCTGCCGACGGCGGGCTGCGCCACCACCGCGCCAGCAGCCAGCCCGCGCGCGACACCATCCAGTGGCTCGCGTGCAGCGAGCACCTGCATCCCGGCCTGGTCACCGTGCTGGCCTGGGACCCGCAGCATCGCCGCAGCCACACTGCCAGCGTCCCCATCCAGGCACAGGGTCCACACGCCACACGGCTTGAGCACTACGCCCCCGGCACCGGCCTGGCCGTGCACGGTGCTGTCCCGCACCGGGCGGTGCAACGCCATGCCTGGTTGCAGGCCCAGGCCTTCGAGGCCGCCGCCTGCCGCTACCAGGGCCGTTCCACCGTGCGCAGCCTGCGTGCGGGCCGGCGCATCACCGTGCACGACGCTCCGCAGGCCGCCGGCGAACCCCTGGAACTGCTGGTGACCGCGGTGACCAGCGCTGGCATCAACAATCTCCCCAGGGAGCTGATCGAAGCCGTGGCGCGCCGCCTCGGTCCCTGCTCCCTGAGCGGCGAGCTGCCCGATGCCGTGCGCCGCGAGGCCGCCGTGCACGGCCATGCCAACGTCTTCCAGGCCATCGATGCGCGTCGTCCCTGGCGCCCGCAGCCCGTCACGCGGCCGACGGTCTCCGGTCCGCAGAGTGCGCTGGTGGTCGGTCCCGATGGAGAGACCGAAGGCGAGGGCATCCACACCGACCGCTACGGGCGCATCCGCGTGCGCTTCCACTGGCAGGAGGCCGGTCACCCGGGGGCCAGTGCCCACAGCCTGTGGGTGCGCGTGGCCCAGCCCTGGGCCGGTGCGGGCATGGGCAGCCAGTTCCTGCCTCGCATCGGACAGGAGGTGCTGGTCGACTTCGAGGAGCGCGACATCGACCGCCCCATCGTGCTGGGCGCGCTCTACAACGGTCGCGGCGAAGCCGGTGTTCCACCCACACCGGGTGGAGCCACCGCCACGGCGCACACCGAGGTCCTGCACCACAGCACCGACCACCGGCCGAGTGCCCAGGGCAACCTCTGCGACGGTGGACACGCACCGGCCTGGCATGGCGCGGCGGCGCAGGCCCAGCACAACGCCGCGGCACTGGGCGGCATCAAGAGCTGCGAACTCGAGGGTACGGGGGCCAACGAACTGCGCTTCGACGACAGCAACGCCCAGCTGGCGCTGCGTGCGGCCACCACCCAGCATGCGAGCTGGTTGCAGCTCGGCCACCTGCTGCACTATGCCGACAACCACCGTGGCAGCCTGCGCGGGCTGGGGCTGGAGCTGCGCACCGATGCCTACGGGGCCATCCGCGGCGGCCGGGGGCTGATGCTGAGCAGCTATCCGGCCCAGCCCGCCACACCCGCAGGGGATGCCACGCCGGCCGTTGCGCTGGCCCGGCAGATGGTCGGGCAGGCCGCGCAGTTCAGCCACGCGGCGCGGACCCATGGGAGCGTCCCTCTCGCGGGTCACGAAGGCAGCGATGAACCTGGCAGCAGCCGCCTCCGCGACCAGGCTGCGCCGCTCGAGGCGCTGCAGCAGGCCTTGCGTGGCACGGTCGACGCACAGGACTTCGCGCGGGCCTGCGACGACGCCGACCGGCGTCACACCCGGGCTGCCGACGACAAGGTGCCGCACGTCACCGACCCGCTCGTCGCGATCTGCGCGCGGGCCGGCCTTGCGCTGACTGCGGGGCAGGACGTGCTGCTGGCCGCAGGCGAGGTGCTGCACACGGCGGCGGGCCGCGACGTGCACCAGGCCGTGGGTGGACAGGCCCGCCTGCACACCGGCCAGGCCATCGGCGTGCTCGCCGGGGCCGTCGGGCCAGGGGAGGGGGCTGCAGGCACCGGGCTCACGATGGTCGCCGCGCAAGGTCCGGTGGAATGCCAGGCGCAGGACGGTCCGATGCAGCTGGCCGCCCACGGGCTCGTCGACGTGCGCTCGCGTCATGCGCACATCGACTGGGCGGCCGCCACGCGCGTCGTGCTCGCCACCGCAGGCGGCGCGTGCATCACGATCGACGCACAGGGCATCACCTGCCAGTGCCCCGGAAAGTTCACAGTGCGTGCGGCGCGCAAGCGGTTCGCCGGGCCCAGCACGGTGGCGGCCGAGCTGAACGCCTGGCCCGGGCCGCTGCCGCTGGACGAGGAGTTCAAGCTGGTCTGGCCGTTCGACGAGACCCCGGTCGTCGGCCGCCGGTTCGAGATCACCCGCCAGGACGGCACGACCGTGCGCGGCGTCACGGACGCGCACGGGCGCAGCGGCCTGCAGCGCAGCCTGTTGCCCGAGGGGGTGGGATTGCGGATGCTGGACGAGGTCTGACCATGGCCGAAACGCTGGAGCGCAACGAAACCGTACGACGCATCGAACCCGAGTTCGACGGGCGGGGGCGACCCGTCTGGCACTCGCAGCTCACCCCACCCGACGAGAGCTGCGCACAGTGCGTGATGGTGCCCGACCGCGTCATCCCGGTGATCTTCGTGCCGGGCGTGATGGGCAGCAACCTGAAACCCAAGGGCGACGACGGGCCCCGCTGGCGGATGGACGGGGCGCTGTCGGCCCTGGCGTGGATCTTCCGTGGTCCCAAGACACGGAAGAAGTTCCTGCAGCCGGGCGTCATGGAGGTCGACCAGGACGGCAAGGTTCCCAAAGACATGGCCGTGCCGGCGGAAGAGCTGCGGCGTCGCGGCTGGGGGGAGATCTCCGCGATGAGCTACAGCGGCGCGCTGCGCTGGCTCGAGGAGCACCTGAACGACTTCTCGCGGGCCCGCGAGGGCCTGAGGGTGCGGCTGATGCAGGAGGCGCTGGGCGCCGAGGTGGGCGAAGCGTGCCTCACCCACGAGGAGGTCCGGCTCAGCTACCGTTACCGCTTCCCGGTGCATGCGTGCGGCTACAACTGGCTGGCCGACAACGTTGATTCTGCGCACACCCTGGGGGCACGCATCGACGAGATCATCGCGCGCTACAACCAGACCGACCGCATGCGCTGCGAGAAGGTGATCCTGGTGACGCACAGCATGGGCGGCCTGGTGGCGCGGTACTGCTCGGAGGTGCTCGGCTACCGGGACCGGATCCTTGGCATCGTGCACGGGGTGATGCCGGCCATAGGCGCTGCAGCCGTCTACCGGCGGATGAAGGCGGGTACCGAGACCAACGGGTCCCTGGCAGGCTGGGCGGCGGCCCAGGTCATCGGCGCGAATGCGGAAGAAATGACCGCCGTGCTGTCGACCGCGCCGGGGCCGCTGCAGCTGTTGCCCAGCGCCGAGTACGGCGATGGCTGGCTGAAGATCCGCGGAGATGGGCAGGAGGTGGCGCTGCCGCGGAGTGGCAACCCTTATCAAGAGATTTATTCCGCTCGAGGGGTTTGGTGGGCGCTGTGTGATCCGGCATTGATGAATCCCGTCAACGAGGAGCGCGACCCGGTCAAACGGGCACAGCAGGTTGAGGATGAATGGAGAGGCTACGAGCGGCTGATCCTCGAACGCGTAAGGGTTTTTCATCGAAGGATCGCTCATCGCTACCACGCACAGACCTATGCGTTCATCGGCGACAGCAACCGCCACAAGGCCTATGGAAGCGTTGCATGGGTCATGCAAGCGGGACCGCCGGTCGAGCCGGTGGACCGTTGGTTGGAAGGCGATGCACCTCCGGATCAACTGGATAACGGGATCGTCCTGCACCAGAAGAAAGACCGCCGTTCCGTACGACTGAATGGCTCAACCGTGGATCAGGCGGAGTTCGTCATTTCGCCACCCGATGCGCCGGGGGACGGGACGGTGCCCAGCCACTCCGGGCTCGCGCCCAAGCCACATTGCCAAGGCTTCATGCGTGTCGAAGTGGAGCACGAACCGGCGTTCAATCCGAAGGGCGAGGGGAGTGCCAAAGCATTGCTGTTCACGCTGCGAGCCATCGTCCGGATCGCACAGCGTGTGCGCGAATCCCAGTTCATGATGTACGAGGACCTTGGATGACGATGCATCGAAGAAACCTGATCAAGTCCGCCTTGGCTTTGCCGCTGTTTCCGTGGTCTTCTGGATGCTCCGCACGAATTGAAGCCATGTCTGCTGAAGAAGCTCGATTCGTAGAACGACTCACCGCAAGAATGCGGACCCGATGCGTAGGGCGTTACCTCATCGATGTGCCCGAAGAGTTCGTTCTGAATCCGGTACATCGATTCACTATCGGCAAATCGGAGATTCAGGTGAGCACGCAGCCGATGGATCGGGCTGGGTTCCGGGGATTCCTGAGAACGCTGCAGCAGCGCTATGAAGCACAGCGACTCGTTGCAACGGACGAGAAGTTTCCCTTCCTGTCCCAGGTGTGGCCGACCGCGGAAGGTCTGATCTTCAACATCTCCGAGAGCCCGGCGACGCCAACGCGCGCACGCAGGAATCTGGAGGCAAGATGGTGGGATGGCGGTGTCGCATTCTGTGCGGAGATCAAGGCGTTTGACGGCACCTACCCGGAACTGCAGGACGACAGCTTCTACCGCAGACAGGGCAGCGACGTCCCGGCGAAGCTGGAGGAGCTGCGCTCGGTGATCAGCCGCTTGCGTGGGCGGAGCGAGGACGAGATTCCCACCGAACCTGGCGACTGCTTCCCTCATGGGTTCTTCCGCGGCGGGCCGATGCGGGACGTGGACGTGGTGGCGAACTTCCACCTGCAAGGCACGCCGGACGTCTACCTGTTCTTCAAGCAGACCACCTCCGTGTGGGAGGACGAGACGATGCTGCAACGTTCCGGCAGCATCATGAAGTGGATGGTGTTCGCCGGCATGAGGACGCTGCGCAAGGGCGAGCGGGTGATCCACGGCCAGCCCTACGAGGAGTGGCTGGTGCGCGAGCCGGCCGATGTCACTTCGGCGCGTGTTCCCGGTCATGGCCTGCGCCTGCATGGCAACGAGACCTCGCACGATCCGGCTCGCCCGAGCATCGAGCTGTACCTCTACAACGGCCACTACATCCCTTCTCCGCCCAAGAGCCTGGAGGAGCAGGCAAAGACCCCCTTCTTGAAGCGTGCGACGCTGAGCGAAGCGCAAGTCGTGGCACTTTGGGATGCGATCACGCCCACCTTGCGGCTGCGTCCCGGTGCGTTCTGATGGATCGATGGCGATGCAGGCTGGAAAGCGGGGCGGTCAGCTGTTCGCGACCCTGGGGGCTGGGCCTACCGCCGCAAGCGTGACGGTGCTCCCTACGGACTGATCCGGCAGCTTCGCGGACCTCAGGACATGCTGAACAAGCAGATGAGCAAAGCGCAGTGGCGGATGTCGGTCAACCAGATCCGCGTCGAGAAGTCGGCGCTGGACCGCGAGGTCATGGACCGCGAGGAGCTGCGCGAGGAGGCCGCAGCGTAAGCTTCCCCGTCAAGCAGGCATTTCAAAAGTAGAACTTCCGGCGACGCGTTGGCGGTACTCGGCCGGGGTCAGATCGCCGAGCGAATCGTGGGGACGCTCCTCGTTGTACTCGAGCATCCACCAGTACGCGGCCTCGCGCACGTCGTCGAGGCGGGTGAACAGGTGCTGGTCCAGGACCTCCTCGCGGAAGGTCCGATTGAAGCGTTCGATGTAGGCGTTCTGGTTGGGCTTGCCGGGCTGGATGTACCGGATGGCCATGCCGTTGAGCTTGGCCCACTGCACGAAGGCCTCGCCCAGGAACTCCGGGCCGTTGTCGGTACGCAGGACCTGCGGCAGGCCGTGGTCGCGCTTGAGCTGCTCGAAGATGCGGACCAGGCGCGTGGACGAGATCGAGGTGTCGACCTCGATGTGCAGCGCCTCGCGGTTGAAGTCGTCGACCACGTTGAAGGTCCGGAAGCGGCGGCCACACGCCAGCGCGTCGGCCATGAAATCCGCTGACCAGACGGCATCGGGCAGCAGGGGAACGTAGAGCGGTACGCGTTCGCGCTTGGGCAGCCGCTGCTTGGCCTTGCGGCGCAGATCGAGCTTCATCGCCTTGTACACTCGGTAGATTCGCTTGTGGTTCCAGTCCGGACGCGCACGGCGCAGGACCTTGCAACACTTCCAGAAGCCGCGGCTCGGGCGATTCTCGACCACCTCGGCCAGGGCCGCGATGATCTCGGCATCCCGTACCGTCCAGTGCACCGGCGGCTGGTACCACGCTGCCCGCGACAACCCAACGCAATCACAGGACCGGCTCAGGGGCCGCGTGCGCACCTCGACCAGGTACCGCACGGCCTCGCGCTTCTGCTCCGGCCCTACAGTTTTTTTGCGATCAGATCCTTCATCGCGGCGTTGTCGAGCGCCAGCTCGGCGTACATCCGCTTGAGCCTGGCGTTCTCCGCTTCCAGGTCCTTGACACGCCGCAGCTCGGAGGCCTCCAGGCCGCCGTACTTCGACTTCCACTTGTAGTAGGTCGGAACGCTGATGCCGGCCTGCCGGCAGATGTCCTTGACCGGCACGCCGGCGTCGGCCTGCTTGAGGATCGAGACGATCTGGGTCTCGGTGAAACGGGACTTCTTCATGGAACCTCCTGGCTGGGGAAAACATGCCAGAAAGTTCTACTTATGGGGTGTCTGCGGATCGGGGAAGCTTACGAACAACGCCAAGCTCGCCAACATGGGCAGCGGGACCCTGAAGGGCCGCGCCAGCGCCGGCACCGGTGACCCGGAAGACCTCACGGCCGAGCAGGTCCGCACCCTGCTGAACGTGGCTGACGGCGCCACGGCCAACGCCTCGGACACCTACCTGCTGAACCGCGCCAACCACAGCGGAACCCAGGCCATCAGCACCGTGGCGGGCCTTCAGGACGCGCTCGACAGCAAGGCGCCTGCCGCGCTGGGCGTCAACACGCAGACCGGCGCGAACTACACGCTGCAACTCACCGATCGCAACAGCGTCGTGAACCGCAACAGCGGCAGTTCCAACACCACCACGGTGCCGCCGAACAGTGCGGTGGCATTCCCCGTCGGGAGCACCGTCGTGATTCACCAGCTCGGCACCGGTGCGTCGAGCATCGTCGCGGGCGCGGGTGTGACGATCCGCAAGCGCGCGAACCGCAACCTGACGTTGTCGGGCCAGTACGCCCTGGCGACGCTGGTGAAGATCGGCACCGACGAGTGGGTCTGCAGCGGCGACCTGGAGGCGGTCTGATGATCGGAGCGCTGATCGGGGCCATCGCGGCTGCCGCGCAGATCGGGCCGGGTGGGGGAGAAGGGCCGACGCCCACGGCACCGGCCATCCTGGGCTACAACCACGGCGAGGTCGCCGATGCGTCGCAGGTGACGACGACCATCAACGGCGTCAATGCCGGGGATCTCCTGCTGGTGTTCGGCGCGGTGTACCACTACGAGGGCAGCCCGCCGGGTGCCGTGGTGGTCGACACGATCCTCGGGGACTACAGCGACTCCAACACGTACACCTCGCGCGCCGGCCCGGTGGATGCCACGCCACCTTCGACAGCCGGCTACCTGCACCTGGAGGCCTGGACGGCCGTGGCGCAGGCCAGCGGGAACGTGACCTTCAAGCTGACCGGCGGCCGCTGGATGTCGATCGTCGCGCTGCGCATCAGCCCGTTCCATGCCGCGATCCTCGACGTCTCCCCGGCCACCCTCGACGTCTACCAGGGCAGCGGAGCGGAGCTGCTGATCGACCTCGCCACCACGACCTACTCGCACTGCCTGGTCGTGGGCTGCTACACGTGGTGGGACAGCTCGCGCATGCCGACGTACAGCGCGGAGTGGCCGCTCATCACGGGCCGCAATGACGGCAACAACGACTACGTGCAGATGGTGGCGGTGGGCAAGCAGGTCACCGCCGTCGGCAACTGGGATCCGGTCATCATCGCCGACAGCGTGGGCAGCGAGTACGCGGGCATCGGCCTGGTCATCCGCGGAAAGGACGTCTGATGCTGCGCCACCACGTCGCTACCGTCATCGCCTGCAGCCCGATGGCCATGCGCGCGCCGGCGGACGCACCCGCCCCGCCGCCCCCGCCGCCTCCACCTCCGCCCCCGCCGCCACCGCCGCCCCCACCGCCGCCGGCCAACATCGAGACGACGTTCGACGAGTACTACGATCCGAGCTTCCAGCTGTCGCAGAGCACGGCGAACCGCACCTACGCCCTGGCCAGCAAGCCGGCGAAGTCCAGCAGCATCGCCACGCCTGGCTACATCGACGCCTTGCACGGCACGCGCGTCTACCGCCTCACCGTCGCCGGCAGCGAGGGCAACGGCTCGGCGCGCCTGCGCCACGAGTACAGCCGCCGCAACCCGTTCAACTGCGACAGCACGCGCTACCTGGTGCAGACCACGAACGGCTACTGGTACGTCTTCGACGCCAACACGTTCCAGCAGATCAACCAGGGCGGGGTGAACGGCTCGATTCCGGGCATGGCCGGCGACTGCGAAGCGTTCTGGCATCCGACTGACCCGAACAAGCTCTGGTTCACCGCGCAGAACGGGGGCATGTCGTTCAGTGAGTACGACCTGACGACTGGCACCTCGAAGACGCTGTTCAACCTGACCGGCAAGCTGCCTCCGGGATTCGAGGCCACGGGCCGGTGCTCGACGCTGTCGGAGGGCCGGCCGAGCAACGACGGGCGCTACTGGGCGCTGGCGTGCCGGCAGTCGGTGAGCTTCGCCTACATCGGCACCATCGTCTATGACCGCGAGGAGGATGAAGTCATCGGCTGGGCGCTGGGAGGCAACTGGCCGAACAACGTCACCATCAGCCCGCGGGGCAACTACGTGGTGTTCGGGGCCGACTTCTCCAACGGCGGCGCATCGTCCGGCAACTACGTGATGCCGCGTGACGCCAAGAGCAATTCCGGCTACGTGCCGGTAAGCCACAAGGCGTTCAACCAGCCGCAGCACATGGACACGGCGCTCGGGCCGAACGGCGAGGAGTTGCTGGTCTACCTGGCCTACGACGAGGACGCCGGCTACCTCCGGGCCTACGACATGGCCACGCAGGCGTCGTTCCGCCTGCCGTTGACGCTGTACCCGACCAGCGGCGAGGCCTGCGGTGCGCACATCAGCGGGATCATCAGCGAGAAGCGGCCGGGCTGGGTCATCGTGTCGACCTACGCCTCCTACGCCAACTACGGCAGCCAGCGGCCAGCCGCGACCTGCCGGTACATGTACGACCGCGTGATGGCTGTCGAGCTGAAGCCGGCGGGCCGGGTCCTGCACATCGCGGAGCACCACAGCAGCGGGGGACCGTACTTCAACGAGCCGCAGGCCACGTCCAACAGCGATGGCACGCGCATCGTCTGGGCCAGTGCCTTCGACGGTCGCGCGGGGGCTGGATCCGACAACACCGAGTCCTTCATGGTGGGGCTGCCGAGCTTCGCCATTCCTGACGCCTGACGAGAGGGGGATGCCGTGAACGAGCAACATGAGGCAAGGGTGGGGATCATCAAGGTCTTCGTGGCCTGGGCAGCCACGCTCGGCGGCATGAACCTCGCCGAACTGCTGCAGATCCTCGTGCTGACGGCGACGCTGCTGTACACGGTGCTGCAGACCTACGTGCTGGTGCGCGACAAGATCGTCAAGCGGCGCCGCGAGCGCCGGCAGGCCGGCGACACCGCAGCGGGGGGCCTGTGAGCGCGGTCCCCTCGGTCCTGCGCAGCCGATTGCTGGGCGTGATGCTCGTCATCGCGGCCGGTGGTGCCGGCATCGGCACCTACGTCGCCACCCGCGACGCGCCGTCGCCGGCCGTGCTGCTGGCGATGGAGATCGGCGCGTACTACGAGAGCGGTGGCCGGCACATCGGGACGCCCTACGTCGACAAGCTGGGCAAGGGGCAACCGTGGACGGTCTGCGCCGGCATCACCGGGCCGGAAGTCGTGCCAGGCCGGTACTACACCGCCGAGGATTGCAGGCGTCTGGAGCTGCCGCGCTACCTGGAGGCCGAGCGTCAGGCCGCGTCAGCGCTGCGGCACTGGGACTCCTACAACGACTTCGTGAAGGCCAGCTTCATCGACATGGTGTTCAACCTCGGGCCGGCCGCGCTGCAGGGCACAACGATCCAGCGGCTGGCCAACGCCGGCGACCTCGCCGGTGCATGCGCGCAGATGCCGAGGTGGGTCTACGGGACCGTCAACGGGCGCAAGGTCGTCCTGCAGGGCCTGGTGAACCGGCGCGCGACAACCGCCGAGCTCTGTGCGGAGTGGGGGCGGTCGGGGCATTTCAGCGTCGCGGAGGTGCAGCCATGAAGGCGGCTGTCTTGGTGGTCTTCACGACCACGGTGCTGGCATCAGCGGAACCCCAGGAAAGCCACATCGTCATGACACCGGACGACGCGCAGCGCTGCGCGGCCGAGGGCGGATGCGGCGTCGTCACCCGCGCGTGGCTTGAGCAGCAGCTGCGCCGGGCCTATGAGGCGGGCGCGGTCGCTTGCCAGAACTCGATCTGAGAGGATGGACTGATGGAAGCTCTGAACCCGGCCAAGGTATTCGAGAAGAAGGCCATCTTCGCGGCGACGGTCTTCATCGTCGCCACCGTCCTGCTGCTGCTCGGCGATCTGTCGCAGGAGCTCTGGGCGGACATCGTGAAGTGGGACCTCGGCCTGTTCCTGGCGGCTGAGGTTGGCGGGGCGTTCGCCGGCAATCTTGCGGCGCCGAGGTGACCATGCGCACCTTCGGGCTGCAGGGCTTGGCGCTCGGCGCCGTGCTGGGCTTCGCGGCGGGCGTCGCAGCTGCCTGGTGGCACTACAGCCCCAGGCTCAAGGTCGCAGAGCAACGCGCCGAGCACCTCGGCGACCTCGTGCGCGAGCAGAACCGAGCGGTGGAGGCGCTCAAGACCGCAACGGACAACCGGATCGCGGCGGCTCGTGCGGCAGCTGAACGCGCACGCGGGGAGGCAGAGGCTCATCGGAAGGCAGCGGACCGGATCCTGTCGCAGCGGCTGCCGGTGGGCCTCGACGCCTGCGCCGCGAGCTGCATGCTGATCGACGCGGAGGTGCGCCCATGACGCGGCAGATCTGGCTGCTCGGCGCGGTGGCCCTGCTGGCTGGCTGCGAATCGCTGCGGCCGGTGCGCGTCGAGATCCCGGTGGCTGTGCCGTGCGTGCACGAGAGGCCGCAGCGACCGGCGCTGGCCACCGACCAGTTGCCGGCAGATGCGACAGTGCATGACAAGGCCCGCGCGCTGCTGGCAGAGCGCCACCAGCTCCGCGGCTACGTCGCCGAGCTCGAGGCCGTGATCGATGCCTGCGAGGTGGCTCGATAAAAAACAGATGTCCTTGTAGTCGTCGAGGCGGCGGAAGCGGGCCGTGCGGACATGCCGGTGCAGGTCGCCGTCGTAGGCCTCGGTGACCCTGTATGGGCATACAGTGTAGTGTGCTACGGTCCCCGACCGGGAGGCATGGCCTTGGAGCTGTTGGGCGAGCCAAATATCAGACAACTGTCTGATATCCACGGCCCCGAAAATGAAAACGGGCTACGCCTTGCGACGTAACCCGTTGATTTGTCTGGTGGCGCTTCAGGGACTCGAACCCCGGACCTGCGGATTATGATTCCTCGAAAGCGGCCTACGCCGTAATCATAACGGCTGCGCCGTACTGCTACGCACTACGACGGCGCCGGCCTGCGGTCTCGGGACAACTCCTACCGATTCCGCCCTCCTGCTACCAAAGACCATAGCATTCCGCTGACACCGCGCCCGGCAAGGCGCCGGTGTAGGTGCACCCCGCGACGGCGGCAACCGTCCGAGGTGCGTGGTCAACCTTCCTGTCAACGAGGACGGTCAACGTGTCTATTGTCTCTCGGGCGCTCGCGCTCGTCATCTCGTCGCGCCCATCCGCGCGAGTCTCCGGCGCCTGCATGGCGCCCCTCAACCTCGATCCCTACGCCACCGCCAACGCGGCAGCTGACCACACCTTGCGGTCACTGCTCGCCGAGGCCACGGCCCGGATTCCCGCCCTACCGGTGTGTCGCCGGCGCAACACTTGCCCGCTTTGGTGCGATGCCAGGACCGCCCAGTTGCAACCATTCAACCGTTGTGGTGAAATTCGTCTGCCATATCGGGCTTAACCCGCCACCTCAACCCGCAACCAGCCCGGAGGACTCAATGCTCACTGAATTTGGAAAGAAGGTACGGAAGGCAAGGATCGACGCAGGAGTGACGATGATGCAGATGGCTGATGCGCTGGGCACGACGCCCTCGTTCCTGAGCGCGATGGAGACCGGCAGGAAGAAGGTGCCCACGGAGTGGGTCGCCAAGATCGAACACTACTTCGCCGTCCACGGCGTCAACGTCGCCAACCTCGGCGCCGCTGCGGACGCGTCGAACCAGTCCGTGTCGTTGGAGGGCCTGTCGCGTGAGCACCAGATGCTCGTCGCCGGCTTCGCCCGCGTCCAGTCGTCGTCCTTGAGCACCGAGGACGTGGACGCCTTCAAGCGGCTGCTCCAGGGCCTGCAAGGGGGTAAGAAGAAATGACGATCGTGGGACATGGCCCCCGCAACGGGTTCAAGGTGGCGGCGCGTAGCACGGCCGACATCCGGCTCCACGCGATGCGGCTGCGGCAACTGTTCGGGATCACCGGGCCGCGCTTCAACGCCGAGCGGACGCTGGAGGATCTGACCAAGTATGGCGTTACCGTGGATGTCGTCGATGACAACGACCCCGAGTTGCCGCGCGGCGTCGAGGCGTGCTGGGTGCCCGACACCGTCACGCTGACCATCAGGCTCAGCGTCTACAAGGCGGCATGCCGGGGCGAGCCTCGCGCGCTGTTCACCATCGCGCACGAACTCGGGCACCTCGCACTGGCGCACCGCCGCGCCTTCCACCGGGACGCCAGTGGGACGTGCAGGATGTTCGAGGACTCGGAGTGGCAGGCCAACACGTTCGCCGCCGAGTTCTTGATGCCCCTCGACCAGATAAAGCATCAGCGCGTCGCGAGCGCGGTGCACATCGAGCTGATGTTCGGCGTCTCGGCGCAGGCTGCGGAGACGCGGTTCAACAAGCTCAGGGGGAAGGGTGAGATCTGAAAAGGCGAAACGGCCAAGCGCCAACTTGACCGTTTCTGGGGAAAAGACTTCTGAACAGGCTCCAGAAGTCTCTCGTGTGCTTTGCGGAAAGCTTTGGGATTCTAAGGCCGCTGGCCTGCGATTTCAAGATCACGAGTTTGGTGTTCGAGCCGTCTCCTATGGAGGCGAGAACCATGTCGCAGCAACAGCAAGACATGTTCGGCTCCTCGGGCGAAGAGGGCGAGGTTATCTACACAATGACCATCCGCCTCAAGTCCGGGAAGGTGATCCGGCGGCCTAACGGTCGTCCGTTTCGCATCGTCGTTCGTCGCAAAAGCAAGCAGTAAGCGCGCGTGACGAACAGGCCGGCGCCGCGAGGCGCCGGCATCTCGAACCTTAACTCGTGAGTTCAACAATGGCATCGAACAGCAAACTGCCGCCCGGCACCAAAGCGCCCGCATCCGGGCAGTACCGCAACAACACGACCCGCACCGAGGTCACCGTCGTGCGTGGTGAGCCGCTGCCCCCGACCCCCAAGTCGGGCCAGACGTACACCATCGCCGACAAGACGAAGCACAAGCGTTGAAGTGGCCGGCGGGGCGCAGGCCCCGCCGTGCCCGATACGGCCAACAAAAAGCCCGGCGCTCGGCCGGGCTGCTGGTGCTTGTTGAACAGGTTCAGGCCGCGTGCTGCTCCTGGCTCGGCAGCCGCGCGGCGCGCCAGCGGTAGAACGCGATGCCGGCGCTGGTGCGGTTCAGGCCCTCGGCCTCGGCGAGCGCCTGCGCGAAGTTCAGCGGCAGGGCTTCGACGCCAACCTGATCGAACAGTGACCACAGGCGCTCGGTCACGTTGGGCTGCTTAGCGGGCTGGGTGGCGTCCTTCGACATGGCGGCTCCGATGAAGTGTGGCTACGGGACCGCCAGTGTGTTTTCGTCGATGAGGCGAGGTCTACGAACGTCACACGAGCGCAGAGGGACTCTGCCGCAGCAGGGCGGCCGGCCAGTGCGGCGAGGCGGGCAGGGTGCAGGCGCCGTGCGCTGCGGCTGACGCCAGCGCTGACACGGCGCCTGCAAAGCAAAAGGCACCTAGCGGACGATGCGCGCTAAGTGCCTGCTGCGTAGGAGAAAATTTGGTGGCGCTTCAGGGATTCGAACCCCGGACCTGCGGATTATGATTCCGTCGCTCTAACCGACTGAGCTAAAGCGCCAAGAGCCCGCGATTATAGCGTGGTTTGTCCGGTCCTTGGCAAGCCCCCTGCCGGCGCTCCTGTGGGCGGGGGCGGTGCCACATGCGGTTTTCAACCAACCTAAGGCGAAATCGTTCGTTCGCGGCGGCGTCGCGTCCCTCTATCGTTCGCTCCTGTCATCACGGTATGGACCAGCCACAGGGAGCTTCAATGAACGTCGTCGGCTTGCTCGCCCGTCCGTCATTCCCGTCCCCCCAGGTGCCGGGGCACTCGCTGCCCGACGTCCTGGGCCTGGCATCTCGCGCGGCGTCCTGCATGCCGGCCGGCCGATGTTCCTGATGCCCTGATACCCGTCACCGGGTTGTCTCCTCGGCGCCTCGCGCGCCGTTCCGCTCCCTCGCTGCACAGACCGATTCCGGGGTTCGCCACGCGTGGCGAGGGAGCTTCTTTTTTCTCATACGGCAGGGAGGAAAGCATCATGGATCGATCGAACGCCACGACGCCGCCGGAAGCGGCTTCGCGCCGCCGCTGGCTGCACAACGTGGCCGCGGTGCTGTCGGTCACGATCGCCGCGTTCGCGTCGGGTGCCGCCGTGGCGCAGCCGGCTGCGCAGCTGCGCATCGGCTACCAGAAGTCGGCCAGCCTGCTGGTGCTGCTGAAGTCGCGCCAGACGCTGGAGCAACGGCTCGCGCCGCTGGGGTTGAAGGTCCGGTGGGTGGAGTTCCCCGCCGGGCCGCAGCTGCTCGAAGGGCTGAACGTCGGTTCGGTGGACCTGGGCTACGTGGGCGAGGCGCCGCCCATCTTCGCGCAGGCCGCGGGCGCGGACTTCGTCTATGTCGGCCATGACCCGGCCGCACCTCAGGCCGAGGCCATCCTGGTGCCGAAGGACTCGCCGCTGCGCACGGTGGCCGACCTGAAGGGCAAGAAGATCGCGCTCAACAAGGGCTCCAACGTGCACTACCTGCTGGTGCGCCTGCTGGAGGAGCACGGGCTGACCTACCGCGACGTGCAGCCGGTGTTCCTCGCGCCGGCCGATGCGCGGGCGGCCTTCGAGCGCGGCAGCGTCGATGCCTGGGCGATCTGGGATCCTTTCCTCGCGGCTGCGGAAAAGCAGGTCGACGCCCGCGTGCTGGCCGACGGTACCGGGGTGGTGAAGAACTACGCCTACTACCTCGCCGCGCGGCGCTTTGCCGAGCAGCACCAGGAGGCGATTGCCGTGCTGTTCGAGGAGCTGGTGGCGCAGGGCCGCTGGCTCAAGGCCCACCCGAAGGAGGCCGCGCAGCTGATCGCGCCGCTGCAGGGGCTGGACCCGGAGGTGGTCGAGCGCAGCCTGTCCCGCTACAGCTTCGGCGTGGTGCCGGTGTCGCCCGAGGTGGCGGCCGAGCAGCAGCGCATCGCCGACGTGTTCCTGGACCTGAAGCTGATCCCCCGGCCGATCCGCATCGTCGACGCGCTGCCGCGCACCGCGACGGCGTCGGCGCGCTGAACCGCACGGCAAGGAGATCCACCATGGACGATCGCCATACGTTCACGCGCCGCCGGCTGCTGGCCGGCACCGCCGCCTCGCTTGCACTCGTCGCCACGGGCGTGCGCGCCGCAGCGGCTCCGAAGGAGCTGCGCATCGGCTTCCAGAAAGGTTCGCTGAACCTGCTGCTGCTCAAGCAGCGCGGCCTGCTGGAACAACGCCTGCCCGACACGCGGGTGTCGTGGACCGAGTTCCCCGCCGGGCCGCAGCTGCTCGAGGGGCTCGCGGTGGGCAGCATCGACTTCGGCGCCACCGGCGATTCGCCGCCGGTGTTCGCGCAGGCGGCCGGCAAGGACCTGCTGTACGTCGGCGCCGAGCCGCCCAAGCCGGACAGCTCGGCCCTGCTGGTGCGCCAGGACTCGGGCCTGAACGCGCTGGCCGACCTGAAGGGCCGCAAGATCGCCTTGCAGAAGGGCTCGAGCGCGCACTACCTGCTGGTGCAGATCGTGCGCAAGGCCGGGCTGCAGTGGTCCGACATCACGCCGGTCTACCTGGCACCGGCCGACGCGCGCGCGGCCTTCGAGCGCGGCAGCGTCGACGGCTGGGTGATCTGGGACCCGTACTACGCGGCCGCCGAGGTGGGTGGCGGCGTGCGCGTGCTGGTCACGAGCCGCGGGCTGACCGGCAACCACACCTTCTACCTCGCCGCGCGCGGCTTCGCGAGCCGGCATCCCGGGACGCTGACCGTGCTGTTCGACGGCCTGACCGAGGCCGACGCCTACGCGCAGGCGCACCGCCAGGAAACCGCGCAGCTGTACGCGCAGGTCACCGGCCTGCCGGTGGACACGGTGCTGCGCGTGCTGGCGCGGCGCAACCCCTCGCCGGTCGCACCGCTGACGCCCGAGCTGGTGGCCGAGCAGCAGCGCGTGGCCGATGCCTTCCGCGAGCTGGGACTGATCCCGCGCCGCATCGAGGTGGCGCAGGCCGTCTGGCAGCCCGCCGGCAACCCGGCGGCGCATCGCGCCGGTTGATCCGTTCATCGAACGTTGCAGGAGGAGGACGTGACGCCATGAAAGTCTTCTGGTTCATCCCCACGCACGGCGATTCGCGCTACCTGGGCACGGCCCGGGGCGCGCGCGCCGCGACCTACGACTACTTCAAGCAGGTGGCCGTCGCGGCCGACAGCCTGGGCTATGAAGGCGTGCTGATTCCCACCGGGCGGTCCTGCGAGGACTCCTGGGTGCTCGCGTCGAGCCTGATCGGCGCGACGCGCCGGCTCAAGTTCCTGGTGGCGCTGCGCCCGGGCCTGATGCAGCCGGCCCAGACGGCGCGCATGGCCGCGACGCTGGACCGCCTCAGCGGCGGGCGACTGCTGGTGAACCTCGTCACCGGCGGCGATCCCGAGGAGCTCGAGGGCGACGGCCTGTTCCTCGACCATGCCGAACGCTACGAGCTGTCGCGCGAGTTCCTGACGATCTGGCGCGAGATCCTGGCGCGCAGCCACGACGGGCAGGACTTCGACTTCGAAGGCAAGTACCTGCAGGTCAAGGGCGCCAAGGCGCTGTTCCCGCCGGTCAGCCGCCCGTACCCGCCGCTGTTCTTCGGCGGCTCGTCGGAGGCGGCGCACGAGCTGGCCGCGCAGCAGCTCGACACCTACCTCACCTGGGGCGAGCCGCCTGCGGCGGTGGCCGGGAAGATCGCCGACGTCAAGCAGCGCGCCGCGCGCTACGGGCGCACGCTGCAGTACGGCATCCGCCTGCACGTGATCGTGCGCGAGACCGAGGAGGCGGCGTGGCAGGCAGCGGCCGAGCTGGTGTCGCACCTCGACGACCGCGTGATCGCCGCAGCGCAGGAGAAGTTCGCCCGCATGGACTCGGTCGGCCAGCGCCGGATGGCCGAGCTGCACCGCGGGCGCTTCAACCGCGACAACGTGCGCGAAGGGCTGGAGATCTCCCCCAACCTGTGGGCCGGGGTCGGCCTGGTGCGCGGCGGGGCCGGCACGGCGCTGGTGGGCAACCCGCAGCAGGTCGCCGAGCGCCTGAAGGAATACGCCGACCTGGGGCTGTCGCACTTCATCCTCTCCGGCTACCCGCACCTGGAGGAGGCGTACCGCTTTGCCGAGCTGGTGTTTCCGCTGCTGCCGTTGCAGCATGGCGACGGGCAGGCGCCGCAGCGCGTGCTGACCGGGCCGTTCGGCGAGATCGTCGCCAACAGCATCGTGCCGGGCCAGGCCGCCCCGCAGGTCAGCGCGA
This sequence comes from Caldimonas thermodepolymerans, assembly GCF_015476235.1. Lineage (NCBI taxonomy): Bacteria > Pseudomonadati > Pseudomonadota > Betaproteobacteria > Burkholderiales > Sphaerotilaceae > Caldimonas > Caldimonas thermodepolymerans. The sequence continues at coordinate 837,982 of NZ_CP064338.1, forward strand.
GCTGAGTCATCGCAGGAGTCGTCATGACCGAAGCCATCCGCAGCCTGGACCACATCCAGTTGCCCATCCCGCCGCGCACCGCGCCGGTCGCGCGCGCCTTCTACGAAGGCCTGCTGGGCCTGAAGGAGGTGCGCGACCCGGGGCTGGACTACCCCGGGGTGCTGCGCTATTCGCTCGGCTGGCAGCGCCTGGACCTCAGCGAGGGCTACTACACCGGCGTCGCGCCGCAGGCGCACCTGGCGCTGCGCGTGGTCGACGTCGCGCGCCTGGCCGACGCGCTGGAAGCGGCCGGCCACCGCGTCGACCGCTCGGCCTTCACCGACGGCCGCGTCTACGTGGAAGACCCGTTCGGCAACCGGCTCGAGCTGGTCGAGCCGCCCTCAACCTCGATCGACACTCCGGTCCGCGCCCATGTCCAAGACCTCCTCATCGCCGTCTGACGCGGCCTGGCGCGCCCGCCTGCACCGCGGGCTTGCCTGGCTGGTGCCCGTGCTGGTCCTCGTCGCCTGGGAGCTCTCGGCACGTGCCGGCTGGCTGTCCAGCCGCGTGCTGCCCGAGCCGTGGGCGGTGATCACCGCCTTCTGGGCGCTCGCCACCTCGGGTGAACTGTGGACGCACGTCTCGGTCAGCACCGGCCGCGCCTTCGCGGGGCTGGCGATCGGCGGCGGACTGGGCCTGGCGCTGGGCCTGCTGACCGGCACCTTCCGCATCGCCGAGACGCTGCTCGACTCGACGCTGCAGATGGTGCGCAACATCCCCGCGCTGGCACTGATCCCGCTGGTCATCCTGTGGTTCGGCATCGACGAGGCGGCCAAGCTGTTCCTCGTCGCGGTGGGGGTGTTCTTCCCGGTCTACCTCAACACCTTCCACGGCATCCGCTCGGTGGACCGCGGCCTGATCGAGATGGCGCGCAGCTACGGGCTCAAGGGCTGGTCGCTGTACCGCGAGGTGATCCTGCCCGGCGCGCTGCCGTCCATCCTGGTGGGGCTGCGCTTCTCGCTGGGGCTGATGTGGGTGCTGCTGATCGTGGCCGAGACCATCTCGGCTCAGGAGGGGATCGGCTACATGACGATGAACGCGCGCGAGTTCCTGCAGACCGACGTGGTGGTCGTGGGCATCCTGCTCTACGCCCTGCTCGGCAAGCTGGCCGACGTGCTGGCCAAGGCGCTGGAGCGCTGGTGGTTGCGCTGGCATCCTGGCTACCGCAGCGCCGCGGCATGAGGAGAGGGCGATGCATGTGACCAACGAACTGGAGCTGCCGGTGTTCCTGGACCGCACCGCCGCCGACCCTGTCGCCGCGGCCCGCGTCCCGATCGCGCGCAGCGGCGCGGCACGCGGCACCGAGGTGTGGGCGCAGGGGCTGTCCAAGTCCTATGGTGGGCGGCAGGTGCTGGACCGCATCGACCTGCGCATCGCGCCGGGCGAGTTCGTCGCCATCGTGGGCCGCAGCGGCTGCGGCAAGAGCACCCTGCTGCGCCTGGTCGCTGGCCTGGAGCGGGGCGACGACGGGACGGTGAGGCTCGACGGCGTGCCGCAGGGCGAAGCCGGTGCGGATGGCACGCGCATCATGTTCCAGGACGCGCGCCTGCTGCCATGGAAGCGCGTGCTGGACAACATCTCGCTGGGCCTGTCCGGGCCCGATGCGCGCGAGCGTGCCCGCGAGGCGCTGGCCCAGGTGGGCCTGGCCGAGCGCGCCCAGGAGTGGCCGGCGGTGCTGTCCGGCGGGCAGCGCCAGCGGGTGGCGCTGGCGCGCGCGCTGGTGCACCGGCCGCGCCTGCTGCTGCTCGACGAGCCGCTGGGCGCCCTGGATGCGCTCACGCGCATCGAGATGCAGCAGCTGATCGAGCGGCTGTGGCGCGAGCACGGCTTCACCGCGCTGTTGGTCACGCACGACGTGGCCGAAGCCGTGGCGCTGGCCGACCGCATCGTGCTGATCGAGGAGCATCGCGTCGCCTTCGACGAGCGCGTCGCGCTGCCGCGCCCGCGTGCGCGTGGCGCGAGCGGCTTCGCGGACATCGAGGCGCGCATCCTGGAGCGGGTGCTGCGGCAGCCCGCGGCGCAGGAGGCCGCCCCGCCGCAGCCGCTGCCGCAGGCCCCGCTGTGGCGCTTCGCGATCTGAGCGGCCGGTCCGGTGCCGGGGCGCCCGCCCCCCGGGGCCGGAAGCGTCTATATTTGCGGCCTCGTCAGTCAACCGAGGACGCACCGCGATGGGCGAGGCCAAACGCAAGAACGCACAACTGAAGCAGAAGCAGGACACGCTGCAGCGCCGCCTCGCCGCGGGCGAGTTCGGCCCGGACGGCGCGCGCTACTGCATCGTGCTCGACAAGTCCGAGGCCGGCCGTGGCGTGCTGCTCGCGGTGCGCGCGCTGGCACCGCGTTTTCCGGGCCTGGCCGAGCTGCTCGCGGCCGAGCCGGTGCAGGTCTGGGAGGCGTCCTCGCTGTTCCGCTTCGTCGCGCTGGTCGGCGGGCCAGGCAAGGCGGAGGAACGCAGCTTCCTCGGCGCCGACCTCGACCGGCTGCTGGGCGACACCCTGCCGCGCGCGCTGCGCCGCGCGGCGCGCGAGGGCGGCTCGGTCGGCATGGTGCTCGGCGTCGACGGCGACGCCGAAGCGGCCATCCAGGCTGCGATCGCGGCCGCGCGCTGACCCCGCGCTTCCCGGGCCTGGCGGCGTGCCCCTGCGCCGGGGGCACGGGCAGGCCTCCTGCATCTGCGCCGTGCGCATGAGCTGCCTCGGAAATCTTCCTTCCTGAGCGGCGGCAGGCCGGCTACCTTGTGCTGACGCCGCGCATCCGCGCGGCATCCCCATCGCGCAAGAGGAGCCTGCATGAGCATTTCCGCCATCAACGTCCGCAACCAGTTCCGCGGCAAGGTCAAGGAGATCATCGAGGGACCGGTGGTCTCGGAAATCGACGTCGAAACCCCGAGTGGCCTGGTCGTCACCTCGGTGATCACCACGCGCTCCGTCAAGGAGCTCGGGCTGGTGGTCGGCAAGGAGGTCATCGCGCTGGTGAAGTCGACCGAAGTGTCGATCGCCGCGCTGTGACGCGGGGAGGCGCGTCCATGGCTTACCAAGGCAGCAAGGTGCGGCTGCTGGTCGTCCCCGGCCTCGGCAACAGCGGCCCGGGCCACTGGCAGACCTGGTTGCAGCAGCGCTGGCGGCACAGCGTGCGCGTCGAGCAGGACCACTGGGACACGCCCGACCTGGACCGCTGGGCCGACCGCATCGGCGAGACCCTGCAGGCGCACCCCGGGCACACCTGGGTGGCCGCGGCGCACAGCTTCGGCTGCCTGGCCCTGGCGCGCTACCTCTGCCGCTTCTCCTGGAACGACAGCCCGGTGCGCGCGGCGCTGCTCGCCGCGACCGCCGACCCGGACAAGTTCGGCGTGGCCGCGCTGCTGCCGCAGCGGCCGCTCGGCCTGCCCAGCTACCTGGTCGCGAGCGACACCGACCCGTGGATGAGCGCCACCAAGGCGCGCGACTGGGCGCACCGCTGGCGCAGCCACTTCATCAACCTGGGCGACGTCGGCCACATCAACGTGGAGGCCGGCTTCGGGCCGTGGCCGCAGGCGCACAGGCTGGTGCAGCTGCTGCGCCAGCAGGTGCATCGCACGCAGCGCTGGCACTGGGCGCACCCGCTGGAGCTGTCGTTCGCCGTCTGACCGCAGGGCCGCTTTCTCGTTTTGCGCATAAGCATCGGCGCATCCATTCGTTCCTTGTCCGGGGCGGCCTCCCTAGCATCCCTGCATCGCATCACCGCAACTGGATCCGCACCATGACCCTACGCCGCAGTTTCATCCGCAGCCTGGCTGCTGCCGTGGCCCTGGCGGCCGCCGTGCCGGCCGCGCTCGCCAAGGACGTGACCCTGCTCAACGTCTCGTACGACCCGACCCGCGAGCTGTACGTCGAGTTCAACAAGGCCTTCTCGGCCCACTGGAAGGCCAAGACCGGCGACAACGTGACCATCAAGCAGTCGCACGGCGGTTCGGGCAAGCAGGCCCGCTCGGTCATCGACGGCCTGGAAGCCGACGTCGTGACCCTGGCGCTGGCCTACGACATCGACGCGCTGCACGAGAAGGCCAAGCTGCTGCCGGCCGACTGGCAGAAGCGCCTGCCGCGCAACAGCACGCCGTACACCTCGACCATCGTGTTCCTGGTGCGCAAGGGCAACCCCAAGGGCGTCAAGGACTGGGACGACCTGGTCAAGCCGGGCATCGCCGTGATCACGCCCAACCCCAAGACCTCCGGTGGCGCGCAATGGAACTACCTGGCCGCCTGGGAATACGCCAAGCGCAAGTACGGCGGTGACGACAAGGCCAAGGACTTCGTGGCCCGCCTCTACCGGAACGTGCCGGTGCTCGACTCCGGTGCGCGCGGCGCCACCACCACCTTCGTCGAGCGCGGCATCGGCGACGTGTTCATCGCCTGGGAGAACGAAGCCTTGCTGGCGCTGAAGGAACTGGGCCCGGGCAAGTTCGAGATCGTGGTACCGTCGCTCAGCATCCTGGCCGAGCCGCCGGTGGCCGTGGTCGACAAGGTGGTCGACAAGCGTGGCACCCGCGAGGTGGCCCAGGCCTACCTCGAGTACCTGTACACGCCCGAAGGCCAGGACATCGCCGCGCGCAACTTCTATCGCCCGACCGACCCGACCGTGGCCGCCAAGTACGAGAAGCAGTTCCCGAAGCTGACGCTGTTCACGATCGACGAGGCGTTCGGCGGCTGGCAGAAGGCCTCCAAGACCCACTTCCAGGACGGCGGTACCTTCGACCAGATCTACGTCAGCAAGTAAGCGGGCACTCCGGACCGGCGCGGCAGGTGCCGGTCCACCTGCCCTGGCACCTGCGAGCCCGCCCGGGCAGCTCCGGGTGGGCTTTATTTGTTTTTCTCATTTGGATCAAAAGAAGTATTTGTTCTTTTTAGAAGCGCGGGGGCCTAGCATCCCCGCATTGACTCAATGGGCTGTACATGACTGACTTCCGCGCTTCCCTGATCCGCCGCCGCCTGCTGGCCTCGCTGGCCGCCGCGGCGCTGGCCGCTCCGCTGACTGCCGCCGTGGCCGCCGGCCCGACGCTGCTCAACGTCAGCTACGACGTCTCGCGCGAGTTCTACAAGGACTACAACGCCGCCTTCCAGCGCTACTGGAAGCAGACCGCCGGCGAAGACATCACGATCAACCAGTCGCACGGCGGCTCCAGCAAGCAGGCGCGCAGCGTCGCCGACGGCCTGCAGGCCGACGTGCTGACGATGAACCAGGCCAACGACGTCGACATCCTGCACCTGCGCGGCAACCTGATCCCGGCCGACTGGGCCAAGCGCCTGCCGGACAACAGCGCGCCGACCACCTCGACCTCGGTGATCCTGGTGCGCAAGGGCAATCCCAAGGGCATCAAGGGCTGGGAAGACCTGGCGCGCCCGGGCGTCTCGGTCGTGATCCCCAACCCGAAGGTGTCGGGCAACGGCCGCTACACCTACCTGGCCGCCTGGGGCTCGGTGATCAAGACCGGTGGTGATGCCGCCAAGGCCAAGGAGCTGGTGCGCCGCATCTTCGCCAACGTGCCGGTGTTCGACGGCGGCGGTCGCGCGGCGACCACCACCTTCGCGCAGCGCGACATCGGCGACGCGCTGGCCACCTTCGAAAGCGAGGTGCCGCTGATCATCCGCGAGTTCGGCGACAAGTTCGACGTGGTCTACCCGTCCTGGAGCATCCTGGCCGAGAACCCGGTGACCGTGGTCGACAAGGTCGTCGACAAGAAGGGCACGCGCCGCCAGGCCGAGGCCTACCTGAAGTACCTGTGGTCCGACGAAGGCCAGGAGATCGCCGCCAAGCACCACCTGCGCCCGCGTTCCGAGAAGGTCCTGGCCAAGTACGCCAGCGTCTTCCCGAAGATCAACTTCTTCACGGTCGACGAGGTGTTCGGTGGCTGGACGCGCGCCCAGAAGGAGCACTTCGACGACGGCGGCGTCTACGACCAGATCCTCTCCGCGGCCAAGCGCTGAACCCCGACAGGCGTCGTCCATGATCCTCTCGCGCACCCTGCTGCGGCGGCACAGCGTGCTGCCGGGCTTCGACATTGCCCTCGGGTTCACGCTGCTGTACATCAGCCTGATCGTGCTGATCCCGCTGTCGGCGGCGTTCCTGAAGTCGTTCACGCTGACCTGGCCGCAGTTCTGGGAAGCGGTCAGCTCGCCGCGCGTGGTGGCCTCGTACCGGCTCACCTTCGGCGCCTCGTTCGGCGCGGCCCTGATCAACGCGGTGTTCGGCCTGCTGGTGGCCTGGGTGCTGGTGCGCTACTCGTTTCCCGGGCGGCGCTTGGTCGACGCACTGGTCGACCTGCCGTTCGCGCTGCCGACCGCGGTGGCCGGCATCGCGCTGACGGCCATCTACGCGCACAACGGCTGGATCGGCCAGTGGCTGCCGTTCAAGGTCAGCTTCACGCCGCTGGGCGTGTTCGTCGCGCTGACCTTCATCGGCCTGCCGTTCGTCGTGCGCACCGTGCAGCCGGTGCTCGAGGACCTGCACAAGGAACTCGAGGAAGCGGCCGCGACGCTGGGTGCTTCGCGCTGGCAGACCTTCAGCCGCGTGATCCTGCCGATCCTGATGCCGGCGCTGCTGACCGGCTTCGCGCTGGCCTTCGCCCGCGCGCTCGGCGAGTACGGCTCGGTGATCTTCATCGCGGGCAACATGCCGATGGTCTCGGAGATCACGCCGCTGTTGATCATCACCAAGCTGGAGCAGTACGACTACGCCGGTGCCACGGCCATCGCGGTGGTCATGCTGGTGATGTCCTTCGTGATGCTGCTGTGCATCAACCTCCTGCAGGCCTGGACCCGCAAGCGCCAGGGCAAATGAGATGAGTTCCGCGACCTTGCCTTTGAATTCCCGCACCGACGCGGCCGTGCCGCCGCCCGACGCGCGCTCGGCGACGCAGGAAGCGCGCTGGGTGCAGTGGACGCTGATCGGCGTGGCGCTGCTGTTCCTCACGCTGTTCCTGTTCGTGCCGCTGGTCACGGTGTTCGTCGAGGCCTTCAAGAAGGGCGTCGACGTGTACCTCGCGGCGATCACCGACGACGACGCGGTCTCGGCGATCAAGCTGACGCTGCTGGCCGCCGGCATCTCGGTGCCGCTGAACCTGGTGTTCGGCATCGCCGCGGCCTGGGCGATCGCGAAGTTCGACTTCCGCGGCAAGAACCTGCTGCTGACGCTGATCGACCTGCCGTTCTCCGTCAGTCCGGTGATCGCCGGCCTGATCTACGTGCTGGTGTTCGGCCTGCAGGGCTGGTTCGGTGAATGGCTGCGTGACCACGACCTGAAGATCATCTTCGCGGTGCCGGGCATCGTGCTGGCCACCGTGTTCGTCACCTTCCCGTTCATCGCCCGCGAGCTGATCCCGCTGATGCAGGCACAGGGCCAGGAGCAGGAGGAGGCCGCCCGCGTGCTGGGCGCCTCGGGCTGGCAGATCTTCTGGCGCGTGACGCTGCCCAACGTGAAGTGGGCGCTGCTGTACGGCGTGATCCTGTGCAACGCGCGCGCGATGGGCGAGTTCGGCGCGGTGTCGGTGGTCTCGGGCCACATCCGCGGCGAGACCAACACCATGCCGCTGCACATCGAGATCCTCTACAACGAGTACCAGTTCGCGGCCGCCTTCGCCGTGGCGTCGCTGCTCGCCGGCCTGGCCCTGGTGACCCTGGTCCTGAAATTCATCGTCGAGCAGCGCATGAAGCGCGACATCCAGCTCGCAGGAGAAAGCGCATGAGCATCGAAGTCCGCAACCTCAACAAGCGTTTCGGCCAGACGGTCGTCTGCGACAACATCAACCTCGACATCCCGTCGGGCGAGCTGGTGGCCCTGTTGGGTCCTTCGGGCTCGGGCAAGACCTCGCTGCTGCGCATCATCGCCGGCCTGGAAGTCCCCGACAGCGGCAGCGTGCTGTTCCACGGCAAGGACGCCACCTTTGCCGACGTGCGCGAGCGCCAGGTCGGCTTCGTGTTCCAGCACTACGCGCTGTTCGGCCACATGACGATCTTCGAGAACGTGGCCTTCGGCCTGCGCGTGCGCCCCAAGGCGACGCGCCCGTCCGAGCGCGAGATCCGCGCCAAGGTCAACGAGCTGCTCAAGCTGGTGCAGCTGGACTGGATCGCCGACCGCTACCCGCACCAGCTCTCCGGCGGCCAGCGCCAGCGCATCGCGCTGGCCCGCGCGCTGGCGGTGGAGCCGCAGGTGCTGCTGCTGGACGAACCGTTCGGCGCGCTGGACGCCAAGGTGCGCAAGGAGCTGCGCCGCTGGCTGCGCCGCCTGCACGACGAGATGCACGTCACCAGCGTGTTCGTCACCCACGACCAGGACGAGGCGATGGAAGTCGCCGACCGCATCGTGGTGATGAACCAGGGCCGCATCGAGCAGGAAGGCAGCCCGGACGAGGTCTACGACCATCCGGCCTCGCCCTTCGTGCTGCAGTTCCTCGGCGACGTGAACCTGTTCCACGGCCGTCTGGGCCATGCGCCGGGCGCGGCCGACGGCGAGGTGACCTACGTGCGCCCGCACGAGCTGGAGATCGTCGAGCGGCCCGAGGAGGGCAGCCTCGCCGTGACCCTGTCGCAGACGCTGACCGTGGGCCCCAACACCCGCATCGAGTTCAAGCGCCTGGACGACGGCGGCTATGTCGACGTGGAACTGCCGCGTGCCGAGTTCAGCGCACTGCGCGAGCGGCTGCAGCTGCGCCCCGGCGCCCAGGTGCACCTGCGGGCGCGCCGCGTGACGCGCTTCCACCAGTCGCAGCACTGAGCGCCGTCGCTCAGCGCACCAGGCGTTCGATCAGCCCGCGCGCCGCGGCCGGCGCGCGTTCCTTCGCGCCGTCGATGAAGAAGACGTAGACGTCGCGCGCCTGCACGGGCGCCGGCGTCGCGCTCACGCAAGGCAGCCCTTCGGGGCGGGCGCCCGCGCTCCAGGCCCGGGCCCGGTCGGCCCAGCGGTCGAGTGCCTCGTCCGGATAGCCGGATGCCAGGTCCGGGCGCGCGTTCATCAGGCGCGCGTAGACGAAGGGGCCGGTGATGTCGGCCAGGTTCGGGTACCTCGGGGAATCGGTGCAGACGGTTGCCACGCCGTGGGCACGCGCCAGTGCGACGTAGGCCTCGCACAGGAAACTCTCGTGCCGCACCTCCAGCACGTGCCGCAGCGGCCGCCCGCCGGCTTCGGCCGGCAGCGCGTCGAGGAAGGGGCCGAGCACGCCGGCATTGAAGGTCCGGGTCGGCGGCAGCTGCCACAGCAGCGGGCCGAGCCGGTCCTCCAAGTGCAGCGCGCCGTCGATGAAGCGCCGGGCGGCTTCGCCCGCCTCCGCCAGCTGCTTGCGGTGGGTCACGTGGCGCGGTGCCTTGACGGAGAACACGAAGCCCTCCGGCGTGTCGGCGCGCCACTTCCGGTACGTCCCCGGTGCGGGCGCACGGTAGAAGGTGCTGTTGATCTCGATGGCGGTCAGCTGGCGGCTGGCGTGGTGCAGTGCGAGCCGTTGCGGCAGCCCCGGCGGATAGAAGGTCTCCCGCCAGGGTTCGTACGCCCAGCCACCGATGCCGACGCGGATGGCGCCCGTGCGTTGCCTGCCCATGCGTGGTCTCCCCGGTCGGGCAGACTCTACGCCAACAGGCAATGCCTCAGATCTCGAAGCTGGTACCCGGGTCGGCTGCCAGTGCGCGGTCGACCACGGCGCGCGTCAGCGGCGGGGCGAAGCACTCGATGAAGGCGTAGACGTAGGTGCGCAGGTAGGTGCCGCGCCGGATCGCCAGCCGCGTCATGTTGACCGCGAACAGGTGGCGCGCATCGAGCGCGCGCAGGTGGCGGTCGCGCTCCTCGTCGTAGGCGATCGAGGCGACGATGCCCAGGCCCATGCCGAGCTCGACATAGGTCTTGATCACGTCGGCGTCCATCGCCGTCAGCACGATGTCGGGCTTGATGCCGGCGCGGTTGAACGCGTCATCGATGTGCGCGCGGCCGGTGTAGCCCTCGTCGTAGGTGATGACGGGGTGCTGGGCGATGCGCTCCAGGGTCAGCGGCCGGCCGTCGAGCAGCTCGTGCCCGGGCGGGACCAGCACGCAGTGGGTCCAGCGGTAGCAGGGCAGGGCGATCAGGTCGTCGTAGCGCGACAGCGCCTCGGTCGCGATGCCGATGTCGGCCTCGCCGGTCAGCAGCATCTCGGCGACCTGCTTGGGCGAGCCCTGGTGCAGGTTGAGCGTCACCTCGGGGAACTGGCGGCGGAACTCGCTGACCGCCGGCGGCAGCGCGTAGCGCGCCTGCGAGTGGGTGGTCGCGATCGACAGCTTGCCGCGCGACTGCTGTGCGTAGTCCTCGCCGGCGCGCTTGAGGTTCTCGGCGTCCAGCAGCATGCGCTCGATGATGGGCAGCACCTGCGCGCCAGGCGGGGTCAGGCCGGTGAGCCGCTTGCCGGCGCGGACGAACAGCTCGATGCCGAGCTCGTCCTCCAGCTCGCGGATCTGGCGACTGACGCCCGGCTGCGAGGTGTGCAGCACGTTGGCGACTTCGGTCAGGTTGAAGCCACGGCGCGCGGTCTCGCGCACCGAGCGCAGCTGCTGGAAGTTCATTGCGGCTTGTTCGGTTGCGGCGTCAGGCGCAGGTATGGCGTGACCGCCTTGTAGCCCTGCGGGAACTTCTGCTTGATCACCTCGGGGTCCTGCAGCGACGGCACGATCACCACGTCGTCGCCCGGCTTCCAGTTGCCCGGCGTGGCCACGCTGTGGTGGTCGGTCAGCTGCAGCGAGTCGATCACGCGCAGGATCTCGTCGAAGTTGCGGCCGGTGCTGGCAGGGTAGGTGATGATCAGGCGCACCTTCTTCTGCGGGTCGATCACGAACAGCGAACGCACGGTCAGCGTGGCGTTGGCGTTCGGGTGGATCATGTCGTAGAGCGTGGCCACCTTGCGGTCCGCGTCGGCGATGATCGGGAAGTTGACCGTGCAGCCTTGGGTGCGGTTGATGTCCTCGATCCACTTGTGGTGCGAGTCGACCGGGTCCACCGACAGTGCGATCGCCTTGACGTTGCGCTTGGTGAACTCGTCCTTCAGCTTGGCGGTCAGGCCCAGCTCGGTGGTGCACACCGGGGTGAAGTCCGCGGGGTGGGAAAACAGCACGCCCCAGCTGTCGCCCAGCCACTCATGGAAACGGATCCGGCCTTCCGTCGAGTCCTGCTCGAAATCGGGGGCGATGTCGCCCAGACGCAGACTGGCCATGGCACTTCCTTTCGACGCAAGTAGGGGAGTGGCCATGATGCGAGCGGTCTTCCATAAAAACAACGAATAAAAAGTTGTTTCTTACAGCGCTGAGTGCATAAAGAAGGCGCCCGGGACATCCCTAGGCGCGTCGGACGAGGCGATTTGTATGATGACCTGATGACTCGCGAGGCCGCTGCCGAACCGCTGCTGACGCCCCACCGGCTGTCCGACCGGCTGGCGGAGTGGCTGCGCCAGCGCATCGAGCAGGGGGCCCTGCGCCCCGGCGAGCGCCTGCCGACCGAGCAGGAACTGGCCGAGCAGCATGGCGTCTCGCGCACCGTGGTGCGCGAGGCGGTCAGCCGGCTGCGGTCCATGGGGCTGCTGGTGTCGCGCCAGGGCTCGGGCGTCTATGTCGCGCCGCTGTCGGCGGCCCGGCCGCTGGCCTTCGATCCTGCCGTGCTGAACTCGCTGGAGGCGGTGCTGCAGGTGGTCGAGGTGCGCCGCGCGCTCGAAGGCGAGGTCGCCGCGCTGGCGGCGCAGCGCGCCACGCCCGAGGACCTGCAGCGCATCCGCGCGGCGCTGGCCGCGATCGACGAGGCCAGTGCCGCCGGACGCGACGGCGTGGAGGAAGACCTGCGCTTCCACCGCGCGATCGCCGAGGCCACCGGCAACCCGCAGTTCCGCCTGCTGCTGGGCTTCCTCGAGCAGTACCAGCGCGACGCGATGAAGGTCACGCGCGCCAACGAGGCCACCAGCGAGCTGCTGATGGACGAGGCGCGCCGCGAGCACCACGAGCTGGCCGAGGCCATCCTGCGCCGCGATGCGGCGGCCGCGCGCGAGGCGGCGATCCGCCACATGGTCAACGCGGCGCGGCGCATCGAGGAGGCCGACGCCGACGTGCGCGCGGCCCTGCGCGCGGCGCTGCAGGCGCACCACCAGGGGCAGGTCCGATGAGCGCGTCGCGCCTGGTGCTCGGCGTGGTCGCCGACGACTTCACCGGCGCGACCGACGTCGCCAGCATGCTGGTGCGCGCCGGCATGCGCACCGTGCAGGCCATCGGCGTGCCGCAGGGCCCGGTGCCGGACGATGCCGACGCGGTGGTGGTGGCGCTCAAGTCGCGCACCGCGCCGGTGGAGCAGGCCGTGCGCGAGTCGCTGGCCGCGCTGCGCTGGCTGCAGGCGGGCGGGGCGCGCCAGTTCTACTTCAAGTACTGCTCGACCTTCGATTCCACCCCGGCGGGCAACATCGGGCCGGTGGCCGAGGCGCTGCTGGAGGCGCTGGACAGCGACTTCACGATTGCGTGCCCGGCGTTCCCGGAGAACGGCCGCACGGTCTATCGCGGGCACCTGTTCGTCGGCGACCGGCTGCTGTCGGAGTCCGGCATGCAGCACCACCCGCTGACGCCGATGACCGATGCCAACCTCGTGCGCGTGCTGCAGGCGCAGTCGCGCGCTCGGGTCGGGCTGGTGCGCCGCGACACGGTCGCGCAGGGGGCGCAGGCGTTGCGCGCGGCCTTCGAGGCCCTGCGCCGCGACGGCGTGCGGCTCGCGGTGGTCGACGCGATCGAGGACGACGACCTGCGCCACATTGCACAGGCCTGCGACGGGCTGCCGCTGGTCACCGCGGGCTCGGGCGTCGCGCTGGGCCTGCCCGCGGTGTATGCCGCGCGCGGCTGGCTGCAGCCGGACGCGCAGGCGGCGGCGTGGCCGCCGGCCGGCGGCGCGGCGGCGGTGCTGTCGGGTTCGTGCTCGGAGGCGACGCACGCTCAGGTGGCGCACTGGATCGAGGCCGGGCGGCCGGCGTGGCGCATCGACGTGCGCCAGCTCGCTGCCGGTGCGCCGGTGGCGGCGCAGGCGCTGGCCTGGGCGCGCGAGCGGATGGCGCAGCAGCCGGTGCTGGTCTATGCGACCGCGCAGCCGGAGGTGGTGCGGGCGGTGCAGGCCGAGCTCGGCGCGCAGCGCGCCGGCGCACTGGTGGAGCAGGCCCTGGCCGCGATCGCGCAGGGGCTGGCGGAGGCCGGCGTGCAGCGCCTCGTCGTGGCCGGTGGCGAGACCTCCGGCGCGGTGGTGCAGGCGTTGGGCATCGCGCGGCTGCGCATCGGCGCGACCATCGCGCCGGGCGTGCCCTGGACGCGGGCCGAAGGCCGTCCGCTGTGGCTGGCGCTGAAGTCTGGCAACTTCGGCGCGCCGGCGTTCTTCAGCCAGGCCTTGCAGGAGGCGCCCTGATGGACGTCACGAGCCTGCGCCTGGAGATCTGCCGCGTCGGCCGCTCGCTGTTCGAGCGCGGCTACGTGCACGGCACGACCGGCAACATCAGCGCGCGCGTCGACGAGGCCGACGGCGGCGGGTTCCTGATCACGCCCACCGACGCCTGCCTGGGGACGCTGCATCCGCAGCGCCTGGCCTGGGTGGACGCGCACGGCGAGCAGCGCAGCGGCGACCGCGCCAGCAAGACGCTCGCCCTGCACCGTGCCATCTACGAGGCCGAGCCGGAGGCGCGCTGCATCATCCACACGCATTCCACGCACCTGGTCGCGCTGACGCTGCAGGGCGTCTGGCGCGAGGACGACATCGTCCCGCCGATCACGCCGTACTACGTGATGAAGGTCGGCCACGTGCCGCTGGTGCGCTACCACCGGCCCGGCGACCCGGCGGTGGCGCAGCAGGTCGCGCAGCGCCTGCGCGAGGCGCGCCAGCGCGGGTTGCCGCTGCGCGCGGTGATGCTGGAGCGCCTGGGCCCCAATGTCTGGCACGAGAGCCCGTCCGCCGCGATGGCCGTGCTGGAAGAACTGGAAGAGACCGCGCGGCTGTGGCTGACGACCCGCGCCGCGCCCCTGGACGACACGCAGATCGAAGAACTGCGCCGCCACTTCGGCGCGCGCTGGTGAATGCCATGCCCCGTTTTGCTGCCAACCTTTCGCTGATGTACACCGAGCTGCCCTTCCTGGAGCGGTTCGCCGCGGCCGCGGCGGACGGCTTCGAGGCGGTGGAGTTCCTGTTCCCCTACGAGCATGACCCGCAGGAGCTGGCGCTGCGGCTGCGCGTGCACGGCCTGCGCCAGGCGCTGTTCAACCTGCCGCCGGGCGACTGGGCCGCGGGCGAGCGCGGCATGGCCGCCATCCCCGGGCGCGAGGCGGAGTTCGATGCCTCGGTGCAGCTGGCGCTGCGCTACGCGCAGGCGCTGGGCTGCCCGCGGCTGCACGTGATGGCGGGCATCATGCCCGCCGAGGCCGACCGGGCCGCATGGCACCGCACCTACGTGGACAACCTGCGCCGCGCGGCGGCCGCCGTCGCACCGCACGGCATCACGCTGCTGATCGAGCCGATCAACACGCGCGACATGCCGGGCTACTTCCTGAACTACCAGCAGCAGGCGCACGACATCGTCGCCGAGGTGGGCGCGCCCAACCTGAAGGTGCAGATGGACCTGTACCACTGCCAGATCATGGAGGGCGACCTCGCCATGCGGCTGCGGCGCTACCTGCCGCAGGTCGGCCACGTGCAGATCGCGGGCGTCCCCGAGCGCCACGAGCCGGACGTCGGCGAGGTCCATTACCCGTACCTGTTCCGCCTGATGGACGAGCTGGGCTACGAGGGCGACGTGGGCTGCGAGTACCGTCCGCGCGCCGGCACCTCGGCCGGGCTGGGATGGTTCCGCGCGGCGCGCAAGGAGGGCTCATGAGGGTGCTGATCACCGGCGGCGCCGGGTTCCTGGGCACGCGCCTGGCGCGCACGCTGCTGCAGCGCGGCCAGCTGTGCGGGGCGCCGCTGGCCCGGCTGGTGCTGGCCGACCTCGGCCGCCCGGCCGACGACCTGTGTGCCGACGCGCGCGTGCAGGTGCGCACCGGCGACCTGCTGGCGCAGCTGGATGCGCTGATGGCCGAGCCGTACGACGTGGTATTCCACCTCGCCGCGGCGGTGTCGGGCGAATGCGAGGCCGACTTCGACCTCGGCCTGCGCGCCAACCTGGACACCACGCGCGCGCTGCTGGAGGCCTGCCGCCGCCAGGCGGCCCGCGGGCGCGTGGCGCGCTTCGTGTTCTCGAGCTCGGTGGCGGTGTTCGGTGCCGACCCGGCGCTGCCGCTGCCCGAGGTGGTGGACGACCGCACGCTGCCCACGCCCCAGTCCAGCTACGGCATCCAGAAGTTCATCTGCGAGCAGCTGGTCGCCGACTACACCCGCAAGGGCTACGTCGACGGGCGCGCCGCGCGGCTGATGACCGTCTCGGTGCGGCCGGGCCGGCCCAACGGCGCGGCCTCCGGCTTCCTCTCGGGCATCGTGCGCGAGCCGCTGGCCGGGCTGCTGGCGGTCTGCCCGGTGCCGCCCGAGACCCGGGTCGCGCTGGCTTCGCCCGCCACCACGATCGCCGGGCTGCTGGCGGTGGCCGAGGCCAGCCGCGAGGACTTCGGCGGGCGCACCGCGCTGAACCTGCCGGCGCTCACCGTCACCGTGCAGCAGATGCTCGACGCCCTGCACGCGGTGGGCGGCGACGAGGCGCGGTCGCTGGTGCGCTTCGAGCGCGATCCGCACATCGAACGCATCGTCGGCGGCTGGCCGGCGCGTTTTTCCAGCGCGCGGGCGGCCCACCTGCGGCTCATCCCGGATGGCGATTTCCGCGAGGTCGTGTTGCAGTACGTGCGTGACCACCCGCAGGCCGTCACCAACCGCCAGGCACTGCGCCTGGCCGGCTGACAGAAACCTGAAAAACCGTTCCGTTCGACAAACCCAACAGGAGACAAGACCATGAAGTTGAACCGCAGCCTCGCCCTCGTGCTTGCCGGCCTCGGTCTGGCGGCTGGCGTGCACGCACAGACCGTGCTGAAGATCGGCTATGCCACGTCCAAGGAATCGCACTACGGCGTCGGTTCGACGGTGTTCTGCGACGAGATCGAGAAGGGCACGCAGGGGCGCTACAAGTGCCAGCACTTCCCGAACTCGGCCCTGGGCGGCGAGCGCGAGCAGATCGAGGCGGTGCAGCTGGGCACGCAGGACCTGGTCAACACCTCGACCGGGCCGCTGGGCAACTTCGTGCCCGAGGTCAAGATCGTCGACATCCCCTTCCTGTTCCGTGACTACGACCACGCCCGCAAGGTGATGGACGGCCCGATCGGCGAGGAGCTGCGCAGGAAGATGGCCGAGAAGGGCCTGATCAACCTGGCCTGGACCGAGAACGGCTTCCGCCACATGACCAACTCGCGCCGCGCCATCGTCAAGGCCGAGGACGCCGCCGGCCTGAAGATGCGCACGATGGAGAACAAGGTCCACATGGACGGCTACAAGACCTTCGGCATCCTGCCCACGCCGATGCCGTTCCCCGAGCTGTTCACCGCGCTGCAGCAGGGCACGGTGGACGGCCAGGAGAACCCGATCCCCGTGATCCTGGCGGCCAAGTTCTCGCAGGTGCAGAAGCACCTGTCGCTGACCGGCCACGTCTATTCGCCCGCCGCGCTGATCCTGTCGCCCGCGGTGTGGAACAAGCTGTCCGACGCCGACAAGCAGGTGTTCCTCGCGGCCGGCAAGAAGGCCGCCGAGGCGCAGCGCCGCAAGGTCAACGAGGACGAGGCCAACGGCATCGCGCAGCTCAAGCGAGAAGGCATGCAGGTGGTCGAGAAGGTCGACGGCGACAGCTTCCGCAAGGCGATCGCGCCGGCCTACCAGGCCTATGCGCGCGAGTTCGGGGCGGATCGCATCGCCGCGATCCAGGCCGTGAAGTGAGCGCCGTGCCGTCCTCGTCCGGCTCCACGCCGTCGGCGGGACGGCCGGGTGTCCTGCAGGGCGCCCGTGCCGTCCTGCTGGCGGTCGACCGGGTGCTGACCGGGACCGCGATGTCGCTGGCCTGCGCGCTGCTCGCGGTGATCGCCTGCCTGGGCCTGTGGCAGGTGATCGCGCGCTTCATCCTGTCGCAGCCGTCCACCTGGACCGAGGAGTCGATGCGCCGCCTGCTGATCTGGATGGTGATGCTCGGCACGGTGGTGGCGTTCCGCCGCGGCGCGCTGGTCTCGGTGGACCTGATGCTGCGGCTGTCGCGCGGCGCCTGGCGGCGCTTCGTGCGCACCTTCATCACCGTGGCCAGCGTGGCCTTCCTTGCGACTTTGGTCTGGTACGGCATCGACCTCGTCTGGCGCGTGCGCTTCCAGACCTTCGCCAGCCTGGACCTGTCCATGTCCTGGGGCTATGCCGCGCTGCCGGTCGGTGCGGCGCTGGCCATCGTCGCGGTGCTGGCGCACCACGTCGACCCGCTCAACGAAGAGCTCGAGAACGCGCACTAGCGCTGCGAAACCCCTTCCATCATGCCCTTCACCCTGTTGTTCACGATGCTGGTGGGCTTCGCCCTCAGCGTCTCGATCGCGGTGTCCATCGGCGGCGCGGCCGTGCTCGGCATGGCGCTGTTCGAGCCGAGGCAGCTGATCCTCGCGCCCAAGGAGATGTTCACCGCGATCGACAAGTTCCCGCTCGCGGCCATCCCGTTCTTCATCCTCGCCGGCAACCTGATGGAGACCGGCGGCATCTCGCGCCGCCTGGTCGAGTTCGCCAAGTCCATCGTCGGCGGAGTGCAGGGCGGCCTGCCGATGACCTGCGTGCTGACCTGCATGATCTTCGCGGCGGTCTCCGGCTCGTCGGTGGCCACCACCTTCGCGATCGGCGCGATCCTGATCCCGGCGCTGGTGCAGCACGGCTATCCGAGGACCTATGCCGCGGCCCTGCAGGCGACCTCGGCCGAGCTGGGGGTGGTGATCCCGCCGTCCATCCCCATGATCCTGTTCGGCGTCTCGGCCGAGGTGTCCATCGGCGAGCTGTTCATCGCCGGCGTGCTGCCCGGCATCCTGATCGGCTCGGTGCTGATGCTGTTCGTGCACCTGTACTGCCGCTGGAAGGGCTGGGGCAAGAACGACGGCGAGGGCCGCAGCCCGGTGCTCAAGGCCGCGGCGAACGCCGGCTGGGCGCTGCTGATGCCGGTGATCATCCTCGGCGGCATCTATGGCGGCGTGTTCACGCCCACCGAGGCCTCGGTGGTGGCGGTGTTCTACGCGCTGCTCGTCGGCTGCTTGATCCACCGCGAGCTCGGCTGGCGGGACCTGCTGCCGGTGCTGCGCAAGTCGGTGATCTCCAGCGCGGTGATCATGTTCATCATCGCCAACGCCGGGCTGTTCGCGTTCCTGATCACGCGCGCGGGCATCCCCGAGGCGATCGGCCAGTGGCTGACCGAGGTGCTGCAGTCGCCGGGCTGGTTCCTGCTCGGCGTCAACGCGGCGCTGTTCGTGATCGGCATGTTCATCGAGACCTCGGCCGCCATCATCGTGCTCGCGCCCATCCTGGTGCCGGTGGCCGCCCACTTCGGCATCGACCCGGTGCACTTCGGCATCATCATGGTGGTCAACCTCGCCATGGGCATGATCACGCCGCCCTTCGGCGTCAACCTGTTCGCCGCCTGCACCGTGGCGCGCGTCTCGCTCGACCAGATCATCCGGCACCTGGTGCCGTTCGTGCTGGTCGTGCTGTCCTGCCTGATGGTGATCACCTACGTGCCCTGGCTGAGCCTGTGGCTGCGCGACCTGGTGTTCGCCGCCCCGGCCATCGGCCCGGTGATCGGGCCGCAGTGAAGGAGTCCGTGATGAGTACGCTGCCCGTCCACCTGCATTTCATCGGCCACCGCAGGCTGCCTTCGGCCAGTGGCGAGACCATTCCCGTGATCGACCCGTCCGACGGCCAGCCGTATGCCGCCATCGCGCGCGGCACCGCGGCGGAGGTCGACCTGGCCGTGCAGGCCGCGCGCCGCGCCTTCGACGAAGGCGCCTGGGGCCGCATGCCGGCCGTCGAGCGCGGGCGCGTCCTGGCGCGCGCCTGCGCGCTGGTGCAGGAGCATGCCGACGAGCTGGCGCAGATCGAGTCGCGCGACTGCGGCAAGCCGCTGACCCAGGCGCGCAACGACGTGACGGCGATCGCGCGCTACTTCGAGTTCTACGCCGGCGCGGCGGACAAGGTGGGCGGCCAGGTGCTGCCCTACCTGCCCGGCTACGCGGTGCTGGCCGACCGCGAGCCGCACGGCGTGACCGGCCACATCATTCCCTGGAACTACCCGCTGCAGATCTTCGGCCGCTCGGTCGGCGCGGCGCTGGCCGCGGGCAATGCCTGCGTGGTCAAGCCGGCCGAGGACGCCTGCCTGTCGTTGCTGCGCGTGGCCGAGCTGCTGGCCGAGGCGGGGCTGCCGGAAGGGGCGCTCAACATCGTCACCGGGCTGGGCAGCGAGGCCGGCGCGGCGCTGGCGGCCCACCCGGGGCTGGACCACATCTCGTTCACCGGCTCGCCCGCCACGGGCACGCGCGTCGCGCAGGCCGCCGCCGAGCACCATGTGCCGGTGACGCTGGAGCTGGGCGGCAAGTCGCCGCAGGTCGTGTTCGACGACGCCGACCTCGACGCCGCCGTGCCGGTGATCGTCAACGCCGTCGTGCAGAACGCCGGCCAGACCTGCTCGGCCGGCAGCCGCCTGCTGGTGCAGCGCGGCGTGCACGACGCATTGATGGAGCGGCTCGCGGCGGCGTTCGCCGCGCTGCGCGTCGGGCCGGCCGGGGCCGACCTTGCCTGCGGGCCGCTGATCCGCGCCTCGCAGCTCGCGCGCGTGCGGCAGATGGTGCAGGAAGCGCGCGAGGCGGGCATCGCGGTCGCGGCCGAAGGCCGCATCGAGCCCGACGCGCCGGCCGGCGGCTACTACTTCGCGCCGACGCTGTTGCGCGACGTGCCGCCCGGGCACCGCATCGCCCAGGAGGAGGTGTTCGGCCCGGTGCTGGCGGCCATGCCGTTTGCCGACGAGGCCGAGGCCGTGGCGCTGGCCAACGGCACGCGCTTCGGCCTGGTGGCCGGCGTGTGGACGCGCGACGGCTCGCGGGCGCTGCGCGTGGCGCGGCGCATGCGCTGCGGCCAGGTGTTCGTCAACAACTACGGGGCGGCAGGCGGGGTCGAGCTGCCGTTCGGCGGCGTGAAATCCAGCGGCCACGGGCGCGAGAAGGGCATCGAGGGGCTGCTGTCGTTCACCCGCATCAAGACCATCGCGATCAAGCACGACTGACAGACCGACATCCAGGAGACCGCATGAGACTTGCCGACAGGATCGCCATCGTGACCGGGGCCGGCTCGGGCTTCGGCGAGGGCATCGCCAAGCGTTTTGCCGAGGAAGGCTGCAAGGTGATCGTCAACGACCTCAACGCCGCCGGCGGCGAGCGCGTGGTGGCCGAGATCCGCGCCGCGGGCGGGCAGGCCAGCTTCGTGCAGGCCGACGTGTCCAAGGACGCCGACGTGGAGCGCCTGGTGCGCAGCGCGCTGGACACCTACGGCGGGCTGGACATCATCGTCAACAACGCCGGCACCACGCACCGCAACCGGCCGATGCTGGAGGTCACCGAGGAGGAGTTCGACCGCATCTACGCGGTCAACGTCAAGAGCCTGTTCCTCACTGCCCGCCATGCAGTGCCGCACTTCCGCCGGCAGCGCCGCGGCTGCTTCATCACGATCGCCTCGACCGCCGGCGTGCGCCCGCGCCCGGGGCTGACCTGGTACAACGGCAGCAAGGGCGCGGCCATCACCACCAGCCGCTCGATGGCCGCCGAGCTCGGCCCGGACGGCATCCGCGTCAACGTGATCAACCCGGTGGCCGGCGAGACCGGGCTGCTGGCGCAGTTCATGGGCGAGGACACGCCCGAGCGGCGCGCGCAGTTCATCGCGACCATCCCGCTGGGGCGCCTGTCGCGCCCGCTGGACGTGGCCAACGCGGCGCTTTATCTCGCCTCGGACGAGGCCGAGTTCATCACCGGGGCCTGCCTGGAAGTCGACGGCGGCCGTTGCGTCTGAGCCGGTGGCGTGCCGCCGTCAGCCGTGCAGGCGGCTGGTGCGCGGCACGCTGGCGAGCAGGAACTCCATCTGGTCGGCCAGGATGCGCCGGCCGCGCAGGATCATGTCCTCGTGCAGGCTGGGCACGTAGGGCAGGTACAGCAGCGTCATGTGCGCTTCCTCGGGCAGGCGGTTGCCCTTGCGTCCGTTGCAGCTGCGGCAGGCGGTGATGCAGTTCATCCAGGTGTCCTCGCCGCCGCGCGAGGTCGGCACGATGTGCTCGCGGGTGAGGTCCTCGACGTGGAACTGCTGGCCGCAGTAGGCGCACAGGTAGCGGTCGCGCGCGAACAGCTTCAGGTTGGTCAGTGCCGGCACCTGGCGCCAGGCACGGCTGGGGATGGCTCCCCGCACGGCGACGATGGGATGCAGATCGATGCGCGATTGCCGGCCGCTGGCGCGCTGGATGCCCCCCCGGAAGGTGATGAAGGGGTTCCCCAACGTCCACGCGATGCCGTCGGTGGCGTACAGGATGGCCGCTTCCTTCGGCGAGATCCACGCCTGCGGGCGGCCGGACACGTCGAGCTGCAAGATCTCCATGGCGTCGCCAGAGTTGCCTGTCATTGAGCCTGTGGCGAAATCGCACGCGCTCCGCATCGCGATTTCGTCACAACCCGTCTGCGGCAACGCCGGCTACGGCGCAGCGACGATCCGTGCAGCATATTGCAAATCACGTGCCCCGCTCAAGACGTCCGTGTCGCAGACGCACAGGAACCGCCACTCGGACAGCGGTCTGCCGGGCAGGGCGCCCACCGGGCCGGCGGCAGGCGGGGAAGGCGGTCGGCTCCTCGGGTGCAGCGCACCGCTGGCCGGCCGCCCGCAAGGCGTCCTCGGCGCCTCAGAGCTTGAGGATCTTCAGCGCCTTGGCCAGCGTGTCGACCGACTCCTGGTGCTTGCCTTCCTTGTGCAGCCGCTCGCCATCGGCGCGCAGGCGCAGCACCTCGGCCTTCTGTGTGTCGTCGAGCTGGGCGGTCGGCAGGGCCTCGTCGATCTTCTTCATGTCGGCCGGGCAGTGGAAGGCCCAGGCGGGCAGGCCGACGAAGGCCAGGGCGGTCAGGAGCGTGCGCATCGTCTTCATGACGGTCTCCTTGCAGGCGGCAGACGAGCGGCGTCGCGCAACCGCGTGCGCGGCGCTGCGGGACTGACGATTCTGCGCCTGTGCACCCGGTTTGAACAGGCGCCCGGGGCGTCCCGCCGATGCCCCGTCGGGATGCGCCGCGCCGCCTTCCTACAATGGCCCGCATGAGCGTCGACCTTTCGTGCCTGCGTGCACCGGATCGCCGGCCGCACCGCTGGTGGGGCCTGCTGGCGTGGCTGCCGCTGGCCGCCGCGCTGGCGCAGCCTGCGCCGGTGCCGCCCGCGGCGTCCGAAGCCGGTGCCGCACCGGTGCCCATGCAGCCGGCACCGCCGGTGTCGGCCTCGGCGCAGCGGCTCTACGAACGCACCCGCGCACAGCTGGTGCAGGTGCGCACGCTGCTCAAGGGCCAGGCGAGCCAGTCCACCGTGGGTTCGGCCTTCCTCGTGAGCGGCGGCGGGCACCTGATCACCAACTACCACGTCGTCAGCCAGGTGGCGCTGCAGCCGCAGCGCTACCGGCTGGTCTACACCACCGCCGACGGGCAGGAAGGTCCGCTGGAACTGCTGGCCTTCGATGCGATCCACGACCTGGCGCTGGTGCGCGCGGCCGACGGCGGGCTGGCGGGCCGCAAGCCGCTCGCTTTCCGGCCGGCCAGCCAGGGGCTGGCCAAGGGCGAGCGCATCTATTCGCTCGGCAATCCGCTCGACGTGGGCTTCGCGGTGCTGGAGGGCAACTACAACGGCCTGGTCGAGCGCAGCTTCTATCCGAACATCTTCTTCGCCGGCGCGCTCAACCCCGGCATGAGCGGCGGGCCGGCGCTGGACGAGGACGGGCGCGTGATCGGCGTCAACGTGGCGACGCGGCGCGACGGCCAGCAGGTCAGCTTCCTGGTGCCGGCCGAGTTCGCGCAGCAGCTGCTCGAGCGCAGCCGCGACGCCACGCCGCTGACCCAGCCGGTCTATCCGCAGCTGACCGAACAGCTGCTGCGCCACCAGCAGCTGCTGGTCGAGCGCTTCCTGCAGCAGCCGTGGCGGCCGGCGGGCCATCCGCGCTACGCGATCCCGGTGCCGCAGGAGAGCTTCATGCGCTGCTGGGGCACGACCACGCCGGCCGACACCAAGGGACTGGAGTTCGAGCGCTCGGACTGCCAGATGGACACCCACATCTTCATCACCGACTGGCTGCACACCGGTGGCATCGCGGTGCGCCACGAGGCCTACGACGGGCGCAAGCTGGGACGCTGGCGCTTCGCGTCGATGTACTCGCGCAGCTTCGCCAACGAATCGTTTCCCGAGCGCACCACGCGCCACCGCACCGCGGCGCAGTGCCGCGAGCGCTTCGTCGACCGCGACGGGCTGCCGCTGCGCGCGGTGGTCTGCATCTCGGCCTACCGCAAGCTGCGCGGGCTGTACGACCTGAGCGTGCTGGTCGCCACGCTGGACCATCCGACCATGGGCGTGCAGGGCCGCTTCGACGCGCGCGGCGTCGACTATGCCAACGCACTGAAGCTCACCGAACACTATCTCGCGGGGTACGCATGGACAGGATCGCACTGATCGAGGTGTTCGGGCGGGACGGTGCGGTCTGCCAGGTCGTGCCGGTGCGGCAGTGGCCGGTGCGCGTGGGCCGCGCGCTGGACTGCGACGTGGTGCTCGACGACCCGCACGTGGCGCCGCACCACCTGAGCATCGGCGCGGAGGACGGTCGGCTGCACGTGATGGTGGGTGACACCGTCAACGGCCTGCGCTGCGGCGGCCAGCACCTGCCGGCCGGCAGCGCGGCGGTGCGCCCTGCCGGCGAGGACTGGATGGTCGGGCGCACCCGCCTGTGCGTGCGCCTGCCCGGCGAACAGCTGGCGCCCGAGCAGCCGCTGCCGCTGCAGGGCGGGCGGCTGGTGCCGCTGGCCCTGGCGCTGGCCGGGCTGTTCGCATGGACGGCATGGTCGCACTACCTCGACACCGAGCCCGGCGAGTTCCTGACCAGCTTCGCGGCGCTGCTGATCACCGTCTCGGCGTTGCTGGCGGGCTGGAGCTTCGCGTGGGCGCTGGGCTCCAAGCTGTTCCAGCACCGCTTCGACTACTGGACCCACGTGCGCATCGCCGCCACCGGGCTGCTGGCCTCTGGCGTGCTCGGCGCGACGCTGGGCGTGCTGGCCTTCGCGACCTCCTGGGTGCTGCTCAGCCGCGTGCGCGATGCCGCCGAGACGCTGGTGCTGGCCGGCGCGGTCTATGCCCACCTGGGAGCGGTGCTGCCGCAGCGCCGCAAGGTGTTCGCCTGGGTGGTCGGCTCGGCGGCGGTCGCGGGGCTGGTGACGATGAGCGCCTTCCAGTACCAGCGCACCGGGCGCCTGAGCTCCGAGCTCTACCTCACCACGCTGCCGCCGCCTGCGTTGCGGCTCGCGCCGGCGGTGCCGCCGCAGGCCTTCCTCGAGGAGATCGCCGCGATGCAGGCCTCGCTCGACGCCAAGGCGCGGGAAAGCGACGAGGACGCGGTGCTCGAGGAAGAAGAGGAGTTCCTCGACTGACGCCTCCGGCCCGGCCGGGCTCGGGCCGGGTCTCACCTCTTGCCAGGGGGCGCGGCGGGCGCCAGACTCGCGGACGCGGCGGCTTTCCTGCCGCAAGACCTAGGGAAAACCCTCGATTTCGCGGCCTTCTGTCGTTTTCCCGTCACGGGAACTCCCTATGGTTTCCCCCTACTGTTGGCGGGAGGGCGGATTCCTGCAAAATAGCACGACCGTTCGTTTTATTTCGGGGGTTTCGTGAGCGCGAACACTGCCGCGATCAAGCCGGCGCGCGAATCCGCACGCACGCTGCAGAAAGGCCAGCAGACCCGGGCCGCCATCCTCGATGCCGCATTGCGGCTGGCGTCCCAGGTGGGGCTGGAAGGGTTGTCGATCGGGGCATTGGCCGAGGTCACCCGCATGAGCAAGTCGGGCGTGTTCGCCCACTTCGGCTCGCGCGAGGAGCTGCAGATCTCGGTGATCCGCGAATACCACAACCGCTTCGAGGAGGAAGTGTTCTTCCCGGCGCTGGTCGAGCCGCGCGGCCTGCCGCGCCTGCGTGCACTGTTCGAGCGCTGGGTGCGGCGCGTCTCGGTCGAGATCGATTCGGGCTGCATCTACATCAGCGGCGCGGTCGAGTTCGACGACCGGCCCGGCCCGGTGCGCGACGCGCTGGCCGCGATGGTGCGTGCCTGGCACCAGGCGCTGGGCCGCGCGATCGCCATCGCGATCGAGGAAGGGCATCTGAAGCCGGACACCGATCCCGCGCAGATGCTGTTCGAGATCCATGGCCTCATTCTTGCCCTGCACCACGATGCCCGCTTCCTGCGCTCGCCCGGCTCGATCGACCGGGCCCGTCGCGGCTTCGAGTTCATCGTGAGCCACTACGCGACCGACCCGTCGCTGGCGCGAGCCGACGGCGCCCCCGCCCGCAAGACGACCCGATCCACCCGTTGATCCGCGATATCCATATCCCTCAAGGAGACCACTGATGGCCCAGTACACCCCGCCGCTGCGCGACATGCAGTTCGTGATGCACGAAGTGCTGAACGTCGTCGACGAGCTCAAGCAGCTGCCCAAGCATGCCGACATCGACGCCGACACCATCAACGCCGTGCTGGAGGAAGGCGGCAAGTTCGCCGCCGAAGTGGTCTTCCCGCTGAACCAGGTGGGCGACCAGGAAGGCTGCACGCTGGACCGGCAGACCCACGAGGTCAAGGCTCCCACCGGCTTCAAGGAAGCCTACAAGCAGTATGTCGAGGGCGGCTGGCCGGCGCTGAGCTGCGATCCGGAATACGGCGGCCAGGGCCTGCCGGTCACGGTCAACCAGTGCTTCTACGAGATGCTGAACTCGGCCAGCCAGGCCTGGACCATGTATCCCGGCCTGTCGCACGGCGCCTACGAGGCCCTGCACGCGCACGGCACGCCGGAGCAGAAGCGCCTGTACCTGCCCAAGCTGACCAGCGGCGAGTGGACCGGCACGATGTGCCTGACCGAGCCGCACTGCGGCACCGACCTGGGCCTGCTGCGCACCAAGGCCGAGCCGCTGCCCGACGGCACGTACAGGATCACCGGCCAGAAGATCTTCATCTCGGCCGGCGAGCATGACCTGGCCGAGAACATCGTCCACCTGGTGCTCGCGCGCCTGCCGGATGCGCCGGCGGGCAGCAAGGGCATTTCGCTGTTCGTCGTGCCCAAGTACCTGGTCAATGCGGACGGCAGCCTGGGCGAGCGCAACAAGATCTACTGCGCGGGCCTGGAGCACAAGATGGGCATCCACGGCAACGCGACCGCGCAGATGGTGCTCGACGGCGCGATCGGCACGCTGGTGGGCGAGCCCAACCGCGGCCTGCAGGCCATGTTCGTGATGATGAACGCCGCGCGCCTGGGCGTGGGCGTGCAGTCGCTGGGCCTGACCGAGGTGGCCTACCAGAACGCGGTGGCCTACGCCAAGGACCGCCTGCAGATGCGCGCGCTGTCCGGCCCCAAGGCGCCGGACAAGCCCGCCGATCCGATCATCGTGCACCCGGACGTGCGCAAGATGCTGCTGACCGCCCGCGCCTACGCCGAAGGCGGCCGCGCGCTGACGATCTGGACCGCGCTGCAGATCGACAAGGAGCTGTCCAGCGACGACGAGCAGGTGCGCAAGGACTGCGCCGACCTGGTCGCGCTGGTGACGCCGATCGTCAAGGCCTTCCTGACCGACAACGGCTGGATCGCCACCTCGCACTGCCTGCAGGTGTTCGGCGGCCACGGCTACATCCGCGAGTGGGGCATGGAGCAGTTCGTCCGTGACGCCCGCATCAACATGATCTACGAGGGCACCAACACGGTCCAGTCGCTGGACCTGCTGGGTCGCAAGGTGCTGGCCGACAACGGCGCCAAGCTGAAGAAGTTCGGCAAGCTGGTGCAGGAGTTCGTCGAGGAAGAAGGCGTCAACGAGGCCATGCAGGAGTTCGTCAACCCGCTGGCCGACCTGGGCGAGAAGGTCACCAAGCTGACCATGGAAATCGGCATGAAGGCGATGGGCAACCCCGACGAGGTGGGCGCCGCGGCGGTCGACTACCTGCGCGTGTGCGGCCACCTCGTGTTCGCCTACTTCTGGGCCCGCATGGCCAAGGTGGCGCTCGCGAAGGCCGATTCGGGCGACCCGTTCTACAAGGCCAAGCTGGCCACGGCGCGCTTCTACTTCGCCAAGCTGCTGCCCGAGACCGCCGCGCTGATCCGCTCCGCGCGTGCCGGCCTCAAGCCCCTGATGGAGATGGACGAGGCGCTGTTCTGATGGCCCTGAGCTGCCCCGTCCCGGTGGGGCCGGACGTCGCTGCCGGCCCCGGCCTGTCACCCCCGACCAAGGAGACCCGGATGAAATCGCTGCTGGCCATCGTCGCACTGCTTGTCGCCGGCGCCGCCTGGGCCCAGCCCACCCCGGTGGGCCTGTGGAAGACCATCGACGACGAGACCAGGAAGGAGAAGTCGCTGGTGCGCATCACCGAGGCCGACGGCGTGATCGCCGGCCGCATCGAGCAGCTGCTCGATCCGGCCACCCGGCCCGACGCGGTCTGCGAGAAGTGCAGCGACGAGCGCAAGGGCCAGCCGCTGGTGGGCCTGGAGGTCATCCGCAACGTGCGCAGGAACGCCACCGACCCGCAGCTGTGGGACGGCGGCACGATCCTCGATCCGAACAACGGCAAGGAGTATCGCGTGCGCCTGAAGCCGGTCGAGGAGGGAAAGAAACTGGAAGTGCGCGGCTACATCGGGGCGCCGCTGCTGGGCCGCACGCAGGTCTGGCAGCGCGTCGAATGAAACACCCCTGCTGGCGTGCCGGGCACCCGGCGCAAGCATCCTTCTGAGGAGAACGTTCGTGAGTCGATTCCAAGTTCGCAAAGTCGCCGTGCTCGGTGCCGGCGTGATGGGCGCGCAGATCGCCGCCCATCTGGTCAACGTGAAGGTGCCGGTCGTGCTGTTCGACCTGCCGGCCAAGGAAGGCCCGAAGAACGGCATCGTCACCAAGGCGGTGGAGGGGCTCAAGAAGCTCAAGCCCGCGCCGCTGGGCGTGGCCGAGGACGCCGCGCTGATCCAGCAGGCCAACTACGAGGAGCACCTGGAGCTGCTCAAGGAGTGCGACCTGGTGATCGAGGCGATCGCCGAGCGCATGGACTGGAAGCTCGACCTCTACAGGAAGGTCGCGCCCCACGTCGCGCCGCACGCGATCGTCGCATCCAACACCTCGGGCCTGTCGATCACGAAGCTGTCCGAGGCGCTGCCCGAGGAGATCAAGCCGCGCTTCTGCGGCATCCACTTCTTCAACCCGCCGCGCTACATGTACCTGGTGGAGCTGATTCCCACCCCCACCACGCGCGCGGACATCCTCGACCAGCTCGAGACCTTCATCACCACCAGCGTCGGCAAGGGCGTGGTGCGTGCCAAGGACACGCCCAACTTCATCGCCAACCGCGTCGGCATCGCCGGCATGCTGTCGACGATGAAGGAGGCCGAGAACTACGGCCTGACCTATGACGTGGTCGACGACCTGACCGGCAAGAAGCTGGGCCGCGCCAGCTCGGGCACCTTCCGCACCG
Source organism: Caldimonas thermodepolymerans (assembly GCF_015476235.1). Lineage (NCBI taxonomy): Bacteria > Pseudomonadati > Pseudomonadota > Betaproteobacteria > Burkholderiales > Sphaerotilaceae > Caldimonas > Caldimonas thermodepolymerans. The sequence continues at coordinate 866,732 of NZ_CP064338.1, forward strand.
CGGACGTGGTGGGCCTGGACACGATGGCGCACGTCATCAAGACCATGCAGGACAACCTGGCCGACGACCCGTTCTATCCCAGCTACGCCACGCCGCCGGTGCTGGCCCGGCTGATCGAGCAGGGCGCACTGGGCCAGAAGAGCGGCGCCGGCTTCTACAGGAAGGTCGGCAAGGACATCCTGCGCTTCGACCCGGCCAAGGGCGACTACGTGCCCGCCGGCGCCAAGGCCGACGAGATCGTCAGCCGCATGCTGAAGAAGGCCCCGGCCGAGCGCCTGAAGCTGCTGCGCGAGTCGAGCAACCCGCAGGCGCAGTTCCTGTGGGCCATCCTGCGCAATGCGTTCCACTATGCCGCGGTGCACCTGGGCGAGATCGCCGACTCGGCGCGCGAGGTGGATCTGGCGATGCGCTGGGGCTTCGGCATGAGCCAGGGACCGTTCGAGCTGTGGCAGCAGGCCGGCTGGAAGCAGGTCGCCGAGTGGGTGAAGGCCGACATCGAGGCCGGCAAGGCGCTCTGCAGCGCGCCGCTGCCCGACTGGGTGTTCGACGGCCGTGACGGCGTGCACACGCCCGAAGGCTCGTGGAGCGCCTCGCAGGGCAAGTACCTGCCGCGCAGCACGCTGCCGGTCTACCAACGCCAGCACTTCCCCGAGTCGGTGTACGGCTCCGGCGCGGCCGACCCGCTCAAGGCAGGCACCGAGGAGTTCCGCAACGACGAGATCCGCGTCTGGACGCTGGACGGCGAGGTGCTGATCGCCACGATCACCGCCAAGCTGCACCTGATCAGCCCGACCGTGACCGAAGGCCTGATGAAGGCGGTGGAGCTGGCCGAGGCCAAGTACAAGGGCCTGGTGATCTGGTCGCCCGACGACGTGTTCTCCGCTGGCGCCAACCTGGAAGCGCTGATGCCGGTGTTCATGGCCAAGGGCTCCAAGGGCATCGCGCCGGAGGAGAAGAAGCTGCAGGACGCGATGCTGCGCATCCGCTATGCCCAGGTGCCGGTGGTCTCGGCGATCCGCGGCATGGCGCTGGGCGGCGGCTGCGAGCTGGCGATCCACTCGGCGCGCCGCGTGGCCGCGATGGAAAGCTACATCGGCCTGGTGGAAGTGGGCGTGGGCCTGATCCCGGGGGCGGGCGGCCTGACCTACATCGCGCGCCGCGCCGCCGAGATGGCGCAGGCCGGCAACGCCGGTGCGGACATCCTGGCCTTCCTGAAGGACGGCTTCACCAGCGCCGCGATGGCCAAGGTCGGCACCAGCGCGCTGGAGTCGCGCAAGCTGGGCTACCTGCTCGACAGCGACGTGATCGTGCCGAACAAGGACGAGCTGCTGCACGTGGCGCTCACGCAGGCCAAGGCGATGTACGACAGCGGCTATCGGCCGCCGCACAAGGCCGTCTTCCCGGTGGCCGGCCGCTCGGCCAAGGCGACCATCGTCGGCCAGCTGGTGAACATGCGCGACGGCGGCTTCATCAGCCAGCATGACTTCCACCTGGCCAGCCTGATCGCCGACGTGGTCTGCGGCGGCGACGTCGAGGCCGGCTCGCTGGTGAACGAGGAATACCTGATGGGCCTGGAGCGCAAGCACTTCTGCGCGCTGCTGGACCACCCCAAGACCCAAGAACGCATCATGGGCATGCTGCAGACCGGCAAGCCCGTGCGCAACTGATCGGAGTCAATCGACATGAGCAAGCAAGTTCAAGAGGCCTACATCGTTGCCGCCACGCGCACTCCGATCGGCAAGGCCGGGCGCGGCTACTTCAAGAACACCCGCCCGGACGACCTGCTGGTCAAGGCCATCCAGGGCGCGCTGGCCCAGGTGCCCAACCTGGATCCGCAGGCGATCGAGGACGCCATCATCGGCTGCGCCATGCCCGAGGCCGAACAGGGCATGAACGTGGCGCGCATCGCCGCGCTGCTGGCCGGCCTGCCGAACACGGTGGGCGGCGTGACGATCAACCGCTTCTGCGCCTCGGGCCTGACCGCGGTGCAGATGGCTGCCGACCGCATCCGCGTCGGCGAGGCCGACGTGATGATCGCCGGCGGCACCGAGTCGATGAGCATGGTGCCGATGGGCGGCATCAAGCCCTCGTTCAACCCGGCCGTGTTCGCCCGTGACGAGAACGTCGGCATCGCCTACGGCATGGGCCTGACGGCCGAGAAGGTGGCCGAGCGCTGGAAGGTCTCGCGCGAGGCGCAGGACGAGTTCTCGCTGCAGTCGCACCAGAAGGCGCTCAAGGCGATCCAGTCCGGCGAGTTCAAGGACGAGATCACCCCGGTGGAAATCGTCGAGCGCTTCCCCGACCTGGCCACCGGCGAGGTCGTCACGCGCACCCGCACGGTCGACGTCGACGAGGGCCCGCGTCCCGACACCTCGCTGGACAGCCTGGCCAAGCTCAAGCCGGTGTTCGCCGCCAAGGGCAGCGTCACGGCGGGCAACAGCTCGCAGACCTCCGACGGCGCCGGCTGCCTGATCCTGGCCAGCGAAGCCGCGGTCAAGCGCTTCAACCTGCAGCCGCTGGCGCGCTTCGTCAGCTTCGCGATCAAGGGCGTGCCGCCCGAGATCATGGGCATCGGCCCGATCGAGGCCATCCCGGCGGCGCTGAAGTACGCCGGCCTGACCAAGGACCAGCTGGACTGGATCGAGCTGAACGAGGCCTTCGCGGCGCAGTCGCTGGCGGTGCTGAACACGCTGGAGATCGACCGCAGCAAGGTCAACCCGATGGGCGGCGCGATCGCGCTGGGCCACCCGCTGGGCGCGACCGGCGCGATCCGCTCGGCCACGGTGGTGCACGCGCTGCGCCGCCACAACCTGAAGTACGGCATGGTGACGATGTGCGTCGGCACCGGCCAGGGCGCGGCGGGCATCTTCGAACGGGTGTGATGCCGACCCGGTGAGCGCGCAAGGGCCGCCATCCGCAAGGGGCGGCCCTTGTCGTTTGGGGGACATGCAGCCGGTGCGGTCCTGCCGCAGCATGTCCGACAATGTCCACCCCCATCCCTCAGGAGACAGCATGAGCATCAAGACTGCCGTCCTCAACGGCGTGCAGACCATCGAGATGGCGCGGCCGGAGAAGAAGAACGCACTGACCATCGCGATGTACCAGGCCATGGCCGACGCGCTGAAGGCGGCGCAGGCCGACGCCGCGGTGCGCGCGGTGCTGATCACCGGCCAGCCGGGCATCTTCACCTCGGGCAACGACCTGGAGGACTTCATGCAGCGCCCGCCGCAGGGCGCCGACTCGCCGGTCTTCCAGTTCATGGAGGCGCTGCGCGGCTGCGACAAGCCGGTGGTGGCGGCCGTCACCGGCGCGGCGATCGGCATCGGCACGACCATGCTGATGCACTGCGACCTGGTCTATGCCTCGGACGAATCGCGCTTTGCGATGCCCTTCACCGGCCTGGGCCTGGTGCCGGAGTTCGCCTCCAGCCTGCTGCTGCCGCTGCACGCGGGGCGCCTGAAGGCCGCGGAGAAGCTGCTGCTGGGCGACCCCTTCGGCGCCGAGGACGCGCTGGAGATGCGGCTGGTCAACGCCATCCTGCCGGCCTCGGAAGTGGTGAATCACGCGCGCCGCATCGCCGAGCGCTTCAACGCGCTGCCGCCGGCAGCGGTGCGCGAGACCAAGAAGCTGCTGCGCCGCGGGCTGGAGCAGATGGTCAAGGAGGCCATCGCGACCGAGGGCGAGCTGTTCGCGCAGCGCCTGCGCAGTCCGGAGGCGCGCGAGGCCTTCCAGGCATTCTTCGAGAAGCGCAAGCCGGACTTCAGCCAGTTCCAGTGACACCGCCTGCACGCGCGGCATGGCCGGCACCTTCACCAAGCTGACGCTGGGCCCGCTGCTGCTGGCGCAGGGGGCGCGCACCCGCAGGCGGGCACTGCAGCTGCCCGAGGCGGCCGGCCCGCGCCAAGGGCTGGCAGGCGACGCGCAGGCCGGTGCGTCGCCGCTGCGGCTGCTGATCGTCGGCGATTCCTCCGCCGCGGGGGTGGGGGCGCCCACGCAGGACGAAGCGCTGGCCGGGCAGCTGGCGCAGGCCCTGGTGCGCCAGCTCGGGCAGCCGGTGGCCTGGCAGCTGGTCGCCCGCACCGGGCTGACCACGCAGGGGGCGATCGCCTGGCTGCAGGAGCGGCCGCCCGCGCCGTGCGACGTGGTGCTGGTGGTGCTGGGCGTCAACGACGTGCTGGCCCAGGTGCCGCCGGCGCGCGCGGTGGCCGAGCGCGAGGCCCTGTGGCATCACCTGCGCGAGCGGTGCAGGCCGCGGTTGTGCCTGTGGTCGGCGGTGCCGCCGCTGGAACAGTTTCCGTTGCTGCCCTGGCCCCTGCGCAGCGTGCTGGGGCACGACGCACGCCGGCTCAACGAGGCGCAGGCGCGCTGGGCTGTCGAGCGCGGCATCATGCACGTGGCGCTGCCGGGCACGCTGCCGGACGGGCGCCCCGCGGTGGCGGAGATGGCCGAGGATGGCTTCCATCCCGGCCCGGCGCTGTACCGCCGCTGGGGCGAGGCGCTCGCGGCCCTGATCGCGCAGCGCTGGCAGCCGGCCGGGCCGGGGTTGTCGGCCGGGGCCCACCTGCCCACGCTGGCGCTCGCCCGGCGCACCTGACGGGCGCGTGGCGGCTCAGAGCGTCATGCGCACCGCGACGTCGCCGCTCTTGCGCGTGACCTCCACGCCGACGTTGTTGTCATAGCGCTGCAGCAGCAGGTCGATCGACGCGTCGCCGAGCGGCAGCTGGCGGATCTGCAGCCAGTCGATGAAGCGCGGCAGGCGCGCGCCCTGCAACGAGACCTCGCGCCGGCTGGCCGACACGCCCAGGCCCAGGCAGGCCTGCACCATCGCGAACACCGCCGCGGCGGCCCAGGCCTGCGGCGCACAGGCCACCGGGTACAGCGTCGGGCCTTCCGACGGCCGGCGCGGGAAGCCGCAGAACAGCTCGGGCAGGCGGTGCTGGCCGAAGTAGTGGCTGGCATCGAACAACCCGCTCATCACCTCCAGCGCCGCCTCGGTGTGCCCGTAGCGCGCCATGCCGGCGGCGATCAGCGCGTTGTCGTGCGGCCAGATCGAGCCGTTGTGGTAGGACATCGGGTTGTAGCGCGCCTGGCCGCCCGCGACCGTGCGGATGCCCCAGCCGGAATAGAAGTCCGGCTGCAGGAAGCGTTGCGTCATGCGCGCGGCATGCTCGGGCGAGGCGATGCCGGTCCACAGCGCGTGCCCGGCGTTGGAGGTCGCGATCCGGCAAGGCCGCTTTTCGCCGTCCAGCGCGAGCGCGTAGACGCCCAGCTCCTCGCACCAGAACTGCGCCTGGAAGCGCTGCTTCAGCTCCGCGGCCTCGTCGCGCAGCCGCGCGGCCAGCGCCTCGTCGTCCATCAGGACCGCCAGTTCGGCGGCGCGCAGCTTGGCTTCGTAGACGTAGCCTTGCACCTCGCACAGCGCGATCGGCGCCACGGCCGGGCTGCCGTCGGCGTGGAACACCGAATCGCTGGAGTCCTTCCAGCCCTGCTGCGACAGGCCATCCTTGCTGCGCTGGGCGTATTCGACGAACCCGTCGCCGTCGCGGTCGCCGTAGCGGTCGATCCACTGCAGCGCAAGCAGGATGTGCGGCCAGATCGTGCGGATGAACGCCAGGTCGCCGGTGCGCTCGTGGTAGGCGCCGGCCAGGCTGACGAACAGCGGCGTGGCGTCGACGGTGCCGTAGTAGCGGTCGAACGGCACCTCGCGCGTGTGCGCCATCTCGCACTTGCGTGCCTCGTGCAGGATCTTGCCCGGCTCGGCGTCGCGCTCGGGCTGCTCCTCGGTGGCCTGGGTCGATGCGAGGAAGGCCAGCACCCCGCGCGCCAGCGACGGGTCCATCCACAGCATCTGGCGCGCGGTCAGGATGCCGTCGCGCCCGAACGTGGTCGAATACCAGGGTACCCCGGCGTACGGGTAGGGCCCGGTCTTCAGCTGGGTGGTCAGCATCGCCAGGTCGGCCGCCGAGCGCCTGAACCACAGGTTCATCAGCGGGTTGGACGATTCCAGCGTGCACTGGCGCAGCAGCGTCGAGTGCCGGGCCTCGGCATTGTCCCGGTAGGCCATCTCGTAGCTGGGCAGGTGGCGCTCGACGTCGTCGGGCTCGCAGCTGACGCACAGGTAGAAGTGCGCCTCCTCCTTGGGATGCAGCTCCACCTCGAACGCGGCCTCGGATTCGCTGATCGCCACCGGCTGCGGGCGCAGCAGGATGCGGGTGCGGCGCACCCGGCCATCCAGCCCCCGGTAGCCCAGCACCACCTCGCTGCGGCCCACCTGTGCGGGCAGGTGCTCGCCGTGGCGGCTGCGCGCGGTGCCACGCACCTCGAACAGGTCGGTGAAATCGGCCCCGTAGCGCAGCGACAGGCGCAGCCGGGCCGGCTCGGTGCCGTGGTTGGTGAGCCGGATGTGCTCGTGGCAGGCGCCCTGCCACAGCACCTTGGCGCGGAAGACGTGCACCGTCCCCTTGAGCACGCCGTGGCGGGGCAGGTCCGGGTTCATCAGCTCGACGATCAGCAGGCTGTTGTCGTCCTTGACCGCCGAGCCCAGGAACAGCGGCCGCATGCCCTCGACCAGCAGCTCCAGGTGCGAGAGGTAGCGCGTGTCCTCGTGGTACAGGCCCTGCTCGCCCTGGCCCAGGGTGCGGATGTCGCCGTAGCGGTCCAGCAGCAGGAAGGTGTCGTCGTGCTTGAGCACGTGGGGCTGCGCTTCGGCACGGGCGGCCTGGGCCGCCACGTACCATTTGTCGCCGACACGGATGGCGTCCACCATGGTCCTCGCTTTCTTACCGGCAGTTCGTTCATGTGCGGGCGCTGCGGCAGCGGCAGCTGCACCCGATGCAGCTGCCAGCAGCACAAAACGCGCCCGAAGCGGCGGTCAGTCGACCATTTCCGCCGCGCGGGGGGCCGAGGGGCGTTGCGAGCGGCTGTCGAGCAGGCTCTGGTAGAGGTCCACGTAGCGCGCGGCCATCGTGTCGGAGGTGAAGCGGCGCTCGAACTCCGCGCGGATGCGCCGGCGGTCGAGCTCGCCGACGCAGCGCGCCGCCGCGATCGCGGCCTTGACGTCGTCGACGATCCAGCCGGTCACGCCGTCGGTCATCACCTCGGGCACCGAGCCGTGGCGGAACGCGATGACCGGCGTGCCGCAGGCAAAGGCCTCGATCATCACCAGGCCGAACGGCTCCGGCCAGTCGATCGGGAACAGCAGGGCGCGGGCCTTGCCGATGAAGTCGTTCTTCTGCGCATCGTCGATCTCGCCGACGAACTCGATCAGCGGATGGTCCAGCAGCGGGCGGATCTCGTGCTCGAAGTAGCGCCGGTCGGCCTCGTCGACCTTGGCGGCGATGCGCAACCGCGTGCCGCAGGCCTTGGCGATCTCGATGGCGCGGTCGACGCGCTTTTCCGGCGAGATGCGGCCGACGAAGGCGAAGTAGTCCTCCGGCTCGTCGTGGAAGCGGTACAGGCTGCCGGGCAGGCCGTGGTAGACCGTGCCGATCCAGTGCGCGTGCGGCAGGGGCCGGCGCTGGTGGTTGGAGATCGACACCACCGGCATGTCGTGGAAATGGCGGTGCAGCGGCGCCAGGTCCGGCAGGTCCAGGCGGCCGTGGAAGGTGGTCACGCACGGGGTGGTGCTGCGCCGCGCCAGCGGATAGTGCAGGAAATCGACGTGGAAGTGGATCACGTCGAACTGGTCGGCGCGGCGGAACACCTCGTCCACCATCATCGTGTGCCAGGGCAGCCAGTCGGGCCGGCGCGGGTCCAGCCGCAGGCTGCGCTCGACGATGGGCACCAGCTCGGCCGAGGTGACCGAATCGCCGCTGGCGAACAGGGTGACGTCGTGCCCCAGCGCGATCAGCGCCTCGGTCAGGTAGGAAACGACACGTTCGGTGCCGCCGTAGGCTTTGGGCGGCACGCTTTCGAACAAGGGGGCGACTTGCGCGATCCTCATGCAGCCTCCGTCTTTGCAGTCGGTCAAAGCCGCCGGGATCATGGGGGCGCATCGCCGGATTTCAAGGGGGGTACCGGCGCCGCACCGCGCAGGTTCAGCCCTTCGGGATCTCGCGCGGCTTGCCTTCCTGGTCGATCGCGACGAAGGTCAGGTTGGCCTCGGTCACCTTGACCACATGCAGTGCGGCCGGATTGCGTTCCGCATAGACTTCGACGTGGACCGTGATGGAAGTCCGGCCCACTCGCTCGACGCGCGCGTAGAACGACAGCAGGTCGCCGATCGAGACGGGCTGCTTGAAGACGAACTGGTTGACCGAAACGGTGGTCACGCGCCCCTTGGCAATGCGGGCGGGCAGCACCGAGCCGGCCAGGTCGACCTGCGCCATGATCCAGCCGCCGAAGATGTCGCCGTTCGCATTGGCGTCGGCAGGCATGGGCATGACGCGCAGGACGAGTTCCATGTCCTTGGGCAAACTCACAGGTGCGTCCTTGCGGGACGCAGGGCTCGAGGGGTCGGTCATCGGCTCCAGGGCTCCAGACAGAAGTCAAGAACGAGATTCTCCACGATGCGCCGTGTCGCCATGACCTTGCCCGAGCCCGCCGAACCGGCCGGCCCGGGCGTTGCCCCTCCGCGCTCCGACTGGGCCACGCTGCGGCGGCTGTTGCCTTACCTGTGGCAATACCGCGTTCGCGTCATGGTTGCCCTGGCCTTCCTGATCGGGGCCAAGCTCGCCAACGTCGGCGTGCCGCTGCTGCTCAAGGAGCTGGTCGATGCGCTGTCGATCCCGCCCGGGGACGCGCGCGCGCTGCTGGTGGTGCCGGTGGGGCTGCTGATCGCCTACGGCGCGCTGCGCCTGTCGACCTCGCTGTTCACCGAGCTGCGCGAGCTGGTGTTTGCCAAGGTCACCGAGGGGACGGTGCGCAGCATCTCGCTGCAGGTGTTCCGCCACCTGCATTCGCTGAGCCTGCGCTTCCACCTGGAGCGCCAGACCGGCGGCATGACGCGCGACATCGAGCGCGGGGCGCGCGGCGTGCAGTCGCTGATCTCCTACTCGCTCTACAGCATCTTCCCGACGCTGGTCGAGGTGGGGCTGGTGCTGGCGCTGCTGGGCGTGAAGTTCGATGCGGTGTTCGTCTGGATCACGGTGGCGGCCCTGGCCTGTTACATCGCCTTCACGGTCGTCGTGACCGAGTGGCGCACCCAGTTCCGCAAGGCGATGAACGAGCTCGACTCGAGCACGCACACCAAGGCCATCGACTCGCTGCTGAACTACGAGACGGTCAAGTACTTCAACAACGAGGACTACGAGGCGCAGCGCTACGGCGAGAGCCTGGAGCGGCTGCGTCGCGCCAAGCTCAAGTCGCAGTCGAGCCTGTCGCTGCTCAACACCGGGCAGCAGCTGATCATCGCCACCGCGCTGGTGGCGATGCTGTGGCGCGCCACCGAGGGCGTGGTGGCCGGCACGCTGACGCTGGGCGACCTGGTGATGGTCAACGCCTTCATGATCCAGCTGTACATCCCGCTCAACTTCCTCGGCGTGGTGTACCGCGAGCTCAAGCAGTCGCTCACCGACCTGGAGCGCATGTTCGCGCTGATGGAGCGCGAGCGCGAGGTGGACGACCCGCCTGGTGCGCCGGACCTGGTGGTCATGCACGGCGAGGTGCGCTTCGAGCACGTGAGCTTCGGCTACGACGCGAACCGGCCGATCCTGCACGACGTGAGCTTCGAGATCCCGGCCGGGCACAAGGTGGCCGTGGTGGGCTCGTCGGGGGCGGGCAAGTCGACGCTGGCGCGCCTGCTGTTCCGCTTCTACGACGTGAACGCGGGCCGCATCACGATCGACGGGCAGGACATCCGCACCGTCACGCAGGCCAGCCTGCGCCGGCAGATCGGCATCGTGCCGCAGGACACGGTGCTGTTCAACGACACGGTCGAGTACAACATCGCCTACGGGCGTCCCGGCGCGACGCGCGAGGAGGTCGAGGCCGCCGCGCGGGCCGCGCACATCCACGACTTCATCGCCTCCACGCCCAAGGGCTACGACACCATCGTCGGCGAGCGCGGGCTCAAGCTCTCGGGCGGCGAGAAGCAGCGCGTGGCCATCGCGCGCACGCTGCTGAAGAACCCGCCGATCCTGATCTTCGACGAAGCCACCTCGGCGCTGGACTCGGCCAACGAGCGCGCGATCCAGGCCGAGCTGGCGTCAGCGGCGCGCAACAAGACCGCGCTGGTGATCGCACACCGGTTGTCGACCGTGGTCGACGCCGACGAGATCCTGGTGATGGACGGCGGCCGCATCATCGAGCGCGGCACCCACGCGCAGCTGCTGGCCGCCGGCGGCCGCTACGCGCAGATGTGGGCGCTGCAGCAAAGCAGCAGCGAGTAGGCCTCAGGGCTGGCCGGCCGGAGGCTGCGGCGGCGGGTTCTCGTCGCCCGGCGCGTCGTCCGCCTGAGGCGGCGCGCCGGGGGTGCGCTGCTCCAGCTTGCGCTTGAGCTTTTCTTCCTTCTTGCGTTTCTTGGCCAGTTCGCGCTGGCGCTTCTCGTAGGCGTAGTTGGGCGTGGCCAAGGGCGGTCCTTTCGACGTCGCAGGCAGGCGACCGGGTGGATGATGTGCCCATCCTACTCCCCCGGGCCGGCGCCGCTGTGGGAGACTCTCGCCCCATGGCGCTCAAATCCACGATTTTCAAGGTCGAGCTGCAGGTGGCGGACATGGACCGGCATCACTATGCCGACCACCAGCTCACGGTCGCCCAGCATCCTTCCGAGAACGACGAGCGGATGATGGTGCGCGTGCTGGCCTACGCCCTGTTCGCCGAGGAGGGGCTGGCGTTCGGCCGGGGCCTGTCGACCGACGACGAGCCCGACCTCTGGCAGCGCGATCTGACCGGTGCCATCGAGCGCTGGATCGACGTCGGCCAGCCGGACGAGAAGCTGGTGCGCAAGGCCTGCCATCGCGCGCGGCAGGTGGTCCTGCTGACCTACGGCCGGGTGGCCGGGGTGTGGTGGGCACAGAACAAGGGTGCGCTGGAGCGCCTGCCGCAGCTGCGCGTGCTGCACGTGCCGGGGCCGGCGGTCGAACAGATGGCCGCGCTCGTGCAGCGCTCGATGCGCCTGCAGTGCACGGTGCAGGACGGGCTGGTCTGGCTCGGCGACGGCCAGCGCAGCGTCGAGATCCCGCTGGAGACCTGGAAGGCAGGCGCCTAGCGCGTCAGGCGCGCTGCAGGCGTTGCCGGGTGCGCAGGCGGTGCAGCACGCGCCAGCCGAGCAGCACGGCAATGACCGCGGCATAGACCATCACCTCGGCATGGTCGTTCTTGCCGGAGCGCATCCACCAGAAGTGCAGCAGGCCCAGCAGTGCCACCGCGTGGACGCTGCGGTGCAGGGCCTGCCAGCGTGCCGCCCCCAGCGCCCGGATCGCGCGGTTGAACGAGGTCGCCGCCAGCGGCAGCATCAGCGCCAGCGCCGCGAAGCCGACGAGGATGAACGGACGCTTGCCAAGGTCGCGCGCGATCTCGCCGACGTCGAAGCCCATGTCGAACCAGGCGTAGGCCAGCAGGTGCAGTACGCCGTAGCCGAAGGCGTACAGCCCCAGCACGCGGCGAAAGCGCGCCAGCGCCGCCCAGCCGGTCCACTGCCGCAGCGGCGTGACGGCCAGCGTCGCGCACAGCAGGCGCAGCGTCCAGTCGCCCAGCGAGCGGATCAGCGCCTCGGCCGGGTTCGCCCCCAGCGTGTCGGTGGCGGCCCCGTGCAGCAGCGCGGCCAGCGGCAGCGCGCAGGCGACGAACAGCGCGGGCTTGGCCGCCGGGTGCAGCAGGGCCTTCACGGGCTCAGTAGTGCTTGCGCAGGTCCATGCCGGCGTAGAGCTGCCCGACCTGGGCCTCGTAGCCGTTGAACATCAGCGTCGGGCGCTTGCGCTGGAACAGGCCGTTCTCGCCGATGCGCCGCTCGGTCGCCTGGCTCCAGCGCGGGTGGTCGACATGCGGGTTGACGTTGGAATAGAAGCCGTACTCGTGCGGCGCGGCGGCCATCCAGGCGGTGGTGGGCTGCTTCTCGACGAAGCGGATCCGCACGACGGACTTGCCGCTCTTGAAGCCGTATTTCCAGGGCACGACCAGGCGCACCGGCGCGCCGTTCTGCTTGGGCAGCACCTCGCCGTACAGGCCGAAGGCCAGCAGCGTCAGCGGGTGCAGGGCTTCGTCCAGGCGCAGGCCTTCGACATACGGCCACAGCAGCACGCGCGAGGCGAGTCCGGGCATGCTGGTCTTGTCGGCCACAGTGTGGAACTCGACGTACCTGGCATTGCCGGTCGGCTCGACGCGGCGGATCAGCTCGGCCAGCGAGTAGCCCACCCAGGGCACGACCATCGACCAGCCCTCGACGCAGCGCAGCCGGTAGATGCGCTCTTCCATCGGCGCCAGGCGCAGCAGGTCTTCCAGCGCATAGGTGCGCGGCTTGTGCACCTCGCCTTCGACGATGACCGACCACGGCTGCGTGCGCAGCGCGCCGGCATGACGGGCCGGGTCATCCTTGTCGGTGCCGAACTCGTAGAAGTTGTTGTAGCCGGTGACGTGCTCGTAGGCGGTCGGCCGGTCCATGGTCATCGCGCCCGGCACGGTGCTGCTGCCACCTGGCAGCGGGGCCAGCTTGCCGGGGCGGGCGACACCGGCCAGTGCATCGCGCCCGGCCCAGGCCGCCAGCGCGGCGCCGGCGCTGCCTGCGGCCATGCGCCGCAGCAGCTCGCGCCGTCCTTCGTAGACGGCGCGCGGGGTGATCTCCGAGGGGATCGGGTGCTCGAAGCCGCGGTCCTTGCGTGATGGCATGGCAAGCCTCCGTGCGCTGGCAGCAATGCACGGTTCGAGCCGTGCCTGCGCCGATGGTTCCTCCCCGCCGGGCAGGACCTTCCCGCAGTCGCGTCGGCACCAGGGCTGCCGGCGTGCCCGGCGGCCGCCGGCGGGTCACAGCTCGCCGTAGGAATGCAGCCCGGAGAGGAACATGTTGACGCCCAGGAAGGCGAAGGTGGTCACCACCAGGCCCACCAGCGCCCACCAGGCGGCCACCGTGCCGCGCAGCCCCTTGATCAGGCGCATGTGCAGCCAGGCGGCGTAGTTCAGCCAGACGATCAGGGCCCAGGTCTCCTTCGGGTCCCAGCTCCAGTAGCCGCCCCAGGCCTCGGCGGCCCACAGCGCCCCCAGGATGGTCGCGATCGTGAAGAAGGCAAAGCCCACCGCGATGGACTTGTACATCACGTCGTCCAGCACTTCCAGCCCCGGCAGGCGCTCGGCGATGCGCCGGCGCGCCAGCAGGATGCCGCCGACCACCAGCGCCGAGATGCCGAAGTAGACCGCCCAGTAGGCGCTGCCGCCGTCGGCTCCGGACTGGCGGAACACCAGCGGTTCGAAGCACAGCACCACGCCCAGTGCCCACAGCGGTGCGAGCTTGTACCAGCGCGTCTCGCCGGCCTGCTGCTTGATCAGGTACGCGAAGGCGACCATCGCGGCCAGCGCGAAGGTGCCGTAGCCGATGAAGTTGGCCGGCACGTGCAGCTTCATCCACCAGCTCTGCAGCGCCGGCACCAGCGGCTGGATCTCGTGGGCGCCGCGCACCAGCGTGTACCACAGCAGGAAGCCGACCGCGGCGCTGACGATGAGCATCACGAAGGCACCCAGCGCACGGGTGCGGTACTGGTCCTCGTAGTAGAGGTAGAAGGTCGTGGTCAGCCAGCAGAACAGCACGAACACCTCGTAGAGGTTGCTGACCGGGATGTGGCCGATGTCCGGCGCGATCTGGTGGCTTTCGAACCAGCGCACCAGGGTGCCGATCAGGGCCATCGCCACGGCCGCCCAGGCCAGCCTGGAGCCGATGCGCTCGGCCGTGCCCGCGCTGCCGCGCGAGAAGAAGCCGATCCAGTAGAACGCCGTGCTCATGAAGAACAGCACGCTCATCCACAGGATGGCGCTCTGGCTGGACAGGAAGTACTTGAGCAGGAACACGTTCTCGCCGGCGGCGAGGTCCGCGCCGAAGTCGTCGGTGGTGCGCAGGTACAGCGCGATGGCCAGCAAGGCCGCGGCGCCCACGCCCAGCATCAGTCCGCGCAGCGGCTTCCAGAACCAGCCCAGCCAGATCGCGGCCGGCACGGCCCCGACCAGGATGGCCTTCTCGTAGCCGTCCATCGACCCCGCATAGCGGCCGAAGGCAGTGATCGCGCCCGCGACCACCAGGGCGGCGAACAGCCAGTCGAACCAGGTGCGCCGGGCAAAGTAGCCGGGCGTGTTGAGCGAAAGGGTGGTGGTGTTCATCGTGCAGCCTCCTCGGCAGGCACGGCCGGCAGCAGCGCGGCCTTGAGGGATTCGAATTCGCGGTCGGTGTCCAGCGTCTTGCGCGTGGACGACAGGGCGGCGGTCAGCCGGGTGCGGCCCGCGCCGGCGGGTTGCAGCCAGATCCACAGCCGCCGCTCGCGCACGTACAGCATCGCGAACACGCCGATGACCAGCAGCAGGCAGCCCAGGTAGACGAGGTACTTGCCCGGCGCGCGCGCGACCTGGAAGACGCTGGCCTGCACGTGCTCGAAGTCCTGGAGCTGCAGCAGCAGCGGCGCCGGGTACAGGCCGGCGTCGGACAGCGACAGCACCGCCTGCGTCATGAAGGCCTGGGTCTTCTCGTCGCCCGGCAGCGGCGGCAGGCCGGCGGCCTCGCGCGTCATCTGGGTCAGCTCGTACAGCACGCCGTTGAGGATGCGGATCAGCACGTCGGAGGTGCGGGCGCGGTCGGCCTCCGGCACGTTGGCCTGCATGAAGTCGGCCAGCGCCTGCAGCCCGCCGGTGAGCGGCCCGCCGGGCTCGACCGGCTCGGCGCCGGCGAACAGGTTCAGCCCGCGCCGGGCGGAAATGGTCAGCTGCTGGGCCAGCTCCGGCTTGTCGCCGTCGATCGCCTTGGCGACGTAGCGGGTGATTGCGCGTTCGCGCAGCGCCGGGTCCTGCAGCGCGGCATGCAGCCGCATCCAGGTGTCGATGCTGTCGCTGTCGTCGGCCGGGATGCGCAGGTAGCGGAACGGCTCGGCCAGGTTCTCGCGCACGCCGGCCAGGAAGACGCGCTGGCCGTCCAGCTCGACCGGCAGCATGTAGTTGTGGAACTCGCGCGCCTGGCCGCTCGCGTCGCGCAACCGGTAGGTGACCGACGGGCCGACGTTGCGCAGCGTGCGCTCGCCGGGCGCCTTGGCGCCCGAACCGAGGTGCTGCTGCAGGCTGTCGACCAGGTTCACCTTGCGCACGTCGGTGGCGTCCTGCGGCGTGCCCAGGTTCTCGACGTTGATCACGCGCAGGCCGGCGAGCTCGAGCGTGTACTTCTCGTCGCCTCCGGACAGCGTGGTGGCGCCGCCCACCGTGCCGCTGACGTCGAAGGCCTCGCCGCGGTGGTTCATCGGGTAGGCACGCAGCCGCAGCTTCGAGCCGCCGTCGTCGAAGCTGGACTGGTAGATCGCCACGCCGCGGTGGAAGGCCGGCTCGTTGACCTTCACGGTGGCCGGCACGGCCTGCCCGGTCTCGTGGTCGTGGATCACGATCTCGCTCGCGAAGAGCTTGGGCATGCCGGTCTCGTAGTACTCGACGATGAACTTCTTCAGCTCGATGTCGAAGGGCAGCGGCTGCAGCAGCACGCCGTCGGACTGGTTCAGCAGCACCACGTTCGAGCGCGCGCCCTCGGGCACCAGCAGGTTGCCGCGGAAGGTCGGGTTGGCCAGGCTCAGGCGGTGCTTCTCGGGCACGTCGGCGATGAAGCCGCCGCCCGTGTAGGGTTCCTTGCCGGCCAGCCACATCTGCGCGCGCACCACCAGGTCGCCGTCGAACAGGCCGCCCAGGCAGATCAGCACGATGGCCGCGTGCGCGGCCAGGTAGCCGATGCGGTTGGCGCCGCCCTTCCTGGCCGCGACCATCACGCCGCGCACTGCGTCGCCGTCCTGGCGGACCTGGGCCTTGGCCTTCCAGCCGTTGCGCTGCATCAGCTGCGTGACGCGCGCCAGCGCCGCCTCGTGGCCCTCGGCCAGCTCGCCGCTGGTCTTGTGGTGGAACGCCTGCAGGCTCTGCTCGCGGATGTGTTCCTTGTAGGTCTTCAGGTCGTGCAGCACCTTCGGCGTGTTGCGCGCGATGCACAGGCTGGTGGAGATCACCAGGAAGGCCAGGATCAGCAGGAACCACCAGGCGCTGTAGATCGAGTACATGCCCACCGCGCCGAACACCTCGGCCCAGAACGGACCGAACTGGTTGACGTAGTTCACGAACGGCTCGTGCTGCCGGATCACGGTGCCGATGACCGAGGCGATGCAGATCACGGTCAGCAGCGTGATCGCGAAGCGCATCGAGGAAATCAGTTCCACCGCGTCGCGCAGCGGGCGCGAGCCGGAGCGAACTTCGAGGCCGGTGGTGGCGGAGGAGGACATGGGCAGGATTATCGGACGCCGGGGCAGGGCGCGCCGTGCATCAAAGACAAAAGGCGGGTACCCCTGCGAGGGACCCGCCTTTTGCCGGTTCGGTTCAGCGCGAGGGAATCAGCGCAGGCCGGCGATGTAGTCGGACACGGCCTTGATCTCGCGGTCGGACATCTTCTCAGCGATCGCGGTCATCTGCGGGCTGTTGGTGCGCTCGCCGTTGCGGAACGCCACCAGCTGGGCCTCGGTGTAGTCGGCGTGCTGGCCGCCCAGGCGCGGGTACTGCGCCGGGATACCGGCACCGGTCGGGCTGTGGCAGCCGGCGCAGGCCGGCACCTGCTTGCCGGCGATGCCGCCACGGTAGATCTGCTCGCCCAGGCGCACCAGATCCTTGTTCTTCGCAAAGCCTGGCTTGGCCTCACGCGTCGCGTAGAAGGCCGCGACGTTCTTCATGTCGGCCTCGCTGAGCGCGCTGGCAAAGCCCTGCATGACCGGGTTCTTGCGCTTGCCGTTCTTGAACTCGGTCAGTTGCTTGACCAGGTACTCGGGGTGCTGGCCGGCGAGGATGGGGTTGGCGGGGCTGCCACGCGAGCCGTCGACCGCATGGCAGGCCGAGCAGACCTGGTTGGCGATGGCCTGGCCCTTGGCCAGGTCGGGCTTGGCAGCCGCCGGCGCATCGGCCGCCAGAGCAGGAGTCAACGCAAACGCAGCAAGCAGCAGGGTAGCGATCGATTTCATGTCGTGGGAAAAGTTGTGTGGCCGGATGCAAAACCGCGGGATTTTACAATGCTCCCCAAATGTCCGATACCCAAGCCTCCAGCTCACCTGCTCCGTCTGCCTCGCAAACCGGCAAAAAAGCACTCGCGTGGGCCCACACCGCCCGCTTCCTGACCACGGCGAGCCGGCTGGACCAGCTGCCCGCGATCGAGCTGCCGGAGATCGCCTTCGTCGGTCGCTCCAACGCCGGCAAGTCCACCGCGATCAACACGCTGACGCAGCAGCGCCAGCTTGCGTTCGCCTCCAAGACGCCGGGGCGCACGCAGCACATCAACCTGTTCGAGCTGGGCCCCAAGGGCGCGCCCGACGCGGTGTTCGCCGACCTGCCGGGCTACGGCTACGCCGCGGTGGAGCGCGCGGCCAAGCTGCGCTGGCAGGAGGTGATGGCGCAGTACCTGGAGGTGCGCCGCAGCCTCAGCGGCGTGGTGCTGCTGGTCGATTCGCGCCACGGGCTCAAGGAGCTGGACCACCAGCTGCTGCGCTTCGTCGCGCCGCGCGTCGGCTCGGGCCAGGTGCGCCTGCTGGTGGTGCTGACCAAGGCCGACAAGCTCAACCGCAAGGAGGCCAACGAAGCGCTGCGTGGGGCCGGGGCGGCGCTGGGCGAGTTCGTCACCGACGAGGCCGACATCGGCATCACGCTGTTCTCGGCGCTGAAGAAGACCGGGCTGGAAGACCTGGCGACCACGCTGTACGACTGGGCACACCCCGAGGCGCCGCCGGGCGCAGCCGAGGACTGAGCGGGCGTTTCCTCGGCGCAGCCCGCACCTGTCCGGACCTGCCTGCCTGAAATGCCCTGGCCGCCGCGCGGCCGGGCAGGTGCGCCGCCCCGGCCGCACGCATGCGGCCTTTGCGAGGGGCCAAAGAAAAGGCCGCCTTGCGGCGGCCTTCCTGGCGAAAGTTCGGCGTGTGGCCGGACCGATTACATGTCCATGCCCATGCCGCCCATGCCGCCCGCACCGGGGGCCGGGGTCTCGTCCTTCGGCGCTTCGGCGACCATGCACTCGGTGGTCAGCATCAGCGAGGCGACCGAGGCGGCGTTCTGCAGCGCGGTACGGGTCACCTTGGTCGGATCCAGGATGCCCATCTCGATCATGTCGCCGTAGGTGTCGTTGGCGGCGTTGAAGCCGAAGTTGCCCTTGCCTTCCAGCACCTTGTTGATCACGACCGAGGGCTCGCCACCGGCGTTGGCGACGATCTCGCGCAGCGGGGCTTCGATGGCCTTCAGCACCAGCTTGATGCCGGCGTCCTGGTCCACGTTCTCGCCCTTCAGCTCGCCGACGGCCTGGCGGGCACGCAGCAGGGCCACGCCACCGCCGGGCACGATGCCTTCTTCAACGGCAGCGCGGGTGGCGTGCAGCGCGTCTTCCACGCGGGCCTTCTTCTCCTTCATCTCGACTTCGGTGGCGGCACCGACCTTGATCACCGCCACGCCGCCGGCCAGCTTGGCCACGCGCTCCTGCAGCTTCTCGCGGTCGTAGTCGGAGGTGGCTTCCTCGATCTGGACGCGGATCTGCTTGACGCGGGCTTCGATGTCGGCCGCAGCACCAGCGCCGTCGATGATGGTGGTGTTTTCCTTGGCCACTTCGACGCGCTTGGCCTGACCCAGGTCAGCCAGCTGCACCTTCTCGAGCGTCAGGCCGACTTCTTCCGAAATCACCTTGCCGCCGGTCAGGATGGCGATGTCTTCCAGCATGGCCTTGCGGCGGTCGCCGAAGCCCGGGGCCTTGACGGCGCAGACCTTCAGGATGCCGCGGATGGTGTTGACCACCAGGGTGGCCAGCGCTTCGCCTTCGACGTCCTCGGCGATGATCAGCAGCGGACGGCCGGCCTTGGCGACCTGCTCCAGGGTCGGCAGCAGGTCACGGATGTTGCTGATCTTCTTGTCGTACAGCAGGACGAACGGGTTCTCGAGGATCGCGGCCTGCTTGTCGGGATTGTTGATGAAGTACGGCGACAGGTAGCCGCGGTCGAACTGCATGCCCTCGACGACTTCGAGTTCGTTCTGCAGCGACTTGCCGTCCTCGACCGTGATCACGCCTTCCTTGCCGACCTTGTCCATCGCGTCGGCAATGATCTGGCCGATCGAGGAGTCGGAGTTGGCGGAGATCGCGCCGACCTGGGCGATTTCCTTGGAGGTGGTGGTCGGCTTGCTGATCTTCTTCAGCTCGTCCACCAGGGCGGCGACGGCCTTGTCGATGCCGCGCTTCAGGTCCATCGGGTTCATGCCGGCGGCCACGTACTTCATGCCCTCGCGCACGATGGCCTGGGCCAGCACGGTGGCGGTGGTGGTGCCGTCACCGGCGTTGTCGCTGGTCTTGGAAGCGACTTCCTTGACCATCTGGGCGCCCATGTTCTGGAGCTTGTCCTTCAGCTCGATTTCCTTGGCGACCGACACGCCGTCCTTGGTCACGGTCGGGGCGCCGAACGAGCGCTCCAGGACCACGTTGCGGCCCTTCGGGCCCAGGGTCACCTTGACGGCGTTGGCCAGGATGTTGACACCCTCGACCATGCGGGCACGGGCGTCACCGCCGAAGACCACGTCTTTTGCTGCCATGTCTGATTACTCCGAATGCTTTGAAACTTGTAAGGGGAACCGTTCAGCGACGCCGACGATCACTTCTCGATGACGGCGAAGAGGTCTTCCTCGCGCATCACCAGCAGCTCTTCGCCATCGACCTTGACGGTCTGGCCGCTGTACTTGCCGAACAGCACGCGGTCGCCCACCTTGACGTTCAGGGCCACGAAATCGCCCTTGTCGTTGCGCTTGCCCGGGCCCACCGCCAGGACTTCGCCCTGGTCAGGCTTTTCGGCGGCGTTGTCGGGGATCACGATGCCCGCAGCGGTCTTGGTTTCTTGTTCGAGGCGCTTGACGATCACGCGATCGTGCAACGGACGAAGTTTCATTGCATCTCCTTGAAGAGGAAGGCACGTCTGGAATAAGAATGAGCGCACGTGAGCGCTCATTAACTTTCAGGATGAGCCCCGGGAATGCGGCTCGTCCGAAACTACTAGCACTCTCCGGCAGAGAGTGCTAACAGCCTCATTATAGGGGTGGTCGGAGGCCTTTCAAGGGTGACCATCAGGGACGACGGGGCCGGCGTGGCCGGCCCCGCCCGGGGCTCAGCCGGCCTCGGGCTGCACCACGAGCAGCGGCTTGCCGGTGGACCGGCGGTGCTCCAGCCGTTCCAGCCCTTCGGCCAGGGTGTCGAAGGAATGGCGCGCGGCGATCACGATGTCGAGCGAGCCGTCCAGCAGGCTGGCGAAGACCGCATCCGCACGGGACTGCACCACCGGCTGCGACTCCATGTGGTCGGCCAGGCGCGGGCGGGTCAGGAACAGCGAGCCGGCCTCGCCCAGCTCGATCGGGTCGAGGTCGTCCAGCGGGCCGGACACCGAGCCGAAGTTGACCACCAGGCCGCGCTTGCGGGTGGCCCGGAAGCTGTCGCGCAGGGTCTCGCGGCCGACCGCGTCGAACACCACGTCGACCCCGTGGCCGCCGGTGGCGTCGCGGACGGCGTCGGCGAAGCGGCCGCCGTCATAGTCCAGCACCTGGTCGGCGCCGAGGGCACGGATGCGTCCGGCGCGGGCGGCCGAGCTGGTGGTGGCGAACACTCGCACGCCGAGGCGGCGCGCCATCTGCACCAGGATCTGCCCGATGCCGCCGGAGGCCCCGTGGACCAGGCAGCTCATGCCGGGCGCAAGGCGCGCGACGTCGTACGCCAGGTAATGCGCGGTGCAGCCGTGGAACATGCTGGCCGCGGCCATGTCCAGCCCCAGCCGGTCGGGCACGCGGGCCAGCAGGCGCGCCGGCACGCAGGCGTACTCGGCGAAGCTGCCCCAGGCGATGCACCAGGCGACCCGGTCGCCCGGGGCGAAGCCGGCGACCTCCTGCCCGGTGGCGACCACCCGGCCCGCGCCCTCGATGCCCAGGGTGCAGGGCAGGCGGACCGGGTAGGTGCGGGATTGCCGGTACTTGCCCTGCCGGGTGTGGATGTCCATGAAGTTCATCCCGGCATGGCTGACCTGCACCAGCACTTCGCCCGGGCCCGGCGCCGGCACGGGGATGTCGGCCAGCACCATCACCTCCGGGCCGCCGTAGGCCTCGATGCGGACGCACTTCACCGCGCGGCCTCCCGGTCGCGGAAGCTGCGGCCGGTGCGGGCCAGTTCCAGCAGCAGCGGTGCGGGCTGCCACCAGTAGCCGTGCTCGGCATGCATGCGCTGCACCGTCTCGGCCACGCGTTGCAGCCCGATCCGGTCGGCGAAGTACATCGGGCCGCCTCGCTCGGCCGGGAAGCCGTAGCCGGTGACGAAGGCGATGTCGATGTCGCTGGCGCGCAGGGCGACGCCCTGCTCGAGCAGGCGGGCGCCCTCGTTGACCATGCTGAACAGGCAGCGTTCCAGGATCTCGTCCTCGCCGATCGGGCGCCGGGCGATGCCCATGCGCGCGGACCGCTCGACGATGTAGGACTCGACCTCGGGGTCGCGGTGCGGGGTGCGGTCGCCCGGCTCGTAGCGGTACCAGCCCTTGCCGGTCTTCTGGCCCATGCGGCCCATGTCGCACAGTTCCAGGATCAGGTCGTTCCAGCGCCGGTCCTTCGGGCGGGTCGGGATCTGCGCCTTGCGCGCCTGCCAGCCCACGTCGTTGCCCGCCATGTCGTGCACCGCGAATACGCCCATCGCGTAGCCGAAGCACTCCAGCACGGCGTCCACCTCGTGCGGCAGGGCGCCGTCCTCGACGAGGAAGTGCGCCTCGCGGATGTACTGCCGGAACAGCGCGTTGCCGATGAAGCCGGGGTAGACGCGCGAGACCACCGCGACCTTGCCCAGCCGGCGGCCGAGGTCCATCAGGGTGGCGACGACGTCCGGCGCGGTGGCGGCGCCGCGCACCACCTCGAGCAGCTTCTGCACGTGCGCCGGGCTGAAGAAGTGGGCCCCGGCGACGTCGGCGGGGCGGCCGGTGGCGGCGGCGATCTCGTCGATGTCCAGGCCCGAAGTGTTGGTCGCGAGGATCGCGCCCGGCTTCACCAGCGCGTCCAGCTTCGAGAAGATGTCGCGCTTGAGGGCCATGTCCTCGAACACCGCCTCGATCACGAGGTCGACGCCGGCCAGCGCGTCGAGCGAGGTGGCGCCCTGGATGCGCGCCAGGCGCTCGGCCACGGTGGCCTCGTCGAGCCGGCCGCGGCGCACGCTGAAGGCGTAGTTGTCGCGCACGCGCTGCAGGCCCCGCTCGAGGGCGGCCGCCTCGACGTCCACGAGGATCACCGGCAGGCCGGCGTTGGCCATCGCCATCGCGATGCCGCCGCCCATCGTGCCGGCGCCGATCACGCCCACCGAGCCGATGGGGCGCAGCGGCGTGCCGGGCGGGATGTCGGGAATGACGCCGGCCTCGCGGCGGGCGCGCTCGACGTGGGCCAGCGCGAGCTCGCGCGCGCTCGCGTCGACGGGAGTCAGGAGGGTGCTCATCTCGCCGCTCTCCTCAGGCCTGGCCGGGCTTCGGGGCGAGCGGCCTGGCCCGGCCCTCGAGGAAGGCGCGCAGGCGCTCGGCCGCCTCGGGCGGGCGCTGCATGCTCGAGCTGAGGTACTCGATGAACAGGCCGTCGTCGTGCGAGGCGTCGGCGACGCGCGGGAGCACGTTGATGATGCGCCAGTTGGTGTCGGGCGTGTTGGAGGCGACCCGTGCCGCCAGCTCCATCGCCTTGTTCAGCGCCTCGCCCTCTGGCACCACGTAGCGCACGATGTGCACGCGCTCGGCCTCGTCGGCGTTGAGCAGGCGGCCGGTCAGCATCATGTCTGCCATCACGGTGAAGCCGACCACGCGCTGGATGCGCACCGACCCGCCCCCACCGACGAAGATGCCGCGCTGCCCCTCGGGCAGGCCGAAGAACGCGGTGCGGTCGCACACCCGGATGTGGGCCGCGGTGGCCAGCTCCAGGCCGCCGCCGACGACCGCGCCGTGCAGCGCCGCGATCCACGGGATCGGGCCGCGCGCGATCTGGTCGAACACCTCGTGCCACGAGTGGCGCCGGCGCTTGCGCGGCGGCACCTGGTTGGTGGCCCGGGCCAGGGCCTCGTTGAGGTCCAGCCCGGCGCTGAAGTTCGGCCCGTGGCCGTGCAGCACCGCCACGTCGGCTTCCTCGTGCGCGCGGGCGATCGCCTCGCGCAGCGCGTTGATGACGGGCTCGTTGATCGCGTTGCGCTTCTCCGGCCGGTTCAGGCCCACGAGGGCGATGTTGCCCTCCAGGCGGTAGGTGACAAGTTCCTGGGTCATGGAAATGGGTGCGAAACGGGAGGGAGGGCGGCTC
This sequence comes from Caldimonas thermodepolymerans, assembly GCF_015476235.1. Taxonomy (NCBI): domain Bacteria; kingdom Pseudomonadati; phylum Pseudomonadota; class Betaproteobacteria; order Burkholderiales; family Sphaerotilaceae; genus Caldimonas; species Caldimonas thermodepolymerans. The sequence goes on from NZ_CP064338.1 coordinate 890,174, forward strand.
ACTGGGGCTTGAAGCCGGAGGCCTTGATGACCGGTGCCCACTGCTCGAAGTCGGCCTGCAGGCGCTTCTCCGTCTGGGCGGCCGGGCGGAAGTCGGGCTGCATCGCGAACTTCTCGATCAGCGACTGCTGCACCTCGGGTGTGGCCAGAGCCTTGCTGACCGCGTCCTGCATCTGTGCGACCTCGCCGGCGCTGGCGCGCGCGTGGGTCCACACGCCATACCAGGCTTCGCCGGCGGTGACCGGGAAGCCGTGCTCGGCGAAGGTCGGCACGTCCGGCATCAGCGGCGAGCGGTTGGCGGTCAGCACGCCGACGATGCGCAGCTTGCCGTCCTTGACGAAGGGCGTGACTTCACCGGCGACCATCAGGCCGGCGGCGACGTGGCCGGGGATCAGGTCGGTGATCAGCGGGCCGTTGCCCTTGTACGGGACGATGGTGGCTTCCACGCCGATCACCTTGGCGAGCTGCAGCCCCAGGAAGTGGTTGTGGCCGCCCGCGCCGGCGGTGCCGAACTGGGCATCGCCCGGGGCGGCCTTCAGCGAGTTGACCAGGTCGGTGGGGGTGCGCACCTTGGAGTCGCCGCCGACGACGAGGCCCAGCGGATAGGACGTCACGCTCGCGACCGGTTTCAGGTCCTTGAGCGGGTCGTAGCCGGAGGCCATGCCGGTCAGGGCAGGGAACACCACGGCACTGAAGGGCATGAGCGCGAACACGGGCTTGCCCGCGGGGGTGTTGGCGAGTTCGCGCAGCGCGATGGTGCCGAGCGCGCCCGTGCGGTTCTCGACCACCACCGGCTGCTTCAGGTACTCGGGCAGCTTCTGCGCGAGCACGCGGGCCACGGCGTCCGACGTGCCGCCCGGCGCGAACCCGACCAGCATCGTGACCGGGGTCGGCTGCGACTGCTGCGCGAGGGCCGCGCCGCCGCACAGCGCGATGGCGTGCGCGAGGGCGAGCCGGAAGAGCGGCTTGAGCTTGGAAGGCATGTTTGTCTCCTGTGTCTAGGGATGTGTCGGCACGTCGCCGTGGGTCCAGGCGGTTGGAAATCCGGACGCTGTGCGAAGTGGACCACTGCACGGGCGGTCGACATAGCCGCTGGCGGAGAACCCATCCATCTCCGAACGAGATCGATGCCTGGGGTTTACCCATGGACGCACAGCATGACACGGCAGCGATGCCGGGGCGGTGCGGGGGGTTCTCTTTTCGAGATGGCTCGGATCTCCGCTGCCGCCTTTCTGGCGGACCTTGCGGCTGCTCTACTGACGCCGGTTTCGAGACATGGCTGACGCCACCGGCGCAGCAGGCAAGGAGCAACATGAAGATCGTTCGATACAACGGAGGCCACGTCGGCATCTCCGACACGTGCAAGGTCGTCGACGTGAGCCACCTGTGCGGGGCGGGCCCGGACGAGTGGCCGCCCGTGGGGATCAACCGCCTGATCCGCGACTTCGACGCGCTGCGTCCGCAGCTGGAGCAGCTGCTCGCATCGGAGCCGGGCGTGCCGCTGGAGTCGGTGCGCCTGGAAACGCCGGTGCCGTGGCCGAACAAGCTGGTCGCCTACCCGGTCAACTACCACGACCACGCCAGGGAGATGGCCTCCAGGGGGCTGGCCAACATCCAGGGCTACTTCCTGAAGGCGAACTCCTCGCTGGTCGGCCCGGCGGACCGCATCGAGCTGCCCGCGCTCAGCGGCCGCGAGATCCACCACGAGTGCGAGATCGCACTGATCATCGGCAAGCAGGGGCGCCAGATCCCGCTCGAGCGGGCGCTGGACCACGTGTTCGGCTACGCCTGCCTGATGGACATGACGGTGCGCGGCAAGGAAGAGCGCGTGTTCCGCAAGTCCTACGACACCTTCACGCCGGTCGGCCCGTGGATCACCACCGCCGACGAAGTGCCGGACCCGAAGGATATCGGCATGAAGCTGTGGGTCAACGGCCAGCTGCGCCAGCAATCCAACACGCGGGACCTGATCGTCGACATCGCGAACATGGTCGCGATCGCGTCGTCGGCGTCGACGCTGTACCCCGGCGACATCATCGCCACCGGAACGCCGGCGGGGGTCGACAAGGTGCTGGCGGGCGACGAGGTGACCATCGAGGTCGAGCACGTCGGAAGGATGTCGCTGCCGGTGGTGCAGGGCACGCACGGGGCCAACGTGGTGTTCGACAAGCCCTACGAATTCGTCCGCCATTCCTGATCCCCGGAGGCATCCATGAACGACAACAAGCAACGCCTGCAGGCCGCCACCAACCTCGACGAGCTGTACCCGGTGCTCGACGCGCTGCGCATGACGCCGGGCTGGCACAAGAAGCGCCCCTCGCTGTGGCCCGAGCCGCGCACCCGGTTCCAGCCGCTGCACTGGAGCTACGACGTGGGCCGCGTCGCTCTGGACCAGGCCGGCCGCTGGATCGGCATGGAGCTGGCCGAGCGCCGCAACCTGCTGCTGTTCAACCCGGTCGGCGACAACGACTACGACTCGGTGCGCACCCTGGTGGTCGCGTTCCAGATGCTCAAGCCGGGGGAGCACGCCCGCGCCCACTGGCACACCCCGAACGCGATGCGCTTCGTGCTCGACGCCGAGGACGGTTGCTACAGCATCGTCAACGGGGTGAAGGTGCCGATGCGCACCGGCGACGTGCTGCTGACGCCGGCCTACGCCTGGCACAGCCACTACAACGAGGGCCAGGGCAACGCCTACTGGATCGACATCCTGGACGTGCCGCTGGTGCACCTGCTGGAGCCGATGTTCTGGGAGGAGCACCCGGAGCGCTACCAGCCGGTCACTGCCGAGCCCGAGGAGCACCCGTTCTACCGCCCGCATGCACGCAACCGCGAGCTGCTTGCGGCCGCGGCGCCGCAGGACGGCGTGCGGCGCGTCCTGCTGGACACCGCCAACGAGATCAAGACCTTCGACATCGGCTTCACCGCGATCGAGGCGGGCTCGCGCCGCGTGCAGCCGCGCACCACGGCCAGTCGGATCATCGCCGTCGGCCAGGGGCGCGGCACCGCGCGCATCGGCGGGCTGACCACGCAATGGGCGCGCGGCGACGTGCTGGCCGTGCCGAGCTGGACACCGTACGAGATCGAGGCGCACGAGGATGCCGTGCTGCTCGAGGCGACCGACACCCCGGTGATGAAGGCCCTGGGTTACTACCGGGAGCAATGAGATGAGCCAGAAAGCGTTGGTCGCAGGCGGCGGCATCGGCGGACTGGCCGTGGCCATCGCGCTGCTGCAGCGGGGTATCGACGTCGAGGTCTACGAGCAGGCCGGCGAGCTGCGCGAGGTCGGCGCCGGCATCCAGATCAGTCCGAACGGCAACCGTGCGCTGCACTCGCTCAACGTGTTCGAGACGCTGCGTGCGCTGTCGTGCGACGCGGACGAGAAGGAAATCCGGCTGTGGAACACCGGGCGCACCTGGAAGCTGTTTTCCGACGGCGACGAGGTGATGCGCAGGTACGGCTTCCCGTACATGACGGTGTTCCGGCCCGACCTGCTGCGCGTGCTCGGCGACGAGGTGCGCCGGCTCAAGCCGGACGCGATCCGCCTCGGTGCGCGCTGCACGGGCGTGACGCAGGACGCCGACGGCGTGACGCTGGAGCTGGCCGACGGCAGCCGCGTGCAGGGCGACTTCCTGGTCGGCGCCGACGGCGTGCATTCGAAGGTGCGACCGGCGCTGTTCGGCGAGGACGAGATCCAGTTCACCGGCATGGTGGTGTGGCGCTCGCTGATCCCGATGGACGTGCTGCCGGACCACATGAAGCGCAACGTCGCGGTGAACTGGGTCGGGCCCGGCGGGCACCTGGTGCATTACCCGGTGCAGGGCGGAAAGATGATGAATTTCGTCGGCACCAAGGAGGGCAACCAGTGGAGCGGCCCCCCGTGGAACGAGCCGTCCAGTCGCGAGGAATGCGCAGCCGCGTTCGAGGGCTGGCACGAGGACATCCACACGATGATCCGCCACGCTCCGGCGGTGCAGAAGTGGGCGCTGTGCCTGCGCGAGTTCCTGCCGCACTGGTCAGTGGGGCGCTGCACGCTGCTGGGCGATGCCTGCCATCCGACCACGCCTTTCCTGGCCCAGGGGGCGGTGATGACCCTCGAGGACGCGGTGGTGCTGGCGCGCTGCGTCGACGCCCACCGCGACGACATCCCGGCCGCGCTGAAGCGCTACGAGGCGCTGCGCATGCCGCGCACCTACGACATGGTGCGCCGCGCGCTGGAGAACGGCCGGCGCATCCACGCGCGGGAGCTGGGCGATCCGGCCAGCGCCGAGATCTTCGGCGCACGCGAATGGTCACAAGGCGCGGTCGGCGACCGCTACGAGTGGCTCTACAGCTATCAGGCAGAAACGGTGGCGATCTGACATGCGGACACTCAAGGCAATCGTGGTAGGGGGTGGCATCGGCGGCCTCGCGGCAGCCATCGCGCTCCTGCAGCGGGGCATCGACGTCGAGGTCTACGAGCAGGCCGGCGAGCTGCGCGAGTTCGGCGCCGGCATCCAGATCAGCCCGAACGGCAACCGCGCGCTGCACGCGCTGGGCGTGTTCGAGGCGCTGCGGGCACTGTCGTGCGACGCCGACGGCAAGGAGATCCGCCTGTGGAACACCGGTCGGATGTGGCCGCTGTTCAACCTGGGCGACCAGGCGATCCGCAAGTACGGCTTCCCGTACATGACGGTGTTCCGGCCCGACTTGCTGCGCGTGCTCGGCGAGCGGGTGCGCCGGCTCAAGCCGGATGCGATCCACCTGAACGCGCGTTGCGTGGGCTTCGCGCAGACCGGCGATGGCGTGTCGGTGCAGCTGGCCGACGGCCGCTGGGTGCATGGCGACCTGCTGCTGGGCGCCGACGGGGTGCACTCGGTGATGCGCGGGCTGCTGCACGGGCCCGACGAGATCCAGTTCACCGGCATGGTGGCGTGGCGCGCCCTGATCCCGATGGAGGCGCTGCCCTCGCACCTGGTGCGCAACGTGGCGCTGAACTGGATCGGCCCGGGCGGGCACCTGGTGCACTACCCGGTGCAGGGCGGGCGGCTGATGAACTTCGTCGGCACGCTCGAGGGCGACCGGTGGGGCGGCCCGCCGTGGCAGGAGCCGTCCACGCGCGAGGCCTGCGCGCAGGCGTTCGCGGGCTGGCACGAGGACATCCACACGATGATCCAGGCCGCCCCTTCGGTGACGCGCTGGGCCATGTGCCTGCGGCCGTTCCTGGAGCGCTGGACGGTGGGCCGCGCGACGCTGTCCGGCGACGCCTGCCATCCCACGCTGCCGCTGCTGGGGCAGGGGGCGGTGTCGTCCATCGAGGACGGCATCGTGCTGGCGCGCTGCCTCGAGAAATACGACGACGTGCCGACCGCCCTGCAGCGCTACGAGGCGGTGCGGCGCCCGCACACCTACGCGATGGTGCACGGCTCGTCGGAGAACCTCTACCGCTTCCACAACCCCGTGCTGGCCACGCCGGAGACGGCCGAGCCCTTCATCAGCCGCGAATGGCAGACCCAGGCCATCAGCGACCGATACGACTGGCTGTTCACCTACGACGCCGAGGCGGTCGAGATCTAGCCCCACCCGTCGGCCTGCATGGGCAGGCCGCACACCACAACGACACAGGAGACAAGACATGCTGAAAGCGACCAGGCGCATCCTGCAGGCCAGCTTGCTGGCCGCGACGGTCCTGTGGGGAGCGGGGGCCGCGGCCCAGGGCTACCCTGAGCGGACCGTCCGCCTCGTGATTCCCTATGCCCCGGGCGGTCCGACCGACGTGCTGGGCCGCGCGCTCGCCGAGCAGCTCGGGCGTGAGCTCAAGCAGAGCGTGGTCGCGGAGAACCGCCCCGGCGGGGGCGGCGTAATCGCCATGTCGGAGGTGGCGCGCGCGACGCCGGACGGCTACACGCTGCTGCTGGGCGACATCAACCTGTCGGTCAGCCCCGCGCTGCACAAGTCGCTGCCGTTCGATCCGTCCATCTCGTTCACGCACATCGGCATGGCGGCCAACGCCCCGATGCTGGTGCTGGTGCCGGCGAACTCGCCGATCACGGACATGAAGGACCTGGTGCGCCGCGCCAAGGAGGCACCCGGCACGATCGCCTACGCGCACGGCGGCGTGGGCAGCCCCACGCACCTGGGCCCCGAGGTGTTCCAGAGCCGCTACCAGCTCAAGCTGATCTCCGTGCCCTACAAGAGCTCGGGCGAGTCGCTCACCGCCGTGGCCGCCGGGCACGCGCAGGTGGTGTTCACCGGCCTGAGCGCGGCCAAGGGGCTACTGGACGGCGGCAAGGTGCGCGCGCTGGCGGTCGCCGGCAGGCAGCGCTCGCCGGTGCTGCCGCAGGTGCCGACGATGGCCGAGGCCGGCGTGCCGCTGCCCGAGCTGGACGTCGGCTCTTGGTGGGGTCTGCTCGGCCCGGCCAACCTCCCGCCGGCCATCGTCACCCGCCTGCACGCCGCCCTGCAGGGCGCGCTGTCCTCGCCCGAGCTGTCGCAGCGGCTGGCCATGCTGAACTTCACCCGCGCCACCGGCGGTCCCGACGAGATGCGCGAGTGGGTCGCCACCGAGACCCGGGTCTGGGGCGACGTGCTGCGCAACGCCGGCATCCGGCCCGAGTGACGCAACCCTCCTGTTCCTGAAGAAAGAACACTGGCTGTGACTTCATCCCTTACCTCCCTGCTTCAGCCGCGGTCCATCGCGATCGTCGGCGTGTCCGCCGAGGCCCGGTCGCTGGGCGGCTTCGTGCTCGACAACCTCGAGCGCTTCGGCTACGCGGGCGACATCCACCTGGTCAGCCGCAACGCGACCGAGGTGCGGGGCCGTCCCTGCGTGAAGAGCGTGTCCGAACTGCCCGAAGGCGTCGACGTGGCCGTCCTGACCATCCCGGAAAGCGCGGTACTGGCGACGCTGCACGAGTGCGGCGCCCGCGGCGTGCGTTCGGTGGTGGTGTTCGCCGCCGGCTATGCCGAGGCCGGCGAGGAGGGGCGGCGCAAGCAGGACGCGCTGGCCGCCGCCGCCGCCCGGCACGGCATCGCGCTGGCGGGACCCAACTGCATGGGGCTGACCAACTTCAGGGACGGCATCCCGTTGACCTTCGAGACAGTCGACCGCTACCCGGGCAGCGAGGTGCCGGGCGTGTCCATCGTGGCCCAGAGCGGCGCGATGGCGAACAACATCCGCGAGTCGCTGATCGGCCGCGGCCTGCCCATCACCTGCGCGGTGTCCACCGGCAACGAGGCGGTGCTCACGCTCGAGGACTACATCGAGCACTTCATCGCCGACCGCTCCACCCGGGTGATCGCGGTCTATGCCGAGCAGATCCGCCGCCCGCAGAAGTTCCTCGAGCTGGCGCGCCAGGCCCGCGAGGCCGGCAAGCCCATCGTGCTGAGCATGATCGGCCGCAGCGAGCGGGCGCGCGAGGCCGCGCAGTCGCACACCGGCGCGCTGACCGGCGACTACGCGACGGCCTGCGCGCTGCTGCGCGCCGAGGCGGTGGTGGTCACCGAGACCATCGACGAGCTGTTCGACGTGCTGCCGATCCTGCTGCGCCACCCGCAGCCGCCCGATGCCGGCCTGGCCTTCGTGACCGGCTCCGGGGCGATGAAGAACGTCGCACTGGACCTGGCACAGGACCTGGGCCTGGACCTGCCGGCCTTCACCGATGCCACGGTGCAGGCGCTGCAGGCCATGCTGCCCGGCTACGCCGTCAGCGAGAACCCGCTCGACTACACCACCGTCGCGGTGCGCGACCCGGCCCTGATGGGCACGCTGATCGACGCGGTCGCGGCCGACCCGCAGTGCGGCTGCCTGATCGTCTCGCAGATGGGCGGCTCGGCGATGAACCAGCGCGACAAGGCGCAGTACATGGTGCCGGCCGTGGCACGCGCGGACAAGCCGGCGGCGCTGGTCATCATGGGGGACGACGGCCCGCTGGCGCCGGAGCTGCTGCAGGCCGCGCGAGACAGCGGCGTGCCGTTCTTCCGCTCGCCGGACCGCGCGATGCGCGCGATGGCGCTGGTGCGCGCCTACGGCCGCGCCCTGCAGGAACTGCGGCAGGAGGGCCGGCGCACCCAGGCCGCGTCGCTGCCGCCGGTGCGCGAGGCCTTTCCCGAAGGCGGCACGGTGGCCGAATACCGCGGCAAGGCCTGGCTCGCGCAGGCCGGGCTGCCGGTGCCCCGGGGCGCGCTGGCCACCGACGTCGAGGCGGCGGTGCACATCGCACGCGACATCGGCTACCCGGTGGTGATCAAGGCGCAGGCCGCCGCACTGCCGCACAAGAGCGACGCGGGCGGCGTGATCGTCGGGATCGCCGACGAGGCCGCCCTGCGCGCCGCGTGGGACCGGCTGGTCGCCAACGTGAAGCAGGCGCGGCCCGGCCTGGTCCTCGACGGCGTGCTGGTCGAGGCGATGGGCCGCAAGGGCGTCGAGCTGGTGGTCGGCGCGCGCCGCGACCCGTTGTGGGGCCCGGTGGTGATCGTCGGGCTGGGCGGCGTCTGGATCGAGGTGCTGAAGGACGTGCGCCTGCTGCCGGCCGACGCCGACGAGGCGCAGGTGCTGCGCGAGCTCGACCGGCTCAAGGCCGCCGCGATGCTCAAGGGACTGCGCGGCCAGCCGCCGGTCGACCTGCGCGCGGTGGCGCGCGTGGTGACCCTGGTGGGCGACGTGATGCGCACCGTGCCGCAGGTGCGCGAGATCGACATCAACCCGGTGATGGCCAGCGAGGACGGCGTGGTGGCGCTGGACGCGCTGGTCGTGTGCGACCCGGGCGAGGAAGGCCAGGCATGAAGCTGAAGTATTCGCCGCAGGACGAGGCATTCCGCCAGGAGGTGCGCGACTTCGTCGCCACCGAGCTGCCGGCCGGGGTGCGCCGCAAGATGCAACGGGGCGAGCGCCTCGAGCGCGAGGACCTGGTGGCGTGGTACCGCCGGCTGTACGAGAAGGGCTGGGCCACGCCCGGCTGGAGCCGCGAGTGGGGCGGCACCGGCTGGACGCCGGTGCAGCGCCACCTGTTCGACGAGGAGATCCTGCTCGGCGGCGCGCCGCGCATGGTCTCGAGCGGCATCATCATGCTGGGCCCGGTGCTGATCGCGTTCGGCACCGAGGCGCAGAAGCGCCGCTACCTGCCCGACATCCAGCGCAGCGCGGTGTGGTGGTGCCAGGGCTTCTCGGAGCCGGGCTCCGGCTCGGACCTGGCCTCGCTGCGCACGACCGCGGTGCGCGACGGCGACCACTACGTCGTCAACGGGCAGAAGATCTGGACCTCGTACGCGCAGTTCAGCGACATGATGTTCTGCCTGGTGCGCACGGACCCCAACGCGCGCAAGCCCCAGGAGGGCATCAGCTTCCTGCTGATCGACATGAAGGCCCCCGGGTTGACGGTGCGTCCGATCGCGACGCTGGACGGCGGGCGCGACCTCAACGAGGTGTTCCTCGACAACGTGCGGGTGCCCGTGGAGAACCTGGTCGGCGAGGAGAACCAGGGCTGGACCTGCGCCAAGTACCTCCTCGGCCACGAGCGCGGCGGCATCGCCGGCATCGGCGCGGCCAAGCAGCAGCTCGGGCGCCTGCGCCGGCTGGCCGGGCCCCGGCTCGGCGACCCGGTGTTCGCGGCGCAGGTGCACCGCCTGGAGATCGAGCTGCTGGCGCTCGAGGCGACCGCCCTGCGCCTGCTGGGCGCGGGACAGCGCAGCCTGGCCCCCGCGGCGCAGACCTCGATGCTCAAGGTACGCGGCACCGAGCTGCGCCAGTCCATCTACCGCCTGATGCTCGAGGTGGCCGGCCCCGAGGCGGCGCTGTGGCCCGGTGCGCACGACGACGACGCACTGGCGGAGCTGCGCGCGCTCGCGCCCGACTACCTCGATGCACGCAAGTTCTCGATCTACGGCGGCACGAACGAGGTGCAGCGCAACCTGATTGCCAAGGCGCTGCTGGCTGCCTGAAGGACACGTCTATGGATTTCTATCTGGATGAGGAGCAGGTCGCCCTGCAGGACGCGGTGCGACGCTACTGCGACCAGGCCCTGCCGCTGCACCGGCGCGGCGCGCCCGCCACGCCGGCCGAGCAGGCCGCGCGCTGGCGCGGGCTGGCCGAACTGGGCGTCATTGGCTGGGGCTTCGGCGAGGACGTCGGCGGCAGCGGCGGCACCGCGGTGGAGACCTGGCTGGTCGCCGAGGAGCTGGGCCGCGCGCTGGACGCGAGCCGCTACATCGAATCGGCCGTGCTGTGCGGCCGCCTGCTGGACACGCTGGGCGACGCACGGCAGCGCCAGCGCTGGCTGCCGCCGCTGGCCGAAGGGCGCTCGCTGGTCGTGCTGGCCCTGCAGGAAGGCCAGGCAGGCACGCCGGCGCAGGTCGCGATGCGTGCCATGCAGGCCGCGGACGGCTGGCGGCTCGACGGCATCAAGACGCACGTGATGCACGCCCCGGCAGCCGACGTGTTTCTGGTCGCCGCGCGCACCTCCGGCGCGCCGGGCGGGCTCGACGGCCTGAGCCTGTTCGCCGTGCCGGCGCAGCAGGCGGGCCTGTCGCTGGAGGCCGGCGCGACGCTGGACGGGCAGCAGGCTGCCACCCTGAGGTTCGATGCCGTGAGCGTGCCCGACGCGTGCCGCATCGGCGCGGCAGGGCAGGCCGGCGCGGCGCTGGAGGCGGCGCTGGACGCCGCCCGCGCGGCGCTGTGCGCCGAGAGCGCCGGAGCCTTGTCGATGCTGCTCGAGATGTGCATCCAGCAGCTCAAGGACCGGCGCCAGTTCGGCCGCCCGCTGGCGGACTTCCAGGCCCTGCAGCATCGCCTGGCCGACCTGTACGTGGCGGTGGAGCAGGTGCGCGCGATGAGCGCGCTGGCCGCGATGGCGGTGCACGAGTCGCGGGCGGGCGAGCGCGCCCGGCTGGTCTCGGCTGCGCGCGTCACCACCGACGAGGCGGCACGCTTCGTCGGCGAGTGGGCGGTGCAGCTGCACGGCGCCATGGGCATGACCGAAGAGTGCCTGGTGGCCCACTACGTGCGCCGCCTGCTCGTGGCCAGCGCGCGCTACGGCACCACCGGACAACACCTGCAGCGCTACGCTGCGCATCGCGAGGAGGAACTGGCATGACGCCGAGCACCGCCTACATCGTGGGGGCCTACGAGCACCCGACCCGCAAGGCCGACGACCTGTCGGTCATGCGCCTGCACGCCGACGTGGCGATCGGCGCGCTCAAGGACGCCGGCCTCGGCAAGGACGACATCGACGGCTACTTCTGTGCCGGGGACCTGCCCGGACTGGGCCCGGCCTCGATGGTCGAGTACCTGAACCTCAACGTGCGCCACATCGACGCCACCGAATGCGGCGGCTCTGCCCCCATCGTGCACGTCATCCACGCCGCGCAGGCGATCGCCGCCGGGCACTGCAACGTCGCGCTGGTGACGCTGGCGGGCCGTCCGCGCGCCGCGGGGGCCTCGCTGGCGCTGCGCCCGCCCGACCCCGATGCCCCGGAAGTCGCGTTCGAGCTGCCGTACCGGCCGATGACGCACAACGTCTACGCGATGGCCGCGCGCCGGCACATGCACGAGTTCGGCACCACCAGCGAGCAGCTCGCGTGGATCAAGGTCGCTGCCTCGCACCATGCGCAGCACAACCCGCACGCGATGCTGCGCCAGGTGGTCACGGTGGAAGACGTGGTCAACTCGCCGCTGGTGGCGGATCCGCTGCACCGGCTGGACTGCTGCGTCGTCAGCGACGGCGGCGGCGCGGTCATCGTGGCGCGGCCCGAGATCGCGCGCTCGCTCAAGCGCCCGCTGGTCGCGGTGCGCGGTACCGGCACGGCGCCCAGGAACGCGATGGCCGGCCAGCTGGACCTGACCTGTACCGGCACCGTGTGGTCCGGCCGCCGTGCGTTCGAGGAAGCCGGCGTGACGCCGCAGGACATCCAGTACGTCTCGCTGTACGACAGCTTCACGATCACCGCCCTGCTGCAGATCGAGGACCTGGGCTTCTGCGCCAAGGGCGAGGGCGGGCGCTTCGTGATGGACGGCAACCTGATCTCCGGCGTGGGCCGCCTGCCGTTCAACACCGACGGCGGGGGCCTGTGCAACAACCACCCGGCCAACCGCGGCGGCATGACCAAGGTCATCGAGGCGGTGCGCCAGCTGCGCGGCGAGGCGCATCCGGCGGTGCAGGTCAAGGACTGCAGGCTGGCGCTGGCCAACGGCATCGGCGGGACCATCAGCCGCCACACCGCGGCGACGCTCATCCTCGAGAGGCAGTGACATGCAAGACAAGGCAACTCCCGGCATCCTCGGCACCGAGGCGTACTGGCAGGCGGCGTCCGAGGGGCGCCTGCTGATCAAGCGATGCAGGGCCTGCGGGCAGGCGCACTTCTACCCGCGCGACATCTGTCCCCACTGCCTGAGCGCGGACACCGAGTGGATCGAGTCCGGCGGGACCGGCAGCCTCTACTCGTACAGCCGCGTCGTGCGCGGCAGCGACGACTGGACCATCGCCTTCGTGCGGCTGGACGAAGGCGTCACGATGATGAGCAACGTCGTCGATTGCGACCCCGCGCAGCTGCGCGTCGGGCTGCCGGTGTCGGTGGTGTTCCGCCCTGCCGCGGGCGGGCACGTGGTGCCGATGTTCAGGCCGGCCGAGCAGGTATAGTGGCCGCACCGATCCGTCGTCACGGGACCGGCGGGCCGGCGGGGGCCTTGCGCCCCACGGCCGCCATCCCGGCGGCGGGCATCCCGGCCGTCGGGACAGTGCAGTAGGCAACCGCCTTGATATTCGAGGATCTGAGCGCTTTCGTCGCGGTGGCGCGGCATGGCAGTTTCGCCCGCGCGGCCGTCGACCTGTGCATCGCGCAGTCGGCGCTGAGCAAGCGGGTGCAACGGCTGGAACAGCGTGTGGGCGTGCCCCTGCTCGAGCGGCGCGCGCGCGGGGTGGCGCTGACCGAGGTCGGGCAGGTGTTCCTGGCGCGGGCCGAGCGCGTCGTCGCCGAAGTGGCCGACATGGAGCGCAACCTGTCGGCCGTCACGCACACGCCCTCGGGCGAGGTGCGCGTCGCGATGCCGCAGCGCTCCTGCGCGCTGCTCGCGCCGCCGCTGATCGAGCGCTGCCGCGCCGAGCTGCCGCTGGTGGACCTGCAGGTGCTGGAAGGCACGCCAGCCCACGTGCATGCCTGGCTGTTGAGCGGCGAGGCCGACATCGCGCTGGCCTACAACCCGGAGCTCGGCGCCGAGTTCTGGATCAAGCCGGTGCTGGTCGAGCCGCTGTACCTGTTCGGCGCCAGCCCGGCCGTGGCGCGCAAGCGGGGCACGCCGTTGCCCGAAGTCTGCTCGCTGTCGGACCTGGCGAACTACCCCCTGATCCTGCCGAAGAAGCCGCACAGCATCCGCGTGCTGATCGACCGGCTGTGCGCCGGCCACGGCGTGCGTCCCAACATCATCTACGAGGCCGAGGGCACCCACACGATCCGCGGCATGGTCGAGCGGGGCATGGGCTACACCGTGTTCAGCAAGAGCGGCTGGAAGTACGCCGTCGATTCCGGCGCGCTGGCGGTGGCCCCGTTCAGCTCGCCGCTGGTGAACTGGAGACTGTGCATCGTGCGGCACCGCAAGGACATCAGCGCCGTGGCGGTCAACCGCGTCAACGAGATCCTGGAACAGGAGCTGGACGCGCTGGTGGTCAGCGGCGCCTGGCCGTACGCCCGGCGCGCCGCCGAGTGAGGCGCGTTCAGTCCGCGCGGGCGGCGCGCCAGGCCTGCCCGCCGAACCACAGCGCGCTGCCCAGCACGGCCGAGGCCAGCATCGCCAGCACCATGGGCCAGGTCGTGCCGTTCTGGGCCGCGGCCACCGCGCTGCTGACCGCGAACGCACAGCCGAACTGCAGGATGCCCACCAGCGCCGAGGCGGTGCCGGGGTAGGCGCCCGAGGCGGCCATCGCGATCGCTGCCGAGTTGCCGGCCACCAGGCCCAGCGTGGCGATCACGAACCACAGCGGCAGCATCAGCACCAGCGGATGCGGGGTCTGCGCCACCGCCAACAGCGCGACGGCGGCGGCGAGGTTCACGCCCAGCGCCAGGCCGAGCAGGCGGGCCACGCCGAAGCGGCGCAGCGCGATGCCGTTGAGCTGGGCCCCCGCGACCAGCCCGAGCGCGGTGCCGCCGAACACCCAGCCGTACTGCTGCTCGGACAGGCCGAAGTGCCCCATGAAGACGAACGGCGATCCGGTGATGAAGGCGAACATCGACGCCCCGGCGATGCCGCCGGCCAACGCCGGCACCATGAAGCGCGGCGAGCGCAGCAGCGTGGCGTAGCCCGCCAGGATCGAGGCTCCGTCCAGCGGCCTGCGGCGCTCGCGCGGCAGGGTCTCGGGCACCCACAGCGCCACCAGGATCGCGCACAGCGCCGCGAACGCCAGCAACAGCACGAAGATCGCGCGCCAGTCGGACACCGCGAGGATCCAGCCCCCCAGCAATGGCGCGACGATGGGCGCCAGGGTCACCAGCGTCAGCAGCAGCGACAGCACGCGGGCGCTGTCGCGCGGCCCGTACAGGTCGTGCACCACCGCGCGACCGATGATCATGCCGGCGCAGCCGCCGATGGCCTGCACGAAGCGCAGCCCGGTGAACAGCGCGATGTCGCGCGTCAGCAGGCAGCCGAGCGTGGCCAGGGCGAACAGCAGCACCCCGGCCAGCATCGGGCCCTTGCGGCCGTAGCGGTCGATCACCGGCCCGTACAGCGCCTGCCCGCACGCCAGCCCCAGGAAGAAGGTCGACAGCGTCGCCTCGATGTGCCCGTGGTCGGTCCGGTAGGCTGCGGCCAGCTGCGCGAAGGCGGGCAGGTACATGTCCGTCGAGAACGGCGCGAAGGCCGTCAGCATCGCCAGCACGAGGATCAGCCGGCCGGCGCCGGCCTGGGGGATAGCGGTGGTGGGGTGGGTCATCGGGCAGGGAAAGGCAGCGGCTGCCGTCGGCAGCGGCGCCCGTGGGGAGGGCGGCCGGCGCAGGGGCCGGCCGGGGCCGCACTGCCGGCACGTGGGCCAGCGTGCGGCGCGACGGGGACCCGCGGGTCCCGCGGGCGGTCAGACGTTGAAGAGGAAGTGCAACACGTCGCCGTCCTTGACGACGTAGTCCTTGCCTTCGGCGCGCATCTTCCCGGCGTCCTTGGCGCCCTGTTCGCCGCCGTAGGCGATGAAGTCCTCGTAGGAAATGGTCTGGGCGCGGATGAAGCCGCGCTCGAAGTCGGTGTGGATCACGCCGGCGGCCTGCGGCGCGGTCGCGCCGATGGGGATGGTCCAGGCACGGACTTCCTTGACGCCGGCGGTGAAGTAGGTCTGCAGGCCCAGCAGCTTGAAGGCGGCGCGGATCAGGCGGTTCAGGCCCGGTTCGTCCTGGCCCATTTCCTTCAGGAACATCAGCCGGTCCTCGTCGCTCATGTCGGCGAGCTCGGCCTCGGTCTTGGCGCAGATCGCCACCACCGGCGCGCCCTGCTGCTCGGCGTAGGCCTTCAGGCGGTCCAGCAGCGGGTTGTCCTCGAAGCCGTCCTCGGAGACGTTGCCGACGAACATCGCGGGCTTGGCGGTGATCAGGCACAGCGGCTTGAGCACGGCCAGCTCTTCCTTGCTGAAGTCGATGGTGCGCACCGGACGGCCCTCGTTCAGGGCCGCCTGGCACTTCTGCAGCACATCCACCAGGCGCTGCGCTTCCTTGTCGCCGCCGGCCTTGGCGACCTTGGTGTAGCGCTGCAGGCCCTTCTCGACGGTGGCAAGGTCGGCCAGGCACAGCTCGGTCTGGATCACCTCGATGTCGGCGATCGGGTCGACGCGCCCGGCCACGTGCACGACGTTGTCGTCCTCGAAGCAGCGCACCACGTTGACGATGGCGTCGGTCTCGCGGATGTGGGCGAGGAACTGGTTGCCCAGGCCTTCACCCTTGGAGGCACCGGCCACCAGGCCGGCGATGTCGACGAACTCGACGATGGCCGGCACCACCCGCTCGGGCTTGACGATCTCGGCCAGCGCCTGCAGCCGCGGGTCCGGCAGTTCCACGACGCCGACGTTGGGCTCGATGGTGCAGAACGGATAGTTCTCGGCCGCGATGCCCGCCTTGGTCAGGGCGTTGAACAGGGTGGACTTGCCGACGTTGGGCAGGCCGACGATGCCGCACTTGAGACTCATGAAATGTCCTTTGGAATCAACCCCCCCTCTGCACCATGGGTGCCCGGTGCGGGCGTGATCGAGGGGCCCGACCCGCGCGCCTGGTGCGAGGTCTCGGGGGGGACACCGGCGCATGGCGCAGGAACGCCCGGGACACCGGTGCCTGGTCCTCGTTTTGCCTGGGGAAAACTGCTGCCGATTGTACTGGTCGGTGAATCCGGTCGCGCCGGCGGCGCCGACGCAGTGCCCGGCGGGCGAGGCCCGCTGCCGTGACCGGAAGATCGGGCCGTCCGGCTGCCGCGTTCAGCCCCACCGGAGCGTGCCCCACGCCGTGAGCACGAGGATGCAGACCAGGTTCAGGGCGATGCCGGCGCGCAGCATGCTGCGCTGGGGCACCATCCCGGTGCCGAACACCATGGCGTTCGGCGGCGTGGCCACCGGCAGGGCAAAACCGAACGAGGCGGCCAGGGCCACCACCACGACCAGTGCCTCGGGCGGCAGCCCGATCTGCGCGGCCACCGCGGCAAAGATGGGCACCATCAGGGCGGCTGCCGCGGTGTTGCTGGCGAACTCGGTCAACGCCACCATGAAGGCGGCGACCGCCAGCAGGACCAGCGTGGGGTGGGCGCCCTGCAGGGCGTCGGCGGTGGCGCGGCCCAGGGCCAGGGAGGCACCGGACACGTCCAGCACCCGGCTCAGGGCCAGCCCGCCCCCGAACAGCAGGAGGACGCCCCAGTCGGTGTGCCGGACGACGTCTTGCCAGCTCGCCAGCCGCAAGGCCACCAGGGTCACGACCGCCGCCATGGCCACGAAGGTGTCGGGGCCCTCGATGCCCCAGGCCTTGAGCGGGGTGGCACCGAAGATCCAGCCCAGGACCGTCAGCCCGAACACCACCAGCGTCACCACCCTGCGCGGCGTCCAGGGCTGCGGCACCATCTCGGGCACGAAACGCCGGTGCAGCGTCGGCCGCAGCACGCACCACAGGGTCACGAACATCAGCGGCAGCAGGATGGCGGCCAAGGGCAGGCCGATGAGCAGCCAGCCGGCATAGTCGATGCCGGCGGCCCGCGCGGCGATCGCGTTGGGCGGGGTGGCCACCACGGTGCCGATGCCCGCGATGCTGGTGGAGTACGCCACGCCCAGGAGCACGAAGGCCTGTGTGCGGCGGTCGCAGGCCGGGCCCAGCGATCCGAGCATGCCCAGGGCCAGCGGCAGCATCACAGCGGCGGTCGCCGTGTTGCTGATGCCCTGGGACAGGAGGGCCGTCGCCAGGAACAGCAGCACCACCGCCCGCCCGAAGTGTCCGCCGGACAGCGAGAGCAGCCACGCGGCCATCTTGAGGTCGAGCTTCTGCGTCCGCAGTGCCGTGGCCAGGGCGAACCCACCGAGAAACAGGAACACGATCGGGTCCGCAAACGACGCCAGCGCCGACGTGGTGGTGACGCCGGGGATGCGCAACACCAGCGCGCCCAGCGGCACGAGCATCGCCGTGACGGCCAGGGGCAGGGCCTCGGTGAGCCAGAGCGTGCCGATGAAGACGAGCAGTGCCAGGCCTTTGCGGGCGGCTTCGTCGAACGGGGCCAGGGCGTGGACGAGGCAGGCCAGCGCCACTGCGCCGGCCATGCTCACGCCGCGGCGCATGGCTCCTGGCGGCCGGTCCCGACCCGGTCCGGCGACCTCGGCCGTGCCTTCGGGGGCCTGCGATGTGGTGCCTCGGTCGTTCATGTCAGCATCCCGTCAAACGGCCGGATTCGACCGGGGCCGGCATCCACCCGTGTGCCGCTGCGGCACGGTTTTCCGGCCCCCGGCGGCAGTGCCGAAACGGGTCGCGTGGCCGCAGGATGGGTGGCCCGGCCGCCACGAACGACCAAGGCCGCCCGGGGTGACCCCTCCCCTCATGCGCCGGGATCCGGACCGGCCGGCTCAGAACTTCAGCGTCGCCGAGCCGGTGGCGCCGCGCCGCAGCAGGTGCTCGATGCCGTCCAGGATGATCGCGTTCATCCCGAAGGTCAGCGCCCCGTCCAGCCGCGCATCGGCGCGGTAGGTCGCCAGCGTGTCCAGCGGCTCGGTGCCGGGCTCGCCGGTGGCCGGGTCGACGTTGGGGATGGGACAGCGCGGGCAGGGCTTGACCAGCTTCAGGTGCACGCGGCCCTGGTCGGTGTCGATCCACAGTTCGTCGAGGAAGTCCTCGGCGTGCGGGTCGAGCGGCGCGTCGAGGCCCGCGATCACCAGGTTGGGGCGGAAGCGCTCGATGCCGACCGGCGCGGCGCCGCGCGCGGCAAGCCGTTCGTTCAGCCCGTCCAGCGAGGACTGCGACAGCACCAGCAGCGGGTAGCCGTCGCTGAACTGGTTCTCCGCCTCGAGGCCGCCGGTCCAGCGCGTGCTCGACAGCCGCTTCTGCTCGGGGTCGAAGCGCACCAGGCGCACCGGGCGGCCGAGGAAGTCGCTGAACCACTGGGACGCGAGCCGCCCCATGTCGTAGGCGCGCACGGTGTCGTTCCAGACCTGCACGGTGACCGGCTCCTCCACGGTGTCGTAGGCCACGTGCAGCGCCAGCATCCCGGGCGCGCGCAGCACCATGTCCTGGTGGCGCAGCTCGGGCCGGATCAGCGCCATGCGCGGCAGCTCGCGCTGGGTCAGGAAGCGGCCGTCGGGGTCGACCACCATCCAGGCCCGGTCGAACTCCAGGCCGGTCTCGACCAGCAGCGCTTCGTCCAGCGCCACGCCGGCGCAGGACTTGACCGGGTAGACGTACAGGCCGCTCAGCAGGAAGTGGATGTCGCTCACGTCGATGGCTCCGTCTGGCGCTCCAGGGCTCACTTCAGCAGCCCCTTCAGCTTGTCCTTCAGCAGGTCGCGCGGCTTGGCCGCAGGCGGCTCCTGCGTGGCCGAGGCGGCAGAGTCGGCCGGCTTGACGCCCAGTTCCTTCTTCAGCCGGTCCTCGAGGCGGTTCTTGAGGGTGTTCTCCGCCGCGCCGATCGCGACCGCCGACCATTGCACCTGCCAGTCGATCGCCTCCAGCGGGCCGGTCAGCCGCACCGGCACCGTCACGCCCTTGAGCGCGGCGAGGTCGGCGCCGCCCTGGCCCTTGGCGGTGGCCGTCACGGCGGCACGTGCGGTGTAGTCGATGCGGTTGCGGCCGATGTCGATCGCGCCGTCGCCGGTGACCCGAAGGAACGGGCTCTTGACGTCCAGGTCCTTGTTGCGCGCCACGCCGTCGGCGATCTGCACGCTGGCGCTCATCTCGGAGAAGTCGGTCTTCTCGGTCTGGCGGGCCTGCTGCACCGCGTCCTTGCGCAGCGTCAGCGCCGCCTGCGCCTCGCGCAGCACGCGCGCCAGGTTGATGCCCTTGACCGCGCCGTCACGCAGCTGCACGGCCGCCTGGCCTTCCAGGCGCGACTTCATCTCGGCGACCGTCTTGCCGGCCGAGGCCAGGTCGAAGGTGACCCGGCCGCGGCCCTCCAGCAGGTCCTTGTCCGCGACGTCGCGCAGCGCCGCATGCACGTCGATGTCGGTGGCGGTGCCCTTGAGCATCACGCGCTGGGCACGTGCGTCGGCGAACGCGTTGGCCGCGATGCTGCCACCCCAGATCCGGCCGGACAGGGTGTTCACGCGCAGCATGCCGCCTTCCAGGGTGGCCTGCACCTGGGCGTCGTCGAGCTGGTAGGGCCGGTAGATCAGCGTCTTGGCCTTCAGCGCCAGCGAGCCCTGCAGCGCGCGCAGCGGCGCGAAGTCGATCGTGCCCTCGGTGCCGCCGGCGGCCGCGGGCTTGCCCGTGCCGGTGGACGAGGTGTCGGCCAGCACGGTGTTGAGGTCGAGCCGGTCGAATTCGCCCTGCGCCTGGACCGTGGGCACCGTGCCGGTGAAGGCGGCGTTGCCGCGGGTCGCGAAGGCGTTGTTGTTCAGGGCCCCGGACAGCTGCCACTGCGCGGCCTGCGACGAGGCCTGGGCGCGGCCCTTGACGGCGATCTGCAGCGGCTTGAGCGAGGGGTCCTGCACCTGCGCCTGCAGGTCCAGCTGCTCCAGCACGACCGCCGTCTTCGCCGGCTGCAGCGACAGGTCGGCGCGCAGTGCGCCGGCGACCTTGCGTTCGCCGCTGCCGCTCAAGGTGGCCTCGAAGCCCGGCAGGCGCACCTCGTCGAAGTTGCCGCTCGGCGCGTCGGAACGGAAGTTGGCGGCCCAGCCTTGCGCGCCGCCCAGGGCGACGCGGCCCTGCAGCGCGCTGCCCTTGAGCGAGGCACCTTCGGCCTGCAGCTGCGGCCAGCTCAGGCGCGCCTCGATGGGCTGCTTGTTGTGCACCGCCTTGAGGTCCAGCGTCAGCTGCTCGACCGCCAGCGAGCGCCGCTCCGGTTCATAGGCGAAGCGCTGTACCGCCACGGTCGAGGGTTCCAGCTTCAGCGCGCCCAGCAGCGCGCTGCTGCTCAGGCGCAGGTTCTCGGCGTGCATCGCGCCCTGGCGGCTGTCGTAGGCCAGCTGGCCCTCGATGCGCGTGTCCAGCGCGTCCACGCCCAGCGCGTTGCCCTGGTAGCCGAGCTTCATGTCGCGCAGCGTGACCGAGCCGTCGGCCAGCGCGAGCAGCACCCGGGTCTCGCCGCGCAGGTCGCCGTGCAGCGAGGGCTGGGCGAAATCGAAGTTGGCGTCCAGCGTCACGGGGGCCTCCACGCCGTCGGCCAGGCGGCCGGTGGTGAGGCTGCGCAGGTGGATGTCGCCGAGCAGCCGGGCCTTGGCGTCCTGCACGGTCAGGCGCAGGTCGCGCAGCTCGACGCTGCGCACGTTGAACTGCGGGGCGGGCGAGGCGTCGTCCCGCTCGTCGGGCCGGTCCTGCCCGTCGTCGTCCGCGGCGAGCAGGTCGTCGATGTTGCTGCGGCCCTGGCCGTCGCGCGTGTAGCGCACGCGCAGTCCGCTGGCCTGCACGCGCTCGACCACCAGCTGGCGGCGCAGCAGCGGCAGCACCTCGACCGCCAGCGCGGCTTCCTCCAGGCGCAGGAACTGCTCGTCGCTGCGGTGCTCGCTCAGCGAGACCTGGCGCAGGCTGACCTCCAGGCGCGGGAACACGCGCAGCGACACCGGGCCGTCGATCGCCAGCGTGCGCTGCTTGTGCTCCTGGACCCAGTCGATCAGCGCCCCCTTGTAGCGGTTGGCGTCGAAGGTGGCGACCAGGTAGGCGGCCACGGCCGCGAACAGGACGATGAGGGCAGCGATGGCGAGCGCGCCGTAACGGATCCAGCGTCGGACGGAGTGGTTCATGGTCGGACTATTGTGCCGGCTCCGTCGCGCCGATGCCGGCTTCTACAATGCGTTGCATGGTTCGCTATGACGTCTACATCCGGGGCAGCGGCATCGTCGGCAAGACCCTGGCCCTGGCGCTGGCGCGCGCCGGCCTGGGCGTGGCGCTGCAGCGCGCGCCCGGGCGTCCCGCCGGCCAGGACGTGCGTGCCTACGCGCTGAGTGCGCGTTCGGTGGCGCTGCTGCGCTCGGTCAAGGCCTGGGACGCCCTGCCGCCCGATGCGGCCACGCCGGTCTACGACATGCACATCGAGGGCGACGCGCCCGGCCACCAGCTGCTGCCCGGCGTGCTGGAGTTCTCGGCCTGGGAGCAGCAGCTCGGCGAGCTGGCCTGGATCGTCGACGCCCAGGCGCTGGAGGACGCGCTGGCGCAGCTGGTGCGCTTCCAGCCCCATGTCAGCGAGGTGGACGCCCCGATCGAGGCGGCGCTGACCGCGATCTGCGAGGGCAAGGCCTCCGCGGCGCGCGAGGCGCTCGGCGTCGAATGGGTCCGCCATCCCTACGGCCACACGGCGATCGCCGCGCGGCTGGCCAGCGACCGTCCCCACAACGGCGTGGCCCGGCAGTGGTTCCGCTCGCCGGACGTGCTGGCGCTGCTGCCGTTCGACCGGCCGGACGCAGGGCGCTCCTACGGGCTGGTGTGGTCGCTGCCCGAGGCGCGCGCGCAGGAGCTGATGGCGCTCGACGAGGCGGGCTTCATGCAGGCCCTGCAGGAGGCCACCGGCGATGCGGCCGGCGCCCTGGCGCTGCGCAGCGAGCGCGCGGCCTGGCCGCTGGCGATCGCCCGCGCCAGCCGCTGCAGCGGCGAGGGCTGGGTGTTGCTCGGCGATGCCGCCCATGTGGTGCACCCGCTGGCCGGCCAGGGGCTGAACCTGGGGCTGGCCGACGTCGACGTGCTGGCGCGCGTGCTGCGCGAGCGCGAGCCGTGGCGGCCGGTCGGCGATGCCAAGCTGCTGCGCCGCTACGAGCGCACGCGTGCCGCGCCGACCTGGGCGATGGGGCAGCTGACCGACGGATTGCTGCATTTGTTCGCGGCTTCGGCCCCCGCGGTGCGGGAACTTCGCAACCGCGGCCTGGGTCTGGTGAACCATCTGAGCCCGGTGAAACGCTGGCTGACGCGCCGCGCGCTGGACTCCTGAGCCTTGCAAGGACGAATCATGAAACATCACAAGGTGGCCGCAGCGGCCGTGACCCTGGCCCTGGCGGCCGGCGCCTGGGCACAGGAAGCGGCGATCCGCAGGAACCTGGCCGACCGCATGCCCAACCTGCCGGCGATCGACGAGGTCAGCAAGACCCCGATCCCCGGCATCTACGAGGTGCGCATCGGCACCGAGCTGGCCTACACCGACGCCGAGGGCAACTACCTGATCACCGGCCAGATCATCGACCTGAAGGCGCGCCGCAACCTCACCGAGGAGCGCCAGGCGAAGTTCAAGCTCGCCCCGATCGATTTCGCCAGCCTGCCGCTGAAGGACGCCATCGTCTGGAAGAACGGCAACGGCAAGCGCAAGATCGCCGTCTTCGCCGACCCGAACTGCGGGTACTGCAAGCGCTTCGAGCAGGACCTGCAGGCGGTCAGGGACGTCACGGTCTACACCTTCCTGTACCCGATCCTGTCGCCCGACTCGACCGTCAAGTCGCAGGCGATCTGGTGTGCCAAGGACCGCACCCGCGCCTGGCGCGACTGGATGCTCAACGGCGTCGCCCCCGCGGCCGCGCCGGCCAACTGCGACACCCCGCTGGCGCGCAACACCGCCTTCGGCCGCAAGCACGGCATCAACGGCACGCCGGCCCTGATCTTCGAGGACGGCACCCGGGTGCCGGGCGCGCTCAACACCGAGCAGATCGAGGCCCAGCTGGCCGAGGTCCGGGTGCGCTGAACCACCCGGCGCCCAAACAAAAAGCCGCGCATGGCGCGGCTTTTTTCATCGGAGCAGGTGACGCTCAACGCACGATCGCGGTGTCCGGCTTGGTCGCCAGGCGGGTGGCCTGTTGCTTGGCGGCCAGCTGTTCGAACGCCACGACGTCGACGGCCTCGGCGTTGATCAGCGCGTATTCGCCGCTTTGCTGGGCCTGGCGCAGTTCGGCGACGACTTCGGCGCGGCTGCGGCTGCTGTTGACCGTGGGGATGTAACCGGCGGAGTACACCTTCAGTTCGCCGGCGGCCTTGGCGCGCTGGTACTCGGCGCGCACTTCGGCGCGGGTGGCCGTCGACTTGATGTCCAGGTCCGGGGTGGGCGTGGCTTCCTGGGCGGCAGCGCCGAAGGACACGAAGGCGGCGGCGGAAACGATGGCGGTGGCAAGAAGCTTGTTCATGGCAATTCCTTTCAGGGGTCCGTTGCGTTGATGACGTTCGGACTGCCCGAGCTGCCTGCCGCGGAGGAGGTCTTCCGCTGCGCTGACGAGTTCGTTCGTCCGATGTCGCAAGATTAGGGTTTCCACCAGTTCCTAAAAAGGCGATCTCGCTCAACGCACTGTTGCAGGGCCGGGAACAATCGAGGGGGGCCGGGCCCCGGCCGGTGCAGGGGCGACAATCGGCCTGTCGCCTGCCGTCTGCGCCCGCATTTGCCGATGTCCCGTCCCGGTTCTTCCCTTCCGCCGCCGCCCGTGGCCCGTTGGCTGGTGCATCTCGGCCTGCTGCCCTTCGTGTCCGGGGCGCTGCTGGTCTGGCTGGTCCATCCCGAGGTGCAGCCGCATGTCACGCTGGCCCTGGCCGGCCATGCGGCGGTGGTGCTGTCCTTCCTCGGCGGGGTGCAGTGGGGGCTGGCGGTGCGCCAGCCGGTGCCGTCGCCCGTGCCCTGCACCTGGGGCGTGGTCCTGGCGGGGGTGGCCTGGGTCGCGGTGGTGATGCCGCCCTATGCCGGGCTGGTGGTGCTCGGCGCGATGCAGCTGCTGGCCTGCCTGGTCGACCGGCGCCTTTACCCGGGCCTGGGCGCGCGCGGCTGGCTGGTGCTGCGCTTCCGCCTCGCCGCCGTGGCGAGCCTGTCCTGTTTCCTGGCGGCCGCGGGGGTCTGAGCCCGCCGGCCATGCAACGAGTCCTGCCCATGATTGCCTACCGTATCGAGCCCCTGGACCTTCACGCCCACCTGTACCGGGTGCGCCTGCGCATTCCCGCCCCTGAGGCCGTGCAGCGGCTGTCGCTGCCGGTGTGGATCCCCGGCAGCTACCTGATGCGCGAGTTCGCCCGGCACCTGCAAGGGCTGACGGCCCGTCAGGGCGGCCAGGCGCGGCCGGTCGAGCAGCTGGACAAGGCCAGCTGGCAGGTGCGCTGCCAGGGGCGCGCGGCGCTGGAAGTGAGCTACGAGGTCTACGCCTTCGACAACTCGGTGCGGGCGGCCTGGCTGGACGCAACGCGCGGCTTCTTCAACGGCACCAGCGTGTTCCTGCGCGTCGAAGGGCGCGAGGACGAGCCGCACGCGGTGGAGATCCGCCAGCTGCCGCGCGGCTGGCAGGTGGCGACCGCCCTGCCGGCCGTGCAGGTCGACGCGCGCGGGCAGGGGCGCTACGAGGCTGCCGGCTATGACGAGCTGGTCGACCACCCGGTCGAGCTCGGCGCGTTCTGGCGCGGCCAGTTCCGCGCAGCCGGGGTGGCGCACGAGTTCGTCGTCGCCGGGGCCCTGCCGGGCTTCGACGGCGAGCGCCTGCTGGCCGACGCGAAGCGCATCTGCGAGGCGCAGATCCGCTTCTGGCACGGGCGGCGCAAGCCGCCGTTCGGGCGCTACGTGTTCCTGCTCAACGCGGTGGACGACGGCTACGGGGGGCTGGAGCACCGCGCCAGCACGGCGCTGATCTGCTCGCGCCGCGACCTGCCGCGCCGCGGCGAGGCGGGCGCGAGCGACGGCTACGTGACCCTGCTGGGCCTGATCAGCCACGAGTACTTCCACACCTGGAACGTCAAGCGCCTGCGCCCGGCCGAGTTCGCGCGCTACGACTACGCGCGCGAGAACTACACCGAGCTGCTGTGGTTCTTCGAGGGCTTCACGTCCTACTACGACGACCTGTTCCTGGTGCGCACCGGGCTGGTCGACGAGGCGCGCTACCTGAAGCTGCTGGCGCGCACGGTCGGCAACGTGCTGGCCACGCCGGGCCGCCGGGTGCAGAGCGTCGCGCAGGCCAGCTTCGATGCCTGGGTCAAGTACTACCGGCAGGACGAGAACACGGTCAACGCCACCGTCAGCTACTACACCAAGGGCTCGCTGGTCGCGCTGGCGCTGGACCTGACGCTGCGCGCGCAACGGCGCGGCACGCTGGACGACGTGATGCGGCTGCTGTGGGCCCGCTCGGGCGGCGGGCCGGTCGGCGAGGCCGACATCGCCGCGGCGCTGAAGGAGGTGGGGGGCCGCCCGTACACGCGCGAGCTCTCGCGCTGGGTGCACGGCACCCAGGACCTGCCGCTGGAGGCGCTGCTGCGCGAGGTCGGCGTGCAGTGGAGCGTGCAGCCACCGCCCTGGCCGCTGCGCCTGGGCCTGCGCACGGCCGACGGCAACGGCAGCGTGAAGGTGCGGGCGGTGATGCGCGGTCAGTGGGCCGAGCGGGTCGGGCTGGCGGCGGGCGACGAGCTGCTGGCGGTCAACGACTGGCGGCTGCGCAAGCTGGACGACCTCGAGCTGTACGCCGTCGAGGGCGAGCCGGTCGAGCTGCTGGTCGGGCGCGACCAGCGCCTGCTGCGCCTGCGCGCAGTGTTGCCGGGGCGCGACGAGGCGCGGGCGAACGTGGCGTTGGCGGTGCAGGAGGGGGCCCCCGCGGCCGCGGTGGCACGCCGCAAGGCCTGGCTCGGCGCACGCTGAGGTCCGTCCCGCCGGCCGGCGCGGGACGGAGCGTGGCGGGACGCTCCCCGGTCAGCCGAGGAAGGCCGCCTTGAAGGTCTCGGCGGTGGCGTTGCCGCGGTGGTCGGCGATCGCGCGGTGGGCCATCACGAGCAAGGGGTGCAGGTCTTCCCAGGTCTTGCTCTTCTCGATCTTCACCGCGAGCATGTCGCCGAGCGGGCCGAGCTGCTCGTTCATGAAGCGCACCGCCTGGACGCGGATCTGCTCCACCGGCTTCAGCGGCGGCGGCACGCTGGGCGGTCCTTCGCTGGCCGCCGGCTTGGCCGCCGCCGCCGAGCCGTTGCGCGTTGCCGTCACCGCGATCACCTCGATGTAGCCCTCGGCCTGCAGGGTCTGCAGGATCTCCTCGGCCGCGGGGCCGATCATGCGCTGCAGCTCCTCGTCGGTGCGCTTGCCGTCCACCATGATCAACGCCGAGCGCAACTTGACGGCCAGCTGGTTCTGGCGGGTGGCGATCTCGGCTTGTCCCTTCTCCGTCTTCCGGTATACCGTTCCCATCGCTCGTGCTGCTTTCGGTCGTTATGCTGTGCAGCTTAGCGCCAGCAGCGCTGCCGTGCCATCCTGACTAGCACCGCGGTGTGTGCCGTCTTACCGGTTCCGCACCGCCCGGAGGGGGGATGGCGCCTTGCATCCTTGTTGTTCACCCTAGGAGTTTCCCTGTGAGCGATCCACTGATCCTGACCGACGTGCGCGGCGACGGGCCGCTGAAGGTGGCCGTGATCACGCTGAACCGGCCCAAGCAGCTCAACGCGCTGAACGACGCGCTGATGGACGAGCTGGGGGCGGCGCTGAAGCGCTTCGACGCCGACGAGGGCATCGGCTGCATCGTCATCACCGGCAGCGAGAAGGCCTTCGCGGCCGGCGCCGACATCGCGGCGATGGCGAAGTGGAATTACATGGACGTCTACAAGTCCGACTACATCACCCGCAACTGGGAGACGCTCAAGACCGTGCGCAAGCCGGTGATCGCGGCGGTGGCGGGCTACGCGCTCGGCGGCGGCTGCGAGCTGGCGATGATGTGCGACTTCGTCATCGCGGCCGACAGCGCCCGGTTCGGCCAGCCGGAGATCAAGCTGGGCATCATCCCCGGCGCGGGCGGCACGCAGCGCCTGCCGCGCGCGGTCGGCAAGGCCAAGGCGATGGACATGGTGCTGACCGGGCGCATGATGGACGCGGCCGAGGCCGAGCGCGCCGGGCTGGTCTCGCGCGTCGTGCCGGCCGACAAGCTGATGGAGGAGGCGCTGGCCGCGGCGGACGCGATCTGCGGCTACTCGCTGCCCAGCCTGATCGCGGCCAAGGAATCGGTGAACCGGGCCTTCGAGGCGCCGCTGAACGAAGGCATGCTGTTCGAGCGCCGTGCCTTCCACGCGCTGTTCGCGACCGAGGACCAGAAGGAGGGCATGGACGCCTTCCTGAACAAGCGCAAGCCGGCGTTCCGGCACCGCTGAGGGCGCCCCCCGGCCACCGCCTCAGGGCTGCAGCCAGCGCGCCCCGTCTGCGTCGAAGCGGGCGCGCCGGTGCCCCTCGGCGTGCAGCTCCAGCCAGTCGAGCGACAGCACCTGCGCGACCAGCACCGCGAAATGGTGGCGCCCGTCGCGCGGCGGCAGCGGGGGCGGGGCGTCCACCGCGGCGCCGGGCGGCAGCGGCGAGAGGTAGTCCTGCGCGGCCGGCGACAGGCGCAGCCGGGCCCAGCGCGAGGACACGTCCAGCCCGTCGGTCTGGACCGACAGCCGCACCCGGCAGCGCAGCTGCCAGCCCGGGTCGGCCGCCCACATCGCCACCGTGGCCAGCGGGGCCAGCCCGGCCTGCACGACCTTGGCGGAGCGGGCGTCGGTGTAGAACAGCAGCTCGCGCTCGGCCGTGCGCACGTCGCGCAGCACCATGAAGCGTGCGTCGGCCAGCTCGCCCTCGCGGGTGGCGAGCACCGCGGTGCGCCAGGGGTGGCCCCGGGTGCGGGCGGCCCGCTGCAGCTCGTCCCAGACCGCGGACTCGATCCGGGCCAGGTCCTGCAGGCGGGCGCCGGTGGTCATTGCTCCTTGCGCAGCGCGGGAAACAGGATCACGTCGCGGATGTTCGGCGAATCGGTCAGCAGCATGATCAGCCGGTCGATGCCGATGCCGCAGCCGCCGGCCGGCGGCATGCCGTACTCGAGCGCGCGGATGTAGTCGGCGTCGAAGTACATCGCCTCCTCGTCGCCGGCGTCCTTGGCCGCGACCTGGGCCTGGAAGCGTGCCGCCTGGTCTTCGGGGTCGTTCAGCTCCGAGAAGCCGTTGGCGATCTCGCGGCCGGTGATGTAGAGCTCGAAGCGCTCGGTGATGGCCGGGTTGGTGTCGGAGGCGCGCGCCAGCGGCGAGACCTCCACCGGGTGGTCGACGATGAAGGTCGGCTCCCACAGCTTGTCCTCGACCAGCTCCTCGAAGCAGGCGAACTGCAGCTGCGGCAGCTCCCAGTGCGCCGGCGCCTCCTTGCCGAGGATGCGCAGCTGCTCGCGCAGGTAGGCCGGGTCGTCGATCTGGGCGTCGTCGCTGCGCGGCGCGTAGCGCAGCAGCGCGTCGCGGATGCTCAGGCGGGCGAACGGCTGCTCCAGGTCGACCACCTTGCCCTGGTAGGTGAGGGTGGCCGAGCCGGTCGCGTCGCGCGCGGCCTGGCGCAGGATGGACTCGGTGAAGTCCATCAGGTCGTGGTAGTTCCAGTACGCCGCGTAGAACTCCATCATCGTGAATTCGGGGTTGTGGCGTACCGAGATGCCCTCGTTGCGGAAGTTGCGGTTGATCTCGAACACCCGCTCGAAGCCGCCCACCAGCAGCCGCTTCAGGTACAGCTCCGGCGCGATGCGCAGGAACATCTCCTGGTCCAGCGCGTTGTGGTAGGTCTTGAACGGCTTGGCGTTGGCACCGCCCGGGATCGGGTGCAGCATCGGCGTCTCGACTTCCAGGAAGCCATGCTGGGTCATGTAGTTGCGGATCGAGGCGAGCGCCTTGCTGCGCGCGACGAAGCGCTTGCGCGCGCCCTCGTCGGTGATCAGGTCGACGTAGCGCTGGCGGTACTTCTGTTCCTGGTCGGTCATGCCGTGGAACTTGTCCGGCAGCGGACGCAGGCTCTTGGTCAGCAGCCGCAGCACGGTGACCTGCACCGACAGCTCGCCGCTCTTGGTCTTGAACAGCACGCCCTCGGCGCCCAGGATGTCGCCCAGGTCCCAGTGCTTGAAGGCGGCGTAGGCCTCGTCGCCGACCTGGTCGCGCGTGATGTAGAGCTGGATGCGGCCGGTGCCGTCCTGCAGCGTGCAGAAGCTGGCCTTGCCCATCACGCGCTTGAGCATCATGCGGCCGGCCACCGAGACGTTGATGTGCAGCGGCTCGAGCTCCTCGTTGGAGCGCCCGTCGTACAGGCGATGCAGTTCCTCGGCGTGGTGGCGCGGCTTGAAGTCGTTCGGGAAGGCGACGCCCTGCTGGCGCAACGCGGCGAGCTTCTCGCGGCGTTCGGCGATGAGCTGGTTGGTGTCGGGAGCTGCTTGCGGCTCGGCGGGGGCGGCAGGCGTCGCACGTTCGGTCATGACGGACTCGGGAGGGCGTGGAAAAGGGGCCGATTTTACCGGGCCGGCCAGCGGCGGCCGGCGCGCAGCCCCGGCGGACGTATCATCGCGCCACCTTCGCGCGACCCGTCCTTCCGCGTCCTCCGCATGCCAGTCCCTTCGATTTCCCGCGGCGCGATCAGTCATTTCGTCGCCAAGTTGCTCGCGGTCGCGCTGGGCATGGCGCTGATCGCGATCGTCGCGCGCCAGGGGGCGCAGCACCAGGGGGCGTTCTCGCTGCTGGTGGCCACCGAGGCGGTCTATGCCGCGCTGTTCTCGGGCATCGGGCTGGCCGTGGCGCGCCGGGTCTCCCACCACGGCGACGAGGCCGGCACCTGGCTGGCCGGCGCGCTGCTGTGGTGCCTGCTCGCGGGCCTGGCCGGCGCCGCCGTGCTGGGCCTGGCGGCCGCGCGCTGGGGTGACGACCCGGCCTACCGCTACCTGCCGCTGCTGGCCGCCGCCGCCCCCTTCCTGCTGCTGACCCCCACGGTCTCGGGCCTGTACCTGGGGCTGGGCCGGATGGGGCCGATCAACCTGCTGACGCTGGCGCCGCCGCTGCTGGCGCTCGTGCTGCTGCCGCTGGCCACGGCGGCGCAGCCCGGCGTGACCGGCGCGATGCTCGCCTGGCTGGGGTCGCGCGCGCTGGTGGGCGTGGCCGCGGCCCTGCATGCCGCGGCGCGCTTCGGCCTGCGCTACGTGGACCTCGCGCGCTGGGCGCCGCTGGCCGGGTTCTGTGTCGTGGTCGGGCTCACCAACCTGGTCAGCTGGCTGAACTACCGGGTCGACTTGTTCCTGGTCGAGCACCACGCCGGGCTGGCGCCGGCCGGCGTCTACTCGGTGGCGGTGACGGTGGCCGAGCTGCTGTGGTTCGTCTCGTCCTCGGTCAGCGTGGCCGCGTATGCGCGCATCGGCCAGCCGGACCGGACGCAGGCCGCGGCGCTGACGGTGCGGGTGGTGCACCTGAACCTCGCGGTGCTGCTGCTGGCCTCGCCGGTGCTGCTCGCGCTGGCCGGCTGGGGGTTGCCCGGCCTGCTGGGCCCGGAGTACGCCGCCTCGCTGCCGCTGCTGGCGCTGCTGCTGCCGGGGGTGTGGGCCTACGCGGCCGCTTCGACGCTGTCGGCCTTCTACACCAACTACCTGGGGCGCCCGCACCTGTCGGCCGCGGTGGCCTCGACCTCGCTGGCCGTCAACGTCGCGCTGTGCCTGTGGCTGGTGCCGCGCACCGGCGCAGCCGGGGCGGCGCTGGCGACCTCGGCGTCCTACCTGCTGGCCATCGGCTGGGGGCTGGCCCTGTTCCGCGCGCACGCCGGGCTGGCCTGGCAGGCGGTGCTGTGTCCGGACTGGCGGCAGCTGCGGCACGACCTGGCCGCACCGCTGCGCTGGCTGGGCCGGTAGACTCGTCGGGCCCATGGTCAAGTCCTTCGTCCACTCGCTGCTGCGGCGCCTCGTCGGCCCCCGGATGCTGTACGGCTACCGGCGCGCCGACGGCACCTGGCTGCCGCACACGCGCATCAGCACCGCGACCGAGCTGCAGTGCCCGCAACGCCTGCAGATCGAGGACCACGTCTACATCGGGCACTTCAACTTCATCGACGCGGCCGGTGGCCTGGCGATCGGCGAAGGCACGCAGATCACCAGCCATGTCTCGGTGCTGAGCCACTCCAGCCACGTCGCGGCGCGGCTGATGGGGCGGCGCTACTGGGGCCATCCGGCGCCGGCCGGGATGCGGCTGGCCGCCACGTCGATCGGGCCGTACTGCTTCATCGGGCCGGGTGCCGTCATCGCGCCCGGCAGCCGGCTGGGGCGCGGCGTGCTGGTGCGTGCGCACAGCTACGTGGACGGCGAGTTCCCCGACTACGCCATCGTCGGGGGCCAGCCGGCGCGGGTGCTCGGCGACGTGCGCGAGATCGACGCGCCCTGGCTGGAGCAGCACCCCGAGGCGGCTGAACACTATTGCGGCATCGGCTGGCAGCAGGCACGGCGATGAACGGGCACATCCTGTTCTGCGCCGACGCGCAGAGCGTGCACACGCAACGCTGGGTCGCGGCGATGGTGCAGCGCGGCTGGCGCTGCACGGTGCTGTCGCGCCAGTTCCAGCGCATCGAGGGTGCCGAGGTGCACGCGCTGCACACGCCGGACGGCAACTGGCCGTGGTTCTCGGCCCTGCCCACGGTGCGGCGGCTGGCCGCCCGGCTCGCCCCGGATCTGGTGCATGGCCACTACATCACGTCCTACGGGTTGTGGGCCGCGGCCTGCGGGCGGCGGCCGCTGGTGCTGACCGGCTGGGGCTCGGACATCCTCGTCTCGCCGCGGCGCAGCCGGGCGGTGCGCTGGCTCACCGGCTGGATCCTGCGGCGCGCCGACCTGATCACCGCCGACAGCCAGGACATGCTGGACGAGATCGCGCGCTACCGGCCGCGCGCGCCGCTGCACCAGGTCTACTGGGGGGCGGACACCGAGAAGTTCCGCCCCTACCCGAGCACCGACCCGGTGTTCCGCATCGTCAGCCTGCGGGCCTGGGAGCCGAACTACAACATCGACGTGATCCTGGACGCGACCGCGCGCCTGCGCGCCGCGGAGCCGGGCGCGGCGATCGAGCTGCACCTGCTGGGCGGCGGTTCGCTGGAGCCGCGCCTGCGCTCGACCGCCCAGGCGCTGGGCCTGGCCGACGTGGTGCACTTCCACGGCCGGGTCGACGAGGACCGGCTCGCGCAGCTGGTCAACCGCGCGCATGTCAGCGTCTCGATCCCGACCAGCGACGCCACCTCGGTGGCGTTGCTCGAGTCGATGGCCGCCGGCTTGCCGGTGATCGTCTCGGACCTGCCGGCCAACCGGCAATGGGTGGACGCGCAGGGCGGCTGGCTGCTGGCGCCGCGCGACCCGGTCGCGCTGGCCGAGGCGCTGCGCGCGCTGCTGCACGACCCGGCGCGCGCGCTCGAGATGGGGCGGCGCAACCGCGCCCGCGTTGACCCGGAAGCCGCGCGGCGCACGCAGATGGACCGCATGGACGCGCTGTACCGCGGCCTGCTGGCCGGGGAGCGGGCATGACGCGCCTGGTGTCGGTGCTCGTGCCCTGCCGCAACGAGCGGGCGCACATCGAAGCCTTCTGCGCCGACGTGCTGCGGCAGCAGCTGCCGGCCGGCTGGGCGCTGGAGGTGCTGGTCGCCGACGGGCGCAGCGACGACGGCACGGCCGAGCTCCTGCAGCGGCTGGCCGCGGCCGATGCGCGCCTGCGCGTGATCGACAACCCGGCGCGCATCGTCCCGGCGGGGCTGAACCGGGCGCTGGAGCAGGCGCGCGGCGAGGTGCTGGTGCGCATGGACGTGCACACCCGCTACGCCCCGGACTACGTCGCGCGCTGCCTGGAGGCGCTGGCCACCAGCGGCGCGGACAACGTCGGCGGCCCCTGGCGCGCCGAGGGCGAGACGCCGATGCAGCGCGCGGTCGCCGCGGTGTTCCAGTCGCGCTGGCTGGCCGGCGGGGCCCGCTCGCGCCAGCTCGACTACGACGGGCCGGTCGACACCGTGTACCTGGGTTGCTGGCCGCGCCGCACCTTCGAGCGCTTCGGCGGCTTCGACGAGGCGCTGGCGCGCAACCAGGACGACGAGCACAATCTGCGCATCGTCAAGGGGGGCGGCCGGGTCTGGCAGTCGTCGGCGATCCGCAGTGCCTACCGCCCGCGCGGCTCGCTGCGCGCGCTGTACCGCCAGTACCTGCAGTATGGCTACTGGAAGCCCTTCGTGATGCGCAAGCACGGCCAGCCCGCCGCGCTGCGCCACCTGGTGCCGGGGGCCTTCGTGCTCGCGCTGGCGGGCAGCGTCGCGGCGCTGCCCTTCGGGGCGCCGGCGGCGCTGCCGGCCGTGCTGGCCGGCGCCTATGCTGCGGCGGTGCTGGCGGCGAGCCTGGCGATCGCCGCGCGCGCCGGCTGGGGGCTGTGGTGGCGCCTGCCCGGCGTGATCGCGGCCTACCACTTCGGCTACGGCATCGGCTCGCTGTGGGGCTGGTTCGACGTGCTGCGGGGGGCTGCTGCCGGCCGCGAGCGCTTCGCGCGGCTGACACGATGAAGGAGGGGCTGGCCATGTCGTCGCACGATCCGACCTCCGCGCCGCACGACGAAGCCGCGGCCGTGCGGGAGCGCTACGCGCGCCGTCCTGCGGGCGACTGGCGCTACAGCCTGCTCAATCCGCCGGCGCTGCTGGCCGCGCAGGAGCGCCAGCGCGCGATCGCGCGCCGCCTGCTGGCCCAGGGCTGGCGCGATCCGGCGCCGCTGCGGCTGGTCGAGGTCGGCTGCGGCAACGGGGCCAACCTGCTGGAGCTGCTGCGCATGGGCTTCGTGCCGGAGCACCTGTTCGGCATCGAACTGCTGCCCGACCGGGCCCGCGAGGCGCGTCACGTGCTGCCGCCGGCGGTCGAGGTCCACTGCGCCGACGCCACCGAGGCGCCCGACCTGCTGGCGCAGGACAGCCAGGACATCGTCTACCAGGCCACCGTGTTCTCTTCGCTGCTCGACGACGACTACCAGCAGCGCCTGGCCGACGTGATGTGGCGCTGGGTGAAGCCGGGCGGTGGCGTGCTCTGGTACGACTTCACCGTGGACAATCCGCGCAACCCGGACGTGCGCGGAGTGCCGCTGCCGCGCGTGCGGGAGCTGTTCCCGCAAGGGCGGCTGCAGGCCGAACGCCTGACGCTCGCCCCGCCCGTCGCCCGCGCGGTGACCCGCGTGCATCCCGCGCTGTACACCCTGTTCAACCGCTGGCCGCTGCGCACCCACGTGCTGGCCTGGATCGAGAAACCGAGATGAGTGCCGAGCCCTTCCTCCCCTTTGCGCTGCCCGAGATCGGCGAGGAGGAAATCGCCGAGGTCGTGGACACGCTGCGCTCGGGCTGGATCACCACCGGTCCCAAGGCGCGCCGCTTCGAGGCGGCCTTCGTCGACTACCTGGGCGGGCCGGGCACCGGGCTGCACGCGATCGCGGTGAACTCGGCCACCGCCGGCCTGCACCTGGCCCTGGAGGCCCTGGGCATCGGCCCCGGCGACGAGGTCGTCACGACCACCCACACCTTCACCGCCACCGCCGAGGTGGTGCGCTACCTGGGGGCCGACGTGGTGCTGGTCGACATCGACCCGGCCACGCTGTGCATCGACCCGGCCGCGGTGGAGGCGGCCATCACGCCGCGCACCAAGGCCATCGTGCCGGTGCACTACGGAGGGCTGGCGGCGGACATGCCGCGGCTGCTGGACATCGCCGCGCGCCACGGCCTGAAGGTGGTCGAGGACGCGGCGCACGCGCTGCCCGCGACGGTCGGCGGGGCGCTGGTCGGCACGCTCGCGTCGGACGCCACGGTGTTCAGCTTCTACGCCAACAAGACCATCACCACCGGCGAGGGCGGCATGCTGGTGACGCGCGACGCGGAGCTGGCGCGGCGTGCGCGCGTGATGCGCCTGCACGGCATGAGCCGCGACGCCTTCGACCGCTTCACCGCCAAGGTGCCGAGCTGGTACTACGAGATCGTCGCCCCGGGCTTCAAGTACAACCTGACCGACATCGCCGCCGCGCTCGGCCTGCACCAGCTGCGCCGCGCCGACGCGTTCCAGCAGCGCCGCGCGGCGATCGCGCGCCGCTACGGCGAGCTGCTGCAGGGGCTGCCGCTGCGCCTGCCGCCGCAGGCGCCGCCGGGCGAGCGCCATGCCTGGCACCTCTACCCGGTGCGCCTGGCCGACGACGCGCCGCTGCCCCGCGACGCCGTGATCGAGCGGCTGTTCGAGGCCGGCATCGGCTGCAGCGTGCACTACATCCCGCTGCACCTGCAGCCGTACTGGCGCGACCGCTACGGCCTGGTGCCCGAGCAGTTCCCGCACAGCCAGCGCTTCTACGAGCGCACGCTGAGCCTGCCGATCTACACCCGCATGAGCGATGCGGACGTGCAGCGGGTGGCGCAGGCGCTGCACCGCATCCTGGGTTGAACGCCGCCGCATGGGCAAGCGCCTGTTCGACCTCGTCGTTGCCGCGGCCGGCCTGCTGCTGCTGTGGCCGCTGTTCGCGCTCATCGCGCTGGCGATCAGGCTGGACAGCCCCGGGCCGGTGTTCTTCCGCCAGGAGCGCGTCGGGCGCCACGGCGTGCCGTTTCGCATCCACAAGTTCCGCACCATGGTCGCCGACGCGCCGGTGCGCGGCCGCGAGCTGACCGTCGGCGACGACCCGCGCATCACCCGCGTCGGGGCGGTGCTGCGCCGCTACAAGCTCGACGAGCTGCCGCAGCTGATCGACGTGCTGCAGGGCACGATGAGCCTGGTCGGCCCGCGTCCCGAGGTGCCGCGCTACGTGCAGCTCTACCCGCCCGCGCTGCGCGAGAAGGTGCTGTCGGTGCGGCCCGGCATCACCGACCTGGCCTCGATCGAGTACCGGCGCGAGAGCGAGCTGCTGGCGCGCTCGGACGACCCCGAGCGCACCTACGTGCAGGAGGTGCTGCCGCACAAGCTGCAGTACGCCGCGCAGTACGTCGAGCATGCGACGTTGTGGACCGACCTGCGGCTGCTGGCGCGCACGCTGCGGGTGCTGTGGGGAGGCGGGACATGACGCGCCTGTGGTTGCGGCTCGATGCCCTGCTGGCCCGCCTGCGCCGCTGGCGGCAGCCGCTGGTGATGGCGGTCGACGGCCTGGTCGTCGCGCTGTGCTGGAACGTCACCTACCTGTTCCGGCTCGGCTTCGAGCGCTGGATCAGCGCCCGCCCCGGTTACGACCCCTGGGTGATGCTGGGGCTGGTCGTGCTGTACCTGGCGGTGTTCCGGCTGTTCGGCGTGCCGCGCGGCATGTGGCGCTTCTCGGGCTTCGGCGAGGTCAAGCGCCTGGC
Source organism: Caldimonas thermodepolymerans (assembly GCF_015476235.1). NCBI lineage: Bacteria > Pseudomonadati > Pseudomonadota > Betaproteobacteria > Burkholderiales > Sphaerotilaceae > Caldimonas > Caldimonas thermodepolymerans. Next base: position 926,812 of record NZ_CP064338.1, read on the forward strand.
CCTCGGCTGCTTCGTCGCCGGCCTGGTCGGCGCGGTGGTGGTTCTGATGGCGCAGCTGCGCGAGGTGCCGCGCGCGGTGCTCGCGCTGCACCCGGTGGTCGCGCTGATGGGGCTGTGCACCGTGCGCATCGGCTACCGCATGCTGTACGAGCACATGCGCGCGCGCCTCGCCGGCCCCCAGGGGGAGCCGCGCCGCGCGCTGGTGCTGGGCGCCGGCGAGGCGGCACGGCTGCTGCTGGCCGGCGTGCAGCACCAGGGCTACCTGATCCTCGGGCTGCTCGACGACGACCCGGCCAAGCAGCAGGCGCGCATCGGCGGCGTGCCGGTGCTGGGGCCGCTGCGCGACCTGCCGCGCCACGCTGCGCGGCTGGGCGCGACCCACGTGATCGTCGCGATGCCTTCGCTGCGCCTGGCCGAGCGGCGCCGCGTGATCGAGCAGGCGGCGCAGACCGGGCTGCCGGTGCTCACCGTGCCCTCGGCCGAGGAGCTGCGCGAAGGCTCGCAGGTCAGCCGCGTGCGCGAGATCGAGCCGGAGGACCTGCTCGGCCGCGAGCCGGTGACGCTGGACGAGGGTGGCATCTCGGAATGCCTCAACGGCCGCACCGTGCTGGTCACCGGCGCGGGCGGCAGCATCGGTGCCGAGCTGTGCCGCCAGGTGGCGCGCTACGGGCCGGGCCGGCTGGTGCTGTACGAGCTGAGCGAATACGCGCTGTACACGATCGAGCAGGAGCTCGGCCGGCAGTACCCGCACCTGGACCTGGTGCGGGTCATCGGCGACGTGAAGGACCTCGCCCACCTGCGCCGCACCTTCGCCGCCTGGCGCCCGCAGGTGGTGTTCCATGCCGCGGCCTACAAGCACGTGCCGCTGATGGAGGAGGAGCACAACACCTGGGCCGCGCTGCAGAACAACGTGCTGGGCACCTGGCGCACCGCGACCGCCGCGGCCGAGGCAGGCGTCGAGCGCTTCGTGCTGATCTCCACCGACAAGGCGGTCAACCCCACCAGCGTGATGGGCGCCACCAAGCGCGCGGCCGAGATGATCGTCTCGCACTACGCCGGCCAGGTGCCCGGCACCCGCTACATCGCGGTGCGCTTCGGCAACGTGCTGGGCTCCAGCGGCAGCGTGATCCCCAAGTTCAAGGAGCAGATCGCGCACGGCGGCCCGGTCACCGTGACCCACCCGGACATGATGCGCTACTTCATGACCATCCCCGAGGCGGCGCGCCTGGTGATCCAGGCCGCGGCGATGGGCGAGGGCGGGCAGGTGTTCGTGCTCGACATGGGCGAGCCGGTGCGCATCGTCGACCTGGCGCGCCACCTGATCCGCCTGGCCGGCCACGCGCCGGAGGACATCCCCATCGTCTACACCGGGCTGCGTCCCGGCGAGAAGCTCTACGAGGAGCTGCTGGCCGACTCCGACGCCACCGTGCCCACGCCGATCGCGCGCCTGCGCATCGCCCGCCTCGAGCACCGGCCAAGCGAGGCGCTGCCCGCGGCGCTGGAGGAGGCCGCCGGGCTGGTGTCGGACGCGCAGGTGCGGCGCTGGCTGTGCCGGATCGTGCCGGAATACCGGCCGTCCCGGGTGCCTCCGGGGTGAACTGCGCGGTTTCCAGGCGTTTGTCAAGCGGGTGGACGATAATCATCGGCTTATGACCGAAGTGACCCCACAAGCTCCCGTTCCGGGCGGAGACTTTTCCACCCTCCCTCTCGGCCCTGCGTTGCAGCGTGCCATCGCCGAGATGGGCTACACCAGCATGACGCCGATCCAGGCCAAGGCCATCCCCGTGGTCCTGAGCGGTCGCGACGTCATGGGCGCGGCGCAGACGGGGACCGGCAAGACGGCCGCCTTCTCGCTGCCGCTGCTGCAGAAGATGCTCCGGCACGAGAACACCAGTGCCTCGCCGGCACGGCACCCGGTGCGTGCGCTGGTGCTGGCGCCCACCCGCGAGCTGGCCGACCAGGTCGCCGTCAACGTGAAGGCCTACGCCAAGTACACCCAGCTGCGCGTGGCCTGCGTGTTCGGCGGCATCGACATGGCGCCGCAGACGGCCGAGCTGCGCCGCGGCGTCGAGGTGCTGATCGCCACCCCCGGCCGCCTGCTGGACCACATCCAGGCGCGCAACTGCACGCTCAACCAGGTCGAGTACGTCGTGCTCGACGAAGCCGACCGCATGCTGGACATCGGCTTCCTGCCCGACCTGCAGCGCATCCTGAGCTACCTGCCCAAGCAGCGCCAGACGCTGCTGTTCTCGGCCACCTTCTCGCCCGAGATCAAGAAGCTGGCGCAGAGTTACCTGCAGGACCCGGTGCTGGTCGAAGTCGCGCGTCCCAACGCCACCGCGACCACGGTCGAGCAGCGCTTCTACAGCGTCGACGACGACGACAAGCGCCGCGCGCTGCGCCAGCTGCTGCGCGAGCGCTCGCTGTCGCAGGCCATCGTGTTCGTCAACTCCAAGCTGGGCGCCGCCCGCCTGGCGCGCGCGCTGGAGCGCGACGGCCTCAGGACCGCCGCGCTGCACGGCGACAAGTCGCAGGACGAGCGCCTGAAGGCGCTCGAGGCCTTCAAGCGCGGCGAGGTCGAGCTGCTGGTGGCCACCGACGTGGCCGCGCGCGGCCTGGACATTGCCGACCTGCCGGCGGTGTTCAACTTCGACATCCCGTTCAACGCCGAGGACTACGTGCACCGCATCGGCCGCACCGGCCGCGCGGGCGCCTCGGGCCTGGCGATCTCGTTCGTCACGCGCAGCGACCAGCGCCAGGTCGCCGAGATCGAGAAGCTGACCAAGAAGAAGATCGAGATCGAGCCGCTCGAGCTGGAGGACGACCGCCCGCGGCGTCCGCGCCGGCGCGAGGACGAGGCCGAGGGCGAGGGCGAGCGCTCCGAGCCGCGCCGCAGCAGCCGCGCGCCGGTCGTGCCGGCCGCGCCGCCTGTGCCCGACGACCCGATCTTCTCGCGTCCCTACGAGGCCGATCCGGCCGCCGCCCCCGGCTGGGAGAAGCAGCCGGCCACGCCGGCGCCGGCGGTGACGCGCTCGCTGTCGCCCTACATCAAGCCCAAGCGCAAGGTGCCGGTGCTGCTGGGCGGCGCCGGCCGCAAGGTCTGAGGCGCTGAGGCAGCGCCGCGGCGGCCCTCAGCCGCCGTGGATCGCGAACACGGCCGGGATGTCCGCGGGCAGCCCCGGCCGTTCCAGTTTCCAGCGCTGCACGCTCTGGCTGCGGTTCCAGCCGCCGGCCAGCGTCAGCCCGCAGGCGACCGACAGGCGCGTGTCCGGCCGCAGGTGCGCGAGCAGCGCCTGCATCAGCGCCGGGTTGCGGTAGGGCGTCTCGATCATCAGCTGGGTCTGCCCGGTGCGCCGCGCCAGCGCCTCCAGCTCGCGGATGCGCGCCGCGCGGGCGCCGTCCTCGACCGGCAGGTAGCCCACGAAGGCGAAGCTCTGCCCGTTCATCCCGCTGGCCGCCAGCGCGAGCAGCAGCGAGGAGGGCCCCACGAGCGGCACCACCGCGATGCCCAGCTCGTGGGCGCGCCGCACCACCTCCGCGCCGGGGTCGGCCACCGCCGGCATGCCCGCTTCCGACACCAGCCCGACGTCCTGCCCCTGCACGGCCGGGGCCAGCAGCGCGTCCAGCACCTCGGGCGGGATCGTGCGGGTGCCCCCCTTGGGCGGGCGCGGCAGCTCGCGGATCGCCAGCGTCTGCAGCGGCTGCTGCAGCGGCACGACCGCGTGCACGCGCTTGAGAAAGGCGCGTGCGGTCTTCGCGTTCTCGGCGATCCAGGCCGGCAGGCGCGCGGCGGTCTCCAGCACCTGCTGCGGCAGCACCTCGGTCAGTGGCGGCGGGGACGCGTCGGCGCGCAGCGTCCCGAAGTCCAGCGGGACCGGCACCAGGTACAGCCGCCCCGTCATCGCGCGGCCGGGGCGGCGAGCGCGTCGATGCCCGCTTCGCGCAGCATCGCGCAGGTGCGGATCAGCGGCAGCCCGACCAGCGCGGTCGGGTCGTCCGACTCGATCGCCTCGAGCAGCGCGACGCCCAGCCCTTCGGACTTGGCACTGCCCGCGCAGTCGTAGGGCTGCTCGGCGCGCAGGTAGTTCTCGATCTCGGCGTCCGACAGCGCGCGAAAGCGCACCGTCACCGGTGCCAGCTGGACACGCTCGAAGCCGGTGGCCTGGCAGACCACCGCCACCGCGGTCTGGAACACCACCGCCTGGCCGCTCATCTCGCGCAGCTGGCGCACCGCGTTGTCGTGCGTGCCCGGCTTGCCGATCGGCCGGCCGGCGAGGTCGGCCACCTGGTCGGAGCCGATCACCACCGCATCGGGGTGCAGGGCCGCCACCGCGCGGGCCTTGGCCAGCGCAAGCCGCTGCGCCAGCGCCGCGGGCGCCTCGCCGTCGTCGGGGGTTTCGTCGACCTGCGGCGAGACCACGTCGAACGGCAGGCGCAGGCGCTCGAGCAGTTCGCGGCGGTAGCGCGAGGTCGAGCCGAGGATCAGGCGCCGCGGCGTCGCCGCGGCGGAAGCAGAGTGCAACACCATGGCCGCGATTGTCTCGCACGGCCGCGGGGAAGGCGTCGCCCGCTACACTGCCCGGACATGAAAGCGAAGGAATTCAATCCGCTGCGGCTGGACGTGCAGGTGTTCGCCCGCGAGGGCGGCGCGCTGCAAGGTCAGTGGCCGCTGGAGGAACTGCCGCGGCTGGCCTCGTCGCAGCACGAGGAGGCCGCGCCTGCCGGCCGGCAGGTCGCCTGGTCGGCCGAGGGCGAGCGCGTCGAGCGGCTGGGGGCCGAGGCCCAGACCTGGCTGCACCTGAAGGCCCGAGCCACGGTGGCGCTCGAATGCCAGCGCTGCCTGCAGCCCGTGGAGGAAGCGCTCGAGGTCGAGCGCAGCTTCCGCTTCGTGCACGGCGAGGCCGAGGCCGAGGCGCAGGACAGCGACAGCGAGGAGGACGTGCTCGCGCTCACGCGCGCGCTGGACCTGCGCGAGCTGGTCGAGGACGAGCTGATCCTGGCGCTGCCGATCGTGCCACGCCACGACGCCTGCCCGGTGCCGCTGCCGATGGCGGCGGAGGATGACCCCGAGCCCGAGGCGCCTGCCGAATCCGAGGCCCGGCCCGAACAGCCCAACCCGTTCGCGGTGCTGGCGCAGCTGAAGAAAGGCCGCTCGTCGTCCTGAGTCCTCGCCCCCGGGCCGGCAATGCCGGTCGTGACGAAGCGGGATGCGACTTTCGTCGCCGCCCCGCGCCGCACAGCAACCCCCGACTGGCCGGGCGCCCGCGCGCAATGCTAGAATCGCGGGTTTTCCCAAGGAGCGAGCCATGGCCGTTCAACAGAACAAGAAGTCGCCGTCGAAGCGTGGTATGCACCGTGCCCACCAGCACCTGGTCAACCCGCCGACCGCGATTGAGCCCACCACCGGCGAAACCCACCTGCGTCATCACATCAGCCCGACCGGCTTCTACCGCGGTCGCAAGGTGCTGAAGACCAAGGCCGACGCCTGACCGGTTCGTCCGTCGTGACGGCCGGGCGGCGCGCTGTCGCTGCCTCGCGATGCCGAGGAGGTTGCCGCGGTGCGGCCGCCTGCGCTGTCGTTGCCTGGCTGCGCCGGGCTGCCTTAAGCTGCGGCCCCGTCAGCGCCGGCAACGAGCGTCGGCCCTGCGTCACAAGCGATGAATCTCTCTGCTGATCAGTCTGCGCGGGCGGCGTCGCGCGTCGTCCGCATCGCCGTCGATTGCATGGGTGGCGACCACGGTCCTTCCGTGACGCTGCCGGCCTGCCGGGCCTTCCTGGCCGCCCATCCCGAGGCGGAGCTGTTGCTCGTCGGTCGTCCCGAGGCCCTGGAGGCCGCGCGGGACTGGCCGCGCTGCACCATCGTGCCTGCCAGCGAGGTCGTCGAGATGGACGACCCGGTCGAGATCGCCATGCGGCGCAAGAAGGATTCGTCCATGCGCGTGGCGATCAGCCAGGTCAAGCCGGGCGAGGACGGCACCGCTGCTGCCGACGCCTGCGTCTCGGCCGGCAACACCGGCGCCCTGATGGCGGTGTCGCGCTACGTGCTCAAGACCCTGGACGGCATCGACCGCCCGGCGATCGCCACCGTGATGCCGAACCAGAAGGACGGCTACACCACGGTGCTGGACCTCGGCGCCAACGTCGATTGCGAGCCGGAACACCTGCTGCAGTTCGCCCTGATGGGCAGCGCGCTGGTGTCGGCCGTGCAGGGCAAGTCCCAGCCCACGGTGGGCCTGCTCAACATCGGCGAAGAGGTCATCAAGGGCAACGACACCATCAAGAAGGCCGGCGAACTGCTGCGATCTGCGGCCAACCGCGGCCATCTGAACTTCTGCGGCAACGTCGAGGGCAACGACATCTTCACCGGCCGGGCCGACATCATCGTCTGCGACGGCTTCGTGGGGAACGTGGCGCTGAAGACCGCCGAGGGGCTGGCGGCGATGCTGTCCAGCTTCATCAAGCAGGAGTTCACCCGCAACATCTTCACCAAACTTGCGGCGATCGTTGCGCTTCCTGTCCTAAATCGCTTCAAAAACCGGGTTGACCACCGCCGCTACAACGGCGCCGCGCTGCTCGGCCTGCGCGGCCTGGTGTTCAAGAGCCACGGTTCGGCGGACGCGTTCGCGTTCGAGCAGGCCCTCAATCGGGCGTATGATGCGGCCCGAAACCGGTTGCTCGACCGGGTCCATGACCGGATCGTCGAAACCCTGCAGGCCTTGCCCGCCGTGGCGCCTGCCGACTCCCAGATCCCGGTCGCCAAGACTGCATGACCGATTTCACGCCCAGATATTCCCGCATCACCGGGACCGGCAGCTACCTGCCCCCCCGGCGCGTGACCAACGCCGAATTCGCTGCCGAACTGGCCCAGCGCGGGATCGAGACGTCCGACGCCTGGATCGTCGAGCGCACCGGCATCCGGGCGCGCCACTTCGCCGATGCGCACGTCACGTCCAGCGACCTGGCGTTGCAGGCCGCGCGCCATGCGCTGGAGGCGGCAGGCCGCCGCGCCGACGAGATCGACCTGATCATCGTTGCGACGTCCACCCCCGACATGGTGTTCCCGTCGACCGCCTGCCTGCTGCAGCAGAAGCTGGGCGTGCACGGCTGTCCGGCGTTCGACGTGCAGGCGGTGTGCTCGGGCTTCGTCTACGCGCTGACGGTCGCCGACGCGATGATCCGCACCGGGGCGGCCAGCAAGGCCCTGGTGGTCGGCGCCGAAGTGTTCTCCCGCATCCTGGATTTCAATGACCGCACCACCTGCGTGCTGTTCGGCGACGGGGCCGGCGCGGTCCTGCTGGAAGCCAGCGACACCCCCGGCATCCTGGCCACCGAGCTGCATGCCGACGGCCGCCATGTCGGCATCCTGTGCACCCCGGGCAACGTGTCCGGCGGCAAGGTGCTGGGCGATCCGCTGCTCAAGATGGACGGCCAGGCCGTGTTCAAGCTTGCGGTGCGCGTGCTCGAGGAAGCCGCCCGTGCGGTGCTCGCCAAGGCCGGCCGCAGCGACGCCGACATCGACTGGCTGATCCCCCACCAGGCCAACATCCGCATCATGCAGGGCACCGCGAAGAAGCTGCACCTGCCGCTGGAGAAGCTGGTGGTGACGGTGGACGAGCACGGCAACACCTCGGCCGCCTCGATCCCGCTGGCGCTCGACCAGGCCGTGCGCAGCGGCCGCATCCAGCGCGGCGACACCCTGATGCTCGAAGGCGTGGGCGGCGGCTTCACCTGGGGCGCCGTGCTGCTCGACTGGTGAACGCGGTGGCAGCCGCCCGCGCAGCGCCCTGACTCCGATTTCCCATCCTCAGATCCGAAACCCGAGATGAGTGCATTCGCGTTCGTGTTCCCCGGCCAGGGGTCCCAGTCGGTCGGCATGCTCGATGCCTGGGGCGACCATCCGGTCGTGCGCCAGACCCTGCAGGAGGCCTCCGAGGCGTTGGGGCAGGACGTCGCCCGCCTGATCGCCGAAGGTCCGAAGGAAGAGCTGGACCTGACCACCAACACCCAGCCGGTGATGCTGGCCGCGGGCGTGGCCTGCTACCGTGCCTGGCTGGCGGAGACCGGCCGTGAGCCCGCGGTCGTGGCCGGCCATTCGCTCGGCGAGTACACCGCGCTGGTCGCCGCCGGCGCGCTGCGGTTCGCCGACGCGCTGCCGCTGGTGCGCTTCCGCGCCCAGGCGATGCAGGAAGCCGTGCCCGTGGGCGCCGGCGGCATGGCCGCGATCCTGGGCCTGGACGCCGCCGAGGTGCGTGCCGGCTGCGAGGAGGCCGCCGCCGCGGCCGGCGAGCCGGTGGAAGCCGTGAACTTCAACGATCCCAAGCAGACCGTGATCGCCGGCACCAAGGCCGCGGTCGAGAAGGCCTGCGAGGTGCTGAAGGCGCGCGGCGCCAAGCGCGCGCTGCCGCTGCCGGTGTCGGCGCCGTTCCACTCCAGCCTGATGAAGCCGGCCGCCGAGCGGCTGCGCGAGCGCCTGGCCATGACCGCCTTCGAGGCACCGCGCCTCCCGGTCGTCAACAACATCGACGTCAAGGTCGAGACCGATCCTGCGGCGATCCGCGACGCCCTGTACCGCCAGGCCTTCGGCCCGGTGCGCTGGGTCGAGACCGTGCAGGTGCTCAAGGCGCGCGGTGTCACGACGGTGGTCGAGTGCGGGCCGGGCAAGGTGCTGGCCGGCATGGTCAAGCGCATCGACGGCGAGCTGCAGGTCGGCAACGTGTTCGATCCGGCCTCGCTGGCCGAGGTGAAGGGGCTGCTGCAATGAACGAGATGCAATTCGAGGGACAGGTCGCGCTGGTCACCGGCGCGAGTCGCGGCATCGGCCGTGCCATCGCGCTTGAACTGGCGCGCAAGGGGCTGAAGGTCGTCGGCACCGCCACCACCGAGGCGGGCGCGCAGGCCATCAGCGAGGCGCTGGCCGCCCATCCGGGCTGCAAGGGGGCCTGCCTGAACGTCAACGACGCCGCCGGCGTCGAGGCGCTGGTCGAGGCGATCGGCAAGGAGCACGGCGCGCTGCACGTGCTGGTCAACAATGCCGGCATCACGCGCGACACGCTGTCCATGCGCATGAAGGACGAGGACTGGGACGCGGTGCTCGACACCAACCTGAAGGCCGTGTTCCGCCTCAGCCGCGCCGTGATCCGCCTGATGATGAAGCAGCGCTACGGCCGCATCGTCAACATCACCTCGGTCGTCGGTGCCAGCGGCAACCCGGGCCAGGCCAACTACGCGGCGGCCAAGGCCGGCGTGGCCGGCATGACCCGCGCGCTGGCGCGCGAGCTGGGCAGCCGCGGCATCACCGTCAACTGCGTGGCGCCCGGCTTCATCGAGACCGACATGACCAAGGCGCTGTCGCAGCAGCAGACCGACGCCCTGATGGCGCAGATCCCGCTCGGCCGCCTGGGCCGCCCGGAAGACATCGCGCACGCCGTGGCCTACCTGGCCTCGCCGCAGGCCGGCTATGTCACCGGCGTCGAGCTGCACGTCAACGGCGGCATGTACATGAATTGATTCCCGAGGCCGCGATTTGCGCGGCATCGGCCGGTTGGTGCCCGTTCCGGAATGCCGGCAGGTGGGGGTTTAGAAGTTCGCTCCCCATCGGTCGTAGAATCACGGGCTGTTTTCTGAAACCCCTCCTGGAGGAGTCATGAGCGATATCGAAGCACGCGTCAAGAAGATCATTGCCGAGCAACTCGGCGTGGCCGAGTCGGAAGTCACCAACGAGAAGGCTTTCGTGGCCGATCTGGGCGCTGACTCGCTCGACACCGTCGAACTCGTGATGGCGCTGGAAGATGAATTCGGCATCGAAATTCCCGACGAGGAAGCCGAAAAGATCACCACCGTCCAGCTCGCCATCGACTACGCCCTGAAGCACCAGAAGGCCTGATCGGCTTTCCTGGTTTCTCCCCGCTCCCTTTTCATCCCTTCGCATGAGCCGTCGTCGTGTCGTCGTGACCGGCCTGGGACTCGTCACCCCTGTGGGCAACACGGTGGCGGAGTCCTGGTCGAACCTGCTTGCCGGCAAGTCCGGCATCGACCACATCACCAAGTTCGATGCATCGAACCTGGCCTGCCGCTTCGCCGGCGAGGTCAAGGGCTTCAACATCGAGGAGTACATCCCCGCCAAGGAAGCCCGGCACATGGACACCTTCATCCATTACGGGCTGGCGGCGTCCATCCAGGCGATCCGCGACGCGGGCCTGCCGACCGGTGACGCGCTGAGCGAGGAGATGGCCGAGCGCATCGGCTGCCTGGTGGGCTCCGGGATCGGTGGCCTGCCGCTGATCGAGGAGACGCATGCCGAACTGATGCAGCGCGGTCCGCGCCGCATCTCGCCCTTCTTCGTGCCGGCATCGATCATCAACATGATCTCCGGCCACGTGTCCATCATGTACGGCTTCAAGGGGCCGAACCTCGCGATCGTGACGGCCTGCACGACGGGCCTGCATGCGATCGGCGAGGCGGGTCGCCTGATCGAATACGGCGACGCCGACGTGATGATCGCGGGCGGGGCCGAATCCACCGTCTCGCCGCTGGGCATCGGCGGCTTTGCCGCGGCCCGCGCGCTGTCGACGCGCAACGACGATCCCAAGACGGCCTCGCGCCCCTGGGACAAGGACCGCGACGGCTTCGTGCTCGGCGAGGGCGCCGGCGTGGTGGTCCTCGAGGAATACGAGCACGCGAAGAAGCGTGGCGCGAAGATCTACGCGGAGCTGGCCGGCTTCGGCATGAGCGCCGACGCCTACCACATGACCGCCCCCAACGTCGACGGCCCGCGCCGCTCGATGCAGGCGGCGCTGCGCAACGCCGGGGTCCATCCCGACCAGGTGCAGTACCTGAACGCACACGGCACGTCCACGCCGCTGGGCGACGTCAACGAGACCAACGCCATCAAGCTGGCCTTCGGCGACCATGCCCGCAAGCTGACCGTCAACTCGACCAAGTCCATGACCGGCCACCTGCTCGGCGGCGCGGGCGGCATCGAGTCGGTGTTCACGGTGCTGGCGGTGTATCACCAGGTCTCGCCGCCCACCATCAACATCTTCAACCAGGATCCGGAGTGCGATCTCGACTACTGCGCCAACACGGCGCGCGAGATGCGCATCGACGTGGCCCTGAAGAACAACTTCGGCTTCGGCGGCACGAACGGCTCGCTGGTCTTCAAGCGGGTCTGATCCTTCCTTCTTCCGGCGCCGCATGCGCACGGCCCCCGCTCTGCAGGTGACCGTCGCTCGCTACGGCCTCTGGCGCGGCGCGCTGCTGGGGCTGGCGGTGGCTGCGACCGCCGCGGTCGCCCTGTGGTGGGCCACGGCCGGCGTGCCGGCCGCCGCCGGCGCGTCCGTGCTGCTGGGCACGCTGCTGTTGTCCGGCTGGCTGCTGCGCGCCGAATGGCGCCGCCCGCCCTGCGTGCTGCGCTGGGACGGCCAGTGCTGGCACTGGGGGACGCCCGGCGCCCCGGCCGCCCGGCACGGCAGCGGCCGCGTCGTGGTGACGCTGGACCTGGGATCCTGGATGCTGCTGCGGCTGGTCCCCGACGGGGCTGACCGCCGCCGGCGCGCCCGCGCTGCCTGGCTGCCGGTACAGGCCCGGGGCCTGGAGCCTCACTGGCACGCCCTGCGCTGTGCGGTATATTCGCCCACGCCCGCGGCCACCTCGGCCGGCCCCGCAACTTCCCCCCACGCATGAGCGCTGACGCCGATGCCCTGCTGATTGAGCGCGTCAAGCGCGGTGACCAGAAAGCCTTCGAGCTGCTGGTGATCAAGTATCAGCGCAAGATCGAGCGTCTGATTGCCCGCATGGTGCGTGACACCGACCTGATCCAGGACATCGCCCAGGAGACCTTCCTGCGCGCGTACCGGGCCTTGCCGCAGTTCCGGGGGGACAGCGCCTTCTACACCTGGCTGTACCGGATCGCCGTCAACACGGCCAAGAAAGCCCTGGTCGAGCTCAAGCGCGACCCGCTCGTGACGGAATCCGCACGTTCTGCCGGCGGCGACGAGGAGGAAACTTCCCGGGTGGAGCGCGAACTAAGCGATGGTGAAACGCCGGAGGCGGTGATGGCCAGCAAGGAGATCGCGGCCACCGTCAACGCGGCGATCGAAGCCCTGTCGGAGGACCTCCGCCAGGCCATCACGCTGCGCGAGATCGAAGGCCTGAGCTACGAAGAGATCGCGGAAGTGATGAATTGCCCGATCGGCACGGTGCGCTCGCGCATCTTCCGCGCGCGGGAAGCCATTGCCGAGCGGCTGCGTCCCCTGCTGGACACGCCGGACGGCAAGCGTTGGTGACTTGAGGAGTTGGTGATGACGACCGAACGGTGGGGTGATTCCGGTGTCGACCTGCAACGCAGGCAGCTGCTGTCGGCCCTGTGCGACGGCGAGGCTGGCGCCGAGGACCTCCAGGCCGTGCTGGCTGCCTGGCGCAACGATCCTGCGGCCCGGGCGGCCACCTGTGAAACCTGGCACGCCTACCACCTGATCGGCGACGTGATGCGTTCCGAAGACCTCGCGGGCACCGGACGTGACGACGTGTTCCTGAGCCGCCTGCGCGAACGCCTGGCGGACGAGCCGGTGGTGATCGCGCCGGCGGCGGCCGAGCGTGCGGCCGGCCGCACGGACGCTGCCGCGCGCGTGCGCCGCCGTGCATGGACGGCGCCGGTGGCGGCGGCTGCGGGCGTGGTCGCCGTGGCCGGCGTGCTGGTGGTGACCCGGATGGCGGACACGCCGACCGCAGCCCCGGCGGCCACGACCGTGGTGCAGGCCGCGCCCGCGGCCACCGCCGTGACGGCCGTCGCCGCGTCGGCGGCGGCCCCTGCGGCATCGAGCGGCGCCGAGCAGATCGTCGTGACGGCCAACGGGCCGCTGATCCGCGATGCCCGCCTGGAGCAGTACCTGACCGCGCACCGGCAGTTCGGTGGCAGCTCGGCCCTGGGCGTGCCGTCGGGCTTCCTGCGCGGCGCCACCTATGAAGGCCCGGATCGCTGATCGGATGAAATACATGCAATGGCGCTGGTTGGCCCCGTGGCTGGGGTGGGGGATGCTGGCCTTCGCGAGCTGCGCCGCGATCGCCCAGCCGCAGGAGCCGGCGGTGCTCGACGGCAACGAGGTGCGCACCTGGTTGCTGCGCATCCATGACGCCTCGCAGAAGCGTAACTTCCAGGGCACCTTCGTCGTCAGCGCCGGCGGGCAGGTGGCCAGTTCCCGCATCGCGCACTACTGCGAAGGGGCCAACCAGTACGAGCGCATCGAATCGCTCGACGGCCAGATGCGCCGCGTGTTCCGCCACAACGACCTGGTCGCGACGCTGTGGCCCAACTCCCGGGTCGCGGTGCTGGAGCACCGCGAGACGCTGGGCACCTTCCCGGCGCTGCTGCACCACGACGGCGACCGGCTGGCCGAGCACTATGAGGTGCGCCGGCTGGGCGTGGACCGCGTGGCCGGCCACGAGGCCGACGTGCTGCTGGTCAGCGCCCGCGACCCGTACCGCTACGGCTACCGCCTGTGGGCCGAGAAGGGCAGCGGCCTGCTGCTGCGTGCCGAGGTGCTGGGCGAGGCCGACGAGGTGCTCGAATCCTCGGCCTTCTCGGAGGTGTCGATCGGCGTGAAGCCGCAGCCGCAGGCGGTGATCCGCTCGATGAAGAAGCTCGACGGCTACCGCGTCAACCGTCCGGTGCTGAGCAAGACCCACCACGAGGCCGAAGGCTGGACCTTCCGCCAGCAGGTGCCCGGGTTCCGCCACGTGCACTGCGTCAAGCGCACGCTGACGAGGCCGGATGCCGCCTCGGGCGAGGAGGTCGAGCGCGAGATCCTGCAGACCATCTTCTCCGACGGGCTGGCGCACGTCTCGGTGTTCGTGGAACCCTATGACCCCGCCCGGCATCGCAAGGAGATGCAGATGAGCATGGGCGCCACGCAGACCCTGATGCGCCGCCACGGGGACTGGTGGGTGACGGCGGTCGGGGAAGTGCCGCCGGCCACGCTGCGCATGCTGGTGCAGGGCCTGGAGCGCAAGCCCTGAGCCTGCCTGCGCATTCCGGTGCCGCGCTCGTCGCGGCATCTTTCCGTTGAGGTGATCGATGACTGCAAGAATCCATACAACTGGACGGTTTCGTCATGTGCTGACCGCGCTGCTGGCCGGGGCCTGCCTCGCGCTGGCGCAGCCGGCGCCAGCCCAGTCCACCGGCCGCGACCTGCCCGACTTCACGGTGCTGGTCGAACAGGTGGGCCCCTCGGTCGTGAACATCCGCACCAGCGCGCGCGTGAGCACGCGGCAGTACCCGGGACCGCAGATGGACGAGGAGATGCAGGAGTTCTTCCGGCGCTTCTTCGGCATCCCGTTTCCCGGCCCGCGGGTCGACCCGCGCCGCCAGCAGCGGCCCGAGCAGGAAGAGCTGGTGCCGCGCGGCGTGGGCTCCGGCTTCGTGATCACCTCCGACGGCTACATCATGACCAACGCCCACGTCATCGAGGGCGCCGACGAGGTCTACGTCACGCTGACCGACAAGCGCGAGTTCAAGGCCAAGGTGGTCGGCTCGGACAAGCGCACCGACGTGGCGGTCGTGAAGATCGACGCGACGGGCCTGCCGGCGGTGAAGATCGGTGACGTCGGCAAGCTCAAGGTCGGCGAGTGGGTGATGGCGATCGGCTCGCCGTTCGGGCTGGACAACACCGTCACGGCCGGCATCGTCAGCGCCAAGCAGCGCGAGACCGGCGACTACCTGCCGTTCATCCAGACCGACGTCGCGATCAACCCCGGCAACTCCGGCGGCCCGCTGATCAACCTGCGCGGCGAGGTGGTGGGCATCAACTCGCAGATCTACAGCCGCTCGGGCGGCTTCATGGGCATCTCGTTCGCGATCCCGATCGACGAGGCGATGCGCGTGGCCGACCAGCTGCGCACCACCGGCCGCGTGATCCGCGGACGCATCGGCGTGCAGATCGACCAGGTCACCAAGGAGGTGGCCGAATCCATCGGCCTGGGCAAGCCGGTCGGCGCCCTGGTGCGCAGCGTCGAGGACGACGGCCCGGCGGCCAAGGCCGGCCTCGAGGCAGGCGACATCATCACGCGCTTCGACGGCAAGACCATCGAGCGGGCCTCCGACCTGCCGCGCATCGTCGGCAACACCAAGCCGGGCAGCAAGGTCACGGTGCAGGTGTTCCGGCGCGGCAGCTACCGCGACATCCCGGTCACGGTCGGCGAGTTCGAGCCCGAGCGCAGCGCCAGCGCCGGCACGCCCGAGCCGCGCCCGGGGGGCGCGCCGCTGGCCGCGGCGCAGGACCTGGGCCTGGCAGTGGCCGACCTCACGCCCGCGGAGCGGCGCGAGCTGGGCCTCAAGGGCGGCGTGCGCGTCACCGCCGCCGACGGCCCCGCCGCGCGTGCCGGCCTGCGCGAGGGCGACGTGATCCTGGCGGTGGCCAACGTCGAGGTGCAGGACGTCAAGCAGCTCGAGGCCGTGCTGCGCAAGCTGGACAAGGGCAAGCCCTTCAACGTGCTGTTCCGGCGCGGGGAATGGGCCCAGTACGCCGTGATCCGGCCGGCGCGCTGACCGGTCCGCAAGGCCCCTGCGCAGGGGTCCCGGGAGAACCCGGCAACCAACTAGGTTGTCGGGTTTTTTCATGTGCCAAAAAGTGCGCGCGACAGGCGGGGTCTGGGCGGTGTTGATAAGTCTGTCCGTGAGCGCCCACAAACATCGGGTCGATGCCGGCGATTGCCGGTACATTTCGATAAAATCCGGGCGTCGCGCAGCCCTTTGTCGTTGGACCGCGACGGTAGTCCCGCCCGTTTGAAACTATCCCCAGGCCATCCACATGCGTCTGTGGATAAACTGTGGAAAGTTTTCCCTGTTGGCACGGTGCAACGTCGGCGAAGCAAGCACTGGTGCGGTTTTCAGCGGGGGGTATTTGGCTACAATGGAGGTCCAACAAAGCAGTTGCCATACCTTTTTGTTGGAAGGCGCGTCGCCGGTTGACGCGCCTTTTTTTTAGGCTCCGGCCCGCCTGTGGCGCGAAGGCAGGGCAGGGGCCGCACGGCATGGCGCACCGCCGCGGCCGCATCGACGATCGATGCCGCAGCGGCGGTGGAGCACTCGACCCGCTTTCATGAACCACATCCGCAACTTCTCCATCATTGCCCACATCGACCATGGCAAGTCGACGCTCGCCGATCGCCTGATCCAGCGCTGCGGGGGCTTGAGCGACCGCGAGATGGAAGCGCAGGTGCTCGACTCGATGGACATCGAGCGCGAACGCGGCATCACGATCAAGGCACAGACCGCGGCGCTGCAGTACACCGCACGCGACGGCAAGGTCTACAACCTGAACCTGATCGACACGCCGGGGCACGTGGACTTCAGCTACGAGGTCAGCCGCTCGCTGTCGGCCTGCGAGGGCGCGCTGCTGGTGGTCGACGCCAGCCAGGGCGTCGAGGCGCAGACGGTGGCCAACTGCTACACCGCGATCGAGCTCGGCGTCGAGGTGGTGCCGGTGCTCAACAAGATGGACCTGCCCCAGGCCGACCCGGACCGGGCCAAGGGCGAGATCGAGGACGTCATCGGCATCGACGCGAGCGACGCCATCCCCTGCTCGGCCAAGACCGGCGAGGGCATCGACGAGATCCTGGAGGCCATCGTCACGCGCATGCCGCCGCCGCGCGGCAACCCGGACGCCCCGCTGCGCGCGGTGATCATCGACTCCTGGTTCGACAACTACGTCGGCGTCGTGATGCTGGTGCGGGTGGTCGACGGCCAGCTGAAGAAGGGCGACCGCATCAAGATGATGGCGACCAACGCCGCCTACAACGCCGAGCAGCTGGGGGTGTTCACGCCCAAGTCGGTGCAGCGCGAGTCGCTGCAGGCCGGGGAGGTGGGCTTCGTGATCGCCGGCATCAAGGAGCTGCAGGCGGCCAAGGTGGGCGACACCCTCACCCACGAGAAGAAGACGCCCAACTGCCTGGGACCGGCCAGCGAGCCGCTGCCCGGCTTCAAGGAGATCCAGCCGCAGGTGTTCGCAGGCCTGTACCCGACCGAGGCGAGCGAGTACGACCAGCTGCGCGACGCGCTGGAGAAGCTCAAGCTCAACGACGCCTCGCTGCGCTTCGAGCCGGAGGTCTCGCAGGCGCTGGGCTTCGGCTTCCGCTGCGGCTTCCTGGGCCTGCTGCACATGGAGATCGTGCAGGAGCGCCTGGAGCGCGAGTTCGACCAGGACCTGATCACCACCGCGCCCAGCGTGGTCTACGAGGTCGAGCTCAACGACGGCACGGTGATGCAGGTCGAGAACCCGTCGAAGATGCCCGACCCGGGCCGCATCCGCGAGATCCGCGAACCCATCGTCACGGTGCACCTGTACATGCCGCAGGAGTACGTCGGCCCGGTGATGACGCTGGTCAACCAGAAGCGCGGGGTGCAGGTCAACATGGCCTACCACGGCCGCCAGGTCATGCTGACCTACGACATGCCGCTGGCGGAGATCGTGCTGGACTTCTTCGACAAGCTCAAGAGCGTCTCGCGCGGCTACGCCTCGATGGACTACGAGTTCAAGGAGTACCGTGCGGCCGACGTCGTCAAGGTCGACATGCTGATCAACGGCGAGCGCGTCGACGCGTTGTCGCTGATCGTGCACCGCAGCCAGGCCCAGCACCGCGGCCGCGAGGTGGCGGTCAAGATGCGCGAGATCATCCCGCGCCAGATGTTCGACGTGGCCATCCAGGCCGCCATCGGGGCGAACATCATCGCCCGGGAGACCATCAAGGCGCTGCGCAAGAACGTGCTGGCAAAATGCTACGGCGGTGACATCACCCGCAAGCGCAAGTTGCTGGAAAAACAAAAAGCCGGCAAGAAACGGATGAAGCAGATCGGCACCGTGGAAGTGCCGCAGGAAGCCTTCCTGGCCATCCTTCAAGTCGACGACTGATCCCCTTCACTGGAGTCCGGATGGGACTGCTGACTGCAGCTTTGTATGCCTGCCTGATCGTTTACCTGGGCGGCTGGTATGTGGACGCGTGGCACGGCAACTTCTCGCTGCTGCTGTTCCTGCTCACGCTGGTGACCTTCGCCTTCTGGCTGGCCGAGCGGTTCCATTTCCTGCCGGCGCGCCGGCGCGCCGCGGCGCAGCTGGAGGCGCAGCACGCCGCCCGCCGCGAGGAGCTGGCCCGCCAGGGCATCACGCAGGTGGACGGCGACGTGCAGGCCGCGCGCGAGAAGATCCTGATGCAGCCCTGGTGGCTGGACTGGACCGCCGGCCTGTTCCCGGTGATCTGCATCGTCTTCCTGCTGCGCTCGTTCCTGTTCGAGCCGTTCAAGATCCCGTCCGGCTCGATGGTGCCGACGCTGCTGGTGGGCGACCTGATCCTGGTGAACAAGTTCCACTACGGCGTGCGCCTGCCGGTGCTCAACACCAAGATCATCGAGAACCACACCCCGCAGCGCGGCGACGTGGTGGTGTTCCGCTACCCCAAGGACACCCGCATCGACTACATCAAGCGGGTGGTCGGGGTGCCGGGCGACGAGGTGGCCTACCTCAACAAGCGCCTGACGATCAACGGCCAGCCGGTCGAGATGGCGCCGCTGGGCGAGTACTACAACGAGGACCGGCGCCGCTATGCCCAGATGTATTCCGAGAAGCTCGGCAACGTCGAGCACCGGGTGCTGAACTACAAGGAGGCGCCGCCGTTCATCATCGCGGCCGACGACTTCCCGTTCCGGGAGAACTGCCGCTACAGCGCCGAAGGCGTGACCTGCAAGGTGCCCGAAGGTCACTACTTCATGATGGGTGACAACCGTGACGATTCCCAGGATTCGCGCTACTGGGGCTTCGTGCCGGACGAGAACATCGTCGGGAAGGCCTTTTTGATCTGGATGAATTTGGGTAATCTCGGCCGTATCGGTTCGTTTCAGTGAATAGCAGGCGATGACTTTCATTGGATCCAGGAGCTATGCGATGACCCCCGTTTCCCGGCGCGCCCAGCGCGGCATCACCCTGATCGGTCTGCTGTTCTGGGCCGTCGTCGTGGGTGCCGTGGCGCTGGTGGCGATGAAGGTCTTCCCCACCCTGAACGAGTACTGGACCATCCAGCGCACGGTCAACAAGATCGCGATGGAAGGCGGCACCACGGTGCCGGAGATCCGCGCGGCCTTCGAGCGGCAGAAGCAGATCGAATATTCGATCACCTCGATCTCGGGCCAGGACCTCGAGATCACCAAGGAGAACGACCGCATCGTCGTCAGCTTTGCCTACGACAAGGAAATCCCGCTGATCGAGCCGGTCTACCTGCTGATCAAGTACTCCGGCAGCTCGCGGCGATGACGGGCCGCGGTGCCGGGCGGTCGGCCCGTTGAAGATGTCGGCGTGAGCAGCGATTCCTCCTTGCGGGCGCTGGAGCAGCGGCTCCGGTACCGCTTCCACAATCCCTCGCTGCTGCGGCGGGCGCTGACCCACCGCAGCTTCGGCGCGGACCACAACGAGCGGCTCGAGTTCCTGGGCGACTCGGTGCTGGGCCTGGCGATCTCGGGCCTGCTGTACGAGCGCTTCGCCGGCTCGGACGAGGGCGACCTCTCGCGCGTGCGTGCCAACCTGGTCAAGCAGGGCTCGCTGCACCGCATCGCGCTGGCGCTGGAGCTGCCGGCCTGCCTGCGCCTGGGCGAGGGCGAGGCGCGCAGTGGCGGGGCGCAGCGCCCGTCCATCCTGGCCGACGCGCTGGAGGCGGTGTTCGGCGCGGTCTACCTGGACGGAGGCTTCGAGGCCGCCCGCGCGCTGGTGCAGCGGCTGTTCGGCCCGGCGCTGGACGAACCCGAGCTGCACAGCAGCGCCAAGGACGCCAAGACCGAGTTGCAGGAATGGCTGCAGGCGCGCAAGCTGCCGGTGCCGGTCTACGCCATCGTCGAGACCCGCGGCCACGCCCACCAGCAGCAGTTCCTGGTCAGCTGCAGCGTGCCGGCCCTGTCGGCCAGCGAGCAGGGGCTGGGGCCGTCGCGCCGTGCCGCCGAGCAGGTGGCGGCCCAGGCGATGCTGGCTAAACTCAAGGCCATGGGCCGCTGAGCGCGGCGGCTTCCGTATTGCGATGCAGCATCCGCTGCGAGGGAAGAAAACTGAACGTGGACGCCACCCCCATGCCGCCCGAGGAGTCTGGCGCGGCGCCTGAAGGCCCGCAGCGCTGCGGGCTGATCGCCATCGTCGGCCGCCCCAATGTCGGCAAGTCGACCCTGCTCAACGCCCTGGTGGGGCAGAAGGTCAGCATCACCTCGCGCAAGGCGCAGACCACGCGCCACCGCATCACCGGCATCCGCACGCTGGGGGACACGCAGTACGTCTTCGTCGACACCCCGGGCTTCCAGACCCGCCACAGCAACGCGCTGAACCGCACGCTCAACCGCACCGTGCTGTCCTCGGTCAGCGACGTCGACCTGGTGCTGTTCGTCGTCGAGGCCGGCCGCTTCGGGCTCGACGATGCCAAGGTGCTGGCGCTGATCCCGCCGGACAAGCCCACCGTGCTGGTGGCCAACAAGCTGGACAAGGTGGTGCGCCGCGCCGAGCTGGCGCCCTGGCTCAAGAGCATGCAGGAGCGCCACCCGTTCGTGGAGTTCGTGCCGCTGTCGGCCAAGCGCCCGGACCAGGTCAAGCGCCTGCTGGAGATCGTGCGCCCCTACCTGCCCGAGCAGCCGTGGTGGTACGAGGAAGACGCGCTGACCGACCGCAGCGAGCGGTTCCTGGCCAGCGAGATCGTGCGCGAGAAGCTGTTCCGCCTCACCGGCGACGAGCTGCCCTACAGCTCGACGGTGATGATCGAGAAGTTCGAGGAAGAGGGCCGGCTGCGCCGCATCGCGGCGACCATCATCGTCGAGCGCGAGTCGCACAAGGCCATCGTGATCGGCGACGGCGGCGAGCGCCTCAAGCGCATCGGCACCGAGGCGCGCCAGGAGCTGGAGAAGCTGCTCGACGCCAAGGTGTTCCTCGAGCTGTGGGTCAAGGTGCGCTCCGGCTGGGCCGACGACGAGGAGCGCCTGCGCAGCTATGGCTACGAGTGAGCCGGGCTGAACGACGATGGCGACCTCCCGCGGACGCGGGCCGGGCGCGCGCGCGGCGCACCGCGTGCAGGGCGAGCCGGCCTATGTGCTGCACCGCTACGACTGGAGCGAATCCAGCCTGATCCTGGACCTGTTCACGCGCGACCACGGCCGCGTCGCGGTGGTCGCCAAGGGGGCCAAGCGCCCCTATTCTCAGCTGCGCCCGGTGCTGCTGCCGTTCCAGCGCCTGGTCGTGGGCTACAGCAGCCGCGAGGAAGAGGGCGGCGAGGTGCACACGCTCAAGAGCGCCGAATGGGCGGGCGGCAGCGCGATGCTGACCGGCGCGCCGCTGCTGACCGGCTTCTACCTCAACGAGCTGCTGATGAAGCTGCTCGCGCGCGCCGACCCGCACCCGGTGCTGTTCGACGTCTACGCGCGCACGCTGCCGTACCTGTCGGCGGCGGACGACCTGCGGGTGCAGGCCGCGCTGCGCGCCTTCGAGCTGCTGCTGCTGCGCGAGCTGGGCGTGCTGCCGCAGCTGGACCTCGCGACGCTGACGCACACGCCGGTGCAGCCCGAGGCGCGTTACCTGCTGCACGGCGAGGCGGGGGTGGTGGAGGCCGACCGGCCGGAAGGGGCGCTGTCCGGGCGCACGCTGCTGGCGCTGCAGCGCGCGCTGGAGGCCGACGGCCTGGAGCCGCTGCAGGCCGCCTGCGCGACCGCCTTGCCCGAGCTGAGGACGGCGCTGCGTGCCCTGCTTCACTATCATGTCGGTACGCCGCAGCTGCGCACGCGCCAGATGATGATGGACGTGCAGCGGCTGCTCGACCGCAACCAGCCGCCTGCCCGATGAACCCGCTCGTCGCTCCCGAACCGTCCGCCCGCCACGGCGTGACCGCCTTGTCGGTCAACCTCAACAAGGTGGCGCTGCTGCGCAACACGCGCCACCTGGGCATCCCCAGCGTGACCCGCGCCGCCACCCTGGTGCTGGAAGCCGGGGCCCAGGGCCTGACCGTGCATCCGCGTCCCGACGGGCGGCACATCCGCGCGCACGACGTGCACGAGCTGGCCGAGCTGCTGCAGGACTGGCCGCACGTCGAGTTCAACATCGAGGGCAACCCCTTCCACAACCTGATGGACTTCGTGCGCGCGGTACGGCCGCACCAGTGCACCTTCGTGCCCGACGACGTCGGCCAGTTCACCTCCGACCACGGCTGGAGCTTCCCGCAGGACGCCGAGCGGCTCAAGCCGCTGATCGCCGAGGCCCAGGCGCTGGGCGTGCGGGTGAGCCTGTTCATGGACCCGGTGCCCGAGGCGATGGCCGCCGCGGCCGCCTGCGGTGCCGACCGCATCGAGCTCTACACCGAGGGCTATGCGCGTGCCCACCTGAACGGCCAGGCCGCGCAGGCGCTGCCGGCCTACGTTGCCGCGGCCGAGGCGGCGATGGCCAGCGGGCTGGGGGTCAACGCCGGGCACGACCTGAACCGCGACAACCTGACCGACTTCCTGCGCGCCGTGCCCGGCGTGCAGGAGGTGTCCATCGGCCACGCCTTCATCGCCGACGCGCTCGAGCTGGGCTATGCCGGGACGGTGCGCGACTACCTGCGCTGCATCCAGCGGGCCTACGCGCCCCAGGCGCGATGATCTACGGCATCGGCACGGACGTCTGCGACATCCGCCGCATGCGCGAGACCTGGGAGCGCCGCGGCGAGCGCTTCGCGCTGAAGGTGCTGGGCCCGCACGAGATCGAGGTGTTCCGCACCCGCTACGCCAAGGTGCCCGCGCGCGGCATCGCCTACCTGGCGACGCGCTTTTCCGCCAAGGAAGCGTTTTCCAAGGCCATCGGGCTGGGCATGCGCATGCCGATGACCTGGCGCGCCTGCGAGGTGGTCAAGGCGCCGAGCGGCAAGCCCGAGATCCGCCTGCACGGCGCGCTGGCCGAGTGGTTCGCGGCGCGCCGGCTGCGCGCGCACGTGAGCGTCACCGACGAATCCGACTACGCGGCGAGCTTCGTCGTGGTCGAAACCGAGGATTGATCCCATGAGCAAGACCCATCATGCCGTGCACGCCCCGGTGGTGCTCGACATCGCCGGCACGGCGCTCAGCGACGACGACCGCCGGCGCCTGCAGCACCCGCTGACGGGCGGACTGATCCTGTTCTCGCGCAACTGGGAAAGCCGCCGCCAGCTCACCGAGCTGACCGCGGAGATCAAGTCGCTGCGCCCGGACGTGCTGATCTGCGTGGACCACGAGGGCGGCCGCGTGCAGCGCTTCCGCACCGACGGCTTCACGCACCTGCCGCCGATGCGGGTGCTCGGCGAGCTGTGGATGCAGGACGCGATGACGGCCACCGACGCCGCCACCGCCTGCGGCTACGTGCTGGCGGCCGAGCTGCGCGCCTGCGGCGTGGACTTCAGCTTCGCGCCGGTGCTGGACCTGGACCACGGGCCCAGCGGCGTGATCGGCGACCGCGCCTTCCACCGCGACGCGCGCGTGGCGACGCTGCTGGCCAAGAGCCTGATGCACGGCCTGCTGCTGGCGGGCATGCAGTCCTGCGGCAAGCATTTCCCCGGCCACGGGTATGTCGCGGCGGACTCCCACGTGGAGGTGCCGGTGGACCGCCGTGCGCTGAAGACCATCCTGGAAGACGACGCGCGTCCCTACGAGTGGCTCAGCACCTCGCTGGCCGCGGTGATGCCGGCGCACGTGATCTATCCCAAGGTGGACGACCGGCCCGCAGGCTTTTCCAGCCGCTGGCTGCAGGACATCCTGCGCACCCGGCTGGGCTTCACCGGCGCGATCTTCAGCGACGACCTCAGCATGCAGGGCGCGAGCGTGGCCGGCACCCCGGTGCAGGCGGCGATCGCCGCGCTCAACGCCGGCTGCGACCTGGTGCTGCTGTGCAACCAGTCGACCGTCGACGGCGGTGCGCCGTGCGATGCGCTGCTCGAAGGCCTGGAGCGCGCCCTGCGTGACGGGCAGTGGCAGGCCAGCGAGGCCAGCGAAGCCCGGCGCCTGGACCTGCTGCCGCAGACCGCGCCGCTGGCCTGGGACGAGCTGATGATGCACGCGCCCTACCAGCAGGCCCTGGCGCGGTTGCCCTGAACGCCGGCGCGGGCAGGCGCCGGCCCCGAAAAAACACAAGGCCGTTGCGGGCATCGCCTGCAACGGCCTTGCTGTCGGGCCTTCGGGTGGCGGCCGCGTTCCCGGCGGCCGCCTGCGGGGATCAGGCCACCGGACGGGCGGTGTCGGCCTGGCCGCCTTCCAGCGGCAGCGCGAACTGGGCGAGGTCCTTGCGGGTCTCGACCAGCACCAGCGGGCCGTCGTCGATCGCGGCCACGGGCTTGGGCTCGCGCGGCACGCGCACCGGCGGCGGCTCGGCCGCGATGGCGGCCTGCGCGGCGCGCACCTTCTCGTCATCCGACTGGATCCACTCCAGGCCGGCATTGCTGGCGACCTGGCGCAGCTCGTCGCAAGGCAGCACGTAGGGCGCCACAGCGGCCGGCTCGGCTGCGGCCTCGGCGACCGCTTCGACCGGCGCGGCCACGGGCTCGGGCTGGACCTGGGGTTGCACCTCGGGCGTGGCCAGCGGTAGCGGCGTGGCGGCGCCTTCGACGACGGCCGCCTCGGAGACGAAGTCCTCGCCCGCAGCAGGGGCGGCACCGTTGGCGTCGCGTTCGCGGCGGTCGCGACGGTAGCGGTCGCGGCCGCGCCGGCGGCGGCCTTCGCCTTCGCGCGGCGCCTCGGCGTCGCTGGCGGCATCCCCGGCGGTCGAGCCCAGGTTGTCATCACCTTCGGCGGCCACGGCGGCGGTCTCCACTGGCACCACGGCGTCGGTCACCGGCGGCTCGGCGCGTGGCTCGACCGGTGCGGCTTCAGCCGCGGCCTCGGCCGGCGCGGTGTCGGGCGTGCCCTCCTGGCCGGTCACGGCTTCGGCGGCGGTGTCGCGGTCACGGCGTCCACGGCCGCCGCGGCGGCGGCGGCGACCCTCGCGCTGTTGCTGCTGGCCTTCGCCGGCGTCGCCGCCGTCCTGCGGCACGGTGTCGGCAAACCCGACGTCGGCCGGCGCCTCGTTGGCCACCGCGGCCGCAGCGGCCAGGGCGGCCGCCTCGGCGCGTTCAGGACGCGGGCGGCGTTCCTGGCGCTGGCGGTTGTCCTGGCTGCCGGCCTCGCGCTGCTGCGCGTCGCGTGGCTCGCGTTCCTTGCGCGGCGTCTCGGCGCGGGCTTCGGTCGTGGCGGCCTCGCCCTGCCTGTTCGCGCCGCGGTTGCGCTCGCGGCCGTCCTTGCGGCCGTCGCGGTTGCCGTCGCGGCCGTTGCGGCGCTGTTCGCCTCGGCGGCGTCCCTCCTGGCCCTCGCGGGCGGCCGGCGTGGCCGGCGCAGGCGCCGGGGCGGGCGCGGGCACCGGTTGCGGCTCGCCGACGAACAGGCGCTTGAGCCAGGCGAAGAAGCCGCCGCTCGCGGGCGCGGCAGGCGCCGGCGCGGGCGCCGGGGCCGCCACCGGGGCGGGCGCGGGTTCGGGCTTGGGCGGGGCGACCGGGGCCGGCTGGTCGGGCAGGATGCCCTTGATCACCGGCTCCTGCTTGGGCTTGCTGCTGCGGTCGCGCCGGGTGATGCCGACCTCGTCGTCCGGCTCCTCGATCATCGTGTAGCTGGCCTGCAGGTTCTCCAGGCGCGGGTCGTCGTGGCGCAGGCGTTCCAGCTTGTAGTTCGGGGTCTCGAGGTGCTTGTTCGGCACCAGCAGCACCGTGACGCGCTGCTTGAGCTCGATCTTGGTGATCTCGGTGCGCTTCTCGTTGAGCAGGTAGGAGGTCACTTCGACCGGCACCTGCACGTGCACGGCGGCGGTGTTCTCCTTCATCGCCTCTTCCTGCACCATGCGCAGGATCTGCAGCGCCGAGGACTCGGTGTCGCGGATGTGGCCCGTGCCGTTGCAGCGCGGGCAGGTGATGTGGCTGCCTTCCGAGAGGGCCGGGCGCAGGCGCTGGCGGCTCAGTTCGAGCAGGCCGAACTTGCTGATCGAGCTGAACTGCACGCGCGCGCGGTCCTGGCGCAGCGCCTCGCGCAGCCGCTGCTCGACCTCGCGGCGGTTCTTGGACTCCTCCATGTCGATGAAGTCCACGACGATCAGGCCGCCCAGGTCGCGCAGGCGCATCTGGCGGGCGATCTCGTCGGCCGCCTCCAGGTTGGTGCGGGTGGCGGTTTCCTCGATGTCGCCGCCGCGCGTGGCGCGGGCGGAGTTGACGTCGATGGACACCAGCGCCTCGGTGTGGTCGATCACGATGGCGCCACCCGAGGGCAGCTGCACGGTGCGCGAGTAGGCCGACTCGATCTGGTGTTCGATCTGGAAGCGCGAGAACAGCGGCGCGTCGTCGCGGTAGCGCTTCACGCGATGCTCGTTGTCGGGCATCACGTGGTGCATGAACTGCTTGGCCTGCTCGTAGATGTCGTCGGTGTCGATCAGGATCTCGCCGATGTCCGCGGTGAAGTAGTCGCGGATCGCGCGGATCACCAGCGAGGATTCCTGGTAGATCAGGAAAGCACCCTTGCCGGCGTTGGCCGCGTTCTCGATCGCGGCCCACAGCTGCAGCATGTAGTTCAGGTCCCACTGCAGCTCGGCGACGCTGCGGCCGATGCCCGCGGTGCGGGCGATCAGGCTCATGCCCTTGGGGTACTGCAGCTGGTCCAGCGCTTCCTTGAGCTCCTCGCGGTCCTCGCCCTCGATGCGGCGCGAGACGCCGCCGCCGCGCGGGTTGTTGGGCATCAGCACCAGGTAGCGGCCGGCCAGCGAGATGAAGGTGGTCAGCGCCGCACCCTTGTTGCCGCGCTCTTCCTTCTCGACCTGGACCAGCAGTTCCTGGCCCTCGCGGATCACGTCGGAGATCTTGGCGTTGCGGACGTCGACGCCTTCACGGAAGTACTGGCGCGAGATTTCCTTGAAGGGCAGGAAGCCGTGGCGGTCCTCGCCGTAGTCGACGAAGCAGGCTTCCAGCGAGGGCTCGACGCGCGTGACGACGGCCTTGTAGATGTTGCCCTTGCGTTGTTCGCGACCCTCGATCTCGGTCTCGAAGTCGAGCAGCTTCTGGCCGTCGACGATGGCCAGGCGCCGCTCTTCCTGCTGGGTCGCATTGATCAGCATGCGTTTCATGTGCACTCCTTCGCCCGCGCCCCTGCCCGGGGGCGGGCGTACCAACACGTCACCCGGAAAAGCCGTGGCTTCAGGGGCGACTCATCGATGCACGAGAAACGAGGAGGAACCGGAAGGAATCGCCCTGGACTGCCGTGATCGCGACGGATCAGTACGGCAGCGTTGGCGCGTGCGCCACCATGGCCGCGCCCTTCGGACGAAGGGCTGCCCTTGCCAGCTGCCAGGTCCGCAGCGTGCCGCCGGCGCCGGGCGCCGCGGCACGTCCAGGCTGGCAGGCTGCCGGTCGGCGTCGGGCCGGACGGGCAGGCGATGCCAGCGATCGCGCGGGGGAAAAGGGCAACAGCCGCAGGGGGGTCATGGGACGCGGACAACAGGCTCGGCCGGGGTGAGGGACAGACGACGAAGTGCGCCTGCATGTCTCCGGACAAGGACGGCCTGTTGCCTTGAAACCTTGTTCTATGGTTCTTTCGACGTTTGCTCTTCCACCAGCCCTGCCACCCTGCCGCCTCACCTTGGGAAGCGGCCCGAGCCACCGGACCGGCGTTGCATCACCGTTGGCCGTCCCGTCGCGCGCTCTGTACCACCTGGCGCCACGGACCGGCCGCTCCCACCTTGCTCGTTCGTGTTGCCGTCACTCCTTCGATCAGGGTCGGAGGGTGCCGGGTAAACTCTTGCAAATCAAACACTTACAACGCAAACGTGGTGCAACGGATTATAGGTGCGAAAAGGGCCCGACAGGTGGATCCGCTTGAAACTGCCCGTCGCCGGCCCGGCACCGATCCGGGAAAGCAGACGAAGTCAGTGGTTGCTTCTGCGCAGCCCACGGTCCGGCGCGTGGTGATCGACGAAGCCTCGGCCGGACAGCGGCTCGACAACTTCCTCCTGAAAATCCTCAAGGGCGTGCCGAAGACGCATGTCTACCGCATCGTGCGCAGCGGCGAGGTGCGGGTGAACAAGGGGCGCGCCTCGGCCGACACCCGGCTGGCGGCCGGCGACGAGGTGCGCGTGCCGCCGGTGCGCGTGTCCGAGGCGCCGGCCCCGGCGCCGGTGCCGGCGCGCGAGTTCCCGGTGCTGTTCGAGGACGACCATGTGCTTGCCGTGGACAAGCCGGCGGGCGTGGCGGTGCACGGCGGCAGCGGGGTCAGCTTCGGGGTGATCGAGCAGCTGCGCCGCGCCCGCCCGCAGGCGCGCTTCCTGGAGCTGGTGCACCGGCTCGACAAGGAAACCTCGGGCATCCTGCTGCTGGCCAAGAAGCGCAGCGCGCTGACCGCGCTGCAGGACCAGTTCCGCCAGCGCCAGACCGGCAAGACCTACGCGGCGCTGGTCACCGGCACCTGGCCGGCCAACCGCAAGGTGATCGACCTGCCGCTGTACAAGTACCTGGATGCCGAGGGCGAGCGCCGCGTGCGCGTCGTGGCGCCCGGCACCGAGGAGGCGCGGCGCTCGATCACGCTGGTCAAGGTGGTGCGCAGCTACGCCGGCTTCACGCTGCTGGACGTGACGATCAAGACCGGGCGCACGCACCAGATCCGCGTGCACCTGGCGCACGAGGGGCATCCGATCGTCGGCGACCCCAAGTACGGCGACTTCGCGCTCAACAAGGCGCTGGCGCGCGGCGAGCGGCTGGGCGGCCACCGCTTCTCGCGCATGTTCCTGCATGCCCGCCGGCTGAGCTTCCTGCACCCGGCCACCGGCGACACCATCGAGCTCGAGGCGCCGCTGCCGCCCGAGTGCACTGAACTCCTGGACCATCTATGACCCTGCGACCCCGCCAGTTCGACCTGGTCGTCTTCGACTGGGACGGCACGCTGTTCGATTCGACCGCGCTGATCGTGCGCTGCATCCAGTCGGCCTGCGCCGACCTGGGCCTGGCGGTGCCGAGCGACCGCGACGCGTCCTACGTGATCGGCATGGGACTGCACGAGGCGCTCGCGCATTGCGTGCCGGGCCTGCCGACCGAGCGCGTGGGCGAGCTGGCGCTGCGCTACCGCCACCACTATTTCAACCGCCAGCATGAGCTGACGCTGTTCGAGGGCGTGCTGCCGATGCTGGACGACCTCAAGCGCCGCCACCACTGGCTGGGCGTGGCCACCGGCAAGTCGCGCCGGGGGCTGGACGAGGCGCTGGCCACCGTGCAGCTGCGCGGGCTGTTCGACGGCACGCGTACCGCCGACGAGACCCGGCCCAAGCCGCACCCGCTGATGCTGCAGGAGCTGATGGCCGAGTTCGGCGTCGAGCCCGAGCGCACGCTGATGATCGGCGACACCACGCACGACCTGCAGCTGGCGGCCAACGCCGGCGCGGCCAGCCTGGCGGTCAGCTACGGGGCGCACGAACCGGCGGCCTTCGGCGAGTTCGCCCCGCAGGCGGTGGTGCATTCGGTCGCCGAGCTGCACCGCTGGCTGGAGGATCACGCATGAGTGCCGGGGTGGAGCTGTGCGCCGCGACGGCGCTGGAGGAGCGTGGCTCGGCGGTGGGCTTCGACGTGCTGCTGTGGGGCGAGACCGCGCGCGCCTTCGTGCTGCGCTTCGACGGCCGGCCGGTGGCCTACGTCAACCGCTGCGCGCACGTGCCGGCCGAGATGGACTGGCAGCCTGGCGAGTTCCTCGACGACAGCCGCGAGTGGATCGTCTGCTCGATCCATGGCGCGGTCTACGACCCGCGCGACGGCCAGTGCGTCGGCGGTCCCTGCATGGGGCAGCGGTTGATCCCGTTGCAGGTCGAGGAGCGGGACGGCAAGGTCTATTGGTATCCTTCCGAGGACGTCCGGCCCGCGTTCGGCGACTGAGCGGGCATCGCGCCTGCGGCCCCGCGGCCCTCTCTACCCGATTCGATCCGTTCCATGAGCTCCATCGATCCCGGCCAGCCGTCCGGCCTGCGCGACGGCACCCCGGGCGCGCCCGCGCCCGCCGCTGCCGACACTGCGGTGCTGGCGCAGCTGATGCGCGCCTACCTTGACGAGCGCCGGCGCGAGCGGCGCTGGCGCATCTTCTTCCGCTTCCTGTGGCTGCTGGTGGCCGTGGCGGTCGCCTCGGTGCTGCTGTCGCAGCGCGCGGCGACCAGCGCGCCGGCCGGCCCGCATACCGCGCTGGTCGAAGTGCGTGGCGAGATCGCGCTCGATGCCGAGGCCAGCGCCGAGAACCTGCTGTCCGCGCTGCGCAACGCCTTCGAGGACCCGGGGTCGCAGGCGGTGGTGCTGCGCATCAACTCGCCGGGCGGCAGCCCGGTGCAGGCGGGCATCATCAACGACGAGATCCGCCGCCTGAAGGCCCTGCATGGCAAGAAGGTCTACGCGGTGGTCGAGGAGATGTGCGCCTCGGGCGCCTACTACATCGCGGTGGCGGCCGACGCGATCTACGTCGACAAGGCGTCCATCGTCGGCTCGATCGGCGTGCTGATGGACAGCTTCGGCTTCACCGAGCTGATGCAGCGCCTGGGCATCGAGCGCCGGCTGCTGACCGCAGGCGAGCACAAGGGCTTCCTCGACCCGTTCTCGCCGCAGTCGCCGCAGCAGCGCGCGCACGCCCAGGCCCTGCTGGACCAGATCCACCGGCAGTTCATCGCGGTCGTGAAGCAGGGCCGCGAGGGCCGGCTGAAGGACGAATCGCCCGAGCTGTTCTCCGGGCTGTTCTGGAACGGCGAGCAGGCGGTCGAGCTGGGCCTGGCCGACGACTTCGGCACGCTCGACTACGTCGCGCGCGAGGTGGTCCAGGCCGAGGAGGTCATCGACTACACGCCGCGCGAGAACGTGGCCGAGCGCCTGATCAAGCGGCTGGGGGCCTCGATCGGCGAGGGCGCGGTGCGCTCGCTGCGCGCCGCCGGCGTCTCGCTGCGCTGAGCGCTCAGCGGCGGAAGCGCTCGCCGTTGTAGTAGGTGAGCTCGACGAAGCTCGAGCCGTCGTGCTGGTTCGGGCCGAAGTTGAACTCGAAGCCGCCGAGGTCGTAGGGCCGCATCGTGTGGAACGCGGCGATGAAGCGTTCGCGGCTGGCGCCGCGCCCGGCGCGGCGCAGCCCCTCGATCAGCAGCCGGGCACTGATGTAGCCCTCCAGCGACGAATAGCTGGCCTCGGCGAAGCCCGCCTTCTGCATCGCCTGCCGGTAGGCCTTGACCACCGGCAGCGCGAGGTTCTCCGGATGCGGCACCACCTGCGCCACCGCGATGCCGCGCGCCGCGTCGCCCAAGGCGTCGAGCAGCGGCTTGGTGCCGAGGAACGAGATCGAGAACGGCGCCGCCCCCGCCACGCGCGGGCGCAGGCCGCGGTAGAACGGGATGCCGTTGGCGCCGATCGCGAACGAGATCAGCGAGTTGGGCCGCCAGCGTGCGATCTCCTCGATCAGCGCCGCCATGTCTTCGGGCGCGTCGCCCAGGCGGAACGCCTTCCAGTCGGCGTTGCCGTAGTGCCTGGCCGCGGCGTCGAACGCGGAGAGCGCCGCCTGGCCGAAGGGATTGTCGGCATAGGCCACCGCACAGCGCGTCTGGCCGGTGGTGCGCAGGTGCTGCACGATCTTCGCGATCTCCTGCGCGTAGCTGGCGCGGGCGTGGATCACCAGCGGGTTGTGCGCGCGCAGCGCATCCGCGCCGGAGGCCGGCGCGATCAGCGGCACCTTGGCCTGCATCGCCACCGGCAGCATGCCCAGCACGCTGGTCGTGCCGCCGCAGGCGAAGAAGGTGAACACGTCGGCGGCCACCAGCTGCCTTGCGTTCTCGGTGGCGCGCGGCGGCTCGCCGGCATCGTCGAGGCTGCGCAGCTCCAGCGGCCGGCCGTCGACGCCGCCGCGCTCGTTGGCCTCGTCGAAGGCGGCCTGGATGCCCTTGTTCATCTCGACGAAGGGGTAGGCCAGCGGCCCGGACAGCGCGGCGGTCTGTCCGATCAGCCAGGGGGCGGATTGCGCGCGCAGCCAGCGCGGGGCCGCCAGTGCAGTTGTCGAGGCGACGGCGGCCTGCAGCAGCAGCCGTCGGGAGGCCAGGCGGGGCGGTCGGTTCATCGCGCGTCTCCTCACGAAGGGCCGGGAACAGCACCCTTGCGGGGTGTCGCACTAGACTAGGTGGCTGCTGCAAGCCGCCACTGTCCTTTGCGTGACAGACACGCCCCGGGAAAACGCTCAACGGCGTGAGGGATGTCACGCCGCGCTCAGGCGGCGTTCAGCAGCCCCTTGGTCTCGATGAAGCGGATGACCTCGGCCAGGCCCTCGCGGGTCTTCAGGTTGGTCATCACGAAGGGCCGGGCGCCGCGCATGCGCCGGGTGTCGGCTTCCATCACCGACAGGTCGGCGCCGACGTAGGGCGCGAGGTCGGTCTTGTTGATCACGAACAGGTCGCTCTTGGTGATGCCGGGGCCGCCCTTGCGCGGGATCTTCTCGCCGGCGGCCACGTCGATCACGTAGATCGTCAGGTCCGACAGCTCCGGGCTGAAGGTGGCGGCCAGGTTGTCGCCGCCGGACTCGATGAAGACGATGTCCGCGTCGGGGAACTTGTCCAGCATGCGGTCCACCGCCTCGAGGTTGATCGAGGCGTCCTCGCGGATCGCGGTGTGCGGGCAGCCGCCGGTTTCCACGCCCATGATGCGTTCGGGCTCCAGCGCGCCGGCCACGGTCAGCAGGCGCTGGTCTTCCTTGGTGTAGATGTCGTTGGTGATGACGACGAGGTCGTAGGTCTCGCGCATCGTCTTGCACAGCATCTCGACCAGGGTGGTCTTGCCCGAGCCGACCGGGCCGCCCACGCCCACGCGCAGCGGAGGAAGTTTCTTGGTGCGCCCGGGAATGGCGTGCAGGGGAGTGCTCATGATCGGAACAGTCGGGAGTATTGGGTTTCGTGGCGGGACGACAGGATCGCCAGCATCGGCGTGAAGGCCTGCCGTTGCGTGGCGGGCAGGCGCAGCGCCTGCAACACGGCGTGGGGGATCTCCGCCGCCAGCGCTGCGAGGATGCGCTGGCCGGCGCTCTGGCCGAGCGGCACGGCCTTGATCGCGGCCTGCACCATGTTCTCCGCCCAGCCGAAGGCATAGGCGAGCAGCGTTTCCTCGGGCGTGGCCTGGGTCTGCGCCGCGGCCAGGGCGTAGGCGACGGGGTAGGTGGGGGCCGGCTTCAGCGCGGCCAGCACGGCCAGCCGCGCGTCGTCGCTGCGGTTGCGCAGCCACTCGAGCAGCGAGCGGCCCATCTGCTCGGCCTGCTGGCGCAGCTCGGCCGATTCGCGGGTCCGCACGACCCAGTCGTTCAATGCCGTGATCCGGGCGGCGTCCCCGTCACGCCAGGCCTCGACGGCCTGGGCCAGCACCGCGAGCTCACCGCGCCCGAGGCCGAGCGCGAGCTGGTCGAGCAGCCAGGCCTGGGCCTGGGCCTCGGAGGTGATGCGGCCGTGGTCGACGGCGGCTTCCAGTCCTTCGGAGTAGCTGAAGCCGCCCACCGGCAGGGCCGGCGAGGCCAGCCACATCAGCTGCAGCAGCGTCGCGGAGGAGGTCATCGGTGCTCGTGCTTTCGGCCCGGCGCGTGGTCGTGGTGGTGATGGCCGTGCCCGTGGTCGTGGTCATGTCCGCGACCATGGTCGTGCGCGTGGCCGTGCCTATGGTCATGCCCGTGTCCATGGCCATGGTGGTGGCCGTGGCCGCCGGCGTACGCGCCGGCCTCGGGTTCGAACGGCGCCTGCGTCTCGGTGACGACCAGGTGCATCTGCCGCAGCATGTCGGCCAGCACGTGGTCGGGCTCGAGCTTGAGGTGGTCGGGCTGCAGCTCCAGCTGCACGTGGCGGTTGCCGAGGTGGTAGGCCGCGCGCAGCAGGTCGAACGGCGAGCCGTGCTCGGTGCAGTGGCGCACCACCAGCACCGGCTGGGGCGCGGCGATCACGCGGACCAGCGAGCCGTCCTCGGCGACCAGCACGTCGCTGCCTCGCACGACGCTGCCGCGCGGCAGGAACACGCCCAGCGTGCGGCCGGTGCTGTCGGTGGCGTCGAAGCGGCTCTTCTGGCGCACGTCCCAGTCGAGCTCGACGGTGGCGGCGCGCTTGAGCAGCACGGAGGCCAGGCCCTGGCCCCGGGGCAGGAGTTTGTTGACGGTCAGCATGCGGTTCAGCCTGTCCTGATGGAAGGGCGGGGCCGGGCGGCCCCGCCGGGTGTCAAAACAGGAAGTATCGCTGCGCCATCGGCAGCACCCGGGCCGGCTCGCAGGTCAGCAGCTGGCCGTCGGCGCGCACCTCGTAGGTCTGCGGGTCGACCTGCATCGCCGGCGCGTGGCCGTTGTGCACCATGTGCTGCTTCTGCACGCCGCGGCAGCCCCGCACCGCCGCGACCGTCTTCTGCAGGCGGTACTTGTCCGCCACGCCCGCGGCGAGCGCCGGCTGGCTCAGGAAGGTGAGCGAGGTGCGCGCCAGCGCGCCGCCGTAGCTGCCGAACATCGGCCGGTAGTGCACCGGCTGCGGGGTCGGGATGGAGGCATTCGGGTCGCCCATCGCGGCCATCGCGATGAAGCCGCCTTTCATCACCAGCGCGGGCTTGACGCCGAAGAAGGCGGGCTTCCACAGCACCAGGTCGGCCCACTTGCCGGGCTCGATGCTGCCGACCTCGTGCGAGATGCCGTGCGCGATCGCCGGGTTGATCGCGAGCTTGGCGAGGTAGCGCTTGACGCGTGCGTTGTCGTGGCGCTCGCTGTCGCCAGGCAGCTTGCCGCGCTGCTGCTTCATCTTGTGCGCGGTCTGCCAGCAGCGCAGGATCACCTCGCCGACGCGGCCCATGGCCTGAGAGTCGGAGCTGAACATGCTGATCGCGCCCAGGTCGTGCAGGATGTCCTCGGCGGCGATGGTCTCGCGGCGGATGCGGCTTTCGGCGAAGGCCAGGTCCTCGGCGATGCCGGCGTCGAGGTGGTGGCACACCATCAGCATGTCCAGGTGCTCGTCGATGGTGTTGACCGTGTACGGCCGCGTGGGGTTGGTCGAGGAAGGCAGCACGTTGGCCTCGCCCACCACCTTGAGGATGTCCGGCGCGTGGCCTCCGCCCGCGCCCTCGGTGTGGAAGGTGTGGATGGTGCGGCCCTTGAACGCGGCGATGGTGTCCTCGACGAAGCCGCTCTCGTTGAGCGTGTCGGTGTGGATGGCGACCTGCACGTCGGTGTCCTCGGCCACCGTCAGGCAGGTGTCGATCGCCGACGGCGTGGTGCCCCAGTCCTCGTGCAGCTTCAGCGCGATCGCACCGGCCTCGACCTGCTGGCGCAGCGCGTCGGGGCGGCTGGCGTTGCCCTTGCCGAAGAAGCCCAGGTTCATCGGGAAGGCGTCGGCCGCCTGCAGCATGCGCGCGATGTTCTCGGGGCCGGGCGTGCAGGTGGTCGCGAAGGTGCCGGTCGCAGGGCCGGTGCCGCCGCCCAGCATGGTGGTGATGCCGGACGCCAGCGCTTCCTCGATCTGCTGCGGGCAGATCCAGTGGACGTGGGTGTCGATGCCGCCGGGGGTCACGATCATGCCTTCGGCCGCGATCACCTCGGTACCGGGGCCGATCACGATGTCCACGCCGGGCTGCACGTCCGGGTTGCCGGCCTTGCCGATGCGGAAGATGCGCGAGCCCTTGATGCCGATGTCGGCCTTGACGATGCCCCAGTGGTCGACGATCAGGGCGTTGGTCAGCACGCAGTCGACCGCCTCGCCGTCACCGGGGCCGTTGACGCGCTGGCCCTGGCCCATGCCGTCGCGGATGGTCTTGCCACCGCCGAACTTCACTTCCTCGCCGTAGCCGCCGGCGGCCAGCGTGTAGTCGCGCTCGACCTCGATGACCAGGTCGGTGTCGGCCAGGCGCACGCGGTCGCCGACCGTGGGGCCGAACATCTCGGCGTAGGCACGTCGTTGCACGGTCGCCATCTCACAACGCTCCCTGGACTTGTGCACGGAAGCCGTAGACCACGCGGTCGCCAGCGTAATCGACCAGCTCGACGGTGCGCTGCTGGCCGGGTTCGAAACGCACCGCGGTGCCCGAGGCGATGTTCAGCCGCATGCCGCGCGCGGCCTCGCGGTCGAACTTCAGGGCGCCGTTGGTTTCGGCAAAGTGGTAGTGCGAGCCGACCTGGATCGGCCGGTCGCCGGTGTTCTCGACCACCAGCGTGATCGTGCGGCGCCCGGGGTTGAGCACGTGGTCGGGGCCGTCGGTGAGCAGTTCGCCCGGAATCATCGCGTCCTCCTGGCTCAGCCGAGCAGCATCGGCGCAAGCAGCACCGCCCCGAAACCCGCCACCGCCGCACCGGCGGCGCGGGGCCACCAGGCGCTGCGCGTGCGCACCGCGGAGCCCGCCGCCATGCCGGCCAGGTGCAGCACGACGGTGCCGGCCAGCATGCCGGCCAGCGCCGCGGCCGCGCCGTCGCCGGCCAGCTCGACGCCGTGTGCCGCGCCGTGGAACAGCGCGAACAGGCCGACCAGCGCCGCCGCGGCCGCTGCCGGCAGCTGCGGGCGCGCGGCCACCAGCAGCCCGACGGCCACCAGCGAGGCGGCGATCATCGGCTCGATGGCCGGCACGGCGATGCCGGTCAGGCCCAGCAGGGCGCCGACCAGCAGCATCGCGGCGAACGCCAGGGGGGCGGCCCAGGGACGGCGGCCGCCCAGCACGCTCCAGAAGCCGATGGCCAGCATCGCGGCCAGGTGGTCCAGCCCGGTGAACGGGTGCGCCAGTCCGGCGGCGAAGCCATGATGGACGCCGGCATCGGCGCCGGCATGGGCCCAGGCAGCGCCGCTGGCGAGTGTCAACGCGGCGGCGGCCAGGGACGGCAGGGTCTTGGAGGGGGTCGTCTTCATCTCAGCTCTCGTCAGGGTGCTGGTGCGCGATGCACCAAAGTGGTGTCTTTCGTGGAGGTGTGGCGAAGTCATGCAATGGGTTGGTGCACGGTCACCAACTTGGTGCCATCGGGGAACGTGGCTTCGACCTGGATCTCGGGGATCATTTCGGCGACGCCTTCCATCACGTCGGCGCGCGTGAGCACGGTCTTGCCCTCGCTCATCAGCTCGGCGACGCTCTTGCCGTCGCGCGCGCCTTCCATGATCGCGGCGGTGATCAGTGCCACCGCCTCCGGGTAATTGAGCTTCAGCCCGCGGGCCTTGCGGCGCTCGGCCAGCAAGGCGGCGGTGAAGATCAGCAGCTTGTCTTTCTCTCGGGGCGTCAGTTCCATGGTCCGTCCTGGCAAGGCATCGAAATTGCGAAAAGTCCGCGCCTATTGCCGGACTCAATGCAAAAGATGGACCCGATGACTTCCGCCGCTTCCGCCGCCGTGCCGCCCCCGGCCGGCGAGGCGCCGCAGCGCGTCATCAAGGTCCGGCGCGACTACAACAGCTGGGTGGCCAGCGAGACGCTGGAGGACTACGCGCTGCGTTTCACGCCGCGCTCGTTCCGGAAATGGTCGGAGCTGCGCGTCGCGCAGACCGGCTTCGGCGGGGCGGCCTCGTTCCTGGTGCTGGAGGCGGTGGGGGCGACCTTGCTGGTGGAGTACGGCTTCCTCAACGCCTTCTGGGCCATCATCGCCACCGGCCTGATCATCTTCCTGGCTGGCCTGCCGATCAGCCTGTACGCCGCGCGCCACGGCGTGGACATGGACCTGCTGACCCGCGGGGCGGGCTTCGGCTACATCGGCTCGACGATCACCTCGCTGATCTACGCGAGCTTCACCTTCATCTTCTTCGCGCTCGAGGCGGCCATCATGGCCTACGCGCTGGAGCTGGCCTTCGACATCCCGCCGGCCTGGGGCTACCTGGTCTGCGCGCTGCTGGTGATCCCGCTGGTCACGCACGGGGTGACGATGATCAGCCGGCTGCAGGTGTGGACCCAGCCGCTGTGGCTGGTGCTGCTGGTGCTGCCGTTCGTCTACGTGTTCCGCGAGGAGCCGGACGTGCTGCGTGGCCTGGTGCAGTACGGCGGCCAGGAGGGCGGGCCGGCGCGCTTCGACCTGCTGCGGTTCGGCGCGGCGATGACGGTGGGCATCGCGCTGATGACGCAGATGGGCGAGCAGGCAGACTACCTGCGCTTCATGCCCGAGAAGACCGCGCGCAACCGCGGCCGCTGGTGGGCCGGCGTGCTGCTGGGCGGGCCGGGCTGGGTGGTGCCGGGCATCGTGAAGATGCTGGGCGGCGCGCTGCTGGCGTACCTGGCGATCAGCCATTCGGTGCCGGTGGACCGCGCGGTCGACCCCAACCAGATGTACCTGGTGGCCTACGGCTACGTGTCCTCCAACGTCGGCTGGGCGGTGGCGGCCACCGCGGTGTTCGTCGTGATCTCGCAGCTCAAGATCAACGTCACCAACGCCTACGCGGGCTCGCTGGCCTGGTCCAACTTCTTCGCGCGCGTCACCCACAGCCACCCGGGGCGGGTCGTGTGGGTGGTGTTCAACACGCTGATCGCGCTGATGCTGATGGAGCTCAACGTGTTCCAGGCGCTGGGCAAGGTGCTGGGGCTGTACTCCAACATCGCGATCTCGTGGATGATGGCCGTGGTGGCCGACCTGGTGGTCAACAAGCCGCTGGGGCTGTCGCCGCCGGGCATCGAGTTCAAGCGCGCGCACCTGTACGACGTGAATCCGGTGGGCGTGGGCGCGATGGGCATCGCCTCGGTGCTGTCGGTGGCGGCCAACCTGGGCTACTTCGGCCCGACGCTGGAGGCCTTCTCGGCCCTGATCGCGCTGGTTACCGCCTTCGTCGCGGCGCCGACCATCGCCTGGCTGACGCGCGGGCGCTACTACCTGGCGCGTCCACCCGAGCCGCCGCAGCCGCAGCGGCAGGGCCTGAAGGCGGTGTACCGCTGCACCGTCTGCGAGGGCGAGTACGAGCGCGACGACATGGCGCGCTGCCCGGCCTACCAGGGAATGATCTGCTCGCTGTGCTGCTCGCTGGACGCGCGCTGCCACGACCTGTGCAAGTCGCACGCGCACTGGTCGGCGCAATGGCTGGCCGCGGCGAAGGCGCTGCTGCCGCGGCCGGTGTGGGCGCGGCTGAACACCGAGCTGGGGCACTTCCTGCTGCTGATGATGGCCATCGTGCCGGCGCTCGGGGTGCTGCTGATGCTGGTGTACCACCAGGAGCTGCGCGGGCTGGGGCCGAGTGCCGCCGAGCTGGAGCCGGTGCTGCGGCTGGCCTTCGTGAAGGTGTATGCGGCGCTGGTGGTGGTCAGCGGCGTGGTCGCGTGGTGGCTGGTGCTGGCGCACAAGAGCCGCCAGGTCGCGCAGGAGGAATCCAACCGCCAGACGCACCTGCTGATGCGCGAGATCGAGTCGCACCGCCGCACCGACGAGCAGCTGCAGCAGGCCAAGCGCCAGGCCGAGCAGGCCAACCAGGCCAAGAGCCGCTACATCTCGGCGATCAGCCACGAGCTGCGCACGCCGCTCAACAGCATCCTGGGCTATGCGCAGCTGCTCGACGAGGATGCCAGCCTGCCGCCGCACCGCCGCCAGGCCGTGACCGTGATCCGCCGCGCCGGCGACCACCTGCTGTCGCTGATCGAGGGCACGCTGGACATTGCCCGCATCGAAAGCGGCAAGCTGACGCTGGAGGTGCGGCCGATGCGTTTTGCCGAGTGCGTGCAGCAGATCGCGCGCATGTTCGAGCTGCAGGCCGCGGGCAAGGGCATCGCCTTCGAGACCGAGTTCGTCGGCACGGTGCCCGAGGTGGTGCGCGCCGACGAGAAGCGGCTGCGCCAGATCCTGCTCAACGTGCTGGGCAACGCGGTCAAGTTCACGCGCACCGGGCGGGTGGTGTTCCGCCTGAAGTACGCGCGCGAGATCGCGCTGTTCGAGATCGAGGACACCGGCCCCGGCATCGCGCCGGAGGAGATCGGCCGCATCTTCGAGCCCTTCGCGCGCGGCTCGGCCGCCGGCACCGGCCCGAGCGGCGGCACCGGCCTGGGCCTGACGATCAGCAAGATGCTTACCGACCTGATGGGCGGCGAGATGACGGTCAGCAGCGAGGTCGGGCGCGGCACGCTGTTCCGCATCCGCCTGTTCCTGCCGCAGCTGCACGCGGCGGTGGCCGAGCAGGTGCTGCCGCCGCCGCGCACCGGCTACCTCGGCGCGCGCCGCCGCATCCTGGTGGTCGACAACGAGGAGGACGACCGCGGCCTGCTGCTGCACCTGCTGCAGCCGCTCGGCTTCGAGCTGGCGCAGGCCGAAAGCGGCGACGCGTGCCTGGCGCTGCTGCGCCGCGGCGACTTCGCGCCGGACGCGATCTTCATGGACCTCGCGATGCCCGGCATCGACGGCTGGGAAACGATCCGCACCATCCGCCGCGAGGGGCTGAGCGACGCGCATGTCGCGATCGTCTCGGCCAATGCCTTCGACCAGGGGCTGGACAACGACGTCGGCATCACGCCGGCCGACTTCTTCGTCAAGCCGGTGCGCATCGGCGAGCTGCTCGACTGGCTCGGCCGGCGGCTGCAGCTCGAGTGGACCGAGGCGCCGCGGGTGGAGGGGCCGGGCGCACCCGCCCCCGCGGCCGCCGCGCAGCCGGTGGTGCCGCCGGA
Source organism: Caldimonas thermodepolymerans (assembly GCF_015476235.1). Classification (NCBI taxonomy): domain Bacteria; kingdom Pseudomonadati; phylum Pseudomonadota; class Betaproteobacteria; order Burkholderiales; family Sphaerotilaceae; genus Caldimonas; species Caldimonas thermodepolymerans. Next base: position 967,411 of record NZ_CP064338.1, read on the forward strand.
GCCCAGGCTGCTTGCCCTGCAGGAGGCGATCGACCTCGGCTACTTCCGCGGCATCCTGAAACTGCTCGACGAGATCGAGGCCGAAGATGCGCGCCATGCCCCCTTCGTGCAACGCCTGCGCGAGCTGGCCCGGCAGTTCCAGCTCGACGCGATGACCCACGTCCTGAGACAGGCCCGCCATGACCGTCTTGCTGCCTGAACCCGCCATCCGCATCGACCGCAGTGCGAGCGACGTGGTGCTGATCGTCGACGACGTCCCCGACAACCTGTCGGTGCTGCACGACGCGCTGGACGAATCCGGCTACACGGTGCTGGTCGCCACCAACGGCGACGGCGCCCTGCAGCGCGCCGCCCAGGCCGTGCCGGACATCATCCTGCTCGACGCGGTGATGCCCGGCATGGACGGCTTCGAGGTGGCGCGCCGCCTCAAGGCGCAGCCCGAGACGGCGCACATCCCCATCGTCTTCATGACCGGCCTGACCGAGACCGAGCACGTGGTGGCCGCCTTCCAGGCCGGCGGCGTGGACTATGTCACCAAGCCGATCAAGCCCAAGGAAGTGCTGGCGCGCATCACCACCCACGTGCAGGGGGCACGGCTGGCGCGCCAGGCGCGCAACGCGCTGGACGCCTTCGGCCACGCGACCATGGTGGTGCGCCTGGCCGACGGGCGCGTGGTCTGGCAGACGCCGCTGGCGCGCCGCTTCCTGCAGGACTACCTGGGCTGCGCCGAGCCCGTGGTGCCGGCCTCGGTGCTCGAGTGGGTGCGCGCGCACGCGGCGGCGCCGGCCGGGGCGCAGGAGCCGCCGAAGATGAGCATCGTGCAGGGGCCGCGCCGGCTGGTGCTGGCGCTGCACGAGCCGACCGGCGACGACGAATGGCTGCTGGTGATGCGCGAGACCTCGGACGCCGCCGCGATCGAGGCGCTGACGCACGCCTTCCGGCTCACGGCCCGCGAGGCCGAGGTGCTGTACTGGGTGGTCAAGGGCAAGACCAACCGCGACATCGCCGACATCCTCGGCGCCAGCCCCGCGACGGTGAAGAAGCACCTGGAGCACGTGTTCGAGAAGCTGGGCGTGGAGACGCGCACCGCGGCCGCGGGCCTGGCGATCAGCCGGGTGGGGCAGCTGGGGCACCGCTAGGGCCGCCGCGCCGGCGCCGGCCCCACAATGCCGCCAGGACCGTGACCGCTTCCCCCCGGTCGTTCTGCCGATGCGTCGCACCTCCGTGCCATGGATGCCCTGATCGCCGCTGCGGCCCGCGCGCTGGCCGCGGGCGACGTGCTGGGCGCGCTGCAGCGCGTGGCGCTGCGCGAGGCGCCGGCGGCGCTGGCCCTGCGCGGCATCGCGATGGCGCAGCTGGGCGAGTACGCACGCTCGCGCGAGCTGCTGCGCCGTGCGGCCCGGGCCTTCGGTGCCCGCGAGGCGCTGGCGCGGGCGCGTTGCGTGGTGGCCGAGGCCGAGGTGGCGCTGGCGATGCGCGACCTGGCCGGTGCCCCGCGCACGCTGGCGGCGGCCGTCGCGGTGCTGGAGGCGCACGGCGACCGCGCCAACGCCTTGCAGGCGCGCCTGGTCGCGTTGCGGCGCCTGCTGCTGCTCGGCCGGCTGGTGCCTGCGGCGCAGGCCCTGGCCGCGCTCGACCTGCGCGGCGCCCCGCCGGCGCTGCTCGCGGTGGCCGAGCTGGCAGCCGCCGAGCTGGCCTTGCGGGGCCTGCGTCCTGCGGTGGCGCAGGCGGCCCTGGCGCGGGCCGAGGCCGCCGCGCAGCGCGCCGGCATCGTCGCCTTGCAGCGCGAGGTTGCCGCTGCCAGGGCGGCGCTGGAGCATCCTGCGGCGCGCCGCGTGCAGGCCGGGGAAGAGCAGCCCTTGCGGCTGGCCGAGGTGGTTGGCGTGGATGGCTTCCGACGCGCTGGTGGTCGACGGCTGCCGGCGTGCCGTGGTCGTGGGCGGTCGCCGGGTGTCGCTTGCGCGCCGGCCGGTGCTGTTCGTGCTGCCGCAGGCGCTGGCGCGCGCCTGGCCGGGCGATGTCGACCGGCGCGTGCTGATCGAGGCGGCATTCCGGCTGCGCGATCCCGACGCGACACATCGCGCCCGGCTGCGCGTGGAGATCGGCCGGCTGCGGGCGCTGGTGGCCGGGCTGGCCGGCATCGAGGCCACCGCGCGGGGCTACCGCTGGCAGCCGCCGGCCGGGCGCGAGGTCGTGCTGCTGGCCCCGCCGGTCGACGGGGCGCAGGGCGCGCTGCTGGCCCTGCTGGCCGACGGGATGGCCTGGTCCACGTCGGCGCTGGCGCTGGCCACGGGGCGCAGCCAGCGCAGCGTGCAGTGCGCGCTGGCGGAGCTGGCCGCCGCCGGCCGGGTGCATGCGGCAGGGCAGGCCCGCGCGCGGCGCTGGCTGGCGCCGGGGCCGGCGGGTTTCGCGACGATCTTGTTACTCCCGGTCGTGGCGTCGCCTGACTAGAGTGGCCGTGACGGGCACGCCGACGGGCGGCGTGCCGCAGCCCTGAAGGAGCAGGCCATGACCCTCGACACCTCACTGGATGCCACCGTGCCGACCGCCGAGATCGTGCGCGAGTACGGACCTTTCCCCGACGCCGACGGCGTGCACGGCGTCTCGTACGACGGCCGGTGCATCTGGGCCGCGTTGGGCACCGCGCTGGTGGCCGTCGACCCGCACAGCGGAGACGTCGTCCGCACGCTGGAGCGGGCCTGCCGCGCCGGCACCGCGTACGACGGCCGGCACCTCTACCAGATCCACGGCACGCGCATCGACAAGATCGACCCGCAGACCGGCGAGGTGTGCGCCTCCATCCCGACGCCGGGCCCCGACAACTCGGGGCTGGCCTGGGCCGAAGGCAGCCTGTGGCTGGGGCAGTGGAGCGAGCGCCGCATCCTGCAGCTCGACCCGCAGACCGGGCGCGTGCTGCGCACCATCGAGTCCGACCGCTACGTCACCGGCGTGACCTGGGTCGACGGCGAGCTGTGGCACGGCACCTGGGAAGGCGAGGCCAGCGACCTGCGCCGCGTCGATCCCGCCACCGGCGAGGTCGTCGAGCGCGTGCAGATGCCGGCGGGCACCGGCGTCAGCGGGCTGGAGGCCGACGGCAACGGGCTGTTCTATTGCGGCGGCGGTCCCAGCGGCATGGTGCGGGCGGTGCGCCGCCCGCAGCGCCGGCGCGCCTGAGCGGCGTTCAGGGCTGCTCCCCGCCCGTCGCGGCAGGCGGCTGGCGGCGGATCACCAGCTCGGGGTGGCCGGTCGCATGGTCCATCATGCGCCGGAACTCCCATTCCGGCAGCAGCCCGAGCAGCACCTCGGCGGTGGTGCGCACGGTGCAGCCCGGTGCGACATGGCCGCCGATGACGCGGCCGTCGGCCAGCGCGATCGTCGCGTGCAGGTGCGACTCGCGGTCGGAGAGGCTGCCGGCCAGCGTGAGGACCTCGATCGGCCCCTCGAAGGTGTCCGGCCGCTCCCTGCCGGCCAGGCGCAGCTGCGCGCCCGACAGGCTGCCGATGCCCGACAGCACGAAGGCCGCGCGTGCACCCTCCACCGCGAGCGCGGCTTCCAGGGCCCGGCGCAGGTCCTGGCCGGGGCTCAGGCGTAGCGGTAGTGTCTCCATGGGCCCACAGGGTAGCCGATCCCGGCGCGTTTGCCACCCTCCAGATCAACCCGGCGCCATCCGGCGGTGGCCATCGCCTTCGCCCGGCCTACGCCACTTGGCGTATTTCTCGTTCGGGCCGCGCTCCGTAACCTGCGTCCATCCGTCGGGCCCGTGTGCCGGCGGAGACGACACCGGTCGCACCTTCGTTCATTCCTCAGTCCCCTTACCAGGAGCGCAACCCATGAGCCTTTCCCGCCGCAGCGTCGTCAAGACGCTTTCCGCCGTCGCCCTCGGCGTGGCTGCCCTCGGCCTGCCGTCGGCTTATGCCGCCGACACGATCAAGGTCGGCATCCTGCACTCGCTGTCCGGCACGATGGCGATCTCCGAGACCGTGCTGAAGGACGTCGCGCTGATGACCATCGAGGAAATCAACGCGCAAGGCGGGGTGCTCGGCAAGAAGCTGGAGCCGGTGGTGGTCGACCCGGCGTCCAACTGGCCGCTGTTCGCCGAGAAGGCCAAGCAGCTGATCTCCCAGGACAAGGTCGCCGTCGTGTTCGGCTGCTGGACCAGCGTCTCGCGCAAGTCCGTGCTGCCGGTGTTCGAGGAGCTCAACGGTCTGCTGTTCTACCCGGTGCAGTACGAAGGCGAGGAGTTGTCCAAGAACGTCTTCTACACCGGCGCCGCGCCCAACCAGCAGGCCATTCCCGCGGTCGAGTACCTGATGAGCAAGGACGGCGGCTCGGCCAAGCGCTTCGTGCTGCTGGGCACCGACTACGTCTACCCGCGCACGACGAACAAGATCCTGCGTGCCTTCCTGAAGTCCAAGGGCATCCCCGACGAGGACATCATGGAGGAGTACACCCCGTTCGGCCACAGCGACTACCAGACCATCATCGCCAAGATCAAGAAGTTCGCCTCCGAAGGCAAGAAGACCGCGGTGGTCTCGACGATCAACGGCGACTCCAACGTGCCGTTCTACAAGGAGCTGGGCAACCAGGGCCTGAAGGCCACCGACGTGCCGGTGGTGGCGTTCTCCGTGGGCGAGGAAGAGCTGCGCGGCGTGGACACCAAGCCGCTGGTCGGCCACCTGGCGGCATGGAACTACTTCATGAGCGTCAAGAACCCGACCAACGACGAGTTCATCAAGAAGTGGAGCGCCTACGCCAAGGCCAAGAACATCCCGGGCCACAAGGACAAGCCGCTGACCAACGACCCGATGGAAGCCACCTACATCGGCATCCACATGTGGAAGCAGGCGGTCGAGAAGGCCCAGAGCACCGACACCGACAAGGTGATCGCCGCGATGGCCGGCCAGACCTTCAAGGCGCCGTCGGGATTCGTCGCCAAGATGGACGAGAAGAACCACCACCTGCACAAGCCGGTGTTCATCGGCGAGGTCAAGGCCGACGGCCAGTTCAACATCGTCTGGAAGACCAAGGGCCCGATCAAGGCCCAGCCGTGGAGCCCGTACATCCCCGGCAACGAGAAGAAGAAGGACGAGCCCGAGAAGGCGCTCTGAGCTGAAGGGGGCATGTCGCCCCCGACCATCGTCGCGGGGCCTGCCCGGCCGGTGCTGCGCGTCCGCGCAGCCAGGCCGGTCGGCCACGGACCCGGTACGAGTCGTTGCTGAGGGACCCGAGAGTGAGATTCCCCCCTTCCTGGATGCGGCTGGGCGCCGCCTTGCTGTGGCTGTCGTGCCTGCTGGCCGGCGCCGGCACGGCCCGGGCCCTGACGCCCGAACAGGTCCGGGTGCTGGCCACCGGCGACAACGATGAACGCATCGAGGTGCTCAATGCAGCGGTGGCGGCGGCCGATCCGGCGCTGCAGCCGCTGGTCGAGGCGCTGCTCGGCGACGAGGTGAAGACCTCCGGCGAGCAGGTCTACATCGTGCGCGGCGATGCGGTCACCGATGCCGTGACCGGCGCGCCGGCGACGCTGCCCGACGACGCCGAGGACGTGGTCAACAGCAACCGCATGCGCCGTGCGTTGCAGGGCGCGCTGGCGGGGCTGAAGCTGCTGTCGACGCAGGTCGACGAGCGCCGCCGCGCGGTCGCGCAGTTGCGCGACGACCTGGACGAGGAGCAGCTGCCGCTGATCGAGCGCGCCTACCAGGCCGAGACCGATGCCGGCCTGAAGGACGAGCTGGCGCGGCTGAGGGCCACGCTGCTGATCGCCTCCGACGACAGGGCGCAGCGGCTGGAGGCTGCGCAGGCGCTGGGCGGCAGCGCCCAGCCCGCGGTCAAGTCGCTGCTGCTGGCGCGGCTGGCCCGCGAGGGCGACGCCTACGTCGAGCCTGACGCCGAGGTGCGTGCGGCGCTGCAGGCGTCGTTGCGCGCGGTCGAGTCGCGCCTGGCATGGGGCGAGCGGCTGGGCGTGGTGTTTTCCGGCGTCAGCCTGGGCTCCATCCTGCTGCTGGTCGCGCTGGGCCTGGCCATCACCTACGGGCTGATGGGCGTGATCAACATGGCGCATGGCGAGCTGATGATGATCGGCGCCTATGCGACCTACGTGGTGCAGAACCTGTTCCGCGCGTACCTGCCGGCGGCCTGGTTCGACTGGTACATCGTCGCCGCGGTGCCGGTGGCGTTTGCCGCCTCCTTCGCCGTGGGCGCGGTGCTCGAGCGCAGCGTGATCCGCTGGCTGTACGGCCGCCCGCTCGAGACGCTGCTGGCGACCTGGGGCATCAGTCTGGTGCTGATGCAGGCCGTGCGTTCGATCTTCGGCGCGCAGAACGTGCAGGTCGAGAACCCGTCATGGCTGAGCGGCGGCGTCAGCGTGATGAGCAACCTCACGCTGCCGTACAACCGCATCGCGATCATCGCGTTTGCCGGCCTCGTGCTGCTGGGCGTGACGCTGCTGATCGCGCGCACCCGCCTGGGCCTGTTCGTGCGCGGCGTGACGCAGAACCGCCCGATGGCCGCCTGCATGGGCGTCAACACCGCCCGCGTGGACATGTACGCCTTCGCGCTCGGCGCCGGCATCGCCGGCCTGGCGGGCTGTGCGCTGTCCCAGGTCGGCAACGTGGGGCCGGACCTCGGCCAGAGCTACATCGTCGATTCCTTCCTGGTGGTCGTGACCGGCGGGGTCGGCCAGCTGGCCGGCACGGTCTACGCCGCGCTGGGCCTGGGCGTGATCAACAAGATCCTCGAGGGCTGGCAGGGCGCGGTGCTCGCCAAGATCATGGTGCTGCTGTTCATCGTCGCCTTCATCCAGAAGCGGCCGCAGGGGCTGTTCGCGATGAAGGGTCGCAGCGCGGAGGCATGAGCATGCGCACCTCCTGCGACCACATGCTGCCGCACGGTGCGGCTACCCGCGTGATCCCCCACCCGACCCGGGCGTTCCTCCTGCCGCGACGCCCTGCCCTGAATGGAGTGCCTGCATGAGCGCCGTCCTTCCGACGCCGACCTCCACACCGACCCTGTCGATGCCGGCTGCCCGCCGCCCGTCCTTCCTCGGCGCGCGGGGCCGCATCGGCCTGCTGGCGGCGCTGATCGCCGTCACCGTCGTCGTGCCCGTGCTCAACCTGGCGGTGGCGCCGGGCAGCGCGCTGCACCTGCCCGAGTACTACGTGACCCTGATCGGCAAGATCATGTGCTACGCGATCTGCGCGCTGGCGATGGACCTGATCTGGGGTTACACCGGCATCCTGTCGCTGGGCCACGGCCTGTTCTTCGCGCTGGGCGGCTACGGCATGGGCATGTACCTGATGCGCCAGATCGGCCGGGACGGCAACTACCAGTCGGACCTGCCGGACTTCATGGTCTTCCTCGACTGGAAGGAACTGCCCTGGCACTGGGCGCTGAGCGATTCCTTCGTCGCACAGATGCTGCTGGTGGTGCTGGTGCCGGGGCTGCTGGCCTTCGTGTTCGGCTATTTCGCGTTCCGCTCGCGCATCAAGGGCGTGTACTTCTCGATCATCACGCAGGCGATGACGTTCGCCGCGATGCTGCTGTTCTTCCGCAACGAGACCGGCTTCGGCGGCAACAACGGCTTCACCGACTTCAAGCGCATCCTCGGCATCCCGATCGCCACCCCGACCACGCGCGTGGCGCTGTTCGTGATCACCGGGCTGACGCTGATCGGCTGCTACCTGCTCGCGCGCTGGCTGGTCAACACCAAGTACGGGCGCGTGCTGCAGGCGATCCGCGATGCCGAGTCGCGCGTGATGTTCTCCGGCTACGACCCGCTCTGGTACAAGCTGAGCATCTGGGTGATCTCGGCGGTGATGTGCGCGATCGCGGGTGCTTTGTACGTGCCGCAGGTCGGCATCATCAACCCGAGCGAGATGTCGCCGGCCGCGAGCATCGAGATCGCGATCTGGACCGCGGTGGGAGGGCGCGCGACGCTGATCGGCCCGATCGTCGGCGCTTTCTTCGTCAACGGCGCCAAGAGCTGGTTCACCGTGGCGTTCCCCGAGTTCTGGCTGTACTTCCTCGGCGCGCTGTTCATCGCGGTGACGCTGTTCCTGCCGCAGGGCATCGTCGGGCTGTTCCGTCAGCGGCGCCGCGACGACGACGCGCAAGCAGGCAAGGAGGAGCGGGCATGACCCCCGAACTGATGGAGCAGGGCGCCCGGCTGCGCCGCCGGCACGAGGCCCGCGAGGCCGGGCTGCAGGGCTCGGGCGACCGCGGGGCGAGCTACGGCCGCGTGGTGCGGCCCGGCGAGGTGGACACGGCGCACGGCGCGATCCTGTACCTGGAGGACATCACGGTCAGCTTCGACGGCTTCCGCGCGCTGAACCGGCTGTCGCTGAGCATCAGCGCCGGCGAGCTGCGCTGCATCATCGGGCCCAACGGCGCGGGCAAGACCACGATGATGGACGTCATCACCGGCAAGACCCGCCCCGACGAGGGCAAGGCCTGGTTCGGCTCGACCATCGACCTGCTGCGCCTGCGCGAAAGCGAGATCGCGCAGATCGGCATCGGCCGCAAGTTCCAGAAGCCCACCGTCTACGAGCAGCTGACGGTGTTCGAGAACCTGGAGCTGGCGCTCAAGGCCGACCGGCGCGTGCGCGCGTCGATGTTCTCGCGCCTCGGCGGTGAGCAGCTCGACCGAATCGGCGAGGTGCTGGCGCTGATCCACCTGAAGGACCACGCGCAGCGCACCGCGGGCAACCTCTCGCACGGCCAGAAACAGTGGCTGGAGATCGGCATGCTGCTGATGCAGGACCCCAAGCTCCTGCTGCTGGACGAGCCGGTGGCCGGCATGACCGACGAGGAAACCGAGCGCACCGCGGAGCTGTTCCTCTCGCTCGAGGGCAGCCACTCGCTGGTGGTGGTCGAGCACGACATGAAGTTCATCGGCGAGCTGACGCAAGGCGGCCGCAACGGCAAGCGCGTGACGGTGCTGCACGAGGGCAGCGTGCTGGCCGAAGGGACGCTGGCCGACGTGCAGGCCAACGAGAAGGTCGTCGAGGTCTACCTGGGCAGGTGAGCCATCATGCTGAAAGTCGAAGGCGTCAACCAGTATTACGGCGGCTCGCACATCCTGCGCGACGTGAGCCTGGACGCGAAACAGGGTGAGGTCACGGTGATCCTCGGGCGCAACGGCGTGGGCAAGACCACGCTGCTCAAGAGCCTGATGGGGCTGGTGCCGGTCAAGACCGGCACGATCACGCTCGACGGCCAGCCCATCACGCGCGACACGCCCTACGAGCGGGTGCGCAAGGGCATCGGCTACGTGCCGCAGGGGCGCGAGATCTTCGGCCGCCTGACGGTGGAGGAGAACCTGCGCATGGGGCTGGCCTACAAGCCGGCCAGCACGCCGATCCCGGCGGAGCTGTACGAGCTGTTCCCGGTGCTCAAGCAGATGCTGCATCGCCGGGGCGGCGACCTCTCAGGCGGCCAGCAGCAGCAGCTCGCGATTGCGCGCGCGCTCGCGGCCGGCCCCAAGCTGCTGATCCTGGACGAGCCGACCGAGGGCATCCAGCCCTCCATCATCAAGGACATCGGCCGCGTGATCCGCATGCTGGCCGACCGCGGCGACATGGCCATCGTGCTGGTCGAGCAGTACTACGACTTCGCCGCCGAGCTGGCCGACCAGTACCTGGTGATGGAGCGCGGCGAGGTGATCCGGCGCGGGCGCGGCAAGGACATGGAAGCCGACGGCGTGCGGCGCCTGATGTCGATCTGACCCGCGCCGCCGCGGCGGCTGCAGGCCATGCCCTGGCGGCATACCCTGCGCCGCATTCGGCAATCGACAGGCACTCCCGGGCTGCCTAGACTGGGCTTTTGCCGTTTCGGGGAGTGATGTCATGCATGTGGTGGTGATCGGTGCCGGGATCGTCGGCCTGGCGACGGCACGCACGCTCCTCGATGCCGGCCACCAGGTCACGCTGGTGGACCGAGCCGACCAGCCGGCCTCGGGCACCAGCGGGCAGAACGGCGCGCAGCTGAGCTACGCCTACGTCGCGCCGCTGGCCAACCCCTCGGTGCTGAAGGACCTGCCCAAGCTGCTGCTCGACGCCGAGTCGCCGCTGCGCCTGCAGCTGCGCGCCTCGCCGGCGTTCCTCTCGTGGGGCCTGCGCTTCCTGTGGGCCTGCCGCAGCGCGCAGGTCGAGCGCACCACCGAGGCCCTGCTGCAGCTGGCCGAGCTGAGCCGCGAACGCCTGCACCGCTGGCTGCAGGGCGGCAGCGCCGCGGCGATCGAGCACCGCGGCAACGGCAAGCTGGTCGTCTACCGTTCCCGGGCCGCCTTCGAGGGCGCGCTGGAGCAGCTCGCCCTGCAGGCGCGCTACGGCAGCCGCCAACAGGCACTGGACGCCGCCGCCTGCATCGAGCGCGAGCCGGCGCTGGCGGGGCAGTCGCTGGTCGGCGGCATCTGGACGCCGGACGAGGAGGTGGCCGACTGCCGCAAGCTGTGCCACGTGTTGTTCGAGGAGCTGCGCGAGCACCCGCAGTGCACGCTGCGCATGTCCACCGAGGTGATGCGCTGGGAGACCGGCGAGGGCCGGGTGCGCCGGCTGGTGCTGCGCAGCGGCGAGACGCTGCACGACGTGCAGCCCGATGCGGTGGTGGTCGCCGCCGGCATCGGCAGCAATGCCTTGCTCGCGCCCCTGGGGGTGCGGCTGCCGGTCGAGGCGCTCAAGGGCTACAGCCTGGAGATCCCGCGCGCGGCGCTGCAGCGCTTCCCGGAGTGCAGCGTGACCGACAGCGCCCGCAAGGTGGTGTTCGCGCCGCTGGGCGAGGGCGCCCAGGCGCGGCTGCGCGTGGCGGGCATCGCCGAGCTGGGCCGGCGCGACCTGTCGCTCGACGCCGAGCACCTGCAGCGGCTGCGCCGTGCGGCCGACGATGTGTTCGGCCTGGACCCGGCGCTGGACGTCGCGGCCCTGCAGCCCTGGGCCGGGCTGCGCCCGATGACGCCCACCGGGCTGCCGTGCATCGGCCGGGTGCGGCGCTGGGGCAATGTCTACGCCAACACCGGGCACGGCGCGCTGGGCTTCACCCTGGCGTTCGGTTCCGCCGCGCTGCTGGCCGGGGCGCTGGCGACGCGGGAGCCGGCGCCGCTGCTGCGCCCCTTTGCGCATGGTCCGCTGGCTGCGGCGTGAGGCTGGCGGCCGTCGCGAGCACGCGGCCCATCGCGTCGACCAGGTGCCGCACCAGCGCGCTGCCGGGGGCATCGTGCAGCCGCATCGCGTGCACGGTGACCGGGATCTCCGGCTCCACCACCGCCATCTCCAGCGGCAGCGTCGCCCGGGCTGCGCTGCCGGTGAAGGAATCCACCAGCGCCAGCCCGATGCCCTCGCGCGCCAGCGCGATCGCCGCGTGATGGCTGTGCGCCAGCATGCGCGGCGCCCACTGGATGTCGTGCAGCTCGCGCGCGTGGTGCAGGCGGCGCCCGAGCGGGTCCGAGGCATCCAGGTCGATCACCGGCAGCGTCGCCAGCTCGGCCAGCGGCAGCTGGCTGCGGCCCAGCCTGGGGCCGACGCACACCAGGCGCGCCTGCGCCAGCGGCTCGGCCAGCAGCGCCGGGTGCTCGGGCGCGTCGAAGGCGAAGCCGATGTCGGTTTCGCGCAGCACCAGGCTGTCGACGATCTGCCGCGAATGCAGCGTGCGCACCGACAACCGCAGGTGCGGGTGGCGCTGCATCAGCGGCGCCAGTGCCTTGGGCAGCCAGTCCTGCGCGAGGCTGGGCACGCAGGCCACGCGCAGCATGTCGCCCTGGCCGTGCGCGAGGTTGTCGACCAGCTGCCGGATGCCGTCGAGCCGCACGTACAGCTGCTCGACCTCGGGGTACAGCGCACGCGCCTCGCGCGTCGGCACCAGGCGGCCCTTGACGCGCTGGAACAGCGGGAAGCCGGCCTGGCGCTCGGCCTGCTGCAGCAGCCGGGTGGCGGCGGGCTGGGTGATGTGCAGCATGTCGGCGGCGCCCTTGACCGTGCCGCACTGCATCACGGCGTGGAAGATCTCGATCGAGCGGATGCGCATGCGCCGATGGTAGCGGCGCGCGTCATGTGCGGGCCGATGCACGGTTTGCATGCCGTCCCCGGGAAAACCCGGCGGCGCAGCGATTGAAACGAGTGATTCACGGCGCCTAGAATGAAACAATCGTTTCATGCCTGCATGCCCTTCGCGTCTCGCGCCGTGACCCCCCGCGACATCACCCGCCTGATCGACCGCCACTTCGATGCCCTGAGCCCAGAGCTACAGCGCGCGGCGCGCTGGGCCCGGCAGCATCCGACCGAGCTGGGGCTGCAATCGATGCGCGCCTCGGCCAAGCGCGCCGGCGTGGCGCCGGCGACCATGACGCGGCTGGCGCAGACGCTCGGCTTCGACGGCTTCGAGGGCTTCCGCCAGCCGTTCCGCCGTGCGCTGGCGCGCGCCGGGCGCGACACCTACGTCGAGCGCCTGGCGCTGCAGCAGCAGGGGGGCGGCGAGGGCAACCGCCTGGCGCGCCTGAACGCGGCGCAGCGCAGCAACGTCGAGTCGGTGCAGACGGCCAACGACGGCGCCCGCATCGACGCCGCGGCCGACGCGATGCTGGCCGCGCGCACCGTGCTGTTCATCGGGCTGCGCGCCAGCCTCGGGGTGGCCCACCACCTGCACTACACCTACGGCATGCTGATGCACAACGGCGTGCTGGCCTCCGACTCCGGCGGCACCCTGGTCGACCAGCTGGTGCAGCTGGGCCCCGAGGACGTGCTGGTCGCCGTCGGGCAGGCACCCTACACGCGGCAGACCGTCGAGGCCGTGGCGCAGGCGCGTGCGGCCGGCGTGCCGGTGGTTGCGCTGACCGACAGCCCCTTGTCGCCGATCGCGCGCGGCGCGCGGCACGTGCTGCTGTTCCAGTCCGATTCCCCTTCCTTTTTCCAGTCCATGACCGGTGCGCAGGCCATGGCCGAAGCCCTGGTCGCCGCCGTGGCCGTGCGCGGCGGCGAGCGGGTGCAGCAGCGCCTGGCCGCCAGGCAGGAGCAGCTGCGGGCCGTGCGTGCGTACTGGGAGCGTCCCCTGCAGAAGGCCCAACCGTGACACACGTCTTCCATCGCCAGCTCAACACCACCTACCCGCGGGCGGTCGCCGCCCAGGGCGTCACGATCACCGACGCCGACGGCCGCACCTACATCGACGCCTCGGGCGGGGCGGCCGTCTCCTGCCTGGGACACGGCCATCCCGACGTGCTCGCGGCCATGCACCGGCAGATCGACCGCATGGCCTATGCGCACACCAGCTTCTTCACCACCGACGTGGCCGAGGAACTGGCTGACGAGCTGGTCGCCCGTGCCCCCGCTGGCATGGGCCGTGCTTACTTCGTCTCCGGCGGCTCCGAAGCAGTGGAGGCCGCCCTCAAGATGGCGCGCCAGTACTTCGTCGAGATCGGCCAGCCACAGCGGCGGCACTTCATCGCACGCCGCCAGAGCTACCACGGCAACACGCTGGGGGCGCTCGCGGTGGGCGGCAACGAGTGGCGCCGCCGCCAGTTCGCGCCGCTGCTGATCGACGTCACGCACGTCTCGCCCTGCTACGAATACCGCGACCGACGCGCCGACGAGACGCCCGAGCAGTACGGCGCGCGGCTGGTGCGGGAGCTGTCCGAGGCGATTGACCGCCTGGGCGGCGAGAACGTCATCGCCTTCGTCGCCGAGACCGTGGTCGGCGCCACGGCCGGCGCGCTGGTGCCGGTGCCCGGCTACCTGAAGGGCGTGCGCGAGCTGTGTGACCGGCACGGCATCCTGCTGATCCTCGACGAGGTGATGTGCGGCATGGGCCGCACCGGCACGCTCTACGCGTGCGAGCAGGAAGGCGTGGTGCCCGACCTCGTGACCATCGCCAAGGGCCTGGGCGGCGGCTACCAGCCGATCGGCGCGGTGCTGGCGCAGCAGCGCCTGGTCGAGGCCTTCGAGCGCGGCAGCGGCCTGTTCCAGCACGGCCACACCTACATCGGCCACCCCGTGGCCTGCGCCGCGGCGCTGGCGGTGCAGCGCGTGATCCAGCGCGACGGGCTGCTGGAGGCAGTGCGCCGCCAGGGCGCCGGGCTGCGCGAGCGCCTGCAGGCCGCCTTCGGAGCACACCCCCACGTGGGCGACATCCGCGGCCGCGGCCTGTTCCAGGCGCTCGAACTGGTGCGCGAGCGCACCAGCAAGGCGCCGTTCGACCCGCAGTGGAAGCTGCATGCGCGCATCAAGCGCGAGGCGATGGCGCAGGGCCTGATGGTCTACCCGATGGGCGGCACGATCGACGGCCAGCAGGGTGACCACGTGCTGCTCGCGCCGCCCTTCATCGTCGGTGATGCCGACCTGGATGCCATCGTCGAGCGGCTGTCGAGGGCCGTCGACAACGCGCTGGCCTCGCTGCCGGCCGGGAGCCGTTGACGATGGACGCGACCACGCCTGCCACCTGGCCCGACGCGACGCGCGTGATCGCGCCGGTGCCGATCGGCGTCGCGCCCAACGGCGCGCGCCGCACGCAGCGCGACCATCCGGCGCTGCCGATGACCGCGGCCGAGCTGGCCGAGTGCGCCGCCGCCTGCGAGGCCGCCGGCGCGAGCTGGTTCCACGTGCACGTGCGCGATGACGCCGGTGCCCACACGCTGGACGCCGCACGCTACCGCGAGGCCTTTGCGGCGATCCGTGAACGCGTCGGCACGGGCATGGTCCTGCAGATGACCACCGAGGCCGTGGGCCGCTACAGTCCGCAGGAGCAGATCGCCGCGGTCGAGGCGGTGCAGCCCGAGGCGGTGTCGGTCGCGGTGCGCGAGCTGCTCGCCGACGACGCCCTGCTGCCGCGCGCCTGTGCCTTCCTCGAGGCGCAGCGCGAGGCAGGCACCGCGGTGCAGTTCATCGTCTACGACCCGGCCGACCTGCAACGCCTGGTCGCGCTGCACGGGCCGCAGGGGCGCCTGCACGGCGCGCCGGAGGTGCTGTTCGTGCTCGGCTCCTACGCGCAGCGCCGCGCCGGCGATCCGCGCGAGCTGCTTGCGATGCTGGCGGTGCTGCCGCCCGGGTGGGGTTGGTCGGTGTGCGCGTTCGGCCCGACCGAGTTCGCCTGCCTGACGGCCGCCGCGGCGCTGGGCGGCGGCGTGCGCATCGGCTTCGAGAACAACGTGCACCTGCCCGACGGCAGCCCCGCCACGGACAACGCCATGCAGGTGAGTCGCATGGCGCAAACGCTCGACGCCCTGGGCATCCCCCGGGCATCATGGCGTCAGGCGCGCGAGAGGTTCTTTCGCCGCTGACACTTCCGTTCCTCTTGTTCCACCAACCACCAGGAGACTCAAGTGGCTCTGCAACACAAGAAACTGCTACGCAACACGCTGGCCACCGTTGCACTGGCATCGCTGGCGATGCCGTGGAGCGGCGCGATGGCCCAGCAGAAGTTCGTGACCATCGGCACCGGCGGTGTCACGGGGGTGTACTACGCGGCAGGCGGTGCGATCTGCCGTCTCGTCAACAAGGACCGCGCCAAGCACAACATCCGCTGTTCGGTGGAGTCCACCGGAGGTTCGGTGTTCAACGTCAACACCATCAAGGCGGGCGAGCTGGACATGGGCGTCGCGCAGAGCGACGTGCAGTACAACGCGATCAAGGGCGTGGGCCAGTTCAAGGACAGCGGCGCCTATGCCGACCTGCGCGCGGTGTTCTCGCTGCACCCCGAGCCGATGACCGTCGTGGCGCGCAAGGAAGCCAACATCAAGAAGTTCGAGGACTTCAAGGGCAAGCGCTTCAACGTCGGCAACCCGGGTTCCGGCACGCGCTCGTCGATGGAGGAGCTGCTCGACGCGATGGGCTGGAAGCTGAGCGACTTCGGCCTGGCCGCCGAGCTGAAGGCCGACGAGCACGGCCCGGCGCTGTGTGACGGCAAGATCGACGGCTTCCTCTACGCCGTGGGCCACCCGTCGGCCAACATCCAGGACCCGACCACCAGCTGCGGCGCGCAACTGGTGCCGCTGACCGGCCCGGCGGTGGACAAGCTGGTCGCCGAGAAGCCGTACTACGCCAAGGTCTCGATCCCGGGCGGCCTGTACCCCGGCAACCCGAACGACACCCCGACCTACGGCGTGCTGGCCACCTTCGTCACCTCGGCCAAGGTGCCGGCCGACACGATCTATGCGGTCGTGAAGGCGGTGTTCGACAACTTCGAGGACTTCAAGAAGCTGCATCCGGCGCTGGCCAACCTGAACCCGGAAAACATGATCAAGGACGGCCTGTCCGCGCCGCTGCACGAAGGCGCCGTGCGCTACTACAAGGAACGCGGCTGGATCAAGTGACCGGCAGCGACGCCTTGTGACCTCCTGGGGCGACGCCGCGTGCCGGCGTTGCCCGGGGGCACGTTCCTGGCCGGCCCGCCGAGGCCGGCCGCCCCTCCCTCCAAGGAACGATCATGAGTGATCTCGACAAAGCGTCGCCGGAGCTGCAGCAGCTGGTGGCCGACGCTGACACGGGCGGGCGAGACGCGCGCGGCTTCGGCGGCAAGGTGGTGTTCGGCGTCGCGCTGCTGTGGGCGCTGTTCCAGCTCTGGTACGCCTCGCCGCTGCCGTTTGCGCTGGGCTTCGGCTTGCTCAACGACACCGAGGCGCGCGCCACCCACCTGGGACTGGCGCTGCTGCTGGCCTTCCTCGCGTATCCGGCGAGCAGGCGCGCCGCGCGCGACCGGATTCCGCTGGTCGACTGGGTGCTGGCGATCGCCGCCGCCTTCGCCGGCGCCTACCTGCTGCTGTTCTACCGCGAGCTCGCGACCCGGCCGGGACAGCCCACGACCTTCGACGTGGTGACCGCCAGCGTCGGCCTGGTGCTGCTGCTCGAAGCCACCCGCCGCGCCGTCGGCCTGCCGATGGCCATCCTGGCGGTGGTCTTCCTCGGCTACGCCTTCCTCGGGCCGTACCTGCCCGACGTGATCGCGCACAAGGGGGCGTCGCTGGAGCGCCTGGTGTCGCACATGTGGCTGACGACCGAAGGCGTGTACGGCGTCGCGCTGGGCGTGTCGGTCTCGTACATCTTCATCTTCGTGCTGTTCGGCTCGCTGCTCGACCGCGCCGGCGCCGGCAACTACATGATGCAGGTGTCGTTCGCGCTGCTGGGTCACCTGCGCGGTGGTCCCGCCAAGGTGGCGGTGGTCTCGTCGGGGCTGAACGGCCTGATCTCCGGTTCGTCCGTCTCCAACGTCGTCTCGGGCGGCATCTTCACGATCCCGCTGATGAAGAAGGCCGGCTACGGCGGCGTCAAGGCCGGCGCGATCGAGACGGCCTCCTCGGTCAACGGCCAGATCATGCCGCCGGTGATGGGCGCGGCGGCCTTCCTGATGGTCGAGTATGTCGGCATCCCGTACACCGACATCGTCAAGCACGCCTTCCTGCCGGCGTTGATCTCCTACATCGCGCTGTTCTACATCGTGCACCTGGAGGCGCTGCGCCTGGGCCTGGAGCCGATGGCGCGCGCGCGCGACCGCACCGTGCGGCAGAAGCTGACCGCGTGGGGGCTGGGCATCTCCGGCACCATCGTCGTCTGCAGCCTGATCTACTGGGTGGCGCTCGCCACGCGCCACGTGTTCGGTGCGGCGGCGCCCTGGATCCTCGGCGTGCTGCTGGTTGCAGGCTACGTGTGGCTGGTGCGCGTCGCGAGCCGCTACCCGGACCTGCCGGACGAGATCGACGTCAACAACCCGGTGCTGCCGCCCACCTGGCCGACGGTGCGCGCGGGCCTGCACTTCCTGATCCCGATCGGCATCCTGATCTGGTGCCTGATGATCGAGGAGATGTCGCCCGCGCTGTCGGCCTTCTGGGCCACGGTGACGCTGATCGGGCTGATGCTCACGCAACGGCCGCTGCTGCGCTGGTTCCGCGGGCAGGGCGACATCGCGCAGGCTTGGCGGCAGGGCTGGAACGAGCTGGTCGAGGGCCTGCACAGCGGCTCGCGCAACATGATCGGCATCGGCATCGCCACCGGCACCGCGGGCATCATCGTCGGCGGCATCACGCTCACCGGCCTGGGCCTGCGCATGACCGACTTCGTCGAGGTCGTGTCGCAGGGCAACGTGGTGCTGATGCTGCTGTTCACGGCCTTCGTGTGCCTGGTGCTGGGCCTGGGCGTGCCGACCACCGCCAACTACATCCTGGTCGCGTCGCTGATGGCGCCGGTGATCGTCGAGCTGGGCGCGCAGTCCGGGCTGGTGATCCCGCTGATCGCGGTGCACCTGTTCGTCTTCTACTTCGGGATCATGGGCGACATCACCCCGCCGGTGGGGCTGGCGTCGTTCGCGGCGGCGGCCATCTCGGGCGAGGACGCGATCAAGACCGGCGTCCAGGGTTCGATCTACGCGCTGCGCACGGTGGTGCTGCCGTTCGTGTTCATCTTCAACCCGGTGCTGCTGCTGATCGACGTGCACGGCTGGTGGGAGGTGGCAGTGGTCGCGTTTGCCTCGACGGTGGCGTCGCTCGCCTTCGCCGCGGCGACGATGCGCCACTTCCGCATCCGCTGCCGCTGGTGGGAGACGCTGCTGCTGCTGCTGGCGACCTTCATGCTGTTCCGGCCCGACTGGTTCATGGACCGCATGTATGACCCGTACCAGGAGGCGCCCGCCAGCGACATCTACAAGGTGGCCGAGCAGCTGGGCGAGGGGGACCGGCTGGTGCTGCAGATCGCCGGCACCAACATCGAGGGCGACGAGATCCGCAAGACCGTCGCGGTGCAGCTGCAGGAGCCCGGCCCCGGGCGCGAGCGGCTGCAGAAGGCGGGCCTGACCATCACCGCGCTGGGCGACATGGTGCAGGTCGCCAACGTGCGCTTCGGCAGCCCGGCGAAGAAGGCGGGTTTCGAGGTCGGATGGGACGTGGTGGCCGTGATGGTGCCGGCCGACCGGCCGTCGAAGCACTGGATCTACCTGCCCGGGCTGGCGCTGGTCGCGTTCGTGTGGTTCATGCAGCGCGCTCGCGCCGGGCGCGAGGCGCGACGGCTCGCGGCCGCGGCACCCTGAAGGCGCGCCTTCAGGTGCGCCAGACCCGCGGCGGGCAGGCCGGCCGTGCCCAGGCCGCCTGCCGCCAGCGCGCCCAGGCATCGGCCAGCAGCGCGAAGGCCGGCTCGGTGCGCCGGGCCAGGGCGCGCAGCACCACGACCCGCCCGTCGGGCGAGGTGGCGCCGGCCGCGAGCGTCGCATCGGCCGCCTCGATCGCCTCGCGCGCTGCCGCCAGCAGCGCGTCGCGGCGCGCCGGCGTCATCGCGCTGCCGCTCGCGAACCACAGGGTCGCCAGCGTGCTGCGGCCGTCCCAGCCCAGGGGGCTGGCGAGCAGGCGGGCGGACAGCGGGTCGTCCATGTCCAGGAGGCCGCGTTCCAGCCAGGCGCCGGGCAGCTCGATCTGCTGCTCGAAGCGCCCGCGGCGTAGCGGCTCGCCGGCCGCGGGCAGCCCCAGCGCCAGCAGGTCCCAGCCGATCATCTCGGCGCCGTCGTCCAGCTCGAAGCGCATCGCGTTGACGGCACGCACGCCGTCGTAGGCGATGGTCTCGAGCGGCAGCCACTCGAGCCGTGCGCCAGAGGCCACGCGCGCGCGCAGGTGCTGCCGTGCGGTGGGGCCGGCGCTGCGGTAGAAGCGCGTCGCCCCGGGCGTGCTGATGAGCGCGTGCGCCCCTGCTTGCACCTCCACGTCGATCTCCAGCACGTCGCCGCCGACGATGCCGCCCGGCGGGTGCACCAGCACGTGGTGGCACACGCCGGGGCCCTCGGGATGCAGGCTGGCGAGCACGCGCAGCGGGCCGTCGTGGCGGTCGTGGCCGACGGTGCGCCGGCCTTCGGGATCGTGGCGGTAGCGGAGTTCGAGGCGGCCGTGCCAGCTCATGGGGGACGTGCCGGCACCAGGCCCGGCCGTGGCAGTGGATAGGCCGCCAGTGTAGCGACGGGCCGGGCGGTCCCGGACGGGGATGCCGTTCATGCCGCGTGCGAGCCGCGATGCGCCCAGGCGGTGGTGCGCTTCTCGATCCAGGCGAACAGCTCGTACATCACCATCGCCATGATGCCCACCGCGACCAGGCCGGCGAAGGCCAGCCCCATCTGCATGGCCGAGCCGGCCGACACCAGCAGGTAGCCGATGCCCTCGTTGGCCGCGTTCATCTCGGACACCGTGGTGCCGACGAAGGCCAGCGTGATCGCCACCTTCAGCGAGCCGTAGAAGTGCGGCAGCGAGCGCGGCAGCCCGACCTTGACCAGCACGTCCCAGCGCTTCGCGCCCAGCACGCGTAGCACGTCCTCCAGCTCCGGCTCCAGCGTCGCCAGCCCGGTGGCGATGTTGACCGTGATCGGGAAGAACGAGATCAGGAAGGCGGTCAGCACCGCCGGACCCACGCCGATGCCGAACCACACCACCAGGATGGGCACGAAGGCCGCCTTGGGCAGCGCGTTGAAGGCGGTCATCAGCGGGTACATCGCGGCATAGGCCAGCCGCGAGCTGCCGATCACGAAGCCGAGCAGCACGCCGACCACGATGGCCAGCCCGAAGCCCACCATCGTGACCCAGAAGGTGCGCCACGAGTGCCGCAGGATCTCGCCGCGGAACTCGAGGAACTGGTCCCAGATGCGCAGCGGGCTCGGGAAGATGAACTCCGACACCTCGAAGGCCGAGCACACCACCTGCCAGACGATCACCACCGCCAGCAGCAGCACCCACGGCGCCCAGCGCTCCAGTCGTTTCTGATGCTTCATGGTTCAGCCGCCCCGCACGGCGCCGATGTGCGAGCGCAGTTCGTGCACGATGTTCACGAAAGGTTCGGTGTAGGTGATGTCCAGGTCGCGTGGGCGCGGCAGGTCGATCTCGCGCCGCATCAGGATGCGCCCGGGGCTCTTGCTCATCACGTAGACCGTGTCGGCGAGGTACACCGCCTCGCGCAGGTCATGCGTGACCAGGATCACGTTGAATTGCTGCTGCGTCCACAGGTCGCGCAGCGTGTTCCACAGCTCCTCGCGCGTGAAGGCGTCCAGCGCGCCGAACGGCTCGTCCAGCAGCAGCATGCGCGGCTCGTGGATCAGCGCGCGGCAGATCGAGGCGCGCTGCTGCATGCCGCCGGACAGCTGCCAGGGGTACTTGTCCTCGTAGCCGGCCAGGCCGACGCTCTGCAGCAGCGCGCGGGCGCGGGCCTCGTACTCGGCGCGCTTGGCGCGGAAGTTCGAACGGTAGGGCTCGACGATTTCCAGCGGCAGGAGCACGTTGTCCACCGTGGTGCGCCACGGCAGCAGCGAGGGCGCCTGGAAGGCCATGCCGGTGAACTTCAGCGGGCCGGTGACGCGCTCGCCGCCGATGCGGATGCTGCCCATCGAGGGCAGCTTCAATCCGGTGGCGAGCTTCATGAAGGTCGACTTGCCGCAGCCCGAGGGGCCGACGATGGCGATGAACTCGCCCTCGCGCACCGACAGCGTGATGTCCTCGACCGCGAACTGGTTCTTCGCCAGCAACTCCTCGTTGTAGGCGAGCCAGACGCGGTCGAACTCGACGAAGCCCTGCGGGGCGCCGGCCGTCATCTGCTGCGCCGTGCTCACTTGCCGGCCGGGAAGATGTCGCGCTCGGCCGCCGGAGGCAGGAAGGCCGGGGTCCACACCGCGTCCGGGTCGATGCGCGACTTGGTCGCGAAGGCATCGGCCACCTGGCTGGCCATCAGCGCCAGGCGCGGCGGGTGCACGGCGCCGAAGCCTTCGGCGCGCGCGTCGGGCGTGGCCACAGCCGAGTCGATCGCCAGGCGCAGGCGGCGCTCCTCCAGCGCGACGTTGATGATGCCGTCACGCTGCTTGACGTAGGCGATTGCGGCCTTGGGGTCGGCGATCACTTCCCGAGCGCCCTTGGTGAAGGCGCGCAGGAAGGCCTTCACGGCTTCCGGGTTCTTCTTCAGGAACTCCTGCGAGGCGATGATCGCGTTGCCGTACATGCGCACGCCGTGCTGCGGGTAGAGCATCACCGAGATGTCCGCAGGCTTCACGCCGCGCGCCTCGAGGTTGAGCAACGAGGTGAAGTAGAAGCCGGTGATCGCGTCGACGTCGCCGCGTGCGAGCATGGTCTCGCGCAGCGCCGGCTCCATGCTGACCCATTCGACGGCGCCGACGCCGTTGGCCTTCTGGAAGATCGGGAAGGCGCGGCGGCCCGCGTCGAAGGCCGGGGCGCCGAGCTTCTTGCCGGCCAGGTCCGCCGGCGCCTTGATGCCGCTCTTCTTGAGCGAGAACACCGCCGCCGGCGAATGGTTGTAGACCATCATCACCGCCACCGGCTTGTTCGGCGCAGTCGGGTTGTTGGCGTGGAACTCCATCAGCGCCGCCATGTCGGCGAAGCCCATGTCGTAGGCGCCCGAGGCGACCCGGTTCACCGCATTGCCCGAGCCGTTGCCGGCATCGACCGTCACGGCCAGCTTCTCGGCATGGAAGTAGCCCTTGGCCACCGGCAGCAGGAAGAAGGCCGACGGCCCTTCGAAGCGCCAGTCGAGCTGGAACTTGATCGGCGTTTCCTGCGCATGCGCCAGGGGGGCGGCCAGGGCGCAGGTGGCGGCAAGAGCCGCGGCCAGGAAGCCGCGGCGCGGGGACAGGGACAGCGTCATGGGATCCTCCAGTCAACAGACGGAGGCCCCAGGCAGCAAGATCCGTGCGCAGCGTTCCGGCAGCGCCGTGTCGGCGCGCGTTGCCGCCGGCCGAGGTGCAGGCGGCCGCGCCCCGGGCTGGCGCATGCCGGTGCGCCGCCCGGCGGATTGCACCGTTGCGGTGCAACCGGTTCAGGACAGCAGGTCCAACAGCGTGCGCGCCACCACCTTGGTCGCGCGGCGCAGGTCCTCCAGCACCAGGTGCTCGTCGGCGCGCTTGGCGTTGCTCTCGCGCACCGTGCGCGGGCCGGCGCCGTAGATCGCGGCCGGGATGCCGCGCGCACCGAACAGGCGCACGTCGGTGTACAGCGGCGTGCCCGAGGTGGGGATGGGCTCGCCGAACACCGCCTCGCCGTGGCGCTGCAGCGCCTGCACCAGCGGCGCGTTGCGCTCGTCGGGCTTCCAGGCGTCGGCCAGCAGCAGGCGCCTGACTTCCACGGTGATGCCGGGGAAGCCCGACGCCGCGTCGGCGATGGTGCGCCGGATCGAGGCCTCGACCTCGGCCGGGTTCTCCTCGGGGATCATGCGCCGGTCGAGCCTGAACACCACCTTGCCGGGCACGACGTTGGTGTTCGTGCCGCCCTCGATGCGCCCGACGTTGAGGTAGGGGTGGTTGATGCCCGGCACCTGCGAGCGCACCTGGCGGTAGCCCTCGTTGAGCGCGTACAGCGCGTCGAGGATGCGCACCGCGCCCTGCAGCGCGTCGATGCCGGTGTCGGGGATCGCCGCGTGCGCCATCACGCCGTGCACCGTCACTTCCATCTGGAGGCAGCCGTTGTGCGCCGTGACCACCTGGTAGCTGAAGCCCGCGGCGAGCAGGTAGTCGGGGTGCGTGAGACCCTGCTGCAGCAGCCAGCCGGGGCCCAGCTCGCCGCCGAACTCCTCGTCGTAGGTGAACATCAGCTCGACGCCGCCCTTGAGCGGGGCGCCCAGGGCCTCCAGCGCGCGCACCGCGAAGGTGTAGGTCGCGAAGTCGCTCTTGCTGACCGCCGAGGCGCGGCCGTAGAGCTTGCCGTCGACCACCTCGCCGCCGTACGGGTCGTGGATCCAGCCCTCGCCGGGCGGCACCACGTCGCCGTGCGCGTTGAGGCCGACCACCGGACCACCCTCGCCGTAGCGGCGCCGCACGATCAGGTTGGTGATCGACTGCAGGCCGTAGTCGCGCACCGCGTCGGCGGGCACCGGGTGCTTCTCGGCGGGCAGGCCGAAGCCGGCGAGCAGCTCGGCGGTGCGCTCGGCGTGCGGGGCGTTGTTGCCCGGCGGCGTGTCGGTGGGCACGCGCACCAGCTCCTGCAGGAAGCGCACCTCCTCGTCGAAGTGCTGGTCGATCCAGGCGTCGAGCGCCTGGTAGCGGTCGGGGTGGGAAGTCGTCGTCATGGCTGCGGCTCTGCGGCTAGCTGCTCGAGCAGCTGGGTGTAGGCGTCGACGCACAGCTGCGCGTCGTCGGCGGTGATGGTTTCCAGGGGGTTGTGGCTGATGCCGGCGTTGCCGCCGCGCACGAACAGCATGGCCTGCGGCATGACCTCGTGCAGCTTCATCGCGTCATGCCCGGCGCCGCTGGGCATGCGGTACACCGGCAGGCCCAGCGCTTCGACGGCACGCTCCCAGCGCGCCTGCCATGGCGGCGCGCTCGGTGCGGCGGCGGCGCGCATCGCTTCCTCGATGCGGTACTGCACGCCGCGCCGCTCGCAGATGCGTGCCAGCTCGGCCAGCACGTCGGCCGCGAGCCGGTCGCGCTGCGCGTCGTTGGGCGCGCGCAGGTCCAGGCTGAAGCGGCAGCGCCCGGGCACGACGTTGATCGAGCCGCCGGGCACCTCCAGCATGCCGACGGTGCCGACCGAGTCGCCGTCCTGCGCGGCGCGGCGCTCGACGTACAGGCACAGCTCGGCCGCGGCGGCGGCCGCGTCGCGGCGGCTGCCCATCGGCGTGGTGCCGGCGTGGCTGGCCATGCCGACGATCTCGCCGAGGTAGCGCACCCCGCCGTTGATCGAGGTGACCACGCCGAGCGGCAGGTCCAGCTCGTCCAGCACCGGGCCCTGTTCGATGTGCACCTCGACGAAGCCGAGGTAGCGTGCCGGGTCGCGGCGCAGCGCCGGGATGTCCTCGATGCGCAGGCCGGCCTGGGTCATCGCCTCGTGCAGCGTGATGCCGTCGGCGTCGGTCTGGTCCAGCCAGGCCATGTCGAACTGGCCCACCAGCGCGCCCGAGCCGAGGAAGGTCGCCTTGTAGCGCTGGCCTTCCTCCTCGGAGAAGGCCACCACCTCGATGCCGAACGGCAGCCGCCGCCCGGCGCGGTGCAGCGCCTGCACGCAGGCCATCGGCACGAAGATGCCGAGCCGCCCGTCGTAGCGGCCGCCGTTGCGCACCGTGTCGTAGTGGCTGCCGGTCAGCAGCATGCGCGCGTCCGGGTCGGTGCCGTGGTAGCGTCCGACGACGTTGCCCACCGCGTCCTGGTGCACCTCGTCGAAGCCGCACTCGCGCATCCAGACTTCCAGCTGGCGCGCGCAGGCGCGGTGCGCCGCGGTCAGGTAGGTGACGGTGAGCTGCCCCTGCTCCGCGAAGCCGGGGTCGGAGTGCCGGGCCAGCTGCTCGGCCCAGTCCCACACCTGCTCGCCCTGGCGCGGCACGAAACCGAACCGGTCGTTGAGGCGGATCTCGGCGATGCGGTGGATGTTGCGCAGGCACTCGGCGAACTCGAAGTCCGGGTGGTTGGCCAGCCGCCGCTCGAAGGTCGCGATGATCTCGGCGCGCGTGAGCCCCGTGCCGCGCGGCCCGCGCACGGCCAGGATGAAGGGCCAGCCGAACTTCGCGTTGTAGTCGGCGTTGAGCTGCTGGAGCCTGGCGAACTCTTCCGGGGTGCAGTGGGTCAGCCCGGCGCGCGACTGCTCGCCGGTCGACTCGGCGGTGAGCTCGCCGGCGACGGCGGCCTTGCCGGCCAGTTCCGGGTGGGCGCGGATCAGCGCCAGCTGGCGCTCGCGCCCGGCCTCGCGCACCGCCACCACCAGCGCGCGCTTGAGCTGCGCCAGCGTGCGGAAGGGCCGCATCGGCGCGGCGGCCTGCGCGACCCACGGCGAGTGCTCGTAGATGCCGTCCAGCAGCGCGACGAACTCGTCGGGTGCGGCGGCGTTGAGGCGGTCCAGGGTCAGCACGATCACTCCCAGGTGAAGGCGGTGTTCGGGTCGAACGGGTGCACCTGCTTCCAGTGCCGCGCGATGTCGATGCGCCGCGTCACCCACACGCGGTCGTGCGCCTCGATGTGGTCGAGGAACTTCTGCAGCGCCTTGAAGCGGCCCGGGCGGCCCAGCAGCCGGCAGTGCATGCCGATCGACATCATGCGCGGGGTTTCCTCGCCCTCGGCGTACAGGACGTCGAAGGTGTCGCGCAGGTAGGTGAAGAAGTCCTCGCCCTGCGAGTAGCCCTGCGGCAGCGCGAAGCGCATGTCGTTGACGTCCAGCGTGTACGGCACGACCAGGTGCGGCTTGAGCTCGCCGGCGCTGGTGCGCACCTGCATCCAGAAGGGCAGGTCGTCCCCGTAGTAGTCGCTGTCGTACTCGAAGCCGCCGTAGTCGGCCACCAGGCGGCGGGTGCTGGGGCTGTCGCGGCCGGTGTACCAGCCCAGCGGCCGCTCGCCGGTCAGGCGCTCGATGATCTCCATGCCGATGCGCATGTGCTCGCGCTCGGTGGCCTCGTCGATGTTCTGGTAGTGGATCCAGCGCCAGCCGTGGCAGGCGATCTCGTGGCCCAGCTCGACGAAGGCCTGCGTGACCTCGGGGTGGCGCTCCAGCGCCATCGAGACGCCGAACACCGTCAGCGGCAGCGCACGGCGCTCGAACTCGCGCAGGATGCGCCACACCCCCACGCGCGAGCCGTACTCGTAGATCGACTCCATGCTGAGGTGGCGCGCCGGGTACGACGCCGGGTTGAACATCTCGCTGAGGAACTGCTCGCTGCCGGGGTCGCCGTGCAGCACGCAGTTCTCGCCGCCTTCCTCGTAGTTGAGGACGAACTGCACGGCGACGCGCGCCTGGCCGGGCCAGGCCGCATGCGGCGGGTGTTCTCCGTAGCCGATCAGGTCGCGGGGGTAGCGGGTCGTGGTCATGTGGGTCACTCCAGGGCTGTCAGCGCGGCCTCGAGGTCGGGCACGCGGGGATCGAGGCGCAGGTTGTGCTCGACGTGGTGCAGGTGGCTTTCCATCAGGCGCACCGCGGCGCGGGCGTCGCCGCGCTCCAGCGCGTCGACGATGGCCACGTGCTCGTCCGAGGAATGTTCGGCCGAGTGGGCGGACTGGTACATCAGCGAGATCAGCGAGCTGCGCGACACCAGGTCCCGCAGCATCTCGGCCAGCACCTCGTTGCCCAGCAGGCGCGCCAGCACCACGTGGAACTCGGCCAGCAGCCGGGTGCGCCCGGGCACGTCGGTGCGCTGCACCGCGGCCTGCTCGCGCCGCAGGTGGTCGCGCAGCTGCGCCACCTGCTGCGGCGTGATCGAGGCGGCCAGCCGCCGCACCATCGCGGTCTCGATCATGTTGCGCACCTCGAACACCTGGCGCGCCTCCTCGACGCTCGGGCGCGCGACGAAGGCGCCGCGCCCGGGGTGCAGGGTGATCAGCTTGTCGCGGCTGAGCTGGTTGAGCGCCTGGCGCACCACGGTGCGCGAGACCTTGAAGATGTCTGCGATCTTCTGCTCCGCGAGCTTGGTGCCTGGCATCAGCCGGCGCTCGACGATCGCCGTGGTGATCGACTCGACGATGCGCTGCGTGGTGCTGCCGGCAGCAGCGGCAGCGGGGGCGGCGGGGTCGCGCGAGCGGGCCATGGCGGGGTCGGGATGCAAAACAGGTCTTGATGTGTACGCAGAACTGTATACACTTTGGCGTCAATTTCAAACCTTTTCTGCAAGGCGCTGTTCGATGGGCCGCTTGACCACTCATGTACTGGACACCGTGCACGGCTGTCCGGCCGCCGGCATGGCGGTACGCCTGTACCGCCTGGACGGCGACCGGGCCGACCTGCTGAAGTCCGTCACCCTCAACGCGGACGGCCGCGCCGACGAGCCGCTGCTGCAGGGCGAGGCGTTCGTGTCGGGGCGCTACCGGCTGGTGTTCGCGGTGGCGGCCTATTTCCGCCAGCGCGGCGTCGCGCTGCCGGACACGCCGTTCCTGGACGAGGTGCCGCTGGAGTTCGGCATCCCCGATGCCGGCCAGCATTACCATGTGCCGCTGCTGGCGAGTCCCTGGGCGTACTCGACCTACCGGGGCAGCTGAGCAGCACACCGTGACAACGTCGCCGCGGAGCCCGGCGCATGCGCACCGAACGCGTCATGCCCCGGTTGCGACGGTCGCCCTTACAGAGCCCGCAGTGGTAAGGTGAACCGGCCCGGCCTGCCCGGGCCTCAAAGAGAGATCGAGGCATGGACGCCTATCTGCTTGACTGGGCCAACCTGCTGCTGCGCTGGGCCCACGTGATCACCGCGATCGCGTGGGTCGGGTCTTCCTTCTACTTCGTCTTCCTGGACAACAGCCTCACCCCGCCGACCGACCCGGACCTCAGGGCCAAGGGCGTCGACGGCGAGCTGTGGGCGGTGCACGGCGGCGGCTTCTACCACCCGCAGAAGTACCTGGTCGCGCCGAAGCAGCTGCCCGAGAAGCTGCACTGGTTCTACTGGGAGAGCTATTCCACCTGGCTGACCGGCTTCGCGCTGTTCACGGTGCTGTACCTCTTCAACGCCGGCACCTTCCTGGTCGACAAGACCGTGCACGACTGGTCGCCGGGCATGGCGGTGGCCGGCGCCCTGGCCTTCCTGGTGGTGTTCTGGCTGGTCTACGACGCGGTGTGCCGCCTGTTCGGCCAGCGCCGCCACGGCGACCTGATCGTCGGCGTGCTGGTGTTCGCGGTCGTGGTGCTGGCGTCGTGGCTGGCCTGCCAGCTGTTCGCGGGCCGTGCGGCCTTCCTGCTGGTCGGCGCGATGATGGCCACGGCGATGAGCGCCAACGTGTTCTTCTGGATCATTCCCGGCCAGCGCAAGGTGATCGCGCAGATGAAGGCCGGCCAGCCGGTCGACCCGATCCACGGCCAGCGCGGCAAGCAGCGCAGCGTGCACAACACCTACTTCACGCTGCCGGTGCTGGTGGCGATGATCAGCAACCACTACGGCATGCTCTACGCGCACGAGCACAACTGGCTGGTGCTGGTGCTGGTGATGCTGGCCGGCGCGCTGATCCGCCACTTCTTCGTCGCACGCCACCAGGCCAAGGTGCAGGGCGTGCGCCCGCCCTGGGGCGCGGCGCTGGCCGGCGTGGTGCTGCTGGCGGGCGTGGCGGCGTGGATCGCGCCCGAGCCCCGCACCGAAGCCACGGTCTCGCTGCCGCCGCCGTCGTACGCCGAGGTGCGCACGGTGATCGACCAGCGCTGCGTGCTGTGCCACAACGAGCAGCTGCAGAACAAGAACGTCGCGCTGCACACGGCCGAGCTGCTCGGGCGCCATGCGCAGTCGGTGTACCAGCAGGTGGCGGTGCAGCGCACCATGCCGCTGAACAACGCCACCGGCATGACCGACGAGGAGCGCGCGCTCGTCGCGCGCTGGTTCCAGGCCGGCGCGCCGACCGAGTGAGGCCGCCGCGGGGCGGGCGGCCCCTTCAGTAGGTGCGCCCGCCCTTGTAGTGCCCGTGCGTGCGGCGGTTGAGCTGGCCGCCGGCACGGGTGAGGGCTGCGAACGAGGCACCCGCGTGGGCGTGGCAGATCGCCAGCCCCAGTGCGTCGGCCGCGTCCTTGCTGGGCAGGCCGGGCAGCTTGAGCAGCCGCGCGACCATCTCCTGGATCTGCTCCTTGCGCGCCAGCCCGTGGCCGGTGATGGCCTTCTTCATCTGCAGCGCGGTGTATTCGTTGACCGGCAGGTCGCAGCTCACCAGGCCGGCCAGCGCGGCACCGCGCGCCTGGCCGAGCAGCAGCGTCGACTGCGGGTTGACGTTGACGAACACGATCTCGACCGAGGCTACGTTGGGCTGGTAGCGGTTCACCACCTCGCGCACGCCCTCGAAGATGATCTTCAGCCGAGCCGGCAGGTCGCCCTGCGCGGCGTCGCGCGTCTTGATCGTGCCGCTGGCCACGTAGTGCAGGTGCGGGCCCTCGACGTCCACCACGCCGAAGCCGGTGGTCTGCAGGCCGGGGTCGATGCCGAGCACGCGCAGGGCCTGGATTTCCGTGGGCGGGGTGCGGGGCATCACAGCTTGAAGTACCAGCGTACGGAATGGAAGAACACCGGGGCAGCGAAGCAGATCGGCGCGACCCGGTCCAGCAGCCCGATGCCGCCGGTGACCAGCCGGCCCTCGCCGCCGAAGGAATGCACGCCCGCGTCCTTCTTCAGTGCCTTCATCACGAAATGCCCCAGGGTGCCGGCGGTGCAGGCGATCAGCGCCATCGCGAAGGCCTGCCCGGCCTTGAACGGGGTGATCCAGTAGAGGAACGCGCCGATCACGCTGCCGCCGAGCACGCCGTTGAGCGCGGCGCGCCACGAGAACGAGGCGCTGATGCGCGGCGCCACCGGCGCCAGCCGGTAGTGTCGCGCCACGTAGCTCATCAGCAGCATGCAGGATTGCACCACCATCACCAGGAAGAACAGCAGGAAGGCGCCGCGTTCCTCGTACTTGGGGAAGTCGAGCAGCAGCAGGGCGGGGGCGTGGCTGAGACCATACACGCACACCATGATGCCCCACTGGATCTTGGCGTTGCGTTCGAGGAAACGCTCGGGGTCGTTGGCCAGCGCGCTGATCACCGGGATCACGAAGAACACGTAGACCGGGATGAACACCGAGAACAGGTTGAAGTAGCGCGCCGCCACCAGGTAGTACTGCAGCGGCAGCACGATGAAGAAGGCCAGGATCAGCCCCCGGTGGTCGCCGCGCCGCGTGTGCGCCAGCGTGATGAACTCGCGCAGCGCGAGGAACGACACCAGCCCGAACAGGATCACCGAGCCGACGCTGCCGGACACCCAGGCGATCCAGAACACCGTGACCATCACCCAGGAGGTGCGCAGCTGCTTCTTGAAGCGGTCCACGCGCGCCAGCGCGGTGGCGTCGGCGGCGCGCAGGCTCATCACCATGCCCGCCACGGTGGCGAGCAGCAGCAGCCCGAACACGATCACGAACAGCAGGGCGATCTGCTCGCTGGCCGACCAGGCCCGCATCTGCCGGAACAGGTTCATCTCACGCCGCCCTCTCGATGCGCCGCAGGGCGATCACGGCCTCGCGGGCCCGCTCCAGGAAGGCGCGCTTGTCCTCGCCGGGCAGCAGCTGCATCGGCGCGCCGAAGGTCACCGAGCACAGGATCGGCACCGGCACCACCTCGCCCTTGGGCATCACGCGCTGCACGTTGTCGATCCAGGCCGGGATCAGCTGCACCTCGGGGAACTGCTGCGCCAGGTGGTACAGCCCGGACTTGAACGGCTGCGGCTCGTCGAGGTGGCCGCGCGTGCCCTCGGGAAAGATCACCAGCGAGTCGCCGTTCCTCAGTGCGGCGACCAGCGGCTCGAGCGGGTCCTGGTCCTCGGTGCGGTGGCGGTCCACGTAGACCGCGTTGAACACCTCGCGCGTGATCCAGTGGCGCAGGCGGTTCGAGGTCCAGTAGTCCTTCGCGGCGATCGGGCGCGTGCGCGCGCGCAGCTCGGCCGGCAGCGCGCACCAGATCAGCACCCAGTCCAGGTGGCTCTGGTGGTTGGCGAAGTAGATGCGCTGTTCGGCGGTGGGGACCGAGCCGTGCCAGTGTCCCTGGGCACCGGTGATCAGGCGCACGAGAAAGGACAGCAGCAGGCCGACGGCT
Organism: Caldimonas thermodepolymerans; assembly: GCF_015476235.1. Classification (NCBI taxonomy): domain Bacteria; kingdom Pseudomonadati; phylum Pseudomonadota; class Betaproteobacteria; order Burkholderiales; family Sphaerotilaceae; genus Caldimonas; species Caldimonas thermodepolymerans. Next base: position 998,843 of record NZ_CP064338.1, read on the forward strand.
TCGGGCAGCGTCATGCGCTGAATGGTAGCGGGTGCGGGGAAGGGGGCGCCGGGCGGGCCGGCGCCCCGTCGGCGGCGTGCCCGCGGCCTGCCCCTCGCGGGCGCGCCGCAGGCCGCCGGCCGGGACTCAATGGCGGAAGTGGCGCGTGCCGGTGAACACCATCGCGATGCCGCGCTCGTTGGCCGCGGCGATCACTTCCTCGTCGCGCACGCTGCCGCCCGGCTGGATCACGCAGGTCGCGCCGGCATCGGCCACCACGTCCAGGCCGTCGCGGAACGGGAAGAAGGCGTCGCTCGCCACCGCCGAGCCCTGCAGCGACAGGCCGGCGTTCTCGGCCTTGATCGAGGCGATGCGGGCCGAGTCGATGCGGCTCATCTGGCCGGCGCCCACGCCCAGCGTCATGCCGCCGGCGCAGAACACGATGGCGTTGCTCTTGACGAACTTGGCCACCTTCCAGGCGAACAGCAGGTCTTCCATCTGCTGCGGGGTCGGCTGCCTGGCGGTCACCACGCGCAGCTCGCCGGCGGCCACGTTCTTCGCGTCGGCCGACTGCAGCAGCACGCCGCCGCCCACGCGCTTGAGGTCGAACGGGTTCGGCTCGTGCGCCAGGGGCACTTCCAGCAGGCGCACGTTCTGCTTGGCCTTGAAGACGGCCAGCGCCTCGGGCGTGTAGGCCGGGGCGATCAGCACCTCGACGAACTGCTTGGCCACCAGCTCGGCGGCCGCGCCGTCCAGCGGCTGGTTGAACGCGATGATGCCGCCGAAGGCCGAGGTCGAATCGGTCTTGAAGGCCTTGGCGTAGGCCTCGGCGACGTTGGCGCCCACCGCCACGCCGCAGGGGTTCGCGTGCTTGATGATCACGCAGGCCGGCGCGTCGAAGGTCTTGACGCATTCCCACGCGGCGTCGGCGTCGGCGATGTTGTTGTAGGACAGCTCCTTGCCCTGCAGCTGGCGGTAGTGCGCCAGCGCGCCGGCCACGGGGGCGGCGTCGCGGTAGAACGCCGCGCTCTGGTGCGGGTTCTCGCCGTAGCGCATGTCCTGCGTCTTGTGCAGCTGCAGGTTGAACACCGCCGGGTACTCGCTGCGCTGAGGCACGGCCGCGGTGGCGTTCTCGGCGCCTTCGGCCAGCGAGGTCAGGTAATTGGTGATCATGCCGTCGTAGGCGGCGGTGTGCGCGAACACCTTCTTGGCCAGCATGAACTTGGTGCTGCGCTGGATCTGCCCGGCCTTGAGCTCCTCCAGCACGCGCGCGTAGTCGGCCGGATCGATCACCACCGCCACGTCCTGCCAGTTCTTCGCCGCGGCACGCAGCATCGCCGGGCCGCCGATGTCGATGTTCTCGATCGCGTCTTCCAGCGTGCAGTCGGGGCGCGCGGTGGCCTGCTTGAACGGGTACAGGTTCACGATCAGCAGGTCGATCGTGTCGATGCCGTGCTGCTGCAGCGCGGCCATGTGCTCGGGCAGGTCACGCCGGGCCAGCAGGCCGCCGTGGATGCGCGGGTGCAGCGTCTTGACGCGGCCGTCCAGCATCTCGGGGAAGCCGGTCACCTCGGACACCTCGGTCACCGGCAGGCCTTTTTCGGCCAGCAGCCTCGCGGTGCCGCCGGTGGACAGCAGCTTGACGCCGAGCGCGTGCAGCGACTGGGCGAATTCGACGATGCCGGTCTTGTCGGATACGGAGAGCAGGGCTTGCATGTTCGTGGTCTCGGGTTTCTTGGGGGATTCGGGGAGGGCGGGGCCGGGTGTGCCGCAGGCGTCCCGGGCCGCCGGCGGCCATCACTTCAGCAGCTTGTGTTCCACCAGCTTGCGGCGCAGCGTGTTGCGGTTGATGCCGAGCCACTCGGCCGCGCGCGACTGGTTGCCGTCCGCATGTTGCATCACGGTTTCCAGCAGGGGCTTTTCGACCACGTGGATGATCATTTCGTACATCGAGTGCGGCTCCTCGCCGCGCAGGTCCTTGAAGTAGGCCTCCAGGCTGGCGCGGATGCACTCTTCGATGTTCTTCTTGCTCATGCTGCTTCCAGGGTCAGGGCATCGTCGTCGGCGGGCTGCGGCTCGGGCAGCCGTTCGTGCGACGCGGCCAGTTGATCGAAGTAGTCGTGGACGGCCTGCAGCTGTCCGTCGCAGGTCTCGAGTGCGTTCATCGCGCGGCGGAACGCTTCGCCGCCGGGCAGGCCGCGCACGTACCAGCCGATGTGCTTGCGGGCCGTGCGCACCCCGGCGTACTCGCCGTACAGCGCGTAGTGGTCATGCAGGTGCTCGACCAGCCACTGGCGCACCTCCGGCACGCGCGGCGGCGGCAGGTGCTCGCCGGTGGCGAGGTAATGGGCGATCTCCCGGAAGATCCAGGGCCGTCCCTGCGCCGCACGGCCGATCATCAGCGCGTCGGCGCCGGTGCGCTGCAGCACCTCGCGGGCCTTCTGCGGCGAGTCGATGTCGCCATTGGCCACCACCGGGATGCGCAGCGCGGCCTTGACCGCGGCGATGGTGTCGTACTCGGCCCGGCCCTTGTAGCCCTGCTCGCGCGTGCGGCCGTGGATGGTGACCATCGCCACCCCCGCGGCCTCCGCGGCGCGCGCGATCACGAGCGCGTTGCGGTGCTGCTGGCACCAGCCGGTGCGCATCTTCAGCGTCACCGGCACGCCGTGCGGCGTGCAGGCCGTGACCACCGCCTCGACGATGCGCGCGGCCAGCGCCTCGTCCTGCATCAGCGCCGAGCCCGCCCACTTGTTGCACACCTTCTTGGCCGGGCAGCCCATGTTGATGTCGATGATCTGCGCGCCGCGCTCGATGTTGTAGACCGCGGCCTCGGCCATCATGATCGGCTCGGTGCCGGCGATCTGCACCGCGATCGGCGCCGATTCGCCGTCATGGTTGGCGCGGCGCGAGGTCTTGAGGCTGTTCCACAGGTCGCGCCGCGAGGTCACCATCTCGCTGACCGCATAGCCCGCGCCGAGCCGCTTGCACAGCTGCCGGAATGGCCGGTCCGTCACCCCGGCCATGGGCGCGACGAAAAGCGGATTCGGCAGTTCGAACGGGCCGAGGCGCATGGGAGGAACGGCGTGGGAAGGGGTGCTGAAAAAGGAGGCAAAGTATAGCCGTCGCACCTTTCAACAGATGAAATGCATCTCCCGTCGGCACCGGCATGCGCCGTGCCGCGCTGCGGTCGGGGTGTTCCAAGGATCGCGGCAACGAAGGGCGCCGGGGCCGCGCCGCATGCGGTTGCGGCCCGTCGCGATAATCGCGCCCCATGGAATGGTGGCTGCAACGACTGCTCGACCTGCTGGCACTGCCCGAGTACGGGCTGACGACGCTGTTCGTCGTCGCGACCATCTCGGCCACCATCGTGCCGGTGGGCTCCGAGCCCGCGCTGTACGGCCTGGTGCGGCTCAACCCTGCCATGCTGTGGCCGGGCATCGCGGTCGCCACGCTGGGCAACACCCTGGGCGGGGCGATCTGCTGGTGGATGGGCTACGGCGCCGAGGTGGCCTACGAGCGCATGACGCACCGCACGGTGCAGCACCGCGTGCTCGGCTGGCTGGAACGCTTCGGCCCGCGCGCCTGCCTGCTGTCCTGGCTGCCGGTGCTGGGCGACCCGCTGTGCGTGGTTGCCGGCTGGCTCAAGCTGCCGTTCTGGCCCTGCGTGCTGTACATGGCGATCGGCAAGTTCCTGCGCTACGTCGTGATGACGTTCGCGTTGATGTGGGTGTTTGCGCGTTGAAACCGGGCCCGTGCGACGCCGTTGCCGCTGCCACGGTCAGGGCGGTCGCCGTTGCAGGGCCTGGACACCGGATCGACCCGGCACCGGCACGACGATCGCCTCGTGCGCATGGAAGTCCTGCAGTGCCTGGCTGCCGGCGTACCGTTCCCCGGCCGGCACGCAGGGGTGGCGATGCCCCGGGTGCGGCGGCATGTCGAACGCCGTGGAGCGCAACACGTTCGCTTCGACCGAATAGGGGCGCAAGGCAACAGCCTTTCCGAAGCTTTCGTGAGCCCGTTCCCGATGGCCCTGCCCGAGGAGCGCCAGTCCCATCAGCAGGTGGCCCTCGAAGGCGCGGGGATCCACCGGGTCAGGATGCGCAAAGGAGGCTGGCTCCTTGCGCGACGCCACCAGCAGGGACGCTGCCGCTTCGCGCGCCCCCGCGTGATCGCCGCGGGCCAGGGCGCGCCGGCCTCGCTCGGCCACGATCCAGGGCACCCGGTCAGCGAGGGGGTCGAGTTCTGCCCGGGGAACGGCTGGGCGGTCGACGAAACCGGGCGTGACGGAGGACGCGGCAGCGGCGCGGCAGGTCACGCCCATCGCCCACAGCCGGGCCGACGCGCTGCCCTCGTCGGACCCCGGGCCTGCCAGCCGGAGCAGGTCCGCGACAGTGCGCCCGTCGGCACCCAGGTGCAGCCCCGCCCACGCCGCGCCGCCGAAGAGCGTCTCGCGTGCGACCGGCGCGTCGAGGAGGCCGAACTCGTCCTGCCGCGCTGCAGCCTGTGCCGCCATGGCCTGCTGGAACCAGCCCCAGGCGACGTCCACGCGGCCCAGCTTCCAGTGGGCTCCCGCCAGGCACACCGGTGCCAGGTCTTGACCCGGGCGTGCGACCAGCGACACGGTGCATTTCACCAGCGCGCTTTCCGGCGCAACGAACAACGTCGTCAGGTCGTCCGGCACCACGGGGTCCACCTGCGCGTCCGGTGCGAGCCGGCAACGCGCATCGGCAAACGACCACGGTTCGTCCGTCGCCAGTCGGCAGGTGGGGCCGAGCTGTAGTTCGGCCTGTCGCATCTGGAGGCGCTCGAAACCGGCTTGCAGGGAGGTCGTGTCTGCGGCCGAGGCCCCGGACACGCTCCCCATGGCGGTCGTCTCCATGCCCCAGGCCTCGAGATCGGCGAGTGCGGCCCGCACCGTCTCGTCGGTGATCAGGGCCTTGGCTGCCTCGCGGAAGCGCTGCTGCGCCGGGTCCGCCTGGCCGGGCCGCACCAGCAATTGGGCCGTGACGAGGTAGGGCAGTTCATCTCGCCAGGCAGACCCATCGATGCCACGTGGCCCGCCCCGTGCGTGCAGCTGCCGCAGGGCTGCCAGGTCCTGCGCGCTCGCAATGCACTCGGCCACATGGACGAGCCCCCTGGTTCCGTACAGTGCCTGGTCCCGCCGTGTGCCGGCCAGCCGCTGCAGCTTGTCTGCCATCGCCAGGCAGTCGGTCCCTGTCGACTGGACGCTGAACCGCGCCTGCCGGGTGCTTGCGGCCTCGCGCCAGGGCGCTTCCGGCAGGCGCAGGCGTGCGCGGAGCACCAGCCGCGCCAGGTCCCCCTGCTCGCTCGGGTCGAACTGCAGTAGCGTGGCGGCATCGGGCAGCCGGAACGCCTCGATGTACTGGACCAGCTGGAAGAGTTCGAAGTCGCCCAGCCCGTCGAAATGCTGCTGGATGCGCTCGACGGTGGCGGGCGAGACGCAGCGGCACCGGTGCCAGTCGCGCGCCATCAGCAGCTCGATGGCGCGGAAGGGATGGAAGTGCAGCAACACCTCCATGGCGAGCTGCTGCAAGGGCGCGCCGCGCTCGTCCAGCAGCCCGAAGCCTTCGCGCACCGACATCCGCCAGAACCGGTCCTCGCCCTGCGTCGGGCGGTAGTGCACGTGCAGGTCCAGCCCGTCGCGCGCTTCGGCCACCCGCAGCGTGACCATCGCCTGCAAGCGGCCGATCCCGAGAAAGCGCTGCACCTGGAACGCCGCGCGGCGGGTCGAGATGAACTGCCCGGCGATCACCACCTCCGTCCCCTGCCGGTGGAGCAGGGACACGGGGTCGCGCAGTTTCAGCACGTCAGGGGCACGGCCACTTCCTTCCGGGCTTCCGATGGCCTCCTGCTGCACGAGCCGTTCGAGCGCCGCCTGCACCGCCAGCTCGACCCGTTCGGACGACATCCCGGCCTGCACCAGGCGTTCCGGCAGGTCCACCTTGTCGATCTGCAGCTTCTCGGTCGACAGCCCGGACAGCACCCCGGCGACGATCAAGCCGAGGGCGACCAGCGGCAGCAGGAGCAGTGCGCCGGCCGTGATCCAGCGCGAGAGCGCATCCAGGCCGACGACCACCCGAGGCCCCAAGGGCCCGGTGCGGGGCGTGTCGCAGTCCCCGCCGGACGCGTCCGCGGCAGCCACCGGGGCGGCCCGCCGGAACCGGAACGTCGGCTTTTCGATGTCGGCCTTGCGACGACGGTACCTGGACACCACGGCCACGCCCTCCTGTGTCGGGCAATGATGACCACCGACGGCCGGATCGGCAAGCCGGGCCGGGCGAGCACCGAAGGCCGGTCACGTGGGGGCTGGGCTTCGATCCTTAGCTGAGGGGGGCTGCGGCGTGACCGTTCGGTCTGGTCGGCACAGGGGGGCGCCTCCCGCACCCCTTCGCTGAGGCAAACGCAGCTCTTGTGCAAGACGGCCGCGACGCATTCCAGCGCGAACACCTCGCACCGCGCGGGCGCGCAGTGCAGAGCGCTTGGGCGAAAGATCAATAGCGGCAGATCTGGCGCTCTGGTGGTGCCGAGCCCGCCCTCCTGTCGGGTGCGTGACCCCAACGGGTCCCTGCTGGGGCGGTGCAGCCCCTCCCCGGCACAAACGGCCTTCAAGATTGTCCCCTGGGCCTGAGCGCCTCGGCCAACCCCGCCAGCAGATCCACCGGCATCGGGAACACGATCGTGTTGGTCTTGTCGTGCGCGATCGAGCCCAGCGTCTGCATGTAGCGCAGCTGCATGGCGCCGGGCTCGCGCGCCAGCATCTGCGCGGCCTGCATCAGTTTTTCGGAGGCCTGCAGCTCGCCTTCGGCGTGGATCACCTTGGCGCGCCGTTCGCGCTCGGCCTCGGCCTGGCGGGCGATCGCGCGCACCATCGATTCGTCCAGGTCCACGTGCTTGATCTCCACGTTCGAGACCTTGATGCCCCAGGCGTCGGTCTGCGCGTCCAGCACCTGCTGGATGTCCATGTTGAGCCGCTCGCGCTCGGCCAGCATCTCGTCCAGGTCGTGCTTGCCGAGCACCGCGCGCAGCGTGGTCTGCGCGAGCTGGCTGGTCGCGTTGGCGTAGTTCTCGACCTGGATGATGGCCTTCTGCGGGTCGACGACGCGGAAGTAGACCACCGCGTTGACCTGCACCGAGACGTTGTCGCGCGAGATCACGTCCTGCTTGGGCACGTCCAGCACCAGCGTGCGCAGGTCCACGCGCACCATCTGCTGGATGCCCGGGATCACGAACACCAGTCCCGGGCCCTTGACCTTCCAGAAGCGGCCCAGCTGGAACACGACCCCGCGCTCGTATTCCCGCAGGATGCGCAGGGCCGAGACCAGAAGCGCGAGAAGCGCCAGGATCACGATGCCGCCGAAACCGAAGTTGAAGATCATGGTCTGCCTCCTGTCGTGCGTGTCGGGGAGTGGTCGCCGTCGAGCGGCTCGACCTCCAGCACCAGCCCGCGCCGGCCGAGCACCCGGGCCTGCTGCCCCGGCCGCAGCGGGGCCGTGCCATGCGCGCGCCAGCGCTCTCCGGCGTGCAGCACCCAGGCGCCTTCCGCGTCGGTTTCCAGCACCTCGGCCAGGCTGCCGGCCAGCGCCTCGTCGCCGGTGACCACCGCGCGGCGACGCGCCTTCAGCGCCATGGTCGCGATCGCGCCGATCACCAGCGCGCTGACGGCGGCCAGCGTGACGATGAAGGCAAGCGGGATGCCGAAGCCGGGCGCGTCGGTGTCGATCAGGATCACCGCGCCGATGCCGAAGGCCAGCGCCCCGCCCAGGCCGAGCACGCCGAAGCTGGGCGCGAAGGCCTCGGCGGCCATCAGCGCGACGCCCAGCAGGACCAGCCCCAGGCCGGCGTAATCGACCGGCAGCAGCTGCAAGGCGTACAAGGCCAGCAGCAGGCAGATGCCGCCCAGCACGCCCGGGATGCCGACGCCGGGGTTGGAGAACTCGAAGAACAGGCCGTAGATGCCGATCATCATCAGCATCAGCGCCACGCTGGGGTGGGTGAGGGCCGCCAGCAGGCGCACCCGCCAGTCGGCCTCGTGCGGCACGACCGTGGCGCCGGCGGTCTCCAGCTTCACCTCGCGGCCCTGCACCTGCACCGTGCGCCCGTCGACCTGCCGCAGCAGGCTGTCGACGTCGGGGGCGACGAGGTCGATGACCCGCTGTGCCAGGGCGTCTGCCGCCGGCAGGCTGACCGCCTCGCGCACCGCGCGCTCGGCCCAGTCGGCGTTGCGGCCGCGCAGTTGCGCCAGCCCGCGGATGTAGGCCACCGCGTCGTTGACCTGCTTGCGCTCCAGCGCCGAGCCGGGGGCCGAAGCGGGCGCCTGTGCCGAGGCAGGCGGCGCGGACGGGCGCGGTGCTTCGCCGCCCGGCGGTCCGCCGATCGCCACCGGGGTCGCCGCGCCCAGGTTGGTTCCCGGGGCCATCGCGGCGACGTGGCTGGCGTAGAGGATGTAGGTGCCTGCGCTGGCCGCCCGGGCGCCGCCGGGGGCGACGTAGCTCGCCACCGGCACCGGCGAGGCGAGGACGGTCTTGATGATCTCGCGCATCGAGGTGTCCAGGCCGCCCGGCGTGTCCATTTGCAGGATCACCAGGCGGTGGCCGTCGCGCGCGGCGTGCTCCAGGCCGCGGCGCACGTGCTCGGCGGTGGCCGGGCCGATCGGGCCGTCGATGGTGACCTGGGTGACGGTGCCGGGGGCGCCCCAGCCCGGTGCCGGCAGGGCGGCGATGCAGGCCGGCGCGCAGCACAGCAGCCACGCCAGTGCGCGGCGCAGGGCCGGCCGGGGCAGCAGCGCGGACAGGACTGCCAAGCGCATCTCGATCGCCTTTCACGGCGCACCGCCGCCGGTGCGGCAGGTCGGGGCGCCGCCAGTCCCTCACCGCTGACGATTAGGACATGCATGGCCGCGCGCGTCCAGCGCGCCCCGGCATAGGGCGGCGTCGCGCGCGGGTACTTGCGGGTGCCTGTCGGGGGAGGGGACGGCTCAGTCGAGCACGGTGGTGCCGGGCGAGAAGCGGTCCACCGCGTCGGTGATCAGCCCGGTGATGCCGGCAGCCAGCAACCGCTGCGCCTCGCAGGGATCGTTGACCGTGTAGGCCAGCGCGCGGCAGCCCAGTGCGTGGACCTCGGCGATCGTGGCCGCGTCCAGCATGCTCCAGTGTGCGACGACGGCCACGCACTCGAGCGCGCGCACCTCGTCGCGCCAGCCGTCGCGCCAGTGGTCGAGCAGCAGGCCGCGCGGCAGCTGCGGCTGTGCGGCGCGGGCCGCCTGCAGCGCGGCGGGCTTGAAGGAGGTCAGCAGCGGCAGCGCGGCGGGCGGGTGGCGGCTGTCGCGCCACCAGCGCGCGCAGGCCTCGGCGACGGCGCGGCCGGTGGCCTCCTCGTGGCCGGGCGTGGGCTTGATCTCGATGTTGAGGAAAAAGCCGTTGCGCAGCACGTAGCGCGCCAGCGCCTCCAGCGTCGGCACCGGCTCGCCGGCATAGCGGCGGCCGTGCCAGCCGCCGGCGTCCAGCCGGCTCAGCTCGGCCCAGGGCCGGTCGCCGGCCACGCCTTGGCCGTCGGTGGTGCGCTCCAGCGTCGCGTCGTGCAGCAGGAACAGGGTGCCGTCGGCGCTCAGCTTGGCGTCGCACTCGAACATGCGGTAGCCGTGCGCCGCGCCTTCGCGGAAGGCAGCCAGCGTGTTCTCGGGCGCCAGCTTGCCGGCGCCGCGGTGGGCGATCCACAGCGGGTAGGGCCAGGGCTCCAGCTTCGTCGTCATGCGGCGGGCTCTATGCGGGTGTGACGTTCGGCGTCGAACCAGTGCAGCTTGCCCGGGTGCGGGCGCACGTGCAGGGTCTGGCCGACCTGCGGGTGCAGCTGGCTGTCGTCGGTGCGCACGACGACCGCCCACGGGCCCAGCTTGCCGTAGACCAGGCGCTCGGCGCCCAGCACCTCGACCATCTCCACGGTCACCGGCCAGCCGTTGCCGTCGGCCTGCACCGACAGGTGCTCCGGGCGCACGCCGAGGATGGCGCGGCCGGCGGGTGTCGGGGTGCCGGCCGGCAGCTCCAGCGCCGTGCCCTCGCCGTGGAAGCGGCCGCCCTCGGCGGCGCCTTCCAGCAGGTTCATCGGCGGCGAGCCGATGAAGCCGGCGACGAAGGTGGTGGCCGGGCGGGCGTAGACCTCCTCGGGCGTGCCGAACTGCTCCATGCGGCCGGCGTTCATCACGATCATGCGCTGGGCCAGCGTCATCGCCTCGACCTGGTCGTGGGTGACGAACAGCGAGGTGATGCCCAGCTCGCGGTGCAGCTTCTGGATCTCCAGCCGGGTCTGCACGCGCAGCTTGGCGTCCAGGTTGGACAGCGGCTCGTCGAACAGGAACACCTGCGGCTCGCGCACGATGGCGCGGCCCATCGCGACGCGCTGGCGCTGGCCGCCGGAGAGCTGCCGCGGCTTGCGGTCGAGCAGGTGGCCCAGCTCCAGGATCGCGGCGGCCTTCTCGACGCGGCGGCGGATCTCGTCCTTGGGCAGGCGCTTGATCTTCAGGCCGTAGGCCATGTTGTCGTACACCGTCATGTGCGGGTACAGCGCGTAGTTCTGGAACACCATCGCGATGTCGCGCTCGGAAGGCTCCAGGTTGTTGACCACGCGCGAACCGATGGCGATCTCGCCTTCGGTGATCTCCTCCAGCCCGGCCACCATGCGCAGCAGGGTGGACTTGCCGCAGCCCGACGGGCCGACGATGACGATGAACTCGCCGTCGGCGATCTCGGCGTCGACACCGTGGATGACCTGATTGGCCTTGGGGCCGGTGCCGTAGCGCTTGATGACGTGTCGCAGCGAAATGGATGCCATGAGTGAAGCAACGATGGGTTATTTCTCGGAATCGACCAGGCCCTTGACGAACCACTTCTGCATCAGCAGCACCACCAGCGCGGGCGGCACCATCGCGAGCATCGCGGTGGCCATCACGACGTTCCACTCGGTGTAGGCCTCGCCGGCCACCAGGCGCTTGATGCCCATGACGATGGGCGTCATGTCCTCGCTGGTGGTGACCAGCAGCGGCCACAGGTACTGGTTCCAGCCGTAGATGAACTGGATGACGAACAGTGCCGCGATCGAGGTGGCCGACAGCGGCACCAGCACGTCCTTGAAGAAGCGCATCGGCCCGGCGCCGTCCATGCGCGCGGCCTCGACGAGCTCGTCGGGCACGGTGAGGAAGAACTGCCGGAACAGGAAGGTCGCGGTGGCCGAGGCGATCAGCGGCACCGTCAGGCCCGCGTAGGTGTTGAGCATGCCCAGGTTGCTGACCACCTCGTAGGTCGGGCCGATGCGCACTTCCACCGGCAGCATCAGGGTGACGAAGATCATCCAGAAGCACAGGCTCCGCAGCGGAAAGCGGAAGTACACCACCGCGAAGGCCGACAGCAGCGAGATCGCGATCTTGCCGATGGCGATCACCATCGCCATCACGAAGCTGACCCACAGCATCTGGCCGACCGGCGCCTTGGTGCTGCCGTAGTCGCCCTTGCCGCCGAAGAAGGCGCGGCTGTAGGTCTCGATCATGTGGTCGCCCGGCAGCAGCGACAGCGGGCGCGACTGGGCGATCTGCTCGGCGGTCTGGGTCGACGCGACGAAGGTCACGTAGACCGGGAAGGCCACGATCAGCACCCCGAGGATGAGGATCAGGTGCGACAGCACCGTCAATGCCGGACGCCGCTCAACCATGCCGGTCTCCTGCAGCGATCGTCAACGTGTTCATCGGATGGAAGCTCCATGCGTGGGGCAGGCCGGGGGCCGTCGTGCGGCCCGGCCGGCCGCCGGGTTCTTGCTCAGTAGGTCACCTTGCGTTCGATGTAGCGGAACTGGATGACGGTCAGCACGATCACGATGACCATCAGCACCACCGACTGCGCGGCCGAGCCGCCCATGTCCAGCGCCTTGAAGCCGTCGTAGTACAGCTTGTAGACCAGGATCGCGGTCTCCTTGCCCGGCCCGCCCTGGGTGGCGGCATCGACGATCGCGAAGGTGTCGAAGAAGGCGTAGACGACGTTGATCACCAGCAGGAAGAAGGTGGTCGGCGACAGCAGCGGGAACACGATGGTCCAGAAGCGCCGCCAGGGCCGTGCGCCGTCGATGGCCGCGGCCTCGACCAGCGAGCGCGGGATGGACTGCAGCCCGGCCAGGAAGAACAGGAAGTTGTAGGAGATCTGCTTCCAGACCGCGGCAATGACGATCAGCGTCATCGCATCGCCTGCGTCGAGCAGGTGGTTCCAGTCGTAGCCGAGCGACTGCAGCGCGTAGCTGATCACGCCGATCGAGGGGGCGAACAGGAACAGCCACAGCACCCCGGCCACCGCCGGGGCGACGGCGTAGGGCCAGATCAGCAGCGTCTTGTAGACGGCGGCGCCGCGCACCACGCGGTCGGCCATCACGGCCAGCAGCAGCGCGACCGACAGGCCGCACACGGCCACCAGCACCGAGAACAGCGCGGTGGTCTTGAACGAATCGATGTAGGTCGGGTCGTCCAGCAGGCGCTGGAAGTTCTCCAGGCCGACGAACTCGACCGACATCCCGAAGGCGTCCTGCTGCAGCACGCTCTGGTAGAGCGCCTGCGCCGCAGGCCAGAAAAAGAACACCAGCACGATGGCCATCTGGGGCGCGATCAGCAGCCAGGGCAGCCACCGGGAGCGGAAACGGACGCGTTTTTCCATGAGGCGGGCGACGGGCCGGGTGACGGCCCGTCAGCAATCGAAAAGCCCTCCCGGGGGTACCGGGAGGGCACACAGGATACTCGGGTGAGCGCAGGTCAGAGCTTGGCGGACCGCTGGAAGCGCTCCAGCTGCTCGTTGCCGCGCTTGACGGCCGCATCCAGGGCTTCCTTGACGGTCTTGCGGCCGGCCCAGATCTGCTCGGTTTCCTCGTCGATGATGGTGCGGATCTGCACGAAGTTGCCCAGGCGGATGCCGCGCGACTTGTCGGTCGTCTTGCGGATCATCTGCGTGACGGCCACGTCCGTGCCGGGGTTCTCCTTGTAGAAGCCGCTCTTTTCGGTCAGCTCGTAGGACGCCAGCGTGACCGGCAGGTAGCCGGTGCGCTGGTGGCTGGCCGCGGCCACCTCGGGCTTGGACAGGAAGGCGAAGAACTGCGCCACGCCCTTGTATTCCTCGGGCTTCTTGCCGGCCATCACCCACAGGCTGGCGCCGCCGATCACGGTGTTCTGCGGCGCGCCGGGCACGTCGGGGTAGTACGGCAGCGCCGAGGTGCCGGAGGCGAACTTGGCGTTGCGCTTGATGTTGCCGTACAGGCCGGAGGAGCCGGTGATCATCGCGCACTCGCCCGAGACGAAGGTGCCGTCGGCCGAGTTGCCGCGGCCCTTGTAGACGAACAGCCCCTGCTTGGCCATGTTGGCCAGGTTCTCGAAGTGGCGCACGTGCAGCGGCGAGTTGAACGACAGCCGGGTGGCAGTGCCGCCGAAGCCGTTGTTCAGCGTGGCGAACTCGACGTTGTGCCAGGTCGAGAAGCTCTCCAGCTGGGTCCAGCTGATCCAGCTGGTCGTGAACGGGCACTTGTGGCCGGCGGCCTTCAGCTTGGCGGCGGCCAGGGCGACTTCAGGCCAGCTCTTGGGCGGGTTCTCCGGGTCCAGGCCGGCTTCCCTGAAGGCGTCCTTGTTGTAGTGGAAGACGGTGGTCGAGCTGTTGAACGGGAAGCTCAGCATCTCGCCGTTCGGGGCGGTGTAGTAGCCCGCCACGGCCGGGATGTAGGCCTTCGGGTCGAACTTCAGCCCGGCCTGGCGCATCACCTCGCCGACCGGCTTGATGGCGCCCTTGGAGGCCATCATCGTGGCCGTGCCGACCTCGAACACCTGCAGGATGTGCGGGGCGTTGCCGGCGCGGAAGGCGGCGATCGCCGCGGTCATCGATTCGTCATACGAGCCCTTGAAGGTCGGAACGATGCGGTACTCGTTCTGGCTTTCGTTGAACTGCTTGGCCAGATCGTTGACCCATTCGCCGAGGGCACCGCCCATGGCGTGCCACCACTGGATCTCGATCTGGGCGTGGGCAGGCGCGCACCACACGGCGGCGGCGAGGGTCGAAGCCAGCGCAACAGATTTCACTTTCATGCTCACTCCAAATAGGACGCAGGCGGGTACGGGAGCCCTGCCTGCACAGTCTGGTACCGATGTATGACAGCGACGTTTCTCACACAGATGCGGGGTGGCGAACAACCGGGTTAGCCCCACTTGGAAGCATTTCGGGCGCCATTCGCACGGCCGGAGGTTTCCCGGGGCGGCCGGGCGGAAAAAGCGCCTGCGATACCATCACGGTTTAAGCGCAGTTACAACCCCCCACGAGCCTTTGCGCCCGGCGCCCATGAACGCACCGCTTCCCCTGAAGGACATCGCGGCCGATCCGAACGGCCTGCAGGACGCGCACGCCGCGCCCCGCCTGCGCGAGATTCCTTACAACTACACCTCGTTCTCCGACCGCGAGATCGTCATCCGCATCCTCGGGCCGCGCGCATGGGAGGTGCTGAACCGGCTGCGCGAGGAGCGCCAGACCGGGCGTTCGGCGCGCATGCTCTACGAGGTGCTGGGCGACATCTGGGTGGTGCAGCGCAATCCCTACCTGCAGGACGACCTGCTGGACAACCCCAAGCGCCGCCGCCTGCTGATCGAGGCCCTGCACCATCGCCTGCAGGAGATCGAGCGCCGCCGCACGCCGGGGGCCGACGCGGCGCGCGACGCCCTGGTCGGCGAGCTGCTGGATGCCGCCCGGGCCGCGGTGCAGGCCTTTGCCGACCAGTTCGACCAGATCGCCGAGCTGCGCCGCCGCACGGTGAAGGTGCTGAGCCGCCACACCGCGCGCGACAACATCAAGTTCGACGGCCTGAGCCGCGTCTCGCACGTGACGGACGCGACCGACTGGCGCGTCGAGTACCCCTTCGTCGTGCTGACGCCCGACAGCGAGGCCGAGATGGCCGGGCTGGTGCAGGGCTGCATCGAGCTGGGCCTGACCATCATCCCGCGCGGCGGCGGCACCGGCTACACGGGCGGCGCGGTGCCGCTGGTGTGGCAGTCGGCCGTCATCAACACCGAGAAGCTCGAGCGCATGTCCGAGGTCGAGTTCGTCTCGCTGCCGGGCGTGGACCGGCCGGTGCCGACGATCTGGACCGAGGCAGGCGTGGTCACCCAGCGGGTGGCCGATGCGGCCGAGCGCGGCGGCTTCGTGTTCGCGGTGGACCCGACCTCGGCCGAGGCCTCGTGCATCGGCGGCAACATCGCGATGAACGCCGGCGGCAAGAAGGCCGTGCTGTGGGGCACCGCGCTGGACAACCTGGCCTCCTGGCGCATGGTCACGCCCGAGGCGCAGTGGCTCGAGGTGGTGCGCCTGAACCACAACCTCGGCAAGATCCACGACGTCGACGTGGCCAGCTTCGAGCTGCGCTACTACGAGGCCGACGGCAAGACGCTGGTGCGCACCGAGCGGCTGGACATCCCGGGCCGCAAGTTCCGCAAGGAAGGCCTGGGCAAGGACGTCACCGACAAGTTCCTCGCCGGCCTGCCGGGCGTGCAGAAGGAAGGCTGCGACGGCCTGATCACCTCGGCGCGCTGGGTGGTGCACCGCATGCCGGCGCACACCCGCACGGTGTGCCTGGAGTTCTTCGGCAACCCCAAGGATGCGGTGCCCGCCATCGTCGAGATCAAGGACTACATGTTCGCCGAGCAGAAGCGCGGCGGCGCGATCCTGGCCGGCCTGGAGCACCTGGACGACCGCTACCTGAAGGCGGTCGGCTACGCGACCAAGTCCAAGCGCGGCACGCTGCCCAAGATGGTGCTGATCGGCGACATCGTCGGCGACGACCCCGATGCGGTCGCGCGCGCCGCCTCGGAGGTGGTGCGCATGGCCAACAGCCGCTCGGGCGAGGGCTTCGTGGCCGTCTCGCCGGACGCGCGCAAGAAGTTCTGGCTGGACCGCAAGCGCACCGCGGCGATCTCCAGGCACACCAACGCCTTCAAGATCAACGAGGACGTGGTGATCCCGCTGCCCCGCATGGGCGAGTACACCGAGGGGATCGAGCGCATCAACATCGAGCTGTCGCTGCGCAACAAGCTGCAGCTGCTGGACGCGCTGGAGAAGTTCTTCTCGGCCGGCCACCTGCCGTTGGGCAAGACCGACGACGCGAGCGAGATCCCCAGCGCGGAGCTGCTGGAGGACCGCGTGCACCAGGCGCTGGACCTGATCCGCGCCACGCGCGAGCTGTGGCATGGCTGGATGGTGCAGCTGGACGTGCCGCAGCCGGACGGTCGCACCTACTTCCAGCAGCTGCAGGACCACAGCCTGCGCGCCTCGTGGAAGACCCAGGTGCTCAAGCCGCTGCAGGCGCTGTTCGCCGGCGCGGCCTTCGCGCCCGTCATCGAGGAGTGCAAGCGCATCCACAAGGAGGTGCTGCGCGGGCGCGTCTGGGTGGCGCTGCACATGCATGCCGGCGACGGCAACGTGCACACCAACATCCCGGTCAACAGCGACAACTACGAGATGCTGCAGACCGCGCACGAGGCGGTCGGCCGCATCATGAAGCTGGCGCGCAGCTTGGGCGGCGTGATCTCGGGCGAGCACGGCATCGGCATCACCAAGCTCGAGTTCCTGAGCGACGAGGAGCTGCGCGACTTCATCGACTACAAGAAGCGCGTCGACCCGCACGGCCGCTTCAACAAGGGCAAGCTGATGCGCGAGCCCGGCATGTACGCGGACCTGACCAATGCCTACACGCCGAGCTTCGGGCTGATGGGGCACGAGTCGCTGATCATGCAGCAGAGCGACATCGGCGACATCGCCGCGTCGATCAAGGACTGCCTGCGCTGCGGCAAGTGCAAGCCGGTGTGTGCCACGCACGTGCCGCGCGCCAACCTGCTGTACAGCCCGCGCAACAAGATCCTCGCCACCTCGCTGCTGATCGAGGCCTTCCTCTACGAGGAGCAGACGCGCCGCGGCGTGTCGATCCGCCACTGGGAGGAGTTCGAGGACGTGGGCGACCACTGCACGGTCTGCCACAAGTGCGTCACGCCCTGCCCGGTGAAGATCGACTTCGGCGACGTGTCGATGAACATGCGCAACCTGCTGCGCAAGATGGGCAAGAAGAGCTTCCGCCCCGGCAACAAGGCGGCGATGTTCATGCTCAACGCGACCAACCCGCAGACCATCAAGCTGGCCCGCACGGCCATGGTCGGCGTCGGGTTCAAGGCGCAGCGGCTGGCGCACGACCTTCTCGGCGGCCTGGCCAAGCGCCAGACCGCGCACCCGCCCGCGACCGTGGGCACCGCCCCGATCAAGGAGCAGGTGATCCACTTCGTCAACAAGAAGCTGCCGGGCGGGCTGCCGACCAGGACGGCGCGCGCGCTGCTGGACATCGAGGACAAGGAGTACGTCCCGATCATCCGCGACCCGCAGCGCACCAGCGTCGACAGCGAGGCGGTGTTCTACTTCCCCGGCTGCGGCTCGGAGCGCCTGTTCTCGCAGGTCGGCCTGGCCACGCAGGCGATGCTGTGGCATGCGGGCGTGCAGACCGTGCTGCCGCCCGGGTACCTGTGCTGCGGCTACCCGCAGCGCGGCTCGGGCCAGTTCGACAAGGCCGAGAAGATCATCACCGACAACCGGGTGCTGTTCCACCGCGTGGCCAACACGCTGAACTACCTGGACATCAAGACCGTGGTGGTCAGCTGCGGCACCTGCTACGACCAGCTGCAGGGGTACGAGTTCGACAAGATCTTCCCCGGCTGCCGCATCGTCGACATCCATGAGTTCCTGCTGGAAAAGGGCATCAGGCTGGAGGGCGGTGGCGCGTACCTGTACCACGACCCCTGCCACAGCCCGATGAAGCAGCAGGATCCGATGAAGACGGTCAAGGCGCTGGTGGGCGAGCAGGTGCTCAAGAGCGACCGCTGCTGCGGCGAGTCGGGCACGCTCGGCGTCACGCGCCCGGACATCTCCACGCAGATCCGCTTCCGCAAGGAAGAGGAGATCCGCAAGGGCGAGGCGGCGCTGCGCGCCAGCGGCGCGGTCGGCGAGCGCGACAACATCAAGATCCTGACCTCCTGCCCGAGCTGCCTGCAGGGCCTCTCCCGCTACGGAAACGACCTGGACAACGGCCTGCTGGAAGCCGACTACATCGTGGTCGAGATGGCGCGCCGCATCCTCGGCGAGGACTGGCTGCCGCAGTACGTGGCGCGCGCCAACGCCGGCGGCATCGAGCGCGTGCTGGTCTGAGGCCGGCGCCGGCCCCGCGCCTTCAGGGGGCGGGGCGGACCAGCTCCTGGTCTTCCACCGTGAACGAGGCCGGCGGCAGCCCGGCGCGGTGGCGCTGCCAGGCGTGCAGCAGCAGTGCCTCCCACCAGCGCGCGTGGCGCGCCGGGTCCAGGCTCGGGCTGAGCGGCCCGCGGCCGCCCGGCCGGCGCGCCTCCAGCACCTCGCGCCAGCGCCGGCGCACCGCCGGGTCCTGCGCCCAGCGCACCACCGTCTCCACGTAGCCTGCCGCGTCGGCGCAGCAGCCCTCGCGCAGGCCGAACGCGTCCAGCAGCGCATGGCCGATGCGCCCGGCCGGCCCCGGGCCGTGCAGCGTCACCGCCGGCACGCCCTGGCGCAGGGCCTCGAGCAGCGTCGTGTGCCCGCCCATCGGGGTGGCATCGAGGAACAGGTCGGCACAGGCCAGCCGCGCCTGGTGCTCGGCCCAGCCGACCGGTGGGGTGACGATCTGCCGTGCCGGATCGACCCCGTGCGCCTGCAGCGCCTGCGCCCAGTGCCGTTCGGCCAGCGCCGGCCCCTGCACGCGCCACAGCAGCGCATCCGGGCAGCGCCGCAGCACCGCCGACCACAGCGCGGCGCATTCCGGCGACAGCTTGTAGGCCTGGTGCGGCGCCGCGAGGACCAGCCGGTCCTCGGGCCAGCCCAGTGCGGCTCGCGTGGTCGTGACCGGCGGCTCGGCCGGCACCGGCCCGAGCACGTAGGCCGAGGCGGGCAGCAGGACCAGCGCCTCGCGCCAGTGGGGGCGCACCGTCGGCGGCACGGTCAGCGGGTCGATCACGGTGTAGTCGACCAGCGCCGGGCCGTGCGGGTAGTACGAGGCCAGCCCGTTGATCGCCAGCGGCGCCGGCCGATGCACCAGCACCTCGGCCACCGGGGTCTGCTGGAAGCTGCCCAGCACCCAGACGATGTCGAAGCCGCGCTCGCGCATGGCCCGGGCGGCCGCGGCCGGGTCGGGTTGCGGCCAGTGCAGCCAGTCGTCGCACAGGCTGCGCAGGTCCTCGGTGTGGTGGTCGGTGACCGGATCCAGGTGGATGGCGGTCAGGTGCAGCCGGCGGCGGTCGAGGGCGGCGACCAGGTCGCGGTGCAGCATGCAGGTCGGGTGGCGGCGCCATTCGCCGGACAGCAGCGCCACCCGCACGCGCCGGCCGTCGTCCGGCAGGGACTTCGCCGGCGGCGGGGGCGGGCGCGCGCCGCGGTCCTCGGCGAAGCGGGCGCTCAGCGCCGCGACCAGCGCGTCCGGCTGGCCGAACGAGAAGGCGTCGAACACCAGCGAGCGGTGCAGCGGCACGCCGGCACGCATCCCGGCGATGGCGTGCAGCGCCTCGACGAAGCCGGCCCGGTACCCCCATCGGCCCATGCGCATCGCGTAGGCGCACAGCAATGCCTGCACCTGGTGGGCGTCCCAGCCCACCGCGAGCACCTCGGCCAGCGCCCGGTCGGTGCGGGGATCGCGCAGCAGCGCGTTGCGCGCCGGGGCGGCGATGCGCCGCACGACGTCGGTGGACTCCCGCAGTGCACCGGTGGCCGCCAGCGCACAGGCCAGGGCGAGTCGCATCGAGGCGGACGGTTGCAGCCCGGCCGGCAGCGCCTGCATCGCGGCCTGCAGGTGGTCCGCCGCGGCGCGGAAGTCGGCCGCCGCCAGCGCCTGGCGGGCGAGCGCGAGCCGCTCGCTCCCGGCCCCGCCCTGCGCCGATAATGGCGCTCCTTGCGTCCTGCCCGCCTCCTCGACCATGTCCGTCGCTTCCCCTCTTGCCACGCGTCCCGATTGTGAACTGTGCCGGTCCCCCGGCGGGCGGCTGATCCTGCAGACCGCCGCCTGGCGCGTCGTGCGGGTCGACGACGAGGACTTCCCGGCCTTCTACCGCGTCATCTGGCAGGCCCATGTCGCCGAATGGACCGACCTGGACGAAGGCGGGCAGCAGCAGTGCATGCGTGCCGTCTCGGCGATCGAGCGGGTTCTGCGTGCGCGGCTCGCGCCGGCCAAGGTCAACCTGGCGACGCTCGGCAACGTCGTGCCGCACCTGCACTGGCACGTGATCGCCCGCTTCGACTGGGACAGCCACTACCCGAACCCGATCTGGGGCAACCGCCTGCGCGAGGTGCCCGGCGGCGCGCGTGCGGCCCTGGCCTGCCCCCTGGAAACCCTCGACGAGGCGGTGCGCACGGCCCTGCAGGCGCTGCCGGCAGGCTGACCGGCCCTGCGCACATATCCCTAGGACGAGGGTTACGCAGGATCGCGCAACGATGATGTAATCGCCAAGCTCCGGACAGGGGATTGGCGTCAGGACCTTGCGCGGCCGTCTCGGGCGGTGGTTTCCCTGCTGGTTCCGGAGGGTGCTGTACCGGTCCGCGGCTGTCGGTGGCGCGCGGAAGGGGAGACCTCAATGACCGCACGCATGTCCTTTTCCACCGTGCCGCGGGTCGACGTCCCGTCCGCGGCGGCGTCCCGTCCCGTCCGCCAGGCGCGACGTGGCACGGCCCCCGTTCCACCCGCCGCCCGCCGGGGCTTCCCGGTCCGGCCGCTGGCCGCGGCGCTGGCGCTGGGCTTCGCGGTGCCGGCCGCCCACGCGCTGCCCCAGGGCGCCCAGGTCGTGCGCGGTTCGGCGCAGATCAGCCAGCAGGGCTCGCACCTGCAGGTGACCAACACCCCGGGGGCGGTGATCCACTGGCAGAGCTTCGGCATCGGCGCCGGGCAAAGCGTCTACTTCCAGCAGCAGAACGCCAGGAGCGCGGTGCTCAACCGTGTCGTCGGCGGCAGCCCGAGCGAGATACTCGGCACGCTGGGCTCCAACGGCCGCGTGTTCCTGATCAACGGTGCGGGCATCGTGTTCGGCAAGGGCGCGGTCATCGACACGGCGGGCTTCACCGCCTCGACGCTCAACATCAGCGATGCCGACTGGAAGGCCGGCCGGGTGCGACTGCAGGCCGAGGGGGTGCCCGGGGGCATCGCGATCACCGATGTCGTGCAGGTGCACGGCGACGTCTACCTGGTGGCGCCGCAGATCACCAACACCGGCGCGGTGAAGGTCGAGAACGGCCACGCCGTGCTGGCGGCCGGCCAGTCGGTCGCGATCACCGGCCGCGGCCTGGAGGGCATCCAGCTCGAAGTGGTCAACCCGGGCGACCAGGTGCTGAACCTCGGCTCGATCGAGGCCGGCGCGGTCGGCCTGTTCGCCGGCACGCTCAAGCACAGCGGTGCGGTGCAGGCCAACGCCCTCGAGACGGTCGACGGCAAGGTGTGGCTCAAGGCGCACGACGGCGTCGAGGTCTCCGGCCAGGCCACGGCGCGGCAGGGCAGCCTGGGCGGCGAGATCGTCGTCACCGGTGCCGACACCCGCGTCACGGCCTCGGCGCGGCTGGATGCCTCCGGCGCCCGTGGCGGCGGCGCGGTCTACGTGGGCGGCGGCTGGCAGGGGCAGGATCCGGCCATCGACAACGCCCGGACCACGCGGGTCGAGCAGGGGGCGCAGGTCCGCGCCGACGCGATCGAAGTCGGCGACGGCGGCACCGTGGTGGTGTGGTCGGACGGCCAGACCAGCACCCTCGGCCACCTCAGCGCCCGCGGCGGCGCGCAGGGCGGCAACGGCGGCCGGGTCGAGACCTCGGGCAAGACGCTGGTGCGCAGCGGCCTGCCCGACGTCGGCGCGCCGCAGGGGCGCGGCGGCACCTGGCTGCTCGACCCGGACCAGGTCCTGATCCTGCCCGGCTCCGGCAGCTTCAACTTCAGCGGCCAGATGGACGCGGACGACCCCGGGCCCACCCAGATCTACCAGGAGGAAATTGAGAGCTTCTCCGGGGTGGACATCCGCATCGAGGCACGGCAGGGCATCACGGCTTCGGGTTGGGGTTCCGGCAGCCAGCTGATCATCAGCGAGGGCTCGTCGCTGACCCTGCGCACGACCGATGCCAGCTGCCCGACCACGGTGGCCTGCGGCATCGACCTGGCGACGAGCGGTCCCGACCAGATCGTGGCTTTGTCGGGCAGCACGAGCACCTCTGCTGGCACGATCACGATCCTCGCCGGGGTGCAGAACCCGGCCGTGCCGGGCCAGCAATCCGCCCAGGTCCGGGTGAACGACATCGTCACCTACGGTGGCGACGTGACGATCCGCGCGGCCGGTAACATCACCGTCAACAGCATCGAGACCAGCGGAGACAACGAATTTTTCAATCCCGCCCTGTTCAATGCCGGCAACGTGACGGTGGCGAGCGAGAACGGTGCGGTCGACCTGGGGGCGGTGGTCGCGGCGGGCGCGCGTGCCGACACGCCGGGCCGGGGCGGCGACATCCTGATCGAGGGCCGCCAGCAGGCCGACGGCACGCCCGCGGTGCGCATCCGGGAGGGCGTGGCGAGCATCGGTGGCGATGGCGACATGGACGGCAACGGGGCCGACGGGGGGAACATCGAGGTGGTCCTGAAGGGGGCGACCAACGGCGACGCGGGGGTGCTCCACCTGGAGGACAACGGCCTGTTCCTGCCGGATTACTTCCCGAACTACAACCGCGGCGGGCTGCACTCCATCGGCGGCAGCGCCTTCGAGGCCAATCCCGGCGCCGGCGATGGCGGCAACGGGGGCAACGTCACCGTGCGCGGGGCCGATGCCGGCACCGACATCCGCATCGTGATGGAGGACCGCGCGACGATCACCTCGCGGGGGGGCTGGCCGGCGGTCGGCTCCGGGTCCAGCGGCAACGCCGGGAGCATTTCGATCGAGGGCCGCAATGTCACCCTGGACGGAGGCGTTTACGTCGGGCTGCGCAGCGACCAACCCGGGGCCGACTTCGCGGTCGGCGAGGGCAGCGACGTCAGCGTCCAGGCCGGCGGCGACCTGACGCTGACCGGCGACGTGGAGCTCGCGGCCGAGACCCTCTCCCTGACCGCCGGCGGTGACATTGCCGGCATGGCGGGGGCCGCCACGCCCCAGCTGAGGAGCGAGGTCCTGGCGCTGCAGGCCGGAGGGAACATCACCGCCACGATGGACACCGACGTGCTGCTGGCCGCCAGCGACTCCAGCGGCAGGACCGTGCGGCTCACGAACACCGGCTCGGGCACGCTGTCGGTCTGGAGCGGTCTCAACCCGGGCGGCGACTTCGTGCTGGACACGGCCGGTGTGTTGGAGGTGCGGGCCACTTCCGACGGTTCCCGCATCCAGGCACGCAACGTCACGCTGACCGCCCAGGGTGGCATCGGCGTCATCGGGCAGGCCGCAAACCCGCAGCAGCCGATGGCGGTGACGCCCGGGCCTGCCGGCAGCGCCGCCATCGTGGCCAGCAACAACCTCACGCTCAATGCCAACGGTCCGCTGTGGCTCATCGGCGGCTCGACCGCCGCCCACGTGGCGGGCGAGCATGTCGCGATCAACGCGACCTCGCTGTCGCTGACCGGCGGCACCGGCAACAACGCCTATGCGGCCATCCAGTACGGCTCCGACCTCGCGCTGGGGCTGCCCGGCGGCGCCACCCTCAGTTTCTCGCCTGGCAGCGGCGCCAATGCCGACGCGGTGATCTACACCACCGCCTCGCGGCCGAGCTTCGTGGCGATCGATCCGAGCTGGATCTGCACCCCGGACTGCGCGCCCGACTTCCGGCACAGCACCGGCGGCCCGCTCGGCGACGGCGTGGCCAACCGTGGCCTGACGCAGGGGCTGCCGGCCGAGGAGACGCAGGCCGACATCCCGGTGATCCAGGTGCTGGTGCAGCTGCAGCGGATCCTCGAGTCCGAGCGTTTCGGCGAGGTTGCCTTGGAGGCTGAAAATGTCTGTCGTTGAACTTCGCTCCGAGGCGGATCGCCACAAGGCGCGCAGGCTCTGGGGGTGGCTGGCCGCGCTGGCGCTGGCCCTGCTCGCCCTCCCGGCGCTGGCGCAACAGCCCGTCGGCCAGGTGGATTTCGTGCGCGGCGTGGGGTTTGCGCAGCTGCCGGGCCAGGTGCCGCGCACGCTGGGCAAGGGGCTGCCGCTGCACGAGGGCGACCGGATCACCACCGCGGCCTCCTCGTTCGCGATCGTGCGGCTCGACGACGGCACGCGCATGACGCTGCGGCCCAATTCCGACCTGGTGCTGCGCACCTACCGCTACCGCGAGAACGCCAGCGACAACTCGCTGGTGATGCAACTGTTCCGCGGCGGCTTCCGCGCGATCACCGGGCTCATCAACAAGAACGCCCCCAACGCCGCGCAGGTGCAGACGGCCACAGCGACCATCGGCATCCGTGGCACCGACTTCGATGCCCGCCTGTGCAGCGGCGGCGACTGCGCGCAGGAGTCCTCGCAGGTCTCGCAGCCGACGCGGCCCAACAGCGTGCAGGCCAGCGCCAAGGTGGCGGTGCTGCGCGGCGAGGTCTACGCGCACGACGGGGGCGGCGCGAGCCGGCTGCTGGCCACCGGCGGCGCGGTCTACGCCGGCGAGCAGGTCGAGACCCGCCCGGGCGCGTTCGCGTTGCTGGCGTTCCGCGACCGCAGCCGCATGGCGCTGGGGCCCAACAGCCGGATGAAGATCGAGAACTTCGTGTTCGATCCGAAGACGCCCGCCGAGGGCTCGTTCCTCGTGCGCCTGGCGCGCGGCACGCTGCGCGGCCTGACCGGCCTGATCGGCAAGGCCGACCCGCGCCGCGTCGGCATCGCCACCGCGACGGCCACCATCGGCATCCGCGGCACCGGCTTCGACCTCAGCTGCACCGGTCCATGTGCCGAGGAGGGCGGCCCGCCCGACAGCGGGCTGTACCTGTTCACCTGGGAGGGCACGGTGGTAGTGACGCCCGAGGGCGGCGCGCCCGAGGAGGTCGTCGAGACCGGACAAGGCCTGTACATTGCACCGGGTGTCCTGCAGCGTCTCGTGCAGGGCTTCGAGATCGACGCGCCGCGCCCGGACGGCGTCGAGATCGACGAGGATGCGCTGTTCAGCGTGGCGCCGATGGGCGACCAGGAAGGGTTGTACGTGTTCGTGCGCGACGGCCACGTCGAGATCATGACCGCCAGCCAGGTCCTGCACCTGGGCCGCGGCGAGGCGGGCTTCGCGGGCCTCCACGGCGAGGTGGTGCGGCCGGCCGACATGCCGCTGTTCATCGAGTTCGATCCGGTACCCTTGCCCGATGTCGAGAACCCCGCGTTGTACAGCCTGCTGCGCGACCTGCTGCCGGCCGGTGCGGGAATCTGTCGCTGATGGGGCGCCTGCCGTCCGAGTTCAGAGGGATGCCTTGATGAAGCCGTATTTCCAGTCTCCCCGGGTGCCGCGGCCCCGTGCGCTGCCGTGCGCCGTGCTGGCGCTGGCAGCCGCCTGCAGCGCTGTCCGGGCCCAGCAGGCACCGGCGCCGATGCCGCCGCAGCCGCCCCAGGCCGTGTTCCCGATCAAGGGGTTCGCGATCAACGGGGAGAACCCGCTGGGCAGCGGCGAGACCAGCGCGATCCTGGCGCCGTTCCTGCGCGCCGATGCGACGCTGGACGTGCTGCAGCGCGCCACCGCCGCGCTCGAGAAGGCCCTGCACGACCGCGGGTACTCGCTGTACCGCGTGGTGCTGCCGCCGCAGCCGCTCGCCGACACGATCACGCTCAACATCGTCCGCTTCACGCTGGCCAAGGTCCAGCTGCAGGGCAACGGCACGCATTTCGACGACGACAACGTGCGTGCCGCGCTGCCCGAGCTGC
Organism: Caldimonas thermodepolymerans; assembly: GCF_015476235.1. Classification (NCBI taxonomy): domain Bacteria; kingdom Pseudomonadati; phylum Pseudomonadota; class Betaproteobacteria; order Burkholderiales; family Sphaerotilaceae; genus Caldimonas; species Caldimonas thermodepolymerans. The sequence goes on from NZ_CP064338.1 coordinate 1,024,755, forward strand.
GCGAGGGCACCTCGCCGAACCTGCGCCGCTTGGCGCGCGAGACCGCCGTGGCCAACGAGAACCCCTCGCGCCAGCTGGTCGTCGCGCTGCGGCAGTCCGAGGCGGAGGACAGCATCGACGCGACGGTGCGCATCACCGAACAGGCGCCCTGGTCGTTCGGGGTGGGCTGGAACAACCACGGCACCTCCGAGACCGGCCGCGACCGCTTCACCGTCAGCGGCAGCTACAACAACCTGTTCAACCGCGACCACGTGCTGGGCATGGCCTACACCACCTCGCTGCAGCACCCCTCGCGCGTCAAGCAGGTCGGCCTGACCTACCGTGCCCCGCTGTACCGCTGGGGCGGGGTGGCGTTCGCCAGCTACGTCGATTCGGACGTCACCGGCACCTTCGGGCTGGACGCCACCAACACGCAGTACGACACCTTCCGCAGCACGGCCGCGGGCCACGTCTTCAAGCTGGGCTATTCGTACTACTTCGTGCCCGATGGCGGCTACCGCTCCTACCTGACCCTGGCCTGGGAAGACAAGGTCTACAAGGCCACCGAGATCGAGGGGGTCGCCACCGACCAGCGCGACCGGCGTTCGCGCCCGCTGTCGATCGCCTATGTCGGGCGCATCGAGGCCGAACGCCAGCTGCTGACCTACAGCGCCGAGCTGGCGGCCAACCTGGGTGGCGGCAGCGGCAACACGCTGTCCGCGTATCGCACGGAAAACGACCAGATCGACACGATCCACTGGAAGGCCCTGCGCGGCAGCGCGACCTTCTTCCGCGCGATGGCCTCGGGCTGGCAGTTCCTGGCCCGCGGGCAGGCGCAGTGGAGCCCGGACCTGCTGCTGGCCGGCGAGGCCTTCGGCCTGGGCGGCGTCGGCTCCATCCGCGGCGTGCCCGACCGGGTGCTGTACGGCGACTCCGGCGCCTCGCTCACGCTCGAGGGCATCACGCCGGCGTGGATCGCCGGCCTGCGCGGGCTGGCCTTCGTCGATGCCGGCCTGATCCGCAGCGACCTGGCCGATCTGCCGACGCGCCGCCGCAAGGACCGCCTGGCCAGCGTGGGGCTGGGCCTGCGCTACGAACACCCCAGAGGCCTGCACGTCAGTGCGGAATACGGCTACGTGGTCAGCGGCAGCCGGGCGGATCCGGATGAAAATCCGTCCGTTCCGGAGAAAGGCGACGACAAGCTGCACGTCAACCTTTCGCTCGTTTTCTGATGCCCACGAAGCTTTCCATGGCCGGCCTGCAACCCGACACCCCGACGCCCACCGCCATCACCGTGCACCAGCAGTCACGACAGCTGGAAGTGCAGTTCAGCGACGGGGCCTCCTTCCGCATCCCGTTCGAGCTGATGCGGGTGTATTCGCCCTCGGCCGAGGTCCAGGGCCACGGGCCCGGCCAGGAGGTGCTGCAGACCGGCAAGCGTGACGTCGGCATCGTCGCGCTGGAGCCGGTCGGCAACTACGCGGTGCAGCCGACCTTCAGCGACGGCCACGACTCCGGCATCTACACCTGGGAGTACCTCTACCGCCTCGGCGCCGAGCAGGACCGCCTGTGGCGGGAGTACCTCGAGCGCCTCGAGGCCGCCGGCCTCGACCGCGACGCGCCGATGCCGCCGGCTGCCGGCCCGGCGTGCGGCCATGCTCACTAGGGCGCGCTGTCGGTTTTTCGCCTCACATCCGCTTCGCACGCGTGCCATGTCCCGCACCTGTGCGGGGTTGTGAGGGCGCACGGACATCCCCTCCACGTACGATCACGCCATGAGTACCACCCATTTCGGTTTCCAGACCGTCGAAGAATCAGAAAAGGCCCGCCGCGTGCGTGGGGTGTTCGATTCCGTCGCCTCGCGCTACGACCTGATGAACGACCTGATGTCGGCCGGCCTGCACCGGGCCTGGAAGGCCTACACGGTGGCCGTCTCCGGCGTGCGCGAGGGACACCGCGTGCTGGACATCGCTGCCGGCACCGGCGACCTGACCCGCGCCTTCGCACGCCGCGTCGGCGCGAACGGCTGCGTGGTCCACACCGACATCAACGAGAACATGCTGCGCGTCGGGCGCGACCGCATGCTCGACGAGGGCCTGGTGCTGCCGACGGCCATCTGCGACGCCGAGACGCTGCCGTTCCCGTCCAACAGCTTCGACATCGTCAGCGTGGCCTTCGGCCTGCGCAACATGACGCACAAGGACCGCGCCCTGGCCGAGATGTGCCGCGTGCTCAAGCCGGGCGGCAAGCTGCTGGTGCTGGAGTTCTCCAAGGTCGTCAAGCCGCTCGAGAAGGCCTACGACTGGTATTCGTTCAACGTGCTGCCGCGCCTGGGGCAATGGATCGCGGGCGACGCCCAGAGCTACCGCTACCTGGCCGAGTCGATCCGCATGCACCCGGACCAGCAGGAGCTCAAGCGCATGATGAAGGCCGCGGGCTTCGGCCACGTCGACGTGCACAACCTGACCGGCGGCGTGGTGGCGCTGCACGTCGGCATCAAGTGTTGATCGAGTCCGCCCGGGGCGGGGCCGGGCGCCCTCCGTCCCGTTCGTCGCTGTAGTCTGCAGGTCCTGTCATGATCACCTCCAAGCTTGCCGCCTTCTGCCTGGCCGCCCTGATGGCCCTGGCGTCGGCGGTGCAGGCCCGGCCGGCGGCCGGCCAGGAAACCGATGCGGCCGGTGTGGTGCGCGAGGCGGAGGTGCAGCGCCAGGACGTGCAGGCCCTGCCGCCCCTGGCACGCACGGTCGACGGCGAGCCCGGCATGGTCGCAGGGCTGGCGACCGGGCTGGGGGTGGCCGGATGGCTGCACGGCTTCGGCGTCGGCCCGCAGGCGGCCGGCTGGTTCTCGATGGCGCTGGGGGCCGTGCTGCTGCTGTCGCTGGCCTGGGGCGTGTGGCGCTACGTGCGGCGCCCGGCACTGCGCGCCGCGTCGTTGTCGTTCCCGTCGGCGGGGACCGGGACGGCCCGCACCTCCTCGTTTGCCTCGAGCCATTACGAGCCGGCGACGCTGGCACCGGAATCGACCGTGCACTACGGCCCCGAAAGCGTCGCCGACGTGGCCGGACAGACCGGCGAGTTCCGCTGGGGCGTGCCCGAGGGCTTCGACACCGATGCGTTCCTGCGCACGGCAAAGCGTAACTTTGTGCTGTTGCAGGAGGCCTGGGACCACGCCGACCTCGAGACGCTGCGTTCGCTGATGACCGACGAGATGCTGGCGCACATCCGCCAGCAGCTCGCCGAGCGGGGCGACCAGCCCAACCGCACCGACGTGGTGACGCTGAGCGCCGAGATGCTCGGCGTCGAGGACGTCGGCGCGGGCTACATCGCCAGCGTGGAGTTCTCCGGCATGATCCGCGAGGAGATCTCCGCCGGCGCTTCCCCTTTTCGCGAGATCTGGAATCTCACCCGGCCGAAGGACGGTTCTACCGGCTGGCTGCTGGCGGGCGTGCAGGCGCTCGACTGAGCGCGCGGCGACCGCTTCACGACGACCTGCAACGGGTCGTCGCGGCAGGCGTGATTCGTGCCTGCCATGTGCGCATGGGTCTCAAGATCTAAGCCTTCTGCCGCGCGCAGTCTGAGACTTTTTGTTTCTGCAAGGCCCCTTAACCAGGGGTTACTTTGCCGCCTACCCCCACCAGTACACTGGACTTCAACTTTGCAGCACCGATGGTGCGCACGCGGAGTTGTCCATACGCGCAACAGCCCAGTACATGCCCGGTGGCGCCGGGCCGGCAAGGCGTCCTCGAGACGCAAAGGGAGCAGTCCAAGAATGAATACGACATGCCGTACTACTGCGTTGGTCACGATGCGCCGTGCTGCCGTGGCAGCCGCCGTGATCTCCGCGCTGTTGGCCGCCGGGTGTGGCGAGCGTGGCAGCGACAAGCCCGCGAGCCAGGTGGCGGCGAAGGTCAATAAGGGCGAGATCTCCGTCCACCAGATCAACTTCGTCCTGCAGCGCCAGCACGGCCTCAAGCAGGAGCAGGCCGAAGCCGCAAGCAAGGCGGTGCTGGAGAAGCTGATCGACCAGGAGCTCGCCGTGCAGCGGGCCGCCGAGATGAAGCTCGATCGCGACCCGCGCGTCGTGCAGGCCCTGGAGGCCGCGCGGCGCGAGATCCTCGCGCGCTTCTACCTGGAGAAGGTGGCCGAGGCGGCGGCAAAGCCCACGCCCGAGGAGATCAAGGCCTACTACGACAACAAGCCGGCGCTGTTCCGCGAGCGGCGCGTCTACAACCTCCAGGAGGTGGCGATCAAGGCCGAGCCGGACCGCCTGCCCGAGATCGAGCAGCGGCTCAAGGCCGCGACGTCCAGCGCCGAGTTCCTCGAGTACCTGAAGGCCAGCGGCATCGACTTTGCCGTCAATCAGGCCGCGCGTGCGGCCGAGCAGCTGCCGCTGGGCCTGCTGGATGCGTTCCACGAGCTCAAGGACGGCCAGGCGCTGATGGTGCCGTCCCCCTCCGGCGCGCAGGCCATCTTCGTGCTGGCCTCGCGCGAGATGCCGGTCGACGAGGTGCGCGCGCGTCCGGCGATCGAGCAGTTCATCCTCAACGAACGCAAGCGCAAGCTGATCGAGGAGGACATGAAGGCGCTGCGCGCCAGCGCGCAGATCGAGTACCTCGGCAAGTTCGCCGATGCAGGCGCGGCAGGCGGGGCCGCCGCAGCGGCGCCTGCGGCACCCACGGCGACCGATGCCTCCCGGGTGACCACCACCGACGCCGACGACGATGCGGCGGCCATCAACAAGGGACTGTCGGGGATCAAGTAAATGACCACCACGCTGTTTCTGTTTCGTCGATGGATGGCGGCCGTGCTGCTGCTGGTGATGGCCGGCAGCGCGGCGGCCCAGCCGGCCAACACGCGCGAGTACGTGCTGGGGCCCGGCGACGTGATCCGCATCACCGTGTTCCAGAGCCCGGACCTGTCGCTGGAGACCCGCGTCTCCGAATCGGGAACCATCACCTATCCGCTGCTCGGCCAGGTGCAGGTGGGCGGCATCACGGTGGTCCAGGCCGAGAAACGCATTGCCGACGGCCTGCGCTCGGGCAACTACGTCAAGCAGCCACAGGTCTCCATCATGGTGGTGCAGGTGCGCGGCAACCAGGCATCGGTGCTCGGGCAGGTGAACCGCCCCGGCAAGTACCCGCTGGAGCTGGCCAACACACGGCTCACGGACCTGATCGCGATGGCCGGCGGGGTGGCGCCCGCGGGAGCGGACGTGGTCGTCGTCACCGGCACGCGCAACGGCAAGCCCTTCCGCAAGGAGGTGAACCTGCCCAGCATCTTCATGGAGGGCCGGACCGACGACGACATGGTCATGGAGAACGGCGACGTGGTCTACGTCGACCGCATGCCCACCATCTACATCTACGGCGAGGTGCAGCGTCCGGGCGCGATCCGGCTGGAGCGCGACATGACCGTGATGCAGGCGCTGGCCACGGGCGGCGGGCTCACCCAGCGGGGCACCGAGCGCGGCCTGCGGGTGCACCGGCGCGGTCCTGACGGCAAGGTGCAGGTGATCCAGCCGTCGATGGAGGACAAGCTCCGCGACGGCGACGTGGTCTACGTGCGCGAGAGCCTGTTCTAGCAAGGAGTCGTCATGACGCTCGGTCAATTCTTCTCCATCCTGCTGGCACGGTGGAAGGTGGCGCTCGCGGTGCTCGTGCTGGCGATCGGCGCGGCCGTGGCCATCAGCCTGCTGTTGCCCAAGCAGTACCGCGCGACGTCCACCGTGGTGGTCGACGTGCGCTCTCCCGACCCGGTGGCCGGCATGGTGCTGCCCGGCGCCCAGGGCTACCTGCTCACCCAGCTGGAGATCATCCGCAGCGAGCGGGTGGCCCTGCGCGTGGTGCGCAACCTCAAGCTCGCCGACAACCCGCAGACCCGCGAGCAGTGGCGCGAGTCCACCGGCGGCAGCGTGGACATCGAGTCCTGGCTGGCCAAGGCGCTGTTGCGCAACCTCGAGGTCAAGCCGTCAGGCGACTCGCAGGTGCTGGCGGTGAGCTACACCTCGGTCGACCCCCGGTTCTCGGCGCTGATCGCGAACGCCTTCGTGCAGGGCTACATCGACACCCAGGTCGACCTGCGCAAGGAACCGGCCAAGCAGTACGCCTCCTTCTTCGACGAGCGTGCCCGCGAGCTGCGTGAACGGCTCGAGGCTGCGCAGGCGCGCCTGTCCGAATACCAGAAGCAGCATGGCCTGGTGGCCACCGACGAACGGCTCGACATCGAGAACGCGCGCCTGCAGGAACTGTCCTCCCAGCTGGTGGCGATCCAGGCGGTCACGGCCGAATCGAGCAGCCGGCAGAGCCAGGCCGGTGCGGCGGCCGACCGCATGCAGGAGGTGCTGCTCAACCCGCTGATCTCCAGCCTCAAGGGCGACCTCAACCGCCAGGAGGCCCGCCTGCAGGAACTGAACGCGCGCTACGGCAGCAACCACCCGCAGGTGATCGAGGCCCAGGCCAGCATCGCCGCCTTGCGCGAGCGCATCGCGGCCGAGACGCGGCGCGTCACCAGCGGCGTGAGCGTGAGCAACACCATCAACCGCCAGCGCGAGGCCGAGATCAAGGCGGCGCTGGAGGCGCAGCGCGAGCGGCTGCTGAAGATGCGCGAGCAGCGCGACCAGGCGGCGGTGCTGGTCAACGACGTGGCCAACGCCCAGCGGGCCTACGATGCGGTGCTGGCGCGGCTGAACCAGACCAACCTGGAAAGTCACGCCACGCTGACCAATGCATCGATGTTGAGTCCGGCGGTCCCGCCGACGGACCCGTCCTCGCCCAACCTGATCCTCAACGTCCTGCTGGCGACCAGCGTGGGGCTGGTGCTGGCGGTGGCCGCGAGCGTCCTGCTGGAGCTGCTGGACCGCCGGGTGCGCACCTTCGCCGACGTCGTGCAGCTGCTGGGCCTGCCGGTGCTGGGCGTGATGCCCAAGCCGGTGCGCCGCGGCATGCTGTCCGGTCGCCGTGACCGGCCGCTGATCGCGCGGCGCGTGCTGGGGCAGCTCCCGCGCCCGAAGGGGGTCTGATGGCCATCTTCCGTGAAGCCAGTGCGGCACCGCACCTGCATCCGGTGCCGAACGACGTGGAGGACATCAAGCCGGCGGCCATCCACGACCGACCCATTGGCGACATCATCCGGCGCAGGAAGAAGCTGTCGGCGGAACAGGTCGACCAGATCCTGCAGTTCCAGCGCGAGAAGGGACTGCGCTTCGGCGAGGCGGCGGTCGCGCTGGGGCTGGCCACGGACGACGACGTCCTGTTTGCGCTGTCGCAGCAGTTCCACTACCCGTACGCGCCGGACCCGCGGCGCGAGATGCGCTCCGAGCTGGTCACGGCGACGCAGCCGTTCTCGCACCAGGCTGAAGCCTTCCGGGCCATCCGCAGCCAGCTGATGATGCGGCTGTTCACCGCGGAAGAGCCGCGCCGCGCGCTGGCGGTCGTCAGTCCCGACCCGGGCGACGGCAAGACCTTCTTCGCCGCCAACCTTGCGGTGGTGCTGTCGCAGCTGGGCGGGCGCACGCTGCTGGTCGACTGCGACATGCGGGGACCGAGACAGCACGAGGTGTTCGAGCTGGACGCCAGCTCGGGGCTGTCGGGCATCCTGTCCGGCCGCGCCGAGACCAATGTCATCAAGCAGATCCCGGCACTGCCCAGCCTCTACGTGCTGCCGGTCGGGATCACGCCACCCAACCCGCTGGAGCTGGTGGAGCGACCGGCCTTCGGGCTGCTGATGCGCGAGCTGCTCAACAAGTTCGACCATGTGGTAGTCGACACGCCGGCTGCGGCCTACGGCTCGGATGCCAGCGTCATTGCCGCCCGTTGCGGTGCCGCCCTGGTGGTGGCGCGGCAGGGCCGCTCGCGCGTGGATCGCCTGCAGGACCTGGTCGGTACCCTGACGGGCAGCCCGGCGAAGCTGGCCGGCGTGATCATGAACGAGTACTGACGATGCAGACCGCCATGCCCATCGCCGACACCCGCCGGCCGTGGCTCATGACCGCCGTTCCGCTGGTCGCGGGGTTGCTGCTGATGTACACGCCGACGGTGCTGGAGCTGTGGCGCACCATCTGGCAGAGCGAGGAACAGGGCCACGGGCCGCTGATCCTGGCGGTGTCGCTGTGGCTGTTCTGGCAGAAGCGCGAGGAGTTCGCGGCCGTCGCGCAGGACGGGGGCAGGACGGCGCTCGGCTGGGTGGTGCTGGCCTTCGGGCTGCTGCTCTACGTGTTCGGGCGTTCGCAGGACATCATCCTGTTCGAGGTCGGCTCCCAGATCCCGCTGCTGGCCGGCGCCTGCGCGGTGCTGTTCGGCTGGCGCGCGGTGCGCGTCGTCGCGTTTCCCATCCTGTTCCTCGTGTTCATGGCGCCGCTGCCGGCGGCCATCATCGATTCGATGACCGGGCCGCTGAAGCGCTCGGTGTCGGTGGTGGCCGAGGTCGTGCTGTACGAGCTTGGCTACCCGATCGCGCGCAGCGGGGTGGTGCTGCAGATCGGACAGTACCAGCTGCTGGTGGCGGACGCATGCTCCGGCCTCAACAGCATGTTCAGCCTGTCCGCGGTCGGCCTGCTGTACCTGTACCTGATGGGGCATGCCAGCCGCTGGCGCAACGCGCTGATCGTGCTGAGCATCCTGCCGATTGCCTTCGTGGCGAATGCCCTGCGCGTGATGATCCTGGTGCTGGTGACCTACCACTTCGGCGACGAGGCCGGGCAGGGCTTCATCCACGGCACCGCCGGCATGGTGCTGTTCGTCATTGCGCTGGCGCTGCTGTTCGCGTTCGACAGCGTGCTGGGCCTGTTCGACCGGCGCGGCGGCCAGCGGAAGGGGGCGGCATGATCCGGCTGCGCGTCTGGATCGTGGCCGGTCTGATGTGCCTGGCATCGGCCATGGCGGTGGTGGCGCGCCCGTCGATCCGCATGGCCGACCAGGGCCCCGCGATCGACCTGGAAACCGTGTTCCCGCGCCAGTTCGGCGACTGGCGCATCGACGAGCGGGTACCGGTGGTCGTGCCGTCACCGGACGTGCAGGCGCAACTGGACAAGATCTACAGCCAGGTGCTGGCTCGCACCTACGTCAACAGCCGGGGCGAGCGCGTGATGCTGTCGGTGGCCTATGGCGGCGACCAGTCCGACAGCATGCAGGTGCACCGGCCGGAGGTCTGCTACCCGGCGCAGGGCTTCCAGGTGCTGTCGGTGCAGCGCGACGCCCTGTCCGGCGTGGCGGGGCGCGACATCCCGGTGCAGAAGGTCCATACCCGGCTGGGCAGCCGCAACGAGCCGGTGATGTACTGGGTGGTGGTCGGCGAGCGGGTGGTGGGCACCAACACCGAGCAGAAGCTGGCCCAGCTCAGCTACGGCCTGCGCGGCCGGATTCCGGACGGCATGCTGGTGCGCGTCTCCAGCATCCATCCGGACAACCAGGCCGCCTACGCCGCGCAGGAGAGGTTCCTGCGCGAGATCGCGCAATCGATTGCGCCGCAGTACCAGTCGCGCGTGTTCGGCTCCACCGACCTCTGACGGTGCACCCCGGGCACGCTTTCCGCAACGCTGGAGGGACTCGACCGAGATGACCCAGATGCCCCGGAAGAAAATCGCTCTCATCACCGGCGTCACCGGCCAGGACGGTGCCTACCTCTCGGAGTTCCTGCTCAAGAAGGGGTACGAGGTGCACGGCATCAAGCGCCGCACGTCGCTGTTCAACACCGACCGCATCGACCACCTCTACCAGGATCCGCATGTCGACAACCGCGACTTCATCCTGCATTACGGCGACCTGACCGACTCGACCAGCCTGATCCGCGTGGTGCAGAAGGTCCAGCCCGACGAGATCTACAACCTCGCGGCGCAAAGCCACGTGGCCGTGTCCTTCGAGGAGCCCGAGTACACCGCCAATGCCGACGGGCTGGGGGCGCTGCGCCTGCTCGAGGCGATCCGCATCCTGGGGCTGGAGAAGAAGACCCGCTTCTACCAGGCCAGCACCAGCGAGCTGTACGGCCTTGTCCAGGAGGTGCCGCAGAAGGAGAGCACGCCCTTCTATCCGCGCAGCCCCTACGCGGTGGCCAAGCTCTATGCCTACTGGATCACGGTGAACTACCGCGAGGCCTACGGCATGTATGCCTGCAACGGGGTGCTGTTCAACCACGAGAGCCCGGTGCGCGGCGAGACTTTCGTGACACGCAAGATCACGCGGGCCCTGGCGCGCATCGCGCTGGGCCTGCAGGATTGCCTCTACCTGGGCAACCTGGGCGCGCTGCGTGACTGGGGCCATGCGCGCGACTATGTCGAGATGCAGTGGATGATGCTGCAGCAGGAGCAGCCCGAGGACTTCGTCATTGCCACAGGCCACCAGTACAGCGTGCGCCAGTTCGTCGAGCGGGCCGCCGCCGAGCTCGGCATCACGGTGGTGTTCGAAGGCGAGGGAGAACGCGAGGTGGGCATCGTCGCCAAGGTCGAGGGCAAGCGGGCCCGCTGCAAGGTCGGCGAGGTGATCGTGCGCGTCGACCCGCGCTACTACCGGCCCACAGAAGTCCAGACCCTGCTGGGCGACCCCTCCAAGGCGAAGGAGAAGCTCGGCTGGATGCCGCGCACCAGCTTCGACGAACTGGTGCGCGAGATGGTCGAGTGCGACTACAACGCCGCGCGGCGTGACTCGATGGTCAAGATGGCCGGATTCCAGGCGTACGACTACCACGAATGAACGAACTGACGCATCGCTCCTTCGAGGCCCTGACGGGCCCGCACCGGGTCGAGGAGGCACCGCTGCGCGCGGTGGCTGGCGGGCCGGTCCCGGAGGTCGCCTACCTGATCCTCGCGCATACCGACCCGGCCCAGGTGGCCAGGCTGTGCCGGGCGATCGACGACCATGCCGACATCTACCTGCACATCGACGCCAAGTTCGACATCGGGCCGTTCCGGGACCAGGACCTGCCGCGCTGCGTGCACTTCGTGGAGCCGCGCGTGCGGGTGTCGTGGGGGGCGTATTCGCCGGTCGAGGCGACGCTGCGCGCGATGCGTGCCGCACTGGACAGCGGCCGGCCGTACCGGCACCTCATGATGCTGTCGGGGCTGGATTACCCGATCCGGCCCACCGCGGAGCTGCGCGCCCTGTTCGCGCAGCAGCCCCAGCACGAGTTCATCCGCTTCATCGACGCCTCGGTGCCGCCGCATTTCCGCATCTTCCACGAGTACTACTGGTTCATGGAGGAGATTCCCTGGCTGCCGTCCGGATGGCTGCAGACCAAGGTGCGGCGCGGCTTCGGCCGCCTGCTGCGGCAGGTGGTGAAGAAGCGGCGTCCCACCGGCATCGTGCCGGCCTGGGGCAGCGCGTTCTGGGCACTGACGCGCGAATGCTGCGAGTTCGTGATGGAGTACATCCAGCAACGCCCGGACGTGGTGCGCTGGATGCGCACCTCGTTTGCGCCTGACGAGCACTTCTTCCACACCATCGTCGCCAACTCGGACTTCCTGTTTCGCAGCGACGGCTTCGTGCCGTACCAGGCACCGTCGGTGCACCTGCTGTCCAACCTGCACCTGATCCCGCCGGGCTTGCGCAAGGTGCACACCGAGAGCGATTTCGAAGCCTTGCGCGCCTCGCAGAAGTTCTTCGTCCGCAAGGTGACGTCGCAGGCATCCGGTGCGCTGCTCGACCGCATCGACCGCGAGCTGCTGCGCCTGCACGAGCGTCGTCCCCTGGTCGCGTGAACGGATGCGCAGCTCACCGAGGATCCCATCGAGATGACCACTTCGACTGCCGTCGTCAACCGCTCCAGCAAGGTGTTCGTCGCCGGAGCCCGGGGCATGGTCGGTTCGGCCATCGTCCGGCGCCTGCGGGCGGCGGGCTACGACAACCTGCTGACCCCCGGCCGCGAGGAGCTGGACCTGCTCGATGCGCGTGCCGTGCACCAGTTCCTGCAGGCCGAGCGGCCGGACTACGTCTTCGTCGCAGCCGCCAGGGTGGGCGGCATCCTTGCCAACAACACCTATCGTGCGGACTTCCTCTACGAGAACCTGATGCTCGAGTGCAACCTGGTGCACGGGGCACACCAGGCCGGCGTGCAGCGGCTGATGTTCCTCGGGTCGAGCTGCATCTATCCGCGCGACTGCCCGCAGCCGATCCGAGAGGAGTACTTGCTGACCGGGCCGCTGGAGCCGACCAACGAGCCGTACGCGATCGCCAAGATCGCCGGCATCAAGCTGTGCGAGAGCTACAACCTCCAGCATGGTCGCCAGTACGTCAGCGTCATGCCGACCAACCTCTACGGGCCGAACGACAACTACGACCTGCACAACAGCCACGTGCTGCCGGCGTTGATCCGCAAGGCCCAGGAGGCCAAGGAGCGCGGCGACCGCACATTGCCGGTGTGGGGCAGCGGCCACCCGCGCCGGGAGTTCCTGTACGTCGACGACCTGGCCGATGCCTGCGTGTACCTGATGGAGCAGGGTTATGACGGCCCGCTGGTCAACATCGGCACCGGGCAGGACGTGACGATACGCGAACTGGCCGAGACCGTGATGCGGGTGGTCGGTTTCGAGGGGGAGATCACCTTCGATGCCTCCAAGCCTGACGGCACGCCGCGCAAGCTGCTCGATGTGTCGAGGCTGCACGGACTCGGATGGCAGGCCACCACGACGCTGGAAGAGGGGATACGCCGGAGCTGGACCGACTTCTGCCAGCGGCGCTCGGCGGGCCTGCTGCGCTGAGGCAGACGGCCGGCGCCGGTGAGGCCCGGGGCGCCGATCCTGGTGGTTGCGGTGTGTAGAGGGGAATGCGAGAAATGCCCAAGGAACTCCTGCTCGTGTCGCACGGCTTCCAGTCGCACTACGAACTGGGGGTCGCGAACGGGCTGACGGAAAACGGGGTGCCGGTGCGGCTGCTCGGCTCCGACACCACGCTGGTGGACAGGCTGCATCCCGGCGTGCGCTTCCAGAACCTGCGCGGATCGCAGGACGAGAAGCGTCCGCGATGGGGCAAGGCGCTCGGCCTGCTGCGCTATCACGTCAAGCTCGTTGCCCTGGCGCTGCTGCGCCCCCGGCACCCCATCATGATCATCGGCATGCTGCGGCCCGAGTGGATCGTCGGCCTGGTCGAATGCGCGCTGCTGCGCTGCACCGGCCGGCCCCTGTCGCTCACGGTGCACAACCTGCTGCCGCACGATCGCCACACCGCGGCGATGCGCCGCCTGTACTGGTGGATCTACCGCATCCCGAGCCGGTTGCTGGTGCACACGGAGAGCACGCGGCAGGGGCTGATCGAGCAGTTCGGCATCCGCCCCGAGAAGATCCTGCTGGTGCCGCACGGCCTCAACGACGCGGTGGCGCCGCTGGACTGCAGCAAGGCGCAGGCCAAGCGGCTGCTCGACCTGCCGGCCGATGCGCGCACCGTGCTGTTCTTCGGCCACGTGTCGCCCTTCAAGGGGGTCGAGTTGCTGATGGATGCCGTCGAACGCATGCCGGAGGTGACCCTGCTGATGGCCGGCCGCTGCACGCCCGACAGCTACGGCAACGCGATCCGTGCGCGCCTGGTGGCGTTGCGGCAGACCGGCCGGCTGCGCTGGTTCGACGGCTACGTCGACGAGGCCACGATCGCCCGGGTGTTCGCCGCTGCGGACCTGGTGGCGCTGCCGTACCGCCACATCGACCAGAGCGGCGTGCTGCTGCAGGCGCTTTCGCTCGGCGTCCCGGTGGCGGCTACCCGGGTCGGCGGATTCAATGAACTGGTGAATCCGGACAACGGCGTGTTCATCGAGGCCCTGACCGGCGAGGCGGTGGCCGATGCCGTGCGGCGCTACTTCGCGCGCGAGGCCCCGCTGGACGCCGAGACCGTGCGCGGCACCGTCAAGGCATATGCCTGGAAGCGCACGCTGGCACCGTACATCGAATGGCTGGGCCAGGTGCAACCGACGCTTGCGTTCGGCCCCGCCCGCCCCGACGGGCAGTCGGCACCATGAAAGTCAGCGTCTACCTCCCGACCAGGAACCGGCTCGAGCTGCTGCAGCGCGCGGTCCGGTCGGTGCTGGAGCAGAGCCACCAGGACTTCGAGCTCATCGTCGTCAACGACGCCTCGACCGACGGCACCAGGGCCTACCTCGACGCCCTGGCGGCGGCCGATGCGCGCGTCATCGTCGTCCACAACGAAACGCCGGGCGGGGCTCCCGCGGCACGCAACAAGGCCATCCTGCGGTCCACGGGCGACTTCGTCACGGGGCTGGACGACGACGACTACTTCCACCCGGAGCGACTGAAGTCGTTGCTGGCCTACTGGGACCTGCTGGGACGTACCGGAGAGCGCTTCTCCTGCCTGTACACGCAGGACGTCGTGATCGGTCGCGGCCCGGCGTTCACCACCCGCCGTGCCGGCTCGGTCAGCGTGGAGCAGATGTTCACCGCCAACCTGATCGGCAACCAGATCTTCGCGCCGCGGCAGACCTACATCGACGCGGGGCTGTTCGACGAGGAGATGCCGGCGTGGCAGGACCTCGACTTCTACGTGCGCGTGCTGATGACCCATGGCCCGGGACGGTTGCTCGACGCGGGCCTGTACTACTTCCTGGATGCGCCGCGCCCGGACCGCATCACCAAGGCCTCGCGCGAGAAGATCATGGCCGCTTACCTGCGCATGTCGGCCAAGTACGCGGACCAGCCGCCCGCCCTGCGGCAGCGGCTGTTCCTGCAGATGTTTTCCAGGGTGTACGGCTTGCGGCCCCGGCTGCGCGACGTGGCGCATTTCTTCAGCCTGGGGTTCGATCCGATGTCCTGGCTCAAGATGGTCGCGTTGCTGCTCGGGGTGCGCCGGCCCATGGGACGCTAGGGTGAGGCTCGACCGCTGGCACCATCAGGGAGGAACACGATGAACGACGAAGTGAGGGCGGGTCGCTGGCGCGGGCGTGCGCGCGATCGGCGGGCCACGCCCGTTGCGGCATGGCATCGCGCGAAAGCGCATGGGCGGATCACCACCGATGCCGGGGACGTGCCGCCCCGCATGCCGGGCCGGCCGGGGCCCCGGGCGGGGCGTGCCGCCGGCCAGCCGCGCAGGAGTGCCTTGCGGGCGGACGCGCTGTCCAGATGAGTGCACTGAGCAACGCACGCTGGCTGGGGCTGGCGCAGGCCGCGCGCATCGTCTTGCAGATCGGCGGCGTGCTGGTGATGTCGCGCCTGCTGAATCCGCGCGACTATGGCCTGGTGGCCATGTCCATGGTGGTCGTCAACCTGGCGGTCATCGTCCGCGACCTGGGCACGGTGCAGGCCGTGATCCAGAAGAAGGAGCTCGACGAGGAAACCAAGCACACGGCCTTCTGGTTCGCCTGCGTGATGGGTTCGGCCGTCGGGGCCGCGGTGATGCTGATCGCTCCCTGGCTGGCGGCCGGGTACCGCACCCCGGAGGTGGCCGGCATCCTGATGCTGCTGGCGCTGCCGTTCCCGATCGGTGCCTCGGCCAGCGTGCACCAGGCCCTGCTGGAGCGGCAACACCGCTTCGCGACGATTGCCCGCATCGAGGTCAGTTCGCAGGCGATCGGCCTGCTGGTGGGCATTGCCGCCGCGCTCAACGGCTTCGGCGCCTACAGCCTGGTGATGCAGGCGCTGGTGGCGCCCATCCTCGGCACCTTGCAGATGTGGCACGCCTCGCCGTGGCGACCCAGGTTCCGGTTCAGCCGGGAAGCGCTGCGCGGGCTGTGGGGCTTCAGCGGTTACCTGGTGGGTTTCCAGCTGATCAACTACTTCTCGCGCAACGCCGACAGCTTCATCATCGGCCGCATGCTCGGGCCGGCCAGCCTGGGGCCGTACACGCTGTCCTACCGGCTGATGCTGTTCCCGATGATGAACCTGACGCTGGTGGCCTCGCGTGCGTTGTTCCCGGTGATGAGCCGGCAGCAGGACGACCGGGAGGCGATGGGCCGGCTGTACCTGCGCGTGCTGTTCGTCATCGCCTGCATCACCGGGCCGCTGATGGCCGGGCTGTTCGTGCTGCGCGAGGAGTTCGTCGACACGGTGCTGGGCAGCAAGTGGCACGAGGTGGCCGGCATCGTGGCCTGGCTCGCGCCGGTGGGCTTCATCCAGTCGCTGGTGGCGACCACAGGCACCGTCTTCATGGCCACCGGCCGCACCCGCCTGATGTTCTTCCTGGGCCTGTACAGCGCGACGTTGATGGTGTCGTCGTTCGTGATCGGCGTGCACTGGGGGGTGCTGGGCGTGGCCCAGGCGTACTTCGTCGCCAACGTGCTGAACGCGTTGCCGTGCCTGCACATCGCGCTGCGCCAAGTCGGCCTGGGGCTGGCCGACCTCGCGAAGACCCTGGCGCGGCCGTTGGGGGTGACGGTGCTGATGGCGGTGGCGGTCGGGCTGGCCGGCGAGCCGCTGTCGTCGACGCTGCATTCGATGCTGTTGCGCCTGGTCGGCGGGGTGCTGGTCGGGGTGGCGGTCTATGCCGTGCTGACGTTCGTCCTGAACCGCACCGCGATCCAGGAACTCAGGCGTTTCGTCGCGCGGTAGCGCGGGCGGCGCTCGGCCACAGGCAAAGAAAAAGCCGCCCGAAGGCGGCTTCTTGCCGAAGGTGGTGCCACCACCTCAGGGCTTGAGCATCACGGGCTCGATGCCGATGGTCAGCTGCCGCGAGGAGGGGATCGCGGCTTCCGTGCCGGCGAGCGTGCGCATCTTGTAGACGCTCCAGCTCGACGGCAGGTTCACCACCGTGCCGGGGGTCGTGGACCACAGGATCACGTAGTTGTCGGCGCCGCGGTTCATGCGGAACACGTAGACCTTGTCGTTCACGCGGTAGCCGTCGACCATGCGGGCTCCCTTCATCCAGCTGACGACCTCCTTGTAGGCGATCGCCGCCGCGGTCGGGGTCTTGTAGTCGTTCTCGACGAGTCGGGACAGCGCCTCGGTGCGCTCCCAGAAGTAGTAGTTCTGGTTGCTCACGCCCTTGGCCCACATCATCAGCAGCGCACGGGCGGTGGTTCCCCGCTTCTGCTCCTGGGTCGGCACGAAGGTCGAGCAGGTGTAGGTCAGCGCGTCGCAGCCCGGGGCGCCTTCGGTGTTCCACAGCTCCTTGTTGCCCACGCCGTAGGTGGTCATCAGCTGGCGCACGTTCTCGATCGCCGGGCCCAGCTTCTCGGGCGAGGTGTCGAAGTACCAGTGGAAACCGATGATGTCCACGTGCTGGCCGCCGCCGGCAGCCAGGAAGTTGTTCAGCCACGGCATGCCCTGGCCGGCCGTCAGGCCAGGCGACACCAGCTTGTTGTTCGGGTCGGCCGCCTTCAGCTCTTCCTTCGCGATGCGCGCCATCTCGATCATCTCTTCCACCGTGCCGTTGAAGTGCGGCGGGTAGTCGGGCTCGTTCCACAGCTCCCAGTAGCGGATGCGACCGGCGTAGCGACGGGCCAGCGTGCGCACGTAGTCACGCCAGTCGGCCATGTTGGCCGGCGTGCCGCTTGCGCCCGGACCGTACAGGCCGCTGACGTTCGGCGTCTTGGAGGCCCACTGCGGCGTCTGGCCCAGCGTGTACAGGATCTCGGCCGACGGGTCGTGCTTCTTCACGTAGTCGACCAGCATGTCGAGGCGGCGGCCGGCCGTGCTGGTCGTGAAGTTCCACGCGCCGTTGGAGGGCTCCAGGTCGCGCCAGGTCGTGCCGGTGTTCCACAGGCGGACGATGCCGTGGCCGAGGCCCGGCCAGTTCTGGTGGACGCCGAACTTGTTGATGTGGATGCCGAACAGCGTGCTCGGGACGGGGTTGGTGTTCACCGGTGCCACCGGGTTCTCGATGACCTCGGAGATCGTCACGTCGTCGATCCACACGGTGGCGCCCATCGTCTTCGGCGCGATGCGCAGCGTGCCGCCGACGTCGGCCAGGTAGGTGCCGGTGATCTCGACCTTCTGCCAGGTCGGCGTCACGGCGACGGTCTTGCTCGCGAACGGATCCCACGGGTGGGCGTCGCGGCGCATGAAGACCTGCACGGTGGCGTTGACGCTGGACTTGATCCACACCGAGGCGCGGTACTTCTTGCCCTTCTTGAAGGCGAAGGGGTAGGTGAGGTGGACGTCGCCGTCACCGATGGCGTTGACCTGGTACATCTGCGAGGACGAACCGGAACGCACGTGCTCGGGGCGCGTTTCGCGCTGGACGATCCACCGCGGCATGGGGTTGCCCCAGTAGTTGACCCGCCAGCCGGGTGCGGTGGACGAATAGCTGCCTTCCAGGTCGGAGGTGGCGAGCGTGTTGACCTGGACCGCCGAGCCGCCCGATGCCGGCAGCGCGATGCCGCCCGCGGAGCTGCCGGAGCCGTTCGGCACTTCGCGCAGCGTCATGTTGTCCATGTAGACGTCGACGTTGGTCGAGCCCACGACCAAGCGGACCGAACCGCCGCCGCGCTGGGTGTAGACGCCTTCGACCTCGACGCGCTGCCAGCTGGTGGTCAGGTCGACCTTCTTGGCGCCGAACACCGTGTACGGCGGCAGGTCGTAGCGCATCTGGATGGTGGCGGAGGTCGGGGCGCTGGCCTTCAGGTAGACCGCCGCGCGGTAGGTCTTGCCGTTCTCGAAGCCGTAGCTGCGGATCAGGTGGGCGTCCGCGCCTGAGGCGCGCCGGGTGACACGGAAGCGCTGCGAGCTGGAGCCGGCGTAGACGTTCGCGGGCGTGGCTTCACGTGCGACGACGAACCCGACCTCACCCCAGTAGTTGACCGTCCAGCCGGGGGCCCGATCGGTGTAGGTGCCCTCGAAGTCGCTGCTGGCGACCAGGGTGGGATCGCTCGCGTCGCCCGCGGCCATCGCCGTCTCGATCCCGGCGCCTTCGGCAGGGCCCATGTCGGGCGTGCGGTCGACGGTGACGGGGCCCATCATCTCCGGGCTTTCCTCGGCAGGCACGTCGCCTGCTGCATCACCTGGGTAGGTTTCCGACAGCGCGAGGTCGTCGGACGCCGGTTCGAGGCTGGTTTGGGAGCCGCCGCCGTTGCCTCCACAGGCGGCGAGCGCGAGCACGGGCAAAAGCAGTGCCCAACGATGAAGGAACGAAGTCATTCTTGGTCCTGACAGTCTGGTTTGCACGTCGAAGCCAAGCCCGGGCGCGCCTGGGCGGCGCGCGGACACGAGTGTTCGAGCGAAGAAGCGGGGTGCAGCAAGCCACGGCACCGGCCGGGAGCCGGTGCGACGTCAGCGTCCGTGTAAGGCCCTTCCCCGCGTGTGGCGTTGTCAGACTGGGATCTGAGCGCTGGGCGCCATCAGCGATACCCGTCTATACGGGCATGCACGGGTCGGGCTTCACCCCCTAAATGCAACGCGGCTGCGTCAAAAGTAAGTAAAAGAAAGTCGTTGCCCTCGTCGTGTGATCAAATCCGCACCCGAAGGCGCGGATCCGCCGGTCTCTCTCCTGCACCTGACCGGCGTGGTTGCTACTCGATCAGCACCGGTGCCCCGGTAACAACTACACGCTGATCTGTCGAAATTTCACCGGTCGACCCATCCAGCCGCGCGATGCGGCGGGCCTGCCACGCCTCGGGCAGGCGCACCGTGACGGGCTCGGCGGCCGACCACAGGAACCGGAAGGTGCGTGCACCGCGCTCCATCCGGACCACGTGCACGCCCTGCGGCGTGCGATACCCGTCGACCATGCGGGCGTCCTTCAGCCAGCCGGCCGCGCGCAGGTAGGCGCGACCCGACTCCGTGTAGTGCTTGAAGTCGTTCGTCAGCATCTTCTCGCCCGGCAGGCGGCCTTCCCAGAAGTAGTAGGCGAAGCCGCTGACACCGCGTGACCACATGGTCAGCAGGGCGCGCAGGGTCAGGCCGCGCTGCTGTGCCAGCGTCGGATGCACCGGCTCGCCGTCCTGGTCCTTCGCAGGAAAGCCGAGCGCGCCCTCGGTGTTCCACAGCGGCTTGTGGTCCACGCCATGCGCGCGCATCACGCCGCGCACGTTGTCGATGAAGGCGGCGAGGCCCTCGGGATGGAACGAGTAGTACCAGTGGAAGCCGATGACGTCGACGTAGCGCCCGCCGCCAGCGGCCAGGAAGCGGTCGAGCCAGCGCAGTCCCTGGCTGGCGGTCAGCCCGGGCGAGACGATGGTGTTGCGCGGGTCCGCGGCCTTGAGCTCCTCGTGCGCGATGCGGGCCATCTCGACCATGGTCTCGACCGAGCCGAGGTAGAAGATGCGGTAGTCCGGTTCGTTCCACAGCTCCCAGTGGGTGATGCGACCGGCGTAGCGGCGCGCCAGCGTGCGCACGTAGTCGCGCCAGTCCTCGAGGTCGCGCGGCGGCGCGGCGTGACCTTCGCCGTACGGGCTGTGCGACTGTGGCGCGCTCGAGGCCCATTGCGGGGTCTGCCCCAGCACGTAGAGGATCCTGGTGGCCGGGCTGTGCTTGCGGATGTGGTCGACGTACAGGTCGAGGCGCCTGAAGCCCGTGTTGGAGAAATCCCAGCGATGCGGCTCGGGCTGCAGGTCCTTCCACATCGTGCGGGTGTCCCACAGGCGCACGAGGCCCGGGTCGAACTGCGGCCAGTTCATGTGCATGCCCAGCCGCATCAGGTGCAGGCCGAACATCTCCGGTGCAAAGGGCTGCTCGAGCACGGGACGGAAGTCCTGCGGCGGGCCCGGCTCCACGCGCACGTCGTCGATCCAGACGTCGACGCCGGTCTCGAGCGGCGCGATGCGCAGCGAACTGCCGCCTTCCGAGATCGGTCGGCCTTCGAGCTGCACCTGCTGCCACTGCGGGCCCACCTGCACCGTCGCGAGGGCATAGGGATCGTAAGGCGGTCCCTCGCGGCGCAGCATCACCTCCACGCGCGCCGGCCTGTCGGCACGCAGCTTCAGCGATGCGCGGTACAGCCGGCCGCGTTCGGGCGAGAAGGCGTAGGCCAGCTGGGCATCGCCCTGGGCGCGGTCGATGACGTGAAAGCGCTGCCCGCGGCCCGTGCCCTGCGGTGCCGTGCCGACCGTCTCGGCCCGGGTGCGGTCGCCATCGTCATGGGCGTAGCGTGCGTTGCCCCAGGCGTTCACCCGCCGGGCCAGCTGCGGTGCGGGCGGGCGAGGGGCGGCAGCGAGTTCCGCGGACGAGGCGGGCAGCGGGACCGCCGCATCTCCCGCGGGCCGGGAGCCCTCCTGCGCCGCAGCGAAGGACGCTGCCATGCCGCATGCGAGCACCGTGGCGGCCATCGCGAACACCCGGCGGCACTGGCGATGCAGCAGAAGCGGGGCAGGACACGGCGGGCGCGACACGGCGCAGGACCTCCTGGAACGGGGTTGAGGAAGTGGCTGCTCGATCCTCCGCGCCACGACGCTGGAGGGAACACCTTCGGAAAAAGTGAAGTCGGGTGAATCCTACCCGCGGGTGAGGGGGATGTTCTCGTTAAACATGAAACGCAGTGTGTGCTGCCCACCCGTCACTGGCGCGGAAAATGCTTCAATGGGGATCGGGACCGCCACGCTGCCTGCCATGCGGCCCCGCCAGGGAGGAAAACACATGAACACGAGATGGCCGGAGCCCCGGTCCATGCGGTTCGCGCACGTGCGCGTCATCGTCATCGCGCCGCGCGCGCCGTCGTCTGCCTGCAGGACCTCGACGGAGCTTCGATGAGTCCGATCCCGCACGTCGTTGTCGTCGACCAGTCGCCGACGTCGGGCAGCCCTGCGGGCAGCTGCGTGCTGACGCAGGTGCAGGGGCTGCTGTCCGACCACCGCGTCACGGTGTTCGCCGACCAGTGCGAGCTGCCGGTGGGCGAGCGGCTCGCCTGGAAGCGCGTGCCGGTGCCGCGCAAGCCGCTGTTCCTGCGCTACGTCGCCTTCCAGTGCCTGGCCAGGCTCAAGCTGCTCGCGTGGCGTCTGGCCGGCGGCCGCGCGGCGCTGGTGCAGGCCACGCAGGGCCAGTTCGTCGGTGCCGACATCGTGTACGCGCATTTCTGCCACCGCGCCTACCTGCAGGGGCCGTGGAAGCAGTCCGGCGTCCGCGGTCCGCGGCGCTGGGCGCGCTGGATCAACCACCGCTTCAATGCCTGGACCGAAGCGCGTGCGGTGGCCCGCGCCACGCGCGTCGTGGTGCCGTCGCTCGGGCTGGCGCGCGAGGTGGCAGCCTGCTATCCGGGCAGCGAGTCCAAGCTCGTGACGATCCCCAACCCGGTCGACACCGACCGCTTCCGTCGACCCCCCGGCTTCGATCGCGCCGCCGCACGCGCCGGTTTCGGCCTGCCGCAGCACGCCTTCGTGTTCGCCTTCGTCGCGCTCGGCGACTTCTCGCGCAAGGGCCTCGGTCTGGTGATCGAGGCGCTGGCCGGGCTGGAACCACGCCTGCGCGAGCGGGCCCGGCTGCTGGTGGTCGGCGGGCAGCCAGGCGAGATCGAGAGTTTTCGCCAGCTCACGCTGCGCCACGGCGTGGACGGCAGCGTCCGTTTCCTCGGGCTGCAAGCCGACGTGCGTCCCTGCCTGTGGTGCGCCGACGGCTTCGTGTTCCCGTCCACCTACGAGACGTTCTCGCTGGCGGTCCACCAGGCGGCCGCAGCGGCGCTGCCGCTGGTCGTCACGCGCGGCCTGTACGGGGTCGAGGAGCTGGTGCACGACGGCGTCAACGGCTGGGCCGTGGAGCGTCGCGCGCAGGCCATCCGCGCCGCGATGCAGGCCCTGCTGGAGCTGCCCGCCGACGAGCTCCACCGCATGGGCGAGGCGTCGCGGCGTGCGGTGCAGCGCTGCCACCCGGGGGCCTTCGTGGACAGCTGGCGGCGGCTCTATGCCCAGATGCTGGGCACCGGCGACGCGGTGGCACCCCGGACCGCGACCGGGGGAGGTGCGGCATGAGCAGCGTGCCCGAGGTCGTCATCGTGCAGCGGCGCCTGACCAACTACCGCGTGCCCCTGTTCGAACGCATGCGCACGCTGATGTCGCAGCGCGGCATGAAGCTGCGGCTGCTGCATGGTGACCCGACGCCGGTCGAGGCGACCAAGCGCGACGGGGGACAGGTCGGGTGGGCCGAGCACCTGCCGACGCGCTACCTGGCCGGCGGCCGCCTGTGCTGGCAGAACTTCGGCCCGCGCGTGCGCGACGCCGACCTCGTCATCGTCACGCAGGAGAACAAGCTGCTGTACAACCTGGTGGCGCTGACGGTCCGGCGTCCGCCGCGCATCGCGTTCTGGGGCCATGGCGGCAACCTGCAGTCCGACCGGCCCGACGGCTGGAAGGAGCGCTTCAAGCGCTGGACCACGCGGCGCGTCGACTGGTGGTTCGCCTACACCGACCTGAGCGCGGACCTGGTCCAGGCGCAAGGCTATGCGCCCGAGCGCATCACCGTGCTCGACAACGCGGTGGACACCCAGGAGCTCATCGAGTGGCGCCGCCAGATCGACGCAACCGCTGTGGAGGCGGCGCGCGCGAAGCTCGGCCTGACCGGCCACCACGTCGGCGTGTTCGTCGGTTCGCTGTATGCCGACAAGCGCATCGACTTCCTGCTGCAGGCTGCTGGGGCGATCCGTCGCCGCGTGCCGGACTTCGAGCTGCTGATCGTCGGCAGCGGACCGCTGGCCCCGATGGTGGAGCAGCACGCGGCCCGGCACCCCTGGGTGCACTACCTGGGCGTGCGCACCGGGCGCGACAAGGTGGAGGCCGTCGCGCTTGCGCAGGTCATGCTCAACCCCGGGCTGGTGGGGCTCGGCGTGCTCGACGCCTTCGCCTGCGGCGTGCCGATGCTGACCACCGACTGCCGGCTGCACAGCCCGGAGATCGCGTACCTGCGGCACGGCCACAACGGCCTGATGACGCCCGACACGCTGCACGACTATGTGGACGCCGCCGTGATGCTGCTGGCCCGGCCCGAGGTCGCGCAGCGGCTCAGGCAGGGCTGCGCGGACGCGGCCGGGCGCTACACCGTCGAGAACATGGCGCGCCGCTTCACCGAGGGCATCGGCCGCTGCCTGGACGCCCCCCGGCTCGGCGAGACGGCGCCGGAGTGGAAGACATGAAGGTCGAGCGCGACGACGGCTGCGCGCCCCGCGTGCTGATGGTGCACAACGCCTACCAGCAGCGCGGCGGCGAGGATGCGGTGTGCGAGGCCGAGTTCGCGCTGCTCGCGCAGCGCGGGCACGCGGTGCGGCTCTACGCTCGCCACAACGACGAGATCGCCGCGCAGTCGCGGGTGAAGCTGGCGGCGCAGACCGTCTGGTCCAGTCGCACCACGGAAGAACTGGCACGCGTGATCGAGGCGTTCCGGCCTGACGTCATCCATGCGCACAACACCTTCCCGCTGGTGTCGCCCTCGTTGTATTGGGCCGCCGACCGCGCGGGCGTGCCGGTGGTGCAGACGCTGCACAACTTCCGGCTGATGTGCCCCCAGGCCATGCTGCTGCGCGAGGGCCGCGTCTGCGAGGACTGCGTGGGGCGCCTGCCGTGGCGTGGCGTGGTGCGCGCCTGCTATCGCGGCTCGATCGCGCAAAGCGGCGTGCTGGCCGGCACGGTGGTGCTGCACCGTGCCTTCGGCACCTATCGGCACAAGGTCACGCGCTACGTGGCGCTGAACCGCTTCTGCCGCGACAAGTTCGTGCAGGCCGGGCTGCCAGCCGAGCGCATCCGCATCAAGCCCAACTTCATCGACAGCCCCGAACGCCCCGCGTGGACCCAGCGCGAAGGCGGCCTGTTCGTGGGGCGCCTCTCGCCCGAGAAGGGCCTGGACGTGCTGGCGGCCGCGGTGCGCCAGCTTCCGCATCCGCGGGTGTCGGTGGTCGGCGACGGCGAACTGGCGCCGCTGGCCCGGCAGACCTTTGGCGGAGGCTACCTGGGCTTCCGTCCGGTGGACGAGATCCTGGCGCTGATGCGCCGCGCGCTCTATCTCGTGGTGCCGAGCCTCTGGTACGAGAACTTTCCTCGCACCATCGCCGAGGCGTACGCATGCGGCCTGCCCGTGATCGCCAGCCGCATCGGGGCACTGGCCGAGATCGTCGAGGACGGGGTCACGGGCCTGTTGTTCGAGCCGGGCGATGCCCAGGACCTCGCCCGCCGGCTGCAATGGGCCGAGGCACACCCCGAGGCGATGCGCGAGATGGGGCAGGCCGCGCGTGCAGCCTACGAGGCGCACTACACGCCCGAGCGCAACTACCAACAACTGATGGAGATCTATGCCGACGCCATCGAGCATGTCCGCCAGGGTGCCCGCCAGGCCGCGTGAGGG
This sequence comes from Caldimonas thermodepolymerans, assembly GCF_015476235.1. NCBI lineage: Bacteria > Pseudomonadati > Pseudomonadota > Betaproteobacteria > Burkholderiales > Sphaerotilaceae > Caldimonas > Caldimonas thermodepolymerans. The sequence goes on from NZ_CP064338.1 coordinate 1,049,848, forward strand.
TGCACCCGTGCTGGGCTCGTTCATCGACGCGGTGAGCTGGGACGATGCGGTCGGTCGCCTCGTGCAATGGGGCGAGCGGCGCGAGTCGCGCTACGTCTGCATCTGCAACGTGCATTCGGTCGTCACCGCGACGCAGGATGCCGCCTTCCGCACCGTCCTCGACGAGGCCGACATGGCCACGCCGGACGGCGCGCCGGTCGCCTGGGCCTTGCGGCGCGCGGGCTTCGCCGGCCAGGAGCGCATCAACGGCCCGGACCTGATGTGGAGGTACCTGGCCGAAGCCGAGCGCCGCGGCCAGGTGGTGTTCTTCTACGGCGGCACCGAGGACACGCTGGCGAAGCTGCAGGCGTCGTTGCTGCGGGCGTTCCCCCGGCTGCGGATCGGAGGACTCGTCTCGCCGCCGTTCCGGCCGCTGTCGGCCGAGGAAGACGAGGCATACGCGCGGCAGATCAACGCCGCCGGCACGGCGGTGCTGTTCGTGGGCATCGGGTGCCCCAAGCAGGAGAAGTGGATGGCTGCCCACCGCGGCCGCATCCAGGCGGTGATGGTCGGCGTCGGTGCGGCGTTCGACTACCACGCCGGCACGATCCGCCGCGCACCGACGTGGATGCAGCGCTGCGGGCTGGAATGGTTCCATCGGCTGCTCAGCGAGCCGCGTCGCCTGTGGAAGCGCTACCTCGTCACCAACAGCATTTTCGTGATGCGCATGCTGCCCTGGCTGCTTTCACGTCGTCCCGTGGCCCGCAACCGTTGAGGCGGGCGCTTGCGCAATTCCCCCATCCCTGATCGCTCGAGGTTCAACGCATCATGAAAGTCACGGTCATTGGCACCGGTTATGTCGGCCTCGTCACGGGCGCCTGCCTGTCCGAGATGGGCAACCACGTGGTCTGTCTCGACGTCGACCCCGAGAAGATCCGCATCCTGAAGGAAGGCGGCATCCCGATCCACGAGCCCGGCCTGCTGGAGATCGTGCAGCGCAACGTGGCCGGCGGGCGGCTGGAGTTCACCACCGACGTCGAGGCGGCGGTCGCCCATGGCACGATCCAGTTCATCGCCGTGGGCACGCCGCCCGACGAGGACGGCTCGGCCGACCTGCAGTACGTGCTGGCCGCGGCGCGCAACATCGGTCGCACGATGACCGACTTCAAGGTCATCGTGGACAAGAGCACGGTGCCCGTGGGCACCGGCGACAAGGTCAAGGCCGCCGTGCAGGACGAGCTGGACCGGCGCGGCATCCGGCTCGACTTCGCTGTGGCCTCCAACCCGGAGTTCCTCAAGGAAGGCGCTGCGGTGGCCGATTTCATGCGTCCTGACCGCGTGGTGGTCGGCGCCGACGACGAGCGCGCCATCCTGCTGATGAAGGCCTTGTACGCGCCATTCATCCGCAACCACGACCGCATGATGGTGATGGACCTGCGCAGTGCCGAGTTCACGAAGTACGCGGCCAATGCGATGCTCGCGACCCGCATCAGCTTCATGAACGAGCTGGCGCTGGTCGCGGAAAAGCTGGGCGCCGACATCGAACTGGTGCGCCAGGGCATCGGCAGCGACCCGCGCATCGGGTTCCACTTCCTCTATGCCGGGTGCGGCTACGGCGGCTCGTGCTTCCCCAAGGACGTGAAGGCACTGATCCGCACCGCCGCCGATGCCGGCCAGCCGCTGCAGCTGCTGCAGGCGGTCGAGGCGGTCAACGACCGCCAGAAGCTGGTGCTGGTGGACAAGGTGGTGGCGCGCTACGGCGAGCAGCTGACGGGCAAGACCTTCGCCGTCTGGGGCCTGGCGTTCAAGCCCAACACCGACGACATGCGCGACGCGCCGAGCCGCGTGGTGATCGCCGAGCTGGCGCGCCGCGGGGCCAAGCTGCAGGCCTACGACCCGGTGGCGGTCCCGGAAGCGCAGCGGGTGCTGGCCGGCACCCCCGGGCTGAGCTATGCCGACTCGGCGCGGGCCGCGCTGGAAGGTGCCGATGCGCTGATCATCGTCACGGAATGGAAGGAATTCCGCACGCCGGACTTCGAGGCCCTGCGCGAGTCGCTGGCCGACCGGACGGTGTTCGACGGCCGCAACCTCTACGAGCCGAAGCTGATGCGGTCGCTGGGCATCGAGTACCACGGCATCGGGCGTCCCTGAGCGCAGCCGAGGGCGCTCGCCGGTTCCGAAGGCGGTCCGGCGCTCAGCGTCCTCCGGTGGCCAGGGCCATCAGCCGGGGCAGGCTGCGCTTGAGCGGGAAGTACAGCGCCGCGAGCACGGCGATCAGCGCCAGCGGGATCGCGAAGTACAGCGCGATGGTGGCAGCGGCCGTCTCCGGCGCGAGCAGGCGGTAGGCCAGCTTGCGTGCCAGGGTCAGCGCCGGCTCGTGCATCGCGAAGACGAAGAAGCTCGCCGCCGACAGCGAGATCAGCCATTGCTCCAGCCGTCCGCCGCGGCGGATGCGGCCTGCCGCATGGAGTGCGGCGGCCACGCCGGCCAGGATCATGAGCTTGTGCAGGGGGCTGCTGGCGACGCTGCCCTTGGTCGCCGCATCGGCCAGTGCCAGCAGCGCGAAGGCGACCACCAGCAGCGTGCCGAAGCGGTCCACGCGGCACAGGTCGGCGCGGCGCACGCCCAGCCACGCCCCCAGGTAGAAGAAGAACACGCCTTCGATCGACGGGATGGCCAGGCCGATGCCGGCGCTCCAGCAGGCCCCGAGCGCGAGCGCGCCGGCGACCGGGATGCGCATGACCGCCAGGTGCACCAGCGGGGCCGCCAGCACCAGCAGGAACAGGTCGCGGATGAACCAGAACTGGTAGGCAATCGGCGGCTGCGTCAGGCCCAGCAGCGCGTCGAGCCACTGCCGCAGGCCGTAGGCGGCCACGGGCGGCTTGCCGCTGTTGAACAAGGCCGCCGTCCACGGCAGCGCCTGCGCGAAGGCGAACAGCGCGAGCACCGCCACGTTCCAGAACAGGAAGGGCACCAGCAGCGTGCGCACGCGCGACTTCAGGCGCGAGAGGTAGCCTGCTGCGCTGCCGTCGAACCCGAAGAACAGCAGGTAGGCCGCCATCAGGAAGAACAGCGGCACGCTGACCCGCGCAACGCCCTGGGACACGAAGTCGCGCACGAACTGCGACCAGGCCGCCTGGCCGGCCGCGGCCACCGCATACCCGCTCAGCCATACCGTCGTCTCGTAGGCGTGGATGAACACCACCCCGACGATCAACGGAAAGCGCAGCAGGCCCAGCCGGCGCGAGACCTCCGGATCCAGGGCGGCCGAGGTGCGTCGCGTCCCGGTCGCCGCGGCCGGGGTCAGCGGGGCGGCCGCCCCCGGGCTATGGGCTGTTCGCATTGCGGATCGGCGGGCGGTTGAGCTGCGCGCCGACGGTGGCGTTCGACGTGTACAGCGACGACATCATGCCTTCGGTGTCACCCAGCTCGCGCCGGGCGCACATGCTGCACAGGCCCAGCACGAACACCAGGTACTGGTAGTTCAGCGCGTTGTCGGTGAGCATGATGATGTTGAAGTACAGCCAGAACATGCGCGCGGCCAGGGACTTGAACCGGTACGCGAACCAGAAGTACAGGAAGAAGACCAGGCCACCGTACTCGAGCAGCAGCTTCATCAGGTCGCTGTGCAGCTGGTACTTGCCGCTGTAGCCGGCCTTCTGCATCAGCACCTGGTAGACGTGGCCGGCACCGTCGCCGATGAACAGCAGCCCGGGCATCGAGTCGACGATGTCGCGGGCCGGCCAGTGGTAGAGCCAGCGCCGGCCCATGCTGACGTGGTTGCTGCTGGTGCCGAAGGTCTCGTACACCCAGCGGTCGAAATAGCCCAGGCCGTACAGGATGGCGAGCGACAGCAGCAGCACGTTGGCCGGGATCATGAACCAGGGGCGCAGCACCCGGTCGACCAGGCCGCGCGGCATCAGGTAGACCAGCCCGCAGACCACCGTGGCGATGACCGCGATGCGCTTGAGCGTCAGGATGGCCAGCACCAGCGCGAGCAGGAAATGCTTCCAGCGCCGGGTCACCGCGGCCCACACGGCCAGCACCCCGAAGGCGTGCCCGTAGGGCGACTCGAAGCTGGATTGCGACAGCAGCGGGTTGAACTGCACGCCGCCTTCCAGCGGGCTGCGCCCGAACAACTGGACCACCGCCAGCCCCAGCACCGTGCCGATCACGAAGCCCCAGAACACCTGCCACCACGTGAGCCGGGGACGGTAACCCAGGCAGAACGGCATGATGCCGATCAGCACCAGGTAGAGGTCCTGCCAGCCCCAGAGGGTGGCCAGCGGGGCGGTCGCGATGCCGCCGACCACCAGCACCAGCATGGGCCGGTAGATGTCCGGCATGTGGATGCCGCCCATCGCCATCGCGAAGGCCACGCCCAGCACCGGGATCAGGTAGGTCAGGTAGCGGATCGGCGAGCCGAAGGCCACCCCCAGCCAGATCGTGACGAAGCAGAAGAGCGCGAACAGCGCGTCGACGTGCAGCGCGCCCCGGTGCTCGACGGCGGGGGGAAGGTATCGGGGTCGGTGGAACATGCGGAACATCCTCGCGCTGTTCGGGCCGCAAGCGGCGGGGGGCGGCGCGGGGATCAGGCCGCGGCGGTCGGTGCCGACGTGCGCCCGTAGCTGTCCTCGAAGCGCACGATGTCGTCTTCGCCCAGGTAGGCCCCGGACTGCACCTCGATGATCTCCAGCGGGATGGTGCCCGGGTTGGCCAGGCGGTGGACCTCGCCCAGCGGGATGTAGGTGCTCTGGTTCTCTGTGATCAGCTGCTTCTTCTGCCCGCAGGTGACCTCGGCCGTGCCGGACACCACCACCCAGTGTTCCGCCCGGTGGTGGTGCATCTGCAGCGAGAGGCTGGCCCCGGGCTTGACCATGATGCGCTTGACCTGGAAGCGCGGGCCGCAGTCGATGCTGTCGTACCAGCCCCAGGGGCGGTGCACCAAGCGGTGCAGGGTGCACTCGCTGCGTTCGCGCTGCTCCAGTTCGGCGACGATCTTGCGGACTTCCTGGCTGCGGTTGCGGTCGGCCACCAGCACCGCATCGGAGGTCTCGACGACGACCACGTTGTCCAGGCCCACGGCGCTGACCAGCCGGCTGGTGGCGTGCACCAGCGTGTTGCGGCAGGCCGCGGTGATCGCGTCGCCGTGGACCACGTTGCCGTCGGCGTCCTTCTCGCTGACCTGCCACACCGCTTCCCATGCGCCCAGGTCGGACCAGCCGGCATCGAGCGGCACCATCTTGACGGTGAAGCCGCAGTGCGGGTCGGCGGGGCAGCGCTCCATCACCGCGCAGTCGACCGATTCGGCCGGCACCGCGGCAAAGGCGTCGTGGCCGGGGCGGATGAAGCCGTTGTCGGCCTGGCGTTGCCGCCAGGCGTCCTCGGTCGCCGTGGCGATGTCGGGGCGGAAATGCGCCAGCGCCTTCAGCCAGACCGAGGCGCGCAGCACGAACATGCCGCTGTTCCAGTAGTAGTGGCCTTCGGCCAGGTAGCGCCGGGCGGTTTCCAGGTCGGGTTTCTCGGCGAAGGCAGCGACCGGCCGCACCGCGCCGTCGCCGCGCGCGTGGATGTAGCCGAAGCCCGTCTCGGGCCGGTCGGGCCGGATGCCCAGGATCACGATGCTGCCGTCGCCGGCTGCGTCGACCGCGCCGCGCAGCGCCGCGGTGAAGGCGGGCAGGTCGGTGACGGTCTGGTCGGCCGGCGTGACGACCAGCACGGGATCTTCGGCGTCGTCCAGCTCGTCGCGCGCGAACAGCGCGGCAAGCGTAAGTGCCGGCGCGGTGTTGCGGCCGACCGGCTCGAGCAGGACGGCCGAGGCGCCCACCTTGATCTCGCGCAGCTGGTCCAGGGTCAGGAAGCGGTGCTCCTCGTTGCCGACGATGCAGGGGTCGGCGAGCCGGATGTGGTCGTCCGACAGGGTCTTCAGGCGCCGCACCGCCTGCTGGAACAGCGTGTCCTTGCCGGACAGCGCCAGGAACTGTTTCGGATAGAGGGCGCGGCTCAGCGGCCACAGCCGGGTGCCGGATCCGCCGGCCATCACGACCGGCAGCACGTTGTTCTGATGCATGTCGTACTCTCCCTGAGGTGTGGACCGTGCAGGTCAGCCGGGGGCGCTGCCCCCGAAGCCCTGCGGGTTCATGCGCTGCCAGCGCCAGGAATCGGCGCACATCGCATCCAGGTCGCGCGTGGCCTGCCAGCCCAGCAGGGTGCGTGCCAAGCCGGGGTCCGCGTAGCAGGCGTCGACGTCGCCCGGGCGGCGCGCGACGATCTCGTAGGGCACCGGGCGGCCGCTGGCGCGCTCGTAGGCGCGGATCACCTCCAGCACGCTGTAGCCGCGGCCGGTGCCCAGGTTGACCGTGAGCGACTGCTGCCGCTCGAACAGGTGGCGCAGCGCCGCCACGTGTCCTTCGGCGAGGTCCACCACGTGGATGTAGTCGCGCACGCCGGTGCCGTCGGGCGTGTCGTAGTCGCTGCCGAACACCTGCACCTTGGGCCGCTGGCCGACCGCCACCTGCGCGACGTAGGGCATCAGGTTGTTCGGCACCCCGCGCGGGTCCTCGCCGATCAGGCCGCTTTCGTGCGCGCCCACCGGGTTGAAGTAGCGCAGGCAGGCGACCTGCCAGCGCGGGTCGGACTGCTGCAGGTCGTGCAGGATGCGCTCGCTCATCAGCTTGGTCGCGCCGTAGGGGTTGGTCGCCGACAGCGGCGCATCCTCGCGGATCGGCAGCGACCGGGGCTTGCCGTACACCGTGGCCGACGAGCTGAACACCAGCCGGTGCACGCCGAAGGCGGCCATGGTCTCGCACACCGTGAGCAGGCTGCCCAGGTTGTTGCGGTAGTACATGAGCGGCTGCGCGGTCGATTCGCCCACCGCCTTGTAGGCCGCGAAGTGGACCACCGCGTCGATGCGGTGCTGCTCGAACACCGCGCGCAGCGCGGCCGGGTCGCCCACGTCGAGGCGGTGGAACACCGGGGCGCGGCCCGACAGGCGTGCCAGCCGGTTCAGCACTTCGGGCGAGCTGTTGGCGAAGTTGTCGGCGCCGACGACGTCATATCCGGCTTCTTGCAGCGACAGCCAGGTGTGGGAAGCGATGTAGCCGGTGGCCCCGGTCAGCAGGATGGTGGGCATGGAATGCAGTGGTCGTGGTGGTGGGTCAGTTCAGCGTGAGCCGCGCCAGGCAGCTGGCCGTGCGGGAGGAGTAGTCGTAGCTGACGCTGGCGGCGCCGCTGCTGGTGTCGCGCTGCACCCAGCCGACGTTGCAGCCGAACAGGATGCTGCGCGTGATCGCGTAGCTCGCGCCGAGCTCCGCGGTGGTCGTGCGGTCGTTGCCGCGGCCGTCGGTGACGCGGATGTTGCGGTCGACGTGGCGCACGCCGCCGGTGAGCCGGATCTTGGCCGTGGCGGCCCAGGTGGCGCTCAGGCGTGCCGAGTGGATCAGCTTGGTCTCCTGCAGCGTGGCCAGCTGCGGCGGCTCGTCCGGCGTTTCCGGTTCGGCCAGGTAGAAGCCGGTCTCGTCGTTCGTCTCGCGCACCAGGTGCAGGTTCAGCGTCAGCTTGCCGGTGGGCTGGTAGCGCCAGCTGATCGCGCCGGTGACACCGTCGAAGTCGCGCGCCTCGGCCAGGTCGTGGTCGGTGGACGTCAGGCTGACGCGTGCATTGAGCGTGCTCAGGCCCGTCGGCACCCAGGTCGCGGTGAGGTCCAGGTCGCGCCGCTTGTACTTGTCGCCTTCGGTGGGGGTGTAGTGCGGGATGCGTCCGCGCGTGTAGCGTCCGGCCAGGCCGAAGCCGACCAGGTCGCTGGGGCGGTAGCGCACCCCGGCCTGCACCGTGTCGGACCGCTGCTCGCGGTTCTGGAAGGCGTCGGCCGAGTACTTCTGGTCGCGGTGGACGTAGCCGGCCTCCAGCGTCAGCAGCGACATGCCGCCGTACTGGATGCGCGCGCCGTAGTCCTGGCGGCGGATCATGTTGCGTTCGGTCAGGTGCACCGAGCCGGTGTAGGTGTCGAAGCTGGCCAGGTTGCGCTCGTGGTTGTAGTGCAGGCCGCCCGAGATGCGGTTGACGGTCTCCAGGTCGGCGCGCACGCCCACGCCGTAGCTGGTGTTGTCGAGGTGGTCGTTGTCGCGGAACCGGTTGCGCTCGACGTGCGCCCGGGCGCGCAGGCGCTGCCGGCTGATCGGCTGGTCGAGGCCGACCTCCAGGCCGGTGGTCGAGATCAGGTCGCTGTCCTCCTGGCCGTCGCGTTCGCGAAACAGGTTGGTGTCGTGCGTGAACGACTGCTGCAGCTGCAGGTAGTAGGGATTGGCCTGGGCTGCCGCCCCCAGGGACAGGGCGGCGCAGGCGGCGGCGACGGGCAGACGGCGCACGAGTGCACGACGGACGGGCGGGTGGGACATGCGACCTCCTCAGCGTTGTTGGTGGTGGCGGCGGAAACGGGCCCGCCTTCAGTAGGCGTGCCGGTCGAACAGCATGAGCCGCGCCGTGCGCGCGATGATCAGCAGGTCCAGGCCCAGCGACCAGTTGCGCAGGTACTCGAGGTCGTACTCGACGCGCGCCTCCATCTTCTCGATCGTGTCGGTCTCCCCCCGGTGTCCGTTGACCTGGGCCCAGCCGGTGATCCCGGGCTTGACCTTGTGGCGCACCATGTAGGCCTTGATCATCTTGCGGTACTGTTCGTTGTGCGCGACCGCATGAGGGCGCGGCCCGACGATGCTCATGCGTCCCTGCAGCACGTTGAAGAACTGCGGCAGTTCGTCCAGCGACGTGCGGCGCAGGAAGGCACCGAACCGGGTGACGCGCGGATCGTCCCGGGTGGCCTGCTTGATCACCGGGCCGTTGTCCATCGTACGCATCGTGCGGAACTTGTAAACGGTGATTTCCTCCCCGTCCAGGCCGTTGCGCTTCTGCTTGAAGATGACCGGTCCGGGCGAGCTGAGCTTCACGCCGATGGCGATGAGCAGCATCAGCGGCGAGATCAGCACCAGGATGAGGGTGGACAGCACGATGTCGGTGATGCGCTTGACCAGCGCGTTGGTGCCGGTGAAGGGCGTCTCCAGGATGCCGACCACCGGCACCCCGTTCACGTCCTGCAGGCGGCCCTGGATGATGCTGATGCCGAACACGTCGGGCACGAAGAACAGCGAGGCGGTGGTCTCCTGCAGCGACTCCAGCAGCGCCTTGATGCGCGGTTGCGTGGTCAGCGGCAGGGTGATGTAGACCTCCTTGATGCCGTGCTGCATCACGTAGGAGGACACGTCGCCCAGGCGTCCGAGCACCTTGTCCGAGGCGTCAGGGTGCACCCGCATGTCGGTGCGGTCGTCGAAGAAGCCGACGAAGTCGATGCCGAAGCCTTCGTGGCCCTGCAGCGCCCGGGACACCTTCACCCCCAGCGGGCCGGCGCCGACGACGATGGCCGAGCGGCGCGCCTCCGGCCGGCGCGCGTGCATCTTGACGATCTCGCGCCCGACCACCACCGCGGCCAGCTGGACCACCGGGGTCAGCACCGCCCAGGCGATCAGCACCTCCTCGTCGAACAGGTCCAGGCTGCGCGTGGCGTAGCCGCACAGCGCCAGGATGGCCAGCAGGCTGGCCCACGAGGTGGAGATGTCGACGATGGCGGTGAGCTTGGGGTCCTTGAACCGGTTGCGCCCCGGAAAGGACAGCGCGAACACCAGCAGGCACAAGGTCATGGCGGCGCCGTCGACCGGCAGGTCGTGGTAGTCCAGCACGGCCAGGAAGCAGCCGACGGTGATGGCCGGCTCCAGGAAGGCCGCCACGAACGACGTGACCGATTGCGGAGCGCTGTAGAAGGTTCTCGTATAGGTCCGGTCTTCAAACATGGATGGGCACGCCCCCCCCTGTGACGCTTCCAGCGAACCTGCCGGCGTGCCGGCCCGCGGCCCGCACGTGCGCCCAGGCCCGACACCGAAGCATGCGCGGGTGTGGCGAGGAAAACCGCAGCCTCCCTGGCTGCACGGGACACCCGGCCATGTCTGCGCCACGACGCCATGCGGCACAGGCGGTTGATCACGCCGTACCAGTGCCAGATCATTGTCCCAGAGCACCCCGTGATTTTGGTCACGCAAACGCGGGGTCGACAGTCCCGCTGTCCCTACAATCGTTGAATGCTGAAACAACTTTCCGAGCTGGTCGGCCCCGTGCTGATCGAGCGCCTGACCCTCGCGCTCAACCACGTCCTTGCCTCTGAGGCCGAGGCCCAGGCGCGGCTGCGTCCGCATGCCGGCCGCGTGCTGCAAGTGTTACCAAAAGGGCTGCCGGCGCTGTTGCAAGCGCCTGAATTTCTTGCGTTTCGTATCACGCCCGCGGGGCTGCTGGAGGCGCTGGACGAGCCGGCGGCGCCCGCGGCCGACCTGCGCCTCGAGCTGGACCTGTCCCAGCCGGCGCGGCTGGTCGAGGCCGCCCTGAGCGGGCGGCGCCCCTCGGTCAACATCCAGGGCGACGCGCAGCTGGCGACCGACATCGGCTGGCTGATGGACAACCTGCGCTGGGATTACGAGGACGACCTCGCCCGCCTGCTGGGCCCGGTGCCCGGCCACCAGATCGCGCAGGTCATCCGCATGGCCAGCGGCGCGGTCCGGCAGGGCCTGGCCGCGCTGGCCCGCCTGATTCCCGACCGGCCCGCCCCATGAGACGGCTGCTGCGGCTGGTCTACATCAGCGTCGTCGTCCTGCGCTACGGGGTCGACGAGATCGCCTTGGGCAGCCTGCGCCAGCCCTGGCTGCGGGCACTGGCGCGGGTGGTGGCGTTCGGCCGCCGGCTCGACGCACCGCGCGGCGCCCGGCTGCGCATGGCGCTGGAGCGCCTGGGGCCCATCTTCGTGAAGTTCGGCCAGGTGCTGTCGACCCGGCGCGACCTGCTGCCGGCGGACGTGGCCGAGGAGCTGGCGCGGCTGCAGGACCGGGTGCCGCCGTTCGACGGCGACGTGGCGGTGCGCATGGTCGAGCAGGCCTTCGGCCGGCCGCTGGACGCGGTGTTCGAGAGCTTCGATCGCACCCCGGTGGCCAGCGCCTCGATCGCCCAGGTGCACCTGGCGGTGCTCCAGGACGGCCGCGAGGTCGCGGTCAAGGTGCTGCGCCCGGGCATGCTCAAGGTCATCGACGAGGACCTGGCGCTGCTGCGCATGCTGGCCGGGGTGGTCGAGCGGGTCTGGGCCGACGGCAAGCGGCTCAAGCCGCGCCAGGTGGTGGCCGAGTTCGACAAGTACCTGCACGACGAGCTGGACCTGGTGCGCGAGGCGGCCAACGCGGCGCAGCTGCGCCGCAACATGGAGGGGCTGAACCTCGTCATCGTGCCCGAGATGATCTGGGACCTGTGCACCGAGCAGGTCATCGTGATGGAGCGCATGAAGGGCGTGCCCATCAGCCAGGTCGAGCGGCTGCGCGAGGCGGGGGTGGACATCCCCAAGCTGGCGCGCGACGGGGTGACGATCTTCTTCACCCAGGTGTTCCGCGACGGCTTCTTCCACGCCGACATGCACCCGGGCAACATCCAGGTCAGCCTCGACCCGGCCACCTTCGGGCGCTACATCGCGCTGGACTTCGGCATCATCGGCACGCTGACCGAGTACGACAAGGAATACCTGGCGCAGAACTTCATCGCCTTCTTCCGGCGCGACTACAAGCGTGTCGCCGAGCTGCACCTCGAAAGCGGCTGGGTGCCGCCCAACACCCGCATCGACGAGCTGGAAAGCGCGATCCGCGCCTGCTGCGAGCCGCACTTCGACAAGCCGCTGAAGGACATCTCGCTCGGCCAGGTGCTGCTGCGCCTGTTCCAGACCTCGCGCCGCTTCAACGTCGAGATCCAGCCGCAGCTGGTGCTGCTGCAGAAGACGCTGCTCAACGTCGAGGGGCTGGGGCGCCAGCTCGACCCGGACCTGGACCTGTGGAGCACCGCCAAGCCCTTCCTCGAGCGCTGGATGAACGAGCAGATCGGCTGGCGCGGGATGTGGGAGCGCCTCAAGAACGAGGCGCCGCGCTACGCCAAGCTGCTGCCGGAGCTGCCGCGCCTGACGCACCACGCGCTGGTGCAGCTGCCGCAGATGCAGGCGCGCCTGGACCAGCTGGTCGCCGAGCGGCGCCGCACCAACCGCGCGCTCAAGGTGGTCGGGCTGCTGCTGGGCGCGCTGCTGCTGGTGGCCGTCGCGCAGCTGCTGCACGGCGCCGGCGTCTGGTGAGGCTGGCGCCGCGGTCCCGCGCCGCGGCCCGCACCCGGCCCGGCCGCGCCACATCCGCCAGAAAGCACGACGGCCCGGCGCCATCGCGGCGGCCGGGCCGGGCTTCGGCCCCGATCAGGCCGTGCGGCGCTGCGGGGCCGGGCCGGTCAGCCCGCCGATGACCATGCCCACGGCGCTGGCGAACAGGCCGAACAGCTGCGGCTCGACCGGGTCGTCGATGCCCAGGATCTCGAGCACCAGCCAGGTGCCCAGGCCGAAGACCAGCGCCAGCACCGCACCACGGTTGTTCGCGCGCTTCCAGAACAGGCCGAACGCCAGCGGCACGAAGGCGCCGGCCAGCGTGATGCGGTAGGCGTTCTCCACCATCGTGTGGATGCTGGCGTCGGTGGCCACCGCGTAGCCGGTCACGATGATCGCGAAGGCGGCCACGATCACGCGCGTCATGTTCAGGAAACGGTCGTCGCTCTGGCCCTTCAGGTAGGGGCGCAGCACGTTCTCGGCGAAGGTGACGGCCGGCGCCAGCAGCGTGCCCGAGGCCGTGCTCATGATCACCGACAGCAGCGCGCCGAAGAACACGACCTGCAGCCACACCGGCATGCGCTCGAGCACCAGCGTCGGCAGCACCAGTTGCGAGTCGACCTCCATCAGCCGGGTCACCAGCTCGGGGTCGATCAGGTGGGCGCTGTAGGCGAGGAACAACGGTACCGCCGCGAAGAAGAAGTAGGCCACGCCGCCCAGCGCCGTGCTCCAGACCGCGACGGTCTCGTTCTTCGAAGAGTTGACGCGCTGGAACACGTCCTGCTGCGGGATCGAGCCCAGCGCCATGGTCACCAGCGCGGCGATCCAGCCCAGCATGTCCACCGGGTCGGCGGTGGGCAGCCATTCGAACTTGCCGTCCTCGGCGGCCTTGGCGACCACGTGCGTGATGCCGCCGGCCTGGGTGGCGGCCTCGCCGGCCACCAGCAGCAGGCCGATCACGATCACGATCATCTGCACGAAGGTGGTCACGGCCACCGACCACATGCCGCCGAACACCGTGTAGGCCAGCACCACGCCCATGCCGATCAGCATGCCCTGCTTCATCGAGATGGCCTCGGCCGACAGCACGTTGAACACCAGCCCCAGCGCGGTGATCTGCGCTGCCACCCAGCCCAGGTAGGAAATCACGATGCAGATCGAGACGGCCAGCTCCACCGGGCGGCTGTAGCGCACGCGGAAATAGTCGCCCAGCGTCAGCAGGTTCATGCGGTACAGCGGCCGCGCGAAGACCAGGCCGAACAGCACCAGGCACAGCGAGGCGCCGAGCGGGTCGGAAATCAGGCCGCGGAAGCCTTCCTCGAGAAAGGTCGCCGAAATGCCCAGCACCGTTTCGGCGCCGAACCAGGTGGCGAACACCATCGCCATCACCAGCGGGAACGACAGGTTGCGGCTGGCCGTGATGTAGTCCCGGGCGCTGTGCACGCGCCGCGACGCGTACACCCCGATGCCGATCGACAACGCCAGATAGATGAAGACCAGGGTCAACAGCATTCGAGACTTCCTTCCCGGGAAAAGGGGGGTGAATTCGTGGGCGCGGATTATAGGTGTCCGCGGGGGCCGTGCGGATGCAGGAACCGTGCCGGGCGGCGGCCATTTATAATCGTGGGTTTTGCGTTTCCTACTCTTTCCCGTTTTGGTGTCGGTATGCCTATCTACGCTTACAAATGCGAGTCCTGCGGGCATGGGCAGGATGTGCTTCAGAAGATTTCCGATCCGGTGCTGACCGACTGCCCCCAGTGCGGCCAGTCCTCCTTCCGCAAGCAGATCACCGCCGCCGGCTTCCAGCTCAAGGGAACGGGCTGGTACGTGACCGATTTCCGCGGCGGCGGCTCGTCGTCGTCCTCGTCCGGCAGCGCCTCGTCGTCCGGCAACGGGTCGTCCGAGACGTCGGCCAAGAGCGAAACCAAGGCGGAAGCCGCGTCGTCCGGCGGCGCGTGCGGCAGCTCCTGTGCCTGCCACTGAATCCCACGGGGCGGCGCCGTCGCCGGGTCCCCGCGGCCGCCTCGGGCACACGGTGCGCACCTATGTGATCACCGGCCTGCTGGTGTGGCTGCCGCTGGCCATCACCGTCTGGGTGCTGCTGTGGATCGCCGGGTTGCTCGACGGCGTGTTCGCCTGGGTGCTCGCGGCCCTGCAGGCGGTGCTGCCGGCCTCGGCGCACCCGCTGCTGCAGCGGCTGGCCGGCATCCCGGGGCTCGGGGTGGTCCTGATGCTGGCCGGCATGTTCCTGACCGGCCTGTTCGTCGCCAACATGTTCGGGCAGTGGTGGCTGCGCCAGTGGGACCGCCTGCTGTCCAGCATCCCGATCGTCAAGTCGATCTACACCTCGGTCAAGCAGGTCTCCGACACCCTGTTCTCGAGCAGCGGCAACGCCTTCCGCGAGGCGGTGCTGATCCAGTACCCGCGCCACGGCGCCTGGACCATCGCCTTCGTGACCGGCCGCCCGGGCGGGGAGGTCGGGCAGCACCTGCACCCGGCCGACTACCTGAGCATCTACGTCCCGACGACGCCCAACCCGACCTCCGGCTTCTTCCTGATGGTGCCGCGGTCCGAGGTCATCGAGCTGAAGATGAGCGTCGACGAGGCGCTGAAATACATCATTTCGATGGGGGTGGTGGCCCCGCCGGCGATACTCGACAGCAACGCCAAGCCGCTGGTCGAGGTGCCGCGCGGCCCCCAGGCCTGACTGGCCGGCGCGAGTCCGATCAGGGGATACTTGCCCGCCAGTGCCCAGCCACCGGTGCCGCCGCCGACGGCACGTGCCCGAACCCGTATTTGGAGTGCATCCATGAGAACGACCTATGCAGGCCTGGTCAGCGAAGCGCTGATGGGGCAGACCGTGACCCTGATGGGCTGGGCCCATCGTCGCCGCGACCACGGCGGCGTGATCTTCATCGACCTGCGTGACCGCGAAGGCCTGGTGCAGGTGGTGTGCGATCCGGACCGGCCCGAGATGTTCAAGGTCGCAGAGGGTGTGCGCAACGAGTACTGCCTGAAGGTGGTCGGCAAGGTGCGCGCGCGCCCGGCCGGCACCGAGAACCCGAACCTGCACAGCGGCAAGGTCGAGGTGCTGTGTCACGAGCTGGAGGTGCTCAACCCCAGCGTGACCCCGCCGTTCCAGCTGGACGACGAGAACCTGTCCGAGACCACGCGCCTGACGCACCGGGTGCTGGACCTGCGCCGCCCCTACATGCAGAAGAACCTCATGCTGCGCTACCGCGTGGCGATGGAGGTGCGCAAGTTCCTCGACGAGCACGGCTTCATCGACATCGAGACGCCGATGCTGACCAAGAGCACGCCGGAAGGCGCGCGTGACTACCTGGTGCCCAGCCGCGTGCACGACGGCCACTTCTTCGCGCTGCCGCAGTCGCCGCAGCTGTTCAAGCAGCTGCTGATGGTCGCCGGCTTCGACCGCTACTACCAGATCACCAAGTGCTTCCGCGACGAGGACCTGCGCGCCGACCGCCAGCCCGAGTTCACGCAGATCGACATCGAGACCTCGTTCATGTCGGAGCAGGAGATCCGTGACCTGTTCGAGGAGATGATCCGCCACGTCTTCCGCAAGGTGATGGACGTCGACCTGGGCAAGTACCCGGTGATGACCTACGCCGACGCGATGCGCCTGTACGGCTCGGACAAGCCGGACCTGCGCGTCAAGCTCGAGTTCACCGAGCTGACCGACGTGATGGCCGACGTGGAGTTCAAGGTGTTCTCCGGCCCGGCGACGATGAAGGGCGGCCGGGTGGCCGCGCTGCGCGTGCCCGGCGGCGGCGAGATGAGCCGCGGCGAGATCGACGCCTACACCGAGTTCGTGAAGATCTACGGCGCCAAGGGCCTGGCCTGGATCAAGGTCAACGACCTGGCCAAGGGCCGCGAGGGCCTGCAGTCGCCGATCGTCAAGAACCTGCACGACCGCGCGATCGAGGAGACCCTCAAGCGCACCGGCGCGCAGAACGGCGACCTGATCTTCTTCGGCGCGGACAAGGCCAAGATCGTCAACGACGCGCTGGGCGCGCTGCGCGTGAAGATCGGCCACAGCGACTTCGGCAGGAAGCACGGCCTGTTCGAGGACCGCTGGGCCCCGTTGTGGGTGATCGACTTCCCGATGTTCGAGTACGACGAGGAGGAGCAGCGCTGGAACGCGGTGCACCACCCGTTCACCGCGCCCAAGGACGGGCACGAGGACTGGATGGAGAGCGAGCCCGAGCGCTGCCTGGCCAAGGCCTACGACATGGTGCTCAACGGCTGGGAGCTGGGCGGCGGCTCGGTGCGCATCCACCGCGCCGACGTGCAGAGCAAGGTGTTCTCCGCGCTCAAGATCGGCCCCGAGGAGGCGCGCGTCAAGTTCGGCTTCCTGCTCGACGCGCTGCAGTACGGTGCGCCGCCGCACGGCGGCCTGGCCTTCGGCCTGGACCGCCTGGTCACGCTGATGACCAAGGCCGAGTCGATCCGCGACGTGATCGCCTTCCCCAAGACCCAGCGTGCCCAGTGCCTGCTCACCGGCGCGCCCAGCATGGTCGACGAGAAGCAGCTGCGCGAGCTGCACATCCGCCTGCGCAACCCGCAGCCGGCGGGCGACGTGTCCAAGGCCTGAGGCCGCCGGACACCCCGGCCCGCAAGGCGGCTTCGGCCGCCTTTTTCTTTTTGTGGCATGTCAAGGCCGTCAGGCATCGGCCTTGCACCGACCGTCGACCGCCCCCATCTGGGACACAATCGGCGCAGCGATGCCGATGGCCCCGAGCCCCTGGAGACCGACTTGAGCGCGCGTCCGTACAAGATTCCCGAATCCGTGCTGGTGGTGATCCACACGCCCGACCTGCAGGTGCTGCTGCTCGAGCGCGCCGACCAGCCCGGCTTCTGGCAGAGCGTGACCGGCTCGAAGGACCGCGCCGACGAGGCGCTGGCACTCACCGCGGTGCGCGAAGTCGGCGAGGAAACCGGCATCCGCGTCGTCGCGGCGCCGCGCCCCGGCGAGCCGGAGGTGGGGCTGGACCGGCTGCGCGACTGGGGCCTGCGCAACGTCTACGAGATCTACCCGGTGTGGCGCCACCGCTATGCCCCGGGGGTGACGCACAACACCGAGCACGTGTTCGGGCTGCAGGTGCCGCGCGACATCCCGGTGCGGCTGGCGCCGCGCGAGCACCTGCGCCATGAATGGCTGCCCTGGCGCGAGGCGGCGGACCGCTGCTTCTCGCCGTCCAACGCCGAGGCCATCCTCCAGCTGCCCCGTTTCGTCTAGCGTTGTACCGACCATGACGACCAATCCGCTCAACTCGACCCTGCTGCCCTCCGGAGAGACCACCGGCGCCGCGGCCGACGACGGCGTGCTGCGGGTGGCGACCTACAACATCCACAAGGGCGTGCGCGGGATCGGCCCGGCCAAGCGCCTGGAGATCCACAACCTGGGCCTGGGCGTCGAGGCCCTGGACGCCGACCTGGTGTTCCTGCAGGAGGTGCGGCGCTTCCACGAACTGGAGGCGCGCCGCTTCCAGCGCACCTGGTTCGGCTGGCCCGAACAGCCGCAGGCCGAGTTCCTCGCGCCCGAGGGCTACGAGGTGGCCTACCGCACCAACGCCGTCACGCGCGGCGGCGAGCACGGCAACGCGCTGCTGTCGCGCTGGCCGATCGGCGACATCGGGCACTATGACGTCTCGGACCACCGCTTCGAGCAGCGCGGCCTGCTGCACGTGCCGGTGCGCTGGCAGGGCATGGAGGTGCACGCCATCGTCGCGCACTTCGGGCTGATCCACGCCAGCCGGGTACGCCAGGGCGAGCGGCTGGCGCAGTTCATCGAGGAGAAGGTCCCGCGCGGCGCGCCGGTGGTGGTCGCCGGCGACTTCAACGACTGGAGCGAGAAGCTCGACCAGCTGATCTGCAGGTGCGGCCTGCGCCGCGCGATGCCGCCGAACGGCAAGCGGGCGCTGACCTTCCCGTCGCGCGTGCCGGTGTTCGCGCTGGACCGGGTCTACACGCGCGGCCTGCGCTGCGTCTCCACGTTCGTGCCGCGCGGCACGATGTGGGCGCGCATGTCGGATCACCTGCCGCTGGTGGCGGAGCTCCAGCTGGACGGGTAGGCCGATGACGCCGCCACAGGACCCCCAGCTCCTCGAGCACGTGCGGGCCAGTCCCCTGGCGTGGTATGCGCAGTCGCGCGCGCAGTTCGTCGGCGGCAACGCCGTGCGCCTGCTGCGCGGCGGCTGCGAGCTGTTCCCGGCGCTGGTCGCGGCGGTCGACCGCGCACGCCACGAGGTCTGGTTCGCGACCTACATCTTCCATGACGACGCCACCGCGGTCGGCGTGCGCCAGGCGCTGGAGCGCGCCGCCGCGCGCGGCGTGCGGGTGCGCGTGGTGGTCGACGGCTTCGGCTCGCTGGCGACGCTGCCCGGCCTGCTCAAGCACCTGCGCGAGGCCGGCGTCGGCGTCGTGGTGTACCGCCCGATCAAGGGCTGGTGGAGCTGGCTCAAGCCCGGGCTGCTGCGTCGCCTGCACCAGAAGCTGTGCGTGGTCGACGGCGAGGTCGCCTTCGTCGGCGGCATCAACGTGATCGACGACATGCTGGACCTGCACCACGGCTGGTGCGAGGCGCCGCGGCTGGACTATGCGGTCGAGGTGCGTGGCCCGGTGGTCGCGCCGATCGAGCAGATGGCGCGCGCGGTGTGGACGCGCGCCTGCTTCGGGCGCGACTGGCGCGACGAGCTGATCGGGCTGGCGCGCTCGCCGCACCGCGTCGCGCGCGCGCGGCGCTTCCTGCGCCGCATCCGCACCACGCGCTGGGCCGGGCAGGAGCGCAACCTGGCCGACATGCGGCCGGTGCGCGCCGCGTTCGTCGTGCGCGACAACCTGCGCCAGCGGCGCACCATCGAGCGCAGCTACATCGAGGCGATCCGCAATGCGCGCACGCGGGTCGACCTGGTCTCGCCGTACTTCTACCCGGGGCGCGCGTTCCGGCGCGCGCTGCAGCAGGCGGCACGGCGCGGCGTCCGGGTGCGCCTGCTGTTGCAGGGCAAGCTGGACTACCGCATTGCCGGGCTGGCCGCGCGCGCGCTGTACGAGGAGCTGCTGGCCTACGGCGTGCACATCTACGAGTACATGCCGGCCTTCCTGCACGCCAAGGTGGCGCTGGTCGACGACGACTGGGCCACCGTGGGCAGCTCCAACATCGACCCGCTGTCGCTGCTGCTCAACCTGGAGGCCAACGTGATCGTGCGCGACCACCGGTTCGTCGCCGAACTGGCCGACGAGATCGACAAGGCCATCGCCGCCTCGCGCGAGGTGACCAGCGGCACCGAGCCGGGCGTGCCGGGGTGGCTGAACCGCCTGCGTCGCGGCCTGGTCGCCTGGTGCGCGCATGTCTACCTGCGCGTGGCCGGCGCCACCGGGCGCTACTGAGGCGAGGGGGCGGGCGTGGCGGACCTGGTCGTCGAACGCCCCGAGGGGCTGTACTGTCCGCCTGGCGACTTCCACATCGACCCGTGGCGGCCGGTGCACCGCGCCGTGATCACCCACGCCCATGCCGACCATGCCCGCGTCGGGCATGCGCACTACCTGGCCGCCGCACCGGCCGAGGGCGTGCTGCGCGCGCGGCTGGGCGACATCTCCCTGCAGCCGCTCGCCTACGGCGAGACGGTCGAGCACCGAGGCGTGCGCGTCTCGCTGCATCCGGCCGGGCACGTGCTCGGCTCGGCCCAGGTGCGCATCGAGCATCGCGGCGAGGTGTGGGTGGTCTCGGGCGACTACAAGGTGGAGCCTGATGCGACCTGCGCACCCTTCGAGCCGGTGCGCTGCCATTGCTTCATCACCGAATCGACCTTCGGCCTGCCGATCTACCGCTGGCCGCCGCAGCAGGAGGTGTTCGCCGAGATCAATGCCTGGTGGGCGGCCAACGCCGCCGCCGGCCGCCCCAGCCTGCTGCTGGGCTACAGCTTCGGCAAGGCGCAGCGGCTGCTCAGCGGCGTGGACGCCTCGATCGGGCCCATCGTCGTGCACGGCGCGGTGGAACCGGTGAACCGGGCCTACCGTGCCGCCGGCGTCGCGCTGCCGGCGACCCGGCTGGTGTCGGAAGTGGCGGACAAGGCCGATCTGCGGCGCGCCCTGGTGCTCGCGCCGCCCAGCGTGCAGGGCAGTGCCTGGCGGCGCCGCTTTGCCAGTGCCAGCGACGCGTTCGCCAGCGGCTGGATGCGCCTGCGCGGCACGCGGCGGCGGCGCGGCGTCGACCGCGGCTTCGTGCTGTCCGACCATGCCGACTGGCCGGGGCTGATGCAGGCCATCGCGGCCACCGGCGCCGGGCGGGTCATCGTGACGCACGGCTACGAAGCGGTGCTGGTGCGCTGGTTGCAGCAGCAGGGGCTGCAGGCCGGGGCCTTCCGCACCGAGTACGGCGACGACGCGATCGAGGAGGCCGCGGCCGCCGGCACCGGGGAGGACGCCACGCCATGAAGGCCTTCATCGAAGCCAGCCGGCGCCTGCGCGCCGACTACCAGCCCGGCTTGTGGATCGGCGCGATCCGGCCCGCGTTCGGGGCCGGAGAGGTCGAGCAGGACGGCCGCATCGAGCGCTACCCGCCGCACTACCTGGTGGCGTTGTGGCCTCCGCTGCCGGCGGCGCACCCGGTGCTGCCGCGCTGGCCGGCGGTCGCGGCGATCGCCTCGCCCGACGGGCAGGCCGCGCTGCTCGAGCTGATGCGGCACGTGCCGGCCGATGCGCGGGTGTGGCTGGCCGACGAGGCGGTCGACTGGGCGCTGGTGGCCGACATCGTGCGGCTGAGCGACCGCCACCTCGCGCCTTACCACCACCGGGAGCTGGAGCGCTTCATCGCCGCGCGGCGTGCCGAGGACGCGGCGCGCATCCGGGCCGAGTATTCCGACATCGATGCCGGCTTCCAGGCGCTCAAGCGCCGCCTGCTGCCGCCGCAGGAGGGCGGCGCGGGATGAAGCGCTTCGCGCGCCTGTACGCCGAGCTGGATGCCTCGACCGGCACGCTGGAGAAGGTCGCGGCACTGAAGCGCTACTTCGCCGAGGCCGACCCGGCGGATGCCGCCTGGGCCGTGTACTTCCTTGGCGGCGGCCGGCCGCGCCAGCTGGTGCCGACCCGCCAGCTGCGCGCGCTGGCCTGCGAGGTCGCGGGCATCGACGACTGGCTGTTCGAGGAGTGCTACCAGGCGGTCGGCGACCTGGCCGAAACCATCGCCCACGTGCTGCCCCCGGGGCACGGCGAGACCGCGCTCGGCCTGGCGCGCTGGGTCGAGGAGCGGCTGCTGCCGCTGCGCGCTTTGCCGCCCGAGGAACAACGGGCGCGCATCCGCGGCTACTGGGACGAGCTGGACTGGGCCGGGCGCTTCCTGCTCGCCAAGCTGATCGGGGGCGGCTTCCGGGTCGGCGTCTCGCGCCTGCTGGTCACGCGGGCGCTGGCCGAGCATGCCGGCATCGACCCCAAGCTGGTCGCGCAGCGCATGATGGGCTTCACCGGCATGGTGGGCGAGGGCCGCGAGCGGCCCGGCGCCGAGCGCTACCTGGCGCTGCTGTCGCCCGGGGCGGGCGGTCCGGCCGACGGCGGCCAGCCGTACCCGTTCTTCCTCGCGCACCAGATCGAGCTGCCGGTCGAGCGTTTCGAGGAGCGCCTCGGGGCGCCGTCGCAGTGGCTGGTCGAATGGAAGTACGACGGCATCCGCGCGCAGCTCGTGCGCCGGGCAGGCCGGACCTGGATCTGGTCGCGCGGCGAGGAGCTGGTCACCGACCGCTTCCCCGAGGTGGTGGCGCAGGCGGAGGCGCTGCCCGACGGCACGGTGCTCGACGGCGAGATCCTGGTCTGGAAGGCAGGGCGGCCGGCGTCGTTCGCGCTGCTGCAGCAGCGCATCGGCCGCAAGACGCTGACGAAGAGGGTGCTGGCCGAGGCGCCGGTCGGGTTCATCGCCTATGACGTGCTCGAGTGGCAGGGCGAGGACGTGCGGGCCCGCCCGCAATGGCAGCGCCGCGCGCTGCTGGAGCAGCTCGAGGTGCCGCGGTCGCCCCTGGTCGAGGGCGCGGACTGGGCGACGCTCGCGGAGCTGCGCGCGCAGTCGCGCGAGCGCGGCGTCGAGGGCTTCATGCTCAAGCACCGCGAGGCCGCCTACGGCGTCGGGCGCACCAAGGCCGACGGCACGTGGTGGAAGTGGAAGATCGAGCCGATGCGCGTGGACTGCGTGCTGGTCTACGCGCAGCGCGGCCATGGCCGGCGCGCCAGCCTCTACACCGACTACACCTTCGCGGTGTGGAACCGTGCGCCCGCCGACGCCGCCGAGGCGCAGGCGGTGGTCGAGGCGATCGCCCGGCGCGAGCCGCCGGCACCGGGAGGTCTGCAGCTGGTGCCGTTCGCCAAGGCCTATTCGGGCCTGACCGACGAGGAGTTCCGCCGGGTCGACGCGACCATCCGGCGCCACACGCTGGAGAAGTTCGGCCCGGTGCGCAGCGTGCGGCCCACGCTCGTGTTCGAGCTGGGTTTCGAGGGCATCCAGCGCAGCAGCCGCCACAAGAGCGGCATCGCGGTGCGCTTTCCCCGCATGCTGCGCCTGCGTCCGGACAAGCCGCTGCACGAGGCCGACACCCTGCAGACGCTGGAGGCGCTGCTGGGCGGCTGATGCCCCCGCCGCCGTGCCGGCCGGGCAAGGCTGCTAGCATCGCCGGCATCGACAGGACCCCGCAAGCCATGAAAGCCGTTTCTCCCGCGAATGCCGCCGTGACCGAAGACGAAGGCGTGCCGGTGTCGCAGCGCATCCGCGAACGCCTGCGCGCCGCCAAGCGGCGCTTCCACGCCAACGACAACATCGCCGACTTCATCCGCCCCGGCGAGCTGGAGGCGCTGCTCGACGAAGTGGAGCAGCGCGTCAAGGGCGTGCTCGAGAGCCTGGTGATCGACACCGAGAGCGACCACAACACCCAGGACACCGCGCGCCGCGTGGCCAAGATGTACCTGCAGGAGGTGTTCAAGGGCCGCTACGTGCCGATCCCGAGCGTCACCGAGTTCCCCAACGCCGAGCGGCTCAACGAGCTGATGATCGTGGGGCCGGTGACGGTGCGCAGCGCCTGCTCGCACCACTTCTGCCCCATCCTCGGCAAGCTGTGGATCGGCGTGATGCCCAACGAGCATTCCAACCTGATCGGCCTGTCCAAGTACGCCCGTCTGGCCGAATGGATCATGAGCCGCCCGCAGATCCAGGAGGAGGCCGTGGTCCAGCTGGCCGACCTGCTGCAGGAGAAGATGCAGCCCGACGGGCTGGCCATCGTGATGGAGGCCGACCATTTCTGCATGCAGTGGCGCGGCGTCAAGGACATGGACTCCAAGATGGTCAACAGCGTGATGCGCGGCTCGTTCCTGAAGGACGCGACGCTGCGCCGCGAGTTCCTGTCTCTGCTGAACCACCGCAAGTAAGTCTTCCCGGGAGCCCACGCCATGATGATCCGCCTGCTCTATGCCAGCCGCGCGGCCCAGCCGGTGAGCCAGGAGGTGATCGACGAGATCCTGTCGCGCGCGCGGGCGCGCAACCCGGCGCTCGGCATCACGGGCATCCTGTGCCATGGGGGCGACATCTTCATGCAGGTGCTCGAGGGCGGGCGCGAGGCGGTCAACGAGCTGTACAAGGAGATCGTCTGCGACCCGCGCCACCGCGACGTGGTCATCCTGCGCTACGAGGAGATCGCCGAGCGGCGCTTCGCCGGCTGGACCATGGGACAGGTCAACCTCGCCAAGATCAACCCGTCGCTGCTGCTGAAGTACTCCGAGAAGCCGGTGCTGGATCCGTACCGGGTCTCCGGGGCCGCCTCGATGGCGCTGCTCGAGGAGCTGATCGCGACCGCCTCGATCGTCGGCCGCACCTGACGGCGGGCGGCGGTCAGCGGCCGAACAGGCCCTTGACCATGTTGCCCACGCCCTCGACCACGCCGCCCACGCTCACGCCCAGCGAGCGCGCCAGGCCCGAGGCCACCTGCACCGCGAGGTTCTCGTTGAGCGAGAACTTCGGGTCGTCGAGGCGGCCTTCCAGCGTGAAGTCCAGTTCCAGCCTGCCGTTGCGGCTCATCGCGGCGATCACCGCCTGGCGCGGCACGCCGGCGAAGGTGCCGAGCACGCCCGAGCTGTGCAGCTGCAGGTCCGACAGCGTCAGGTGGCCCGGCGCGCGCAGGCGCTGGTCCTTCACCTTGGCGTCCAGCCGCAGGTCCAGCGTGCCGCGCCGCACGCCGGTCTCCGAGACCTTGATCAGGTAGGGCTGCAGGGCCACCAGGTCGACGCCGGCAAAGCGCGCGCGGATGTCGGCGTCCTGGGTCGCCAGCGTCACGCGGCCGGCCACGTGCAGGCGTCCGTCGCGCTGCACGCCCTTGAGCACGCCGTCGAGCTCGACCTGCGTCGCGCTGTCGAGCGCGGGCAGGTCCAGCGGGCCGACCCCGGCCTGCAGCCGTTCCAGCCGCAGCTTCAGCGCCGGGCGGCGCACCGAGGCGTCGAAGAACTCCAGCGTGCCGTCGTGCAGCTCGATGCGGCCGATCGACACCGCCGGCGCGCTGCCGTCCGCGGCGCCGGGATCGGCACGCCGTTCCTCGGTCAGCGCCGGCAGCACGCGCAGGCGGCCGTCGCGGGTGCGCAGCATCGACACGTAGCCGCCCTCGACCCGCACCCGGTGGATGCGCAGCGTGCCGCCCAGCAGGCTGCGCAGGTCAGGCACCACCAGCACGCGCTGCGCGCGCAGCTCGTCCTCGGCCGGCCACTGCCGGTTGCGGTCGCCACGCACGCGCACGTCCAGCGCCTCGACGCCGTTCCAGCCGACCCGCAGCTGCGCGACCTGGCTGCGCGGGCCGAGCGCGGCCTCGAGCTGCCGTTGCAGCTGGTGCACCGCGACGCGGAAGCCGACGACGCCGAGCGTGGCCAGCGCGAGCAGCACCGCCAGCGCGATGACGAGCGCGCGCCGCGCACGCGGCCGGGAAGCGGGAGCAGGGGAGGGATCGATGCGGTCCATGGCCATCGCAGCCGTGAATTCTGCGCGACGCGAAGCGGCGCTGCACGCGGCACGGGCCATCCGTCACACAATGCCGTGATGGATGTGTTACCTGTTGCCGGCTGGAGCGTGGTCGGCGTCGACTTCACCAGCCGGCCCACGCCGCGCAAGCCCATCACCGTCGCGCGCGGCGTTTGCCGCGACGGGGCCGTGCAGCTGCAGGAGCTGCTGACGCTGCCGAGCGATGCGGCGTTCGCCGCCTGGCTGGCCGGGCCAGGCCCGTGGGTGGGCGCGTTCGACTTCCCGTTCGGCCTGCCGCGCGAGCTGGTCGAGCAGCTCGGCTGGCCGACCGAGTGGCTGCCGCTGATGCGCCACTACGCCGCGCTGTCGCGGGAGGCGATCCGAACCACCTTCGCCGCCTTCTGCGCGGCGCGCCCGGCCGGCGCCAAGTTCGCGCACCGGGCCTGCGACCGCCCGGCCGGCTCGTCGCCGTCGATGAAATGGGTCAACCCGCCGGTCGCGTACATGATGCATGCGGGCGTACCCCGGCTGCTCGAGGCCGGCGTGCACCTGCCCGGCCTGCACGACGGCGACCCGCAGCGCGTCGCGCTCGAGGGCTATCCGGGGCTGCTGGCGCGTGAGCTGATCGGCGCGCGCAGCTACAAGGCCGACGCGCGCGCGAAGCAGACGCCCGAGCGGCTGATCGCCCGCAAGGACTTGCTCGAGGCACTGGAGCAGGGCCGCACGCGCCTGGGCCTGCGGCTGCGCCTGACGCACGCGCAGCGCGACCGGCTGGTGGCCGACCCGATGGCCGACAGCCTGGACGCGGTGCTGTGCATGATGCAGGCCGCCTGGGCGGCCCGGCAGCCACGCTGGGGCCTGCCGGACGCGGTGGACCCGCTGGAGGGCTGGATCGCCAGCGCCTGAGCGCGGCCCGGGGGCCTTTGGGCCGGCCCGGAATAATGTCCGCCATGGACGAACCCATCACGGTCGCCGAGGACTGGTTCGCGTCGCGCGGCTGGCAGCCGTTCCCGTTCCAGCGCGAGGTCTGGCAGGCCATGCAGCGCGGTGCCAGCGGCCTGCTGCACGCGACCACCGGCGCGGGCAAGACCTACGCGGTGTGGCTCGGCGCCCTGCTGCGCGCGCGCCGGCATCCGGCCGCGGCGCGCGGGGCGCCTCCCTTGCAGGTGCTGTGGATCACGCCGATGCGCGCGTTGGCGGCCGACAGCGTGCGCGCCTTGCAGGCCCCGCTGGCGGCGCTGGCCCCGGGCTGGTCGGTGGGCATGCGCACCGGCGACACGCCGGCGGCCGAGCGTGCCCGGCAGGACCGCCGCTGGCCCGCGGCGCTGGTCACCACGCCCGAGTCGCTGAGCCTCATGCTCACGCGCGAGTCCGCGCGCGAGCAGCTCGCGCAGGTGCACACCGTGATCGTCGACGAATGGCACGAGCTGCTCGGCAACAAGCGCGGCGTGCAGGTGCAGCTGGCGCTGGCGCGCCTGCGACGCTGGAATCCGTCGCTCGCGGTCTGGGGCCTGAGCGCGACGCTGGGCAACCTCGGCCAGGCGATGGAGGTGCTGCTGGGCGGCCCGGGCGGCACGCTGGTGCAGGGGCGCATCGACAAGGCGCTGGTGATCGACACCCTCATCCCGCCCGAGCCGGGGCGCTTCACCTGGGCCGGGCACCTGGGCCAGCAGATGCAGCAGCCGGTGATCGACGAGATCGAACGCTCGTCGACCACGCTCGTGTTCACCAACACGCGTTCGCAGGCCGAGCTGTGGTACCAGATGCTGATCGAGGCCCGGCCCGACTGGGCCGGCCTGGTGGCGCTGCACCACGGCTCGCTGGACCAGGCGGCGCGCGAGTGGGTGGAGCTGGGGCTGAAGGAGGGACGGCTGAAGGCGGTGGTGGCGACCTCGTCGCTGGACCTGGGCGTGGACTTCCTGCCGGTCGAGCGCGTGCTGCAGATCGGCTCGGCGCGCGGCGTGGCGCGCCTGCTGCAGCGGGCCGGGCGCAGCGGCCATGCGCCGGGGCGCCCCAGCCGCGTGACCCTGGTGCCCACGCACACGATGGAGCTGGTCGAGGCGGTGGCCGCACGCCGTGCCGCGCAGGCCGGGCGCATCGAACAGCGCGTCTCGCCGGACAAGCCGCTGGACGTGCTGGTGCAGCACCTGGTGACGGTGGCGCTCGGGGGCGGCTTCACGAGCGACGATCTCTACGACGAGGTGCGCAGCGCCTACGCCTACCGCGGCCTCACCCGCCAGGAGTGGCGGTGGGCGCTGAACTTCGTCGAGCGCGGCGGCGACAGCCTGCACGCCTACCCGGAATACCACCGCGTCCGGCCGGTCGACGGCGTCTACCGCGTGACCGACCGCGGCATCGCGCGCCGCCACCGCCTGCAGGTCGGCACCATCGTCGGCGATGCGACGATGCAGGTGAAGTACCTCGGCGGCAGCCGGATCGGCACCATCGAGGAAAGCTTCATCGCGCGCCTGAAGCCGGGCGACTGCTTCCTGTTCGGTGGGCGGCTGCTCGAGTTCGTGCGGGTGCAGGACCTGGTCGCCTACGTGCGCCGCGCCGAGCGCAGGCGCGGCGCGGTGCCGCGCTGGAACGGCGGGCGGATGTCGCTGTCCAACGAGCTGGCCGACATGATGCTGCAGGTGCTGCGCGGCGTGCAGCAGGGCGATGTCCTCGATGGCGAACTGCAGGCGGCGCAGCCCATGCTGGCCGTGCAGCAGCGCCTGTCGCGGCTGCCGTCGCCCGAGACCCTGCTGGTCGAGCGCTACCGCTCGCGCGAGGGGCACCACCTGTACCTCTACCCGTTTGCCGGGCGCGACGTGCACATGGGCCTGGCCAGCCTGCTGGCCTGGCGGCTGGCGAAGGACCGGCCCAACACCTTCAGCCTGTCGTTCAACGACTACGGCCTGGAGCTGCTGAGCGCGCTGCCGGTCGACGTGAGCGCGGTGCTCGACGGCCGCGCGTTCTCGTCCGGGCACCTGCTGGAGGACGTGCTGGCCAGCCTCAATTCGACCGAGCTGTCGCAGCGGCGCTTCCGCGAGATCGCGCGCGTGGCGGGCCTGGTGTTTGCCGGGTATCCCGGTGCCCCCAAGAGCATGAAGCAGCTGCAGGCGTCCAGCTCGCTCTTCTTCGAGGTGTTTCGCAAGTACGATCCGGGCAACCTGCTGCTGGCCCAGGCCGAACGCGAAGTGCTCAGCCAGGAGCTGGACATCGCGCGCCTGCGCGCCACGCTGGGCGCGATGCGCCGCAAGCGCATCGAGGCGGTGGTGCTGCGGCACCCGAGCCCGATGTCGCTGCCGCTGATGGTGGAGCGCTTCCGCGAGCAGCTGACGACCGAGAAGCTGGCCGACCGCCTGCAGCGCATCCTGCGGGCGGCCGAGAAGACCTTGCAGAAGACGCCATGAAGCTGACCAAGCTGGTACGCGCCGCCCACACCGCGCGCCTGGCCACCCACCTGATCGCGCTGTGGAAGCTGTTCCGCGACCGGCGCATGCCGCGCGCCGCGCGCCTCGTGGCGATCGTCGTGCTGGCCTACGCGGTGAGCCCCATCGACCTGATCCCGGACTTCATCCCGGTGCTGGGCCAGCTCGACGACCTGGTGCTGATCCCGCTCGGCATCGCGCTGGTCGCGAAGCTGGTGCCGCAGCCGGCATGGCAGCAGCTGCTGCGCGAGGCCGAGGTCTCGCGCGAGAAGCTGCCGCGCCTGCTGTGGGGTGCGGCGCTGGTCGTGCTGCTTTGGCTGGTGATGCTGGGGCTGTTCGTCTGGTGGCTGCTGGGCGGGAGCGGCGCATGAGGCGGTTCGTCATCGCGTCGTGGCTGGCCCTGTGTTGCCTGCCGGCCTGGGCCGACGGGACGCGCGTGGTCGGCAGGGTCACGCGCGTGACCGACGGCGACACGCTGTGGCTGCGCGTCGAGGGCGAGAACCGCAAGCCGCTGAAGATCCGCATCGAGGGCATCGATGCCCCCGAGGCCTGCCAGCCCTGGGGCCGCGAGGCCACCGAGGCGCTGAAGGCGCGCGTGCTCGGCCGTCGCCTGGAGGCCGTGCTGCGCGCCCGGGACAGCTACCAGCGGTGGCTGGGCACCTTGTGGCTGGACGGCGAGGACGTGGCCGCCTGGATGGTCCGCGAGGGCCATGCCTGGAGCTACCGCTTCCGCCGCGACGACGGGCCCTATGCGGCGCTGGAGCGCGAGGCGCGGCAGGCCCGGCGCGGCCTGTTCTCGCAGCCGGACCCGATGCTGCCGCAGGTGTTCCGCCGCTGGCACGGCCCCTGCCCGCCTAGAGCGGCCAGCTGAGGCCGAGCGTCCAGCGACGCGGCGCGCCCGGCTCGAAGTAGCGCCGGTTGCCCTCGTTGACGATCACGCTGCCCACATGGCGGCGGTCGAACAGGTTGTCGATGCGCGCGAACAGCTCCGGGCCCGAGGCACCACCCAGGCGCACCCGGCTGCGCAGCGCCAGCACGCCGTAGCCGGCGGCGAAGTCGCTGTTGACGTCGTCGACCGCGGTGCGTCCCTGGGCGCGCCACTCGGCGGCCAGCTCGTGCCCGTGGCCCGGTCGCCAGGCCAGTTCGAGCCAGGCGCTGCGCGGCGTGGTGCCGGCGATGCGGTTGCCGGGCGCGACCGGCACGGTCGGCTCGGTGCACGGCGCGCCGTCGCAGGCCAGGAAGGCGTCGCGGTAGGTGGCGTCCAGCCAGGTCAGCGCCAGGCGCGCCTGCAGCGTGCGCTGCCAGCGCCAGTGCAGGGCGAGCTCAGCCCCCTGGCGCACCGTGCGGCCGACGTTCGCGTAGCTGGAGCGCCCGCCGGTGTTGGTGCGCACCGCCAGCTCGTCGCGCGTCTCGGCGCGGAACAGCGCCACGTCCAGCCCTGCCGCACTGTCCGGCGCGCGCCACTTCGCGCCCAGCTCGAGCTGGCGGCTGCGCTGCGGGTCCAGCGTGTCGTTGAAGCCGCCGCTGCCGTCGCCGCGGTAGGCCAGCTCGTTGAGCGTGGGCGCCTCGAAGCCGCGCCCGACGCTCGCATACAGGTTCCACTGCGGCGTCGCGCGCCACAGCAGGCCGGCCACCGGGTTGGCATAGCGGAAGCGGGCGTGGCCCGAGTCGTCGCCGTTGGCCAGGAACCGGTCGTCCGAGCGCTGTCGCAGCCGCCCGGCGCGCAGCCCCAGCGTCGCGACGACGCGTTCGCCGAGGTCGACCTCCGCCTGGGTGTAGAGGTCGGTCGTGTCGGCCGCGTTGACCTCGTTGCGGCGCAGGGCACCGGCCACCCCCAGCCGCTGGCCGGCGCCGCTGCCGGCGTGGTTCTCGTAGCCCTTGCGGCGGTCGCGCTGGTGCTCCCAGGCGATGCCGGCGACCCAGCGCACGGACGCGAAGCGCCACACCGCGCGCGCGTCCAGGCCGTGGTAGCGACGGTCCAGGTCGATCACGCCGCCCGAATGCGTCGGGTTTGCCTGCGCGGCGGGCGGCACGGCCAGCCACTGCTGCACCTCGCGCTGGCCGAGGTAGGCCGTGAGGGCCGTCTCGCTCAGGACGCCACCGTGCTCGCGCCTCCACTGCGCGCCGAGCTGCCGTTGCCGCGTGGTCTTGCGGGTGTCGAAATCGAGCGCCTGCGGCGTGGTCTGCCCGGGATCGTCCTCGTACTGGGCGCGCGTCAGCCCGAGCGGGTCGTCGGCCTTCTGGTGCAGCGCGTGGGCATGGACCACCATGCGATCGGCGCCATCGTGCCAGCCCAGGCGCAGGTTGCCGAGCAGCCGCCGCGCACCGGCATGCGGGCGGAAACCGTCGGTCTCGAAGGCCGAGGCGGTGGCGCGCAGGTCCCAGCGCTCGTCGAGCGGCGCCTCGTAGCGGCCGCGCAGCTGGCGCGCGCCGTGGCTGCCGATCACCACGCCCGCCTCGGCGCGGCGCTCGCGCACCGGCGCGCTGACCAGCGCGATCACGCCGCCCGAGCCGTGGCCGTACAGCGCCGAGAACGGACCGCGCAGCACCTCGACGCGCTGCGCGCCGAGCAGGTCGAAATGCGAGACCTGCCCGGAGCCGTCCGGCATCGTCGCCGGGATGCCGTCGGTATAGAGCCGCAGGCCGCGCACGCCGAAGCCGGCGCGCGCACCGAAGCCGCGCGAGCTGACCTGCAGGTCCTGCGCGTGGTTGCCGCGATGCAGCACCGACAGCCCCGGCACCGCGGCGAGCGACTCGGACAGGTCCACCAGCCAGCCGCCGGCGCGCAGTGCCTCCTCGTCGACCGTGCCGATCGCGTAGGGTGCGTCGAAGGCGCGCAGCTCGGCCACCGAGCCGGTGACGACGAGGGGTTCGAGCGCGGGTTCGGCCGCGGGCGCGGGCTGCGCCCGCAGCGTCGCGGCCAGTCCGGCGAGCAGGCCCGCCAGGCCGTGGGACAGGAAGCGGGCAGCGGGCCTCACCGGCGCATCAGGGTGGACTTGCCGAACAGGCTGGCGATCAGGTCCACCGCCACCTCGGCCGTCTGGTTGCGCACGTCCAGCGCCGGGTTCAGCTCCATCACGTCCAGCGAGGCGAGCCGGCCGCTGTCGGCGATCATCTCCATGCACAGCTGGGCCTCCCGGTAGGTCGGCCCGCCGCGCACCGTGGTGCCCACGCCCGGGGCAATTTCCGGGTCGAGGAAGTCCACGTCGAAGCTGACGTGCAGGTGGGTGCGTTCGTCGAGCATCGCCAGCGCCAGCTCCATCGTGTGCCGCATGCCCATCTCGTCGATGTAGCGCATGTCGAACACTTCCAGCCCCATCTCGTGCACGAAGCGCTTCTCGCCTTCGTCGACGCTGCGGATGCCGATCTGGCGCACCATGTTCGGCTGGATCGCCGGGACGTGGCCGCCCAGGCGGACCAGCGGCTCGGGACCGTGGCCGCACAGGCAGGCCACCGGCATGCCGTGCAGGTTGCCGCTCGGGGTGATCAGGCTGGTGTTGAAGTCGGCGTGCGCGTCCAGCCACAGGATGCGCAGCTTCTTCCCCTGCTCGCGGCAGTGGCGCGCCACCGCGCTGATCGAGCCGATGCCCAGGCAATGGTCGCCGCCCAGCAGGACCGGCAGCCGCCCCTGCTGCAGCTCGCCGTAGACCGCCTCGTGCACCGCGCTGTTCCAGGCCACCACCTCGTCGAGGTGGCGGTAGCCGTCGACCGGCGGTTGCCAGGGGTTGGGCGGCCCGGAGAGGTTGCCGCGGTCGATCACCTCGCAGCCCAGGCCCTCCAGCGTGGGCTGCAGCCCCGCCACGCGCAGGGCCTCGGGGCCCATCGACACGCCGCGCGCGCCGGCCCCGACGTCGGTGGGCGCGCCGATCAGGCTCACGGGTATCGGCATGGTGGTTCTCCCTCCTCCAGGGCGCGTCACTCCTCGGCGAGCGCGCCGTTGGCGTGATGTGGGGCGTCCAGCGCGTAGGCCGCGCAGATCGCCGCCCAGGCTTCCTCGGCGGTTTCGACGTACTGGAACAGGTGGACGTCCTCGGGCGAGATCATGCCGGTCTCGACCAGCACGTCGAAGTTGATCACGCGGCTCCAGAACTCGCGGCCGAACAGCAGGATCGGGCGCTTGCGCGACTTGCCGGTCTGCGTCAGCGTCATCGCCTCGAACAGCTCGTCGAGCGTGCCGAACCCGCCCGGGAAGCACACCAGCGCGATCGCGCGCATCAGGAAGTGCATCTTGCGCAGGCCGAAGTAGTGGAACAGGAAGCACAGTTCCGGCGTGACGTAGGGGTTGGGCTCCTGCTCGTGCGGCAGCACGATGTTCAGCCCGATGCTCTTGCCGCCCGCCTCGAAGGCGCCGCGGTTGCCGGCCTCCATGATGCCGGGGCCGCCGCCGGTGCAGACGTAGATCGGCGGGTCCAGGCGCTTCGACGCCTCGGTGACGATGGCGGCGAAGCGGCGCGCCTCCTCGTAATAGCGGGACATGCGCACGCGCGCCTCGGCGTGCTGGACGAGCACCGGGTTGTTCGACTTGCGCGCTTCGGCCAGCAGCTCCTGCGCGACGTCGGCCGGGGGGATGCGCGCGCTGCCGAAGATCACCACGGTCAGCTCGATGTTGTGCTCGCGTTGCACCAGCTCGGGCTTGAGCAGCTCCAGCTGCATGCGCACCGGGCGCATTTCCTCGCGCAGCAGGAACTTCTCGTCGGTGAAGGCGAGCCGGTATGCGCTTTCCGGGCCGCCGTAGCGCGGCAGCGTCGAGGCTGCGATCACATCCTCGTGGGCAGAAGGGAAATTGCGCGCCGTCAGCTTCTGACGCTTGTTGGTCATCTTCGGGTCTACCCTTGTTGTCTGTGTGCGAGGGGCGCCAGCTTATCCGACGCCGCGGCCGCTGCCGTGCACCGGGCTCAGGAGGTTGTGACAAGGTGCGGGGTTTCCCGCCATGCCGCACAGACGGAGCAGCCGGCGTGCCGGCCGATGCGGATCTCGCTCCATTCCATCGACCGGGCGTCCAGCATCTGCAGCCGTCCGGCGAGCGAGCTGCCCACCCCGGCCAGCAGCTTGAGGGCCTCGGCGGCCTGGACCGTGCCGATGATGCCCACCAGCGGGGCGAACACGCCCATGGTCGCGCAGCGCACCTCGTCGACCTGCTGGTCGGGTGGGAACACGCAGGCGTAGCAGGGCGCCTGGGGCTGGCGCGTGTCGTAGACCGAGACCTGCCCGTCGAAGCGGATCGCCGCGCCCGCCACCAGGGGCTTGCGGTGCTGCACGCAGGCGCGGTTGATGGCCTGGCGGGTGGCGAAGTTGTCGGTGCAGTCGAGCACCACGTCGGCCTCGGCGACCAGCTCCGACAGCAGCGCCTCGTCGGCCCGGCGCACCACGGGGCGCACCCGCACGTCGGGGTTGATCGCGGCGATCGTGGTCGCGGCCGATTCCGCCTTGGGGCGTCCCAGGCGCGACATGTCGTGGATGATCTGCCGCTGCAGGTTGGTCAGGTCCACCTCGTCATGGTCGACCAGGGTCAGGCGGCCGACGCCGGCGGTCGCCAGGTAGTAGGCCACCGGCGAGCCCAGCCCGCCGGCACCCACCACCAGGGCGTGGCCGGCCAGGATGCGCTCCTGCCCCTCGACGCCGAGGTCGTCGAGCAGCAGATGCCGGCTGTAGCGCAGGAGCTGTTCGTCGTTCATCGCACCAGCATACCGAATCCGCCATGGCCCCGGAGGCGGCCCAAAATGCCGACGCCCGCGGCAGGCGGGCGTCGGCGGGAGGGCTGGCGGGCGGCGATCAGTTCGCGCCGGTTTCCTCGGGCTTGCGCTCGACCGCGGTCCTGGACACCAGCACCGGCTTGCCCTTGAGGCGGTTGAGCGCCTGCTGCAGCTGGAAGTCCTCGGGGCTGCCGTACTCGGGCAGCGGCTTCGGGCCGGCGCCTTTCTGCTGCTTCAGCGCTTCTTCTTCGAGGCGGCGCAGCGCTTCCTCGCGCGCCTTCTCGCGTGCCGGGTCCTTCTCGTCCTTCTCGTCGCCGTTCTGCAGGTGCTTCTGCAGGTCGGCCTCGCGCATGCGCAGCGCGGCGTAGACGTTGCCCTCGGGCGTTTCGTCCAGCATCACGTCCGGCACGATGCCCTTGGCCTGGATCGAGCGGCCGCTGGGCGTGTAGTAGCGGGCCGTGGTCAGCTTGAGCGCCGTGTCGGGCGTGAGCTGCCGCACGGTCTGCACCGAGCCCTTGCCGAAGGTCTGCGAGCCCATGATGACCGCGCGCTTGTGGTCCTGCAGGGCGCCGGCGACGATCTCGCTCGCCGAGGCCGAGCCCTCGTTGACCAGCACCACCAGCGGCACGTTCTTGATCGCCTCGGGCAGGCGCTTGAGCGGGTCGCCGCCGCCGCGGCGCACGTAGAACTCGGGGCTGGCCTTGAACACCGCCTTGGATTCGGCGATCTGGCCGTTGGTCGAGACCACCACCGCCCCCTTGGGCAGGAAGGCCGAGGCCACCGCGACCGCGCCCTCGAGCAGGCCGCCGGGGTCGTTGCGCAGGTCCAGCACGATGCCCTTGAGGGCCGGGTCCTGCTTGTACAGCTCTTCCAGCTTGCGCACGAAGTCGTCGACCGTGCGGTCCTGGAACTGGCTGATGCGCAGCCAGGCGTAGCCGGGCTCGACCATCTTGGCGCGCACGCTCTGCACGCGGATCTCCTCGCGCGTGATGGTCACCGGGAAGGTGCGGCTTTCCGACTTGCGGAAGATGGTCAGGATGACCTTGGTGTTCGGCTCGCCGCGCATGCGCTTGACCGCCTGGTCGATGGTCAGGCCCTTGACCGCGGTGTCGTCGATCTTGGTGATCAGGTCGCCGCTCTTGAGGCCGGCGCGGTAGGCGGGCGAGCCCTCGATCGGCGAGACGATCTTGACCAGGCCGTCCTCCATCGTGATCTCGATGCCCACGCCGACGAAGCGGCCGGTCGTGCCCTCGCGGAATTCCTTGAAGGACTTCTTGTCGAAGTACTGCGAGTGCGGGTCCAGGCCCGCGACCATGCCGCTGATCGCGTCGGTGATCAGCTTCTTCTCGTCGACCGGCTCGACGTAGTCCGACTTGACCATGCCGAAGACCGCGGCCAGCTGCTGGAGTTCCTCCAGCGGCAGCGGGGCAAGCCCGTTCCTGGCCGTCGCCTGCAGCTGCATGGTGGTCAAGGCGCCCGCGACCGCGCCGAGCGAGATCCAGCCAGCAATCTTCAATTTGGCACCCATGTGCGCGCAGTCCTTTCGCTTGCCCTGTCCTGGGAAAACTGGAGTCAGTATAGGCTGACCGCCAGCCCCTTCGATGCCCGAAACCGCCAGAAAGTTGCAGGGCTTCCCGGCGGACGGGGGCGCCGTCAGCCGGCGGTTTCCTTCGGGAAGGTCACGACGTGGTCGACGTCGGGGCGGATCCCGATCCACTCGCCCAGCGCGTGGTCGTGGTGGGACGGCACGTGCGCCAGCACCTGCTCGCCGGACTCCAGCCGCAGGGTGTAGAGGAACTCCGAGCCGCGGAAAGCCTTGCGCTCGATGCGGGCTTTGACCGGGCTGGCGTCGTCGTGGACGATGTCGTCGGCGCGCAGCAGCACCTCGCATTCGCCGTCCGGATAGGCGGTCGGCAGCGGGCATTCCTCCAGGTCGGTCAGGTCGCCCAGGGGGGTGCGCACCACCGGCCCGTGGACCGATTCGACGATGCGCGCCGGCGCGAACACGCCGTGGCCGATGAAGTCGGCGACGAAGCGCGTGGCCGGGCGGTGGTAGAGGTGGTAGGCGTCGTCCCACTGCTCCAGGCGGCCGTGGTTCATCACGCCGATCAGGTCGCCCACCGCGAACGCCTCCATCTGGTCGTGGGTGACGAACAGCGCGGTGGTGGAGGTCTGCTTGAGGATGTTGCGCAGCTCGTGCGCGAGCCGCTCGCGCAGGTCCACGTCGAGATTGGAGAACGGCTCGTCCAGCAGCAGCAGGCGCGGCTGCGGCGCCAGCGCCCGCGCCAGCGCGACGCGCTGCTGCTGGCCGCCGGAGAGCTGGTGCGCATAGCGGCGCTCCATGCCGGCCAGGCCGACCAGCGCCAGCATCTGCGCCACCCGGGCGCTGCGCTGGGCCTTGTCCATCTTCGGCAGGCCGAAGGCGACGTTGTCGTGCACGTTCAGGTGCGGGAACAGCGCGTAGTCCTGGAACACCATGCCGATCTGCCGGCGCTCCGGCGCCAGGTGCACGGTGGCGTCGGGGGTGGCGGCGCTCAGCACCTGGCCGGCGATCAGGATGCGCCCGCCCTGGATGCGCTCCAGCCCGGCGATGGCGCGCAGCAGCGAGGTCTTGCCGCAACCCGACGGGCCGATCAGCACGCCGATCTCGCCGGCGTTGAGCGTCAGGCTGACCTGGTCGACGGCCGGGTGCTGCGATGCACTGCCGGGGTAGCGGATGGTGACGTGATCGAGCTGGAGGAACATGCTGGGACCGCAACGGAAAAACGACGTCGCGCGGCCTTCAGGGGCCGCGCGAAGCCACGAACTATGCCCGAATTCCCGGCCTGGGCCGACGCGCAGGCGGGCGCCGGCGTGCCGTAATGCCGTGGCCTGGCCTGGTGCGTCCCGGATCGGGAAGGTTTCGAGAGAGAATAATTTGATTTCTCATTCCTTCCGTCTTGATGGTCGTCAAGGCGGCAGCCGACGCGCTGCACCTGCCGGCGCTCTTGCTGCGCCGTATTGCTGTACTCATGCGCCTGCTTTCCGTCCTGACCCTGCTGCTCGCCCTGCCGGTGCTGGGCGTTGTCGGCTCCTGGGCCGTCTTCAACGCCGACAGCTTTGCGGTCATCGCACACCAGTTCACCACCGTGCTGCCGGGCTACGCCTGGACGTCCTTCCTGCTGTCGGCCTGCGTCGCGCTCGGCGTGGCGGTGGTCGGGGGGCTGACCGCGGCCACGGTGACGCTGTTCGACTTCCCCGGCCGGCGCGTCTTCGAGTGGGCGCTGCTGCTGCCGCTGGCGATGCCGGCCTACGTGATGGCCTACGCCTACACCGACTTCCTGCAGTACAGCGGGCCGCTGCAGACCGCGCTGCGCGCGCTGACCGGCCGCGAGGGCGCGATGCTGCCCGACGTGCGCAGCCTGGGCGGGGCGGTGCCGATG
This sequence comes from Caldimonas thermodepolymerans, assembly GCF_015476235.1. Taxonomy (NCBI): domain Bacteria; kingdom Pseudomonadati; phylum Pseudomonadota; class Betaproteobacteria; order Burkholderiales; family Sphaerotilaceae; genus Caldimonas; species Caldimonas thermodepolymerans. The sequence goes on from NZ_CP064338.1 coordinate 1,087,566, forward strand.
TTCATCTTCTCGTTCTACCCCTACGTCTACCTGCTCACGCGCGCGGCGCTGTCCGAGCGCGGCGTGCACCTGATGGAGGCGGCCCGGCTGCTCGGCGCCGGCACTGCCCGCCGGGTCTGGCGCGTGGCGCTGCCGCTGGCGCGCCCGGCGATGGCCGCCGGCGTGGCGCTGGCGCTGATGGAGACGCTGGCCGACTACGGCGTCGGTTCGTACTTCGGCCTCAACACCTTCACGACCGGCATCTACAAGGCGTGGCTGTCGATGGACGACCGCATCGCCGCGGCCCAGCTGGCCACCGTGCTGCTGGCGGTGGTCGCGCTGCTGCTGTGGTTCGAGCACCGCGCGCAGCGGCGCCTGCGCTTCGCGACCGGGCGCGGCGGCCACGGTGGCGGCCAGGAGGCGCGCCCGGTGCCGCTGGCCGGCCGGCACCGCTGGCTGGCCTGGACCGTGTGCACGGTACCGGTGCTGCTCGGCTTCGTGCTGCCGGTGCTGGTGCTGCTGCGCCTGCTGTGGGCCGAGATGCACTACTCCGAGTTCGGCATGCCCTGGGACCGCTTCGCGCAGTGGAGCTGGGCCAGCTTCCGGCTGGCGGCGATCGCCGCGGCGCTGGCGGTGCTGCTGTCGGTGGCACTGGCGTTCGCGATGCGCACCAGCCCGCGCCCCGGGCTGCGCTTCGCGGTGCGCGTGGTCTCGCTGGGCTATGCCGTGCCGGGGGCGGTGATCGCGGTGGGCATCCTGCTGCCGCTGGGCTGGCTGCAGTCGGTCTGGCCCGACAGCGGCCTGACCGCGCTCGTGACCGGCACCGCCTTCGGCCTGCTGTACGCCTACCTGGTGCGCTTTTCCGCGGTGGCGCTGCAGTCGGTGGAATCGGGCTATGCCCGCATCCCGGTGACGCTGGACGAGTCCGCCCGCATGCTGGGCACGCCGCGCTGGAAGCTGCTGGGGACCGTGCACGTGCCGCTGCTGCGGCGCTCGGCGCTGGCCGCCGGTCTGCTGGTGTTCGTCGACGTGATGAAGGAACTGCCCGCCACCTACGTGCTGCGGCCGTTCAACAGCGATACGCTGGCCGTGGTGGCCAACCAGCTGGCGCGCGACGAGCGGCTCGGCGAGGCGGCGCTGCCGTCGCTGGCCATCGTGCTGGTCGGCCTGCTGCCGGTGGTGCTGCTGTCGCGCGCGATGCGCGCCCAGCGCGGCTGAGGCACGCGGCAGGCTCGAGCGGTGCCGGTGCGGGCCGACACGAGAGGGGCAGAAGGCGTGCGTGCCCCGGAGACCGCAGGCGCGCCGGAGAGGGGGCGGACAGTGGATGTATCGGTGGAGCAGTTGCCTCGGCGCGGCCATGCGTACAAGGCGTTGGCATGGGCGGTGCTGGTGGCCAGCCTCGTCACCACGCTCTTCCTCTGGCGCGACGCGGCCGAGCAGCTGCGGCAGCAGTCCGACGCCTCGCTGGACCGCTTCGCGGCCCGCACCGCGGCGGCGATCGACGAGGGCTTCGACCTCCATACCCAAGTGCTGCTGAGCTTCCGCAGCCTGTTCCAGGTCGGCGACCATGTCAGCGCGGAGGTGTTCCGCCACCATTTCGAGGCGTTGTCGGTGGGCGAACGCTTCCCGGCAGTGCAGGCGGTGCAGTACTCGGCGCTGGTGCCGCATGCCGCGAAGGCCCGCTTCGAGCAGGCCATGCGCGAGCGCCTGCTGGCCGAGGCAGGCATCGCCGACTACGCGATCAAGCCGGCCGGCGAGCGGCCGCTGTACACGCCGGTGGTCTACACGGAGCCGCTGGCGGGCAACGAGGTGGCGCTCGGCTTCGACAGCCTGGGCAGCCCCGCGCACCGCGAGGCGGTCGAGCGGGCGCGCGACAGCGGCCGGCCGGGGGTGTCGGCCCCGGTGATGCTGCTGCAGGGCGACCCCGGCATCGTGATCCGGGTGCCGGTCTATGCGCCGGGCATGCCGCTGGAGACGGTCGAGCAGCGGCGTGCGGCCTTCGTCGGGCTGGTCTCCGGGGTGTTCCGCGCGGTGCGCGTGATGGCCGAGGTGATGACCAACGAGGCGCTCGGCTACCGCCTGCGGGTGGAGGACCTGGGGGCCCTCGACGAGCCCCCGGACCCGCCGGGCGCCCCGGTGCGCCTGCTGTTCGACAGCCTGGCCGGGGCGGGGCCGTTCGCCCCGGCGCTGGACGACCTGCGGGTGCACGTGCGCATCGTCGCCGGCAGGCTGTGGGCGATCAAGGTGGCGCGCACGCCGAAGGCGTTCCACTGGCAGGCGCATCCGCTGATGATGCTGCTGGGCGGCGTGTTTGCCTCGCTGGTGAGCTTCGCCGCGGTGATGGCCTTCGCGGTGCGCTACGACCAGGCGGCCAAGATCGCGCGCCGCCTGGGGCGCGAGGCACAGGCCTACGCCTCCCGGCTCAAGGCCGTGATCGACAGCGCGGTCGACGGCATCCTCACGCTGGCCGGCGACGGCACGGTGCTGAGCGCCAACGTCTCGGCGCAGCGCATGTTCGGCCTGGCCGAGCAGGACATGGTCGGGCGGCCGATCGGGGATTTCGTCCCCCGTGCGTTCGGCACGGCGTCCGGCCCGGTGGTGCAGGAAAGCAGCGGACGGCGCGCCGACGGCAGCGAGTTCCCGGTCGACGTGGCCTTCACCGAGATGCAGCTGGGTGACGAGCGCCAGTACGTCGGCGTGGTGCGCGACATCTCCGAGCGGCGCCGCACGGAGGAGCGCATCCGCCACATGGCGCTGCACGACGCGCTCACCGGCCTGCCCAACCGGACATTGCTCGAGGAGCGCCTGGCACACGCGACGGAGCGCGCCCGGCGCGAAGGCCGCATGATGGCGCTGCTGTTCGTCGACCTGGACCGCTTCAAGAACATCAACGACTCGCTCGGCCACCACGTCGGCGACCAGGTGCTGTGCGAGGTGGCGCACCGGCTGCGCGGCGCGGTGCGGCACAGCGACATCGTGGCGCGCATGGGCGGCGACGAGTTCGTCGTGCTGCTGCCGGACATCGGCAGCCAGGCCGATTGCGAGGCGGTGGCGCGCAAGATGCTCGACGCGCTGACGCCGCCGATGGTGGCGGCCGGCCACGAGCTGCGCGTCACTGCCAGCATCGGCGTGGCCGCCTATCCGGACGCCGGCCACGACCCCACCCACCTGATGCGCCATGCGGACCGCGCGATGTACCTGGCCAAGGACGCCGGCCGCAACACCTACCGGCTGTTCACGCCCGGCGGGGACGCGGCGATCGCCGCCGACCTGCAGATCGAGAACGACCTGCACCGGGCACTGGAGCGCGACGAGCTGGTGCTGTATTTCCAGCCGCAGTTCGAGTGCCACAGCGGGCGCCTGGTCGGTGCCGAGGCGCTGGTGCGCTGGCACCGCGACGGCCGGCTGGTGGCTCCGGAGGAGTTCATCCCGGTGGCCGAGGACACCGGCCTGATCGTGCCGATCGGCGAATGGGCGCTGCGCGAGGCCTGCCGGCAGGCGGCAGGCTGGCAGCAGCGCCTGGAATGGCCGGTGCGAGTGGCGGTCAACCTCTCGCCGCGGCAGCTCGAAGACGAGCAGGTGGTCGAGCGCATCGCGCAGACGCTGCAGGCCAGCGGCCTGCCGGCGCAGCTGCTGGAACTGGAGATCACCGAGAACGCCGTCGTGCGCGACACCCGGCAGGCGGCCTTCCGGCTGCAGCGGCTGCGGGCGCTGGGCGTGAGCATCGCGATCGACGACTTCGGCGTCGGCTACTCCAGCCTGTCGTACCTGCAGGAGCTGCCGGTCGACAAGTTCAAGATCGACCACTCGTTCGTGGCCCGGCTGCAGGGGCCGGGCAGCGACGCGCGGCTGGTGCGGGCGCTGATCGCGATGGCGCACAGCCTGGATGTCGGCATCGTCGCCGAGGGCGTCGAGACGCCGGCGCAGCTGCGCCAGCTGCAGGCGCTGGGCTGCGACGAGGCGCAGGGCTACCTGCTCGGCCGGCCGGTGCCGGCGGCGCAGTTCCTGGCCCGGATCGTCGCTTTGCAGCGTGCCGGCCACATTCCGGTGCCGCCCGAGGCGGTGCCGTAAGCTGGAACGGGCCCCGCGCCGGGTAGCATCCGGGGTTGCGAAATCCGCGCGCTTGCCACCCAGCCCTCGTGACCGCCAGCCTCGCCGATCCTGCCGCTGCCGACGCCGCGGCTCCCGATCCCGCCTCCCGGCACCGGCTCTACCGCCGGCTGGCCGACGCCGTGCTGGCGCTGGGTCTGGCCGCGAGCCTGCTGGTGTGGCACCTGACCGCGTCCAGCCTGAACGCGCGGGAAGACCGCAACTTCGAGCAGCACTTCACCGTGCTGGTCCAGCAGATCGGCACCGCGCTGGACCGCTATGCCGACCTCGCGGTCGGCGTGGCGGCGATCTTCCAGTCCGGCGGCGATGTCGGCCGCGAGGCGTTCCGCAAGCATTTCCTGTCGCTGCGCATGCTCGAGCGCTATCCGGCCCTGGTGGCGCTGGACTATGCCGAGCTGGTCCCGGCTGCCGAGCGGGACCGCGTCGAGGCCGCGGCTCGGGCCCAGGGACTGACGGGCTGGCGCATCCATCCCGAGGGCGAGCGCGACGTCTACCTGCCGGTGCTGTACAGCGAGCCGAGCGAGCAGCGACAGGCCCACCTGGGCTTCGACGCGGCCGCCGATGCGGCGGCGCGGCGCGACATGGAGCGCGCGCGCGACTCCGGGCAGGCCGTGCTCTCCGCCCCCCAGCCGCTCCCCGGGGAATCGGCGGCGCGGGTGCTGCTGGTGCGCGCTCCGGTGTACGACTCCGTGCCGGTGGGCGACAGCGTCGAGGCGCGCCGCCAGGCGCACCGCGGGCAGGTCAGCATGGTGGTGCGGGCGGCCGACCTGATGCGCGACGCGCTGACGCAGGACGACGCGCGCCGCTACCACGTGCACGTCGTGGACGTCGGCGAGGACTCGGCCCCGCGATCGGGCGAGACGGTCGTGCCGCTGTTCGAGGGACCGCAGCGCGCCGAAGCGGCGGCCGCGGTCGAGGCCGGGCGGGCGCACGCGCAGGTGGTGCAGGTGGGCGGGCGGCTGTGGGAGGTGCGCGGCATCCGCGAACCGGTGGCCTACCACCAGCTGCCGGCCGCGCTCGCGGTGCTGGGCGGCGCGCTGTTCAGCACGGTGGCGCTGTGGATCGCGCTGCGCGTGTTCGCCGGCCGCTACGGCCGCGCGGCCGAACTGGCCGAGCGCCTGAGCCGCCAGGCGCGCGAGAGCGAGGCGCGGCTGCGCAACGTGATCGACAGCACCGTCGACGGCATCATCACGATCGACGAGCGCGGCACCATCATCGGCATCAACGCGGCGGCGCTGCGCATGTTCGGCTACCGCGAGGACGAGATGCTCGGGCGCAACGTCTCGATGCTGATGCCGCTGCCCGAGGCGCAGCAGCACGACAGCTACCTCAAGCGCTTCCAGCAGACCGGCGAGGGCGCGGTGTTCGGCAGCGGCCTGGAAGTGACCGGCCTGCGCCGCGACGGCACGCTGTTCCCGATCGACCTGGGCGTCAACGAGGTGCTGCTCGACGGCAAGCGCCACTTCGTCGGCATGCTGCGCGACATGAGCGAGCGGCGCGCCGCCGAGCTGGCCTACGAGGAAACCCAGCGCCAGCTGCGCCGCGCCGACGCGCTGCGCCGCAGCATCTACGACAGCGCCCCGTTCGCGATCATCGCCACCGACCTGCGCGGCGTGATCCAGGCGCTCAACCCGGCCGCCGAGATGCTGCTCGGCTACAGCCCCGACGAGCTGGTCGGGCGCCAGACGCCGGTGCTGTTCCACGACCCGCAGGAGCTGTCGCTGCGCGCCACGCAGCTGAGTGCCGAGCTGGGCGAGCCGATCCAGGCGGGCTTCGATGCACTGGTCGCGCGCGCCCGCCACGGCCGCCCGGACGAGCGCGAATGGACCTACATCCGCAAGGACGGCCGTCGCGTGCCGGTGGTGCAGGTGGTCACGACCATGTCCAGCGACACCGGCGAGCCGGTCGGCTATCTCGGCATGGCCTACGACGTGACCGAGCGCAAGCGCGCCGAGGAGCACATCCGCCACATGGCGCACCACGACGCGCTGACCTCGCTGCCCAACCGCGTGCTGCTGCAGGGGCGGCTGGGTGCGGCGCTGGCGCGCGCCAAGCGCGAGGGCGACTGCATGGCGCTGATGTTCATCGACCTGGACCGCTTCAAGAACATCAACGACTCGCTCGGCCACCACGTCGGCGACACCATCCTGAAGATCGTCGCCGAGCGGCTGCGCTCGGCGGTGCGCGCCTCGGACACCGTCGCGCGCATGGGTGGCGACGAGTTCGTCGTGCTGCTGCCCAAGGTGACGCGGGTCGAGGACTGCGAGGTCGTCGCACGCAAGGTGATCGCCGCGCTCGGCGAGCCGATGCCGGTGGGCAGCTACGAGCTGCGCGTCACGCCCAGCATCGGCGTGGCGACCTACCCGCAGGCCGGCGACGACCCGGTGACGCTGATGCGCGCGGCCGACGCCGCCATGTACCACGCCAAGGCGCAGGGCCGCAACACGGTGCGCATGTACGACGAGAGCATGACGCGCGACTCGGCGGTGCGCCTGCGCATGGAGAACGACCTGCACCAGGCGCTGGACCGCAAGGAGCTGCGCGTGATGTACCAGCCCCAGTTCGACGTGGCCACCGGCCGCCTGGTCGGCGCCGAGGCGCTGGTGCGCTGGCGCCGCCCGCTGCACGGCATGGTCTCGCCGGCGGACTTCATCCCGATGGCCGAGGACACCGGCCTGGTGGTCGCGATCGGCGACTGGGTGCTGCGCGAGTCCTGTGCCCAGGCGCGTGCCTGGGAGGAGCGCACCGGCATGGCGCTGCGCGTGGCGGTGAACCTCTCGCCGCGCCAGCTCGAGACCGACCACCTGGTCGAGCACATCGCGCAGGCCCTGGAGGCGAACCGGCTCGCCCCGTCGCGGCTGGAACTGGAGATCACCGAAAGCGCCATCGTGCGCGACACCCTGTCCACCGCCTCGGTGCTGTCGCGGCTGCGCGCGCTGGGCATCAGCATCGCGATCGACGATTTCGGCGTCGGCTACTCCAGCATGTCCTACCTGCGCGAGCTGCCGGTGGACAAGTTCAAGATCGACCGCGCCTTCCTCGAGGCCGTGCCAGCTTCGGAAAGCGACTCGCGGCTGGCTGCCGCGCTGATCGCGATGGCCCACACGTTGCAGGTCGGGTTGGTGGCCGAAGGGGTGGAGACGCGCGAGCAGCTCGAGTTCCTGCGCCAGCACGGCTGCCACGAGGCGCAGGGCTACTACCTGGGTCGGCCGATGGGGCCGGAGGAGTTCGAGGCGCTCATCCTCGGGCAGCACCCCGAGGCCGGCATCGCGCGCTGAAGCGCCGCCGGCCCGCTCAGACGGTGGTCACGAGGTGGCCGGGGCGGGTGGTGTCGCCGAACGCGCCCGGGCGCAGTGCCGCCAGTTCGGCGCGGCAGCGCAGTCGCGGCAGCGTCACGGCCAGCCAGGGCGGCAGCGCGGTCCAGCCCATGCAGACCGGCCGCGCGTCGGCCGACGGGCCGGGCCCGGTGGCCGGCCAGGGCACCGGCTGGTTGCCCACCAGCGCGACCAGCGGGGGACGCACGACGCACTGGACCCATTGCAGCAGCGGCTCCAGGCGGTCGGGGCGGTCCCCGTCGGACTCCATCAGCAGCAGGTCGGGCGGCTCCGACAGCATCAGCGGCGGCACCTCGGCCGGGTGCTCGGCCGCGAGGATCTCGGCGTGCGGCTCGAAATGCAGGCAGGCGCGGGCGAACAGCTTGCGCGCGTGGATGCTGTCGGCAATGACCAGGATGCGCGGTGCCCAGCCGGCAGCGCGCGGGCGGGAGGAAGGCAAGGGAGATGGCGACATCGTGAGGGCAACAGGCCCGAGCGTAACGCGAGTCGCCTGACAACGCCCTTGCGGGGGCATTGCGCTCAGTCCGGCCCGGGGTGGTCCCGGTATTGCGTCACGACCCGGTGCACGAAGTGCAGCTTGTCCACGGCCGGCGCCGACAGCACGAAGGGGTAGAAATCCGGTTGCCCCATGCTGCGCGACAGCTCGTTGAGCACGCAGGTCAGTTCCATCCAGGCGTTGACGAAGGAGAGGAAGCCTGCCGTGGTGGCGTCGGCCGGCTGCTGCAGCGTCTCCGGGGTGTAGGGTGCATGGGAGGGCTCCACGCTGTCGGCGTCCAGCCCGAAGCTGAGCGCGGTGTCCAGCGTGTCCACCATGTGCAGGTAGTGCGCCCAGGTCTCGGCCCAGTCTTCCCACGGGTGGGCGCTGGCGTAAGCGCTCACGTGGCGCGACTGCCAGTCCGCCGGTGCGCCCTGTTCGTAGTGGCGGCGCAGTGCCGCGGCGTAGTCCTGGCGCTCGTCGCCGAAGGTCCGGCGGAACGGCTCGAGCCAGGGCGTGTGCGCGACCAGCCGGTCCCAGTAGTAGTGGCCCACTTCGTGTCGCAGGTGGCCGAGTACGGTGCGGTAGGGCTCCTGCAGGTGCTCGCGCGTGCGCTCGCGGTAGGCCGGGTCGGCCTCCTCGGCGTTCAGCGTGATGATCCCGTCGGCATGGCCGGTCATCACCGGCGGCCCGCCGGGCAACGCGCGCAGCAGGTCGAAGGCCAGCCCGCGCGCCGGGTCCTCGCCCAGGCGAGTGCGCACCGGCAGGCCCAGCCCGATCAGCTGCGACACCAGCCGGCGCTTGGCCGCCTCGATGCGGCCCCACAGCACCTGGTTCTCCGGCAGCGACAGGTCGGGGATGACGCGGTTGAGCCGGCAGGAGCGGCACAGTGCCTGCGCATCCTCCACCAGCCAGTTGCAGCCGGCCGCGCTGTCGAAGTTGCCGCAGCGCCGGTACAGCGGGCGCGGCTCGCCTTCGGGCAGCTCCGCCGCCGGCTGCCAGGTGCCGGGCTGCGGGCCCGGCTGCAGCGCCAGCACCCGCCCGAGCCGGGGCTCGTAGCCGAGCGGCCGGCCACAGTTCAGGCACAGGCTGTTGTCGAAGAACACCGGCCGCCCGCACACGCAGCGGCTGGCGCGGCTCGCCGCCGGCGCCTGGCCCCGCTTCCAGAGGTCCTGCAAGCGGGCGGACATCGATTCGAACAACGGCCTCATGGCTGGTCTCCGCTGTGCCGGCTGCACGTGCCATGCCCGGCGTGCAGCCCCATTGTGGTGCACCGACCGGTGCGCCGGCCATGGTCCCATGGCCTGGAACTTGCAGAACGCCGGCCAGGAGACAGTTGCCCATGATGCCCACTTACGACGAGATGCACGCCAGCAGCGCGGTGGTGCGGGAGCACTACCGGGTGTACGACCGGTGGCTGGCCAGGCAACCGCGGGACGTGATGCGCTCGCGGCGAGAGGAAGCCGAGGTGATCTTCCGGCGGGTGGGCATCACGTTTGCGGTGTACGGGGCGCAGGACGAGGACGGGGCGGGCACCGAGCGGCTGATCCCGTTCGACCTGATCCCGCGCATCATCCCGGCGCACGAGTGGCAGGTGCTCGAGCGCGGGCTGGCGCAGCGCGTGACGGCGCTCAACCGCTTCATCCACGACGTCTACCACGAGCAGGAGATCATCAAGGCCGGGGTGGTGCCGGCCGAGCAGGTGTGCGGCAACGGGCAGTTCCGCGCCGAGATGCTGGGGCTGGAGGTGCCCGGGGGCGTGTACGCGCACGTTGCCGGCATCGACATCGTGCGCGCGGCCAACGCGGACGGCAGCGGCACCTACTACGTGCTCGAGGACAACCTGCGGGTGCCCAGCGGGGTGAGCTACATGCTGGAGAACCGCAGGATGACCATGCGGCTGTTTCCGGAGCTGTTCAGCGAATACCGCGTCGCGCCGGTGGCGCATTACCCCGACCTGCTGCTGGAGTCGCTGCGGGCGGTGGCCCCGCCCAGCGTCAACGATCCCGTCGTGGTCGTGCTCACGCCGGGCATGTACAACTCCGCGTACTTCGAGCACGCGTTCCTGGCGCAGCAGATGGGCGTGGAGCTGGTGGAGGGGCAGGACCTGTTCGTCAAGGACCAGTTCATCTACATGCGCACCACCCAGGGGCCGAAGCGGGTGGACGTCATCTACCGGCGCGTGGACGACGACTTCCTCGACCCGCTGGCGTTCCGGGCCGACTCGGTGCTGGGCTGCGCGGGGCTGCTGTCGGTGTACCGGGCGGGCAACGTGACGCTGGCCAATGCCATCGGCACGGGCATCGCGGACGACAAGTCCATCTACCCGTACGTGCCGCAGATGATCGAGTTCTACCTGGGGGAGAGGCCGCTGCTCGACAACGTGCCCACCTGGGTGTGCCGGCGCGAGGAGGACCTGAAGTACGTGCTGGCGCACCTGCCGGAGCTGGTGGTCAAGGAGGTGCACGGGGCGGGCGGCTACGGGATGCTGGTGGGCCCGGCGGCGACGAAGGAAGAGATCGAGGCCTTCCGCGAGCGGCTTGTCGCGCAGCCGGGCAACTACATTGCGCAGCCGACGCTGTCGCTGTCGACCTGCCCGACCTTCGTGGAGTCCGGCATCGCGCCGCGGCACATAGACCTGCGGCCCTTCGTGCTGAGCGGGCGCACGGTGCAGATGGTGCCCGGGGGCTGACGCGGGTGGCGCTCAAGGATGGGTCGCTGGTGGTCAACAGCAGCCAGGGCGGCGGGACGAAGGACACGTGGGTGCTCGAGGAGTGAAGAAGGAGGCCGGCCATGTTGTCACGCACCGCGGATCACCTGTTCTGGATGGCCCGGTACATGGAGCGTGCGGAGAACACCGCGCGCATGCTCGACGTGAACTACCAGATGAGCCTGCTGCCCCATTCGGCCGAGATGGCCGAGCAGGGCTGGCGCAGCCTGCTGGGCATCAGTGACCTGACCGAGGACTTCGCGCGCCGCTACCGGGGCTTCTCGGCGCGCGAGGTGATGGACTACATGGTGCGCGACGAGAGCAACCCGTCGAGCATCGCGAGCTGCCTGCGCGCGGCGCGCGAGAACGCCCGGGCGGTGCGCGGCGCCCTGACCACCGAGGTGTGGGAGACACAGAACCAGACCTGGCTGGAGTTCCACCGGCAGTTCGACGGCAACCGTTTCCTGCGCGACCCGGGCGAGTGCTTCGAATGGGTGAAGTTCCGCTCGCACCTGTCGCGCGGCGTGACGCTGGGCACCATGCTGCAGGACGAGGCCTTCCACTTCCTGCGCATCGGCACCTTCCTCGAGCGCGCCGACAACACCGCCCGCCTGCTGGACGTGAAGTTCCACGGCGTCAGCGACGAGTTCTTCGGCAGCACCGGCCCGCGCGAGAAGGACGTGGAGTTCGACTTCTACTACTGGTCCGCGGTGCTGCGCTCGGTCTCGGGCTTCGAGGTCTACCGCAAGGTCTACCGCACCGTGCTGCAGCCGGAGAAGGTGGCCGAGCTGCTGATCCTGCGCCCGGACATGCCGCGCTCGCTGATGGCCTGCGTCAACGAGGTGGTGCACAACCTCGCGGCGGTGGCCAACGAGCAGTCCGGCGAGACCCAGCGGCGCGCCGGGCGCCTGCAGGCGGACCTCAAGTACGGCCGCATCGACGAGATCCTCGCCACCGGCCTGCACGCGTTCCTGACGCAGTTCCTCGACCGCGTCAACGACCTGGGCGCGGGCATCAGCCGCGACTTCCTCGTGCCGGTGCGGCACTGAAGCGCCCGTGGCGATCAAGCCGTTCCGTTCCATGGCGTCCTGAGCCCTTCCCCCTTTCGTGAAACCGCCATGCGTCCCGCCGCGGGGTGCATGGCAGACTGCCGCCATGTCCCTGTCCCTGCTCGACGGCTACCGCGCGTCGCCCCAGCGTTACGACGAGACCTTTGCCGCGCCGGGCGAGCTGCGTCCGCACTGGCGCCGCTTCATGCAGACGCTCGCGGCCGCCGCGCCGGCGCAGCTGGCCGAGCGCATGGCGCTGGTCGAGCGCGAGGTGCGCGAGAACGGCGTGACCTACAACGTGTACGCCGATCCGCGCGGTGCCGACCGGCCGTGGCAGGTCGATCCGATCCCGCTGCTGGTCTCGCCGCAGGACTGGGCGCAGATCGAGGCCGGCATCGCCCAGCGCGCGCGCCTGCTCAACGCGCTGCTGGCCGACATCTACGGGCCGCAGGCGCTGCTGCGCGAGGGGCGCCTGCCGCCGGCGCTGGTGTACGGCCACCGCGGCTACCTGCCGCCGGCGCAGGGCATCCGGCCGCCGGGCGGCATCCACCTGCTCCTCTACGCGGCCGACCTGGCGCGTTCGCCCGACGGGCGCTGGTGGGTGTTCTCCGACCGCACCCAGGCACCCTCGGGCGCGGGCTATGCGCTGGAGAACCGGCTGGTGGTCTCGCGCATGTTCCCGGAGCTGTTCCGCGAGCTCGACGTCGAGCACCAGGCGCCGTTCTTCGCCGCGCTGCGCGCATCCATCGCACGCCACGCACCGCGGGGCGACGGCCCGCACCTGACCGTGTTGCTGACGCCCGGGCCCTACAACGAAACCTACTTCGAGCACGCCCTGATCGCGCGCTACCTGGGCTTCCCGCTGGTCGAGGGCAGCGACCTCACGGTGCGCGACGGGCGCGTCTGGCTCAAGACCGTCGAAGGGCTCAAGCGCGTGCATGCCATCGTGCGCCGCCAGGACGACGACTACTGCGACCCGCTCGAGCTGCGCGCCGACTCGGCGCTGGGCGTGCCCGGCCTCACCGAATGCGCGCGCCGCGGCAGCGTGCTGCTGGCCAACAGCCTGGGCAGCGGCGTGCTCGAGTCCGGGGCGCTGTACGGCTACCTGCCGGCGCTGTGCGAGCAGCTGCTGGGCGAGCCGCTGCGGCTGCCTTCGGTGGCGACCTGGTGGCTGGGCGAGCCTGCCGCGCTCGACGACGCGTGGCAGCGGCTGGACGAGCTCATCGTCAAGCCGGTCGGCACGAGCGCCTCCCAGGACGGGCCGGTGTTCGGGCGCGAGCTGTCGGCCACCCGGCGCGCCGCGCTGCGCGAGCAGGTGGCGCAGCAGCCGCACCGCTACGTCGCGCAGGAATGGGTGCGGCTGTCGCAGGCGCCCGCGCTGGACCGTGCCCGGCCGCGCCAGCTGATGGCCTGCGCGGTGGGCCTGCGCGTGTTCGCGGTGGCCACCGGCGACGGCTATGCGGTGATGCCGGGCGGGCTCACGCGCATGGCCGCCGCCCCGGACGCCGACGTGATCGCGATGCAGCGCGGCGGCGGCTCCAAGGACACCTGGGTGCTGCCGGAGCGGCCGACGGCGTCCTCGTTGTCGCTGCTGCGCACCACCATCACCTTGGCGGACCTGAAGGCGCCGCGCGCGCACCTGTCCTCGCGCGTCGCGGAGAACCTGTTCTGGTACGGCCGCTACGCCGAGCGCAGCGAATGCACCGCGCGCCTGCTGCGCGTCGCGCTGTCGCGCTGCGCGGCCGAGGCCGAGGAACAGGACGAAGGCAGCCAGCCGGTGCTGGCGCTGGCGCAGGCCTGGTGCCTGGTCGACGACCCGCAGGGCGATCCGGTGCCGCAGTTGCTCGCGGCCGCCACGCAGCCGGAACGCGGCCTGGGGGCGGTGCTGCAGCAGATGGGGCGTGCGGCGTTCTGCCTGCGCGACCGGCTCTCGATCGACAACTGGCGCACGCTCAACCAGCTGGTGCACGACCCGGTGCTCCAGCGCCCGGCCTCGCTGCCCGATGCCTTCCGCTGGCTGGACCGCGCCGTCACCACGCTGGTGACGCTCTCGGGCTTCGCGCTCGACGGCATGACGCGCGGCATCGACTGGCACTTCATGTCCATGGGCCGGCACATCGAGCGGCTGGACTTCCTGGCGCTGGCGATCGACAACGCCATCGCGTCGGGGCAGGGCGGGCTCGACTGGCTGCTGGACCTGTGCGACTCCACCGTCACCTACCGCTCGCGCTACCTGGTGCCGCCCGAATGGCTGCCGGTGCTGGACATGCTGGTGCGCGACGACACCCACACCCGGTCCATCGGCTTCCTGCTGCCCAAGCTGCTGGCGATGGTGCAGAAGATCGAGCAGCTGCACGGCCCCTTCGCGAGCCCCCTGCTGGAAGGCCCGCATGCCGCGCTGCGCGAGCTCGCGCCCGAAGACCTGGCGCCGGACCACCCCGCGCTGCGCCAGCTGCTGCGCGACGTGCGCCGCGCGGTCCATGCCGCCTCGGAAGCCGCGACGCACACCTTCTTCACCCATGCGCAGCCGCGCAGCCAGCTCCCCGCATGAACGCCGCCTTCGCCAGCTACCGCATCGAGCACGACACGCGCTACGACTACGGCGCACCGGTCTCGGCGTCCTGGCAGCTCGCGCGCCTGACGCCCCGCGCGCTGCCGTGGCAGCACACGCTGTGGCACACGCTGGTGCCCGACCCCACGCCGGACGAATGCACCACCGGCCTCGATGCCTGCGGCAACGCGGTCACGCGCTTTGCGCTGCACCGCAGGCACACCCACCTCGAGGTGCGCATGGCCTGCCAGGTGGAGGTGGCCCCGCGCCCGGCATGGGCCCCGGCCGTGCCCGAGCCGTGGGAGGCCGTGCGCGAGGCGTCGATGCGTGGTGGCCTCGACGCGGCCCTGATGCGCGAGACGACGCCGGGCCTGCCCTGGTCGCAGGCGGCGCGCGACTACGCCGCCGCGAGCCTGCACCCCGGGCGCGACTGGCTCGAGGCCGTGCTGGAGCTGATGCAGCGCATCCACCGCGAGTTCGAGTTCGTGCCCGGGGCCACCACGGTCAGCACCCCGGTCGATGCGGTGCTCGCCGAGCGCAAGGGCGTGTGCCAGGACTTCGCGCAGCTGATGATCACCTGCCTGCGCACCCACGGCCTGCCGGCGCGCTACATGTCCGGCTACCTGCTGACCCATCCGCCCGAGGGCCAGCCGCGCCTGGTCGGCGCCGACGCGACGCACGCCTGGGTGGCGGCGCATTCGCCGCAGCACGGCTGGGTGGAACTCGACCCGACCAACGGCTGCCTGGCCGACACGCGCTACGTCACGCTGGCCTGGGGGCGCGACTTCGCCGAAGCCGGACCGCTGCGCGGGGTGATCCTGGGGGGCGGGGAGCAGCGGCTGGAGGTGAAGGTCAGCGTCTGGCCGCTGGACAGCGGCGGTCGATGACCTAAAGTGGCTTTCCGTACAGTACGCGGAGGGCCTGGCGATGCCGACCTCACCTACCGTCTCGACTCCGGGCAGCCGGGGCTCGATCCCCGACAGTGATGTCTCGACCCCCGGGGGCCCGGGGGCTGCCCATCACCCGTAGGCGGTCGTGGGGGAAGCGATCGGATTGCTGGTCAGTGCGTTGGCCGCGGGCAAGTCGGCCGCGGACATCGCTTCCGCGGTCCTGCCGCTGCTGAGGTCCAGCACCCCCCTGGTGACCCACGTGCTGCGCAGCCGGCAGGAAGGCAGCCAGCATGTCGTGGAACTGCACCTGATCAATGCGACGCCGCACGGGATGTATCTGATGGGCGCCAGCCTCGCCCGGCCCAAGGGGGTTCCATTGACCTGCAGGAAGGCCGAGGTTTCGGGAAGCGGCCTGGGGCTGGGCACCTCCCCATCCGGCCAGGGAGCGATCGTGTGGCCCTACCGCCTGGTCCCGGGCACGCATCTCGATTGCGTGCTCACTTTCGACGCACAGGCCACCCGGCAGATCATCGCCAATTGGGGCTACGGGACACTGCGGGTCGACTATCGCCTCCTGTCCGCGCGGGATCCGAGCTACACGGAGGCGGACTTCGCGATACGGAACGAGGCACCGTGAAGAAGTCTGGTCGGTGACGGGAGTCGAGGGATGGCGGAGGCGGTGAGATTCGAACTCACGGAAGGGTTTCCCCTTCGCTGGTTTTCAAGACCAGTGCCTTAAACCACTCGGCCACACCTCCAGGGCTGGTCCGGCAGAGCGCCGCGGGCGCGGCGTGCGGACAGACGTCGGGCGATTCTACCTGCGGGGCCGTGCAGGAACGGGGAGGATGCCCGCGCGCGGAGCGCCGCGGATCGCACCCGTCTGGCGGAGGCGGTGGGATTCGAACCCACGAACGGTCGCCCGTTGCCGGAGTTCAAATCCGGTGCCTTCAACCACTCGGCCACACCTCCGTCGGCCGTCCGTGCCAGCGGACGATGCCGCGATCCTACCCCGGGCCGGCCGGCGCCGTCACGCGGGCGGGGCTTAGGCCCTCAACCCGGCTTCTGCGCCTGCTGGCAGGGCACCTGGATGATCTCGCGCCGGCCGCCGTCGATGCGGGCGGCGGTGAGCTGCCCGCCCCAGACGCAGCCGGTGTCCAGCGCCAGCAGGTCGGGGCGGTTGATGAGGCCGAGCGTCGACCAGTGGCCGAAGGCGATCGGCACGCCGGCGGTCTTGCGGCCGGGCACCTCGAACCAGGGCAGGTGGCCGGGCGGGGCCTGGTCGGCGCCGTCCTTGGCGGCGAAGTCCATGTGGCCGTCGGGCGTGCAGAAGCGCAGCCGCGTCAGCGTGTTGACGGCGTTGCGCAGGCGGTCGTGGCCCTGCAGGTCGTCGCTCCAGCGGGCCGGCTCGTTGCCGTACATCGCGTGGAAGAAGTCGCCGGCCTCGGGCGAGCGCAGCGCGGCCTCGACCTCGCCGGCCAGCTGCAGGGTCAGCGCCGCGTCCCAGGCCGGGGCGACGCCGGCGTGCACCATTAGCCAGCCGTGTGCCTGCACCGCCATGCGCTGCTGGCGCAGCCAGTCGAGCAGCTCGTCGCGGTCGGGCGCGTCGAGGATGTCGCGCACCGTGTCGCTGCGGTGCAGCGGGCGCACGCCATGCGCGACGGCCAGCAGGTGCAGGTCGTGGTTGCCGAGCAGGCAGGTCGCCGCGTCGCCGAAGCCGCGCAGCACATGCAGCGTGCGGCGCGAACAGGGGCCCCGGTTGACCAGGTCGCCGAGCACGTAGAGGCGGTCGCGCGACGGGCTGAAATCCAGCGTGGCGAGCAGGCGGTCCAGGGCGTCGCAGCAGCCCTGGAGGTCTCCGATGAGGTAGATCATGTCCCGATTCTGCTACGCTGGCAGGGTTTTCGACTTTTCTCCGGAGTTTCTTCGGCCGCGCATGGACGCTGCGTTACTGATCTTCCTCATCCTGCTCAATGGCGTGTTCGCCATGTCCGAGATGGCCCTGACGGCGGCACGCAAGGTGCGGCTCCAGGTGATGGTCGAAAACGGTGAGGCCGGCGCGCAGGCGGCGCTGGACCTGCACGAGAACCCCACCAAGTTCCTCTCGGTCGTGCAGATCGGCATCACGTCGATCGGGGTGCTCAACGGTATCGTCGGCGAGAGCGCGTTCGCCGGTCCGCTGGCGGTGTGGCTGCTGGAGATGTTCCCGCTGGCAGAGGCGGCCGCCGGCATCCTGGCCACCGGCCTGGTGGTGGCCTGCATCACCTTCCTGACCATCATCTTCGGCGAGCTGGTGCCCAAGCGCCTGGGGCAGATGTACCCCGAGACGGTCTCGCGCATCGTCGCGCGGCCGATGAACTGGCTGTCCTACGTGGCCAAGCCCTTCGTGGTGGTGCTCACCGGCGCGACGCAGGCGGTGCTGGGCCTGCTGGGGCTGAAGGACATGCCGGTGCGCATGGTCACCGAGGAGGAAATCGCCGCCAGCCTCGAGGAAGGCCTGGATGCGGGCGTGATCGAGGCGCACGAGCACCAGATGGTGCGCAACGTGTTCCGCCTCGACGAGCGCCAGATCACCTCGATGATGATCCCGCGCGGCGACATCGTCTGGCTGGATGCCTCCGAGCCGCCCGAGAAGGCGCTGGCGATCGTCGCGTCCACCGAGCACTCGCGCTACCCGGTCTGCCGCGGCGGGCTGGACGACGTGATCGGCGTGATGACCGCGCGCCAGCTGCTGCAGCAGCTCGCGCACGGCCGCGAGGTGAACCTGGAGGCCGGCCTGCAGACGCCGGTGTTCGTGCCCGAGACGCTGACCGGCATGGAGCTGCTGGAGAGCTTCCGCGCCTCGGACATGCAGATGGTGTTCGTCGTCGACGAGTACGGCGAGATCCAGGGCATGATCACCCTGCAGGACGTGCTGGAGGCCATCACCGGCGAGTTCGCCTCGGCGGTGCCGGGCGAGGCCTGGATGGTCAAGCGCGACGACGGTTCCTGGCTGGTCGACGGCCTGATCCCGGTGCAGGAGCTGAAGGACCGCCTGCTGCTCAAGGAGCTGCCCGACGAGGACCGCGGCCGCTACAACACGCTGGCCGGCATGCTGATGCTGCTGCTCGGGCGCCTGCCCAAGACGGCCGACGTGGTCGAATGGGAAGGCTGGCGCTTCGAGGTCGTGGACCTGGACGGCAAGCGCGTCGACAAGGTGCTGGCCACCCAGCTGCCCCCGCCGCCGGCCGAGCCGGAAGCCTGAGCTCGCGCGGGGCACCGTTCAGCCGGACGGCGCGTCCTCCGGTGCCGGCGCCTGTGCCCGCGGCCGGCGCGCGAAGCCCACGCTGCGGCTGTCCAGCGCCACCGACTTGACCATCGCCCACACGGTCTGCCCGACCGCGAGCTTCAGGCGGTCGCACGATTCGCGCGTGATCAGCGCGCGCACCTGCGTCGAGCCCAGGCCGATGGCGACGTCCATGTAGGGGCCGTCGCGCGGGGTCAGGGCGAGCACGGTGCCTTGCAGCCGGTTGGTCAGGCTCACGTCGGTGGGCGGCGACAGCGCCACGCCGACGTCGCGCGCGCGCAGCCGGGCGCGCACCGGCGTGCCTTCGGGCAGGTCCACCAACGGCACGCGCAGCTCGCCGTCGGCAAAGCGCAGCGTGGACAGCTGGTAGTGCGGGTCGTGCCGCGCGACCTGGCAGTCCAGCACCACGCCCGCCTCGAAGCGGCCGATCAGCGGCGCGTGCTCGGGGTTGGACATCACCTCGGCCAGCGGGCCGTGGGTCACGGTGCGGCCTTCGCTGACGATCACCAGGTGGTCGGCCAGGCGCGTGATCTCGTCGACCGAGTGGCTCACGTACAGCGCCGGCAGCGCGAACTCCTCGCACAGCTGCTCGATGTAGGGCAGCACCTCGGCCTTGCGCGGCGCATCGAGGGCGGCCAGCGGCTCGTCCATCAGCAGCAGCTGCGGCTGGCGCAGCAGCGCCCGGCCGAGCGCGACGCGCTGGCGCTCGCCGCCGGACAGGGCGTGCGGGCGGCGTTGCAGCAGGTGCCCGATGCCCAGCACCTCGACCACCGCGTCGAAGCCGATGCGCGGCGCGCCACGCCAGCGCTTGAGGCCATAGCGCAGGTTGCCCTCGACGCTCAGGTGCGGGAACAGCCGGGCGTCCTGGAACACGTAGCCGATGCCGCGCTGCTCCATCGGCAGGTCGATGCGCCGTGCCGCGTCGAAGAACACCCGCTCGCCCACCCGGATGCGCCCGGCATCCGGGCGCAGCAGGCCGGCCACGGCATTGATCAGGCTGGTCTTGCCCGAGCCGCTGCGGCCGAAGATCGCGGTGATGCCCTGCGAGGGCAGCTGCACCTGCACCTGCAGCTGCAGGGGGCCGAGGTCGCGGCGGAAGGCGAGCTCGATCATGCGCGCCCCAGCCAGCGGCGGGTGCGCCGCTCCAGCAGCCCGGACAGCACCAGCGCGCCCAGCGCCAGCGCCATCGACAGCGCCACCAGGCGCAGTGCCAGCGCGTCGCCGTCGGGCGTCTGCGTGGCGGTGTAGATCGCCAGCGGCAGCGTGCGCGTCTCGCCCTCGACGTTGGAGGCGAAGGTGATGGTGGCGCCGAACTCGCCGAGGCTGGCGGCGAACGCCATCATGCAGCCCGACAGGATGCCCGGCAGCATCAGCGGCAGCGTGACCGTGGCGAAGGCGTCCCAGCGCCCGGCGCCGAGCGTGCGCGCGGCGACTTCCAGCCCGCGGTCCACCGCCTCCAGCGACAGGCGGATCGCGCGCACCATCAGCGGGAAGGCCATCACCGCGGCGGCGACCACGGCGCCCTCGGTCGTGAAGATCAGCTGAATGTCGAACTGCTGGTGGAGCCAGCGCCCGAGCGGCGCGCGCGTGCCCAGCGTGATCAGCAGCAGGTAGCCGACCACCACCGGCGGCAGCACCAGCGGTGCATGCACCAGGGCTTCCAGCAGCGCCTTGCCGGGCAGCCGGCTGCGCGACAGCAGCCAGGCCACGCCGATCGCGGGCGGCAGGCACAGCAGCGTGGCCCAGGCCGCCACCTGCAGGCTCAGGCACAGGGCTTCCCGTTCGAGGTCGGTCAGCATGGGCGGCAGGTCCCGGCGGGGAATCGGCAGGGCAGCAGGCAGGTCATCGGCGTCGCAGCGGTCGGCGACCCGAAGTCTATCCATTGCCCGCGGCGCGTGTGCGGCCGGGGCGCACGAAGGCGTGCCCGCCCGCGCCCGCCGCGGGGGACGGCCATTCCTGCCGCCGCACGGCAGCCCGTGCAGGAGTCGCCTGGCGGGGCTCAGCGCATCATGAAGCCGGCGCAGCGCGCGCCGCGGACCGCCAGGATGACCAGCAGGTCGTCGTCGCTGCGGTCGGGGTCGACGCGGTACAGGTGCACGTCCATGCCGCCCTTGCGGTAGCGGCCAAGGTAATCGGATCCATAACCCGGGCCGAGCACCGGCTGCACCGCCTTGCTGACCTCGGCCAGCGTCTCGGGCGTGACCGCGGCGCGCACGTCCTCGTGGCAGACGCGGTGGAAGTCTTCCACCTTGTTCTGCACCGTGGCCTGCATCAGCGTCTCGTACATGCGCTGCACGTCGGCGGGGGCGGTCGGCCCGCCCTGCGCGGTGGCGGCACCGGCGGCGGCGAGGGTCAGGACGGCGGCGGCGAGGCCGCGTTTCATGGGGGATGCGGTTCGTGAGCTCATGCGGATTCCCCCAGCAACCGGCACGCCCGCGCACGTGCCACCGGTGTATTTGCTGCGCCTGAATGCAACAAGGGCCTGGCGGTTGCCCGTCAGGCCCTTGGGGAGGTGTCTCATGGTGCCGGTGACCGGATTCGAACTGGTGACCTTCGCATTACGAATGCGCTGCTCTACCAACTGAGCTACACCGGCAAAGAGACAGCGATTCTAGCAAATTTCGCCGTCGTCGCGGAAGGGGCTCATTGCGCGGCTTCGCGGTGGTAGGCGGTGACGCGCTCGACCTCGTTCTTCGAGCCTAGGATCACGCTGACGCGCTCGTGCAGCTTGGTCGGCTGGATGTCCAGGATGCGCTGCAGGCCGTTGGTCGCGGCGCCGCCGGCCTGCTCGACGATGAAGCTCATCGGGTTGGCCTCGTACATCAGGCGCAGCTTGCCGGGCTTGTCGGGCTCGCGCTTGTCCCAGGGGTACATGAAGATGCCGCCGCGCGTGAGGATGCGGTGCACGTCGGCCACCATCGAGGCGATCCAGCGCATGTTGAAGTCCTTGCCGCGCGGACCTTCCTTGCCGGCCAGGCACTCGTCGATGTAGCGCCGCACGGGCGGGGCCCAGTGGCGCATGTTGCTCATGTTGATCGCGAATTCCTTGGTGTCCTCGGGGATCGTGACCTGGTCCTGCGTCAGCACCCAGGAACCCTGCTCGCGGTCCAGCGTGAACATCGCAACGCCGTCGCCCACGGTCAGCACCAGCGTGGTCTGCGGGCCGTAGATGCAGTAGCCGGCGGCGGCCTGCTGGCGGCCGGGCTGGAGGAAGTCCTGCTCGCTGACGCCGGCGTGGTCGTCGGGCTTCTTCAGCACCGAGAAGATCGTGCCGATGCTGACGTTGACGTCGATGTTGGACGAACCGTCCAGCGGGTCGAACAGCAGCAGGTATTCGCCGCGCGGGAAGCGGTTGGGCACCAGGTAGATGCCTTCCATCTCCTCCGACGCCATCGCGGCGAGGTGACCGCCCCATTCGTTGGCCTCGATCAGCACCTCGTTGCAGATGACGTCCAGCTTCTTCTGGACCTCGCCCTGCACGTTCTCGGTGCCGGCGCTGCCCAGCACGTCGCCGAGCGCGCCCTTGTTGACGCTGATCGCGATGCGCTTGCACGCGCGCGCGACGACCTCGATCAGCAGGCGCAGCTGGGCGGGGATGTGCCCGTGCAGGCGCTGCTGCTCGACCAGGTACTGGGTGAGGCTGATGCGTTTACCCATGGCAAAGCTCCGTGATGGTGGAATCTCAATCGGCCAGCGCGCGGGTGACGATCTCGCGCACGTCGTCGCTCAGCTCGGCCTTGGCCGCCACGCGCGCGATCGCCTCGCGGGCGGCGCTGCGGTAGGGCTCGGCCAGCTGCTTCCAGCGGTCCAGCGCACGCGCCAGGCGCGCGGCGAGCTGCGGGTTGATCGCGTCGAGCTCGAGCACGCGGTCGGCCCAGAACACGTAGCCGGCAGCGTCGGTGCGGTGGAAGGCCGCCGGGTTGGAGAAGCACAGCGCCGTGACCAGGCTGCGCGCGCGGTTCGGGTTGCGCAGCGAGAAGTCGGGATGCGACATCAGCTGCTTCACCCGCGCGAACACGCGACCCTCCTTCTCGGGGGCGGTGGCCTGCAGCGCGAACCACTTGTCGACCACCAGCGCCTCGTCCTTGAACTGGGCGTGGAAGCGCTCCAGCGCCGGCTCGGCCAGCTCGCTGTGCGAGCCGACCAGCGCGCTGAGCGCGCCCAGGCGGTCGGTCATGTTGCCGGCGTCCTTGAAGCGCTGGTAGGCCTTGCCCGGCCACACCGGGGCGTTGGACGGCACGGCGGCCAGGCACAGGTAGGCCAGCGCCAGGTTGGCCAGGGCGCGGCGGCCGGCCGAGACCGGGTCGGGCGCGTAGGCACCGGTGTCCTTGTGCGTCTCCCAGGCCCATTCCCAGTCGGCCTGCAGCGCGGTGGCGAACTGCAGGCGCATCGACTCGCGCACCGCGTGGATGCGCTGCGGGTCGACTTCCTCGAGCTGCTCGGCGATGTAGCTCTCGCCGGGCAGGGTCAGCACCAGCTCCTTGAAGGCCGCGTCCAGCGTCGGATGGCGCAGCACGGCGCGCATCGCCTCGACGTAGGCGGCATCCAGCTGCAGCGTGCCGTCGCCCTTGATGGCGGCGAGCAGGCGGTTCAGCGCCAGGCGCTGGCCGGCCTCCCAGCGGTTGAACGGGTCGCTGTCGTGCGCCAGCAGGGTCAGCAGGTCGGCGTCCGAGAGGCTGTCCTCGAGGATCACCGGGGCCGAGAAGCCGCGCAGCAGCGAGGGCACCGGCTCGGCTTCGACGTTGGCGAACTCGAAGCGCTGCACGGCCTCGTGCAGCACCAGCACGCGCTCGGTGCCCACCGGGGCGTCCTCGCCGACCAGCTGCAGCGGCAGGGCCTGGCCGTCGCGGCCGACCAGGCCCAGCGCGACCGGGATCACGAAGGGCTGCTTGACTTCCTGCCCCGGGGTGGGCGGGCAGGACTGGCTGAGCTCCAGCGTGTAGGTGCGCAGCTCGGCGTTGTACAGGCCGCGCGCCTTGACGCGCGGCGTGCCGGCCTGGCTGTACCAGCGCTTGAACTGCTCCAGTCGCTGCGCCAGGGGGCTGCCGGGGTTGGCGTCGGCGATGGCCTGGGCGAAGTCGTCGCAGGTCACGGCCTGGCCGTCATGGCGCTGGAAGTACAGTGTCATGCCGCGTGCGAAGCCGTCGCGGCCCACCAGCGTCTGCATCATGCGCACCACCTCG
Source organism: Caldimonas thermodepolymerans (assembly GCF_015476235.1). Lineage (NCBI taxonomy): Bacteria > Pseudomonadati > Pseudomonadota > Betaproteobacteria > Burkholderiales > Sphaerotilaceae > Caldimonas > Caldimonas thermodepolymerans. The sequence goes on from NZ_CP064338.1 coordinate 1,111,131, forward strand.
GCGCCCTTGTCGTAGACCGTGGCGGTGTAGAAGTTGTCGATCGCGAGGTAGCTGTCCGGGCGCACCGGGTGGGCCATCGGGCCGGCGTCTTCCGGGAACTGGTGCGCGCGCAGCACCCGCACGTCCTCGATGCGCTTGACCGCGCGCGCGCTCGGCGAGCCGGCCAGGTCCTGGCTGAACTCCTGGTCACGGAAGACCGTCAGGCCTTCCTTGAGCGAGAGCTGGAACCAGTCGCGGCAGGTGACGCGGTTGCCGGTCCAGTTGTGGAAGTACTCGTGGCCGACCACGCTCTCGATGCCGGCATAGTCGGCGTCGGTGGCGGTCGCGGGGTTGGCGAGGACGTACTTGGTGTTGAAGATGTTCAACCCCTTGTTCTCCATCGCGCCCATGTTGAAGTCGCTGACCGCGACGATCATGAAGCGGTCCAGGTCCAGCGACAGGCCGAAGCGGCGCTCGTCCCAGGCCACCGCGGCCATCAGCGAGCGCATCGCGTGCTCGGTCTTGTCCAGGTCGCCGGCGCGCACGTAGACCTGCAGCAGATGCTCGCGGCCGCTGGCGGTGCGGATCTTCTGCTCGCGGCACACCAGGTTGGCGGCCACCAGCGCGAACAGGTAGCTGGGCTTGGGGAAGGGGTCGTGCCATTTGGCGTAGTGGCGGCCGTTGTCCAGCTCGCCGGTCTCGACCAGGTTGCCGTTGGACAGCAGCACCGGGTACTTGCTGCGGTCCGCGCGGATCGTGACGGTGTAGACCGCCATCACGTCCGGGCGGTCGAGGAAATAGGTGATGCGGCGGAAGCCCTGGGCCTCGCACTGCGTGAAGAAGCCGCCGCCCGAGGTGTACAGCCCCGACAGCTGGGTGTTCTTCTCGGGCGCGCAGGTGTTGCGCAGCTCCAGCGTGAACGGCTCCTCGGGCAGGTTCTCGAGCACCAGCTGCTGGTTCTCGACGCGGAACGAGACCGACTCGCCGTTGACCAGCACGCGCAGCAGGTTCAGGTCCTCGCCGTCCAGGCGCAAGGGCTGCGGCGCGACGTCCGGGTTGCGCTCGACCTGCATGCGGTTGGTCACGAGCGTCTTGACCGGGTCGAGGTCGAAGCACAGTTCGACCGAGCGGATCCAGTAGGCCGGCGGGGCGTAGTCCTCGCGGCGGATCACGGTGGCGGTGCCTTCACGCATGGTGTTGTCTTCCTGTGGTCGGCCCGGCCCCTCGCGGAGGCCGGGCGGGTTCTTAGATGCCCTGCTTCAGCGCGGCCTCGATGAACGCGTCGAGGTCGCCGTCGAGCACCTTCTGCGTGTTCGAGATCTCGACGTTGGTGCGCAGGTCCTTGATGCGGCTCTGGTCCAGCACGTAGCTGCGGATCTGGTGGCCCCAGCCGACGTCGGTCTTGGAGTCCTCCAGCTTCTGCTGCTCGGCCATGCGCTTGCGCAGCTCGTGCTCGTACAGGCGCGAGCGCAGCATCTGCCAGGCTTCCTCGCGGTTGCGGTGCTGCGAGCGGTCGTTCTGGCACTGCACGACGATGCCGGTCGGGATGTGGGTCAGCCGCACCGCCGAGTCGGTCTTGTTGATGTGCTGGCCGCCCGCGCCGGAGGCACGGAAGGTGTCGGTGCGCACGTCGGCCGGGTTGATCTCGATCTCGATCGAGTCGTCCACCTCGGGGTAGACGAACACGCTGGCGAACGAGGTGTGGCGCCCGCCCGAGGAGTCGAACGGGCTCTTGCGCACCAGCCGGTGCACGCCGGTCTCGCTGCGCAGGTAGCCGTAGGCGTACTCGCCCTCGACCTTGATCGTGGCGCTCTTGATGCCGGCGACGTCGCCTTCGGACTCCTCCATCACCTCGGCCTTGAAGCCCTTGCGCTCGCAGTAGCGCAGGTACTGGCGCAGCAGCATGGCGGCCCAGTCGCAGGCCTCGGTGCCGCCGGCGCCGGCCTGGATGTCGATGAAGCAGTTGTTCGGGTCGGCCGGGTTGCTGAACATGCGGCGGAACTCGAGCTGTTCCACTTCCGCGGTCAGCTGCTGGACCTCGGCCTCGATCGCCTCGAGGCTGGCCTCGTCGCCTTCCTCGCGCGACATCTCATAGAGCTCGGTGTTGTCCTTGAGCTCGGATTCGAGGCGGCTGATGGTCAGCACCACCGCCTCGAGCGACTTCTTCTCGCGGCCCAGATCCTGGGCGTGCTTGGGGTCGTTCCAGACCGCCGGATCCTCGAGCGCGGCGTTGACCTCGCTCAGGCGATGGGACTTGTTCTCCCAGTCAAAGATACCTCCGTAGTTCGGCGGTCCGGCGGGTCAGGTCTTCGAGCTGGGCCCCGAGGGCATTGATGCGTTCTGCGTCCATGGTGTGCTGTCCTTGTCGAAACCTTCGATTTTCTCATGCGCCCGCCGCATGGGCATCGGTCAGTCCCCGGGGGCGTCGAGGAAGGCCTCGATGCGCCGCGCCAGCGCCTCCGGCTGGTCGTGGTGCAGCATGTGCCCGGCCGGGCTCAGCACGTGCCGCTCGACGCGCGGCACCACCGCCAGGCGCGCCTCGAACTCGGTGCGCGGGTAGCGGTCGCCCCACCACCGGGCGACGTCGGTGCGGTCGCCCTCGACCCACAGCACCGGCGCGCCGATGCGCTGCCAGCAGGCCAGCACCTCCTCCTTGCGGTAGAGCACCGGGTTGACCCGCTTGTGCGCCGGGTCGCCCAAGATGACCCATTGGCCGCTGGCCTCGTCGCGCCGCGCCCAGTGCTGCGCGAGCCAGGCGGCGCGGTCGGGGCGCAGCAGGGGGTTGTTGCGGCACAGGCGCTCGGCCACCGCCTGCGGCGAGTCGTAGCTGCGCAGCCGCTGCGGGACCTTCAGCTCGTCCAGCCAGCGCCGGTAGCGCGACGGCGCCTCGTCCGGCGTGTTGCCGGGCATGCCGAAGCCCTCCAGGTTGACCAGCCGCCGGATGCGCTCCGGCCGGATGCCGGCATACAGCATCGCGACGTTGCCGCCCATGCTGTGCCCGAGCAGGTCGACCGGCTGGCCGGGGGCGAGCTGGTCCAGCAGCGCGTCCAGGTCGGCCAGGTAGTCGGCGAACCAGTAGGTGTCCGTGCCGGGCGCCTCGGTCAGCCCGAAGCCGCGCCAGTCCGGCGCGACCACGTGCCGCGGCGCGGCCAGCGCGTCGACGACGAACTGGAACGAGGCGCCCACGTCCATCCAGCCGTGCAGCATCACCAGCGGCGGACGTTCGGCACAGGCCAGGGCCGGGTCGCCCCAGCGGCGGACGTGGTAGCGCAGGCCGCGCACCGGCACGGTCTGGCTGGTGGACGGGCACAGGGGAACGTAGGGCTCGAATGGCGTCATGGTCGTGACATGTTGACCGAAAACGGCGCATCGTGCCGGCGGCCTGCTCCCTATAATGCGCCGCCGCTTCGACCAGAACCAGACATGCCGGGATTGAAGAAGTTGTTGCGCCGGTGGCGAAGCCCCAGGGTCCGCGAACACAGCATCGATGCTCCGATCACCTCGCGCGAGGACGTCGAGAGATGGGCCATGTGGAGCCGCCACGGCGAGAAGGTGGTCCTGCATGTGCCGGTCGAACGCCTCGTGATGCAGGGGGCGCTGCGCTACGCGGACACCGCCTCGCATCCGTTCCTCAGGGCCCTGGACGAAGGGGCCAGTGCGCTGCAGGCGTATTACGCCCAACGGCAGCCGCGCTCGTTCTGCGAGTTCTACGGCGTGTCGCCCACGGTGGCGGCGGACGAGCAGGTGCCCTGTTGGGAGCTGCCGTGGCTGCACCGCCTCCGGCGGGTGCCACCCCCCGGTGAGGCCGGCCTGGGTGCCGAGCACGGGGTGTCCTACTACGGGCCGGCGAGCCCCCGGAAGGTGGAGGTGGAATACCAGCGGCTGGCCTCGCTGAAGCAGCGCGTGCTCCGGATGGGGTACCTGCCGGAGGTCTACGGCCACATCGTCGGCTTCTTCATGCTGGACGATGCGGGCGAATACCGGTTCTTCGTGCGCGGGGGCAAGCATCGCACCGCGGTGCTGGCGCACCTGGGGCACCGTTCCATCCCGGTGACGTTCAAGCCCGACTGGCCCCGGATGGTGCGCGAGCGCGACGCCGCGTACTGGCCGCTGGTCGAGGACGGGGTACTGTCGGAGACCGTCGCGCGGGCTGCGTTCCGCCGCTACACCGGCCCCGGGTGGCCGTGGGCGACCACCACCGAGCCGGAACGTGCCGTGGAGATGGCGTAGCTGCCCGTTCCCGCAGGTTCCAGTACCCCGCTGCCGACCCGAGGAGGGCGGCCCGGCGCGTGGTCGTGACGCGGCCGTGTGTGCATCAGGAGCAGTCCGGAAGAACGGCGAGAGACTGAGCCGGCTGGGCCCTTGCCAGGGAGGAGTCCATCTTCTTTCCCCCCGCGAGGGAACACCGCTTCCTGTCCCTCGGCCGGATCGCCGCGTCAGGCCTGGCGGCCGGGGCCGCCCAGCCATTCGCGCTTGAGTTCCCGGGTGGGTACCGGCGAACGCCAGCGTCCGTGGGCCCAGTCGCGCAGGCGTATGCGCCAGAAGTGGTGGAAGGGGTCGAATGCCTCGTGCATGCGCGGCTCGCCGTGGAACTTCACGATCACTGCCTCGTCGACCATCCGGCGCGCCAGCCCGGGATCGCGCCGGCCGGTGCGCACCGCCTGCTTGTAGCTGATCACCTGTCCCGCCGGGAACAGATCGACGCGCGCCTGTGCGCCCCGCCGGGCGATCACGGCGTGCAGGAACTCCTGGTCGCCCAGGACCTTCTGCGGGTACCGTTCTCCGGCGACGAAGGCGTCGTAGACGAAGCGCAGCGGCTGCGGCCGGATGCGCATCACGCTGGAGTTGTAGCCCTCGTGGTGCCAGTCGTCGACGATGACCAGATCCTTGTCGCTGCCCGTGGCGAACTCGAGCAGCGGCCGCATGGCGCTCCGGATCACCAGCGTGAGGTCGAGGTAGAGGAACTCCTCGAAGGGCAGGTAGGCCGGGTTGAACAGCCCGAGCTTGCGGGTGGTGGTCCGCATGCCGGGCCGGTCCAGCTCGCTCCAGCCGGCGCAGTCCCGGGTCTCCACGGCCGCCGGCAGCCGACGCGCGCGGTCGGTGTAGCAATAGAGCTGGAACGGGCGGTCGCAGTGCCGGCCGAGCATCTCGTACATGCGGCTGACGTACTGGTCGCCCAGACCGTAGAAGTCACCCAGTGCGAGGCAGACGATGGGAAGCGTGGACACGGGTGCAGTCTAGCGGGAGGCTTGCAACGATTCCTGCCGCAGGCGCTGCAGGTCTTCGGGGCGGTAGGTGGCTGCGAGCTGGCGGTCGTTGCCGCCGCCCTGGACGTTGTGGCGGTTCAGCGCACTTTTCTGGGTGCCGCGGATCTCCACGAAATGCACCGCCTGTTCGCGGACCTGGCGCACGCGGTAGCCGTGGCGCAGCGCCTGCGCGTGCAGCCAGATGTCGTCGGCCGAGGGGCACAGGTCGACGAAGGCGTCGCCCGCCTCCTTGAGCACCTGCTGGAACGCCGGGGGATGGACCACGCCGGAGACGCCGGTGGCGAAGTGCAGGTGGCTGGGCTGGCTGCTGCTGCATTCGGGCCAGTCGTCGTACGGCGCGAAGCCGGTGTCGGTGAGGCGGATCCGCTTGGCGCGCAGGCAGTTGATCACGTCCGGATGCGCCGCGTAGGCCCGCATCAGCTCGGCCAGCCAGTACTTCGCGTAGATGACGTCGTCGTCGGCGGTGACCAGCGGACGGTCGAAGCCGCCGTGCCCCTGCACGTAAGGGTAGTACTTCTTGTGCGGCCCGTAGTTCCTGCAATAGCGGATCTCCAGCCCGCGCCTGGCGAGCCGCTGCAGGCTCACCGGCAGGCCGAGGTCCCGCTCGGCTTCGTCGATCCACAGGATCAGGCGCGAGGGCCGCAGGCGGCCGCGGCCGATCGATTCGATGGCCTTGTAGACGATGGGGATGCGCGGGCCGAAGGTGGTCAGCGAGACCACCGGCCCGGCGGGATCCAGCAGCGGGTCGTTGCACGTCAGGTTGCGGTGGAACATCCGCACCGAGCCGATGTGCGAAAGCAGCCTGTTTTTCTTGTGCAGGGCAAACGGGTTTCTCATCTTTTTCGAACGGATCGGTCCACCCGCTCCGTGTCCGGCGACTCAGGCAAACACGTCGCGCCACAGCGCGGCGACGGCGTCCTGCTGTTGCCGGAGGTAGTCGTCGAGCCGCTCCGACTCTTCGGGGCTGTAGGCGGCGGCCTGGACGACGTCCTGGGCGCGCAGGCCGAGCCGCAGCACGTCGGGCAGCCCGGTGACCTTGCGCCTGGCGATGTCCAGGCCCGCATCGGCCAGCACGTAGTCGATCTTGCCGGTGTTGGACGCGCGGTAGAGGAAGGGCACGCGGTTGTGCAGGCAATACATCACGGCGTGGAAGCGTCCGGTGATCACGACACCGGCCCGGCGGACGGTGTCGTGGAACGTGGCACGGGACTGGTGCCGCACCAGGTCGAGCAGCAGGCCGGGGCGGGGCTGCAGGCGGACCACGCTGCGCGCGAAGGCGCGTGCAGCGGCGCGCAACGGCAGGTTCTTGCGCGAGCCGAAGCGGAACTCCTTGACGCAGGCGTAGCGCGCGTTGAAGTGTTGCCCGATCTCGACGAGTGCCGCGGTGGCGTCTTCCAGCACCGAGTCGGTGATCACGATGTCCGTGGCCGAGGCCGGGCGTTCGATGCGGGGGAACGACTGCAGGCTGAGGTCGCCGACCACCCGAGTCGACACCTGCGGGCACTGCCGCGCGAAGGTCCGTTGCGCCTGGGACTCGCGGAAGCACAGCAGGTCGCAGCGGGCGAGCAGGTTGGCCGTCACCTGCGAATTCGCGTCGTAGCAGCTGTTGAGCAGCACGACGCGCTTGCCCCATTCCTTGGCGACCGCCGCGAAGTGCGCGAGGTTCTTGCACCCCCGGCTGTCACCGTGCATCGTGCCTTCACCGTTGATGAGGACGAGGTCGGCGCGCGCCAGCAGGCGTTCGTAGTCCCGGCCGGTGATCTCCGTGCTGACCGGGTGACTCGCCACCTCGGTGTAGCCGTGCCGCCGGGCGGCTTCGCGGATGGTGCGCATCACCGCGTCGCTGCCGACGTGCAGGTCCGGGGTGGTGTCATTGACGATGCAATAGGACTTCATGAGACGACGTGATGCCGGGGTCACCGCTCCAGGAAGACCAGCCGGCCTTCCCGTTCGAGCTGTTCGGCGTAGGCCCGCTCGGCGGACCAGGGGTGGCCTTTCCAGCCCTGGAAGCCGAACCCTGCCAGGGCGATCCGGTGTTCGGCCAGGCGCGGGTCGCGCACCATGTGCGCGAGGGCCATCCCCCCGGAGCTGGGCACCCACAGCGGCATGGCCCGGGCCAGTTCACGGTAGCCCGGCCGCGCGCGCACGTAGGCCCGTACCTCCTCGTAGACACGGGCCGGCATGGGCTGGCATGTCAGGCCGTGGCGGGCCAGCACGGCGGCCAGGGCGCGCGAACGGTCCACGCCGGTGCCGCGCTTGCCGCGCAGCAGGCAGTGCAGCTGGCGCCACAGCGACACGGGCGGATAGCTGAAGACGATTTCCTTCGCCCCGCAGGCGGCCAGCGTGCGGTGCAGCTCCTCGGAGCGGATGAAGCGCCGCGCGACGCCGCCGGTGTTGCACAGGTAGACCCGGTCCGTGCGCGTGCCGTACTCGGCGCCCCAGGCGGCGCAGGTGTTGATGCGCGCGACGAAGTCCGCCCGGTCGATGTCGTCAGACAGGTCCCGCCGCGCCGGGGCATTGCCGACCAGAACCGCCCACTTCATGGCATGTGCTCGCAGCAAGACGCCGGGGCGCGCCCGGGCGCGGGACGCGGGTGGCTGCAGCGTCGCCGGGCGGCCCGGCCGATGGCTCCGGAGGCACCGGTGGGAAATGCTTGCATGGATCGGCAGAGGAGGTCGGTGGTCCGCGATTGTGCCTGTTCCGTTCAGTGGACCAGCACGCCGGCGGCCCGGAACGCCGCGGCCATGTCGCGTCGCTCGCCGTTGGACTTGAAGCGCACCCGGTCCCAGCCGAACGCGGCGACGGTCGTGCCTTCGCCGTAGAGCTGCTTGGCGAACAGCAGGGCCGAGGAGCGCACCCCGGCGACGGCATCGAAGCGCTCGTGCGCAAGCCACAGCTCGAGCGGCTCGTCCAGCTCCAGCACCTCGTAGCCGGGGCGCCACAGCTCGCGCTGCGGGTCCTTGGGGTGGCCCTTGTAGCAGACCTGCTCGATTCCCTGCGCCTGCATCCAGCGCTCGATCTCGGTGCTGACGGCCTGCATCGCGGCGGTGTCGAGCAGGCCGGTGCCGGTGAGCGGCTGGCCGATCACCAGGCCGCGGCGCAGCCGCGGGGCGCCGGCGTCCGGCGCGGCGGCGGTGGCCAGCGGCGCGAGCGTGACCACCTTGTCGGCCGGGTACTCGTGCGGCAGGCCGGGCAGCACGTAGATGCGGTCGCAGAACGGCGCGTCCGAGCCGATGCGGTCGCCGGAGAAGGGCCAGTAGTCCAGCTCGGGGGCGGCCAGGCGGCGCAGCCGGCGCAGGTGCTGCGCGACGCGCTTGGCGGGCGAGAGCGGGTAGCGGCGCACGCTGATGATGCCGTCGGGCAGGATGCGCGCATGCATGGTGCGCGCACCGCAGGCGCGCGGCAGGGCGCGCAGGAAGTAGTTGATCGCCTCGGTGTCGAACACCGCGCTGTGCAGGTGCAGTTCGTCGCAGGGGCCGACCAGGTCGGCGACGAGGCGGATGTTGTCGCGCAGCCGCCGGTGACGGCCCAGCGGGCCGGGCAACGGGTCCCAGCGCGGCCAGGGCAGGTAGGCGCTCGCGTCCCAGTGGTCCGGGCGCACCACCGGTCCGACGCCCGGCTTGTACCAGAGCAGCACCTGGCGCGCGCCGGCCTCGAAGCGCGCGGCGATCTGCCGCGCAGCCAGGTACTGCAGCGGCGAGGCGACGAAGTAGACCGCGACGGTGCCCATGGACGCTTCAGCGCCGGCGCGTGGCGAGCACCTGCTCGTAGACGGCGCGGTTGCCGCGCACCATCGCGTCGATCGAGAACTCTTCCAGGGCCAGGGCGCGGCCGGCCTGGCCATAGGTGCGGCGCAGCGCTTCCGAGCCGAGCAGGGCGTTGACGCCCTGCGCCAGCGCCTCCGCGTCGCCGGGCGGCACCAGGATGCCGGTGCGGCCGTCGACGACGATCTCGGGGATGCCGCCGGCGCGCGCGGCCACCATCGGCACCCCGCAGGCGGCCGATTGCAGCAGCGCCACGCCCAGGCCTTCCATCAGCGCCGGGTGCACCACCACGTCGATGCAGGGCAACACCTTGTCCAGGTCCTTGCGGAAACCGGCCAGCGAGACGCTGTCGCCCAGCCCCCGCGCGGCGATCAGCTCGCGCACCGCCTGCTGCTCGGGGCCCTGGCCGAACAGCAGCACCCGGGTGCGCGGGTGTGCGGCGAGGATGGCCGGCATCGCGTCGAGCAGCGTGCGGTGTCCCTTGCGCGGGATGAACTGCGCGACCATGGCCAGCACCGGTGCGCCATCGGGGATGGCGAACTCGCGCTGGAACCAGGCGCGGTCGTGGCAGCCGGGGCGGTAGCGCTCGGTGTCGACCGAGCTGTGCACGCACACCACCTTGTCGGCCGGCACGCCGCAGGCCAGCAGCACCTCGCGGATGCCGTGCGAGATCGCGATCACGCGGTCGTAGAGGCGGTATTTCCAGCGCGCCCAGGCGCGCGGCTCGGGGTTGTCGACGCGCCGGCTCAGCACCACCGGCACGCCTTCGAGCCTGGCCGCCACCCCGCCCCAGACGTCGCTGCCGCGTCGGCTGTGCAGGTGCACGAGGTCGGGGCGTTCGGCGCGGATCAGCCGGCGCAGCCGCCCGACCAGGCCGACGTCGGCGTCGCCGCCCATCGGCAGCTCGTGCACGCGCGCCGCATGCGGGCGCGCGGCCTCGGCGATCGCGCTGCCTTGCGGGCAGGCGAGCACGTGCTCGTCGCCGGGCCGCTGCAGGCCGCGCAGCAGGAATGCCACCTGCAGCGCGCCGCCGTAGAGGTGCATGCCGGATTCGAGGTGCAGCACCTTCATGGCGCGTCCTCCATCAGCTGCAGCGCCTCGGCGAAGACCGCGTCCACCTCGTGACTGCGCATGCAGTCGAAGCGGCCACCGCAGGTCGGGTGGCGCCGGCAGGGCGAGCAGGGCAGCGCCTCGTACATCACCCGCGTCGGGGCCTGCGGCACCTGCAGGTACGGACGCGTCGAGCCGAACAGCGCCACGGTGGGCACGCGCATCGCGGAGCCGATGTGGGTCAGGCCGGTGTCGACGCCGACCAGCAGCGCCGCGCCCTGGATCGCTGCGGCGCTTTCGTCCAGGCGCAGCTCGCCGACCAGGCTGGCCGCGGGCGTGTCCGGATGGGCCAGGATCTCCTGCGCGGCGGCGCGGTCCGAGGGGCCGCCCAGCAGCACCGGCGTCAGGCCGCGCGCCTTCAGCCGTGCGGCGAGTGCTGCCCAGCGGTCCGGGAACCAGTGCTTCTGCGGGCGGGTCGTGAACGGGCACAGCGCCGCGTAGGGACCGGTGACGCCGGCGCGCGCCAGCGCGGCCTGCGCGGCCTGCCGGGCCGCGTCCGACGGCACCACGTCCATGTGGAAGGCACCGGCCGGCGCGCCCAGGTGCAGGGCGACCTGGCGGTACTCCGAGCCAATTTCCGGGCGCTCGACCGCGCGGGGTTCGAAGCGCTCGGTCACCAGCCACTGGCTGCCTTCGCGCGGGTGGATGCCGATGCGCCGCGGCGCGCCGGTCCACCAGGCGCACAGCCCGCTCTTGAGCAGGCCCTGGGCGTCGATGACCAGGTCGTAGCGGCCGGCACGCAGGCGCTGGCGGAACTCGCGCCAGGCGCGCCACAGCTCGGCGTGGCGCCGTTCCTGCCACAGGCGCCGCCAGGCGGGGCGGTCCCAGACCAGCAGTTCGTCGAGCCGCGGGTTGGCGCGCAGCAGGGGCGCGGCGGCCGGCTCGGTCAGCCAGGACAGCCGCGCGTCCGGGTAGGCGGCGCGCAGCGCCGGGATCAGCCCGGAGGCCATCGCGACGTCGCCGAGGGCCGACAGGCGGATCACGAGGATGGAGGCGGGCGTGCGGGTCATCGCGCACCTCCGCCCTGCAGGGCGCGGCGGTAGACCGCCTCGGTCGAGGTCACCATGTGTTCGAGCGTGAACTGCCCGGCGTACAGCTGGCGCGCCTGCCGGCCCAGCGCGTGCGCCCGGGCGGGCTCCCGGGCGAGGCGGGCCAGCGCGGCGGCGAGCGCCTGTGCGTTGCCGGGCGGGACGAGCACGCCGGTCTGGCCGTCGCGCACGATCTCGGCCACGCCGCCCACGTCGGTCGCGACGATGGGCAGCCCGGCGCAGGCGGCTTCCACCAGGGACAGCGGGAAGGCCTCGCGGTACGAGCTGGACGCGTAGGCATCGAAGGCGGGCAGCAGGCGCCGCACGTCGCCGCGGTAGCCGAGGAAGGTGACCTCGGCGCGGCCGCGCGCCGCTTCCTGCACGCCGCGGCCGTAGTCGGTGGCGGGGTCGCCCGCGAGGTACAGGCGCGCGCCGGGCACCTGGCCGATCGCCTCGACCAGCAGGTGCTGGCCCTTGTCCGGGATGAAGCGCCCGGCGTTGAAGACGGCGAACTCGTCCTCGCCGATGCCCAGCTCGCGCCGCAGCGCCGCGCGGTCGCCCCCGGGCTGGTCGGCCACGCCGTTGTGGATCACGGTGATGCGGCGTGCGTCGTAGCCGGCATCGACCAGCGTGCGGCGGACCGCTTCGGCCACCGCGATCAGCTCGCGGCAGTCCTGCATGTGCTTGCGTGCGGTGGTCGCGTGCGCGGTGCCGACCGCCGCGGCACGGCCGCAGGCCCAGCCGGCATAGCGCGCGCCGCGCAGCAGGTGGCCGTGGACGATGTCGGCACGCCAGCGCGCGACGAGGCGCCGCAGGCGCAACCACGACACCACGTCGTACATGCCGACCATGGCCAGGTGCTCATGGTCGATGCCGGCTTCGGCGCAGCGCCCGGCCAGCCACGAGTCCGACGGGCCGGCATACAGCACCTCGTGGCCGCGCTCGCGCAGGCCTTTCATCAGCGCGAGCGCGTGCTGCTCGGCGCCGCCGTAGCCGTGGCTGTGCAGCACCTGCACGATGCGCAGGGGGCGGGCGTCGCCGGTCGGGGCAGGGGTGCGGCTGTCCGGCCGCATGCGTTGCTGTTCAGGGCTCACGAATAGACGTTGCTGGTCGCGCCCGGCCGGCCGCCCTTGCGCTCGTGCTTCATGTGCAGCTTCCACAGGAAGCCGACCAGGTTGTCGCCGTAGGAGATGGCCTTGCGCGGCAGCTCGTAGGCGTTGTCGGCGGTGTTCGCCGCGCCGCGGATGCAGGTCAGGCCGGTGCGGTAGCCGGCTTCGGCGACCAGGTCGCGTGCACGCAGGTCATAGTCGCCGTAGGGGTAGCAGAAGTCGGGCACGGCCTCGCCCAGCACGTCTTCCAGCGCGGCCTTGCTGTCGAAGATCTCGCGCCGCATCTGCGCCGTCTCGAGTCGCGACAGGCGCGGGTGCGACAGCGTGTGCGAGCCGAACGAGACCCCTTCGGCGCGCAGCTGGCGGATGCGCGCCGCGTTCATCAGCGGCGGCTGGGCCATGCCTTCGCCCAGCCAGCGCGCCGGCTGGCCGAGCAGGTCGGTGACCAGGAACACGGTGGCGGGAAAGCCGTGCCGGCGCAGGATCGGCCAGGCGTGCTCGGCGAAGTTCTCGTAGCCGTCGTCGAAGGTCAGCACGACCGCGCGCGGCGGCAGCGGCTTGCCGTGGAACAGGCCCTGCCAGGCCTCCTCGAGGCTGATGACATGGTAGCCGGCGCGCTTGAGCCAGCCCATCTGCCAGGCGAAGCGGCCCACGTCGCAATAGACGGCACGGTGCGCCTTGGGGCGCGGGAAGCGCCCGACCTGGTGGTACATCAGGATCGAGACCGGCGGCTGGCCGGAAACGGGCGGTTGCATCATGGGCGTTCCTTCTGGATGCGCTCGACGATCGAGGTGGTCGACTTGCCCTCGACGAAGCGCAGCACCCGCACCTCGCCGCCGCGGGCCAGCACGCTCTCGTGGCCGGCGATCTGGTCGGTGCGGTAGTCGCCGCCCTTGACCAGCACGTCGGGCTGCACCGCCTCGATCAGCCGGGCGGGGGTGTCTTCGGAGAACGGCACGACCCAGTCGACGGCGGCCAGCGCGGCCAGCACCGTCATGCGGTCTTCCAGCGGCACGATCGGGCGCGTGGGGCCTTTGAGCCGGCGCACCGACGCGTCGTCGTTGACCGCGACGACCAGGCGGTGGCCGAGCGCACGCGCTTCGGCGAGGTAGCGCACGTGGCCGGCATGCAGCAGGTCGAAGCAGCCGTTGGTCATCACGATGCGCTCGCCGCGTTCGCGCGCCTGCTGCACGCGCTGCAGCAGCGTGGCCTCGTCGACCACGCCGTGGTCGTCGCGCCGGCCGTGCGGCTCGGCGGCCTGGGCCAGCTCGGCGCGCGAGACCGTCGCCGTGCCCAGCTTGCCGACCGCGATGCCGGCGGCGACGTTGGCCAGGCGCGCGGCAGCCTCCCAGCTCGCGCCGGCGGCGCGCGCCGCGGCGAGCACGGCGACCACGGTGTCGCCCGCGCCGGTCACGTCATAGACCTCCTGTGCCTGCGCCGGGATGTGCACCGGTTCGCGGCCGCGCTCGAGCAGGGTCATGCCCTTCTCGCTGCGCGTGACCAGCAGGGCCTCCCAGCCCAGGCGCTGCACCAGCTCCAGCCCCTTGGCGACCAGTTCCTCGTCGCTGGCGCAGGGGCCGACGGCGCGTTCGAACTCGGCGCGGTTGGGCGTGAGGATGCTGGCGCCGCGGTAGACCGACAGGTCGGCCTGCTTCGGGTCCACCACCACCGGCTTGCCGGCGCGGCGCGCGGCCTCGATCAGCGCCGCGACCTGGGCCAGCGCGCCCTTGCCGTAGTCCGACAGCACGACCGCATCGGCCTCGGCCAGGCGCGGCGCGAGCTGCGCCGGCGTCAGCGCGGCGGCGGGGCTGGGCGGGTCCTCGAAGTCCAGCCGGATCATCTGCTGGTGGTGGCTCAGCACGCGCAGCTTGGTGACGGTGCGCAGCGAGGCGTGGCGCTCGAAGGCGCACTCGACGCCGTGGCGGGCGAGCAGCTCGGCAAGGATCTGCGCCGGCTCGTCCTCGCCGACCGGGCCGAGCAGCGACACCCGCGCGCCCAGCGCGGCCAGCCCCAGCGCCACGTTGGCGGCCCCGCCGGCGCGGTGGTCGGCGGTGCGCACGTTGACCACCGGCACCGGCGCCTCGGGCGAGATGCGCGAGGTGCTGCCCGACCAGTAGCGGTCGAGCATCACGTCGCCGGCCACGAGCAGGCGCAGCTGCGAGAAGTCGGGAAGGCGCATGGGGGGTTATTCCGCGTTGGCGAACTGCAGGCGGTGCAGCCGGGCGTAGATGCCGTCCTGGTCGAGCAGCTCCTGGTGGGTGCCGCTTTCCGCTATTCTGCCCTGATCGAGCACCACGATGCGGTCGGCATTGACGATGGTGGAGAGCCGGTGCGCGATGATCAGCGTGGTGCGGCCGCGCTTGAGGTTGTCGATCGCTTCCTGCACCGCGCGCTCGGATTCGGTGTCCAGTGCCGAGGTGGCCTCGTCGAGCAGCAGGATCGGTGCGTTCTTGAGCAGGGCGCGCGCGATCGAGATGCGCTGGCGCTGGCCGCCCGACAGCCGCGCGCCGTTCTCGCCGATCAGGGTGTCCATCCCTTCGGGCAGGTTCCGGATGAACTCCATCGCATGGGCCGCCTCGGCGGCGCGGGCGATCTCCTCGGGCTCCACGCGGCGCTGCGCGCCGTACGCGATGTTGGCGGCCACGGTGTCGTTGAACAGCACCACGTGCTGGGTCACCAGGGCGATGTGCGAGCGCAGGTTGGCCAGCTTGAGCTCGCGCGTGTCCACGCCGTCGAGCAGGATCGCCCCGTCGTCGAGCGGGTAGAAGCGCGGGATCAGCGACATCAGCGTGGACTTGCCGCTGCCGGAGGAACCCACCAGAGCGACCGTCTCGCCCGGGCGGATCTCCAGCTGGATGTCGGTGAGCGCGTTGCGGTCGGCGCCGGGGTAGCGGAAGCTGACGTGGCGGAATTCCAGCCGGCCATCGACGTGGTCGAGCGTGCGCGTGCCGTGGTCGGGCTCGCCCGGCATGTCCAGCACCTCGTAGACGCTGGCCGCTGCCACCAGCCCGCGCTGCAGGTGCTCGTTGACGTTGGACAGGCGCTTGAGCGGCGCCAGCAGCAGGGCCATCGCGCCGAAGAACGAGACGAAGCCGCCCACCGTCAGGTCGTTGGCCTGCGACTCCAACGCCGCGTAGTAGATGATCGCCGCCAGCGCGACCACCGCGATCGCCTGCACGACCGGGCCGTTGGCTGCCGAGGTCGCGACCACCTTCATCGCGTAGCGCCGCAGTTCGCTGGCGACCTTGTAGAAGCGCTGCGATTCGTAGGCCTCGCCGCCGAAGATCTTGATCTCGCGGTGCCCGCTGATGGCCTCCTTGACCACATGGTTCATCGTGCCCATCGAGGTCTGCTGCGCGCCGCTGAGCCGGCGCAGGCGGTGGCTGACCTTGCGGATCACCCAGCCGATGACGGGCAGCACCGTGAAGAACAGCAGCGACAGCTCCCAGTTGAGGTACAGCATGTAGCCGAGCAGGCCCAGCACCGTCAGGCTGTCCTTGACGATGGTGATCAGCGCCGTGGTGATGATGGGGCTGATCTGCTGCACGTTGTGCGAGATCTTGGACATCACCCGGGCGCTGGGCTCGCGGTCGTAGTAGCTGGTCGGCAGGTGCAGCAGCTTGTCGAACACCGCCCGGCGCGTGTCCAGCACGATGCCGGTGGCGACCCGGTTCAGCGAAGTGACGTGGAAGTAGTCCGACAGGCCGCGCACGATGAACAGCAGCACGATCAGGATCGGCGCCAGGTGGATCACGCGCGGGTCCTTGTCGACGAAGCTGCCGTCGAGCAGCAGCTTCAGCAGGGCGGGCAGGGCCGCCTCGGTGGCGGCGTAGACGACCATCGCCGCCACGCCGAGCGCGAAGGTGCCCCAGTAGGGACGCGCCCCCCGGAGCACACGCATGTAGAGATCGAACTGCTTGTTTTGGGTCATCACTGCCTTCGGGCAAGCCAAGGAGCGGATTTTCCACTGTTCCGCGCCGACCCCGCTGCGCCGGGCGCGCCGGGCGCCCATAATCGCCGCCCATGACCCTGCAGATCCGACCCGCGACACCGGCCGACGTGCCCGTGCTGGTGCAACTGATCACGGCCTTGGCCGAATACGAGAAGCTCACCCACCTGCTCGAGATCACGCCCGAGAAGCTCGAGACGCAGCTGTTCGGACCGCGCCCGCCGGCCGAGGCGGTGCTGGCCGAGGTGGGCCCGCCCGAGGCGCGCCGGGTGGCCGGCTTCGCGCTGTACTTCACCAACTTCTCGACCTTCCTGTGCAAGCCGGGGCTGTACCTGGAGGACGTGTTCGTGCTGCCCGAGCACCGCGGCCAGGGCATCGGCAAGGCCCTGCTGCAGCACCTGGCGGCGCTGGCGGTCGAGCGCGGCTGCGGCCGCTTCGAGTGGAGCGTGCTGGACTGGAACGAGCCGGCGATCCGGTTCTACCAGGCCATGGGCGCCTCGGTGCTGCCCGACTGGCGCATCTGCCGGGTCACCGGGGAGGCCCTGGAGCAGCTGGCCGGGCGCCGCTGACGCGGGTGTTCGCCAATTGCGGCTGCGCGGGGGCGGCCCGTAGCATCGTTTCCCGGGCATCCGACTGCCCGTCCGAGGAGACGACGATGACCGGGGATCACCGCCTCTACGAAGCCCTGTACAAGGAGTTCCGCTGGCACGTGCCGGCGGTGTTCAACATCGCCGAGGTGTGCTGCGGACGCTGGGCGCGCCAGGCGCCACAGCGCGTGGCCATCCTGTACGAGAACGAGGAGGGCCACCGCGCCCAGCTGCGCTACGGCGAGCTGCAGGCGCGCGCCAACCGGCTGTCGCACCTGCTCGAGCGCCTGGGCGTCGGCCCCGGCGACCGCGTCGCGATCGTGATGCCGCAGCGCTTCGAGACGGCGATCGCGCACATGGCGGTCTACCAGCTCGGGGCGGTGGCGATGCCACTGTCGATGCTGTTCGGCCCGGATGCGCTGGCCTACCGCCTGCAGGACAGCGAGGCCAAGGTCGCGATCGCCGACGCGGTCTCGGTCGGCCCGCTGCGCAGCGTGGCGGGCACCTGCCCGGCACTGCAGCACCTGGTCGTCGCCGACCGCGCGGCAGCTCCCGGCGAGGTGGACTGGGAGGCGGCGCTGGCGCGCGAATCCTCGGTCTACGTCGGGCGCGCCACCCATGCCGACGACCCGGCCGTGCTGATCTACACCAGCGGCACCACCGGCCCGCCCAAGGGCGCGCTGATCCCGCACCGCGCGCTGATCGGCAACCTGCCCGGCTTCGTGGCCAGCCAGAACTGGTTCGGCTTCCCGCTGCCGCAGGAGCTGTCGTCGCCCTCGGCCACGCCGGCCGACGACCAGGTGTTCTGGTCGCCGGCCGACTGGGCCTGGACCGGCGGCCTGATGGATGCGCTGTTGCCCACGCTGTACTTCGGACGCAGCATCGTCGCCTTCCACGGCCGCTTCAACGCCGAGCGCGCCTTCGAGCTGATGCAACGCTACCGCGTCACGCACACCTTCCTGTTCCCGACCGCGCTGCGCGCCATGATGAAGGCCGTGCCCGAGCCGCGCCGGCACTTCGACCTGGCGCTGCGCGCGATCATGAGCGCGGGCGAGGCGGTCGGCGACGCCGTGTTCGCCTACGGCCAGCAGCAGCTGGGCATCACGATCAACGAGATGTTCGGCCAGACCGAGATGAACTACGTGGTCGGCAACTGCAGCGCCTGCTGGCCGGCGCGGCCCGGCAGCATGGGGCGGCCCTATCCGGGGCACCGCGTGGCGGTGATCGACGACGAGGGCCGCGAGTGCCCGCCGGGCACGCCCGGCGAGGTCGCGGTGCATCGCTGCGACATCCACGGCGACCCCGACCCGGTGTTCTTCCTCGGCTACTGGCGCAACGACGGTGCGACGCGCGCCAAGTTCACCGGCGACCCGGACAACTCCTGGTGCCGCACCGGCGACACCGCGGTGATGGACGAGGACGGCTACCTCTGGTACCAGGGCCGCAGCGACGACGTGTTCAAGGTGGCCGGCTACCGCATCGGGCCGAGCGAGATCGAGAACTGCCTGGTCAAGCACCCGGCGGTGGCCAATGCCGCCGTGGTCCCCAAGCCCGACCCGGAGCGCGGCGCGCTGGTCAAGGCCTACGTGGTGCTGGCGCCCGGCCACACCGGCGACGAGGCGCTGGTGCAGGCGCTGCAGCAGCACGTGCGTGGCCGGCTGGCGCCGTACCAGTACCCCAAGGAGATCGAGTTCATCGACGCCTTGCCGATGACCACCACCGGCAAGGTGCAGCGCCGCCTGCTGCGCCTGCGCGAGGAGGAGCGGGTTGCCGCCGCATCATCCGCCCGTTGAGGGGCCGGTGCACGGCGCGCCGGCTTGCGGCACACTGGGGCCTTTCGCGTTCCCGCAACTCCCCCGCGACAGGAGGACCCGACGAGATGGAATACACCGAGCTGGGCCGAAGCGGCCTCAAGGTGGCGAAGATCTGCCTGGGCACGATGACCTTCGGGCGACAGGTGAGCGAGGCCGACGCCCATGCCTTGATGGACCATGCGGTGGCCCGCGGCGTGGACTTCCTCGACACGGCCGAGATGTACCCCGTGCCGCCCAGCGCCGAGACCCACACGCACACCGAATCGATCATCGGGCGCTGGCTGGCCGCGCGCCCGGGCATGCGCCAGCGCATCGTGCTGGCGTCCAAGGTGGCGGGCCCGGTGCGCGGCTACCAGTGGATCCGCAACGCGAGCCCCGACCTGACCGGCGAGGACATCATCCGCGCCTGCGAGGACAGCCTGCGCCGCCTGCAGACCGACTACCTGGACCTCTACCAGATCCACTGGCCGGTGCGCAACGTGCCGATGTTCGGCGCGATCTACTTCGACCCGGCGCGCGACAGGCCGGTCAGCTCGATCCATGAGCAGCTCGACGCGCTGGGCCGCCTGGTGCGCGACGGTAAGGTGCGCGCGATCGGGCTGTCCAACGAGACGCCGTACGGCGTGGCCGAGTTCGTGCGCGTGGCCGAGCAGCACGGCCTGCCGCGCATCGCCAGCGTGCAGAACCCGTACTGCCTGATCAACCGCAGCGTCGAGAACGGGCTGGACGAGACCATGTACCGCTACGGCGTGTCGCTGCTGGCCTACTCGCCGCTCGGCTTCGGGCTGCTGACCGGCAAGTACGACGACAGCGGCATCGAGCCGCAGGGAGGCCGGGCCCCCGGCCGCATGGCGCTGTTCGAGTCGATGCGCAAGCAGCGCTGGGGGCGTCCCGAGGCGCTGGCAGCGGCGCGCCGCTACAACGCGCTGGCGCGCGAGCACGGCATGACGCCGGCGCGCATGGCGCTGGCCTTCTGCTACACCAAGTGGCAGGTCGCCAGCACGATCATCGGCGTGACCAACCGCGAGCAGCTCGACGAGGACATCGACGCCTGGGGCACGACGCTCAGCCCCGAGGTGCTGGCGGAGATCGACCGCATCCGCTGGGAGATCCGCGACCCGGCGCAGTGAGGGCAGGCGAGCGATGTCGCGCAAGGAACATGCCGGCGAGACGCCGGCCACCGTCTTTCTGCGTCAGCACGGCGTGGCCTTCGAGCCGCACCTGTACGAGTACGAGGAGCACGGCGGCACGCGCGTGTCCGCGCGCGAGCTGGGGGTCGACGAGCACTGCGTGATCAAGACCCTGGTGATGGAGGACGAGCGGCGCCAGCCGCTGATCGTGCTGATGCATGGCGACCGCACCGTCTCGACCAAGCAGCTGGCGCGCGAGGCCGGGCTGAAGAAGGTGCAGCCTTGCCAGCCGGAAGTGGCGCAGCGGCATACCGGCTACCAGGTCGGCGGCACCTCGCCGTTCGGCACGCGCAAGGCGCTGCCGGTGTACATGGAAGCCAGCATCGCCGAGCTGCCGCGCATCTACATCAATGGCGGGCGGCGCGGCTTCCTGGTCGCGATCGACCCGAAGGAGCTGGTGCGGGTGCTGCAGCCCATGCCCGTGAACGTCGCGCTGGAGGGCTGACGCCCGCCCGCGCAGGCAGCAGGGGCCGTCTCAGGACGACTCGGGCGTGCTGCCCCTGTCCTGCGAGTACTCCTTGAGCCGGTTGTAGAGCGTCTTGAGGCTCACGCCCAGTGCCGCGGCGGTCTTTTCCTTGTGCCCACCGAAGTGCTGCAGCGTCGCGAGGATCAGCGAGCGCTCGACGTCCGCCAGCGGCGTGCCCACCCGCACCGTGAGGTAGGGCCCGCGCTGCTCCTGCACGGCCGGCGTGTCGAACACCAGCCATTCGTCGCCGATGACGTGGCCTTCCTCCATCACGTAGGCGCGCTGCACCACGTTGCGCAGCTCGCGCACGTTGCCGGGCCAGCGGTAACTGCGCATCTTCTCGAGCGCCTGCGGCGCGAAGCGCTTGTTCTCGCCCTCGCGCTTGCAGATGTCCTGCAGGAAGTGCTCGGCCAGCAGCGACACGTCCTCGGGCCGGTCGCGCAGCGGCGGCAGGTGGATGGGGAAGACGTTGAGCCGGTACAGCAGGTCCTCGCGCAGCTTGCCCTGCTGCACCGCCTGTTCCGGCACGCGGTTGGTCGCCGCGATCACGCGCACGTCGGCTTCCATCGACTGGGTGGATCCGACCCGCATGAAGGTGCCGGTCTCGAGCACGCGCAGCAGCTTGACCTGCAGCTCCAGCGGCATCTCGGTGATCTCGTCGAGGAACAGCGTGCCGCCGTGGGCGCGCTCGAAGAAGCCCTGGTGCAGGCGGTCCGCGCCGGTGAAGGCGCCTTTCTCGTGGCCGAAGATCTCGCTTTCGATCAGCTGCGGCGAGATCGCGCCGCAGTTCACCGCGAGGAACGGCTTCTTGCGGCGGCGGCTCAGCTCGTGGATGGTCTGCGCCACCACCTCCTTGCCCGTGCCGCTTTCACCCGTGATCAGCACCGTGACCGCGGTGCCCGAGACGCGGGCCACCTGCTCGTAGACCCGCTGCATCGCCGCCGAGCGGCCCCACAGCAGGCCGAAGCGGCCGGTGCGCTCCAACTCGGCGCGCAGGTTCGCGATCTCGGCTTTCAGCGTCGAGGGGCGCATCACGCGCGACAGGATCCCTTGCAGCTGCTTGATGTTGACCGGCTTGATGAGGTAGTCGGCCGCCCCCAGGCGCAGCGCCTGGATCGAGGTCTCCAGGCTGGCGTGGCCGGTGATCAGCACCACCTCGGTGTTCGCGAGCGTCTCGGGCTCGTTGAACAGCTCCATGCCGCTGCCGTCGGGCAGCACCAGGTCCAGCAGCACGATGTCGGGCTCCTGCAGCGCCAGTTGCCGGCGCGCGTCACGCAGGCTGGTCGCGGTGGCGGCCGTGAAGCCCTCGCTGGCGATCAGCGCCGCCATCATCTCGGCCGAGTCTGCATCGTCTTCGACGATGAGTGCGTGCCCCATCTTCTTCCTCCAAAAGCGCAGACGATGCCGGGCTTGGTGTCTGCGCGTCGTGTGCCGGTCGATGCAGTGAAGCCTGCGCAACCGATGGACATCCCCGCATCGCTGCCGGCGCAGGGGTACAAAGGCCGGCGGGCATCATGCCCCGCTGGCTGTTCCGTCTCCTCGGCGGCTTCCCGAACGGTCGGGATGGTTGTCGTGCAGGTACGGGTCGCCGTGGCACCGTGACGGCCTTTGTCCCCAAGGCACGGGCGACGGGCCGCGTGCAGGACCGCTGACACTGCAGGCATTGCCGGGCGCCGTTGCACGCCTCGTACCTCCTGGCGTGCAGCCCGTGAGTGACACCCATTATGGGCCTGCAATGTCTCATTGCAATGGTTTCACCCTGCGCCGGCCCTGACAGTTATGACGGGGAGGCCGCCGGCCCGGAGTGCGCCGGGCAGAGGCGCATTCCGCGTGCCCGGCATGGCTATCCTGCCTCACGAACGCCGCGGGAGTTGCAACAGCGTGTCAATCCGCGGGAGGCCTTGCTGCGGGGGGCTCTGCGCAAAGCGGCAGCGAGACCACGAAGCCGGTGTCCTGACCACCCCCCGTGCCCGGGGGATGCAGTTGTCCCCCGTGCAGCTCGACCAAGAGCCGGGCCAGCACCAGTCCGATCCTCGGCGCGACCGAGGGCGAGCCGAGGCCGGCGCCGGCGGCGTGGCCCGTCGACCCCTGCGTCTGCGTGGCGAGGTCGCAGGGGCACACGGCGATCTCGATGCCCTGCGCCGCCATGCGGGTGCGGATGGCGATCTCGCCATGCTCGGGCGTGAACCTCGCGACGTGCGCGATGAGCCGGGCCAGCGCCTGGTGCAGCCGCTGGCCGTCCGCATGCAGGCGGACCATGGAGGGAGGGCGTTGCAGCACCAGCTTCTGGTGCCGGGCCTCGGCCTGCGGCCGGCAGGTGGCGACGGCCCCTTCGAGCAGGGAGGCCAGCGGCACCTCGTGCAGGTCCAGCCGCAGCGCGCCCTGCAGCACCCGCTGCACGTCGAGCAGTTCGTCGATCAGGCGGGCCTGGGCCTGGACGCTGCGCTCGATCGCCTCGAGGGCGCGCAGCTGCGCGGCAGCGTGCCCGCCGCCATGGCGAAGCACATGGGTCCAGCCGTGGATCGCGTTCAGTGGCGAGCGCAGCTCGTGCACGATGACGGCCAGGAACCCCTCGCTGGCGGGCATCCGTGCGGCATCGCGATGCGCGGCGTCCTGCCTGCGCGCGGTCACGTCTTCCGCGATGCCGCCGACGCGCACGACGTGGCCGGCCGCGTCACGCCAGGCGAAGCGCCGGTCGCGGATCCAGCGCACCGCGCCGTCGGGACGCCGGATGCGGTAGTCGAGCTCCCGCGACGCGTCCCCGGGCCGGCCGGCAAAGAACGGCTCGGGCAGGCGCGGGCGGTCGGCGGGCAGCAGTGCCTCGTTCCATCGCGACGGCGCCTCATGCAGGGCTTCGCAGGGGATGCCCCAGACCGCCTCGAAGGCGGGGCTGACGTACAGCAGTTCCCCGCGTTCGGGGTCGGCGAGCCAGAACACGTCGTCCAGGCTTTCGGCGAACGGGCGCAGGTCCGGCAGGCCGCCGGCAGCGTCGGCGGATCCGGCGACCAGCGGCGAAGCCCGTCTGCTGCTGCCAGTGCCAGGCAGGGGCGTGTGCATGGGTGGATCTTCCCCGGGTGCGGTTCCCGTGCGTGAAATCAACAGGAGGGCCAGGCAAGCGCGCGATGCTCGAGGCGCCGGGCGTCTTCCGGCGCGGCGCAGGACGGCGGCGCCGGCGCTGGCGGCCCGACGGCGGACCGCCCGGGTCATCGCAATCCGCGTGCCCGACGGCGCGGACGGGGGTGGCACCCCCCGTTCCGGCCGAGCGGCACGCCGGTTGCTGGACCAGCCTGCGTGAGCGGTGCGTGTCCCGACGCGGGGATGCCGGTCGTTCACTTGTTCGTCCACCCACTTGACAGGAGCATGCCCGTGATCAACTTCATCGTTTGGTTAGTCGTTGGCGGCGTGATCGGCTGGATCGCCAGCATGATCATGCGTACCGACGCCCAGCAGGGCGTCATCCTCAATGTCGTGGTCGGCATCATCGGTGCGGCGCTGGGCGGCTGGTTGATCTCGCCGCTGGTCGGCGTGCCCAGCATCAACGAGAACGCCTTCAGCATCGGCGCCTTGCTGGTGTCGCTGGTGGGCGCTATCGTGCTGCTTGCCATCGTCAACCTGCTGCGACGCGGCAGCGTGCGGTAGGCAGCGCCCCTGGCCGGACCCGGAGCCGGCGTGCGGCTGCGTCGCGATCTGTGCGACCATGTCCTCGCGCCGCTGCCGGCCCGGTGCAAATCGCGCTGCAATTCCTACTAACCCGGCGGGTCTTGTCCCGTGAGCCTCAGGCTCGGTGACGCCGCACAACAAGGAGTCATTCACCATGGAAAACCAGACTGGAACGACGGCAGGCACCCCAGGCACCGGCGCCACGACAAGCAATGGCGTCGGTGCGACCGACGACGTGGTGGACCGTGTGGCGGCACGCGCGCATGAAACCATCGACCGCGTGGCGGCGAAGGCCGGCCCGGCGGTCGAGAAGCTGCGCGAGAGTGCGAGCACCTATCGCGAGCAACTGCACGCCAAGGCCGACCGGCTCGGCGCGCTCGAGGAGCAGTGGATCGATTCGGCACGCAGCTATGTGCGCGAGCATCCGTTCACGTCGCTGGCCGTCGCGGCCGTGGCCGGCATGGTGATCGCGAAGATCTTCTCGTCCAGCCACCACCGTTGACCATGGCCGACAGCACGTCTGCCGACGCCGCCGCGCGCGCCGACGAGGCGTCTGCTGCGGCGGCGCATGCCGGCGCGCCGCCGGCTTCGTTCGGCGAAGCCGTCGGGGCCCTGTGGGGCGAGCTGCGCGCCAGCCTGCACGAGCGCGTGCAGCTGTTCTCGCTGGAGACGCAGCGCACCGGCCTGACGCTGGTGCAGCTGATGCTCTATGCGGTGATGGCCGCGGTGCTGATCGTCACCGCCTGGCTGGCGCTGGTGTGCGGCCTCGGTGCCTGGCTGGTGCTGCACGGCAACGTGCACTGGGCCGTCGCGGTGGCGCTGCTGATCGTGCTCAACCTCGCGATGGCGGCGTGGCTGGGCTGGTCGATGCGCTCGCTGGTCCATCGCCTGGGATTTCCGGCGACCATCCGCCAGCTGCAGTCCCTGGGGCAGCAGCCGCCCCCGTCATCCTGACCCGCGCCCCGAGGAGCCCCATGCTGCGGTCCACGCTGGAACAGATCGAGCAACGCATCCGCGAGACCGAGGCGCGGATC
Organism: Caldimonas thermodepolymerans; assembly: GCF_015476235.1. Lineage (NCBI taxonomy): Bacteria > Pseudomonadati > Pseudomonadota > Betaproteobacteria > Burkholderiales > Sphaerotilaceae > Caldimonas > Caldimonas thermodepolymerans. The sequence continues at coordinate 1,136,088 of NZ_CP064338.1, forward strand.
CGCCAACAAGATGCCCGCACGGTCGCCACGTGGCAGCAGCTGCGCGCCGCCGGCCGGCAGCGCCTGCGCACCGCCCTGGTCGGCGCGGCCACCACGCTGGCGGGCGGCTGGCTGCTCGGCCGCCTGGGACGACGCCGGCGCACGGCCGCAGGTGCCGGGCCGCGCCGCCGCCGTCGCGCCCGCCACGGCCTGCTGCGCCCGCTGCTGACACCGGTACTGCTGCCACTGGTCACCTCGTTCGTCGCACCGCTGGTCGGGCGCAAGGGCGGGGCGTTCCTGGCCGGGTTCGGCCTGCCGTTTCCGGTGGTCGAACCGCCCGAGCTTTCCGTCGTGCCGGTCGACCTGCAGCGCTATGCGGGGCTGTGGTTCGAGGTGGCTCGCCTGCCCAACCGCTACCAGGACGAGTGCGCCAGCGACGTGCAGGCGCTGTACGAGCTGCAACCTGAAGGCGGCTTGCGTGTCGTCAATCGCTGCGTGCGCAGCGACGGCACACTGCAGCAAGCGGAGGCGGTGGGGCGTCCGGCCGCCAGGATGCCGCCGGGCTGGCTGGAGGTCTGCTTCGCCCCCGCCTGGCTGCACTGGTGGCCGGGCGTGTGGGCCGACTACTGCGTGATGGCCGTGGCACCCGACTACAGCAGCGCGCTGGTGGGCACGCCGGAACGCGATGCGCTGTGGATCCTCTCGCGCACGCCGCAGCTCGCCGACGAGGTCTATGCCGGCTACGTCGAAAAGGCGCGCGGGCAGGGCTTCCCGGTCGAGAAGCTGGTGCGTACCGCCCACACCGCCCCTGACGAGGGCGCGGCGATGCCCCGGGTGCCTGCGCAGGCTGCGGCGGCCGCGGCGCAGGCGACGGCCCTGCACTGAGCCGGCAGCCGGGGCACCCCGCTTGCTGGCAGGTGAAGACGGCCCTCGGCCGAGCGAAGGAGTCATGGCATGGCACAAAGCAGCGTGGTGGGCGGACGCCGGGTCCCGCAAGCGGGCGAAGGCCGGCAGGGCGGGCCGCTCGGCCCGAGCGACAGTTCCGACAGCGGCAGCGACCTGCTGGGCGGACCCGGGCTGACCGATGCGCAGGCCGAAGGGCTGGATGCCGGCACCACCTCGGGGCTGGATCGCTCGCCCGGGGCAGGCGCCGACCAGGGGGATCCGGAACTCGACGACGGCAGCGATGCCGCGGGCACCGGGTCGCGGGCGCTGGCCGACCGCGATGGCGGCGTGACCGGAGGGGCCGACATCGCCCCGGACCGCGTCGTGCCGCTCGATCCCGAGCTGTTGCAGGAGCTGGGCGAGGACGGGCTGGAGGCGATCACCGGCGAGAACCTGGTCGTCGACGACGACGAAGAGGCCGACGAGGACGACGCGGCCGGACGGCCCGAGGACTGAGCCACCGCACCGGGCCGGCTTCAGGTGCCGGCCAGGATGTTCTGCAGCATCGCCACGTCGATCGGCTTGACCATGTGCGCATCGAACCCCGCGGTCAACGCGCGTTCGATGTCGTGCGGCTGCCCGTAGCCCGACAGGGCGATCAGGCGCGTGCGGTGCCCGACCGCGCGCAGGCGCTGCGCCACCTCGTAGCCGTTCAGCCCGGGCAGGCCGATGTCGATCAGCGCGACGTCCGGCGTTTCCTCCAGCACCTTCTGCAAGCCCGTCTCGCCGTCCGGTGCGGTCGTCACGCGGTGGCCGGCGAGGGTGAGCAGGTTCTCGATCGCGGCTCGGGCGTCCTCGTTGTCCTCCACGACCACCACATGGCGCCGGGAGGCCAGCGGGGCCTGCGGGCGAGAGACGGCCATCACCGGCGGCGTCGCGCGCTTGAGCCGCACGGTGAAGGTGCTGCCCAGGTTCGGTCCGGGACTGGCGGCCTGCACCGTGCCGCCGTGCAGCTCGACCAGGCGCCGCACCAGGGTCAGCCCGATGCCCAGCCCGCCCTGGCGGCGGTCCAGCGTGCGCTCGCCCTGCACGAACAGGTCGAACACCCGGGGCAGCAGCGCCTCGGGGATGCCCGCGCCGGTGTCGCGCACCTCCAGGACCGCGTCATTGCCGTCGATGCCGACACGCACGTGGATGCTGCCGCCATCCGGGGTGTACTTCACCGCGTTGGTCAGCAGGTTGGTCACCACCTGCTCGAAGCGCATCGCGTCGACCATCACCCAGGCGTCCTGCAGGTCCACGGTGACGTGGTGATGCTTGAGCGCGCCGGAGACTTCGAGCGCACCGAGCGGGCGTTGCACCAGCTGGACCAGGTTCATGCACTGCCGGTTGAGGTTGATCTTGCCGGCCGTGGCGCGCGCCATGTCGAGCAGGTCGTTCATCAGGTTGGCCAGGTGGCTGGTCTGGCGGCTGATGATGCGACGCGCGCTCTGCGCGGTGTCGTTCTGTGCGCCCACGCGGTTGAGCACCTCCACGGCCGCGGCGATGGCGCCGAGCGGGTTGCGCAGCTCGTGGCCCAGCATGGCGAGGAACTCGTCCTTGGCGCGGTTGGCGTTCTCGGCGTCGCGCCGCGCGGCCTGTTCGCGCGCGATCAGTTCGGCACGCGCCTGCTCGGCCAGCTTCTGGTCGCTCACGTCCACGCTCACGCCGATCATGCGCGAGGGCCGGCCGTGCTCGTCGTAGGACAGCAGCACGCGGCTGGCGAGCCAGCGGATCGACCCGTCGGCGCGCTGCGCGCGGAACTCGAAGGTGGCCTGCCCGGCCTGCTGGGCAAGCGCCGCGTCGACCGCCTGGCGCACCGCGCGCGCGTCGTCGGACACCACGTGCTGTGCCCAGCCGTTCCAGCGCGGGTCGATCTGGTCCTGCGGGATGCCGAACAGCTTGGCCAGCCCCGAAGTCCAGACCATGCAGTCGTCGGCGAAGTGGTAGTCGAAGAAGCCGACATGGCCGGCTTCCTGCGCCAGCTCGACCAGGTTCTGGCTCTCGCGCAGCTGCCGCTCGGCGTCGATGAGGCGCTGCTCGGCACGCTTGCGCTCGGTGATGTCGGCAAAGGCCGCGATGGCACCGCGCGGCCGGCCTGCGGGGTCCAGCAGCGGCACCGCGTAGGCGAGCACGTTGATCGTGCGGCCGTCGGCGTGGACGATGTCGAGCTCCACGTCGCGCAGCTCGACGCCCTCGCGGCAGGCCTGCTGCAGCGGGCGCTGCTCGGCCGGCAGCTCCTGCCCGCGGCGGAACACCTGCGGCAGTCCGGCGGGCGAGGTGCCAGAGGGCTCCATGCGCGAGGCCTCCCGTGCAGGCGCGTCATCGAACATCGCCGCCAGCGCCGGGTTCATCAGCACCACGTTGCACTGCGGGTCCTGGGCGATCGCCAGCCCGATCGGGATGGTGGTGAACAGCGCCTCGAACTCGTCGGCCTTGGCCTGCAGGCGCGCGCGCGCCACCTCGCGCTGTTCGGCCGAGGAGACTAGTGCATCGCGCAGCGTCGCGATCTCCCGCACGACGATCTTGCCGGGGGCGGACTGCGGGCCGTCCTTGGCCAGCTGCTGCAGCGGGCCGGTCACCTGGCGCGCCACCAGCAGGGCCAGCGCCAGTCCCAGCGAAAGCGACAGCAGGCCCGCACCCATGGCGGCCGCCACGGCAGCCAGCTGCGAGCGCTCGAACGGTTCGGCGGCGATGCCCACGCCGACGCCCCATCCGGCGGGCGGCACGCGGTGCCAGGCAGCGTAGGTGGTGCCGGCGACCAGGGGCGCATCGCGCAGCGGCGTGCCGTCGGCTCCGGCGTGCGCGGGGATCGTCTCGTGGCCGAGCGCCGGTGCGGCGTCGAGGCTGTGCGCGATGACCCGGTTGTTGGCGTCGAACAGCGACAGGAAGCCGCCCTTGGGCACGCTGGCCTGGCGCATCAGTGCCTGCCATTCGTGCGTGGTGATGCGCGCGCCCAGCACGTACCTCAGTTCGCCGCGCACCAGCACCGGCACCTGGATGCCGGTGACGAGCTGGTCGGTGTCGTGGCCCAGCACGAGGTCGGTCACCACCGGCTCGCGGGTGCGCTTGATCTGGTCGAACTCCGGCGAACCGTCGACGTTGCCGAGCGGCGCGCCATACGGGCGGTCGGTGGAGAACAGCAGGGTGCCGTCGGAGGCGACCAGGTAGGCGCTGCGCCAGGTGTCGCGCATGGTCGGGCGGCGTGTCAGCGTGAGGTAGAAGCGGCGCACGTCGCCGGCCTGCAGCGAGTCGGACTGCGCCAGGATGGACAGCGCGTCGATGGACGACACGATCTCGCGCTCGACCGCCAGCGCGAAGGTGTGGGCGGTGCGGCGCAGCCCGTCCTCGATCTGCGAGCGGGCGCGCACCGTCTCCTGGTAGATCAGGTAGGAGACGAAGGCCGCCTGCGGCACCGTGGCGACCAGGATCACGATGACGAAGTAGGCGCGCAACGAGGCGGCCGGCCACTTCAGCCAGCCGCGCCCGGCCTCGCGGGCGCGGTCAGCAGGGCGCGCGCGTGCATCCTGCAGGCGGCGTGACGGTTCGGACATGGCGTTCAGCGCGATCGATCGGACGGGCCGGGGCGTGCTCTTGCAGGCCGGGGCGCTGCAGTGCGTAGTCTGCCCCCATCTCGCTCACAGGATGTAACTGATGCATACAAGTTGGGCGACGATGCGCCGGCGTCCGCGCTCGCGCCGGGACGGCACGCCGCCGGTGCCTCGGGCACAGGGGTTGCCGACCATGGAGGGGCCCCGGCGTTGCGGGTCAGCTGCCCGGAACGGGGGGCACTCCGTTTCATTCCCTTGAAGTCACGACAGAGAGCAAGGAGACCGACGATGGCCAACATCACACCGGGCGAAGGCGCCCGCATCGACATCAACAGCAGCGGCCCCGGCCCCCGTCTGATGACGGCCGACACGCTGGAAGGCGACAAGGTGGTCAACCGCCAGGGCGAGACGCTCGGCAAGGTCACCGAGATCATGCTGGACGTGCCGCGCGGGCGCATCGCCTACGCGGTGATGTCCTCCGGCGGCTTCCTCGGCATGGGCGACAAGCTGTTCGCGATCCCGTGGGGGGCGCTCACGCTGGACACCGAGCGCAAGTGCTTCGTGCTCGACGCCGACAAGGAGGTGTTCGAGAGCGCGCCGGGGTTCGACAAGGACCAGTGGCCCAGCGATGCCGACATGGGCTGGCACCAGAGCGTGCACCAGCACTACCACTCGCGCCCGTTCTGGGAGTGAGCCTCCCCGGCCCGACGGCCGCACGTCCCTGCCGGGGCGTGCGGCCTTCTTCTTTGGCGCGCCGGGAAGTTTTACCGCGCTGCGGCGCGCAACTTACATGCAAGCCGCTTGAAGCTGCGCACGCCGCTGCCGGCGCGGGTCGCGACCGTGCGAGGCACGCCGATTGCCGGACCGGGGCACTGCCTTGCCGGCATCCGCCCGCAGTCCCCGGAGGTTCCGCATGAAGATGGCCCGGATCAGCGAACACGCTTCGCCCCTGGCGACCCTGGGGGGCGTGGATGCAGGCGGACAGAACATCTATGTGATGCACATGGCGCAGTGCCTCGCACGCGCCGGACACGAAGTCGACGTCTACACGCGCCGCGACGATCCGGCGCTGCCGACCGTCGTGCACCTGCGGCCCGGGCTGCGCGTGATCCATGTCGACGCGGGACCCGCCTGCTTCGTGCCGAAGGAGCAGTTGCTGCCGCACATGCAGGAGTTCGCGCAGGCCTGCGAGACGCGCTGCCGCCATGGCGGCGGCTACGACGTGGTGCATGCGAACTTCTTCATGTCAGGCTGCGTCGCGCTGCACCTCAAGCGCACCTTCGGAACGCCGTTCGCGATCACCTTCCATGCGCTCGGCCTCGTGCGGCGCGAACACCAGCGCGCCGCCGACGGCTTTCCCGACGAACGCATCGGCATCGAGCGCGAGCTGGTCGCGCAGGCGGACTGCGTCGTCGCCGAGTGCCCGCAGGATCGCCTGGACCTGATCCGCCTGTACGGCGCCGACCCCCGGCGCATGGTGACCGTGCCGTGCGGCTTCGACCCTGCCGAGTTCGGGCCGATGGACCGCACCGCAGTGCGCCGCGAGCTGGGGCTGGATCCCGACGAGTTCATCGTGCTGCAGCTGGGCCGGCTGGTGCCGCGCAAGGGCATCGACAACGTGATCCGGGCGATGGCGTACCTGGGCGAGGGGATGCCGTCGCGCCTGCTCGTGGTGGGCGGCGAGTCCGACACCCCGGACGAGCGCGTCACGCCCGAGATCGCCCGCCTGCGCGACGTCGCGCGCGAGGCCGGCGTGGACGGGCGCGTGGTCTTCACCGGACGGCGCCAACGCGAGCGCCTGCGGCTGTACTACGGCGCCGCCGACGTGTTCGTGACCACGCCGTGGTACGAGCCCTTCGGCATCACGCCGCTGGAGGCGATGGCCTGCGGCAGGCCGGTGGTCGGCAGCGCGGTGGGCGGCATCCAGCACACCGTGATGCACGGCGTCACCGGCTTCCTCGTGCCACCGCACGACCCCGTGGCGCTGGGACGTCGCCTGGCCGCATTGCGCGACAACCCGGCACTGGCGCGCGCGCTCGGGCGCGCCGGCATCCGCCGCGCACGCTCGCTGTTCACCTGGGAGCGGGTGGCACGCCAGCTGGCCGGCGCGCTTGCGGTGCTGCGGCCCTCGCCGGTGCAGCACACGGCGGACGTCGTGCCCCTGCCGCGCGGTCGCTCCGCGCCGCTGGGCCTGGTCCATTCCGCGACCCACTGAGCGCACGAAGGAGGGCAGGCATGGTCACGTCGGCATCACCCGCGATGACCCCGCTGGAGGGCCAGGTGGCGCTGGTCACCGGCGCCGGGCAAGGGCTGGGTGCGGCCATCGCGCGCACGCTGGCCGCCGGCGGTGCGCGCGTCGTGGTCGCCGATCTCCGGGGGCCGGGCTGCGAGCAGGTGGCCGGCGAGATCGAGGCGGCCGGCGGGCAGGCCCTGCCGCTGCAGCTCGACGTGGCCGACGCGGGCTCGGCCACCGCCGCAGTGGAGCACGCCGTGCAAGCGTTCGGCGCGCTCGACATCCTGGTCAACAACGCAGGCATCGATGTCACCAAGCCGGTCGACGAGCTGACTTTCGCCGAGTGGGACCGGGTGATCGCGACCAACCTGCGCGGGCCGTTCGTGATGAGCAAGTGTGCGCTGCCTGTGCTGCGCGAGGGCGACCGCGGTCGCGGCGGGCAGATCGTCAACGTCGCCTCGACCGCGGCGCGGCGGGCCTGGCCGAACGCGAGCGCCTATCACGCCAGCAAGTGGGGCCTGCTCGGGCTGTCGCACGCGCTGCATGCGGAGTTCCGTCCGCACGGCGTGCGCGTGTCGGCGCTGATCGCCGGCGGCATGCGTACGCCGTTCCTGCTCGACCGCTTCGAAGGCATCGACCCGGGCAAGCTGCAGGACCCGGCCAACGTCGCGGTCGCGGTGCGCTTCCTGCTGACGATGCCGCGCGAATCGGTGATTCCCGAGATGATGGTGTTGCCGCTGATGGAGACATCATGGCCCTGAACCCCGATGCAACGGGCGGTGCGCCCGCGGTGTTCCTCGACAAGGACGGCACGGTGGTCGAGAACGTGCCCTACAACGTCGACCCGGCGCAGCTGCGCTTCACCTCGCGCGCCGTCGCCGGGCTGCAGTGGCTGGCCGAGGCCGGCTACCGCATGGTGATGATCAGCAACCAGCCCGGTGTCGGCCTGGGACTGTTCGACGAACGCGCGCTGGCGCGCCTGCAGGAGGCCTTGATGCGCAGGCTTGCCGTGCATGGCGTCTTGCTCGACGGCTTCTACGCCTGCACGCATGCGCCCGGCCTGGACCCGTCCCGCCCGGGCTGCACCTGCCGCAAGCCCGCCCCCGGCCTGCTGCTGCGCGCGGCCGAGGAACTGCACCTCGACCTGTCGCGCTCGTGGATGGTGGGCGACATCCTGGACGACGTGGAGGCCGGCCGGCGTGCCGGCTGCCGTACCGTGATGCTGGACGTCGGCAACGAGACGGTGTGGCGCACCTCGCCGCAGCGCATGCCGCACCACACGGCGCCCGACCTGCTCGCAGCGGCATGGCACATCACCGCGGCCGACGGCGTCGCGGTCGCGACCCGTACGGCCGCGCGCCTGCCGGCCGCCCAACCCCGACCGTGAGGCCCACCGATGCCATTGGCCGAAGGCTGGCGGGACGTGCGGCGGGTGCTGGCGGTGCGCCTGGACCACCTGGGGGACGTGCTGATGAGCACCCCCGCGCTGGGCGCACTGCGCGAGAGCCTGCCGGAAGTGCACCTGGCGCTGTGGTGTTCGCCCGCGGGCGCGGCGCTGGCGCCGCACCTGAGCGACGTGGACGAGGTCATCGTCTATGACGCACCGTGGGTGAAGGGGACCGCATCGCGCGTCGCGGAGGCCGACGGCCAGATGCTCGCGCAGCTCGCCGGCCGGCACTTCGATGCCGCGGTGATCTTCACCGTCTGCACGCAAAGCGCGCTGCCCGCCGCCCTGATGTGCCGGCTGGCCGGCATCCCGCTGCGCCTGGCGCACAGTCGCGAGAACCCCTACGAGCTGCTGACCCACTGGGTGCCCGATCCCGAACCGCAGCAGGCGCAGCGCCACGAGGTGGAGCGCCAGCTGGCCCTGGTGGGCAGCGTGGGCCTGCGCACGCGCGACGAACGCCTGCGCTTTCACTGCCGGGAGGCCGACCGCGTCGCGGTGCGGGCGTTGCTGTCCGGCATCGGCCTCGCCGACGGCGAGCCGTACGTCGTCGTGCACCCGGGCGCGAGCGCCGCGTCGCGGCGCTGGCCGGCGGCGCGCTTCGGTGCCGCGGCCGATGCGATCGCGCGCGAGACCGGCTGCCTCGTGGTCTACACCGGCAGCCGGGCGGAGGCGACGCTGGTGGGCGAGGCGCAGGCGGCGATGCGGCAGCGCTCGGTCTCGCTGGCGGGGCAGCTGGCCATCGGCGAGCTGGCCGCGCTGCTGGAGCAGGCCCGCGTGCTGGTCTCGAACAACAGCGGGCCGGTGCACCTGACCGCGGCGCTCGGGACGCCCGTGGTCGACCTGTATGCCCTGACCAATCCGCAGCACACCCCATGGCAGGTGCCGCACCGCGTGCTCAACCACGACGTGCCGTGCCGCGACTGCCTGAAAAGCGTCTGCCCGCAGGGCCATCACGACTGCCTGCGCAAGGTGGAGCCGCAGGCGGTGGTGGCCGCGGCGTTGCAGCTGATGGGGGCGGACCGTCCGACCACCGCCACCGGCCACCCCCGGCCGACGGAAGCCGCCTGGGCATGATCACGCTGGGCATCAACGCAGCCTTTCACGACAGCTCGGCCGCGCTGGTGCGCGACGGCGAGCTGGTCGCCGCCGCCGAGGAGGAGCGCTTCACGCGCATCAAGCACGCCAAGCGACCGGTGCCGTTCAGCACCTGGGAGCTGCCGTTCCACGCCATCGACTACTGCCTGGCCGAGGCCGGCCTGACGCTGGCCGAGGTCGACCACGTCGCCTACAGCTACGACCCGCAGCGCTTCCTCCGCGAGCGCGTGCCCGGCGAGACGGTGACGCTGCCGATGCAGCCCTCGGCCGGGCCGGCAGGCGAATGGGAAAGCGTCTGGGACCCGCTGTTTGCCAGCTACATCGTCAATGCGCCGCGCCAGCTGGCCGCCGGCGCGCCGCACCACCTGAAGCGGCGGTTTGCCGGCGTGCGGCACGACGGGCCGTTCCGCTGGCACTTCGTCGATCACCACCTGTCGCACCAGGCCAGCGCGTTCCTGGCCGCTCCCTTCGAGCGCTGCGCGGTGATGACGCTGGACGGCCGCGGCGAGGAGGTCAGCACCACCTACGGGCGCTGGCGCGACGGCCGCTACGACGCGCTCGGCGAGGTGCGCATGCCGCATTCGCTCGGCATGCTCTACGAGCGCATCACCGGGCACCTGGGCTTCCTGCATTCGAGCGACGAGTACAAGGTCATGGCGCTGGCCGCCCTCGGCCGCCCGCGCTGGCTGGACGCCTTCCGCCGCATCGTGCAGGTCGGCGCGCAGGGCGGCTACGCGGTGGCGGACTTCGACCCTGTGGCGCTGTTCGGGCCGGCACGCGAGCGCGGCGCGCCGCTGGAGCAGCACCACCTCGACCTGACGGCCTCGCTGCAGTCGGTGCTCGAGGACACCGTGCTGGCACTGGCCACCTGGCTGCGCGAGCGCAGTGGCGAGCACCAGCTGGCGATGGCCGGCGGCGTCGCGCTCAACTGCGTGATGAACGCGAAGCTGCGCGATGCCGGCATCTTCGACGAGGTCTGGGTGCAGCCGGCCGCAGGCGACGCGGGCACGGCGCTCGGCGCGGCCCTGTGGACCGACTGGCGCGAGCGCAGCGTGCAGCGCGGCGCCCCGGCCCCGCGGGTCTGGAGCATGCAGCATGCGTACTGGGGGCCCGGCTACGACGACGAGGCGATCGAGGCCCTGCTGCGCTGGGCCGGGCTGCCGTACCGGCGCCTGGTCGACGTGCCGCGCGAGACCGCCCGGCTGCTCGCCGACGGCGCCGTGATCGGGTGGTTCCAGGGCCGGATGGAGTTCGGCCCGCGTGCGCTGGGGGCGCGCTCGATCCTGGCCTCACCGGTCGACCCGGCCATGCAGGCGCGGCTGAACGAGTTGAAGGACCGCGAGGATTTCCGCCCCGTCGCCCCGGCGGTGCCGCAGGAGGACCTGGCGCAGTGGTTCGAGCCGGCCGACGCCAACCGCGGCGAGGCGCCGTTCATGCTGTTCGTCTACCGGGTCCGACCCGGGCAGGCTGCGCGCATTCCCGCAGTCTGCCATGCCGACTGCACGGCACGCGTGCAGACGGTGCGGCGCGAGACCAACCCGCCGTACCACGACCTGCTGAAGGCCTTCGGCGCACTGAGCGGCGTGCCGGTGCTGGTCAACACCTCGTTCAACGTGCGGGGCGAGCCCGTGGTGTGCACGCCGCAGGACGCGCTGCATGCGTTCTACAGCACGCCGCTGGACGCCCTGGTGATCGGCTCCTTCCTGCTGGAGAAACGACCATGAGTTCGACGCACGCCAGCCCGCTGGACCCCGCCGGGGGGGCGGGTTTCGGGCCGGAGGCTGCACCGGTGGCGCGGCAGCGCGACGGGCGGTCCGAGGTGTCGCCGCCGGCCGCCGGTGCGGCCGGGACGGCCGACGCCGCGGCCCGGATGCCGCTGGCGCAGGAGGCGGCCGCGCTGCGCGTGTCGGTCGTCGTGCCGACCTGCCGGCGCCCGGCGTTGCTGCGCCGCTGCCTGGAAGCCCTGCTCGAACAGCGCTTCGACCCGACCGCTTACGAGATCGTGGTCGTCGACGACGGCTGCAGCGAGGACAGCGAGGACGTGGTCGCCGCCATCGCCGCGCAGGCCGGCGGCACGCCGGAGGTGCGCTACCTGCGTGCCGAGGACACCCGGGGGCCGGCGGCCGCGCGCAACCGCGGCTGGCGTGCGGCCCGTGCGCCGGTGATCGCCTTCACCGACGACGACACCATTCCCGACCCCGACTGGCTGCGCTACGGCCTGCTGGGCATGAGCGTGGGTCGCGTGGCGGTGTGGGGCCGCATCGTCGTGCCGACCTCGCCGGTGCCGACCGACCATGAACGCAACACCCAGGGGCTGGAGAGCGCCGAGTTCGCCACCGCCAACGCCTTCGTGCTGCGCGAGGCGCTGGAGGCGGTGGGCGGGTTCGACGAACGTTTCCAGCGCGCCTGGCGCGAGGACGCGGACCTGTACTTCACCTTGCTGGAGCGCTTCGGCACCGTGGCCCACGTGCCCGCCGCGCTGGTGGTGCACCCGGTGCGCGAGGCGCCTTGGGGCGTGAGCCTGCGCCAGCAGGGCAACATGCGCTTCGACGCGCTGCTGTACAAGAAGCACCCGCAGCATTACCGCGAACTGATCCGGCGCCTGCCGCCGTGGCGCTACTACGTCGTGGTGCTCGCCACGCTGGCCGCGCTGGCCTGTGCGCTGGGCGGCGCCGGCGGCTGGGCGGCGGTGTTCGCGGCGGTCGCGGCCGGCTTCATCGGCGAACTCGCCTGGCGGCGGCTGCGCGGCACCTCGCACGCGCCGCGCCACGTGGCCGAGATGGTGGTCACCTCGATCGCGATTCCCTACGTGGCGGTGTTCTGGCGCCTGGCCGGCGCGGTGCGCTACCGCGTGCCGTTTCTCTGACGCCCAACCCAGGGAGGGCAGGCATGACGACCCACACCTTGCCGCCTGCGCCGGACACGACGCTGCCGCCGCTGCCGCGCTTCGCGCAGATCGAGCCGACCGGCCTGTGCAACCTCGCGTGCCCGATGTGCACCGTCAACCACCGTGCCGATGCGCCGCGCCATCTCACGTTCGAGCGTTTCCGGCAATGGATCGAACAGCTGCCGCAGCTGCAGGAGCTGCACCTGCAGGGCCTGGGCGAGCCCATGCTCAACCCGCAGTTCTTCGAGATGGTGGCGTGGGCCAGCGCGCGCGGCATCCGCGTCTCGGCCAACACCAACCTGACGCTGCTGACGCCGCAGCGCGCGCAGCGCTGCATCGACAGCGGCCTGCACGCGCTGTCGATCTCGATCGACGCGGCCGATGCGCAGCTGTACCAGTCGGTGCGGGTGCGGGCCTCGTTCGACAAGGTGCTGCGCAACCTCGCGCGGCTTGCCGCGTTGCGCGACCGGGCTGCAGGGCGCGGCCCGGAGGTGCGGTTGGTGATGGTGCTGATGCGCCGCACGCTGGACCAGCTGCCGGCCGTGCTGCGGCTGGCGCAGCGCTTCGGCGTGCACGAGGTGCAGGTGCAGCGCCTGTCCAGCGACCTGGAGCAGCCGGACCTGCCCGAGCGCTACATCCCGATCCGCGAGCACGTGCGCCAGGCCGAGCTGGCGCCCGAGGACCTGGCCCACGCGCGCGCCGTGTTCGCGCACGCCTCGCGGCTTGCCGCGGCGCTGGGCGTGACGCTGCACCTGCCGCGGCTGACGCCCAACCCGCAGGCGGCGCGCTGCACCTGGCCCTGGGACGGGCTGTACCTGACGGCGGGCGGCGAGATGCTGCCCTGCTGCATGGCGGGCACCCCCGACCGGGCCAGCTTCGGCAGCGTCGACGACGGCGGCGTGCTCGCACGCTGGCACGGCGAGGCGGCGCGGCAGTTCCGCGCGCGCCTGGCGAGCGAGGAACCGCCCTCGGTGTGCCGGCACTGCGCGCTGTACCGCGGCGCGTTCTGAAAGGGCATGCGATGCGGCCGCTCGATGCCGGCGTGCGACGCATCGCGCTCTTCCGCGCGCTGGTGCTGGGCGACGTGCTGTGCGCGGTGCCGGCCTGGCGGGCGTTGCGTGCAGCCTGTCCTGCGGCGCGCCTCACCCTGGTCGGGTTGCCGTGGGCGCGCGAGCTGGCGCAGCGCCTGTCCTGCCTGGACGACTTCGTCGCGTTTCCCGGCCACCCGGCGCTGCCGGAGGGGCGCTGCGACGCCCGGGCCTGGCCGGCCTTCCTCGCGCGGCTGCGGGCGCAGTCCTGCGACGTGGCGTTGCAGATGCACGGCAGCGGCACCGTCACCAACCCGCTGGTGCGGCGCTTCGGCGCGCAGCGCACGGTCGGCTTCTGCACCGGCGGCGATGGCGGGGAAGACCCGGCGGACTTCATGCCGTGGCCGCAGCAGGGCCACGAGATCGACCGCCTGCTGTCCTTGACCGACGCGCTGGGCGTGCCGCGCCGGGGCCGGGCGCTGGAGTTCCCGCTCGGCGAGGCCGACCGTCGGGCGCTGCGGCAGCGCGGGCTCGTGCCCCCGCGTTCTTACGTGGTCGTGCACCCGGGGGCGCAGTTGCCGTCGCGGTGCTGGCCGGCTGCGTGCTTCGCCCGCGTGGCCGATGCCCTGGCCGGTGCAGGACATGCCGTCGTGCTGACCGGCACGAGCGGGGAAGCCCCGCTGGTCCGGCAGGTGCAGGCCGCGATGCGTGCGCCTGCGACCGACCTGGCCGGTCGCACCGGGCTGTTCGAGCTCGGGGCCCTGGTCGAGCGGGCGCGGCTCGTGGTGTGCAACGACACCGGCATCTCGCACGTGGCCGCGGCGCTGCAGGTGCCCAGCGTCGTGATCAGCTCGGGCGGCGACGTGGCGCGCTGGCGGCCGCTCGATGCGCAGCGCCACCGCGTGCTCTGGCGCGACGCGCCGTGCCGGCCGTGCGCCCACCCGGTCTGTCCGTACGGTCACGAATGCGCCCGCGGCGTGCCGGTCGAGGCCGTGCTCGATGCTGCGCGGGCCCTGCTGCGGAAGGAACCCCATGCCACGTAGACGACTGAGGGTCCTGACCTGGCACGTGCATGGCAACTACCTGTACTACCTCACGCAGGTGCCGCACGATTTCCACCTGGTCACCGACGACGGACGCACTCCGCACCACAGTGGCTGCAGCGGCGCGTTGCCCTGGGGCGACAACGTGCACGAGGTGCACGTCAGCCGCATCCGCGAGATGGAGTTCGACGTCATCCTGTTCCAGTCCCGCGACGCCTGGGAGAGCGAGCAACACCAGCTGCTGGGCGCTGCGCAGCGCGCGCTGCCGCGCATCTACCTGGAACACGACCCGCCGCAGGAACACCCGACGAACACGCGCCACTGGGTGCAGGACCGCAATGCCCTGCTGGTGCACTGCACGCACTTCAACGCGCTGATGTGGGACAGCGGCATCACGCCCGTGCGGGTGGTGGAGCACGGCGTGAAGCTGCTGTCGCCGGCAGCCTACCGCGGCGAACGCGCCGAGGGCCTCGTGGTCGTCAACCACCTGCTGAGGCGCGGACGCCGCCTGGGCCTGGATGTCTACCTGCAGGTGCGCGAGCAGGTGCCGCTGAGCCTGGTGGGCATGGGCTCGCTGGAACTGGCACATGCCGGCGGGCGGGGCGAGGTGGAGAACCACCGGCTCGCCGAGGTGATGGCCGGCTACCGCTTCTTCTTCAACCCGATCCGCTACACCAGCCTGGGACTGTCGGTGATCGAGGCGATGATGGTCGGCGTGCCGGTGGTGGGGTTGGCCACCACCGAGCTGGCCAACGTGATCCGCAGCGGCGACAACGGCCTGGTCGACACGCGCCTGCCGGTGCTGGTCGAGGCGATGCAACGGCTCATCGACGACCCCGGGCTGGCGCGCGCCTGGGGCGAACGGGGGCGGCGCACTGCGCTGGAGCGCTTCGGGATCGAGCGCTTCGTGCGCGACTGGCTGGCGGTGTTCGACGAGGTGACGGGCTGAGGCCGCCCGTCAGCCCGAGCGCGGACGCAGCTCGACCTGCAGCAGCCAAGCCTGACCCTGCAGCCAGGCGTGCCCCAACAGCAGGTCGTCGGTGCGGCGCGCCAGTTCGGCCACCTTGCGGTGGTTGCCGAACAGCATCGGCAGGTAGGGGCGCAGCAGCGCGTGGTGGCGGATCTTCACGTCGACATGTTGCTGCAGCTGCTCGATCGAACGGCGGTCGAACGGCATTTCGCCCGGGGTACGCAACGACGGCGTCAGCCGACGGAACAGCCGCAGCAGCGCGTTGCCCTGGGCCGGCTCGACGAAGCGTGCCAAGCCGCCCGGCGCGAGCTTGCGCGCTAGCGCAGGGGCGAAGCGGGAGAGCTCCAGATGATGCAGCACCCCCTGGCCGAAGGCATGGTCCACGCTGCCGTCCTCGACCGAGTCGAGCACGTTCGCGTCGTCGACGCGGAACTCGAAATGCGCCGGCAGGCCCAGCGACTGGCAGTGACGGATCGCGGCCGGGCTGATGTCGATGCCGAGATAGTGGCCCTGGAAATCGGGCGCGCGGCGGGGCTGGTCCCCGAGGAAGCAGCCGACTTCCAGCACCCGCTTGCCCCGGTGCTCGACCGGCGACAGCGTCGCGAACTGGTAGACGTCGGCCACGCTGGCATAGACATAGCTCAGGCGCTCGCCCTGGTCGTGTTCGATGCGCTCGTCGTGGAAGCGCGCTTCCTCGTGCAGGCTGGCACCCA
Source organism: Caldimonas thermodepolymerans (assembly GCF_015476235.1). NCBI lineage: Bacteria > Pseudomonadati > Pseudomonadota > Betaproteobacteria > Burkholderiales > Sphaerotilaceae > Caldimonas > Caldimonas thermodepolymerans. Next base: position 1,151,958 of record NZ_CP064338.1, read on the forward strand.
TGCGCTCGGCTTCGCGACCCGTCCCACCTTCGTGCTGGACCTGCATGGCGTGCTCCTGCGAAGAACAGCACTGTCGGACGCCCCCGGAGCAGGGACAAGCCCCCGTTCGACGGGGCGGATCGCGTCGTCCGGCGCGCGGCCCGGCGTCAGGGGTACAGGCCGCGTTCCTGGCGCGCCATCAGGATGCGCTCGCAGGCCACCGCGAAGGCCGCGGTGCGCAGCGGGATCCTGTGGCGCTCGGACGTCTCCCAGATCTTCTTCAGGGCGTCGACCATGATCTTGTCCAGGCGCACGTTGATCTCGTCCTCGCTCCAGAAGAAGCTGGAGAAGTCCTGCACCCACTCGAAGTAGCTGACCGTCACGCCGCCGGCGTTGCAGATCACGTCGGGGACGACCAGGATGCCGCGCTCGTTGAGCACGTCGTCGGCGGTCGGCAGCGTCGGGCCGTTGGCGCCTTCGAGCACCAGCCGGGCCCTGATGCGGTTGGCGCGCTCGGCGGTGATCTGGCTTTCCAGCGCGGCGGGGATCAGGATGTCGCAATCGACGTCCCAGAACGATTCGTTGTCGATGCGGTCGGCCTGCGCGAAGCCGCCGATGCCGCCGTCGCGGCGCAGCGTCTCCATCAGCCCGGCCATGTCCAGGCCCTGCGCGTTGACGATGGTGCCGGTGTGGTCCTGCACCGCGACGATCTTCGCCCCGGCACCGGCGAACAGCTCGGCTGCCGCGCTGCCCACGTTGCCGAAGCCCTGCACCGCCACGCGCGCACCGTCCAGGTTCAGCCCGATGCGTCGCGCCGCCTCGCGGCCGGTGACGAACACGCCGCGGCCGGTGGCCTTGACGCGGCCCAGCGAGCCGCCCAGGTGGATCGGCTTGCCGGTCACCACGCCGGTGGCGGTGGCGCCGACGTTCATCGAGTAGGTGTCCATCATCCACGCCATGATCTGCGCGTTGGTGTTCACGTCCGGCGCGGGGATGTCCTGCTGCGGGCCGATGATCAGCCCGATCTCGCTGGTGTAGCGGCGGGTGATCTTCTCGAGTTCCTTCATCGACAGCTGCTTGGGGTCGACGCGGATGCCGCCCTTGGCGCCGCCGAACGGGAGGTTCACCGCGGCGTTCTTGATCGTCATCCACGCCGCCAGCGCCATCACCTCCTCGAGGGTGACGTCGGGGTGGTAGCGCACGCCGCCCTTGCCGGGGCCGCGCGAGAGGTTGTGCTGCACGCGGAAGCCCTCGAAGTGGCGTACGGTGCCGTCGTCCATCTCGATCGGGATGTCGACGATCAGCGCGCGCTTGGGTCGCTTCAGCGTCTCGGCCCAGCGCGCCAGCGGGCCGAGGTAGGGGATCACGCGGTCGATCTGGGAGAGGTAGGTGCCCCAGGGACTGTCCGCGCTCGGGGGGACGTAGGACAGACTGCTCACGCTTGTTTCCTTTCGATGGTGACGGGGTACGTCGTGGCCTGCGATCCAGCGGGCAAGTCAGCTCGTGGCTGTGCCCTGGACCTGTGCCTTGAACTGTAGGCGCGAAGTGCCGCCCAAACTATGCGTAATGTGCATGACGGGGGTTATCGCGCGCCGTGCCCGGTCCCGCGCCTGCGGCGCTCACAGCTGCAGCAGCCCCATCAGCCTGCGCTCCGGCGCACGCAGCGCGGCGGGCACCCGCGCCCCGTGGCGGCCGGCCGCACAGGCCAGCGAGTCGGCCAGCGTGCCCTCGACGAAGCAAGCGAGCACGCGCGGGTGCACGTAGGACTTGCGGCACACCGCGACGGTGTTGCCCAGCTGGCGCGCCACGTGCGCCAGCGCCTCGCGCACCAGGCGGCGCGCCTCGGCCGGCGAGCCGGCCGTGCAGCGCGCGAGCCGTTCGAGCGCCTGCACGCTCGCATGCCAGGTGCGGAAATCCTTGGCGGTGAAGTCGGCGCCGGCCGCTTCGCGCAGGTAGTCGTTGACGTCGGCCGAGCCGATGCTGCGCGGCGTGCCGTCCGCGTCCAGGTACTGGAACAGCTCCTGGCCCGGCAGGTCCTGGCAGCGACGCACGATGCGCACGATGCGCGGGTCGTCGACCTCGATCTCGTGCACCACTGCGCTCTTGCCCTTGAACTTCAGCCGGAGCGCCCCGCCGAGGAACCGCGCATGGCGGTCGCGCAGCGTCGTGAGCCCGTAGGAGCCGTTGAGGCGCGCGTACTCGTCGTTGCCGATGCGCACGAAGGTGGTGTCGAGCAGGTGCACCAGCGTCGCGATGACCTGCTCGCGCGCCAGGCCGCCGGCGGCGAGGTCGCGCCGGATGCGCGCGCGCAGGCGCGGCAGCGCCCGGCCGAACTCGAGCATGCGCTCGAACTTGTCGGCATCGCGCTGCGCCTGCCAGTCCGGGTGGTAGCGGTACTGCTTGCGGCCGCGCGCGTCGCGGCCGGTGGCCTGCAGGTGGCCGTTCGCTTGCGGGCAGATCCACACGTCGGTGTAGGCCGGAGGGATCGCCAGGCGGCGGATGCGCTGCAGCGCCTCGCGTTCGCGCAGCGGCCGGCCTGCGGCATCGAGGTAGGCGAAGCCACGGCCGCGCCGCACCCGCTGCCAGCCCGGCTGCTCGTCGCTGACGTAGACCAGCGCCGGCTGGAGGGTGCGGGCCAGGGCCCGGGCGGTGCGCCGTGCCGGGCCGCGCAACGGGGCCTGCGCCTTGGACGACATGCTGCCGGCCATCGCCGATGCGTCCGGTCAGCGGCGGCGAACCGGCTCGCCGGCGGGCGGTTCGACCGGGTGGAGGGTGGGGCGGCCTTGCATGTGCTGCTCCTTCGGAACCTGTGCCGCCGCACGTCCGTCGAATGCAGCGGCCTGGCATGCCGGCAGGCGACGTGCCTGCCGCGGGCATGGCGCTTGCCGCGCCAGCGCCACGGCGCCCCGTGGGCGCCGCGATGGTGCGAGGGCCGGCATGGCCCCCGGGGGCGAGGGCCACAGACGGCGTCGTCCCGCGACGCGGGCGGACCGCGAGCCAGCAGGGAGGTCGGACGATGAATGCGAGACAGGGGCCGCACCTGGCCGACGTCACGATGTTCTGGAGCGCCAACAGCGGTGGCGTGCGGCGCTACATCCAGGCCAAGCGCCAGTGGCTGATGCGGCACACCGACTGGCGCCACACGATCGGCGCGCCGGTGACCGACGCCGAGCGCATGGTGCGCATGCCCGGCGTGCCGCTGCCGTTCTCGCAGGGCTACCGGGTGCCGGTGGCGCGCGCGGCATGCGCGGAGATCCTGCGCCGCCTGCGGCCCGACCTGATCGAGGCCGGCGACCCGTACTGCCTGGCCTGGGCGGCGCTCGACGCGGCGCGCTCGCTGCACGTGGCCAGCGCGGCGTTCTGCCACAGCGACCTGGAGGAGCTTGCGGTGCGCACCTTCGGCCGGTGGGCCGCCCGGCCGGTGCGCGCCTACGTGCGCAAGCTTTACAGCCGCTTCGACCTGGTGCTCGCGCCCAGCGAGTCGATGCGCCAGCGGCTGCTCGACAGCGGCGTGCCGGCGGTCGAGCGCCAGCCGCTCGGCGTGGACACGCAGGTGTTCCACCCGCGCCGGCAGGACATGATCTGGCGCGCCTCGCTGGCGCTGCCGCCGCGTGCGCGCCTGCTGGTCTACGCCGGCCGCTTCGCGCCCGAGAAGCGCCTGGACCTGCTGTGCCAGGCCGTGGCCCGCCTGGGCAGTCCGTACGTGCTGCTGGCGCTGGGGGCGGGCCCGACGCCGCCGTCCGGGCCGCGCGTGATCGTGCGCCGCTTCGAGCACGACAGCCTGCGCCTCGCGCACGTGCTGGCCAGCGCCGACGCGTTCGTGCATGCTGGCGACCAGGAGACCTTCGGGCTGTCCGTGCTGGAGGCCATGTCCTGTGGGCTGCCGGTGATCGCCAGCGCGCGCAAGGGGCTGGGCGAGCTGGTCGACGAGCAGGTCGGCATCGCGGTGCAGCGCCAGGATGCCCAGGGCTATGCCGAGGCGATCGAGGCCTGCTTCGCGCGCGACCGCCGGGCGCTGTCGGCGGCGGCACGGCTGCGCGCCGAACAGTACGACTGGCAGCACGTGATGCCGCAGCTGATGGGCCGCTACCGGCGCCTGCTCGGCCGGCGCGCCGAGGACGAGGCCGTGTCCGGGCGGTTGCCGCTGCCGGCCGGGCCGGCCTGAACGCATGGACCCGCGCCTGTGCATCGTGCTGCACGACGTGGCGCCGACCACCTGGGCGGCGTGCTGCCGCGTGCTCGATGCGGTGGGCGAGCTCACGCCCGGGCCGCTGACGCTGCTGGCGGTGCCGCGCCACCACGGCGCGCCGCGCAGCCTGGCGTTCGACACCCAGCTGACGGTCCGGCTGGAGGCGGGCGACGAACTCGCGCTGCACGGCTACACGCATCGCGACGACGGGCGCCCCCTCGGCCCGGTGGACTGGCTGATGCGGCGCTGCTACACCGCCGGCGAAGGCGAGTTCGCGGCGCTCGGGCACGAAGCCGCCCTGCAGCGCCTGGTCGCCGGCGCGCGCTGGTTCCAGGCCAACGGCTGGCCGCTGCACGGCTTCGTCGCGCCGGCCTGGCTGCTCGGGCGCGGCGCCTGGTCGGCACTGCGCGCGATGCCGCTGCTGCGCTACACCGCGACGCTGCGCCACCTGCACGCGCTGCCGCAGGGGCCGGCGCTGGCCGCGCCCTCGGTGGTGTACTCGACGCGCGCTGCGTGGCGCCGAGCGACGTCGGTGGCCTGGAACGCGTGGCAGGGCCGCTGGATGCAGCAGGCGCTGCTGGTGCGCTTCGAGCTGCACCCGCATGACGCGGACCACGCGGCGGTGCGCCGTTCGTGGCAGCAGCTGCTGGCGCGCGAGCTGGCATACCGGCGCGTCGTCACGGTGGCGGGTTTCGTGGACGCCTGGCTGGACGGGTTGCGGCCCGCCGCGGCGGGGGTGCCGGGCGGCGGCGCCGGCGCGGGTCAGAACAGCGCCAGTACCCCGAACGCCATCAACGCGCCGATGCCGGCGCCGGCCAGCACGTCGCTCGGGTAGTGCAGGCCGAGCACCACGCGCGACAGCGCCACCAGCAGCGTGAACGGCACCAGCACCCAGGCCGTGCCCGGGAAGTACTCGATCAGCACGATCGAGAAGGCCACCGCGTGCAGCGTGTGCCCGGAGGGGAAGCTGAACTGGTCCAGCGCGCGCACGCAGGCGCGGATGTCCTGGCAGGCGACGTAGGGGCGGGGCCGGCTGGCCCAGCGCTTGAGCAGCAGGTAGATCGTCAGGTTCAGCAGCCCCAGCACCATCATGCGCAGCGAGCAGGCCCAGCCGCGCGCGCCGGCCACGAGCGGCAGCACGGCCATGCCGGCGTACCACAGCAGGCCGTCGCCGAGGCGGCTGACCACCGCCAGCAGCAGCACCAGCGCGGGGAAATCCGCGCCGCGGTGCAGGCGGCGGGTCCACGACAGTTCGCGCGCGGCCCACGATGCGCGGCTCGCGCGCAGCAGCAGCCCCGGGTCAAGCCGGGCAGGCGCTTCGGGCGTCCGATGTTTCCACAGCATGGGCGGCTTCCCTCAGGTGGGCCTCGAAGCGGTCGAACACCGCCGGCCAGCTGGCGTGCAGCGCCGCCTGGCGCGCGCGCGTGCGCATCCAGTCCAGGCGCGGGTGCTGCAGAGCCAGCGAACGCGCGGCGTCGATGAAGGCGGCTTCCTCGCCGGGCGGGGCGAGCAGGCCGTTGTCGCGGTCGTCCACGTGCTCGCTGGCGGCACCGGCGTCGTAGGACACCACGGCCAGCCCGCTGGCCATCGCCTCCAGCACCACGTTGCCGAAGGTGTCGGTCAGGCTGGGAAACAGGAAGATGTCCGCCGAGGCGTAGTGGCGTGCCAGCGCCTCGCCGCGCAACGCGCCGACGAAGCGGGCGGCCGGGAACTCGCGCTCCCAGCGCCGCCGCATCGGCCCGTCGCCCACCACCACCATCTGCGCGTCGGGGCGCTGCCGGCGCACCGCCTCGAAGGCGCGCAAGGCCAGCGGCACGTTCTTCTCGGCGGCCAGCCGGCCGACGTAGAGCAGCACCGGGGTCCCGTCGCGTGCGCCCCATGCGGCACGCAGCGCCGCGCTGCGGTGCTGCGGCGAGAAGCACCGGGCGTCGACGCCGCGGCCGACCACCACCAGCCGCTCGAAGCCGCAGCGCGCGAGCTCGCGCCGCACCGCCTGGGTCGGCACGAGGGTGCGATGGGTCCGGTTGTGCAGCCCGCGCAGGTAGGCGCAGACCAGCGGCTCGACCCAGCCGAGGCCGTAATAGTGACTGTACTGATGGAAATTCGTGCGGAAGTCGCTCGTGACCGCGATGCCCAGCGAGCGCGCCGCGCGCACTGCCGCCCAGGCCAGCGGCCCGGGCGTGGCCACGTGCACCAGCTGGGGCCGGCGCCCTTGCCACTGTGCGCGGAAGCTGCGCGCCAGCGCCAGGCCGAAGCGCAGGTCGCGGTACATCGGCAGCGGCGCGCCACGCGTGCGCCACTCCTCGTCGTCGCGGCGCGCCAGCTCGCCCGGCTGGCGCGGGCGCACGAGCTGGACTTCGTGGCCCCGCGAACGCAGGTGCCGCACGGTCCGCTCGACGGTCAGGGCGACCCCGTTCAGTTCGGGCGGATAGGTCTCGGTGACGTAAACGATGCGCACGGTCAGGTTCGCAAGACGGATGCGTCACAAGAGGGCAAATGCCATGCCCGTGCCGGTTTGTCAACGGCGCGCCGGCCCGGGCGGAGGTGCTAGGCTGCGCCGGTTCTTCCGTTTGCCATTGACTGCAAAGATGAGCTGGGATTCCCTGCAGAACGCCTTGCACGACATCGACGTGCGCCTGTTTTCGTTCGGCGGCACCGACTTCACGCTGACCTCGCTGCTGAAGCTGACGCTGGCGCTGGTGCTGCTGTTCATGCTGGCGTCGCGGTTGCGCCTGTGGATGATCAACCGCGTGCTGCTGCGCCTGCACATGGACCTCGGCACCCGCCAGGCGTTCGGCTCGATCGTGCGCTACCTGGTGCTGATCGTCGGCCTGCTGGTGATCCTGCAGAACGCGGGCATCGACCTCACTACCTTCAACGTGGTGGCCGGTGCGCTGGGCGTGGGCGTGGGCTTCGGCCTGCAGAACGTGTTCAGCAACTTCATTTCCGGCCTGATCGTGATGTTCGAGCGCCCGATCAAGGTCGGCGACCGCATCGAGGTGGGCGGCGTCGAGGGCGTGGTGCAGGAGATCGGCGCGCGGCGCACGACGGTGGTCACCAACGACAACATCGCGATCCTGCTGCCCAACCAGCGCTTCATCACCGACAACGTGGTCAACCTGGTGCACCTGGAGCGCCCGGTGCGGCTGCGCGTGCCGGTCAGCGTCCCGTCCGGCACCGACATCGGCCTGGTACGCCGGCTGCTGGAGGAGGCCGCCCGCAGCAACCCGCGCGTGCTCGGCGAACCGGCGCCCGCGGTGCTGCTGCTGTCGATCGGGGGGGCCGCGATGAGCTTCGAGCTGGCGGCCTGGTACGACCCTTCCGGGTGCAGCCGGCAGCAGCTGCACAGCGAGCTGAACTACGCCATCGTCGAGCGGCTGCGCGCCCACGGCATCGCCGGCGCATAGCACGGGCGCCGGCCCGCCGGCGGGGCACAGGGCTTGCTGCGCGAGGCCCACACCTCCACAACGCAAGCGAGCCGCCATGGGACCTCGAGACGTCACCGTTGCCGGCGGGGCCGGCTTCCTGGGCAGCCACCTGTGCGACCGGCTGCTGGACGCGGGCCACCGCGTGCACGCGCTGGACAACTTCTGCACCGGCTCGCCGCTCAACGTCGGGCACCTGCGCCGCCATCCGCGCTTCGCGTTGACGGTGCACGACGTGATCCGCACCTGCCGGCTGGACGCGGACGGCATCTTCAACTTCGCCTGTCCCGCCAGCCCCGAGCATTACCAGCGCGACCCGGTGCACACCACGCTGTCCAGCGTGGCCGGCGTGCACCACCTGCTGGATGCGGCCCGGCGCTGCGGGGCGCGGCTGCTGCAGTCGTCGACCAGCGAGATCTACGGCGACCCGGAGATCCACCCGCAGGTCGAGGGCTACCGCGGCTGCGTCAGCGTGCTGGGTCCGCGGGCCTGCTACGACGAGGGCAAGCGCTGCGCCGAGACGCTGTGCCTGGCGTACCACCGCCAGTACGGCGTGCCGGTGCGCATCGCCCGCATCTTCAACACCTACGGCCCGCGCATGCAGCCGGGCGACGGGCGGGTGGTCAGCAACTTCATCGTGCAGGCGCTGCGCGGCGAGGACATCACCATCTACGGCGAAGGTCAGCAGACGCGCAGCTTCTGCTACGTCGACGACCTGGTCGAGGGCATCGTGCGGCTGATGGACGCCGACCTCGTCGGCCCCGTCAACCTGGGCAACCCGGTCGAGCACACGGTGCTGGAGCTGGCCGAGGCGGTGCTGCGCCTGACCGGCAGCCGCTCGCGCCTGGTGCACCGGCCGCTGCCGGCCGACGACCCGCGGCGCCGCTGTCCGGACATCGGCCTGGCCCGCGAGCGGCTCGGCGGCTGGCAGCCGGCCGTCACGCTGGAAGACGGCCTCAAGGAGACCGTGGCCTGGTTCCGCCGCCGCCTGGGGCTGCAAGCGCCTCGCGTGGCGGCCCCCGCGCGCGTGCCTGCGACCACGGGCTGAAACCGAAGGCGGCGGCACGCGGCTTGCCGGTCCCGGGGCATGCCAACCACCGTCCGCACCGCCACAGGGTGCGGCAAGGAGCCGAAATGAGCCAACGTCGTCTTCGCCGTTCGGCCTGCGCCTGGGGGCTTGCCGCCCTGGCGCTGCCGGCAATGGCCCAGGACGGGCAGGGCCTGCGCGTGCAGGAGCGCCCCTCCTGGATTCCGCACACCACGCATGGCTACCTGGGGATCAACCTCGGCCGCAGCGACTTCGACGTTTCCTGCAGCGGGGGCTTCCGCTGCGACCGCACCGACTGGGGCGGCAAGATCTCCCTGGGCGGCATGGCCACGCCCAACTTCGGCGTGGAGGTGGGTTACGTCAACGTCGGCGAGGCCGACCGCGATGGCGGATCGACCGAGGCACAGGGCATCAACATCAGCGCCGTCGGCGTGCTGCCGCTGTCGACCTCGTTCAGCCTGGTGGGGCGGCTCGGCACCACCTACGGCTGGACCGACACCAGCGCCTCGTCGCAGTCCGGGGCCGACACCGGCAGCGCGCACGGCTTCGGCCTGAGCTACGGTGCCGGACTGTCGCTGGACCTGTCGCGCGACTGGGCTGCGGTGCTGGAGTGGGACCGCTACCGCTTCCGCTTCGAAGGCGGGCGCGACGACGTGGACCTGTACTCGATCGGCCTGAAGTACAAGTTCTGAGATCGGGCCGCGAGGAGATCCGCGATGCACACGACCTGGCGGCACGCCGCGATCGGTTGGGTCTGGGCCGGCGCCGCGCTGGCCCAGCCGGTGTCCTCCCCCGTGACGGGCCGCCCGCCGCCGGAGGTCGGGCCGGCACCGGTGGTGCAGCCCGATGCGGTGCGCCACGCCGAGGGCAGCGAAGGCGCCCGCCCGCGCAGCGACCCGTTCATGGACTTCAACGACCCGCGCCTGCGCGACGAGATGTCGCGCTGCACCGCGCAGGCCCGCGAGGCGCGCGGGGACTGCGTGCGCGGGCTGGGGGCGGGCCCGCCCGCCGACGCGCGCGAACCCGCGCCGGCGGCACCCCGCGACCCGGGGCGGCCGCTGCGCGATCGCGACCCGGGCCTGCGCCTGCCGCGCTGAAGGCGCTCAACGCGGCGGGCGGCGCGCCAGCAGCGGCCCGAACGGCTGCGGCGGGGTGTCGACCTCGTTGATGAAACCGCACAGCACGCGCAGCCGCGGCACGCGCCGGCACACGGTGCGCAACGCCAGCAGCATCGGCACGGCGATCAGCGCGCCGGCCATGCCCCAGATCCAGCCCCACAGCAGCACCGACAGGAACACGAACACCGGGTTCAGGCGCAGGCGCCGGCCCATCAGCCAGGGGCCGACCAGGTTGCTCTCCAGCGCGTTGAGCGCGAGGTAGGCCAGCGCCGGCGCGAGCATCAGCCCGGCGTGGTCGAACGTGGTGATGCCGGCCATCAGCAGCAGCACGGCCATCAGCACCGGGCCGATGTAGAAGACGAAGTTCAGCAGCGCCGCCAGCGTCCCCCACAGGATCGGGTTGGGCAGGCCGATGGCGTGCAGCACCAGGCCCGTGCCGATGCCCAGCCCGATGTTGAGCAGCGTCATCGTGGTCAGGAACCGGCCGATGTCGCGCTGCGCCTCGCGGATGCCCGACAGCACCAGGGCCCGCACCCGCGGGCGCCCGATCGCCAGCATCGTGCGCCACACCAGGTGGTACTCGGTGCACAGCAGGAAGAACAGCAGGATGACCGTCGCGGCGGCGGAGACCACGAAGTACCAGAACTGCCCCAGCACGACGCGCGTCAGCGCCATGCCCTCGTGGCGCAGCTGTTCCTGCAGCTGCGCGTCGTCCAGCGGCGAGGCGGCAGGGGCGGCCGGCTGCCCGTTGCCGAACAGGGCGGCGCGCAGCCGCTCCAGCGCCTCCATCAGCTGCTGCAGGTTGGCCGGGGCGCGCTCCCACCAGGTCGCCGCCGGCGTGACGAGCGTGCTGCCGAACAGCAGCAGCGCCGCGACCAGCGACACCAGCACCAGCCCGGCGCCGGCCGGCGCAGGCAACCCGAGGTCGCGCAGGCGCCGCACCGCCGGGGCGAGCACGAAGGTCAGCAGCACGGCCAGCGTCACCGGCAGCAGCACCAGCTTGGCCGCGCGCAGCAGGAAGACGGTGGCGACGACCAGCAGCGCCAGCCCGACCCAGCGCGGCACGCCGCGCGTCCGGGGTGCGGTCGGCGTGCCCATCAGCACGCGGCGGCCGGCCCCGGGCGGCGGGGGGCGGAGGGCGACCGCGCGGGCGTGCGGATGCGGGTGGCGATGGGACGCAGCGGACGGGGGAACATGCCGGGCCTCTCCAGGGTGTCGTGCGGGGAATCGCAACCGCGGCAGCAGTTTTCGTTCCCGCGCGCGGCTGGGGGCGGCCTGCGACAATCGGGTGCATGTCCGACCTGCTGTCCTTCGCCGATCCGCCTGCCGCCCCCGACATGCCCCTGGCCGAGCGCCTGCGTCCGCGCAGCCTGGACGAGGTCATCGGCCAGCAGCACCTGCTCGGGCCGGGCAAGCCGCTGCGCGCCGCGTTCGAGTCGGGGCAGCCTCACTCGATGATCCTGTGGGGCCCGCCCGGCGTCGGCAAGACCACGCTGGCGCGGCTGATGGCCGACGCCTTCGACGCGCAGTTCATCCAGATCTCGGCGGTGCTGGGCGGGGTCAAGGACATCCGCGACGCGGTGGAGCAGGCGCAGGTGGCGCGCAGCCAGGGCCGGCGCACCATCGTGTTCGTCGACGAGGTGCACCGCTTCAACAAGGCCCAGCAGGACGCCTTCCTGCCGCATGTCGAGTCGGGGCTGTTCACCTTCATCGGCGCGACCACCGAGAACCCGTCGTTCGAGGTCAACTCGGCGCTGCTGTCGCGCGCCACCGTGCACGTGCTGCAGGCGCTGGGCGACGAGGACATGCGCGCGCTGCTCGAACGCGCCCGCGCGCTGCTCGGCTCGCCGGGGCTGACCGACGCCGCCCGCGACCGCCTGATCGGCTATGCCGACGGCGACGCGCGCCGCCTGCTCAACACCTACGAGAACCTGGTGCGCATGTGCGGCCCGCAGGGCGTGCTGGAGATCGACGAGGCGATGCTGGAGCGCTCGCTGGGCGAGCAGCTGCGGCGCTACGACAAGGGTGGCGAACAGTTCTACGACACCATCTCGGCGCTGCACAAGTCGGTGCGCGGCTCCGACCCGGACGCCGCGCTGTACTGGCTGGTGCGCATGCTCGACGGCGGCGTCGACGCACGCTACATCGCGCGCCGCCTGATCCGCATGGCCTGCGAGGACATCGGCCTGGCGGACCCGCGCGCGCTGCGCCTGACCCTCGATGCGGCCGAGACCTACGAGCGGCTCGGCTCGCCCGAGGGCGAGCTGGCGCTGGCCGAGGCGGTGGTCTACCTGGCCGTCGCGGCCAAGTCCAACGCCGTCTACGCCGCCTACAACGCCGTGCGCGCCTTCGTGAAGCGCGACGGCACGCGGCCCGTGCCGCTGCACCTGCGCAACGCCCCGACCCGCCTGATGAAGGACCTGGGCTACGGCAAGGGCTACCGCTACGCGCACGACGAGGAAGACGCCTTCGCCGCGGGCGAGCGTTATTTCCCCGAGGGTATTCCCGAGGACCTGCGTTTCTACGAGCCGGCGCCTCGCGGGCTGGAGATCCGCATCGGTGAAAAACTCGAAGAATTGCGCAAAAGGAACGAGGAATCGCGTAAAAGGCGATGATTCTCCCGAATCGTTGTTGGATTCACGGAGAAAGAAGGGTAAACCCCGAATTTTTCACCACATGACCCGTGGATACAATCCGCGCCACTTTGCGGGTCGAAGAGGGGAAGATTCGGGTTAACCCGTAAATCCTCTGTGTCGGTCTGCTCGAGCCGGCAGCGGGACTCTCGTTGCCGGCTCGCTGTTTGGGCCTAGAGTGGGAATCGTGCCCGACGCATGCCGTGCCGTCCGTCGGCGCGCGGGGGTGGGTCCGGTTTTTGCTCCGCCCCGCGTTCACTTTTCCTGGAGACCGACTGATGGACATCTTTCTCCAACAGATCATCAACGGTCTGGTGCTCGGCAGCATGTACGCGCTGGTGGCACTGGGCTACACGATGGTCTACGGCATCATCAGCCTGATCAACTTCGCGCACGGCGAAGTGCTGATGGTGGGGGCGATGACCAGCTGGACCGTGGTGACGTTCCTGCAGGAGCTGGCGCCCGGCATGCCCGGCTGGCTGATGATGCTGATCTCGCTGCTGTGCGCGATCGTGGTCTGCGCGGTGCTCAACTTCACGATCGAGAAGGTGGCCTACCGGCCCCTGCGCGGCGCGCCCCGCCTGGCGCCGCTGATCACCGCGATCGGCATGTCCATCCTGCTCCAGACGATCGCGATGATCATCTGGAAGCCCAATCCCAAGCCCTACCCGCTGCTGCTGCCCACCGAGGTGATCCCGATCGGCGGGGCGGTGATCACGGTGACCCAGGTGCTGATCCTCTCGACCACCGTGGTGCTGCTGTGCGGCCTGCTGTGGCTGGTGCATCGCACCAAGCTGGGCCGCGCGATGCGCGCCACCGCCGAGAACCCGCGCGTGGCCGCGCTGATGGGCGTGCGTCCCGACATGGTGATCTCCGCGACCTTCGTGATCGGCGCCTCGCTGGCCGCGGTGGCCGGCGTGATGTGGGCCTCCAACTACGGCACCGTGCAGCACACGATGGGCTTCCTGCCCGGCCTGAAGGCGTTCACCGCGGCGGTGTTCGGCGGCATCGGCAACCTGGCCGGCGCGATGCTCGGCGGCGTGCTGCTGGGCCTGATCGAGGCCATCGGTTCCGGCTACCTGGGCGACCTGACCGGCGGCGTGCTGGGCAGCCACTACGCCGACATCTTCGCCTTCATCGTGCTGATCCTCGTGCTGACCCTGCGTCCCTCGGGCCTGCTGGGCGAACGCGTGGCGGACCGCGCCTGATCGCCGGGAGACACTGACATGCTGCAAAAGAACAAGCTGCTGAGCTTCGTGCTGATCGGGGTGGCCCTGCTGGTGCTGCCGCACGTGGCGCTCTACTTCGGCCAGGGCTGGGTGCGCATCATCGACCTGGCGCTGCTGTACGTGATGCTGGCGCTGGGCCTGAACGTGGTGGTCGGCTACGCCGGCCTTCTGGACCTGGGCTACGTGGCCTTCTACGCGGTCGGCGCCTACATGTTCGCGCTGATGGCCTCGCCCCACTTGTGGGAAACCTTTCCGGCAGTCGCACAGATGTTCCCCAACGGGCTGCACACGCCGATCTGGGTGGTCGTGCCGCTGGCCGCGGGGCTGGCGGCGCTGGCCGGCGTGCTGCTGGGCATGCCGGTGCTGCGCCTGCGCGGCGACTACCTGGCGATCGTGACGCTGGGCTTCGGCGAAATCATCCGGGTGTTCATGAACAACATGGAATACCCGATCAACATCACCAACGGTCCGCGCGGATTGAGCGGCATCGATTCGATGCGCCTGTTCGGGTTCGATTTCGGAAAACCGATGCGCATCGGCGAATATCTGATACCGCCGGTCGTCAAATACTATTACCTGTTCATGTTCCTCGTGCTGGTCAGCATCTGGATCTGCTACCGGCTGGAGAACTCCCGCATCGGCCGCGCCTGGATGGCGATCCGCGAGGACGACGTCGCCGCCAAGGCCATGGGCATCAACGTGCGCAACGTCAAGCTGCTGGCCTTCGCGATGGGCGCGACCTTCGGCGGCGTGGCCGGCTCGATGTTCGCCGCCTTCCAGGGCTTCATCTCGCCCGAGTCGTTCAGCCTGATGGAGTCGATCATGATCGTCGCGATGGTCGTGCTCGGCGGCCTGGGCCACCTGCCGGGCGTGGTGCTGGGTGCGCTGCTGCTGGCCGCGCTGCCCGAGGTGCTGCGCTACGTGGCCGGTCCGCTGCAGCACATGACCGACGGGCGGCTGGATGCGGCCATCCTGCGCCAGCTGCTCATCGCGCTGGCGATGATCATCGTGATGCTGCTGCGTCCGCGCGGCCTGTGGCCCGCGCCGGAACATGGCAAGGCTGCCGCGCAGCCGGCGACGAAGTGAGGGGCACGGCATGAGCGAACAACGACAGGACATCATCCTCAGGGTCAGCGGCGTTTCCAAGCGCTTCGGCGGCTTGCAGGCGCTCAGCGACGTCGGCCTGGAAATCAAGCGCGGCCAGGTCTACGGCCTGATCGGCCCCAACGGCGCCGGCAAGACGACCTTCTTCAACGTGATCACCGGGCTGTACACGCCCGACTCGGGCACCTTCGAGCTGGAGGGCAAGCCCTACAAGCCGGAGGCGGTGCACGAGGTGGCGCGCGCGGGCATCGCGCGCACCTTCCAGAACATCCGCCTGTTCCCGGAGATGACCGCGCTCGAGAACGTGATGGTCGGCCGCCACATCCGCACCCGCTCGGGGCTGATCGGCGCGATCTTCCGCACCCGCGCGTTCAAGGAGGAAGAAGAGCAGATCCGCGAGCGCGCGATGCAGCTGCTCGAGTACGTGGGCATCGCCAAGTACGCCGACTTCCGCGCCCGCACGCTGAGCTACGGCGACCAGCGTCGGCTGGAGATCGCACGCGCGCTCGCCACCGACCCCAAGCTGGTCGCGCTCGACGAGCCGGCCGCAGGCATGAACTCGACCGAGAAGATGGTGCTGCGCGAGCTGATCGACCGCATCCGCAAGGACGGCCGCACCATCCTGCTGATCGAACACGACGTGAAGCTGGTGATGGGCCTGTGCGACCGCGTCACCGTGCTCGACTACGGCAAGGCGATCGCCGAGGGCACGCCCTACGAGGTGCAGCGCAACGAGAAGGTGATCGAGGCCTACCTCGGCGCCGGCCATGCGGCGCATTGAGGCACCGACCGGTGCGACGTCCGGCATCCCGGCCCGCGGTCACAGGCGCGCGCCGGGCACCGGACACTGACGATCAAAGATCTGGAAGAAGCGCAAGATGAGCGAGACCATCCTCAAGATCAGCGGCCTGCGCGTGGCCTACGGCGGCATCCAGGCCGTCAAGGGCGCGTCGCTCGAGGTCCGGCAAGGCGAGCTCGTGAGCCTGATCGGTGCCAACGGTGCCGGCAAGACCACCACGCTGAAGGCGATCACCGCGACCCTGCCGGTGGCCGACGGCTCGATCGAATACCTGGGCCAGCCGACCAGGGGCAAGGGGGCCTGGGACCTGGTGCGCCAGGGCCTGGTGATGGTGCCCGAAGGCCGCGGCACCTTCACCCGCATGACCATCACCGAGAACCTGCTGATGGGCGCCTTCACGCGCAACGACAAGAAGGAGATCGAGGAGGACATCGAGAAGGTCTTCGCGCTCTTCCCGCGCCTGAAGGAACGCCGCAACCAGCTCGCCGGCACGATGTCCGGCGGCGAGCAGCAGATGCTGGCGATGGGCCGCGCGCTGATGGCGCGCCCCAAGCTGCTGCTGCTGGACGAGCCGTCGATGGGCCTGTCGCCGATCATGGTCGACAAGATCTTCGAGGTCGTCAGCGACATCCACCAGCAGGGCGTGACGATGCTGCTGGTCGAGCAGAACGCCAGCCGCGCGCTGCAGCTGGCCGACCGCGGCTACGTGATGGACTCGGGCGAGATCACGATGAGCGGCGACGCCAAGGCCCTGCTCAACGATCCCAAGGTGCGCG
This sequence comes from Caldimonas thermodepolymerans, assembly GCF_015476235.1. Lineage (NCBI taxonomy): Bacteria > Pseudomonadati > Pseudomonadota > Betaproteobacteria > Burkholderiales > Sphaerotilaceae > Caldimonas > Caldimonas thermodepolymerans. The sequence goes on from NZ_CP064338.1 coordinate 1,168,258, forward strand.
CCGCCTACCTGGGCGAGTGAGGCCTGCCGGCCGCTCCTGAACGCACAAGGGCCGCCTGCGGGCGGCCCTTGTTCATGGCAACGGGTGCCGGAGCTGGCGCGTCACTCGATGCGCGCGCCGCTGAGCTTGACCACCTGCTCGTACTTGGCCAGCTCGGCCTTCACGAACTCGCCGAACTGCTGCGGCGTGGTCGGCGAGGGCTCGGCCAGGAAGGACGCGAAGCGGGCCTTGACGTCCGGCGCGTTGAGCACCGCGACGAAGGCCTGGTTCAGGCGCTCGATGACCGCCTGCGGCGTCTTCGCCGGCGCGAACAGGCCGAACCAGGTGTCCACCGCGAAGCCGGGCAGGCCGGATTCGGCGATGGTCGGCAGCTCGGGCATCGCGCTGGAGCGCTGCGGCGTCGTGACCGCCAGGGCCTTGAGCTTGCCGGCACGGATGTTGGCCGACGCCGTGGCCAGGTTGTCGAAATTGAGGTCCACCTGGCCCGACAGCAGCCCCATCTGCGCCGGCGCGCCGCCGGCGTAGGGGATGTGCACCATGCTGATGCCGGCCTGCTTCTTGAACATCTCGCCAGCCAGGTGCCCGGCGCTGCCGTTGCCGCCCGAGCCGTAGTTCAGGCGTCCCGGGTTGGCGCGAGCGTAGGCGATCAGCTGCTGCACCGAGTTGATGTTCAGCCGCGCGGCCGTCTCGGCGTTGAGCACCAGCACGTTGGGCACGCGTGCCACCAGCGTGATCGGCGCGAAGTCGCGGATCGGGTCGTAGGGCACGCGCGCGTACAGCCAGGGGTTGATCGCGTGCGTGGCCACCGCGCCCATCACGATGGTGTGGCCGTCGGGCGCGGACTTGGCGACATGGTCGGCGCCGAGGTTGCCGCCGGCGCCGGGCCGGTTCTCGACGATCACGTTGCCCAGTGCGTCACGGGCCTTCTCGGCCAGCAGCCGCGCGATCGCATCCAGCGGCCCGCCGGGCGGGTAGGGCACGACCAGCTTGATCGGCGGGTCGGACTGCGCGTGCAGCAGCGCGGGAAAGGCCAGGGCGCCGGCCAGGGCGACGTGGGTTTGCAGCCAGAGTCGTCGGTTCATCGTGGACAGGGCGCGCGAGCGCCCGCAGGAAGCGGAACACAGTCCGCCAGTATGGCGCGTCCGGCGCCCGCCCGCAGGGAGGGTGTGCCCGGAGTCCGCCGCCCCGGCACGGGCCTCAGTGCTTGTCCGCCTCGCTGGTGAAGGCGTCGGCGTAGAACTCCTCGGCCGGCAGGCCGGCGTGGGCGACGAAGTCGCGCTGGGCAGCCTCCACCATCACCGGCGCGCCGCACGCGTAGACCTGGTGGCCGGACAGGTCCGGCAGGTCCTGCAGCACGGCCTGGTGGACGAAGCCGGTGCGGCCGCTCCACTGGTCCTCGGGCTTGGGCTCGGACAACACCGGCACGTAGGTCAGGTTGGGCATGGCCGCGGCGGCCTGCTCGGCCCACTCGTGCAGGTACAGGTCGGCGCGGCTGCGGCAGCCCCAGTACAGCACCGCGGGGCGGGTGATGCCCTTGTGCTGCATGTGCTCGATGATGGCCTTGATCGGCGCGAAGCCGGTGCCCGAGGCCAGCAGCACGACGGGCTTGTCGGAATCCTCGCGCAGGAAGAAGCTGCCGAACGGGCCTTCCAGGCGCAGGATCTCCTTTTCCTTCATCGTGTTGAACACGTGGTCGGTGAACTTGCCGCCGGGCATGTGGCGGATGTGCAGCTCGATGCCCGGCTGCTCGGCCTGGGTGTGCGGCGCGTTGGCCATCGAGTAGCTGCGGCGCGTGCCGTCGCGCAGGATGAACTCGATGTACTGGCCGGCGTGGTACTGCAGCTGGTCGTTGGCCGGCAGCTGCAGGCGCAGCACGGCCACGTCCGGGGCGCGCTTCTCGATCGCGGCGACGCGGCAGGGCATCTTGCGCACCGGGAACTGGCCGGCCCCCACCACCTCGCGCGACTCGATCACGATGTCGGTCTGCGGCGTGGCGCAGCAGGTCAGCGTGTAGCCCGCTTCTTCCTCGGCCGGCGACATGGCCTTCACCTGGTGGGCGCCATGGATCACGCGGCCTTCGAGCAGGCGGCTCTTGCAGGACCCGCAGGCGCCGTCCTTGCAGCCGTAGGGCAGGCCCACGCCCTGGCGGATGGCGGCGGCGAGCACGGTCTCGTCGCGTTGCACCTCGAAGGTGTGGCCGCTGGGCTGCACGGTCACGGTGAAGGTCATCGGAGGCTCTCCTGGCTCATAAACTGCGAAACCCGACATTTTGCCCCGGAACCGGGCCGGCCCCCGGATGACACCGTGAGCGACGCATGACCCAGACGTCTTCCACCCTGCGGCGCCGCCCGCGCCTGCTGATCGTCGGCTGCGGCGACATCGGGCGGCGCGTGCTGCGCCTGCTCGCCTCGCGCTGGCGCGTCTGCGCGCTGACCTCGCAGCCACGGCGTTGCGCCGAGCTGCGCGCGCTGGGCGCGGTGCCGCTGGTCGGCAACCTGGACGATCCGGCCACGCTGCACCGCCTGGCCGGGCTGGCCGACGCGGTGCTGCACCTCGCGCCGCCGCCGGCCGAGGGCGACACCGACCCGCGCACCGCGGCGCTGTTGCGGGCGCTGGCGCGCCGCGGGGCCCCCGGCGTGCTGGTCTACGCGAGCACCACCGGGGTGTACGGCGACGCGCAGGGCGCGCGCTTCGACGAGACGCGCCCGGTGGCCCCGGCCACGGCGCGCGCGCGGCGCCGCGTCGATGCCGAGCAGCGGGTGCGCTGGTGGGGCCGGGCGGTCGGCGCGCGGGTGACCATCCTGCGCATCCCCGGCATCTACGCGCCGGAGCGTCCCGGCGGCGACCCGCGCGAGCGGCTGCGGCGCGGCACGCCGGTGCTGGTGCCCGAGGAGGACGTCTATACCAACCACATCCACGCCGACGACCTGGCGCGCGCCTGCGCGGCGGCGCTGTGGCGCGGCCGCCCGCAGCGCGTGGTGCACGTGTGCGACGACACCGAGCTGAAGATGGGCGATTACTTCGAGCTGGTGGCCCGGCTGTGCGGGCTGCCGCCGCCGGCGCGCATCGGCCGCGCCGAGGCGGCGCAGCGGCTGTCGCCGGCGCAGCTGTCGTTCCTGGCCGAGTCGCGGCGGCTGCGCAACGACCGGCTCAAGCGCGAGCTGCGCCTGCGGCTGCGTTACCCGACGGTGCGCGAGGGGCTGGCCTGAGCGGGCGCCGGCTCAGATGCCCCGCGCGCGGCGCAGCGTCTTCATGCGGTCGGCGGTGCGCGCGGTGAGCGTGAGCAACCCGGCGCCGCGGCCGACCTCCAGCGTCACCTCGCGTTCGGCGCGGGGGTCGCTCCACAGTCGCCGGTAGAACGCCTCCAGGCGGCCGACCGGCTCGCCGTCGAGCTTGAGGATCACGTCGCCCGGCTGCAGGCCGGCGGCTTCGGCCGGGCTGCCGGCCTGCACCCGCACCACGCGCACCAGGCCCTGGTGGTCGACGCAGTGCGCCCCCAGCCAGGCGCGCGTGCTGCGGCGCGAGGCGCCGTGGCGGCGCAGCTCGTCCTGCACCGCCTTGTACAGGTCGACCGGCACGAACATGTTGCCCGGCTGGTGGCGCCCGGGGCCGAGCGCCTCCATCACGAACAGCGAGCCGATGCCCAGCAGCTCGCCGCGCGCGTTGAACAGGCCGGCGCCGCTGTGGTCGGGGCGCGGCGGCACGGTGAAGATCGCGTCCTCGACGTGGTACTCCCAGTAACCGGAGAACGGCCGCTGCGACACCACCTGCGCGACGCTCATCGCGCCGTCCGGGCCGCCGGTGGCGATCACGTAGGGCTCCTCGGTGTCCAGCCCGCCGGACTGCCCCAGCGGCGCGGGCACCAGCTGCACCGGCACCACCGGCTGCACCAGGGCGAAGCCGGTGGCCAGGTCGTACGCCACCACGCGGCCGGGCAGCGCGCGCCCGTCGGGCAGCAGCAGGTCGACCTTGTCGGCCTCCAGGACCAGGTAGCCGATCGTCAGCACCAGCCCCTGCGCGTCGATCACGACGCCCGAGCCCTGGCGTACCTGCCCGAGGCTTTCGCTGGAGGCCGCATCGGGCGCGGCCAGCGCGCGCACGCCGACCACCGAGGCGCTGACCTGGCGCAGCACCCGGGCCTGCTCGACCACGGCGGCTTCCTCCTCGTCGCCGGCGGGTGGTTGCTGCGCCGCCGCCGGCAGGCCCGCCCCGAGCAGCAGGCCCAGCACCAGGCCGGCGAAGCGCCGCCGGCGGGGGCGGGCAGGGCGCAGGCGACGGCGGAGCATGGCGGCGGCAGAGACTGGCAGCATGGCACCCCCGGCGGCGGTCGATCGGGCGCAGCATCGCGCGTCCACCTTTTCCCGGCGCGCGGCAGGGACAAGCGCGGGCGCGTTGCATCGAAGCGGTGCGGCCCCGTGCCGCCGGTGCGCCGGGAACGGGCCGGGCAGGCACCGGACTGGGGCGAGGGCGGGGCGGCCGGCCGGGTTCGTGCTGGCATCGGGGTTGCTTGAACGGGCGCAAAGTTGACCATCCGGTCAGGTTCCGGGCGCAGGGCCCGGGGCGGCGGCCGGGTCGTCGGAGGAGGAACCCATGTCCGCCCACATCGTCCTGACGTCCCACCCCCGGCGCGACGCCTCGTCGCTGGACATCCGCTGGGGGGCTCCCACGGCGAAGGAGCGCGGTCCGCTGGTGGCCAGCCTGACCAACCCCGCGCACCGCAACGTGATCGGTTCGCACTCGGGCTCCTACGCGGTGTACCGGGCGCTGGCGGTGGCCTCGGGGGCGCTGAGGCGCGACCACAGGCCCGACCTCACCAACACCGCGCCGGCGGTCAACATCGGCCCCTTCCCCCAGTGGAGCGACCCGGACCTGATCGTCTCGCTGGACCCCTGGGGCCACATGGTCGCCACCGAGTTCGCCGAGCCGCTGGCCGCAGGCGTGGACGTGCGGCCGACCATCGCGGTCACGCGCGCCCACATCAACATGCCCGAGCTGAAGGACGCGATCGCCGCGGGCCGGCTCAAGCCCGACGGCGAGATCCTGATGGCCAACGGCGACGTGCGCGTGACCAAGGCCGCGATCGAGCCGGTGTGGTACCTGCCCGGGATCGCCAAGCGCTTCGGCGTCAAGGAAAGCGCGCTGCGGCGCTGCCTGTTCGAGCAGACCGCGGGCATGTTCCCGGAGCTGGTGACGCGGCCCGACCTCAAGGTCTTCCTGCCGCCCATCGGCGGCATGACGCTGTACATGTTCGGCGACGTCACGCGCCTGGGGCGGCCGCAGACCCGCATCGCCTGCCGCCTGCACGACGAGTGCAACGGCTCGGACGTGTTCGGCTCGGACATCTGCACCTGCCGCCCGTACCTGGCGCACGGCATCGAGGTGTGCATCGAGATGGCGCAGCAGGGCGGCGTGGGCCTGGTGGTCTACAACCGCAAGGAAGGCCGCGCGCTGGGCGAGGTCACCAAGTTCCTGGTCTACAACGCGCGCAAGCGCCAGGAAGGCGGCGACCGCGCCGAGACCTACTTCCTGCGCACCGAGTGCGTCGCGGGCGTGCAGGACATGCGCTTCCAGGAGCTCACGCCGGACGTCTTCCACTGGCTGGGCATCACGCGCATCGACCGCTGGGCCTCGATGAGCAACATGAAGCACGGCGCGCTGACCGCCGCCGGCATCGAGGTGGTCGAGCGCGTGCCGATTCCCGAGGAGCTGATCCCGGCCGATGCGCGCGTCGAGATCGACGCGAAGAAGGCCGCGGGCTACTTCTCGACCTACACCCCCGACCCGTCGGAGCTGGCCGTGCCCAAGGGGCGCGGGCTGGACGAATGAGGGAGGCGGGATGAGCCACACCCCCCACGCGCTGGCCCACGGCCCGGGCTGGCACACGCCGGTGCCGCCGCAGCACCCCGCCGCGCCGCTGCTCGGCGCCGAGGCGGTGCGCACGCACTGCGCCGAGGTGATGGCCTGGGTGGAAGCCGGGCATTCGGCCCATTTCAGCTGGCACCCCGAACGGCTGGCCGACACCGCGGCCTATGTCGTCGACACCATCCGGCGGCACTACCCGTCGCTGGCGGTGCCGTACCACAGCCGCTGGCGCCACTTCGAGGCAGGCGGCGTGGACCGCTGGGCGCGGCTCGCCGGCGAGGCCGGGCTCGACGCGGACGTGCGCGAGCGGGCGCGGGTGCGCATCGACCTGGTGATCCCGAGCGTGCTGCTCGATGCCGGCGCCGGCCCGGACTGGCGCTATGTCGACGCCGTGGCCGGCCAGACGCTGGCGCGTTCCGAAGGGCTCGCGGTGGCAAGCCTGGACCTGTTTGCATCCGGGGCGTTCTCGGCGCATCCCGCGCAGCCGCTGCGCAGCGAGGCGGCGGCGCTGGCGCGCATGACGCCGCAGCGCCTGGCCGCCGGCTTCCAGGTGCGCGAGGACAACCCGCTGGTGGGGCTGGAAGGCCGCGCCGCGCTGTTGCGCCGGCTCGGCGAGGTGGTACAGGCCACGCCCGCCGTGTTCGGCCCGGCGGGGCGGCTCGGGCACCTGCTGGACTTCCTCGAGGCCCACGCGACGGACGGCCGCATCGAGGCGGGCCTGGTGCTGGCCACGCTGCTGCGCGCGCTCGGGCCGGTGTGGCCGGGCCGCATCGGGCTGGACGGCGTGTCGCTCGGCGACTGCTGGCGCCATCCGGCCGCCAGCGGCGGGCTGGTGCCTTTCCACAAGCTGACCCAGTGGCTGACCTACTCGCTGCTCGAGCCGCTCGAGGACGCGGGGTTGGTGGTCACGGGGCTGGATGCGCTGACCGGGCTGCCCGAGTACCGCAACGGCGGCCTGCTGCTGGACCTGGGCCTGCTGCAGCCACGCGATCCCGGGTTCTTCGAGGCGACCTGGACCGTCGACAGCGAGGCCGTCGTCGAATGGCGCGCCGTGACCGTGATCGCGCTGGACCGCCTCGTCGCCGAGGTGCGCCGCCGGCTGGGCCTGACCGAAGTGCAGTTTCCGCTGGCGCGGGTGCTGGAAGGCGGCACTTGGGCGGCCGGGCGGCGTGCCGCGGCCGAACGCCGCCCCGGGGGCGGCCCGCCCCTGCGCCTCGTCAGCGACGGCACCGTGTTCTGACCCACAGGAGCAAGCATGACCTTCGTCCACGTCGTCGACCACCCGCTGCTGCAGCACAAGCTCACCTACGTGCGCAGCGAGGACACCACCACCGACAACTTCCGCCGCCTGGTGCGCGAGATCGCCGCGATGCTGGCCTACGAGGTGACGCGCGACCTGCCGACCGAGCGGATCACGATCCGCACGCCGGTGGCCAGCTGCGAGGCACCGGTGATCAGCGGCAAGAAGCTGTGCCTGGTCTCCATCCTGCGCGCCGGCAACGGCATGCTCGACGGGATGATCGAGCTGCTGCCCGGCGCCCGCATCGGCCACATCGGCCTGTACCGCGACCCCGAGACGCTGGAACCGGTGGAGTACTACTTCAAGGTGCCCGACGACATCCAGGACCGCCTGGTCATCGTGGTCGACCCGATGCTGGCCACCGGCAACTCGGCCATCGCCGCCCTCAGCCGCCTCAAGGAGGTGGGCGTGACCAGCCTCAAGCTGGTCAACCTGCTCGCCTCGCCCGAGGGCATCGAGGCGGTGCGGGCCGCACATCCGGACGTGCCGATCGCGGTGGCGGCGATCGACGAGCGGCTCAACGAGCACGGCTACATCGTGCCGGGCCTGGGTGATGCGGGCGACCGCATGTTCGGCACCAGGTAGCCCCGGGCGACCGCGATGAGCCAGGCCGCACCCGCACCGCGACCCGCCGCGTCCTCGCCGCACCGCGGCGGGTCGCACGCGCACGCCGGGACCGGGCGGCGCCCACCGCGCGAGGGCGGGGCGGCCGCGCCCAAGGGCCGCATCCGCCAGGCCGCCGAGGCCGGCATCCTGAAGGCCGCCGAGACGGTGTTCGCGCGGGCCGGCTTCGGCGGCGCGACGATGGCCGAGATCGCCGCGCGCGCCGGGCTGCCCAAGGCCAACCTGCACTACTACTTCCGCAGCAAGCAGGCGCTGTACCGCGCGGTGCTGCTCAACATCCTGGCGCTGTGGCTGTCCGACACCGACCGCATCACCGAAGACGCCGACCCGCGCGAGGCGCTGTCGCACTACGTGCGCGCCAAGATGCGCTGGACGGCCGAGCGGCCGGACGCCTCGCGCACCTTCGCCAACGAGCTGCTGCACGGCGCCGGCGAGATCGGCGACATCCTGCGCACCGAGCTGCGCGCGCTCGTCGAGGCAAAGGCCCGCGTGATCGATGCCTGGATCGCGCAGGGGCGCATGGCCCCGGTGGACAGCACGCACCTGTTCTTCACGATCTGGGCGGCGACCCAGACCTATGCCGATTTCGAGTCCCAGGTGTGTGCGGTGCTGGGCACGGCGCACCTGGACGAGGCGCAGCTCGAGCGCGCCACCGACCACGTGCTCGGGTTCGTGCTGCGCGGCTGCGGGTTGACACCGCTGCCGGCGGGCGGCTGAGTGGGTACGCTTCTTGCGCTCGTCCGGCCCCGACATCTTCCTCCCCACCCCCGAAAGGACCCAGCGATGACCACTTCCACCCGTCGTACCCTGCTTGCCGCCGGCCTGGCGCTCGCGGCTGCCTGTTCCGGACTGGCCACCTTGCCCGCCCATGCCCAGGCGAAGCTCAAGGTGGCGGGCATCTACACCGTGCCGGTCGAGCAGCAATGGGTCTCGCGCATCCACAAGGCGCTCAACGCCGCCAAGGCACGCGGCGAGATCGAGTACGTGTTCTCCGAGAACGTCGCCAACGCCGACTACGAGCGCGTGATGCGCCAGTACGCCGAGGCCGGCCACCAGCTGATCCTGGGCGAGGTGTTCGGCGTCGAGGCGGCGGCCCGCAAGGTCGCGCGCGACTACCCGAAGACCGCCTTCCTGATGGGATCGTCGGGCAAGCCGCAGGCGCCCAACTTCTCGGTGTTCGACAACTACATCCAGGAGCCGGCCTACCTCACCGGCATGATCGCCGCCGGCATGAGCAAGACCGGCCACATCGGCATGGTGGGCGGCTACCCCATCCCCGAGGTCAACCGCCTGATGCACGCCTTCATGGACGGCGCGCGCGAGATCAACCCCAACGTGAAGTTCACGGTGAGCTTCATCGGTTCCTGGTTCGACCCGCCCAAGGCGAAGGAAGCCGCCTTCGCGATGATCGACAAGGGCGCCGACGTGCTCTACGCCGAGCGCTTCGGCGTCTCGGACGCGGCCAAGGAGCGCGGCAAGCTCGCGATCGGCAACGTCATCAACACCCAGGACCAGTACCCCGAGACCGTGGTGGCCTCGGCGCTGTGGAACATGGAACCCACCGTCGATGCCGCGATCGCCAAGGTCAAGGCCGGTCAGTTCACCGCCGAGGACTACGGCCCGTACTCGATGATGAAGCACAAGGGCTCGGAGCTCGCCCCGCTGGGCACCTTCGAGGGCAAGGTGCCGGCCGAGGTGATGGCCAAGGTGCGCGCCCGCGAGAAGGCCATCCTCGAGGGCAAGTTCACCGTGAAGGTCAACGACAGCGAGCCGAAGTCCTCCAGGTGACCGCCACGACCTCCGCGGCCGCGCCGGTCCTGCGCCTGCACGGCATCACCAAGCGCTTCGGCGCGTTGGTGGCCAACGACGACATCTCGCTGGACCTCGGGCCCGGCGAGGTGCTCGCGCTGCTCGGCGAGAACGGCGCGGGCAAGAGCACGCTGGTGTCCATCCTGTTCGGCCACTACGTGGCCGACGCCGGGCACATCGAGGTGTGCGGCCGGCAGCTGCCGCCCGGCCAGCCTAAGGCCGCGCTGGCCGCGGGCATCGGCATGGTGCACCAGCACTTCACGCTGGCCGACAACCTCAGCGTGCTGGACAACGTGCTGCTCGGCACCGAGCCGCTGTGGCGGCCGTCCTCGCAGCGTGCGGCGATGCGCGAGCGCCTGCTCGATGCCGCGCAGCGCTTCGGCCTGCAGGTGCGGCCCGAGGCGCGCGTGGGCGACCTGTCGGTGGGCGAGCGCCAGCGCGTCGAGATCCTCAAGGCGCTGGTGCGCGGCGCCCGCATCCTGATCCTGGACGAGCCCACCGCGGTGCTCACCCCGCAGGAAAGCGAGTCGCTGTTTGCGACGCTGCAGCAGCTGGTCGCGCAGGGGCTGTCCATCGTCTTCATCAGCCACAAGCTCGACGAGGTGCTGCGCGTCTCGCATCGCGTCGCGGTGCTGCGCGCAGGCCGGCTGGTCGCGGTGCGCGAGGCGGCCGGCTGCAGCAAGGCGGAGCTGGCCGAGCTGATGGTGGGCCGCAGCGTGCGCATGCCCCGGCGCGAGCGCCGCGCCCCCGGCGACGAGGTGCTGGTGCTGGAGCGCGTGAGCGTGCCGGGCCACCCGCCGCTGCACGAGGTGGACCTGCGCGTGCGCGCCGGCGAGGTGGTCGGCATCGCCGGCGTGGCCGGCAACGGGCAGGAGACGCTGGCCGGGCTGCTGTGCGGCCTGCTCCCGCCCCGGCAGGGGCGGCTTGCGGTGGCCGGCCAGGCGCTGCCCGCCACGCCTTCGGCCTGGGTGCGCGCCGGCGTGGCCCGCATCCCCGAGGACCGCCATGCGGTCGGCGTGGTCGGCGACCTGCCGCTGTGGGAGAACGCGATTGCCGAGCGCCTGCACACGACGGCCTTTTCCCGCTTTGGCTTCGTGCGCCAGCGCGCCGCGAGGCAGTTCGCCGCCGACCTGGTGCAGCGCTTCGACGTGCGCGGCGGCGGGCTGGACGCGCCGGTGCGGGCGCTGTCGGGCGGCAACATGCAGAAGCTCATCCTCGGCCGGGCGCTGGCCGTCGGCGGGCCGCGCCCGCCGGTGCTGGTGGTCGCGAACCAGCCCACCTGGGGCCTGGACGTGGGCGCGGTGGCCTACGTGCACCAGTGCCTGCTCGACGCGACCGTGCAGGGCGCGGCCGTGTTGCTGATGTCCGAGGACCTGGACGAGATCCTGGCCCTGTCCGACCGCGTCGCGGTGATCCACCACGGGCGGCTCGGCCCGGCGCGCCCGACCGGGGACTGGACGCTCGCCGCGCTGGGCCTGGCGATGGCCGGCGCCGATGCACCCTCGGCGCAGGAGGTGCGCGATGCGGCTTGAACTGCGCCCGCAGCCGTCGCTGGCCTGGCAGCTGGCCGCGCCCTTCGTCGCGGTGCTGGCCACGCTGCTGCTCGGCGCCGGGCTGGTCACCTGGGCGGACGCCCCGGTCGGTCGTGCCTACGCGCTGCTGTTCGAAGGCGCCTTCGGCAGCCGCTTCGCGATCACCGAGACGCTCACCCGCGCCACGCCGTTGATCCTCACCGGGCTGGCCGCGGCCGTGGCCTTCCGCGCGCGGCTGTTCAACATCGGCGCCGAAGGGCAGCTGTACGCCGGGGCGCTGGCGGCGATCGCCGTCGGCGGCCAGCATGCCTCGGGCGCGATCGACCTGCCGCTGGCGCTGCTGTTCGTGCTGATGGTCGCGGCCGGGGCGCTGGCCGGCGCGCTGCTGCTGCTCGGGCCTGCATGGCTCAAGGTGCGGCTGGGGGTCGACGAGGTGGTGACCACGCTGCTGCTCAACTTCATCACGCTGCTGTTCGTCTCGATGATGCTGGACGGGCCGATGAAGGACCCGCTCGCGATGGGCTGGCCGCAGAGCGTGGCGATGATCCCGGAGCTGGAGTTCTCGCGCCTGCTGGAGCGCTCGCGCGTGCACAGCGGGCTGCTGCTGGCCTGCGCGCTGGCGGTGATCCTGTGGGCGGTGAACCGCTACACCACCTTCGGGCTGGCGATGCGGGCGGTGGGCGCGAACGCGCGCGCCGCCGCCTTCGCCGGCTTCGACGTGCGCAGCGTCATGCTGCGCACCGCGCTGCTGTCCGGCGCGCTCGCGGGCCTGGCCGGCGTCGGCGAGGTGGCCGGGCGCACCAGCTACCTGACGCTGGACATGTCGCCGGGCTACGGCTACTCCGGCATCGTGATCGCGATGCTGGCCGGGCTGCATCCGCTCGGCGTCGTGGCCGCGGCCGTGTTCGTCGCCGGCGTGCTGGTGGGCGCCGACAGCATGAGCCGCGCGATCGGCGTGCCCACGTACCTCTCGGACGTGATCGTCGCGCTGGCGCTGCTGTCCATGCTGGTGGCCTCGCTGCTGGTCCGCTACCGCGTGAAGTGGGGGCGGGCATGAGCGAGTTCTTCGACATCCTGGCCTCGGCCCCGTTCTGGATCGCGGTGCTGCGCGTGGCGACGCCGCTGATCCTGGGGACGCTCGGCGTGCTGCTGTGCGAGCGCGCCGGCGTGCTCAACCTCGGCATCGAGGGCATCATGGTGGCCGGCGCGTTCGCCGGCTGGTTCGCGGCCTACCAGGGCGCGGGCCTGTGGGGCGGGGTGCTGGCCGCGGCCGTGGTCGGCATGGCCTTCGGGCTGCTGCACGCCGCGCTGACCGTGGGCCTGGCGCTGTCGCAGCACGTGGCCGGCCTGGGCGTGACGCTGCTGGCCACGAGCCTGTCGTACTTTGCCTACCGCGTCAGCTTCCCCAAGGTGGACACGCCGCCCACGATCACGCCGTTTGCGCCGCTGGAGGCGCTGTCCGGTATCCCGGTGCTCGGGCCGGTGCTGGGCGCGCAGACGGCGCTGACGCTGCTGGCGATCGCGCTGGTGCCGGTGGTGGCCTGGGTGCTGTACCGCACGCCGGTGGGCCTGGCGGTGCGCATGGTCGGCGAGAATCCGGCCGCAGCCGAAGGGCAGGGCCTGAGCGTGCTGGGCCTGCGCACCGGCGCGGTGGTGGCCGGCTCGGCGCTGATGGGCGTGGCGGGGGCCTTCCTGACCCTGTCGGCCTTCAACGCCTTCTTCATCAACATGGTCAACGGCCGGGGCTGGATCTGCGTCGCGCTGGTGGTGTTCGCCTCGTGGCGGCCGGGCAAGGCGCTGCTCGGGGCGCTGCTGTTCGCCGCGTTCGACGCGCTGCAGCTGCGCCTGCAGCAGGGCGGCCAGACGCTGGGCGGCTGGGCCGTGCCCTATCAGGTCTACCTGATGCTGCCCTATGCGTTGTCCATCCTCGCGCTGGTCGTGATGGCCCGGCGCGCGTCGTATCCCCAGGCCCTGATGAAACCCTATCGCAAAGGAGAGCGCTGATGCTCGACCTCATCCTGCGTCGCTGCACCCTGCCCGACGGCCGCACCGGGCAGGACGTCGGCATCGCCGGCGGCCGCATCGTCGCGGTCGAACCCGCGCTGGCCGCCCAGGCCGGCCAGGAGATCGACGCGGCCGGACAGCTGGTGACGCCGCCCTTCGTCGACGCCCACTTCCACATGGACTCCACGCTCAGCTACGGCATGCCGCGCGTGAACCAGTCCGGCACGCTGCTCGAAGGCATCGCGCTGTGGGGCGAGCTGAAACCCCTGCTCACCCAGGAGGCGCTGGTCGAGCGGGCGCTGGCCTACTGCGACTGGGCGGTGGCGCGCGGGCTGCTGGCGATCCGCTCGCACGTGGACGTCTGCGACCCGCGGCTGCTCGCGGTGGAAGCTCTGCTGCACGTGCGCGAGCGCGTGAAGCCCTACCTGGACCTGCAGCTGGTGGCCTTCCCGCAGGACGGCGTGCTGCGCTCGCCCGGCGCGTTCGACAACCTGCGCCGCGCGCTGGACATGGGCGTGGACGTGGTCGGCGGCATCCCGCACTTCGAGCGCACCATGGCCGACGGCGCCGAGTCGGTGCGCCTGCTGTGCGAGCTCGCCGCCGAGCGCGGGCTGCGCGTGGACATGCACTGCGACGAGTCCGACGACCCGCTGTCGCGCCACATCGAGACGCTGGCCTGTCACACGCAGCGCCTGGGCCTGCAAGGCCGGGTGGCGGGCTCGCACCTGACGTCCATGCACTCGATGGACAACTACTACGTCTCCAAGCTGATCCCGCTGATGCGCGAGGCGGGCGTGGCCGCGATCGCCAACCCGCTGATCAACATCACGCTGCAGGGCCGGCACGACACCTACCCTAAGCGCCGCGGCATGACCCGCGTGCCCGAGCTGCTCGCCGCCGGCATCCCGGTGGCCTTCGGCCACGACTGCGTGATGGACCCGTGGTACGGCCTGGGCAGCGCGGACATGCTGGAAGTGGCCCACATGGGCCTGCACGTCGCGCAGATGACGGGACAGGACGCGATGCGCCAGTGCTTCGAGGCCGTCACCACCGTGCCGGCCGCCATCCTGGGGCTGGAAGGCTACGGCACCGCCCCCGGCTGCCGCGCCGACCTGGTGCTGCTGCAGGCCGGCGACCCCATCGAGGCGATCCGCCTGCGCGCCACGCGCCTGGCGGTGATCCGCGCCGGGCAGGTGGTCGCGACCACGCTGGCGCAGACGGCCAGCCTCGCGCTGCCGGGGCGGCCGGCGCAGGTGGATTTCCGTCGTGCAGTCTGAGGCCCGGGCGGCCTCAGAAGCGGCGGCGCCGGCTGAACGGCGGCTGGCCGCGCCAGTAGCGGATCATCAGGAAGCCGCCCAGCATGCCGCCCAGGTGGGCGAAGTGCGCGATGCCCGAGGCCGTGCCGGTCACGCCGAAGAACAGTTCCAGCGCGCCGTAGACCGCGACGAACACCTTGGCCTTCATCGGGATGGGCGGGAACAGCGGCATGATGGTGCGGTTCGGGAACAGCATGCCGTAGGCCAGCAGCAGGCCGAACAGGCCGCCCGAGGCGCCGATGGTGGGCACGAACGAGCCGGCCAGGAAGGTCACCAGCAGCTGGGCCGCCGCGGCGGTCAGGATGCTCGCGCCATAGAACTGGATGAAGCGCTTGTCGCCCCACAGGCGTTCCAGCTCGCTGCCGAACATCCACAGGCCCAGCATGTTGAGGAACAGGTGGCCGATGTTGCTGTGCAGGAACGCGTAGGTGACCACCTGCCAGGGCATGAACAGCCCGCTTTGCAGCGGCCACAGGGCCAGGGCCTGCATCAGCACCGGTCCCACGATGGCCTGCAGGCAGAACGCAGCGACGTTGATGAGCAGGAGCGTCTTGATGATCGGTGGAATGGGCGGCATCGTCTCTCGCGGCGTCAGGTGCCCCGCAGGGCAAGAGCGGGGATGATAGCCGCCGACTGCCCCGGGCGGGAGCGGCCGCCCATGAAAAACGGGCACCCAGGGTGCCCGTTGCCGGAGGCGGGGCCACCGTCACTGCAGGACGGCAGCCGGTGCGCGGCGACTCACTTGATGTTGCGGTCGCGGATCAGGTACCAGATCAGGCCCGCCCAGGAGCCGGCGAAGGCCACCAGGTCGTAGTTGCGGATGGGCCGGAACGTGGTGTAGAACAGGCCGGTCGAGCCGATGTAGGCCGCGGCGGTCAGCAGCACGCAGATCACCACGGCAAGCCATTTTTGCTTGGTCATAAGTCAGCTGTCCTTCGTACTTCGTGTTCAGCAGGGTCGTGCGTCGCTGCGGGTTCAGCCGCGCGGGTCGAGCGTGCCGGCCTTCAGCTCGGGCACGTAGGCCTTGGCGCCGTCCCAGATCGGCAGGGGCTCCAGCTTGGGCCGGATCGCGCCGTACATCCATCCGCTGTAGGCCAGCAGCAGCACGCCGTTGAGGAACAGTTCCTGCGGGCCGGTGAACAGCTGGCGCGGCATTTCGGGGCCGCCGACGATGAAGGTGTTCAGCCAGAAGATGTTGACGGTGGCCGGGAATTCCAGGATCAGGCCGAGCAGCGGGAAGCGGTTGAAGAACAGCATCGCGCCGGTGACGATTTCCAGGTACTTGATGGCCTGGTAGAGGTAGATGTTGGCGTTGGCCTGGACCCATTCGCCCCCGATGCCGGGAATCTCCGGCACGTAGCCGGTCATGGCGTAGCGGATGCCGGAAAACAGCAGGTGCGCGCCGAAGTAGAACCTTATCCAGTGGATGACGTAATACCAAGTTGACCCACGGGTCATGCCAAGCTCCTAGTCTTTCGAGTTCATGGAACGCATGGCCGCGCCCTGCGGCGACGGTCACGCTTTTTCGCCGGCAAGCCGGCGAAGGCTTCCCCGTTGGGGGAAGCACGGCGCGACCGGGACGGGGCAAGGCGGCGCGAGCCGACCTGCACCAAGGACGCACCGCAGTGTCTCCTCGTGTGGGTTGTTCTTGTGCGGGCGAAGGATGCATGAGCGCCGGGGCTACAGCAATCGCAGCGCCTGCAACACAGTTATGGGGTTTCGGTATGGAGGCGCAGCGGCCGTTCGGGGCGAAACGTCCTTTCGCCGGCGACATATATCGATGTAATTTCTCTGTCTGATCGGACCGGCGCATGCCCGAACCGGACCTGCCGCCGCCGGCGCCTTGCGAGGCCCGGAAGGCCCGTCCGTGGCCGGCTGCGGCAGGGTGTGCGCAGGCTTGGCGCCAGGGCTGCTATGACATAATCGCGCCTCGTTCCGTTTCACCTGCCCAGGTGGCGAAATTGGTAGACGCAAGGGACTCAAAATCCCTCGCCAGCGATGGCGTGCCGGTTCGAGTCCGGCCCTGGGCACCAGCCGTGCGGCCCCGCGCCTTGCCGCGATGCCGGCCGCCCTTTCCCGTGTCGACCGCGCCGGCCTCACCCCGGCGGCCGCAAAGGTACTCCAGCCGCTCCACCGCTTTGGCGCGAGGCTGCGACAATGCGGGCAGGCCATCCCTGGGAAACGAGTTCACATGCCCCGATACAAAACCATCGAAGACGTCATCGGCCAGACCCCGCTGGTCAAGCTGCAACGGCTGCCCGGTCCCGAGAACGAGCAGCGCGGCAACGTGATCCTGGGCAAGCTGGAGGGCAACAACCCGGCCGGCTCGGTGAAGGACCGCCCGGCCATCAGCATGATCCGGCGCGCCGAGGAGCGCGGCCAGATCAAGCCGGGCGACACGCTGATCGAGGCGACCTCGGGCAACACCGGCATCGCGCTGGCGATGGCCGCCGCCGTGCGCGGCTACCGCATGCTGCTGATCATGCCGGAGGACCTGTCGATCGAGCGGGCGCAGACGATGAAGGCCTTCGGTGCCGAGCTGATCCTCACGCCCAAGGCCGGCGGCATGGAGTACGCCCGCGACCTGGCCGAGCAGATGCAGCGGGACGGCAAGGGCGTGGTGCTGGACCAGTTCGCCAACCCGGACAACCCGCGCATCCACTACGAGACCACCGGCCCCGAGATCTGGGCCGACACCGAGGGCCGGGTCACGCACTTCATCAGCGCGATGGGCACCACCGGCACCATCACCGGGGTGTCGCGCTACCTGAAGGAACAGAACCCCGACGTGCGCGTGATCGGCGCGCAGCCGAGCGAAGGCTCGCGCATCCCGGGCATCCGCAAGTGGCCCGAGGAGTACCTGCCCAAGATCTACGACCCGACCTGGGTCGACGAGCTGGTCTACGTCAGCCAGGCCGATGCCGAGGACATGGCGCGGCGCCTGGCCGCCGAGGAAGGCCTGTTCGCGGGCATCTCGGCCGCCGGGGCCTGCTGGGTGGCCCTGCAGATCGCCAAGCAGGTCGAGAACGCGACCATCGTGTTCGTCGTCTGCGACCGCGGCGACCGCTACCTCTCCACCGGCGTGTTCCCCGCCTGAGCCACCAGCCGCACGAGCGCATGGCCGCTCGCGCGGTACTTGCGTTCGAACGGCGTGAGCGGCGGCGCGTCGTCGCGCACCGCTTCCATCTCCGACGCGATGCCGGCCCAGGCCAGCGCGGCCTGGAACTCCTCGGCGTACAGCCGCCAGTTGGTGCGCAGCTCGATGCGCCCGCCCAGCGCCAGCAGTTCCCGCAGGCGCGGATGGCCGTGCCAGCGCCGCTGCAGGTGCTCGGCCTTGGGCCAGGGGTTGGGGTAGAGCAGGTAATGCCGCGCCAGGCGCACCCCGTCCTGCACCAGCAGCGCCCACAGGTCGGTCACGTCGGCGCGCAGCAGCAGCGCGTTGGGCGGCAGGCCGGCGCCCAGCTTGCGCAGGCCCCGGCCGATGCGCTCGGCCGACTGGTCCACCCCCACCACCAGCGCCTGCGGATGCCGCAGCGCCAGCGCCGCGGTGCTCTCGCCGGTGCCGCAGGCGCTGTCGAGCACCAGCGGGCCGCCGTGCGCGGCCAGGCGCGCGGCCAGCGCGGCGTAGGCTTGCCGGCTGTAGGGGGCGGGCGGGCGCCGGAACGGCGTGGCCAGGTGCTTGCGCACGGTGGCTTCCAGCCGGGGATGGAGCCCCTCCTGGTTGCTGGTCACGGGCCGGGATCGTCCCGGCAGCGCCGGGGACGGTTCCCCGTTAGGATGGCTGGACTGGATTGCGGAGTGCATGGTGAGCGAATTCCGATTCTGCCCGTGCTGCGCGACGCCGTTGCAGTGGCTCACGCTCCCCGAGGACGGCGGCGAGCGCAAGCGCCTGCGCTGCGTGGCCTGCGGCTACACGCACTGGAACAACCCGACGCCGGTGCTGGCGGCCATCATCGAGATGCCCGAACGCGAGGGCCGCATCCTGCTGGCCCGCAACGCGGCCTGGACCGGGCGCATGTTCGCGCTGATCACCGGCTTCATGGAGGCCGGCGAGTCGCCCGAGGACGGCATCCGGCGCGAGATCCACGAGGAAACCTCGCTGACCGTCTCGAAGCTGACACTGCAGGGGGTGTGCGACTTCCAGCGCATGAACCAGGTCATCATCACCTACCACGCGCTGGCGCACGGCGAGATCGTGCTGTCGCCGGAACTGGCCGAGTACCGGCTGTTCCGTCCCGAGGAGATCAAGTGCTGGCGCTCCGGCACGGGGGTGATGCTGGCACAGTGGCTGCGCTCGCGCGGCTACGAGCCGCAATGGATCGACGTCCCGCGCGCGGAGTCGGCAGCCTAAAATCCTTGCGTACAAAGGACGTCCCCATGGAAATCAGCAAGGAACTCGACACCCGCGGCCTGAACTGTCCGCTGCCCATCCTCAAGACCAAGAAGGCGCTGGCCGAGATGCAGAGCGGCGAGCTGCTGAAGGTCGTCGCGACCGACCCGGGGTCGGTGCGCGATTTCCAGGCCTTCGCCAAGCAGACCGGCAACGAGCTGGTCGAGCAGCAGACCCTGGACAAGGAATACATCCACATCCTGCGCCGCCGCTGAAGGCGCCCGGCGGGGCCCATTGCCCTCGCCCGGCATGTCGGACCCGTGGCCCCGTCGTGGACCCGGGCGCCGCGGGGCGGCGTGCAGCAGGCCTGGGCGGCTTACAGGTCCAGGCTCTTCAGGTATTCGCGGAAGCTGGCCCCCAGCTGCGGGTGCGCCAGCGCCAGCTCGACGGTGGCCTGCAGGAAGCCTTCCTTGCTGCCGCAGTCGTAGCGCGTGCCCTCATAGCGGTAGGCAAACACCTTCTCGCGACGCAGCAGCCCGGCGATGCCGTCGGTGAGCTGGATCTCGCCGCCCACGCCGCGCGGCTGGCGACGGATCTCGTCGAAGATGCCGGAGGTCAGGATGTAGCGGCCCGCCACGCCCAGGCGCGACGGCGCGGCCTCGGGGGCGGGCTTCTCGACGATTTCCTGCACGTCCACCAGCCGGTCGTTGACCTGGTGGCCGGCGACGATGCCGTAGCGGCGGGTGTGCTCCGGCGGCACTTCCTGCACCGCGATGATGGTGGCCTTCCAGTCGGCGAACTGGTCGACCATCTGCTTCATGATGGGCGGCTGGCCGACCATCAGGTCATCGGCCAGGATCACCGCGAACGGATGGCCGTTGACCAGGCGTTCGGCGCACAGCACCGCGTGTCCCAGGCCCAGCATCTTGGGCTGGCGCACGAACACGCATTCCATGTCGTCGGGCTTGATCGACTGCACGATCTTCAGCAGCTCGTGCTTGCCGGCGGCCTCGAGCTCGGTCTCCAGCTCGTAGGCCATGTCGAAATGATCCTCGATGGGACGCTTGGTGCGGCCGGTGACGAAGATCATCTCGCGGATGCCGGCCTCGTACGCTTCCTCCACCGCGTACTGGATCAGCGGCTTGTCGACGACCGGCAGCATTTCCTTCGGTTGGGCCTTGGTCGCAGGCAGGAATCGGGTGCCGAGTCCTGCCACCGGGAACACGGCCTTGGTGATATGCATGGTTTTTCCTCCTGGAACTGAGCGATCCTGCCCTGCAAGCTTCAAGCCAGCCGGGCGAGCTGATCGCGGACCCGGGCGAGGGTAGCAGTGAAGTCGGACAGGCGCGCGCGCTCCTGTTCCACGACGTTAGCAGGAGCGCGTGCGACAAAACTTTCGTTACCAAGCTTCGCTTGCGCTTTGGCGATTTCCGTCTCCAGGCGCTTGATTTCCTTGGCGAGGCGCTCGCGTTCGGCGGCCACGTCGATCTCCACGTGCAGTGCCAGCCGCGTCTGGCCCTGCACCGAAACGGGGGCCAGGCGGGTGGCGGCGGCAAATTCTGCTTCGTCGTGGAAGACCTTCACCTCGCTGAGCTTGGCCAGCGCCTGCAGCACCGGCGCCGCCTCGCTGACGAAGTCCGCGCCGCCGATCACGTACAGCGGCACGCGCGTGGCCGGCGACAGGTTCATCTCGCCGCGCAGGTTGCGGCAGGCGCCCACCAGCGCCTTCAGTCGCTCCATCCACGCGTCGGCCTTGGGGTCGACGCGCTCCAGCTGCGCCTTGGGGTAGGGCGCCAGCATGATGGAGTCGTCCGAATCGGGAGCCTTGCGGCCGGCCACCGGCGCGACCTTCTGCCACAGCTCCTCGGTGATGAAGGGCGCGATCGGGTGCAGCAGGCGCAGTACGGTCTCCAGCACGCGGATCAGCGTGCGGCGCGTGGCGCGCTGCTGGGCCGCATCGCCGGTCTGCAGCTGCACCTTGGCGATTTCCAGGTACCAGTCGCAGTACTGGTCCCAGACGAACTGGTAGATCGCGTTGGCGACGTTGTCGAGGCGGTATTCGGCAAAGCCCTGCTCGACCGCGGCCTCGACGCGCTGCAGCTCGCTGGTGATCCAGCGGTCCGCCGGGCTGAAGCTCAGGTAGCCGTGGAACGGTCCGCCGACGGCGCATTCTTCCTTGGTGTGCTCCTTCAGGCCGCAGTCCTGCCCCTCGCAGTTCATCAGCACGAAGCGGGTGGCGTTCCAGAGCTTGTTGCAGAAGTTGCGGTAGCCCTCGCAGCGCTTGCTGTCGAAGTTGATGTTGCGGCCCAGCGTGGCCAGCGCCGCGAAGGTGAAGCGCAGCGCGTCGGCGCCGTAGCCGGGGATGCCGTCGGGGAATTCCTTCTTCGTCGCCTCGCGCACCTTGGGCGCGGTCTCGGGCTTGCGCAGGCCGGTGGTGCGCTTTTCCAGCAGCGGCTCGAGCGCGATGCCGTCGATGAGGTCCACCGGGTCGAGCACGTTGCCCTCGGACTTGCTCATCTTCTTGCCCTGCGAGTCGCGCACCAGGCCGTGGATGTAGACGTGGCGGAACGGCACCTTGCCGGTGAAGTGCACCGTCATCATGATCATCCGGGCGACCCAGAAGAAGATGATGTCGAAGCCGGTGACCAGCACCGAGGAGGGCAGGAACAGGTCCAGCTCCTTGGTCTGCGCGGGCCAGCCCAGCGTCGAGAACGGCACCAGCGCCGAGGAATACCAGGTGTCGAGCACGTCCTCGTCGCGGGTCAGCTCGCCGGTGTAGCCGGCCGCCTGCGCCTTGGCGCGCGCTTCCTCCTCGCTGCGGGCGACGAACATCTCGCCGTTCGTGCCGTACCAGGCCGGGATCTGGTGGCCCCACCAGAGCTGGCGCGAGATGCACCAGTCCTGGATGTTCTTCATCCACTGGTTGTAGGTGTTGACCCACTGCTCGGGCACGAACTTCACCGAGCCGTTCTCGACCACCTCGATGGCCTTCTGGGCGATGGACTTGCCGTCCGGGCCCGGCTTGGTCATCGCGACGAACCATTGGTCGGTCAGCATGGGCTCGACGATCTGGCCGGTGCGCGCGCAGCGCGGCACCATCAGCTTGTGCTTCTTCACCTCGACCAGCAGGCCCTGGGCCTCCAGGTCGGCGACCACCTTCTTGCGCGCGTCGAAACGGTCCAGGCCGCGGTAGGCCTCGGGCACCTCGTCGTTGGTCTTCGCGTCCAGCGTGAAGATGCTGATCATCGGCAGGCCGTGGCGCTGGCCGACCGCGTAGTCGTTGAAGTCGTGCGCCGGCGTGACCTTCACGACGCCGGTGCCGAACTCGCGGTCCACGTACTCGTCGGCGATCACGGGGATGGTGCGGCCGGTCAGCGGCAGCTGCACCTGCTTGCCGATGAAGCGCTGGTAGCGCTCGTCTTCGGGGTGCACCATCACCGCGGTGTCGCCGAGCATGGTCTCGGGACGGGTGGTCGCGACCACCAGCTCGCCCGAGCCGTCGGCCAGCGGGTAGCGGATGTGCCACAGCGAGCCGTCCTCCTCCTCGCTCTCGACCTCCAGGTCGGAGACGGCGGACTTCAGCACCGGGTCCCAGTTGACCAGGCGCTTGCCACGGTAGATCAGGCCCTGTTCATACAGCTGCACGAAGGTGTCGGTGACGACCTTGGACAGCTTCTCGTCCATCGTGAAGTATTCGTGGTCCCAGGCCACCGACGCGCCCAGGCGGCGGATCTGCTGGGTGATGGTCGAGCCGGACTGTTCCTTCCACTCCCAGACCTTGGCGACGAAGTTCTTGCGGCCCAGGTCGTGGCGCGAGACGCCCTGCGCCTGCAGCTGGCGCTCGACGACGATCTGCGTCGCGATGCCGGCGTGGTCGGTGCCCGGCACCCACAGGGTGTTGAACCCGCGCATGCGGTGGTAGCGCGTCAGCGAGTCCATCACGGTCTGGTTGAACGCGTGGCCCATGTGCAGCGTGCCGGTCACGTTGGGCGGCGGCAGCTGGATGGCGAACGAGGGACGGGTCTCGTCGAGCGTCGGCTCGTACAGCCGGCGGCGCTCCCATTCGGGGCCCCACTTCGCTTCGATGGCTTTCGGTTCAAAGGACTTCGCGAGTTCGGACATGGTGCCGGGGATGGATGGATGTGCGAATGACGAACGGCGGCGTTCCACGAGGACGCCGCCGTCTGGAATGCCGCAATTTTAGGCGTCCCGTCAACCCCGCGCTTCGTCGAACAGCCGGCAGCGCCGCAGCAGGGCCTTTTCGGCCTCCAGCACCAGCATCAGCGCCACCCCCGCGGCGATGATCACCAGGCCGTCGACGAAGGGCACCGGGGCGCTGGCGAACCAGCGCTGCATGGTCGGGGCGTAGGTGAACGCCAGCTGCGCGACCACCACGACCACCAGGGCGATCAGCACCGCCGGGGTGCCGAGCACGCCCTGCCAGGTCAGCGACCCGCCGTGGAGGTAGCGCACGTTGAACAGGTAGAAGATCTCGAACACCACCAGGGTGTTGACCACCATCGTGCGGGCCTGCTCGAGCGAGTGGCCGCGCCAGCCGGCGTAGCCGAAGATGCCCAGCACGCCGATCACGAACAGCACCGCGACGAAGATGCAGCGCCAGACCATGAACGGCGACAGCAGCGCGGCGTCGCGCGGCCGCGGCGCGCGGGCCATCACCCCCGGCTCGGCCGGCTCGAAGGCCAGCGCCAGGCCCAGCGTGACGGTCAGGATCAGGTTGATCCAGAGGATCTGCGCCGGCGTCATCGGCAGCGTCAGGCCGAGCAGCAGCGCGACGATGATGGCCAGCACCTCGCCGCCGTTGGTCGGCACGGTCCAGGCGATGACCTTGCGGATGTTGTCGAACACGACGCGGCCCTCGTGCACCGCGTCGACGATGGAGCGGAAGTTGTCGTCCAGCAGCACCATCTCGGCGGCTTCCTTGGCCGCCTCGGTGCCCTTGCGGCCCATCGCGACGCCGACGTCGGCCTGCTTGAGCGCCGGCGCGTCGTTGACCCCGTCGCCGGTCATCGCGACCACGTGGCCCTGCGCCTGCAGCGCGCGCACGATGCGCAGCTTGTGCTCGGGGCTGGTACGGGCGAACACGGTGGTCTCGCGCACCACGTCGCGCAGCTCCTCGTCGCTCAGCGCGTCGACCTGGGCCCCGGTGCGCACCGTGGGATCGGGCGCCAGCTGCAGCTGCCTGGCGATCGCCGCGGCGGTCTGCGCGTGGTCGCCGGTGATCATCTTGACGTCGATGCGGGCGCTGCGGCATTCGGCCACCGCGGCGACGGCTTCCTCGCGCGGCGGGTCGATGAAGCCGGCCGCCCCCAGCCAGGTCAGCCCGTGCACCACGTCGAAGTCCAGCGCGGCGGGCGCCTCAGCGAGCCGCTTCATCGCAAAGCCGAGCACGCGCTCGCCGTGGGCGGCGCAGCCCTCGATGCGCGCGCTCCACGCCCCCGGGTCGAAGGCGGTCTCGCCGTGGTCGCAGAGCTGCACGCTGCACATCGACATCACGGTCTCGGGCGCGCCCTTGACATACAGCACCGCGCCGCCGTCGGGGTGGCGGTGCAGCGTGGCCATGTAGCGGTGCTGGGCGTCGAACGGGATCTCGTCGAGCCGGCCGGCCTCGCCGCGCAGCGCGCCGGGCTCTTCCTCGGCCTTGATCGCCAGCGCCAGCAGCGCGCCTTCCATCGGGTCGCCGTCCACCTGCCACTGCCCGCCGGCCTCGCGCAGCATCGCGTCGTTGCACAGCGCGCCGGCACGCACCAGCTCGCGCGCGGTGGCCGGCAGCGCCCCGGGCGGCACCGGCTCGCCACTGGCGCGGGTCCACCCGCCGACGGGGGCGTAGCCGGCGCCGCCGATCTCCAGCTCGTGGTCGTCGACCAGCAGGCGGCGCACCATCATCTCGTTGCGCGTGAGCGTGCCGGTCTTGTCCGAGCAGATCACCGAGGTGGCGCCCAGCGTCTCGACCGCGGGCAGGCGGCGGATCACCGCGTTGCGCGCGGCCATGCGCTGCACGCCGATCGCCAGCGTGATGCTGATGACCGCAGGCAGTCCTTCGGGCACCACGCCGACGGCCAGCGACACCACCACCATCAGCGCGTCCAGCCAGCCGTAGTCGCGCACCAGCACCGCGTACAGGTACAGCAGCGCCGCGGCGCCGATGGAGAGCCAGGTGAAGCGCGCGCCGAAGCGGTTGACCTGCTGCAGCAGCGGGGTCGTGAGGGTGTCGATGTGGCGCAGCATCGCGCTGATGCGGCCGATCTCGGTGGCGCCGCCGGTGGCGACCACGACGCCCGCGCCCTGGCCGGCCGTCACCAGGCTGCCCGAGTAGGCCATGCAGCGCCGGTCGCCCAGGGCCGCGTCGGGGGCCACCGGATGCTCGGCCTTGCCGGCGGCCACCGATTCGCCGGTCAGCAGCGCCTCGTCGATCAGCAGGTTGCGCGCCTTGATCAGCCGCAGGTCGGCCGGGACCCGGTCGCCCGCCTCGAGCAGTACCACGTCGCCCGGCACCAGTTCGTGCGCCGGCACCGCGGTGCGGCGGCCGTCGCGCAGCACCTGGGCCTGCGGCGAGATCAGGCTGCGGATCGCGGCCAGTGCCTGCTCGGCCTTGCCTTCCTGCAGGAAGCCCACGATCGCGTTGACCGTGACCACCGCGACGATCACGGTGGCGTCGATCCAGTGGCCCATGATCGCCGCCGCCACCGCGGCGGTGAGCAGGAAGTAGATCAGGGTGTTGTGGAACTGCGCCAGGAAGCGGCGCAGCGGGTGCGGGCGGGGCGGCTCGGGCAGGCGGTTGGGGCCGTGCTGCTGCAGGCGCCGCTGCGCCTCGGGGACGTCGAGGCCGTCGGGGCTGGTCCGGTGCGCGTCCAGCACCTCGTGCACCGGGCGGTGGTGCCAGTCCTGGCGGGTCGTCCCGGCGGGACGGCGGGCATCGGCGGGGGTGGGGGTCAGGGACATCCCGGGCAGCTCCTGCGTGTCTGGGCCCCCGAAGTGTGCAGGAAGCACGCCGCTTTGCCGACCGCCGGCCCGCCGCCCGGGACTTTGCTTGACTTACATCAACAGGTGTTCGCCGGCGTTGTCGCCGCCGAGGATCACGTAGTTGACCTTGCGGATGTCGGCGAGCACCCGGCCGCCGGCGTAGCTGATCGAGCTCTGCAGGTCTTCCTGCATCTCGCGCAGCGTGTCGGCCAGCCGGCCCTTGATCGGCTCGAGGATGCGCTTGCCCTCGACGTGCTTGTACTCGCCCTTGTTGAAGTCGCTGGCCGAGCCGTAGTACTCCTTGTACAGCTTGCCGTCGACCTCGACCGTGCGGCCGGGCGATTCCTCGTGGCCGGCGAACAGCGAGCCGATCATCACCATGGTCGCGCCGAAGCGCACGCTCTTGGCGATGTCGCCATGCTCGCGGATGCCGCCGTCGGCGATGATGGGCTTGGTCGCCACGCGGGCGCACCACTTGAGCGCCGAGAGCTGCCAGCCGCCGGTGCCGAAGCCGGTCTTCAGGCGGGTGATGCAGACCTTGCCCGGGCCGATGCCGACCTTGGTCGCGTCCGCGCCCCAGTTCTCCAGGTCGATCACGCCTTCGGGCGTGCCCACGTTGCCGGCGATCACGAAGGTGTCGGGCAGCTTCTGCTTGATGTGGGCGATCATCTTCTGCACGCTGTCGGCGTGGCCGTGGGCGATGTCGATGGTGATGTAGTCCGCGCCCACGCCCTCGGCCGCCAGGCGGTCGATCACGGCATAGTCGTGCGGCTTGACGCCCGAGCTGATCGAGACGAACAGCCCCTGCTCGCGCATGCGCTTCGCGAACGCGAGGTTGTCGACCTCGAAGCGGTGCATCACGTAGAAATAGCCGTTGGCGGCGAGCCACTCGCAGATGGACTCGTCCACCACCGTCTTCATGTTGGCCGGCACGACCGGCAGCTTGAAGCGGCGGCCGCCAAATTCCACCGAGGGGTCGCATTCGCTGCGGCTTTCCACGCGGCACTTGCGCGGCAACAGCAGGATGTTGTCGTAGTCGAAGATTTCCATGGTTCCAGGCTCCGTTGCAGTCCGTCCAGGAAGCGGTGGGACGGGATCACGGGGTGGCGCGTTGAAGCAGTGCGCGACCCAATGGCTGCGAGCGCTTGACTTGGTGGAACCGGCGTCGCGGGGAAGGGGGTGCGAGGGCCGGACACCAAAATTTGGGCCCGGTGGCGCATTCTAGCCGGTCGGGCAAGACCGGGCCGGACGTCCGACAATGCCCGCAGCGCGGGCCACGCGATGCGAGACTGTGGCCCCGCCGACACCGACATCCCCGTACATCCCGATGCCCCTGGATCCCGCGACCCGACGCGCGCTGCCCTGGCTGGTGGCCGTGGCCCTGTTCATGCAGACGCTGGACGGCACCATCCTGAACACCGCGCTGCCCAGCATGGCCCACGACCTGGGCGAGAGCCCGCTGCGCATGCAGTCGGTGGTGATCGCCTACATGCTCACGGTGGCACTGCTGATCCCGGCCTCGGGCTGGCTGGCCGACCGCTTCGGCACCCGCCGCGCCTTCCTGGCCGCGATCGCGCTGTTCAGCCTGGGCTCGCTGCTGTGCGCGCTGTCGCCCTCGCTGCCGCTGCTGGTGACGGCGCGGGTGGTGCAGGGCGTGGGCGGCGCGCTGCTGATGCCGGTGGGTCGGCTGGCCATCCTGCGCGGCTTCCCGCGCGAGGAGCTGCTCAAGGTGATGACCTTCGTGACGCTGCCCGGGCTGCTCGGGCCGCTGATCGGGCCGACGCTGGGCGGCTGGTTGACCGAGGGCGCGAGCTGGCACTGGGTGTTCCTGATCAACCTGCCGGTCGGGCTGGCCGGGCTGATCGCCGCGCGCCGCTACATGCCCGACCTGCGGCCGGACGCGGTGAGCCGCTTCGACCTGGGCGGCTTCGTGCTGTTCTCGTGCGGGCTGGTGCTGGTGACGCTGGCACTGCAGGGACTGGGCGAGCATGCGATCGGCCGCGCGGTGGCCCTGTGGATGCTGGTGGCCGGGCTGGCGGCGATGGTGGGCTACTGGCTGCACGCGGCACGCACCGAGCACCCGCTGTTCAGCCTGGCGCTGTTCCGCATCCCGACCTTCGCGATCGGCATCGCCGGCAACCTGTTCTCGCGCCTGGGCACCGGGGCGATGCCCTTCCTGCTGCCGCTGTTCCTGCAGGTGGGGCTGGGCTACTCGCCGTCGCATGCGGGCATGAGCCTGATCCCGATGGCCGCGGGCATGATGCTGTGCAAGCTGTTCGCCGAGCGCGTCATCGAGCGCCTGGGCTACCGCACGGTGCTGGTGGGCAACACGGTCGCGCTCGGGGTGATGATCGCCGCCTTCGCGCTGGTCAAGCCGGACACCCCCTACGGCCTGCTGCTGGCGATGCTGGCCGTCTTCGGCGTCATCAACTCGCTGCAGTTCACCGCGATGAACACGCTCACGCTCGGCGACCTGGGTCCGGACACCGCCAGCGGCGGCAACAGCCTGCTGTCGGTGGTGATGCAGCTGTCGATGAGCCTGGGCGTGGCCGTGGCCGCGGCGCTGCTGTCGGTGTTCAGCGGCGTGACGTTCAACGCCGGCGGCGACGCCGTGCTGGGCAGCTTCCACGCGACCTTCGTCGGGGTGGGGCTGATCTCGGTGCTGGCCGCCTGCATCTTCCTGCAGCTCGGCCGCCGCGAAGGGCCCGCGGCGCCGGGCACGGTGGTCGACGAGGGCTGAACGGCCGGCCCCGCGCCGGGGCCGGCCGCGTTGACGGCCGCCGGTGCCCGCGCCTAAAGTGGCCGCGTCTTCGCGCACCGCACGCCCGCATGCCCGCTGCCTGGCCGCCATCGGATGCACGACCCGCCGGCTGGCCGGCGAGGCGGGACGGTGCCGCGTCCGGGCGACGGGGCGGGGCCGCGTGAACGCCATGCTGCGCCGCCATCCCGTTGCGACCATCGTCGTCGCCCAGCTGTTCGGGACCTCCCTGTGGTTCAGCGCGAACAGTGCGGCCGACGACCTGGCGCGGGTCTGGCAGCTCGGCAGCGCCGAGCTGGGCCACCTCACCAGTGCCGTGCAGTTCGGCTTCATCGCGGGCACGCTGTCGCTGGCCGCCTCCGGCCTGGCCGACCGCTTCGCGGCGAGCCGCATCTTCATGGTCGCCTGCCTGCTGGGCGCGGCCTTCAACGCGATGTTCGCGCTCCTGGCCGGCAGCCTTGCGCAGGCGCTGGTGCTGCGCTTCCTCGTCGGCGTGTGCCTGGCGGGCATCTACCCCCTGGGCATGAAGATGGTCATCGGCTGGACCCCGGGTGCGTCTGGTGCGACGCTGGGCCTGCTGGTCGGCATGCTGACGCTGGGCACGGCCCTGCCGCATGCGGTGCGGGCCGCCGGCGCCGAGCTGCCCTGGCAGGCGGTGGTGCTGACCTCCTCGGCGCTGGCGCTGGTGGCGGCGGCCGCGGTGGGCATGCTGGGCGACGGGCCGTTCCTGGCACGCCGTGCGGCCGCCCCGGCGCTGCGCTGGGGGGCGGCCTTCAGGGCCTTTGGGGTGCGGCGCTTCCGCACCGCGGCGATCGGCTACTTCGGCCACATGTGGGAGCTGTATGCGTTCTGGACGGTCACGCCGTTCCTGGTCGCGCAGGTGGTGCGCGACGGCGGGCTGGCGCCGCAGGCCCAGCCGGCGCTGACCTCGCTGCTGTCCTTCTGCGTGATCGGCATCGGCGCGGCCGGCTGCATTGCGGGCGGCCTGCTGAGCCGGCGCTGGGGCAGCGCCCGGGTGGCCGCCGCGGCCCTGCTGGTCTCGGGGGCCATGTGCTGCCTGTACCCGCTGCTCGATGCGCTGGGCGCGGCGCTGCGCCTGCTGGCGCTGCTGGTGTGGGGCCTGGCCGTCGTGGCCGACTCGGCCCAGTTCTCGGCGCTGTCGGCCCGGGCCTGCCCGCCGGACCTGGTCGGCAGCGCGCTGGCGATCCAGAACAGCCTCGGGTTCCTGATCACCGTGGCCTCGATCACCTGGGCCACCGCCGGGATCGGCGACTGGGGCAGCCGCGTCGGCTGGCTGCTGCTGCCCGGCCCGGTGATCGGGCTGCTGTGCTTCTGGCCGCTGGTGCGGGAAGTGCCCGAAGCGCCGCCGGCACCCGCAGGCGCCGGGCGCTGACCCGCCTGCCGGCGGGGCCGGCGCCGGTGGCCGGCGTGGCGGGCTCCTTAGAATTCGCCAATGACTCCGCACACGCCCGATCCGGTCGACGCCTCGGCGTCCGGCAATCCCCTGCTGCGCCACCTCAACCCCGAACAGCTCGCCGCGGTCACGCTGCCCGCGCGCCATGCCCTCATCCTGGCCGGCGCCGGCTCGGGCAAGACCCGCGTGCTGACCACCCGCATCGCCTGGCTGGTGCAGACCGGCCAGGTGTCGCCGGCCGGCGTGATGGCCGTCACCTTCACGAACAAGGCGGCCAAGGAGATGCTCACGCGCCTGGGCACCATGCTGCCCATCCCGGTGCGCGGCATGTGGATCGGCACCTTCCACGGCTTGTGCAACCGCTTCCTGCGCGCGCACTGGAAGCTGGCCGGCCTGCCGCAGAGCTTCCAGATCCTCGACGCGCAGGACCAGGTCTCGGCAGTGCGCCGCGTCATCAAGGCGATGAACCTGGACGAGGAGCGCTACGTGCCCAAGCAGGTGGCCTGGTTCATCGCCGGCAGCAAGGAGGAGGGGCTGCGCCCCAGGGACGTGAGCGTGCGCGACGAACAGACGCGCAAGCTGGTGGAGATCTACCAGGCCTACGAGGACCAGTGCCAGCGCGAGGGCGTGGTCGACTTCGCCGAGCTGCTGCTGCGCACCTACGAGCTGATGCGCGACAACGCCGCGCTGCGCGAGCACTACCAGCACCGCTTCCGCCACATCCTGGTCGACGAGTTCCAGGACACCAACCGCTTGCAGTACGCCTGGCTGAAGCTGTTCGCCGGCCCGGGCAACAGTGTGTTCGCGGTAGGCGACGACGACCAGAGCATCTACGCGTTTCGCGGCGCGCAGGTCGGCAACATGTCCGACTTCGAGCGCGAGTTCCACGTCGAGCACGTCATCAAGCTGGAGCGCAACTACCGCAGCTACGGCAACATCCTCGACGCGGCCAACGAGCTGATCTCGCACAACCGCCGTCGCCTGGGCAAGAACCTGCGCACCGAGGCCGGCCCGGGCGAGCCGGTGCGGGTCTACGAGGCCACCAGCGACTTCGCCGAGGCGCAATGGGTGCTGGAGGAGGCGCAGCAGCTGCACCGCGAGGGCACGCCGCGCAGCGAGATCGCGATCCTGTACCGATCCAACGCCCAGTCGCGCGTGCTCGAGAGCACGCTGTTCAACGCCGGGATCCCGTACCGCGTCTACGGCGGCCTGCGCTTCTTCGAGCGCGCCGAGATCAAGCACGCGCTGGCCTACCTGCGCCTGCTGGAGAACCCGAACGACGACACCAGCTACCTGCGCGTGGTCAACTTCCCGACGCGCGGCATCGGCGCGCGCACGCTCGAGCAGCTGCAGGACGCCGCGCGCACCAGCGGCCGCAGCCTCTACCAGAGCGTGGGTGCGGTCGCCGGCAAGGGCGGCGCGAACCTGGCGGCCTTCAACGCGCTGGTGGATGCGATGCGCGAGGCCACCCGCGGGCTGACGCTGCGCGAGATCATCGAGCACGTGCTGGAAGCCTCGGGGCTGCAGGACTACTACCGCAACGAGAAGGAAGGCCGAGAGCGGCTCGAGAACCTGGACGAACTGGTCAACGCCGCCGAGGCCTTCGTGACCCAGGAGGGCTTCGGCAAGGACGCGGTGGCCCTGCCCATCGACGAACAGGCCGGCGCCATTGCCGACGGCGACCCGCCGGCCGTGGCGCTGGCGGACATCGTGCCCGACGCCGAGACCGGCGAGATCATCTCGCCGCTGGCCGCGTTCCTGACGCACGCCGCGCTGGAGGCCGGCGACAACCAGGCACAGGCCGGGCAGGACGCGATCCAGCTGATGACGGTGCACGCGGCCAAGGGCCTGGAGTTCGACTGCGTGTTCATCACCGGCCTCGAGGAAGGCCTGTTCCCGCACGAGAACGCGCTGTCGGACTTCGACGGGCTGGAGGAGGAGCGGCGCCTGATGTACGTGGCGATCACCCGCGCGCGCAAGCGGCTCTACCTCAGCCACAGCCAGACCCGGATGCTGCACGGGCAGACCCGCTACAACATCCGCAGCCGCTTCTTCGACGAGCTGCCCGAGCACGCGCTGAAGTGGATCACGCCCAAGGTGCAGGGCTTCGGCGGCGGGCGCGGCGCGCAGTCCGGCTGGGGCAGCGCGCCGGCGACACCGCCATGGAGCGCGGCGCCGGCGAAGATCGAGCCCAGGGTGGCCACGTCCGACGGCGTGGCGCTGCGCGTGGGCCAGTCGGTGTTCCACAACAAGTTCGGCGAGGGGATGATCGTCACCCTCGAAGGCAGCGGCAACGATGCGCGCGCGCAGATCAACTTCGGCCGCCACGGCCTGAAGTGGCTGGCGCTGAGCGTGGCCAAGCTCACGCCGATCGAGTGAACGAACGCCCGTGCCGGTGTCCCGGCGCGGGCGCTTCCCGTCGGGGGGCCTGCGGTCAGACCAGCGCGAGCGACAGCGCCGGGAACAGCGCCACCAGCACCAGCACCAGCAGCATCGCGGCCACGTAGGGCAGGGAGCCGGCGAAGATCGATTCCACCGACACCGCGGGATCGTTCAGGGTGGACTTCACCGTGAACACCGAGATGCCGAACGGCGGGGTCAGCAGGCCCATCTCCACCGCCAGCACGGTCAGCACGCCGAACTGGATCAGGTTGAAGCCGAGGTCGGTGGCGATCGGCACCGCCACCGGGGTCATGATCAGCAGGATGGAGCTGGAATCCAGGATCATGCCCAGGAACAGCAGGATCACGACGTAGATCGCGAGGAACCCGTACGGCCCGAGCCCGGCGTCCTGCACCAGCGCGCTGATCGCCTCGGGAATGCCCGCCACCGACATCATGCGGCTGTAGAAGCCGGCCGCGATCAGCAGGATCAGGATGGTCACCGAGACGCTGCCGGTCTCGTGCAGCACGCGCCACATCCGGCCTTCGCCCAGGCTGCGCCGCGCCAGCGCCACCAGCAGCGCGCCGAAGGCGCCGATGCCGCCGGCTTCGGTGGGCGTGAAGAAGCCGGTGTACAGGCCGCCCAGCACCAGCACCACCAGCGCGACGATGGGCACCAGCTTGCGTGCGATCTCTCCGCTGCCCAGGGCAGGCACCAGGCGGCGCTGCATGTCGGCCGCCTCGCGCCGCCGCAGGTCGTAGACCAGCTGCGGGCGGAACGTGGCCAGCGCGACGATGGTGACGACGAACATCGCCGCGAGCAGGAAGCCCGGGATGATGCCGGCGATGAACAGCGTGCCGATCGACTGCTCGGCGAGCACGCCGTAGATGATCATCAGCAGGCTCGGCGGGATCATCATGCCCAGCACCGAACTGCCGGCCACGGTACCCGCCGCGAAGGCGGTGCGGTAGCCGTGGCGCACCATCTCCGGCACCGCCACGCGGGTGAACACCGCGGCCGAGGCGATCGACACGCCGGTGACCGCCGCGAACACCGTGTTGGCCGCGACAGTGGCCACGCCCAGTCCGCCGCGCAGCCGGCGCAGCAGCGACTCGGCCACGTCGAAGGTGTCCTTGCCGACGTTCGAGACCGACACCAGCAGGCCCATCAACACGAACAGCGGGATGGTCGCGAAGATGTAGTCGGCCACGCCGTTGTAGGCCGACAGGTACAGCAGCCGCATGGCCATCTGCACGTCCTCGCGCACCAGCCAGATGCCGATGAAGCCGATGCCGATCAGCGCGACGGCGATGTGGATGCCCAGCAGCACCAGCACGACCAGCGCGCCGATCAGCAGCGCACCCAGGCTCAGGTCGCTCATGCGGGATCTCCCTGCTCGAACTCGCCGCGCCACAGCGCCGGCAGCTGCAGCGCATATGCGAGCGCCGCGATCAGCGCGCCCAGCACGATGAGGGCGCGAAACGGCCAGGCGGCCACGGTGTAGACGCCCTGCACGCCGATGAACTCATGCTCCTGCCACGACTGCGCGAGCTCCGGCCAGGCCATGAAGGCCAGCGCCAGGAACAGCAGCGCGCCCAGCGCCGCGTTGCCCACCTCCAGCACGCGCAGGGCGGTGCGCGAGCGCGCGCCGATCAGGCGCAGCAGGAAGTCGCTGCGCGTCATGCGGCCGGAGCAGATCGCCGCGGCCAGCTGCAGGAACACGATGGAAGCGACCGAGCGAGCCGCGAACTCGGCCACGCCGGTGATCGGGCGGTCCAGGAAGTTGCGCCCGGCCACGTCGGCCACCACGACCAGCATCAGCACGAAGATCCAGACCGTGCCGATCGCGGCCAGCACGCGCGCCACGCGCTGCAGCGGGTGGGAGCGGCCCGGATGGGAAGACTCTTGCACGTTGCACTCCGCAGACGGCCGCCGCGCCCGTGGCGCGGCCGGCCCTCACAGTCCGGTCACAGGTTCTCGCGGTCCCAGTCGCGCAGCGGCTTCACGCCACGGGCGCGCAGTTCGTCGAAGTAGGCCTTGAGCACCGCCTTGCCGTTCTCGCCGGTGGCCTGCAGCCAGGGCTGCACGATGTTGGGCAGGCTCTTGACCCACTTCTGCTTCTCCTCGGCAGACAGGTCCGAGAGCTGCAGGCCGGCAGCCTTCATGGTCTCCATCGCGGCGTTGGCGACCTTGGTCACGTGCTCGCCGTGCGCCTTGGAGGTGGCGCGGCCGGCCTGGACGAAGGCGTCCTGCACTTCCTTGGGCAGGCGCTCGAAGAACCGCTTGTTGACTGCCACCGCGCCGAAGTACATCGAGCCGATGTCGATGCGCGTCAGGTGCTTGGCGACCTCGTAGACGCGTGCCGGGCCGATGCCGCTGGCGAACGACAGCGCGCCCTGGGTCACGCCGGTCTGGATGTTGGTGTAGTAGGTGGTCAGCGCGCCGTCGACCGGGGTCGCGCCGGTGCCGTTGAGCCAGTTCGCCGAGGTGCCCGGGGCGTTGATCTTCTTGTTCTGGAGATCGGCCATCGTGCGGATCGGGAACGTGGCGTAGATGTCGTAGCTGTCGGTGATCAGCGACGACAGCGGCACCATGTTCTGCGCGGCCCAGCTGTCACGCAGTGCCGGCACCGTCGTGTTGAGCTTGTCGAAGATCTCGATCAGCAGCTCGTGGTTGGTGGTGGCGAACGGCGTGAAGTAGGTGACGTTCTGCAGCGGCATCGCCGAGTTCTCCCACAGCGTGCCGACCATGCCGACGTCGACGATGCCGTCCTTCACCGCGGCGCGGGTGTCGGTGAACTTGTACAGCGTGCCGCCGTAGGCCTCGCGCCAGCGGATCTCGTACTTGCCGCCGGCTGCCTTGAGGATGCGGTCCACCTCGGGCTGGAACACCTCCTTCATCGCGTAGGCCCAGATGTTGGTGGTCGGGTGGCTCGAGCCGATGTTGACGTTGATGCGTTGCTGGGCCAGGGCGGACGTGGCGGCCAGCCCCAGGCCCAGGGCCAGCAGGCAGTGCTTGGCGCGGTGCGTGAGTTTCATGGTCTTGTCTCCTTTGGTGTGTCGTGCCGGTGGCCCCGTGTGCCGGGGTCTGAGGCTCCTCTCGGAACGGACTCCCTACGCTTTGGTTCTTTTCCGGGATGACGATCCGGTCGCGGTGCGCGGCGCGCGTGCCGGCCGTTCGTCGGCGAACAGCTCGCGGCTGCTCGTCAGGTAGCTGCGCACGCGGTCGCGCACCAGGGCTTCGTCGCAGGTCTCGTGCATCGCCTCGCTGTGCACGTCCTGGCCGTAGATCCAGCGCCGGATCGCGATGTAGTACATGCCGCCGTGCAGTCCCATCAGCAGCTCCAGCTCGCGTTCGCTGGGGCGTGCACGCGAGGTGCTGCCGCGGAAGCGCCGCGTCTCGCGGATCAGGCGCGGGAACAGGCGGTCGCGCAGCATCGCGAAGAAGCGGTCGGTGATGGTGTGGTCCATCAGGCCCGAGAACATCAGGATGCGCACGAACTCGCGTGACAGCCCGTTGTTCACGTAGTCCGTGTAGAACGCGGTGAGCTTGTCCTCGATGTCCATGCGCGGGTCGTCGAGCACCTGCTCCCAGCTGTCGCGCCAGCGGCCTTCGAACACCTCCACGTAGACCCGGTCGATCAGCGCCTGCTTGGTGGGGAAGTAGTGGTAGAGCAGGGCGTGCGTGACGCCGATGCTCTTGGCCAGGTCGCGCAGCTGCCCGCCCAGCCCGTTTTCCGCGAAGAACTGGATCGCGCCGTCGACGATCTGGCGCTCGCGCTCCGACACGCTCAGACGCCGGCGCGCAGGGGCGGGCGCCGCCTCGGCCTTGCGGCGGCCGGGCTTCGAGGGTTCAGGGTTTTTCAGGATGGGCACTCTATTTACCAACGGGTCAATGAGCCATAGCATTGTTGAACGATTGGTAAACAAGTGCACCCGTGAAAACCCGGGTGCTGCACCGGATGGAACTGAACGGAGACGTCCTCGTCGCGGCCCCGCGCGACCAGGTCTGGAATGCCCTCAACGACACGGCGGTGCTGGCGCGCTGCATCCCCGGCTGCGAGGAAATGGAGGCGCTCGGCGAGACCGAGCGCCGTGCCCGGGTGGCTGTGAAGGTGGGGCCGGTGCGCGCGCGCTTCACCGGCCACGTGCGCC
Source organism: Caldimonas thermodepolymerans (assembly GCF_015476235.1). NCBI lineage: Bacteria > Pseudomonadati > Pseudomonadota > Betaproteobacteria > Burkholderiales > Sphaerotilaceae > Caldimonas > Caldimonas thermodepolymerans. Next base: position 1,204,724 of record NZ_CP064338.1, read on the forward strand.
TGCTCGACGTACGCCCCGGCGAGGGATGCACGCTGCAGTTCGAGGGCTCCGGCGGCGCGGCCGGCATGGCGCGCGGCCAGTCCACGCTGCAGCTGTCGGACGACCCCGAAGGCACGCGGGTGAGCTACACCGCGCAGGCCACGGTGGGCGGCAAGCTCGGGCAGGTGGGCGGCCGGCTGATCGATGCGGCTGCGATGCAGATGGCCGACCAGTTCTTCCAGGCGCTGCGCCGCGAGTTCCAGCCGCCGGCGGCCGAACTGGCGGCACCGGCTCCTGCCGTGGACGCCGCGCCCGCGGCGCCCGAGGCCGCCGCCTTGCCCGCGCCGGGCCCTGCGGCCGCCGCGGTGCCGGCCGCCTTGGCGGCGCCGTCCACGACGCCGGCCTCCGAAGGGGTGCGCGTGCTGTGGTTCGCCATGGGCGTGCTGTCCACCGCCATCGGCGTGTGGCTGGGCGCGACGCTGTTCGGCTGAGGCCAGGCCAAGGAGAGGAACGTGAAGGCAGCTGCGTTCGACTATGTGAAGGCGGACTCGGTCGCGCAGGTGATCGAGCTGCTGCAGCAGCACGGGGACGACGCGCGCGTGTTGGCCGGAGGGCAGACCCTGCTGGCCACGCTCAACATGCGCCTGTCCGAGCCGGCGCTGCTGATCGACATCAACGGCCTGGCGGCGCTGCGGGGCATCGAGCGGCAGGGCGAGGTGCTGCGCATCGGCGCGCTCGTCACGCATGCGGAGATCGAGCGCAGCGAGCTGGTGGCGCGCCATGCACCGCTCCTGGCCCAGGCGGCACCGCACATCGCCCACCGGGCGATCCGCAACCGCGGCACCTGGGGCGGATCGCTGGCCTATGCCGACCCGGCCGCCGAATGGCCGGCCTGCCTGCTCGCGCTGGGCGGCACGGTGGTGGTGCAGGGGCCGGGCGGCGTGCGCCGCATCGCGGCCGACGACTTCTTCCTCGGGCTGTACACCACGGCGCTGGCGCCGGACGAGATCGTCATCGCCGGCGAGGTGCCCGTGGCCCGCGAAGGCCAGTGGCAGGGCATGACGCAGCTGGCGCGCCGGCACGGCGACTATGCGGTCGTGGGGCTGGCCGCCACCGCACAGCGCCGCGGCGCGGCGTTGGCCTCGGTGCGGCTGGCCTTCATGGGCGTGGCCGCGACGCCGTGGCGTGCGCGCCGCACCGAGGAGCTGCTCGAGGGCCGCGAGCCCGACGACGCGACGCTGGCGATGGCCGCGGCCAGCCTGCGCGCCGAGATCGAGCCGCTGCCCGACCTCACCCATTCCAGCGAGACCAAGCGCCACCTGGCCGGCGTGCTGCTGCAGCGCCTGCTGGCCTGTGCGCGCCGCGATTCCGAAGGCTGATTCCATGGCAGACACCCGCACCATCCAGGTCACCGTCAACGGGCGCCCGCACCGTTGCCAGGTCGAACCGCGCACGCACCTGGTCGACTTCCTGCGCGACGAGCTCGGCCTCAAGGGCAGCCACCTGGGCTGCGAGCATGGCGTCTGCGGCGCCTGCACCGTCGAGCTGGACGGCCGCATCGTGCGCGGTTGCCTGACGCTGGCCGTGCAGGCCGACGGCGCGCAGGTGCAGACCATCGAGGGCGTCAGCGAGTCGGGCGTGATCCGCGACCTGCAGCAGGCCTTCGTCGCGCACAACGCGCTGCAGTGCGGGTTCTGCACGCCCGGCATGCTGATGGCGGCCAAGGAACTGGTCGAGACCCGGCCCGAGGCGACGCGCGCCGAGGTGCGCGAATGGATTTCCGGCAATTACTGCCGCTGCACCGGCTACCACGCCATCGTCGACGCGGTGTGCGACGTGCTGCACCAGCGCAAGGAGGCACGCTCATGAAGCGCGACGTCGTCAACCTGGAGCCCGGGGTCGAGTCCACGCCGCCGATCGCGCCGGTCACCGAGGACCCGCGCTACATCGGCGCGCGCCTGCCGCGCCACGGCATCGAACGCCTGACGCAGGGGCAGGGGCAGTACGTCGACGACATCGAGCTGCCGCGCCTGGCGCACGTGGTGTACTGGCGCAGCCCGGTCGCGCACATGCGCATCAAGGGCATCGACGACCGCATCGCGCGCTCGATGCCGGGCGTGCTGATGGTGGCCACCGGGCAGGACCTGGCCAAGGTGTGCAAGCCCTGGGTCGCGGTGCTCGGGCACCTGACCGGCATGAAGTCCGCCCCGCAATACCCGCTGGCGGTGGAGCGCGCCTGCTGGCAGGGCGAGCCGGTGGTCGCGGTGGTGGCCGAGACGCGCGCGCAGGCCGAGGACGCGCTGCAGCACCTGGTGGTCGACTGGGAGGAACTGCCGCTGACCGTGGAGATGGAGCGCGCGCTGGCCCCGGACGAGCCGGTCATCCATCCCGAGCTGGGCGACAACGTCTGCTTCAGCCGCCGGCTGGACGTCGGCGAGGTGGACCGCGTGTTCGCCGAGGCCGACGTGGTGGCCGAGACCACCTTCGAGTTCGGCCGCCACACCGGCGTGACGCTGGAGCCGCGCTCGCAGATCGCGCACTGGCAGCCGGCCGAGCAGCGCCTGACGGTCTACCACTCGTGCCAGGCGCCGCACATGATGCAGGACCTGTACGCGCGGCAGTTCGACCTGCCGGCGCACGCGGTACGCGTGATCTGCAAGGACGTCGGCGGCTCGTTCGGCGTGAAGGTGCACGCCTACCCGGACGACTTCGCCACCGTCGCGCTGTCCATGCTGCTGGGGCGCCCGGTGAAGTTCGTCGCCGACCGGCTGGAGAGCTTCACCAGCGACATCCACGCGCGGCACCACCGCGTCAAGGGGCGCATCGCGGTCAACCGCGACGGGGAGATCCTCGGCTTCGAGATCGACGACCTCACCGGCATCGGGCCGTACTCGATGTTCCCGCGCACCAGCGCGATCGAGGGCAACCAGGTGGTCAACCTGGTCGGCGGGCCTTACCGGCACCAGCACTACCGCGCGCAGCTGCACGTGGTGTTCCAGAACAAGACGCCCACCTGCCAGTACCGCGGCGTGGGCCACCCGATCGCCTGCGCGGTGACCGAAGGGCTGGTGGACCTGGCCGCGCAGCGCATCGGCATGGACCCGCTGGAGATCCGCGCGAGGAACGTGATCCCGGACGATGCCTACCCGGCCACCGGCGCCTCGGGGATCAAGCTCGAGGTGCTGTCGCACGAGGCCTGCCTGCGCAAGCTGCGCGAGATGATGAACTACGACGCGCTGCGCGCCGAGCAGGCGGCGCTGCGCAAGCAGGGCATCTGGCGCGGCATCGGCCTGGCCACCGTGATCGAGCTGACCAACCCGAGCGCAGCGTTCTACGGCATCGGCGGCGCGCGCATCGCGTCGCAGGACGGCGCGACCGTGCGGCTCAACCCCGAAGGCCACGTCACCGTGCTGGTCGGCGTGGGCGAGCAGGGGCAGGGCACCGAGGCGATCTACCGCCAGATCGCGGCCGACGCGGTCGGGGTGGACATCGACCAGGTGCGCGTGATCACCGGCGACACCGACGTGACGCCCTACGGCGGCGGCACCTGGGCCTCGCGCGGCGCGGGCATCGGCGGCGAGGCGGTGCTGCTGGCCGGCCAGGCGCTGCGCGGGAACATCCTCAAGACCGCGGCGGTGATCCTGAACCGCGAGGCGGGGCAGCTCGGCCTGCACCGCGGCCAGGTGGTCGACGCCGTCACCGGCGAGGCGCTGCTGCCGCTGTCGGAGGTCGGCCGCATCGCCTACTTCCGCACCGACACGCTGCCGCAGGGCTTCACGCCCGAGCTGATGGTCACGCGCCACTACGCGCAGCGCGACTACCCGTTCATCTTCACCAACGGCGTGCAGGCCTCCTACGTCGAGGTGGACCCGGACACCGGGTTCGTGACGCTGCTCAAGCACTGGGCGGTGGAGGACTGCGGGCGGGTGCTGAACCCGATGCTGGTCGACGAGCAGATGCGCGGCGCGATCGTGCAGGGCATCGGCGGCGCGCTGTACGAGGAGTGCCTCTACGACGAGCAGGGGCAGATGCTCAACGCCAACATGGCCGACTACCTGGTGCCGATGGCCGCCGAGATGCCCGACATCGAGGTCGCCCACGTGATGACGCCCACGCGCAGCTCGCGCCTGGGTGCCAAGGGGGCCGGCGAGGCCGGCACCGCGGGGGCGCCGGCGGCCGTGATGAACGCGATCAACGACGCGCTGGCCCCGTTCGGTGCGCACGTGCACTCGCAGCCCATCACCCCCGAGAAGATCCTGCGAGCGCTGGGCAAGGTGAAGTGAAGGGGGCAGGCCGCGCCTCGTGCGCCGGCCCGGATGCCGTGGCCGCCCCTGCAAGGGGGCCTGAGCGCGTCACGATCGCGTCATGCGACTGACACCGGTGCGTCACACGCGCTGCCTAGCATCGGCTGCGCTTGTGAACCACGACACCAGGAGAGTCTGTCCATGTCCCATCTCACCGACCGTGCCCGTGCCGCTGCTGCCGCGGCCCAGGGGCGTCCCGACCATGTCACCGTGCCCGGCCAGATGTTCGACGAGGTGCTGGCCTCGGCCCGCGTCCGGCGCCGTACGCTGCTGCGCGGCGGGCTCGGCGCATCGATGGCGGCGATCTTCGGCGGCGGGCTGCTGAGCGCCTGCGGCGGTGGCGGCGATGACACGCCCGAAACCTCCTACGCGGTCGGGTTCCGCGCGGTGCCGCCGCAGGTCGGCGACCAAGTCCGGGTGCCCGAGGGCTACACCGTCGACGTGCTGTTCTCGGCGGGCGACGCCGTGCTGGCCGGCGCGACCGGCTATGCCGGCCCGTTCCTCGGCGCGGCGGAGGCGGAGCAGGTCGCCGGCGGCAACCACGACGGCATGCACTACTACGAGCTGCCCGGGCAGGACCCGAATCGCCGCGGGCTGCTGGCGATCAACCACGAGCTGCCCGACTTCGGGATCCTCTTTCCCGGCGGCAGCTACGACGCGGCCAGCGCGACCGACGAACAGAAGCTCATCGCGCTGTCGGCCGTGGGCGTGTCGGTCATTGAGGTCGAGAAGGACGCGGACGGGCACTGGCGCGTCGTCGCGGACTCGCCGTACAACCGCCGCTACACCGGCAACACGGTCTACCGCGTCAGCGGCCCCGCCGCCGCGGTCGTCGGCCCCACGGTGGTGGGCACGCTGAACAACTGCTCCAGCGGCCCGACGCCCTGGGGCACCTACCTCACCTGCGAGGAGACCACCGACAACTACCTCGACCCGACCCAGGCGCCGGAGGGCTACGGCTGGGTGGTCGAGATCGATCCGTACGGCGAGCTGGACGGCCTGCCGGTCAAGCGCACCGCGCTGGGCCGCTTCGACCACGAGAACACCGCCTGCCTGCTGGGCCGCGACAACCACCTGGCCTTCTACATGGGCGACGACGGCACGCCGGGCTGCATCTACAAGTTCGTGCCCCGTGGCCGCTACGACCCGGGCCGGCGGGCCGCCAATGCCATGTTGCTCGACGAAGGCACGCTGTACGTCGCGCGGTTCAACGCCGACGGCACGGGCGAGTGGATCGAGCTGGTGCAGGGACGCAACGGGCTGGTGCCTGGCGCGGTCGACCCGGGCAACGTGACGCAGGGGGCGCAGGCGCCGGCGACCATCGACTTCCACTCCCAGGCCGACGTGCTCGTCCACACCAAGGCGGCGGCCCGGGTGGCGGGCGGCACGCTGATGGACCGGCCCGAATGGATCACGGTGGGGCCGGACGGGCGCATCTACGTGACGCTCACCAACAACGGCGGCCGCCAGGTGACCGACGCGGCCAACCCGCGTCCGGGCAACCGCCACGGCCACATCATCCGCTGGACCGAGCAGGACGGCTCGCCGCTGGCCACCCGCTTCGAGTGGGAGATCTTCCTGCTCGCCGGCGACCCGCGGCTGGCCGACGAACACCTGCAGGGCGACATCCAGGGCGACACCTTCTCCAGCCCGGACGGCATCCGCGTCGACCCGCAGGGGCGGCTGTGGGTGCAGACCGACGCGAGCACCGGCAGCTCGATCACCGGCACCTTCGGCAACAACGCGATGTACTGCATCGACCAGGCCACGCGCGTCTCGCGCCGCTTCCTGGTGGGGCCCGACGGCTGCGAGATCACCGGGCTGGCCTACACGCCGGACCTGAAGACATTCTTCGTCAACATCCAGCATCCGACCGGTGCCTGGCCGTCCAACCAGCCGGGGCAGGACCCGGGGCTGCCGCCACGCTCGTCGACCATCGTCGTGCAGCGCAGCGACGGGCGGCCGGTGGGCGCCTGACCGCGGGCCTGCGGCGAAGGCGGCCTCAGCCCTGGCCGCCTTCGCCGGCGGGCAGCTCGAAGCAGTCGGCGAAGGTGTAGTACAGCGACACGTAGAACACGGTCGAGAACATCAGCGCCGCGGGCAGCGCGGCCAGCGAGGCGAGCTGGGGCGTCGACAGCAGCGAGAACACCAGCGTCGACATCACCGCGAACAGCGCCACCACCGCGGCCCAGGTCAGGCCGTAGACCAGGAAGGCGCCGCGGTTGCGCCAGCAGGCGACCAGGCTGAAGAAGACCGACTTGCCGGGCGAGACCCCGCCCCAGTGCACCAGCGCCGGCGCGTGCCAGAACGCGATGCTCAGCGGCAGTGCCAGCAGCAGGCGCAGCAACAGCCCGCCGGGCGGCTGAGCCACCTCGGCCGTCTCTTCTGCACCGCCGAGCACGCCGGGGCCCGGCAGCTCGGTGAAGCTGCTGCCGTCGATCAGGTCGGCCAGTCCCATCAGCAGCACCGAGGCGACCGCATAGCCCGCGCCCAGCTGGATCAGGCCGCGGGTGCGCTCGCCCGGCCCGCGAAAGGGCTGCAGGAAGACGTTGGGCAGCGGGAAGCGTCCGGCCTCGGACTGCCGGGTCGCGATCATGAAGCCCAGCGTGGCGGCCGGCAGCAGCGTCAGCATCACCACCATGCCGACGTAGGACAGCATCAGCAGCAGGAAGACGGCGATGACGAACAGGAAGAACAGCGCCGAGAAGGCCAGCGGCTGGCGGAAGAACACGCGGAAGGCCTGCCGCACCCAGAGCGCACCCTGGCGGGCCGGCACCAGACGGAGTTTCATCGGGGAGGTCGGTCGAGCGGGCTGCACATCGGCCGGATGATAGGGGACGGCAGGCGGACCGCCCCCGGTCAGCCGCGCAGGTAGTGCCAGGGCTGGGCGCGCCGCTCGCGCAGGATGCGCTCGAAGTGCGCCGGGTCGTGTGCCTTGAGCATCTGCGCGTCGCGCGGCAGGTGGTAGTCCCACAGCCGCGAGATCCAGAAGCGCAGCGCCCCGGCGCGCATCAGCGCCGGCAGCAGCCGGCATTCGTCGTGGGTGATCTCGCGCACGCGGTCGTAGGCGTTGCAGAAGGCCTGCGCGCGCTGCTCGTCCAGCCGGCCGGTGGCGAGGTCCACGCACCAGTCGTTCAGGCACACCGCGATGTCGAACAGCCAGGTGTCCACGCCGGCGAAGTAGAAGTCGAAGAACCCGGTCAGGGTGTCGCCCTCGAACATCACGTTGTCGCGGAACAGGTCGGCATGGATCGGCCCGCGCGGCAGCTGGGCGTAGGCGGGGGAGGCCGCCAGCGCCTGCTGGAACGCCAGCTCGTCCTGGATCAGCTCGGCCTGGGCCGGTTCCAGGTAGGGCAGCACCACCGGCACGGTCTCGGTCCACCAGGCCAGCCCGCGCAGGTTGGGCTGGTGGCGCGGGTAATCCCGGCCCGCCAGGTGCATGCGCGCCAGCATCGCGCCGACCTGCTCGCAATGGCGCTGGTCCGGGGCCAGCTGGTGCTGGCCGCGCAGCTTGTCCACCACCGCCGTCGGCTTGCCGTACAGCGCATGCAGGATCTCGCCGCTGGCGTCGCCCTTGGGCTCGGGCACCGGGATGCCGCGCTGCGCCAGGTGCTTCATCAGGTGCAGGTAGAACGGCAGCTGCTCGAAGGTCAGGCGCTCGAACAGCGTCAGCACGTACTCGCCGCGGTCGGTGGTGAGGAAGTAGTTGGTGTTCTCGATCCCGGACTGGATGCCGCGCAGCTCGGTGAGCGTGCCGAGGTCCAGGCGCCGGGCGAGCGCGGCGGCGTCGTCGGGGGTTACGGGCGTGAAGACAGCCATGACACGGGGCGCCGGCAGGGCGGCAGGGAGATCGACGTAGTAGCTGGGTTCAGAACGAGAACAGGTGCCATACGCGCTGGCCGGCGGCGCCGCGCGTGGACTCCGAGGACATGTCGCGGCTGCCGTCGGCCGGCAACACCTCGTAGGGCTTGCCGCCTTGCTTGGGCTGCACGGTGATGCGCTGGTTCTGGCCGCGCACGCGCAGTTCCTCGATGCGCGCCCGGTCGTCCTCGATCACCACGTGCTGCACGGCGGGTTCGGGCGGACCGGAAGGCGCGGCCTCCTGCGCGCGGGCCGTGGCGGACCACAGCACGAGCAGGGCGGCACCGGCGGCCAGGCAAGGAAAGCGCGTCATGACGGCAATTCTAGGCGAGCCGGGCTGCCCGGCAGCTTTCCCGGCGGCCATCCTGCAAAATCGCTCCATGAGCGACAACCTCCTGCTGCTGGTCGACGGCTCCAGCTACCTCTATCGTGCCTTCCACGCGCTGCCCGACCTGCGCGGGCCGGGGGGCGTGCCCACGGGCGCCATCCACGGGATGATCGGGATGTTGCGCAAGCTGCGCGAGCAGTTCCCCGCACACCGCGCCGCCTGCGTGTTCGACGCCAAGGGCGACACCTTCCGCAACGAGTGGTACGCCGACTACAAGGCCCACCGCCCGCCGATGCCCGAGGCGCTGGCGGCCCAGATCGAGCCGATCCACGAGGTGGTGCGGCTGCTCGGCTGGCCGATCCTGGAGGTGCCCGGCATCGAGGCCGACGACGTGATCGGCACGCTGTGCCGCGCCGGGCGCGAGGCCGGCTACAAGGTCGTCGTCTCCACCGGCGACAAGGACCTGGCCCAGCTGGTCAACGACGACGTCACGCTGGTCAACACGATGAGCAACGAGACGCTGGATGCGGCCGGCGTGCTGGCCAAGTTCGGCGTGCCACCCGAGCGCATCGTCGACTACCTGACCCTGGTGGGCGATGCGGTGGACAACATCCCGGGCGTCGACAAGGTCGGTCCCAAGACGGCGGCCAAGTGGATCCAGGAGCATGGCTCGCTCGACGGCGTGATCGCCGCGGCGGAGCGCATCAAGGGCGTGGCGGGCGAGAACCTGCGGCGCGCGCTCGACTGGCTGCCGCTCGGCCGGCGGCTGGTCACGGTGGTCACCGACTGCGACCTGTCCGGCCACGTGCCCGGCTGGCCGGGGCTGGACGGCCTGCAGCTGCAGGACGTCGACGCCCACGGCCTGCTGGACTTCTACACGCGCTACGGCTTCCGCACCTGGAAACGCGAGCTGGAGCAGAGCCTGGGCGTCAGCGCCGCGCCCGCGCCGGCGGCCCCGGCCGGCCAGACCGGCGACCTGTTCGGCGGCGAGCCGGCCGCGGCGCAGCCGCTGGGCGAGCTGCGCTACGAGACGGTGCTGAGCTTCGAGGCGCTGGACGCCTGGATCGAACGCCTCGAGCAGGCGCCGCTGGTGGCGCTGGACACCGAGACCGACTCGCTGGACGGGATGCGCGCGCAGCTGGTCGGCATCTCGTTCGCGGTGCGCCCGGGCGAGGCCGCCTACGTGCCGCTGCGCCACAGCTACGCCGACGCGCCGGCGCAGCTGCCGCTGCAGGAGGTGCTGGCGCGCCTGAAGCCCTGGCTGGAGGACGCCAGCCGCCCGAAGGTCGGCCAGCACGTCAAGTACGACATGCACGTGTTCGCCAACCACGGCATCACGGTGCGCGGCTACGTGCACGACACGATGCTGGAGAGCTACGTGCTGGAGGCGCACCGCCCGCACAGCCTGGAAAGCCTGGCCGACCGCCACCTGAACCGCCGCGGCCTGTCGTACGAGGACCTGTGCGGCAAGGGCGCGAACCAGATCCCGTTCGCCCAGGTCGACGTGGCGCGGGCGAGCCGGTACTCGTGCGAGGACAGCGAGATGTGCCTGCACGTGCACCAGGCGCTGTGGCCGCGCATCGAGGCCGACCCGGGCCTCAGGCGCGTCTACGAGGAGATCGAGATCCCGGTCTCGGCGGTGCTGCAGCGCATCGAGCGCAACGGCGTGCTGATCGACGCCGCCCTGCTGGCGCGCCAGAGCCACGAGCTGGCGCAGCGCATCCTGGCGCTGGAGGCGCAGGCGCACGAGCTGGCCGGCCAGCCGTTCAACCTGGGCAGCCCCAAGCAGATCGGCGAGATCCTGTTCGGCAAGCTGCAGCTGCCGGTGGTCAAGAAGACCGCCAGCGGCGCGCCGTCGACCGACGAGGAGGTGCTGGAGAAGCTCGCGCAGGACTACCCGCTGCCGGCCAAGATCCTCGAGCACCGCGGGCTGTCCAAGCTCAAGAGCACCTACACCGACAAGCTGCCGCAGATGATCAACCCGGCCACCGGGCGGGTGCACACGAACTACGCGCAGGCGGTCGCGGTGACCGGGCGGCTGGCGAGCAACGACCCCAACCTGCAGAACATCCCGATCCGCACCGCCGAGGGCCGGCGCATCCGCGAGGCCTTCATCGCGCCGCCTGGCCACGTGATCGTCTCGGCCGACTACTCGCAGATCGAGCTGCGCATCATGGCGCACATCTCGGGCGACGCGAACCTGATGCGCGCCTTCCAGGAAGGGATGGACGTGCACCGTGCCACCGCGGCCGAGATCTTCGGCATCGCGCCGGAGCAGGTCACGAGCGAGCAGCGCCGCTACGCCAAGGTCATCAACTTCGGCCTGATCTACGGCATGAGCGCGTTCGGGCTGGCGAGCAACCTGGGCATCGAGCAGAAGGCCGCGCGCGACTACATCGACCGCTACTTCCAGCGCTATCCCGACGTGAAGCGCTACATGGACGAGACGCGCGCGCTGGCCAAGGACAAGGGCTATGTCCAGACCGTGTTCGGGCGGCGCCTGTGGCTGCCCGAGATCAACAGCCCCAACGGCCCGCGCCGCGGCGCCGCCGAGCGCGCCGCGATCAACGCGCCGATGCAGGGCACCGCGGCGGACCTGATCAAGCTGTCGATGATCGCAGTGCAGCGTGCGCTGGATGCAGCCGGCAAGCGCAGCCTGATGATCATGCAGGTGCACGACGAACTGGTGTTCGAGGTGCCCGAGGACGAGCTGGAGTGGGTGCGCAGCGAGGTGCCGCGCATCATGGCCGGGGTCGCCGAACTGAAGGTGCCGCTGGTCGCGGAGGTGGGCGCCGGTCCCAACTGGGAACAGGCACACTGACGGCCACTGCGGAAACATCGACACGACGACCCTACTCACTGCCGAGGGCGACTCATGGCCTATGACTACAGCTCCGAGAACAAGCGACTGGAGCTCCCCAACCCGTACCGGCTGCAGAACCTGTGGCTGTGGCTGTGCGCGCTGCTGCTGATCGCAGGCGGCGTGCTGTGTTTCTGGTGGACCCGCCAGCTGCTGCAGGCCGAGGCGGTGCCCTCGGGCATCGTGCCGCTCCTGGCCGGCGTGGTGCTGCTGGGCGGTGGTCTGACCAGCGCGGCGGTGGCCGCCAAGCGGCTGCGCTTCTTCTTCGGCCGCGGGCGTCCCGTGTCGCTGGCCGACGAGCTGCAGCCCGGCATGACCGGCGGCTCCAAGCGCGCCAACGCGCTGAAGGAGATCCTGCGCCAGGGCGGCCTGACCTACCCCGAGCCGCAGGGGGCGCTGGACGGCATCCTCTACCACTGGCTGCCGCAGCTCATCACCGCGCCGCTGGAAGTGCAGGCGCGGGCACGCCGGCACTTCTTCAACCTGGTCGCGCTGATCGCCACGACGCTGAGCTTCGCGGTGTCCTGGCTGGTGCTGGGCGATGACCGCACCCGGCCCTGGATCGGCGTGCTGTACTTCGTGTTCGGCGCGGTGTTCCTGCTGCGGCCGGTGCTGCGCGACAGCCGCGCCAGTCTGTCGATGGCCTCGGTCATCGGCCTGTTCGCCGCGGCCATCCTGGCACCGGTGCTGATCGGCCTGGTCGGGCATGCCCTGCCGCCGATGGACCGCTTCTCGCTGAGCCTGCAGGCCGCCGTGATGCTCGGCACCGGCCTGGTTGCGGTGGTGCTGATCGCGTTGGCGGTGCGCGCGCAGATCGGCACGCCGCCTGCGGTGCAGTCGCGCGGCGAGCAGCACAAGCTGTCGATGAACGCGCCGCCGGGCATGCTGCTCGACGAGCTGGAGCGCAAGCTGCAGGACGAGTGGACCGAAGGCATCCCGAACCGCCGCTACGCGCGCCTGGAGCCGCTGATCGACCCCGCGCGCTCGACCGGCCCCTTCGCCGGCGAGCTGCTCGAGGAAACCCAGCCGCTGCCGCTGAGCGGCACGGTCGCGCCGACGCTCGGCTCCGCGCTGGCCAACCCGATGCACCGCTGGCTGCTGGTGGTCGACATCTACGCGACGCTGCTGGTGGCCACCGCGGTCGGCCTGATGCTCTACTTCGTCAGCCACTTCCACCGCTGGGAGCACGCGCTGCATCCGCTGTCGCTGGCGAGCACCTCGGTGATCCTGCTGCTGATGGCGGTGTTCTGCTTCAAGGGCTCGGCCGCGCTGTGGGGTCGCTTCAACTTCGAGTCGGTGCTGCTGTGGGTCGAGCTGGCGGGCACCTTCCAGCGCTCGCGCGTGGGCACCGGCAACCAGCTGACCAGCCGCCTGAACACCGACAGCGAGGTCATCCGCACCGAGGCGATGACGCTGCGCGTCTGGCGCGCCCGCATCGAGTCGGTGGTGTTCGGCAAGGACGGCCAGCGCCAGATCACCGCGATGTTCTCGACCACCCAGGAGGCGCGCGACCTGGTCGGCCACCTCGTGGCCTTCGCGCGCAGCCAGAGCGTGCTGGTGGCGCCCGGCAGCGCCGAGGACGAGGTGCGCATCCAGGCGCTCAATGCCGGCGAGCGTGCGCTGGCGGTGCCGGCGGCCCCCGCCGCCCAGCTGCACCATGACATCCAGGCGATGGCCGCGCTGACCCAGGCACCGGCGGAGCCGGCCGGCACGGCACCCGCCGCGGCCCGGTTCTGCACCGAGTGCGGCGCGGCGCTGCCCCCTGGCGCGCGCTTCTGCGCCTCCTGCGGCGCACCGGTCGCGGCCGGCTGAGCGCCGGCGCCGGGCACGCGGCCTGCCGAGCCAGGACCATGGAGTTGCAGAGCTTGCCCGCCCGCCTGTGGGCGCGGGTGCCCGCGCCGCTGCAGCGGCCGCTTGCGCTGGGCGCGGCGGCGGTGCAGACCTGGCTCGACGAGCTGGGGCCGCAGCTGGGCGCCTCGATCGCGTTCTACGCGATGTTCGCGATGGCGCCGCTGCTGGTCGTCGCGATCACGCTGGCCGGGGCCTTCTTCGGTCCGGAAGCGGCGCGCGGGCAGATCGTCGAGCAGATCCAGGAGCTGGTCGGCCGCGATGCGGCGCGCTCGATCGAGATCATGATCGCCTCGTCGTGGCGCGGGCAGGGCCGCGGGCTGGCCGGCGCGCTGGGCGTCGTGGCCCTGCTGGTGGGCGCCAGCGGCGTGTTCGTCGCGCTGCGCAACGCGCTGAACCGGCTCGGGCGCATCCCCGAACTGCCCAAGGGCGTGAGCGCCTTCGTGCGCGCACGGCTGGTGGCCTTCGCGCTGGTGCTGGGCTTCGGGTTCCTGGCCATCGTCTCGCTGATCGCCAGCGCCGCGCTGGCGGCGGTCGGTGCCTACCTGTCGCGCCGGCATCCGGCGCTGGCGCCGGCGATCTCGGCGATGGACATCGTGATCTCCACCGTGGTGCTGACCTTCGGCTTCGCCGCGCTGCTGCGCTGGCTGCCCGAGCGGGCGCCGGGCTGGCGGGCCGTGTTCACCGGTGCCGTGGCAAGCGCGCTGCTGTTTGCCATCGGCAAGCACCTGATCGGGCTGTACCTGGGCCGCGCCGGCGTGGCGTCCAGCTATGGCGCGGCCGGCTCCTTCGTGGTCGTGATGCTGTGGGTCTACTACTCCTCGCAGATCCTGCTGCTGGGGGCGGCGCTGGCGTGGACCGTGGACGGCGTGCAGCAGCGGCCGCACCCGCCTCAGCCGCGCGGCGGACCGGGGGCCTGAGCGCCCGGGGCACGGCCCGGGTCGCCCCCCGGGCGCCGGCGGTCGCGGGTCGCGTAGGCCTCCAGCCGGTTGTAGAGCGTCTTGAGGCTGATGCCGAGCACCTCGGCGGCACGGCGCTTGACGTTGCCGCAGCGCTCCAGCGTGGCCATCGTGACGCGGCGCTCCACCTCGGCCAGCGGCGTGCCGATGCGGATGCAGACCACGTCGGGGCCGGATTCGGCCGGGGGCTCGGGCGCTTCGGCCTCGAAGCCGTCGATCACGTCGTCGGCCAGGATGTAGGCGCGCTGCACGCAGTTCCGCAGCTCGCGCACGTTGCCGGCCCAGGGACGCGCGTAGAGGCGGGCGATGGCCTGCGGCGAGAAGGTCTTGCGCGTGCCTTCCTGGCGGTTCAGTTCCGCCAGGAAATGGCGGGCCAGCAGCTCGATGTCCTGGCCGCGCTCGCGCAGCGTCGGCAGGCGGATCGGGAACACGTTGAGCCGGTGGTAGAGGTCCTCGCGCAGCTTGCCCTCGGCCACCGCCTGGTCCGGACGGCGGTTGGTCGCGCCGATCACGCGCACGTCGGTGGTGATCGGCTTGGTGGTGCCCACGCGCACGAAGGTGCCGGTCTCGAGCACGCGCAGCAGCTTGACCTGCAGCTCCATCGGCATTTCGGTGACCTCGTCGAGCAGCAGCGTGCCGCCGTCGGCACGTTCGAAGAAGCCGACGTGCTGGCGGTCGGCACCGGTGAAGCTGCCCTTCTCGTGGCCGAACAGCTCGCTTTCGATCAGCTGCGGCGAGATCGCGCCGCAGTTGACGGCAAGGAAGGGGCCGTGGCGGCGCGGGCTGAGCTCGTGCACCGTCTGGGCCGCGAGTTCCTTGCCGGTGCCGCTTGCGCCGATCAGCAGCACCGTGGCCGAGGTGGGTGCCACGCGCGCCAGCTGGTCGTAGAGCGACTGCATCGCGGGTGAGGCCCCGAGCAACCGCCCGAAGCGGCCGGCCTCGCGGCGTTGCTGCGGCGAGGGCACGGGCGGGCGGGGGGCAGGGCCGTCCTGCGAGCGGCGGCGCAGCAGTTCCTGCAGCTTCGGCACCTCCAGCGGCTTGAGCAGGTAGTCGCTCGCGCCGGCGCGCAGGGCCTGCACCACGCTGTCGACCGAAGCCTGGCCGGTGACGACGATCACCTGGGTCTGCCCGGGCCGCTCGAGGTCGTCGACCAGCTGCAGGCCGCTGCCGTCGGGCAGCTGCAGGTCGGTCAGCAGCACGTCCGGCTGCTGCCGCGCCAGGTGGACGCGCGCGGCGCGCAGGGCCTCGGCGGTGGCCACCGTCCACCCTTCGCCCGCGGCGACTTCGGCCATCCAGGCCAGCTCGTCGGGCGAGTCCTCGACGATCAGCACATGTGGCACGGCCCGCCGTCAGTTGCTCGGTGGCCGCACGATGATGTCGTTGCGCACGCCCTTGACGTGCGGCACCGCCCGGGCCAGTTCGGCGGCCTGCGCCCGTTCGGCCTCGCTCGCGGCGAAGCCCGAGAGCTGGACGACGCCGTTCTGCGTCTCGACCTGGGTGCGCATCGCGCTGGCCACCGGATCCTGCGCGAGGCGGGCCTTGACACGGGTGGTGATGGTCGCGTCGTCGACGTACTCGCCGACGCTGCTCTGTCCGCTGGTGACGGCGCAGCCGACGCTGGTGCAGGCCGCGGCGGCTGCGATCAGCAGGGCAAGGAGGCGGGGTTGGCTGTTCATGGTCGCTCCTGGGCGTGGAAGGGGCCGACGTGGACGACACACCGGCCCCTCATGAACGCAACCGGCGTGCCCGGGAGGCCGGGCAGCGTGCCTCAGGCCCGGCGGGCGGCCTTGGCCTGCGTGCGGCCCTGGGCCTGGCGCGCCGCCAGCGCCAGGTCGGCCGCGGCCTCGTCCTCGGCGTCTTCGGCCGCGAGGCCCAGTTCCGCCTCGAGCTCCATGCGATGCGCCAGCATCTCCTCCAGCACGCCTTCCCAGTCCACCTTGGCGCGGCCCAGCTGTTCGAACATCTCGTTTTCCTCTTCCTTCACGTGGTGCTTGATGTACTCGCCCAGCACCGTGAAGGTCGCGGCGAACTTGGGGTCGTCGCCCGACAGCGCCTGCATCTTCTCGATCAGCGCCTTCGCGCTGCCGTGCTCGACCTCGGCTTCCTCGACGAGGTCCTCTTCCTTCAGGCCGGCACGCGCGGCCGGGTAGAACACGTCCTCCTCCAGCCGCATGTGCAGCTGCAGTTCCTTGCAGGTGCGGGCCGCGAGGGCTTCGCACGCCTGCGTGTCGCCTTCCTCGTCGAGCTTGGCGAAATCGCGGAACGCCTTCTTCGCGCGCTTGTGGTCTTCCTTCAGCATCTCGAAGATCTCGTTGCGAGCGCTGGTGCGGGTTCTGGCCATGGATGCTCCTTCATTGCGTGGGGCGCGCGGGGATCACGCGCGTGGCCACGTCATGTAGCAACCGCCGTTCCCTGTCCGCGCCGCGGGGCATGGCGCTTGCCGCCTGGCAGGAGGACGCTTACAAAGGAGACACCCCATGGGATCGAGCAGCCCCCCGCGGCGCACCGCCGCACCGGTGACCCGCCGCAAGACGGGGGAGACGACCGCCAACGCCGCGCAGCGTCGCCTGCCGCGCCTGCCTCACGAGCGCGACGAATCCTCCGACAGCCAGGACCAGCTGGCCCCCGAGCAACTGGAGCGCATGCAGCAGGCCGGCGAGGACCTGGCACGCGGCCTGGAAGACACCGACCGCGGCCCGGTGATGGACAAGGTCTATCGCGAACAGCTCAAGCGCCCGCAGCGCCGCTGACCAGGCGGGCGCCGCGCAGCATTTCTTGCGGCAAAGCCCACATGGGCAGCCGCATGCGGGCAGGCGCCGGGGCAGGTCGCCGGTGCCATGGCCGCCTGCGGCCGGAACGCCTGTACCGGTGGCCCTGCCCCGGCTGATTTCGCCACGTTGCAGGCCGCCGACTTTCCATGATGCGACACGGCCGAATCTTCTTGTAGCGCACTCGTGCAGACGTAACGCGCACGGGCGCTCAAGATGGGCACGTGCGGTGCTGGCACACCCGTTGCTCCAACGGGTGTCGCTTGTCCGCGATGCAGTTGCGGCTTTTCGCTGTGCCTGGCACACGTCCTTGCATCATGACGACCACCACCATCGATACAGAAGTCACCGGTTCCGACAGGTCGGCGCCGGGGCCCTGCCCGCCAGGGCATGCGGTGGCTCGCGTCGGCATACGTTCATCCACATGCGTGGTTCGTCGAAGCGCAAGCGACGGGCTTGTTTCTTCCGGGAGGATTGAATGAACGCACCGGTCATCCGGCTCGAGCACCGGCAACACCAGACCTTGACGCCCAGACTGCAACAGGCCGTGCGCCTGCTGCAGCTGTCGTCGCTCGACTTTGCGCAGGAAGTGCAGCAGGCCGTCGGCAGCAATCCCTTCCTCGAGGAGGACCCCGAGGCCCATACCGCCGCGGCGGTGGTGGCGGACAACACGCCGGCCGATGCGACGCCGACCTGGAACGAGGTGACGCCGGTGTCGGCCCCGGCGGCGGACACCCCCTGGGACCGCGAAAGCTGGGGCTCCCCGGGTAGCGGCTCGGGCCGTGGCAGCAGCGGCGACGGCGACCTGGACCTGGTCGAGATGGTCGCGGCCGACGTCTCGCTGCGCCAGCACCTGCACGGCCAGATCAACGTGCTGCCGCTGTCGCCGCGCGACCGGCAGCTGGCGGCCACGATCATCGAGGCGCTGGACGACGACGGCTACCTGCGCCTGGGGCTGGACGAGTTGGTCGGGCTGTGCGAGTGCGCGCCGCCGCCGGAGGAGAGCGAGCTGAACGTCGCGCTGCGCCTGGTGCAGTCGCTCGACCCGGCGGGCATCGCCGCGCGCGACGTGCGCGAGTGCCTGCTGCTGCAGCTGAAGGACATCGCCCCCGAGGCCGAGCGGGAACTGGCCTGCCGCATCGTGCGCGAGCACCTGGACCGGCTCGCGATGCGCGACGTCAACGGACTGGCGCGCATGCTGGGGGTCGGCGCCGCGCAGGTGGAGGCGGTGTGCGAGCGCATCCGCCACCTCGACCCGCGCCCGGGTTGGCGCTTCGGGCCGTCGAACACGCAGTTCGTCACCCCTGACGTGATCGTGCGCAAGATCCGGGGCGTGTGGACAGCCACGCTGAACCCGGACGTGATCCCCAAGGTGCGGCTGAACCAGGTCTACGCCGAGCTGTTCCAGCGCCATCGCGACGCCGGCCATGCGGAGCTGGCGGCGCACCTGCAGGAGGCGCGCTGGACCGTGCGCAACGTCGAGCAGCGCTTCGCGACCATCCTGAACGTCGCGCAGGCCATCGTGAAGCGGCAGCGGCATTTCCTCGAGTACGGCGCGCTGGCGATGAAGCCGCTGGGCCTGCGCGAGATTGCGGAGGAGCTGGGCCTGCACGAATCGACGGTCTCGCGCGTGACCAACAACAAGTACATGGCCACGCCGCTCGGCGTGTTCGAGCTGAAGTACTTCTTCTCGCGCGCCTTGCCGACCGTCAGCGGCGGCTCCTGCTCGGCCACCGCGATCCGGGGCGTGATCAAGGACATGATCGAGGCGGAGAACCCCAACGACCCGCTCTCCGATGCGCAGATCGCGCGGCAGCTTGCGCGCCAGGGGCTGACCGTGGCGCGCCGCACGGTGACCAAGTACCGGCAGATGATGAAGCTGCCGTCGGTCGAGAAGCGCCGCCGCCACAGCTGAAGCCCGCGCAACGCCGCGCGCGCGGCGCTCCCCGGGGCTACTTGCCCCGCGGTGCCGTGCCCGCCGGGGCGGCGCCGTGGCCGGTGTCCGCGTCGCTGCCGGCCTGGCCCGTGCCCGAGGTGCCGGTGCCCGTGCCGACGCTGCTGTCGCTGCCCGACGAGGCCGCAGCCGTGCCCGCGGGCTGCTGCTGGCGCGCGCGGCGCCACTGGTCGAACTCCTCGGAGAACTTGCGGTAGCGCTCCTGGCGCCACTGGTGGTAGTCCTCGTCGAGCGCGCGCATCTGCTCGGTGCGCCATTGGTGGTAGTCGGGGTCGAGGTGGCGCTGGCCTTCGTAGGTGTAGCCCTGGTAGTCGCCCGAGCCACCGTAGTTCTGGCCGTAGGTGCCGCGCGAGCGCTCGTCATACGACTGCCCGCCGTAGCCGCCGCTGCCGCGGCCGGCCCGGCCGCGGCCCTCGTCCCAGCCGCCGCCGTAGCGGGTCTCGTGCGGGCCGCCCCAGGGGCCGCGTCCGCGCGGGCCCGGGTCACCCTGGTAGCCGCCGTACTGCTCGCCCCGGTAGAACGGGTCGCGCCGCGGGGCGCTGCGTTCGTCCGCGTCCGGGTCGCGGCTGTCGTACGACCCGCGCGGGTCGCCGTCCCAGCCTTCGCCACAGGCGCCCGGGGGGCGGGCGACCGGGCCGCCGGCGCCGGGGCTGCCGCGCCAGCCGCCGGTGTAGTAGTCGCCCATCGAGCCGCGGCTGGCTTCGATGTCGCGTTCCGAACCGTAGTCGTCACGGTCCGGCCCGCCGCGCGGCCAGGAGTCGTCCGGCGCGCTGCCGTAGGGGCCGGGCGTGCGTTCCTGCCAACGGTCGCGGGCCTGGGGCTGGCGGCTGCGCCGGGCCTCGTCGTCCTCGGGGCGCGGGCGTGGCCCTTCGTGTCGGTGTGGCATCTGGCTGTCCTTTCCTCGGGGTGCGGCCGGGCCGCACCCGCATCGTCGTTGCGCATGGCGGTGCAGCCGCTGGCCGCGCCGTCGCCGGCCCGTTGCCGGGCCTCCCCGTTCCCGCCAGCAACGCCTGTACCCGTCGGCAGGGGAACACCGCTGCCGGGCCCAGGGTGCGTGCGTGCACAATGCAGGATCCTCAAGGCATCCAACCACAGCTGAGCATTTCATGGACACGATGTACGCGGCCGTCGCGGTACTGGGCGGCTATCTGATCGGCTCCCTGTCGTTTGCGGTGATCATCAGCCGCCTCATGGGCCTGAGCGATCCCCGCACCTACGGCTCCGGCAACCCCGGGGCGACCAACGTGCTGCGCTCGGGCAACAGGAAGGCCGCGGCGCTGACCCTGGTGTTCGATGCGCTCAAGGGCTATGTCCCGGTGGTGCTGGTGCTGCTGTACGGCGAGCGCTTCGGGCTCGGCGAGGGCGCGGCGGCAGTGGTGGGCCTGGCGGCCTTCATCGGCCACCTGTTCCCGGTGTTCTTCCGCTTCCAGGGCGGCAAGGGCGTGGCCACCGCGGCCGGCGTGCTGCTCGGCATCAACCCCTGGCTGGGGCTGGCGACGCTGCTGACCTGGCTGATCATCGCGGTGTTCTTCCGCTACTCGTCGCTGGCCTCGATCATCGCCGCGGTGTTCGCGCCGTTCTACCAGCTGCTGATCTGGGGGGCCGGCCCGGTGCTGGGCGCGATCCTGTTCATGAGCCTGTTGCTGATCTGGCGTCACGCGCCCAACATCCGCAAGCTGATCGCCGGACAGGAGAGCAAGATCGGGCAGCGCGCCGCGCCGCCGGCCGGCGCCGCGGCCCGTCCCTCCACCCGCACGAAAGGACATTGACCATGGTGCAGCGCTTCCACGTCGGCCGGCGCCTCTCGGAAATGGCGGTGCACAACGGCACCGTCTACCTGGCCGGGCAGGTGCCCGAGGACCTCGGCAAGGACATCCGCGGCCAGACCGCCGAGGTGCTCGGCATGATCGACCGCCTGCTGGCCGAGGCCGGCACCGACAAGACGCGCATCCTGATGGCGCAGATCTTCCTCGCCGACATGGCCGACTTCGACGGCATGAACGAGGTCTGGGACGCCTGGGTGCCGCCGGGCAACGCGCCGCCGCGCGCCACGGTGCAGGCCCGCCTGGCCAACCCGGGCTACCGCATCGAGGTGGTGGTGACGGCCGCCGTTGGATGAACGCGCGAGCGCGCCGGCTGGCCGGCCTGCTGGTGCTGGGCGTGGCGGTGCTGGGGCTGTCGCAGCTGGCCGCCCGCTGGCAGGCCGGGCGCCTCGGCGCGCAGGCGGCGCGGGCGCAGCCGGGCGACATCGTGATGTACACCACCACCGACTGCCCGTACTGCGCCCAGGCGCGCGCGTGGTTCGGCAGGCACGGCGTGCCCTACGCCGAGTGCAACACCACCGTCGACGCGGCGTGCCGGGCGGTCTTCCAGGCGCTGGCCTCGCCCGGCGTGCCGACGCTGGTGGTCCGGGGCGAGCGCCAGGTGGGCTTCCAGCCCGAGCGCGTGGTGCAGGCGCTGCAGCGCTGAGCCGGCGCCGTCTCAGGCCAGGCCCAGCCGCTTGAGCGGGCCGCGGCCGGAGCGCACCAGCACCGGCTCGGGGCCGCTGAGGTCGATCACCGTGGTCGGCTCCATCGCGCAGGCCCCGGCGTCGATCACCAGCTGGATCAGCTTCTCGTAGCGCTCGCGGATCTCCTGCGGATCGTTGAGCGGGTCGGCCTCGCCGGCCGGGATCAGCGTCGTGGCCAGCAGCGGCTCGCCGAAGATCTCCAGCAGCCCCTGCGTGACGCCGTGTTCCGGCACGCGCAGGCCGATCGTGCGGCGCGACGGGTGCGACAGGCGCCGCGGCACTTCCTTGGTCGCCTCGAGCAGGAAGGTGTAGGGCCCGGGCGTGCCCAGCTTGAGCAAGCGGTACTGGCGGTTGTCGACGATCGCGTAGGTCGCCAGCTCCGACAGGTCGCGGCACAGCAGCGTCAGGTGGTGGCGCTCGTCGACCGCGCGCAGGCGGCGCAGCTGCTCGGCGGCGGCCTTGTCCTCGAGCCGGCAGACGAAGGCGTAGCTCGAGTCGGTGGGGATCGCGGCGACGCCGCCGGCCTGCAGGATCTGGGCGGCCTGCTTGAGCAGCCGGGGCTGCGGGTTGTCGGGGTGGACTTCGAAGTACTGGGCCATGGTGCGATTGTGCGTGCGATGCGCCGGCGTGCGCAGCGGCCGCGCGATCGCCTTCGCTGGCGACAGGGGCGTGTGCCCCGGCAGGCGCGTCACGCCGGGCGGTGGATGCGGTCTTCCAGCGCCGCCCAGACGGGCGAGAGGTGCCCGGCCAGCGGCGGCAGGGCGCCCAGGTCGGTGTGGCTTTCGCAGGGGGAGTGGAAGTCCGAGCCGCGCGAGGCCAGCAGGCCGAATTCGCGCGCCGCGTCGGCGTACTTGACGTAGTCCTGGCTGCTGTGGCTGCCGGTGACCACCTCGACCCCACGGCCGCCGTGCTCCTTGAACTCGGAGAACAGCGCGTATTCCTCGTTGGCGGTGAACTTGTAGCGTCCCGGGTGCGCGATCACCGCGATGCCGCCGGCGCCGGTGATCCAGCGCACCGCGTCGCCCAGCGTCGCCCAGCGGTGGGGCACGTAGCCGGGACGGCCTTCGGTGAGGTAGTTGCGGAACACCTCCTGGGTGTCGCGGCACACGCCGATCTCGACCAGGTAGCGCGCGAAATGGGTGCGCGAGATCAGGTCCGGGTTGCCGACGTACTTCAGCGCGCCTTCGTAGGCACCCGGGATGCCCGCGCGTGCCAGGTCGTCGGCCATCTCGCGCGCGCGCAGCTCGCGCCCGCCGCGGGTGCGGCGCAGGCCCTCGACCAGCGTGGCGTCCTCCGGATCGAAGCCCAGACCGACGATGTGCACCGTCTCGCCCGCGAAGGTGACGGAGATCTCGGTGCCGGTCAGGTAGGGCAGGCCCAGCGCGAGCGCCGCCTCGCGAGCCCGTTGCTGGCCACCGACCTCGTCGTGGTCGGTCAGCGCCCACAGCTGCACGCCGTTGGCCTTGGCGCGCGCGGCCAGTGCCTCGGGCGACAGCGTGCCGTCCGAGACGCTCGAATGGCAGTGCAGGTCGGCGTTGAGGTGGTTCACGCGACCATTGTAGGGGGACGCCCCGGACCCGCACGGCGCCAGGGCCAAGCCGGCCGGCGAGGCCGTGCAGGCGTCACGTGCAAAGTGCGCGGTCAGCGTTCCAGGCGCAGCACCTTGCCGTCCACGTTGTCGGTGAGGATGTACAGCCAGCCGTCCGGGCCCTGCACGACGTGGCGGATGCGCTCGTTGAGCGTGGTCAGCAAGCGCTCTTGGCGTACGACGCGCCGGCCGTCCAGCTCCAGGCGCACCAGCACCTCGGCGCGCAGCGCGCCGATGAACAGGCTGCCGCGCCAGCCGGGGTAGCGCTCGCTGGTCAGGAAGGTCATGCCGCTCGGCGCGATCGACGGCACCCAGTAGGTGAGCGGCTGCTCCATGCCCTCCTTGGCGGTGCCTTCGCCGATCCTGAAGCCGGTGCCGTACTCGCGGCCGTAGGTGATGACCGGCCAGCCGTAGTTCCGGCCCGCCTCGACGACGTTGAGCTCGTCGCCGCCTTGCGGGCCGTGCTCGTGCGCCCACAGCTCGCCGGTCTCGGGATGCAGTGCCGCACCCTGCACGTTGCGGTGGCCGTAGCTCCAGATCTCGGGGCGCACGCCCGGGCGGCCGACGAAGGGGTTGTCCGGCGGCACGCTGCCGTCCGGCGCGATGCGCACGATCTTGCCGATGTGGTTGGACAGGTCCTGCGCATCGTCGCGGCGGCTGAAGCGGTCGCCCAGCGTGACGAACAGGCGCCCGCCGCGGTCGAACACCAGGCGCGAGCCGAAGTGGGCGCTGCTGCCGTGCTTGGGCTGCTGGCGGAAGATCACGGCCACGTCGGTCAGGCGATGGCCCTGCAGGCGGCCGCGCGCCACCGCGGTGCCGTTGCCGCCGTCGCCGGCCTCGGCATAGCTGAGGTAGACCCAGCCGTTGTCGGCGAACTGCGGATCCAGTGCGACGTCCAGCAGCCCGCCCTGGCCGCGCGCGTCCACCGCGGGCACGCCCTGCACGGCGGGCCCGACCGTGCCCTGCGGCGTGACGATGCGCAGCCGCCCGGGCCGTTCGGTGACCAGCATGCGGCCGTCGGGCAGGAAAGCCAGGCCCCAGGGGTGCTGCAGGCCCTTGGCGACGGTCACCGGGCGCAGCGACGCGGACTGCGCACGGGCGGCCAGCGGCAGGGTCAGCAGCAAGGCGGACATCTGGCGGCGGGTGAGCTGGGTCATGTCGGGCTCCTCGTCGAGCGCCCCCAAGTCTAGGCCCGTCGGCTCCGGAACGGGTCAGGCCTCGAGCCGGTAGATGGTGGCCGGCGCGCCGTCGGTCAGCAGGTAGATGCGGCCGTCCGGTCCCTGGCGTGCGTCGCGCAGGCGCTGGCCGAGCGATGCGAACAGCGGCTCGCGCTGCACCACGGTCGGCGCGGTGGCCGGCCCGCGCAGCACGATGCGCCACAGCGCCATGCCGGCGAGCGCGCCGACGAGCAGGTCGCCGCGCCAGCCGGGGTAGCGGTCGCCGTCATAGATGAAGCAGTTGCTCGGCGCGATGGACACCGGGGCCCACCAGGTCAGCGGCTGCTCCATGCCTTCCTTGGCCGTGCCTTCGCCGATCGGTGCGCAGGTGTCGTAGTCGCAGCCGTAGGTGATGACCGGCCAGCCGTAGTTGCGCCCGGCGCGGGTGATGTTGACCTCGTCGCCGCCGAAGGGGCCGTGCTCGCAGGTCCAGACCTCGCCCGACGTGGGGTGCAGGAAGATGCCCTGCGGGTTGCGGTGGCCGTAGCTCCAGATCTCGGGCCGCGCGCCCGGGGTCTGCACGAAGGGATTGTCTGGCGGCACGCTGCCGTCGCGGCGGATGCGCACCACCTTGCCGTGGTGGGTGGACAGGTCCTGCGCCTTGACGCGCTCGGCCTCCTCGCGCCGGTCGCCGAGCGTCAGGAACAGCATGCCGTCGGCGGACTGCGCCAGGCGTCCGCCAAGGTTCTCGCCGCTCTGCACCTTGGGCGCCTGGCGGAAGATCTCCTCCACGTCGTCCAGCGTGCGCGCGTCGCCGTCCAGCCGGCCGCGCGCCACCGCCACGCCGTTGCGACCGGCGTCGGCACCGCTGCCGGCTTCGGTATAGCTCAGGTAGACGTAGCGGTTGGCGGCGAACTCGCGGTCGACCAGCACGTCCAGCAGGCCGCCGTGGTCGCGATGGTCGACCGCCGGCACGCCGGCGACACTCCACGGCTCGAGCTCGCCCCGCGGGGAGACCACGCGCAGCCGGCCGGGGCGCTCGGTGACGAGCAGCCGCCCGTCGGGCAGGAAGCCCAGCCCCCAGGGCAGTTCCAGTCCGCTGGCGACTCGCACCGGGCGGGGCGTGGCGGTGGCCGGTCCCGGCAACGCGCAGCCGGGCAGCACGAGGGACGGGACGGCGGTCGAGGCACCGAGGGCGGCGAGGCGGCGCAGCGTGTCGCGGCGGGCGGGGCAGGGCGGGCGCGGGGGCTGGCGTTCGGGCATCGGGTACAGCAAGGCGTGGATGACGAGGGCCGAAGCCTAGCGGCATCCCGCGCGGCTTGCCCGCGCGGATGGCAACAGGATGAAAAGGCCCTCCGGCCGGGCCGCCTCAGTCGGCCACGCCCTCGACCACCATCTGCACGCGCCGGTTGCCGTTGAACTCGTCCAGCGACAGGCGGTAGGCCAGCAGCGCGCGCGGCGGCAGCGGCTCGCTGCGGCCGAACCAGATCGCCTCGCGCAGCATCCCGGCATGGCGCACGGTGAGCTTCAGGTGGCGCTCGCCGACGATGCGCTGCGAGACGATCTCGACCTCGTCGCTGAACACCGGGGCCTCGAAGGCCTGGCCCCAGACCTGCTGTTCCAGCACCTGCACCACCTCGGGCACGAACCACTGCGGCTCCAGCGGCCCGTCGGTGGCCAGCGTCCGGTGCAGCTGGTGCGGCTCCAGCCATTCGTCGGCGACCTCCTGGAAGGCCCGTTCGAAGGTCGGGAAATGTTCCTCGGCCAGCGTCGCGCCGGCTGCCATCGCGTGGCCGCCGAACTTCTTCAGCACCTGCGGGTGGCGCTTGCTGACCAGGTCCAGCGCATCGCGCAGGTGGAAGCCCGGGATCGAGCGCCCGGAACCCTTGAGCAGCCCGTCCTGCCCGAGCGCGAACACGAAGGTCGGGCGGTGCAGCTGGTCCTTGAGCCGCGAGGCGACGATGCCGACCACGCCTTCGTGGAAGTCCGGGTCGAAGATGGCCAGCGCCGCGGGCGGCTCGCCGGCCGGCATCAGGCGCTCGAGCATGGCCTCGGCCTGCTCGCGCATGCCCGCCTCGACGTCGCGCCGCTCGCGGTTGATCGCATCCAGCGTCTGCGCCAGCTCGGCGGCGCGCTGCGGGTCGTCGGTCAGCAGGCACTCGATGCCCAGCGTCATGTCGGCCAGGCGCCCGGCGGCGTTGATGCGCGGGCCGAGCGCGAAGCCGAAGTCGAACGCGGTGGCGCGCGCCGGGTCACGCCGCGCGGCGGCGAACAGGGCCGCGATGCCGGCGTGCATGCGCCCGGCGCGGATGCGCTTGAGCCCCTGCGCGACCAGGCGGCGGTTGTTGGCGTCGAGCTTGACCACGTCGGCCACCGTGCCGAGCGCGACCAGGTCCAGCAGCGCATCCAGGCGCGGCTGCGCGCCGTCGGCGAAGGCGCCGCGGGCGCGCAGCTCGGCGCGCACCGCGAGCAGCACGTAGAACATCACGCCCACCCCGGCCAGCGACTTGCTGGCGAAGCCGCAGCCCGGCTGGCTGGGGTTGACGATCACGTTGGCCTCGGGCAGCACGACGCGCTCGCCGACCATGGCCGGCAGGTGGTGGTCGGTGATGATCACGTCCAGCCCGTGCGCGCGCGCCGCGGCCACGCCCTCGATGCTGGCGATGCCGTTGTCCACCGTCACCAGCACGTCCGGGCGCTGCTGGCGCGCCAGCTCGACCACGGCCGGTGACAGCCCGTAGCCGTGCACCGCGCGGTCGGGCACGACGTAGCTCAGCGTTCCGGGCCGGGCGCCGAGCAGGCGCAGCCCGCGCAAGGCCACGGCGCAGGCGGTCGCGCCGTCGCAGTCGTAGTCGGCGACGACGCACAGCCGGCGGCCCTGCTGGATCGCATCGGCCAGGAAGCGCGCCGCCTCGGTGGCGCCGCGCAGCTCGGTGGGGGGCAGCAGGCGGGCGAGCGAGTCGTCCAGCTCGTCCTTGCTGGCGATGCCGCGCGCGGCGTACAGCCGCGCCAGCAGCGGGTGGACGCCCGCCTGTTCCAGCGCCCAGGCGGCGCGCGGCGGACATTCGCGCAGGATGATCTTCATGGGCGGGTGCTCACAGGCCGCACAGCAGCGCGGCGGTGTCCACCGCACGGAAGCGGGCCCGCAGGCGCTCCAGCCAGTGGCGGCTGACGCGCTCGAAACGTTGCCAGTGGCGCTCGCCGCACAGCGTGACGCTGACCGGCTCGCCGCGCTGGCTGGCCAGCAGCGCCTCGCGCACGGGACCCGCGTCCAGGCTGCGCCAGGCCTCGGCCCAGGCGGGCCAGTCCCCGGCCAGCAGCGGGTCGCGCAGGCGTTCGTCGACCACCAGCCCGGGCGTCGGGCGTTCGGGCTGGCTCGGGCCGCAGCCGCTGAGCCAGAAGGTGTTGACCGGCAGCCGGCCCTGCTCGACGCGGCGGTCGGTGCACGGGTGGGTGTAGAGCAGCATCTGCACCTCGTTCTGCAGCCGGCGCACCAGGCGGGCCTGGGGGTGGTCGGGCATCCAGAGGTCGACGTTGCGGCCGATCACCCGGTCCGGCGAGGCCGTGGGCAGGTCGGCCAGGGATTCGTGCGCGCCGTACCAGCGCGTCGGCGCGCCGTAGATCAGCAGCCACCCCTCGGACTCGAACAGCGGCCGCACCGCCTCGAGCAGCTCGCGCGACTCGGCCTCGTCCAGCTGCAGCGCCTGCGGGTCGACCATCGTCACGTGGTCGGCGCCGACATGCCAGTGCATCGGGGTCAGCAGGCCCCAGCACAGGTCCTGGGTCTCCACGCCGTCGCGGGCCGCGAGGTAGGCGGCCCAGGGCAGGCCGCCGTCCGGGCCGGCGAAACCGAGCGCCTGCGCGAGCGCGCGCTCGTGCGGCGGCGACAGGCTGTATTCGTCTGACTCGTTGCGTTCGGTCGGCGACAGGCGCCTCAGCAACTGCGTCAGGTGGGGCAGCTGCAGGTCCTTCAGCGTCTGGGTGCAGGCCTCGGACAGCGAGGAGGCATGAGGGATCAGCAGGTGCATGGACCATCATTATCAACCGGGTGCGGCGCCGTGACGCGGTCGCCGACGGCGGCCTCGGGTAGCATCGAGCGCTCGGCTGACGCGCCGCGTGTGCGGCGGCCCCTGGCGGAGTGCAACCCAACGTCCATGAACTGGCCTTACGAACTGCAGATCGGCTGGCGCTACACCCGCGCCGGCCGCGCCACGCGCCGCAACGGCTTCATTTCCTTCATCTCGGGCGTCTCGATGCTCGGCATCGCGCTCGGGGTCGCGGCGCTGATCATCGTGCTGTCGGTGATGAACGGGTTCCAGAAGGAGGTGCGCGACCGCATGCTGTCGGTGATTTCCCATGTGGACGTGTTCGCGCCGCAGGGCCAGGCGGTCGACGACTGGGAGCGCATCGCCCGCGAGGCGCGCCGGCACCCGCAGGTGGCCGGCGCCGCCCCGTACGTCGCGGCGCAGGCGCTGCTGGCGCGCGGCGACGACATGAAGGGGGCGATGATCCGCGGCATCTCGCCGCAGCACGAACCCGAAGTCACGCCGCTGGCCGCCGAGCTGAAGGACGGGCCGCTGCAGCGCCTGGTGCCGGGCGAGTGGGGCATCCTGCTCGGCAGCGAGCTGGCGCGCTCGCTGGGCGTCGCCGAGGGCGACAAGGTCACGGTCGTCTCGCCCAGCGGGCAGATGACCCCGGCCGGCGTCGTGCCGCGCCTGAAGCAGATGACCGTGGTCGGCACCTTCCACGCCGGGCACTACGAATACGACAGCGCGCTGGCGCTGATGCACCTGGACGACGCCGCGAAGCTGTTCCGCGTCGGCGGCCCCACCGGCGTGCAGCTGCGCCTGCACGACGTGCACCAGGCGCGCACGGTGGCCGCGGACCTCGCCCGGATGCTCAGCGGCGACCTCTACATCAGCGACTGGACGCGCACCAACGCGAACTGGTATGCAGCGGTGCAGCTCGAAAAACGCATGATGTTCATCATCCTGACCCTGATCGTCGCGGTGGCCGCGTTCAACCTGGTCTCGATGCTGGTGATGACCGTCACCGACAAGCGCGCCGACATCGCGATCCTGCGCACGCTCGGCGCGTCGCCGGCCTCGGTCATGGTCATCTTCATGGTGCAGGGCGCGCTGGCCGGGCTGATCGGCACGCTGGGCGGGCTGGTGCTGGGGCTGGCGGTCGCTTTCAACATCGACGTGATCGTCCCGGCGCTGGAGCGGCTGTTCGACACCGCCTTCCTGCCCGGCAGCATCTACCTGATCAGCCGCATGCCGAGCGACCCGCAGGCCGGCGACATCGTGCCGATCGCGCTGATCTCGCTGCTGCTGGCTTTCCTCGCCACCCTGTACCCGAGCTGGCGCGCCAGCCGCGTCAAACCTGCGGAGGCGCTGCGCTATGAGTGAGGTCGTGCTGCAGGCGCGGGGCCTGCACAAGCGGTTCCACGAAGGCCCGCTCGACGTGCACGTGCTGCGCGGGGTGGACATCGAGGTGCGCGCCGGCGAGACGTTGGCCATCGTCGGGGCCTCGGGTTCCGGCAAGAGCACGCTGCTGCACCTGCTGGGCGGTCTGGACGAACCCACGGCCGGCCGCGTCGAGCTGGCCGGCTACAGCTTCGCCGACATGAGTCCGGCGCAGCAGGGGGCCTGGCGCAACGCGCACCTGGGCTTCGTCTACCAGTTCCATCACCTGTTGCCGGAGTTCACCGCGCTGGACAATGTCGCGATGCCGCTGCGCATCCGCCGCGTGCCCGAGGCCGCGGCGAAGGAACAGGCCCTGGACATGCTCCGGCAGGTGGGCCTGGGCGAGCGCGCGCTGCACCGCCCGGCGGAACTCTCCGGCGGCGAGCGCCAGCGCGTGGCGATCGCCCGCGCGCTCGTCGGCCATCCCTGCTGCGTGCTGGCCGACGAGCCCACCGGCAACCTGGACCGCGCAACCGCGGACGGCGTGTTCCGCCTGATGCTGGCGCTGGCGCGCGAGCGCGGCACCGCGTTCGTCGTCGTCACGCACGACGAGTCGATCGCGCAGCGCTGCGACCGGGCGGTGCACCTGGTGGCGGGGGTGCTGGCGTGATGGTGCAGGAAGGCTTTCCAGGCAGGCCACATTGACCTTCCCATGTGGATCGACACCCACGTCCACCTCGACGCCCCCGAGTTCGCCGCCGACCTGCCGGCGGTGGTCGGGCGCGCCCGGGCGGCCGGGGTGGCGCAGATGGTCATTCCTGCCATCGGCACGGTCGACTTCGATGCGGTGCGCGAGCTGGCGCACCGCTACCGGCTGACCTATGCGCTGGGCATCCACCCGCTGCTCTCAGGCAGCGAGCCCGACGACGCGCTGGAGCGCCTGCAGCAGGCGCTGCAGGTCCACCGGGACGATCCGCGCCTGGTCGCGGTCGGCGAGATCGGGCTGGACTTCTTCGTCGAGGGGCTGGACCGCCAGCGCCAGGAAGACCTCTACACCGGGCAGCTCAAGCTCGCGCGGCATTACGGCCTGCCGGTGCTGCTGCACAGCCGCCGCGCGGTGGATGCGGTCCTGAAGCACCTGCGCCGCATCGAGGTGCCCGGCGGCATCGCGCACGCCTTCAACGGCAGCCTGCAGCAGGCCACCCGCTTCGTCGAGCGGGGCTTCAGGCTCGGCTTCGGCGGTGCGCTGACCTTCGAGCGCGCGCTGCAGATCCGCCGGCTCGCGCAGCAGGTGCCTGTCGAGGCGATCGTGACCGAGACCGATGCGCCGGACATCCCGCCGCAGTGGCTGTACAAGACCGCCGAGCAGCGCGCCGCCGGGGCACGCAGCCGCAACGAACCGGCCGAGCTGCCGCGCATCGCCGGGGTGCTGGCCGCGCTGCGCGGCCTGCCGGTGGACGAGCTGGCCGCGCGCACCCGTGACAATGCGGGCGCGGTGCTGCCGCGCCTGCTCGCCGTGACGGACGCCGACGACGCATGACGACGCCACGCACGACCCGCGACCGGCTCCAGGGCCTTGCGCCGGTGATCGCGCCCCGCACCCGCCTGGTGGTGCTGGGCAGCTTCCCCAGCGTGGCCTCGCTGCAGGCGCAGCAGTACTACGCGCACCCGCGCAACCACTTCTGGCCCATCCTCTCGGCGCTGTGGGGCGTGGACCTGGTGCGCATGCCCTATGTCGCGCGGCTCGACGTGGTGCGCGAGCGCGGCCTGGGCATCTGGGACGTCTACGCCAGCTGCCGGCGCGAGGGCAGCCTGGACAGCGCCATCGAGGAGGCCGAACCGAACGACCTCGCCGGACTGGGCGCGCGCCTGCCGCTGCTGCAGGCCTTCGCGCACAACGGCGGCGAATCGGCACGCTCGATGCGCATCACCCGCGCGCTGGGCCTGGCGGTCTACCGGCTGCCTTCGACCAGCCCGGCGAACGCCTCGTGGAGCTTCGAGCGCAAGCTCGCCGCCTGGCGCGAGGTGTTCGCCCGACACGATCTTCTATGAAAGCGACGAAACGAAAGACCCAGGACATGGCGCCGGTCACCGTGTCCGAAGCGGGGGGCGTGCGCTACCTGCACCTGGGCACGCCCTGGGTGCAGGGCGCGATGCGCCTGCGCAAGCCCTACGAGATCGAGCTCGAATACGTGCGCCGCATGATGGCCTGGATGCTGCTGCGGCCCGAGGACGAGGTCACGCAGGGGCACGCCGTGCAGCTCGGCCTCGGCGCGGCGGCCATCACCAAGTTCTGCCACCGGCAGCTGAAGATGCGCACCACCGCGGTCGAGCTGAACCCCGAAGTCATCGCGGTGTGCCGCGGCTGGTTCCACCTGTCCGAGGACGACGAGCTGCTGCGCGTGGTGCGCCAGGACGCCGCCACCTGGGTGGAGGACCCGCGCCACGAGGCGACGGCCGACGTGCTGTGCGTGGACCTGTACGACCACGAGGCCGCCAGCCCGGTGCTGGACGACGCAGACTTCTATGCGGCCTGCCACCGCGTGCTGGCGCCCGGCGGCGTGATGAGCGTCAACCTGTTCGGGCGCGACGCCAGCTTCGAGCGCAGCGTGCGCCGCATGGCGCGCTCGTTCGGGCCGCAGGCGCTGTGGACGGTCACGCCCACCAAGGAGGGCAATACCGTCGTGCTCGGCACCAAGGCCGCCCTGCCGGTTGACCGCGACACGCTGCTGGCGCGGGCGGATAACATCGAGGCTCGCTTCCGCTTGCCGGCACGCAAGTGGGTGCGCATGATCAAGCCGCTGGCGGCCTGAGCCGTCCGGCATCCGAGGGCAACGCCGCAGGGACCATCCGATGAGCACCAAGACGGCCGCATCTCCTGCTTCCCCGCGCCGCACCGCCGCCGCGCCCGCCTTTCGGGGGCGGCTGGACTGGCGCGTGCTGGTGGACTGGCTGCGCGAGGACGGCATCGTCGCGCCCGCCGAAGCGCAGCGCATCGGCCAGCGCCTGTCGGCCGACAGCGTGCAGCACCCGCTGGTGCGCCTGGCCCACGTCGGCGTGCAGCACGCGGTGACCGGCAAAGCACTGGACCTGGAGGCGCTGACCGAATGGCTGGCCGGCCGTGCCGGGCTCGAGTACCTGCGCATCGACCCGCTGAAGGTCAACGTCGCGCGCATTGCCGACGTGATGTCGATCAGCTATGCCGAGCGGCGCCGCGCGCTGCCGGTGCAGATCGGCACCCACGAGATCACCATCGCCACCTGCGAGCCGTTCGACACCGACTGGGTGGCCGAGATCGAGAGCCACACGCGCCGCAAGATCCGGCTGGTGGTGATCAGCCCCAACGAGCTGCAGCGCTACACCACCGAGTTCTACACGCTCGCCAAGTCGGTGCGCGCCGCGCAGAAGAGCGGCGAGGTCAGCGGCCCGGCCAACTTCGAGCAGCTGGTGGAGCTCGGCAAGAGCAAGCAGCTGGACGCCAACGACGCCGGCGTGGTGCAGGTGGTCGACTGGCTGTGGCAGTACGCCTTCGACCAGCGTGCCTCGGACATCCACCTCGAGCCGCGCCGCGAGACGGGGGCGATCCGCTTCCGCATCGACGGCGTGCTGCACACCGTCTACCAGCTGCCGCTGTCGGTGATGGCGGCGATGATCAGCCGCGTCAAGCTGCTCGGCCGCATGGACGTGGTCGAGAAGCGCCGGCCGCTGGACGGGCGCATCAAGACGCGCAACCCGGCCGGCGAGGAGGTCGAGATGCGCCTGTCGACCCTGCCGACCGCCTTCGGCGAGAAGCTGGTGATGCGCATCTTCGACCCGCAGTCCTCGGTCAAGTCGCTCGAGGCGCTCGGCTTCGCGGCGCACGACGCGCAGCGCTGGGAGCAGCTGGTCGCGCAGCCGCACGGCGTGATCCTCGTGACCGGCCCGACCGGCTCGGGCAAGACCACCACGCTCTACTCGACGCTCAAGCGCCTGGCCACCGACGAGGTCAACGTCTGCACGATCGAGGACCCAATCGAGATGATCGAGCCGGCGTTCAACCAGACCCAGGTGCAGCCGCAGCTCGACCTGAACTTCGCCAACGGCCTGCGCGCGCTGATGCGCCAGGACCCGGACATCATCATGGTCGGCGAGGTGCGCGACCTGGAAACCGCCGAGATGGCCATCCAGGCCGCGCTGACCGGTCACCTGGTGTTCACGACTCTGCACACCAACGACGCGGCCTCGGCGATCACCCGGCTGCAGGACCTGGGCGTGCCGTCCTACCTGATCAATGCCACGGTGCTGGGCGTGCTGGCCCAGCGGCTGGTGCGCACGCTGTGCCCCCATTGCAAGCAGCCCGACGAGGAGTTCAAGCGCGAGATGCTGGACGAGGCCATCCGCCCGTGGCGCATGACCGGCAGCTTCCGTCCGTACAAGCCGGTGGGGTGCATCGAATGCCGCATGACGGGCTTTCGCGGCCGCACCGGCCTGTACGAGCTGCTGACCGTCTCGGAAGCCCTCAAGGCGCTGATCACGCCGGCGCCCGACCTGTCGCGGCTGCGCCACCAGGCCACCCAGGACGGCATGCGCCCGCTGCGCCTGGCCGGCGCGATGAAGGTGGCCGAAGGCGTGACCACGCTGGAGGAGGTGCTGCGCGCCACGCCGGCGTGGGACACCTGAGCGCGTCGGCGCGACTGTCAGCTACGTGTAATCCACACCCTCGGGCCCGAGGGGCGTCCCTAGAATCCCCCCGAACTTGAGGAGACTACTCGCATGAAGATCAAGAGTCAGCGGGACTTCGTCGCAGGCCTCGCTTTCATCGTCGTGGGTCTGGCGTTCGCCTGGGGCGCCACGAACTACTCCTTCGGGTCGTCGGCCCGACCCGGTCCCGGGTACTTCCCGTTCGGGCTGGGGATCATCCTGGCCATCATCGGCGCGGTCATCACCTTCGAGGCACTGACCATCGAGACCGAGGACGGCGAGCCGATCGGTGACATCGCCTGGCGCCCCCTGCTCATCATCCTGGGCGCGGTCGGCGTGTTCGGCTTCCTGCTGCCGCGCGCGGGCATGGTCATCACGATCCCGGTCCTGATCACGATGGCCTCGGCCGCCGCAGGACGCATCCGGTGGCTGGACGTCGCGATCCTCAGCGTGGTGCTGACGCTCGGCTCCTACATGGCGTTCGTCCGCGGCCTGGATCTCGTGATCCCCGTGTGGCCCAGTTTCCTCCAGTGACGCGCTGGTCAATCCTCCAACTAGAAGAGCAGTCAGATGGATCTTCTGCAAAACCTGGCGCTGGGCTTCGAGACCACGCTCACGCTGACCAACCTGATCTACGCCTTCATGGGCTGCCTGCTGGGCACGCTGGTGGGGGTGCTGCCGGGCCTCGGCCCGACGGCCACGATCGCCATGCTGCTGCCGTCGATCTACGCGCTGGACGCTACTCCGGCGCTGATCATGCTGGCCGGCATCTACTACGGCTCGCAGTACGGCGGCTCGACCACCGCCATCCTGATCAACGTGCCTGGTGAAGCCGCCTCGGTGGTGACCGCGCTGGACGGCTACCAGATGGCCCGCCAGGGCCGCGCGGGTCCGGCGCTCGCCGTCTCCGCGCTGGGTTCGTTCTTTGCCGGCTGCGTGGGCACGATCATCATCGCCGCCTTCGCGCCGCCGCTGACCGAGCTGGCCTTCAAGTTCGGCCCGGCCGAGTACTTCTCGCTGATGGTGCTGGGCCTGATCGGCGCCGTGGTGCTGGCCTCGGGTTCGCTGATCAAGGCGGTCGCGATGATCATCCTGGGCCTGCTGCTGGGCCAGATCAACACCGACGTGATCTCCGGCGTGCCGCGCTTCTCGTTCGACGTCCCCGAGCTGAGCGACGGCATCAACTTCGTCGTGATCGCGATGGGCCTGTTCGGCTTCGGCGAGATCATCGCCAACCTGGGCCAGCCGGCCGAGCAGCGCGAGGTGTTCACCAAGGACGTGAAGGGCCTGTGGCCGTCCAAGGAGGACTTCAAGGAATCTGCCCCTGCGGTGCTGCGCGGCACGGTGCTGGGTTCGCTGCTGGGCGTGCTGCCGGGCGGTGGCTCGCTGCTGGCCTCGTTCGCCTCCTACACGCTGGAGAAGAAGCTCTCGCCGACGCCGGAGAAGTTCGGCAAGGGCGCGATCCAGGGCGTGGCCGGTCCCGAGTCGGCCAACAACGCCGGCGCACAGACCTCGTTCATCCCGATGCTGACGCTGGGCATCCCGCCCAACGCGGTGATGGCGCTGATGGTCGGTGCCATGACCA
Source organism: Caldimonas thermodepolymerans (assembly GCF_015476235.1). NCBI lineage: Bacteria > Pseudomonadati > Pseudomonadota > Betaproteobacteria > Burkholderiales > Sphaerotilaceae > Caldimonas > Caldimonas thermodepolymerans. The sequence goes on from NZ_CP064338.1 coordinate 1,240,512, forward strand.
TCAAGGGCATCCAGCCCGGCCCGCAGGTGATGTCGAGCAATCCGGAACTGTTCTGGGGCCTGATCACCTCGATGTGGATCGGCAACCTGATGCTGGTGATCCTGAACCTGCCGCTGATCGGCATCTGGATCCGCCTGCTGACCGTGCCGTACCGCTTCCTGTTCCCGGCCATCCTGCTGTTCTGCTGCATCGGCCTGTACACGCTGAACAACAACAACTTCGACGTGTACCTGTCCGTGCTGTTCGGCCTGCTCGGCTACGTGTTCTACAAGCTCAAGTGCGAGCCGGCGCCGCTGCTGCTGGGCTTCATCCTGGGCCCGATGATGGAAGAGAACCTGCGTCGCGCGCTGCTGCTGTCGCGCGGCAACTGGGGCGACTTCGTCACCCGCCCGCTGTCGGCCACGCTGCTGGGCATGGCGGTGCTGATGCTGGTGATCATGGCCTTGCCGAACCTGCGTCGCAAGCGCGAAGAAGCCTTCCAGGACGCCGAGTAAGCGGCATCCTGCCGCACCACCTGCAAGGGCCGCCACGTGCGGCCCTTTTTGCTGGCGCTTGCGGCCACGCGTGGCGGACGGCACGATCCGTGCGACGGGCGCGGCTACCATCGCCCGCACGGAGGAGAAGTCTCGATGTCGATGCCCCGCCCGCATCCCTTGCGCGAACGGCTGCACAACGAAGTCCATGCCCGTCCCTACGAGCGCCTGCAGGCGCCGCTGGCGCTGTCGCACCTGGCGCTGCTGACACCGCCCGGCGAGCGCGACAGCCGCGAGCACCTGCATGCGCTGCTGCGTTCGCGGCACCTGCCGCTGCCGGCCAGCGACGCGGGCCACCTGAGCGTCGACCTGGGCGGGCTGTGGCTGCGCTGGGAGCAGCACACCGAGTTCCAGACCTACACCTTCTGGCGCCAGCTGCCGCAGGACCCGACCAGCTTCGAGCCGGCCGCGGTCTCCGAGGTGCCGCAGGACTGGCTGGCCCAGGTGCCGGGCCAGTGGCTGGTGGGCCTGCACGTGCTGGTCGCGGCCTCGCGCGAGGACGGCAGCGACCCGCTGGTGCGCGGCGCGCTGGACGAGACCAGCCTGGTGGGTGCCATCGTGATGGACGGGCAGGCCGAGGTCTACACCGACTTCCGCCTGCACGGCGACGGTTTCGGGCGCGTCGTGGTGGTCGCGCCCAGCATGCAGCCGCGCCGCCTCGGGCGCACCGTGCAGCGCCTGCTGGAGGTGGAGACCTACCGCATGATGGCGCTGCTGGGGCTGCCCGTCGCGCGCGAGGTGACCGCGACGCTGGCCGACGCCGAGCGCGACCTGGCCCACATCGCCGGCCAGATCCGCAGCGCCGAACAGGACCGCGAGCCCGAGCTGCTGCGCCAGCTGACGCAGCTGGCGGGCCGTGTCGAGAGCCTGTACGCCAGTACCCATGCGCGCTTTTCCGCCAGCGCCGCGTACTTCGAGCTGGTGCAGCGGCGCATCGAGGAACTGCACGAGCATCGCCTGGCCGGCCTGCAGACCATCGGCGAGTTCATGGACCGGCGGCTCGGCCCGGCGATGCAGACCTGCGCCTGGGCGGCGCGGCGCCAGCAGCAGCTGTCCGAGCGCATCTCGCGCACCAGCAACCTGCTGCGCACCCGCGTCGAGATCGAGCAGCAGCAAAGCAGCAAGGAGCTGCTGGACGCGATGAACCGCCGCCAGGCGGTGCAGCTGCGCCTGCAAAGCGCGGTCGAGGGACTGTCGGTGGCCGCGATCACGTACTACGGCGCGGGCCTGGTCGGCTACCTCGCCAAGGGCGGCAAGGAAGCCGGCTGGCTGCCGCTGTCGCCCGAGCTGGTGGTGGCCGCGGCCATCCCGGTCATCGCGCTGGCGGTGTGGTCGGGCCTGCGCAAGCTGCACCGCATGGCGCACGGCGTGGCCGACGCCAGGCACTGAGCCGCGGCCGCGGGCCTGCACGGCAGGCGCGGTGCCCGGATAATCTCCAGCCAGCGCGGGCGTGCCGCCTCGCGTACCATGGGCCGCGCCGCACCTGCCAGCCATGAACCACTTCCAGTACGACTTCCCGTACGCGTCGAAGCGCCTGCCGCTGTTCGCGCGCAACGTTGTAGCCACTTCCCACCCGGCCGCCGCGACGGCGGGCCTGCGCATGCTGCTCAAGGGCGGCAACGCGGTGGACGCCGCGATCGCCGCGGCCGCGGCGATGACGGTCTACGAGCCGGTCAGCAACGGGCTGGGCAGCGACGCCTTCTGCATCCTCTGGGACGGCCACAGGCTGCACGGCCTCAACGCCTCGGGGCGCGCGCCGCAGGCCTGGACGCTGGACTACTTCCGCCGCAAGTACGGCGACGGCGCGAAGGCGCCGCCGAAGCGCGGCTGGGACGCGGTGACGGTGCCGGGCGCGGTGGGCGCCTGGGTGGCGCTGAGCGAACGCTTCGGCAAGCTGCCGTTCGCCGACCTGATGGAGCCGGCGATCGAAGCGGCCGAGCGCGGCTATGCGGTGCCGCCGGTGGTGGCGCACAAGTGGGCGGCCGCCGTGGACGAGCTGCGCGACCTGCCCGGCTTCGCCGACGCCTTCCTGCCGCACGGGCGCGCGCCGCGCGTGGGCGAGTGGTGGCAGTTCCCGGCTGCGGCGCGCACGCTGCGGCTGATCGGCCAGACGCGCGGCGAGGCCTTCTACCGCGGCGAGGTCGCGCAGGCCACCGAGCGCTTCGCGCGGGAGCACGGCGGCGCGATCACCGCGGCCGACTTCGCGGCCTACCAGCCCGAGTGGGTCGAGCCGATCGGCAAGAGCTACCGCGGCTACACGCTGCACGAGATCCCGCCCAACGGGCAGGGCATCGCGGCACTGATCGCGCTGGGCATCCTCGGGCAGTTCGACCTGTCGGCGCTGCCGGTGGACAGCGCCGACGCGCAGCACCTGCAGATCGAGGCCATGAAGCTGGCCTTCGCCGACGTCTACCGCTACGTGTCCGATCCGTCCAGCATGGAGGTCACGCCGGCGCAGATGCTCGACGACGCGTACCTGGCGCGGCGTGCGCGGCTGATCGACCCGAGGCGGGCGCAGGACTTCCAGGCCGGCAACCCGGCCACCGGCGGCACGATCTACCTGACCGCGGCCGACGAGCGGGGCATGATGGTCAGCTTCATCCAGAGCAACTTCGCCGGCTTCGGCTCGGGCTGCGTGGTGCCGGGCTACGGCCTGTCGCTGCAGAACCGCGGCCACGGCTTCTCGCTCGACCCGAAGCACCCCAACGTGGTGGCGCCGGGCAAGCGGCCGTTCCACACCATCATCCCGGCCTTCCTGACCCGCGACGGCCAGCCGATGATGAGCTTCGGCGTGATGGGCGCACACATGCAGCCGCAGGGCCACGTGCAGACGCTGGTGCGCATGCTGGACTTCCACCAGAACCCTCAGGCCGCCTGCGACGCGCCGCGCTGGCGCTACAACGGCGGGCTCGAGCTCAATGTCGAGGCGTCGATGGACCCCGCGGTGGTGCAGGCGCTGGCTGAGCGCGGGCATCGCCTGGCGCTGATCCAGGACCCTTACCAGGACTTCGGCGCCGGCCAGTTCATCTGGCGGCTGGGCGACCCGGGCAGGGAAGGCTATGTGGCCGCGAGCGATCCGCGGCGTGACGGACAGGCGGTGGGATTTTGAGCAGCTCGGCATCTTCTTCCGTACCGGCGCAGGCGGGCCAGCCGCTGGCCGGCGGGCTGATCCTGGCCCTGCTGGGCTCGGTGGCGTTCTCCGGCAAGGCGATCATCGTCAAGCTGGCCTACCGCTACGGCGTCGACGCGATCACGCTGATCATGTACCGCATGCTGTTCGCGCTGCCGTTGTTCGCGCTGATCGCCTGGTGGTCCGGACGCGGCAAGGCGCCGATGAGCCGGCGCGACTGGGCGGGCATCGTCGGGCTGGGCATCAGCGGCTACTACCTCGCCAGCTTCCTCGACTTCCTCGGCCTGCAGTACATCAGCGCCAGCCTCGAGCGGCTGATCCTCTACCTCAACCCGACCCTGGTGCTGGGGCTGAGCCTGCTGCTGTTCAGGAAGAAGGTCAGCTGGCGCCAGCTGGTGGCCATCGGCGTGAGCTATTCCGGCGTGCTGCTGGTGTTCGGCCAGGAGATCGACTTCCAGGGCCCGCACGTGGTGCTGGGCGGCGTGCTGGTGTTCGCCAGCGCGCTGTCGTACGCGATCTACCTGGTCTACAGCGGCGAGCTGGTGCAGCGCCTGGGTTCGCTGCGGCTGGTCGGCTGGGCGAGCCTGGTGGCCTGCGTGCTGTGCATCGGGCAGTTCCTGCTGATGCGGCCGCTGTCGGCCGCGCTGGTCGCGCCCGAGGTGATCTGGCTGTCGGTGCTCAACGCGACGGTGTGCACCGTGGCGCCGGTGCTGATGGTGATGCTCGCGATCGAGCGCATCGGCGCGACCATGGCCGCGCAAAGCGGCATGATCGGCCCGCTGTCCACGCTGATCCTGGGCGTGTTCATCCTGGGCGAGCCGTTCACGCCGGGCATCGCGGTCGGCACGGTGCTGGTGCTGGCCGGCATCTGGTTGCTGGCCAGGTGGAAGAACTGAAGGGAAGCTGCATATGGATCTCGGGATCAAGGGGCGCTGGGCCCTGGTGTGCGCCTCGAGCAAGGGTCTGGGCAAGGGCTGTGCGCGGGCGCTGGTGCAGGAGGGCGTCAACGTGGTGATGACCGCGCGCGGCGCCGAGGCGCTGGAAGCCGCCGCCGCCGAACTGCGCGCGCTGGGCACGGCCGAGGTGCGCACGGTGGTCGGCGACATCACCACCGAAGCCGGACGGGCGGCGGCGCTGGCGGCCTGCCCGCAGGTGGACATCCTGGTCAACAACGCCGGCGGCCCGCCGCCCGGCGATTTCCGCGAGTGGTCGCGCGAGGACTGGATCCGTGCGCTGGACGCCAACATGCTCACGCCCATCGAGCTGATCAAGGTCACGGTGGACGGCATGATCGCGCGCCGCTTCGGGCGCATCGTCAACATCACCTCCGGGGCGGTGAAGGCGCCGATCGACGTGCTGGGCCTGTCCAACGGGGCGCGCTCGGGGCTGACCGGCTTCGTCGCCGGCCTGGCGCGCAAGACCGTGCAGCACAACGTGACGATCAACAACCTGCTGCCCGGCGCGTTCGACACCGACCGCCTGCGCAAGACGCTGGAGGCCTCCGCGAAGCAGCAGGGCGTCACGACCGAGGTGGCCGCGCAGGCGCGCCTGAAGACCATCCCGGCCGGCCGGCTGGGCACCCCCGACGAGTTCGGCGCCGCCTGCGCCTTCCTGTGCTCGGCGCAGGCCGGCTACATCACCGGCCAGAACTGGCTGATCGACGGCGGCGCCTACCCGGGCACGTTCTGAGGCCGCCGCGGCCTCAGCGCCGCGACGAGACGACGATGCCGGCGACGATCAGCGCGAAGGCCACCGCGTGGTACCACGCCGGGGCTTCGCCGAGCAGCGCGGCCGACAGCACCGCCGCGAACACCGGCATCAGGTTGCTGAAGAAGGCCGCCACCGCCGGGCCGACGCGCGCCACGCCCACGCCCCAGCAGCGGTAGGCCACCAGCGAGGCGGCGATCGAGACGTACAGCAGCGTGCCGACCACCGGCCAGCCCAGCTCGAACGAGATGTCGCGCAGCTGCGACTCCACCCCGGTCGCCAAGCCCGACCACAGGATGCCGAACACCAGCTGCCCGAGCAGGAACTCGGACCAGTGCCACTCCTGCGCCGAGGCGTCGCTCGGGCGCGCGAGCATCCAGCTGTACAGCCCCCACAGCAGCACCGCGAGCAGCATGTAGAGGTCGCCCGCGACCAGCCGCACCTGCAGCAGCGTGTCCCAGCTGCCGTGCGAGATCACGAACAGCACGCCCGCCAGCGACAGCGCCGCCCCGAGCAGCTGCCTCGCGTTCGGGCGCTCGCGGTACAGCAGCACGCCGATCGCGATCATCCACACCGGCATGCTGGCGGCGATCAGCGTCACGTTGATCGGGGTGGAGGTCTGCAGCGCGAGGTACTGCAGCGAGTTGTAGCAGCCAATGCCGTACAGGCCCAGCAGCGCGAAGCGCCGCCAGCGCGACCACAGCGGGCTGCCGGGGCGCAGCACGCGCCAGCCCAGCGGCAGCAGGATCAGCGCGGCCAGCACCCAGCGCAGGAAGTTCAGCGTCAGCGGCGCCACCGTGCCGACCATCATGCGCCCGATCACGGCGTTACCCGCCCACAGCAGGGGCGGCAGGGTGAGCAGCAGGGCGGTGCGGGCGTCGATGCGGGTCATGCGTGCGGGCCTCAAAGGCCCGGCATGTTAGCGCCGCAATTCCAGCACTGCTCGAAGGGGCCTTCGATCAGCTCGTTGCAAGCTTGGCAGACCCGGCGCCGTTCGCGCGGGTGCTGCAGCTCGTGCAGCAGGGCGCGTGCGGCATCCAGCTGTCCGTCGTCGGCGATCCAGACCTCGGGCAGGCTCTGGTCGGGCGGGATCTCGCCGGCGATGCCGCTGGCATAGAGGCGCTGCACGCTGGCCTCGATGCCGGCGCGGTTCAGGCAGTCGGCCCAGACGGTGGCGATGGCGAGGTTGGGGGCCTGCGTGAGCTTGCGCATGCGGCCATGCTACTGCGCCGGCACCGCGGTGCGGTAGGCATGCCACGAGGCGTGCCCGAGCACCGGGCCGACCACCAGCAGGCCGAGGAACCAGGGCAGCATCGCCAGCACCACCAGCGCCGTGATCAGCGCGCCCCAGCACAGCATCACGAACGGCTGGGTCAGCACCAGCCGCAGGCTGGTCAGCGCGGCGGTGATCGCGTCGACCTGGCGGTCCAGGATCATCGGGATGGCCACCACGCTGACCGCGAAGATCAGCCCCGCGAACAGGCTGCCCACCGCGACATAGGCGACCAGGAACTCGAGGTGCTCGGCCGCCAGCAGCTGGCGGATCGAGCCCTGGAAGTCCGGCATGCCCTCGAAGCTGACCGCGAACACGATCAGCGAGGCGCGGCCCCACAGCATCTCCAGGATCAGCAGCACCCCGCCGAAGATGGCCATGGTGCCGATGCTGTGCTCCCAGGCGAGCAGCGAGCTGCCGAGGTCGGGGTGCTCGCCGCGCTCGAGCACGCGGCTGGCCTCGTACAGCCCGAGGCACAGGAACGGGCCGACCAGCAGGAAGCCGGCGCTCAGCGCCAGGGTCCAGGCCGGGGCGTGGCGGAACACCAGCAGCAGCGCCCAGCCCATGCCGGCGAAGCAGGTGCCGTAGAACAGGCCGATGCCGGGGCAGCGGAGGAAGTCGCGCCAGCCGCGCGCCAGCCAGCGCAGCGGGTCGGCCGGCGCCAGGCGCTGCAGCGGGAGCTCGAAGGCCGACGGGGAGGGCGCCGGCGGCCCCACGGGCGGATCGGGCTGGGCATCCATCGTGCGTCGCAGCGTAGGACCAATCGCGCCGCCGGCGTACGCGGGAGAACGCGCATTCCCGCCTTGCCGCAGATCAAGAGGGGCGGCGGACTGCAGGTTTTTCCGTGTCGTCGTATGGTGTCGCCTGTTTGACCTACCGAACCCAGGAGAAGGAGACTGCCATGCCACTTGCCGTCCAGATCCGCCGCAACGGCGGGCCCGAGGTGATGGAGCTCGCCGAGGTCGCCGTCGGCGATCCCGGCCCGGGCGAGATCCGCATCCGCCACCATGCCTGCGGCCTCAACTTCATCGACGTCTACCAGCGCAGCGGCCTGTACGCGCTGCCGCTGCCGCTGACCCTCGGCATGGAGGCCGCCGGCGTGGTCGAGGCGGTGGGCGAGGGCGTCACGCACCTGAAGCCCGGCGACCGCGCCGCCTACGCCAGCCAGCCGCCCGGCGCCTACAGCGAGGTGCGCGTGATGCCGGCCAAGTGCGTCGTGCAGCTGCCCGATGCGATCAGCTTCGAGGAGGGCGCGGCGATGATGCTCAAGGGCCTGACCGTGCAGTACCTGCTGCGCAAGACCCAGCCGCAGGGCGGCCTGCAGCCCGGCGACCATGTCCTGTTCCACGCCGCAGCCGGCGGCGTGGGCCTGATCGCCTGCCAGTGGGCGCGCGCGATGGGGCTGGAGCTGATCGCCACCGCCGGCTCCGACGACAAGTGCCGGCTGGCGCTGGAGCATGGCGCGGCGCACGCGATCAACTACCGCCGCGAGAACTTCGTCGAGCGGGTCAAGGAGATCACCGGCGGGCGCGGCGTGAAGGTGGTGTACGACTCGGTCGGCAAGGACACCTGGGACGGCTCGCTTGACTGCCTGCAGCCGTTCGGCCTGATGGTCAGCTACGGCAACGCCTCGGGCCCGGTGCCGCCGGTGGCGCTCGGCACGCTCGCGGCCAAGGGGTCGCTGTACGTGACGCGGCCGACGCTGTTCTCGCACATCAGCAGCCGCGAGGCGACCCAGGCCATGGCCGACGACCTGTTCGGCATGGTCACCAGCGGCCAGGTGAAGATCCGCGTCGAGCGCCGCTACGCGCTCAAGGACGTCGCCCAGGCGCACATCGACCTGGAAGCGCGCCAGACCATCGGCTCCAGCGTGCTGCTGCCCTGACGGGCGCGCATGCGTCCCGGCGTCGCCCGCGCCGGGGCGCGGTTCAGCGGCTGCGCCGCACGCGCAGCAGCTCGTCCAGGATCAGCAGGGCCGCGCCGACGGTGATCGCGCTGTCGGCGATGTTGAAGGCCGGGAAGTGCCGGCCACCCCAGTGGAAGTCGAGGAAGTCGACCACGTAGCCGTGCAGGGCGCGGTCGATCACGTTGCCCAGCGCGCCGCCCAGGATCAGCGCCAGCGCCCAGGCGAACAGGCGCTGGTGGCCGTGGCGGCGCAGCATGAAGACGATGAACGCCGCCGCGGCCAGGCCCAGCCCGATGAAGAACCAGCGCTGCCAGCCGGAGGCGCCGGCGAGGAACGAGAACGCCGCGCCGGTGTTGTGCACCCGCACGATGTTGAAGAACGACGTGACCGGCGTGCCCTGCCCCGGCGTGTAGTAGCCGAGGATCAGCGTCTTGGTGAACTGGTCCAGCAGGATCACGACCAGCGCGATCCCCAGCCAGGGCCAGACGCTGGCTGCCCCCTTGCCGCCCGCCATCAGGCCGCCTTCCGGTCTTCGCCGTCGCCGTACAGGTTGCTGGTGCAACGGCCGCACAGCGTCGGGTGCGCCGCGTCGTGGCCGACGTCGTCGCGGTAGTGCCAGCAGCGCTCGCACTTGGGCGCGGTGGCCGGGCTGACGGTGATCTTCAGCTCGTCACCGGGCACCACCTCGACGGCCGAGGTGATGAAGACGAACTTCAGGTCGCTGCCCAGGCTCTCGAGGATGCGGCGATCGGCCTCGGGCGCGGCGATGGTCAGGTTGGCCTGCAGCGAGGGGCCGACCTTGCCTTCGGCGCGCACCGCCTCGATCTCCTTGTTGACCGCGTCGCGGATTTCCAGCAGGCGCGTCCACTTGGCCTGCAGCGCCTCGTCGCGCTCGGCGAACTGCCAGAAGGTCTCGATGAAGATCGATTCCGACTGGCCCGGGGCGAACACCTTCCAGGCTTCCTCGGCGGTGAAGCTGAGGAACGGTGCCATCCAGCGCAGCATCGCGTGCGTGATCTGCCACAGCGCCGTCTGCGCCGAGCGGCGCGCCAGCGACTTGGGCGCCGTGGTGTAGAGGCGGTCCTTCAGCACGTCGAGGTAGAACGCGCCCAGGTCTTCCGAGCAGTACACCTGCAGCTTGGCGACCACCGGGTGGAACTCGTAGACCTCGTAGTGCGCCAGGATCTCGGCCTGCAGCGCCGCCGCACGGGTCAGCGCGTAGCGGTCGATCTCGAACAGCTGCTCCTGCGGCACCATGTCCTTCTGCGGGTCGAAGTCGCTGGTGTTGGCGAGCAGGAAGCGCAGCGTGTTGCGGATGCGGCGGTAGGCATCGACCACGCGCGCCAGGATCTTGTCGTCGATCGCCAGGTCGCCGGAGTAGTCGGTGCTCGCCACCCACAGGCGCACGATCTCGGCGCCCAGCTTGTCGCTCACCTCCTGCGGCACCACCGTGTTGCCGAGCGACTTGCTCATCTTGCGGCCCTGGCCGTCGACCGTGAAGCCGTGCGTGAGCAGGCCCTTGTACGGCGCGCGGTCGTACATCGCGCAGGCGGTCAGCAGCGAGGAGTGGAACCAGCCGCGGTGCTGGTCGTGGCCTTCCAGGTACAGGTCCGCCGGCCAGGTCGACTGGTCGGCATGGCTGTGCTTGAGCACGTGGAAGTGGGTCGTGCCCGAGTCGAACCACACGTCCAGGATGTCGTTGCTCTTGACGTAGTGGTCAGCCTCGTCGCCCAGCCACTCGCGCGGGTCGAGCTTGGACCAGGCCTCGATGCCGCCCTGTTCGACCAGGTCGGCGGCGCGGTCCATCAGCGCCATGGTGTCCGGGTGCAGCTCGCCCGTCACCTTGTGCAGGAAGAAGGGCAGCGGCACGCCCCAGTTGCGCTGGCGCGAGATGCACCAGTCGGGCCGCCCGGCGATCATGTCGCGCAGGCGCGCCTTGCCGTTCTCGGGGTAGAAGCTGGTCTGCTCGATGGCGTCCAGCGCCATCTGGCGCAGCGTGCGCGGGGCCTTGTCCTTGGTGAACACGCCCTCGCCCTCGTCCATGCGCACGAACCACTGCGCGGCGGCGCGGTAGATCACCGGCGTCTTGTGGCGCCAGCAGTGCGGGTAGCTGTGCACGAGGCTGGAGGAGGCGAACAGGCGCCCGGCCTCGCGCATGGTCTCGATGATCTGCGGGCCGGCCTTCCAGATGTTCTGGCCGCCGAACAGCGGCAGGTCGTCGGCGTAGACGCCGTTGCCCTGCACGGGGTTGAGGATGTCCTCGTACTTCAGCCCGTGCGCGACGCAGGAGTTGAAGTCGTCCACGCCGTAGGCCGGCGCGGAGTGCACGATGCCGGTGCCGTCCTCGGCGGTGGCGTAGTCCGCCAGGTAGACCGGCGAGAGGCGGTCATAGCCCGGGTGCACGTGCGCCAGCGGATGACGGAACTGGATGCGGTCCAGCGCCGCGCCCTTGGTGGTGGCCACCACGCGGCCCTGCAGGCCGTAGCGCTCCAGGCACTTCTCGACCAGCGCCTGCGCCAGCAGCAGCAGGCCGCGCTCGGTGTCGACCAGCGCGTATTCCAGCTCGGGGTTGAGGTTGAGCGCCTGGTTGGCCGGCAGCGTCCACGGCGTCGTGGTCCAGATGACGGCGAAGGCATCCTTCTCCAGCTTCGGCAGGCCGAAGGCGGCAGCCAGCTTCTCCGGCTCGGCGCACAGGAAGCCCACGTCCAGCGTCAGCGACTTCTTGTCGTTGTATTCGATCTCGAACTCGGCCAGCGACGAGCCGCAGTCGAAGCACCAGTAGACCGGCTTGAGGCCGCGGTAGACGAAGCCGCGCTCCATGATGCGCTTGAGGGCTCGGATCTCGTTGGCCTCGTTGCCGAAGTCCATCGTGCGGTAGGGACGCTCCCAGTCGCCCAGCACGCCCAGGCGCTTGAAATCGACCATCTGCTGGGCGATCTGCTCGGTCGCGTAGGCGCGGCTCTTGGCCTGCACCTCGTCGCGCGACAGGCCGCGGCCGTAGGTCTTCTCGATCTGGTTCTCGATCGGCAGGCCGTGGCAGTCCCAGCCCGGCACGTAGATCGCGTCATAGCCGGCCAGCTGCCGCGCCTTGACGATCATGTCCTTGAGCACCTTGTTGACCGCGTGCCCGATGTGCAGCTTGCCGTTGGCATAGGGCGGGCCGTCGTGCAGCACGAACTTCGGGCAGCCGCAGCGCGCCTCGCGCAGCTTCCGGTAGATGCCCTTGTCTTCCCATTCCTTGACCCACTTCGGCTCGCGCTTGGGCAGGTCCCCGCGCATCGGGAAGGGTGTGTCGGGCAGGTTCAGGGTCGATCGATAGTCGGGGGTGTCGCTCATGGTCTCGGGGCACGCCGGGCGTGCCATGTGGGGTAGGGCAGACCGCCAGGGTGATGAGACGCGGCCCGGTCTCGCGGCAGTCGAGCGGGCGTCAAATTCGGTCGCGCGTGGTCTGGCGGCGCGTTTGCTGGTGCAGCGACGCGAAGTAGGCGCGTGCGTCGGCCGCGTCCTGACGGATCGCCGCCGTCAGGGCGTCCAGCCCTTCGAATCGGACTTCGTCGCGCAGTTTGTGCAGCAGTTCCACGCGCACGATTTTACCGTAGCCCCCTTCGGCCCCCAGTTCGGCCGGCCACTCCAGGCAGTTGACCTCCAGCAGGATGCGGTCGGTCTCCTCGACCGTGGGGCGCAGCCCGAGGCTGGCCACGCCGGGCAGCGGCTCGGGGATCAGCCCGTGCACCCGCACGACGAAGATGCCGGTCGCAGCCGCCCGGCGGTGCCGGAAGCGCAGGTTCAGCGTGCGGAATCCGAGCTGGCGCCCCAGCTTGCGGCCGTGGACGATGTGGCCGCTGATGCTGTAGGGGCGGCCCAGCAGGCCGGCCGCGGCTTCCATGTCGCCGCGCGCGAGCGCCTCGCGCACCGCGGAGCTGGACACGCGCAGCCCGTGCACCTCGTAGCTGTTCATGCGCGCCACGTCGAAGCCGAGCTGCCCGCCGGCGGCGTCCAGCATCGCGTAGTCGCCGGCGCGGCGCGCCCCGAAGCGGAAATCGTCGCCGACCAGGATGTATTTCGCCCCCAGGCCGTCGACCAGCACCTGCTGGATGAATTCCTCGGGCGACAGGCGCGACAGCCGCTGGTCGAAGCGCAGCACGACGACCTGGTCGATGCCGCAGCGTTCCAGCTCGGTGAGCTTGTCGCGCAGCGTCGCGATGCGCGGCGGCCCCAGTTCCGGCTTGCCGGACTGCCGGGCGAAGAAGTCGCGCGGGTGGGGCTCGAAGGTCAGCACGCAGCTGGGCAGGCCGCGGTGCTGGGCTTCGCTCTTGAGCAGCGCCAGCATGGCCTGGTGCCCGCGGTGGACGCCGTCGAAGTTGCCGATGGTCAGGGCGCAGGCCGGGGCCAGAGCAGCATGGTGAAAGCCGCGAAAGACATGCATGGGAGCGGATTATCAGGGTGCCGGCCCGAGGATGTCTTGCGGCCCGTCCAGCCAGCGCCATTGGCCGGGCGCCAGGTCGGGCGGCAGCTCCAGCGCGCCGAAACGGCTGCGGTGCAGCGCGACCACCCGGTTGCCGACGGCGGCCACCATGCGCTTGACCTGGTGGTACTTGCCTTCGGTGAGCGTCAGCCGCAGGCCGTGGGCATCGGTGGCCTCGCAGGCCGCCGCGCGCACCGGCGCGGGGTCGTCGCGCAGCACCACGCCCGCGAGCAGCCGTTCGACCTGCGCGGGCGTCACCGGGTCGGCGGTGGTCACCTCGTAGACCTTGGCGACATGCTTCTTCGGCGAGGTCAGGCGGTGGATCAGGGGGCCGTCGTCGGTCAGGACCAGCAGCCCGGTGGTGTCCTGGTCGAGCCGGCCGACGGCCTGCACGCCGCGCCGGCGCAGCGGTGCGGGCAGCAGCGTGTAGACGCTGGGCCAGGCCGAGGGCTTCTGCGAGCACTCGTAACCGGCCGGCTTGTGCATCACGAGGCAGGCGCGCTCGTGGTAGGGCCAGTCCTGGCCGTCGACGCTGAACACCAGGCCGCCGGGATCGACCTCGTGGTCCGGGTCGGCATGGACCGCACCGCCGATCGCGACGCGGCCGGCGAGGATCAGCCCCTCGCATTCGCGACGGGTGCCGAAACCTTGCGAGAACAGCAGCTGGGCCAGGCGCATCGCGGCAGGGGAGGGACGGCAAACGCAAAGGGCCGCCCGCAGGCGGCCCGGGAGGGCAGCAGTCTACACCCCGTGCGTGCCGCTCAGGCGAACACGCCGGCGGTGTCCTGCATGCGTGCCGAGACCTCGCCGAGGTGGTGCAGCGTGTCGCCGAAGCTCAGCTCCAGGCAGGTCAGCCGCTTGAAATAGTGGCCGGCGACGTACTCGTCGGTGATGCCGATGCCGCCGTGCAGCTGGATCGCCTGCTGGCCGACGTAGCGCATCGACTGCCCCAGCTGCACCTTGGCCTGCGAGACGGCGCGGCGGCGCTGCGCCGGGTCGTCGCCCAGCTTGAGGGTCGCGAAGTAGCTCATCGAGCGGCCCAGCTCGAGCTGCATCTTCATGTCGGCGACGCGATGGCGCAGCGCCTGGAAGGTGCCGATCGGCACGCCGAACTGCTTGCGGGTGTTGAGGTAGTCCACCGTCACCGCGAACAGCTGCTCCATCGCGCCGACCGCTTCGGCGCAGCCGGCGGCGATCGCGACGTCGACGGCTTCCTCCAGCGCGAAGTGGCCGTCCTCGGGGCCGACCAGCAGCGTCGCCGGCGCCTCCTCGAAGCGCACCTCGGCGGCGCGCCCGCCGTCCTGGGTCGGGTAGCCGCGCGTCGTCACGCCCGCCGCGCCGCGCTCGACCAGCAGCAGTGCGATGCCGCGCGCGTCGTCGACCTGGCCCGAGACGCGCGCCGGCACGACGTACGCGTCGGCCTGGTCACCCACCGGCACGATGCTCTTGGCGCCGCTGACGCGCCACTGGCCGCCGTCCTGCCGTGCGGTGGCGGTCACGTGGCGCAGCATGTAGCGCGCCTCGCGTTCCTGGTGGGCCAGCACGACCAGCGCCTCGCCGGCGGCGATCCTCGGCAGCCATTGCTGGCGGACCGCCTCGGGGGCGTGGCGCGCCAGCACGCCGGCGGCGACCAGCGCCACTGCCGCGTACGGCTCGACCACGATGCCGCGGCCCAGCTCCTCCATCACCACCATCGCCTCGACCGGGCCGAAGCCCATGCCGCCGTGCGCCTCGGGGATCGCCAGGCCCATCAGGCCCAGTTCGGCCATCTCGCCCCAGGCCTCGCGCGAGAAGCCGCCCGCCTTGACGATGGCACGTCGGCGCTCGAAGGCATAGCTGCGTGCCACCCACTTGCGCACGGCGTCGCGCAGCTGCTCCTGTTCCTCGGTGAAATCGAAATCCATGCTCAGACTCCCAGGGTCATCTGCGCGATGATGTTGCGCTGCACTTCGTTGCTGCCGCCGTAGATGGTGGTCTTGCGGTAGTTGAAGTAGGTGCCGGCCACCGGCGCGCAGTGCATCGCGCCGACGTAGTCGCCCTGCCAGCCGGCCTCCATGGCCTCGAAGATGAAGGGCAGGGCGTAGGGGCCGCAGGCCTGCATCATCAGCTCGGTGTAGCGCTGCTGGATCTCCGAGCCGCGGATCTTCAGCAGCCCCGCGACGTCCAGCGCCTTCTTGCCGCCGCGCTCGGCCGACAGCACGCGCAGCACCATCATCTCCAGCGCGACGATGTCGACCTCCAGCTGCGCGACCTGGTCGCGGAAGCGCACGTCGTCGATCAGCGGGCGGCCGCCCGAGCGCTCGGCGCGGGCGATGCGCTTGAGGCGCTCCAGCTCGCGCTTGGCGCGGTTGACGTCGGCGATGTTGGTGCGTTCGTGGGCGAGCAGGTACTTGGCGTAGGTCCAGCCCTTGTTCTCCTCGCCGATGAGGTTCTCCACCGGCACCTCGACGTTGTCGAAGAACACCTCGTTGACCTCGTGCTCGCCGTCGATCGTGATGATGGGCCGCACCGTGATGCCGGGCGACTTCATGTCGATCAGCAGGAAGGAGATGCCGGTCTGCGGCTTGCCCTCGGTGGAGGTGCGCACCAGGCAGAAGATCCAGTCGGCATGCTGGCCGAGCGTGGTCCAGGTCTTCTGGCCGTTGACGATGTAGCGGTCGCCGCGCCGCTCGGCGCGGGTCTTGAGCGACGCCAGGTCGGAACCCGAGCCCGGCTCGGAGTAGCCCTGGCACCACCAGACGTCGCCGCTCATGATGCCGGGCAGGAAGCGCTGCTGCTGCTCGGGCGTGCCGAAGGCCATGATGACGGGCGCCACCATCACCGGCCCGAAGGGGATGATGCGCGGCGCGCCGGCCAGGGCGCATTCTTCCTCGAAGAGGTGGCGCTGCACGGCGTTCCAGCCCGGGCCGCCGAACTCCTTCGGCCAGGCCCAGCCGTGCCAGCCCTTCTTGCCGAGGATCCTGGCCCAGCGCTGCATGTCGTCCTTGGTCAGGCGCAGGGCGTTCTGCACCTTGTAGCTGATGTCGCGGGGCAGGTTCTCCCGCACCCAGGCGCGGATCTCGGCCCGGAACGCCTGCTCCTCGGGCGTGAAGTTCAAGTCCATCGGGGCTCTCCTGGTTCGGTGCGGTCTGCCTCGCACCGTCGCATGCCACCGGTTGTAGCACCAACGCCAGGCCCCGGATGTCTCAGCGGCGACATCGCGGCAGGGTCGCCGCCGCGGGCGCTCAGAAGCGCCGGTCCAGGGTGAGCTGGTCGTTTTCCTGGCGCAGCTGGAAGCGGCTGAGGAAGCTGTTGCCGAGCAGGATGTAGGGCATCTCGCGCGGCGCGACCACGCCCTGCACGTTGTGCACCTCGACGTCGCCGACGCGCACCGAGGACAGCAGCACGACGTAGCCCTGCACCACGCCGTTGGCGGTGTTCATCTGCACCGGGCGGCCCGAGCGGTAGTCGATGCCCAGGCGCTCGGCGTCGCGCACCGACATCGAGACGCTGGTGGCACCGGTGTCGACCAGGAAGCGCACCGTGCGGCCGTTGATCTGGCCGTCGGTGACGAAATGGCCGCCGCTGCCGGCCTTGAGCACGATGCGCGAGCCGCCCGCGGGCCCCGGGCCGCCGACGCTGACCTGCGAGCCCCCCAGCACCAGGGTCTGGCGCTGTCCGTCGATCTCGACCACGGCCTGGCCGTTGGCGAGGCTGACCAGGCGTACGCCGTCGACGGTGGCGCCGACAGCGACGGTGCGCGGCGTGCCGTTGATCATCAGCAGCGCCTTGTTGCCGAAGCTGCCGGTCAGCGCGACCGTGCTGGCCGCGGCCGGCAGCAGGGCGAACGCCCCGAGGGAGACCACCATCGTGCGCCACACCTGCTTCACGGCCGTCCTCCCTCGATGCCTGCCGGACGTGCTCAGTCGCGGAAGTTGGTGAACGACAACGGAACTTCCGTCACTTCCTTGCGCAGCAGGGCGATCACCGCCTGCAGGTCGTCGCGCTTGTTGCCGCTGACGCGCACCGTGTCGCCCTGGATCGTGGCCTGCACCTTGAGCTTGCTGTCCTTGACCAGCTTCTGGATCTTCTTGGCCAGGTCGGACTCGATGCCGGCCTTGACCTTCACGCCCTGCTTGACCTTGTCGCCGCCGATCTTCTCGATCTTGCCGAAGTCGAGGAATCGCACGTCGACCTGGCGCTTGGTCATCTTGGCGGTCAGCACGTCGCGCGCCTGACCCAGCTGGAACTCGCTGTCCGCATAGAGCGTGAGCTCCTTGTCCTTCTGCTCGACGCGCGCGTCCGAGCCCTTGAAGTCGAAGCGGGTGCCGATCTCCTTGTTGCTCTGGTCGACCGCATTGCGGACTTCGACCATGTTGGGCTCGAGGACGGTGTCGAAACTGGGCATGACGCGAGGGGTCGTGGGGGGTGGAAAGGGAATCGGCGAAAATTCTGCCATGCAAATCGAGACGGGCGTCAGCCTGAAACCCTACAACACCTTCGGCCTGCCCGCAGTGGCACAGACCCTGGTGCGCATCACGAGCGATGCGGATGTCCGGCGCGTGCTGGACCATCCGGAGCTCGGCCGTGCGCCGAAGTTCGTGCTCGGTGGCGGCAGCAACATCGTGCTGACGCGCGACGTCAGCCAGGTGGTGCTGAAGGTGGAGGTGAAAGGGCGGCGCATCGTCGAGGAACGCGAGGACGCCTGGATCGTCGAGGCCGGCGCCGGCGAGAACTGGCACGAGTTCGTCACCTGGACCCTGGAGCAGGGCCTGCCGGGGCTGGAGAACCTGGCGCTGGTGCCGGGCACGGTGGGTGCCGCGCCGGTGCAGAACATCGGCGCCTACGGCGTGGAGCTCAAGGACCGCTGCCACGAGGTCGATGCGGTCGACCTGGTCACCGGGCGCAGCGTCACGCTGGATGCGGCGCAGTGCCGCTTCGGTTACCGCGACAGCATCTTCAAGCACGAGCTGGCCGGCAAGAGCCTGATCACGCGGGTGCGTTTCCGCCTGCCCAAGCCGTGGCAGCCGGTGCTGGGTTACCTCGACCTGGAGCGCAAGATCGCCGAGACCGGCATCACCGCGCCCGACGCGCGGCAGGTCCACGACTGGATCTGTGACATCCGTCGCAACAAGCTGCCGGACCCGCAGGTGATCGGCAACGCCGGCAGCTTCTTCAAGAACCCGGTGGTCACGCAGGAACAGTGCCGCGACATCATCGGCCGCGATCCGGAGATCGTGCATTACCCGATGCCCGACGGCAGCTTCAAGCTGGCCGCGGGCTGGCTGATCGACGCGTGCGGCTGGAAGGGCAAGTCCATCGGGCGGGCCGGCGTCTACGAGAAGCAGGCCCTGGTGCTGGTCAACCGGGGCGGCGCGATCGGCGCCGAGGTCGTCACGCTGGCGCGCGCGATCCAGGAAAGCGTCTACGGCCGCTTCGGCATCCGGCTCGAACCGGAGCCGGTGGTGGTCTGAGCGGCGCGGCCCGCCCATCCCCCTAATTTGAAGTGCCGCGGCACCCTGTTCTAGGGACAGCCAGCGCGCCCCGGGATCCGTACGATCCGCCGCCGGAGGGTGGTCGCGACCGTGACGGCTGCGGCCCGTTCGACCTGCAGGAGCGCGGAAGTATGAAAGCACTGACCATCATGACGGTCCCGGTGGCGGCACTGGCCCTGGCCGGGTGCATGGCGACCAACCCCACCATGGGCAGCGGCGAGGCCAAGACGGCCGTCACCGGTGCCACTGCCGGGGCGAGCGCCGAGAACGCCAACCCGGCGCTGGAGCGTTGCAACGAGACGATGGGCACCGTGGCGCTGGTGGAGGACCAGGGGGCGTCGTGGTACCACCAGGCGCGCAGCCACCAGCTGCAGTCCACCATTCCCGTGCTGCGCATGCTGGTGCAGCAGTCCAACTGCTTCGTGGTCGTCGAGCGCGGCCGCGCGATGAACAACATGCGCCAGGAGCGCGCGCTGCAGGACAGCGGCGAGCTGCGCAAGGGCAGCAACTTCGGCAAGGGCCAGATGGTGGCGGCCGACTACACGATGAGCCCCAGCATCACGTTCAGCCAGAAGGGCACCGGCGGCCTGGGCGGCCTGCTCGGCGGACGGCTGGGCAGCATCGGCGCGGTGCTGGGGGGCAGCATGAAGTTCAACGACGCCTCGACCGTGCTGACGTTGGTCGACAACCGCTCCGGCGTGCAGCTGGCCGCGGCCGAGGGCAGTGCCCGCAACACCGACTTCAGCGCGGTGCTGGGTGCGCTGGGCGGCGGCATCGGCGGCCTGGGCGGCTATGGCAACACGCCCGAAGGCAAGGTCGTGGTCGCGGCGTTCGCCGATTCCTACAACCAGCTGGTGCGCGCGGTGCGCAACTACCGTGCGCAGGAAGTCAAGGGCGGGCTGGGGACCGGCGGCCGCCTGAAGGTCGGCAAGTAACCGGCCGGGTCGTCCCGTCCACGGGCCGCTGCGGCGGCCCGTGGCTTTTCTGGCGCGGCAACCGTCAAGGCCGGAGGCGGTCGTCCGGCCCCCTGGCCGTTCCCGCTGGGCCACCCGCAGGCGGCCGGTGCCGGCCCAGCGGACGCCGCGGATCCGGCACAGGCCGGTCCGCTGGCGTCGCCCCCTCCCCAGGAGGGGGCCGGCGCAGCCGGTAGGGGGAGGTTCCCTGCGTGCGCCCGAGGTGGCTGCGGGCCGTCGCATGCCGGCGCCGATGCCGGAGGCAGTTGCTGCGCAGGCGGCCGGTGCCGGCCCAGCGGACGCCGCGGATCCGGCTCGGCCGGTCCGCTGGCGTCGCCCCCTCCTCAGGAGGGGGCCGGCGCAGCCGGTAGGGGGAGGTTCCCTGCGTGCGCCCGAGGTGGCTGCGGGCCGTCGCATGCCGGCGCCGATGCCGGAGGCAGTCGCTGCGCAGGCGGCCTGTGCCGGCCCAGCGGACGCCGCGGATCCGGCTTGGCCGGTCCGCTGGCGTCGCCCCTCCTCAGGAGGGGGCCGGCGCAGCCGGTAGGGGGAGGTCAACCGTAATGACAGATGTAGTGGTACGGCTCCCCCTCGACCTTGATCTCGAAGCTCGAGTTGGCCGGCACGTCGAAGGACTGGCCGGCGGCGTAGCGGGTCCATTCGGTCTGGCCGGCCAGCCGGATCTGGCAGGCGCCGGCCACGGTCTCCATCACTTCGGGGGCGCCGGTGTTGAAGGTCAGCGTCGAGGGCAGGATCACGCCGACGCTCTTGCGCGTGCCGTCGGCCAGCGTGACGGTGTGGGAGATGCACTTGCCGTCGAAGTAGACGTTGGCCTGCGGGTTGACGGAGACGTTGTTCAGGACGGTGGTCATGACGGGGGATGAAAAGGTCGTTGCAGGCCGCGATGGTACCTGCACGGCAGGCCGTGCCACGCACCCCGGGACCGCGGCCAGCCCGTGCTGCTTCCCGGACATGCCGCCGGCCCCGGATCCCGGCGCGCCGCCAGCCCGGACCCCGGCGGGACCGGCGGTTCCGGTTCGGGGCAAAATACAAGGTTTCGCGGCCGCCCGCCCGGGGCGCTGCACCACCTCGACCGTTCTCCACCCCCGACATGGCAACCATCCTGCAATCCCTCCCCACCGGCCAGAAGGTCGGCATTGCGTTCTCCGGCGGCCTGGACACCAGCGCCGCGCTCCACTGGATGCGCAAGAAGGGGGCCATCCCGTACGCCTACACCGCCAACCTGGGGCAGCCGGATGAGCCCGACTACGAGGACATCCCGCGCCGTGCCCTGCAATACGGGGCCGAGAAGGCGCGCCTGATCGACTGCCGCGCCCAGCTGGCCGCCGAAGGCATCGCGGCGCTGCAGTGCGGTGCCTTCCACATCTCGACGGCGGGCGTGACCTACTTCAACACCACGCCGCTGGGCCGCGCCGTCACCGGCACGATGCTGGTGGCCGCGATGAAGGAGGACGACGTCCACATCTGGGGTGACGGTTCGACCTTCAAGGGCAACGACATCGAGCGCTTCTACCGCTACGGCCTGATCGCCAACCCGTCGCTGCGCATCTACAAGCCCTGGCTGGACCAGGCCTTCATCGACGAGCTGGGCGGCCGCGCCGAGATGTCGGCCTTCCTGCAGGCCTCGGGCTTCGAGTACAAGATGTCCGCCGAGAAGGCCTACTCGACCGACTCCAACATGCTGGGGGCGACGCACGAGGCCAAGGACCTGGAGCACCTCAACAGCAGCATCCGCATCGTGCAGCCCATCATGGGCGTGCCGTTCTGGCGCGAGGACGTCGAGGTCAAGCCCGAGGAGGTCACGGTGCGCTTCGAGGAAGGCGTGCCGGTGGCCCTCAACGGCGTCGAGTACCGCAACCTGGTCGACCTGATCCTGGAGGCCAACCGCATCGGCGGCCGCCATGGCCTGGGCATGAGCGACCAGATCGAGAACCGCATCATCGAGGCCAAGAGCCGCGGCATCTACGAGGCCCCGGGGATGGCGCTGCTGTTCATCGCCTACGAGCGCCTGGTGACCGGCATCCACAACGAGGACACCATCGAGCAGTACCGCATCAACGGCCTGCGCCTGGGTCGCCTGCTGTACCAGGGCCGCTGGTTCGACCCGCAGGCCATCATGTTGCGCGAGACCGCGCAGCGCTGGGTGGCGCGCGCGATCACCGGCGAGGTGCGCATCGAGCTGCGCCGTGGCAACGACTACTCGCTGCTGGACACGGTCTCGCCGAACCTGACCTACAAGCCCGAGCGCCTGACGATGGAAAAGGGCGAGCTGAGCTTCACGCCGGCCGACCGCATCGGCCAGCTGACGATGCGCAACCTCGACATCGAGGACACGCGCGGCAAGCTGCAGATCTACAGCTCGGTCGGCCTGCTGACGCCGGGCGAGGGCAGCAGCCTGCCCCAGCTGAAGCACGGCGACGGCAAGTAATCCGCGCTGTCCGGCAGGCCAGGCGCCGCCTCCGGGCGGCGCTTTTCTTTTGCCGTGCGATGCCTGCCTGCCGTGTGGCGGGCAGGGGCTGGAGGGCGCAACGGGCGGCGCGGGCCTTCCCCGCGCGCCAGCCCCCTGGGGGCCAAGCCGCGCAGCAGGACGGCGACGGCCGCGGCGATCATGGCCAGGCAGACGAGGGCTGGCCGCATGGCTCCCCGGAGGCGACGCCGGCAGGCCGGCCGGCACGGTCGCCACCAGTGGCGCCATGACCATGCCGATGTCCTCGACGAGGAGCACGCCGCCTGCGAGCAGGCTGAACATGGCCCCCGACGCGAGCGGCGTCATCCCCGGCCCCGGCTGCAGGGATCGCGCCAGCACGAAGTCGCAGGGGGGCGTTTCACGCGTAGAACCCCGGCACCGTGCACGTGCCGGCCGTGGAGGACCGGTTCGTGGCCTTGGCGGAGCCTGCTGCCGCGCCTTGCCCGTGTGGCTCAGAGGTCGGTGCGCAGCTTCCAGATCTCCGGGAACAGCACCACGTCGAGCATCTTGCGCAGGTAGCCCACGCCCGAGGTGCCGCCGGTGCCGCGCTTGAAGCCGATCACGCGCTCCACCGTCGTCAGGTGGCGGAAGCGCCAGAGCCGGAACGCGTCCTCCAGGTCGGTCAGCTCCTCGCCGAGCTGGTACAGGTCCCAGTGGCGCTGCGGGTCGCGGTAGACCGCGAGCCACGCCTGCTCGACCTCGGCGCTTTCGACGTAGGGCTGGGTCCAGTCGCGTTCGACGTACGTCGCCGGCACCGGCAGGCCGCGGCGCGCCAGCAGGCGCAGCGCCTCGTCGTACAGCGAGGGCGCACGCCAGGCCGCATCCACTTCCGCGAGCCGCTCGGGGCGGTGCGAGTGGGGCTTGAGCATCGCGGCGTTCTTGTTGCCCAGCGAGAACTCGATGCAGCGGTACTGCCAGCTCTGGAAGCCGCTGGAGTTGCCGAGGTAGGGCCGGATCGCCGAGTACTCGGGCGGCGTCATCGTCGCCAGCACGTCCCAGGCGTGCACCAGCTGCTCCATGATCCTGGACACGCGCGCCAGCATCTTGAACGCCGGCGCCAGCTCGTCGTTCGCCACGCAGCCGATCGCCGCACGCAGCTCGTGCAGCATCAGCTTCATCCACAGCTCGCTGGTCTGGTGCTGGATGATGAACAGCATCTCGTTGTGGTCGGGCGACAGCGGATGCTGGGCGCTCAGCACCTGGTCCAAGTGCAGGTAGTCGCCGTAGCTCATGTCCCGGGAGAAGTCGAGCTGGGCCTTCTCGGTGCGGACGATGTCTTCGGGGGTCGGGGTACTGCTCATGGGGTCGGTCTTCCTCAGGTCACCGCATGACGGCGGTTGAACTCGGGGCGCTGCCACTCGCCGCTTTCCATCACCTCGCGCAGGTGCTCGACCGCATCCCACACGTCGACGTAGCGCGTGTACAGCGGCGTGAAACCGAAGCGCAGGATGTCGGGCATCTGGCTGTCGCCGGCGCGGAAGTCGCCGATCACGCCGCGCGCGATCAGCGCCTGCACGATGGCGTAGCCGCCTTCGCTGCGGGTCAGGCACACCTGGCTGCCGCGCTGCGCCGCATCGCGCGGCGACACCACCGACAGGCCATGGCCCGCGCAGCGTTCTTCCACCAGCTGCGCGAACAGCTCGGTCAGCTCGACCGACTTGGCGCGCAGTGCCGCCATGCCGCCGTGGGCCTCGGCGGCCAGCACGGTGTCAACGCCGCACTCGAGCGCGGCCATCGACAGGATCGGCGGCGTGCCGCACAGGTAGCGCGCGATGCCGGGCGCGGGCTGGTAGTGCGGGATGAACTCGAACGGCGCGGCGTGTCCCATCCAGCCCGACAGCGGCTGCGAGAACGCGTCGGCGTGGCGCGGGTGCACCCACACGAAGGCCGGCGCGCCGGGGCCGCCGTTGAGGTACTTGTAGCCGCAGCCGATCGCGAAGTCGGCGTCCGCGCCCTTGAGGTCCACCGGCACCGCGCCGGCCGAGTGGCACAGGTCCCAGACCGCGAGCACGCCGGCCGCGTGGGCGGCGGCAGTCAGGCGCGCCATGTCGAACATGCGGCCGGTGCGGTAGTTCACCTGGGTGAGCATCAGCACCGCGACCTCGGGGCCGAGGTGGGACTCGACCTCGTCGGCCTCCAGCAGGCGCAGCGTCCAGCCCAGCTCCTTGCACAGGCTCTCGGCGATGTAGAGGTCGGTCGGGAAGTTGCTGCGCTCGGAGAGGATGGCGCGCCGCTGCGGGTCGCGCTCGCGCTGGATGCGCGCGGCGGCGCTGAGCACCTTGTACAGGTTGACCGAGGTCGAGTCGGCGACCACCAGCTCGTTCTCGCCGGCGCCGACCAGGCGGGCGATCTTGTTGCCCACGCGCTGCGGCAGGTGGATCCAGCCGGCGGTGTTCCAGCTGCGGATCAGGTCGGTGCCCCACTCGTCGTGCAGCACCTGCTGCATGCGCTCGGTGGTGGCCTTGGGGCGCACGCCCAGCGAATTGCCGTCGAGGTAGATCACCCCATCGGGCAGGTGGAACTGCTCGCGCAACGGGGCGAGCGGGTCATGTCGGTCGCGGACGACGCAGTCCTGTCTCGTGGTCATTGAGGGTCCTTCCATGTCCTCGTCAAGCGCCGGCGTCACAGCTCGCGCAGCACCGCACGCACCGGGCTGGCATCGGCCTGCACCAGCTTCAGGGGCAGGGCGATCAGCTCGTAGTCGCCTTCCTCGACGTCGTCGAGCACCAGGTTCTCCAGCACGCGCAGGTCGCGCCGCAGCAGCACCTGGTGGGCGT
This sequence comes from Caldimonas thermodepolymerans, assembly GCF_015476235.1. NCBI lineage: Bacteria > Pseudomonadati > Pseudomonadota > Betaproteobacteria > Burkholderiales > Sphaerotilaceae > Caldimonas > Caldimonas thermodepolymerans. The sequence continues at coordinate 1,265,215 of NZ_CP064338.1, forward strand.
CCAGCGTCTTGCTGGGCGCCGGGTCCACCGAGGCGGTGTCGATGCCGACCAGCCGCACGCCGCGGTCGGCCAGCCATTCCAGCGTCTGCGGCGCGAAGGCGGTGAAGTCGTCGACCCAGCGGTCGACCGGGGCCTGGCGGCAGGTGCGCACCAGCACGCGCGGCGGCAGGCCGTCGGCGGCGTGCCGCAGGTGCTCGGGCAGCACCAGCGGGCCGACGTCGATGCAGTGCACCACGCGGCAGGGGCCGAGGAAGGCATCCAGCGCGACGTTGCCGATCGCCGGGGCACCGGCCGCGTAGTGCAGCGGGCCGTCGGCGTGCGCACCGGCATGCGGCGAGAGGGTGAGCTCGCTGACGTTGACCGGGCAGCCCGGGCCGATGCTGGCGGCCCAGCGCTGCCGGTAGGGCGTGTCACCCGGAAAGACCGGGCTGCCGGTGTGCAGGGGGGGCGAGATGTCCCACAGGCGCTTCATGAGGTTCAACGTGAACGTCAGGGAGCGCCGTTTCTAGCACCCGGGAAAAACCCATGGTGTCGGTTATTTCCAACGCCTCGTGATTTTCCGGAGGGGTTCAGCCTTCGGGCAGCTCGCGCGGCGCGCGCCGGGCGGCCCGCTGCACCAGCGTGAGGAACTCGCGCCGCTGTCCGTACGGGTCGGCACCCAGGCCGGAGCGGGCCAGCTCCAGCACCTGCGGCCAGCCGAAGTCGCCCAGGTAGGGCGAGCCCTGCAGCAGCTGCCCGTAGGCGGCCACCGCGGCGGCGAAGCGGACGTCCGCGCCGGCCTCGGCCAGCGGCTTCGGCGCGTTCGCGACGGCTTGTTCCAGCAGCCGGCTGCGCGCCTCGCCGGGACGCTTGTAGCGGATCTTCAGCCAGCCCAGTTCGCCGGCCCGGGTGTCGCCGGACGCGGCGGCCGGGCGGTTGGCGGGGTAACGTTCCTCGTCGAGCAGGCCGGGCCGGCCCTGCAGCGTGAGCTCGTACAGCGCGGTCACGCGGTGGCCCGCGCCGACGTCGCCCGCATCGACCCGGTCGTTGTTGAAGTCCTCGCGCGCGAGCTGCCGGTTGTCGTAGCCGATCAGCCGGTACTCCTTGACCACCGCCGGGTTGAACTCAAGCTGCAGCTTCACGTCGCTGGCGACGGTGGCCAGCGTCGAGGTGAACTCCTGCACCAGCACCTTGCGGCCCTCGGCCACCGAGTCGAGGAACGAGTACTTGCCGTCGCCGGCGTCGGCGATCTGCTCCATCAGCGCGTCGTTGTAGCGCACCAGGCCCACGCCCAGCGTGGACAGCCCGATGCCGGACTTGCGTTCGGCCGCGACGATCTGCTTGAGCTGGTCGATGCCGGTCACGCCGACATTGAAGTCGCCGTCGGTGGCCAGCAGGATGCGGTTGATGCCGCCCGGGATGTAGCTGCGGCGCGCCTGCTGGTAGGCCAGGCGCAGCCCGGCGCCGCCGGCCGTGCTGCCGCTGGCGTGCAGCGAGCGGATCGCCTCGCGGATCAGCTCCTTGCGGTCGCCGGGGACCGATGCCAGCAGCACGCGGGTGGTGGCGGAGTAGGTGACGATGGAGACGCGGTCCTGCTCGCGCAGCTCGTCGACGAAGGCCAGCAGCGACTGCTGCACCACCGGCAGCGCCTGCGGCACGGCCATCGAGCCCGAGACGTCGACCAGGAACACGAGGTTCGCCGGCGGCAGCGTGTCCTTGGCCGGGTCGGCCGCCTGGATGCCGATCTTCAGCAGGTGGTTGTGCGGGTTCCAGGGGCTGGGCACCAGCTCGGCGTGCACGCTGAACGGGTCGGCGGCGCCGGCGGCCGGGCGCGGGTAGTCGTAGCTGAAGTAGTTCAGCATCTCCTCGACGCGCACGGCCTCGCGCGGCACGGCCAGGCCCCGCTGCAGCAGGCCACGCACACTGGTGTAGGAGCCGGTGTCCACGTCCACCGAGAAGGTCGACACCGGGTCGGTGGCCACCCGCCGCACCGGATGCGGTGCCGCGCCCTGCGTGATGACGTGGCTGTAGGGCAGGTCCTGCACCCGCGGCGGCAGCGGCCGTGGCACGGGCGCTGCCACCTGGCCCGGCGCGGTGCCCTGGCGCGCGCGGGCGAGCCGGCGCTCGGCGGCGATGCGCGCCTCGGCTGGCGAGGGTGTGGCCACCGGCACCGGCGGCGTGGGGACGGCAGGGGCGGGGACCGGGCCTGCGGGCACCGGCGCGGGGGCGGCGGCGACGTCCCCGGCGGGCGTGTCGCGGGTCTGCGGTGCGGTGCAGGCCGCCAGGGCCAGCGCCAGCAGCGCAGCGGTCAGGATACGACCCGGCCGGGGGCCGGCGGAGCAGGGGAGATGCATGCGTGCCTCGCTTTCCTCGTGTTCACGGCGCCCGCGACGGCAGGCGCTTGCCCGTGTGAACGAGGCAGCGGGGCGGCCGGGGTCAAACGGGGGCGGACAGCGGCGGCAACCCGTGGCGGGCGCGGGCCCGGCTGCAGGCGTCGTCGCCCACGCCCATCGCGGCCCAGGTGCCGAACTCGCGGCACGGCGAGGGGCGCCACTCGTAGATGCCGCAGCGCGCATCGACGCCGACCGTGCCGACCAGCGCGGCGCAGCGCGGGCGGGCGTGGTCGGTGCCGCGCATGCGGCAGGTGTTGTCGGTCACGTCCACCGCCAGGCCGGAGGGCACGCAGCCGCCGTGCTCGTCGAGCTCGTCGCGGGCGAAGTCGACCCGGAAGCTGGCGCAGCAGGCGCCGCAGCCCAGGCAGGGGTTGTCGGTGGGCGTGCTCATCTCGGTGCGGGGGCGTCCAGCGCGGCCAGGGCGCGGCGCAGGTTGTCGCGCGCCGGGGTGTCCAGCCGCGCGTGGAACCAGTCGGTGGCGTACAGGCGCGGGCGGTCGAGGAAGCCCTGCAGCACGCGGCGGCGCGCCGCCGCATAGGTGGCGGCGGGCATCCAGCGGTACTCGCGCCGCACGCCCTGCTCGTAGGCGTCGTACACCTCGGGCGGCTGGCCGAGGATGGCGAGGTCGATGTCCACCACCCAGCGGTCGTCGCCCTGCAGGGCCCCGGCCGCGTGGTGCTGCGTCGCCATGACGTGGCGTTCGACGCGCGCCGCCAGCTCCTGCGCGCGTCCGGGCGGCAGGCCGCCGCAGCCGAGCACGAAGCGCCGCGCCCAGTCGGCGCTGCGCCGTTCGTTGGCCTTGGACCAGGGCCAGTAGACCGCGTCGTGGAACCACAGTGCCAGGGCGACCGCGTCCGGGGCCTCGCACAGGGCGGCCACCTCGCGCGCGTGGCGCAGGCAGGCGAGCAGATGGGTGGCGTCGTGGTAGCGGCGCGGCCAGCGGCTCCAGGCCTGCACCAGCGCCTCGCCCACGCCGGTGGAGGCGCGTCCGGCCAGCCCCAGGCGTTCGCACAGCCGGTGCCAGTCGTCCAGCAGTTCGCGGTGTGGGTCGGGGCTCAGTCGCATGGCGGGCAGGGACGGGTCTGTTCGGGTGGGGCTGCGTGCCGCACACTCGCATCATGCTCTACCGGATGCTGGCCGATGCGCTGGTGCTGCTGCACCTGGGCTTCGTGGCGTTCGTCGTGCTGGGCGCCCTGCTGGTGCGGCGCTGGCCGTGGCTGGCCTGGGCGCACCTGCCGGCCGTGGCCTGGGGCGTGTGGATCGAATGGAGCGCCGGGCTCTGCCCGCTGACGCCGCTGGAGCAGCGCCTGCGCCGCGCGGGCGGCGAGGCCGGGTACGCGTCGTCCTTCGTCGAGCACTACGTGCTGCCCCTGCTGTATCCGCTCGGACTGACCCCGGCGATCCAGGCGGGGCTGGCGGTGTGCGTGCTGGCCCTCAACGCGGGGCTTTATGCCGGGCTCTGGCGTCGCCGCCGCAGGCCCCCGCCGGCCCGGCGCTAGCCGTTCCTCGCCGGACGGCCCGCCTTCACGTCGCTGGCGCGCCGTGAGCCTGCGCCGGAACCGCATGCAGGCTTCAGCCGATCCTCCCGAGCAACAGGTATTCCATCAGCGCCTTCTGCACGTGCATGCGTTCTGGCTGCGGCCGGCGCTGCGCGCCTTCACATCGCTGCGCGATGTGAGCCTGCGCCGGAACCGCATGCAGGCATCAGCCGATCCTCCCGAGCAACAGGTATTCCATCAGCGCCTTCTGCACGTGCATGCGTTCTGGCTGCGGCCGGCGCTGCGCGCCTTCACATCGCTGGCGCGATGTGAGCCTGCGCCGGAACCGCATGCAGGCATCAGCCGATCCTCCCGAGCAACAGGTATTCCATCAGCGCCTTCTGCACGTGCATGCGGTTCTCCGCCTCGTCCCAGACGACGGATTGGGGGCCGTCGATCACCTCGGCGGTGACTTCCTCGCCGCGGTGGGCGGGCAGGCAGTGCATGAACAGCGCATCCGGCCTGGCCACGGCCATCATCTCGGCGTCGACGCACCAGTCGGCGAAGGCCTTGCGGCGCTGCTCGTTCTCGGCCTCGAAGCCCATGCTGGTCCACACGTCGGTGGTCACGAGGTCGGCGCCGCGGCAGGCGTCCATCGGGTCCTTGAAGGTCTTGAAGCAGGACAGGTCGGTCACGCCGGCGAGCTTCGGGTCGACCTCGTAGCCGGTCGGCGAGCTCAGGTGCACGGTGAAGCCGAGGATCTCCGCCGCCTGCAGCCAGGTGTTGGCCATGTTGTTGCCGTCACCCACCCAGGCCACCACCTTGCCCTGGATCGAGCCGCGGTGCTCGATGTAGGTGAAGATGTCCGCCAGGATCTGGCAGGGGTGGAACTCGTTGGTCAGGCCGTTGATGACCGGCACGCGCGAGTGCGCCGCGAAGGCCTCGATCTTGGCCTGCTCGAAGGTGCGGATCATCACCAGGTCGACCATGCGCGAGATCACGCGCGCGCTGTCCTCGATCGGCTCGGCGCGGCCGAGCTGGCTGTCGCCGGTGGTCAGGTGCACCACCGAGCCGCCCATCTGGTACATGCCGGCCTCGAAGCTCACGCGGGTGCGCGTCGAGGCCTTCTCGAAGATCATCGCCAGCGTGCGGTCGACCAGCGGGGTGTACTTCTCGTAGTTCTTGAAGCGCTTCTTGATGATGGCCGCGCGTTCGAACAGGTAGGCGTATTCCTCGGCTCGCAGGTCCTTGAACTGCAGGTAATGCTTGATCAGCGAGTTTCCGGGTTTCATCGGCGTGTTCCTCGTCATGCGGCGGGTTCCGAAAGGAATTGCTTGATCAGCGGGCACAGGATCGCGACGATCTGGTTCGCCTCGTCCTCGCTGAGGATCAGCGGCGGCACCAGGCGGATCACCTTGTCGGCCGTGACGCTGACCAGCAGCCCGGCCTCGGCCGCGCGGCCGAGCAGCACGCCGCAGGGGCGGTCCAGCTCGATGCCGATCATCAGGCCCTGGCCGCGCACCTCGGTGACGCCGGCCACGCCCGCCAGCTCGCGCTGCAGGCCGGCCTTCAGCGCTGCGCCGACGCGCGCCGCGTTCTCCACCAGGCCGTCTTCCTCCATGATGCGCAGCGTCTCGACGCCGGCGCGCATCGCCAGCGGGTTGCCGCCGAAGGTGGTGCCGTGGTTGCCCGGCTGGAACACGTCGGCCGCTTTCGGGCCGGCGACCACCGCGCCGATCGGCACCCCCGAGCCCAGGCCCTTGGCCAGCGGCATCACGTCCGGCACGATGCCGGCCCACTGGTGCGCGAACCACTTGCCGGTGCGGCCGATGCCGCACTGCACCTCGTCGATCATCAGCAGCCAGCCGCGCTCGTCGCAGATGCGGCGCACCGCCTGCAGGTACTCGGCGCGCGCGGGGTTGATGCCGCCTTCGCCCTGGATGGTCTCGAGGAACACCGCGACCACGTTCGGGCGGGTGCGCGCGACTTCCTCGATGGCGGCGGCGTCGTTCAGCGGCACGCGCACGAAGCCCGGCACCAGCGGCTCGAAGCCCTTCTGCACCTTGGCGTTGCCGGTGGCCGACAGCGTGGCGATCGAGCGGCCGTGGAAGGCCTTCTCGTACACCACGATCTCGGGCGACTCGATGCCCTTCTCGTGGCCGTACTTGCGCGCGATCTTCAGCGCCGCCTCGTTGGCTTCCAGCCCCGAGTTGCAGAAGAACACGTTGCTCATGCCCGACAGCTCGACCAGCTTGGCCGCCAGCTGCTCCTGCAGCGGCACCTGGTAGTAGTTCGAGCAGTGGATCAGCCTGGCGACCTGGTCCTGCAGCGCCGGCACCAGCTTCGGGTGCGCGTGGCCCAGGGTGTTGACCGCGATGCCGCCCAGGCCGTCGAGGTACTTGCGGCCCTCGGTGTCCCAGACCCAGCAGCCTCGACCGTGCGACAACGCGATCGGCAGACGGCCGTAGGTGTTCATCACATGAGGCATGGGCACGGGCGCTTTCTCAGGGGCGTTCATCGCAGGCTCCAAAAAACAAAAATCGCGAAAGAAGCCCGGGTGTCGCGCCCGGGTCCAACTTCCGCGTGTTGGCGCTCCATTCTATCGGTGCGGAAACGAAAGCCAGCTGACAGCTGGCACTGCGATCATGCGGGCCGCGGCCGCAGGCACGAGGGCTGCCCGGTGCGTACGGGGCAGGGACACGCGACGCGCGCGAGAATGCCCTGCCGAGTCCGTCAGGAAGTCCTCTATAAGATATTATTTGCAGGACTCATGTTGCGCTGCAGCGAACTACACTTCCTGCTGCGCAGGCCGCCACCAGCGGCCCCATTTTTCCCGGTCACCGCCGCATGACGACAGCCAAACCCCGCGAGATCTTCATACAGGGGATCACCAAAGACGGCCGCACCTTTCGCCCTAGCGACTGGGCCGAGCGACTGGCAGGGGTCATGGCCCGGTTCCGTCCCGGCGGGCAGTCCGGCCCCGACGGCCACCTCGGCTACTCGCCCTACTGCGTGCCGACCGTCATCAACGGGGTCAAGTGCGTGGTCGTCAGCGAAGCGATACGCGACATCGAACCGATGGCCTGGGACTTCGTGCTCAACTTTGCCAGGGACAACGAGTTGCAGGTCGCCGAGGCCTGCCTGCTGCCCGATCCGCCCGCGAGAAGCTGACCCTCCGCGGGCTTCTTTTTTCCGGCTTCCGGCGCTGCGGTGGCAGCCACCCGAGCCGGTCCCGGAAATGAAAAAGGGCTCGCGCTTGCGAGCCCTTCGTGTTGCCAACCCGGCCGTCGTCTTCAGGCAGACAGCGACTTGATCGCTGCGGACAGGCGGCTCTTGTGACGAGCGGCCTTGTTCTTGTGGAAGATGCCCTTGTCGGCGATGGAATCGATGACCTTCTGGGCGGTCTTGTACAGCTCGGCGGCCTTGGCCTTGTCGCCGGCCTGCACGGCCTTCTGCACGTTCTTGATCACCGTGCGAAAACGCGAGCGCAGGGCGGTGTTCGCGGCATTGAGCTTGACGTTCTGGCGCGCGCGCTTGCGGCCAGAGGCGATGCGAACGGTTTTCTTGGCTTTGGAAGAAGTGGCCATGGGTGTTCTGTTTCCGGGTTGGGAAAAGACTGCGAGTATAGCATCACCCGAGAGCCGAGTCCATGCGCCAGCCGCACAAGCACCGCAGCTTCCTATAATCGCGCGTCTTTGCGCATCCGCCGGCTGGGGCGGTCGTCCATGAACCTGCTTCGCGCTGCTTCGACCGTCTCGCTGTTCACCCTCGCGTCGCGCATCACCGGGCTCCTGCGGGAGCAGCTGGTCGCCGCCAGCTTCGGCTCCAGTGCCTGGACCGACGCGTTCAACGTCGCCTTCCGCATTCCCAACCTGCTGCGCCGGCTGTTCGCCGAGGGCGCCTTCTCCCAGGCCTTCGTGCCGGTGCTGGCGGCCAGCCGCGAGCGCGACGGCGATGCGGCCACGCGGGACCTGGTCGATGCGGTGGCCACCGTGCTGTTCTGGGCGCTGCTGGCCACCTGCGTGGTCGGCGTGCTGGGGGCGCCGCTGCTGGTGTACCTGATGGCCGCCGGCCTGCGCGAGACGCCGGGCAGCTTCGAGGCGGCGGTCACGATGACCCGCTACATGTTCCCGTACATCGGCTTCATGTCGCTGGTCGCGCTCTCGGCCGGGGTGCTGAACACCTGGAAGCGCTTCGCGGTGCCGGCGGCCACGCCGGTGCTGCTCAACCTCGCGATGATCGCCGCGGCCTGGCTGCTCGCGCCGCGCCTTGCGGCCTGGGGCATCCCGCCGATCTACGCGATGGCCGCGGGCGTGATGCTCGGCGGGCTGCTGCAGTTCGGCATCCAGGTGCCGGCGCTGGCGCGCATCGGCATGCTGCCGCGGCTGCGCTCGCCGCGCGCGGCGCTGCAGCACGAGGGCGTGCGGCGCATCCTCGGGCTGATGGCGCCGGCGCTGCTGGGCGTGTCGGTCGCGCAGCTGTCGCTGCTGATCAACACGCAGATCGCCTCGCACCTGGGGCCCGGTGCGGTGTCCTGGCTGACCTATGCCGACCGCCTGATGGAGTTTCCCACCGGCCTGCTGGGCGTGGCGCTGGGCGTGGTGCTGCTGCCGCAGCTGTCGGCCGCCCAGGCGCAGCAGGACACGGCGCGCTATTCCGGGCTGCTGGACTGGGGCCTGCGGCTGGTGGTGCTGCTGGCGCTGCCGTCGGCCGCCGCGCTGTTGCTGTTCGCGCGCCCGCTGGTGGCCGGGGTGTTTCACTACGGCGCCTTCACCGAGCGCGACGTGCAGCAGACCATGATCGCGCTGATGGGCTACGGCGTCGGCCTGCTGGGGCTGATCGCGATCAAGGTGCTGGCCCCGGGCTTCTACGCCCGGCAGGACGTGCGCACGCCGGTGCGCATCGCGATCACGGTGCTGTGCCTGACCCAGCTGATGAACCTGGCCTTCGTGCCGCTGCTCGGCCATGCCGGGCTGGCCCTGTCGATCGGCATCGGCGCGCTGGTCAACGCGGGCTGGCTGCTGTGGGGGCTGCGCCGGCGCGGCTCGTACCGCCCGGCGCCGGGCTGGCTCGGCTTCCTGTGGCGGGTGGCGCTGGCCACGCTGGTGATGGGCGCCGGGCTGTGGTGGGCTGCCCATGCGCTGGACTGGACCGGGCTGCGCGCCACCCCCTGGCTGCGCGCGGCATGGCTGGCCGCCGCGGTGGGCGCCGCCGCCGCGGTGTACTTCGCGGTCCTGCTGGCGCTGGGGGTACGGCCGCGCCAGTTCGTCAAGCGCGCCTGAGCGGACTACACTGCCTGCATGCAGTTCGAGGCCCCCTCCGCCCTGGAGTACTTTTCTTCGCTCGTCGCCGAGGACGAAGGCTTCCCGCTCACCGAAGTGGCGGCCTCGCTCGCGCTGGACGAGTTTCCCGAGCTGGACCTTCAGTCGGTGCTGGACGAGATCGACCAGCTGGGCGAGCGGCTCAAGCGCCGGCTGCCGGCCGACGCCGGACCGATGCAGCGGCTGCGCATGCTCAACCGCTACTTCTTCCAGGAGCTCGGCTTCGGCGGCAACGTCAACGACTACTACGACCCGCACAACAGCTGCCTGAACGCCGTGCTGCGCACCCGGCGCGGCATCCCGATCTCGCTGGCCGTGATCTACATGGACCTGGCGCGCCAGATCGGGCTGAAGGCCCACGGCGTGTCGTTCCCGGGCCATTTCCTCGTGAAGCTGCGCATGCCGCAGGGCGAGGTGGTGATGGACCCGTTCTCGGGGCATTCGCTGTCGCGCGAGGAGCTGGACGAGCGGCTCGATCCCTACAAGCGCCAGCAGGGGCTGGTCGGCGAGTTCGACCTGCCGCTCGGGCTGTTCCTGCAGTCGGCCACGCCGCGCGAGGTGATCGCGCGCATGCTGCGCAACCTGAAGGAGATCTACCGGATGCGCGAGGACGGGCCGATGCTGCTGGCGGTGCTGGACCGGCTGGTGGTCCTGCTGCCCGAGGACTGGGAAGAGCGGCGTGACCGCGGGCTGGTGCGCTCCGAGATGGGGCTGCTCGACGAGGCGATCGCCGACCTGGCGATCTACGTGCAGGAGGCCGAGGACGCCGACGACCGGCTGGAAATGGCCGAACGCCTGGAAGGCCTGCGCGCGCTGCGCGGCGACGGGCCGCCGCGCCTGCACTGAAGACGGTGCGCGCGGCCGGCGGCCGTCAGATCACCTGGGTCTGGTGCTCGTCGCCCTGGCGGGCCTCGATGCGGCCGATGCGGTAGACGGTCTGGCCCTGGGCCTGCAGGATCTCGGTGGCGCGGGCCGCGTCGGCCTCGGCCACGATCACGACGAAGCCGATGCCGCAGTTGAAGGTGCGGTGCATTTCCGACTCGGCGACGCCGCCTTCGCGCTGCAGCCAGCTGAAAATCTCCGGCCGCGGCCAGCTGCCGCCGTCGATGACGGCCTTGGTGGTCTCGGGCAGGCAGCGCGGGATGTTCTCCACCAGGCCGCCGCCGGTGATGTGGGCCATGCCCTTGATCGCCACCTGCTGCAGCGCGGCCAGCACCGGCTTCACGTACAGGCGGGTGGGGGCCATCACGCGCTCGCGGAACGGCTGGCCGTCCAGCGTCGCGGGCAGGCGCTCGGCGGCGCGCTCGACCACCTTGCGCACCAGCGAGTAGCCGTTGGAATGCACGCCGCTGGAGGCCAGCCCCAGCACCACGTCGCCGGGGGCGATGCTGCGGCCGTCGACGATGCGGCCCTTCTCGACCACGCCGACGCAGAAGCCGGCCAGGTCGTATTCGCCGGGCGGGTACATGCCGGGCATCTCGGCGGTCTCGCCGCCGATCAGCGCACAGCCCGATTCCTCGCAGCCGCGCGCGATGCCGCCGACCACGCGCGCGGCGGTGTCGACATCCAGCTTGCCGCAGGCGAAGTAGTCGAGGAAGAACAGCGGCTCGGCGCCTTGCACCAGCACGTCGTTGACGCTCATCGCGACGAGGTCGATGCCGACGGTGTCGTGCATGCCCCATTCGAAGGCCAGCTTGAGCTTGGTGCCCACGCCGTCGGTGCCGCTGACCAGCACGGGTTCCTGGTAGCGCTTGGGCACCTCGAACAGGGCGCCGAAACCGCCGATGCCGCCCAGCACGCCTTCGCGCAGCGTGCGCTTGGCCAGGGGCTTGATGCGGTCGACGAGGGCGTCGCCGGCATCGATGTCGACGCCGGCATCACGGTAGGACAGGGGGGTGTTGGACATGATGGGTCTGCCGGGCAGGGTGTGCCGGGCCTATAGAATTTGCGCGATTTTACCGGCCGGTCCCGACCGGCGCCTTCCTCCGGCACCTCCTGCACTGCCTTCATGACTCTCACTGCGGCTCAACGACGTACCGTCGCCTGGCTCGGCATCGCGGCGGCGGCCCTGCTGCTGCTGTGGCTGCTCGCGCCGGTGCTGCTGCCCTTCCTGCTGGCGGCGGTGCTGGCCTATGCGCTGCATCCGGCCGTCGAATGGCTGGTGGCGCGCCGGCTGCCGCGGCTGCTGGCGGTGCTGCTGCTCGAGGCGGTGGCGATCCTGGCGGTCCTGGGCCTGTTGCTGCTGATGGTGCCGATCCTGTCCAAGGAGCTGCCGCTGCTGCGCGAGCAGATCCCGGTGCTGGCCGCGCGCCTCAACGAGGTCCTCGCCCCCTGGCTGGCGCAGCACGGCGTGAACCTGTCCCTGGACATCGCCAGCATCAAGGCCTTCGTCGTCAAGTACCTCAACGCCAACCTGGAGGACTGGCTGTCGACCGCGCTCAGCTCGGCGCGCATCGGCGGCAGCTTCGTGCTGGCGATCGCCGGCCATGCGGTGCTGGTGCCGGTGGTGCTGTTCTACCTGCTGATGGACTGGCCCGAGGTGGTGCGGCGCACGCTGCAGTTCGTGCCGCCGCGCTTCGAGGCCGGGATGACGGGCTTCCTGGCCGAGTGCGACGAGGTGCTCGGGCAGTACCTGCGCGGCCAGCTGCTGGTGATGGTGATCCTGGCCGCCTACTACAGCGTCGGGCTGGCGCTGTTCGGTTTCGACCTGGCCGTGCCGGTGGGCGTGTTCACCGGGCTGGCCATCTTCATTCCCTATCTGGGCTTCGGGCTCGGCATGGTGCTGGCGCTGCTGGCCGGCGTGCTGCAGTTCGCGAGCTGGTACGGCGTCATCGGCGTGGCGGTGGTCTACGGCATCGGCCAGCTGGTCGAGAGCTTCTACCTCACGCCGCGGCTGGTGGGCGAGCGCATCGGCATGCACCCGATCACGGTGATCTTCGCGCTGCTGGCCTTCGGCCACCTGCTCGGCTTCGTCGGCGTGCTGATCGCGCTGCCGGTCAGCGCGCTGCTGGTCGTGGCGGTGCGGCGGCTGCGCCGGACCTACCTCGAGAGCCGGTTGTATCTGGGCTGACATGAAACAGCTACCGCTGGGCCTGGGCCCGGACGAACCCCCGGGTTTCGAGAATTTTTTCCGCGGTCCGAACGCGGCGGCCGTGGAACATGTGCGCACGCTGGCCGGCCAGGCCCGGCCGGCGCCGGTCTACCTCTGGGGCCCGGGCGGCTGCGGCAAGACGCACCTGCTGCTGGCGCTGGCCCACGAGGTGCAGGCGCAGGGCGGGCGGGTCGGCTGGTTCGACCCTTCGGCGCCGAGGGACCTCGAATTCGACGACACTTGGCAGGCGCTGGTGCTGGACGACTGCCAGCGCTACGACCCCGACCAGCAGCACCGCGCCTTCGTGCTGTTCGTCCAGGCGACGACGCAGGGCCTGCCGATCGCGGCGGCCGGCGACGCGCCTCCGGTGGACCTGCCGCTGCGCGACGACCTGCGTACCCGGCTCGGCTGGGGCCATGTCTTCCAGTTGCTGCCGCTGTCCGAGGCCGACTGCCGTGCCGTGCTGCGGCGCGAGGCCGACCGGCGCGGGATCTTTCTTTCGGACGAGGTGATGAGTTACCTGCTGACGCGCTTCTCGCGCGACCTGGGCAGCCTGATGCGGCTGCTCGACCGGCTCGACCGCTTCGCGCTCGCGACGCACCGTGCCGTGACCGTGCCGCTGCTCAAGCAGATGCTGGTGGAGGAGGGGCCATGAGCGGCGACGCGGTGCGCAACCTGTGCCTGTTCGACCTCGATCACACGCTGCTGCCGATCGATTCGGACCACGCCTTCGGCGACTTCCTTGTGCGCATCGGCTGGGCCGACGCGCAGGAGTTCCGTCGCGGCAACGACCACTACTACGCCCAGTACCAGGCCGGGCGCCTGGACCTGGACGAATACATCGACTTCACCACCCGGCCGTGGCGCACCCGCTCGCCCCAGGAGCAGGCCTGGGTGCAGCAGCGCTTCGTCGAGGAAGTGGTGCACCCCAACCTCAAGCCGGCCGCGCTCGACCTGGTGCGCTCGCACCAGTCGCAGGGCGACCTGGTGGCCATCGTCACCGCGACCAACGAGTTCGTCACCGCGCCGATCGCCGCGGCGTTCGGCGTCGAGCACCTGCTCGCGGTGCAGCTGGAGCGCGACGCCGAGGGCGCCGTCACCGGGCGCATCCGCGGCGTGCCGTCCTACCAGGCCGGCAAGGTGACGCGGGTCGACCAGTGGCTGGCGTCGCTCGGCCTGCGCTGGGAGGACTTCGGTCGCACCAGCTTCTACAGCGATTCCCCCAACGATTTGCCCCTGCTCGAGCGCGCCAGCGACCCGGTGGCGACCAACCCGTCGCCGGCCCTGGAACAGACCGCCGTGGCGCGCGGCTGGCGCATCCTGAAGCTGTTTCCATGATCAAGAAACTCATCAGCAAGCTGCTCGGCAAGTCCGCGCCCGCCGCGGGCAAGACCGCCGGCAAGCGCCATCTCGGCAAGCGCGTGGAAGTGCCCAAGAACGAGCACGGCATCGACCGCTCGCTGGTCGACGAACGTGCCGTCAAGGTGGTGCAGACGCTCACCGACGCCGGCTACGAGGCCTACATCGTCGGCGGGGCGGTGCGCGACCTGCTGCTCGGCAAGCGTCCCAAGGACTTCGACGTGGCCACCAACGCCACGCCCGAGCAGGTCAAGGCGCTGTTCCGGCGTGCCTTCATCATCGGCCGGCGCTTCCGCATCGTGCACGTGGTGTTCGGGCGCGGGCGCGACCACGAGGTGATCGAGGTCTCCACCTTCCGGGCCCAGGTCGATGCCTCCGAGGCCGAACAGGTCAACGGCAACGAGAAGACCGCCAAGTCCGAGCTGGCGGGCAAGTCCCACGTGGTCGACGCCAGCGGCCGCGTGCTGCGCGACAACGTCTGGGGTCCGCAGATCGAGGACGCGGCGCGCCGCGACTTCACGATCAATGCGATGTACTACGACCCGCAGCGCGAGATCGTGGTCGACTACCACCACGGCATCCGCGATGCGAAGAAGCGCCTGCTGCGCATGATCGGCGATCCGGAGCAGCGCTACCGCGAGGACCCGGTGCGCATCATCCGCGCGGTGCGCTTCGCCGCCAAGCTGGGCTTCGAGATCGAGGGGAAGACGCGCGAGCCGATCGCCCGCATGGCCCCGCTGCTGGAGAACGTGCCGGCCTCGCGCATGTTCGACGAGATGATCAAGCTGCTGCAGACCGGCCATGCGCTGGCCTCGCTGGAGCAGCTGCGCGCGCATGGCCTGCACCGCGGCGTCTTCCCGATCCTCGACGTGGTGCTGGACGAGACGCGCCGCCACGACGGGCGCGAGAAGTTCGTGCGCCTGGCGCTGGCCGACACCGACCGCCGCGTCGCCGAGGGCAAGCCGGTCGCCCCGAGCTTCATGCTCGCGGCCATGCTGTGGCATGACGTGCTGGACCGCTGGGAGCGCCGCCGCCAGCAGGGCGAGCATCCGTTCCCGGCGCTGCAGGCTGCCATCGAGGAAGTGTTCGACGCGCGCATCGGCGACATCTCCGGCCGCGGCAAGCTGGCCGCCGACATGCGCGAGATCTGGATGATGCAGCCGCGCTTCGAGAAGCGCGCCGGCAATGGCCCGATGGTGCTGGTCGAGCAGCCGCGCTTCCGCGCCGGCTTCGACTTCCTGCGCCTGCGCGCCGAGGCGGGCGAGGTCGACGAGGCGCTGGCGCGCTGGTGGGAGGAGTTCTCGCTGGCCGAGATGCCGCGCCGCCGCGAGCTGCTCGAGCTGGCCCGCCAGCAGGACCAGGCACGCCGCACCGGCGACAAGCCGGGCGAGGCCGCCCCGGCGAAGAAGCGCCGCCGCCGTCGCCGCAAGCCGGCCGGCGAGGGCGCGGCTGCTGCCGCGGACGGGGCCGTTCCCGCCAGCGACTGAGCCGCACGCCACCGACAGGACAACGCACATGGTCGTGGCTTACGTGGGCCTGGGGGCCAACCTCGGCGACGCGCTGCAGACGCTGCGCGGCGCGGCACGCGCGCTCGCCGGCCTGCCGGGCGTGACGGCCGCCGCCGGCTCGTCGGTCTACCGCACCGCGCCGGTCGACGCCGGCGGCCCGGATTTCCTCAACGCCGTCGTGCGGCTCGAGTGCACGCACGACGCCCGCACCCTGTTCGGCCAGCTGCGCGAGATCGAGCAGCGCTACGGCCGCGAGCGCCCGTACCGCAACGCGCCGCGCACGCTGGACCTGGACCTGCTGCTGTGGGGCGACGCGGTCATCGCCGAGCCCGACCTCAGCGTGCCCCATCCCCGCATGCACCAGCGCGCCTTCGTGCTGGTGCCGCTGTCCGAACTCGACGCCGCGGTGCGCATCCCCGGCCACGGCACGCTGTCCTCGCTGCTGGCGGCCGTGGCTGCGCAGGACGTCGAGCGCACCGCCGACTCCCTCTACTGAACCCTGCCACATCCCGTGAGCCCTGCCGCCGTTCCTTTCCAGACCGTCGGGCTGCTGATTGCGTCCAACGTCTTCATGACGTTCGCCTGGTACGGTCACCTGAAGCACCTGGCCAGCAAGCCGTGGTACGTGGCCGCGCTGGTCAGCTGGGGCATCGCCCTGTTCGAGTACCTCCTGCAGGTGCCGGCCAACCGCATCGGCTATTCCAGCGGCATGTTCAGCCTGGCGCAGCTGAAGATCATGCAGGAGGTCATCACGCTGGCGGTGTTCGTGCCGTTCGCGATGGTCTACATGAAGGTGCCGTTCAAGCTGGACTTCGTCTGGGCCGGGTTGTGCCTGGTCGGGGCGGTGTACTTCATCTTCCGCACGCCATGACCGCGTTTTCCCTCGATGCCTGCCGGCACATCGTCGTCGAAGGCCCCATCGGCGTGGGCAAGAGCACGCTCGCGCGCCTGCTGGCCGCCGAGCTGGGCGGCGAGCTGATGCTCGAGAAACCGCAGGAGAACCCGTTCCTGGAGCGCTTCTATGCCGACGCGGCGCGCTACGCCTTCCAGACCCAGGTGTACTTCCTGTTCCAGCGCATCGAACAGTACCGCGAGCTGGTGCAGCCGGGCATGTTCGCCGGGCCCGTGGTCAGCGACTTCATGTTCGCCAAGGACGCGCTGTTCGCGCGCCTGACGCTCAGCGACGACGAATACGAGCTGTACATGCAGATGTACCAGCGCATGGCGCCGCAGATGCCCGAGCCGGACCTGATCATCTGGCTGCAGGCCGGGCCGCCGGTGCTGCAGCAGCGCATCGCGCGGCGCGGCATCCGCATGGAGCAGGGCATCGGCGATGCCTACCTGCGCGAGCTGTGCGACGCCTATGCCGCGTACTTCGAGCATTACGACGGTGCGCCGGTGCTGGCGCTGGAGACCACGCACTTCAATCCGGTCGACCGTCCGGACGATTTCCGTCGCTTCATGACGCACCTGCGCCGCTATGGCGGATCGCGTGAAGTGCTCACGCTGCAGCCGCAGGAGGGCGCATGAGCACATTCCGAATCCCCGTGCCGCCGGTGGGTCGTGGCCGGCTGCTGTCACAATAGCGACACTTTTTGCCAGTTCCGGGGGGCGTCCCAGGCGCCAGCCCGACGGACGTCCAGCAACTACAGACATTCTTTCCATGATCTTCGGCAAACTGCTGCCTCGCGAGGGCAATTTCTTCGAGCTGTTCAACCAGCATGGCGCGAAGATCGTCGAAGGCTCGCGGGCCTTCATGGCGATGGTCGAGAACTATTCCGATGCAGGCCTGCGCGAGCGCCATGCGGCCGAAGTCGACAAGGCCGAGCGCCAGGCCGACAGGACGACCGCCGAGGTCAACCGCCTGCTGCACAAGACCTTCATCACCCCGATCGACCGCGAGCAGATCCATTCGCTGATCAACGCGATGGACGACGTGCTCGACCTGCTGCAGGATGCCAGCGAGACCATGTCGCTGTACGACATCCGCGAGATGACCGACGAGGTCATCCAGCTGGCGGCGCTGAGCGTGCGCTGCTGCGAGCGCGTCGCGCATGCGGTGTCGTTGCTGCCGCGCCTGAACAAGGACGAGACGGCCGAAGCGGCGATCAAGGCCTGCGAGGAGATCGACCAGCTCGAGTCCGACGCCGACCGCGTGATGCGCGCCGCGATGTCCAAGCTGTTCCGCGAGCAGGCCGACGTGCGCGAGCTGATCAAGCTGAAGGCGATCTACGAGCAGCTCGAGTCCATTTCCGACCGTTGCGAGGATGTGGCGAACCTGATCGAGGGCATCGTCCTCGAGAACTCCTGAAACCCGTCGGACAGTCAGGAGGGTTCGCTCCATGGACGCTGTGCAAGCGGGTTTCTGGGTGGTCGTGCTGCTCGTCGTGCTGGCCATCCTGTTCGACTTCATGAACGGGTTCCACGACGCCGCGAACTCCATCGCGACCGTCGTCTCGACCGGGGTGCTCAAGCCCCACCAGGCGGTGGCCTTCGCCGCCACCTTCAACTTCATCGCGATCTTCATCTTCCACCTGAGCGTGGCCGCGACCATCGGCAAGGGCATCGTGCAGCCGGACGTGGTGGACCACCAGGTGGTGTTCGGGGCGCTGATCGGGGCGATCTCGTGGAACGTGATCACCTGGTACTACGGCATCCCGTCGAGCTCGTCGCACGCGCTGATCGGCGGCATCGTGGGCGCCACGATCGCCAAGGCCGGCTCGGGCGTGCTGATCGCCTCGGGCATCTGGAAGACGGTGGCCTTCATCCTGATCTCGCCGGCGCTGGGCTTCCTGCTCGGCTCGCTGCTGATGGTGGCGGTGGCCTGGATCTGCCGCGGGGCCTCGCCGCTGCGGGTGGACAACTGGTTCCGCCGCCTGCAGCTGCTGTCGGCCGGCATGTACTCGCTCGGCCACGGCGGCAACGACGCGCAGAAGACCATCGGCATCATCTGGATGCTGCTGATCGGCTCGGGCTACGCCTCGGCCAACGACCACATGCCGCCTGCCTGGACCATCTGGTCGTGCTACATCGCGATCGCGCTGGGCACGATGTTCGGTGGCTGGCGCATCGTCAAGACCATGGGCCAGAAGATCACCAAGCTCAAGCCGGTGGGCGGCTTCTGCGCCGAGACCGGCGGCGCGCTGACGCTGTTCCTGGCGACCCTGCTCGGGGTGCCGGTGTCGACCACCCACACCATCACCGGCGCCATCGTCGGTGTCGGCTCGGTGCAGCGTGCCTCGGCGGTGCGCTGGGGCGTGGCCGGCAACATCGTGTGGGCCTGGATCTTCACCATCCCGGCCTCGGCCTTCATCGGCGGGGTGTTCTACCTGATCGGCCACGCCCTGCTGTGAGTGCCGCGGGCCGGCCGGACCGGGCGGGGACGCCGCGGCACCGGCTGGCGTCCGCACCCCGGGCCCGGCGGTGCGCCGGGGCGCGGGCGGGACGCGCGTGCTTCCCGTGCCCGGCCTACTGGCTGATCTTGCGCGCTTCCTCGATCTGCACCTCGAAGTAGCGCTGCATGCCGTAGGCGATGGTGGCCATCAGGATGCCGGCGCCGACCATCAGCGCGACGATCACGCCGATCACCGCGGCCCAGCCGGTGCGGTGCTGGCGGCCCGAGGGATTGAAGCGTGCGTTCCAGCGCTCGTCCGGCGTCAGGCCGTAGATGATCGCGCACAGCATGGCCTGCACCAGCATCAGGCCGAGCAGCGGCACCAGCACCCAGGACAGGCGGTCGTCCTGCCCGTAGGCCAGCATGCGCAGCACGCCATGCACGCCGGCCAGCGTGGGCCAGGGGTGCAGCCAGGCGAGCAGGTCGCGGAACCCGTGCAGGTAGAAGCGGTGCAGCCCGAGGCTGCCCAGCAGCAGGGCCAGCCAGGTGGCCAGGGTCTTCGACTTGTAGCGTTGCGTGGAGGTCGTCATCGGGGCGCTACTGTAGCTGCTTCCTGCATGGCCGGGCGAAACGCTATAATTTCTGGTTCTCGACGCTGGCCGGCTGAGGGCTGGCGTGTATCTAACGGCGTCGAACAACTGTCCCGGATGCTTTGCGCCTGTGTGTCTCCTGGTGCGGCGGACCCAAGAAGCAACTCAAAGGAAACATCATGGTCGTGATTCGACTCGCACGCGGCGGCTCCAAGAAGCGCCCGTTCTACAACATCGTCGCCGCTGACTCGCGCCATCGCCGCGACGGCCGGTTCCTCGAGCGCGTGGGCTTCTACAACCCCATGGCTTCCGGCGCGGCCGAAACCCTGCGCCTGGCGCATGACCGCCTGGAGTACTGGGTCGGCCAGGGCGCCCAGATGTCGCCGACGGTGGCCCGCCTGGTCAAGCAGGCCAAGAAGGCCGCTGCCTGACGAAGGTGCGCGCCACGCCCGATCCAGCCGCAAGCCGGCCCGCCTCGCCTGACGACGAGGGCGTGGCCTGGCCCGACGATGCGGTGGAGGTCGGGCGCGTCATCGACGCCTGGGGCGTCAAGGGCTGGATCAAGGTCCAGCCGTACTCGGCCGATCCCCAGGCGTTGTTCTCTTCCCGGCGCTGGTTCCTCCAGCCGCCCGATTCCCCGAATCCCCGTGCTGCCGCGGCGGGCCTGCGCTGGCCGCTGCTGCTGTGCATCACCCAGGCGCGCGACCACGGTGACGTGATCGTCGCGGCCGCCCGCGAAGTGCCCGACCGCACCGCTGCCGAGGCGCTCAAGGGCGCGCGGGTGCATGTCCCGCGCTCCAGCTTCCCGACTGCCGATCCCGACGAGTACTACTGGGTCGACCTGATCGGCCTGGAGGTGGTGAACCGGCAGGGCGAACGGCTCGGCACGGTGGCGGACCTGATGGACACCGGTGCCCACGCCATCCTGCGCGTGGTCGACGAGGCCGGCGGCAAGCCGGCCGAGCGCCTGATCCCCTTCGTCGGCGCCTACGTGGACGAGGTCGACCAGGGCGCGCGGCGCATCACGGTCGACTGGGGCCTGGACTACTGAGCCGGCGGGAGGGCCGTCCCGTGCGCTTCGACGTCGTCACGCTGTTCCCGGACCTGTTCCAGCCCTTCCTGGGCCTGGGCGTGACCCGGCGCGCCTTCGAGAGCGGGCAGGTCGACGTGCGGCTGTGGCAGCTGCGCGACTTCGCCGACGACAACTACCGCCGCGTCGACGACCGTCCCTATGGCGGCGGGCCCGGCATGGTGATGCTGGTCGAGCCGCTGGAGCGCGCGCTGGCGGCGGTGCGGGCCGAGCGCCAGGACGACGCCCCGGTGGTGCTGTTCACGCCCACCGGCCGGCGCATCGACCAGGCGCTGCTGCGCGAATGGGCCGAGGGGCCCGGCGCGACGCTGGTGTGCGGCCGCTACGAGGGCATCGACCAGCGCTTCATCGACCGGCACGTGGACGTGGAGCTGAGCCTGGGCGACTTCGTGCTGTCCGGCGGCGAGATCCCGGCCCTGGCCCTGCTGGACGGCATCGCCCGCCTGCAGCCCGGCGTGCTGAACGATGCCCAGTCGCACGTGCAGGACAGCTTCAGCGACGGGCTGCTCGACTGCCCGCACTACAGCCGCCCCGAGGTGCTGCAGACCGAGGCCGGGCCGCTGGCGGTGCCACCGGTGCTGCTGTCGGGCCACCATGCCGAGATCGCCCGCTGGCGGCGCGAGCAGTCGCTGCGCCTGACCGCCGAGCGCCGGCCCGACCTGATCGCCGCGGCGCGGGCCGCCGGGCAGCTGTCGGCCGCGGACGAGAAGTTTCTCGCCTCGCTTGGGCTATAATCCCCGGTTTTGCGATCCTCTGCCAAGCCGGCTGCAGCCGCGGCCACTTCCCGAGATGGCGTTGGCACGATCATGTTGGAGAAACCATGGACCTGATCCGTCAACTCGAGCAAGAAGAGATTGCTCGCCTGAACAAGAACATTCCCGAGTTCGCGCCCGGCGACACGGTCGTCGTGAACGTGAACGTCGTCGAAGGCAACCGCAAGCGCGTGCAGGCCTACGAAGGCGTCGTGATCGCCAAGCGCAACCGCGGCCTGAACTCCAGCTTCATCGTCCGCAAGATCTCCAGCGGCGAAGGCGTGGAGCGGACCTTCCAGCTGTACAGCCCGCTGATCGCCTCGATCGACGTCAAGCGCCGCGGCGACGTGCGTCGTGCCAAGCTGTACTACCTGCGTCAACGCAGCGGCAAGTCGGCCCGCATCAAGGAAAAGCTGGGCTGATCCCGTGCCGGCGCAGCGACGGGCCGCGCGAGCGGCTCGGTGCTTACCCGCAGAACGGGCAAGGCTGCGCACGATTCAACAGCTCGAAACCGGCCGCCTGGCGCATCATGCGCAGGCGGCTTTTTCATTGCTTGCGCCATGTCGTTGATCTTGCACCCCGAGGAGCTGCCGGTCGTCGGCATCGATGCGCACCTGCCGCCAGTGGCGAGCGATCGCCTGCATCCCGACGCGCTGCGGCAGCGTTTCCGCTCCCCGCCGGCATGGGAGCCCGAGGTCAGGGCCGAGCGCCGCATGGCCGGCCGCGAACCGGCGCATGCCTCGGTGCTGGTGCCGCTGGTGATGCGCGACGAGCTGACCGTGCTGCTGACGCGGCGCACCGAGCACCTGCGTGACCACGCGGGCCAGATCAGCTTCCCGGGCGGGCGCGCCGAGCCGCACGACCCGGACCCCGCCGCCACCGCACTGCGCGAGGCCGAGGAGGAGATCGGCCTGCCGCGCGAGCATGTGGAGGTGCTCGGCACGCTGCCCATCTACCGCACCGTCACCGCCTTCATGGTCACCCCGGTGGTTGCCCTGGTGCGCCCGGGGTTCCAGCTGCAACCTGATCCGTTCGAGGTGGCCGAGGCGTTCGAGGTGCCGCTGCAGTTCCTGATGCAGCCCGCCAACCACCGGCGTCATGCGTTCGAGTTCGGCGGCGAACGGCGCGAGTTCTTCTCGATGCCGTGGGAGTCGGGCGCGCAGCGCTACTTCATCTGGGGCGCGACCGCGGGGATGTTGCGCAACCTGTACCGCTTCCTGTCCGCCTGAGGCAGCGACCGGCGGCTATCATGCCGCCCATGAGTTTCTTCTCGGTTCTCTTTGCGCTGCTGATCGAGCAACTCAAGCCCCTGCGGGGCGGCAACGTGGTCCACGACTCGCTCGTGGCCTGGGTGCGCTGGACCGGGCGCAACTTCGACGCCGGCAAGGACGTGCATGCCTGGGTGGTCTGGTGCATCACGGTCATCGTGCCGGCACTGCTGACCTGGGGTGTCCATGCGCTGGTCGCGCACTTCAGCGTGCTCGCCGCGCTGGCCTGGAACGTCGCGGTGCTCTACCTCACGCTGGGGTTCCGCCAGTTCAGCCACTACTTCACCGACATCCGCGACGCGCTGGAGCGCGGCGACGAGGCCACCGCACGCCGCCTGCTGGCCGAGTGGCGCCACCTCGATGCCAGCGACCTGCCGCGCCGGGAGATCCTGCGCCACGTGATCGAGCATTCGCTGCTCGCGGCGCACCGCCACGTGTTCGGCGTGTTCTTCTGGTTCGTGCTGCTGGCCACGCTGGGCCTGGGGCCGGCCGGTGCGGTGTTCTACCGCATGGCCGAGTTCTCCAGCCGCTACTGGGCCTACAGGAGCCGCACCATCGGCGTGCCGAGCAACGCCCGCCTGATGGAGCTGGCGCAGCAGCTGTTCGGCTGGCTGGACCACGTGCCGGCGCGCCTGACCGCGTTCGGCTTCGCGGTGGTCGGCAACTTCGAGGAGGCGGTCGACAGCTGGCGCCGCCACAGCGAGCTGTGGCGCTACGCGAACGACGGCATCATCCTGGCCGCCGCGGCCGGGGCGGTCGGCGTGCGGCTGGGCGGCAGCAGCGCGCCCGGCGTGACCCCGGACCGGACCAAGACCTTCGAGGCGGGCGCGGCGGCGCAGGCGGGCGACGCGGAGGGTTCGACCTCCGGCATGCCGCCCGAGCTCGGGCACTTGCGCAGCATCGTCGGGCTGGTCTGGCGCTCGGTGGTGCTGTGGATGCTGCTGCTGGCGCTGCTGTCGCTGGCCAACCTGATCGGCTGAGCCCGCCGCCTCAGTAGGCCGGGCGCGACAGCTCCTCGTGGATCTCGCCGTAGATGCGGTAGCGGCTCGCGCTGACCTCGCCGCGCTCGACCGCCGCGCGCACCCCGCAGCCCGGCTCCTGCCGGTGGGTGCAGTTGTAGAAGCGGCACTCGCCGACATGCGCGCGCAGGTCGGGCATGTAGGCCGGCAGCTGCTGCGGGTCGATCTGGCGCAGGCCGAATTCCTGGAAGCCGGGCGAATCGATCAGCCCCGTGGTGCGCGCCGCATCGACCCAGTACCACTGCGTGCTGGTCGTCGTGTGGCGGCCGGAGTTGAGCGCCTGCGAGATCTCGCCCACCTGGGCCTGCGCGGCGGGCACCATCAGGTTGATCAGCGTGCTCTTGCCCGTGCCCGAGGGGCCCAGCACCAGCGTCGCGCGGCCGTCCAGGCGCGGCGCGAGCGCGGCGCGCGCCTCGTCCGGCGCCGCCTGCAGCGACACCTCCTGCACGTCGTAACCCATCGCCCGGTAGGGCGCCAGGCGCTCGCGGGCCGCCGCGGCCTGCGGCAGGTCGACCTTGTTGAGCAGGATGCACACCGGGATGCCGGCGGACTCGGCCGCGATCAGCGAGCGGCTCAGCTGCGACTCGCTGAACTGCGGCTCGACGGCGACCATCACCAGCAGCAGGTCCAGGTTGGCGGCGAAGGACTTGGTGCGCCACTCGTCCTGCCGGAACAGCAGGTTGCGGCGCGGCTCGATCCGTTCGATCACGCCTTCGTCGGTGCCGCTGGCGACCGTGCGCATCCACTGCACCCGGTCACCGACCACGCATTCGCTCTTCTTGCCGCGGGGGCGGCAGACCACGCGCCGGCCTTCGGGCGTCTCGACCAGGTAGTGGCGGCCGTAGCCGGCCACCACCAGCCCGCGTTCCAGCTCGACAGCTCGGGTCATCGGCGAGTCAGCCCAGCAGCGCGTCCGCCTTGGCGGCACAGATGAAGTCGTTGATCGAGATGCCGCCGACCGAGTGCGTGCTGTAGCGCACCTGGCAGCTGCCGTACTTCACCAGCAGGTCGGGATGGTGGTCTTCCCGGTGCGAGATCCAGGCCAGGGCGTTCACGAAGGCCATGGTGTCGTGGTAGTTCGCAAAGGCGTAGGTCTTCTCGAGCGCGCCGTCGCGGACCGTCCAGCCCGGCACCTCGCGCAGGTGCGCCTCGAGTTCCTCGGCCGACATCGGGGTGCCGCCTTCCAGCGGCCGGCATGTCTGATTCAGCAGGGTCGTCATGGTTCAACCACCGAACTGGGCTTGCATGGCCGCCAGGCGCTGCGTGGCCGGCGGGTGGGAATAGTAGAACCGCACGTAGACCGGATCGGGCGTCAGCGTGGAGGCATTGTCCTCGTAGAGCTTGAGCAGCGCGGCAGCGAGGTCGCGCCCGTCGGCCTGCTGGCAGGCGTAGGCGTCGGCCTCGAACTCGTGGCGGCGCGACAGGCTCGCGGCCCACGGCGAGACGAAGAACATGAACACCGGCCCGGCGAGCAGGAACAGCAGCAGCGCCAGCGCATGGTTGGGCGCGCCCATGTTGGGCGACACGCCCAGGCCGGCGTAGAACCACGCCTGGCCCGACAGCCAGCCGAGCAGCGCGAAGCCGAGCAGGCTCACGCCGAAGATCGCGACCATGCGCTTGAGCACGTGGCGGCGCTTGAAGTGGCCGAGTTCATGCGCCAGCACCGCCTCGACCTCGCCGGGGGTGAGCTTGTGCAGCAGGGTGTCGAAGAACACCACGCGCTTGGCCGCGCCGAAACCGGTGAAGTAGGCGTTGGCGTGGGCCGAGCGCTTCGAGCCGTCCATCACGAACAGGCCCTTGGCCTGGAAGCCGCAGCGCGCCATCAGCGCCTGCACGCGCTCGCGCAGCGGGCCGTCGCCGAGCGGCTCGAAGCGGTTGAACAGCGGCGCGACGACGGTGGGGATCACCACCAGCATCAGCAGGCTGAACGCCACCCAGGCAGCCCAGGCCCACAGCCACCAGGCGGGGCCCGCGGCCTGCATCAGCCACAGGATCAGCGCCGCCAGCGGCAGGCCCAGCAGCGCGCCGACGACCAGCGACTTGAGCAGGTCGCTGAAGTACAGCCCCCAGGTCATGCGGTTGAAGCCGAAGCGCTGCTCGATGCGGAAGGTGCTCCACAGCTCGAAGGGCAGGTCCAGCAGCCCGCCGATCAGGGCGAAGGCGGCCAGCAGCGCGAGCTGGTAGGCCATGTCCCCCCAGGCCGGCTGCACCGCGTCGCGCACCGCGACGTTGAGCGCGTCGAGCCCGCCCAGCAGCGTCCAGCCCAGCAGCACGGCGGTGCCGAAGGCGGTGGACAGCAGCCCGAAGCGCAGCTTCGCGATGGTGTAGTCGGCGGCGCGCTGGTGGGAAGCCAGCGAGACATGGCCCTCGAAGGGCGCCGGCACTGCGTCGCGGTGGCGCGACACGTGGCGGATCTGGCGGCTGGCAAGCCAGAACTTGGTGACCAGCATCGCCAGCATGGCGGCGGCGAAGACCAGGGTCAGGATGAAGGCGGACTGCATGGGACCCAAGTGTAGGCCGCCGCGGGGGACCGCGCGGATCGCGGAAAATCTCCCGATCACAGGAGCACGCATGACCCCAGACCCCGCCACCATTCCACCTGCCTTGCCGTTCAACGACCAGAACCTGATCTGGATCGACCTGGAGATGACCGGGCTGTACCCCGACCGCGACCGCATCATCGAGATCGCCGTCGTGGTGACCGACGCGCAGCTGACCACGCGCGTCGAAGGCCCGGTGTTCGCGATCCACCAGAGCGACGAGGTGCTCGACGCGATGGACGCCTGGAACAAGGGCACGCACGGCCGCTCGGGCCTGATCGACCGCGTCAAGGCCTCGACCATCACCGAGGCGCAGGCCGAGGAGCAGACCATCGAGTTCCTGCGCCGCTTCGTGCCGAAGAACACCTCGCCGATGTGCGGCAACTCGATCTGCCAGGACCGGCGTTTCCTCGCCAACTACATGCCGCGGCTGGAAAGCTTCTTCCACTACCGCAACCTGGACGTCAGCACGCTCAAGGAACTGGCCAAGCGCTGGAAGCCCGAGGTCGCCGCGTCGTTCAAGAAGGCCCAGAAACACACTGCCCTGGCCGACATCCACGAATCCATCGATGAGCTCGTCCACTACCGGGAGCACTTCCTGCAACGCTGACGATGCTGCGGGCGCCGGACCCGCGGAGGCCTCCAACCCCTGCCTGACCTGCGGCGCGTGCTGCGCGCGCTTCCGGGTGTCGTTCTACTGGTCCGAGGCCGACGACGCGCCGGGCGGCTGGGTGCCGTCCGGCCTGACGGTGCGCATCTCGCCGCACCTGCGCGCGATGCGCGGCACCGAGGCCGGGCAGCGCCGCTGCGAGGCGCTCGAGGGCTGCCTCGGCGAGCGCGTGGCCTGCCGCATCTACCTGCAGCGGCCGTCGCCCTGCCGTGATTTCCCCTGGCACGGCGAACACGGGCGCGCCAACCCGCGCTGCAACGCGGCGCGCGAGGGGCTCGGCCTGCCGCCGCTGCCGGATCCGGCCTGGGAAGGGCCGCTCGCTGCCTGAGGCCGCGAGCCGTCCGTCAGGCGCCGGGCGGGCCGGGGCGCGCGTCCAGGTCGCGCAGCAGCCGCCGCGCCAGCCACGCCAGCAGCCCCACCGCGACGACGAGCACGCCCCACAGCAGCCAGCGGCGCCGCTGCTGCGGCGTGCTGGCGGCCAGCCGTTCGACGAGCGACAGGTCCGGTGCGGCGAGCGTCGTCAGCGCACCCAGCGAGGCCTGCGGCAGCCGCCACTCGTCGCCTTCGCGGTAAGCCGGCACCAGCTGCGCGATCGGCAGGTCGTCGGGCCGCGCCTCGGCGGCGCCGACGCGCAGCATGAAGGGGGGCTCGCCACGGGCGGCGAACACCAGCTGCGGGGCGGGCCACTGCACCTGCGCATCCAGCGCCGTGGGGCCGAGGTCCGGCCCGCGCCCGGTCAGCTGCAGGCGCCAGTGCCGCGTCGGCGCGACCGGCGGCAGCTCCACCGGAGGGGCGAGCAACTCGCGGCCGTCGCGGTGCAGCCGGTAGCTGGTGAAGCTGGTCACCGGCTGCCAGGGCGTGCGCCCTTCGACGCGGCGCTCGAGCCGGAAGCTCGCGACCGTGTTCGGCTGGGGCAGCTCGATCTGCAGGCGGCGCAGCGGCACGGGACCGCCCAGGTCCAGGGTCCAGCGGCGCACGGTGCCGTCGCCGTCGGGCTCCGGCTCGAAACGGACCACGGTGCGCTCCAGCGCGGCGACCGCCTCGTCGCTGCGCTGCAGGCGGGCGTCGACGCCCTGCAACGCGACCGCCGGCGACAGCCGCAGGCGCAGGTAGGCCGGGGCGTGGGTCGAGGCGGGCAGGTCGATCTCGCGCAGCGACAGGCGCTCGCCGCTGGCCGCCCCTGCGCCCGGCGCATCGAGCAGCATGGCCTCGGTGAGCCTGCGCCATTGCCGCAGGTCCTCGCTGGCCTCCACGGTGACGTGGACCTGCGCACCCTGCGGCGGGGCGTCCCAGTGCACGCGCAGGCCGGCAAGCCGCTCGCGGCCGTCCGGTGTGCGGTGCGGCGCCTGGCTCAGGTCCAGCAGCCAGGTCCCCTCCGTGCCCTGCGTGGTGCCCGCGGCCCCGGCATCGATGCGCACCACGGCACCCTGGGCGTCGACCTGCACCTGGACCGACGGTTCGCTTCCTGCAGCGGCGGGCGGTGCCGGCCAGGCGAAGCGGGGCACCTCGACGTAGCGGAGCCGGGGCCGCCCCTGGGGCGGCGGAGCCCAGGCCAGCGGCGCGGCGCGGCCCCGCGCATCGACGATGCGCACGTCGGCCAGGTCCTGGCGCTGGACATGCTGCAGCACCTGCAGCGGCAGCGTCAGGCGGTGCAGCCCGTCGTCGGAATGCAGCTGCACTGGCGCCTGCGCGGCAAAGTGCGGCTCGGGCTGGGCGCCGGCTGCCCCGGCACAGGCCAGCGCGGCGGCGAGCAGGACACGGTGCGGCATCTTCATCCTCATGCTTGCGGCTCCCGGGACGGCGCAGCGGGCGGCAACGGCGCGACGTAGCCGATCACCAGCATCAGCAGGCCCACGCCGAGGAAGGACACGATGCGCTGCAGGGTGCCCAGGTGGGACAGGTCGACGAAGAACAGCTTGAGCACCACCGCAGCGAGCAGCACCGCGCCGGCCACCCAGACGCTGCGCGCACGCGCCGGAGCGGCGCGGCGGGTGGCGACCAGCATCAGCACCAGCGCGGTGACGGTCCACAGGATGGTCAGGCTCATTTGCACCAGGTCGTCGCGCAGCGCCCCGTGGTCCCACATCGGCGTGCCGGCCCAGTGGTGCAGGCTGCGCACCAGCAGCGCGTTGAGCCACCAGAAGGCCGCGGCCAGCGCCAGCACCAGCAGCGGCTTGCCCCAGCGCGCCTGGCGGCCGTGGCAGACCATCCACAGCCGCACGCCGTACAGCAGCGCCAGCGCGTGTCCCAGGTCCACCGGATTGACCAGCGGCACATAAGGCAGCGGCGCCATGCCGGCCGCGGCGTAGCGGTTGACCAGCGCCGTCCACAGCAGCAGCACGCCCATCCAGGGCAGCAGCACCGTGCGTCGCAACGCGGTGGCATGCCGGTCGGCCGGCCAGGCGGCCCAGGCGGTGCGGTGCAGCACCCACCAGGCCACGGCGGTCGGCAGCACGATGGGTGCCAGCGCGGTCCAGGCCTGGTGCCGGCCGATCAGCGTGCCGGTCGCGGCGTAGAGCAGCACCGCCCCGTGCAGCATCGCGTACCACGCCAGGGCTCCATGCTCGACGCCCGTGGCCCGGTGCAGCCAGGTGGGGCCCTGCAGGCGGCGCAGCAGCCACAGTCCGCAGGCGAGCACCGCCAGCACCTCGAACCAGACGGCCTCGTGCACGTAGCGCTGCCATTGCAGCGAGACGCTGAACAGCACGCCGGTCATCCCGATGAGCGACACGGCCGCGGCGGCGCCCCACAGCAGGCGCGCAGGCAGGCGCAGCTCGGGCCAGGCCAGGCGCCGGTGCAGGACCTCGTGCAGCAGCGCGAAGGCGAGCAGCAGCAGGGCCAGGCGCACCGACAGCGCGAGTGCCGGCCAGTCGGCCGCCTCGAGTTCCTCGCCCCAGCCGGCCAGCAGCTGCAGCAGGCCCACGGCGAGCATGAAGCCGTGCAGCGCCTGCCAGGCCGGGCGCGGCAGGCGGTTCCACGCCGGCGCGTCCTGGCCGGCCGCATCCGCCTGCTGGCGCAGCAGGCGCGCCGTCACCCAGGCCGAGCCGCCCAGCAGCAGGGCCGACAGCAGCGCGGCGTTGAGGAACGGCACGGCCTCGGCCGGGCGCACGTGATGCTCCCAGTACACCACCGCGGCGATGCACTGCAGCAGCACGCCCAGGGCCGCGGGCCACAGGCGTCCCTGGCGCAGCCCGACCCAGACGATGCCCGCGCCCTGGGCCGCCCACGCCGCGCCGGTCCAGCGCGCGTCCAGCGCCAGCGGCGTGACCAGCAGCAGGAAGATCACGCCCAGCGCGAACAGGCCTTCGACCAGCAGCCGCAGCTGCTGGCCGCTGCGCCGCCACAGCCAGCGCCCGAGCAGCAGGTAGACGGCCGACAGCACGGCGCTGGAGATCGCGAGCGCGTAGGGCATGTCGCGCACCAGCGCCGCCTGCAGGCCGAAGGCCACGACGGGCAGGCCGAACAGCAGGCCGCCGTCCACGTAGGGCAGGCCGCGCGCCTCCGGCGCCGTGACCAGCTGCCGGCTGTACTGGACCGAGATGTAGAGGTAGAGCAGGAAGTGCGCGACCAGGAACGGCTCGGTGGTCGTGAAGTGCTCCGGCTGCCACGAGCGCAGCCCCCAGACGGTCGCGATCGAGAAGGTAAAGAAGAAGCCGACCAGGTTCAGCAGCTTCCACGCCTGGCGCGAGGCGATCCAGGCGATGGCGAGGTTCAGCACCAGGAAGTAGCCGAACAGCGCGACATGGCTGCCTTCGCCGGTGGAGGCGAACACCGGTGCCAGAAAGCCGCCCGCGAAGCCGAGCACCGCCAGCGGCAGCGCCTGCTGCGCGACCGCAAGCAGCGCGGCGACGGCCGACAGCGCCACCAGCAGCGCGAAGGCGAGGCCCGCCGGCACCAGCCCGTAGAGCCGGAACGCCGCGAAGATCGTCAGGTACAGGATGCCCACGCCAGCGCCTTGCAGGGTCAGGCCGTAGCCGCGGCGCCGCTCGCGCAGGCGCCAGCCGAGCCCGGCCAGCACCACGCCGCCCGCGGCCACGCCGGCGATGCGCAGCTCGACCGGCAGCAGGGCGTGTTCGGCCGCGTAGCGCAGCAGGAAGGCCACGCCGAGGAACAGGATCAGCACCCCGATGCGCACGATGGCGTTGCCGCCGCGGAACCAG
This sequence comes from Caldimonas thermodepolymerans, assembly GCF_015476235.1. NCBI lineage: Bacteria > Pseudomonadati > Pseudomonadota > Betaproteobacteria > Burkholderiales > Sphaerotilaceae > Caldimonas > Caldimonas thermodepolymerans. The sequence continues at coordinate 1,295,767 of NZ_CP064338.1, forward strand.
GCCAGCACGCTGCGGCCGAGCGACGCGGTGATGCGGTGCGACTGCTCGTCGACCTCGGACGCGGCGGCCGGCGGGGAGGGGGCCGGCGGTGCCGCCGCGGGCCCGGGCGGCACGGGCGCCGGGATGACGGCGGCCGCGGCGGGCGCGAGCCCCTCCTTGACGCCGGGGGCTTGCGACGGCGGGACTGCCGGCGCTGTGGCAGCCGGGGGCGCGGCGACGGGGGCCGGTACCGGAGTGGACTGGACCTCTGCCAGCAACGCCCCGGCACGCAGCTGCGCCAGCTCGGCTTCCAGGCGGCCGACCCGGCGGTACAGCCGGGCCAGCAGCATGCCGACCAGCGCGCCCAGCACGACGAGCCCGGCTTCGGGACCGAAGATGTCCGCGCAGACCCAGGCCACGGCCAGCCCGATGAAAAACCCGATCCACGCCATCTGCCGCTCCCTCCTGTGGATGTTGTCAGGGTGCGGGGCATTGTAGGCAGCGGACACCCGCGGCCTGCCGGCCGTGCCGGACCGGCGGGCGTCTCAGTCGGCGGGTCGGTACGGCCACTGCCGCACCGCCTGCGCCAGCGCCTCGGCCAGCGTCGGGGCGTCCAGCCGCAGGCCGAGCACGGCGGCCGCCTCGCGCACCGCATGCAGCGGGTCGGCCAGGTCCAGCGGCCGTGCGCCGTTCTGCTTGGACAGCTTCTCGCCGTTCGGGCCCAGCACCAGCGGGGTGTGCAGGTAGCGCGGCGTGGGCAACCCGAGCAACCGCTGCAGGTGGATCTGGCGCGCGGTGTTGTCGGCCAGGTCCTCGCCGCGCACGACGTCGGTGACGCCCTGCGCTGCATCGTCGACCACCACCGCGAGCTGGTAGGCCCACAGGCCGTCGGCGCGTCGCAGCACGAAGTCGCCGACTTCGGCCTCGACATCCTGGGCCTGTGCGCCGAGCCGCCGGTCCTGCCAGTCGATGCGCACCGGCTCCCAGGCGTCGGGGCCGAGGCGCCGCGCGGTCAGCACGCGGATGGCACGCGCCGGGCGGCCCTGCAGGCCGTTGCGGCAGGTGCCCGGGTAGACCAGCTCGCCATGCCGCGGGCGGGCGCGCTGCCGGGCCGCCAGCGCCTCGGCCACGTCCTTGCGCGAGCAGGCGCAGGGGTAGGCCCAGCCGGCCTCCAGCAGTCGCTGCAGGGCCTGCTCGTACAGCGCGCCGCGCTGCGACTGCCACACCGGCGGCTCGTCCGGGTGCAGGCCGCAGGCGGCCAGCTGCTGCAGAATCACCCGGTCGGCACCCGGTACGCAGCGCGGGCCGTCGACGTCCTCGATGCGCACCAGCCAGCGCCCGCCGTGCGCGCGCGCGTCGACCCAGCTGGCCAGCGCCGCGACCAGCGAGCCGGCGTGCAACGCGCCGGTGGGCGAGGGGGCGAAGCGCCCGGTGTAGCCACTCATGCCAGCGAGCGCGACGGCAGGCCGCCGTGCCGTTGCAGCAGCGCGGTGCGGGTGGCCGGCCGCTCGAGCTGTTCCAGCCACCACTGCAGCGCCAGGCCCAGCCGTTCACGCCCGCGCGCGGGCCCGCCGTTGCCGCCGGCGCGCCAGGCGTACCAGAGCCGCACGCGCTGGCTGGCGCGGCGCACCTCCTTGCGCACCAGCCGGCCGGCCTGGACATGCTCGTCCACCAGGCTGTCGGGCAGGAAGCCGCCGCCCAGGCCGCGCAGCACCGCCTCAAGCTTGGAGCCGACGCTGGGCACGGTCAGCACGTCCTGCCCGGGCAGCAGGTTCACGGTGATCGGCGCGAGGCGCTGGGCCGAGTCCGCCACGGCGATCGCGCGGTGCCGCACCAGGTCGGCCTCCGACAGCGGTTCCGGCGCCTGGGCGAGCGGGTGGTGCGGCGCGACCACGTAGACCATGTGCAGGTCGCCGAGCGGTTCCATCTTGATGCCGGGCGGCAGGCTGTGCTCGCCCGAGACCCCCAGCGCCAGGTCGGCCTGGCCGTTGACCAGCGCCTCCCAGGTGCCGGCCAGCACCTCGGAGCGCAGCCGCAGCCGCGTGCCGGGCCCGTGCGGCGGGTTGAGCGCGTAGAACGCCTCGCACAGCTCGAACACGGTGAGCGTCGAGAGGATGCTGTCGACCGCGATGCTCAGCTGCGTCTCCCAGCCCGAGGCGACACGCCGCACGCGGTTGGCGACCGCGTCCATCTCCTGCAGCAGGCGGCGGCCTTCGTGCAGCAGCTCCTCGCCGGCGGCGGTCAGCCGTGCCTGGCGCGAGCGGCGGTCGAACAGCAGCACGTCCAGCGCTTCTTCCAGCTGGCGCACGCTGTAGGTGAGGGCGGACGGCACCTTGCCCAGCTCGCGCGCCGCCGCGGCAAAGCTGCCCGTGCGCGCGATGGCATCCATCATCGCGAGGGCTTCCGGGGTGAGGACGTTGCGACGTTCGCTCATGTTCAAGGGTCTTGAATGATGCCACCAAGCCACCCGGCCCGACGGCGCTGTGGTCCCGGCGCGCGCGGGGCGCGCCAGGCCGGCGGCGTCGCGGGGCGAGGCTTGCTACAGTGCCGGCCATGGACGTCTCCGACCTGCGCATCCTGAGCCTGCTGCCCTGGACCGACTGGCTCGCGCTCGCCTGGTTCTTCGCCGCCTGGGCCGGCTATGCGACGTTCGCGCGCCGGCGCGCGAACGAGGTCATGACGCTGCTGGCGGTGACCAACCACTACCGCCGGTTGTGGATGCTGCGCGTCACCGGGCGCGAGGTGCGCGTGGTCGACGGCGTCGTGATCCAGAGCCTGTCGACCAGCCCGTCGTTCTTCGCCTCCACGACCATCCTGATCATCGGTGGCCTGCTCGCGGTGCTCGGTGCCACCGACAAGGCAGCCGAGCTGGTCAAGGAGATCCCGTTCGCGGCGCGCACCTCGGTACTGGTGTTCGACCTCAAGGTGCTGCTGCTGCTGGGCATCTTCGTCTATGCGTTCTTCCGCTTCACCTGGTCGATGCGGCAGTACACCTTCGGTGCGCTGATGGTCGCCTCGGCGCCGGAGCCGCGCGAGTTCGAGCGCGGCGAGGCCTCGCGCGAGGAGTTCTCGCAGCGTGCCGGGCGCATCGTCGGCATGGCCGCCGAGACCTTCAACGACGGGCTGCGCGCCTACTACATGGCGTTCGCGGTGATCGCCTGGTTCTTCTCGCCGCTGTGGTTCGCGATCGCCACCGCCGGCGTGATCTACATCCTCTACCAGCGCGAGTTCCACTCCGAGGTGCTGGCCGTGCTCAAGTCATGAGCCGGTGCGCGGCGCAAGGCTCGCATCCAGCGCCTCGCGCTCGTCGAACACGAAGCAGCTGCCGCGGAAGTGGCGCCCGCCGGTTTCCTCGAAGTACTTGAGGATGCCGCCGTCGAGCTGGTAGACGCGCTCCAGCCCGGCCGCCTCGCGCATGAAGATCGCCGCCTTCTCGCAGCGGATGCCGCCGGTGCAGAAGCTCACCACGGTCTTGCCCTGCAGCTCGTCGCGGTGCTCGAGCACCGCCTGCGGGAATTCGCTGAACTTGCGGATGCGCCAGTCGATCGCGCCCTCGAAGGTGCCGTAGTCCACCTCGAAGGCGTTGCGGGTGTCCAGCGTGACCACCGGGCGGCCCTCGTCGTCGTGGCCCTGCGCGAGCCAGCGCTCCAGCGTGCGCGCGTCGACCGCCGGCGCGCGGCCCTCGTGGGGGCGGATCGCCGGGTGGTTCATGCGGATGATCTCGCGCTTGACCTTGACCTGCAGCTTGCGGAACGGCACGTGCGCGGACCAGCTTTCCTTGGGCGCCAGGTCCGCAAAGCGCGCGTCGGCCTGGAGCCAGGCGACGAAGCCGCGCACGGCCTCGGGTGCGCCGGCCAGGAACAGGTTGATGCCTTCCTCGGCGAGCAGCACCGTGCCCTTGAGCCCGCGTTGCACGGCTTGTGAGCGGATGCTTTCGCGCAAGGCCGCGCAGTCGTGCAGCGGGACGAACCGGTAGGCGGAAATGTTGAGTACGGGATGCACGCCGGGATTCTAGGGGGCGGCCGGCTGCCTACAATGCCGGCCATGCCCTTCGTACACCTGCGCACCCACACCGAATATTCCGTCGTCGACGGCACCCTGCGGATCGACGACATGGTCGCCGCGGCGGCCCAGGACGGGCAGGTGGCGCTGGCGATCACCGACCTGAGCAACCTGTTCGGGGCGATCAAGTTCTACAAGGCCGCGCGCGGCAAGGGCATCAAGCCCATCATCGGCGCCGACGTCTGGCTGGAGCCCGAGGACGCCGCGGCCAGCCCGGGCGACCGGCAGCCCAGCCGCCTGCTGCTGCTGATCCAGAACCGCGAGGGCTACCTGAACCTGTGCGAGCTGCTCGCGCGCGGCTGGACGCAGAACGTCAACCGGGCGCAGGCCTGGCTCAAGTGGGAGTGGCTGGAGCGCCTCAACGGCGGCCTGATCGCGCTGTCCGGTGCCGAGCAGGGCGCGGTCGGCCAGGCCCTGATGAACCGCGACCCGCGCCGTGCCGAGGCGGTCGCGCAGCGGCTGGCGGGCCTCTTCCCGGGGCGCTTCTACCTCGAGGTGCAGCGCGCCGGCCAGCCGGGCAACGAGGCGCACGTGCGCGCGGTCGTGCCGCTGGCAGCCAGGCTGCAGCTGCCGGTGGTCGCCACGCACCCGGTGCAGTTCCAGACGCCCGAGGACTTCGAGGCGCACGAGGCGCGCGTGTGCATCGCCGAAGGCGAGACGCTGGCCAACCCGCGGCGCATCAAGCGCTTCACGCGCGAGCAGTACTTCAAGACGCAGGCCGAGATGGAGGCGTTGTTCGCCGACCTGCCGAGCGCGCTCGCCAACACCGTCGAGATCGCGCGCCGCTGCAGCCTGACGCTGGTGCTGGGCAAGCCGCGCCTGCCGGACTTCCCCACGCCCAACGGCATGCCGATGGAGGAGTACTTCCGCTACGCGGCGCACGAGGGCCTGAAGGCGCGGCTCGAGCACCTCTACCCCGACCCGGAAGAACGCGAACGCCAGCGCCCGCGCTACGTCGAGCGGCTGGACTTCGAGATCAACACCATCCTGCAGATGGGCTTCCCGGGCTACTTCCTGATCGTGGCCGACTTCATCAACTGGGCGAAGAACAACGGTTGCCCCGTCGGCCCCGGCCGGGGCTCGGGCGCGGGCTCGTTGGTCGCCTACGCGCTGAAGATCACCGACCTGGACCCGCTGCGCTACAACCTGCTGTTCGAGCGCTTCCTGAACCCGGAGCGGGTGTCCATGCCCGACTTCGACGTGGACTTCTGCCAGAGCAACCGCGACCGGGTCATCGACTACGTCAAGGAGAAGTACGGCCGCGACGCGGTCTCGCAGATCGCCACCTTCGGCACCATGGCGGCCAAGGCCGCGCTGCGCGACGTGGGCCGCGTGCTGGGCATGGGCTACGGCCACGTGGACGGCATCGCCAAGCTGATCCCGGCGCCGCCGGGCAAGACCGTCACGCTCAAGCGCCCCGGCGACAAGCCCGACCCGGGCCTGATCTATGCGCGCAAGGAAGCGCCGGAGATCGAGGAGCGCGAGAAGAACGAGGAAGAGGTCGCCGAGCTGCTGGCGCTGGCCGAGCGCGTCGAGGGCCTGGTGCGCAACATCGGCATGCACGCCGGGGGCGTGCTGATCGCCCCGGGCAAGATCACCGACTTCTGCCCGCTGTACATGCAGCCGGGCAGCGACTCCGTGGTCTCGCAGTACGACAAGGACGACGTCGAGGCGATCGGCCTGGTGAAGTTCGACTTCCTGGGCCTGGCCACCCTGACCATCCTCGAGATGGCCAAGGAGTTCATCGTCAAGCGGCACCCCGACCAGAAGGACTTCGACTTCGCGAAGATCCCGCTGGACGACAAGCCCACCTTCCAGCTGCTCTCCGAAGGCAAGACGGTGGCCGTGTTCCAGCTGGAATCGCGCGGGATGCAGGGCATGTTGCGCGACGCCAAGCCGAGCGTCTTCGAGGACATCATCGCGCTGGTGGCGCTGTACCGCCCGGGCCCGATGGACCTGATCCCCAGCTTCGTCGCGCGCAAGCACGGCCGCGAGGAAGTGGTCTACCCGCACCCGCTGATGGAGGAGGTGCTCAAGGAGACCTACGGGATCATGGTCTACCAGGAGCAGGTGATGCAGGTGGCACAGCGCCTGGGCGGCTACTCGCTCGGCGGCGCCGACCTGCTGCGCCGCGCGATGGGCAAGAAGAAGCCCGAGGAGATGGCCAAGCACCGGGTCATCTTCGCCGAGGGCGCGGCCAAGAACGGCATCGACGCGGACAAGGCCAACGAGATCTTCGACTTGATGGAGAAGTTCGCGGGCTACGGCTTCAACAAGTCGCACGCCGCTGCCTACGCGCTGCTCGCCTACCACACGGCGTGGCTGAAGGTGCACTACCTGGCCGAATTCGTCGCCGCCAACATGAGCGTGTCGATCGACGACACCGACAAGCTCAAGGTCTTCTACGACGACGCGGTGCAGCTGGGCATCCGCTTCGAGCCGCCCGACGTCAACACCGGCGTCTACCGCTTCGAGCCGGTGGCCGACAAGGTGGTGCGCTACGGCCTGGGCGCGATCAAGGGCACCGGCCAGAGCGCGATCGAGGCCATCGTGCAGGCGCGCGAGCAGGGCGGCCCGTTCCGCAGCCTGTTCGACTTCTGCTGCCGCGTCGACCGCAGCCGCATCAACAAGCGCACCGTCGAGGCCCTGATCAAGGCCGGCGCGTTCGATGCGATCGAGCCCAACCGCGCCGCGCTGCTCGACAGCATCTCGCTGGCCTTCGAGTACGCCGACACCCAGGCGGCCAACGCCGACCAGGGCGGGCTGTTCGACTTCGGCGACGAGCACGGCTCGTCGACCCGCGAGCCCGACCTGGCCGCCACGCCCGAGTGGAGCATCAAGGAGCGGCTCGGCCACGAGAAGACCGCGATCGGGTTCTACCTCTCGGGCCACCTGTTCGATGAATACCAGGACGAGGTGCGCCAGTTCGCCAAGCGCAAGATCGTCGACCTGATCGACAGCCGCGAGCCGCAGCTGCTGGCCGGCATCGTCAGCGACCTGCGCATCGTCAACGGCCAGCGCGGGCGCGTGGCGATCTTCAAGCTCGACGACAAGAGCGACGTGATCGAGGCGGTGGCCAGCGAGGACCTGCTCGATGCACACCGCGAGCTGTTCAAGGACGACGAGCTGCTGATCGTGCAGGGCAAGGCCCAGCCGGACCGTTTCTCGGGGGGCCTGCGCCTCAACGTCGTGCAGGTCTGGGACCTGGCCAGCGCCCGTTGCCGCTTCGGCAAGTACCTGCGCGTGGCGGTCAACGGTTCGGCACCGCCGATCGGCGAGCTGCTCCAGCAGTTCCCGCCCAGGCGCGTCGACACCGAGCATGGCGACCTGCTGCAGGGGCTGACGGTGCGCCTGGAGCTGCACCGCGAGTCGGCCTACGGCGAGCTCGACCTGGGGGACGCGGCGCGCTTCTACCCGAGCGACGAGGCGCTGCGGCAATGGAAGCGCGAAGCGCATGGCGGCCGGGCGCAGGTGGTGTACGAATAGTCACAACTGGGCGCGCCGCGGCATGCGGAAACGCCCCGTGACGCGGCACACTCCGGGCGTTCCTTCATGCGGACCGGCCCGCCCGCCGAGTGGGCGACCGGGCCGCGCAGCAGTGCAGATCCCGTCATGCCAGTGAAACACCAGTTGTTCTGTGCCGCCGTCCTGGCGGTGGCCGCTGCGGTGGCGCACGCCACCGACGTCGGCGTCTCGGTCTCGGTCAGCCAGCCCGGCGTCTACGGGCGCATCGACATCGGCCACACCCCGCCGCCGGTGATCTATCCCCAGCCGGTCATCATCGTCCAGCCGGTGCATGCCGTGCCGCAGCCGGTCTACATGCGCGTGCCGCCGGGCCATGCGAAGAACTGGGCCAAGCATTGCCACAAGTACAACGCGTGCAGCACGCCGGTGTACTTCGTCAAGGACGAGCCCCACCACCCGCACAAGCCCAAGCCGCACCATCACCATGATCACCGCGGCCCCGGCAAGGGCCACGGGCACCACTGAGCCCCCGTCGTGCCGCCGGCGCGGCCGACCCGGCAACCATGCACGCCGTGCCGGGCATGCCGCGAGGCCCGGGCCGGCGCGCCTGACTACACTCGGCGCATGGGGCAGGGCTCGACGAACGCGACAGGGTTGGTGCTGACGGGGGGCGGGGCACGCGCGGCCTACCAGATGGGCGTGCTGCAGGCCATCGCCGACCTCTACGAGGAGGCGGGGCGCCCGGGGTCCAATCCGTTCCCGATCCTCACCGGTACCTCGGCCGGGGCGATCAACGCCGCAGGGCTGGCCTGCGGTGCCGACGATTTCGTCGGCACCGTGCGCACGCTGGCCGGCGTGTGGGCGCAGCTGCACGCCGAGGACGTCTACCGCGCCGACTCGATCGGCGTGATCCGCACCGGTGCGCGCTGGCTGTCGATGCTGTCGCTCGGCTGGCTGATCGCCCGCTGGGGGCGGGCCCGGCCGAAGTCCTTCCTCGACAACCGGCCGTTCGAGGCGCTGCTGTCGCGCCTGCTCGACCCCCGTCGCATCGACTACGTGATGCGCCAGGGGCTCCTGCGCGCGCTGGCCGTGACCGCCTCCAGCTATTCGTCGGGCGACCACGTCACCTTCTACCAGAGCCGCGAGCCCATCGTCCCGTGGACCCGCTCGCAGCGCCAGGCGGTGCGCGGGCGCATCACGCGCGAGCACCTGCTGGCCTCGGCGGCGATCCCGTTCGTGTTCCCGGCCGTCGCGTTGCCGATGCACGGGGCGATCGAGTACTTCGGGGACGGGTCGATGCGCCAGTCGGCGCCGATCTCGCCGGCCGTGCACCTGGGCGCCGGGCGCATCCTGGTCATCGGTGCCGGGCGCATGCAGGAGCCGCCCGGGCAGCGGCTGGTGTCGCAGGACTATCCGACGCTGGCGCAGATCGCCGGCCATGCGCTGTCCAACATCTTCCTCGACGCGATGGCGGTGGACATCGAGCGCGCGCAGCGCATCAACCACACGCTGTCGCTGATGTCGCCCGAGGCGCGCGAGCGTACCGGCCTGCGGCCGCTGGAGCTGCTGGTGATCGCGCCCAGCCAGCGCCTGGACGACATCGCGAGCCGCCATGTCGGCGCCTTGCCGCTGCCGGTGCGCACGATGCTGCGGGCGCTGGGCATGACCAGCGACCCCGACGATGCACGCGGCGCCGCACTGGCCAGCTACCTGCTGTTCGAGCCGGGCTACACCACCGAGCTGATGGCGCTGGGCCGGCAGGATGCGCTGGCGCGCCGCGACGAGGTGCGGCGCTTCTTCGGCTGGGGCGATCCGCAGGCGGCGTCGCAGCCGCTCGGCGCGGTCGCGGCCTGAACGTCCCCGGGGCCCTCACGAGCATGCCCCGCGAGGGCGGGGCATTCATTCCGTCGGGCCGCTGACGATGGCGGGCTTACTGCTTGCGGTCAGCCGGCCGCGCCGGCGGCTTGGCCGCGACCTGCTGCTTGGCGGCCGGCTGGGCGCCCGGATAGCTCGTGCCGTTGACCGTCAGGCCTTCCCTGGACAGCCGTGCCGCACTGGCCGGACCGACGCCCTGCACGCGGGTGATGAAGTCGTTCCAGTCCTTGAACGGCGCCTTCTGGCGCTCGGCGACGATGCGCCCGGACAGGGCACTGCCCACGCCCTTGACCGATTCCAGCTGGGCCCGGTCGGCCTTGTTGGCTTCCACCGCGGCGAACACCGAGGCCGACACCAGCGCCAGCAGCGCGAACGCGATCTTGCGGATGAAATGGCTCATGGTTTCCTCTCCTGTGTGGTTGTGGGATGGCCTGCGGGCTGCGCCTTCGCAGGCAGGCGCAGTCTAGGAAACCACGGGAGAGGGCGCTTCCCTCTTGGGTGGGAAGCGCGGGGGCGCAGTGGTAACGCGAGGTTTCGAGGCTTCAGTAGTCCTCGATGCGGCGCGGCGGGTAGCTGTCCCAGCTCTGGCAGCCGGGGCACTGCCAGAAGTAGTGCGAGGCCTCGAAGCCGCAGGCGGCGCAGCGGTAGCGCTGCAGCGGCTTGGCCGACTGCGCCAGCACCTGCTGCAGGCGCTGGGTTTCCTGGGGCGAGAGGGGCTGGCCCTGCGCGATGGTCTCGTCCAGCAGGTCCAGCGCCGCCGAGATCGAGGGCTGCCGGGCCAGGTGCTGGCCCAGCCAGTCGCGCCGCACGACGGGATCGGCTTCCAGCTGGCGCAGCGCGGCCAGCAGCTCCACCGACGGCGCGCGCTCGTACAGCGCGCGCAGCTTCCCGATCGCCGCGGCCTGCTGCCGGGCGGCGGTGGCGCTGGCGGCGTACTCGCGCGCCACCAGCGCGAAGGCGCCCGGGTTGGCGGTGATCAGCTCGTTCCACACCTGCAGCGCCTCGGCGTGGCGGTCCTGGCGGGCCAGGCGCTGGCCGGCGATCACCAGCGGGCGCGCGGCCTGGGGCATCGCGGCGCGTGCCTTGGCGAGTGCCTCGTCGGCGGTCGCCGCGTCGCCGCGCGCATCGGCGTCCAGCGCGATCTCGCACCAGCAGTGCGCGATGCGGTTGGAGAACGAGCCGGCACCGGCGTCTTCCAGCTTGCGCGCCACCTCGATGGCCTTGCCCCAGTCGCGCGAGCGCTCGTACAGCGTCAGCAGGGCGAGCCACGCGTCGGTGCGGAAGCGCGTGTTCTCCAGGGCCTGGTAGGCGGCCTCGGCGCGGTCGAACAGGCCGGCCTTGAGGAAATCCTGCGCCAGGGCGTACTGGGCGCGCTCGCGCTCGGCGCGCGGCAGGTCGCCGCGGCTGAGCAGGTGCTCGTGCACGCGCACGGCGCGCTCGTACTCACCGCGGCGGCGGAACAGGTTGCCCAGCGCGAAGTGCAGCTCGGTGGTGTCCGGGTCGTGCTGCACCGCCTCGATGAAGGCGTCGATGGCCTTGTCCTGCTGCTCGTTGAGCAGCAGGTTCAGCCCCTTGAAGTAGGCGCGCGGGGACTCGCGTTGCGCCGAGCGCCATTGCCTGAGGTCGATGCGCGAAGCCAGCCAGCCCAGCGCGAAGGCCACCGGGAGCCCCAGCAGCAGCCACTGGAAATCAAAGTCCATCGCGCGGCGGCATCAGGGGGGGAGTTCCTCGGTCGCTTCCGCGGGCGCCGGTGCCGGCGCGGGCGGCGGGGGGGCACTGGCCTGGCGGCGCGCGGCGCGGCGCTGGCGCCACCAGCTGGGCACCATGGCCAGCACGCCGAAGACGGCGCCGACCGCGAACGCGCCGAGCACGATGAAGACCATCGGCGCACGCGACTCGTAGCCGAAGAACCAGTGCAGCGTCGCTTCGTGCTGGTTGTTCAGCGCGAAGGCGAACAGGACGAAGAAGATGGCGGCTCGGAACAGCCAGATCAGGCCTTGCATCGCGGCGATTCTAGCGTCGCGCCGGGCGTTGCGGCCGGCCGGAGCGGGGACGGGGCCCGCAAGGGGCGGAAAAGAAAAAAGCCGCTGCTCACGCAGCGGCTTCCTGTCGGGCGGCGTCCTGCGCCGCAGCCTCGGCATCCGGCTCGGGCGGGGTGCGGGCGTCGACCGCCTCGCGCAACGCCTTGCCGGGCTTGAAGTGCGGCACCAGCTTCTCGGGGATCACCACCTGCTCGCCGGAGCGCGGGTTGCGCCCGATGCGCGGCGGGCGGCGGTTGATCGAGAAGCTGCCGAAGCCCCGGATCTCGATGCGGTGCCCGCGCGCGAGCGCGTCGGACATCGCGTCCAGGATGGTCTTGACCGCGAACTCGGTATCGCGGTGCGTCAGCTGGCCGAAGCGCTCGGCCAGCTGGTTCACGAGATCGGATCGGGTCATTGCGTCCTGTCGTGTCGATCGGGGCTACGGTGGGCGTCCAGCAACGTGCGGCGATCAGCCGTTGTTGTTGTTCTGCTGGTCGCTCAGCTTGGCCTTGAGCAGCGCGCCGAGGCTGGTGGTGCCGGCGTTCTCGCGGTTCTCGGCGGACAGGCGTTGCAGCGCTTCCTGCTGCTCGGCGTTGTCCTTGGCCTTGATCGACAGCTGGATGCTGCGGGTCTTGCGATCGATGTTGATGATCAGCGCGGTGACCTCGTCGCCTTCCTTCAGCACGTTGCGGGCGTCTTCCACGCGCTCGCGGGAGATCTCGGAGGCACGCAGGTAGCCGGTCACGTCGTCGGCCAGCTGGATCTCGGCGCCGCGGGCATCCACGGACTTGACGGTACCGGTGACGGTCGCGCCGCGGTCATGGACGGCCGTGTAGTTGCTGAACGGATCGGCGTCGAGCTGCTTGATGCCCAGCGAGATGCGCTCGCGTTCCACGTCGATGGCCAGCACGACGGCTTCGACTTCCTGGCCCTTCTTGTAGTTGCGCACCGCGGCTTCGCCCGGCTCGTTCCAGGACAGGTCGGACAGGTGCACCAGGCCGTCGATGCCGGCGGCCAGGCCCACGAAGATGCCGAAGTCGGTGATCGACTTGATCGGGCCCTTGACGCGGTCGCCGCGCTTGAAGTTCTGCGCGAACTCTTCCCAGGGGTTCGGCTTGCACTGCTTCATGCCCAGGGAGATGCGGCGCTTGTCCTCGTCGATCTCCAGGACCATGACCTCGACCTCGTCGCCCAGCGCCACGATCTTGGACGGCGCGACGTTCTTGTTGGTCCAGTCCATCTCGGAGACGTGCACCAGGCCTTCGATGCCCGGCTCGATCTCGACGAACGCACCGTAGTCGGCGATGTTGGTGACCTTGCCGAACAGGCGGGTGCCGGCCGGGTAGCGGCGCGAGACGCCGACCCAGGGGTCGTCACCCATCTGCTTCAGGCCCAGCGAGACGCGGTTCTTCTCGGCGTCGAACTTCAGGACCTTGGCGGTCAGCTCCTGGCCGACCTGCACCACCTCGCTCGGGTGGCGCACGCGACGCCAGGCCATGTCGGTGATGTGCAGCAGGCCGTCGATGCCGCCCAGGTCGACGAACGCACCGTATTCGGTGATGTTCTTGACCACGCCGTGGACGATGGCGCCTTCGGTCAGGGTCTCGAGCAGCTTGGCGCGCTCTTCACCCATCGAGGCTTCGATGACGGCACGGCGCGACAGCACGACGTTGTTGCGCTTGCGGTCGAGCTTGATGACCTTGAACTCGAGCGTCTTGCCCTCGTAAGGCGTCATGTCCTTGACGGGGCGGGTGTCGATCAGGGAGCCGGGCAGGAAGGCGCGGATGCCGTTGACCAGCACCGTCAGACCACCCTTGACCTTGCCGGAGACCGTGCCGCTGACGAAGTCGCCGGATTCCAGCGCGCGCTCGAGCTGCAGCCACGAGGCCAGGCGCTTGGCCTTGTCGCGCGACAGAATGGTGTCGCCATAGCCGTTTTCGATGGAGTCGATCGCCACCGAGACGAAGTCGCCGACCTGGACTTCCAGTTCGCCCTGGTCATTGCGGAACTCGTCGATGGGGATGTAGGCCTCGGACTTGAGGCCGGCGTTCACGACGACGAAGTTGTAGTCCACGCGGACGACTTCGGCCGTGATCACCTCGCCGGAGCGCATTTCCGAGCGCTTGAGGGACTCTTCGAACAGGGCGGCAAAGGATTCCGACCCTTCGGCTGCGGCGGTTTGGGTGGTTTGAGACATTGAGGATTCCTGGGAACCAGCGATCGCTGGTTGTTGGGTTGCAGCCGCAAGGCTGCGGGTTAGGTTGTCGAACCGGCCCTTCGGGCGCCCAGCGACGCAGGTGGGGAAGGGACGGGCCCAAAAACAAATGCCCCGCTCACGCGGAAGCCCTTCGGCTGTCCAGCCCGGCGGCGGCGACCGAAACCGTCGCCACCGGCCATCAGAACGGCCTGCGCTGCTGCCACCAATCCAGCACCTGCTGCACCGAAGCCTCGATGGACAGGGCCGAATTGTCTAGCGACATCGCATCCTCTGCGGGCTTCAAGGGCGCCGTGCTGCGGGAGCGATCCCTCGCATCGCGCGCCTCCAGATCCTGCAGAAGGTCGTCTATGTTAGCCGAAAAGCCTTTAGAAATCAATTGCTTATGCCGACGCTCGGCGCGGGTGGCGGCGCTGGCGGTCAGGAACACCTTCAGGGGGGCGTCCGGGAAGATGACCGTGCCCATGTCGCGGCCGTCGGCGACCAGGCCGGGCAGGCGCCGGAACGCCAGCTGCAGGCCGGTGAGCGCGCAGCGCACCGCCGGGTGGGCGGAGATCTGCGAGGCCAGCGCGCCGACTTCCTCGCGGCGCAGCGCGTCGGTGACGTTCTCGCCGTCCAGCCACACCCCCTGCTCGTCGAAGTGCAGCGGCAGCGCGGCGGCCAGCGCCGCCAGGCGCGCCTCGTCGTCGGCCGGGATGCCGGCGCGCTGGGCCGCCAGCGCGGTGGCGCGGTACAGGGCGCCGGAGTCCAGCAGGTGGTAGCCGAGCTTTTGCGCCACCCCGCTGGCCAGCGTGCCCTTGCCCGAGGCGGTCGGCCCGTCGATCGTGATGACCGGGATGTCCGCAGGGTCGGTGGTCACCACGCCGAACAAGGTCTCGAAGTAGTCCGGGAAGGTCTTGGCGACGCACTTGGGATCGAGGATGCGCACCGGCACCGGCGGCCTGGCGCCGGCCAGGCCGTTGAAGGCCGCCAGCGAGAAGCACATCGCGATGCGGTGGTCGTCGTAGGTGCGGATCGCCGCCGGCTGCCAGGCGGCCGGTGGCGTGACCTCGATGAAATCAGGGCCTTCGCTGACCCCGGCGCCGAGCTTGCGCAGCTCGGTGGCCATCGCGGTGATGCGGTCGGTCTCCTTGACCCGCCAGCTGGCGATGTTGCGCAGCCGCGTCGGGCCGCTGGCATACAGCGCCATCACGGCCAGCGTCATGGCCGCGTCGGGAATGTGGTTGCAGTCCAGGTCCAGGGCCTTCAGCGGCCAGGCACCGCGCCAGACCTCCAGCCAGTTCGGCCCCTGGCGCACCTGCGCCCCCATGGCCTCGGCCGCCTCGACGAAGCGGATGTCGCCCTGGATCGAGTCGGCGCCCACGCCCTCGATGCGCAGCGGCGCGGCCGCGTCGGCGGCCAGCGCCCCCAGCGCGATGAAGTACGAGGCCGAGGAGGCGTCTCCCTCGACGTGGATGTCGCCGGGCGAGCGGTAGCGG
Source organism: Caldimonas thermodepolymerans (assembly GCF_015476235.1). NCBI lineage: Bacteria > Pseudomonadati > Pseudomonadota > Betaproteobacteria > Burkholderiales > Sphaerotilaceae > Caldimonas > Caldimonas thermodepolymerans. The sequence continues at coordinate 1,310,862 of NZ_CP064338.1, forward strand.
CTGTGCGCCGGGATCGTGAAGCGGCTCCAGCCGTCGCGCGCCACCTCCACGCCGAAGCGGCGCAGCAGGTTCAGGGTGATCTCGACGTAGGGCTTGGAGATCAGTTCGCCCTCGACCTCGATGACCAGCTCGCCCTGGTGCGACAGCAGCGGCAGCGCCAGCAGCAGCGCGGTCAGGAACTGGCTGGAGACGTCGCCGCGCACCCGGATCGGGGCGCCGACGCGCGGCTGCCCGCCGGCCAGGCGCAGCGGCGGGTAGCCCTCGTTGCCGAGGTAGTCGATCTGGCAGCCGATCTGGCGCAGCGCGTCGACCAGGTCGCCGATCGGGCGCTCGTGCATGCGCGGCACGCCGCCCAGCTCGAAGCGGCCGCCGTGCAGGCCGGCCAGCAGCGCCAGCGAGGCAGCCAGCGGGCGCATCGCGGTGCCGGCATTGCCGAGGAACAGCTGCGCCTCGCGCACGGCGAGCCGGCCGCCCAGGCCGGTGACGCGCAGCGCCTCGCCCTGCGGCTCGACGGCGCAGCCCAGCTGCTTGAGCGCGGTGATCATCACGCGCGTGTCGTCGGAGTCCAGCAGGTCGTGGATCAGCGTGGCGCCGTCGCTGAGCGCGGCCAGCAGCAGCACCCGGTTGGAGATGCTCTTGGAGCCGGGCAGGCGGACGGTGCCGGCGGCGGCGCGCAGCGGCGGAAGGTCGAGGAATTCGGTGGCGTACATGGAGGGATGGCGCAGCCTAGCGCGAGGACGCGGGCTTGGGGGTGGCCATCTGCCAGTTGGCGCGGCCCTCGGCGGCGCTGCGGATCAGGTCTTCCAGGGCTTCGGCGTTGCCGCTGCGGATCACGTGCTCCATCGCGTCGAGCGTGTGGCGAAAGCGCATCGACTGCTTGAGCACCTCCTCGCGGTTGGCCAGCAGGATGTCGCGCCAGACCGCCGGATCGCTCGCGGCGATGCGGGTGAAGTCGCGGAAGCCCGGCCCGGCCAGCGAGAGGAAATCCTTGCCGGCCGGCTGCTTGTAGACCGAGCTGAAGAAGGCGAAGGCCAGCAGGTGCGGCAGGTGGCTCACCGCGGCGAAGGCCGCGTCGTGGTTCTCCGGCGTCATCTTCAGCACCTGGCAGCCGATCGCCGACCAGACGTCGATGGCCTTCTGCAGCAGCTTGGGGTCGGTCTGCGGCAGCGGGGTGAGGATGACCTGGCGGCCCGAATAGAGCAGGGCGTCGGCGTGCTCGACGCCGGCGACTTCCTTGCCGGTGATCGGGTGGGCCGGCACGAAGTACTCGACGCGCTCCTTGAGCACGCGGCGGGCGGCGTCGACCACGTCGCGCTTGGTGGAGCCCACGTCCATCAGCAGCACGCCCGGCTCGACCAGGTGGCGGATGGCCTTGAAGGTGGCCTCGGATGCCGCCACCGGCACCGCGATCAGCACGATGTCGGAGCCGGAGACGGCCAGCAGGGCCGACTCCGCGGCCAGGTCGATGACGCCCAGGCGGCGGGCCTTCTCCGTGGTCGACGGCGACTTGCTGTAACCGACCACCCGCTTGACCAGCCCGGCGCGCTTCATCGCCAGCGCGAACGAGCCGCCCATCAGGCCGCAACCGATCAAGCCCAGTTGATTGAACATCTGCACGGTCTCCGGCGGCTCAATGGACGTCGATGGGGTAGGTCCCGAGCAGCTTGAAGAAGTCGCAGGCGGCGCGCAGCTCCTTCAGCGCGGCGGCCACGTGGGGCTCGTCCGGGTGGCCCTGCAGGTCGATGTAGAAGTAGTACTCCCACTGACCGGAGCGCGCCGGACGGGATTCGAAGCGGCTCATCGAGACGCCGTGCGCCTTCAGCGGCACCAGCATGTCGTGCACGGCGCCGGGGCGGTTGACCACCGACACCACCAGGCTGGTGCAGTCGTGGCCCGACGCCTTGGGCTGCGGGTGGCGCTCCGGGTGGGCGACGATCGCGAAGCGGGTGCGGTTGTGCGGGTCGTCCTGGATCGCCGGGGCGATGATGTGCAGGCCGTATTCGCTGGCGGCGCGCTCGCTGGCGATGCCGGCCAGGCGCGGGTTCTCGGCGGCCAGGCGCGCGCCCTCGGCGTTGCTCGCCACCGGGCGGCGCTCGACGTGGGGCAGGTGGTTGCTCAGCCACAGGTGGCACTGGGCCAGCGCCTGCGGGTGGGCGCACACGGCCTCGATGTCCTGCAGGCTGTTCTCCTTGCGCAGCAGGTTGTGCCGCACCAGCAGGCTGGTCTCGCCGATGATGAACAGCGGCGTGGTCAGGAACAGGTCCAGCGATCGGGCCACCACCCCCTCGGTGGAGTTCTCGACCGGCACCACGCCGAAGTCGGCCGCCCCGGCGGTGGTGGTGCGGAACACCTCGTCGATGCTGGCGCACGGCACGCGCACGATGGACGAACCGAAGAAGCCCAGCGCCGCGAGCTCGCTGAAGGTGCCGGCCGGGCCCAGGTAGGCGACCCGGGTCGGGGTTTCCAGCGCGCGACAGGCCGACATGATCTCGCGCCAGATCGGCGCCACCGAGTCGGTCTTGAGCGGCCCGGGGTTGAAGGCCTTCAGCCCGTCGATCACCTGGGCCTCGCGCTCGGGGCGGAACACCACCGAGCCTTCCTTCTTCTTCAGTTCGCCGACGGCCTGAGCCAGCGCCGCGCGGCGGTTGAGCAGCGTCAGCAGTTCGCGGTCGACCGCGTCGATCTGGGCGCGCAGCGCCTGCAGATCCTGGGGGGGAGTCAGTTCGTCAGCCATGGCGAGCTGCAAATTCTCGCATGTAGTCGACCAGCGCCTGCACGCCTTCGAGCGGCATCGCGTTGTAGATGCTGGCGCGCATCCCGCCCACCGACTTGTGGCCCTTGAGCTGCAGCAGCCCGCGCTCCTTCGCCCCGGCCAGGAAGGCCTCGTTGAGGCGGTCGTCGGGCAGGAAGAACGGCACGTTCATGCGCGAGCGGCAGGTCGGGTCCACCTTGTTGACGTACCAGCCGGATGCGTCGATGTAGCCGTACAGCAGCTCGGCCTTGGCGCGGGCGCGCCGCTCCATCTCGGCCACGCCGCCCTGGCGCTTGAGCCACTGGAACACCAGGCCGGCCGTGTAGATCGCGTAGGTCGGCGGGGTGTTGTACATCGAGTGGTTCTCGGCGACGGTCTTGTAGTCGAACGCCGAGGGGCAGATCTCCAGCGCGTGGCCGACCAGGTCCTCGCGCACGATCACCAGGGTCAGGCCCGCCGGGCCGATGTTCTTCTGGGCACCGGCGAAGGCCAGGCCGACGCGCGACCAGTCGATCGGGCGCGAGGCGATGTGCGAGGAGCAGTCGATCACCAGCGGGGCGTCGCAGCCCAGGGCCTTCAGGTCGGGCAGCTCCTGGAACTCGACGCCGTGGATGGTCTCGTTGGTGCACACGTGCACGTAGGACGGGCGCTCGCTGAGCTGCCACTGCGCGGGGATGCGGGTGTAGCCGTCGGCCTCGCTGCTGGCGGCCACGCGCGCCCGGCAGTAGCGCTTGGCTTCCTTGTACGACTTCGCTGACCAGCCGCCGGTGACGACGAAGTCGACCGTGCCGCCGCGCGACAGGTTCAGCGGCACGATGGCGTTCTCGGCGATGCCGCCGCCCTGCATGAACAGCACGTGGTAGTGCGAGGGCACGTCGAGCAGCTCGCGCAGGTCGGTCTCGGCCTGGTCGCGGATGGACATGAACTCGCGGCCGCGATGGCTCATCTCCATCACGCTCATGCCGCTGCCGTGCCAGTCGAGCATCTCGGCGGCGGCCTGCTCGAGCACTTCCTGCGGCAGCGCCGCGGGGCCGGCAGAGAAGTTGTAGGGGCGCTTCATCTCGTCGGGAGGAGGGGTGTTGTCACTTCGGGGATTTCTTCGGGGCGGGCGGCACGAACGGCGCCAGCTGCTGGTCGATCTCCGTGCGCACGCGCTCGATCTGGGGCGAGAGCTTCGTGCGCACGTCACCGAGCACGGCCTCGTGGAGCGAACCATACAGCTGCGGCATCAGTTCCTGGTGCTTGCGGTACAGCGGCGATTCCACCCAGGCGATCAGCTGCTTGAGCTCGGCCTCGGTGAAGCGTTCGGCGAGCACCGGCGCCCACTTGGCCTTGACCTGTTCCTCGGCGATCTTGCGCACTTCGGGCAGCATGGTGTCGACGTACTTCCTGACGTCCGTCCTGATGGCATCGGCCACGGCGTCCCGCTTGTCGGCCGGCACGCGGGCCTGCAGCGCGGCGCCGGCCTCGGACAGCAGCACCGACGCATCGGTGCGCACCAGCTCCACGGTGACGGCCTCGGCAGGGCGTTGCAGCTGGATGAGCCTGTCCACCAGTTCCGCCTTGGATTGTGCGGCGGCGGGGGCGACATGGGCAAAGCCGGCCAGGGCCAGCAGGCTGGTGGCGAGGGCAAGGCGGGTGGTGTGCATGGCGGTCTCGATCTGGGGCAGCGGTCGGAACCGCCAGAAAGGACGCTGCACCCGAAGGTGCAGCGTCGCGGGTCGTCAGGGCGCGCGTGCCGGGCCTCAGTTGTCGGCGCCCCCGGCCGGCGGGGTGTCGTCGGCTGCTTCGTCCTCGGCCTTGTCGCCCGCGTCGTTCTCGACGATGCGCTGCAGGCCGCTCAGCTTGGAGCCCTCGTCCAGCGAGATCAGCGTCACGCCCTGCGTGGCGCGGCCCAGCTCGCGGATCTCGGCCACCCGGGTGCGCACCAGCACGCCCTTGTCGGTGATCAGCATGATCTCGTCCTCCGGACGCACCAGCGTGGCGGCGACCACCTTGCCGTTGCGCTCGGACTGCTGGATCGCGATCATGCCCTTGGTGCCGCGGCCGTGGCGGGTGTACTCGGTGATCGGGGTGCGCTTGCCGTAGCCGTTCTCGGTGGCGGTCAGCACGCTCTGGGATTCGTCCTCGGCCACCAGCATCGCGATCACGCTCTGGCCTTCCTCGAGCGTCATGCCCTTGACGCCGCGCGCGTTGCGGCCCATCGGGCGCACGTCGTTCTCGTCGAAGCGCACCGCCTTGCCGCCGTCGGAGAACAGCATCACGTCGTGCTTGCCGTCGGTCAGCGCCGCGCCGATCAGGTAGTCGCCCTCATCCAGGTCGACGGCGATGATGCCGGCCTTGCGCGGGTTGCTGAACTCGTCCAGCGCGGTCTTCTTGACCGTGCCCTGCGCGGTGCACATGAAGACGTAGTGGTCTTCGGGGAAGCTGCGGAACTCGCCGGTCAGCGGCAGCACGACGTTGATCTTCTCGCCCTGCTGCAGCGGGAACATGTTGACGATGGGCTTGCCGCGGCTGTTGCGCCCGCCCTGCGGCACCTCCCAGACCTTCAGCCAGTAGACCCGGCCGCGGTTGGAGAAGCACAGGATGTAGTCGTGCGTGTTGGCGATGAAGAGCTGGTCGATCCAGTCGTCTTCCTTGGTCGCCGCCGCCTGCTTGCCGCGGCCACCGCGGCGCTGCGCGCGGTACTCGGCCAGCGGCTGGCTCTTGATGTAGCCGGCGTGGCTGAGCGTGACGACCATGTCGGTCGGGGCGATCAGGTCCTCGGTGTCGAGTTCCTGCGCGTTGTGCTCGATCTCGCTGCGCCGCGCGCCCAGCTTGGTCTGGCCGAACTCCTGCTTCAGAGCGACCAGCTCCTCGGCGATGATCGCGGTGACCCGCTCGGGGCGCGCCAGGATGTCCAGCAGGTCGGCGATCTGGGCCATCACGTCCTTGTACTCGCCGATGATCTTGTCCTGCTCCAGCCCGGTCAGGCGTTGCAGGCGCATCTGCAGGATCTCGCTGGCCTGGTCGTCGGACAGGCGGTACAGCCCGTCAGGCTGCAGGCCGTACTGTGGCGGCAGCCCTTCGGGGCGGTAGGCGGCGCGACCGCCCGGGGTGTCCTGCTCGGCGCGCGCCAGCATCTCGCGCACCAGCGACGAATCCCAGGCGCGGCTCATCAGCTCCTGCTTGGCGATCGGCGGGGTGGGCGAGTTCTTGATGATCTGGATGAACTCGTCGATGTTGGCCAGCGCCACCGCCAGGCCTTCCAGCACGTGGCCGCGCTCGCGCGCCTTGCGCAGCTCGAACACCGTGCGGCGGGTGACGACCTCGCGCCGGTGCTCGAGGAAGATCTCCAGCAGGTCCTTCAGGTTGCACAGCTTCGGCTGGCCGTCCACCAGGGCGACCATGTTGATGCCGAAGGTGTCCTGCAGCTGGGTCTGCTTGTACAGGTTGTTGAGCACCACCTCCGGGACTTCGCCGCGCTTGAGCTCGATGACCACGCGCATGCCGGACTTGTCCGACTCGTCCTGGATGTGGCTGATGCCCTCGATCTTCTTCTCGTGGACCAGCTCGGCGATCCGCTCCAGGAGGTTCTTCTTGTTCACCTGGTAGGGGATCTCGTCGATGATGATGGCCTGGCGCGCACCCTTGTCGATGTCCTCGAAGTGGCACTTGGCGCGCATCACCACCTTGCCGCGGCCGGTGCGGTAGCCCTCGCGCACGCCCGACAGGCCGTAGATGATCCCGGCGGTGGGGAAGTCCGGCGCCGGGATGATCTCCATCAGCTCGTCGATGCTCGCCTCGGGGTTCTTCAGCAGGTGCAGGCAGGCGTCCACCACCTCGTTGAGGTTGTGCGGCGGGATGTTGGTCGCCATGCCCACCGCGATGCCGGCCGAGCCGTTGACCAGCAGGTTGGGCAGGCGGGTGGGCAGCACCAGCGGCTCTTTCTCGGAGCCGTCGTAGTTGGGGCCGAAATCGACCGTTTCCTTGTCGATGTCGGCCAGCATCTCGTGGGCGATCTTGGCCAGGCGGACTTCGGTGTAGCGCATCGCCGCGGCGCTGTCGCCGTCGACCGAGCCGAAGTTGCCTTGGCCATCGACCAGCATGTGGCGCAGCGAGAAATCCTGCGCCATGCGCACGATCGTGTCGTAGACCGCCGAATCGCCGTGCGGGTGGTACTTACCGATGACGTCACCGACGATACGAGCAGACTTCTTGTAGGGCCGGTTCCAGTCGTTGTTCAGCTCGTGCATCGCGTACAGCACGCGCCGGTGCACCGGTTTCAGACCGTCGCGGGCATCGGGCAGGGCGCGTCCCACGATCACGCTCATCGCGTAATCGAGGTACGAACGCCGCATCTCTTCTTCGAGGCTGATCGGGAGGGTTTCTTTGGCGAACTGAGTCATGCGGTCCCTGAATACGGCGGCGGCACAGGCCGTCCATCGGCGCGCGTGCGCGGTGAAACCGCGATTCTACGGCGCCCGGTGTGTCGTGCCTGCGCAACAGGGAAGAACGCAGTGCGCCACCCTATAGACAAAAACTTGTCCATGTGACGCGGTATGGCAGAATCCTTCCGGTCGGTAGCGGAACTGCGCGTAACCGCGTGTTTCCTGATTCCGTCTTTTTTCTGGACGCTTACGCAGTCGTTCTGCGGCTTTTCTTGAGAGGAGAAACATGAACAAACTCAACAAGGTGGCGATGCTGTTTGCCTCGGCCGCGATGGCTTCGGGCGCGCTCGCTCAGTCTGTCGATAACTGGCGCAACGTTGACGGCACCGTTTGGAAGAACGGCACCAACGAACTGTGCTGGCGTGATGCCACCTGGACGCCGGCCACCGCCGCCGCGGACTGCGACGGCGCGCTGAAGCCCGCTGCCGCACCGGCCCCCGCCCCCGCGCCCGCCCCGGCCGCTGCCCCGGCTCCTGCCCCCGCCCCGGCCCCGGCGCCCGTCCCGCCCGCGCCTACCAGCGAGAAGGTGACCTTCGCCGCTGACGCGTTCTTCGACTTCGACAAGGCTGTCCTGAAGCCCGAAGGCCGCGCCAAGCTGGACGACCTGGTCAGCAAGATGGAAGGCATCAACCTCGAGGTCGTGATCGCCGTCGGCCACACCGACTCGACCGGCCCCGACGCCTACAACCAGAAGCTGTCGGTGCGTCGCGCCGAAGCCGTGAAGGCCTATCTGGTCAGCAAGGGCATCGAATCCAACCGCGTCTACACCGAAGGCAAGGGCGAGAAGCAGCCGGTGGCTGACAACTCCACCCGCGAAGGCCGTGCGAAGAACCGCCGCGTCGAAATCGAAGTGGTCGGTACCCGCACCGTCCAGAAGTAATCTCTCCCGCCTCAAGACAAACCCCGCTGCGGCGGGGTTTTTTTCTGCCCGGCGCCAGGCCCTGCCTGCGACCGTTGCGTGCACAATTTCGAGCCATGACCGAAGCACCGAACGCCGACCCTCAGGAACTGGCCAAGTTCAGCCAGCTGGCCCACCGCTGGTGGGACCCGGACAGCGAATTCAAGCCGCTGCACCAGATCAACCCCCTGCGCCTGGAATGGATCGACCGCCATGCCCGCCTGCAGGGCAAGCGGGTGCTCGACGTCGGCTGCGGCGGCGGCATCCTGGCCGATTCGATGGCGCGCAAGGGCGCGCAGGTGCTGGGCATCGACCTCGCGACCAAGGCGCTGCGCGTGGCCCAGCTGCACGCGATGGAGGCGCAGACCCCCGGCATCGAGTACCGCGAGGTGGCGGTCGAGACGCTGGCCGCCGAGCAGCCGGAGAGCTTCGACGTCGTGACCTGCATGGAGATGCTCGAGCACGTGCCCGATCCGTCCTCGGTGGTGCGCGCCGCCGCGACGCTGGCCAAGCCGGGCGGCTGGGTGTTCTTCTCGACCATCAACCGCAATCCCAAGGCCTTCCTGTTCGCGATCGTCGGGGCCGAGTACGTGCTCAAGCTGCTGCCCCGGGGCACCCACGAGTACGCCAAGTTCATCCGCCCGAGCGAGCTGGCGCGCTGGTGCCGCGAGGCCGGGCTGGACCTGGCCGACACCCGCGGCATGGAGTACAACCCGCTGACCCAGCGCTACTGGCTGTCGGGCGACACCAGCGTGAACTACCTGCTGGCCTGCCGCAAGCCATGAGCGCCGCCGCGATCCCTCCCGCACCGTGGGCGGTGCAGGCCGTGCTGTTCGACCTGGACGGCACGCTGGCCGACACCGCGCCCGACCTGGCCGGGGCGGTCAACCGCATGCGCATGCGCCGTGGCCTGCCGGCGCTGCCGGTGGCGCAGCTGCGCCCGGTGGCCTCGTTCGGGGCGCGCGGCATGCTGGCCGCCGGGCTGGGCGTCTCGACCGACGACCCCGGGTATGCGGCGCTGCGCGACGAGTTCCTCGCCGAGTACGAAAGTGCGCTCGACGCCGAATCGCGCCTGTTCGACGGGGCGCTCGTGCTGCTGGAGGCGCTGGAGGCCGCGGGCGTGGCCTGGGGCGTGGTCACGAACAAGGTGATGCGCTACACGCAGCCGGTGCTGCAGGCGCTGGGCGTGGCCTCGCGTGCCGCGGTGGTGATCGCCGGCGACACCACGCCGCACCCCAAGCCGCATCCCGAGCCGTTGCTCGAAGCCTGCCGCCGCCTGGGGCTGGCGCCGGCGCAGGCGCTGTACGTCGGCGACGACCTGCGCGACGTGCAGGCGGCGCGGGCGGCCGGCATGCCGGTGGTGGCGGCCGGCTACGGCTACCTCGGCGAGTCGCCCGACCTGGCGGCCTGGGGCGCCGACGCGGTGATCGACAGCCTCCTGCAGCTGCTCGGGCTGTTGCACCTGGGCACGGCAAGGCCCTCTTGAAACGCGCGATCGCGGCCCGATCTACAATGCATCGAAAGGGGCCGACCTGGTTTCGACGTGGGTGCGGAATCAGAGCGGTGCATGCCGAGCACCAGTACGCTCGTAAATCCACTGGAACAAAGTAACTGCGAACGACGAACGTTTCGCTCTCGCCGCTTAATACCGGTGAGCCTCGCAACGGTTGGCCGATGGGCCGGGCCCGCAAGGGCTGCGAGGTCATGCACATCGGCTGGTTGCTTGCCGGGTCACTCGGCAGGTAACGAGATCAAGTGACTGGCGTCGCTGGCAGCGTGCTCCTGCGCGGCTGGCGGCGTGAGATCCAAACCAGAGAGCTAAGCATGTAGAACTGCCTGAGGATGGCTTGCGGACGCGGGTTCGATTCCCGCCGGCTCCACCAGACACGCCAAGCAAGAAAAAGGGTTCGATGAGCGATCATCGAACCCTTTTGCCTTGGGGCGGCGCCGCTTCAGCGCATCTGGAACGCTTCCTGGTGCACGTGCCAGCCGCGGCGGCGTTGCGCCGCCTGGCGCATCACCTTGCCCAGGCCCGCAGGGCCGCAGACCCACAGGTCCAGCTGGCGCCCGTAGGGAGTCAGGTGTTCCGGCGTGAGGATCTGGCCCTTGGCCGCGTCGTGCACGGTCAGGCTCACCGGGGGCTGCGCGGTCGCGCACAGGGCTTCCACCTGGGGCAGCAGGGGGTCGCGCGAGGCGTGCCGCGTGCAGTAGTGCAGGTGCGCGGGCTGCGCGTCGGCCATGGCCGGCATGCCGGGCTGGCGCGCCTGCAGCAGGGCGAGGAAGGGCGTGATGCCCACGCCGCCGGCGATCCAGACCTGCACCTTCTGCGCGTCGCCTTGCGCGTCGAAGCAGCCGTATGGGCCTTCGATGCGCACCGGCTGCCCGGGGCGCAGGCGTTCGTGCAGCGCGCGGGTGTAGTCGCCCAGCGGCTTGATCACCAGCCGCAGCAGCGGTTCGCCCTGGGGCGTCCGCCCGCAGCCTTCAGGGGCGCTGGCGATCGTGAACGGGTGCGGTCCCTCGAGGCCTTCGAAGCTGGCGAACACGAACTGGCCCGGGCGGTGTCCCGGCCAGCGCGCCGGCATCGCGCACAGCACTTCCAGCGGGTCCGTGCCCGCCTGCGTGCCGAGCACCTGCACCGCATGGATGCGCCCCACGTGGCTGTTGCGGCCGCGGCCGATGCGCCCGGCCAGCGACCACAGCGCCGCCGCGCTGCCGATGGCCAGCAGCACCGCCACCAGCACGCCGAGCGGGCCCTGCCAGAAGGCCAGGGGCATCAGCGCTGCGGCGTGGAACACCAGCATCAGGTACAGCGCCGGCATCAGGCGGTGCAGGAAGCGCCACGGGCGGTAAGGCAGCAGGCGCTCCCACACGGCCAGCACCACCATCACCAGCACCGCGTAGAAGGCCCATTCGCCCAGGTCCTTGGCGGTGCCGCGCATCGGCGTGGCCCAGTCGAACACCGCGTCGCGCGCCGGACGGCCCGCCATGCCCCAGGCCGCGCGGACCCAGCGGCCCGACTGCTCGGCGCCCCAGTGCAGCGCGGCGAACGCGGCGGCCGCGATGCCGGCCCACTTGTGCAGGCGGTAGACCTGGTCCATGCCGCCCAGCAGCCGGTCCATCCAGCGCTGCCGCAGCGCGAGCAGCATGACCAGCGACATCATGCCGATGCTCCAGATGCCGCTCACATACACCCCGTGCCGGCGCAGCTGCCACCAGAAGGCGGCATCGGTGGCACGGGACAGGTCCGTCCACGGCTGGGCGGCGGCGGCCCACGCCAGCGTGAGCAGCAGCCACCACGCGCCAAAGGCCCATCGGATACGCATCATTCACTCCTGTGATCGAGGGGCGCCGGCATCCTTGCGGCGCGGCGCAGGTCCGTTCTGGTTCTCCACCAGCCTCAGGTGCCGGTGCTCGTGTGCTGCCGTGCGGGCACGGCAGTGCTCCATCCACCCGATCCCAAGACGTCCGCAGTCGTGCGCTGCGTTCACGCCATGGTAGGTCTCGCCAGGCGGCGCGGCGGGTGCACTGCTTGTCGCAGCGCAAAGGTCGGGCAGAAAAACCCGGTGGCTGCGTCAGGCGGGCAGGTGCCGCGCACCGGCTCAGCGCTTGACGCGTTCGCGCAGCACGGCGCCGGTGCGGGCGTCCACCTCCAGCTTCACGCGCTCGCCACGGGCATTGCGGCCTTCGACCTCGTAGCGGCCATGCGACCATTCGATCTCGCGGATGTCGCGGTAGCCGGCGGCGTCCATCAGGTCGTAGACCTGCCGGATGTTCAGCTGCGGGCCCTGCGGGGCCGGGCTGGTCTGGGGGGCCGGCGCGGCCGGGACAGAAGGGGCCGGCGCCTGTGCGCCGGCGCCGGTGGCCAGGGCGGCGAGCAGGCCGGCGACGGCCAGGCCGCGGGTGAGGGAAACGGTGGGAATGCGGGACGTGTTCATGATGAGGATTCCTGCGTGGTTCGGGATGAGCGGGCAGCTTCGACTGCCCGGGACGCATTGTTCGGGCCGGTGCGTGAATGCAGCCTGAAGCGCGCGTTCATCTGCCGTTCATGCGACCTCTGCTACATCTGCGGGCATCCGCTTGACCTTCATCACGGCACCATGTCGCTTCCTCGTCCATCTTCCTCCCTGCGGCTGCTCGCCGGCTTCGGCGTGGCCCTGGCGTGCACGTTGTGGTCGGGGCCTGCGGTGCAGGCGCACGACCACGACCATGAACGCGCGCGCCAGGCGCTGCAGCAGGGCAAGGTGCTGCCGCTGCGCACGGTGCTGGACCAAGTGGAACGCAGCCAGAAGGGCCAGGTGATCAAGATCGAGTTCGAGGAGGACGACGGCCACTTCATCTACAAGCTGCGCCTGCTGCATCCGAACGGCGAGGTCAGCAAGCTCAAGGTGGATGCGGTGGACGGGCGGGTGCTGGGCATCCGCAGAAGGGGACGCGACTGATGCGCATCCTGGTGGTGGAGGACGAGCCGGTGCTGTGCGCCCAGCTCGCCGACGCGATCCGCGCGGCGGGGCACACGGTGGAGGTGGCCGCCGACGGCGCCACGGCGCGCTACCTGGGCGACGAGGAAGCCTTCGACGCGGTGGTGCTGGACCTCGGCCTGCCGGTGGTGGACGGGCTGAGCGTGCTGCGCCACTGGCGCGCGCAGGGGCGCAACATGCCGGTGCTGATCCTCACTGCGCGCAACGCCTGGCACGAGAAGGTCACCGGCATGGATGCCGGCGCGGACGACTACCTGACCAAGCCGTTCCACATGGAGGAGCTGCTGGCACGGCTGCGGGCCCTGTTGCGGCGGCTGTCGCCGCACCACAGCGCGCTGTGGCAGTGCGGTGCGATCCGGCTGGACACGCGCCAGGCCAAGGCCTCGGTCGACGGCCGGCCGCTGTCGCTGACCAGCCACGAGTACAAGATCCTGTCGATGCTCATGCAGCGGCCGGGCGAGGTGCTGTCGCGCACCGAACTGTCCGAGCACCTGTATCCCGGCGACAGCGAGCGCGACTCCAACACCATCGAGGTCTTCGTCGGCCGACTGCGCAAGAAGCTGCCGCCCGGCAGCATCGAGACCGTGCGCGGGCTCGGCTACCGCCTGCTGCCCGTGGAGACCGGCGCGTGAAGCTGCCCGAGTGGCTGTCGCTGCGGCACGGCTCGCTGCGCGTGCGGCTGCTGATCGGCGCGCTGGTGTGGATCGCGCTGGCGCTGGCGGTGGCCGGCTGGGGACTGCGCGACCTGTTCCGGCAGCACACGCGCCAGCAGCTGGAGGTGCAGCTGGTGCACCAGCTGGACCGGCTCAGCGCGGCGGTCAATCCGGGGCCGCAGGTGCAGGTCGACCTGGATCGCATGGCCGGCGAGACCCGCTTCGACACGCCGCTGTCAGGCCTGTACTGGCAGGTGGACGTGATCCCGCCGGGCGGGGCGCCGCAGCTCGGCGCGGCCCGCTCGCGTTCGCTGTGGGACGAGGTGCTGGCGCTGCCGCCGGAGGGCGCGGTGCGCCTGCCCGCGTCGCAGGGGCACGCGGTGCTGCAGCTGCCGTTTCCGCCGGACCGGACGCTGCTGGCGGTCAGCCGCCCCCTGCAGCTGCCCGATGCGGGGGCGCCGCTGTTGCGCGTGACGGTTGCCGCCGACGAGGCCCTGCTGGCCGAGCCGGTGCAGCGCTTCACGCGCATGCTGTGGGTGGCGCTCGGGCTGCTCGCCGCGGGGCTGGTGCTGGCCGTGGCGGTGCAGCTGCAGCTGGCCCTGCGTCCGCTGAACCTGCTGCGCGAGCAGCTCGGGGCGGTGCGCACCGGCGTGGCCACGCGCCTCGAAGGACCGTTCCCGCGCGAGCTGCAGCCGCTGGTCCACGAGTTCAACCACGTGCTCGGCGCCAATGCCGACATCGTGCAGCGGGCGCGCACGCAGGCGGGCAACCTGGCCCATGCGCTGCACACGCCGCTGAGCATCCTCGGCAACGCGGCCGCGCAGGAGCGCTCGCCACTGGCGCAGCTGGTGCAGGAGCAGGTCGCGACCGCGCAGCGCCAGGTCGACTACCACCTCGCACGCGCCCGGGCCGCCGCGGCGATCCGCGCCACGGGCCTGCGCACGCCGGTGCGGCAGCCGGTCGAGGCGCTGCTGCGCACGATGCGGCGCCTGCATGCGGGCCGGCCGCTGGAGTTCGTGCTGGCCGGGTGCGACCCGGAGCTGGCGTTCCGCGGCGAGCCGCAGGACCTGTTCGAGACGCTCGGCAACCTGCTGGACAACGCCGGCAAGTGGGCGCGTCGCCGGGTCGAGCTGCAGGTGCACCGGGAGGGCGACCAGCTGTGCTTCACGGTCGACGACGACGGCCCGGGCATCCCGCCTGCGCAGCGCGAGCGCATCTTCGAGCGCGGCGAGCGGTTGGACGAACAACGCGCCGGCGCCGGCCTGGGGCTGGACATCGTGCGCGAGCTGGCACAGACCTACGGCGGCCGCGTCAGTGCGGAGGACGCGCCGCTGGGCGGGCTGCGCATGCGCCTGCACCTGCCGGCCGCGGTGCAGGCGTGAGGGGCCGTGCGCGGGGGACTGCTACAGGTAGGACGTGACGGCCGGCACCAGCGCGGCCCAGAAGCGCGACTTGGCGCAGATCGAGCAGTTGCAGCGCATGGTGCCGGCCTGCAGGTCGGCCTCGGCTTCGAACTGGACGGCGCCGCAATGGCAGCGGCCGCTGTAGGTGGTCAACGTCACGGTGGTGAACTCCGGGCAAGAAACCTCGAACCAAGCAGTGGTTTCAAGACTAGACCGACGCGTTGCCATGTCTACCGGGACTTCCTCGCATGCCGGCGACCACGGCACGGCCGGCCCGTCGAGCCGCGACAATAGGGCGCCATTCCCGACGGAGCCCCACTTGAAGACCCGCCTGCGCAAACTCCTGCGAACCTTCCTGACCGGCCTGGTGGCCGTGCTGCCGCTGGCACTCACGGTGGCCGTGGTGCTGTGGATCGTGCAGCTGCTGCTGGCCTGGATCGGGCCGCAAAGCCTGCTGGGCGGGATGCTGGTGGCCATCGGCGTGGGCGTCACGGGGTCGGAGGTGATCGCCTACCTGCTCGGGGTGCTGGTGGTCGCGGCGGCCGTGTTCGGGCTGGGCGTGCTGGTCGAGTCCGGCCTGCAGAAGGGTGCCCGGCGGGCCGTGGAGTCGGTGCTGCTGCGCATCCCGGTGATCCGCACGCTGTACGACTTCACGCGCCGTTTCGTGGACCTGCTGACCAAGCGCGACACCGACGACGGCCTCAAGTCGATGAGTCCCGTGTGGTGCCACTTCGGCGGGCGAGGCGGGGTGGCGGTGCTGGGCCTGCTGTCGACGCCCGAGCCCTTGCAGCTTGGCGACCGGGCCTACCACGCGGTGCTGGTGCCGACCGCACCGGTGCCTATCGGCGGCGGGCTGCTGTACGTGCCCGCGGACTGGGTCGAGCCGGCCACAGGCATCGGCGTGGAAGCCCTGACCGGCATCTACGTCTCGATGGGCGTGACCTCGCCGCAGTACCTCCGGCCCGCCACGCCGCAGCGCCCGGACCCCGGCTGAGCGGGCGCCGGGTATGGCGGTTGCAGGCGCTGGGGGAATCCGGTCCGCAGGCCGGGCATGCGATCCACCATGAGCCAGGCCGCTTCATCCCGCATCGTGCTGGGCACGCTGACGCTCGGCGAGGGCCGCAGTGCGAGTTTCGAGCTGCGCGATGGTCGCTGGCTGGCCGACGACCCGGGCCGTTGCCTGCGCTGGCACGACGGTCCCTGTGTAAGCGACGGGCGCGACACGCTGCTGCTGGTCTCGGTGGATCAGGGCGCGGCGCTGCGCCTGTACGGGCTGGAGCCACTGGCGGCGCGCAAGGGCGACTGCGGCACGGGCCTGCTCATCGAAGCCGGCGACCAGGCGAGCCCGCAGGCGCGCGTGGAGTGGTGCATCACGAGCGTGATGGACTAGCGCCGGCGGGTCTCACCAGTCCGCCAGGCGCCAGCACCACAGCGCCAGCGCCGCCTCGCTCGCGCCGGTGGCGTGCGCGACGCGGCGCTTCAGGGCGTCCGGCGCACGGCAGGGCGCGCCGGCCTTCATCAGGTCTTCCACGACGTCTTCGTCATCGCCGAGTTCGGCGAGGTAGTCGTGCCGGGGGCCGAACAGCAGGGCGCGGGGCGCCTGGGACGTGCCGACGAGGACGAGGTACTTGCCGCTATTGGTTCGTTGCATGGTCTGGCCTGGAAGGTGGGAAACGGGTTTCTCCGCGGGTTCGGTGCGCACCCAATGTACGCAGGCCGGTACGGGCTGGGCAGCCCCGGGCGTCCGACCGGGCCGTAGGACGGGTCCTACGCCGCCTGCCCGGTGGCCGGGCAGGTACGCCGTATGCCTCCCTGGCCACGTGTGACCGGCACCGGCGTGTTCCGCCGGCGCAAGGGGTCGCACGCCTTCCCCAGGACGCCCATGAACCCGACCCAAACCGAAACCCTGGACATCCTCCAGCAGGTGCTGCGCCAGGCGCTGCTTGCCATGGCCGCGGCCACGAAGTGCAACTACGCGACCTTCGCCTCCGCGCTGGAGGCCGCGTCGCACAACGAGTCGCTGAGTCCGGTGGCGCGCGCGATGCTCGCGGAGCTGGCCGAAAGCGCCGGCGTGGTGGCACCGTTTTCGGCCACCAAGCAATGAGCAGTCAGGCGCCGCGGCGCGCGCGGGCTTCCAGCCCGAGGTAGAGCAGGCCGGCGGCGGCCAGCGGTGCCAGGTAGTACAGCGCGCGGTAAGCCAGCAGCGCGGCAAGCAGTTGGCCATGCGGCACTTGGGAGCCGAGCAGCGCGATGAACACGGCTTCCAGCACGCCGAGCCCCGCCGGGATGTGGGTCAGCACGCCGGCCACTGCGCTGACCATCATCACCGCGACCACCAGCGGGTAATCGACTTGCCGTTGCAGCAAGACGTACACGACGCCGGCGATCAGCAGCCAGTTCAGGCACGACAGCAGCACCTGCACCAGCGCCAGGCGCCACGGGGGCAGCTCGATCTCGTGCCCGCGCAGGCTGAACTGCCGGCGCCGCAAGAACGCGCAGGCGGCCAGGTACGCGAGCAGCACCGCGAGCAGGGCTGCGCCCACCGCCTGCAGGCCGGCACCGCCGATCTTCCAGGCGGGTGGCACCCGGATCAGCCCGGAGCTGAACACCGTCCCGGCCAGCGCCAGGTAGCCGAGCCAGTTCGTCAGCACGCTCATGCCGAGCACGCGGGTGATGGTGCCGTTGTCCAGCCCCAGCCGCGAATACAGCCGGTAGCGGAACGCGACGCCGCCCACCAGGGCGCCCAGGTTGAGGTTGACCGCGTAGCTGATGAAGCCCACCCGCATCACCTGCCTACGCGGCAGTCCGTGCCCGGTGTAGTGGCGGCCGAACAGGTCGAAGCAGCTGTAGGTCAGGTGGCTGAACGCCCCCAGCGCCGCGGCGAGCGCCAGCGTGGCCAGCGGGTAGCCGCGCAGCGCCTGCAGCACGTCCGGCCAGTCGACCTTGCGTGCGTGCGAGACCAGCAACGCGAGCACCGCGGCGAAGAAGAGCCAGGTCAGCCCCTGCTTGATACGTGCGCCGTGGCGCTGCCACCAGCCGCCGCGGCCGGCCGCGGCATCGGCGTCGTCGACGGCGGGCAGTCGTGCGGGCGAGGCGGCGCGCATGTCAGCCCCCCTTGCCGGCGGCGCGGGGCGGCGGCGTTTCCGGATGCGGGGCGGGTTCCCCGGCGGCGGCGGGCAAGGGCGGGGGCGCAATGCGCGGCCGGTGTGCAGGCAGCCAGCCGGCCCAGGCCGGGAAGCGCCGCAGCACGTGGAACACGACGGTGCCCACGGTGAGCTGCCACCAGCGCGGCCGCGGCCGGTGCTGCGGGCCCATCTCGCGGCAATGGTGGTGGATCAGCTCGGCCAGCCTGCGACGCAGGTGGTGGGCAAAGCGTGCGTCGCGGATCACGACGTTGGCTTCCAGGTTCAGCGACAGGCTCAGCGGATCGAGGTTGCTGGAGCCCACCGTCACCCACTCGTCGTCGATCACCGCGACCTTCGCGTGCAGCGGCCGGCGGCAGTACTCATAGACGCGCACGCCGTCGCGCAACAGGTAGTCGTACAGCGTGCGTCCGGCGATCTGCGCGATCGCCATGTCGGGTTCGCCTTGCAGGATCAGGCGCACGTCCACGCCGCGCCGGGCCGCGTTGCGCAGCTCGCGCAGCACGCGGTAGCCGGGGAAGAAGTACGCGTTGGCGATCAGCACCTCGCGCCGTGCGCCGCGCAGGGCCGCCAGGTACTGCTGTTCGATGTCGGTGCGATGGGCGGTGTTGTCGCGCGTGACGAAGCGCACCATCGCCCCGTCCAGCGAGTCTTCGGGGGGGGCGGCGCGCTGCACCAGCCGCAGGCGGCGCGGGGGCAGTGGCTCCAGCCCGGCGGCATCGAGCATGAAGCGGTGGATGTCCTGCACCACCGGGCCTTCGAGCTGCACTGCGTAGTCCTGCTTGGCCGCAGCGCCGAACTCCGCCAGGTGCTCGAGCGAGAAGTTGATGCCCCCGACGAAGGCGATGCGTTCGTCGATCACGACCAGCTTGCGGTGCAGGCGCCGGAACAGGTTGGTGCGCATGCCCAGCAGCGGCGGCTGCGGATCGAAGACCAGGAACTGCACGCCGGCCTCGGTCAGGCCGTGCACGAACTCCTCGCTCAGGTCCGGCGAGCCGTAGCCGTCCACCGTCACCGCGACCCGCACGCCGCGCCGGGCCGCGTCGATCAGCACCTCGCGCAGCTCGCGACCGACCTTGTCGTCGAACAGGATGAAGGTCTCGAGCAGCACCTCGCGCTGCGCGGCGCGGATCGACTCGAACACGCGCGGGTAGAAGCTCTCGCCGTTTTCCAGCAGCTCGAGCTGGTGGCCGGACTTCCAGGGACGGACGGGGGACATGCTCATAGCAGCACCTCCGCTGCCAGGGGGGCGTGGTCGGACAGGTGCGACCAGGGCCGCGGCGGCAAGGCGAGCGGCCGGTGCGCCCGTGCGTTGCGCACGTAGATGCGGTCCAGCCGCAGGATCGGCCAGCGCGCCGGGAAGGTGCGCGCGGCACGGCCGTGCGCGGCCACGTGCACCTCGCGCAGGCCGCCGCACTGGTCCAGCACCTCGTGCGCACGCAGGCGCCAGTCGTTGAAGTCGCCGGCGATCACCAGCGGCGCTTCGGGAGGCACCTCGGCCTGCAGCAACCCGCACAGCAGCTGCAGCTGCTGCCGCCGGTGCGACTCGCGCAGGCCCAGGTGCACGCACACCACGTGCACCTCCATCGCCCGGTCGGGGATGGTCAGCACGCAGTGCAGCAGGCCGCGGCGTTCCTTGCTGCGCTCGATCGACACGTCGCGGTTCTGGTAGCGCACGATCGGAAACTTCGACAGCACCGCGTTGCCGTGGTGCCCGTGCGGATAAACCGCGTTGCGTCCGTACGCGAAGTCGCTCCACATCGAATCGGCGAGGAACTCGTACTGCGGCGCGGCCGGCCAGTCGGCCACGCGCGTCGAGTAGCGCGCGTGGGTGCCCAGCACTTCCTGCAGGAACACGATGTCGGCCGACACCGAGCGCACGGCGTCGCGCAGCTCGTGCAGGATGAAACGCCGGTTCAGCGGCCCGAAGCCCTTGTGGGTGTTGACCGTCAGCACGCGCATCGTCAGCGGCGCGGCCGTCAGCGTCGCGTCCTGCTGCCCGAGCGGCGCGGCGTGCGACGTGGGCGGGGCGGTGACCGAGCGTTCGAACAGGGTTTCGGTGGACATGTGCAGGGCGTCGGGTGTTGGGGCGGCCGCTTCGTGTCGCGGCAAGCGCGGGTCCCGGTCGCGGCGGGCATCACGGGAAGCATGTGGATGTCTGCATGCTAGGCAGCGGGCGGCGCACCGGGCACTCCCGGTGCACTGACCGCGCTGTCAGCGCATTCCGACACCGGCGTCGCGGTCGGTGCGCGGCAGGCGGGCATGGCATGTGCCGCGTAAGGGAAACACCCCCGTCCCGACGGTCGCGCCGCGCCGCGAGGTCCCGCGCCCGCATGGCGGCACCGTCCACCCATCCCAGGAGGAGCTCCCGATGAATGCACAGCAACGCATGCTCGCACTGACTGCCATCGCCACGGCTGCGGCGTTTTCGCTGGGCGGTTGCGACCGGCGCGAGGAGGCGCCGCCCGTGGTGCCGAGCGAGCCGGCGCCTGCGGTCCCCACGCCGCCGGTCGACGGAGCCCCCGCACCGGATGCGCCGGCCGACTCCGGTGCACCGGCAGGCACCACGATGCCGGGCAACACGCCGGGTGACGACCCGAGCGGCAACACGAGCGCCACCGGCAGCGGCGTGCCCGGATCGACAGGCACGACCGGCACGCCGATGACCGAGGAAGAGCGCCGGCGCCTGCAGGAGCAGGGGGCCAGCCCGGCGCCGGGTCAATGAAGCAGCAGGACGCGCGCCTGTGGCTCGCCGCGCGGCGAGCTGCGCTTGGTGCAGGGCGGAGGTGGCGTTGCTCAAGCGCGTGTGCAAGCGCGCGCCGCGCGCTTGTCGCAGCGCTTTGGTGCGGTAAAGCCACTCTTTCCGTCATGTGGTTGGAAAGGGAGTACCATACGCGTCGTAGGTATGCACAAGACCGTCTTTTCGTAGGTCTCTTCACAGATGTCCGTCACCCTGCTGGCTGGCGGATTCCGGTCGATTCTCCCGTTGATGACTTTCTTGGCGTCTCTGCACTGCGCCGGCATGGGCTGTGCGCTCCATCAACTTGAAAGGAATCAACATGACGACTCAAACCGGAACCGTGAAGTGGTTCGATGACGGCAAAGGCTTCGGCTTCATCACGCCGGACGACGGCAGCAAGGACCTGTTCGCGCATTTCAGCGAGATCCAGGGCAACGGCTTCAAGAGCCTGGCCGAAAACCAGCGCGTGAGCTTCGAAGTGACCCAGGGCCGCAAGGGCCTGCAGGCCTCGAACATCCGCCCCGCCTGAGGGCCGCCGCCGCAAGGCGGCTGCACCATGGGCCCGGTGCGCACATGCCGCCGGGACCCGCCGAGCGCCAGCGTGCATGACCTGCCTCTGCCAGGCGGAGTGCGGCTGCGCCCACACGACCAGAAGAAGGACAACGGCCCGGCACCGCATGAAGCGCTGCCGGGGCCATTGCATGGAGAGATTTATCAATACGTCGATACGAGTTGGCAAGTACCTGATTTCACCGCTGTCGCGCGAGCAGCGCGACGGCCGCCATGCCGCATCGGTCTCGATCCGCAGCGGCACTGGCAGCGCCACGCATGACCGCGTGCTTCGCCTCGTCCCGGTGTTCGACACACAACAGGCGGCCTTGCGCTACGCGACCGAACAAGGTCTGCAGTGGATCGCCAAGGCGTCCGTTCCCTATCCGCATTGATTGAAGGAGCAACAGACATGGCCAAGGAAGAACTCATCGAAATGCACGGCGTGGTCAACGAAATCCTGCCCGACTCGCGCTATCGCGTGACGCTGGACAACGGTCACCAGCTGGTGGCCTACACCTCCGGCAAGATGCGCAAGCATCACATCCGCATCCTCGCGGGCGACGCGGTGTCGCTCGAACTGTCGCCTTACGACCTGAGCAAGGGGCGCATCACCTTCCGTCACCTGCAGCGCCGCAACTGAAGCAGCTGCGGTGCGGCAGCAGCGCCTGCTGGCGCGCTGCGCCCCGTACGCCGGGCCGACGCACCGCGAGGTGCGCCGGCTTTTTTCTTTTCCGTCGCGTGCAGCCGGGGAACCGACTGCCGCTGCTCGCGCTGCGTCCTCAAGCGCCCCGGCACGGCGGGGCAGGTGTCAGCGGCGGCGCACCGTGCCCGGCGCACGGCCGGTGCAGCGCTTGAAGGCACGGCTGAACGCGGCCTCGGAGCGATAGCCCAGCCGGCTCGCCACCGTGGCGACGCTGGCTCCCGGTTCCTTCAGCCAAGTTTCGGCCAGGCACATGCGCCAGCGGGTCACGTACTGCATGGCCGGCTCGCCGACAACGCGGGTGAAGCGCTCGGCGAAGGCCGAGCGCGACATCGCGGCCCGGGCGGCCAGGGTGTCGAGCGTCCACGGATGTGCCGGGTCGCGGTGGACGAGGGCGATCACCCGGCCCAGCTGGCGGTCCTGCAAGGCGCGCAGCCAGCCGGCCCGCGCGGTGCCCTCGCCACGTTCCAGCCAGGCGCGCAGTGCCTGGATCACCAGGATGTCGGCCAGCCGCGTGACCACCGCCTCGCCACCGGGACGCATCAGCCGGGCCTCGGCCGCCATGAAGCGCAGCAGGCCCTGCAGCCATCCGGAGGACGTGTCCTGCGCGGTGTCGATCGCGATCACCGGCGGCAGCATCGCGACCAGGTGGCGTGCGGCGGCGTCCTCGAAGCGCACCGCGCCGCACACGAGCTGGGTGGGCGCACCGCCACCGCCGTGGCGCAGCACTTCATAGCGGTCGCCGGCGAACTCGCGCGGCAGGTCGAACAGCCCGACCGGGAGCACGCCCGGCTCGCTCAGCAGCGCGTGGCCGCGGCCGTGCGGCACCAGCACGAGGTCGCAGGGCTGCAGCCAGCGCGGCGGCTGTCCCGGCACGTCGAGCCAGCAGCGCCCGTGCGTGACGACGTGGAACATCAGGCAGTCGGGCATCGGTGGCAGGGCCAGTCCCCAGGGGGCGGTGAAATCCGAGCGGCAATAGAAGGTGCCGCTCATGCGCAGGAAGTGCAGTGCTTCTCCGAGCGGGTCGGCCGTGGGCCAGGCGGTGGAGGCATCCATGCGGGCATGATCGCCGGGGTGGCCCCCGCCGTCCAGGGATGCCGGACGATCGGGCATGAAATCCGTCCGGACAGGCATGCAGGACGCGAACGCCGGCTCCGATACTGGACGACAGGTCAACACGCCCAAGGAGCCCAGGATGCCGAACCTTCCCTTGAACGTGCTCGTCGTGGGTGCCAGCCGCGGCTCGGGGGCCGCGGCGGTGCAGGCGTTGCTGGCGGCCGGCCACCGCGTGACGGCGCTGTCACGCCAGGGCCGGGTGCCGCTGCCCCCGATGCCGGGCCTCACCGTCGTGGCCGGCGATGCGCTGCGCGCCGCGGACCTGGACCGGGTGCTGCCGGGCCACGACGCGGGAGTCGTGACGCTGGGCATCAGCGAGCCGGCATGGCGGGTGCGCCTGCGCGGGCCCCGGCACACGCCGTCGGACGTGCGCTCGCGCGGCACGCAGTGCGTGGTCGATGCGATGCAGCGGCACGGCGTGCGCCGCCTGGTGGTGCAGACCAGCTACGGCGTGGGCGAGACGCGTGCCCACCTGCCCGGCCTGTACCGCCTGATGTTCGCGCTGCTGCTGAAGCCGCAGATCGAGGACACCGAACGGCAGGAGCAGGTGGTGCGCGCTAGCGGCCTGGACTGGGTGCTGGTGCAGCCGGTGAACCTGACCGACCGGCTCGTGCGGGCACCGGCCTTCGCCTCGGCCGCGGGCGAGGTGCGCGGCATGCAGGTCGCGCGCGGCCAGGTGGGGCGGTTCCTCGCGCAGGCGGTGGCCGTGCCGGACTGGGTCGGCCGCACGGTGGCCCTGTCGGCACCCGGTTGAGCCGCGGCCTCAGTTGGGCGCGCTGCCGGGCTCGGTGAAGTCCG
This sequence comes from Caldimonas thermodepolymerans, assembly GCF_015476235.1. NCBI lineage: Bacteria > Pseudomonadati > Pseudomonadota > Betaproteobacteria > Burkholderiales > Sphaerotilaceae > Caldimonas > Caldimonas thermodepolymerans. The sequence continues at coordinate 1,334,525 of NZ_CP064338.1, forward strand.
CCGCGGTGGCGCGGCCGAGCGCCACCTTGGCCATCTGCAGCGCACCGGTGGCCACCGGCCCGTCGAACAGCACGATCAGCTGTTCGACCGCCTCGGCATCGGAAATGCCCTCCGGGCGCGGCTGCTGCGTGGCGGCCAGGATGCGCTGGGCTTCCGCCACCAGGTCCATGTAGGCGAGCAGGGCCATTTCCTCGGAGCCCACGGCCCCGTAGCTGGTGTCGAGCTGTCCCATGGTGGTCTCCTCAGGTCATGTCGTGGGGTGTTCTCCCGGAGGCAAATGCCGCACCCGGCCCGGTCGGCCCTCCGAGCAGGCGTTCGACAGGCGCACAACCCCTGGATTTCGATCAGCGGCACCGGCAGGACGGCATGGCAAGATGAAAGCCCGTGATGTCCGAGCCGCCGTATTCCGCTGCGACTGCCGCCCAGGTCCAGGCGGCGCCCGACCGTCCCCGCCTGGATGCGAAGACGCGCATCCGGCTGCGCACCACCGGCCTGGCCGCGATCGACTACGCGCTCAACGTCGTCATCCTGTGCTGCTACGCGGCGGTCGGCACCATCGCGGCCTTCGTGCCGTGGGTGGTGCTGGGCATCTCCATCGTGCTCAACGTCATCTTCCTGGGCGGCATCGCCTCGGGCTGGTCCAAGCGCCTGCGCGACCCGTCGATGACCGCCTGGCAGGTGGGTGCTGCCTGCGGCATCAACATGCTGGCCCTGATCATGGCGCCGCAGATCGGGTACATGTTCCTGATCAACGTGTTCGTGCCGCTGTGCTACGGCAGCCTGTACTTCGAGCGCCGGGCCTTCCTGGCCGCCTGGGTGCTGCTGTCGGCGGCGATCGCGCTGGCCCTGTGGGCCAACGGGTTCCAGGTCGGCGTCGCGCTGGGCTCGCCGGTCGAGAAGGGGCTGTTCCTGGTCAACGTGGCGCTGGCCCTGGGACGCTTCCTGACCATCAACGCCGAGGTGTCGCACCTGCGCGCGCGGCTGCAGCAGCGCAACCGCGAGCTGGCCGAGGCCTCGGTGCGTGCCGAGCGGCTGGCCACGCGCGACGAACTGACCGGCCTGCCCAACCGGCGCGAGGCACTGCGCGTGCTGCAGGTCGAGTGCGAGCGGGCCGACCGCGCCGGGTCGCGGGTGTGCATCGCGATGGTCGATGCCGACCACTTCAAGCGCATCAACGACAGCCACGGCCATCCGGTCGGCGACGAGGTGCTGTGCGAGCTGGGCCGGCTGCTGCAGACCGCGCTGCGTACCGCCGACCACGTGTTCCGCTACGGCGGCGAGGAGTTCATGGTGCTGCTGGTGGACTGCGACGCGGACGATCCGGTCGCTCCGTTCGAGCGCGCGCGCGAGGCGGTCGAGGTGCATGGCTGGGAAGCGCTGGCGCCGGGCCTGCAGGTCACCGTCTCGATCGGCACCACGCAGCGCCAGCCGCGCGAGCCGGTCGAGCAGGTGCTGCGGCGCGCCGATGCCGCGCTCTACGAGGCCAAGGCGCGCGGGCGCAACCGGGTGCAGTTCGGCGCCTTGCGCTGACGCGCCTTCGCACCGGCTGGGCATCGCGCTTGCTGCCCGCTCTTCATGCCGCTGGCGTTGGAACCCGGGACCGCACCGGGGGCGTCGGCAGGGAGCGAACGGCATGCGAGCGCTTTGCTGGCACGGCAAGAATGACATCCGCTACGACACCGTGCCCGATCCCGGCATCGAGCACGGGCGCGACGCCATCATCAGGATGAGCTGCTGCGCGATCTGCGGCTCCGACCTGCACCTGTTCGACGGCTTCATGCCGGGCATGCAGTCGGGCGACATCATGGGCCACGAGTTCATGGGCGAGGTGGTCGAGGTCGGCCCCGACAACCACAAGCTGAAGGTGGGCGACCGCGTGGTGGTGCCGTTCACCATCACCTGCGGCGAGTGCGACCAGTGCCGTCGCGGCAACTACTCGGTGTGCGAGCGCAGCAACCGCAACAAGGCGCTGGCCGACCAGGTGTTCGGCCACACCACCGCAGGGCTGTACGGCTACACCCACCTGACCGGCGGCTACCCGGGTGGCCAGGCCGAATACGTGCGCGTGCCGTATGCCGACACCGGCCCGGTCCGCATCCCGGACGGCCTGGACGACGAGCAGGTGCTGTTCCTCGGCGACATCTTCCCGACCGGCTGGCAGGCGGCAGTGCAGTGCGACATCGAGCCGACCGACACGGTGGCCATCTGGGGTGCCGGCCCGGTCGGCCAGATGGCGATCCGTTCCGCCGTGCTGCTGGGGGCGAAGCAGGTGATCGCGATCGACCATCTGCCCGACCGCCTCAGCATGGCCCGCGCCGGCGGCGCGATCACCATCGACTTCGAGGAGGAAAGCGTCGTCGACCGGCTCAACGAGCTGACGCAGGGCAAGGGCCCGGAGAAGTGCATCGACGCGGTGGGCCTGGAAGCCCACGTCACGCGCTCGGTCGACTCGATCTACGACCGCGCCAAGCAGGCCGTGATGGCCGAGAGCGACCGCCCGCACGTGCTGCGCGAGATGATCTACGTGTGCCGGCCGGCCGGGACGATCTCGGTGCCGGGAGTCTACGGGGGCCTCGTCGACAAGATCCCGTTCGGTGCGTTGATGAACAAGGGCCTGACGCTGCGCACCGGGCAGACCCACGTGAACCGCTGGACCGACGACCTGCTGCGGCGCATCGAGGACGGGCAGATCGACCCGTCCTTCGTCATCACGCACCGCGCCACGCTGCAGGACGGACCGCAGATGTACCGGACCTTCCGCGCCAAGGAGGACGGCTGCGTGAAGGTCGTCATGCGCCCTTGAACCCCGCCAGCCCGACAGGTGCAACCATGGATCCGCTTCCCCGCAACCCCTTTCCCCGCCGGCCGTCGGCCCGTGCGGTGGCGCGCGGCCTCGGCCTGTTCAGCCTCGCGCTGGGCGCGGCCGAGGTGCTGATGCCGCAGGCGATCGCGCGTGCGCTCGGCATGCCTGGCCGCGCCGGCCTGGTGCGTGCCTTCGGTTGGCGCGAGATCGTCGCCGGCGCCGGCCTGCTGATCGCCGGCAACCCCCGCTTCTGGGTCTGGAAGCGGGTCGCAGGCGACGCGCTGGACCTGTCGGTGCTGGCGGGGGCGGTGCATGCGGCGAACCCGCACCGCGCCACGGCGCTGGCCGCGTTCGCCGCGGTGGCGGGCGTCGCCGCGCTCGACCTCGGCTGCGCCCGCGCCCTGCAGGCCGAGGAGCGTCGTCGCACGATGCGCTGGGCCGACTACGGCGACCGCAGCGGCTGGCCGCGCGAGGCCGAGGCGATGCGCGGCGCCGCGGCCGGCTTCGAGACCCCGCGCGACATGCGCGCGCCGCAGGCGCTGCGGCCGTACGGCACGCTGCACTGAACCGAAGCGGCCGACCCCTTCGCGGGGTCGGTGTGAGCGCTTCCTTCGAGGGCATCGACGGAAGGTCGACCGGCGTTTCCGCGGGTTCCCCTGCTCCTTGCGCGCGCGGGGTTTCCACCATAATCCCCGGCATCACGCTTGGAGGGAAGACCGAGATGGCCCATCGCGCAAACCGGGCTCAGCGGCTGGTGGCGCTGTTCCTGCTCGGCTGCCTGTTGTTCAGCTACCCGCTGCTGTCGATCTTCAATTCCGACGGCACGGTGTTCGGCATCCCCGTCCTGTATGCCTATCTCTTCGGCGCGTGGGCGCTGCTGATCGTGCTCGCGATCCTGATCGTCGAGCGGCACAGCTGAGATGACATGCTGCTCGGTGGTGTCATCCTCCTGACGTCGTTCGCCTACCTGGGCATCCTGTTCGCGATCGCGTACTGGGGCGACAAGCGGGCCGACGCCGGGCGCTCGATCATCGCCAACCCGTACATCTACGCGCTGTCGATGGCGGTCTACGCGACCTCGTGGACCTTCTACGGCAGCGTCGGGCGCGCCGCGGCCAGCGGGGTCGGCTTCCTGCCGATCTACCTCGGGCCGACGCTGATGGCGGCGCTGTGGTGGGTGGTGCTGCGCAAGATGATCCGCATCAGCAAGGCCAACCGGATCACCTCGATCGCCGACTTCATCGCCGCGCGCTACGGCAAGAGCACGGTGCTCGGCGGGCTGGTCACGGTGATCGCGGTGGTGGGCGTGATCCCGTACATCGCGCTGCAGCTCAAGGCCGTGTCGACCAGCTTCCTGATCCTGCTGCAGTATCCCGAGGTGGTGATGCCGCCCAAGGGGCAGGCCGTGGACCTGTTCAAGGACACGGCGCTGTACGTGGCGCTGCTGCTGGCCGCGTTCACGCTGCTGTTCGGCACGCGCCACCTCGACGCCACCGAGCGGCACGAGGGCATGGTCGCGGCGATCGCCTTCGAGTCGGTGGTCAAGCTGCTGTCGTTCCTCGCCGTCGGCGCCTTCGTGACCTTCTGGCTCTACGACGGGTTCGCCGACGTGTTCGCCCAGGCGCGCACGCTGCCCGACATCGAGGAGCTGCTGACGCTGGGCGGCGTGGCCGGCACCTACGGGTCCTGGGCCTCGCTGATCTTCCTGTCGATGCTCTCCATCCTGTTCCTGCCGCGACAGTTCCAGATCAGCGTGGTCGAGAACGTCAACGAGAACCACCTGGCCAAGGCGATCTGGCTGTTCCCCGCCTACCTGTTCGCGATCAACGTCTTCGTGCTGCCGATCACCTTCGCGGGGCTGATGCAGTTCGGCGACGGGCAGATCGATGCCGACACCTTCGTGCTGACGCTGCCGATGGTGCACGGGCGCGAGGCGCTGGCACTGTTCGTGTTCATCGGCGGCCTGTCGGCCGCCACCGGCATGGTGATCGTCGAGACCATCGCGCTGTCGACGATGATCTGCAACGACCTGGTGATGCCGGTGCTGCTGCGCTGGAAACGGCTCGCGCTGGCGCAGCGCGCCGACCTGTCCGGGCTGCTGCTGGGCATCCGGCGCGGCGCGATCGTGCTGCTGATGATGCTGGGCTACGCCTACTACCGGCTCGCCGGCGAGGCGTACGCGCTGGTGTCGATCGGGCTGGTGTCGTTCGCCGCGGTGGCGCAGTTCGCGCCGGCCATGCTCGGCGGCATGTACTGGAAGCAGGGCACGCAGGCCGGCGCGCTGACCGGCCTGACGCTGGGCTTCGCGCTGTGGGTGTACACGCTGCTGCTGCCCTCGTTCGCCAAGTCGGGCTGGCTGCCGATCTCCTTCGTCGAGGACGGTCCCTGGGGCATCGCCTGGCTCAAGCCGCTGGCGCTGTTCGGGCTGGAAGGGCTGGACGACATCAGCCACTCGCTGTTCTGGAGCCTGCTGGCCAACGTGGGCGGCTACGTGACCGTCTCGCTGCTCGGGCAGCAGAGCATCCGCGAGCATGCGCAGGCGCTGCTGTTCGTCGACGTCTTCAAGGTCGCCGGCGGCAGCTCGGGGCTGTGGCGCGGCAGCGCCTCGGTGCAGGACATCGTGACCCTGGTGGGCCGCTTCATCGGCCCGGCCCGGGCGGCCGAGGCCTTCAACGGCTACGCGATGCGCCAGGGCCTGGGCTCGGTGGCCGCGCTGACCCCGGACGCGGCCTTCGTGCACTTCGCCGAGAGGCTGCTGGCCGGTGCGATCGGCGCGGCCTCGGCGCGGGTGATGATCGCCTCGGTCGCGAAGGAGGAGCCGCTCAGCATGGAGGAGGTGCTCGGCATCCTCGACGAGGCCTCGCAGCTGATCGCCTACAGCCGGAAGCTGGAGCAGAAGTCGCGCGAGCTGGAGGCCGCCACCGCCGAGCTGCGCGAGGCCAACGAGCGGCTGCAGGAGCTGGACCGCCTGAAGGACGACTTCATCAGCACCGTCACGCACGAGCTGCGCACGCCGCTGACCTCGATCCGCGCGTTCTCCGAGATCCTGCAGGGCCAGCCGGACATCGATCCGGAGCGCCGCCAGCAGTTCATCACCATCATCGTCAAGGAAAGCGAGCGGCTCACGCGCCTGATCAACCAGGTGCTGGACCTGGCCAAGCTGGAATCGGGCAAGGCCGAATGGCACACCAGCGAGCTGGACGTGCGGCAGGTGATCGAGGATGCGGTCTCGGCCACCAGCGCGCTGATGCGCGAGCACGGCGTGACCCTGTCGCTGCGCCTGCCCGAGCAGGTGCCGCCGGTGATGGCCGACCGCGACCGGCTGATGCAGGTGATGGTCAACCTGATCGCCAACGGCGTGAAGTTCTGCGACCGCAGCGACGGGCGCATCGAGATCGCGCTGCACGTGCTCAGCGACCGGTTGCGGGTGGACGTGCACGACAACGGGCCGGGCATCGACCCGGCACACCACGAGAGCATCTTCGAGAAGTTCCACCAGGTCGGCGACACGCTCACCGGCAAGCCCCAGGGCACGGGCCTGGGCCTGCCGATCAGCCGGCAGATCATCCAGCACCTGGGCGGCACCCTCTGGGTGGACAGCGTCCCCGGGCAAGGTGCGACCTTTTCGTTCACACTACCGCTGGACGCGCACCGGGCGCGCCCGCCGTCGACGGCACCGCAGGAGACAGGCATTTCATGAACAACACGGTGTCCCAGAAGACCATCCTCATCGTCGATGACGAACCGAACATCGTCATCTCGCTGGAGTACCTGCTGGAGCAGGCGGGCTACCGCGTGCTGGTCGCCCGCGACGGCCAGGAGGCCCTCGAAACCATCACCCGCGAACGGCCCGACCTGGTCCTGCTGGACGTGATGCTGCCGCGCCTGAGCGGCTTCGACGTGTGCCAGAAGGTGCGCGAGAACCCCGCGCTGCAGATGGTGCGCGTGCTGATGCTCACGGCCAAGGGCCGGGAGGTGGAGATCAGCAAGGGGCTGGCCCTCGGGGCCGATGCCTACATCACCAAGCCGTTTTCCACCAGGGAGCTGCTGGCGCAGATCGCCGAGCAGCTCGGCACGACGCCCGGGCCATGAGGTTGCGCACCCGTTTTGCCCTGTGGCTCGCCGTCTGGTATGGCGGGGTGCTGCTGGCGGTCGGGCTGACCGCGGCAGCCTTCTGGGCCGACCTGGCGGGCTGGGAGCGCGACACCCTGTGGCCCATGGTCGAGGCGCGCCTGACGCTGCTGGTGCTGGCGGCGCTGCTGCTGCCGTTCGCGCTGGCCGTGCTGCTGCGGCTGTGGTTCGCCGACTATCCGGTCGCCGCCCGCCGGCTGGCCGAGGAGGTGCGCGTGCTGCGCACCGTCAACCCGCAGTACCGCGTCAAGGCCCAGGGCGGGCCGGAGCTGGCCGAGCTGGCCGGCGAGGTCAACGCGCTGGCCGAGGCGCTCGAGGCACTGCGCGCCGGCGTCGAGGAGCGCGTCGAGGAGTCCAACCGGCGCCTGGAGCGCGAGAAGAACCGGCTTGCCGCGCTGATGTCCGAGCTGGCGCAGAGCGTGCTCGTGTGCAATGCCGAAGGGCGCATCCTGCTCTACAACGCGCGGGCCACCGAGCTGCTCGGGCCGCCCGACAACGCCCAGGGCGGCTCGCCGGTCGGCCTCGGGCGCTCGGTGTTCGGCGTGCTCGACAAGGGGGTGGTCGAGCACGCGCTGGAGAAGCTGCGCCGCCGCCTGAGCCAGCCGTCGGTCCATTCCAGCGCGCACTTCATCACCTCGCGCGGGCCGCGCCTGCTGCGCGCGCAGATGGCGCCCGTGCTCGACGCCTCCGGCGGGCTGGACGGCTTCGTGCTGGTGCTCGAGGACGTCACGCGCATGATGCAGCTGGCCGGGCGCCGCGACGTGGTGCTGCAGATGCTCACCGAAGGCACGCGCGCCTCGCTGGCCAACATCCGCGCCGCGGTCGAGACGGTGCGCGAGTTCCCGCAGATGGACGCCGGGCGGCGGGCGCGGCTGATCGAGGTGATCGAGGACGAGGCGCAGCGCCTGTCCGAGCGACTCGACGAGACCATGCTGCACCACGGCGAGACGCTGCGCGCGCCCTGGCCGCGCGAGGACATGCAGGCCTCGGACCTGGTGCTGACGCTGCAGCGCAGCGTGGAGACCTCGCTGGGCCTGACCGCGCGCGTCGCGGGCGGCGGCGAACCGCTGTGGCTAAGCGTGGACAGCCATGCGCTGGTGCAGGCGCTGACCTTCATCGCCGGGCGGGTGCAGGCGCACGCCGGCGTGCAGGAGGTGACCCTGGAGCTGGCCGAGCAGGGGCACCACGCGGTGCTGTCGCTGCGCTGGGAAGGCGAGCCGCTGGACCCCGCGGTGCTGCACGACTGGGAGGAGCAGCCCTGGGCGCCCCCCGCCGAAGGCCGGCCCTCGACGCTGCGCGACGTGCTGCACCGCCACGACGGCGAGATCTGGTGCCAGAGCGACCGCCTGATGGGGGTGAACCGCATCTCGCTGCAGCTGCCGGTCACGCAGCCGGACCGCACGGCGATCCTGCCGACCGGCGGCGAGCAGGGGCGCCCGGTCTACTACGACTTCGACCTGTTCAACCAGCCGGGCCAGACCCCCGAGCTGGACGAGCGGCCGCTGGCGGAACTCTCCTACACCGTGTTCGACACCGAGACCACCGGGCTGTCCCCCTCCGAGGGCGACGAGATCATCTCGATCGGCGCGGTGCGCATCGTCAACGGCCGGCTGCTGCGCCAGGAGTTCTACGAACAGCTGGTCGACCCGCGCCGGCCGATCCGCAAGGAGTCGCAGGCGGTGCATGGCATCACCGAGCAGATGCTGGCCGGCCAGCCCACCATCGACCAGGTGCTGCCGGTGTTCCACCGCTTTGCCGAGGACACGGTGCTGGTGGCGCACAACGCGGCGTTCGACATGCGCTTCCTGCAGCTCAAGGAGGCCGCCACCGGGGTGCGCTTCATCCAGCCGGTGCTGGACACGCTGCTGCTGTCGGCGCTGGTGCACCCCGGCCATCCCGAGGAGGAACACCGCCTGGAGCGCATCGCCGCGCGGCTGGGCGTGCCGGTGGTCGGGCGGCACACGGCGCTGGGCGACGCGATCGTCACCGGCGAGGTCTTCCTCAAGCTGCTGCCGCTGCTGGCCGAGCGCGGCATCCACACGCTGCGCCAGGCGCGCGAGGCCTCGCAGACCACGCTGTACGCCAAGGTGCGCTACTGAGGCGCCGCCAGGCCGGGCGGCGCTCGGCGTAGGGCAGGCCGAGTTCCTCCAGCGCCCAGCGCATGCGCATGTCGCGCGCCAGGCCCCGGCCGCCGTCGGGCGAGCGTGCGAAGGCGGTGATCGTGGCGGTCATGGCGGCCTCCTGTCAGCGGCGCACACGAGTCACGACGATCCGCACGGCGGATCTCGACGCGGTGGTCCGTCGTTCTTGACGCAGATCGAGCCCGATGCCGCGCTGTGCGGCATGTGCGTATTGCACGAAGTTCACATGTGCAGGGACCGGGCAGTGGTGGGACACTAGCGGGCTGCCGGGCCCGCGGCCGGAAGCCGCGCGCCCCCATCCTTGCAGAGGTTCCGATTGGCGAATCCGTCTCCTTCCACCCCACCGGTCGGCAAGTCGTCGAAGCTGGGCGACACCGCCCTGGCGCCGTTGCGCCTTCCCGTGTTCCGCATGCTGTGGGGCGCCTGGCTCACGGCCAACATCTGCATGTGGATGAACGACGTGGCGGCGGCCTGGCTGATGACCTCGCTGACCACCTCGGCGGTGATGGTGGCGCTGGTGCAGTCCGCCTCGACGTTGCCGGTGTTCCTGCTCGGGCTGCCCAGCGGGGCGCTGGCCGACATCCTGGACCGGCGGCGCTACTTCATCGTGACGCAGTTCTGGGTCGCGGCGGTCGCGCTGGTGACCTGCGTGGTGCTGCTGTCAGGGGCCATGACCGCGCCGCTGCTGCTGGCGCTGACCTTCGCCAACGGCATCGGCCTGGCGATGCGCTGGCCGGTGTTCGCGGCGGTGGTGCCGGAGCTGGTGCCGCGCCCGCAGCTGCCGGCCGCGCTCGCGCTCAACGGCGTGGCGATGAACGCCTCGCGCATCATCGGCCCGCTGGTGGCCGGCGCGGTGATCGCCGGCGCGGGCAGCGCCTACGTGTTCGTGCTGAACGCGGTGATGTCGGTGCTGGCCGGCTTCGCGATCATGCGCTGGAAGCGCGAGCAGAAACCCAGCGCGCTGCCCGGCGAGCGCTTCGTCGGCGCGATGCGGGTGGGCCTGCAGCATGTCTGGCAGTCCAACCCGATGCGCACGGTGCTGCTGCGCGTGGCGGTGTTCTTCCTGCAATCCACCGGGCTGCTGGCGCTGCTGCCGCTGATCGCCCGCGGCCTGCCGGACGGCGGCGCCGGCACCTTCACGCTGCTGCTGGCCTCGCTCGGGGGCGGCTCCATCGCCGCCGCGCTGGCGCTGCCGCGCCTGCGGCGCTACGCGAACCGCGACCAGCTGCTCAACCGCGGCACCCTGGTGGTCGCCGCGGCGTCCGTGGTGGTGGCGTTCGCGCCCAACGTCTGGGTCGCGATGCCGGCCATGGTGATCGCCGGCATGGCCTGGATCTCGGCGGCCAACTCGCTGGTGGTCTCGGCCCAGCTGGCGCTGCCCAACTGGGTGCGCGCACGCGGCATGTCGATCTACCAGATGGCGCTGATGGGCGGCAGCGCGTTCGGCGCCGCGCTGTGGGGGCAGGTGTCCAGCCTGACCGACGTGCGCACCGGGCTGCTCGCCTCGGCCGCCTTCGGGGTGGTGGTGCTGGGGTGGATCCGCCGCTACCGGCTCGAGACGCAGGCCGAGGAAGACTTCACCCCCTCGCCGCGGCCGCTGCCGCCGGAGATGCACGTCCCGGTCGATCCCGATGCGGGGCCGGTGCTGATCACCGTCGAATACCGGATCGACCCGGCGCAGGCCGAGGCCTTCCTCGAGGTGATGGAGGAGACGCGCCGCGCGCGGCTGCGCCAGGGCGCGCTGTCGTGGGAGCTGTTCCGCGACACGGTGGACCCGTCGCGCTACATCGAGTACCTGGTCGACGAGTCCTGGGTCGAGCACCTGCGCCGCTTCGACCGCTACACCGCGGCCGACGAGGCGCTGCGCGAGAAGCGGCTGCGCTTCCACATCGGCGACGAGCCGCCGGTGGTGCGGCGCTGCATCGCGCAGCCGACCCGGCGCTGACCGTGCGCTGCGCGCGCGAAGATGCCCGAAAACGTGCGATGCCCGGGCAGGTGGCCCTGCGATGCACCCGGTTGAGGCGCGGTGCGGCGTGGACGCTGGTATCGTTCGCGGGTTATGTCTCCCACGATACCGAACCTCCTGCTGGCCGCGACGATGCTGGCCGGCGCCAGCGCAGCCGTGGCGCAGTCACCCGGCTCCACCGTCCCCGACACCATTGCCGAGCGCGTGCGCGCCTGCACCGCCTGCCACGGCAAGGAGGGCCGCGCCACCAACGAAGGCTATTTCCCGCGCATCGCGGGCAAGCCGGCCGGCTACCTGTACCAGCAGCTGCTGAACTTCCGCGAAGGCCGTCGCCATTACGGCCTGATGACCTACCTCGTCGAGCACCTGAGCGACGAGTACCTGATGGAGATGGCGCAGTACTTCGCGTCGCTGGACCTGCCGTACCCGCCACCGCAGACCACTGCCGCACTGCCTGCCGTGCTGGAGCGCGGGCAGGCGCTGGTGCGCCAGGGTGACCCGGCGCGCCAGCTGCCCGCCTGTGCGCAATGCCACGGCGAGGCGCTGACCGGCGTCGCACCGTCGATCCCGGGCCTGCTGGGCCTGCCGCGCGACTACATCAACGGCCAGCTGGGGGCCTGGAAGACCGGCCAGCGCCGTGCCGCCGCGCCGGACTGCATGGCCCAGGTCGCCGCGGCGCTGACCCCTGACGAGATCGCTGCCGTGTCCACCTGGCTGTCCGCACAGCCCGTGCCGGCCGATTCCAGGCCGGCCGCGGGCCTGCCGGGGCCGCTGCCCGTGCCGTGCGGCGGCGTGACCGACCAGGAGGTGGCGCAATGAAACCCTGGTTGCGCAAGAGCCTGGCCGGCGTCGGGCTGGTCGTCGTGGTCGCGGCGGCCGTGGTGTGGGCTCTCAACCGCCGCGGCGAGGCGCCCATCCGCGAGGACGTCACCTTCACGCCGACGCCGCAGCAGATCGAACGCGGTCGTTATCTCGCCCAGGTCGGCAACTGCATCGCCTGCCACACCACCCGCGGCGGCGCGCCGTTCGCCGGCGGGCGGGGCATCGAGACGCCGTTCGGCACCATCTACGCGAGCAACCTGACACCCGACGCCGAGACCGGCCTGGGGCGCTGGACGCCGGACCACTTCTGGCGTGCGATGCACAACGGACGCTCGCGTGACGGGCGGTTGCTGTACCCGGCCTTCCCGTACCCGAACTACACGCTGGTGACGCGCGAGGATGCGGACGCGCTGTTCGCCTACCTGCAAAGCCTGCCGCCGGTGCGCCAGGAGAACCGCCCGCACGCGCTGCGCTTCCCGTACAACACGCAGGCCGCGCTGGCGGTGTGGCGCGCGCTGTTCTTCTCGCCCGGCGAGTTCCAGCCGCAGGCCGGCAAGTCGGCGCAGTGGAACCGTGGCGCCTACCTGACGCGCGGCCTGGGCCACTGCACGGCCTGCCACGGCGCGCGCAACTTCCTGGGCGCGACCAGCGGCGGCCTGGAGCTGGGCGGCGGCCTGATCCCGATGCAGAACTGGTACGCGCCGTCGCTGGCGGCGGCCCACGAGGCCAGCGTGGCCGACTGGGACGAGGCCGACGTGGTGCGCCTGCTCAAGACCGGGGTGAACCGCCGGGCCTCGGTGATGGGGCCGATGGCCGAGGTGGTGTTCCGCAGCACGCAGTACCTGAGCGACGAGGACGCGCATGCGATGGCGGTGTTCCTGAAGGACCTGCCGCAGGCACCGCTGCCCGCGCCGCGCGACGAGCCGATCCGGCGCGACGCGCAGCAGATGGCGCTGGGCGGGCGCATCTACGAGGAGCACTGCGCGCAATGCCACGGCAAGCAGGGCGAGGGGGCCGCGGGCGGCTACCCGGCGCTGGCGGGCAACCGCGCGGTGACGATGCCGGTGCCGGCCAACCTGATCCGCGTGGTGCTGAGCGGCGGCTATCCGCCCTCGACCGCCGGCAACCCGCGTCCCTATGGCATGCCGCCGTTCAGCCACCTGCTGAGCGACGTGGAGGTGGCCGCCGTCACCACCTACATCCGCGGCGCCTGGGGCAACGACGCCGAGCCGGTGTCGCACTTCGACGTGCACCACTACCGCCGCGGTGGCCGCTGAACGCCGGGGCGGCCGGCACGCCGCCGGCCGCCTGGCGCTAGGATGCGGCGTTCGTCCACCTCCGAGGAACGCCGCACGATGACTCTCCCTGCCATGAAGATCGCCGTGATGGGCGCCGGCGCGGTCGGTTGCTACTACGGCGGCATGCTCGCGCGCGCCGGCCACGAGGTCGTGCTCGTCGGCCGGCCCCTGCATGTCGATGCGGTGCGGCGCGACGGCCTGCGCCTGCAGGCCCTGGCCTTCGACGAACGCCTGCCGGTGCAGGCCAGCACCGACGCCGCGGCGCTGCAGGGGGCGCGGCTGGTGCTGTGCTGCGTCAAGTCCGGCGACACCGAGACGGCGGCCGCGCAGATGCGGCCGCACCTGGCGCCCGACGCGCTGGTGCTGAGCCTGCAGAACGGCGTCGACAACGCCGAGCGGCTGCGCCGGGTGCTGCCGCAGGAGGTGGTCGCCGCGGTGGTCTACGTCGCCGCCGAGATGGCCGGGCCCGGGCACGTGCGCCACCACGGCCGCGGCGAGCTGGTCCTCGGGCAGTGCAGCCGCGGCGAGGAGCTGGTGCAGCTGCTGGCTGCCGCCGGCGTGCCGGCCGAGGTGCACCCCGACGTGCGCGGGGTGCTGTGGGGCAAGCTGATCATCAACTGCGCGTACAACGCGATGTCGGCGCTGGCCCAGCGGCCCTACGGCGAGCTGGTGCAGGGGCAGGGCGTCACCGCGGTGATGCGCGACGTGGTCGCCGAATGCCTGGCGGTGGCCGCGGCCGACGGCGTGCCGGTGCCGGCCGACATCGAGGCCACGGTGCTGCGCCTGGCCGCGACCATGCCGACGCAGCATTCCTCCACCGCGCAGGACCTGGCGCGCGGCAAGCCTACCGAGATCGACCACCTCAACGGCTACGTGGTGCGCCGCGGCGAGGCGCTGGGCGTGCCGACCCCGGCCAACCGGGTGCTGCACACCTTGGTGAAGCTGGTCGAGGGCCGCGGCCCGGACGGCTGAGCGGCCGGTCTGTCCTCTCCGTTTCACCCTTGTTGCCTGGGACCGCAGGGCGGCGCCAGCCGTGCCTTGGGGGCCGCCCACGCCTCTGTTACGTCTGTTTGCAAACGTTTTCCCACGCTTCAAGGTAAACCCTGAAGGCAAAAAATTTCGCCTAAATAGAATGGTCCAATCAAATTGAGTCGTGTATGGCCCGTTTGCAGTCCCGACAGATCTCCCACCTGCACCAGTACCAGGTGCTGCACACCGTCCGGCTGGCCGGCGCACCCGTCTCGCGTGCCGAGATCGCCGAAGCCACCGGCCTCAGCCAGCCGGCGGTGTCCTCGCTGACGCGCCGGCTGATCGAGACCGGCGCGCTCAAGGAAGCGGGGGCACGGCCGTCCAACGGCATCGGCCGGCGCGAGCGCGAGCTGGAGATCAACGGCGACTTCGCCTGGGTCATCGGCGTCAAGCTCTCGATGGACCACTTCACGATCACCGTCACCGACTTCGCCGGGCGCATGCGCCGCAGCGAGGACGTGGCCTGGAACACGCCGGTGGCCACCGCGGGGCTGCTCGACGCGCTGGCCGCGGCGGTGCAGCGCTGCCTGGAGGCGACGCCGGAGCTGGAGCGCAGCCGCCTGGCCGGCGTCGGGGTGGCGGTGCCGGGCTTCGTCGACTCCATCCACGGCCGCGTGCTGTGGTCGCCGGTGCTCACGCCCGAGAGCACCGGGCCGCATACCCCGGCGCTGGACCAGGCGCTGGCCGCGCGCCTGGGCGTGCCGGTGTTCGTCGAGAACGACGCCAACATGCTGGCGCTGGCCGACCAGTGGTACGGGCGCTCGGGCCATGCCTCGCACGTCGCGGTGGTGACGCTGGAGCACGGGCTCGGCCTGGGCCTGGTGGTCAACGGCGAGCTCTACCGCGGCCACTCGGGGCTGGCGGCCGAACTGGGCCACGTGCAGATCGAGCCCGAGGGGCGCGCCTGCCGCTGCGGCAAGCGCGGCTGCCTGGAGGCCTACGTCGCCCACTACGCGGTGGCCGCGGCCGGCGCCGAGGCCGGGCTGATCCCGCGCTGCGAGCCGGCCAGCGGGGCGCCGGAGCGCGCCTACTTCGAGCTGGCGCAGCTCGCGCATGCCGGCAATGCGCGGGCGCGCGAGATCTTCGAGAAGCAGGGGCGCCTGCTCGGCCAGTGGATCGGCAACGTCGTGAACCTGATGTCACCGCAGCTGGTGATCCTGTGCGGCGGCCCGCCGCTGGCCTCGGACCTGTTCCTGCCCAGCCTGCGCCAAGCCATGGAGCAGGCCATGGCGCTGCCGCATCGCGGCGAGGTGCCGCTGGTGATCGACCACCAGGGCGACGAGATCTGGGCGCGCGGCGCGGCTTCGCTGGTGCTGCAGCGCGTGGACGAATCGGCGGAAATTATCGAGTCGGTGGCGCGCCACGCCTTCGACAGCCTCAACCACGGGAGACGGCCCGCTTTGTGAACCTTGCCGTCGGTCCGTTTGCCGCCGGCACATACCTAGATCGACCAGGAGACAAGCATCATGTGGAACAAGACCCGGGTGGCTGCGGCCCTGCTGGTGGCCGGCCTGAGTGGCGCACTTCATGCGCAGACGGTGGTGGGGGTGAGCTGGTCGAACTTCCAGGAGGAGCGCTGGAAGACCGACGAGAAGGCCGTGAAGGAGGAGCTCGCGCGGCTGGGGGCCACCTATGTCAGCGCCGACGCGGGCGGCTCGCCCGAGAAGCAGCTGGCCGACATCGACGGCCTGATCGCCAAGGGCGCCAAGGCGCTGATCATCCTCGCGATGGACAAGGACGCCATCGTGCCCGCGGTCGCCAAGGCGCGCGCGCGCAAGATCCCGGTGGTCGCGTACGACCGCCTGATCGAGGAGCCGGGGGTGTTCTACATCACCTTCGACAACCGCGAGGTCGGCCGCATGCAGGCGCGCGAGGTGTTCAAGGTGCGCCCCAAGGGCAACTACGTGATGATCAAGGGCTCGCCGACCGACCCGAACGCCGACTTCCTGCGCGCCGGCCAGCAGGACGTGCTGGAAGACGCGATCAAGCGCGGTGACATCCGCATCGTCGGCGAGGAGTACACCGAAGGCTGGAAGCCGGAGGTCGCGCAGAAGAACATGGAGCAGATCCTCACCCGCAACGGCAACAAGGTCGATGCGGTGGTGGCCTCCAACGACGGCACCGCGGGCGGCGTGGTGGCGGCGCTGTCCGCGCGCGGCCTCAAGGGCGTGCCGGTGTCGGGCCAGGACGGCGACCATGCGGCGCTGCGGCGCGTCGCGATGGGCACGCAGACCGTCTCGGTGTGGAAGGACGCGCGCGAGCTGGGCCGCAAGGCTGCCAATGCGGCGGTGGCGCTGGCCGCCGGCAAGCCGGTCGAGGGCGCGACCACCTGGTCCGAGGGCGAGAAGAAGGTGCCGATGCAGGCCATCTTCCTGAAGGCCGTGCCGATCACGCGCGACAACCTGCACGTCGTGGTCGAGGCCGGGCACATCAGCAAGGAAGAGCTGTGCCGCGGGGTCGACAAGGCCACCGGGCCGGCCGTGTGCAAGTGATCATGGCCCCCGGCCGCACCGCGTCGGACGTCGCGCCGGCCGCCGCCGGCGCGGCGCCGGAGGCGCCGTCGCTGCAGATCAGCGTGCAGGACCTGCGCCTGGCCATCATGGCCGGCGTGCTGGTGGTGATGGCGCTGGTGTTCCACTTCGCCACCGACCGCTTCCTCACGCCCGAGAACCTCTACAACATCGCGCAGCAGACGGCGGTGGTCGGCATCGTCTCGACCGCGGTGGCGCTGGTCATCGTCGCGCGCCAGATCGACCTGTCGGTCGGCTCGGTGATGGGCGTGGTGGGCGTGCTGATCGCCTTCATGATGTACACGCACGGCTGGCACTGGACGGCCGCGTCGCTGGCGGGACTGGCGCTCGCGCTGTGCATCGGGCTGTACCAGGGCTGGCTGACGGCCTACGTCGGCGTGCCGTCCTTCGTCGTCACGCTGGGCGGGCTGATGTCGTTCCGCGGCGCGGCCTTCCTGGTCGCCGACGGCAAGACCCAGCCGATCAGCGACCCGGTGTTCCTGATGCTGGGCGGCGGCATCGACGGCGCGCTCGGCCCCACGCTGTCCTGGGTGCTGGGCTTCGCGCTGGCCGCGCTGCTCGTGTGGCGCATCGCCGGGCGCCGGCGCAGCGCGCGCGAGCATGGTTTCCCGCAGCGCCCGCTGTGGTGGGACGTCGCGGTGGGCGGCTTCTTCGTCGCGCTGCTGCTCGGGCTGGTGGCCACGCTCAACGCCTACCGCATCACCGACGACATGCCGGGGCAGGGCGTACCGATCCCGGTGGTGATCTGGGCGGCGGTGGTGATGATCGTGGCCTTCCTGGTGCGCCGCACCCGCTTCGGACGCTACGTCTACGCGATCGGCGGCAACCCGGAAGCGGCGCTGCTGGTGGGCATCCCGGTGCGGCGGGTGATGCTGAAGCTGTTCCTGCTGCTGTCGGTGCTGGTGACGGTGGCGGCCATCGTCTCGGTGGCGCGGCTCAACGCCGGTACCAACTCGCTGGGCACGAACATGGAGCTGTACGTCATTGCCGCGGCGGTGATCGGCGGCGTGGCGCTCAGCGGCGGCAGCGGCAGCGTGCTCGGCTCGGTGCTGGGCGCGCTGATCATCCAGTTCCTCGACAGCGGCCTGCTGCTGATGGACGTCAGCATCGGCAAGCGCATGGTCATCATCGGCCAGGTGCTGATCGCCGCGGTCGTGTTCGACGTGCTGTACCGGCGCTGGAGCGGAGAGCGCGTGGCATGAGCAACAACCCGGTTCCATTGGTGGAGATCCGCGGGGTCTCCAAGGCCTTCGGCGGCGTGCAGGCGGTGGCCGACGTGCACCTCAAGCTCTACCCGGGCGAGGTGGTCGCGGTGCTGGGCCACAACGGCGCGGGCAAGTCCACGCTGATGAAGATGCTCGCCGGCGCCTGCCCGGTCGACAGCGGCGAGATCCGCGTCGACGGCAAGCCGGTGCGCATCGACACGCCGGCGACGTCGCAGGCGCTGGGCATCGAGACCATCCACCAGACCCTGGCGCTGGCCGACAACCTCGACGCGGTGGCCAACCTGTTCCTCGGGCGCGAGTACGTGACGCGCTGGGGCACGCTGGACGAGTACGCGATGGAGGCCAAGGCCCGCGAGGTGTTCCGCCGTCTCAACCCCAACTTCCGCAACATCCGCGTGCCGGTGCGTTCGCTGTCGGGCGGGCAGCGCCAGGTGGTGGCGATCTCGCGCGCGCTGACCTTCAACGCCCGCGTGCTGATCATGGACGAGCCCTGCGCGGCGCTCGGCCCGGAGGAGACTCGCATGGTGCACGACCTGGTGCGCACGCTGAAGGCCTCGGGCGTGGGCATCTTCCTGATCACGCACGACATGCCGGACGTGTTCGCGCTGGCCGACCGGCTGTGCGTGATGAAGAACGGTCGCACCGTCGGCACCTACCGCACCGCCGACGTCAACGAGGACGAGGTGCTGGCCATGATCATCGGCGGCCGGCCGGTGAGCCGGGTCGAGCAGTGCCACGAGGCGATGGTGCCGGCATGAGCACGCAGTCCCTCTCGACCGAGGCGGTGATCGGGCTGGACCTCGGCACCTCGGGGGTCAAGGCGGTGCTGCTGACCGCCGCCGGCGAACTGGTCGCCGAGGCCGGCGCGCCGCTGGAGGTGTCGCGGCCGCAGCCGCTGTGGTCCGAGCAGGCGCCGGCCGACTGGTGGCAGGCGGTCGATGCCGCGCTGCTGCGCCTGCGCGAGTCCGCGGGTCCGCACTGGTCGCAGGTGCGTGCGCTGGCGGTGGCCGGGCAGATGCACGGCGCGGTGCTGCTCGACGCCGCGGGCGAGGTGCTGCGCCCGGCCATCCTGTGGAACGACGGGCGCAGCCAGGCCGAATGCGACGAGCTCGAAGCCCGCGAGCCGGCCACGCGACGCATCACCGCCAACCGCGCGATGGCCGGCTTCACGGCGCCCAAGCTGCTGTGGGTCGCGAAGCACGAGCCGGACGTGTTCGCGCGCACGGCCAAGGTGCTGCTGCCCAAGGACTGGCTGGTCTGGCGACTGTGCGGCCAGATGAGCACCGACACCTCGGATGCGGCCGGCACGCTGTGGCTGGACGTGGCGCGCCGCCAGTGGAGCGAGGCGATGCTCGCTGCCTGCGGCATGCGCGTGCAGCAGATGCCGGCGCTGCACGAGGGCCCGGAGCCGGTCGGCACGCTGCGTGACGAGTGGGCGAGCCGCTGGGAGCTGCCCCGGGGCGTGCAGGTCGCGGCCGGTGCCGGCGACAACGCGGCCGGCGCGATCGGCGTCGGCGTGGTGCGCCCGGGGCAGGCGCTGCTGTCGCTGGGGACCTCGGGCGTGATCTTCACGCCGGTGGCCGAGCCGCTGGCGGCACCCGAGCGGGGCGTGCACACCTTCTGCCATGCGCTGCCCGGGGTGTGGCACCAGATGGCCGTGATGCTCAACGCCGCGAGCGCGCTGGCCTGGTGGAGCCGCATCACCGGCGCCGAGCCGGCCTCGCTGCTGGCCGAGCTGCCCGACGCGCCTGCGCGCGAGGCGGCGCCGCTGTTCCTGCCGTACCTGAGCGGCGAGCGCACGCCGCATGCCGATCCGGGCGCGACCGCGACGTTCCTGGGGCTGACCGCGGCGCACGACCGGCCGGCGATGAGCTACGCGGTGATCGAAGGCGTGGCCCACGTGTTCGCCGACGGCCTGGCGGCGCTGCAGGCCGCGGGCAGCCGGCCCGAGCGGCTGCTCGCGATCGGCGGCGGTGCGCGCTCGCCGGCCTGGCTGCAGCTGATCGCCGACACCCTGCAGCTGCCGGTCGACCAGCCGGCCGGGGCCGAAATGGGACCGGCGCTGGGCGCGGCGCGCCTGGCGCTGCTGGCGCTCGGCCATCCGTTCGAGGCGGTGGTGCAGCCGCCGCGCATCGCGTGCAGCTACACGCCCGATGCGCAGCGCGTGCCGGCCTGCCAGCGCCGCCTGCAACGCTTCCGTGCGGCCTGGGCGCCGTTGCGCGCGCTGTCCTGAGCCGCTTCCCTTCCACCTCACACACCCTCAACGAAAGCCAGCCATGACCTCCGTCTTTTCGGGCTTCGGGCCCATCCGCTACGAGGGGCCCGACAGCCGCAATCCCCTGGCCTACCGCTGGTACGACGCCAAGCGCGTCGTGCTGGGCAAGACGCTCGAAGAACACCTGCGCCCGGCGGTGTGCTACTGGCACAGCTTCTGCTGGCGCGGCGAGGACCCGTTCGCGCTGGCCACGCCGCTGTTCCGCAGGCCCTGGTTCGACGAGCCCGACCCGATGCAGGCCGCACGGCTCAAGATGGATGCGGCGTTCGACCTGTTCACCTGCCTGGGCGTGCCGTTCTGGTGCTTCCACGACCGCGACGTCGCGCCGGAAGGCACGACGCTGCGCGAATCGAACGCTCGGCTGGACCAGATGCTGGAACTGGCCGCACGCAAGATGCAGGACAGCGGCGTGCGCCTGCTGTGGGGCACGGCCAACCTGTTCACGAACCCGCGCTACATGGCCGGTGCCGCCACCAACCCGGACCCCGAGGTGTACGCCTATGCCGCCGCCCAGGTGAAGCACGTGCTCGAATGGACGCACCGGCTGGGCGGCGCCAACTACGTGCTGTGGGGCGGGCGCGAGGGCTACGAGACCCTGCTCAACACCGACCTGAAGCGCGAGCTGGACCATTACGGCCGCTTCCTCGCGGCAGTGGTCGAGCACAAGCACAAGATCGGCTTCAAGGGCACGATCCTGGTCGAGCCCAAGCCGCAGGAGCCGACCAAGCACCAGTACGACTACGACACCGCCACCGTCTACGGCTTCCTGAAGCGCTACGGGCTGGAGGACGAGGTCAAGGTCAACATCGAGGTCAACCACGCGACGCTGGCCGGCCACAGCTTCGAGCACGAGGTGGCCGTGGCCTGCGCGCTGGGCATCTTCGGCTCGATCGACGCCAACCGCGGCGACGAGCAGCTGGGCTGGGACACCGACCAGTTCCCCAACAACCATGTCGCGCTGGTGCCGGCGCTGCTCGAGATCCTGCGCGCCGGCGGCTTCACCACCGGCGGGATGAACTTCGACGCCAAGGTGCGCCGCCAGAGCATCGACCCGCAGGACCTGATCGAGGCGCACATTGGCGGGCTGGACACGCTGGCGCGCGCGCTGCTGTCGGCCGCGGCGCTGTACGAATCGCAGGAACTGTGCGACGCACGCCGCCAGCGCTATGCCGGCTG
The DNA here is from genome assembly GCF_015476235.1 of Caldimonas thermodepolymerans. Lineage (NCBI taxonomy): Bacteria > Pseudomonadati > Pseudomonadota > Betaproteobacteria > Burkholderiales > Sphaerotilaceae > Caldimonas > Caldimonas thermodepolymerans. Next base: position 1,355,923 of record NZ_CP064338.1, read on the forward strand.
GGACGGCGAGCTCGGCCGGCGCATCGAGGCCGGTGCCGGCCTCGACGAGCTGGCGGCGCTGGTGCATGCGCAGTCGCTGGATCCGCAGCCGGTCTCGGGTCGGCAGGAGCGGCTGGAAAACCTGGTCAACCGCTACGTCTGATGTCGTCCGAGGTCATCCGGCTGCACCGCCCGCAGGGCCTGGAGGTCGAGCTGTGCACGCTGGGCGCGGCGTGGCTCGGCTGCCATGTCCCGATGCCCGACGGCTCGCGGCGCAACGTGGTGCTCGGCTGCCCGACGCTGGCGCAGCAGGCCGCGCAGCGCGCCTACCTGGGGGCCACGGTCGGCCGTTTCGCCAACCGCATCCGCGAGGCGCGCTACCGGCGCGGCGGGCGCGAGGTGCGGCTGGCGCCCAATGCCGGCTCGCCCCACCAGCTGCACGGCGGCGACGGCGGTTTCCACGCGCGGACGTGGACGCTCGAGGCCTGCGACGACACCTGCGTCGTCATGTCGCTGGTGTCGGCGGACGGGGACCAGGGCTATCCCGGCGAGCTGCAGGTGCGCGTGACCTACGCGCTGGTCGAGCCGATGGCGCTGGAGGTCCGCTTCGAGGCGACCACCACGGCCGAGACCCCGGTGAGCCTCAGCCAGCACGCCTACTTCAACCTGGACGGCGACGCGCTCGACATCCGGCACCACCGGCTGCGCATCGCCGCGCAGCACTACCTGCCGGTCGACCGCGACCTGCTGCCGCTCGGCTGGCTGGCCCCCGTGGCGCACACCAGCTACGACTTCCGCACGCCCAAGCCGATCGGGCAGGACTGGCTCGCCGACGCGGGGCAGGTGGCGGGCCGCGGCTACGACCATGCCTTCCTGCTCGAGCCGCACTGCGCCGCGGCCGCCGAGCCGGCGGTCGAGCTGACCTCTGCGGACGGCGCCCTGTCGATGACGCTGGCGACCAGCCTGCCGGCCCTGCAGTTCTACGGGGGCCAGCTGCTGCGCGACATCCCGTCGCGCCACGGCGGGGTCTACGGCCCCTGCGCCGGCGTCGCGCTCGAGCCGCAGTTCCTGCCCGACAGCCCCAACCACCCGGAATGGCCGCAGCCCTCGTGCTGGCTGCGCCCCGGCGAGGTGTGGCGGCACCTCATCCGCTACCGCTTCGGCGTGCGCTGAGCGCGAGGCCGGCGCAGCAGGGCGCGCCCTGCGGCATCGTCAGTAGTGCATCGTGGCCGGTGCCCGGGCCTCGGCCGGCACGATGCCCGCCAGCGGCGCGCTGCGCAGGCTTTCCATGTCGCGCCGCGGCGGCACGCCGAACAGGCGCTTGTACTCGCGGCTGAACTGCGAGGGGCTCTCGTAGCCGACCCGCGCGGCGGCGGTCGAGGCATCGCGGCCTTCGACCAGCATCAGCCGGCGCGCCTCGTTGAGCCGCAGCCACTTCTGGTACTGCAGCGGGCTCATCGAGGTGAGCTGGCGGAAGTGGAGGTGGAAGCTGGAGACGCTCATCTGCACCCGCGCGGCGAGTTCCTGCACGCGCAGCGGCTCGGCGTAGTGCGCCTTGATCCAGTCGATCGCGCGCGCGACGCGGTGCCCGTGGCTGCCGGCCGAGGCGATGTGGCGCAGCCGCGCCCCCTGGTCGCTCATCAGCAGGCGGTAGATGATCTCGCGCTGCACGAGCGGGGCCATCACCGCGATGTCCTGCGGGGCATCGAGCAGCGACAGCAGGCGGTGGAAGGCGTCCAGCAGGGCCGCGTCGGCGTGGCCGACCTCCAGGCCGCGCCCGCCCGGCTGCTGGGTGCGCTGCTGCACCTGCCGGCTGTCCAGCACCATCTCGGCCACGCTGCGCAGGTCCAGCCCGAGCCGCATGCCCAGGCACGGCCGCTCCGGGCTGGCCTCGACCACCTGGCTGAGCGCCGGCAGGTCCAGCGAGGTGATCACGAACTGGTGCGCGCGGTAGTCGTAGCACTCGTCGCCCAGCAGCACCCGCTTGGCCCCTTGCAGCACCAGCGCGACGCCGGGCTCGTACATGCAGTTGATCGGCCGGGTCGGGGCGTCCTGGCGGAACAGGAACAGCCCGGGAATGTCCGTTGCGACCACCTCGCGGTCCAGGGTGTGCCGCATCGCCAGCCGCACCAGCGAGGCCTGCAGGTCCCGCACGCGTTCGGTCCCCGGGGGTGTCAAGTTCGCGATCCGTGTGTCCAAAGCGCGACTCCCTGTGTGTGGCTGCAACGGTAAACCAGCGGCAAAGCCATCGTCCAGCGCCGCGGAGGATCAGGCAAGAAATCGAGAGGACTGGTCTACCCGGGGTCCACGGCGCGCGGGAAGAATCTGCAGTCACCGGCTGCCGTAGACCGCCGGGCCTGCACACCATGGAAGGAGTGTCCCGCGATGATCAGCCTGAACGTCAATGGCCACACGCACCGCGTGGAGGCCGACCCCGACACCCCGCTGCTGTGGGTGTTGCGCGACCACCTGCACCTGACCGGCACCAAGTACGGTTGCGGCATGGCGATGTGCGGTGCCTGCACCGTGCACCTGGATGGCCAGGCGGTGCGCTCGTGCAGCCTGCCCGTTTCCGCCGCCGCGGGGCGGCGCATCACCACCATCGAAGGTGTGGCCTCGGCGCGCGTCGGCCAGGCGGTGCAGGACGCCTGGCGCCGGCTGGACGTGGTGCAGTGCGGCTACTGCCAGTCCGGCCAGATCATGAGCGCGGTGGCGCTGCTGGAAAGCAATCCGCGCCCCAGCGACGCCGACATCGACGCGGCGATGGGCGGCAACCTGTGCCGCTGCGCGACCTACCTGCGCATCCGCGCAGCCATCCACGAGGCCGCCCGCGCGCTGGCCTGAGGGGAGACCGCCATGAGCACGACCACACTCGAGAACCCCGCGCGCCGGCGCGTGCTGCAAGCCGGCGCCGGGCTGACGCTGGCGCTGTACCTGCCGGTGCACGCGGCCCGGGCGGCCGCCGGGGGGCAGGAGGCCGCCACGCCCTTCGTGCCGAACGCCTTCCTGCGCATCGGCGAGGACAACCGCGTCACCGTGATCGCCAAGCACCTGGAAATGGGGCAGGGCAGCTACACCGGGCTGGCCACCATCGTCGCCGAGGAGCTGGACGCCGCCTGGTCGCAGGTGCAGGTCGAAGGCGCACCCGCCGATGCGCGGCGCTACAACAACCTCGGCTGGGGGCCGGTGCAGGGCACCGGCGGCAGCACCGCGATCGCCAATTCGTGGCAGCAGCTGCGCGAGGCGGGCGCCACCGCGCGCGCGATGCTGGTCGCCGCCGCAGCGGCGCAATGGGGCGTGCCGGCTGGCGAGGTCACCGTCTCGGAAGGCGAGGTGATCCACGCCGCCTCGGGTCGCAAGGCCAGCTTCGGGCAGCTGGCACGTGCCGCGGCGCAGCAGCCGGTGCCGCAGCAGGTGCAGCTGAAGGACCCCAAGGACTTCAGGCTGATCGGCAAGCGCGTGCCGCGCGTCGACGGCGCGGGCAAGACCGACGGCTCGGCCCGCTTCACGCAGGACGTGCAGCTGCCCGGCATGCTGGTCGCGGTGGTTGCCCACCCGCCGCGCTTCGGCGCGACGCTCAAGTCGGTGGACGACCGCAAGGCCCGCGCGGTGCGGGGCGTGGTCGACGTGGTGCGCATCCCGAGCGGGGTGGCGGTGTTGGCGCGCGACACCTGGAGCGCGAAGAAGGGCCGCGACGCACTGGAGATCGAATGGGATGACAGCCGGGCGTTCCGGCTCGGCTCCGCGGAGATCCTCGCGCGCTACCGCGAGCTGGCCGCCACGCCCGGCGTGGTGGCGCGCCGCGAGGGCGACCCGGACCGTGCGCTGGCGAACGCGGCGCGCACGCTGGAGGCGGCCTACGACTTCCCGTACCTGGCGCATGCCGCGATGGAACCGATGAACTGCGTGATCCGGCTGGATGCCGATGGCTGCGAGGTCTGGAACGGCGAGCAGTTCCAGACCGTCGACCAGGCGGCCGTGGCCCAGGTGCTGGGCCTCAGGCCCGAGCAGGTGCGGCTGCACATGCTGTACGCCGGCGGCAGCTTCGGGCGGCGTGCCAGCAAGACGTCCGACTACCTGGTGGAGGCCGCGCACATCGTCAAGGCGATCGGCGGTCGTGCGCCGGTCAAGCTGGTCTGGCTGCGCGAGGACGACATGCGCGCCGGCTACTACCGGCCGGCCTTCCACCACCGGCTGTGGGCCGGGCTGGACGCCCGGGGGCGCCTGGTCGGCTGGCGGCACCGGCTGGTCGGCCAGTCGATCCTCGCCGGCTCGCCGTTCGAGCCGATGATGGTCAAGGACGGCATCGACCCGGTCTCGGTCGAGGGGGCGGCCAACCTGCCTTACGCGATCCCGAACCTGGTGGTGGACCTGCATTCCCCGCAGGACATCGGGGTGCCGGTGCTGTGGTGGCGCTCGGTCGGCTCCACGCATACCGCGTTCTCGACCGAATGCTTCATCGACGAGCTGGCGCAGGCGGCGGGCCAGGACCCGGTGGCCTGGCGGCTGGCGCTGCTGGCGCAGCACTCGCGCCATGCCGGCGTGTTGCGGCTGGCGGCCGAGCGCGCCGGCTGGGGGCGGCCGCTGGCACCCGGGGCGGCGGGCGAGCGGCGTGGCCGCGGCGTGGCGGTGCACGAGTCGTTCCACAGCTACGTCGCGCAGGTGGCCGAGGTCACGGTGCGCGAGGATGGCAGCTACCGGGTCGACCGGGTGGTCTGCGCGGTCGACTGCGGCATCGCGGTCAACCCGGACGTGATCCGCGCCCAGGTCGAGGGTTCCATCGGCTTCGCGCTGTCGACCGTGCTCCACGGCGAGATCACGCTGCGCGATGGCGAGGTGCAGCAGTCGAACTTCCACGACTACCTGGTCGCGCGCATCACCGACATGCCGCAGGTGGAAGTGCACATCGTGCCCTCGGCCGCCAACCCGACCGGCATCGGCGAGCCGGCCGTGCCGCCGTTGGCCCCGGCGGTGGCCAACGCGCTGGCCGCGGCCACCGGACGGCGCCTGCGCCAGCTGCCGATCCGCCCCGAGCTGCTCAGGGTCTGAACGCGGCGCCGGTGCGGGCTCTAGAATCGCCCGCCATGTCCCTGTTCGTCCTTCTGGCCCTGCCATTTCTCGGCAGCCTCGTCGCTGCGCTCCTGCCGACCACCGCGCGCAACCTCGAATCGCTGTGGGCGGCGGGCATCGCCGCCGCGATCGCGGTCCCGGTCGCCCTGGCGTTCCCGGAGGTGCGTGACGGCGTCGTCCTGACCGAGCGGCTCGCGTGGATGCCCAGCCTCGGCATCGACCTGGTGCTGCGGCTGGACGGGTTCGCGTGGATGTTCGCGATGCTGGTCAGCGGCATGGGGCTGCTGGTCATCATCTACGCACGCTATTACCTTTCGCCCGACGACCCGGCGGCGCGCTTCTACTCGCTGCTGCTCGGCTTCATGGGCGCGATGTTCGGCGTCGTGACCGCCGGCAACCTGATCCAGCTGGTGGTGTTCTGGGAGCTGACCAGCGTGTTCTCCTTCCTGCTGATCGGCTACTGGACGCACCGCAAGGACGCCCGGCGCGGGGCGCGCATGGCCTTCACGGTCACGGCCACCGGCGGGCTGGCGCTGCTGGCCGGCATGCTGCTGCTCGGGCACATGGTCGGCAGCTTCGAGCTGGAGGCCGTGCTGCAGTCGCGCGAGCGCATCGTCGGCCACGCGCTGTACCCGGTGATGCTGGTGCTGGTGCTGCTGGGGGCGCTGACCAAGAGCGCGCAGTTCCCGTTCCAGTTCTGGCTGCCGCACGCGATGACCGCGCCGACCCCGGCGTCGGCCTACCTGCACTCGGCCACCATGGTGAAGGCCGGCGTGTTCCTGATGGCCCGGCTGTGGCCGGTGCTGGCCGACACCGACCTGTGGTTCTGGATCGTCGGCGGGGCCGGGGCGATCACGCTGCTGCTGGGCGCCTACGCGGCGATGTTCCAGCATGACCTCAAGGGCCTGCTGGCCTACTCGACGATCAGCCACCTGGGCCTGGTCACGCTACTGCTGGGCATGAACAGCCCGCTGGCGGCGGTGGCGGCGGTGTTCCACATGATGAACCACGCGACCTTCAAGGCCTCGCTGTTCATGTCGGTGGGCATCATCGACCACGAGACCGGCACGCGCGACATGCGGCGGCTCAACGGGCTGTACCGCCACATGCCGATGACCGCCAACCTGGCCATCGTCGCCTGCGCCGCGATGGCGGGGGTGCCGCTGCTCAACGGGTTCCTCTCGAAGGAGATGTTCTTCGCCGAGACCGTGTTCGTGAGCGCCAGCCCCGCGGTCGAGTACGGGCTGCCGGCCATCGCGACCATCGCCGGCCTGTTCGCGGTGGTCTACTCGCTGCGCTTCGGCCACGACGTGTTCTTCGACAAGGCGCCGCTGGAGACGCCGCGCAAGCCGCACGAGCCGGTGCACTGGATGCGCGTGCCGATCGAGCTGCTGGTGCTGGCCTGCCTGGTGGTGGGCATCTTCCCCGAGTGGTCCATCGGCCCGATGCTGGCCACGGCCGCGGGCCCGGTGGTCGGCGGCGAACTGCCCGAGTACAGCCTGGCGATCTGGCACGGCTTCAACACGCCGCTGGCGATGAGCCTGGTCGCGATGCTGGGCGGCATCGCCGTCTACATGTTGTTCGGCCACCGGCTGAAATACCGCGCGCGCCGCGGCACGCCGGTGATCCGCCTGTTCGACGGGCGCCGCATCTTCGAGGCCGCGCTGACGCTCTGCACCGCGTTCGCCCGCCTGATGCTGCGCTGGTTCGGCACGCGGCGCCTGCAGGCGCAGATGCTGTGCCTGGTGGTGATCGCCGGGCTGGCGGGGCTGGCCTCGGCGCTGATCGTGCCGCTGGCCTGGGGCGACCGGGCCCGGGTGCCGGTCACGCCCGAGTTCGTCGTGCTGTGGGTGCTGGGCGGCGTCTGCGCGATCGGTGCGGCGTGGCAGGCCAAGTTCCACCGGCTGGCCGCGCTGACCATGCTGAGCGTGGTCGGCCTGGTGCTGTGCATCACCTTCGCGTGGTTCTCGGCGCCGGACCTGGCGTTGACCCAGCTGGCCGTCGAGGTGGTGACCATGGTGCTGTTCCTGCTCGGCCTGCGCTGGCTGCCCAAGCGCGTCGAGCAGGACGCGCCGGCGGTCGCGCTGCGCGCCTGGTGGCGCCGCCGGCGCGACCTGCTGCTGGCCGTGGCGATCGGCGTGGGGCTGGCCGCGCTGTCGTACGCGCTGCTGACGCGCAACGCCCCGCAGTCGATCTCGCCGTTCTTCATCGAGCACGCCCTGCCGCAGGGCGGTGGCACCAACATCGTCAACGTGATGCTGGTCGACTTCCGGGCCTTCGACACGCTGGGCGAGATCACCGTGCTCGGCGTGGTCGGCGTCACCGTCTACGCGCTGCTGCGGCGTTTCCGGCCGCCGCGCGAGGTGATCGACCGCCCGGCCCAGCAGCACGTGGTGCCCGAGGGCGTGTGGAGTGACCTGATGAGCCGCGAGGGCGAGAACCAGGTGCAGCGCTTCCTGGAGGTGCCGGCGGTGCTGGTGCGCCTGCTGCTGCCGCTGGCCGGCGTGTTCGCCTTCCACCTGTTCATGCGCGGCCACAACGAGCCGGGCGGCGGCTTCGTCGCCGGGCTGGTGGTCGCGATCGCGTTCATCGCGCAGTACATGGTCAGCGGCACGCGCTGGGTCGAGACGCGCATGCACCTCCTGCCGCCGAAGTGGATCGCCGTGGGCCTGATGATCGCGCTGCTCACCGGTGCGGGGGCCATGGCGGTGGGCCATCCCTTCCTGACCACGCACACCGCGCACGTCGAGCTGCCGCTGGTCGGCGAGGTGCACCTGCCCAGCGCCGCGCTGTTCGACCTCGGGGTGTTCTCGGTGGTGGTCGGGTCGACCCTGCTGCTGCTGACCGCCATCGCGCACCAGTCGCTGCGCGCGCGCCGCCGTCCGGCGGACGAGCATCAACATGGAGAGCATTGAATGGAAGTGGTGGTGTCCATCGCCATCGGCGTGATGGCCGGAGCCGGGATCTACCTGGTGCTGCGTCCGCGGACGTTCCAGGTGCTGATCGGGCTGTCGCTGCTGTCCTACGCGGTGAACCTGTTCATCTTCAGCGTCGGCAGCCTCTCGATCGGCAAGGAGCCGATCTACAAGCCCGGCCTGCCGACCGACCTGGCCCACTATGCCGACCCGCTGCCGCAGTCGCTGGTGCTCACGGCCATCGTGATCGGCTTCGCGACCACCGCGCTGTTCCTCGTGGTGCTGCTGGCGCTGCGCGGCCTGTCGGGCAGCGACCATGTCGACGGCCGGGAGGAGCGTGCATGACGCCGGACCACCTGGTCGTCGCCCCCATCCTGCTCGCGCTCGGCACCGCGGCGCTGATGCTGCTGCTCGGCGAAGGTCGCCGGGAACTCAAGTCGGTGCTCAACGTCGTCTCCACGGCCACCGGCCTGGGGCTGGCGATCGCGCTGCTGCGCGCGGTCGACGCCAGCGACGCGCCGGCCGCGTTCAGCGTCTACCTGCCCGGCAACTGGCCGGTGCCGTTCGGCATCGTGCTGCTGGCCGACCGGCTCTCGGCCATGATGCTGGTGCTGGCCGCCAGCCTGGGGCTGGCCTCGCTGCTGTACGCGCTGGCGCGCTGGCAGCACGCCGGGGTGTACTTCCATCTGCTGTTCCAGCTGCAGCTGATGGGCCTGTACGGGGCCTTCCTGACCGCCGACCTGTTCAACCTGTTCGTGTTCTTCGAGGTGCTGCTGGCGGCCAGCTACGGCCTGCTGCTGCACGGCGGCGGGCTGGCACGCGTGCGCGCGGGGCTGCACTACATCTCGGTCAACCTGTTCGCCTCGGTGCTGTTCCTGATCGGCGTGGCCATCCTCTACGGCGTGACCGGCACGCTCAACATGGCCGACATCGCCCAGAAGCTGCCCGACGTGCCGGTCAGCGACCGCGGCCTGCTGCATGCCGGGGCGGCGATCCTCGCGATTGCCTTCCTTGCCAAGGCGGCGGTGTGGCCGCTCAACTTCTGGCTGCCACCGGCCTACGCCTCGGCCAGCGCGCCGGCGGCCGCCTTGTTCGCCATCCTCACCAAGGTCGGCGTCTACGCGATCCTGCGGCTGTGGACGCTGTGCTTCCCGGCCACCGCCGGCGCCTCGGCACACTTCGGCAGCGACGTGCTCGTGTGGGGCGGCATGGCGACGATGATGTTCGGCGCCTTCGGGATGCTGGCCTCGCAGCAGGTGGCCCGGCTGGCCGGCTTCAGCGTGATCACCTCGTCGGGCACGCTGATCGCGGCGATCGGCTTCGATGCCGAGGCGCTCAGCGCCGGCGCGTTGTTCTACCTGGCCAGCTCGACGCTGGCCGGCGGGGCGATCTTCCTGCTGGTCGAGCTGATGGAGCGCGCCCGCGACGTCGAGATGGGCCCCGAGGAGATCGACGACGGCAAGGATGCGCTGCCCGCGTTCATCGACGGCGAGCCGTTGCCCGGCACCAACCTGGACGACGACGAGGAGGCGCTGATCGGCCGCGCGATCCCCGCCGCGGTGGCCTTCCTGGGCGTGTCCTTCGCGATGTGCGCGATGATCATCGCGGGGCTGCCGCCGATGTCCGGCTTCGTCGGCAAGGTCGCGATGCTGTCGGCGCTGCTGGAGCTGGAAGGCACGGCCGCGTGGAGCATGTTCGTGGTGCTGATCGTCTCCGGGCTGCTCGCCGCCACCGGACTGGTGCGCGTGGGCATCCGCCATTTCTGGACCTCGCAGGACCGGCCGGCGCCGCGGCTGCGGGTCGTCGAATGCCTGCCCATCGCCGGCCTGCTGGTGGCGGCTGCGGTGATGGTGTTCCAGGCCGAGGCGGTGCTCGGCTACGGCCGCACCACGGCCCGCGGCCTGCATGAGCCGACGCTGTACATCGAGGCCGTGACGGGCACGAAACCCGTCGAACCCATGACGAAAGGCACGCCGTGAGAAAGAAGCTGCTGCCCTCGCCGGGCCTGTCGTTCGGCATCTTCTGCGGCTGGCTGCTGCTGGCGCGCAGCCAGAGTGCCGGCCACATCGTGCTGGCCGCGCTGCTGGCGGTCGTGATGCCGTTGCTGATGTCGCCGCTGCGCCCCACGCCGGGCTCGATGCGCCACCTCGGGGTGCTGGTGCGTCTGATCCTGCGCGTCGGCGGCGAGGTGGTGCGCTCGGCAATCGACGTCGGGCAGGGCGTGCTCCAGTCGCGCCGGCAACCGCCGCGCGGCCGCTTCGTCGTGATCCCGCTGGAGCTGCGCGACGAGCATGCGCTGGCGGCGCTGGCGATGATCTCGGCGGTCATCCCGGGCACCGTGTGGTCCGAGCTGGCGCCCGACCGCAGCGCCTTGCTGATGCACGTGTTCGACCTGGACGACGAGGTGGAGTTCGTGCGCACCTTCAAGGCGCGCTTCGAGCATCCCCTGAAGGAGATCTTCGAATGAGCGAGATGCTGTCCATCGTCATCACGATCACGCTGATGATGTACGTCGCCGGCATGGCCATCGGCATGCTGCGGCTGTTCCACGGCCCCACCGCGCAGGACCGCGTGCTGGCGCTGGACTACCTGTACGTCGCCGGCATGCTGGTGATGCTGGTGCTGGCGATCCGCTACAACAGCGAGATGTATTTCGAAGGGGCGCTGCTGATGGTGCTGTTCGGCTTCGTCAGCTCGATGGCGCTGGCGAAGTTCCTGCTGCGAGGCGAGGTGATCGAGTGATGCCGCCCTGGACCGAATTCGTCGTCGCGGCCCTGCTGCTGGCCAGCGGGGTGATGGTGCTGCTGTCGGGGCTGGGCCTGGCGCGGCTGCGCGACTTCTTCCTGCGCATGCACGCGCCGGCGCTGACCTCGACGCTGGGCGCCTGGCTGGTCACCTTCGCGTCGATCACCCACTTCAGCTCCACCGGCCAGGGCCTGAAGCTGCACGTGTGGTTGATCATCATCGTGCTGTCGATCTCGGCGCCGGTGACCACCGTGGTGCTGGCGCGCGCCGCGCTGTTCCGCCGCCGCCAGGCCGGCGACCCCCTGCCGCCGCCGCTCTACGAGCGCGCGCGCGGGCCGGAGAAGGGGTAGGGCAGCCCCAGGCGCCTGGCCGGGGCCCGCGGGCACCGGCCGCCAACACGGCCAGCAGCCAACAAAAAAGCCAGGCACTGGCTGCCTGGCTTTCGTGATTCTGGTGGAGACGAGGAGGATCGAACTCCCGACCTTCGCATTGCGAACGCGACGCTCTCCCAGCTGAGCTACGTCCCCGGAAAGATCGCCATTCTAGCGCATTTTTTTGGCGTTTGACCAGGGGGTCAGCGCATCCCGTTGCGGCGCGCCAGCTCGCGGAACAGGCCGCTGTGGTCCAGCTCGCCGAAGCCGTGTTCGGCGGCGCTCGCGTAGAGCGCCTCGAACAGGCCGGTGATCGGCGCCTCGAAGCCCAGCTCCCGCGCGGTGTCCAGCGCGTTGCGCATGTCCTTGAGCTGCACGGTGAGGGCGGCCCGCTTGGCGAAGTCGCGCTCGACCATGCGCTGGCCGTGCACTTCCAGGATGCGGCTTTCGGCGAAGCCGCCGCGGATCGCCTCGCGCACCTTGGCCATGTCGGCGCCGCCCTTTTCGGCCAGCAGCAGGGCCTCGCTGACTGCGCCGATCGTGATGCCGACGATCATCTGGTTGGCCAGCTTGGCGAGCTGCCCGGCACCGTGCGGGCCGACATGGGTGGCGCGGCCCAGCGGCGCGAAGACCGGCTGCGCGCGCTCGAAGTCGGCAGCCTCGCCGCCGGCCATGATCGCCAGCGTGCCGGCCTCGGCGCCGACCGTGCCGCCCGAGACCGGCGCGTCCAGGTGCGCGACGCCGCGTTCGGCCAGGCGCTGCGCGTGGCTGCGTGCCTGCGAGGGCTTGATCGAGCTCATGTCGATCACCAGGCAGCCGGGCTTGAGCGCGGCGTCCACGCCGTGGCCGAACAGCACGCTTTCGACCACGTCGCCGTTTTCCAGCATCGTGATGACGACGTCGGCGTCGTGCACCGCCTGCGTGGCGGTGTGGGCGACGCGCGCGCCGTGCGAGGCCAGCCGCAGCGCCTTCTCCAGCGTGCGGTTCCAGGCGGTGACTTCGAAGCCTGCTTCGCGCAGGCGCTTGGCGATGGGCAGGCCCATCATCCCGATCCCGAGGACGGAGACGTGCATCGTGGGTGTACCTCTGGCGCAGACGAGACCGGCAGTATAGAAACCGTGGCTGGACCCCACCATCACCGTTGGAGATCGCCGCATGTCGACTTCCCTGCAGGATCCGGCCTGGCTCGACGCGCAGTACAACAACCGAGCGCGCATTCCCGAACACCCGCAGATCTTCGCCCGCTGGGCCAAGGCCTCGCGCGAGGCCCGGCAGGCGTTGGAGCCGCTGCTGGACCTGCGCTACGGCCCGGCCGAGGAGGAGACGCTGGACCTGTTCCCGGCCCCCGGCCCGCGTGCCCCGGTGCTGGTGTTCATCCACGGCGGCTGGTGGCGCTCGCTGGACAAGTCCGACCATTCCTTCATCGCGCCGGCCTTCGTGCGGCGCGGCGTGACGGTCGTGGTGCCGAACTACACGCTGTGCCCGAAGGCGAGCATCGCCGAGATCGCGCTGCAGATGGTGCGCGCGGTGGCCTGGACCGCGCGCCACGTCGAAGGCCTGGGCGGCGACCCGCGGCGCATCGTCGTTGCCGGCCACTCGGCCGGCGGGCACCTGGCGGCCATGCTGGCCTGCTGCCGCTGGCGCGAGGTCGGCCCCGACCTGCACGAGCGCACCGTGCAGGGGGTGCTGTCGATCTCGGGCCTGTACGACCTGGAGCCGGTCAGCCGCACGCCGTTCCTGAAGGCCGACCTGAGGCTCACGCCGCAGGACGTGCTGCGCCTGAGCCCCGCCGGCTTCCCGGCCCCGGCGGTGCCGCTCGCGGCCGTGGTCGGTGCCGACGAGAGCGAGGAGTTCCGGCGCCAGAACGCGCTGATCCGCTCGGCCTGGGGGCCGCGGGCGGTGCCGGTGTGCGAGGAGATCCCCGGGCGCCACCACCTGGACGTGCTCGACACGCTGGCCGACCCGGCCGGGCGGCTGCACGCCCTGGCGCTCGAGCTGCTCGGCGTGCGCTGAGGTGCTGCCGCGCCAGCCGCCCCCGACGCGCCGCGGCACGCCGGGCGATCGCTCCCGCACGAAAGGTGCGTCGGCCGCAGGCGCCGAGTGCAGCCACTGGCAATGGGGTCATTGGTCGCAAGCCGCGTGAAACGTGTCACGCTTGTCCCGAGCCTTCTCCTTCAATCTCTTCCTTCTGCCCTCAGGAAAGGAGTCGTGGATGAAAACCATCGGTGACAAGCTTGAGCCTTTCTCCGTGGTCGGCGTGAAGCCCGGTTTCAACCACCACGAGGAAAACGGCGAGTCCGCGTTCGAGACGATCACGGAGAGGTCGTTTCCGGGCAGGTGGAAGGTCATCTACTTCTATCCGAAGGACTTCACCTTCGTCTGCCCGACCGAGATCGTCGGTTTCGCGAAGCTGCAGAGGGATTTCGCCGACCGCGACGCGGTGCTGATGGGCGGCTCGACCGACAACGAGTTCTGCAAGCTCGGCTGGCGCCGCGAGCACAAGGACCTGTCCAAGCTGAACCACTACCAGTTCGCCGACACCACCGGGTCGCTGGTCGACCAGCTGGGCATACGCGACAAGGAAGCCGGGGTGGCGCTGCGCGCGACCTTCATCGTCGACCCGGACAACACCATCCAGCATGTCTCGGTGAACAACCTGAACGTCGGCCGCTCGCCGGAGGAGATCCTGCGGCTGCTCGACGGCCTGCAGACCGACGAGCTGTGCCCGTGCAACCGCTCGGTCGGTGGTGAAACGCTGAAGTGACCCGACCTCCCGACCCGCTGCGGCGGGTTTTTTCGGCGCGGGTATTTAGGAGGAATCTATGGAGTTTCTGGGCTCTATCAAGGACCTGATTCCGGACTACGCGAAGGACATCCGCCTGAACCTGGATGCGGTGATCGCCCGCTCCAGCCTGCCGCCGGAGGATGCGCTGGGTTGCGCGCTGGCCGCGGCGTTCGCGGCGCGCAGCAAGCCGCTGGTCGAGGTGCTCCAGGCCCATGCGCCGCAGGCCGAAGCCCAGGCGGCGCTGACCGCGGCGGCCCTGATGGGGATGAACAACGTCTGGTATCCGTACGTCGAGATGGCTGCGGACGACGAGCTCAAGACCATGCGCGCGGAGCTGCGCATGAACGCCTACGCGAGCAGCGGCGGGGTGGAGAAGAAGAAGTTCGAGGCCTATGCGCTTGCCGCGTCCGCCATCGGCAAGTGCCATTTCTGCGTGCGTTCGCACTACGACCTGCTGAAGAAGGAGGGCTACACCGTGCAGCAGCTGCGCGACATCGGCCGCATCGCGGCGGTGGTCAACGCGGCCGCGCAGGTGCTCGCGGCACGGTGACCGGCTGCGCGCTGTTCGCGCGCGGAAGGGGTCGGGCTAGGGGTTTACCCTGGTTTTCGACCCCTTCGGCCGTGGTGGGGTAGGGATTGAAAGCGATCGGAAAGGACGGCTTCCGTAGTCTGCCCGCCAGCCGTGCTGACGGCTCGCCGGCGGGTGCCGGCGCCCTGCATCCACAGGAGACACACGCATGATCAAACGCACCGTCCTGCGCCTGGGCGCAGCCACGCTGGCCGCCACCGGGCTTCTCGCTTTCGCGCCGGCGAGCCTGGCCGAGCCGCCGCGTCCCGAATGCATCGCGCCCGCCAAGCCCGGCGGCGGCTTCGACCTGACCTGCCGCCTGGCGCAGACCGCGCTGAAGGAAAGCGGCGCGCTGAAGGATCCGCTGCGCATCGTCTACATGCCCGGCGGCATCGGCGCGGTGGCCTACAACCACATCGTCGCGCAGCGCCCGGGCGAGCCCGGCACCATCGTCGCCTACTCGGGCGGCTCGCTGCTCAACCTGGCCCAGGGCAAGTTCGGCAAGTACACCGTCAACGACGTGCGCTGGGTGGCCTCGATCGGCGCCGACTACGGCGTGGCCGTCGTGCGGGCCGACTCGCCGTACAAGGACCTCAAGAGCCTGATGGAGGCCTTCAAGCAGGACCCGACGAAGATCGTGCTGGGTGCCGGCGGCTCCATCGGCAGCCAGGACTGGATGAAGGCGGCGCTGACCGCGCGCGCGGCCGGCGTGGACTACAAGCGCATGCGCTTCGTGGCCTTCGAAGGCGGCGGCGAGGCCGTGACCGCGCTGCGCGGCGGCCACATCCAGGCCTACATGGGCGATGCGGCCGAGGCGGCGACGATGCTCGAAGGCGGCGCGCCGATCCGCGTGCTGGCCGTCTATCACAAGGAACGCCTGCCGGGCAAGCTGGCCGACGTGCCGACCGCGGCGGAGCAGGGCTACGACATCCAGTGGCCCATCATCCGCGGCTTCTACGTCGGCCCCAAGGTCAGCGATGCCGACTACCAGTGGTGGGTCGAAGCGTTCAACAAGACCATGGCCCACCCGGCCTTCGCGAAGCTGCAACAGCAGCAGGGCCTGTTCCCGTTCAACATGACCGGCCCCGAGCTGGAGGCCTACGTCAGGGAACGCACCAAGTTCTACGGCGAGCTGGCGCAATCCTTCGGCCTGGTGAAGTAACCGCATTCCCGCGTCGCCACCGCGCTGGCGACCCCGGCCCGCGGCATGCCTGACGTGCCCCGGGCCGTTTCCCGATCGAGCATTCCTCTGGTGTGTGCGGTGCCCGTCGTGGGCACGGCCTGGAGATCCCCATGACACTCAATGACCGCCTGCTGGGCGTGGCGGCGCTGCTGCTGGCCGCCTTCCTGACCTGGAAGGGCTGGGGGCTGGAGGCACCCTTCGCCTACGAACCCGTCGGCCCGAAGGCCTTTCCGCTGCTGCTGGCCGCGGTGATCGGCCTGTGCGGCGCCTGGCTGCTCCTCAAGGGCGGTGATGCGGCCGGGCCCAACCCGCCCGGCGCCAACGCGCGCATCGTGCTGCTCGTCGGCCTGCTGGCCGCCTACGCGCTGCTGTTCCAGTGGCTGGGCTTCGTGATGGCGACCGCGCTGATGGTGGTGGCCGTGGGCCGCCTGTTCGGCGGCAGCTGGCGCCAGTGCGTGACCGGCGGCATCGCGATGGGCGTGCTGTTCTTCCTGTTGTTCGACAAGGTGCTGGACGTGGTGCTGCCGCCCGGCATCCTGGGAGGCCTGCTGTGAACGTGCTGGAACACCTGGGCCTGGGCTTCGGCGTCGCCCTGGCCCCGATCAACCTGCTGGTGGCGGCGCTGGGCGCCTTCTTCGGCACCATCGTCGGCGTGCTGCCGGGCCTCGGGCCCATCAACGGCGTGGCGATGCTGGTGCCCATCGCCTTCGCGATGGGCCTGCCGCCCGAGACCGCGCTGATCCTGCTCGCGGCAGTGTACGTCGGCGCCGAGTATGGCGGGCGCATCACCTCGATCCTGCTCAACGTGCCGGGCGAGGCGGCCGCGGTGATGACCACGCTGGACGGCTACCCGCTCGCGCGCCAGGGCCTGGCCAGCGTGGCATTGTCGCTGTCGGCCTGGGCCTCGTTCGTCGGCTCGACCATCGCGACGCTGGGCATCATCCTGCTTGCGCCGATGCTCGCGAGATGGGCCATCGCCTTCGGGCCGGCCGAGTACTTCGTGCTGATGGTGTTCGCCTTCTGCGCGCTGACCAGCCTGCTGGGCGACAAGCCGGTCAAGGGCGTGCTGGCCGCGGCGATCGGCCTGGCCATCTCGACGGTCGGCGTGGACGCCAACTCGGGCGTGTACCGCTACACCTTCGACCTGCCCGAGCTGGCCGACGGCATCGACTTCGTCGTGGTGGTGATCGGCCTGTTCGCGATCGCCGAGATGATGCAGATGCTGGAAAACCTGCTGACCGGGCAGAAGGTCGAGGTGCCGCCCAGCCAGCGCAAGCTGTTCAACTTCCGGGAAGTGCTGTTCACCTGGTGGAGCACGCTGCGCAGCGGCGTGATGGGCTTCTTCATCGGCGTGCTGCCGGGGGCGGGTGCCAGCGTGGCCTCGGCCGTGGCCTATGCCAACGAGAAGCGCCTGTGCGAGGGCAGAGACCCGGATGCGAAGTTCGGCCGCGGCGACATGCGCGGCCTGGTGGCGCCGGAGTCGGCCAACAACAGCGCGGCCACCGGCTCGTTCATCCCGATGCTGACGCTGGGCGTGCCGGGCTCCGGCACCACCGCGGTGATGATGGGCGCGCTCACGCTCTACAACATCACGCCCGGCCCGGCGCTGTTCGACGCCCAGCCGCAGCTGGTGTGGGGCCTGATTGCCTCGCTGTTCGTCGCCAACGTGCTGCTGTTCGTGATGAACGTGCCGATGGTGCGCGTGTTCGCGGCCATGCTGTCGATCCCCGGCTGGCTGCTGGTGCCGGGCATCCTGTGCATCAGCTTCATCGGCGTCTACGCGATCAGCGCCTCGACCTTCGACCTGCTGTTGACGGTGGGCATCGGCGTGATCGGCTACTTCCTGCGCAAGCTCGACGTGCCGATGGCGCCGATGGTGCTCGGCGTGGTGCTGGGCGACATGATGGAGCAGAACCTGCGCCGCGCGCTGTCGATGACCGACGGCGAGCTGCACATCCTCTGGTCCAGCCCGGTCACCGTGGCGCTGTGGCTGCTGGCCGCAGCCGTGGTGGTGGTGCCGGCGCTGCTGCGCCGCCTGCGTGCCGCGCGCCCGGCTACGGCGTGAGGCCGGGTTCGGCCCGGTCCCAGCGCCAGCCGGGCAGGGCGCACAGCCGGCGCCAGTGGGCGTCCGGCGGCGCCTCGATGCGCAGCGGCTGCCCGCTCCACGGGTGCGGCAGCTCCAGCCGCTGCGCATGCAGCCACAGCCGCGCGATCCCCAGCTGCCGCGCCCACCAGCGGTTGTGGTCGCCCTTGCCGTAGGTGGCGTCACCGATGATGGGGTGGCTGGCGTGCTTCAGGTGCCGGCGCAGCTGGTGCTGCCGGCCGGTCTCGGGCACCAGCGACAGCAGCGCGTAGCGGTTGGTCGGGTGCGGGCCCAGGCCGTTTTCCACTTCCAGCGTCGCGAGGCGCTCGTAGCGCGTCAGCGCCGGCTGCGGGGTCGTCACGACGCCGCGGTCGGTCTGCGGGGGCGGCTCCTCGTCCAGGCGGCTGAGCGGGTGGTCGATCCGGCCGGCCGCGTCGGTCCAGCCGCGCACCAGCGCGAGGTAGCGCTTGTGCGTCTCGCGCGCGGCAAAGTGTCCGGTCAGGCGGTGCGCCGTGTCGGCATCCAGCGCGAACAGCAGCACGCCGGAAGTGCCCCGGTCCAGCCGGTGCACCGGGTAGACGTGGCGGCCCAGCTGGTCGCGCAGCGTCTGCAGCACGAAGCGCTCGTCGCGCCCGGCCAGCGGCGTGCGGTGCACGAGCATGCCGGGCGGCTTGTCGACCGCGACCAGGTGCTCGTCGTGCAGGAGTATCGGCAACAGATCCATGTCGGGGCGCATTGTGACGGTGCGCGTCCGGTTTACAGTGCAAGGTCGAAGCTGTGATGATGGGACCCACCGCAATGCGCATTCTGCTGGCAGAGGACGAACATGCCCTGGGCGTGTGGCTGTCCAAGGCCCTGGAGCAGGCCGGTTTCCGGGTCGTGTGGGTGGACGACGGGCGGCTCGCCGAGCGCTCGCTGGCCGAGCACGACTTCGACGCGATGATCCTCGACCTGGGCCTGCCGGGCCGCGACGGCCACGAGCTGCTGCAGCGCCTGCGCGCCCAGGACAAGCGCCTGCCGGTGCTGATCCTCACCGCGCGCGACTCGCTGGCCGAGCGGGTCAGCACCCTCAACGAGGGCGCCGACGACTTCCTCGCCAAGCCGTTCGCGATCGAGGAACTGGAGGCTCGCCTGGTCGCGCTGGTGCGGCGTGCGCGCGGCGTGGAGCACCCGCGCTTTGCCTGCGGGCCGCTGGTGTTCGACACCGTCACGCGCCAGTTCACCCTGCACCAGGAACCGCTCGCATTGTCGCCGCGCGAGCAGGCGGTGCTCAAGACGCTGATCCAGCGCAGCGGCGAGCCGCTGTCCAAGCAGCAGATCCTCGACCGCGTGTTCTCCGACGACGAGGACGTGCAACCCGAGGCGGTCGAGGTGCTGATCCACCGCCTGCGCAAGCGCCTGGAGAACACCGGGGTGCGCATCGTCACGCTGCGCGGGCTGGGTTACGTGCTGGAAGGCTGATGCGGCTGCGGCTGAGCCTCAAGCAGAGCCTGTTGCTGCTGCTGGTGCCCACGCTGGCGGCGGTGGCGACGGTGGAGCTGTGGCTGACGCGGCGCCACGCGCTGGAAGCCGCCAACGCCGCCTACGACCGCTCGCTGCTCGGTGCGATCAAGTCCATCGACGCCAACGTCTCGACCGCCTCGGGCGGGCTGTCGGTGGAGCTGCCGTACGCGCAGCTGGAGTTCTTCCAGCTCACCGCCAGCGGCTCGGTGTACTTCCGCGTCGCCACCACCGACGGGCTGGTCGAGGTCGGCAACGCCGACCTGCCGCTGCCGCCGGCCCCGCTGGCGCTGAGCGTGCCGGTGTTCTACGACGCGGACTACTTCGGCGAGCCGCTGCGCCTGGGCGCCTACATGCGCCCGCTGGAGCGGTCGCTGTCCAGCAGCGGCGCGCAGCACCTGGTGATCCAGGTGGCCGAGGGCACGCTCTCGCGCGAGGAGTTCACGCGCAGCTTCGTCGCGCGTGCGGCGTTGCGCGACGGGCTGGCACTGGTGCTGACCGCGATCGCGATCGCGGCGATGGTGGCGCTGGCGCTGCGGCCGGTGTCACGCCTGGCGGAGCAGGTGCGCAGCCGCAAGCCCACCGACCTGACGCCGCTGGAGGCGCGCGGCCTGCCGGCGGACATCCAGCCGCTGGTCGACGCGATCAACCAGCAGCTGGAGCGCACCCAGGAGCTGATGCGCCAGCAGCGCGTGTTCTTCGACGACGCCTCGCACCAGCTGCGCACGCCGCTGGCGACGCTGCGCACCCAGGTGGACTACGCGCTGCGCGAGTCCGACCCGGCGCGGGTGCGCGAGACCCTGCAGGCGCTGTCGCGCCAGATCGACCACGCCACCCGCGCCACCAACCAGCTGCTGACGCTGGCGCGCAGCGACACGGCGCACCTGCAGCGCGTCGAGTTCGACGCCGTCGAGCTGGTGCGCGAGGTGGCGATGGATCTGCTGCCGCGCGCGCGGGCCCGCGCCCAGGACTTCGGCATCGACGTGCCGGGCGAGCCGGTACGGGTGCTGGGCGACCGGCAGCTGCTGCGCGAGGCGCTGGCCAACCTGGCCGACAACGCGATCCGCCACACGCCGGAAGGCGGCGTGGTGACGCTGGGCCTGGCCGCGGACCGGCTCGGCTGCAGCATCACCGTGGTCGACACCGGTCCCGGCGTGCCGGAGGCGGAGCTCGCGCGCCTGGGGCAGCGCTTCGTGCGCGGCCGCCACAGCACCGGCTCGGGCCTGGGGCTGGCGATCGCGCGCGGCATCATCGAGCGGCACGGCGGGGCGCTGCGCATCGAGCGCTGCAGCCCCGGTCCCGGACTGCGGGTGGCCCTGTGGTGGCCCGGCGTCGTGCCCGAAACTGCCTGATCTTCCTCAAAAGCCCAGGTCTGCCCGGGTGGCAAAGCGCCCGCGCCCACCGCACAATACACCTACGTCAACTAGGGGAATTCGCGCGTGGCCGATCGACGGTGGCTTGCTGCGCTGTGGTGGCTGGGGGTCCTGTTCCTGGTGCAGGGGCTGGGGGGGGCCGCGCGCGCGCAGGCGCTGCCGACGCCGCCGGCCGCCTCGGAACTGGTGCTCGATGCGGAGTTCCTCGCCTGGCGTGACGCCCGCGCGGCGGTGCGCGTCGGCGTCAGCCGCGACTGGCGCCCCATCGACGTGCTCGACGAGCAGGGGCGCTACACCGGCCTGTCCGGCGACCTGCTGCGCACCCTGGCCGGCATGCTCGGCCTGCGCACCGAGGTGCGCGGCTTCGGGGACTACAGCGAGCTGATGGCCGCGGCGCGCCGCGGCGAGATCGACCTGCTGCCCTCGATGGCGCGCTCGCCCCAGCGCGAGGGCGAGCTGCTGTTCACCGACAGCTACGTCGAACTGCCGGTGGCCTACGTCGGCCGGCGCGGCGTGACCGACTTCTCGGTCGAGCACGGCTTCGGCGGGCGGCGGGTCGCGGTCGAGCGCGGCAGCCCCGTCCACGAGCTGCTGCGCACCCGGTATCCCGATGCCGAGCTGCTGGTAGTGTCGGACACCGCCACCGCGCTCAAGGCCGTCTCGATCGGCGAGGCCGACGTCTATCTCGGCGCGCTGCCACCGACGCATCATGCGGTCGAGGCGCTGCGGCTGGACAACCTCGAGGTGCTGGAGACCACCACGTCGGAACTGGGCCGGCTGCATTTCGCCGTGTCGCCGGCGGCCGCCCCGTTGCGCGATGCGCTGGATGCCGCGCTGCGCCGCCTCGACCCGCAGTGGCTGGCCCAGCTGGCGGCCGCCTGGCAGCCGCGCTACCTGTTGCTGTCGCCGCAGCGCGCTTCCGGCGAGGCGCTGTCACCGGCGCAGCGGGCCGAGGTCGCCCGGCTCGGGGAGCTGCGCGTCGGCTTCGACCAGGGCTTCAGCCCGATCAACGCGGTCGGCGCCGACGGCCAGCCCGCGGGTTTCGCGATCGAGCTGTTCCGCCGCGCGGCCGGACATGCGGGGGTGCGCTACCGTTTCGAGCCGCAGTCCACCTTCGCGGCCGGGCTGGAGGCGGTGCGCCAGGGGCGCCTGGACGTGATGCTGTCGGCGGTGCGCACCGACGATCGGCTGCAGTTCGCACGCTTCGTCGGGCCGTACTACTCGGCGCCGTCGGTGCTGGTGACGCGCCTGGAAGACGGCTGGTCCACGCTGGAGGCACTGGCGGGGCGCACGCTCGCGATCGACCGCGCGCACTACCTGATTCCCGCGATCCGGCGCGAGATGCCGTCGGTGCAGGTGCGCGAGGTGGACAGCGTCGAGGCCGCGTTGGAGGAGGTCGCGCAGCGGCGCGCCGAGGCGATGATCACCAACCTCGAAGTGGCGGCCAGCTACATCAACCGCAGCTACCTCGGGCAGCTGCAGGTGTCCGGCACGGTGCCCGGCCGCCCCAGCGAGCTGTACTTCATGGTGCGGCAGGACCTGCCGCTGGTGGCGCAGGCGCTGCGCGCCGGGCTGGACGCGATCCCCGAGAACGAGCGGGCCATGCTGGCCAACGCCTGGCTGCGCGTGCAATACCGCAGCGGCCTGGACTGGCGCGACATCGCGGTGGTGGTGGGGCCGGGCCTGCTGTTGCTGGTGGCGGTGCTGGTATTCAGCCTGTTCTACAACGCCCGCCTGCAGGCGCTGGTGCGCGCGCGCCGCCAGGCCGAGCGGATGCTGCAGCTGGAGCGCGATGCCGCACGCGCGGCCACCGCGGCCAAGGCCGACTTCCTGGCCGAGATGGGGCACGAGATCCGCACGCCGGTGTCGGCCATCGCCGGCGGCCTGGAGCTGCTGCAGCGCGAGCCGCTGCCCGCGCACGCGCGCGACCTGGTGCGCGCCATCGGCCGTGCGGCGGACCGGCTGGTCGAGCTGCTCAACAACCTGCTCGACATGGCCAAGCTCGAGGCGCACAAGATCGCGCTGCACCCCGCACCGACCGACCTGGGCGCGCTGGTGCGCGACCTGGCCGAGGAGTTTGCGCCGGCGGCGCGCGCCAAGCAGGTCGCGCTGGTCGCGCGCGGCACCGAGCACTGGCGGCGCCCGGTGATGGCCGACGCGATGCGCGTGCGCCAGGTGCTCGGCAACCTGCTGTCCAACGCGATCAAGTTCACCGCGCACGGCAGCGTCGAGGTGCGCATGCTGCCGCCGGAACACGTCAGCGACGGCGTGCGCAAGCTGGTGCTGCAGGTGCAGGACACCGGCCGGGGCATGTCGGCCGACGTGACGGCGCGCCTGTTCACCCGCTTCGAGCAGGCCCCCGGCACCGCGACGCACTACGGCGGCACCGGCCTGGGCCTGACCATCGTGCGCGAGCTGCTCGGCCTGATGGGCGGGCAGGTCTCGGTGCACAGCGTCCCGGGCCAGGGCAGCTGCTTCACGGTCGAGATCCCGCTCGTGCTGGCGCCGTCGGCAGGGGAGCCGGGGGCCGCGGCGCGCCGGCCCGTCGCGCGCCTGCTGCTGGTCGAGGATGGCGAGGTCAACCAGCTGCTGTACGCCGAGCAGCTGCGCCAGCGCGGCTTCGACACCGCGGTGTGCAGCTCGGCCGAGGCGGCCTACGAGCTGCTCGAGCGCGAGCCGGCCGACCTGGTCATCACCGACATCCACCTGCCCGGCATGTCGGGGCAGCAGTTCGCCCTCGCGCTGCGCGGGCGCTGGCCGGACCTGGCCGTGGTGGCTTTCACCGCCGAGGACGACCCGGACCTGCATGCGGCCTGGGCGGCGGATTTCGAGATGGTGCTGGACAAACCTCAGCGCGTCGACGACACGCACTGGATCGACATGCTGTGCGAACGCTTCGAGCCGGCGCCGCGTTCGCCGGCGGCCACGGCGCCGCGCGCGGCGGTCAGCGTGTGGGGCGAGCTGGATGCGGCCGCCGGCTAGCTGCGGGGCGCGGCGTCAGCGGATGTCGCCATCGACGTAGTACCAGCGCCCGTGCTCGCGCACGAAGCGGCTGCGCTCGTGCAGGCGGTGGGCGCGGCCGCCCAGCTTGCTGCGCGCGACGAACTCCACCGTCGCGTGGTCGGCGTCCTGCTGCTCGTGGCGCTTCACGTCCAGGCCCAGCCAGCGCAGGCCCGGTTCGGAGGGCTCCAGCGTCGCCGGCCGCGTGCTCGGGTGCCAGGTGTCGAGCAGGTAGTCCCGCAGTCCCAGCACGAAGGCCGCGTAGCGCGAGCGCATCAGCGCCTCGGCGGTCGGGGCCTGCAGCCGGGTCGCGCCGGCGTGCCAGCGGCCGCAGCAGTGGGCATAGGGCCGCGCAGAGCCGCACGGGCAGTCGGCAGGAACAGGGGCGGGCGTGTCCATCAGGGCCGCCATGTTAGCGGAGCGCAAGGCGCGAGGCCGAAGCCCGTCGCGTTCCGTCCGCGGCGTCCCGCTGGTAACCTTGGGCTGTTTGACCCCCACGCACGTCCATGCTGTTCCTCCTGTCTCCTGCCAAGACCCTCGACTACGACACCCCGGCGCACGTCGCCACCCACACCAAGCCGCTGTTCGTCAAGCAGTCCGCCGAGCTGATCGAGGTGCTGCGGCAGAAGACCCCGGCCGAAATCGCCAGCCTGATGGGCATCAGCGACGCGCTCGCGCAGCTCAACGTCGCGCGCTACGCCGCCTGGTCGCCGCGCTTCACCGCCGGCAACTCCAAGCAGGCCGTGCTGGCCTTCAACGGCGATGTCTACGAAGGGCTGGATGCGCGCAGCCTGAGCGCCGAGCAGCTCGACTGGGCACAGCAGCACCTCGTGATCCTGAGCGGCCTGTACGGCGCGCTGCGCCCACTGGACTGGATGCAGCCGTACCGGCTGGAAATGGGCACGAAGCTCGCCAACGCGCGCGGCAAGGACCTGTACGCCTACTGGGGCAGCACGATCGCTGCCTACCTCAACGAGCGCCTGGCCGAGGACGCCACCCCGGTGGTGGTCAACCTCGCGTCGGAGGAGTACTTCAAGGCCGTGGACCGCAAGACGCTCAAGGCACGTGTGATCCAGTGCGTGTTCGAGGACTGGAAGGGCGGCGCCTACAAGGTCATCAGCTTCCACGCCAAGCGCGCGCGCGGCCTGATGGCGCGCTACGCGATCGAGCAGCGCGTCACCTTGCCCGCGCAGCTCGAGCAGTTCGCCAGCGAAGGGTACGCTTACGATGCCGGCGCTTCGGCACCGGACCGGCTCGTGTTCCGCCGGCGCGCGGACTGAGGCGGCTTTTCATTCCGGCACCACCGCGATCGATCGAGCGACGACGACCATGAGCACGCAGCAGATCACTCCGGAACTTCGACAGTGGATCATCGAGCAGGCCACCGCCGGGCATTCGGCGCATGCCCTGCTCAAGGCCATGGTGGAACGCGGCTGGGACGAGGACGTGGCCACCGACGCGATGGAGGAGGTGCTGCAGGCCTACCTGCGCGAACGCGGCCTGACCGTGCCGGCGGTGCCTGCCGCGACCCAGCCGCCGCCGGCGAGCCTGGTGCCCGAGCCCGACCTTGCCGGTTCGCCGAGCACGGTGTGGGCCGGTGACCGCGAGGTGCAGGTCGTGATGTCCATGCATGACCCGCGCGTGGTGGTGTTCGGCGGCTTCCTCAGCGACGAGGAATGCGACGAGCTGATGGCGCTGGCCGCACCGCGCCTGGTGCGCTCGGAGACGGTCAAGACCGACACCGGCACCAGCGAGGTCAACGAGGCCCGCACCAGCGACGGCATGTTCTTCCGGCGCGGCGAGAACGCGCTGTGCGAGCGCATCGAGCAGCGCATCGCGACCCTGCTGCGCTGGCCGGTGGAAAACGGCGAGGGGCTGCAGGTGCTGCGCTACCGGCCCGGCGCGGAGTACAAGCCCCACTACGACTACTTCGACCCCGCCCAGCCCGGCACGCCGACCATCCTGCGCCGCGGCGGGCAGCGCGTGGGCACGCTGGTGATGTACCTCAACACGCCGGCCAGGGGGGGCGGCACCACCTTCCCGGACGCCAGGCTCGAGGTCGCGCCGGTCAAGGGCCACGCGGTGTTCTTCAGCTACGCCCGCCCGCACCCGTCGACGCGCACCCTGCACGGCGGCGCGCCGGTGCTCGAAGGCGAGAAGTGGGTCGCGACCAAATGGCTGCGCGCCGGCCGCTTCGAATGAGCCGCTGCCGCCCATGCCGATGAGTACGCCGCCATCCGGGGATGACCTGCCGCTGGCCGGCGTGCGGGTGCTCGACCTGACGCGCCTGCTGCCCGGCCCGTTCGCGACCCTGCACCTGCGCCGCATGGGGGCCGACGTGCTGAAGATCGAGGACCCGGGCGAGGGCGACTACGCCCGCACGCTGCTGCGCACCCCGGCCGAGGCCGCGCAGGGCGAGCCCAGCCTGTTCTTCCGCCTGCTCAACGAGGGCAAGCGCCTGCACCGCATCGACCTCACGCAGGCGGCCGGCCGCGACGAGCTGCTCTCGCTGGCGCGCGACGCCGACGTGCTGGTCGAGGGCTTCCGCCCCGGCGTGATGGACCGGCTGGGCGTGGGCTGGGACGCGCTGCACGCCGCCCACCCGCGCCTGGTGATGTGCTCGATCAGCGGCTATGGCCAGACCGGCCCGTATGCGCGCATGGCCGGGCACGACATCAACTACGTCGGCTATGCGGGCGTGCTCGAGCAGATCGCCACCCGCGACGGGCAGCCGGTGATCCCCAACTTCCAGATCGGCGACCTGTTCGGCGGCACGCAGGCGGCCGTCAGCGGCATCCTCGCCGGGCTGTATGCCGCGCAGCGCACCGGCCGCGGCCGGCATGTGGACGTGTCGATGACGCACGTCGTGCACGAGCACAACTTCCTCGCCCGCCTGGCGGTGGCCCGCGACGGCCACAGCCCGCCGCCCGCGCGCTCGCTGCTGACGGGCGGCGTGCCCTGCTACAACGTCTACCGCACCCGCGACGACCGCTGGATGGCCGTCGGCGCGCTGGAGCTGAAGTTCTGGCGCAAGTGCTGCGAGGTGCTGGGCCACCCCGAATGGGGCGAGCGGCACTGGATGCTGGGGCAGGAGATCGGCGGTGCCGACGCGCTGGCCCTGCAGGCCGAGGTGGCGGCGGTCTTCGCGCAGCAGACGCAGGCGCACTGGACCGCGCGGTTCGAGCCGGCGGACTGCTGCGTCACGCCGGTGCTGAGGATGGAAGAGGCGATGCGGCATCCGCTGTTCGCCGGGGGCTGACGCCGGCGCCTGCTCCGGCGTGGCCCTGTTCCCGGGGTCTGGCGGGCACAAAAAAGCCGGCGTGTGGCCGGCTTCTTTCATGGTGCGCACGGGCCTTGCGGCCCGCACGGGGCGTCAGCCCTCGCGCCGCTTGCCGCCGAACGGCTTGCCGCCGAACTTCGCGCCCGCAGCGGCAGGCTTGCCGAACTTCTTCGGTGCGCCCGGGCGGCCTTGGCGGTCACCCTGGGGCTTGCCGCCGAAGCCGGCCTTGGGGCCGTGGCCGCGGGCCGCGTCGCGGCCGTGCGTGGCGGCCTCGAAGCTGCGCACCGGCTCGAACCAGTTCTCGTCGCGCTGGCGGCGTGGGGCCTGCGCGCGGGCCTCGAAGGGGCTGCGGTCGCGCGGGGCGCCGCTGCCGGAGGGCGAGCGGTCGCCGTCGGGGCGCGGGCCACGCGCGCCGAAGTCGCGGCGCGGCTTGAAGCCGGGCTTGCCCTTGCCGCCACCCATGCCGGGCTTCCAGCCGTCGGCCTTCTTGCGCTCGGTCGGGGCCGGGGCCTTGGGTTCCAGGCCGGCGATCGTCGCGGCGGGGATGCGCTGCGTCGTGAAGCGCTCGATGCGGCGGATCATCGGCACGTCGCGGCGCTCGGCCAGCGTGATCGCCAGGCCGTCGCGCCCGGCGCGGCCGGTGCGGCCGATGCGGTGCACGTAGTCCTCGGCCTTCATCGGCATGCCGTAGTTGATCACGTGCGTGATGGTCGGCACGTCGATGCCGCGCGCGGCGACGTCGGTGGCCACCAGCACGCGCAGCTGGCGCTGGCGCAGGCCCTGCAGCACGCGGTTGCGGCGGCCCTGCGGCATGCCGCCATGCAGCGCGGCGACCGCGTGGCCCAGCTCGGCCAGGTGGTCGGCCAGCCAGTCGGCGTCGCGCTGGGTGCTGGTGAACACGACCGCCTGGTCCAGCTCGCGCTCGGCCAGGATGTGCTCGAGCAGCGAGTTCTTGTGGCCGGGGTTGTCGGCCCAGTGCAGGCGCTGCTCGATGTGGGCGTGCGTGTCGGTGTGCGAGGCGACGTCGATGCGTTGCGGCTCGCGCGTCAGGCGCTGGGCGAGCCCGCCCACGTGCCCGGCGAAGGTGGCGCTGTACATCACGGTCTGGCGCTGCTCGGGCAGGGCCTCGGCGATCGCGGTGATGTCGTCGATGAAGCCCATGTCGAGCATGCGGTCGGCCTCGTCCAGCACCAGCATCTCGACGTGGTCCAGCACGGCCGCGCCGGTGCCCAGGTGGTCGAGCAGGCGGCCCGGGGTGGCGATCAGCACGTCCAGCGGGCCGCGCAGCGCCTTCAGCTGCGCGCCGTAGGGCACGCCGCCGACCACGGTGGCCACGCGCAGGCCCTGCACGTGGCGGCCGTAGGTGATGCACGAGCGCGAGACCTGGATCGCCAGTTCGCGCGTGGGCGCCAGCACCAGGATGCGCGGGCCGTGCACCACGCCCTTGGCGCGGCGCTTGGTGTTGTCGCCGCGCGCGGCGAGGATGCGCTCCAGTGCGGGCAGCACGAACGAGGCGGTCTTGCCGCTGCCGGTGCTGGAGGAGACCATCAGGTCATGGCCCTCGAGCGCGGCCGGGATGGCGCGCGCCTGCACGGGCGTCGGTTCGGTGTAGCCGGCGGCCTCGACGGCCTGCAGGATGGCGGGGGCAAGGCCCAGGGGAGCAAAAGTCATCAGGATCTTTCGTCAGGCAAACGAACGGCGCCCGTTGGCCGGATGTGGAGGCCACGGCAAGGCACCGCTTGCGCCACCGGCCGGCACGAAGCCGGCGCCGGAGCGCGGGGTGGGGTCGCTTGATCGAGGAAGGCCGCGAGGACGGACCGAGATGAACTGGGCACCCGGTGCACTCGCCAGACCGCGTCGGTGGCGCGACGGCATCGCCGCCAACCGGGACTCAAGATGCGGTGGGAATGCAGCCCGCCGTGGGGATGCCCGCCTTGAAAGGGTCAGAGGGGATGAACGACAGGCGTTCTTCCGTTTCGGGAATCAGCGCCTGGAAAACCCGCCATTGTGCCCGAAATCCGGCCCTGTTGCCAGCAAGGGCGTTCCGGCGTCGCTTCAGCGCCCGCCGTGCGCCTCGATCAGCCGGGCCAGTTCGTCCTGCCCGCGCCGGCGGGCGTGCTGCAGCGGAGTGACCCCGTCGGCATCCGCGGCATTGGGGTCGGCGCCGGCTTCGAGCAGCAGGCGCGCCACTTCGACCTGATCCGGGCGGCCGTCGCCCTGCAGCACCAGCGCGAGCAGCGCGGTGCGGCCCCGCGCGTCGCGCGCGTCGGCGGCGGCGCCGGCATCGAGCAGCGCGCGCACCCGCTCGACCTCGCCGCGCAGCGCGGCCTGTTGCAGCCGGGGTACTGCAGGCCGGGGCGGTGCGGCGGCCAGCGGCGCCGCCTCGGGGGCGCTCGCCCTGAGCGGCGGCACGTCCTGCGTGGCCGCAGCGCCGCCGGGCGGTGCGGTGGCCGCTTCCGGCAGGCTCGCCGCAGGGCGGGCCATGTGCGGCGCCGGGGCGGCGGCCGGCCGCGGCGGCTCGCGCAGCGCGCGCTCGGCGCGGGCGCGTTCCCGTGCCCGCTCCGCCTCCCGGCGGGCAACCGTTTGGGGCGGCGGTGCCGCGCGGGCGGTGGCATCGGCAGCCGGTGCTGCGGGCGCCGGCATCGGCGCGGCGGCGGGGGCCGGCGTCGGCGAGGGGGCCAGCGCCACGGTGGGGCCATCGCTGCCGTCGTCGGCCCGCTCGACCTGCCAGGCGAGCAGGGCCACGAAGCCGACCAGCAGCACCGAGGCGACGGCGCGCCAGCGCCAGCGCCCGTCGTTGGCGGCGGGCCGGTCACCGGGTGCGACCTGCTGCACCGGCTCGGCTTGGCGGGCACGGGCCTGGTCGGCCGCATGGGCGAGGATCGCCGCCCGGGTCGCGTCGGCCGGGCGCGCGTCCTCGCCGGCCAGGCGCACCGCGTCCCGGTAGCGGCGGGCCAGCGCGTCGTCGATGGGGGTGGGCGGATCGCTCTTCACGGCAGGGTCCTTCAGGATGACCAGGCGGCCAAGGCCTGGCGCAGCTTGGCGCGCGCGTAGCGCAGCCGGCTCTTGACGGTTTCCGCGCCGACGCCGGTGGCGGCCGCGATCTCCTCCAGGCTCAGCCCGGCCTCGGCCTGCAGCAGGAACGCCTCGCGCTGCTCGGGCGGCAGCTGCTCGACGGCGTGCAGGAAGGCCCGCGCCTGCTCGCGCGTCTCCAGCTGGCGCAGCGGCTCGTGCACCTCGGCGGCGGGCAGGTCCTGCACCGGCGAGCCGCCCTCGGCGTCCTCGTCCAGCGAGCGCATCGCGCCGCCCGCGCCCTGCTGGCGGCGCACGTGGTCGATCACCCGGCTGCGGGCGATGGTGTAGAGCCAGGTCGTGAAGCGCGCGGTGGGCTGGTAGTGCGCCGCCTGGCGCGCCACCGCGAACCAGGTGTCCTGGTGCAGCTCCTCGGCCACGCCGTCGCCGGCCTGGTGGGCGATGCAGCGGCGGATGAAGCGGAACACGCCGCCTTCGTGCCGCTCGTACAGCTGAGCGAAGGCCTGCACGTCGCCGCGCGCATAGGCCAGCATCAGCGCCTCGTCGGTCGGGGCGCTGGCGTGCGGTGCGGCGGGGGCCCGGGGTTCGCGCATGGGGCGCCATTGTGCGCGCAGCACGGCGTCCGCGGGGGCGAGGGTGCAGGTTCCGTTCATCGGCAGCGTCCGCGGTCCATGCCGTTGTCAACGCAGCCGGGCCGCCGGCGGGGTTGCGATGCCCGTGCGCATTCCCGTGACAACCGGCCGGAGTGACAATCACGGGATGTCCCAGGATCCCGTCCCAGACGACCAGACGCCGCACCCCGGCCAGCTCGGGGTGCAGGAGTTCGCCCAATACGCGCGCGTGATCGATGCGCGCTCGCCGCACGAGTACGAG
The DNA here is from genome assembly GCF_015476235.1 of Caldimonas thermodepolymerans. Classification (NCBI taxonomy): domain Bacteria; kingdom Pseudomonadati; phylum Pseudomonadota; class Betaproteobacteria; order Burkholderiales; family Sphaerotilaceae; genus Caldimonas; species Caldimonas thermodepolymerans. The sequence continues at coordinate 1,386,681 of NZ_CP064338.1, forward strand.
GAAGACCACATCCCCGGCGCGATCAACCTGCCGGTGGTCGACGACGCCGAGTACGCCGAGGTCGGCACGCTGCACCGCACCGACCCGCACGCGGCCTACCTGATCGGTTCGCAGTACGCGCTGCGCAACATCGCGCGCCACGTCGGCGAGGTGATCGCCCGGCATCGGCCGAGCGACCGGCTGCTCGTGTACTGCTTCCGCGGCGGCAAGCGCAGCCGGATCTGGGCCGAGACGCTGCGCACCATCGGCTTTCGGGTCGACGTGCTGCCCGGCGGCTGGAAGAACTACCGCCGCTGGGTGCGCGAGAGCCTGGAGCAGCTGCCCGCACGGCTGCGCTTCCAGGTGATCTCGGGGCCGACCGGCTGCGGCAAGACCCGCCTGCTGCATGCGCTGCGCGACCAGGGGGCGCAGGTGCTGGACCTCGAAGGCCTGGCACACCACCGCGGCTCGCTGCTGGGCGCGCTGCCGGGCGACCCGCAGCCGAGCCAGAAGTGGTTCGACAGCCAGCTGCTGGACGTGTTGCGCCGTTTCGACCCGGCCCGCCCGGTGTGGGTCGAGGCCGAGAGCAAGAAGATCGGCAACCTGCAGCTGCCGCAGGCGCTGCACGACGCGATGCACCGCACCGTGCCGCTGCAGGTGCTGGCACCGATGGCCGCGCGCGTGCAACTGCTCAAGGAGGATTACCCGCACTATGCGGCCGACCCGCTGGCGATGGTCGCGCGCCTGCAGCCGCTCAAGCCGCTGGTGGGCGGCGAGGAGCTGGCGCGTTGGCAGGCGCTGGCGGAGCAGCACCGGGTCGACGAACTCTTCGAGCGCGTGATGGTGGCGCACTACGACCCGTGCTACGCGCGCTCGACGCGCCGGCACTACGCGCAGGACGACGGTGCGCCGCCGTTCGAGCTGAAGGGGCTGGACGCGGACAGCCTCGCCGAGGCCGCACGCACGCTGATGACCCGCTCAGAGCGGTGAGGGCGGCAGCGCGACCCGCAGCAGGGCGCGCACGAAGCCGAGGTCCGAGCGCTCCCGCTCGCGCCCTTCGTGCCGGTGGCCGTCGACGCGCTCGACGCGTCGCACGTCGCCGTGTGCCGGTCGTCAGGACAGCGTGCCCATCACCGCGGCGACCGCCCAGGCCCACAGCGTGCTGGCCAGCAGGCTGGCGCCGACCGCGGCGGCATAGCGCGGGCCGCCGGCCACCGCCGCGACCACGGTGCGCGAGCCGGCGTTGCAGCTGAGCGCGAGCAGCACGCACAGCACCAGCGTGGCGGCCCCGATGCTGCCGGCGCCGAACAGCGCGGCGGTGGAGGCCACCGGCGCGTGGGCGTCGGCCAAGGCCGCCAGCGCGATGCCGGCATACAGGCCCGAGGCGCCGAAGTGCTCCTGCGCCCACGACACGAGCAGCGCGACCAGCGACAGCAGCCCGGCGACCACCAGCGCCTCGCGCAGGCGCAGCGCCTGGCTCTCGACCGGCACTGCCTCCAGCTTGCCGTGCCCGGCGTGGCGCATCAGCAGCAGGCCGCCGGCCAGGGCTGCGACCGCGCCGGCCGCGCACACCGGCGCCAGCAGCGGCACCGCGCCCGGGGCGATGGCTGCCGTCATCACCAGCGCCTGCACCCACGTGGCGGCGGTCGACATCACGCCCGCGGCCGCGTAGGGCCAGGGGTGGTCGGGCTGTGTGCGTGCCTTGGTGCCCATGGTCGCCACGGTCGCGGTGCTCGAGACGAAGCCCGAGAAGAAGCCCGCCGCGGCGAGCCCGGGGTGCTGGCCCAGCCAGCGCGTCGCCACGTGCCCGGCGCCCTGCAGCGCCAGGATCAGCACGACCAGCACCGCGAGCGAGCGCAGGTTCATGTGGCCCAGCCAGGGCATGGCGCGGTCGGGCACCAGCGGCACGACCACCAGCGCCAGCGCGGCCAGCATCACGATGTCGCGGACCTCGCGGTCGCTGAGCAGCTCGGTGCTGAGCCGGTGCAGGCGCTCGCGCGAGGCGAGCAGCGCCGCCACGGCTGCCGCGCAGCCGGCGCCCAGCGCCGGCGAGCGCACCGCCAGCACGCCGATCAGGTAGGTGGCGAACAGGCTCAGCTCGGTGATCAGGCCCGGGTCCTGGGTGTAGCTGCGCCAGTAGGCGATGGCGGCCAGCATCAGCACCGACAGCGCGCCGATCGCCACCACCAGCGCATCGCCCTGCGTCTGCGCCATCGCGCCGGCCAGCGCGGCCAGCGTGAAGCTGCGGATGCCGGCCGGCTCCTGGTGGCCGCCCTGGTCCTTGTCGCGTTCGCGGTCGATCCCGATCAGCATCCCGCTGCCGAAGGCCACCGCGAGGCCGGCCCAGACTTCTTCCAGCATCTCAGACCCTCACTGTCGAACGGTGTTCGGGCACGTGCACGTGCGGCCAGCCCAGTTCCTCCTGGATGCGCCGGCGCAGCGCGTCGGCCGCCTGCGGCTCGCCGTGCACGACGAAGGTGTGTCGTGGCGGGCGCCCGAAGCTGCGCAGCCACTGCATCAGCTCGTCCGCATCGGCGTGGCCGGAAAAGCCCTCCAGGTGGCTGACGCGCGCGCGCACCGGCACGTAGCTGCCGTGGATCTTCACCTCGCGCGCGCCGCCCACCAGCGCCGCGCCGCGGCTGCCCGGCACCTGGAAGCCGGGAAACACGATGTGGTGCTTCGCGTGCGGCGCCATCGCCTTGAGGTGGTGCAGCACCCGCCCGCCGGTGGCCATGCCGCTGGACGACAGGATGATGCGCGGGTAGTGCGAACGGGTGAGTTCTTCCGAGGCTTCCGGCGCGGTGACCATCGTGACGCCTTCGCACATCGCCTGCACCTCGTCGGGGGAGACGCGCAGCAGGTCCTGGTGCCCGGCGTAGACGCGGGTGGCCTCGGCGGCCATCGGGCTGTCCAGGTACACCGGCACCTGGCGCGGGATGCGCCCGGCCTGCTTGAGCCGGTGCAGCGCCAGCATCAGAGCCTGCGCGCGCGCCACCGCGAAGGTGGGCAGCAGCACGCTGCCGCCGTGGTCCAGGGTGCCGGTGATGATCGCGGCCAGCTGCTGCATCGGGTCGTCGTCCGGGTGCAGCCGGTCGCCGTAGGTCGATTCGACCAGCAGCACGTCGGCCTGGCCGATGCGCTCCGGCGGGGCCATCAGCAGGTCGCCCTGGCGGCCGAGGTCGCCGGAGAACACCAGCGTGCGCTCGCCCACCGTCAGCCGCACGCTGGCCGCGCCGAGCAGGTGGCCGGCGGGGATGAACTCGAGCGTGGTGCGCTCGTCCAGCGCGAGCGGCTGGTGGAACGCACGCGGGCGGAAGCGCTGCAGCGCGCGGCGTGCGTCTTCCACCGTGTACAGGGGCCGGGCCGGACGGTGTTTGGAATAGCCGTGCACGTTGGCGTGGCGCGCGTCCTCTTCCTGGATGTGCGCGCTGTCGAGCAGCAGCAGTTCGGCCAGGTCGCAGGTGGCCGGCGTGGCATGGACGTGGCCGCGAAAGCCCTGCCTGACCAGTGCGGGCAGGTAGCCGCTGTGGTCCAGGTGCGCGTGGCTGAGCACCACCGCATCGATCTCGCGCGCGGGCACCGGCAGCGGGGCCCAGTTGCGCTCGCGCAGCTGCTTGTAGCCCTGGAACAGCCCGCAGTCGAGCAGGATGCGGCTCGAGCCGGTATCGATCAGGTGCCTGGAGCCGGTGACGGCATCGGCCGCACCGAGGAAGGTGATCTGCATGACGCCTCCTGTGAGGCGCCATGCTAGCCGAAGGGCAGGGCCCTCCGGGGTGCGGTCCGCCTCAGCGGCGCGGCTTGCCGCCCAGCAGGGCGGCCCCTTGCGCGCCCTGGCGTGCGCCCGGCGTGCCGTGCTGCGGATGGCCGTGCGCAGGCCGCGCGTTCGCGGGCCGGCCGTCGTGGGCCTTGCGCTGCGGCGCGGCCGCGGCGGGCTGCTGCGGGCGCGGGGCGCGGGCCTGCGACGGCTGCTGCTGCGCCTTGCCTTGGCCCTGGCGTGCGCCGCCTTGCGACGGGCGCGACGCACCGCCACGGCCCTTGCCGCCGGCGTTGAGGCCGCCGTGCAGGGTCATGCGGCCGAGCTTGATCGGCTCGGGCCGGGCGTTCGGGTCGGGCTCGAAGCCGGGGACCACCTCGCGCGGGATCTCGCGCTTGATGAGCTTCTCGATGTCGCGCAGGAACCCTTCCTCGTCGACGCACACCAGCGAGACCGCCTCGCCGCGCGCGCCCGCGCGGCCGGTGCGGCCGATGCGGTGCACGTAGTCCTCCGGCACGTTGGGCAGCTCGTAGTTGACCACGTGCGGCAGCTGGTCGATGTCGATGCCGCGCGCCGCGATGTCGGTGGCCACCAGCACCTGCAGCTCGCCGCTCTTGAACTCCGACAGCGCCTTCGTGCGTGCGCCCTGGCTCTTGTTGCCGTGGATCGCCATCGCGGTGATGCCTTCCTTGAGCAGGAACTCGACCAGCCGGTTGGCGCCGTGCTTCATGCGCGTGAACACCAGCACCTGGTGCCAGTCGTTGTCCTTGATCAGGTGCGCGAGCAGTTCCTTCTTGCGGTCGCGGTCCACCGGATGGACCTTCTGCGCGATGGTCTCCGCGGTGGTGTTGCGGCGCGCCACCTCGATCACCTGCGGCTTGTTCAGCAGGCGTTCGGCCAGCGCCTTGATGTCGTCGGAGAAGGTCGCCGAGAACAGCAGGCTCTGCTTCTGCGCCGGCACGATGGCCAGCACCTTCTTGATGTCGTGGATGAAGCCCATGTCCAGCATGCGGTCGGCCTCGTCGAGCACGAAGTACTGGACATGGCTGAGGTCCAGCGTGCCCTGCTGGTGGTGGTCCAGCAGGCGGCCGGGCGTGGCGACCAGGATGTCCACGCCGCGCCGCAGCGCGTCGATCTGCGGCTGCATGCCCACGCCGCCGAACATCACCATGGACTTCAGCGGCAGGTACTTGCCGTAGGTGCGCACGCTTTCCTCGACCTGGGCGGCGAGTTCGCGCGTGGGGGTGAGGATGAGGGCGCGGATCGCGACGCGGCCCTTGGCGTCGCGCGCCGGCTTGGCCGCGGCCAGCTTGTGCAGCAACGGCAGCGTGAAGCCGGCGGTCTTGCCGGTGCCGGTCTGCGCGCCGGCCAGCAGGTCGCCGCCGCCGAGCACGGCCGGGATGGCTTGCGCCTGGATGGGGGTGGGGGAGACGTAGCCCTGCTCGCGCACGGCACGGACGATGGGCTCGGCAAGGCCGAGTTCAGCAAAAGTCATGTGGGAGTCGCTCCTGCCAGGGAGCGCAAGATCGGCCTGCTGCCGCTCGCGTCGAGGGCACCAGTCGTAGGCAGACGGTTCGGGAAAGAGGTCGGAAACGACTGCGGCGCCACGACTGGAAGCGGCGCCGCAAGGACCATTCTACGCGCATTTGCCGTCGCGTCCCAGGAAAGGGTCGCGACGGCGGCACGGGGCGGTCAGCGCCGCAGGATCGCCGCGTGGTGCGCGAGGTGGTCCTCGACGAAGCTGGCGACGAAGTAGTAGCCGTGGTCGTAGCCCTCGTGCCGGCGCAGCGTCAGCGGCTGGCCGACGGCCGCGCAGGCCGCCTCGAACAGGTGCGGGTGCAGCTGCTCCTCGAGGAACCTGTCTGCCAGCCCCTGGTCGACCAGGATGCCGTCGGGGTAGGGCGGCTGCGCCTGGCGCGACATCAGCTCGGTGGCATCGTGCGCGGCCCAGCCGTTGCGGTCCTCGCCCAGGTAGCCGGCAAACGCCTTCTCGCCCCAGGGGCAGCGCGTGGGCGCGCAGATCGGCGCGAAGGCCGACAGCGAGCGGAAGCGCCCGGGATGGCGCAGCGCCAGCGTCAGCGCCCCGTGCCCGCCCATCGAGTGGCCGAACAGCCCGCAGCGGTCGCCGTCGAGCGGCAGCTGCGCCACCGCGCCGGGCAGCAGCTCGTCGAGCAGGTAGCTCTCCATGCGCCAGTGCCGTTGCCACGGCTCGCGCGTCGCATCGAGGTAGAAGCCTGCGCCGACGCCGAAGTCCCAGGCATCGGCCTCGCCCGGCAGGTCCGCGCCCCGCGGGCTGGTGTCGGGCGTCAGCAGCGCCAGCCCCAGCTGCGCCGCGACGCGCTGCGCCCCGGCCTTGATCGCGAAGGTTTCCTCCGTGCAGGTCAGCCCGGCCAGGTACACCAGCCATGGCACCGGCCCGGACGCTGCCTGCGGCGGCAGGTACACGCCGAAGCGCATCGGCAGGCCGACGACCCGCGACGCATGCCGGTAGAAGCGCTGCACCCCGCCGAAGCAGCGGTGCTCGCTGATCAGTTCAAGTTCGTCCATCGTGTTCGCTCCATGTCGATCAGGCGCCGCATGCGGCCGTGCCGGCCCGGCGGCCGCGGTGGCCCCGGCTGCGCCGGCCCGCTCGCGGCGCCCCTTGCTCCGGAGGGCCGGCAGCCGCCGGCAGCGGGAGGGTCAAAACACGACGACGGATCGGATCGACTCCCCGCGCTTCATCAGCTCGAAGCCCTCGTTGATCTGCTCCAGCTTCAGCGTGTGGGTGATCAGGTCGTCGATGTTGATCTTGCCTTCCATGTACCAGTCGACGATCTTCGGCACGTCGGTGCGGCCGCGCGCGCCGCCGAAGGCCGAGCCCTTCCAGACCCGGCCGGTGACCAGCTGGAACGGCCGCGTGCTGATCTCGGCGCCGGCCTCGGCCACGCCGATGATGATGCTCTGGCCCCAGCCCTTGTGGCAGCACTCCAGCGCCTGGCGCATGGTCGTCGTGTTGCCGATGCACTCGAAGCTGTAGTCGGCGCCGCCGTCGGTCAGCTGCACGATCGCGTCGACCACGTTGTCCACGTCCTTCGGGTTGATGAAGTGGGTCATCCCGAACTTGCGCGCCAGCGCCTCGCGTTCCGGGTTGATGTCGATGCCGATGATCTTGTCGGCGCCGACCATCTTCGCGCCCTGGATCACGTTCAGGCCGATGCCGCCCAGGCCGAACACCACGACGTTGGCGCCGGCTTCCACCTTGGCGGTGAAGATCACCGCGCCGATGCCGGTGGTCACGCCGCAGCCGATGTAGCAGACCTTGTCGAACGGCGCGTCCTCGCGGATCTTCGCCATCGCGATCTCGGGCGCCACGATGTGGTTCGAGAAGGTCGAGGTGCCCATGTAGTGGAACAGCGGCTTGCCGTCCAGCGAGAAGCGGCTGGTGCCGTCGGGCATCAGGCCCTTGCCCTGGGTGGCGCGGATCGCCTGGCACAGGTTGGTCTTGCGCGACAGGCAGAACTTGCACTGGCGGCACTCGGGCGTGTAGAGCGGGATCACGTGGTCGCCGGGCTTGAGCGTGGTCACGCCCGGTCCGACGTCGACCACGACGCCCGCGCCTTCATGGCCCAGGATGGCGGGGAAGATGCCTTCCGGGTCGGCGCCGGAGAGGGTGTAGTAGTCGGTGTGGCAGATGCCGGTGGCCTTGACTTCCACCAGCACTTCGCCGGCGCGCGGGCCGTCGAGCGTGACGTCTTCGATGGTCAGCGGCTGGCCGGCCTTCCAGGCCACGGCGGCACGGGTCTTCATGGGGGACTCCTCGGTGATGTGGGGATGCGGCATTGTTCCCACTCGGCGCCGGGCCGGCCCGCATAACCCCTGAAGGCGTCGGTCTTGGGGCGCTGTGCGCGCATGGCCGGGCCGTTCATGCACGATTGGCGATAATCCCGCTCTTTGGCGACGCACCGTCGCTGCGGGCCGGTGTCCCCCACCGCCCATCCCACCACACTCAGGACACGCGATGGCTCAATACGTCTACACGATGAACCGCGTGAGCAAGATCGTCCCGCCCAAGCGGCAGATCCTCAAGGACATCTCGCTCAGCTTCTTCCCCGGCGCGAAGATCGGCGTGCTTGGCCTCAACGGCGCGGGCAAGTCCACGCTGCTCAAGATCATGGCCGGCATCGACAAGGATATCGAAGGCGAAGCCGTGCCCATGCCGGGCATCAAGATCGGCTACCTGCCGCAGGAGCCGCAGCTCGATCCCGAGCAGACCGTGCGCCAGGCGGTCGAGGAAGGCATCGGTGGCGTGCTGGCCGCCAAGAAGCGCCTCGAGGAGGTCTACGCTGCCTACGCCGAGCCCGATGCCGACTTCGACAAGCTGGCCGCCGAGCAGGCCGAGCTGGAGGCCATCATCGCCGCGGCCGGCAGCGAGAACACCGACCTGCAGCTGGAGCTGGCTGCCGACGCGCTGCGCCTGCCGCCCTGGGACGCGCAGATCAAGAACCTCTCCGGCGGCGAGAAGCGCCGCGTCGCGCTGTGCCGCCTGCTGCTGAGCCAGCCGGACATGCTGCTGCTGGACGAGCCGACCAACCACCTGGACGCGGAGTCGGTGGAATGGCTGGAGCAGTTCCTGCAGCGCTTCCCGGGCACCGTGGTGGCCGTGACCCACGACCGCTACTTCCTCGACAACGCCGCGGAGTGGATCCTGGAGCTCGACCGTGGCCATGGCATCCCCTGGAAGGGCAACTACAGCTCGTGGCTGGAGCAGAAGGAAAAGCGCCTGGAGCAGGAGCAGAAGGCCGAGGACGCGCGCATCAAGGCGATGAAGAAGGAGCTCGAGTGGGTGCGCCAGAACCCCAAGGGGCGCCAGGCCAAGAGCAAGGCGCGCCTGGCCCGCTTCGAGGAGCTGTCCGACGTCGAATACCAGAAGCGCAACGAGACCAACGAGATCTTCATCCCGGTGGCCGAGCGCCTGGGCAACGAGGTCATCGAGTTCCGGAACGTCACCAAGAGCTTCGGCGACCGCGTGCTGATCGACGACCTGAGCTTCAAGGTGCCGCCGGGCGCCATCGTCGGCATCATCGGCCCGAACGGTGCCGGCAAGTCCACGCTGTTCAAGCTGATCACCGGCAAGGAGCAGCCCGACTCGGGTGAGGTCATCATCGGCCCGACGGTGAAGATCTCCGCGGTCGACCAGACCCGCGAGAGCCTGGAAGGCGACAAGACCGTCTGGGAGGACGTCTCGGGCGGGCTGGACAACCTGGTGGTCGGCAAGTTCGTGATGCCCTCGCGCGCCTACCTGGGCCGCTTCAACTTCAAGGGCAACGACCAGCAGAAGCTGGTGAAGAACCTCTCCGGCGGCGAGCGCGGGCGCCTGCACCTGGCCAAGATGCTGGCCACCGGCGGCAACGTGCTGCTGCTCGACGAGCCCTCGAACGACCTGGACGTCGAGACGCTGCGCGCGCTGGAGGAAGCCCTGCTGGAGTTCGCAGGTTCGGTGCTGGTGATCAGCCACGACCGCTGGTTCCTGGACCGCATCGCGACCCACATCCTGGCCGCCGAAGGCGACTCCAAGTGGGTCTTCTTCCACGGCAACTACCAGGAGTACGAGGCCGACAAGAAGAAGCGCCTGGGCGAGGAGGGCGCGCGCCCGCAACGCCTGCGCTACAAGCCGATCACGCGCTGAGCACGTGCCGCGGGCGCGGCCTCGACGCGCGCCCGAATCCGCCTGCACGGCGCCTTCGCGCCGCGGCCGGGCCGGCAGGCGCCGCCTCTGCCCGGCCCGGGCACCGCGGGGCTCACGCGACCCCGCGCGCCTCCACCTGATCCAGCCAGTCGGCCAGCTGGTCCAGCAGGTCCTGCTGGCTGAAGGAGCAGCTTTCCTCGCTGAACAGCGCGCTGGACTCGAGCTGCATCAGCACCGACTCGAGCACCTGGCCGAACCGCTCGGGCAGGCCTTCGAGCAGCGTTGCGTGCGAGCGGAACAAGGGCACCAGTTCGCCGACCGGCAGCTGGCGCAGGCTGGCGGCATCCAGGGCCTGACGCATGGCCGCGATGCTGTCGTTCATGACCCGTCCTCCTGTGATGGTGACGCAGCGGGTGGTGCTTCCACCACCACGCGCGCATGACGCTGGAAGGTCCAGTATGCCCAAGCCCAGTCGACCAGCACCATCAGGCGATTGCGAAACCCGATCAGGAAGTAGATGTGCACGAACAGCCAGAACACCCAGGCCGGGTAGCCGCTGAGGCGCAGCTCGCCGAGCAGGGGCAGCTCGACCTGCGCGACCGCGGCCTTGCGGCCGATGGTGGCCAGCGACCCGTAGTCGACGTAGCGGAACGGCTGCGCGGGCTCGCCGCGCAGCCGGCGCTGCAGGTTGGCCGCCGCGTGCCGGCCCATCTGCTTGGCCGCCGGGCTGACGCCGGGCACGGGCGTCGGCTCGCCGTCGCGGGGGTGGCTTTTCGCTGCGGCCAGGTCGCCGATCACCTGGATCTCCGGATGCCCGGCGATGCCGAGGTCCGGCTCGACGACCACCCGGCCGGCGCGGTCCAGCGCGACGCCGGTGGTCGCGTGCAGGGCGCGTCCGAGTGGCGAGGCGGCCACGCCCGCGGCCCACACCACGGTGCGCGCGTGCAGCCGCCACGGGGCTTCCTGGCCTTGCACCTGCGCGGTGACGCCCTGCGCGTCGACGTGGGTCACGCGGCAGCCGGTGCGCACCTCCACGCCCAGCCGCTCCAGCTGGGCCTGCGCGCGTCGCGACAGGTCGGGCGGCAGCGCGCCCAGCACCCGGTCGGCGCCTTCGATCAGCACCACCCGCGCCTGGCGCGAGTCGATATGCCGGAATTCGTCGTGCAGCGTGTGGTGCGCGATCTCGGCCATCGTGCCGGCCATCTCGACGCCGGTCGGCCCGCCGCCGATCACCGCGAAGGTCAGCCACTCCTCGCGCTGCCCGGGGTGGCGCTCGGCATGCTCGAAGGCCTTGAGCACCCGGTTGCGCAGCTCGAAGGCGTCGGCCAGGGTCTTGAGCCCCGGCGCGTGGCGTGCCCACTCGTCATGGCCGAAGTAGCCGTGCGTCGCGCCCGCGGCGACGATCAGGTGGTCGTAGGGCACGCGCGTGCCGTCGTCGAGCCGCACCTGGCGCCGTGCGGCATCGATGTCCTGCACCTCGGCCAGCAGCACGGTGAGCCGGCCGGCGGCGATCTGTCGCCGCAAAATATGGCGGATCGGCGCCGAGATCGCCGGGGCCGCCAGTCCCGCGGTGGCGACCTGGTACAGCAGCGGCTGGAACAGGTGGTGGTTCGTGCGGTCGATCAGCGTGATGTCGACGTCCGCGCGCGCCAGCGCCCGGGTGGCTTCCAGTCCGCCGAAGCCGCAACCGACGATCACGACGCGGGGACGATGGGCAATGTCGGGCATCCTGGGATCCTTGCTCGTTGTGGCCGGAGGAAGAACCGGGTACCTTGCGGCCTGGCTCGCCAGTGCTGTGCAGCGGGCGACGCGGTCAGGCGCCCGTGCGTACCCGGACCAGTGTAAACAGGCATCGAGCGGTCACGGAGGAGGGACAGCAAAGGACATGAGGCGAGGCGATGTGGGAACTCTGACACGGTCTGCCGCGGTGGCAGGCCTCTTCTGCAGTGGTGGCGGTGCTACAAAGAGCGCTGCCTGTGCCGCGTCCCGCCGGCGGCAGGGGAGTTCGCTGTCGTGACCGCTACGCAACCGTCCACCGTCGTGCCGATCGGGGCTCCCCCTTCGGCGTTGCCTCACGCGCCCGTGATGCGCGCGCTGGAGCACAGCCGCAGCCTGGTCCTGGTCACCGACGCCCACGGAAAGGTGGTGTGGCGCAACCGTGCCTGGGCCGCGGCGCCCGGCGTGTGCGACCCGCTGCACCGCGACTGGCGCGAGCTGCTGGTCTCGGTCGGGCAGCAGGAGCCGCCCGCCGAGGTGCTGGCCGCGCTGGCGGCGCGCGAACATTTCAACGTCGACATCGAGCAGCAGCGCCCCGACGGCCTGCCCTGGTGGCTGCGCGTGGAGGCCACGCCGATGACCGACGATGCCGGTGCCTTCTGCGGCTACCTGGCCGTCTCCAACGACATCAGCGCGCTCAAGCTGGCCGAGGAGTCCGAACGCCACACCGCGCGCCGCTACTGGCGCGTGATGGAAAGCACCCACGACGGCATCTGGGAGCGCGACCTGATCACCAACGTCAGCTGGTACTCGCCGCGCTTCAAGCAGATCCTCGGCTACGCCGACCACGAGCTGCCCAACGACCGGGCGATGATGGAGGAGCGCATCCATCCCGAGGACCTGCCGGTGTTCCGGCATCGCTACCAGACCGCGGTCGAGGAGGGCGGCCAGTGGAGCTACCAGGTGCGCGTGCGGCACCGCAACGGCGAGTACCGCTGGGTGCGCGGGCGCGCTCGCGCCTGGCCGGGCGAGGACGGGCGGCCGGCGGTGCTGGTCGGCGCGGTGACCGACGCCCACGAGGAGATCCAGGCCGCCGAGGCGCTGCGCAACTACCAGGTGCACCTGGAGGACCTGGTGCGCGAGCGCACCGCCAAGCTGGAAGCGGCGCGCGAGGAGGCCGAGCGCGCCAACCGCGCCAAGTCGCTGTTCCTCGCCAACATGAGCCACGAGATCCGCACGCCGCTCAACGGCGTGATGGGCATGACCGAGCTCGCGTTGCGCGCGGCCACCACCGACACGCAGCGCCGCTACCTGGAGCTGGCGCAGAGCTCGGGCGCGACGCTGCTGGCCATCATCAACGACGTGCTCGACTTCGCGAAGGCCGAGGCCGGCAAGATCGCGCTCGAGTCGGTGGAGTTCGACCTCGGCGAGGTGCTCACGCTCACCGCGCGCGCGCTGATGCCCATGGCGCACGAGAAGGGCCTGGCGATGCTGTTCGACTACCGCGGCAACTGCTCGCAGGTGGTCGGCGACCCGGCGCGCCTGCGGCAGATCGTCACCAACCTGCTGTCCAACGCGATCAAGTTCACCGTGGCCGGCGAGGTCAGCCTGCTGGCCGACGTCCAGGCCGAGGGGCCGGACCGCTGCCGGGTCGTGATCCAGGTGGCCGACACCGGCATGGGCATGGACGAGGTCACCGCCGCGCGCGTGTTCAAGCCCTTCGAGCAGGGCGACCCGACCGTCTCGCGCCGTGTCGGTGGCACTGGGCTGGGCCTGTCCATCGTGCGCAGCCTGTGCGAGCTCATGGGCGGCAGCGTCTCGGTCGACAGCCGCCTGGGCGAAGGCTCGGTGTTCCGCGTCGAGCTGGTGCTGCCGCGCTCGGCGCCGGAGGGTGAGGTCGACGAGCCGGAGGCGCTGGCGCCGGGCCTGCCGGTGTGGCTGATCGCGGAATCGACCATGGGGCTGGACCTGCTGGGCCAGCGCTTCGCCCGCCAGGGCTGGCAGCCGCGGCTGTTCGATTCGTTCGACGCGGTGCGCGAGCATGTCGAGGCGCCGGACGAGGAGGGCGGGGAGCGCCCGGCGCTGGTGGTGGTGGTCGAGCAGTCGCCCATCGCGCAGGAACAGCTGCTCGAGCTGCGCAACTGGGTGCCGCGCGAGGCCGAGGTGATCCTGCTGGTCGACGCGCGTTCGCCGGTGTCGCCGCAGCGCAGCAGCGAGCTGGGCGTCAAGGTCTACGTCGCGCCGTTCAGCCCGGCCGACATGCGCCAGCTGGCGCTGACGCGCCGGCTGATGAAGCGCGAGCGCACCGGCAACACCGCGCCGGCACCGCTGAGCATGTCGCGCGGGCGGCGCTTCCTGGTGGTCGAGGACAACCCGGTCAACCAGCTGCTCGCCGAGGAGATGCTGCGCATGCTGGGCTTCGAGGTCGCGGTGGCCGGCGGCGGCGAGGAGGCCATCGCCCACTGCCTGGAGGAGCCCCCCGACGCGGTGATGATGGACGTGCAGATGCCGGGCGTGGACGGCCTGGAGGCCACGCGCCGGCTGCGGGCGCTGCAGGCCGAGGGCGTGCTGCCGCCGTTCCCGATCATCGCGGCCACCGCGCACGCCAGCGAGTCCGACCGCGCCGCCTGCCTGGAGGCCGGCATGGACGGGTACATCTCCAAGCCGCTGGACCTGCGCGCGATGCGCTCGGAGATCCGCCGCGCGCTGCGCCGCGCCGACGGCGACCTGGCCGACGCGCACGAGACGCGCTATTGACCGGCTGCGGCGTCCCGCGCCGCGGGACGTCCTACACTGGCGGCATGTCCCCACTGCTCGATGATGACCGGGTGATCGCCGACACGGGCCGCTGGCTGGAGCGGGCGGTGATCGGCCTGAACCTCTGCCCGTTCGCCAAGTCGGTTTACGTCAAGGACCAGGTGCGCTACGCCGTCAGCCATGCGACCACGCCCGAGGCGCTGCGCGAGGACTTGGTGCGCGAGCTGCAGTGGCTCGCCGCCGAGGACCCGCAGCGCACCGACACCACGCTGCTGATCCACCCGCACGTGCTGCAGGACTTCCTCGACTACAACGACTTCCTCGACGTGGCCGATGCGGTGCTGGACGAGCTGGACCTCGAAGGCGTGCTGCAGGTCGCCAGCTTCCACCCGCACTACCAGTTCGCCGGCACCGCCGAGGACGACGTCGAGAACTGCACCAACCGCTCGCCGTACCCGACGCTGCACCTGCTGCGCGAGGACAGCATCGAGCGTGCGGTGCAGGCCTTCCCCGAGCCCGAGGCCATCTACGAGGCCAACATCCGCACCCTGCGTGCGCTCGGCCGCGAAGGCTTCGAGCGCCTGCTGAACGACGACGCCGCGCCCGGGCGGTAAGCTCGCCACCCATGACCCTGCTGCTCGATGCGTTCTGGCGCGCGGTGGCCTATTGCCTGCACCCGCGCGTGATCCTGCTGTCGCTGCTGCCGCTGGTGCTGATCGCCGGCGGCGCCTTCGTGCTGGGCTGGTTCTTCTGGGAACCGGCGGTCGACGCCGTGGCCGGCGCGCTGGTCGAGTGGGAGCTGCTGCGCACCGCGCGCCACTGGCTGGAACGCATCGGCGCCGCTGGCTTCTACGCGGTGCTGCCGCCGTTGATCGTCGTCGCGCTGGCGGTGCCGTTCATCGTGGTGGCCTCCCTGCTCGCGGTGGGCGTGCTGATGACGCCGGCCATCGTCAACCTGGTCGCGGCACGCCGCTTCCCGCGCCTGGCGCGCGAGCGCGGTGCGAGCTTCTGGCACAGCCTGGGCTGGATGCTGGCGTCCACCGCGGTCGCGCTGGTCGCGATCGTCCTGAGCATGCCGTTGTGGCTGATCCCGCCGCTGGCGCTGCTGTTGCCGCCGCTGATCTGGGGGTGGCTCACCTACCGGGTGATGGCCTACGACGCGCTGGCCGAGCACGCGAGCCGCGAGGAACGCCTGGCGCTGATGCGCACGCACCGCTGGCCGCTGGTCGCGATGGGCGTGCTCTCCGGTTATGCGGGCGCGGCGCCGTCGCTGGTGTGGGCGTTCGGCGCGGCCACGCTGATCCTTGCCCCGCTGCTGATCGTGGTCTCGGTGTGGCTGTACACGCTGGTGTTCGCGTTCTCCTCGCTGTGGTTCACGCACTATGCGCTCGCGGCGCTGCACGCACTGCGCGAGCGGCGCCGCGCCGAACAGCCGCTGCCGGGCGGCTATGCGCGCCACGAGCCGGCACCGCTGCTCGTCGAGCCCGAGCGGCCGGCCGCGTCCTCCTCCGACTGACTTTCCCGTTTGCCTCCATGCCCTCCTTCGGTCTCATCATCGTCGGCGACGAAATCTTGTCCGGCAAGCGCCAGGACAAGCACCTGCCCAAGGTCATCGAACTGCTCTCGGTGCGCGGGCTGGCGCTGGCCTGGGCGCGCTACGTCGGCGACGACCCGCCGCGCCTGGAAGCCGCGCTGCGCGACGCGCACGCCAGCGGCGACGTGGTGTTCTGCTGCGGCGGCATCGGCGCCACGCCCGACGACCACACGCGCCAGTGCGCCGCGCGGGCGCTGGGGCGCGAGCTGGTGCTGCACGAAGGGGCCAAGGCGCTCATCATGGAGCGCATGCAGGATATGGCGCGCGAGCGGGGCGAGGTGTTCGACCCGGAGCGCCCGGACAACGTGCACCGCCTCAACATGGGCGTCTTTCCTGCCGGCGCCGAGCTGATCCCCAACCCGTACAACAAGATCCCGGGCTTCTCGGTCGGCACCATGCACTTCCTGCCCGGTTTCCCGGTGATGGCCTGGCCGATGATCGAGTGGGTGCTGGAGCAGCGCTATGCCCACCTGTTCCACCAGGAAGGGCGAGCCGAGCGCTCGGTCATCGTCTACGGCTCGATCGAGGCGACGCTGACCCCGCTGATGGTGGAGGTCGAGGCCCGCTTCGCCGGGGTCAAGGTGTTCAGCCTGCCCAGCGTCGACCACCCCGAGCACGGCCGCCACATCGAGCTGGGGGTCAAGGGCCCGGCCGGGGCGGTGGCCGAGGCCTACGCCGTGCTGCTGGACGGGCTGCGCGGCCTGGGCGTGCCGCTGGGCCCCGAACTGGTGCGCTGAGCGCCGCGCAGATTCCCTGGATTGGTGCCAGCGCAGGCACTATATTGGTGCATTCATCCGGTGCACCGAGCCGGGTCGTCGGCTCACCCCCGATTTGTGCGCCGGGGGCCCCAATCGGCCGTGCGGGCCCACGCAGGTGCCTGCCTCGGTGCACGCGGGTCGCCCGGTTCCCGGTCGCTGGCATGGTTTCTGCTACATTGCAGTGCGTTTTTGGCGGCACCGGCCGCAAGGACCTCGGAAAAGGGCTGGCGCCGGGGCGTCACCCCAGTCATTCATCAATCACCACTACCGTCTGCTAGGAGTACCTGATGGCCAACAAGACCGTCGCCGACGTGATGAAGATGGTCAAGGACCACGAAGTGAAGTTCGTGGACTTCCGTTTCACCGACACCCGCGGCAAGGAACAGCACGTGACCGTGCCGATCTCCGCTTTCGATGAAGACAAGTTCACGTCGGGTCACGCGTTCGACGGTTCGTCCATCGCCGGCTGGAAGGGCATCGAAGCCTCGGACATGCTGCTGATGCCCGACCCCAACACGGCCAACATCGACCCGTTCTTCGAAGAGCCGACCCTGTTCCTGACCTGCGACGTCATCGAGCCGGGCGACGGCAAGCCCTACGACCGTGACCCGCGTTCGCTGGCCAAGCGCGCCGAGGCCTACCTGAAGTCCTCGGGCATCGGCGACGCCGCCTACTTCGGTCCGGAACCCGAGTTCTTCGTGTTCGACAGCGTGCGCTGGCAGGTCGACATGTCCGGCAGCTTCGTGAAGGTGGAATCCGAAGAGGCCGCCTGGAACACCGGCAAGGACTACGAGCACGGCAACACCGGCTACCGTCCCTCCGTCAAGGGCGGCTACTTCCCGGTGCCCCCGGTCGATTCCGGCCAGGACCTGCGCTCCGAGATGTGCCTGATCCTCGAGCAGCTGGGCATCCCGGTCGAAGTGCACCACCACGAGGTGGCCACCGCCGGCCAGATGGAAATCGGCACCAAGTTCTCGACGCTGGTGCAGCGCGCCGACTGGCTGCAGCTGCAGAAGTACGTGGTGCAGAACGTCGCGCACGCCTACGGCAAGACCGCGACCTTCATGCCCAAGCCCATCGTCGGCGACAACGGCTCGGGCATGCACGTGCACCAGTCGGTCTGGAAGGACGGCAAGAACCTGTTCGCCGGTGACGGCTACGCCGGCCTGTCCGAGTTCGCGCTGTACTACATCGGCGGCATCATCAAGCACGCCCGTGCGCTGAACGCGATCACCAACCCGACCACCAACAGCTACAAGCGCCTGGTGCCGGGCTTCGAAGCCCCGGTGAAGCTGGCCTACTCCAGCCGCAACCGCTCGGCCTCGATCCGCATCCCGTACGTGGCCAACCCGAAGGCTCGCCGCATCGAGGCGCGCTTCCCGGATCCCATGGCCAACCCGTACCTGTGCTTCGCCGCGCTGCTGATGGCGGGCCTGGACGGCGTGGAGAACAAGATCCACCCGGGCGAAGCCGCCACCAAGGACCTGTACCACCTGCCGCCGGAAGAGGACGCGAAGATCCCGACCGTCTGCCACAGCCTGGACCAGGCGCTCGAGTACCTGGACAAGGACCGCGCGTTCCTGACCAAGGGCGGCGTGTTCACGGACAGCTTCATCGACGCCTACATCGAGCTGAAGATGCAGGAAGTCACCCGCTTCCGCATGACGCCCCACCCGGTCGAGTTCGACATGTACTACGCGCTCTGATCCTTCGGGGATCCGGCAAGGGAAGGGGACGGCCCGGGGCCGTCCCCTTTGCTTTTGGGCGCCCAAGCGTCGCGGCCGGAGCGTGCAGAATTGGCGCTTGGGCGGAATTGCTCGATACTCCCCCCTGTTTCCGGCGAACCGAGCCGGCCTTCCTGCGGTCCAATGGCGGCTGCTGGAACCACGAGCACCAACCCCATCATGCGCCGCTTGCAAGTCTTCATCGCTGCTGCTTTGAGCGTCATGGCCGCCGGCACTGCGCTGGCGCAGGGGCAGGTCTACCGCTGCCCCGGCAACAACTTCACCAACTCGATCACCGCCAAGGAAGCCGAGCAACGGGGCTGCAAGGTCGTCGAGGGCGGCAACGTCACCGTCGTGCAGTCGCCCCGCCTGCCGGTGGCCAAGGCCCCCGCGGCCGCACCTGCCGAGCGCCCGGCCGGCAGCCGGGTCAGCGATGCCGAACAGCGCGCGCGCGACAGCGACGCGCGCCGCATCCTCGAGAGCGAGCTGCAGCGCGAGGAGGAGCAGCTCGCCGCGCTGCAGAAGGAATACAACAACGGCCAGCCCGAGCGGCTGGGCAACGAGCGCAACTACCAGAAGTACCTCGACCGCGTGGCCGAGCTGAAGGCCAGCATCGCGCGCAAGGAAGCCGACATCGAGGCGATCCGGCGCGAGCTGGCGAAGCTGCCGCCGGCGCAGTAGGGGCGCTTTTCTTTCCGATTCGCAGGACGCCGCCTTGAGCATGTCGTCGCCGGAGCGCTTCGCGGCGTCTTCCCCTTACGTGGCCTTCGACCACCTCGCCACCATGGTGGCGCTGGTGCACGCCGACGGCACCTGCCTGTTCGTCAACTCGGCCTTCGAGAACGTGCTGGGGCTGTCGCGCCGCAGCATGCTGCGCGGCTCGCTGTTCGACTGGATGGTCGAACCGGCCACGCTGCGCGACGTGGTCGGCGCGGTGCTGCGCAACGAGTTCTCCATCAGCCGCTTCGAGGCCCAGCTGCGCCGTCCGCCCGGCAGCAGCGGCGACCCGCTGCCGGTGCACGTGATCGTCACGCAGACCGACGAGCCGGACCTGGCCCTGGTCGAGCTGGTCGAGATCGAGCAGCAGACCCGCCAGGACCGCGAGGAGCGGGCGCTCGACCAGGCGCAGGCGACCAAGGAACTGATCCGCAACCTGGCGCACGAGATCAAGAACCCGCTGGGCGGCATCCGCGGCGCGGCGCAGCTGCTGCAGATGGAGGTCGAGTCGCGCGGGCTGTCCGAGTACGCCCAGGTCATCATCAACGAGGCCGACCGCCTGCAGGCGCTGGTCGACCGGCTGCTCGCGCCGCACCGCAAGCCGCACGTGGTCGGCGACGTCAACATCCACGAGGTCTGCGAGCGGGTGCGTGCGCTGATCCTCGCGGAGTTCCCCAAGGGGCTGGCGGTGGTGCGCGACTACGACACCTCGATCCCCGAGTTCCGCGGCGACCGCGAGCAGCTGATCCAGGCGGTGCTGAACATCGCCCACAACGCGGCCCAGGCGCTGCATGAACGCATCCAGGCGGGCGATGCCTGCATCCGCCTGAAGACCCGCATCGCGCGCCAGGTGACGGTGGGCAAGCAGCGTTACCGTCTGGCATTGGAATTGCATATCCTGGACAACGGCCCGGGCATTCCGGAGTCGATCCGCGATCGCATCTTCTACCCGCTGGTGTCGGGGCGCGAGGGCGGGTCGGGTCTGGGACTGACGCTGGCGCAGACCTTCGTGCAGCAGCATCACGGCACGATCGAATGCGAGAGCGTGCCCGGAAACACGGACTTCAAGATCCTGATTCCGCTTCCATGAGGTGATCCCTCACCGGATGGGACGCAGGGGTCCGGGAGCACAAGGACTACAGGCGGCGCATGAAACCCATCTGGATCGTTGACGACGACCAATCCATCCGCTTCGTGCTGGAGAAGGCACTGGCTCGCGAAGACCTGCCGGTGCGCAGCTTCACCAACCCCAAGGACGTGCTGGCGGCGCTGGACGACGACGAGCCGCAGGTGCTGGTCTCCGACATCCGCATGCCCGGCGGCTCGGGCATCGACCTGCTGACCCGCGTCAAGGAGCGCCACCCGGGGCTGCCGGTCATCATCATGACCGCGTTCTCGGACCTCGACAGCGCGGTCTCGGCCTTCCAGGGCGGCGCCTTCGAATACCTGCCCAAGCCCTTCGACCTGCCCAAGGCGATCGAGCTGATCCGCCGCGCGGTCGAGGAGAGCGTGCGCGAGCAGGTGCGCGACGAGCGCATGGCGCAGATGCCCGAGATGCTGGGGCAGGCGCCGGCGATGCAGGACGTGTTCCGCGCCATCGGGCGCCTGAGCCAGAGCAACGTGACGGTGCTGATCACCGGCGAATCCGGCGCGGGCAAGGAACTGGTCGCGCGCGCGCTGCACAAGCACAGCCCGCGCGCCAGTGGACCCTTCGTCGCGATCAACACCGCGGCGATCCCCAAGGACCTGCTCGAGAGCGAGCTGTTCGGCCACGAGCGCGGCGCCTTCACCGGCGCGCAGACCATGCGGCGCGGCCGCTTCGAGCAGGCCGACGGCGGCACGCTCTTCCTCGACGAGATCGGCGACATGCCGTTCGACCTGCAGACCCGGCTGCTGCGCGTGCTGTCCGACGGCCAGTTCTACCGCGTCGGCGGCCACCAGCCGCTCAAGAGCAACGTGCGCGTGATCGCCGCGACGCACCAGAACCTCGAGGAGCGCGTCAAGCAGGGCCTGTTCCGCGAGGACCTGTTCCACCGCCTCAACGTGATCCGGCTGCGCCTGCCGCCGCTGCGCGAGCGGCGCGAGGACATCCCGGCGCTGGCGCGCTACTTCCTGCAAAAGAGCGCCAAGGAGCTGGGCGTGGAGGCCAAGCGCATCTCGGATTCGGCGCTGGCGCGCCTGTGCGCCTTCGACTTCCCCGGCAACGTGCGCCAGCTGGAAAACGTCTGCCACTGGCTGACGGTGATGGCCCCGGCGCAGGTGATCGAGGAAAAGGACCTGCCGCCCGAACTGCTGGGCGGCGCGCCGGTGCTGTCCGTCAGCCCGGCGGCCCATGAGGCACCGGCCGCGCCCGAGCCGGCGGCGAGCTACTGGCCTGCTACGCCGGCGGTGCCGTCCTACGAGCCGCCGGCCTCGGTGGCCGATCCGCTGGCGGCGCTGTCGCTGCCGGCGGCGGTGTCCACCACCTGGGTGCAGGAACTGGAGCGCGAGGCCCGCGCCCTGCTCGAATCCGGCCAGCCGGAGGTGTGGGACACGCTGACGCGCCAGTTCGAGGCCTGCCTGATCCACACCGCGCTGGACCTCACGCGCGGGCGTCGCATCGAGGCGGCGATGAAGCTGGGCATCGGCCGCAACACCATCACGCGCAAGATCCAGGAACTGGGCCTGGACGACTGAGGCCCGCCGCGGCCGGCCCCGTCTGCGGGGCCGGTCAGTCCAGCGTGAGGATCACCGGCGCGTGGTCGCTCGGCTTGGGCCACTTGCGTGGCGCCCGGTCGATCGTGCAGGCGCTGACCTGCGGGCGCAGCGCCTCGCTGACCAGGATGTGGTCGATGCGCAGGCCCCGGTTCTTCTGGTAGCCGAGCATGCGGTAGTCCCACCACGAGAAGCTCTTCTCCGGCTGTTCGAACAGCCGGAAGCTGTCGACCAGGCCGAGCTGCAGCAGGGCACGGAAGTGCTCGCGCTCCGCGGTCGTGTGGTGGATGGTCTCGCGCAGGCCCTCGGGGTCGTAGGAGTCGCGGTCCTCCGGCGCGATGTTGAAGTCGCCCAGCAGCACCAGGCGCGGGTGCGCGGCCAGCTCGTCGCGCAGCCAGCGCTGCAGCCCCTCGAGCCAGCGCATCTTGTAGTCGAACTTGGGCGAGCCCGGCTCCTGCCCGTTGACGAAGTAGCCGTTGACCAGGCGGATCGGCCCGCCCGGGCCGTCGACGGTGGCCGCGATCACGCGCGCGTGCTCGTCCTCGAAGCCGGGGATGTTGCGCACCACGTCGCGCACCGGCGTGCGGCTGAGCACGGCCACGCCGTTGTAGGTGCGCTGGCCGAAGGTGGCGGCCTCGTAGCCCGCGGCGCGCAGCGGCTCGTGCGGGAACTTGTCGTCGGTGAGCTTGAGCTCCTGCAGGCACAGCACGTCGACCGGATTGGCGGCCAGCCAGTCCAGCACGTGCTGCAGCCGGGCGGTGAGGGAGTTGATGTTCCAGGTCGCCAGTTTCATGGCGCGGGTTTCCTGCGGTGGTAGGTGACGAAGTGGTAGGTCCAGCCTGCGGGCGCCTGGTGCGTTTCGCGCGAGACCTCGTCGAACTCCTCACGGTTCCACTGCGGGAAATACGTGTCGCCCTCGAACTCGTGGTCGATCTCGGTCAGGATCATCTCGTCCACGAGCGGCAGCGCCTCGGCGTACACCTGGGCGCCACCGATGACGAACACCTTGCTCGCGTGCTTGAGCAGCTCCAGCGCGGCCGGCAGCGAAGGGGCTTCCTCGATGCCGGGGGCGGTCCAGTGCGGGTCGCGCGTGATCACGACATTGCGCCGGCCGGGCAGCGGCCGGCCGATCGACTCGTAGGTCTTGCGCCCCATCAGCACCGGGCAGCCGAGGGTGACGCGCTTGAAGTGTTTCAGGTCCTCCGGCAGGTGCCAGATCAGGCGGTTGTCGCGCCCGATCACGCCGTTGCGGGCGACGGCGGCGATGATGCTCAGCTGAGGCAGGTCGGGCGTGTCCATGGCGGTATTGTGGCGTGGTTGGCCGGGATGCGTGCGCGTTCGCCGCGCTGCCTTTCGGGGGCTAGCGCCGGGGCAGCAGGGCGCTGGCGATGGCGCCCATGATCAGCAGCGCCGCAGCCCAATCCTGCCACTGCGGCACCTCCCCGACGATCACCGTGGCAGCCAGCGTGCCGACCAGCGGCACCGCCATCACAGAAAAGGCGCTGGCGGCCGGCGGCAGGTCGCGCGCCATGCCGAACCAGATGATCTGCGCGAAGCCGTAGTTGATCGCCGCACCCCAGGCGAGCGAGGCCCACATCGGCGCGCTGAAGTGCCAGTGCGGCGCGGGCTCGGTGAGCGCGGCCAGCGTCCAGAACACCACCGAGCCCAGCAGCATCATCCACACCGTGAGTGCCTCGGTGGGCAGCTCGGTGCGGGTACGGCGCATCAGCAGGGTGCCCAGCGCCCAGGAGACGGCCGCGACCTGCATGTAGACCACGCCCACCGGCCGGCCCATCAGGGCGTTCAGCTCCTCGGCCACCAGCAGCGCGACCGCCGCGGCGCCGCACGCGACGCTGAGCCACACGCGGGCGTCCATGCGCTCGCGGAACAGCAGCGCGCCGGCGAGCACGGTCCAGATCGGCATCGTGAAGCCGAGGATCGCGGCGCGCCCGGAGGCCAGCTCGCGCACGCCCAGCACCGAGAACAGGTGCCAGCCGAGGATGTTGGGCAGGGCCAGCCATGCGACGGTGGCCAGCTCGCGGCCGCGCACCCGCACCGGCACGCCGCGCGCGAGGTAGAAGGCCAGCAGCATCAGCGCGCCGCCGCTCATCGTCGTGGCACGCAGGTACAGCGGCGTGATCTCGCGCAGCGAGAACTTCATCATGGGCCAGTTGGTGCCCCACATCAGCGTGAGCAGGGCGAGGCCCCAGAACTGGCGCCGGGTCAGCATGCGCCGCGTCAGACCGCCACGGGTGCCTTGATGTGCGGGTGGTGCCGGTAGTCGAGGATCTCGAAGTCCTCGTACTCGTAGTCGAAGATCGAGGGCGGACGCCGCTTGATGTTCAGCACCGGGTAGGGGTAGGGCTGGCGCGACAGCTGCAGCTCGACCTGCTCGAAGTGGTTGTTGTAGATGTGGCAGTCGCCGCCGGTCCAGACGAAGTCGCCCACCGCCAGGTCGCACTGCTGCGCGACCATGTGCGTCAGCAGCGCGTAGCTGGCGATGTTGAACGGCACGCCGAGGAAGATGTCGGCGCTGCGCTGGTAGAGCTGGCAGCTGAGCTTGCCGTCGGCCACGTAGAACTGGAACAGCGCGTGGCAGGGCGCCAGCGCCATCTTCGGCAGCTCGGCGACGTTCCAGGCACTGACGATGATGCGGCGCGAGTCCGGGTTGGTCTTCAGCGTGCGGATGACCTCGGCGATCTGGTCGACGTGGCCGCCGTCCGGCGTGGGCCAGGAGCGCCACTGCACGCCGTAGATCGGGCCCAGGTCGCCGTCCTCGCGCGCCCATTCGTCCCAGATCGTCACGCCGCGCTCCTGCAGCCACTTCACGTTGCTGTCGCCGCGCAGGAACCACAGCAGCTCGTAGATGATGGACTTCAGGTGCAGCTTCTTCGTCGTGACCAGCGGAAAGCCTTCGGACAGGTCGAAGCGCATCTGGTAGCCGAACACGCTGCGCGTGCCGGTGCCGGTGCGGTCGGTCTTGGCCGTGCCATGCTGGTAGACATGGCGCATGAAGTCTTCGTACTGGGAGCGGACCGGGCGGGGGCTGGCGGAGGTCATGAGGGTGATGCGGTGAACCAGGGGGGGATTATGCGGCGGCAGCCTGGGCGTCGAACTGCAGGGCCGCCAGCCGGGCGTACAGGCCGTCGCGGGCGATCAGCGCGGCGTGCGTGCCGGTCTCGACGATGCGGCCATGCTCCATCACGACGATGCGGTCGGCGCGCTGCACGGTGGCCAGGCGGTGCGCGATCACCAGCGTCGTGCGGTGCGCCATCGCGGCTTCCAGCGCGGCCTGCACCATGCGCTCGCTCTCGGCGTCCAGCGCGCTGGTGGCCTCGTCGAGCAGCAGCAGCGGCGGGTTCTTCAGCATCGCGCGCGCGATCGCGATGCGCTGGCGCTGGCCGCCGGACAGGCGCACGCCGCGCTCGCCGAGGTGGGTGTGGTAGCCCTGCGGCAGCGCCGCGATGAAGTCGTGCGCGAACGCGGCGCGCGCGGCGGCGACGACCTCGTCGTCCCTCGCGTCGGGGCGGCCGTAGCGGATGTTCTCCAGTGCCGAGGCCGAGAAGATCACGCTGTCCTGCGGCACGATGCCGATGCGCGCGCGCAGCTCGGCCAGGGACGCCTCGCGCACCGGCACGCCGTCGACCTCGACGCGCCCCGACTGCGCGTCGTAGAAGCGCAGCAGCAGCTGGAACACCGTGCTCTTGCCTGCGCCGCTCGGGCCGACCAGCGCGACGGTCTCGCCCGGGCGCACCTCGAGCGAGAAGTGCTGCAGGGCCGGCGCCTGCGGCCGCGAGGGGTAGCAGAACGTGACGTCGTCCAGGCGCACCGACGAGCCGCGCTCGACGCGGGGCAGCGGCCGCGGCTGCGCGGGGGAGGCGATGGGCGAGCGCGTGGCCAGCAGCTCCATCAGCCGCTCGGTGGCGCCCGCGGCGCGCAGCAGGTCGCCGTAGACCTCGGCCAGCACCGCGACGGAGCTGACCAGCAGGATCACGTAGACCACCGTCTGGCCCAGGTGGCCGGCGCTGATGTGCCCGGCCAGCACCGCCTGCGTGCCCTGGTACAGCCCCCACAGCAGCGCGCCGAAGGTGGCGCTGATCACGAAGGCGACCAGCACCGCGCGCATGCGCGTGCGGCGCACCGCGGTGGCGAAGGCCCGCTCGGTCGAGGCGTCGAAGCGCGCCGCCTCGTGGTCTTCCTGGGTGTAGCTCTGCACCACCGGCACCGCGTTGAGCACCTCGGCGGCGATCGCGCTGGAGTCGGCCACGCGGTCCTGGCTGGCGCGCGAGAGGCTGCGCACGCGCCGGCCGAACCACAGCGTGGGCAGCACCACCAGCACCAGGATGCCCAGCACCTGCGTCATCACGTAGGGGTTGGTGACCACCAGCATCACCAGCGCGCCCGTGCCCATCACCAAATTGCGCAGGCCCATCGAGAGGCTGGAGCCGACCACGGTCTGCACCAGCGTGGTGTCGGTGGTCAGGCGCGACAGCACCTCGGCGGTCTGGGTGGTCTCGAAGAACTCGGGGCTTTGCCGGATCACGTGGCGGTAGACCGCATCGCGCAGGTCGGCGGTGATGCGCTCGCCCAGCCACGAGACCATGTAGTAGCGCGCCGCCGAGAACACGCCCAGCGCCGCACCGACCGCGAACAGCGCGAGGAAGTGGCCGCGCAGCGCCAGCAGCCGTTCGCCCGGCTCGGCGGCCACCAGGCCCTGGTCGATCAGCCCGCGCAGCGCGAGCGGGAACGCCAGCGTGGTCAGTGCCGCCAGCACGAGGAACACGACGGCCAGCGCGATGCGGCCGCGGTAGGGCAGGAGGAACGGGCGCAGGCCGGACAGCGAACGCACCGAGCGCCCGCGCGCGCTCTCGCGGCGGGCGGCCAGGGCGGGGCCGGGAGGGGAGGGGGCGGGCATGGCGCGCAGTGTAGGCGAGGGGCCGCCGGCACACCGGGCGCAGGGCCGGGCGGCGGGTCGGCGCACCATTTCGGTGCCTTGACAATATTTGCCTGGGCAACTAGATTGCAGGTTTGCCGTCCGCGATCCTGCCATGTCCCAGCCCGATTCCGCGTCGCCCTGCGTCTTCTACAGCCCCGGCACCTACGGGCAGGAAGACAGCGTGGGCTTCCTGATGAAGCGGGCGCTCGGCCTGGTGCTGCAGGAGACCGACCGGCGCCTGGCGCCGCACGGGCTCACCAACGCGCAGTGGGGGCCGCTGTTCAAGATCCGCAAGCTGGGCACCACGACGGTGGCCGAGCTGGCGCGCCAGATGAACATGGATGCCGGGGCGATGACGCGCATGCTCGACCGGCTGGAAGCCAAGGAGCTGTGCCGGCGGGTGCGCTCGACGATCGACCGGCGCGTGGTGCGGATCGAGCTGACCCCGGAGGGCGAGCGCATCGCCGACGAGGTGCCGGCGGTGCTCTCGGACGTGATGAACGAGCTGCTCACCGGGTTCTCGGTCGACGAATGGGAGAACCTCAAGAGCTACCTGCGCCGCATGATCGCCAACGGCGAGCGCTTCCGCGGCGAGGGGGCGGGATGAGGCGGGCGCCAGGGCGCCCGTTTTTTGGTCTCATTTATTTGCCTAGGCAAATTTAGATGCAGCAAGATTTGACGACAATCAAGCGACGGTCCGCAGCGCGGCTCCTCGGGGCGCTGCCGGCGGCCGCGCTCGTGGCGGTGCTGGCCGGCTGCGCGAGCCCTGCGGGCATCGAGCCGCAGGCCCGGCCCCTGGACGGGGCGGAGGTCGGGCTGGCCGGCACCGAGGCGGCTCCTGCCATCAGCCTCGAGTGGTGGCGCGAGCTGGGCGACGCGCAGCTGGACCGCCTGGTCGAGCGAGCCTTGCAGGACCATCCCGACCTGAAGGTGGCGCAGGCGCGGCTGGCGCGCGCCGCCGCCGGGGTGGAAGGCGCCGACGCGGCGCGCTGGCCGCAGGTCAATGGCTCGCTCGACCTGACCCGCCAGCGCTACACCGAGAACGGCGCCGTGCCCGCGCCGCTGGCCGGCTCGATCCGCAACAGCGCTACCCTGCAGTTGTCCGGCGGCTGGGAGCTGGACTTCTTTGGCCGCCACCGCGCCCAGCTGGAAGCCGCGCTCGGCGCACGGCGCGCCGCGCAGGCCGAGGTGGCCGCGGCGCGCGTGGTGCTGGCGGCCAACGTGGTGCGCCAGTACGTGCAGCTGGGCCGGTTGTTCGAGCAGCGTGCGATCGCCGAACGCACGCTGGCGCAGCGCCAGGAGATGCTGGAGCTGGTCCGCCAGCGCGTGGCCGCCGGCCTCGACACCCAGGTGGAACTGCGCCAGGGCGAGGGCGCGCTGCCGGAGATCCGCCAGCAGATCGAGAGCCTGGACGAACAGATCGCGTTGGCACGCCACGCGCTGGCGGCGCTGACGGCCCAGGCGCCCGGCGCGCTGGACGACCTGCGCCCGGCGTTGCCCGCGCTGCGCGACGTGCCGGTGCCGCAGCAGCTGCCGGCCGACCTGCTGGGCCGCCGCCCGGACGTGGAGGCGGCGCGCTGGCGTGTCGAAGCGGCCGTGCGCGACGTGCAGGTGGCCCGCACCGAGTTCTACCCCAACGTCAACCTGACTGCCTTCGTCGGCCTGTCGTCCATCGGGCTGGACCGCCTGCTCGAAGCCGGCAGCCGGCAGTACGGCGCCGGCCCGGCGCTGCGCTTGCCGGTCTTCGAGGCGGGCCGCCTGCGCGCCCAGCTGCGCGGGCGCACCGCCGACCTGGATGCCGCGATCGAGAGCTACAACGCCGCGGTGCTCGGCGCGGTGCGCGACGTGGCCGACCAGCTGGCCTCGCGCCGCTCGGTCGAGCGCCAGCTCCGCGAGCAGCAGCAGGCCCAGGCCGCGGCCGAGGCCGCCTACGACTATGCGGTGCAGCGCTACCGCGCCGGGCTGGGCAGCTACCTGACGGTGCTGACGGCCGAGCAGGCCGTACTCGCGCAGCGCCGCCTCGGCGCCGACCTGAAGGCGCGCACCCTGGACACCCACATCGCGCTGATGCGCGCGCTCGGCGGCGGCCATGCGGCCGACGCGACGCTGGCACGGCGCTGAACGACCGGACTTCCTGCACAGGACGATTCCCACCATGAGCAACGAACAACCGACTCCCGCACCTGCCGCGACCTCGATGGGGGCGCGCCGCCGGAAAGGACTGACGCTGATCGCCGTGGCCGTGCTGCTGGCCGGCCTGGGCTACGGTGCCTGGCACGTGCTGCACGCCAGCCGCTACGAGACCACCGACAACGCCTACGTGCAGGCCGACCTGGTGCAGGTCACGCCGCAGGTGGGCGGCACGGTGCTCGCGGTGCACGTGAGCGACACCGACTTCGTGCGTGCCGGCCAGCCGCTGGTGCAGCTGGACCCGGCCGACGCGCGCGTCGCGCTGGAGCAGGCCGAGGCGCAGCTGGCGCAGACCGTGCGCGAGGTGCGCCAGCTGTTCGCCAGCCACGCCGCGCTGCGC
Source organism: Caldimonas thermodepolymerans (assembly GCF_015476235.1). Classification (NCBI taxonomy): domain Bacteria; kingdom Pseudomonadati; phylum Pseudomonadota; class Betaproteobacteria; order Burkholderiales; family Sphaerotilaceae; genus Caldimonas; species Caldimonas thermodepolymerans. The sequence goes on from NZ_CP064338.1 coordinate 1,415,505, forward strand.
GCCCAGGTGGCCGCGCGCGAGGCCGAGCTGGCGCGCGCGCAGGCCGAGGTGGCGCGCGCCCAGGACGACGTGCAGCGGCGCATGCCGCTGGTGCAGACCGGCGCGGTGGGCAAGGAAGAGTTCGAGCACGCCAACGCGCAGCTCGCGGCGGCGCGCAGCGCGGCGGCGGCGGCGCAGTCGGCGGTGCTGGCGGCACGCGAGCAGCTCGCGGCCAGCCAGGCGCTGACCGAGGGCACCACGGTCGAGCAGCACCCGAGCGTGCAGCGGGCCGCGGCGCGCGTGCGCGAGGCGTGGCTCGCGCTCAGGCGCGCCGAGCTGCCCGCGCCGGTGGACGGCTACGTGGCGCGCCGCAGCGTGCAGGTCGGCCAGCGCGTGGCCGCCGGCGCGCCGCTGATGGCCATCGTGCCGCTCAAGCAGGTCTGGGTGGACGCCAACTTCAAGGAAGGCCAGCTGCGGCGCCTGCGCATCGGCCAGCCGGTCGAGCTCAAGGCCGACGTCTACGGCGACGCGGTGACCTACCACGGCACCGTGGTCGGCCTGGGCGCGGGCACCGGCGCGGCGTTCTCGCTGCTGCCGGCGCAGAACGCCACCGGCAACTGGATCAAGGTGGTGCAGCGGGTGCCGGTGCGCATCGAGCTGGACCCGAAGGAGCTGGATGCGCATCCACTGCAGGTCGGGCTCTCGATGGAAGCGCGCGTGGACGTGCGCCGCCAGGACGGCAAGGTGCTGTCCGACGGCCCGCGCCGCAGCTCGGCGGTGCGCACCGAGGTGTTCGGCGACCTCGACCGCGAGGCGCAGGCGCATGTCGAGCGCATCATCTCGGCCCACCTGGGGCGGCCGCAGGCCGCGGCGCGCTCGTAAGAGGGCGGTGCAGGCATGAATGCTCCCGCTGCGCCCACGCCGGCGCCGATGCAGGGCCGGGCCCTGGCGCTCGGCACGCTGGCGCTGTCGCTGGCGACCTTCATGAACGTGCTCGACACGTCGATCGCGAACGTGTCGCTGCCGGCCATCGCGGGCGACCTGGGCGTCAGCCCCGACCAGGGCACCTGGGTCATCACCAGCTTCGGCGTGGCCAACGCGATCTCGGTGCCGCTGACCGGCTGGCTCACGCAGCGCTTCGGCGCGGTGCGGCTGTTCACCGCCAGCGTGCTGCTGTTCGTGCTGGCCTCGTGGCTGTGCGGGCTGGCGCCGTCGCTGGAGCTGCTGATCGCCTTCCGCGTGTTGCAGGGGCTGGTGGCCGGGCCGATGATCCCCCTGTCGCAGACGCTGCTGCTGTCGAGCTACCCGCGCTCGCGCGCCGGCTCGGCGCTGGCGATGTGGTCCATCACGACGCTGGTCGCGCCGGTGGTCGGCCCGCTGCTGGGCGGCTGGATCACCGACAACATCTCCTGGCCGTGGATCTTCTACATCAACGTGCCGGTCGGGCTGGTGGCCGCCGTCATCACCTGGGTGCTGTACCGCGACCGCGAGACGCCGACGCGGCGCCTGCCGATCGACACGGTGGGCCTGGGGCTGCTGGTGCTGTGGGTGGGCGCGCTGCAGGTCATGCTCGACAAGGGCAAGGAGCTGGACTGGTTCCACTCCGGCCAGATCGTCGCGCTGGCGGTGGTGTCGCTGATCGGCTTCGCGGTGTTCCTGGTCTGGGAACTGACCGAGAAGCACCCCATCGTCGACCTGCGCCTGTTCGCGCGACGCAACTTCGCGCTCGGCGCGGTGACGCTGGCGGTGGGCTACGGCCTGTTCTTCGGCAACGTCGTGCTGCTGCCGCTGTGGCTGCAGCAGTACATGGGCTACACCGCGACCGCGGCGGGCATGGCGCTCGCGCCGGTGGGCATCCTGGCGATCCTGCTGTCGCCGCTGGTGGGGCGCAGCGTCGGCCGCATGGACCCGCGCTGGCTGGCCACCACGGCGTTCGTGCTGTTCGCCGTCGTCCTGTGGATGCGTGCCAACTTCACGCCGCAGGCCGACCAGTGGAGCATCCTGCTGCCCACCATCGTGCAGGGCGCGGCGGTGGCGTTCTTCTTCATCCCGCTGATGAGCATCACGCTCTCGGGGCTGGGGCCGGAGCGCATCCCCGCGGCCTCGGGGCTGAGCAACTTCGTGCGCATCACCGCGGGCGCGTTCGGCACCTCGATCGCGACCACGATGTGGTCGGACCGCGCCGCGATGCACCACGCACACCTGGTCGAGCACCTCACGCCGGCCGACCCGGTGGCGATGGAGGCGCTGGGCCGGCTGACCGCCCAGGGCCTGACGCAGCAGCAGGCGCTGGAGTACCTCAACCGCATGGTCGACCTGCAGGCCTACACGCGGGCGGTGGACGACATCTTCCTCGCCTCGGCGCTGCTGTTCCTGGCCCTGGTCGGGATGGTGTGGCTCGCGCAGCGCCCGGCCCCGTCGGCCCCGAAGCCGGCCGATGGCGGCGGTGCGCACTGAACGCGGCTACAGCCGCAGCCGCGCCGCGTAGCCGGTCATCTCGAGGTAGCCGCGGCCGACACGGTGGCCGCCGGCGTCGAGCAGGTCGCTCAGGCCTTCCCAGTACACCGCGCCGCTCGAGGCGCGGCTGTCCAGTTCCTGCGCGTCGAGCCGGGCGCGCACCGCGAAGCGCCCGGCCGGCGTGTCGACCTGCCATTCGACCGGATAGGTCGCGCCGGTGGCCGGGCTGGTCCAGCGCCGCCCCGGCGTGAAGCGCACCTCGCCCGGCGCGAAGCTGCGCGCCGCCTGCCCGGGCACGCGGAAGCTGCCGCCGGCCCACAGCGCGCCGCCGTCGCGCCGGCGCAGCTGGAAGGCGGTCAGCGCGCTGCCGTCGTCCAGGTTCATGCCGATCCAGTCCCAGCCCAGCGCCTCGGCGTCGAGCAGCTCCTCGCTCCACTCATGGTCCAGCCAGGCACGGCCCTGCACGGCGTGCGCCTCGCTGCCGAGCAGCAGCCGTCCCTCGACGGCCAGCTGGGGCTGCGAGTAGTAGTAGCTGGCCTGCCCGGGGCGCGGGCCCTTGCGCGACCAGCCGGCCTCGCCCTGCAGCAGCACCGGCTGGGTCTCGCGCAGCGCGAAGTCCATCGCGAAGCCCTGCGCCGGCAGCTGCGCGAGGTAGCGGCTCGCCTCGGCGGGGCCTTCGCGGCGCAGGAACCAGTCGCGCAGGCTCACGTCGGTGTCGGCCTCGGCCGCCTGCGCGATGCCGAAGCCGGCGCGCGCGATGCGCTGGTCGTGCAGCAGCCGGCCCCCCTGCAGGTCGGTGACGGCGGCATGCGCGAACAGCAACTGGTGGGCCGCGAAGCGGCTCGGGTTGCCCTGCGCGGTGTCGATGCGCGAGCGGAAGAACGTGATCTGGAAGCCGAACTCGCGCTGCTGCGGCGTCTGCAGCGCGCCGGTGACGTACCACCACTCGGTGCGGTGGTCCGGGTGCGCGCCGAAGTCGCGCGGAAAGACGAGTGCTCGGCCCGGTTGCACCACCGGGGCGGCGCGCAGCGCGAGCGGCCAGGCCGCGGCCAGCAGCAGGAGCGGGCGCCTGCGCATCTTCATCACCAGTCCTCCTTGACGGCCAGCACGGCCGAGGGGCTGGCCGCCGCACGGCCGGCGAGGCAGGCGGTGACCGTGCCCGCGACGACCACCGCGGCAGCGAGCGCAAGCAGCCGGGCCCAGGGCAGCAGCAGGTCCATGCTCCAGTGGAAGCTCTGCGGGTTGACCACGTGCACCAGCACCACGCTCACCGCCAGGCCCAGCGTGACGCCCAGCAGCGCGCCGACCGCGGTCCAGGCCGCGCCTTCGCCGGCCACCACCGCCAGCACCTGCGCGCGGGTGAAGCCCAGGTGGCGCAGCAGGCCGAACTCCTTGCGGCGCGCCAGCACCTGCGCCGAGAAGCTCGCCGCCACGCCGAACAGGCCGATGCCGATGGCCACCGCCTGCAGCCAGTAGGTCACGGCGAAGCTGCGATCGAAGATCTGCAGCGAGCGCGCGCGGATCTCGCCGACCGAGGCGAAGTCGAGCAGCGCCGGATCGTCGGCCAGCGCGCGCAGCCCGGCCTGCACCGCGGCCAGGTCCGCATCGTCGGCCAGCCACAGCGCCAGCTCGTTGACGCGCCGGTCGCCGGTCAGGCGCACGAAGTCGTCGTGGTCCAGCACCACCGAGCCGTGCTGGCGCGCGTAGTCGCGCCAGACCCCGCGCACGTGGGCCGTCACCGGCGGGCGTCCGGGCACCAGCGGCAGCGCCAGCACGGTGCCGGGCCGGGCACCGTACAGGTCCACCATCGCCTCGCTGACGAACACCGCCAGCGCACCGGGCGGGGCCGGGCGCAGTTCGCCGGCCAGCGGCAGGCGGCGCTCCGGTTGGTCGAGCGGGCGCGCGATCAGCGCCACGCCCGGGCGGGCCGGGTCCAGCGCCAGGGTGGTCACGCGCAGCGCCTCGACCCGCGCGACGCCGGGCAGGGCGGTCGCCGCCTGCACCATCTCCGGCGGCAGGTGCACCGCATCGGCCGTGGCGCCGGCACTGGTGCGCACGTAGAGGTCGGCCGGCAGCACGGCGTCCAGCCAGCGCGAGACCGAATCGCGGAAGCTCGCGACCATCACGGTCAGCGCCACCGCGAGGCTGAGGCTGGCGACCACGCCGGCCACGGCCACCGTCGCGGTGTGGCGCATGCGCCGCGCCCGCTCCAGCGCGAGCAGCGCCTGCGCCGAGCGCGGCGCCGGCCACAGGCGCAGCAGCAGCGCTACGGCGTCGGGCACGCAGGCGATGCCGCCGATCAGCAGTGCCGCGACCGACAGGTACGCGAACACCGGCATGCCGGCCACCGGAGGCAGCAGGGCCAGGACCACGCCGGTGGCCAGCAGCGCCGCGCCCAGCCCGCGCCGGTTGGCCGCCGACAGCCGGCCGCCCAGTCCCTTGAGGGCCTGCGCCGGGGCGATGGCCTGCGCGGCGCGTGCCGGCACCCAGCCGCCCGCGAGTGCCGCGAGCAGCCCGAGCGCGCCGTAGGCCAGCGCCGCGGTGGCGGAGAACTGCAGCGACGGTGCCACGCCCGGGAAGTAACCTCCGCCCAGGTCGCCGCCCAGCAGGCGCAGCGCCAGCGCCGCCAGCGCGGTGCCGGCGGCCAGGCCCAGCGTGCTGCCCAGCAGCCCGACCAGCGCGGCTTCCGCGAGCACCAGCTTCAGGCGCTCGTGCGCGGCCAGCCCCAGCACGCCGAGCAGCGCGAGCTGCTGCTGGCGCCGCGCCACCGACAGCGACAGCACCGAGAACACCAGGAAGCCGCCGGTGAACAGCGCCACCAGCGACAGCACCGTCAGGTTGACACGGTAGGCGCGCGAAACGTTGGAGACACGCTGCGTCGCAGCATCCGGCTCGGCCGCGCGCACGTCGGCCGGCAGGTCCAGCGCGGCGAGCGCCTGCGCCGGGTCCGTTCCCGGCACGAAGCGCAGGTCCAGTCGCGAGAGGCGTCCCAGCCTGCCGAGCAGCCACTGCGCGGCGCCGATGTCCATCACACCGACCGGCGTGCCGGCCGCGCTGACGCTGCCGACCACGCGCAGGCGCCGCCATTGCAGGCCGACCTGCACCTCGACCGTCTCGCCCGGTGCGACGCCCAGCGCCTGCTGCGCGGCGGCGTTGAGCGAGATCGCGTCGTTGGCGAACAGGTCCAGCCGGTCCTGCCCGTCGGCCAGGCGCGGCACCAGGGCCGGGGCCAGCGGGCCGGCGGCCAGCGCGTCCACGCCCAGCAGGCGCAGGCGTTGCCGCTCCCCGCCCGGGCGGCGCGCCAGGGTGCCGGCCTCGATCACCGGGCTGGCGTGCTCGACGGTGGGATGCGCCGCGACGCGGGCGTAGAGGTCCTCGTCGAGGTCGCCGGCTGCGCCGCGCAGCTCGAGGTCGGGCTGGCCGTTGACCGAGCGCACCGCGGCGCTGAACTCGCTGAGCGCCGACTGGTTGATCAGGTGCACCGCGAACGACAGGGCCACGCCCAGCAGCACCGCCAGCACGGCCGTGGCGTGCCGCCAGGGATGCTGGCGCCATTCCCCGGCCGAGTAGACGCGCAACAGCGCGGCCAGCGGCATGCGGGGCGGGCGGTGGACGGACGCAAGGGACTTCATGGGCACACGGGTGAAAGCGCCATTGTGCGGGTCCAGGGCGTTCGCGTATGCTTGACCGTTTCGGTGTGGGGGCCCGGCCGGCCGCGTCGGCGCACCCCCACCGCATGGCTCGCGCCGCTCCTGTTCCCGGTCCCCCATCGTGAATCCTCCAGCCATCTCCGGCGGGACGTCTGCCCGTCGTGCCTCGTCGGGCGCCGTGCATGCATGGCTGCTCGGGCTGGGCCTCGAGCGCGCGCTGGCGGTGCTGATGCTCGTGGCCTGGGCCGCGGCGCTGCTCGTCACCTGCGCGGTGCTGACCTTCTCCTCGCAAGGCTCGCTCGCGCTCGGCCTGACGATCGCGTCGGTGTGCGTGCTGACGATCACGCCGGTGCTCGGCTACGTGGTGCTCAAGCTGGTCTACGAGCTGGAGGCCTCGCGCGAGCAGATCCGGCTGCTGGCCATCACCGACGACCTGACCGAGAGCTACAACCGGCGCCACTTCATGGACGTGGCCGAGGCCGAGTTCGTGCGCTCGCGCGTGCAGCGCCTGCCGATGGGGCTGCTGCTGATCGACGCGGACCACTTCAAGCGGGTCAACGACACCCACGGGCACCAGTGCGGCGACACGCTGCTGCGCGAGATCGCGCTGGCGTGCCGCGGCGCCCTGCGGGGCAGCGACGTCATCGCCCGCTTCGGCGGCGAGGAGCTGATCGTGCTGCTGCCCCACACCGACCTGGCCGGCGCGATGGCGATCGCCGAGCGCATCCGCCGGCGCGTGGCGCGGCTGTCGATCGACTGGCGGACCGAGCGGGTCGAGGCCACGGTGAGCCTCGGGGTGGCCGCGCTGCGGCCGGACACGCCGTCACTGGACGCGCTGATCCACGAGGCCGACCAGGCGCTCTACGACGCCAAGCGCAAGGGCCGCAACCAGGTGGCCAGCCGGCCGTCCGCCGTGCACGAGGTGATCGAGGTTCAGGCGACCTGACGCAGCGTGGCGCGCGGCACGCGGTAGTGCTCGTCGGTCATCAGGTCGATGCCGCAGCTCAGGCCCTGCACCCACTCGATGAACTCCTGCACCGCCGCACCCTTCATCGGCGCGCCGTGCTGCGGGACGATCATGTCGATGCGCAGGTTGCGCACCATGTTGGCCCACAGGCGCAGGATCTTGTTCGACACCATCAGCCGGCGGTGGAACTTCTCCATGCGCGGGATGTGATCGGCCAGCGAGGTGACGAACTCGGCGGGCTTGACGTCCGTGCCGAGCGAGGCGCCCAGGTCGCCGGAGAACAGGATGCGGCTGATCGGGTCGTAGAACTGGAAGTTGCCCTCGGCGTGCATGAAGTGCGCGGGCAGCGCGATCAGGTGGGAATTGCCGATCGGGATGTACATGCCCTCGTCGGGGATGCCGATGATGCGGCCTTCGGTCTTGCCCGGCTTGCAGAAGTGCGGCGCGAAGCGTTCCCACACGCGCGAGATGTAGAGCGTGGCCTCGGTGCCGGTCATCCAGCGGTCCAGCGAGGCGATGATGTCCGGGTCGGCGTGCGAGGCCAGCAGCGCCGACAGGCGGCTGGGCGCGAAGTGGCGCGACATGCCCAGGTACAGCTCGCTGTAGGCGAGGTTCCCGCCCGGGTCGAGGATGGCGCCCGTGTCGTCGTTGACGATCAGGAACTGGTTGGCCTGCACGGCCTCTCCGCCCTCATGGGAGAGGTCGCTGAACATCAGGCATTTGTGGCCTTTGTGGTTATAGAGCTCGATGGGCATGGCGGCACACGTTTGAGATGGATCAGGCGATGGCCCCACTCTAGAGGCCTCGATCTGGTGCACCCTTGATGCCGATCAACGTGTCCGGGTCAGTGCGGCGCCCTTGCGACATCGTTCATGCCCGAAACCGTGAGTTCCATCACACGGTCGGCCACGCCGGCCGCGGCCCGCGAGTGCGTGACCAGCACGCAGGCCGCGCCGTGCTCGCGGGTCTGCTCGCGCAGCGCCTGCAGCACCTGGCGGGCACTGCCCGGGTCGAGGTTGCCGGTCGGCTCGTCGGCCAGCAGCAGCGCCGGGCGGTGGATCAGCGCGCGGGCGATCGCCACGCGCTGCACCTGTCCGCCCGAGAGCTGCTGTGGCAGGCGCGACCCGAGCCCGGCCAGCCCCACCGATCGCAGCGCCTGCTCGACGCGACCGTCGTCGGGCTCGCCCAGCAGCATCAGCGGCAGCGCGACGTTCTGCGCCACCGTCAGGTGCGGCAGCACATGGAAGGCCTGGAACACGAACCCCAGGTGCCGGCGGCGCCAGTGCGCCTGCTGCGCCTCGTCGGCATGGGTGATGTCGAAGCCCAGCACGCGCACTTCGCCCGCATCGGGCCGGTCCAGCCCCGCGATGCAGTTGAGCAGGGTGGACTTGCCCACGCCGGATTCGCCCAGGATCGCGACGAACTCGCCGCGCGACACCTGCAGGTCCACGCCCTGGAACACCGCCGCTTCGCCGTAGCGGCGCGCCAGCCCGCGCACGTCCAGCACGACTTCGCTCATGCCGCCTCCGCGGCGGCGCGCACGCGCTGCACCACCTGCTCGACCGCGTCGGGGGCGTCGCAGGCCACCACCTGCCGGTAGGGCATGCCACGCAGCCAGGTCAGCTGCCGCTTGGCGAGCTGGCGCGTGGCGGCGATGCCGCGCTCGGGCAGCTCGTGCGGCGGGAACAGCCCGTCGAGCATCTCCCAGGCCTGCCGGTAGCCCACGCAGCGCATCGAGGGCATTGCCAGCGACAGGTCGCCGCGCGCGCGCAGGCGCTGCACCTCGTCGACGAAGCCGGCGGCGAGCATCTGCTCGAAGCGCTGCGCGATGCGCCGGTGCAGCCAGGCCCGGTCGGCGGGTTCCAGCGAGACCAGGGTCACGCCCTCGGGGGCCGCGCGCGTGCCGCCGAAGCGGTCGGTGTGGAAGGCCGACAGCGGGCGCCCCGAGACGCGGTACACCTCCAGCGCGCGCTGGATGCGCTGCGCGTCGTTGGGCGACAGGCGCGCCGCGGTGACTGGGTCGACCTCGGCGAGGCGGGCGTGCAGCGCCGGCCAGCCCAGGCGGGCGGCCTCCGCGTCGAGCGCGGCGCGGATGGCCGGGTCGGCCGCCGGCAGGGCGTCGATGCCATCCAGCAGCGCCTTGAAGTACAGCATCGTGCCGCCCACGAGCAACGGCAGCCGGCCGCGCGCGCGGATCTCGCCGATCAGCCGTTGCGCGTCGGCGACGAACTGCGCAGCCGAGTAGGCCTCGTCCGGTTCGATGATGTCGATCAGGTGATGCGGCACCAGCGCGCGTTCCCCGGCGCTGGGCTTGGCGGTGCCGATGTCCATGCCGCGGTAGACCAGCGCCGAATCGACGCTGACGATCTCCACCGGCAGCTGGCGGGCCACCGCCAGCGCGGCGGCCGTCTTGCCCGAGGCGGTCGGCCCCGCGAGACAGACGTAGCGGGAACTCATGAGGCAGCAGAAGGCGTCGGTTCGCCGTGCCGGCGCACCAGCACCCACGCGGCGTAGCCGACCAGCAGCGACCAGAATGCGATGGTCAGCGCCAGCGGATAGACCGTGCCGTTGTGGCTCCAGCCGATCCAGCTGCTGACGCCGAACGCCAGCACCATGCACAGGAAGCCCGACAGCGCGGCCGCGGTGCCGGCGCGCGCCGGGAAGGGGCCCACCGCGCCGGTGTGGGCGCAGGGCTGGTGGATGCCGTGGGCCATCATGTAGACGAACTGCGGCACCAGCAGCGCCAGCGGGTGGCGCACGCCCGCCAGTGCCAGTGCCGCCATCGACAGCCCGCCGGCGAGCGACAGCCCGGCGGCCAGCCGCACGGTGCGCACCACGCCGCGGCGGGGAATCAGCCGCTGGCACCAGGACGAGCCGATCACGTAGCCCGAGACGACCAGCGAGAACGCCACGCCGAACTGCGCGCGCGTGTATCCCAGCACGTCGACCAGCACGAACGGCGATCCCGCGATGAAGGTGAACAGCCCGGCGTAGGTGCTGCCGGCCAGCACCGTGTAGGCGCGGAACGTCGGATGGCGCAGGATGTCGGCGCTGCTGCGCAGCAGCGGCGCCAGGCGCAGCGCATGCGGGTCGCGCTGCCCGAGGCTCTCGGGCACGCGCAGGCCGATGAACAGCAGCCCCGCGGCGCCGAACAGTGCCAGCACCGTGAACGTGCCGCGCCAGCCGAACGCGGTCTCGAGCAGGCCGCCCAGCATGGGGCCGAGCAGCGGGATGACGCTCATCCAGGTCATCGCCTTGGCCAGCACCCGGGCGCCGTCCTGGGGCAGGTAGAAGTCCCGCAGCATGGCGCGCGCGCCGACCACGCAGGCGGCCATCGCGATGCCCTGCATGAAGCGGCAGGCCACCAGCCAGGCGATGTGCGTGGCCGGCAGGGCCAGCGCGCTGGCCGCGGTGTACAGCAGCAGCCCGCCCAGCAGCACCGGGCGGCGGCCGTAGCGGTCGGCCACCGGTCCCAGCACCAGCTGCGCCGCGCCGAAGCCGACCACCAGCGCGCTCAGGGTCAGCTGCACCGTGGCGATCGACACGCCGAAGATGCCGGGCAGCGACGGCAGCGAGGGCAGGTAGAAATCGGTCGACAGCGGCTGGGTGCCGAGCAGCAGCGTCAGCGCCAGCACGATGGTCTGGTTCCCCGGGCGGGACCGTTCGATCGGCGCAGCATCGGAAGGCGTGACGGTGGACGGCATCCCGTCAGCGTAGCAGACGCCCGCGCGCGTGCGTGCGTGCAGCGCACCGCCGGCCGCGTTTACGCTTGTACACAGTCGTGCGCGCCGAGCCCGGCGGCAGCCGCCGGTTTGCTTTCACAATGCAGTGCCGCCGCGGCGGCGCCGCTTGCCGGCCGGTCGCCGCGAGCACCACCATCCACATCGCAGCAAGGAGAGCGTTCATGTCGTATCCGTTCCCCGTCTCGCGTTGGCTGCGCAGCATCGCCTGCGCCGTGTCGGTCTGCTTCGGCGCCTCGGCCTTCGCCCAGCCCGTGCAGGCCACCCTGATCACCACCGAGCAGGTGGCCCAGGAGGTCGCCCTGCAGGCGCGCAGGGCCGAGGGGCAGGCGCATCGCGATGCGCTGGCCGCCCACCTGGACCGTCCGGAACTGCAGGCCAGGCTGCAGGAGTGGGGCGTCACGCCGGAGCAGGCGCGCGAGCGCGTGGCGGCGCTGACCGACGAGGAGGCCGCCGAGCTGGTGGCGCGCATCGACGCCGCGCCGGCCGGCGGCGACGTGATCGGTGCGATCATCTTCGTGTTCGTGCTGCTGCTGATCACCGACATCCTCGGCTTCACGAAGGTGTTCCCGTTCACCCGTTCCGTCCGTTGAATTGAACCCCTTGCCTTTTCCCTTCCCGGCGCGCTTCTCGCCGGGCCGCCGCCGCGTGCTCGCCGGCGTCGCCGCGCTGGGCGCCGGCGCGCTGGCCGGCTGCGCGACCCAGACCGCCGCGCTGCTCGAGGCGCCCGGTGCCGACCTGCCGCGGCGCGTCGAGCTGGCCGACACCCCGTTCTTCCCGCAGGACCAGCGCTTCCTCTGCGGGCCCGAATCGCTGGCGGCAGTGCTGCACGTGGCCGGCCGGCCGGTGACGCCGGCCGAGCTGGTCCCGCAGGTCTACCTGCCCGGGCGGCAGGGCTCGCTGCAGACCGAGATGCTGGCCGCGGCGCGCCGGCAGGGCGCGGTCGCGGTGCCGCTGCCGACGCGGCTGGAGGCGGTGTGCCGCGAGCTGGCCGCCGGCACCCCGGTGGTGGTGCTGCAGAACCTGGGGCTGTCGGTCTCGCCGGTCTGGCACTACGCGGTGGCGATCGGCTACGACCTGGACGAGCGGATCATGCTGCTGCGCTCGGGGCGCGAGCGGCGCGCGGTGATGCCGCTGCGCACCTTCGAGCACACCTGGGCCCGCTCGGGGCACTGGGCCTTCGTCGCGCTGGCGCCGGGGCGCCTGCCGGCCAGCGCCGGCGAGGCCGAGGTGACGCGTGCGCTGGTGGCCTTCGAGCGCGTCGCGCCGCCCGAGGCGGCCCTGCAGGGCTACCTCGCGGCGCTGCAGCACTGGCCCGGCAACGTGACGCTCGCGATGGGGCGCGGCAACACGCTGTATGCGGCCGGGCGCAAGCGCGAGGCGGCGGAGGCGTTCCGCGCCATTGCGCAGGCGCACCAGCACGGCGCGGCCTGGGTCAACCTGGGCTGGGTGCTGCTCGAGCTCGGCGAGGTGGCGCAGGCCGAGGAGGCGGCGCGCCAGGCGGTCGCGCTGGGCGGCCACTGGCGCGACCAGGCGCAGGCGCTGCTGCGCCGGGTCGAGGCGGCCAGGCAGCCGGCGTCGTGACCACAGGCGCGGGCGTGCGCCGCCTCAGAAGCGTTCGTCCGGCCCCAGGTAGCGCCACTGCCCGGGCGGGAGGTCGCCGAGCAGCACGCGGCCGATGCGGATGCGCTTGAGGCCGATCACCTTCAGCCCGACCGCCTCGCACATGCGCCGGATCTGGCGCTTGCGGCCCTCGCGCAGCACGAAGCGCAGCTGGTCCTCGTTCTGCCACCAGACCTTGGCCGGCAGCAGCGGTTGGCCGTCCAGCGACAGGCCGTGGTTGAGCCGTTGCAGGTCCGCGGCCGGGAACCGGTCGCGCGGCGCGCCGGCATGGTCGCCGTACTGCACGCGCACCAGGTATTCCTTGTCGATTTCCGAGTCGTGGCCGATCAGCTGCTTCGCGACGCGGCCGTCCTGGGTCAGCACCAGCAGCCCGACCGAGTCGATGTCCAGCCGCCCGGCCGGCGCCAGCCCGCGCAGGTGCTCCCGCGCGAAGCGCACCCGGCTGCGGTCGCCGCTCCAGTGGTTCTGCGGCGTGACCAGCGTGACGGCCGGCTGGTAGCCGTCCTCGGCTTGGCCGCTGACGTAGCCGACCGGCTTGTGCAGCAGCACCGTGACGCGCTGCGCCTGCTGCTGGCGCGCCGCCGGGTCGATGGTGATGCGCTGCCCGGGATGCACGCGCGTGCCGAGCTCGCTGACCACCACGCCGTCGACCGACACCCAGCCGCGCGCGATCCACTCGTCGGCCTCGCGGCGCGAGGCAAGACCCAGTTCGCTGATGCGCTTGGACAGGCGGGGCAGGGCGTCCGGGTCGGACGGGGCCGGAGACGGCTTCGGACGGGCGGCGGCGGGAGGTGCGGCGGGAGCGGGCGGCGGCGCCTTGGGCAGCGCACGCGAGCGCGGCGCGCTGCCGGGGCCGCGCACCGGCGGCCGGTCGCGGCGCTTCTCGGCACGCTGGGCCGACGCGGGCAGGGACAGCTTGGGACGCGGGTTCATGATCGCCCGGATTGGACCACAGCGCCGGGGCTCACCGGGTCCAGCCGAACAAGTCCCTGAGCGCTTCCTCGTAATGTCCGAGCGCGATCGCGTTGGTGCTGTGGTGCGTGCCGCCCTCGACCAGCACCCAGCGCTTCGGCCCGGGCGCGCGCTCGTACAGCGCGCGGCCCAGCTCCGGCCGGATCAGGGTGTCCTCGCTGCCGTGCACCACCAGCACCGGCGCGCGCACGCGGCCGATGTGCTGCGCGGCGTCGAAGCGCTGCGTGATCAGCCAGCGCACCGGCAGCCAGCCCCAGCGCATGGTGGAGAACACGTCGGCCACCGAGGTGAAGCCGTTCTCGATCATCAGCCCGCGCACGCCGTCGGCCTCGGCGGCCAGGTGCACCGCGATCGCCGCGCCCAGCGAATGGCCAAACAGGTAGCGCGGCCGCCCCGGGTGATGCCGCGCCAGCCAGTCCCAGGCGGCACGGGCGTCCTCGAGCGCGAGGGCCTCCGAGGGCAGCGCCGGCGTGCTGCGGCCGAAGCCGCGGTAGTCCACCGCCAGCACCGAGAAGCCCAGCGACTGCATGCGCCGCATGCGCGGGGCGCTGCCGGTCACGCCCCAGCGCGCCCCGTGCAGGTACAGCAGCAGCGGCGCCTCCGGGTCGGGATGCGGATGCCACAACGCGTGCAGCCGCACCGGTTCGCCGGTGACCTGCGAGGTGAACTCGATCCAGGCGTCCTCCATGCCTTCGGCGGCGTACAGCCCGCCCTGCCAGGCTTGGGTCTGCGGCTGGAAGATCCAGCGGCGCTGCTGCTGGTCCAGCACGTGGCAGCCGCCCAGCAGCGCGAAGGCCAGCACGAGCAGCAGCGCGAGGCGCCAGCGATGGGCCAGGAGGAGCTTCATGGCATGCGATGACTCCCGGGCGCGGGAGAAAGTTTCAGCGGGGCGCGGCCGGCCATGCGTCGTCGATGCCGGGGCGCTCAGCGCCCGCGCAGGAACAGCGCATCCAGCTCGCGCAACGTCAGCTGCCGCCAGGTCGGGCGGCCGTGGTTGCACTGGTCGGCGCGTTCGGTGCGCTCCATGTCGCGCAACAGCGCGTTCATCTCGTCCAGCGTCAGGTGCCGGTTGGCGCGCACCGCGCCGTGGCAGGCCATGGTCGCGAGCAGCTCGTGCTGGGCGCGCTCGATCACGTTGCTGGCGTCGTATTGCGCCAGCTCGGCGAGCACGCTGCGCGCCAGCTCGACCACGTCGGCGTCGGCCAGCGCCGCGGGGCGCGAGCGCACCGCCAGCGTGCCCGGGCCGAGCGGCGTGACGTCCAGCCCCAGCGTCAGCAGCGCCTCGCGCTGCGCCTCGGCGGTGGCCACCTCCTGCGGCGTGGCGGCGAAGGTGGCCGGGATCAGCAGCGGCTGCGCCTCGATGCGCTGCGCCGCGAGGTTGCTCTTGAGCCGCTCGTAGACGATGCGCTCGTGCGCCGCGTGCATGTCGACGATCACCAGCCCGTGGGCATTCTCGGCCAGCACGTAGATGCCGCCGACCTGCGCGATCGCGCGTCCGAGCGGCCAGGCGTCCGGGTCGGACCAGCCGGGCTGCGGGGCTGCCGTGGCGGGGGCGGGCGCGGGGGACGCGGCAGCGCCCACGGCCCAGGCGGGCGGGGCCTCCTGCGCATACAGCAGCGCGGCCTGCTGCAGGCCCAGGCTGCCTTGCACGGCAGGCGGCGCCCAGGCCGCCTGCGGGGCGCGTCCCGGCGCGCCCGCAGGCTCACCGCGGCCCGCGGGCCAGGCCAGGGTGGGTGCGGCGCTGCCGTCGCCGGCCGGCACCGCACGCGAGGCCGCCAGCGCGGCATCCACCGCATGGCGCACCGCCTGGTGCACCTCGCGCGACTCGCGGAAGCGCACCTCGATCTTGGTCGGGTGCACGTTGACGTCGACCCGCTCGGGCGGGATCTCGACGAACAGCACGTAGGTCGGCTGGCGGCTGCCGTGCAGCACGTCCTCGTAGGCCGAGCGCACGCCGTGCGCGAGCAGCTTGTCGCGCACGTAGCGGCCGTTGACGTAGCAGTACTGCTGGTCGGCGCGGGCGCGCGCGGCATCGGGCACGCCGGCGCGGCCGGTGATGCGCACCGGGCCGACCTGCGCGTCGACCGTGCGGCTCTGCGCGATGAAGTCCTCGCCAAGCACGTCCTTCAGGCGTTGCTCGGGGGTGCCGCGGCGCCATTGCTCGACCAGCTTGCCCTCGTGCCAGACGGCGAAGCTCACGTCCGGGCGCGCCAGGGCATGGCGGCGCACCGCCTCGATGCAGTGCGCCAGCTCGGTGGCCTCGGTCTTGAGGAACTTGCGCCGCGCCGGGGTGTTGAAGAACAGCTCGCGCACCTCCACGCTGGTGCCGCGCCCGCGCGCGGCCGGGCTCAGCTCGCCCGAGCGTGCATCGAGCCGCCAGGCGTGCGCGGCCTCGGCGGTGCGGCTGAGCAGCGCGACCTCGGCCACCGAGGCGATCGCCGCCAGTGCCTCGCCACGGAAGCCCATCGTGGCGACCGACTCCAGCTCGGGCAGCGAGGCGATCTTGCTGGTGGCGTGGCGGCGCAGTGCCATCGGCAGCTCGTCGGCCGGGATGCCGCAGCCGTCGTCCTCGACCACCACGCTGCGGATGCCGCCGGCCAGCAGCTTGACGGTCACCTCGGTCGCCCCGGCGTCGAGCGCGTTGTCGACCAGCTCGCGCACGACCGAGGCGGGACGCTCGACCACCTCGCCGGCGGCGATCTGGCTGATCAGCTCGTCGGGCAGTTCGCGGATCGGGCGGCGCGGGGCAGGGGCGGGGGCGGCAGACATGGCGGCATTCTAGAAAAGCGTTCCCCGCCCCCGGGCGGCAGGGGCTTGTCGGGGCGGACCGCGATAATCCGCCGGATGGAACTGGTTCTCTTCCTCGTCGATTTCATCCTGCATGTGGACCGGCACCTGGCCGAGTTCGTCCAGCAGTACGGCACCTGGGTGTACGCGCTGCTGTTCGCGGTCGTGTTCGTCGAGACCGGGCTGGTGGTGATGCCCTTCCTGCCGGGCGACTCGCTGCTGTTCGTGGTGGGCACGATGTGCGGGGCGGGGCACATGGACCTGCCGCTGTCGATCGGCCTGCTGCTGGCCGCGGCGATCCTGGGGGACCAGCTCAACTACAGCGTCGGCCGCTACTTCGGTCCCAAGGTGTTCCGCTGGGAGCAGTCGCGCTTCTTCAACAAGGCCGCGTTCGACCAGGCCCATGCCTTCTACGAGCGCTACGGTGGCATCACCATCGTGCTGGCGCGCTTCATGCCGTTCATCCGCACCTTCGCGCCCTTCGTGGCCGGCGTGGCCGAGATGACCCGCACCAAGTTCACGTTCTACAACGTGATGGGCGGCACGCTGTGGGTCGTGGGCCTGACGGTGGCAGGCTACCTGTTCGGCAACCTGCCGTTCGTGCAGCAGCACCTGAGCAAGATCATCTGGGGGCTGATCCTGATCCCCGGCCTGGTCGCGATCTTCGGCGCCTGGAAGAGCCGGCGCAGCGCGCCGCAGGCCTGAGCACCGCGGCGCCTCAGATCTGCCGGTTGCGCGCCAGCGGCGGGTTCTTCGAGAAGTAGCGCTTGATGCCGGTCATCATCGCGTCGACCAGCTGGTCCTGGTAGGCGGCGCTGCGCAGCTTGGCCTCTTCCTCCGGGTTCGAGATGAAGGCGGTCTCGACCAGGATGGAGGGGATGTCCGGGGCCTTGAGCACCGCGAAGCCGGCCTGCTCGACCTGCTTCTTGTGCAGCCGGCCGACCCGGCCGATCTGGCCGAGCACCTCGCTGCCGATGCGCAGGCTGTCGTTGATCTGCGCGGTGGTGGACATGTCCAGCAGCGCGCGCACCACGTGCTGGTCGGTGTGCTTGATGTTGACGCCGCCGACCAGGTCGGCCGCGTTCTCCTTGTTGGCGATCCAGCGTGCCGCGGTGCTGGTGGCGCCGCGCTCGGACAGCGCGTAGACCGAGGCGCCGCGCGCCTTGGGCGTGATGAAGGCGTCGGCGTGGATCGAGATGAACAGGTCGGCCTGCACCCGCCTGGCCTTCTGCACGCGCTGGTGCAGCGGCACGAAGAAGTCCGCGTCGCGGGTCATCATCGCGCGCATGTTGGGCTCGGCGTTGATGCGGTCGCGCAGCTTGCGCGCGATCGCCAGCACCACGTCCTTTTCCTTCAGGCCGCTCGGGCCGATCGCGCCCGGGTCCTCGCCGCCGTGGCCGGGGTCGAGCGCGACGATGATCAGGCGGTCGATCTTCTTCAGCGTGCCGGGGTCGACCTCGCTCTTGCGCGTGATCGGCGCAGCGGGCGCCGGGGTCGGCACCTCGGGCGCCGGCGCCGGGGCGGCGGCCACGGGCGGGGGGGCCGGGGCGCGCTCCATGCGATTGATGAAGTCGCCCAGGGCATCCTCCATCGCGGCGCGGGCCTGCTTCTCGGCCTGCTCCTTCTCGCGGATCAGCGCCAGCAGCGGGTCCGGCGGCACCAGCGGGTAGAGGTCGAACACCAGGCGGTGCTGGTAGTCGGCCACCGGCGCCAGCGTGAACACCTGCGGCGTGACGGCCTGCTTCAGGTCGATCACCAGGCGCACCACGCGCGGCTGGTTCTGGCCCACGCGCACGCCGGCGATGTGCGGGTCGTCGGGCTGCACCTTGCCGACGATGTCGCGCAGCGTCGGGCTCAGCTCCAGGCCGTCGATGTCGATCACGACCCGGTGCGGGTCGGCGATCACGAAGTGGCGCGCGGCCAGCTGGGTGTCGCTCTCGAGCGTGACGCGGGTGTAGTCGGTTGCGGGCCAGACGCGCACGGCCACGATGGTCGCGCCGTGGGCGATCCGGGGGGCGGTCAGCAGCAGCACCAGGCTGCCGGCGCCGTGCAGGAACGTGCGGCGCTTGAGCGTCGGCCTCGTCGTCATGGCAGCAACGCGGCTCCGGCGGGAGTCAGGGCAGTCAGGGTCACGTGGCGTTCGTCGCGGTCGCCCACCAGAAGTTCCATGCGCAGGTCCGGCGCCGGCAGCAGGTCGCCCACCTGTTCGGGCCATTCGGCCAGCTTCAGTCCCGGGCCGGCGAAGATGTCGCGCAGGCCCGCGTCTTCCCATTCGCGCGGGTCGTCGAAGCGGTAGAAGTCGAAGTGCCAGGCCTGCAGCGAGGGCAGTTCGTAAGGCTCCATCACCGCGTAGGTCGGGCTCTTGATGCGGCCGGTCGCGCCCAGCGCGCGCAGCAGGTGCCGCACGAAGGTGGTCTTGCCGGCCCCGAGCGCGCCGCGCAGCTCGATGAAGGCGTTGCGGATCTCCGGCCGGACGGCGAGCGCGCGCGCAAAGGCCGCGCAGTCGTCCTCGTCACGCCACTGCAGCTGCCGGGTTCCTAGAATCGGTGAATGCATCAATCCAAGGTCGTCGATCATGCGGCCCTGCTGGACGACATCCGCCAGTGGGCGCATGAGCTCGGATTCTCACAGATCGGGGTGTCGGGCGTCGACCTGCGCGAGGCAGAGCCCGGTCTGCTGGCATGGCTGGCCGCAGGGTTTCACGGCTCGATGGACTACATGGCGGCCCATGGCCTCAAGCGCGCGCGCCCCGCGGAGCTGGTGCCGGGCACCGTCAGCGTGATCACCGCGCGCATGGACTACCTGCCGCGCGGCACCCCGTCCGGCTGGCAGGCCGTCGAGCTCGCGCGCCTGCAGCGCCCCGGCGAGGCGGTGGTGTCGATCTACGCCCGCGGGCGCGACTACCACAAGGTGCTGCGCCAGCGCCTGCAGAAGCTGGCCGACCGCATCGCCGGGCGGCTCGGGCCGTTCGGTCACCGCGTGTTCACCGACTCGGCCCCCGTGCTGGAGGTGGAGCTGGCCAGCCGCAGCGGCCTCGGCTGGCGCGGCAAGCACACGCTGGCGCTGCACCGCGAGGCGGGTTCGATGTTCTTCCTCGGCGAGATCTACGTTGACCTCGCGCTGCCGGCCTCCGCAGCGACCACGGCCCACTGCGGCTCGTGCACGGCCTGCCTGCAGGCGTGCCCCACGCAGGCCATCGTCGCGCCGTACCGGCTGGATGCGAGGCGCTGCATCTCGTACCTGACCATCGAGCATGACGGGCCGATCCCGCCGGAGCTGCGCCCGCTGATCGGCAACCGCATCTACGGCTGCGACGACTGCCAGCTGGCCTGCCCGTGGAACAAGTACGCGCAGGTCGCGACGCTGCCCGACTTCGACGCCCGGCCGGCGCTCACCGGGCGCAGCCTGCTGGAGCTGTGGGCCTGGAGCGAGGCGGACTTCCTGCGCCACACCGAAGGCAGCGCGATCCGGCGCATCGGCTGGCGCCGCTGGCGGCGCAACCTCGCGGTGGCGCTGGGCAACGCGCTGCGCCATGAGCCGTCTGCGGCCATCGTGCAGGCCCTGCAGGCCGCCCGCGACGACGCCGACGCGCTGGTGCGCGAGCACGTCGAGTGGGCGCTCGCGCAGCGCGCGCAACCTCAGGCGAGCTGACGCAGCGCCGCGAGCCACAGCGGGATCGAGGCCATCCCGAGCAGCGTGGACACCGTGACCAGCCCGGCGACGTAGGGCCCGTTGCCGCCCATGCGCATCGCCAGCACGTAGGCGCTGGAGGCGGTGGGCAACGCGGCAAACGCGACCACCACCGGCTGCTGGGCCGGCGGCACGCGCAGCAGCTGCACCGCGGCCAGCGCCACCAGCGGCAGCAGCACGTGGCGGATGCCCAGCAGCCCGGCGGCCAGCCGCGGGCCGGCCCACAGCCCGCCGAGCTTGAGCCCGGCGCCCACCGCCATCAGGCCGAGCGGCAGGGCGGCCTGCCCGATGCGGGCAAGCGCCGGCGCGAGCGGGTCCACGATGCGGATGCCCAGCAGGTTGGCCACCAGCCCGGCCACGGTGCTGAGGATCAGCGGGTTGCGCAGGATCTCGCGCCAGAAGTGGTGGCCGCCGTGGCGCGCCAGCGGCCAGACCGCGGCGAAGTTGCACAGCGGCACGCACAGCGCCACCAGCAGCGCGGTCCAGGCCACGCCCTGGGTGCCGCCGAGCTTTTCCGCCAGCGCCAGCGCGACGTAGGAGTTGAAGCGGAACGCCACCTGTGCACCAGAAGCGTGCAGCGTCGGGTCCACCCCCGGGCAGCGCCGCAGCGCGTAGCTGGCCGCGATGCCGCAGCCGACGATGAGCAGGCCCGCGGCAGCCAGCGGCAGCGTCGCGCCGATGGCCAGCGGGCTGCGGATGATCGAGTTGAACAGCAGGACCGGGAACAGCAGGTAGTACACCAGCCGTTCCACCGCGTCCCACACCGGACGCCCCAGGGCGCTGTAGCGGCACAGCAGGAAGCCGAGGACGATCAGCAGGAAGTCGGGCAGCAACAGCAGGGCGTCGGACATCTGACTTGGCGCAAGGACACGTCCCGGAGTGTGCCAGCGCGGCAGGGGAATCCGTGCAGACCCGGGTGGTAATTCCCACAATCGCTGTACCGGGCCGGATGCTCGACCATTCCCGCGTCACCGCCCGTCCGGTCCTGGCGCCGTGCCACCCACGCGCCTGCTGCGGACGCGGTACCGACTCGTTCCAACCAGGAGAGAAGAAGATGCAGCGTAGACACTTGCTGGCCGCGGCAGCGGCCGTTCCTCTGGCCCTGGCCGCGGGCACGGGCTGGGCACAGCAGGCCTACCCGGCCAAGCCCGTACGCGTGATCGTGCCCTTTGCGCCGGGCGGCACCACCGACATCATCGCCCGCGTGGTGGCCGACAGGATTGCGGCCCACTTCGGGCAGCCGATGATCGTCGAGAACCGCGGCGGCGGCGGCGGCATCATCGGGGCAGCCGAAATCGCCAAGGCCAACCCGGACGGCTACACCCTCGGCGTGGCGACGGTCTCCACGACTGCATCGAATCCGGCGATCAATCCCAAGACGCCGTACAACCCGGTGACCGACTTCACGTCCATCATCAACATCGCGGCCACGCCCAACGTGATCGCGGTGCATCCGTCCTTCCCGGCGAAGGACTACAAGGGCTTCGTCGAAGAGCTCAAGCGCAACCCCGGCAAGTACAGCTATGCCAGCTCCGGCACCGGCGGCATCGGCCACCTGCAGATGGAGCTGTACAAGTCGCTGTCGGGCACCTTCGTCACCCACATCCCGTACCGTGGCGCCGGCCCGGCGCTCAACGACACGGTGGCCGGCCAGGTGCCGATCATCTTCGACAACCTGCCCTCGGCGCTGCCCTTCATCAAGGACGGCCGCCTGATCCCCATCGTCGTCGCCGCACCGCAGCGCCTGGAGGTGCTGCCCAACGTGCCGACCTTCAAGGAGGTCGGCCTGGAGCCGGTCAACCGCATGGCCTACTACGGCTTCCACGGTCCGAAGGGGCTGCCGCAGGAGGTCGTCAACAAGGTCTACGAGGCGACCAAGAAGACGCTGGAAGACCCGGACGTGCGCAAGCGCATCGAAGGCACCGGCTCGCTGATCGTGGCCAACACGCCGGACGAGTTCGCCGCGCAGACCCGCGCCGAGTTCGAGGTCTACAAGAAGGTGGTCGAGCAGCAGAAGCTCAAGCTCGAGTGATCGCAGGGGCCGCCTGCCAGGGCCGCCATGCCCGCGCACGCGGGTGGCGGCCTTTTTCGTTGCCCGGCCCGCATCCTGTCCGGGGCGAGGTGGCGGCGCGCCGGCTTCGGGTACGCTAGCGGCGGTTTTTCCGTGCCCGCCGCTTTCCGTGCATCCCGACAGCCAGGCTTCCATCGACCGCTTCATCGACGCCCTGTGGATCGAGGAGGGGCTGTCGCCCAACACGCTGGCCGCCTACCGGCGCGACCTGACGCTGTACGCGCAGTGGCTGGCCGAAAGCACCGGCAAGGCGCTGGACCAGACCGGCGAGCCGGATCTGCTCGCCTATGCGGTGGCGCGCGCGTCCACCAAGGCCACCTCGGCCAACCGGCGCCTCGCGGTGTTCCGGCGCTACTTCCGCTGGGCGCTGCGCGAGCGGCTGGTGAGCGCCGATCCCACCCTGCGGCTGAGCACCGCGCGCCAGCCGATGCGCGTGCCCGGCACGCTGAGCGAGGCGCAGGTGGAGGCGCTGCTGGCGGCGCCGGACGTGGACACGCCGCTCGGACTGCGCGACCGCACCATGCTGGAGCTGATGTACGCCAGCGGCCTGCGCGTGAGCGAGCTGGTGACGCTCAAGACCGTGCATGTCGGGCTGGACGAAGGCGTGCTGCGCGTGATGGGCAAGGGCAGCAAGGAGCGCCTGGTGCCGTTCGGCGAGGAAGCGCACGCCTGGCTGCGCCGCTACCTCGCGCAGGCGCGCGGCGAGATCCTCGGGCCGCGCACCGCCGAGGCGCTGTTCGTCACCCACCGCGGCGAAGGGATGACGCGGCAGATGTTCTGGACGCTGATCAAGAAGTACGCCCGTGCGGCCGGCATCACGACGCCGCTGTCGCCACACACGCTGCGCCACGCCTTCGCGACCCACCTGCTCAACCACGGCGCCGACCTGCGCGTGGTGCAGCTGCTGCTCGGGCATGCCGACATCTCGACCACGCAGATCTACACCCACGTGGCGCGCGAGCGCCTGAAGGACCTGCATGCCCGCCACCATCCGCGCGGGTGAGGGCGGCTGGCGCTACCGGGCAGGCCCTGCGGCCTGAGACAATCGGGCATGGACCATACCTTCCTGTCCGCCTTCATCCTGCTGCTGCTGGTGCTGGACCCGCTGGGCAGCCTGCCGATCTTCATCTCCATCCTGCGCAACGTCGCGCCCGAGCGCAAGCGGCGCGTCGCGGTGCGCGAGGTCACGCTGGCCTTCATCGTGCTGGCGGTGTTCATGGTCGCGGGCGATGCCTTCCTGGGGCTGATGCACCTGTCCGAGCGTTCGCTGGAAGTGGCCGGCGGCGTGATCCTGCTGATGATCGCGATCCGCATGATCTTCTCCTCCGGCGAGTCGATCTACGCCGCCGACGTCGAGCGCGAGCCGTTCATCTTCCCGCTGGCGGTGCCGCTGATGGCCGGCCCTTCGGCGATGGCCACCGTGCTGCTGCTGGCCTCGCGCCAGCCCGACCGCATGACCGAGTGGTTCGCCGCGCTGTTCTGCGCGATGCTGGTCTCCGGCGTCGTGCTGCTGGCGGCCGACCGGCTGCACCGCCTGCTTGGCGATTCGGTGGTCAGCGCGCTGGAGAAGCTGATGGGCCTGGTGCTGACGGCGATCGCGATCGAGATGATGCTGGCCGGCCTGAAGCGGTACTTCATCGGCGACCTGTGAAACGAACGTGAAGCGGCTGCCTGAACCCCGGACCTTCGACGCGCTCACCGAGCGCCACGGCGAGCGCTACAAGTGGCTGCTGCTGCTGGTGGTGGGCATCGGCACGGTGGCCGGGGTGCTGTCGACCTCCGTGTTCAACGTCGCGGTGGTGGCGCTGAGCAGCGAGTTCGGCCTGGGGCAGGACCGCGTGCAGTGGGCGATGACCGGCTTCATGGCCGCGATGACGCTGTCCATGCTGCCCGCGGCCTGGCTGCTCGACCGCATCGGCTTCAGGCGCACCTTCATCGGCTCCATCCTGCTGCTGGCTGCGGCGAGCCTGGCCGGCAGCCTGGCGACGGCGTTCTGGTTCGTCGTGGTCGCGCGAGTGTTGCAAGGGCTGGCCACCGGGGTGCTGCAGCCGCTGGCGATGCTGGTGGTGCTGCGCATGTTCCCGCCGCAGGTCCAGGGGCGTGCCTCGGGCGTGCTGGTGCTGGGCATCTCGAGCACGCCGGCGATCGCGCCGGCCATCGGCGGCGTGCTGGTCGACCGCTTCGGCTGGGAAGCCATCTTCCTGCTCAACCTGCCGTTCTGCGCCGTCGCGCTCGCGATGGGCCTGTTCCTGCTGCCGCTGCCACGCGAGATCAGGAAGGGGCGCTTCGACTTCCTGGGCGCGCTGCTGCTGTCGGTGGCGACGCTGGCGCTGGTCGAGGGCGTGGCCAGCCTGCAGGGCAACGGCCTGCTCGACCCGTGGACGCTGGGCCATTTCGCGGTGGCATTGGTGCTGACCGGCGGGTTCGCGGCCTATGCGCGGCGCGCCGAGGCCCCGCTGATCGACCTCAGCCTGTTCCGCCAGCGCACCTTCTCGATGGGGACCATCGTCGCGTTCAGCTACGGGTTCGGGCTGTTCGGCTCGACCTACCTGATCCCGGTGTACCTGCAGCACGCGCTCGGCTACTCGGCGGCGGCGGCTGGCGGCGCGCTGATCCCCAGCGGCATCGCGCTGACCGCGACCACGCCGGTGGCGGGCCGGCTGGCCGACCGTTTCCCTCCCAAGTGGATCACCACCATCGGGCTGGTGCTGTTCGGCAGTTCGTTCTTCCTGTTCTTCCTGTACGACGGGCGGGTCAGCTATGCCGAGCTGATCGCCATCACCCTGGTCGGGCGCATCGGTCTGGGCATGATCCTGCCGGCGCTGAACCTCGCGACGGTGCGCGAGCTGCCGGCGCACCGGCTGGCGCAGTCGACCGTGGTCGTCAGCTACGTGCGCCAGCTGGGCGGCGTGATCGGCATCGCCGCGATGGCGGTGTTCGTCGAATGGCGCGTCGCGGTGCTGGGGCCCTCGGCCGTCCTGCAGGCGTACGCGCAGAGCTTTTGCTTCCTGGGGCTGGTGATCCTGGCCTCGGTGGTGGCGGCCTGCCTGATGCAGCACCAGCCGGCCGAGCAGCGGCGCTGACCGCGGCACCGGCGGGGCGCCATGCCCCGCGTGCCGTCCTTCACCATCAGCATGTGACCCAGCGGTTGCGTCCGCCGCCCTTGGCCGCGTAGAGGGCTTCGTCGGCGCGCTTGAGCGCCGCGTGCACCGTTTCCTCCGGCCAGATGAAGGCCAGCCCGGCCGAGCAGGTGTAGCGGAACTGCGGCTGCTGCGGCAGCGGCGCGCTCGCGCGCACGGCCTGGAAGATGCGATCGAGGATGGGCTCGGCGGCCGCCGGCGTGGTGTCGCGCAGCAACAGCAGGAACTCCTCGCCGCCCCAGCGGCAGGCCAGGTCCTTCTGGCGCACCTCGCCCTGCAGCAGCCGGGCGAACTGCTTGAGCAGCAGGTCGCCCTGGTCGTGCCCGAGGGTGTCGTTGACGCGCTTGAAGTGGTCGATGTCCAGCAGCACGATGGCCGCCGGGTGCAGCTGCTGGCTGGCGTGCAGCGTGGCCAGTGTCTCGTGCATGTGCCGGCGGTTGCTGAGCCCGGTCAGCGGATCAGACAGCGCCGCGCGCAGCGCCAGGTCGCGCTGCTGGCGCAGCGTGCGCTCGTCCGCGCCCAGCTCGGTGATGTCGGTCAGCACGCACAGCATCCAGCCGTTGGGCAGGGTGGTCTCGGTGACGTGCACCCAGCGGCCGTCGTGCAGGTCCGCCTCGAAGGCGCGGAACGGCAGCTTGCCACGCCGCGAGGCGGCCGAGGCCAGCCAATCGTCGAAGTCCTGCGTCTCGATGCGGGTGCCGCTCTGCTCGCGATGGTTGGCGCGCAGGATGTCCTTCCAGGTCGGGCGCCCGTCTTCCGGCACGTGCAGCAGCTCGCGGTAGAAGCAGTTGGCGTAGACCAGCGTGTCGGTCTCGTCGAAGATGCCGACGCCTTGCCGGGCCGAACCGATCAGTTCGAGCAGCCGGTCGGGCGACAGCGGCGGGGACGCGGGGGGCGAGGCAGCGGACATGGACGGGAACAGCCCGGCAACAGTCGGGGCGTCCACCCGCGGCTCCGGCGCGGCCGGCTTCGGGCGAGGCGCACCGGGGACTGGGCGCCGGCATCGGTACCGGCGTGCCGTGGAAGGGCAATGACCTCAGGAAACGGAACTGGAGCGGATTCTAGGCGGCCGGGCGGCGGCGTGCTCGACGGGAAGCCATCCGGACCCGGGCCGTGCGGCATGGTTGGCAGCCGGGCCGGCGCGCCTCCCGTGTGAATGAGGGGCGGGTCGGGGATCAGGCGTCGTCCAGCGCGTCCAGCTCGGCCTGGTCGAAGCCGGCAGCACGCCGCGCTTCGAGGTTGAACGGGCCGCGCAGCCTGGGCGCGCCGTACTGGCGCGCCAGCGTCGCGTAGGTCGCCACCGGCTCCAGCCCGCGCTGCGTGCACAGGTGCCGGAACCAGTGGTTGCCGATCGCGACGTGCCCGACCTCGTCGCGCAGGATCACGTCCAGGATCTCCACCGCACGCTGGTCGCCGGCCTTGCGCAGCTTGACCTGGATCAGCGGCGCGGCGTCCAGCCCGCGCGCCTCCAGCGTGCGCGGCACCAGCGCCATGCGCGCCAGGAGGTCGTCCTTGGTTTTCTCGGCCATCTCCCACAGCGCGTCGTGCGCGGGCAGGTCGCCGTAGTCGGCACCCAGGCCCACCAGGTGCTCGCGCAGCAGCTGGTAGTGCAGGGCCTCCTCCTGGGCGACGCGCAGCCAGTGGCGGTAGTACAGGTCGGGCATCCCGGCGAAGCGCCACACCGCATCCAGCGCGAGGTTGATCGCGTTGAGCTCGATGTGCGCCAGCGCGTGGATCAGCGCGATGCGCCCGGGCAGGGTGTGCACCGAGCGCTGCTTCAGCTCGGCCGGCGGCACCAGCGGCGGACGTTCCAGCCGCCCGGGCACGCCCGCGGGCTCCTCGTAGGTGCGGTCGGGGTCGCAGGGGGCGTGCGGGTCCAGCGCGCGCGCGGCCAGGGCTTTCTCGTTGGGGTCCCGGACCCGGATCACGTCCAGGGCCAGGGCACGCAGGTCTTGGGTCATGTCGGAATGATGGCGCAGCCGGGCCGCCAGGCGCGCCCCGTGCAGACCGTATATGATAGTTTGCATGCAAACTAACCTGTCGTCCGCGGGCGCCGGCGAGGTCGACCTCGACGTCGTGCGCTCGCGCTTCGGCCTGCTCGTGGCGGGTATCTACCGCAAGTGGCGGCGGCAGGTGGATCACAGCTTCCGCGACCTGGGGCTGTCCGATGCCACGCGCACGCCCCTGCTCGCCCTGTACGCGCAGCCGGGCGGCATGCGGCAGAAGGACCTGGCCGAGGCGCTGTCGCTCGACACGTCGTCGCTGGTGCGCGTGCTGTCGCAGCTGCGCGAGCGCCGGCTGGTGGACTGGGCCTGCGACCCGGCCGACCGCCGCACCAAGTGCATCGCGCTGACCGCCGAAGGCCGGCGCATCGCCGCGCAGATCCTCCAGCGCAGCCTGGAGATCGAGCGCGCGCTGCTGGCCGACCTCGACCCGCAGGAGCTGGCCGTCACGCGCGCGGCGCTCGAGAAGATCTCGCAGCGCTTCGAGCAGCTGCCGCCCAGCGACGTGCAGCCGGGAGGACGGGCATGAAGCTGCGTCCGACCCCCTACGTCTGGGTCAGCTTCGCGATGATCGTCGGCGTGATGGGCACGGCGCTCATCAGCCCGCTGTACGGGCTGTACCGCGACGCCTGGGGCCTCAAGCCGAGCGACGTGTCCATGATCTACGTCGTCTACATGTTCGGCGCGCTGTGCGGGCTGTTGACGCTGGGCCGCCTGGCGGACCGGCTGGGCTTCCGCCCGGTGATGACCGGCTCGCTGGTGCTGGTGCTGGTCGGCACGCTGATCAGCCTGGCCGCGCCGGACATGGCGGTGCTGTCGGTCGGGCGCTTCATCGTCGGCGTGGCCTCGAGCATGATGACCACCTCGGCCACCGTGGGGCTCACCGCGCTGTCGCCGTTCGGGCGCCCGCAGCGCGCGGCAGTGATGGCCGGGCTGCTGATGGCGGTCGGCTTCGGACTCGGGCCGCTGCTGGGCGGCATCATGGGGCAGTGGGCCCCCGCACCGCTGGTGACGACCTACGTGCCCACGCTGGTGCTTGGCGCGCTGGGCCTGTGGGCCTTGCGGCGGGTGCCGCTGCCGGCAGAGGGGGGCGGGCCGTCGCGGCGCCTGCACTGGCGCGATCTGCTGCCGCACCTGACCTGGCCCGAGGCGAGCGCCTCCTCGACCTTCCTGCTCACCTGCATCCTGCCGTTCCTGGTGTTCGGCGTGTTCGGCCTGTACGCGGCGATGTCGCCGCTGTTCCTCGACAAGCTGGTGCCCTGGCACGGGCCGGTGGTCAGCGGCACGGCGATCGCGCTGATCCTGTTCATGTCCGCCGCGGTGCAGAACCTGGTCAGCCACATGAAGACCTACCGCTGCGGCTCGCGGGGCATGGCCGTGCTGGTGCTGAGCAACGCCCTGCTGATGGTCAACCTGTTCGTCGGCTCGGGGCTGCTGTTCGTGATCGGCGTGGTGTGCACCTCGATCGGCCACGGCATGGGCTCGGTGGCCGGCATGAGCGTGGTCACGCGCATCGCCGGGCCGCACAACCGCTCGGGGCTGGTCGCGACCTTCCTGCTGGTCGGCTACATCGGCAGCATGCTGCCGATGATGGCGATGGGCTGGATCGCCGACCACTGGGGCCTGCCGGTGGCGGTGTGCGCGTTCTGCTCGATGGTGATCGTGCTGGGCACCGTCGTCGGCGTGCTGTTCCACCGCCATCCGCGCATCCGCGCCGTCGCGGGCTGAACCCCGTGCTTCCCTGCATGGCCCCGCGCGCCGGACGGGCGCATGATTCTTCCTAGAATCACACGTTCTTCAGGAGTGCTGCATGGCGATCTACCAGCTCGGCGACATCCGCCCCGTCATCCATGAAACGGCCTGGGTGGCCGACAGCGCCGAGGTGATCGGCAACGTGGAGATCGGCGAGGACGCCAGCATCTGGTTCGGCACCGTGGTGCGCGGCGACACCGAATCGATCCGCATCGGGCGCGGCTCCAACGTGCAGGACAACTCGGTGCTGCACGCCGACTTCGGCAAGCCGCTGGTCATCGGCGAGAACGTCACCGTGGGCCACCAGGTGATGCTGCACGGCTGCACGATCGGCGACGGCTCGCTGATCGGCATCCAGGCCGTGGTGCTCAACGGCGCGAAGATCGGCCGCAACTGCGTGGTCGGCGCCGGCGCGGTGGTCACCGAGGGCAAGGAGTTCCCCGACGGCTCGATGATCCTCGGGGCGCCGGCGCGGGCGGTGAAGCAGCTCACCCCGGAGCAGATCACCGCCTTCCAGTTCGGTGCGCGGCACTATGTCGAGAATGCCCGCCGATTCAAGGCCGAGCTGAAGAAGATCGGCTGACCCCCAACCTGGACCCATCTTGAGCGCAACCCTTTCCCACAGCGAACTGCACAAGTTCATCTTCGAAGGCCTGCCCGTGCGGGGCATGATCGTGCGCCTGACCGACGCCTGGCAGGACATCCTGCAGCGCCGCGAGCAGTCGGGCGGCTACGCGCGGCCGGTGCGCGAACTGCTCGGCGAGATGGCCGCCGCCGGCGTGCTGATGCAGTCGAACATCAAGTTCAACGGCGCGCTGGTGCTGCAGATCGCCGGCGACGGCCCCGTCAAGCTCGCGGTCGCCGAGGTGCAGCCGGACCTGAGCCTGCGCGCCACCGCGAAGGTGATCGGCGAGGTCGACGAGGCCGCGCAGCTCGAGGCACTGGTCAACGTGCACGGGCAGGGGCGTTGCGCGATCACGCTGGACCCGCGCGACCGCCTGCCGGGCCAGCAGCCCTACCAGGGCGTGGTGCCGCTGCACGGCCCGCAGCACGAGCCGCTGCAGCGCCTGAGCGACGTGCTGGAGCACTACATGCGGCAGTCCGAGCAGCTCGAGACCACGCTGGTGCTGGCCGCCAACGACACCGTGGCCGCGGGGTTGCTGATCCAGCGCCTGCCGGTCGAAGGCGAGGCCAACCTGGGCGGGCGGGCCGGCGAGGAGACCGCCGAGCTGGACGAGGCCTACCACCGCATCTCGCACCTGGCCGCGTCGCTGACCCGCGAGGAGCTGCTGACGCTGGACGTGGACACCATCCTGCGCCGCCTGTTCTGGGAAGAATCGCTGCGCCGCTTCGAGCCGCTGACCGGCGAGCACGGGCCGCGCTTTGCCTGCAGCTGCTCGCGCGAGCGCGTCGGGCAGATGCTCAGGGGCCTGGGCCGCGAGGAGGTCGACGGCATCATCGCCGAGCAGGGCCGGGTCGAGATCGGCTGCGACTTCTGCGGCGCGCTCTACCACTTCGACGCGGTCGACGTGGGCGGCCTGTTCACCGAAGAGCGCAATCAGCCGCCGTCCTCGTCGTCGATCCAGTGACCGCGGGGCACCTGGCGCGGCAGCCGGAACAGCCGGTGCTCGCATTCGGGCACCAGGCATTCCGGACAGCACCAGGGGCGCAGGCGAGGGGCCGACTCCGATGACGTCCCGGGACGCCGTGACGGGGGCGCGAGCAGGCGGCAGGCCGCCTCGAGGCGCTCGGCCGGGGTGCGGCCGTAGACCACGCCGTAGGACCATCCGGCGCGCTGCAGCGCCTCGCGCAGGCGCTGGTCCAGCGCCTCGGCCGCCGGGCGCTGTGCCGGCGGCAGCACGTCCAGGCCGGCGAGCAGGCAGCGGGCCGGCGCGGGCAGGGCGGCTGCCGCGCCCTCCAGCAGGGCCTCGGTGACGTCGAGCACCTGCCAGGCCGTGCCGGATGCGAGCCGCTCGCGCAGGCCGGCGCACAGGGCCTGCACGTCGGCGCCGGTGGCCCCGGCCACCGCCAACGTGAAGCCGCCCGGCAGGGCCGGGCGGACGGGGGCAGGCGGAAGAAACGAAGCGCTCACCGCGGCGGTGGCGTCAGCTGCACGTAGATCTCGTCGGGCTTGATCATGCCGAGGTCGTAGCGGGCCTTTTCCTCGACCATCTCCAGCCCTTCCCTGAGGTCGCTGACCTCGGCCGCGAGCTGCTGGTTGCGCTCGCGGCTGCGGTCGTTCTTCGCCCGCTGTTCGGCCAGCCGCCCCTGCAGCTCCATCACGCGGTGCACCCCGTGCTTGCCGAACCACAGCTCGGCATGCACGAGCACCAGCAGCCCGGCGAGCACCAGCGTGAGGAGGCGGGCCGACATGGCGCCGATCAGCGCAGGTTGTAGAACGCGGCGCGGCCGGGGTAGCTGGCGACGTCGCCCAGGTCTTCCTCGATGCGCAGCAGCTGGTTGTACTTGGCGATGCGGTCCGAACGCGACATCGAGCCGGTCTTGATCTGGCCGGCGTTGGTGCCCACGGCGATGTCGGCGATGGTCGAGTCCTCGGTCTCGCCCGAGCGGTGCGAGATCACCGCGGTGTAGCCGGCGCGCTTGGCCATCTCGATCGCGGCGAAGGTCTCGGTCAGCGTGCCGATCTGGTTGATCTTGATGAGGATGGAGTTGGCGATGCGCTTCTCGATGCCCTCACGCAGGATCCTGGTGTTGGTGACGAACAGGTCGTCGCCGACCAGCTGCACCTTCTGGCCCAGCGCCTGGGTCAGGTGGGCCCAGCCGTCCCAGTCGCCCTCGGCCATGCCATCCTCGATGCTGATGATCGGGTACTTGTCGCACCAGGTGGCCAGCACGTTGGTCCATTCCTCGGCCGTCAGCGTCAGGCCTTCGCCTTCGAGGTGGTACTTGCCGTCCTTGTAGAACTCGCTGGAGGCGCAGTCCAGGCCCAGCGCGACCTGCTCGCCCGGGGTGTAGCCGGCCTTCTCGATCGCTTCCAGGATCAGCTGGATCGCGGCCTCGTGGCTGGCGACGCTGGGGGCAAAGCCGCCTTCGTCGCCGACTGCGGTGCTCATGCCCTTGTCGTGGATGATCTTCTTCAGCGCGTGGAAGACCTCGGCGCCGTAGCGCACCGCCTCGCGGAAGCTGGGCGCGCCTACCGGCAGGATCATGAACTCCTGCAGGTCGAGGTTGTTGTTCGCGTGCGCGCCGCCGTTGATGACGTTCATCATCGGCACCGGCATCTGCATCGAGCCCGAACCGCCGAAGTAGCGGTACAGCGGCAGGCCGGATTCCTCGGCCGCGGCACGCGCCACCGCCATCGAGACCGCCAGCGTCGCGTTGGCGCCCAGGCGCGACTTGTTGTCGGTGCCGTCCAGGTCGATCAGCGTGCGGTCGAGGAAGGCCTGCTCGGAGGCGTCCAGGCCCAGCACGGCCTCGGAGATCTCGGTGTTGATGTGCTCGACGGCCTTGAGCACGCCCTTGCCCAGGTAGCGGTTCTTGTCGCCGTCGCGCAGCTCGATCGCCTCGCGCGAGCCGGTGGAGGCCCCCGACGGCACGGCCGCGCGGCCCATCACGCCGGATTCCAGCAGCACGTCGCACTCGACGGTCGGGTTGCCGCGGCTGTCCAGGATCTCGCGGCCGACGATGTCAACGATGGCACTCATGAAAGGTCCTCTTCCTTGAAGTCAATGAATCTGTCTGTCGTGGGGGCGGCAGGGCGTCGACCGCGGACGGCACCCCGCAGGCGGGGTGACCCCTGCCGGCGCCTCAGCTGAAGTTGTTCTCCAGGAACCCGTTGCGCTTGGTGATGCGGTCGAGCTCGACCAGCGTGGCCAGCAGGTCCTTCATGCGCTTGAGCGGCACGGCGTTGGGCCCGTCGCTGAGCGCCTTGCTCGGGTCGGGGTGGGTTTCCATGAACAGGCCCGCCACGCCGACGGCCACCGCGGCGCGCGAGAGCACCGGCACGAACTCGCGCTGGCCGCCGGAGCTGGTGCCCTGGCCGCCGGGCAGCTGCACCGAGTGGGTGGCGTCGAACACCACCGGGGCACCGGTCTCGCGCATGATCGCCAGCGACCGCATGTCGCTGACCAGGTTGTTGTAGCCGAAGCTGGCGCCGCGCTCGCAGGCCATGAAGTTGTCCTCGGGCAGGCCCTTCTCGCGCGCGGCGTCGCGGGCCTTCTGGATGACGTTCTTCATGTCGTGCGGCGCGAGGAACTGGCCCTTCTTGATGTTGACCGGCTTGCCCGACTGCGCCACGGCGCGGATGAAGTCGGTCTGGCGGCACAGGAAGGCGGGCGTCTGCAGCACGTCGACCACCTGGGCGACCACCGGGACCTCCTCCTCGGTGTGCACGTCGGTCAGCACCGGCACGCCCAGTTCGCGCTTGACCTTGGCGAGGATCTCCAGGCCTTTTTCCATGCCGGGGCCGCGGAACGAGCTGCCCGAGGAGCGGTTGGCCTTGTCGTAGCTGGACTTGAAGATGAACGGGATGCCCAGCTCCGAGGTGATCTCCTTGAGCGTGCCGGCAGTGTCCATCTGCAGTTGCTCGGACTCGACGACGCAGGGGCCGGAGATCAGGAAGAAGGGTTGGTCGAGACCGACCTGGAAGCCGCAAAGCTGCATGCTGTGACCTCGTGTTGCAAAAAAGCCGCGTCGCCGCGGCATCGGTTCAGCGTTCCGCTTTCTCGCCGCGGCGCTGCTGGTGGGCCAGCGCCGCCTTGATGAAGGAGGTGAACAGCGGATGCCCGCCCCATGGCGTGGACTTGAATTCCGGGTGGAACTGTACGCCCATGAACCACGGGTGCACGTCGCGCGGCAGCTCGACGATCTCGGTCAGCTTCTCGCGCTGCGTGATCGCCGAGATGACCAGGCCGGCATCCTCCAGCTGCTTGAGGTATTTTTCGTTGGCTTCGTAGCGGTGGCGGTGACGTTCCGTGACGACGTCACCGTAGATCTCGTGCGCCAGCGTGCCGGGCTTGACGTCCGAGCTCTGCGCGCCCAGGCGCATCGTGCCGCCCAGGTCCGAGTTGGCGTCGCGGCGCTGGATCGTGCCGTCGGCGTCCTGCCATTCGTCGATCAGGGCGATCACCGGGTGCTCGGTGTGGGCGTCGAACTCGGTGCTGTTGGCGCCCTTGAGCCCGGCCATGTGGCGGGCGAACTCGATCGTCGCGACCTGCATGCCCAGGCAGATGCCCAGGTAGGGGATCTTGTTCTCGCGCGCGAACTTGGCCGCCAGGATCTTGCCTTCCACGCCGCGCTTGCCGAAGCCGCCCGGCACCAGGATGGCGTCGTACTTGCCGAGCCGGTCGACGTTCTCGGGCGTCAGTTCCTCGGAGTCGACATACTCGATCCTGACGCGCGCATGGTT
Source organism: Caldimonas thermodepolymerans (assembly GCF_015476235.1). Lineage (NCBI taxonomy): Bacteria > Pseudomonadati > Pseudomonadota > Betaproteobacteria > Burkholderiales > Sphaerotilaceae > Caldimonas > Caldimonas thermodepolymerans. The sequence goes on from NZ_CP064338.1 coordinate 1,449,704, forward strand.
GTGGATGCCGGCGTGGCGCAGCGCCTCGTTGAGCGACTTGTACGAGTCGCTCAGGTCGACGTACTTGCCGCACATCGCGATCGTGACCTCGTGCTGCGGGTGCTCCAGTTCGTAGACCAGCTTGTCCCAGCGCGACAGGTCGGCCGGCTTGGTCGACAGGTGCAGCTTGGTGCAGATCAGCTGGTCCAGGCCCTGCTCGTGCAGCATGCGCGGCACCTTGTAGATGGTGTCCACGTCCCACACCGAGATCACGCCGTACTCGGGCACGTTGGTGAACAGCGAGATCTTCTCGCGCTCGTCGTCCGGGATGCGGCGGTCGGCGCGGCACAGCAGCGCGTCGGGCTGGATGCCGATCTCGCGCAGCTTCTGCACCGTGTGCTGGGTCGGCTTGGTCTTGAGCTCGCCGGCCGCGGCGATCCACGGCACGTAGGTCAGGTGCACGAAGGCGGTGTTGGTGGGGCCGAGCTTCAGGCTCATCTGGCGCACTGCCTCGAGGAAGGGCAGCGACTCGATGTCGCCCACCGTGCCGCCGATCTCGACGATGGCCACGTCGACCTCGTCGGGCGTGCCGACACCGGCGCCGCGGCGCACGAATTCCTGGATCTCGTTGGTGATGTGCGGGATCACCTGCACCGTCTTGCCCAGATAGTCGCCGCGCCGCTCCTTCTCGAGCACGCTCTTGTAGATCTGGCCGGTGGTGAAGTTGTTGGTGCGCTTCATCTTGGTGGTGATGAAGCGCTCGTAGTGTCCGAGGTCCAGGTCGGTTTCGGCCCCGTCGTCGGTCACGAACACCTCGCCGTGCTGGAACGGGGACATCGTTCCAGGGTCGACGTTGATGTAGGGATCGAGCTTGATGAGGGTGACTTTGAGGCCGCGCGATTCGAGGATCGCGGCCAGGGAGGCCGAAGCGATGCCCTTGCCGAGGGAGGACACCACACCGCCAGTGACAAAGACGTACTTGGTCATTGTGTGCAGCGGCCGCTTAACGATCACGGCCGCTGTGGTGGTAAAGAGGCATTATATCGACGCCGCCTGCGCGGCGGCCTCGAAGCGCCGCAGCCAGTCGACGACCGCATCCACGGTCTCGTCGGGCTTCTCGAACGGGTACAGGTGGGTGCCCTCGATCCAGGAAATGCGGCCCTGGGTGAGGCGCTGCGTGGCGCGCATGCCGACCTGCCGCACCTCCTTGGATTGGGTGCCGCCGATGAAGGCGACCGGCCGCTGCGGCGGGCGACGGCGCAGCAGGCGCGGCAGGTGGTGCGGCAGCGAGTTGTAGATGTCGGTCTCCACCTCGCGCCGGAAGCTCAGCGCCTGGCCCTCGCCGGTGCTGTAGGTGCCGGCGGCGATGTAGTCGCGCAGCACGTCGGGCCGCCAGCGGGCGAACGCGGGCTTGGAGGCGAAGTGCGCATAGGCCTCCTCGGCGCTGGTCCAGACGTTGCGGCGCTGGCGCGAGATGCGGCCCGGCGAGACCTTGTGGATCCAGCCGGTGGCCTTGGCCAGCTGCACCGCGGTGGCCTTGAAGCCGTACAGCACCGGGGAGTCGAGCAGCACGACGCCGCGTACCAGCTCGGGCCGGGACAGGCAGGCCAGCAGGCTCAGGTAGCCGCCCAGCGAGTGCCCGACCAGCCAGGCCGGGCGGCCGGGCACCTCGGCCTCGATGAAGCGGACCAGCTGGTCGCGCAGGTAGGGCCAGTTGTCGGTGACCGGAAAGCGCGGGTCGTGGCCGAACTTCTCGACCGCATGGACTTCGTAGCCATGCTGGCGGAAGCGCTCGAACAGCACGCGGTAGGTGCCGGCCGGGAAGCCGTTCGCGTGCGAGAACACGATCGGGGCAGGGGAGGAGGTCGGCTCAGCCATCGGGCGCATGGATCTTGCGCAGGGGGTTGAGGGATTCCTGCTGCTGGGGGGCGGCGGCGTGCAGCGTCGGCTCGGCCGCGCCGGCGTCCCAGGTGGGGTTGGGCAGCGAGACGAACGCCTCGCGCAGCCGCTGGCCCCAGCTGTCGCGGATCTGGCGGAAATACGGGTCGCGCTCGTCGATGTGCACGATGCGTTGCGCGTGCAGCGTGTCGGCCTCGTAGACCAGCAGGTCCAGCGGCAGGCCGACCGAGAGGTTGGAGCGCAGCGTCGAGTCCATCGACACCAGCGCGCACTTGACGGCCTGGTCCAGCGGCGTGGCGGGGGTGACGATGCGGTCGATGATGGGCTTGCCGTACTTGGACTCGCCGATCTGGAAGTAGCACACGCCGTCCACGCCCGCCTCGACGAAGTTGCCGGCGGCGTAGACGTTGAACAGCCGCATCGGCTCGCCGCGGATCTGGCCGCCGAAGATCAGGTTGACGTTGAACTCGATGCCGAAGTTGCGCAGCGCCGCGGCGTCGCGCTCGTGGACCTTGCGCACGCAGGCGCCGACGATGCGCGCCGCGTCGTGCATGCTGCGGCAGTTCCAGATCGAGACGCTGCCGTCGTCTCCGTCGATGGTCTCGGTGCGCAGCAGCTGGCGCACCGCCTGGGTGATCGCGAGGTTGCCGGCCGACAGCAGCACCATGACCCGGTCGCCCGGCTGCTCGTAGACCGACATCTTGCGGAAGGTGCTGATCTGGTCCAGGCCGGCGTTGGTGCGGGAGTCGGACAGGAACACCATCCCGGCGTCCAGCCGCATGGCGACGCAGTAGGTCATGAGGCTTTCCCTTGCAGTTCCTTGAGCCGGTACAGCGCGTCCAGCGCCTCGCGCGGGGACATCGCGTCCGGCTGCAGGGCGGCGAGCGCCTCCTCCACCGGCGACGGGGCGCGCTGCTCCTCGGACGGCGGCGGGGGCGGGGCGAACAGGTCGATCTGCGCGTCGTGCGCGCGCTGCTGGGCTTCCAGCGCCTCCAGCGTCGCGCGCGCCTGGCGGATCAGCGCGGGCGGCATGCCGGCCAGGCGGGCGACCTGCACGCCGTAGCTGCGGCTGGCCGGCCCGGGCTGGATCTCGTGCAGGAACACGATGTCGTCGCCCGACTCGGCCGCCGAGACGTGCACGTTGATGGCCCGCTCGTGCTTCGCGGGGAACTCGGTCAGCTCGAAGTAGTGCGTCGCGAACAGCGTGAACGAGCGGTTGCGGTCGTGCAGGTGGGTGGCGATCGCGCTGGCCAGCGCCAGCCCGTCGAAGGTCGAGGTGCCGCGGCCGATCTCGTCCATCAGCACCAGCGACTGCTCGGTGGCGCCGTGGATGATGGCCGCCGCCTCGGTCATCTCCAGCATGAAGGTGGACTGCGCGTTGGCCAGGTCGTCGGCCGCGCCGATGCGGGTGTGGATGGCGTCGATCGGACCGAGGCGGCAGCTCCTGGCCGGCACGTAGGAGCCCATTGCCGCGAGCAGCACGATCAGCGCCACCTGGCGCATGAAGGTCGACTTGCCGCCCATGTTCGGGCCGGTGATGACCAGCATGCGGCGGTTGGCGTCGAGCCGGCAGTCGTTGGGCATGAACGGGCCGTTGCCGGTCTCCAGCAGGCGCGCCTCGACGACCGGGTGGCGGCCCTGCTCGATCTCGATGCAGGGCTCCTTGACGAACTGCGGCTGGCACCAGTTGAGCGTGGTGGCGCGCTCGGCCAGCGCCGCCAGCGCGTCCAGCCCGGCCAGCGCCCGTGCCAGCGCGGTCAGCGCCGGCAGGTGCGGCTGCAGCGCGTCGAGCAGCTGCTCGTAGAGCATCTTCTCGCGCGCCAGCGCACGGTCCTGCGCGGACAGGGCCTTGTCCTCGAAGGCCTTGAGCTCCGGCGTGATGAAGCGCTCGGCGTTCTTCAGCGTCTGGCGACGCTGGTAGTCCAGCGGCACCTTGTCGAGCTGGCCCTGCGTGACCTCGATGTAGAAGCCGTGCACCTTGTTGAACTGCACGCGCAGGTTGGCGATGCCGGTGCGCGCCCGCTCGCGCGCCTCCAGGTCGATCAGGAAGGCGTCGCAGTTCTGGCTGATTGCGCGCAGCTCGTCCAGCTCGGCATCGAAGCCGGGGGCGATCACGCCGCCGTCGCGCACCATCACCGCCGGTTCCTCGGCCAGGGCGCGCTGCAGCTGGTCCAGGATCTCGGGCGGCGGGGTGAGGGCGGCGGACAGCTCGACCAGCAGCGGCGCGGCCTGCGCCGGCAGCGTCGCGCGCAGCGCGGGCAGCGCCTGCAGCGTGGTGCGCAGCCCGGCCAGCTCGCGCGGGCGCACCTGGCGCAGCGCCAGGCGAGCGGCGATGCGCTCGACGTCGCTGACCTGCTTGAGCGCGTCGCGCAAGGGCTCGAAGCCGTGCCCGATCAGCGCGGCGATCGCCTCGTGGCGCTGGCGCGCCTGGGTGCGCTCGCGCAGCGGGTAGACCAGCCAGCGGCGCAGCGCCCGGCTGCCCATGCCGGTGCGGCAGGTGTCCAGCACCGACAGCAGGGTGGGGCTGTCCTCGCCGCGCAGGGTCTGGGTCAGCTCCAGGTTGCGCTGGGTCGAGGGCGGCAGCTCGAGCAGGTCGCTGGCGCGCTCGACCGACAGCGTGCTCACGTGCGCCAGCGCACGGCCCTGGGTGTGTTCGGCGTAGCTCAGCAGCGCGGCCGCGGCGGCATGCGCGACCGCGAGGTCCTGCGCGTTGTAACCGGCCAGGCTCGCCACGCGCAGCTGCTCGCACAGCTTGCGCGCCCCCAGCGCGCTGTCGAACTGCCAGGCCGGGCGCTTGGTGACGGCGGCGCGCGCCTGCTGCACCGCAGGCGGCAGCTCGTCGCCGCAGACCAGCAGCTCGGCCGCGTTCAGGCGGGCCAGCCAGGTGTCGAGCTCGCGCGCCGAGCATTCGGTCAGGCCCAGCTGTCCGCTGCTCAGGCCCAGCCAGGCCAGGCCGTAGGTGGCGCCCTTGTGGTGCAGCGCGACCAGCAGGGTGTCGCGCTTGTCGGCCAGCAGCTCGGTGTCGGTCACCGTGCCGGGGGTGACCACGCGCACCACCTTGCGCTCGACCGGGCCCTTGGCGGTGGCCATGTCGCCGACCTGCTCGGCGATCGCCACCGCCTCGCCGAGCTTGATCAGCTTGGCCAGGTAGGCCTCGACCGAGTGCACCGGCACGCCGGCCATCACCACCGGCTGGCCGGCGCTCTGGCCGCGCGTGGTGATCGTGATGTCGAGCAGCCGGTTCGCCTTGACGGCGTCGTCGTAGAACAGCTCGTAGAAGTCGCCCATCCGGTAGAAGACGAGCGTGTCCGGGAACGCCGCCTTGATGCGCAGGTACTGCTGCATCATCGGCGTGTGCTGGCTGAAGTCCTGCATGGGCTGAGCCGGGCGGTCCATCGCGGCAGGGGCGCAGGGTCAGCGTGCGGGGCCGGTGTCCTTGTCGCCGGCCAGGTCGACCTTGCGGATGCGCACCGGGCCCTTCTTCTTGGCGGCCGGTTGCGCGCCGGCCTCGGGCTCGCCGGTGGCCGGGGCGGGCGCCGGGGCCGGTGCGGCGGGCTCGTCCACGTCCTTGATCACGCGGGTGAAGGGCGACAGCAGCTGCACCATCTGGCTGTAGATGCGCGGCGTGGCGGCCACCACCTCGCGCTGGTGCAGGAAGTCCGGCTCGCCGGTGAAGTTGCCGATCAGCCCGCCCGCCTCGGTGACGATCAGCGAGCCGGCGGCCACGTCCCAGGGGTTCAGGCCGGTCTCGAAGAAGCCGTCGTAGTAGCCGGCGGCCACGTAGCACAGGTCCAGCGCGGCCGCGCCCGGGCGGCGCAGGCCCGCGCACTGCGTCATCACCGCCTCGAACATCTTCATGTAGCGCTTGAAGTTGTCGCCCTTGCGGAACGGGAAGCCGGTGCCGATCAGGCTGTCGGACAGGCGGGTGCGCTTGGACACCCGGATGCGGCGGTCGTTCAGGAAGGCGCCGCGGCCCTTGGAGGCATAGAAAAGGTCGTTGCGCGCCGGATCGTAGACCACCGCCTGCTGGATCTGGCCGCGCACCTGCAGCGCGATCGACACCGCGTAGACCGGGAAACCGTGGATGAAGTTGGTGGTGCCGTCCAGCGGATCGATGATCCACAGGTAGTCGCTGTTCTTCGCGCCGTGGGCGCGCCCCGATTCCTCCGCGAGGATGCCGTGGCCGGGATAGGCGGTCAGCAGGGTCTCGATGATGGCCTGCTCGGCGGCGTGGTCCACCTCGGTGACGAAGTCGTTGGTGGACTTGGCGGTCACGCGCAGCAGGTCCAGGTCCATCGAGGCGCGGTTGATGATGGCGCCGGCAGCGCGGGCGGCCTTGACGGCCGTGTTGAGCATCGGGTGAAGCGCTTGTTGGGACATGGCAATACCTGCGGCGATGGCGTACGGGGAGCTTGGGGGGAGCAAGAGCGACGCGAGGCCAGCCGGATGGCGGGCCTCGCAAAGATAATGTCGGATTCTATCTGCCCGGGTGCGGCCGCGCTGGCCCCGGGGCGAGTGTCCCGACGCCAGGCCCGCCGTGGGCCGCACTTTTTCCCGCATGACCGCCGATCCGACCCGCTTCATCCTGCTCCACACCAGCCATCCCGGCAACGTCGGCGCCGTCGCCCGGGCGATGAAGGTGATGGGGTTCTCCGACCTGGTGCTGGTGGCGCCGCGCCACGCGGACGTGCTGGTGCAGGAGGAGGCCGTGGCCATGGCCAGCGGCGCGGCGGACATCCTGGTGCGCGCCCGCGTGGTGGGGACGCTGGCCGAGGCGCTGGACGGCGTCACCTACGCCTGCGCCACCGCGATGACGCCGCGCGACTTCGGCCCGCCGACCCACGCGCCGCGCGAGCTGTTCGCGGGCTTGGCGGGCAGCCGTCACCGCGTGGGCTTCGTGTTCGGCTCCGAGCGCTACGGCATGAGCAACGAGGACGTCTATCGCTGCCACGCGACGCTTTCCATCCCGACCAACCCGGCTTACGGTTCGCTGAACCTGTCGCAGGCGGTGCAGGTGATCGCCTATGAATGGCGCCAGGCGCTGGGCGGCTACGGGGCGCCGGCGCGCGCGCCCGATCCGGCGCTGGCCAGCGCGCAGGCGGTTCAGGGGCTGCTGGCGCACTGGGAGCAGGCGCTGGTGGAGATCGGCTTCCTCGATCCGGCGGCGCCGAAGAAGCTGGTGCCGCGGCTGAACCAGCTGTTCAACCGCGCCCAGGTGACCGAGGAGGAGGTCCACCTGCTGCGCGGCATCGCCAAGGCCATGCAGCAGGCCGCCCGCAAGTAAGGCTTGCGGCGCGCCGTTACACTGCCCGCTTTTCCAACCGCCCTGGAGCCCTGCTGCATGTTCCGGCACCTGCGAGAAGACGTCGCCTGCATCCTGGAGCGCGATCCTGCGGCGCGCACGACCTGGGAGGTGCTGACCTGTTACCCCGGCCTGCACGCGCTGGTGATGCACCGCTGGGCGCACTGGTGCTGGACCCACGGCCTGCGCTGGCTGGGGCGCTTCATCTCGCATGTCAGCCGCTTCCTCACGGGCATCGAGATCCACCCGGGCGCGCGCATCGGCCGGCGCGTGTTCATCGACCACGGCATGGGCGTGGTGATCGGCGAGACCGCCGAGGTGGGCGACGACTGCACCATCTACCAGGGCGTCACGCTGGGCGGCACCTCGCTGAACCGGGGCGCCAAGCGGCATCCGACGCTGGGACGCGGCGTGATCGTCGGCGCCAACGCGCAGGTGCTGGGTGCCTTCACGGTGGGCGACGGCGCGCGCATCGGCTCCAACGCGGTGGTGGTCAAGGAGGTGCCGCCGGGGGCGACCGCGGTCGGCAACCCCGCGCGCATCATCCAGAAGGACAGCGACGCGCAGCGCGAGGCGGCCGCCGCGCGCATGGGCTTCTCGGCCTACGGGGTGACGCAGAGCGACGACCCGGTCTCGCAGGCGATCCGCGGGCTGGTCGACAACGCGGCCAGCCAGGAGCACCAGATCGCGCTGTTGTGGCAGGCGGTCGAGCGGCTGTCGCAGGGCACGGTGCCGACCGAGGCCCACACCACCGAGCAGTTCGACCCCGAGCCGTTGAACCGGCTGGTCAGGTAGCGGTGCGCGGCGGGCGCTGCGCAGACTTGGGTCGGAACGCCTTGCAGACCGACTCGTCGGTCTCGATGTAGGGGCCGCCGATCAGGTCGATGCAGTAGGGCACGGCGGCGAAGATGCCGTGCACCACCGGGTTGCCGTCGGCGTCCTTCAGGCCCTCGAGGGTTTCCGCGATCGACTTGGGCTGGCCGGGCAGGTTGATGATCAGCGCGCGGCCGCGGATCACGGCGACCTGGCGCGACAGGATCGCGGTGGGCACGAACTGCAGGCTGATCTGGCGCATCTGCTCGCCGAAGCCGGGCATGACCTTGTCGGCCACCGCCAGCGTCGCCTCGGGCGTGACGTCGCGCGGCGCCGGGCCGGTGCCGCCGGTAGTCAGCACCAGGTCGCAGCGGGCCTGGTCGACCAGCTCGCGCAGCGTCGCGCTGATGCGCTCCTGCTCGTCCGGCACCAGCCGGGTCTCCCAGTGGATCGGGTTGCGCACGGCGCGGCCCAGCCAGTCCTGGAGGGCGGGGATGCCCTTGTCCTCGTAGACACCGCTGGAGGCGCGGTCGCTGATCGAGACCACGCCGATGCGCACGGGGTCGAAGTCACTCATCCTGAGGCTCCTGAAGCAATGGCTTGATGAACTGGAACAGCTCGCGGTAGGCGCGCCCGTTGCGCTGCTCGGGCGAGGCGGCGGCGTCCTTGCGCGCCGCGCGCACCAGGCTGCGCAGCTGCTGCACGTCGCAGCCCGGGTGCTCGGCGATCCAGCGCGTCACCGCGTCGTCGCTGGCGATCAGCTCGGCCCGCCAGTGCTCGGCCTGGTGCAGCACCAGCGTGTCCATCGCATGGCCCAGGCGCATCTCGGCGATGGCCTCGCGGATCGGCTCCGGGTCGACGCGGCGCATCAGCTTGCCGATGTACTGCATCTGGCGGCGGCGCCCCTCGTGCGAGCGGGTGCGATGGTACTCGCGCAGCGCGTCGCGCAGGCTCTCGGGCAGCTCCAGCCGTTCGAGGCGCTCGTCGGGCATCTCGGCGAGGGCCTCGCCGAGCGCCTGCAGCTCGTGCATTTCCTTCTTGCGCTGGGTCTTGCTCGGCCGCGCGTCGCGGCCGTCGTCGTCGAAATCGTCGGTGAGGTCGGATGACATGGGAGGCAACGGGTCGCCGTCTGGCGTACAGGTCCCCTGGGCGACTTCGGCGGGCGCGGCGCGGCCGGGGAGCGCAGCCGTCGGGCTGGTGCGGGCCGACAGGCCGCGACATTGTTGCACAGCGCCACCGCGGCACCGCCCGGCCATGCCCCTGCATGCGGCGGCGCCGTGGCACGCTGCGGCGCCTTGCCATCGGGCAGGCCAGTATCATAGGTCCGCACTCCGGACCCACCAGATCGACACCCGTACATGCCCCACACTTCCAGTTCCACGCCCGCACAGGGATTCGCCTACACGCAGGACCAGTTCCGCGAACTCGTCGAGGAGGCGCTGGCGTGCGCCCGCCGGCTCGGCGCCAGCGATGCCGCCGTGGAGGTTTCCGAAGGGGCGGGGCTGTCGGTCTCGGTGCGCAAGGGCGACATCGAGAACGTCGAGCGCAACCGCGACAAGTCGCTCGGCGTGACGGTCTACATCGGCCAGCGGCGTGGCAACGCCAGCACCTCGGACTTCTCGCGCGCGGCGCTGGAGCAGACGGTGCAGGCCGCCTACGACATCGCGCGCTTCACCGCCGAGGACCCGGCCGCCGGCCTGCCCGACGAGCAGGACCTGGCGCTGGGCGAGGCCGCCACGCGCGACCTGGACCTGTTCCACCCCTGGGCCATCGAGGCCGCCGAAGCCGCCGAGCTGGCGATGCGCTGCGAGGCTGCGGCGCTGCAGACCGATGCGCGCATCACCAACTCCGAGGGTGCCGCGGTGTCGGCCCAGCAGTCGCACTTCTTCGCCGGCAACACGCGCGGCTTCCGCGGCGGCTATGCCAGCTCGCGCCATTCGCTGTCGGTGGCGCCGATCGCCGGGCGCGGCGACGACATGCAGCGCGACGCCTGGTACACCTCGATGCGCGACCCGCGCGACCTGGCCTCGCCCGAGGCGGTCGGCCGCTATGCCGCCGAGCGGGCGCTGTCGCGGCTGAAGTCGCGCAAGATCCCCACCTGCACCTGCCCGGTGCTGTTCGAGGCGCCGCTGGCCGCGGGCCTGCTCGGCAGCTTCGTGCAGGCCACCAGCGGCGGCGCGCTGTACCGCAAGGCCACCTTCCTGGCCGACAGCCTGGGCCAGCAGGTGTTCCCCGAGCATGTCGACATCCACGAGGACCCGCACCTGCCCAAGGGCAAGGGCAGCGCGCCGTTCGACGACGAAGGCGTGGTCACGCGCGCGCGCGACGTGGTGCGCGCCGGCCGGGTCGAGGGCTATTTCCTGTCCAGCTACTCGGCGCGCAAGCTGGGCATGCGCACCACCGGCCATGCGGGCGGCTCGCAGAACCTGTTCCTGACCAGCCGCCTGACCCGGCCCGAGGACGACCTGCCGGCCATGCTGCGCAAGCTGGGCCGGGGCCTGCTGGTGATCGAGCTGATGGGGCAGGGCGTCAACTACGTGACCGGCGACTATTCGCGCGGCGCGGCGGGGTTCTGGGTCGAGGACGGCCAGATCGCCTACCCGGTGCACGAGATCACCATCGCCGGCAACCTGCGCGAGATGTTCCGCCAGATCGTCGCGATCGGCGCGGACGCCTACACGCTCGGCTCCAAGACCACCGGCTCGGTGCTGGTCGAGCAGATGAAGGTGGCCGGCAGCTGAGCCTTTTCCCGTTCCCGCGACCGCCTGTGCGTACATCGAACCCGCAGGGGTGGCATGCGGACAATCCACAAGACCACGCCGAGCCGGCGCCGGGGAGAATCGGTGACTCTCCCGCGTCCTTGCAAGCGCGGCGAAGCCCTGAACACATTGGAGACCACAGTGATGGAACGTCGATCTTTTCTACGCAACACGGGCCTGGCCGGCGTGCTTGCCGCCGGGGCGGCTCCGGCGGTCGTGCACGCGCAGGCCAACGTGCGCTGGCGCCTGGCGTCCAGCTTCCCCAAGTCGCTCGACTCGCTGTACGGCGGGGCCGAGACGCTGGCGAAGAAGGTCGCCGACATGACCGGTGGCAAGTTCCAGATCTCGGTCCATGCCGCGGGCGAGCTGGTGCCGGCGCTGGGCATCGTCGACGCGCTGCAGAACAACACCATCGAGGCCGGCCACACGGTGGCCTACTACTACTTCGGCAAGGATGACGCCTGGGCGCTGGGCGCGGGCATCCCGTTCGGCCTGAACTCGCGCCAGATGACGGCGTGGATGTACGACGGCAACGGCCTGAAGCTGATGCGCGAGTTCTACTCGAACTACAACATCATCAACTTCCCGGGCGGCAACACGGGCGCCCAGATGGCCGGCTGGTTCCGCAAGGAAATCAAGTCCGTCAACGACCTCAAGGGCCTGAAGTTCCGCATCGGCGGCTTCGCCGGCCGCGTGATGGAACGCCTGGGCGTCGTGCCGCAGAACCTGCCGGCCGGCGAGGTCTACCAGGCGCTGGAGAAGGGCACGATCGACGCGGCCGAGTTCGTCGGCCCGTACGACGACCTGCGCCTGGGCCTGTACAAGGTGGCGCCGAACTACTACTACCCCGGTTGGTGGGAAGGCGGCCCGCAGGTCGACTTCTACATCAGCCAGAAGGCCTACGACTCGCTGTCGAGCGAGTACAAGGCCGTGCTGGAAGCCGCCGCGGCGCTGGTGCACTCCGAGATCCAGGCCAAGTACGACGCCCGCAACCCGGAAGCGCTCAAGCAGCTGGTGGCCCAGAAGGTCAAGCTGGTGTCCTTCCCGAAGTCGGTGATGGACCAGGGCTTCAAAGTCTGCCAGGACCTCTATGCCGAGCTGTCGGCCAAGAACCCGGCCTGGAAGAAGATCTACGGCGACCTGGAGAAATTCCGCCGCGACCTGTACCTCTGGTGGCGCTTCAACGAGGCCCAGTACGACCGCTACATGCAGGGCGTCAAGCTCTGACCGCCGCAGGTCCCGGCCTGCGAGCCACCAAGGAAAAGCCCCGCGTCGCGGGGCTTTTTTGTTGCCTGCCTTCAGGCGGCCGCACGGGCGGCCAGCAGGCGCCGCAGCAGGCGCTCGAGCGCCTGCTGGTCCTCCGGGGCAAGCGCGCCGGTCAGCGGGGCCAACGCCTCGCGCCCCTGCGCGTGCAGGCGCCGCACGAGCTTCGTCCCTTCGGGCGTCAGGAACACGTCGGTGGCGCGGCCGTCGTCCGGATTCGGCGCACGTGCTACCCAGCCCTTCTTTTCCGCCCGGGCCACCAGGCCGGACAGCGTCTGCTTCTCCAGGCCGAGGTAGTCGGCCAGCTCGGTCATGCGCGGACGCCGGTCCGCGAGGATGCCCAGGAGCCGGACCATGGACAGCGAGAGGTCGTGCTCGGCCCCCAGCCGGCTGACGACGGCCATCGTGACGAAGGCGCTGGTCACCAGCGCGTCGGCCAGCCCGCCGTCCGGGGCCGAGGCATGGTTGATCGATCGGTGCTTCTGCATGGCGTGGCGATCTTGACATAGTTCGCATTACGAATCAAAAATAGATCGTAATGCGAACTTTATCGTCGCCTGTCCAGGGAGCATCCCCATGTCAGCTGCTGTCGTCACGTCGTTTCGCGTGCCGCCTCGCACGGGGCGGGGAGGGGGAGGTCTTCGCGGGCGGATCGCCGCAGGAGTGCTGGTCCTGCTGCTGGCTGCCTGCGCCGGCACGCCGCCGCAGGGGCCGGCGGCGGTCGATCTGCCCGAAGCCTGGCGCGCGCCGCTGCCGCACGGCGGCTCGGTCACCGCGCTGGCCGGCTGGTGGCGCGCCTTTGCCGATCCGCGGCTGGCCGCACTGATCGAGCGGGCGCAGGCCGCCAACCCGGACCTGCAGGCTGCTGCCGCCCGCCATCGCCAGGCGCGTGCCTGGGTCCGCGAAGCGCGTGCCGCCCTGTTGCCCCGGCTGGACGCGAGCGCGACGGCGAGCCGGGGGCGCAATCTCGACAACGTCCCCGGGGCCTCGGCCCAGTCGGACACCCGGCTCGAGGCCAGCTGGGAGATTGACCTGTTCAGCGCGCGGCGTGCCGCCGCGGACGAACAGGCGGCACAGGCCGAGGCCACCCGCCACGACTGGCATGCGGCGCGCGTGACGCTGGCGGCCGACGTGGCGGCGGCCTACGTGGACCTGCGGCTGGCCCAGGCGCGCGAGGAGGTGGCCGAGCTCGACGCGCGGCTCGCGGCCCGGCTGGCCGACTGGGGTCGCCAGCAGCAGGCGGCAGGCCTGGCGTCCGCCAGCGATGTCGCGCGACTGCAGGCCGAGGCGGCGCAGGCCGCGGCCCGCCGCAGCGTCGAGCATGCCGAGGCTGAAGTGGCCCTGCAGGCGCTGGCCTTGCTGCTCGGGGTGCCGGCGGCCACGCTCGCTGCCGAGCTGCAGGCACCGCCCCTGCCGGCCGACGACGGCCTGCCGCGTCGCGCGCTGCCGGAGGTGCCACCCTTTGCGGTGGAGACGCTGCCCGCGCGGCTGCTCGGCCAGCGGCCGGACGTGGCCGCGGCCCACCAGCGCTGGCTGGCCGCGGTGGCCCGCCAGCGCAGCGTCGATGCCGAGCGCTACCCGCAGCTGAGCTTCGGCGCGCTGGCGGGACAGGCGCGCGTGAGCGTCGGCGGGCAGACCGCGGTGAGTTCGCTGTGGTCGATCGGCCCCAGCCTGAGCCTGCCCCTGTTCGACGGCGGGGCCCGCCGCGCGCGCAACGAGGCGGCACTGGCGGCGATCGACGAAGCGGCCGCGACGTTGCAGGCGAAATGGCAGGCCGCGGTGGCGGAGGTCGAGGAGGCGCTGGAGCGCGTGCAGGCGACCCGCGAGCGACGGCACGCCGCGGCCGGGCAGGCGCAGGCGTGGCAGGGCATCGCGCGGCGCACCGAGCGGCAGGCGCAGGCGGGCCTGTCCAGCGGGCCGCAGCGGCTGGCGGCCTGGCGCGACGCGCTGGCCGCGTACGACGAGCAGCTGGCCGCGCAGGCCGCGCACGCGCAGGCCTGGATCGGCCTGTACCGCAGCCTGGGCGGCGGCTGGCAGGCCGAGGCCGCCGTCGTGGCCGGCGCGGGGGAGGGGCAGCGATGAAGCGCCGAGCCCTCCTGCTCGTCGCGGGCCTGGTCGTGGCGGCCGTCGCCGGCCTGGGGTGGTGGGCGGCCGGTCGCGAGGCGGCTCCTGCGACCACGTCCGAGGCCCCGGCGCCGGCCCTGGCGGTGCGGCCCGTGTGGCCCGCGCGCGAGTCCTGGCCCCAGGCCCTGCCGGCGGCGGGCAGCATCGCCGCCTGGGAAGAAGTCGTCATTGCCCCGGAGATCGGTGGCCTGCGCCTGGCGCAGCTGCACGTGTCGGTCGGCGACCGGGTCCGCAAGGGTCAGCTGCTCGCTCGGCTGAGCCCCGGCACGCTGGAGGCCGACGTGGCTGCCAGCCGGGCGGCGCTGCATGAAGCCGAGGCGGCCGCGGCCGAGGCCCGCCGTGCCGCCGGGCGCGCGCTGTCGCTGCAGGGCACCGAGGTGCTGTCCGCGCAGGCTATCGACCAGGCGGTGGCGGCGGCCCAGGCGGCCGAAGCGCGCCTGGCGGCTGCCCGGGCCCGCGCGCAGGGCGACGCGCTGCGCCTGGCCTACACCCGGGTGCAGGCGCCGGACGACGGCGTGATCAGTGCCCGCCCGGCGGTCGAGGGGGCGCTGGTGCAGGCCGGCGAGGAACTGATGCGCCTGCAGCGCCACGGCCGCCTCGAATGGCGTGCCGAGCTGCCCGGCCCGGACCTGGCGCAGGTGGAGCCCGGCCAGGCGGCCCGGGTCCTGGTGGGCGCGCAGGCCGTGTCCGGCCGCGTGCGCCAGGTGGCGCCGCAGGTCGACCTGCAACGCCGTACCGGCATCGTCCACGTCGAGCTCGATCCGGCCCCCGGGCTGCGCGCCGGCCTGTTCGCGCGCGGCGAGATCCTGGGCGCGCCGCGCCCGGTGCTGACGCTGCCCGACACTGCGCTGCTGCTGCGCGACGGGCAGGCCTACGTGTTCCGCATCGAGGGCGACACCGTGCGGCAGCAGAAGGTGACGCCGGGCGCACGACGCGGGGACCGTGTCGAGATTCGCGCCGGGCTGGCGCCGGATGCGGCGGTGGTCGAGTCCGGGGTCGGCTTCCTGGCCGACGGCATGACGGTGCGCGTGGTCGATGCACCACCCTCGTCGAAGGAGCGGCCATGAACGTCTCGGCCTGGTCGATCCGCCATCCGGTGCCGGCCCTGTTGCTGTTTGCCACGCTGACCGTCGTCGGCCTGTGGGCCTTCCTGCAGGCCCGGGTGCAGAACTTTCCGGACGTGGACCTGCCGCTCGTCACCGTCGAGGCCCGACTGCCCGGTACCGCGCCGGCGCAGATGGAAACCGAGGTGGCCCGCAAGCTCGAGAACGCGATGGCCACGCTGCAAGGGCTGCGGCACCTGCACACGGTGGTGCAGGACGGCGTGGCCACGGTCTCGGCCGAGTTCCACCTCGAGAAGTCGCCGCAGGAGGCACTGGACGACGTGCGCGCCGCAGTCGCCCGGGTCCGGTCGGACCTGCCCGCGGCCTTGCGCGACCCGGTGGTGCGCCGGATCGAGTTCAAGAACGATCCGATCCTGGCCTACACGGTGGCTTCGTCGCGCCTGGACGAGGAGGCGCTGTCCTGGTTCGTCGACGACCGCATCACGCGGCGCCTGCTCGCCGTGCCGGGGGTCGGGGCGGTCACGCGCGTCGGGGGGCTGGACCGCCAGGTGCGCGTCGAGCTGGACCCGGACCGCCTGCTGGCCTGGGGGCTGAGCGCGGCCGAGGTGTCGCGCCGTGTCGTGCAGGCGCAGCGCGAGGCGCCCGCCGGGCGCGTGCTGCTGGGCAGCGGCGAGCAGGCGGTGCGCACGGTGGTCGCCGCGCCGTCGGCCGAGGCCCTGGCGGCATTGGAGATCCCGCTGCCCGGCGGCCCGGTGCTGCGCCTGGACCAGCTGGCCACGGTGCACGACGGTCATGCCGAGCGCCGCAGCGCGGCGTTGCTCGACGGCCGGCCGGTGGTCGGCTTCGAGATCCGGCGCAGCACCGGCGCCAGCGACCTGGACGTGGCCGCAGGCGTGCGCCAGGCGCTGGCCGAGCTGCAGGCACTGCACCCGGAGCTGGAAATCTCCGAGGCCTGGAACGCGATCGACCCGGTGGTCGAGAACTTCGAGGGCAGCCTGTCGCTGCTGCTCGAAGGCGCGCTGCTGGCGGTGCTGGTGGTCGGCATCTTCCTGCGCGACGCGCGCGCCACCTTCATCAGTGCCGTGGCCCTGCCGCTGTCCATCCTGCCGACCTTCCTGGTGATGGAGTGGATGGGGTTCACGCTCAACCTGGTCACGCTGCTCAGCCTGTCGCTGGTGGTGGGCATCCTGGTCGACGATGCCATCGTCGAGGTCGAGAACATCATGCGCCACCTGGCCCAGGGCAAGTCGCCGCTGGAGGCTGCACGCGAGGCGGCCGACGAGATCGGCATGGCGGTGATCGCCACCACCTTCACGCTGATCGCGGTGTTCCTGCCCACCGCGTTCATGAAGGGGCTGGCGGGGCGCTATTTCGTGCAGTTCGGCTGGACGGCCTCGATCGCGGTGTTCTTCTCGCTGGTGGTGGCGCGCCTGCTGACCCCGATGATGGCGGCCTACCTGCTGCGCCGGCCGGCGCGGCCGCAGGCCGAGCCGTTCTGGATGCCGGCCTACCTGAAGGCCGCGCGCTGGGCCTTCACCCACAAGGGGGCGACGCTGGCGGCCACCGCGGCGTTCGGCGTGGCGTGCGCGCTGCCGCTGCTGGCGGGCGCGATCCGCGGCGACTTCATGCCGCCCGAGGACGGCCACCAGATCCGCATCGGGGTCGAGCTGCCGCCCGGGGCCACGCTGGCGCAGACGCAGGCCGTGGCCGAGGCGGTGCGCGCGGCGGTGGCCACGCACCCGCACGTGCGGCAGGTCCATGCCGCGATCGGCGGCGGCAGCCGCGACGACCCCCTGGGCGGGGCGGCGGAAAGCCGCACGGCCACGCTGACGCTGAGCCTCGTGCCGCGCCGGGAGCGTCGCGGCACGAGCCAGCAGCAGATCGAGCAGGCGCTGCGGGCGCGCCTGCAGGACGTGCCGGGCGCCCGCATCACGCTCGCGGCGAGCGAGGCCTACACCTTCGCCCTGTCCGGCGAGGACGCCGAGCTGCTGGCGCAGCATGCGGCGCGCATCGAGCAGGAGCTGCGCCGCCTGCCGGGCATCGGCCAGGTCGCGAGCAGCGCCAGCCTGCAGCGTCCGGAGCTGGTCGTGCGTGCCGATGCGGCGCGTGCGGCCGACCGGGGCGTGAGCGTCGAGGCAATCGCCGAGACGGTGCGCGTGGCGACGCTGGGCGACCACGAGCAGTTCCTGCCGCAGCTGAGCCTGAGCCAGCGCCAGGTGCCCATCGTGGTCCGGCTGCCCGAGGCCGCCGCGCGCGACCCGGACCTGCTGGGTCAGCTGCCGGTGCCGGGCGAACGCGGCCCGGTGCCGCTGCGCGAGGTCGCCACGCTGGAGGTGGCCAGCGGCCCGGCGCGCATCCAGCGGCTCGACCGGTTGCGCACGGTGAGTTTCTCGGTCGAGCTCGACGGGCGGCCGATGGGCGAGGTGCAGCAGCGGGTCGCGGCGCTGCCCGGCCTGCAGCAGCTGCCGCCCGGGCTGTCGAAGCTGGACGTCGGCGAGGCGGAGACCTCCAACGAGCTCGGCCGCAGCTTCCTGCTCGCGATGGGCACCGGCGTGGCCTGCATCTACATGGTGCTGGTGCTGCTGTTCGGCGCCTGGGCGCAGCCGCTGACCATCCTGGGCGCGCTGCTGCTGTCCGTTCCCGGGGCGCTGCTGGCGCTGTACCTGACCGGCACCCACCTCAGCATGCCGGCGATGATCGGGATGATCATGCTGATGGGCATCGCGACCAAGAACTCCATCCTGCTGGTCGAATACGCCATCGTCGCGCAGCGCGATCGCGGCCTGCCGCGGCTGGATGCCTTGCTCGACGCCTGCCGCAAGCGCGCGCGCCCCATCGTGATGACCACGCTGGCGATGGGGGCGGGCATGCTGCCCATCGCGCTCGGCTTCGGCGCCGACCCGAGCTTCCGCGCGCCCATGGCCATCGTCGTGATCGGCGGCCTGCTCACCTCCACCGTGCTGAGCCTGCTGGTGATCCCGGTGCTTTACGAGGTGGTGGACGATGCCGTCGCGCGGTGCAGGCGAGGCCGCCGGCAGGAGGCCGCGGCATGAGCGATCCTGCCGCGGGGCCGCTTCCCGCGCGGGCAACAAAAAAGGGCCGCGAGGCCCTTTCTTGTTGGCGGACGATGCGCCGGGTCATTCGGCCGGCGGTTCGTCGAAGCCGCGCATCGGATCGTCCTCCTCGGGCGGCGCGACCTCCGGCGCCTGCATCTCCAGCCCCGCGCCCGAATCGGCCTCGGCATCGCCCGCGTTCGGGATCATCAGCTCGCGCATCACTTCCTCGTCGCTGAGCTTCTCGATCTGGCCGATGTTGCCCGTCACCAGGCCCGGGAAGGCGATGACCGCGGCCACCATCGTGAGCTGCAGGATGATGAAGGCGATCGAGCCCTTGTAGATCTGCGGCGTCGTGACGGCCGGGATCAGCTTGCCGGTGACGCGGTCCACGTAGTCCTCGCGCGGCGCGACGCTGCGCAGGAAGAACAGCGCGAAGCCGAACGGCGGGGTCAGGAAGGACGTCTGCAGGTTCATCGCGACGATCACGCCGAACCAGATCAGGTCGATGTCCATCTTGGCCGCCACCGGTGCCAGCATCGGGATCACGATGAACGCGATCTCGAAGAAGTCGATGAACATGCCCAGGATGAACACCAGCACGTTCACGACGATCAGGAAGCCCAGCTGGCCGCCGGGCAGCTGGTCGAACAGGTGCTCGACCCAGATGTGGCCGTCGGCCGCGTTGAAGGTGAAGCTGAAGATCGTCGAGCCGATCAGGATGAACAGCACGAAGCACGACAGCTTCGCGGTGTTGTCCAGCGCCTGCTTCATCATCGCGAAGCTGAGCTTGCGGCGCGAGAGCGCCATCACCAGGGCCCCCACCGCGCCCATCGCGCCACCTTCGGTCGGCGTCGCGATGCCGAGGAAGATGGTGCCGAGCACCAGGAAGATCAGCACCAGCGGCGGGATCAGCACGAAGGTGACCCGCTCGGCCAGCCGCGACAGCAGGTTCAGGCGCAGCAGGCGGTTCAGCAGCGCCAGGCCCAGCGCCAGGAACGAGGCCACCGTCATCGACATGATGACGACCTCGTCGCCGGGCGAGGCGGTGGTGCGCTCGAGCAGCGCCTTCATCGCGGCGTCGTGCACCTGCGACCAGGCATAGCCGACCGCGCCGCAGATCAGCATCAGCACCAGCAACGACCGGTGGCCGCTCGAGCCGTTCGGCTCACGATAGATGCGCGCCTCGGCCGGCAGCGCCGGCACCCACTTGGGCCGCACCACGGCCACGGTCAGGATGAACAGCAGGTACAGGCCCACCAGCATCAGGCCGGGCACCAGGGCGCCGGCATACATGTCGCCCACCGAGCGGCCCAGCTGGTCGGCCATCACGATCAGCACCAGCGAGGGCGGGATGGCCTGCGCCAGCGTGCCAGACGCTGTGATCGTGCCCATCGCGATGGTGCGGTTGTAGCCGTAGCGCAGCATGATGGGCAGCGAGATCAGGCCCATCGAGATCACCGCGGCGGCCACCACGCCGGTGGTGGCGGCCAGCAGCGCGCCGACCAGGATCACCGCGATCGCCAGGCCGCCGCGCACCGGGCCGAACACCTGGCCGATGGTCTCGAGCAGGTCCTCGGCCATGCCGCTGCGCTCCAGGATGATCCCCATGAAGGTGAAGAAGGGGATCGCCAGCAGCGTGTCGTTCATCATGATGCCGATCACGCGCAGCGGCAGGGCCTGGAACAGGTTGGAGCCGAACAGGCCCAGTTCCATGCCGAGGAAGCCGAACAGCAGCCCGGTCGCCGCCAGGCCGAACGCCACCGGGATGCCCGACAGCAGGAAGAACAGCAGTCCACCGAACAGGACGGGGACGAAGTTTTGGGTCAGGAATTCGGTCATTGCTTGGCGCCCGGCTGTTTCTGTTCGACTTCGCGGGCCAGTTCCTCGGCCAGCGCTTCAGCTTCGTTCTTCTCTTCGACGTGGCTGAACGGCTGGTCGCGCAGGCCGAGCAGGAAGGCGATGCGCTTGACCAGCTCGGACAGGCCCTGCAGCACCAGCAGCGCGAAGCCCACCGGCATCAGCAGGTACACCGGCCAGCGCACCAGGCCACCTGCGTTCTGCGACATCTCGCCGCTCTGGTAGGCGTTCATGAACACCGGCCAGGAGAGGTCGATCATGATCAGGCAGAAGGGCGCCAGGATCGCGACGATGCCGATGATGTCGATGATGGCGTTGGTGCGCCGGCTCAGCCGTGCGGAGATGAAGTCGATGCGCACGTGGGCATTGCGCAGCAGCACGTAGCCCGCGCCGAGCATGAAGACGCCGGCAAACAGGTACCACTGGATTTCGAGCAGGGCGTTCGAGCTGGTGTCGAAGGTCTTGCGCACGATCGCGTTGCCGGCGCTGATCAGCACCGAGCCCAGCACTAGCCACATGATCAACTTGCCTATGCGCTCGCTGATCCAGTCGATCGCGCTCGACAGCTTGAGTAGAGCAGACACGTTGTCTCCGATCGTTTCGTTCGTCCGAAGAGGCGCAGGGGTTGAAAGCTTACAGGCAGCTGAAAGTGCGTTCCAGGACGCTCGTTCCGGGACGTCCCCTCAGTCGGCTTTCATGGAGGGTCTCTGCGCATGGAGGGAGATGGACAGGCCGGGCGGGGAAGCCCGCCGCCGCTGCCCGGCGCACTGTACGTAACGCACGCTGAATTGCGGCTGAACAAAAGCCCCGGCCTAGGGAAAGTCCGGGGCTGATGCAGCGCAGTCGTGGCAATTGCACGGGGGCGGACGGGCCGCCGCCAGGGCCTCAGCCCTGCTGCAGGCCGGTGGCGGCCTGGTACAGCCGGGTGCTGCGCGCACCTGAACGGCAGAACGCCAGCACGGGCTTGGGCAGGGTCTGCAGCAGCTCGGCAAAGCGCGCGATCTGCTCGGGGGTCTGCACCGCGGATTCGACCGGCAGGTGCACATAGGCCAGGCCCGCGGCCTTGGCGGCTGCCTCGATCTGGGCGCTGGTGGGCTGCTCCGGGCCGCCCTCGAAGTCGGGACGGTTGTTGATGACGCTCCTGAAGCCGGCGGCGGCGGCTTCCTGCATCGCCTCGGGCGTCAGCTGCGGCGCGACGCACACGTCGGGAGCGATTTGCCGGATCGGCAGACTCATGGCGGTTCTCCTTCAGGCTTTCTGGCTCAGCGCCTGCTTGACGGCGGTCGAGACCAGGCCCATGTCGGCCTTGCCGGCCAGGCGGGTCTTGGCCACGCCCATCACCTTGCCCATGTCGGCCGGGCTGCTGGCGCCGGTCTCGGCGACGATTTTCGCCACTTCGGCGGCGATCTCCCCGGCGCTCAGGCGCTGCGGCAGGTAGGCTTCCAGCACCTTGATCTCGGCGGCCTCCTTGGCGGCCAGGTCGGCGCGCCCGGCCTGCTCGTAGGCGGCGAGCGAATCCTTGCGCTGCTTGATCAGCTTGTCGACGATGCCTATCACGGCCGCGTCGTCCAGCGTCACGCGCTCGTCGACCTCCTTCTGCTTCATCGCCGCCATCAGCATGCGGATGGTCGACAGGCGGTCGGCGTCCTTGGCGCGCATGGCGCTCTTCATGTCTTCGGTGATCTGGTCTTTGAGGCTCATGATGTCCTGTGCAGAGGAGGGATCGGGAGATGGTACGGGCGGCCCGCCGCGCCGGCCGGAGACAACAAAGCCCGCGTGGGCGTCCCCAGGCGGGCTTGGTCGAAAAGTTCGCGGTGCAGATCCGCTGCGCGAGGCTCAGTAGAGCTTCTTCGGCAGCTGCATGGCGCGCACGCGCTTGTAGTGGCGCTTGATCGCAGCAGCCTTCTTGCGCTTGCGCTCGGCCGTCGGCTTTTCGTAGAACTCGCGGGCACGCAGCTCGGTCAGCAGGCCCAGCTTTTCGATGGTGCGCTTGAAGCGGCGCAGGGCCACGTCGAACGGCTCGTTTTCTTTGACGCGAATGGTAGTCATTGAGAAATGGGATCCTTCGTTCATCAGCAGCGCCGGGCCGAAGCTTGACGGATTCGCCTTCCGGCCCGGGCCCAGTTGTACGGGCTGGGCACCAGCGCTGCCAGGTGCTAGCAAAGACGGCGATTATAGACCGAAAATCGCACGATGCAACGGGCCGCACCCTAGGCCGGGCCGGAGCGCGGGGCCAGGGACGCGGCCAGGGCCCGGGCGCAGGCGGCCGCGCTGGCCCAGGCCCACTGGAAGTTGTAACCCCCCAGCCAGCCGGTCACGTCGACCACCTCGCCGATGAAGTGCAGGCCGGGCACCCGCCGGCTTTCCATGCTCTGCGAGCTGAGCTCGCGGGTGTCGACGCCGCCGGCGGTGACCTCGGCCTTGCGGTAGCCCTCGGTGCCGCCGGGCACCAGCTGCCAGCGGTGCAGCCGCTGGGCGAGCGTCTCCAGGTCCCGGTCCCTGGCTTCGGCCACCGGGCGCGCCGCCAGTTGCGGCACCGCCTCCAGCCAGGCTTCCGCGAGGCGCGCGGGCAGGGCGGCCGCCAGTTCGTTGCGCAGCAGCCGGCGCGAGCCGGCCGCCTTGGCCGCGCGCAGCACCTCGGCCAGCGCCCGCCTCGGCGACAGGTCGATCTCCACCGGCTGCCCGGGCGTCCAGTAACTGGACACCTGCAGCGTGGCCGGGCCGCTCAGCCCCCGGTGGGTGAACAGCAGGTCCTCGACGAAGGCACCGCGGCCGCGCCCCTGGCCGCAGGCGATGCCCACCTCCAGCGACACCCCGGCCAGCGGCGCGAACGGCGCCCAGGTGGCGGCGTCGAAGGTCAGCGGCACCAGCGCCGGCCGGGTCTCGACGACGGCATGGCCGAACTGCCGCGCCAGCCGGTAGCCGAAGTCGCTGGCGCCGATCTGCGGGATCGACAGGCCGCCGGTGGCGACCACCAGCCGCGCGGCCCGGACCGGGCCGGCCGCGGTGTCCAGCTCGAAGCGGTCGCCCGCCTGGCGCACCCCGGCCACCGCGCACGGCTGCCAGCGCGTCACCCCGCCTTGCTCGCATTCGCGCAGCAGCATGCGGATGATGTCCTCGCTGGAGTCGTCGCAGAACAGCTGCCCCTTGTGCTTCTCGTGGAAGGGGATGCGGTGGCGCTGCACCAGCGCGACGAAATCCTGCGGCGTGTAGCGCGCCAGCGCCGAGCGGCAGAAGTTCGGGTTGCGCGACAGGAAGTTGGCCGGGCCCGCGTCCCGGTTGGTGAAGTTGCAGCGCCCGCCACCGGAGATGCGGATCTTCTCCGCGACCTTCTTTGCATGGTCGAGCACCAGCACCTTGAGCCCCAGCTGGCCGGCCAAGCCGGCGCAGAACAGGCCGGCCGCGCCGGCCCCGATGATGACGACGTCGAACCGGTGCATGGGCGCGGATTATCCGCGTCCTCCGCGTCGGGCCTGTGGAATGCACATGAGGTTGCAGCACGCGAGCAGGCGTGTTCCTAGAATGTCCGCTGGTTGCGGCACGCCAGCCGCGGCACCTCCATCCTCCATTGCGCATCCCATGTCTCTGCCTGCCAGCGAGCCGCTTGCTCGCGACGAGCAGTCCTTGTCTGCCGCCCGTTGGGGCACGCGCACGCAGTTCTTCTGCAGCGGGTTCCTGTTCGCCACCTGGGGGGTGCACATCCCCACGGTGAAGGCGCATTACGCGATCAGCGAAGGGGCGCTGGGCCTGGCGCTGCTGGCCGCCGGCATCGGCGCGCTGCTCGGGCTGTCGCGCGCCGGCGTGCTGGTCGGGCGGTTCGGCGCGCGCGGCGTCGCGCTGATCTGCGGCCTGCTGGCCGCGCTGGTGCTGGGCCTGCTGCTCGGCCTGCCGGGCTACCCCGGGCTGCTGGCGGCGCTGGCCGTGTTCGGCGCGACCAGCAGCGTGTTCGACGTGGCGATCAACGCGGAAGCCTCGGAGATCGAGCGCCGCCAGGGCTACCCGATCATGAGTCACTTCCACGCGATGTTCAGCCTGGGTGGCATGGCCGGCGCGGCCGCCGGCAGCCTGCTGCTGGGTTGGCAGGTGGGGGCGGTGACGCACCTGGTGGGCGCGGCGCTGGCCGGGGCGCTGGCGATCGGCTGGGCCTGCCTGCAGATGCTGCCGCCGCAGCCGGCCGCGGGCGACGAGCCGGGCTTTCGCCTGCCGCGCGGCGTGCTGCTGCTGCTCGGGGTGCTGGCCGCGCTGGGGCTGATTTCCGAAGGCGCGATGTACGACTGGAGCGTGCTGTACCTGCAGAAGGAGCTGGGCAGCCCGCAGGACGTGGCCGCGCTCGCCTATGCCAGCTTCTCGGGCGCGATGGCGGCGGCTCGCTTCGGCGGCGACTGGGTGCGCGCACGCACCAGTCCGGTGATGCTGATGCGCGCGAGTGCCTCGCTGTCGGCCCTGGCCATGGCCGCCGTGCTGCTGGTCGGCCATCCGGTGGTGGCGCTGGTGGGCTTCGCGCTGGTCGGCATCGGGCTGGGCAACGTGGTGCCGGTGCTGTTCAGCGCCGCGGCCCGCGTGCCGGGCACCACGCCGGCGCACGGCATCGCGGCGGTGTCCTCGGTCGGCTACCTGGGGTTCATGGCCGGCCCGCCGCTGATCGGGGGGCTGGCGCAGGGGTCGTCGCTGACGGCGGCGCTGTTCGTCGTCGTCCTGTTCGCCGCCGTGCTGGCCGCGCTGTCGCGCCGGGCCCTGCCGGCGGGCTGAACGCAAGGAGCAACACATGGCATGGGACGTCTGGCTGGCGTATTTCTTCGCGGCCTGGGCGATCGCGCTGTCGCCCGGCTCGGGGGCGGTGCTGTCGATGAGCCACGGGCTGTCGTACGGCGTGCGCCGCACCACGGTCACGATCCTGGGGCTGCAGGTCGGGCTGCTGTTCGTGCTCGTCGTGGCCGGCGCCGGGCTCGGGGCGCTGCTGGTCGCCTCGGAGACCGCTTTCACGGCGGTCAAGGTGGTCGGTGCGCTCTACCTGATCTGGCTCGGGGTGCAGCAGTGGCGTGACACCGGCACGGTGGCCGGCGCCGTGCAGGTGGCGCCGATGTCGGCCCGGCGGCGTTTCCTGGCCGGCATGCTGACCAATGCGACCAACCCCAAGGGCATCGTCTTCATGGTCGCGGTGCTGCCGCAGTTCATCGACCCGGCCCGGCCGCTGCTGGCGCAGCTGGCCATCCTCGCCGTGACGACCTGCTCGGTGGACCTGGTCGTGATGCACGGCTACGCGGCGCTGGCCGCGAACATGCAGCGCTGGCTGCGCGGCCCGCGCGTGGCGCGCTGGCAGAACCGCTTCTTCGGCGGCGTGCTGATGGTGATGGGCGCGCTGCTGTTCTTCGTCAGGCGGCAGCCGCACTGAGGCGCGCGGCCGGCTGCACCGCCTGCAGGCCGCGCAGCACGTTGCCGACGATGATGACCGCCGGGCTGCCCAGCCCTTCGCGCTGCAGCATGGCCTGCAGGTCCGCAAGCGGCGCGACCGCATGGCGCTGCTGCGGCAGGCTGGCGTGCTGGACCACCGCCACCGGCGTGTCCGGGGGCAGCCCTTCGAGCAGCCCGGCCTGGATCTGCGCCGCCTGGGCCACGCCCATGTAGATCACCAGCGTGTAGCCGTCGGCGGCCGTGGTCGCCAGGCGCCGCCAGTCCAGCGGCGTGCTGCCCGCGCGGGGGTGGCCGGTCACCAGGATCACGCCGTGCGCGTGGTCGCGGTGCGTCAGCGGCACGCCCAGTCCCGTGGCGGCGGCCAGGCCCGAGGTGATGCCGTTGATCACCTCGACCTCGATGCCGTGCGCGCGCAGGTGCTCCACCTCCTCGCCGCCGCGCCCGAACACGCCCGGGTCGCCGCCCTTGAGCCGCACGACACGTTCGCCCTTCAGGGCTTCGGTGGCCATCAGGCGTTCGATGAAGTCCTGCGGGGTGCTGCGGCAGCCGCCGCGCTTGCCGACGTCGACGATGCGTGCATGGCGGCGGGCGTAGCGCAGCACCTCACGGCCGACCAGGTCGTCGACCAGCAGCACGGTGGCGGCGCGGATCGCCCGGATCGCCTTGAGGGTCAGCAGCTCGGGGTCGCCCGGGCCGGCCCCGACCAGGGTGACACGCGGGCGCGGCGAGGGGGCGTCAGGCGGCGGGTTCATGGGGCGTGAGGGCAGCAGCGGGCAGGTGCTCCAGGGCTTGCAAGAGGCATTCCACCTGCTGCACCAGGGCGGCCGGGGCCGGCTTCTCGCCGCTGGCCACCGACTGGATGTACATCGCCGTCGTCGCCGCATCGCATTCGCGCGGCAGCAAGGGCATCTCGGTGAGCACGCCCTCGCGCGCCGCGACGCCGAGCGCCGGCTGCGGCACGCCGCCGAGGAACAGCTCCATCTTCGGCGTGCGCCGCGGGTCGGCCACCGGCTCGCCCTCGGTGCCGCGCATCAGCAGCGCGTTGGCGCGGGTGCGCTGCAGGAACTGGGTCAGCGTCTGGCCGTATTCCGGGTGGGTGTAGTTGACCACCCGCAGGGCCTGGCCGGGCGGGCAGGGGTCGAGCAGCTTGGCCACGGTGTGCGCCGGGTTGCGCAGGCCGATCACCCAGCGCGCGTCGAGCAGGCGCGCCAGCGGCGGGCACAGGTGCTCGGTGCGGATGAAGGCCGGCTCGCGCCGCCGCCAGGCCTGCTCGATGCCGGCGAGGTCGTGCACCACCGGCAGGCCGAGGCCGTGGAAGATCTGTGCGGTCGTCACGCGCCCGGGGTCGTGCGCCATGCCGTGCACCAGCACCGGCACGCCTTCCTGGGCGAGCATCTGCGCGAGCAGCGGGGTCAGGTTGGGCAGTTTGCGTGCGCCGTTGTAGGACGGCAGCACCACGGCGGGGCGCGGGCAGTCGACCGGCAGGCAGCGTTCGACGGTGGCGGCAAGGAAGCCTTCCAGCTCGTCGAGCGACTCGCCCTTGATGCGCATGGCGATCGCGAACGCGCCGATCTCCAGGTCCGAGACCTGCCCCTCGAGCACCTGTGTCATCAGGTCGTAGGCCTGTTCGCGGTCGAGCGAGCGGGCGCCTTCCCTGCCGCGCCCGATGTCCTTGATGTAGCGGGCAATGCTCATCGCGCGGCCACCTTGGCGGGACGGGTGGCGGGCGAAGGTTGCCGTCGTGCGTCGCGGTTCATGAGTCTCCTTCACAAGTCCCGCACCGCGGGGGCGGTGCTCCAGGTCGCTCAGGGAACCGCAATTCTCACGCCAGCCCGCCGCGAGGGGCAGGGTCCCTCCTGCCGTCATGCCGCGGCGAGCTGCAGGCGCACCAGCCGCTTGAGTTCGGGCCCGCAGGAACCGCACTGCGTGCCGCAGCGCAGCCGCTGCTGCAGTTGTGCGAGACGCGCATCGGCGTCGCCATCGCAGTGCGCGAGCACCTCCAGGATCTGCGGCTCGCGCACGTCGTGGCAGGTGCAGACCTGGCGGCCGGCGGCGGGCGGCGCGCCCGGTGGCTGCGCGCCCGGCGCGAGCAGCAGGTGCCCGTAGGACTGGGCCGGCAGGCGTTCCTGCAGCAGGGTGCGGATCCAGGTCCCGGCGCGGGTGTCGCCGGCGAGCAGGCAGGCCTCCAGCGTGCGCGTGCCGTCGGCGGCGCAGGCGAGCCGCATCGCCCGGTGCTGGCCGCGCCGCGCGTCGGCGTAGCGCAGCGTCTGCGGCCCGGCCAGCCCCAGGACCTGCTCGATCCCGGCGAGCAGCGCCGCCGGCGCGGGCTCGTGCGCGGCAGCGCGGAACAGCAGGCCGGTTCCTTGCGGTTCGCGCCCGAACGGCGTGCAGCTGGCGAACGCGAAGCGGCGCATCAGCACGCGCAGCTGCTCGCGCGCCTGGAGCGCCTCGTCCTGAGGCAGCCAGGCCAGGGCCAGCAGCTGCCAGGGCAGCTCGGCCTTGGCGATGCGCACCGCCGCGTGCTTGAGCTCGGGCTGTCTCGAATGGGGGCAGCAGGCCGGCGTGGTGAGTGCGTTGACACCGTAGACCGGCTCGCCGGACTCGCTGCACCCCGAGAGGAACTCCTCGCCCCAATGCATCGGGATCCACGCCTGGGCCGGGGCGACCTCGCCGCTCGTGCGCGCGGGCAGCACCAGTGCGCCGCGCCGCGAGGCCACATGCACCAGGTCGCCGTCGCGCAGGCCCAGGCGCGCCATGTCGCGCGCGTGCAGCTCGACGGCCGGCTCGGCGACGTGGCCGAACAGCCGGCCCAGCATGCCGGTGCGGCTCATGCCGTGCCACTGGTCGCGCAGCCGGCCCGTGGTCAGGCTGAACGGGTAGCGCGCATCGCGCGGCTCGGCCACCGGCGCGTACTTCACGTCGGCAAAGCGCGCGCGCCCGTCGGGGGTCGGGAAGCGCCCGTCCTCGTACAGCCGGGCCCGGCCGTGCGAGGCGCCCTCGGGCAGCGGCCACTGCTGCGGCGCGCGCTCGAGCATCGCATAGCTCATGCCGGTGATGTCCAGGTCGCGGCCGCGGGTGGATTCGCGGTGCTCGTTCCAGATCGCTTCGGGCGTCTCGTAGGGAAACAGCGTGGCGCCGTCGGTGCGGCGGCGCGGCAGGCGCGCCTCGAGCCGGCGGGCGAAGTCGACCGCGACCTGCCAGTCGTGGCGTGCCTGCCCGGGCGGCGGCACGGCCGGGCGCACGCGTGAGATGCGCCGCTCGCTGTTGGTCACGGTGCCGTCCTTCTCGCCCCAGGTGGTGGCCGGCAGCAGCAGGTCGGCGTAGGAGGCCGTGGCGGTGCCGGCAAAGGCTTCCTGCACGACGACGAACTCGCAGCGCTCGAGCGCGCGGTGCACGGTGCGCTGGTCGGGCAGCGACTGCGCCGGGTTGGTGCAGGCGATCCACAGCGCCTTGATCTCGCCGCGCGCGGCGGCCTCGAACATCTCGACCGCGGTCCGGCCCGGCGTGGCCGGCACGTCGGGCACCCCCCACAGCCGGGCCACCTCGGCGCGGTGTTCGGGGTTGGCCTGGTCGCGGTGGGCGCTCAGCAGGTTGGCCAGTCCGCCGACCTCCCGGCCGCCCATGGCGTTGGGCTGCCCGGTCAGCGAGAACGGGCCCGCACCGGGCCGGCCGATCTGGCCGGTGGCCAGGTGCAGGTTGACCAGCGCGGCGTTCTTGGCGGTGCCGCTGGTGCTCTGGTTCAGCCCCTGGCAGTACAGCGACAGCGTGGCGCGCGAGGCGCCGAACCATTGCGCGGCCTGCACAAGCGCGGCTTCGTCGATGCCGCAGATGCGGGCCACCTCGCGCGGCGTGTAGTCGCGCACGGTGGCCTTGAGCGCCTCGAAGCCGTGCGTGTGGCGTTCGATGTAGCCGTGGTCGATGCGCCCGTCCCACAGCAGCAGGTGCAGCAGGCCGTGGAACAGCGCGACGTCGGTGCCGGGCAGCAGCGGCAGGTGCAGGTCGGCCATCGCGCCCGTCTCGGTGCGGCGCGGGTCGGCGACCACCAGCCTGAGCTGCGGATTGGCCCGGCGCGCGTCCTCGATGCGGCGAAACAGCACCGGGTGCGCATGGGCCGGGTTGGCGCCGGCGATGAAGATCAGCTCGGCGTGGTTCACGTCGTCGTAGCAGGCCGGCGGCGCATCTGCACCCAGCGTCTGCTTGTAGCCGGCCACCGCGCTGCTCATGCACAGCCGCGAGTTGGTGTCGATGTTGTTGGTGCCTATCAATCCCTTGGCCAGCTTGTTGAAGACGTAATAGTCCTCCGTCAGCAGCTGGCCCGAGACGTAGAACCCCACCGCGTCGGGCCCGTGGCGGCCGATGAGGTCCGCGAAGCGGTCGGCCGCCTCGTCCAGTGCCGCGTCCCAGCCCACGGGCTGTGGCGTCGCGCCGCGGTGCGCGCGGCGCTGGGGGCCGAGCAGGCGCGCCTGCCGGATGACCGGGGCGGCCGCGGTCAGGTGCAGGGTGCTGCCCTTGGTGCACAGCCGCCCGAAGTTGGCCGGGTGCTCGGGGTCGCCGCGCACGCCGGTGATCCGCGCACCATCGCTTTCGATGACGACGCCGCAGCCGACGCCGCAGTACGGGCAGGTCGATCGGGTCTCGCGCGCCGTCATGCGCACCCTCCGGGCAGGGGGCGCGGGCGGCGTGGCGTCCGGGCAGCGAAGCGCCGGCTCATGCGGCGTCCTTCACCGCGTCGACCGCGACCGTGCGCAGCTCGTCCAGGTCCAGGTAGACCTGGACGGCCTCGACCTTCACGCTGAAGCTCGGGGTGCAGCCTTCGTCCGGGGCCTGCGCGCAGCCGCTGTCCAGGCCGATGGTCCAGTTGTGCAGTGGGCAGGCGACGCTGCGGCCGAACACGATGCCCTGCGACAGCGGCCCCCCCCTGTGCGGGCAGCGGTCCAGCAGCGCGAAGACCTGGTCCTCGGCATTGCGGAACACGGCAACGGGGTCGCCTTCCGGGCGCACGACGCGGCGTGCGCCGGTCACGGGGATGTCGTCGAGACGGCAGACGGCTTTCCAGGTGGTCATGGCGGGCTCCTTGCGGTCAGACGGTCAGCGGGTCGAACTGGCGCGTGTCGACGCGCGCCTTGTCGAACTCGGACCAGGGATCGGGCTCGCCGTCGAGCGCGAACTGCAGGCGCTCCCACAGCGCCTTGCGGCCCTCGTGGTCCTCGAGCACGCGCCGCTTGACGTAGTCCAGCCCCACGCGGGCAATGAAGTGCACGGTGCGTTCCAGGTACCAGCCTTTCTCGCGGTACAGCTGCAGGAAGGCGCCGCAGTACTCCAGCACCTCGGCGGGCGTCCGCACCTTGCAGAAGAACTGCGCCACCTCGGTCTTGATGCCGCCGTTGCCGCCGACGTGGATCTCCCAGCCCGAATCCACGCCGATCACGCCGACGTCCTTGATGCCGGCCTCGGCGCAGTTGCGCGGGCAACCGCTGACGGCCAGCTTGACCTTGTGCGGGGCGTACATGCGCCACAGCGCGCGTTCCAGGTCCTTGCCCATCTGCGTGCTGTCCTGGGTGCCGAAGCGGCACCATTCGCTGCCCACGCAGGTCTTCACGGTGCGCAGCGCCTTGGCGTAGGCGTGGCCCGAGGGCATGCCCAGGTCGCGCCAGACATGCACCAGGTCCTCCTTCTTCACGCCGAGCAGGTCGATGCGCTGGCCTCCGGTGACCTTGACCGTGGGGATGCGGTACTTCTCGACCACGTCGGCGATGCGGCGCAGTTCGTCGGCCGTGGTCTCGCCGCCCCACATGCGCGGCACCACCGAGTAGCTGCCGTCCTTCTGGATGTTGGCGTGCGAGCGCTCGTCGATGAAGCGCGACTGCGGGTCGTCCTGCGCCTCCTTGGGCCAGGTGCTGATCAGGTAGTAGTTCACCGCGGGGCGGCAGCTCGCGCAGCCGTCGGGCGTGCGCCATTCGAGGAAGCGGTAGACATCGGCGATGGTCAGCAGCCGGTGCTCGCGGATCGCCCGGCGCACCTCGTCGTGGCTGCGGTCGGTGCAGCCGCACATGGCCTTCTTCGTCGGAGTGGCGGAATAGTCGCCCCCGGCCGTGAACATCAGCAGCTGCTCGACCAGGCCGGAGCAGGAGCCGCACGAGGCGCTGGCCTTGGTGTGCCTGCGCACGTCCTCCAGCGTGAACAGGCCCTTCTCCTTGATCGCCTTGCAGATCGTGCCCTTGGTCATGCCGTTGCAGCCGCACACTTCGTCGCTGTCGGCCATCGCCGCGGCCCGGTTGTGGCCTTCGTGGCCGGCATCGCCGATGTGCGACTCGCCGAACATCAGCCGGTCGCGGATGTCGGCCACCTTGCGGCCCTCGCGCAGCAGCTTGAAGTACCAGGCGCCGTCGACCGTGTCGCCGTACAGGCAGGCGCCGACCAGCCGGTCGTCCTTGAGCACGAGCTTCTTGTACACGCCGCCGGCCGGATCGCTCATCACGATCTCCTCGGTGTCGGCGCTGCCCATGAAGTCGCCCGCCGAGAACAGGTCGATGCCGGTCACCTTCAGCTTGGTCGAGACCTGCGATCCGGTGCAGCGGCCGATGCCGAACTCGGCCAGGTGCGTCGCGCACACCTTGCCCTGCTCGAACAGCGGCGCGACCAGCCCGTAGGCGATGCCGCGGTGCGCCGCGCATTCGCCGACCGCGTAGATGCGCGGATCGGTGACGGTCTGCATCGTGTCGGTGACGACGACGCCGCGCTGGCAGTGCAGCCCGATCTTCTCGGCCAGTTCGGTGTTGGGCCGGATGCCCGCGGCCATCACCACCAGGTCGGCCGGCACTTCGCTGCCATCCTGGAAGCGTACCGCCTTCACGCGGCCGGCCAGGCCACCGTCGCGGTCGCCGATCAGCGCGGCCGTCTGCGTGCCCATGCGGAACTCCAGCCCGCGCGCCTCCAGCGACTGCTGCAGCAGTTTCGCGGCCGTCTCGTCGAGCTGGCGTTCCATCAGCCAGGCGTGCAGGTGCACCACCGTGACCTGCATGCCGCGCCGCAGCAGCCCGTTGGCCGCCTCCAGCCCCAGCAGGCCGCCGCCGATCACCACCGCGTGCCGGTACTTGCGCGCCGCCTCGATCATCGCGTGGGTGTCCTCGATGTCGCGGTAGGCCATCACGCCTTCGAGGTCCTTGCCCGGTACCGGCAGGATGAAAGGCGTGGAGCCGGTGGCCAGCAGCAGCCGGTCGTACGCCGCCGTGGTGCCGTCTTCGGCGATGACGATGCGCCGGCGACGGTCCACGTCCACCACCTTCCTGCCCAGGTGCAGCGTGATGCCGTGCTCGTCGTACCAGGCTAGCGGGTTCAGCACGATCTCGTCCAGCGTCTGTTCGCCGGCCAGCACCGGCGACAGCAGGATGCGGTTGTAGTTGGGATGCGGTTCGGCGCCGAAGACGGTGATCTCGTAGAGGTCGGGTGCGATCTTCAGCAGTTCCTCGATCGTGCGCACGCCGGCCATGCCGTTGCCGACCATCACCAGTTTTCTCTTGTCCATATACGCTGAGCTCCAGATAGCGCGCGAGGCGCGTCATGCCATGCACGGTCCGGTGGCCCGCACATGCCATCCACGGGTCCTGCCCTTCCTCGCCGGGCGGCGGCCAGGGCAGGGGGGCCAGGCCTGCGCACCGCGTTGTGCGCATGACCGGCGCAGCCGGTTGCCTGGTCGGGGTGCAGCGTCACACCCGGGGCGGTTCAAGCAACGTCCATGCCACCAACGCCCCATGCGGGCACATCCATGCGCTGCCAAGGGGCGGCCTGCGGGCGTGCCGTGCCGCGCTGGTGAGGCGCGCGCCGGCGACACACCGACCTGGTGCCGGGGTGTGCCGTGTCGTGGTGCAGCCTGGCCAAGGGGGTGGCGCCGTCGCACCGTCCTGGGTCACGGTGTCGCGTGCAGCGCCGCTTGTGCGCTATGCGTAGCACACCCCTGGCCTGCGGGGGCAAAGCCCGTGCGTTTTTTGCGCCGCGGGCGGGGGGGCGTGTGCGAATGCGGTGGCTTGGGGAGAAAATCACTGCCGATCATGCCCCACGATAGTGAACTCCTTCCGGACTGCGCGGCCGCCACGCGGACGCTGCGGACCTGCTGATCGACATGGAACAGCCGCTACGCCTCTCGCCCCACGAGGACGCACCGCACGGCGGTGGGGACGGCCGTTCCCGCGTTTCCGGCCTGCCTGATCAGGAGTTGCTCGGCGCCTTGCTGGCCGCTGCCGAACAGATCCCTTCCGGCATCTACGTGAAGGACGATCAGGGCCGCTACCTCTACGCCAATGCGGCGGCTGCCCGGCTGCTCGGCACCACGCCGGCACAGGTGCTGGGACGCACCGACGGCGAGCTGCTGCCCGACGAGCATGCCGTCGCGTTGCGGGCCGCCGACCAGGCGGCCCTGTCGCAGCAGCGGCTCGTGCTGCGCGACGACAAGCTGCCCGAAGCGGGCGGCGGCGTGCTGGAAGTGCAGGCGGCGCGCCTGCCGCTGGCCGACGGACGGCTGTGCGGCGTGTGGACCGACCTGACCGAGCTGCGGCGCGCCCAGGGCCAGCTGCGCCGCGCGCTGAACCAGCTCGAGATCCAGCAGCGCCAGAACGAGGAGCTGCGCCAGGAACTGCGCGACCAGGCCGTGCGCGATCCGCTCACGGGCGTCTACAACCGCCACCACTTCGACGAGCAGCTGCGTCGCGAGGTCGACCTGTCGATGCGCGAACACCGCGAGTTCGCGCTGGTCTATGTGCAGGTCGATGCCTATGCGGATTTCGTCGCCCGGCACGGCATGGCCGCGGGCGAGCGGGTGCTGCAGGCGGTGGGTCAGCTGCTGCGCAGCAACACGCGAGCGATGGACGCGCCGTGTCGCCTGGGCGAGGACCGCTTCGCGGTGCTGCTGTCGGGCGTCGGCCTGGCGACAGCGCACACCCGCATGGAGAGCGTGCGGCGCCAGTGCGAGGCGCACATCGTGATGCTGGAAGGCGCGGAGTTGCGCTTCACGGTCTCGATGGGCGTGGCGAGCTTCCCGCACACCACGCAGGACCGCGAAGCCTTGCTCAGGGCCGCCGAAGGCGCGCTCGAGCAGGCCCGGCGTCGCGGCAGCAACTGCGTGATGCCGGCGACGATCCCGTTCACTCAGCCGGCCAGGCCCTTGTAGAGCATGTAGGCGGCCAGCAGGTACAGCACGCAGGCGAAGGCGCGCTTGAGCTGCCTGACGTTCATCGCGTGCGCGGCCTTCGCCCCGAGCGGCGCGAACAGCACGCTGGCCACCACGATCACGCACAGCGCCGGCAGGTAGAGATAGCCCATCGCGCCGGGCAGGGGGCTGGGCAGGTTCCAGCCGCCCACCACGTAGCCGACGGTGTTGGCCAGCGCGATCGGGAAGCCCAGAGCCGCGCTGGTGGCCACGGCGTTGTGCATCGGCACGTTGCACCAGGTCATGAAAGGCACCGAGACGAACCCGCCGCCGGCACCCACCAGCCCGGACAGGAAGCCGATGCCGCTGCCCACCGCGGTCTGGCCGAGCGGTCCCGGCATCTGGCGCGACGGCGCCGGCTTCTTGTCGAGCAGCATCTGCGTGGCCGAGAAGCCCACGAACAGCGCGAACAGCAGGGCCAGCCACGCGCCCTTGAGTGCGGCAAACACGCCGGCGCCGGCGATCAGACCGCCGATCACGATGCCCGGGCCCATGCCGCGCACCAGGTCCCAGCGCACCGCACCGCGCTTGTGGTGCGCACGCACGCTGGAGATCGAGGTGAACAGGATGGTCGACATCGAGGTGGCGATGGCCATCTTGACCGCCAGTCCGTCGGCCACGCCGCGGTGGGACAGGATCAGCGTCAGGAACGGCACCATCAGCATGCCGCCACCGATGCCCAGCAGGCCGGCCAGGAAGCCGGTGAACGAACCGAGCACCAGCAGCTCGGCGACAAACTGCCATTCGAGATTCAAGCGGACTCCAGCAAGGACAGCACGGCACGCCATTCCTCGGGCGTGACCGGCGTGATCGACAGACGGTTGCCCGGGCGCAGCACCTGCATCGTGGCCAGCGCAGGCGTCGCACGCATTTCCTTGAGCGGCAGCAGCCGGGTCTTGCGCACCAGCTTCACGTCCACGTGCACCCAGCGCGGCGCTTCAGGCGACGACTTCGGGTCGTGGTAGGGACTGCCGGGATCGAACTGCGTGGCATCCGGATAGGCCGTGGAGGCGACCTCCGCGATGCCGGCAATGCCGGGCTCGGGGCAGGAGGAATGGTAGAACAGCACGCCGTCGCCGATGCGCATCGCATCGCGCATGAAGTTGCGCGCCTGGTAGTTGCGCACGCCGGTCCACGGCACCTGCTGGCCCGGGGCGCGTGCAAGATCGTCGATCGAGCACTCGTCGGGCTCGCTCTTCATCAACCAGTACCGGGGGGAGGGCATGCCAGGGAAACAGGTGTCCGTCACGAGCCGAGAGCCGCATTCCTGAACCCAGGGGTTCAGGTGGGCGAGGTCAGTCCGACTTCGGGTTCGTCTGACGCGAGACGATCGCACCAGAAGGACGATGTTCCAAGCCCTTGCTCACAGGAGCATCGGTTCAAGGAAATATAAAGCTCCCGCGAACGCGACGGACAGGATGCATTCTACGCCCGCGGGCGTCGCTCAGAGCAGTTGCCCGTCCTGCCCGAGGGCTTCGTCGATGCGACGGATCAGCGCCGCGATATCGTGCTGGGTGGTCGTGCCGGCCGCCGCGGTGTCCTGGGCCGGGGCCGGCGCGCGCGGCGGCGTGGGCCGCTCGGCCAGCTCGTAGGCGATGTTGAGCGCCGCCAGCACCGCGATGCGTTCGCGCGCCTTGACCTTGCCGGCATCGCGGATCGCGCACATCTCGCGGTCGACATGGTTGACCGCTTCCAGCAGGGCCGCCTCGCCTCCCTCGGCGCAGCCGAGGATGTAGCTCTGTCCCATGATCGTGACTTCGATCTGCTTCATCCGGCCTCCTTGTCGCTGGGATCGGGAACGGCGAGCGGCTCGGGCAGGCGCTCGAGCAGCGCGTCGATGCGGGCCCGCGCGGCGTTCAGGCGCGAGCGCAGGCTGTCCCGCTCGGCCGTCATGCCCGCGAGCTGCTGTTCCAGCAGGGCGTTGGTCCGCTGCAGTTCCTCGTAGCGCACCAGCAGGCGTTCCACGCGTTCCACGAGTTCGTCGATCTGTGACATGGCAGGCCGTCCTCTGCGGCCATTGTAGAGCGCGCTTTCCCGGCCCGGCCGTCGGGGCTCGCCCGCATGCCGGCCTGGCCCGACCGACGGCCCCGCCGACCGGACGGGCTCAGGCGTCGGGCGGCGGCGTCTTGGGCTTGAAGTCGCAGTAGCGCGCCACCTGGCATTTCCAGCACTGCGGCTTGCGCGCGAGGCAGACGTAGCGCCCGTGCAGGATCAGCCAGTGGTGCGCGTGCACCAGGTACTGGGGCGGCACGCGGCGCAGCAGCTTGAGCTCGACCTGCAGCGGCGTCTTGCCGGGCGCCAGCCCGGTGCGGTTGCTGACCCGGAAGATGTGGGTGTCCACCGCCATCGTCGGCTCGCTGAACGCGACGTTGAGCACCACGTTGGCGGTCTTGCGGCCCACGCCGGGCAGCGCCTCCAGCTCCTCGCGGGTGCGCGGCACCTCGCCGCCGTGCCGCTCGATCAGGATGCGGCAGGTCTCCAGCAGGTGCTTGGCCTTGCTGCGGTACAGCCCGATGGTCTTGATGTACTCGCACAGTCCGTCGTAGCCCAGCTCGAGGATCTGCTGCGGGGTGTTGGCCACCGGGAACA
The DNA here is from genome assembly GCF_015476235.1 of Caldimonas thermodepolymerans. NCBI lineage: Bacteria > Pseudomonadati > Pseudomonadota > Betaproteobacteria > Burkholderiales > Sphaerotilaceae > Caldimonas > Caldimonas thermodepolymerans. The sequence continues at coordinate 1,487,023 of NZ_CP064338.1, forward strand.
GCCGCCGCGTCGCCTTGTTGACGCCGGCGTCGGTGGCCTGCGCCGACAGCAGCACCGCGGTGAGCAGCTCGAAGGGGGTGCTGTACTCGAGCTCGGTCCGGGGTTCGGGGTTCGCCGCCTGGAGCGTGGCGAAGAAGGGTTCGATGTCCTGCACGCGCATGGCCGCGCAGTGTAGCGGCGCTCAGCCGGCCTTGCGCATGCGCTCGCGTGCGCGGGCCAGCGCGGCCTCGATGACGGCGCGCTTGCGGTCCAGCTCCTGCGGGTCGGTGAGCTTCGATTCCTCCGCCAGGTGCTCCAGCTTGTGCTGCGCCTTGGCCGCCAGGCGCTCCTCGTGCTCGCGCCGGTCGCGTTCGACGCGCTGGCGATGGAAGGCGTAGCGCTCGCGGGCCTGCGCGGCCTGTTCCGGACTCCAGGCCTGCCAGCCGGTGCGTCCGGGCGTCGCGTCCACCAGCGCGATGCAGTCGACCGGGCACACCGGCACGCACAGCTCGCAGCCGGTGCACAGCGGCCCGACGACGCTGTGCATCAGCTTGTTCGCGCCGACGATGGCGTCCACCGGGCAGGCCTTGATGCACAGCGTGCAGCCGATGCACCAGGCCTCGTCGATCACCGCCAGCTTGCGCGGGCCTTCCTGCCCGCATTCCGGGTCGAGGTCCGCGACGGGGCGCCCCGTCAGTGCCGCGAGCCGGGCGATGCCTTCCGCGCCGCCGGGCGGGCAGCGGTTGATCGCCGCCTGCCCCTGTGCGATGGCTTCGGCGTAGCTGCGGCAGTCGGGGTAGCCGCAGCGGGTGCACTGCGTCTGGGGCAGCAGGGCGTCGATCGCGTCGACACTGACGGGAGGCTGGGACATCGGGAGGTTCTGAAACGACAAAGGCGCCACGACGGGCGCCAATGTACCGCGTCCGGGCCGCTCACCTGTCGTGTCGGGCGATGAAGTCGCGCACCACGGGGTAGACCTTCTCGCGCCAGCGCCGGCCGGAGAAGATGCCGTAGTGGCCGGCGCCTTCGACCACGTAGTGCGGCTGCTCCTTCTTCGGGATGCCGGTGCACAGGTCGTGCGCCGCGCGCGTCTGCCCCGCGCCGGAGATGTCGTCCAGCTCGCCCTCGATGGTCAGCAGCGCGGTGGCCTTGATGTCCTGGGGGCGCACCAGCTCGCCGCGCACGCGCCAGGTGCCGTTGACCAGCGCGAAGTCCTGGAACACCGTCTTGATGGTGTCGAGGTAGTACTCGGCCGGCATGTCGAGCACCGCGTTGTACTCGTCGTAGAACCTGCGGTGGGCCTCGGCGCTGTCGCCGTCGCCGCGCACCAGGTCGAGGAAATAGTCGTAGTGCGAGCTGACGTGCCGGTCCGGGTTCATCGCGACGAACCCGGTGTACTGCAGGAAGCCCGGGTAGACGCGCCGGCCGGCACCGGGGTAGTTCGGCGGCACCCGGTAGATCACGTTGTTCTCGAACCACTCGTAGCTGCGCGTCGTGGCCAGGTTGTTGACCGCGGTCGGGCTCCTGCGGGCGTCGATCGGCCCGCCCATCATGGTCATCGAGCGGGGCGTCTGCTCGCCGCGCGTGGCCATCAGCGAGATCGCGGCCAGCACCGGCACGGTGGGCTGGCACACCGACATCACGTGCACGTGCGGGCCGATGTGGCGGATGAACTCCTGCACGTACTCCACGTAGTCATCCAGGTGGAAGGGGCCGACCTCCGCCGGCACCATGCGCGCGTCGATCCAGTCGGTGATGTAGACCTTGTGGTCGCGCAGCAGCATGCGCACCGTGTCGCGCAGCAGGGTCGCGTGGTGTCCCGATAGCGGCGCCACCACCAGCACGGTGGGCTGGTCCTTCATCTTGGGCAGCAGCTTCGGGTCGTCGGTGAAGCGCTTGAAGCGCAGCAGCCGGCAGAAGGGCTTCTCCAGTGCGACGCGTTCCTGCACCGCCACGTCCACGCCGTTGACCTGCACCGAGGTGATGTCGAACGGCGGCTTCTCGTACTCCTTGGCCAGCCGGTGCAGCAGGTCGAAGCCCGCGGCGATGCGCTCGGCCCCGAAGGCGTGCGTGAAGGGCGACAGGGGGTGGCTGTAGAGCTTGGCCGAGGCGCTGGCGAACTCCGAGAACGGCGTCAGCAGCGCGCGCTGGGTTTCGTAGATCTGGTACAGCATCGTCGGTCCCTTTCCAGCCCCAGGGCTGCAGCACGGATTCGGGCTCATGCAAGACGCATGCGCGGCCCGTGTGCATTTGTTGCAATGCACCATTCTATGGAGGCTGCGGCCCCCGTGCACTCCGGGTCGGGCGCAGAAACCCTCGATTCCGGGAATTTCCCAGGGGGGGGGGATGGTGGCGGAGCGTCCGGGCATGAAAAATGGGGCCGAAGCCCCATTTCCCGATCCGGTGCGGTGCGCCGTGCTCAGCAGACCTTGGCGATCGCCTGGGCGACGTAGTCCAGGTTCTTGCTGTTGAGCGCCGCCACGCAGATGCGGCCGGAATCCACGCCGTAGACGCCGAACTCGCTGCGCAGGCGCTGCATCTGCTCCTTGGTCAGGCCCGAGTAGCTGAACATGCCCTTCTGCTGGGTGATGAAGCCCATGTCCTGCTTGACGCCGGCGGCCTTCAGCTTCTCGACCAGCGCCGCACGCATCTGCTTGATGCGCTGGCGCATGCCGGCCAGTTCCTCCTCCCACAGCTGGCGCAGCTCGGGAGAGGTCAGCACGGTGGCGACCACCTGGGCACCGTGGGTCGGCGGGTTGGAGTAGTTGGTGCGGATCACGCGCTTGAGCTGGCTCAGCACGCGGTCGGCCTCTTCCTTGCTGGCTGCGACCACGCTCAGGGCGCCGACGCGCTCGCCGTACAGCGAGAAGCTCTTGGAGAACGAGGTCGAGACGAAGAAGTCCAGGCCGGCGTCCAGGAACAGGCCGATCACCGCGCCGTCTTCCGCGATGCCTTCGCCGAAGCCCTGGTAGGCCATGTCGAGGAAGGGCACCAGGTTGCGCGCCTTGATCGCCTCGACGACCTGCTTCCACTGCTCGGGGGTCAGGTCGTAGCCGGTGGGGTTGTGGCAGCAGGCGTGCAGCACGACGATGGTGCCGGCCGGCGCGGCGTTCAGCGCGGCCAGCATGCCTTCGAAGTTGATGCCGCGCTTGGCCGCGTCGTAGTAGGGGTAGGTGCCGACGGCAAAGCCCGCCGCCTCGAACAGCGCGCGGTGGTTTTCCCAGCTCGGGTCGCTGATCAGCACCTGCGCGCCGGGGTTGATCTTCTTGAGGAAGTCGGCCCCGACCTTCAGGCCGCCGGTGCCGCCCAGGCCCTGCACGGTGGCGATGCGGCCGCCCTTGACCGCCTCGCTGTCGGCGCCGAACACCAGGCCCTGCACGGCCTTGTCATAGGCGGCGATGCCGTCGATGGGCAGGTAGCCGCGCGCCTTGGGGGCCTCCAGCAGCTGCTTTTCGGCCGCGGCCACGCACTTGAGCAGCGGCAGCTTGCCGTTGTCGTCGTAATAGACGCCCACGCCCAGGTTCACCTTGTTGGGGTTGGGATCGGCGTTGAATTGTTCGTTCAGGCCCAGGATCGGGTCGCGAGGGGCCATTTCGACCGCGGCGAAAAGCGAGGCCATGGGTAGTCAGTCCTTGTCAGTGGAGTGGCGCGGGCAGTTGGGCTAATCTAGTCGGCTTCCCTTGCCGCCCGTGGGCAAGGGATAACCCGCATTTTAGGCGCATGCCCAGGACTCCATGACAGAAGCTCTGACGGAAGTCGTGTCACTGGACGAGAACAAGTTCGTCCGCTTCCCGGATTCACCGTTCCAGCTCTACCAGCCGTATCCGCCGGCCGGCGACCAGCCCACCGCGATCGAGCAGCTGGTCGAGGGGGTGCGCGACGGGCTGTCGTTCCAGACCCTGCTGGGCGTGACCGGCTCGGGCAAGACCTACACGATGGCCAACGTGATCGCCCGGCTGGGCCGTCCGGCCATCGTGTTCGCGCCGAACAAGACGCTCGCCGCGCAGCTGTACAGCGAGTTCCGCGAGTTCTTCCCGCGCAACGCGGTCGAGTACTTCGTCAGCTACTACGACTACTACCAGCCCGAGGCCTACGTCCCGCAGCGCGACCTGTTCATCGAGAAGGACAGCTCGATCAACGAGCACATCGAGCAGATGCGGCTGTCGGCGACCAAGAGCCTGCTGGAGCGCCGCGACGTGGTGATCGTGGCCACGGTCAGCGCGATCTACGGTATCGGCAAGCCCGAGGACTACACGCAGATGCGGCTGATCGTGCGCACCGGCGACCGCCTGGGGCAGCGCGACCTGATCGCCCAGCTGATCCGCATGCAGTACACCCGCAACGAGATGGACTTCGGACGCGGCACCTTCCGCGTGCGTGGCGACACCATCGACGTGTTCCCCGCCGAACACTCGGAGCTGGCGCTGCGCATCGAGCTGTTCGACGACGAGATCGAATCGCTGGCGCTGCTGGATCCGCTGACCGGGCGCATCGTGCAGAAGATCCCGCGCTTCGTGGTCTACCCGTCGAGCCACTACGTGACGCCGCGCGAGCAGGTGCTGCGCGCGATCGAGGGCATCAAGGAGGAGCTGCGCCAGCGCCTGGACGAGCTGGTCAAGGCCGGCAAGCTGGTCGAGGCGCAGCGTCTGGAGCAGCGCACCCGCTTCGACCTGGAGATGCTGCAGGAGGTGGGGCACTGCAAGGGCATCGAGAACTACTCCCGGCACCTCTCGGGTGCCAAGCCTGGCGAGCCGCCGCCGACCCTGGTGGACTACCTGCCGCCCGACGCGCTGATGTTCCTCGACGAAAGCCACGTGCTGATCGGCCAGCTGGGCGGCATGTACAACGGCGACCGGGCGCGCAAGGAGGTGCTGGTCGAGTACGGCTTCCGCCTGCCGTCGGCGCTGGACAACCGGCCGCTGAAGTTCGAGGAGTTCGAGCGCAAGATGCGCCAGGCAGTGTTCGTCTCCGCGACCCCGGGCGACTACGAGAAGCTGCACGCCGGGCAGGTGGTCGAGCAGGTGGTGCGCCCCACCGGCCTGGTCGACCCGGTGGTCGAGGTGCGCCCGGCCACTCACCAGGTGGACGACGTGCTGCAGGAGATCCGCGAGCGGGTCGAGGCCAACGAGCGGGTGCTGATCACCACGCTGACCAAGCGCATGGCCGAGCAGCTGACCGACTACCTGGCCGACAACGGGGTCAAGGTGCGCTACCTGCACTCGGACATCGACACCGTCGAGCGTGTCGAGATCATCCGCGACCTGCGCCTGGGCACCTTCGACGTGCTGGTGGGCATCAACCTGCTGCGCGAGGGCCTGGACATCCCCGAGGTCTCGCTGGTGGCCATCCTGGACGCCGACAAGGAAGGCTTTCTGCGCGCCGAGCGCTCGCTGATCCAGACCATCGGCCGGGCCGCGCGCAACGCCAACGGCAAGGCCATCCTGTACGCCGACCGCATCACCGACTCGATGCGCCGCGCGATCGAGGAGACCGAGCGCCGCCGCGCCAAGCAGCTGGCCTACAACCAGGCGCACGGCATCACCCCGCGCACCGTGCAGAAGCAGGTCAAGGAGCTGATCGACGGCGTCTACTCGCAGGACGCGTCCCGCGGAGCGGCCCGGGCGGCCGAGGAGGTGGCGCGGGTCGAGGCGCTGTCCGAGAAGGACCTGGGCAAGCGCGTCAAGCAGCTCGAGAAGCAGATGCTCGAGTACGCGCGCAACCTGGAGTTCGAGAAGGCCGCCCGCGTGCGCGACCAGCTGGCCATGCTCAAGCAGCAGGCCTTCGGTGCGGGCGGCGGGGACAACGTCGCCGCCGCCGGTTGAGGCCGCCCCGCTCCGGCGCGGCCCCGCACCTGCCGGGCGCAGCGGCTGGCCCCTTGAACTCTGGCGTGGTTGCCTTACCTTGAAGGGTTGGACCGTCACGCGGTTCGCAGCCGCGCAGACCGGGGACGCCGATGAGGGCACCGCAGACGACCACGTCGGATTTGGCCCGTACGCCTGGCGCAGGGCGCCGGCAGCCTAGACTTGTGCCCCATGAAGTTGTTCAAGCCGTCTTCCCGCGTTTCCGTCCTGTTTGTCTGCATGGGCAACATCTGCCGCTCGCCGACCGCCGAAGGGGTGTTCCGGCGCCTGGTCGAGCAGGCAGGCCTGCGGTCGCAGGTGCTGGTCGATTCGGCCGGCACGCACGACTACCACGTCGGCGAGCCGCCGGACGAGCGGGCCCAGCAGCATGCGGCCCGGCGCGGGTACGACCTGCGCGGGCTGCGGGCCCGGCAGGTCTGCGCCCGGGACTTCGAACGCTTCGACCTGCTGCTGGCCATGGACTGGGCCAACCTGGCCGTCCTCGAAGCGGCCTGCCCGCCCGAGCACCGCCACAAGCTGCGCCGCCTGATGGAGTTCGCCACGCGGCACCGGCACGACGTGGTGCCCGACCCCTACTACGGGGGGCCGCAGGGCTTCGAGACGGTGCTGGACTACCTCGAGGACGCCTGTGCCGGGCTGCTGACCCACCTGCTGGAACGCCGCGTGCTGGTCTCAGGAACTTCCTGACCAAAACTTGACCAAAAAACTAGGCTTCAGGTAAAATTCGAGTAAATCAGTCGGAAACAACCGAGGGTTCACCCGGGCCACAAGCTGTTTGGGTTCAACACTTCAGCGCGCAGCTGAAAGCTTTAAGGAGCTTGCCATGCGTCTCACCACCAAAGGCCGCTTTGCCGTCACCGCCATGATCGATCTAGCCCTGCGGGAGCATCAGGGGCCGGTGGCGCTGGCCGCGATCAGCCAGCGGCAACAGATTTCGCTGTCCTATCTCGAGCAGCTGTTCGGGAAGCTGCGTCGGCACGAGCTGGTGGAGAGCACCCGAGGTCCTGGCGGCGGGTATTCGCTGGGCCGCAAGGCCGAGGAGATCACCGTGGCCGACATCATCGTGGCGGTGGACGAGCCGATCGACGCCACCGGCTGCGGCGGCAAGGAAAACTGCATGAGCGACCAGGGTCGTTGCATGACGCACGACCTGTGGGCGAGCCTGAATGCCAAGATGATCGAGTACCTGGACTCCATCACGCTGAAGAAGCTGGTGGAGGACCAGCTGGCCCGCGGCATCTCGATCGAGGAGCAGCCGGTCAAGCGCGCGATTTCCAGCCAGCCGGTGGTCAAGCCGATCAAGGTCAACGCGCCGAACTCGGTGTTCGCGCTCGGCAACGCATTTTCCAAGTAAGGGCTCGCGGCGGTGCGATCCGCCGCGTGCCGTTTTCGGGTTTTCTGCTTTTCTGCCAGCCGGGGCCGCAAGGCTCCTGACGCAAGCAACATGGACATGACGCCTCACTTCCCCATCTACATGGACTACGGCGCCACCACGCCGGTCGATCCGCGCGTGGTCGACGCCATGATTCCCTGGTTGCGCGAGCATTTTGGCAACCCGGCCTCGCGCAGCCACGCCTGGGGATGGGAGGCGGAGGAAGCCGTCGAGAAGGCGCGTGCGCAGGTCGCCGACCTGATCGGCGCCGACCCGCGCGAGATCATCTGGACGTCCGGCGCCACCGAATCCGACAACCTGGCCCTGAAGGGGGCGGCGCACTTCTACAAGGGCAAGGGCAAGCACATCATCACGGTCAAGACCGAGCACAAGGCGGTGCTGGACACCTGCCGCGAGCTCGAGCGCCAGGGCTTCGAGGTCACCTACCTCGACGTCCAGGAAGACGGCCTGCTCGACCTCGACCGCTTCCGGGACGCGCTGCGCCCGGACACCATCCTGGTGTCGGTGATGTTCGTCAACAACGAGATCGGCGTGATCCAGGACATCGCGACGATCGGGGCGATGTGCCGCGAGCGCGGGATCATCTTCCACGTCGATGCGGCGCAGGCCACCGGCAAGGTCGAGATCGACCTGTCGAAGCTGCCGGTCGACCTGATGAGCCTGGCCTCGCACAAGACCTACGGCCCGAAGGGCATCGGCGCGCTGTACGTGCGCCGCAAGCCGCGCGTGCGCCTGGAACCGCAGATGCACGGCGGCGGCCACGAGCGCGGCCTGCGCTCGGGCACGCTGCCGACGCACCAGATCGTCGGCATGGGCGAGGCCTATCGCATCGCCAAGGAAGAGATGCACACCGAGCTGGAGCGCATCCGCGGCCTGCAGCGCCGCCTGCTGGACGGCATCATGGGCATCGAGCAGGTGTTCATCAACGGCAGCCTGGAACACCGCGTGCCGCACAACGTCAACGCGTCCTTCAACTTCGTCGAAGGCGAGTCCCTCATCATGGGCATCAAGGGCATCGCCGTCTCGTCCGGTTCGGCCTGTACCTCGGCCAGCCTGGAGCCCAGCTACGTGCTGCGCGCGCTCGGCCGCAGCGACGAACTGGCGCACTCGTCGCTGCGCATGACCATCGGCCGCTTCACGACCGCAGAGGAGATCGACTACGCCGTTGCCACGCTGAAGGACCGTGTTGCCAAGCTGCGCGAGCTCTCCCCGCTGTGGGAGATGTACAAGGACGGCATCGACCTGAACGCCATCCAGTGGACCGCGCACTGATCAAGCAGTAGTAGGAGATTGACATGGCATACAGCGAGAAGGTGATCGACCACTACGAGAACCCCCGCAACGTCGGTTCGTTCGACAAGAGCGACGACACCGTCGGGACCGGCATGGTGGGCGCGCCTGCGTGCGGCGACGTGATGAAGCTGCAGATCAAGGTGAATCCCGAGACCGGCGTCATCGAGGACGCCCGCTTCAAGACCTACGGTTGCGGGTCGGCGATCGCCTCCAGCTCCCTGGTGACCGAATGGGTCAAGGGCAAGACGCTGGACGAGGCGATGCAGATCAAGAACACGCAGATCGCCGAAGAGCTGGCCCTGCCGCCGGTGAAGATCCACTGCTCGATCCTGGCAGAGGACGCCATCAAGGCGGCCGTGCAGGACTACAAGGCCAAGAAGGCGGTCGCTTGATGAACGGGTCGGACGCCATGGCGGTGACATTGACCGAAGCGGCAGCGCGACATGTGCAGAAGTACCTCGCCAAGCGAGGCAGGGGCATCGGCGTGCGTCTGGGCGTGAAGACCACCGGCTGTTCCGGCCTGGCCTACAAGCTCGAGTACGCCGACGCCGTGGCGCCCGAGGACCATGTCTTCGAGGGCCACGGGGTCAAGGTGCTGGTCGATCCCAAGAGCCTGCCGTACCTCGACGGCACCGAACTCGATTTCGTGCGCGAAGGGCTGAACGAGGGCTTCCGCTTCAACAACCCCAACGAGAAGGACCGTTGCGGATGCGGCGAGTCGTTCCGCGTGTGAGGGGATGGGGCCGGCTGCTGCAGGAGCGGTCGTGACTGGCTCGCTCCGGCTCGATCTCGACGATTTCGAACTGTTCGACCTGCCGCGGCGCTTTGCCGTCGAGCCGGCGCTGCTGGACGAACGGTGGAAGGCGCTGCAGGCGCAGGTGCACCCGGACCGCTTCGCCGCGCAGGGCACGGCCGCCCAACGGGTGGCGATGCAATGGGCCGTGCGCGTCAACGAGGCCTACCAGCGGCTCAAGCACCCGCTCAAGCGCGCGGCGTACCTGTGCGAGCTGAACGGCGCGCCGGTGCAGGCCGAGAGCAACACCGCCATGCCGGCCGACTTCCTGATGCAGCAGATGGCCTGGCGCGAGGCCCTGGACGAGGCGCGGGACGAGGACGCCCTTGACGCGCTGGCCGCCCAGGTGCGCGCCCGGCGCCGCGAGATGCTCGAGGCCCTGCGCGAGTGCATCGACGAACGCCACGACTACGCGGCGGCGGTGCAGCAGGTCAGAGCCCTCATGTTCATCGAGCGCTTTGCCGAAGAGGTCGATCGCCGGCTCGACGCCCTGGGACAATGAAGCGGTAAGGACCCGGCCGGCCCCGGCCGCGCGAAGCACAAGATCATGGCATTGCTACAGATTTCCGAGCCCGGACAGTCGCCTGACCCGCACCAGCGGCGCATCGCGGTCGGCATCGACCTGGGCACCACCCATTCCCTCGTCGCGGCCATCCGCAACGGGGTGCCCGAGTGCCTGCCCGACGACCGCGGCCGCGTGATCCTGCCGTCCGCCGTGCGCTACCTGGGCGAGGGCCGGCGCCAGATCGGCTTCGACGCGCTCGCCGAGCAGGCCAACGACCCCGAGAACACCATCGTCTCGGTCAAGCGCTTCATGGGGCGCACCGTGGCCGACGTGCAGGGGCGCGAGCGCCTGCCGTACCGCTTCGTCGACGCACCGGGCATGCTGCAGATCGACACGCGCGAAGGGCCCAAGTCGCCGGTCGAGGTGTCGGCCGAGATCCTCGCGACGCTGCGCTACCGTGCCGAGGACACCTTCGGCGAGGACCTGTTCGGCGCGGTGATCACGGTGCCGGCCTACTTCGACGACGCGCAGCGCCAGGCGACCAAGGATGCGGCCCGGCTGGCCGGCCTGGAGGTGCTGCGGCTGATCAACGAACCTACCGCCGCGGCCATCGCCTACGGCCTGGAGAACGGCTCCGAGGGCCTCTATGCGGTGTACGACCTCGGCGGCGGCACCTTCGACATCTCGCTGCTGCGCCTGACCAAGGGCGTGTTCGAGGTGGTCGCCACCGGCGGCGACTCGGCGCTGGGCGGCGACGACTTCGACGCCGCGCTGGCCCAGTGGGCGCTGCAGCAGGCCGGCGTCGAGGTGCAGTCGCCCACCGACAAGCGCGCGGTGCTGGTGGCCGCGCGCGCCGTGAAGGAAGCACTGTCGTCCGCCACGTCCGCGCCGATGGCCTTCAGGATCGGCGAGCGTGACGTCGAGCTGACGGTCACGCGCCAGCAGTTCGAGCAGCTCACCGCGCCGCTGGTGCAGCGCACGCTGGCCGCGGTGCGGCGCGTGCTGCGCGACGCCCAGGTCGGGCGCGACGAGGTGCAGGGCGTCGTGATGGTCGGCGGCTCGACCCGCATGCCCTGCGTGCAGGTGGCGGTCGGCGAGTTCTTCGGCCGCGAGCCGCTCACCAATCTCGACCCGGACCAGGTCGTCGCGCTCGGCGCGGCGGTGCAGGCCAACGCGCTGGCCGGCAACAAGGAAAACGGGGAGCTGCTGCTGCTCGACGTGATCCCGCTGTCGCTGGGGCTGGAGACCATGGGCGGGCTGGTCGAGCGCATCGTGCCGCGCAACAGCACGATCCCGACCGCGCGTGCGCAGGACTTCACGACCTACCAGGACGGCCAGACCGCGATGGCGATCCACGTCGTGCAGGGCGAGCGCGAGCTGGTGTCCGACTGCCGTTCGCTGGCGCGCTTCGAGCTGCGCGGCATCCCGCCGATGGCCGCCGGCGCGGCGCGCGTGCGGGTCACCTTCCAGGTCGATGCCGACGGGCTGCTCAACGTCTCGGCGCGCGAGCTGACCTCCGGCGTCGAGGCCTCGGTGGCGGTCAAGCCGAGCTACGGACTGAGCGACGAGGAGATCGCCCGCATGCTGCAGGACAGCTTCTCGACCGCCGAGGAGGACATGAAGACGCGCGCGCTGCGCGAGGCGAGGGTGGAGGCCGACCGCCTGCTGCTGGCCACGCGCACCGCGCTGGAGCGCGACGGCGACCTGCTCACGCTCGAGGAGCGGCACAAGATCGACCGGCTGATGGAAGAGCTGGGTGCGCTGGCGGGCCAGGACGACCACCGGGCCATCGAGGCGGCCACCGAGCGGCTGGCCAAGGGCACGGAAGCGTTTGCGGCCGAGCGCATGAACCGCAGCATCCGGCAGGCCCTGGCCGGCCGCCGCGTCGAAGAAGTCTGAGGCGCCAGGCCACGCACGCCGCGGCGCGATCCACGAGAACCCCACATGCCCAAGATCAAGATCCTGCCTCACAGCGAGTACTGCCCGCAGGGCGCGGAGATCGAAGCTCCGGCCGGCACCTCGATCTGCGAGGCGCTGCTCGACCACGACATCGAGATCGAGCACGCCTGCGAGATGAGCTGCGCGTGCACCACCTGCCACGTGATCGTGCGCCAGGGCTATGAGTCGCTGAACGAGCCCGACGAGAACGAGGAGGACATGCTCGACCGCGCCTGGGGGCTGGAGCCGCAGTCGCGCCTGTCGTGCCAGGCCATCCTGGCCAACCAGGACGTGACGATCGAGATTCCCAAGTACTCGATCAACCACGCCAAGGAAAAGCACTGAGCCGCGCCGCCCGCACCCGATAATCGCGCCATGACGCGACAGATCTTTTTCGACACCGAAACCACCGGCCTGAGCCCCGAAGGGGGTGACCGCATCGTCGAGATCGGTTGTGTCGAGATGGTGGACCGGCGCCTGACCGGCAACAACAAGCACTACTACCTGAATCCGGAGCGGCCCAACAGCGAGGACGCGGTGAAGATCCACGGCCTGACCGACGAATTCCTGGCCGACAAGCCGGTGTTCGCGGCGATCGCCGACGAGCTGCTCGAGTACCTGGCCGGCGCCGAGATCATCATCCACAACGCGAGCTTCGACGTCGGCTTCCTGGACGCCGAGCTCAGGCGCCTAGGCAAGCCCAAGTTCGAGACCTACGTCGCGGGCATCACCGACAGCCTGCTGATGGCCCGCGAGATGTTCCCGGGCAAGTCGAACTCGCTGGACGCGCTGTGCAAGCGGCTGGAGGTCGACAACTCCAACCGCACGCTGCACGGCGCGCTGCTGGACGCGGGACTGCTGGCCGAGGTCTACATCAAGATGACCCGCGGGCAGGAGTCGCTGGTCATCGAGGCCGAGGAAGACGCCACCCAGGAAATCGTGGTGGAGAAGATCGACCTCACGCAGTTCAGCCTGCCGGTGCTGTGCGCGAGCGACGCCGAGGTGCAGGCCCACGAGGCGGTGCTGGCGGACCTGGACAAGTCCTCCGGCGGCAAGACACTGTGGAGGCAGTTGCCGAGCGAAAAAGTTATGGCATAATCTTGGTTTTCCTGATCTGTGCGACGACGCAATCGTCGCCGAACGGAAAACCGGATCAGGGTGGTTAGCTCAGTGGTAGAGCACTGCCTTCACACGGCAGGGGTCGCAGGTTCGAACCCTGCACCACCCACCAACAAGATCAAGCACTTGGACGGCCCTTCGGGGCCGTTTTTGTTTGCTGGTGCAAATCCTGGTGCATGGCACCGAGGCGCTCACGTGGGCGCCGAGCCCGATCGCCTCGGGGAATGCCAATCAGGGGGGCGGGTGCGCGCGCGCTGCAGGCACGCCGCCGCTGTACAGGTGGCGGGCGGTGACCACGTCGCGCAGGGTGACGCGGCGGACGTCGGAAGTGCTGTACAGGTCAGGTGGGCGTTGATCGCCGGCGCGACGGCCAGCCGGTCGGCCGGCATCGTGCGGACTTGCTCGGCAGGTGAGTGACGACGCACCTTTGTCTCCTTTCGGGGTGTCGGATCGCTTTAAACGCCGTGTTTGTCAGCAAGTCAACACAGTGTGTACATTTGGTGCGGCAGCGAGGCGTCCATAGAATCCCGTGACGACCGTGTGCGCCTTGCGCCCGGCGTCGTAAAGGAGGGTCCATGCGCCGACTGCTGATGTGCGCCAGCGCTGTGTTGGCATCGCTGATGATGGCCGCCTGCGGTGGCGGCGATGACTGCGAGGCGGGCACCCCGCCTTTTGCCAGCGTGGACCCGCCGGTCTGCGATGGTGGTGACAGTGGTGGTGGCGGTGGCGGCGGATCGTCGCAGTCTGCCGAGGGCTTCTGGGTGGGGAACGCCGGGCAGTACGCCTTCCGGGCGCTGGTCACCGAGGACCGCCAGATCTGGGCCTTCTACGCGCGCGGCGGTGTCGTCGAGGGCGTGGTTCAGGGGACGGTGACCTACTCGCCAAGCGGCTTCTCGGGCAACGGTTTCGACTACAACCTGCCCCTGGTGGCGCGTACAGGCGTGACGATCTCAGGCACGGCGCGCGAGCGGCAGAGCATGGAAGGCGCGGTGCGGCTGCCGAGCTCGACGATCACCTTCTCGGGCTCCTACGACAGCAGCTACGACTCGCCGCCGGCCGATGCCACAGGCACCTGGCAGGTCCGCGCGGCCTCGGCGTCCGGCACCGTGACGACGACGGTGACGGTCGGCTCGGATGGCTCGGTCAGCGCGACGACGCCGTACTGCTCAGGCACGGGCACGCTCACGGTGCGCAGCTCGGGCAAGGGGGTGTACAACCTGGCGGTGACCTTCGACGGCGCGTCGTGCGAGTTCGATGGCCAGACGCTCGGTGGCGTGGTGGTCGTGCGCAACACGGGATCGGGGCAGGAGATGGTCGCCGCGGCGCTGCTGCCTGATCGATCCACCGGCTTCTTCGCGATCGGCACCCGCTGATCGCATCTGCCGCCGCGGTTCTCAGCGCCTGGCGCGTGGCGCTTCGCGCTGCGTGCAGGCTTCGTGCGCCTCGGCGAGCTTGTCGAGTGCGGCCAGAAACCTGTCTCGCCGCGCCGAGATGTGTGGGCCGGTGGCGCGCTCGATCTTGTAGCGGATGTACTCAAGCACCTCGTGCCTGGCCTCCGGTCCGAGGCTGCGCAGTGCTTCGTCAATGACCAGCGCCTGACCTGCCAGCGGCTGGGCCGTCGACGCGTGCGCATCGCCTTCCCCGGTCAAGATCCACTGCGCCGAGCACCCAAAGGCAGCCTCGGCTTGCAGGGCGCCTTCCTTGGACACGCCGCGGCGCTTCCAGTTGGTGAGCGTCTGCCTTGACACGCCCATGCGGCGGCCCAGGCCAGCAAAGTCGATCACCGGTTGTTGATCGAACTGCGTGACCTGACGCGCGTACTCGAGCAGCCGCTTCACGGATTCGTGCATGCCCGGGATTGTTCTCCATCTGAACAGTCAACAGCTTGTTTATACACGCCATGTTTACAACCGCATAAACGCCGTGTTTAGATTGTGGGGAGCGTGACCACGCAGCACTCATCGATCGGCTGAGCGGCCCCGCCAAGGTCGCAGAGGCGCTCGGCCTGGACAAGCGGAGAGGGGCGGGGTACCCAGCGCGTGGTCAACTGGAAGGTCCGGAGCATCCCTGCACGGGTCAAGCTCGAGCCCCCGACCTGTTCCTGGTGACCAAGGACGCGCCCGCTGACCATGCGGCGGTAGTCCAGCCTGCACATGCGGAGTGAGCGCGTCATGTGCATGTCCGCAGGTCAACTCGCTGCCAGCCGGGCGCGCACGGCGTGCCGAGCCGATGCGCTCGCGCCACACCTCGACGCGCCGTTCGGTCGGGTTCGGCCACTCATGGATGACCGTGATCACGGCCCACGCGGACGTGCTGGCGGCAGGTAGCTGGTGCTCGATGGCGCCGCGGCAGGAAACGTCGCTGCACCACCCGCCAGACACCTCAGCACGAACGGCCCGCAACAGCGGGCCGTTCGTCCTTCTGCGGCGGGCGTTGGCCGGCACCTGGCGACACCCGGGTGCGTTCGAATCGCGTCTTCTTCCTTTTGCGGATCGCGACGGTGTGCGCCAGGCGCCGGCGTCCCGCGTCGCGGGCAGCGGGCGGGGTGACGCCCCATCGGCCTGCGCAGGTGCAGTGCTGGTGCGGGCTGGCGGGCCGCGGCCGGCGCACGGGCGCGTCCTTGGCGCGATGGAGAACCCCTTACCTGAGGGGGGCACTACACCCATTCGCAGGATTGTCCCTCCTGACCGGATAGGCAGAATCAGTTGCATCGGTTGCACCTGTTTACCAGGTGAGTACGCGCTATCCGCCATATCCCGGGAGGACACGATGAAGGTGTTCCGGCTCTTTCATCACCACGTTGCCCTGTCCACGCTGTTGGAGCTGTTTGCCGACAGCCTGCTGTGTTTTCTGGCGGCGCTGTTCATCGCGTCCGCCCTGCACATGGTGCCCAACGGTGGTGATGCCCTGGCCCAGTCCGGCATGGTCTGGCTGGCCGGCGGGTTTGCCGCGGTGATGCTGCTGCTGTATGCGTCGGTCGGCCTGTATCGTCGCGGCACCCGCTCGATGGGCCTGGGCACGCTGATCCAGCGCGCCATGCTCGCCATCGCCCTGGGGGCCTGCATCACCTACCTCCTGTTCGATTCGGTGGCCGGCGAGGCGTCTCCGGGCTACGTGGTCGGCCTGGCCATGGTGTACCTGCTGGTGGGCCTGGTCGTCGTGCGGGCCGTGATCTACATGGTGCAGAAGGCCGTCGGCGTGCCGCGCGTGCTGATCATCGGCACCGGCGAGGATGCCCAGGCCGTGGCGCGCGACCTGGCGACCCACAGCCGCATCGAACGCCAGGTCGTCGGCTTCTATCCGACCACCGAACGCACCGAAGGCATGCGCCCCGACCAGCGCGTGTTCTCGCGCGACCGTTCGATCGAGGAGATCGTTGCCGAGCACGACATCGACGAGATCATCGTCGCGGTGCGTGAGCAGCGCGGTGGCGCGCTGCCGATGGACCAGCTGCTGGCCTGCCGCATCGCCGGCACGCCGATCCTGGACCTGGCCGGCTTCTACGAACGCGCCCGTGCCGAAGTGCCCATCGACAGCCTCAAGGCCAGCTGGCTGATCTACAGCCAGGGCTTCGTGCAGGGGCCGGCGCGTCGCTTCGCCAAGCGCGCGTTCGACATCGTCACCTCGGCGACGCTGCTGCTGCTGACCTCGCCCATCATGCTGCTGACGGCGATCGCGATCCGCCTGGACAGCCCGGGACCGATCATCTACCGCCAGGAGCGTGTCGGCCTGGGCGGCCGCACCTTCATGTGCCTGAAGTTCCGCAGCATGACGGTCGACGCCGAAAAGGACGGCGTGGCGCGCTGGGCCTCGCAGAACGACTCGCGGGTCACGCGCGTGGGCGCCTTCATCCGCAAGACCCGCATCGACGAGTTGCCCCAGCTGCTGAGCGTGCTCAAGGGCGAAATGAGCATGGTCGGTCCGCGCCCTGAGCGTCCCAGCTTCGTGCAGCAGCTGCGCGAGCAGATCCCCTTCTACGACCTGCGTCACAGCGTCAAGCCGGGCGTGACGGGCTGGGCCCAGGTGCGCTACAGCTACGGCGCTTCGGTGGAGGACGCGCGCCGCAAGCACCAGTACGACTTGTACTACGTGAAGAACAACTCGCTGTTCCTCGACATCCTGGTGCTGATCGAAACGGTCAGCGTGGTGCTGTTCCGCGAAGGGTCGCGCTGATCGCGACGCCCGCGTGACGGTTGCGACGTACAGGCTCCGGCTCAGAAAGGTTGCTTTCCCATGGTTACCCCACAACGTTCACTGACTTCCATGCGTGCAGGTCTCATCGCTGTTCTTGCTGCCTTCATCGCCCTGCTTGCCGGCTGCGGCAGCATCGGCAACTACCCGCCGGCGCCCGCCGTCGTCGATGCGCCCGATCATCGCTACAAGATCGGTGCGCTGGACACGCTCAACATCGTGGTCTGGCGCAACCCCGAGCTGTCGACCACGGTCACCGTACGTCCGGACGGCCGCATCTCGACGCCGCTGGTCGAGGACGTGATGGCGGCCGGCCGCGACCCGGCCGACCTGGCGCGCGAGCTCGAGAAGGTGCTGTCGAAATACATCCGTGACCCGGTCGTGACCATCGTCGTCAGCGGCTTCCAGGGCACGTTCTCCGAGCAGATCCGCATCGTCGGCGAGGCGGCGCGTCCGCAGGCCGTGCCGTACCGCCAGAACATGACCATCCTGGACGTGATGATCCAGGCCGGCGGGCTGACCGACTTTGCCGACGGCAATGGGGCGGTGCTGGTGCGCGGCGCCGAAGGCGGCAAGCAGTACAGCCTGCGCCTGAACGACCTGCTCAAGCGCGGTGACATCTCGGCCAACGTCGGCGTGATGCCGGGCGACATCATCATCGTGCCGCAAAGCTGGTTCTGAAGGCGGTACGGCGGCATGCACCGCAACGGCGATGCCGAGTGCCTTGCGGGCCGTCTCCTGCCGGGACCGGCACGCCGGTCCCGTTGCGTTTGTGGCAGGCGCAGCGCAGCCGCCAGTGCGGCTGGCGCGGCAGCGCCTCGGGGTGAATGAACAAGGCCGCCATGACGGGCGGAACCAGGATGGATACGACTGAGCTTCTACGCCAGATCAGGACGATACTGCGGGGCATGTGGCGCCGGCGCTGGTGGGGCCTGGCCGCTGCGTGCGTCACGGCCGTGCTCGGTGGCGTGGTGGTGGCGGTCATTCAGGACCGCTACGAGGCCAGCTCGCGCGTCTACGTGGACACGCAGTCGGTGCTCAAGCCGCTGATGGCCGGGCTCGCCTTCCAGCCGGACATCGACCAGCAGGTGCGCATGCTGGCACGCACGCTGGTGTCGCGTCCGAACGTGGAGCGCCTGATGGACTCGCCGGAGATCGGCCTGGCACCGGCGGACCCGCGCGACCGGGAAAAGGTGCTGATGCGGCTGATGGACCGGATCAAGGTCAACCCGAGCGGTGGCGGCAACCTCTACACGATCAGCTACCG
Source organism: Caldimonas thermodepolymerans (assembly GCF_015476235.1). Taxonomy (NCBI): domain Bacteria; kingdom Pseudomonadati; phylum Pseudomonadota; class Betaproteobacteria; order Burkholderiales; family Sphaerotilaceae; genus Caldimonas; species Caldimonas thermodepolymerans. The sequence goes on from NZ_CP064338.1 coordinate 1,505,362, forward strand.
CGACACCAGTCCTGAACGGGCACGGCGCCTGGTCGAGGGCCTGGTGAACCTGTTCATGGAGTCCAGCATCGACAGCAAGGCGCGCGACTCCCAGGAGGCCAGCCGCTTCATCGACGAGCAGATCGCCGACTACGAGCGCAAGCTGGTCGAGGCGGAGAACCGCCTGAAGGACTTCAAGCTGCGCAACTTCGGCATGACCGGGGTGTCCAACCAGGATTACTTCGCGCGCATCTCCGAGCTGTCCGACCAGGTGAGCAAGCTGCGCATCGAGCTGAGCGCTGCCGAGCAGTCGCGCGACGCGTTGCGGCGCGAGCTGGCCTCCGAGGAACCCCAGCTGCCCCCGGATGCACTGCCGGCGACCGGCGGTGCGGCGATGCTGTCGGAGCTGGACACCCGCCTGGAGGCGCAGAAGCGTCAGCTCGACGAGCTGCTGCGACGCTACACCGAGGAGCACCCGGACGTGGTGGCGACGCGCCGCACGATCGCGCAGATCGAGGAGCAGCGTCTGCGCGAGGCCCAGGCCCGCGGCGACAAGCGCGGTGCGGCGACCAACCCGGTGTTCCAGCGCATCCGCATGGCGCTGGCCGAGGCCGAGGCCAACGTCGCGTCGCTGCGCACCCGGCTGGCGGCGCAGCAGGCCCAGCTGGACCAGATCCGTGCGCGGGCCTCGCGCATCCCGCAGGTCGAGGCGGAGCTGGCACAGCTGAACCGGGACTACGACGTGATCCGGCGCAACTACGAACAGCTCGTGGCCCGCCGGGAGGCCGCCTCGCTCGGGGTGAAGATCGACCAGAGCTCCCCGCTGACCGATTTCCGGCTCGTCGAGCCGGCCCGGGTCGCGCCGACCCCGGTGTTCCCCAGCCGCAAGGTGCTGGCGGTGCTGGTGGTGCTGGCGGCGATCGGCGCGGGCGTGGCCGCGACCTTCGGCCTGTCGCAACTGAGCCCGTCGTTCGACAACGAACGCACGCTGCGTGAACTGTCCGGCCGCCCGGTGCTGGGCACTGTGTCGCTGGTGCTGAGCAACGCGGCCCGGGTACAGCAGCGCCGCGCGTTGGTCGGCTTTGCCGGTGCGGTGGCGTTGTTCTTCGTGGCCAATGCGGGGTGGGTGGCCTGGGTCGCCTTCCAGAGCCGCGTGTGAGAAAGGAAGCGTCGATGAGCATCATCGAACAGGCTGCCAAGCGACTGGAGGAGCTCCGGCGCGCGGGGGTCGAGGTGCCGTGGGCGGCCGCCGGGCTGAGCCGGCAGGAGTACGACCAGCTGGTGGAGGCCGGCCAGAAGGGCGGGCAGGGCGTCGCGCTGCGGGCGGTGGCCGGCACCGCGGAAAGCCTGGCGGAGCCGCCGGGCGTGCACCGCCTCGCGGAGTCCGACCGGCGCTCGCGCAAGGTCGACCTGCCGCTCGGGATGCTGGGGCAGGCCGGCTACCTCGTGCCGGACCAGCCGCGTACCAGCCTGGCCGACGAGTTCCGCGTGATCAAGCGTCCGCTGCTGAAGAACGTGCAGGGCGAGTCGGCCGCCCCGGTGGAGCGCGCCAACCTGATCCTGGTCACCAGCGCGATGCCCGGCGAGGGCAAGACCTTCACCGCGATCAACCTGGCCCTGAGCATCGCGATGGAGGTCGACAAGACCGTGCTGCTGGTCGACGCGGACGTGGTGCGCCCGTCGCTGATGTCGCGCCTGGGGCTGGACGAGCCGGCCAAGGGCCTGCTCGACGTGCTGAACGACCCGTCGCTGGACCTGGCCGACGTGCTGCTGCGCACCAACGTGCCCAAGCTCACGCTGCTGCCCGCCGGCACGCCGTGTCCCAATTCGACCGAACTGCTCGCCAGCGCGGCGATGGAGCAGCTGTTGCAGGAGCTGGCCACGCGCTATTCGGACCGCGTCGTCGTGTTCGACGCGCCGCCGCTGCTGCCGACCACCGAGTCGCGCGTGCTGGCGTCCCGTGCCGGGCAGGTGGTGATGGTGGTCGAGGCCGACCAGACCTCGCGCAACACGGTGGCCAAGGCGTTTGCCACCGTGGAGAGCTGTCCGGTCGTGATGTCGGTGCTCAACAAGTGTTCGAATCCTGCGGGAACCTACCGCTATGGCTACTACTGAGCGTTCCGGTGCCCCCCTGCGGCGGGTGAAGCCGCTGGCCTGGTTGATTGCCATGATCTGGGCGTCGGTGGCCCAGGCCCAGCAGCCCGCCGTCCAGCAGGAGCCCGTCCAGCCGGCGCAGACCGAGCCGTTGCAGCGCCCGCCGCGCACGACGGTCTGGGCGGTGCCGTTCGACGCCGAGCAGGCCGGCGTGCCCCGTGCCTGGCGCCTGGATGCCGGCGTGTCGGCCACGCTGACCGCGACCAGCAACAGCGGGTACACCGACCGGCAGCAGTCCCGCAGCGACAGGATCCTGAACCTGGAGCCCCGGCTGTCGTTCGCGCGGCGCGGCGGGCGGGTGCGTCTGGCGGGCGACCTGTCGGCCAGCGCGCTGCACTACTTCGACGACACGCAGCCCGACCGGGTGCTGCCCCGGGCGTCGCTGAACCTGGAGTCGATGCTGGTGGACCGCTGGGTCTACCTGGACGCCTCGGCCGAGGTGGACCAGACGGCCTCCGACCCGTATGCCTCGCGCCCGGACGGTCGCTCGGCGTTCAACCAGATCACCACCCGGCGCTTCCTGGTCAGCCCGCGCATCGACCACTGGTTCACGCCGTCCCTGTCGCTGCTGGCGCGCAGCGACTTCGCCTGGACCCGCCGCAACGGCGACTACGCCGCCGACGATCCGCGACGCGACTCGCGCGAGCAGCAGCATTTCGTGCGCCTCGAGCAGCAGCCCCTGCCGCTGGGCGGCTCGCTGGAGTACGTGCACCAGGACACCCGCTATGACGGCGACGTCGATTCGGTGCTCACGCTCGACACGCTGCGTGCCGTGGTCAGCTACGCGATCACGCCGCAGCTGTCGGTCGGCATCGTGGGGGGACGCGAGCACAGCGAGTTCTCGCTGAGCGAGCACACCGACAGCCTCTACGGCGTGCGCCTGCGCTGGCAGCCGACCGAGCGCACGCTGCTGACCGGCGCGGTGGAAGACCGCTTCTTCGGCACCGGCTGGGACCTGCAGTTCACCCACCGCATGCCGTTCCTCGCGGTGCATTTCCGCTCGTTCCGCGAGCCGACCGCGCAGCCGAGCTCGCAGATCCTGGAGCCGGGTGGCGGCTCGGTGCGCAACCTGCTCGATGCCATCCTGACCACGCGGTATCCGGATCCGGTGGCGCGCGAGGAGCTGGTGCGCCGCATCATCCGCGACCTGAACCTGCCCGAGACGCTGCGCGGGCCCATCGAGGTGTTCGCCGACTACGCGCAGCTGCTGCGCGGCAACCACCTGAGCGTCGCGCTCCTGGGGCGGCGCACCACGGTGGCCGTGAACCTGTACCAGCGCCGCTACTGGCAGCTGACGCGCGAGGACGACGTGCTCGCCCCCGACCCGTCGTTCGCGTCCGACCACGAGCAGGTGGGTGCGGCGCTGGACGTGACGCGCCGCCTGACGCCGCAGACCTCGCTGGGGCTGCTGCTGCAGTATTCCCGCATCGAGGGGCTGGGTTCGCGCGAAGACGACTTCAGCCGCGAGCGCATCGTCCGCGTCACGCTGCAGCACCAGCTCTCGCCGGACACCGCCGTCACGCTCGGGGCGCGGCGACAGCTGCTGCGTTCCAACGTGTCGTCCTCGGCACGGGAGGCGGCCGCCTTCGTCGGGGTGAGCCACAGTTTCTGAGCAGACGATGTACGAATCCCACTTCGGGCTCAGCGGCCCGCCGTTCCAGCTCAATCCTGATCCGGCCTTCTACTTCGACAGCCGGGGGCACAGCAACGCGCTGGCCTACCTGAAGTTCGGCGTCTACCAGGGCGAGGGCTTCATCGTCGTCACCGGCGAGATCGGTGCGGGCAAGACCACGCTCGTGCGCACGCTGCTCGAAGGCCTGAACCCGGACCAGGTCGTGGCCGCCCAGGTGGTCAGCACGCAGCTGGAATCGGGCGACCTGCTGCGCTCCATCATCACGGCCTTCGGCATCCCGCCGCTGGGCACGACCAAGGCCCACCTGATCGCGACGCTGGAAGGCTTCCTGACCGCGCTGGCCACCAAGAACCGGCGTGCACTGCTGATCGTCGACGAAGCGCAGAACCTCAGCCTGGAGGCCATCGAGGAGCTGCGCATGCTGTCCAACTTCCAGCTGGGCAAGCATGCGCTGCTGCAGAGCTTCCTCGTCGGGCAACCCGAGCTGCGCACCCTGCTCGAGTCCAAGTCGATGGAGCAGTTCCGCCAGCGCGTCATCGCCTCGTGCCACCTGGGGCCGCTGGACGACCTGGAAACCCGGGCCTACATCGAGCACCGCATGCGCCGTGTCGGCTGGAAGGATCAGCCGCACTTCGAGCCCGACGCGTTCGCGGCGATCCACCGTTGGACCGGAGGCATCCCGCGCCGCATCAACCTGCTGTGCAACCGGCTGCTGCTGGCCTGCTTCCTGAACGGCGAGAACGACATCAGCGCCGCGCAGGTGGAGCAGACGGCACGCGAGCTGCGCGGCGAGGTGGGCGAACCGACCGTGCTGCCGCAGACCAGCCCGTCGGCGGCCAGGGTGCAGCCCGAGCCGGGGCCCGAGACCGCGCCGGCGGGGGCCGAGCCGGTGCCCGCCGTCGACCGGGAGCGTGCCTTGTCCGAGGTGGTGCGCTATCAGCTGGGGCCGGCGGGGCCGTTGCATGCGCCCCTGGTCTGCCTGATCGACGGGCCCGTGGGCTACATGAAGGCCGGTGCGCTGGCGCAGGCGCTGCGCGAGCAGGCCGAGTTGCCGGTGCTGGTGGCGGTCAACCCCGGGCCGGAATCGGCGGTCTCGGCGGCCAAGGCCCTCGACGGCGCCTTGCCGCTGCCGGCGGTCGAGATGCACCTGGGTGCCGCACCGCAGGGGTATGCCGCGATGGCCGCGCAGGCGCAGGTCCGCTTCGACGCGCTGCTGGACGAGCTGCAACCGTGCGCCGTGCTCGCGCTGGGTGCGGGCGACGCGGTGCTGGCCTGCAGCCTGGTGGCGGTCAAGCGCGGCCTGCCGCTGCTGCGCGTCGATGCCGGGGTGCGGGGCACGCACCGTCCGGCGACCGACGAGCTGAACGCGGTGCTGATGGACCGCATCGCCGAGGTGCTGTTCACGAGCAAGCTGACCGCGCACTACACGCTGTACCGGGAAGGCATCGCGTCCAGCCGCGTGCACTGCGTCGGCAGCCTGATGGAGAACGTGCTGCACGTGGCGCTCGAGCGCGCGATGTCGCCGGAGCAGGCGCTGGCCAGCGCCGCGGTGCCGGACGACTGCCTGCGTCAGCCGCAGGGCTACCTGCTGGTCACGCTGGGCCTGTCGGGGCCTGACCCGGCGCGCGAGCTGCGCGAGGTGCTGCAGGTGCTGACGCTGCTCAAGGGCGAGATCCCGGTGCTGTGGCCGGCCGATGCCTCGGTGCTGGCGACGCTGCAATCGGCCGGGATGGAGAAGCAGCTGCGCAAGTCCGGGGTCGTGCTGTTGCCCGCGTTCGGCTACCTCGAGATGGCCGCCTTGGTCCGCCAGGCCACCTGCGTGGCGCAGGGGCCGGAGGCGCGCTGGCAGGAGGAGTGTGCGACGCTGGACGTGCCGAGCTTCGTGCTGGCGGTGCGCGCCGGCCAGGACCATACGGCCGAGGAGGCCGCGGGGCTGCCGGTGGCACGCAATGCCGACCAGGCCGTGCGCGCGGTGCAGGAGGCCATCCGCATGCGCAGCCTCAAGGAAGAACAGGTCGAGGCGTACTGGGACGGTGGTCCGGCCTTGCGCATCGTGCAGCACCTGCGCAGCGTGCTGCCCCGGCAGAGCGCGGTGGTGGACGACGGCGGCGTGACCTGGTCTGCCGTCTCGTGAGCACTGCATGGGCGACCGGCATGACGACAAGGAGGCGGGAACCGGGTCGGCCAGGCGCCTGAGCGCCGCACGCCGTGCCGCACGGGCGGCGCTGCCGTGGGCCCTGGAGCCCGCGGCAGCCACCAGCGTCCCACGTACACCATGTTGAAGCGCCTGATCGTTCACGTCACCAACTATTCGGCCGGCAGCCTGCTGGTGACGCTGGCGAGCATCGTCTCGTTTCCCATCCTGACCCGCCTGCTGAGCGTCGACGAGTACGGCGTGATGAACCTCATCGCCACCGCGCTGTCGCTGCTGGTGGGCATCGCCAAGCTGGGCGTGCAGCACTCGGCGGTGCGCTTCTACAGCGAGGTGCGCACCGGCAAGCGTCCCGGCGTCGACATGGACGGGTATGCGGCCACCGTGGTGTACGGGATGGGCGCGCTCGGGTTGATCGCCACGCTGCTGTGGGCGGCGGCCAGCCAGCTGGTGCCCGACGCCTTCTGGAACGACGAGCGGCTCAAGCCGCTGATGCTGTTGACGGCCTGCCTGGTCTTCGTGCGCGTGGTCGACAGCGCCTTCATCAACCAGCTGCGCGCCGAGGAGCGCAGCCGCGAGATCACGGTCTACAGCGTGATCCGGCGCTATGCGGGGCTGGCCCTGCTGCTGTTCGTGCTGTTCTTCGTGGCGCGCAACCTGTGGGGCTTCTACGTCGCGACCATCGTCGGCGAAGCGCTGGCGACGCTGGGGCTGGTGGCGTGGATGTGGAAGCGGCTGCAACCCCGGCCACGCGATTTCGATGCGCCGCTGTTCAAGGCCATGCTGGCGTTCGGCATCCCGATGATCGGCTACGAGCTGGCGTCGATCGTGCTGTCGATGGGGGATCGCTACGTGATCCAGGCCATGATGGGCGCGGAGCCGCTGGGTTACTACTCGGCGGCCTACAACCTGTGCGACTACGTGCGCGCGATCTTCCTGGCCTCCTTCGGTGCCGCAGTGCTGCCGATGTACGTGCGGCTGTGGGAGGAGAAGGGGCGCGACGAGACCGCGGCCTTCCTGCGCCGCTTCATGCACGTCTACGTGATGGTCGCCATGCTGGTGGTGGCCGGGCTGTCGGCGGTGGGCCCGGAGCTGATCGCGTTGCTGGCCTCGGACAAGTACCGCGCCGGTGCGCAGGTCGTGCCCTACGTGATCGGCGGCATGGCGCTCGACGGGCTGGTGATGGTCGCGGGCGCGGGCCTGTACATCGAGAAGCGGACCCGGACTGCCGCCTTGCTGGTGATGGGCACGGCCGTGCTCAACATCGCCCTCAACGTCGTGCTGATCCCGTCCTGGGGGCTGGTCGGCGCGGCGCTGGCGACGCTGGTGGCCTATGCCGTGCTGCTGGGGCTGTCGATGTGGGCCGGGCGGCGCTGCCTGGCCGTCTCGTTGCCGCCGCTGTCGCTGCTCAAGTTCGGCGGCATCGCGCTGCTGATGTATGCCGCCCTGATGCGGATCGCGGTGAGTGGCGACTTCGCGACGCTGGTGCTGCGCATGGCTGCCGGCGCGCTGATCTACGTCTCGCTGACGCTGGCCGTCGACGCGCCGGCGCGTCAGCTGGTCGTCCAGGGCTGGCAGCGGCTGCGCCACGGCGGCGCAGCGCCTGCCGCCGCGGTCCATACGGAGGCACCATGAACCGCAGCGTGACCGTCCTGATGTACCACGCGGTGAGCGATGCGCCGGCACGTGACGCCGGGGCCGACCCGCACTACGCGGTGTCGCGCGAGCAGTTCCGCCGGCACCTGCAGGTGGTGGCCGCAGCCGGCGCGCGTGCGGCCAGCGTGCTGGAGCTGCTCGAGCAGCCGCAGGTGCGCCAGCGGCGTGTCGCCTTCACCTTCGACGACGGGCACGTCAGCAATGCCGACGCCGCGGCCGACCTGCTCGCGCACGGCGGCGCGGCGGACTTCTTCGTCAACCCGAGCACGGTCGGCACGCGCCACCACCTGAGCTGGGCCGCGCTGCGCGACATGGCCGAGGCCGGGATGTCGATCCAGTCGCACGGTCAGCACCATCGCTACCTGGACGAGCTCTCGCCGCGCGAGGTCGAGGCCGAGCTGGCCGAATCCAAGCGCGAGATCGAGGACCGGCTGGGCCGTCCGGTGACGCTGTTCGCGCCGCCTGGCGGCCGGGTCGCGCCGGGGCTGGGCGCGCTGGCCGAGCGCCTCGGCTACCGCGCCGTCTGCAGCTCCCGCGTGGGGCTGTGGCAGCCTGGCCGCGGCAGCTGGGACGTGCCGCGGCTGGCGGTGCTGGCCACCACCTCGACGGCGCAGCTGCGCCGCTGGGTCGAACAAAGCGGCTGGGAGCTCGCGGTGCGCCAGCTGCGCTATCAGGTGCTGGCTGCCGCCAAGCGCACGCTCGGCAACGGAGGCTACGAGCGCCTGCGCCGGGTGCTGCTGGGCGGCGCGGGGGAGGGGGGGCGATGAGCGAGGTGCTGTTCTGGCTTGCGCTGGTCGTGCTGGCATACACCTACGCCGGTTACCCGGTGCTCGTCTGGCTGTGGGCCCGCTTGGCCCCGAAGCCGGTGGCTCGCGCGGACGTGCGCCCCTCGGTCGCGATCGTCGTGGTGGCGCACAACGAGGCCGCACGCATGCGCGACAAGCTCGAGACCTGCCTGGCGCAGGACTACGCCGGGCCGATGCGCGTCGTGGTGGCCTCGGACGGATCCACCGACGGCATGAACGAGCTGGTCGAGTCCTTCCGTGACCGCGGCGTCACCCTGCTGCCGTTCCCGCAGCGGCGCGGCAAGGCGGCTTGCCTGAACGATGCGGTGGCCGCCTGCGACGAGGAGGTGATCGTCTTCACCGACGCCCGCCAGCGCCTCAACCCGCAGGCCGTGCGCTGCCTGGTCGAGAACCTGGCCGATCCCGGGGTGGGGGCGGTCAGTGGCGAGCTGGTGTTCGTCTCCGACGACATGACGCCGTTCGCCGAAGGGGTGGATGCCTACTGGCGCTACGAGAAGTTCATTCGCCGTCAGGAAGCCCGGTCGCATTCGGTGGTGGGCGTGACCGGCGCGCTCTATGCGCTGCGCCGCGCGAACTTCCGGCCGATCCCGCCGCAGGCGGTGCTGGACGACGTCGCCATTCCCATGCAGGTGGTCGCACAGGGGCTGCGCGTGGTGTTCGAGCCGCGCGCCCACGCCTACGACCGGCCATCGCGCGCACCGCAGCAGGAACGGCTGCGCAAGGTGCGCACGCTGGCCGGGAACTTCCAGCTGATGGCGTTGTACCCGCAGCTGCTGCTGCCCTGGCGCAACCCGATCTGGTGGCAGTTCGTCTCGCACAAGCTGATGCGCCTGGTCGCGCCGCTGGAGATGCTGGTGCTGCTGCTGGCGAACCTCGCGCTGCTGCCGGCCGGGCGCTTCTACCAGGCGTGCTTCGCGCTGCAGCTGCTGGGCTACGCGCTGCCGCTGCTGGGGGCGCTCGTCCCGGCGGTCGGGCGCTGGAAGCCGACCAAGATCGCGCGCGCCTTCCTGCTGCTGAACTGGTGCGTGGTGCTCGGTGCGCGCGAGTTCCTGTTCAACAAGAACGCGCACCTGTGGCATTCGCGGCCGCAGGCCGGCAGCGCGGCGTCGACCGGCATGCAACCGCCGAGGTGAGGGTGAGGTGAGAGTCGTCTACTTCGTGTCGCTGTTTCCCTGCTGGTCGGAGACGTTCATCGTGCGCGAGCTGCACGAGCTGATGCGGCTCGGCGTGGACGTGCGCATCGTCTCGCTGAAGGACCCGGAGGAAAAGCTGGTCCAGTCCGACGCGCAGGCGCTGCTGGATCGCGTCAGCTACCCGGTGCGGGGCTGGCGTGGGGCGTGGAACGTGCTGCGCGCGGTCGCGGGCCGGCCGTGGCAGACGCTCAAGGAACTGGCAGCCATCGTCGGCCAGCTGATCGGACGCCCGGAGGAACTGGCGAAGAGCCTGGTGGTGTGGTGGCGTGCGCTGGCGCTGGCACCGGTGGTGCGCGGGCTGCGCCCCGATCACCTGCACGCGCACTGGGCCACCTATCCGTCGACCGCGGCGATGTTCGTCTCGCAGCGCATCGGTGTGCCGTTCAGCTTCACCGCGCATGCGCACGACATCTTCCTGCATGACCACCTGCTCGCGCGGAAGATCCGCACCGCGGCGTTCGGGGTGACGATCTCCGAGTTCAACGTGCGGTTCCTCGCCGAGCGCCTGCGGGCGCCGGTGCACGAGCGCCTGCGCATCGTGCACTGCGGCGTCACGCCGGCCGAGATCCCGTTCCGGCCGGACGGGCGCGAACCGGGGCTGATCCTTGCGGTCGGCCGGCTCGACGAGATCAAGGGCTTCAGGCACCTGGTCGATGCCTGCGTCCTGCTGCAGGCCTGGGGCGTGCCGTTCCAGTGCCTGGTGATCGGGGAAGGGCGGCTGCGCGGGGCGCTGGAGCAGCAGATCGCTGCGCACGGGCTGCAGGAGCGCGTGCACCTGCCCGGCGCCTGCCGGCAGGAGGAGGTGCGTGAGCACCTCTACCGCGCCAGCGTGTTCGCGCTGCCGTCGGTGGTGACCGACCGCGGCGACCGCGACGGCATCCCCGTCGCCTTGATGGAGGCCATGGCCAGTGGCACGCCGGTGGTGTCGACGCGGGTGTCGGGCATCCCCGAGCTGGTCGAGCACGAGGTCAGCGGCCTGCTGGTGCCGCCCGGCGATGCCGAGAGCCTGGCGCGCGCACTGCAGCGGCTGCTGACCGAGCCGGCGCTCGGTGCGCGGCTGGCGCACCACGCCCGCCAGACCGTCGAGCGGGATTTCGATGTCGCGAAGGAGGCGCGCAAGCTCTATGAAGCCTTCGCCTGAACGCCTGGCTGGCGGCATCGAGCGCCTGCGCGTGCTGCTGCTGACCGACGAGATGGAGGTCGGCGGCACCCAGCGGCAGATCGTCCACCTCGCGAAGGGCCTGGACCGTCGGCGCTTCGATCCGACGGTGCTGTACTTCCGCAACCGGTCGTTCTTCGTCGACGACCTGGAAGCGGCCGGCGTGCCGGTGATCCAGGTCGAGAAGCGCGGTCGCGTCGACCTGCGCTTCGTGCACGAGCTGGCGGCGCGACTGCGGGCAGGGCGCTACGACGTGCTGCACTGCTTCGCGTTTTCCGGTGAGCTGTGGGGCGCGGTGGCGCGCCGGCTGCTGCCCCGCGCGCAGCGGCCCGCGCTGCTGTCGTCGGTGCGCGGCACCTACGAGTGGTACCGGCCGCTGCACTGGCGCATCAAGCGCTGGGTGTCCGCGCAGTCGTGTGCGGTCGTGGCGAACTCGGTCGCCGGGGCTGCCTACGCGCGCGAGCGCATGTCGCTGGCCGAGGACGCGATCGACGTGATCTACAACGGCGTCGAGGTGCCGGCCGGGGCGGAAGACGCGGCCCAGGCGCTGCGGCGCGAGCTGGCGGGCGAGGGCGAGGCGCTGGGGCTGTTCGTCGGGCGCCTGGTCGAGCACAAGAACCTGCCGACGCTGCTGCGCGCCTGCGCGCTGCTGCGCGAGCGCGGCGTCATGCTGCGCGTGGCCCTGGCCGGCGACGGGCCGTTGCGCGCGCAGCTCGAGGAGGACATCCGTGCCGCCGGCCTGGAGGGGCGCGTGCGGCTGCTCGGCCAGCGTTCCGACGTCGCGGCCCTGATGCGTGCGGCCGACTTCGTGGTGCTGCCCTCCCTACGTGAGGGGCTGTCGAACGTCATTCTCGAAGCCATGATGTGCGGCAAGCCGGTGATCGCCTCGCGCGCGGGCGGCAACGTGGAGCTGGTCGAACACGACCGCACCGGGTTGCTGTTCGAGACCACCAGCGCCGAGGCGCTGGCCGACGCGATGCAGTCGCTGGTCGAGGATCCCGCACGGCGGCAGCGGCTGGCCGAGGCGGGCCGGGCGCGCGCCGAGGAACGCTACAGCGTGCCCGCGATGGTGCGCGCCTACGAGCAACGGTATGTCGAGGCCGCCGCGCTGCGCGGGGCGGCTGCGGCGTGGTCATCAAGAACAACGCTGGGGTGAGGACATGTCAGGGCCTTTGGGCGAATTCCTGGTTTGCGTGAGCATGGCGTCGGCGACGCCGGCACTGGACCGCTTGCGAGATCCCGCGCGCTGGCCGTCGTGGCAAGGCGCGCCGTCGGACATCCGCTTCAGCGCTCCGGCACCCGGGGTGTCGGTGTGGACGCGCGGGGAGGTGCGCGAGTCGCTGGAGGGCTCGCGCGGCGGCATCGGGCTGGCCATCGAGCCCGGCGGCGCCGGCGATCCGGCGGGCGCGGCGCTGCAGCGCTGGCGTGGCGAGGCGCGCTGGAGCAATGCCGGCTTGCGCGGGCGGTACGCCTACGTGCTGTGGGATGCCGATGCGCGGCGCGTGCACGCCTGCGTCGACCCGTTCCGCACCTATCCGATCTACCACGCCACGGTCGGCGACTGCCTGCTGGTGGCCAGCGACCTGCGGCTGATCCTGGCCACGGGCCTGCTGGAGGCGCGGGTCTCGGTGGGGGCGCTGTACCACTACCTGAACTTCTCCTACATCCCGGCGCCGTACTGTGCGATCGAGGGCGTGGCCAAGCTCCCGGCCGGGCATGCCCTCGAAGGGCGGCCCGGCGCGACGCGCGTCTTCAAGCATTGGGACGCGGTCTACCCGGCCGACCTGCGCGGCAGCGACGAGGAGCGCGCGGCCGAACTGCGGCAGCGCATGATCGAGGCCGTGTCCGGCTTCCGCCCGGCGGGCGAGACGAGCTGGGGCACCTTCCTCAGCGGGGGGACCGACAGCTCCAGCATCGCCAGCATCCTGTCGCGCAGCGCCGCACCGCAGAAGGTGACGAGCTTCTCGATCGGCTTCGCCGAGGAAGGCTATGACGAGCTGGGCTATTCGCGCCTGGCTGCGCAGTGCTTCGGGCTGGACGCGCGCGAGCGCAAGGTCGGCGAGGCCGACGCGCTGGAAGCGATCCCGCGCCTGGTCGAGGCCTTCGACGAGCCGTTCGGCAACTCCTCGGCCATTCCCACCTACTACTGTGCCGACCTGGCGGCGCAGCACGGGGTGCGCCTGCTGGTGGCGGGCGATGGCGGCGACGAGATCTACGGCGGCAACGAGCGCTACCGCAAGGACCAGATCTTCGAGTGGTTCCACCGCGCCCCCGGCATCGTCCGCGGCGCCGGCCGCGTGGTGGCCGGGGCGCTCAAGGGCGTGGACACGCGCCTTGCGAACCGCATCAAGAACTTCGTCTACCGCGGCTCGCTGCCCAACCCGGACCGCTTCTACAGCGACGACTCCTTTGCCTCCGACCACTTCGACGCGCTGCTGAGCGACGGCTTCCGCGCCCAGGTCGGGCGCGAGGACTCGCTGGACGTGCAGCGCGAGATCTACCGCGCCGCGCAGGCCGACTGCAACCTGCACCGCCTGATGTACCTGGACCTGAAGATGACGATCGCGGACAACGACGTCGTCAAGGTGGTGCGCTCGTCGCGGCTGAGCGGCACGCAGGTGGTGTTCCCCTACCTGGACCCGACGTTGATCGAGTTCACCGGCCGCCTGCCCGGCAGCGACAAGGTGCGGGGGCTGGAGAAGCGCTACCTGTTCAAGCGCGCGACCGAGGACATCCTGCCGGTGGAGATCCGGCAGAAGAAGAAGCAGGGCTTCGGCCTGCCGGTCAGCGTGTGGATGCGCCGTCCCGGACCGTTCCGCGACATGGTCCACGACATCCTGTTTTCGCCGCGGGCCACCGGCCGCGGGTATTTCCAGCCGGGGCACGTGGAGCACCTGATGAAGCGCCACGAGCGAGGTGCGTGGGACCACGCCTCCGAGCTCTACATCCTCCTGATGCTCGAGCTGTGGCATCGGCACTACATCGATGGTCAACATGGATAAGGCCGGCGCTTCCGTGCTGATGGTGCTGGAGAGCGTGTTCCCGAGCCAGGGCGGGGGCGGGGCCGAGTCGCAGGTCCGTACGCTCGGCCGGCACATGATGGGCCATCGCCTCGACGTGTCGGTGGTCGTGCCGATGGTGTCCTACGGGCCGCAACGCGAGCAGGACCACGTCGACGGCATCGCCGTGGTGCGCCTGGCGTACCCGAAGCTGCCGATCCTGGGCGCGCTGTCGATGCTGGGCAAGCTGTGCTGGTTGCTGTACCGGCGCCGCCGCGAGTACGCGGTGATCCATGCCCACATCGCCGGCAACATGGCTGCGGTCAGCTGCCTGATGGGGCGCCTGCTCGGCAAGCCGGTGGTCGTCAAGCTGACCGGCATGACCGAGATGCAGGGCGGCATCCTCGACCCGCGGCCGTCGTGCGTGACGCGGCTGAAGAAGCTGGCGCTGCGCTGTGCCAGCTACTACCAGGCCACCAGCTCGCGCATCGGCCGCATGCTGGTCGACAGCGGCTTCGACCACGCCAAGGTGCGCCTGATCCCGAACGCGGTGGACACCGACCGCTTCGCGCGGGTCGAGCGGGACTTCGACCTGCGGCAGCAGCTGTGCGGCGACCGGCCGCTGGCCGGCATCTACGTCGGCCGGCTGGTGCCGGAGAAGGGGCTGGAGCTGCTGCTCGACGGCTGGGCGCGCGTGTTCCGGGACCGTCGCGATGCCACGCTGATCCTGGTCGGCGACGGCCGGCTGCGCGGGCCGCTGGCCGAGCGCGCCCAGACGCTGGGCATTGGCGACCAGGTGCGCTTCGTCGGGCCGAGCGACTCGGTCGAGCGTTACCTGGCGGTGGCCGATTTCGGCGTGCTGACCTCGCTCAGCGAAGGCCTGTCCAACACCCTGCTCGAGTACATGGCCGCCGGCTTGCCGGTGGTCGGGTCGCGGGTCAGCGGCACCGAGGACTTCGTCAAGTCGGGCGAGACCGGCTGGCTGTTCGAGCCGGGCGACCTCGACGACTTCGAGCGGGCGATGCGCGCCGTCGCCGACGCACCGGCCGGGGTACTCGCCCACATGGGCGAGGAGGCCCGCAAGCTGGTGGTCTCGCGGGCGTCGATCGCAGCGGTGGTGGACCAGCTCACCCACCTTTACGGAATGTTTCCAATTGCCTGAAGCCGGGAAGACGGGGACGATGATGGCAAGGAGTACTGCATGTGCGGCATAGCTGGGCTGTATACGCTGGATGAGACCCGTCCGGCCGACCCGTCGATCGTCGACGCGATGTGCCGCATGATCGTGCACCGCGGGCCGGACGACCAGGGGGTGCACGTGCACGGCGGGGCCCAGATCGGCATGCGGCGCCTGAGCATCATCGACCTGGCCAGCGGCCACCAGCCCATCCACAACGAGGAGCGCACCGTCTGGGTGGTCTTCAACGGCGAGATCTACAACTTCCGCGAGCTGCGCCGCGAGCTGGAGGCGCTGGGCCACCGCTTCTACACGCAGACCGACACCGAGTGCATCGTGCATGCCTACGAGCAGTACGGCGAGGACTGCTTCCGTCGGCTGCGCGGCATGTTCGGCATCGCGATCCTCGACCTGCGCGAGCGCAAGCTGGTGCTGGCGCGCGACCGCCTGGGCAAGAAGCCGCTGTACTACACGACGACGCCCGACGGCACGCTGGCCTTCGCGTCGGAGCTCAAGTGCCTGTATGCGGTGCCGGGCTTCTGGCCGCGCATCTCGGCGGAGGCCACGCACGATTACTTCGCGCTCGGCTACGTGCCGGCGCCGGCGTCGATCTACGAGGGGGTGCACAAGCTGCCCCCGGCGCATTACCTGGTCGTGCGGCAGGGGCAGGTGTCGGTGCAGCGCTACTGGCAGCTCGACTTCGGGCCGAAATGGCAGGCCGGCGAGGCCGAGCTGAAGGGCCAGCTGCTCGAGAAGCTGGAGGACGCGGTGCGCGCCCGCCTGGTCAGCGACGTGCCGTTCGGCGCGTTCCTGAGCGGCGGCATCGACTCGAGCGTGGTGGCGGTGCTGATGGCGCGCAACCTCGCCGCACCGGTCAAGACCTTCACGATCGGCTTCAAGGAGGCTGCCTTCAACGAGCTGCCCGATGCGCGTTCGGTGGCGACCCACATCGGTGCGGACCACCATGAGCTGATCGTCGAAGCCGACGCGGTCGGCCTGCTCAAGGACCTGGTCTGGTACTTCGACGAGCCGTTCGGCGACTCGTCCGCGATCCCGACCTACCTCGTCTCGCGGCTGGCGGCGCAGCACGTGAAGATGGTGTTGTCCGGCGACGGGGGCGACGAACTGTTCGCCGGCTACGAGCGCTACCGCAGGTTCCAGCGCCTGGACGCCTTCGCGCGCGGCACGCTGGGCCTGGGCGGCACGGCCCTGCGCGCCGCCTCGCTCGTTGCGGGCAAGGCGCGCGGCGTGCGGCTGCGGCGCATTGCCGACCGGGTCGACCAGCCGTACCCGCAGCGCTACCTCTCGGGCGTGGCACTCAACACCGCGGCCGACCTGCGCATGCTGCTGGTCCCGGAGGTGGCCGGCAACGACCCGTTCGTGCGCGTCAGCGACCGCTTCACGCGTGCCGACATCGCCGACCCGATGGAGAAGATCCTCGCTGGCGACATCGACACCTACCTGGCCGACGACATCCTGGTCAAGGTCGACCGCATGACGATGGCCAACTCGCTCGAAGCCCGCTCGCCGCTGCTGGACCACGAACTGCTCGAGTTCGCCGCGCGCCTGCCGTTGGACCTCAAGCTGCGCAACGGTTCGGGCAAGTACCTGCTCAAGCAGGTCGCCCGCGACCTGCTGCCGGCGGCGGTGCTCGACAAGCCCAAGCAGGGCTTCGCGATCCCGGTGGCCAAATGGTTCCGGGAGGACCTGCGCGAGCTGATGCTGGACACGCTGGCCGACCGGCGCTTCCGTGAGCGGGGCATCTTCAACACGGCCGGGGTGCGGCGCTGCATGGAGCTGCACCTGGCCGGCTCGCACGACTACAGCGAGCCTTTGTGGCTGCTGCTCACCTACGAGATGTGGGCGCGACGGTTCATCGACGGCGGCGTGCAGGCCCGGCCGGTGCCGGTGGCCGCCTGACAGGCACAGCAAGCGATCGGAGAGGGTTGGAGGTCCAGATGCTGGCGCGGTATGCGAAGACGTTCGTGAAGGCCACGGTGTCGCCGGTGGTCGATGCATTGGGGGTGTACGACCGCCGCATCGCTGCCGCCGCCGGAGGTGCCGGGCACTGGACGATCCTGATGTACCACCGCGTCATCGCCGACCCGGCCGCTGATCCCTTCCGGCTCGGCATGTGCGTGCGCCGCGACCGCTTCGAAGCGCAGATCGCCTGGCTGCGGCGCCACTTCAACGTCATCGGGCTGCGCGAGGCGGTCGACCGGCTGGAACGCGGCGAACCCTTGCCCGAGCGGGCCCTGTCGGTCACCTTCGACGACGGCTACCGGGACAACCTGGACGTCGCGCTGCCCATCCTGGAGGCGCACGGCGTGCCGTTCACGCTGTTCGTGCCGACCGGCGGGCTGGACACCGACGAGCAGCTGTGGTGGGACCGCGTCATCGCCGCGCTGGCCGGCACCGGGCGCGAGACGCTGGACACCGGGGCGCTGGACCTGCCCGGGCAGCCCGTGCGGCTGTCGCTGTCGTCCTGGCGCCGTGCGATCACTGCCGAGGAGGTGCTGCAGCGCCTCTGGACGCTGCCGATCGACGAGACCCTGGCCGCGGTGGAGCGCATCGAGCGGGTGCTCGGCCCGGCGGTGCGGCCGGTGGTGCGCGCGCAGCGGCTGAGTTCGGCGCAGATCCGGGAGATGCACCGCCGCGGCGTGGAGATCGGCGCCCACTCGGTGCGCCATCCCAACCTGCAGCTGGTGTCCTGCGTCCACGAGCTGCAGCGCGAGATGACGGTCTCGCGCCAGCAGCTGGAAGCCCTGTGCCAGGCGCCGATCGACGGCTTCGCCTATCCCGGCGGCCGCATGAACGCGGACACGGTGGCGGCCGCACGTGCGGTGGGCTTCCGCTACGCCGTGGCCACGATCAGCGCCGTCAACCGGGCGCCGTACGAGCGCTTCCAGCTGTGCCGCATCGGGATGCCCGATGCGCCGCTGGCGGATTTCAAGCGCGCCTTCAGTACCAGCATGACGCGCCAGGAGGCAGGGCGGCATGCCTTCACGGCCTGAGTACGGAGACTGTGCATGACGGCATTGCGCCTGCTGCTGGCGGCGATCATCGTCTACCTGCCCAACCAGCAGCTGTTCAGGTTCGAGTTCACGGTCAAGGGGCTGAACGTCCTGAACATGCTGTTCCTGCTGTCGCTGCTGCTGATGCTGGCCTTCAAGCCGAAGACCCGCACCCCGGCGCCGCTCAAGGGGCCGTTCTGCTTCTTCTTCACGGTGCTGGTCTGGGCCTTCCTGGTCGGGATCGTCAGCGACCCGTCCGAGTGGGTGAACGACCTCACGGTGCTGAAGAACAGCATCTTCTACATGCTGCTGTTCTTCCTCTTCTACCACGGCGCCAACGACATGAAGACGGTGCGCTTCCTGTTCGCCGTCGTGCTGTTCGTGACCTTCATGGCCTCGTTCCAGGGGCTGCGGCAGGCACTGGACTACGGCATCACGACCTACAACGAGACGCGCCGCGTCTCGGCGCCGTTCGGCTGGCACTACAGCAACGCGAACCGCGCGGCCATCTTCTTCGTGATCTTCCTGCCGATGTTCGCCTCGGTGGCACTGTTCTACCGGTCGAAGCCGCTGTACCGGCTGGTCGCGGCCGGCTGCCTGGCGCTCGGGGTGTTCGTCGTGTTCTTCACCTATTCGCGCCAGGCCTACTTCATCCTCGCCCTGGTGGCCTTTCTGCTGTCCGTGCGCCGCAGCCTGTTCATCGCGGCCATGATCGCGGTCGCCGTCCTGACCTTCGAGTCGTGGGCACCGGAAACCGCGGTGGAGCGGGTCCGGTCGACCACGCAGCAGGAGGCCGACCGTCCCCCGCGGCCGGACGCCGAGCGCGAGCAGGCGTTCGACGAGAGCACCGAGAGCCGCTTCATCATCTGGAGCGGCGCCGCGCAGCTGTTCCTGGAGCGTCCGTGGGGCATCGGCCTGAACCATTTCAAGCGGGAGATCGGCGCCTACGTGCCGCAGTACCGCAACATGGACGCGCACAACTTCTACGTGCTGATCAACACCGAAGCCGGCTTCCTGGGGCCGGTGGCCACGCTGGTGCTGCTGTTCTCGCTGTGGCGGCTGGGACGGCGCGTGGAGAAGGTCGACGACAGCCCCGAGTCCCGCGTGCTCGGGGTGGGCTTCTCGATGGCGGTGGTCGCTGTGGTGTTCGGCAACATCTATGGCAGCCGCTTCCTCGACGGCGACGTGATGGGCAACTTCTGGATCCTGGCCGGCATCGTGGCGCGCTACTACACGCTGGTGCGGGAAACCCAGGCCGAGGCGGCACGCGCGACCGCCCCGTCCGCCGCCTCGCCGTCCCGCGCGAGCGCCCCACCAGCCTGGGAGGCCGGGTCTGCCGGCGCGAAATAACGCACGCCGGTCGTGTCAGACTCCTTCGAACATGTAACAGACCCTGCCACCGGCTTCGCGCGTCGGGCAGGGCGGAGCCGCCATCCGTTCCGACGGACGGACCCTCGCATCTCCGGGTTTGTGCGGATGGTGGACAGGCCGGAGCAGGTTTCGTTTAGTTACATCGACCGGTGCGGCGCGGGCACCATCGCGGCTGAAGGGGGGACGGCGCAGCCTGCTGCACGCCGGGGTCGCGTGTCGTGACGTGGCCTGCAAGGCGAGGGTCTCCCACCACCATGCCATGTCGTTGATCACTGCTGCCATCCGTTCGGCCAGTCTCGCTGCTTTGCTCCTCGGCCTCGCCGCCTGCGGCGGGGGCGGTGGTGCGTCGGCGGATGCGGGAGGGCCCGGGGAGGGCCGTGCGGCGGCGCTGGACGTGCAGGTCCAGGGTGGCGGCACCGTGTCCGTGCAGCCGGGGGGTGTGTCCTGCGACGACGGCAGCGCCTGCCACGAGGAGTACGAGCCCGGCACCGAGGTCACGTTGACTGCCCGCGCGCAGCCCGGCTACCAGCTGGCCGGCTGGACCGGGGTGCCTTGTCCCGCTTCGTCGACGACCTGCACCGTGGCGCTCGAGCAGCCCGCGTCGGTGACCGTCCAGTTCGCGCCGCAGGCCACCGCGCGCAGTGCCTGCGCGGACATCTACAAGGCCGGCTTCAACCTGGTCAGCGGGACCGCCGTGCACGCCATTCCGTCACTGCCGCGTCCGGCCAAGGGCCAGCCCTTTGCCGATCCCACCTACAAGACCTGCGTGGTGCGCGTGACCGACCACGCCAGGGAGCCCCCGCAGGACTTTGCCCGCAACGACTACTCGCGCCGGCAGGCCTTCAACGCGGACGGCAGCCGGCTGATCGTCTACGCCTACGACGGATCCTGGCATCTCTACGACGCCAACAGCTACGCGCACCTGCGCCGCCTCGACGGTCCGGCCGGCGACGCCGAGCCGCAATGGCATCCGACCAATCCGGACCTGCTGTACTACCTCCCGACCAACGGCGGGCTGACGGTGCACGAACTGAACGTGTCGACCAACACCAGCCGCGTGGTGGGCAACCTGCGCGGGCGGCTGCCCTGGCCCGACGTGGCGCGCCTGTGGACCAAGTCGGAGGGCTCGCCCTCGGCCGACGCGCGCTACTGGGCGTTCATGGCCGAAACCTCGAACTTCGCCCCGCGCGGCATCGTGGTGTGGGACCGGGTGACGGACACCATCGTCGCGACGATGGACAACAACGAGCGCCCGGACCACCTGAGCATGAGCCCGTCGGGCAACCACGTGGTGGTGTCGTGGCTGAACCGGGTGGTGGCGTACGACCGCAACCTCAAGAATCCCCGGACGCTGCAGGCCAGCAGCGAGCATTCGGACATCGCGCTGGCTCCGAACGGCGACGACGTCTACGTGTCGGTGGACTACAAGGCCAACGACGGTGCGGTGTTCATGGTCAACCTGCGCACCGGCGAGCGGACGAACCTGTTCCCGAGCTACATCAGCGGCACCGCGACGGCGATGCATTTCTCCGGCAAGGCGTTCGACAAGCCGGGCTGGGTGCTGGTGTCGACCTACGGCAACTACGGCGGTGCATTGCAGTGGCTGCACCGCAAGATCTTTGCAGTCCAGCTGGCAGCCAACCCGAAGATTTACCAGATCGCCCACACGCACGTGGTCGACAACGGTTATTGGACGGAACCTCAGGCCTCTGTCAGTCGTGACTTCCGGAAAATTCTTTTTACTTCCAATTGGGAAGTCAATACAAACAAAGACGTGGATGCTTATATGATCGAACTGCCTGAGGGGGCATTGAAATAAATACGGTCGGCAGCTCCGGTGTGTGTCGCCGCAGCTGTGTCGGTGCTGATCCAGCGTAGCCGCACGACAGGCCACACAGGATGATGGCCACAGGCTTCATTTGCCTCATGCGGATTCCGGATCGGCGCAGCGTTTCCATCCGGATTCGCGGGACTTCTGGATACAAATGCACAGCAAAAGGTTACTTCAGGAGAGGTTGGTTTTTCCGAAAGAAAGAATGAGGGCCGAAAAGGCCTGGCTTCGGAAAAGCCGCAGCGGGATGGCGTGAGGGGCCGTTCTTTCGACCAATTCGATACTCGTTGGGAAACTCAAATGCGTAAACGTTCATACCTGGCACCGGCGGCCATCTGGCTCGCCCTGCTCGTCGCCGGTTGCGGCGGCGGGGGCGGCGGCTCCACGTCCGGCACCGAGAGCGCGGCTCCGGTGGATGCACCGACCGACATCGTCGACGAGCTGGATCCGCAGGAAGAGGCGGATGCCGCCAGCGCGGACATGGAAAGCGCGCAGCGCGTCCTCAGCTCGAACTACTACCGCAAGCGTCCAGTCAAGGTCACGGTGACCGGTTCGGGCACCGTGACGGGCGACCGCGGCGGCATCAACTGCAACGCCAGCGGCGGTCCCCAGTGCTCGGCCAGCTTCTCGCAGCTGACCTACGTGCGCCTGACGGCCAAGCCGGCCAGCGGCAGCAAGTTCACCGGCTGGTCCGGCGCCTGCGCTGGCACCAACACGGTGTGCCGCGTCTCCAACACGGTGGCCCGCAACGTCAAGGCCAACTTCAGCCGCGTCCAGTCGGCGCCGGTGAACTACACGCTCAACGTGTCGGTCTCCGGCAACGGCGGCGTGATCAGCAACCCGGGTGGCGTCAGCTGCGGCACCGCCGGCAGCAACTGCTCTGCGTCCTTCGCCAGCGGCACGACGGTCAAGCTGACGGCCCAGGTGCCGTCGGGCTACGTATTCCAGGGCTGGAGCGGTGCCTGCTCGGGCACGGCCTCGACCTGTCAGGTCACGATGTCACAGGCGCGCAGCGTGAGCGCGGCGTTCGCGGTCGCGCAGCCGACCCGCTACTCGCTCGACGTGGCGGTCTCGGGTACCGGCAACGTGCGCAGCACCCCGTCCGGCATCGACTGCGGCAATTCGGCGACCAGCTGCAAGGCGTCCTACAACGCCGGCACCAGCGTCACGCTGACGGCCACGCCGGCGTCCGGCCAGGTGTTCAACGGCTGGGGCGGTGACTGCGTCGGCAGCGGCAGCAGCTGCACGGTCTCCCTGTCCGCCCAGCGTCGGGTGGAAGCGCGCTTCGTGGCTCAGCAGACCAGCCAGCCGGCGCCGGCTCCCGTGCCGCCGCAGCCTGCCCCGGGCATCGGCACGAGCGCGGGCCTGAGCCCGGCCTGCAGCGCGATCTATGGCTCGAGCAGCCTGTCGCTGAAGACCGGCAACTCGAACGACGCGATCCCGTCGCTGGCCAAGCCGGCCAAGGGCAAGGCGCTGTCCGAGCCGACCTACAAGACCTGCCTGGTGCGGGTGACGGATCACAACGTCGAGCCGCCGTCCGGCTTCGCGCGCAACGACTACTCGCGTCGCCAGGCGTTCAACGCCGACAGCAGCAAGCTCATCGTCTACGCGTATGACGGTCACTGGCACCTGTACGACGCCCAGACGTTCGCGCACCTGAAGACGCTGAACGGTCCCGCGGCCGACGCCGAGCCGCAATGGCACCCGACCGACCCGAACCTGCTGTACTACCTGCCGACCAATGGCGGCATGACGGTGCACGAGCTGAACGTCTCGACCAACACCAGCCGCGTGGTGGGCAACTTCAGCGGCCGCCTGCCGTGGTCCAACGTGGCGCGCCTGTGGACCAAGTCGGAGGGTTCGCCCTCGGCCGACGCCCGCTACTGGGCCTTCCAGGCGGAAACGTCGAACTTCGCGCCGGTGGGCATCGTGGTGTGGGATCGCGTGACGGACACCATCGTCGCGACGATGAACAACTCGGAGCGTCCGGACCACCTGAGCATGAGCCCGTCCGGCAACTATGTGGTGGTGTCGTGGCTGAACCGGGTGGTGGCGTATGACCGCAACCTGAAGAATCCGCGCACCCTGCAGAACAACAGCGAGCACTCCGACATCGCGCTCGACGCGAACGGCGATGACCAGTACGTTGCGGTCGACTACCAGTCGAACAACGGCGCGGTGTTCATGATCAACCTGCGCACCGGCCAGCGTACCGACCTGTTCGGCACCTACATCAGCGGCACGGCCACCGCCCTGCACATCTCGGGCAAGGCGTTCAACAAGCCGGGTTGGGTGCTGGTGTCGACCTATGCCAACTACGGTGGCGCGCAGCAGTGGCTGCACAAGAAGATCATGGCGGTGCAGCTGAAGGCCAACCCGACCATCTACCACCTGGCGCACACCCGCGTGGTCGACAACGGGTACTGGACCGAGCCGCAGGCGTCCGTGAACCGCGACTTCACCAAGGTCCTGTTCACCTCGAACTGGGGCGTCAACAGCAGCATGGACGTCGACGCGTACATGATCGAGCTGCCGGCCGGCGCCATCAAGTAAGCCTTTCCGGACCTTCCGTCCGCCCATGACAGGCCCCCGCAGCGATGCGGGGGCCTTTTTCGTTGGGGCGCGTGTACGGGGAGGCCGTTGCCGGGCCGGGCGGGATGTCCTCCTCGCACCGGCCGGGACCGCGCAGGTCACTGCGCCTGCCCGCGCAGGCGGTACAGCCACAGCCCGGCGATCTCGTGCAGGGCCGCGGCAAAGCGTTCAGGGCCGCCGTTGTGCGGCAGCCAGGCGCGCCAGGTCGGGTCGGCGATCTGCCGGTAATCGACCGGCCAAGGGCGCACGTCGAGCTGCAGCCGTCGCGCGACGGCCAGCGCGCGTGGCATGTGGAGGGCGCTGGTCACCAGCCACACCGGCCCCGGATGACGCCGGATCTCGTCCTGCACCTGCGCCAGGTCCTCGTAGGTGTTGCGCGACCGCGGCGAGTGGCCGATCGCCTCGGCCGGCACGCCGAGCTCCCGGGCGATGCCGCCCATCAGCGCGGCAATCGAGCCGGTATCGTCGCCCGGCGGGCCGCCGGTGAACAGCATGGCCCCACCGGTCTGCCGCCACAGCGCGACGCCCGCGTGCAGCCGTTCCCAGCCATGCTCGTCGAGACGGACCAGGCGGGTGCCGTTGGGGGCCCACATCTGGCCGCTGCCCAGCACGATCACCAGGCTGCCGTCGTGACGCTCGACCACGGGCCGCGGCGCGTCCGGGGGGCCTTCCAGCTGGCGCACCAGCAGGTTGCCGAGCGCCGGCGTGCTGAACACCCAGGCCCACAGCGCGAGGGCGGCCAGCCAGGGACGCCAGCGCCGCAGGGCGGGTGCAGAGGTTCGCCAGGCGTACAGCGCCAGCAGCACGAGGCCGGCGACCAGGTGGAACACCCCGGGCAGCGGCAGCTCGATCGGTGCATTGAAGAACACGGCGGCGGTCTGCGCAGGCTCAGCGGGGCAGGGCGCCCGGCGGCGGGACGACCATGTAGGTGTCGACGTCGGTCTCGCTGTCGGTGCCCCAGTTCGAGTTGAACAGCAGCCGGGTGAAGTCGCGGTTGACGGTGGCCTGCGGCTCGGTCCAGTACTTGGCGTAGCGGCTGCGGTGGTGCGCGAGGTGCACGATGCGCGGGCGGGCCTTCAGCTCGACCGCGAACAGCCGCCGGTGCAGCCATTGCGGCCCGCCGCGGCCGTAGTCCGCGTAGGTCGACACCAGCACCCAGCCGGGCCGCCGGTAGGCCTTGCCCGAGATGTGCAGCGCCGTGGCCGTGCCGTTGACGTAGGTGGGGAACAGGTCGGTGCGCTGGCCGGTGCGCAGGTTGACCATGAACACCGCGCCGTCGCCCGCCTTGTAGTCGACCGCGACGTAGGCGTCGTCGCCGTCGGCGGTCAGCGCGATGTCCGAGTGCTCGCCGGTGCGCTGCAGCGGCCTCGGCTGGGTCAGCTCGCGGGTGAAGGCGACCGGTCCGTCATTCCACGACACGACCACGTAGCGGCCCGACGGGCTCATGCTGAGGTGGTCGGGACGCGACTTGCCGTGCGCGGCGAAGTCGTAGGTGGCGAGGACGCGGTCCTCGACCAGGTCGTAGGTGACGATGCCGAGTCCCTGCCACTGGTCGTCGTCGACCATGAAGGCCCAGTAGCGGCCGTCGGCCGACGGCGAGCCTTCCGAGCGGGTCCAGGCCGCGTGCGCCCGGGGCCAGCGCGCACGCAACCGGCTGGCAAGGTCGGCGACCTCGCGGGCGTGGCCGGTCTCGACGTTGAGCTCGTACAGTCGCATGCCCACCCCGTTGTTCGGCAGGTGGTACAGCCGCTCGGGATCGGTGGGGTGCCATTGGGGCTCGGCGTCGCCGGCCAGCCCGGGCAGCACCTTGAGGTGCTCCAGCGTGCGGGCGTCATACAGGTGCCAGTGGCCGTCCTGGGCGATCACCAGCAGCCGGCTGCCGTCGGCGTTGAAGGCCTGCCGGCGCGAGTAGTCGTGGCGGGCGAAGCCCTGCGGCGGTTCGTTGGCATGGTCGGTGACGCGCACGACGCAGCTGCCGTGCACCGGGTCCAGCAGCGGTCGTCCCTTGGGCGGACGCGGCAGGTCCGGGACCGGGGCAGGCACCATGCCGACCGGCGCCGGCCGGGGCTGGCCGGCCATCAGCGCAGCGCAGTCATCGGCCACCGGACGTGCCTGTGCCGTGCCTGCCATCGTGCAGGCGAGCAGCGTCGCGAGCCACGGGCCGAGGGGACGATGGCGCCGGGCGCTCATGCGGCGTTCCTCTGCGGCAGGGCCTGGACGCGCGAGGCGAGCGCGCGGGCCCAGTCGCCCACCAGTCGCAGCGTCTCGTGCTGGGCCGCCAGCGGCGTCACGGTGTGATCGATGTCGGGCCGGAACTCGCAACGGATGCGTTGCGCGAAGGGATGGTCGCCGAACACGTCCTGGAACTGCTCGGGGTAGTTGTAGGTATTGAGCAGGCTGCCCGAGTACAGCATGACGATGTCGACGCCGCGGTCGACCAGCGCCTGCGTGGCGCGGGCGAAGTCGGCCGCCGGGGGCGTTTCCCGACCGTCGGACGTGTCCGGGGCGTCGCTGCGGCCGAGCAGCCGTGCCGGCAGGTCGGCGGCGCGCTGCACGGCCCAGCCGAGCGACGAGCGCCAGCCGCGTTCCTCGAACTTGCGCTGGTAGAGCAGCCAGCGCGTCTTGCGGGTCGGGTAGGCGTAGCCGTCCAGCATGAACAGGCCCACCAGGCGCTCGTCCTGCTGGGCGCAGGCCCAGCCGTGGTCGGCGCCCGAGCAGATGCCGAACACCGCGAAGCGCTGCACCCCGGTCATGCGCTCGAACTGGTCCATGGCTGCACGCAGGTCGGCCACGGCCTGCTCCCGGTAGGGGGCGGGGCTGCTGCTGGCCCGGCTGTCGCCTTGGCCGGAGAGGTCGAAGCGCAGGCTGGCGATGCCGAGCGAGGCCAGATGGCGTGCCAGCTTGACGTTGATGCGGTGCGGCCCGATGCGATGGATGACGCCGGCGTTGAACAGCAGGACGCCCACCGGTGCGGGTGGCGTGGCGCCGGGCAGCGTCAGCGTGCCGCACAGGTGCCGCTCTGTCCCGAACTGCGTGCAGATCTCGTTCATGGCGCGGTCTCGATGTGCGAGGCCAGCAGCTGTACCGCCTCGGACGGCACCAGCGCTGTGTTGATGGCTTCTTCCGAGGTCCAGTCGAACTGGTGGGTGAAGGCGACGACCTCCGGGACGTTGCCCTGCTCGCGCAGGGCCGCGGCCAGGTCGTCGGCGTGCGCGTCGCCGGGCGGCGCGACCAGGGTGACGCGGCTGCTGCGGGGCAGCGGCATGCGCCGCAGGTCCGCGGCGCGCAGCTGCTGCCGCAGGGCCGCGCCGAGCCCGAACCCGAGCGCTTCGTCATGGGTCTCGACCTGCAGCAGGACGGGCGGGACGATGCTGTAGCTTTCCGCGAGCGCCTGCCGGTGGCGTTGTGCGAGGTGGTCGAGGTAGTGCTGGCCGGAGACGACGGGCTCCCACAGCACGAGTGCGGTCGGGGGGCGGGGCGCGTCCGGGGCGGCCATCAGGGCCAGCGTGGCCCCGAGCCGTGCGCCCACCCAGACGCTGGCCGTGCAGCCCGAGCGTTGCAGCAGTTCCGCATGGGCCGTGCAGAGATCCTGGCGCCAGCCGAGCAGGTCGCCCTGCTCGTCGTCGCCGGCGGCTTCGCCGGTGCCGTAGTAGTCGAACCGCAGCACGTGGCGCCCGGCGCGGGCGAGCCGCTCGGCCAGGACGCGGAACATGCGATGCGTACGCACGGCTTCCTGGCCAAGCGGGTTGCAGATCAGCACCGCCGTGCTGCGCGGCTGCGATCCCATGGGCGGGTGGTGCACGCCGTAGAGCTGTCGGGAGGGGGCACCGAATCGGAAAGGCTGCATGGACGGGTGAATCAGGTCAGGAGGTGGCGGCCAGCGAGGCGGGCAGGGGACCGACGAGCTGCGCCAGCGCGCAGACCAGATCGGCGTCGACCGGTTCGGTCCACACGCGCACGCGAGCCGGGCTCGACGGGGTCGGGATGGTGACGTCGCGCTCGACCGGGGCGAGTCCGGCCTCGAAGGTCTCCGGCGTGATGCTGAGGCCGGAGCCGATGGCCTTCAGGCAGGCTTCCTTGCGGGTCCAGCCACGCAGGAAGGCCAGGTCGCGCCGTGCGGTGCCGGCGGCAGCCAGTTCCTGCTGCTCGGTCGCGGTGAAGTTGCGCCCGGCCAGCGCCTCGGCATCCGGCATCGCGTGCAGCACCTCGACGTCGACGCCGATCTCGCCCTCGGGCGCGAGCGCGATCACGGCCACGTCATCGCTGTGGCTCATGTTGAAGGCGCAGCGCGGCAGGTGGTCGGCCAACCGCGGCTTGCCGAACGGCCCCTCGGCGTAGGCGAGCGCGTGCGGCGGCATGTCCACGTACCGCGCCAGCACCCGGCGCAGCGCCACGTGGGCAGCCAGGTAGCGGCGCCGGTCGCGCTCGAAGCGAAAGCGTGCCGCGCGTGCACGCTCGGCGTCCGACAGCGTGGCGATGTCTTCGTCGTGCGGCGCCTGCCCGAGCGACGCGAGCCACAGCTGGAAGGGCGGACGCACGGGCAGGGCAACGAGGGCGGTGCTCATCGGCGGAACCCGGCCGCGGCGGCGAGGCCGGGCATCATCGGACGGACGGGCGCGGGGCACAAGGCAGGAGTACCGAGGGGAACTGCACGGGGTGTCGTCATGGTGCGTGTGGACAGCCGAGGGGGCGGTGCGGCGGCGGCACGTTCCGTCCCTGCAGCGGCACCGTCACATCGGCCGTTTTTGTTACGCGAGGTTAAGCGGCGCGGGCGCGTGCACCTACCCCTCGTCCGAGGGATGGCCGGCCCGGGCCGTGCGCTGCGTCACGGCCCCGGGTGACGGCCGGGCGGGTGGCAAGTCCCCCGGGGCGCCTTCAGTCCTCGACGGACGCGCGTGCCCGCGCGCGACGGCTGCGAGGCAGGCGGTCCAGCCACGAGCGCCGGGGCGGCGGTGCGGCTTCGGGCGCCATGGAGGCCGCGATCTGCGCGAGGGTTTCGAAGATGAGGCGACGCACGGGGATGCGGGAGCCGAGGGCGGCCTCCATTTCGCCGACGGCGCGCATGGCCAGCAGGGAGTGGCCGCCGAGGTCGAAGAAGTTGTCCGAGGGGCTCACGTGGTCGATGCCCAGCAGGCGCTTCCAGATCTCGGCCACCGCGGCCTCGGCCGGGGTGCGCGGTGCGGCCGCATCGCGCACGGGCGCCGAAGCGTCCGCGCTGGCCTCGGTGGGTGCGGGCAGCGCCTTGCGGTCGATCTTGCCGTTGGGCAGCAGCGGGATGGCCTGCAGCTGCACGTAGTGCTGCGGCAGCATGTACTCGGGCAGGCTCTGGCGCAGGTGCTCGCGCAGCGCCTGCGCGCCGGGCATCTCGTCGCGGGGCACGACGTAGGCCACCAGGCGCGCGTCGCCGGGGCGGTCCTCGCGCACGATCACGACGTTGCGCGCGACCTGCGGGTGCGTGGCCAGGTTGGCCTCGATCTCGCCGAGCTCGATGCGGTAGCCGCGCACCTTGACCTGGAAGTCCATGCGCCCGTGGTGCTCGAGCAGCCCGTCATGGCGCCAGCGGCCGCGGTCGCCGGTGCGGTACAGGCGGGCGCCGGGGCGCCACGGATCGTCGATGAAGCGCTCGGCGGTCAGCTCCGGGCGGCGCAGGTAGCCCAGCGTGACGCCGTCGCCGCCGATGCAGATCTCGCCGGGCACGCCGATGGGGCACGGCTGGCCGCGAGGGTCGAGGATGTGCACCTGGGTGTTGGCGATGGGTCGGCCGATGGTGATGTCGCGCGCATCGGTGATGCGCATGATGGTGGACCACACCGTGGTCTCGGTGGGGCCGTACATGTTCCACAGCTGGCCGCAGCGCTCGAGCAGCTGCGCGGCCAGGTCCGGCGGCAGGGGCTCGCCGCCGATGAGCGCCTTGAAGGCCGGGGAGCCGGCCCAGCCGGCCTCGACGAGCATGCGCCAGGTTGCCGGGGTGGCCTGCATGACGGTGGCCTGCGAGGACAGCAGCAGCGCGCACAGCGCCTGGCCGTCCATGGCCTCGTCGCGGCTGGCCAGCACGATCTGTGCGCCCACGCTCAGCGGCAGCAGCAGCTCCAGCACCGCGATGTCGAAGGACAGCGTGGTCACGGCCAGCAGGCGGTCCGAGGCGCTCAGGCCCGGCGCGCGGGCCATGCTCAGCAGGAAGTTGACCACGGCGCGGTGGGGCACGACCACGCCCTTGGGGCGGCCGGTGGAGCCGGAGGTGTAGATCACGTAGGCCGCGTCCTCGGGGCGGGCGGCGAGCTCGTCGGCGGGCGGGGGCGAGTCGGGCTGGGCGGCAAGGAGCGCGGCGTCGGCGTCGACGAGCAGGGTGCGCTCGCGCGGCCAGGGCAGCAGGCCGGTGAGCGAGGACTGGGTCAGCAGCAGGGCGAGCTGGGCGTCCTGGGCCATGTAGGCCAGGCGCTCGGCGGGGAAGGCCGGGTCGAGCGGGACGTAGGCGGCGCCGGCCTTGAGGATGGCCAGCTGGGCGACGAGCATCTCGGGGCTGCGCTCCAGGCACAGGCCGACGAGCTGGCCGCGGGAGATGCCGCGCGCGCGCAGGGCGTGGGCCAGGCGGTTGGACAGCGCCTCCAGCTCGGCGTAGGTGAGCGAGCGCGGCCCGCGGCGCAGGGCGACGGCCGCGGGGTGGCGCTGCACGGGGCCGGCCAGCAGCTGCGGGATCGTGGCCGCAGCAGGGTCGTAGCCCATGCCCGTGTCGTTCCAGCGCGCGAGCTGGGCCCGTTCGGCGTCGGTGCACAGGCGGTAGGCCGTCACCGGTTGCCCGGGGTCGGCCAGCACCTGTTCCAGCAGCAGGACGTAGTTGTCGAGCAGGCGCTGCGCGGTCTCGGGCAGGAACAGGTCGGTGCTGTATTCCAGGTAGGCCCGGCCGGTGACCTCGGTGTCGACGTGCAGCGACAGGTCGAACTGTGCCGAGCCGCGGTCGAAGTCGAACGGCTGCGGCGTGAGCCCGTCCAGGCGCAGCTGGCCCATCGGGGCGTTCAGCACGTTGAAGAGCACCGACACGTTGAGCGGATGCTCGCTCTGGCGGTTGCCTTCCAGCACCTCGACGAGATGGTCGAAGGCGATGTCCTGGTGGGCGTAGGCATCCAGTGCGGTCGAGCGCACGCGTGCCAGCAGCTCGGTGAAGCTGATGGGGTCGGCCAGCGAGGTGCGCATCACCAGGGTGTTGACCAGCGTGCCGATCAGGTGTTCGGACTGGTAGTGGGTGCGGTTCGCGATGGGCGTGCCGACCGCGATGTCGTCCCCGCCGGTGTAGCGCGCTAGCAGCAGCTGGAAGCAGGCCAGCAGCGTCATGAACGGCGTCGCCCCGTGGCGCGCGCTGAAGCGCTGCAGGGCGACCCGGGTCTGCGGCGACAGCTCGACCATCGCGTGGCTGCCGCGGAAGCTCGGTTGCGCCGGACGAGGGCGGTCGAAGGGCAGCGCCAGCGGCTCGATGCCGGCCAGCTGCCGGCGCCAGTACTCGAGCTGTCCGGCCAGGGCTGCGCCATCAAAGTGGCGGCGTTGCCATACGGCGTAGTCGACGTAGCCGATCTCGGGCGCCGGCAGCTTCTGCAGCGTGGCCTTGCCGGGCTGGTACAAGGCGGCGAACTCGCGCAGCAGCACCATGCCGGACCACTGGTCGCCGATGGCGTGATGCGCCAGCCACATCATCACGTGGTCGTCCTCGTCCAGGCGGGCAAGGAAGGTCCGGTGCAGCGGGTAGCGGGCCAGGTCGAAGGGCACGCCGGCCTGCTCGCCCAGCCAGGCCGCGACCTGGCGTTCGCGCTGGTCGGCGGGCAGGTGGCTGAAGTCGGCCTCCGTGATGGCCACCGGTTGCGGCGGATGGATGAACTGCATCGGCTCGCTGCCGACCAGCTCCAGCGTGGTGCGGAAGGCTTCGTGGCGCTCGACCAGGGCGTCCAGGGCCCGCTGCAGTGCGGCGCGGTCGAGCCGGCCGCGCAGCCGCACCGCGCACGGCATGTTGTAGGCGGTGCTGTGCGGGGCCATCTGCTGGACCAGCCACATGCGGCGCTGCGAGAACGACACCGGCAGCGGGCCGTCGCGCGGCACGCGTTCGATCGCTGGCAACAGCGCCCGTGCACGTTCCGGGGCGTCCAGCAGCCGGGCGAGCCGGGCGATGGTGGGCGCTTCGAACAAGGCGCGCAGCGGCAGCTCGGCCTGCATCACCTGACGCACGCGCGAGACCACCTGCGTGGCCTGCAGCGAATGCCCACCCAGCTCGAAGAAGCCGTCGTGCACCCCGAAGTCACCATGCCCCAGCACGTCGCGCCAGATGTCCCACAGGATCTGTTCGACGGGATTGCGCGGTGCCACGCGCGCCGCGTCTTCGGCCTGCGGCGCCGGCGCAGGCAGCGCGCGGCGGTTCAGCTTGCCGTTGGGCAGGCGGGGCAGGGCATCCAGGCCGACGAAGGCGGCCGGCACCATGTAGTGCGGCAGGCGGGCCTGCAGCCGCGCGCGCAGCGCGGCCGGGTCCACGCCCGGGGCGACCACGTAGGCCACCAGCTGGGGCTGGCCGGGGCGGTCCTCGCGCAGCACGACGGCGCTGTGCTGCACGCCCTCGCAGGCGTTCAGCGCGGCCTCCACCTCGCCCAGCTCGATGCGGAAGCCGCGCAGCTTGACCTGGGCGTCGAGGCGGCCGAGGAACTCGATGTGACCGTCGCGCAGGTAGCGCGCCCGGTCGCCGGTGCGGTACAGGCGTTCGCCCGGGTGGAAGGGATCCGGCACGAAGCGCTCGGCGGTGAGCGCCTCGCGTCCCAGGTACCCGCGGCCCACGCCGGCGCCGCCGATGTACAGCTCGCCGGGCACGCCGATCGGCACCGGCTGCCCGTGCGCGTCGAGGATGTGGCAGCGCACGTTGGCGATCGGCTTGCCGATGGGCACCAGGCCCGGGCCTTCCGGCGGCGCGGTCAGCTCGTAGTGGGTGGCGTCGTCGCTCGCTTCGCTGGGGCCGTAGAAGTTGCCCAGCGTCACGCCGGGCAGGCGCTGCAGGACCTCGCGCGCCAGCCCGCGTTCCAGCGCCTCGCCGCCGCTGATCAGGTGGCGCAGGCGGGTGCAGCGCGACAGCCCGGGCTCGTCCAGCAGCGCGCGCAGGGCCGACGGCACCATCTGCACGGCGGTGATCGACTCGGCTTCCAGGGTGCGCACCAGCGCACCGGTGTCGAGGTGCTCGCCCGGGCGGGCCAGCACGACGGCCGCGCCCGCGGCCAGTGGCGTGAAGAACTCCCAGATCGCCGCGTCGAAGCTGATCGAGGTTTTCTGCAGCACGCGGTCGCCGGCGTCCAGACGCAGCGTCTCGCGCAACCACAGGATGTGGTTGGTCAGCCCCTTGTGCGTCAGCAGGGCGCCCTTGGGCTGGCCGGTCGAGCCGGAGGTGTAGATCACGTAGGCCAGGTCGTCCGGCCGCGTGGTCACCGCCGGAGGCTGCGTCGGCTGGTCCTGCAGCAGTTGCCAGCCGTCCAGCACCACCGCGGGGATCGCGGTGGCCGGCAGGCGCTCGCGCGTGTGCGGCTGGGTCAGCAGGGCGCTCGGGGCGCTGTCCTGCAGCATGAAAGCCAGGCGCTCGGCGGGGTAGTCGGGGTCCAGCGGCACGAACGCGGCACCGGCCTTGAGCACGGCCATCAGCGCGACCACCAGCTCCAGCGAGCGCTCCATCGCCACGGCCACCAGGCTGCCGGGGGCCACGCCATGCGCGGCCAGCAGGTGGGCGGCCTGGTTGCTCAGGCGGTCGAGCTCCGCGTAGCTCAGCTCCTGGCCGTCGAAGCGGGCGGCGAGCGCGTGGGGATGCTCGCGGGCGATCTGCCCGAACAGCTGGTGCACGCCCAGCTCGAGCGGGTACGGCCGGGAGGTGGCGTTCCACTCGTGGACGATCTGGCGCCACTCCACCTCGTCCAGCAACGGCAGGCGCGAGACCGGCTGCGCGGGATCGCGCACGACGGCTTCCAGCAGGTGGCGGTAGTGCCGGGCCAGGCGCTCGATGGTGTCGGGCTCGAACAGGTCGCGGCTGTACTCGAACTCGCCGCGCAGGGCGCCGTCCGTCTCGAAGAACGAGGCCCACAGGTCGATCTTGGCCGTGCCGGTGTGCAGCGGCAGGGGCGACACCTTTGCGCCCTCGAGCGCCATGGCGAGGTCGGGCATGTTCTGCAGCGCGAAGGCCACCTGGTACAGCGCGTTGCGGCTCGGGTCGCGCGGCAGCCCCAGGGCGGCCACCAGCTTGTCCGAGGGCAGCGACTGGTGCGCGTAGGCGTCCAGCGCGGTCGCACGCACGCGGGCCAGCAGCTCGCGGAAACCGGGATCGCCGCCCAGGTCGGTGCGCAGCACCAGCGTGTTCGAGAAGAAGCCGACCGTGTCCTGGAACTCGGGCCGCAGCCGGGCCGCCACCGGCGAGCCCACCGCGATGTCGTCCTGTCCGGTGTAGCGCATCAGCAGCGTCTTGAACACCGCGAGCAGCACCATGAACAGGCTGGCGCCCTCGTCGCGCGCCAGGGTGCGCAGCTGGCGCACCAGAGGCTCGGGCAGCTCCAGCGTCACCATGCCGCCGGCATGGCTCGGGCGCGGCGGGCGCGGGTGGTCGGTCGGCAGCTCCAGCGGCTGCAGGCCGGCCAGGCGCTCGCGCCAGTGCTCGATGTCGGCCAGGGCGGCGCCCTGGTCCAGGTGCTCACGCTGCCACCGGACGAAGGCGCCGTAGGGTGTCGCGGCAGGCAGGGACGGCACCTCGCCCTGCACATGGGCCGCGTACAGCCGGCCCAGTTCGCGCGCGATCACGCCCATCGACCAGCCGTCGGCCACCAGGTGGTGTACCACCAGCAGCAGCACGTGGCGACGGGCGTCCAGCCGGAACAGGCGAGCTCGCAGCAGCGGCGGCCAGGCGAGGTCGAACGGCTCGCGGGCGTGCTGCTCCAGCAGGCGCTGCAGCGCCTGCCCGGTGGTGTCGGGGGGCAGCTCGGTCACCGGCAGGGGCAGGTCGATCGCCGGGGTGACGGTTTGCGTCGGCACGCCGTCGAGGTCCTGCAGCCCTGTGCGCAGCGCGTCATGGCGCGCGACCAGGGCCTGCAGGCTGCGCTGCAAGGCCGCCATGTCGAGCGGGCCGTCGATGTGCAGTGCCTGGGCGATGTTGTACATCGCGCTGGGCCCGGCCAGCCGCTCGACGAACCACACGCCTTCCTGGGTGGCCGACAGCGGCTGCCGGGACGCGGGCGGCGCAAGG
The DNA here is from genome assembly GCF_015476235.1 of Caldimonas thermodepolymerans. Classification (NCBI taxonomy): domain Bacteria; kingdom Pseudomonadati; phylum Pseudomonadota; class Betaproteobacteria; order Burkholderiales; family Sphaerotilaceae; genus Caldimonas; species Caldimonas thermodepolymerans. The sequence continues at coordinate 1,540,317 of NZ_CP064338.1, forward strand.
GGCGGCTCCGGACGGGCGGGTTCGGTCACCGGCGCCGGGGCTGCCAGGGCATGCGCCAGATGACCGAGGTTCGGTTGCTGCAGCAGCAGGCCCGGCGGCAGTTCGCGGTCGAGCAGCTGTTCGAGCTGGTGGGCCAGCCGGAAGGTGGACAGCGAGTCCAGGCCGGCCTCGAACAGGTTGGCGTCCAGCGGCACGTCCTGCGGGTCGCGACGCAGCAGGCGCGCCGCCAGGCGTCGGATGGCCCGGCCCAGGGCCGCCTCGCGGTCGGGGCTGGCCTCCACCTCGGCGCGCAGGGTCGCGAGCAGCGCGGCGTCATCCTGGTCGGGGGCGGCCTCGGCTTCGGCCTGCAGGTCCAGGTGCAGGATCTCCAGCCGGCCGGCGAGGTAGTCCTGCTTGCAGCTGGAGCGCCGGATCTTGCCGCTGGAGGTGCGTGGCACGCTGCCGCTGCGCACCAGGGCGATGGCATGGACCGGCAGGTCATGTTCCTCGGCGATCGCGCGGCGGATGCCGGCCGCGATGGCGGGCAGGTCCGGCGCCGCCACGCGGCGTTCCAGTTCCTGCACCAGCACCAGCCGCTCGCCGTTTTCTGCATCGGGTCCCTCGATCGCGAAGGCGGCGCCGTAGCCCTGGCGCAGCGCGGCGTGGGTGCGCTGCGCCGTCCACTCGATGTCCTGCGGGTAGTGGTTGCGCCCGCGGATGATGATCAGGTCCTTCAGTCGTCCGGTGACGAACAGCTCGCCATCGTCGACGAAGCCGAGGTCGCCGGTGCGCAGGAAGGGGCCTGCGCCTTTCGCGGTGCGCGCGTCGAAGCTGTTGGGGCCGTCCTGCGCCTGGCGCCAGTAGCCCCGGCCGACGCTGCTGCCGCGCACCCAGATCTCGCCGACCTGGCGCGCCGCGCATTCGCGCCGGGTCTTCGGGTCGACGATGCGCATCTCCATGCCGTCGATGGCGCGGCCGCAGCCCATCACCAGGCGCGCAGGCCGGCCCGGGCGGGCGGGTTCCGCGCGGCCGGCGGCCAGGGCCTCGGCGTCGCAGGCCTCGACGCGCTGCACTCCGTCGGCGGGCTTGAGGGTGACGGTCAGCACCGTCTCGGCCATGCCGTAGCCGGCCGCGAAGGCGGTGCGGCGCCAGCCGTGCGGACCGAACGCGGCCTCGAAGCGGCGGATGGTCTCGTGCTGGATCGGCTCGGCGCCGCAGGTGGCCGACAGCAGGCTGTCGAGCCGGCCCCGCCAGGACGGCGCCTGCTGCAGGGCCCGCGTGCACGCGGCATAGGCGAAGTTGGGCGCGCCGGTGTGCGTGATCCCGAAGTGCCCGATCGCGTCGAGCCAACGCAGCGGGCGGCGCAGGAAGGTCAGCGGCGACATCAGGTAGCTGGCCGCACCGGCATGCAGGGGCCACAGCAGGCCCGAGACCAGGCCGTAGTCATGGTGCTGCGGCAGCCAGCACAGGGCGCGGCTGTCCCGGTCCATCGCCAGCGCGGCCACGGCGCCGCGGCACTGGGCCACCACGTTGGCGTGCGTGAGGATCGCCCCGCGTGGCGCGCTGGTCGAGCCGGAGGTGTATTGCAGGTAGGCCACGTCGTGCGGCGTGACGGCAGGATCCGCGTCCGCCTGCGGCAGGGGATCGAGTCCGTCCAGCGCGCACCAGGGCGTGGGGCCGGGCGCCTGCGCCGCGGCGGGCAGCAGGTCGGCCGTGGTCAGCACCAGGGTCGCCTCGGCATCGTCGATGATGGCCTGCAGTCGTGGCAGGCTGTTCTTCGCGCGCACCGGGTCGGGCGCCGGCACCGGCACCGCGATGCGGCCGCTCAGCACGCAGCCCCAGAAGTCACGGACGAAGGCGAGGCCCGCCGGGTGGGCCAGCAGGACCCGGTCGCCCGGGCGGGTGCGGGCGGCGATGTGGGCGGCGGCAGTGCGGGCCTGTTGCAGCAGTTCGGCGTAGGTCCAGCGCGCGTCCTGTTCGAGCGTGTCGCGTACGTAGGCGTAGGCCAGGTCGTGCGGGTGCTGCTCGCACCTCCAGAGCAGCAGGGCGGCGAGGGTGTCGACCTCGGGGGGCGGCAACGGACGGGAAGCAGATTGCATAAGTCCCAAAGGGGGCGGGCCGGGCCATGGCGCCGGAAACTCGCGTCGATCGGAGGTGTCGGCAGCGCCCGCATTGCAGGCCTGTGACACCGCGTTTCTACTTGTGACTGAAGGGTAGGCAGCCTCTGCAGCCGCCCCTATCCCCCGTCCGAGGGGTGTCTTGCAGGAGGCGTGAGGTTTCTCACGGGAACGCGGGACACGCGTCCTGCGGCGGGAGCCGGGCGGGGCTGGTGCGCCCCCGGGGCGGCCGGGCCCCGGGAGCGTGGGCAGGGTCAGCCGTTGCCGGCCGACGTGCGCATGCCGACGGCGTTCAGCAGCCGGTTGAACCAGGGCTTGCGTGGCGTGTCGGCAGTGCGTGCGTGCCGGGGGGGCTCGGTGGTCGTCGAGGTCTCGGCCAGCTGCGCGAGGGTTTCGAAGATGAGGCGGCGCACGGGGATGCGGGAGCCGAGGGCGGCCTCCATTTCGCCGACGGCGCGCATGGCCAGCAGGGAGTGGCCGCCGAGGTCGAAGAAGTTGTCCGAGGGGCTCACGTGCTCGATGCCCAGCAGGCGCTTCCAGATCTCGGCCACGGCGGCCTCGGCCGGGGTGCGCGGTGCGGCCGCATCGCGCACGGGCGCCGAAGCGTCCGCGCTGGCCTCGGTGGGTGCGGGCAGCGCCTTGCGGTCGATCTTGCCGTTGGGCAGCAGCGGGATGGCCTGCAGCTGCACGTAGTGCTGCGGCAGCATGTACTCGGGCAGGCTCTGGCGCAGGTGCTCGCGCAGCGCCTGCGCGCCGGGCATCTCGTCGCGGGGCACGACGTAGGCCACCAGGCGCGCGTCGCCGGGGCGGTCCTCGCGCACGATCACGACGTTGCGCGCGACCTGCGGGTGCGTGGCCAGGTTGGCCTCGATCTCGCCGAGCTCGATGCGGTAGCCGCGCACCTTGACCTGGAAGTCCATGCGCCCGTGGTGCTCGAGCAGCCCGTCATGGCGCCAGCGGCCGCGGTCGCCGGTGCGGTACAGGCGGGCGCCGGGGCGCCACGGATCGTCGATGAAGCGCTCGGCGGTCAGCTCCGGGCGGCGCAGGTAGCCCAGCGTGACGCCGTCGCCGCCGATGCAGATCTCGCCGGGCACGCCGATGGGGCACGGCTGGCCGCGAGGGTCGAGGATGTGCACCTGGGTGTTGGCGATGGGTCGGCCGATGGTGATGTCGCGCGCATCGGTGATGCGCATGATGGTGGACCACACCGTGGTCTCGGTGGGGCCGTACATGTTCCACAGCTGGCCGCAGCGCTCGAGCAGCTGCGCGGCCAGGTCCGGCGGCAGGGGCTCGCCGCCGATGAGCGCCTTGAAGGCCGGGGAGCCGGCCCAGCCGGCCTCGACGAGCATGCGCCAGGTTGCCGGGGTGGCCTGCATGACGGTGGCCTGCGAGGACAGCAGCAGCGCGCACAGCGCCTGGCCGTCCATGGCCTCGTCGCGGCTGGCCAGCACGATCTGTGCGCCCACGCTCAGCGGCAGCAGCAGCTCCAGCACCGCGATGTCGAAGGACAGCGTGGTCACGGCCAGCAGGCGGTCCGAGGCGCTCAGGCCCGGCGCGCGGGCCATGCTCAGCAGGAAGTTGACCACGGCGCGGTGGGGCACGACCACGCCCTTGGGGCGGCCGGTGGAGCCGGAGGTGTAGATCACGTAGGCCGCGTCCTCGGGGCGGGCGGCGGCGCCGTCGGCGGGCGGGGGCGAGTCGGGCTGGGCGGCAAGGAGCGCGCGGCGTCGGCGTCGACGAGCAGGGTGCGCTCGCGCGGCCAGGGCAGCAGGCCGGTGAGCGAGGACTGGGTCAGCAGCAGGGCGAGCTGGGCGTCCTGGGCCATGTAGGCCAGGCGCTCGGCGGGGAAGGCCGGGTCGAGCGGGACGTAGGCGGCGCCGGCCTTGAGGATGGCCAGCTGGGCGACGAGCATCTCGGGGCTGCGCTCCAGGCACAGGCCGACGAGCTGGCCGCGGGAGATGCCGCGCGCGCGCAGGGCGTGGGCCAGGCGGTTGGACAGCGCCTCCAGCTCGGCGTAGGTGAGCGAGCGCGGCCCGCGGCGCAGGGCGACGGCCGCGGGGTGGCGCTGCACGGGGCCGGCCAGCAGCTGCGGGATCGTGGCCGCAGCAGGGTCGTAGCCCATGCCCGTGTCGTTCCAGCGCGCGAGCTGGATGCGATCGGCCGGCGACAGCAGGGGGTATGCGGCCAGCGGGCGCTCGGCATCGGCCACGACCTGCTGCAGGATCTGCTCGAAGCCCGCGGCGAGGCGGACGATGCTGTCGTGCTCGAACAGGTCGGCCGCGTAGGTGAAGTTGCACTCCACCCCCGACGGGGTCTCGACGCACCACAGGCCGATGTCCTCGGCGGCGCTGTGCAGGCGGATGATGGCCCGCTCGTGCGACAGGTCGGCCCAGCGCAGCGGGCGTTCGCGCACGTCCTGGAACGAGAACAGGGCCTGAAACACCATCGGGCGGCTCGGGTCGCGCGGCACGTTGAGCTCGCGCACCAGGTGCTCGAGCGGCACGTCGGGGTAGGCGAAGGCGTCGACCACCACCTCGTGCACGCGCTCCAGCCAGTCGCGGAAGCGGGTCTCGGCCTGCGGCTGCAGGCGCAGCGGCAGCGCGTTGACGAAGAAGCCCATCAGCGGCTCGAGCTCGGGCTGCTCGCGGCCGCGCACCGGCGTGCCGATGACGAAGTCCTCTTGCTGCGTGACGCGGTACAGCAGCGCCGAATAGGCGGCCAGCAGCGTCGCAAACAGCGTGCGGCCCTGGCGCTGCGCGAGCGCATGCAGCCCGCGGGTCAGCTTCGGCGAGAGCAGGATGCAGTGCGAGGCCCCGCGGCCGGACATGCGCGGCGGGCGCGGGTGGTCGAGCGGAAGCTCCAGCGGCGCGGGCAAGGGACTCAGCCGTTCCTTCCAGTGGGCGGTCTGGCGCGCCAGTTCCTCGCCCTGCATCCAGTCGCGCTGCCAGGCGGCGTAGTCGCCGTAGCTGACCGGCAGCTCCGGCAGGCGCGGCGCGCGGCCTGCGCAGCAGGCCGCGTAAAGCTCGGCCAGCTCGACGTAGAACAGGTCGAACGACCAGCCGTCCCAGACGGCGTGGTGGACCATGAAGAACAGCACATGCTCCTGCGGCGCCATACGGAACAGGTGCACGCTGAACAGCGGCGCCTGCTCGAGCAAGAACGGGGTCGTGGCGAGTTCGTCGCACCTGGCCTGCATCGCGGCCTCGCGCTCGTCCTGCGGCAGGTGCTGCAGGTCGGTCAGCGGCAGCGGTCCGACGGTGAACCGATCCAGCACGCGCTGGACCGCGCCGTCCGGGGTCTTCTCGAAGTACGTGCGCAGGGCACTCTGGCGATCGACCAGCATCTGCAGCGCGCGCTCCAGGGCTTCCACGTTCATCGGGCCCTTGAGCCGGTGCGCCGACGGCAGGTTGTGGACCGCGGTGCCGGGCGTCAGCTGCTCGAGGAACCAGATGCGCTGCTGCATCAGCGACAGCGGCGCGCTGCGCTGGTCCTCGCGGGCCGGGATGCGTGCCACCGGCGCTGCCGGCGCGGCGGCCGACTGCGGGGCCAGTGCCGCGGCCAGCGCACGCGGGGTGGGGGCGTCGAATAGCACCTTCAGCCCGATGCGCCGTCCATGCTGCTGGCTCAGACGCGCGGCCAGGCGGGCGGCGAGCAGCGAATGCCCGCCCAGCTCGAAGAAGTGATCGTCCGGCTGCAGGGGCGCGGTGCCCAGCACTTCGCCCATCAGCCGGGCGATCTCCTGCACCGCTGCATCCGGCGCTGCGGTCGCCGCCGGTGCGGGGGCCGGGGCAGGTGCCGGCACAGGCACCTGTGGCGTGGCCGTGGATGCCGCGGCGGGCGGCACCGGCAGCGCCTTGCGATCGATCTTGCCGTTGGGCAGCAAGGGCAGTTGCGCCATCGCGACGAACTGCGTCGGGACCATGTAGTCCGGCAGGTGCTTCTTCAGGTGGGCGCGCAGCGCGGCCGGCTCCAGCGCGGTGCCCGCGGCCGGCACGGCGTAGGCCACCAGGCGCACGTCGCCGGGCTGGTCCTCGCGCGTGACGACCACGCTGCGCGAGACGCCGGGGGCCGAGTCGAGCTGGGCCTCGATCTCGCCGAGCTCAATGCGGTAGCCGCGCACCTTGACCTGGTGGTCCAGCCGGCCCATGTGGTCGAGTCGCCCGTCCTCGCGCCAGCGGCCGAGGTCGCCGGTGCGGTACAGGCGCGCACCGGGCTCCTTGGCGAACGGGTCGGGGAAGAAGCGCTCGGCGGTCAGGTCGGGGCGGTTCCAGTAGCCGCCGGCTACGCCCGCGCCGCCGATGCAGATCTCGCCCGGCTCGCCGATGGGGCAGCAGCGGCCCTGCTCGTCGAGGATCCAGACCGTGGTGTTGGCGATCGGGCGGCCGATGGTGATGTCGTCGGCGCTCGTGATCGGCATGACGGTCGACCAGACGGTGGTCTCGGTCGGGCCGTACATGTTCCACAGCGTCACGCCGGCGTCGAGCAGGCGGCGCGCCAGCGCGGGCGGCAGCGCCTCGCCGCCGCACAGGGCACGGAAGCCGGCCGGTGCCTTCCAGCCTTCGTCGAGCAGCAGGTGCCAGGTGGTCGGCGTGGCCTGCATGATGGTGATGCCGTGCTGCGCGATCAGCGCGGCCAGCGCCTGGCCGTCCATCGCGTCCTCGCGCTGGGCCAGGATGGTGCGGGCGCCGGTGACCAGCGGCAGCAGCAGCTCGAGCACGGCGATGTCGAACGACAGCGTGGTCACGGCCAGCAGCCGGTCGTCCGGGCGCAGCCCCGGTTCGCGCTGCATGCTGGCGAGGAAGTTGACGACGCCGCGCTGCAGCACCACCACGCCCTTGGGCTTGCCGGTGGAGCCGGAGGTGTAGATCACGTAGGCCGGCGCGGCGGCGTCGGCCAAGGCGAGCAGCGGGGCGTCGGACGCCGCGGCGATCGATGCCTCGTCCTCGTCGACGCGCAGCTGCCGTTCGCGCGGCAGGTCGACCAGCTCGGCATGGCGGGACTCGGTGATCACCATGCCGAGGCCGGCGTCCTGCTGCATGTACTGCAGGCGCTCGCGCGGGAAGTTCGGATCCAGCGGCACATAGGCGGCACCGGTCTTCAGCACGGCCAGCAGCGCGGGCAGCAGGTCCACGCTGCGGCCCAGGCACAGGCCGACCCGCTGGCCGCTGCCGACGCCGCGCGCGTGCAGCAGCTGCGCGATGCGGTTGGCCCGGGATTCGAGCTCGCGGTAGGTGAGCTGGCGTCCCTGGGCCTCGACGGCGACGCGGTCCGGGGTCTGCGCGGCCTGGGCGATGACCCACTGCTCGACGCGCAGATGCGGCGGCAGCGGCGCGGCGGTGGCGGCGTTCCACTCGAGCAGGCGCGCGTCGACGGCCGGTGCGGGGGCAGCAGCGACCGGCAGCTCCAGGCTGTCGGCCAGGGCGGTGCACACGGCCTGCAGCTCGCGCACCAGTTCGCCGGCGCGTTCGAGGCTGTAGTACTCGCTGCTGTGGTGCAGGTCCAGCGTCAGCCCGTCGGCCGTCTCGTAGAAGTTGAAGAACAGCTCGCTCAGCAGGCCGCGCTTGCGCCCTTCATGGGTGCGCGCTTCCAGCGGCGCGAAGCCCGACAGGTCGATGCGCGGATTGAGGTTGAAGAACACGCCGGAGAAGGCCGGGCGGTCGCCCTTGGCGGGAAGGTTCAGCGCGCGCGCGACGGTGCCCTGCGTGACCAGCGGGTGTTCCAGCGCGTCCATCAGGCGATCGCGCACGTGCGCCAGCAGGGTGCGGGCATCGTCGCCGGCCGACCAGCGCAGGCGCAGCGGCAGGTCGAGCACGCCGTCGGCGATCAGCGGGCCGTGGCGTTGCAGGCTCTGTCCGGCGTAGGGGATGCTGACGACGAAGTCCTGCTGGCCGCTGCGGCGCGCCAGCACGACGGACACCGCGGTCAGCAGCAGCTGGAACAGCGTCGCGTTGTGGCGCCGTGCCTGGGCCAGCAGGCGGCCGTGCAGGGCGGCGTCGAAGTGCGCGCGGACGGTGTCGGCGGCATAGCGGCGCGGCGCGGGCGGCGTGCGGTCGCCCAGGCTCAGCAGAGGCGGCGGATCGCGCAGCACCTCGCTCCAGTAGGCCAGGTCCTCGCGCCCGCGCGGGCTGTCCATGCGTGCCACTTCCTCGGCCGCGAAGCGGCGCGGCGATTCGGCGGCCGGCAGCACCGGCGGGTTGCCGGACAGGCGCGCGCGGTAGGCCTCGGCCAACTCGGCCAGCATCACGGTCGAGGCCCAGCCGTCGAACACCAGGTGGCTGGCGACCAGGTGCACGACCACGCGGCCGTCGAACAGCTGCAGCAGGCTCACCGCCGCCAGCGGGGCCTGGTCGAGCGGGAAGTCGTGCTCGCTCGCCTGGGTGCAGAAGGCATCCAGCGCGGCGTCGGCGTCGGGCTGCGAGCGCAGGTCGATCTTCTGCACCTCGAGGCGGGCCTGCGGGTCGAGGACCTGGCGCGGCTCGTCGAGGTCGAAGCGCAGCCGGAATGCCTCGTGCCGTCCGATCACGTCGCGCACCGCCTGCTCCAGGGCGGCGAGGTCGACGTCGCCGCGCAGCGTCAGGCACAGCGACTCGTTCAGCGCGCGCCGCGCGTGGGGATCGAAGCTGCCGGCCAGCCAGCGCTCGGTCTGGCCGGGCGTCAGCGGCCCGGATGCCTCGCTGCCGGACGACAGGCCACCTCCGGGCGGCGTGCTGCCGGGACGCGGCTTGATGAAGCCGAGCGCCATCAGCTCGTCCAGTGCAGAGGTGAACACCGTGAAGATGCGGTCCAGCTCGGCCTCGCCCATCGCGTCGGTCACGAAGTGGCCGAACTGTTCGTACAAGTGCAGGCCGTGGTAGCGCACCAGGTAGTAGAACAGGCTGACGTACTTCTGGCCGTCATCCCAGGCCAGCCGCCACAGCGAGGCGCAATGCACCGCCTTGACCGGCGCGCCGCGCACCGCGAAGGCGGTGTTGAGCCGGTCGATCAGCCGCTGGGTGCGCTCGTTGAGGCTGCGGTAGAGCTCGCGGCCGCCGCGCTTGAGGTGCAGCAGCGCGGCGCGGGCGGCGGCCAGCGCGAGCGGGTGGCGCACGAAGGTGCCGGCGAAGTAGGTGACGCCCGCCTCGGGGTAGGAGTCGTCGCCGTACTGCCAGTGGCCGCCGTCCAGGGCGTCCATCCAGTGCGAGCGGCCGGCGATCGCCGCGAAGGGCAGGCCGCCGCCGATCACCTTGCCGTAGGTGCAGATGTCGGCGCGCACGCCGTAGAACTCCTGCGCGCCGCCCGGCGCGACGCGGAAGCCCGTGACCACCTCGTCGAAGATCAGCGCGCAGCCCGAGGCATCGGCGATGCGGCGCAGCTCCTGCACGAACTCGCGCGGCTGCAGCGTCGGGCACTTGTTCTGGATCGGCTCGATCATGATGGCCGCCAGCTGCGGGCCGCGCTCGCGCAGCACGCGCAGCGACTCCTCGCTGGCGTAGTCGAGCACGAGCACGTTCTCGACCGCGTTGGCCAGGATGCCGGGCGCGGCGGAGATCGAGCGCAGCTGCCTGGTGCCGCGCACGATCACCTCGTCGAAGATGCCGTGGTACGAGTTGGTGAAGATCGCGATGGTCTTGCGGCCGGTGACGGTGCGGGCGATGCGCATCGCGCCCATCACGGCTTCCGAGCCGGTGTTGCAGAACGCGACGCGCTCGTGCCCGGTGAACTCCGAGATCAGCTGCGCGACCTCGGCGGCCAGCGGATGCTGCGGGCCGACCTCGATGCCGGCCTGGAGCTGCGCCATCATCGCCTCGACGATGTCGTCGGGCTGGTAGCCGAGCAGGTTCGCGCCGAAGCACGACAGCAGGTCGATGTACTCGTTGCCGTCGATGTCCCAGATGCGCGCGCCTTTGGAGCGGTCGGCGACGATGGGGTAGACCAGGTCCTTCCACAGCGGGTTGAAGCCGGTGACCACGCGCGGGTCGGCCATGAGCTTGCGGTGCTGCTGGCTGAAGGCCTTGGACTTGCCGGTCCTGGCGTTGTAGCGGGCGATGAAGTCTTCCAGCCAGCGGCGCTGCTCCGGCGTTTCCTCGTGCTGGGCATCCAGCGTGATGCGCGCGGCCGCGCCGAACGGCTTTTCGATCAGCGCCTTGATCGAGGGCTGCTCCGGCTCGGCCGGCTCCGCCGCGGGCTGGGCCGCCGGGGAGGCCGGGGCGACACCCGTGGTCGCGGACGCCGGCAGGGCCGGCGCTGCCGCCACCGCGGAGGGCTGCACGGCCGCGGGGGCGGTGGCGGCAAGCGGCTGTCCGGCCAGCAGCGCCAGCTGCTGCGACATCAGCTGCATCTGCTGCTGCAGCAGCAGGTGCAGGGCGTTGCCGCCGGCGTCGAGGCTGGCAGCCGGCTGCGGGGCGAGCGCCGTGACCACGGGCTGGACGGCAACGGCAGGGGCGGCCTGCACCGCAGCCACGGGGGCGACCGGCGCGGCCGCCGGCGCAGGGGCCGGCTCGGGGGCGAATCGGTCGGCCGGCAGCTCGCCATCGAGGAAGCGGGCGAGCTTGCCCGGGGTGTCCAGGTCTTCCAGCAGGCGACGGAAGCGCAGCTTCACGCCGAACACGCGCTCCAGTTCCAGCGTGGCCTGCGTCAGCGACAGCGAGTCGAGGCCCTGGTCGACGAAGCTGGCATCGGTGGCCATCTCCTCGGCCGGCACGCCGGAGACGTCGCTCAGGATGCGCTTCAGTTCGGTTTCGAGGCGGGGCAGTCGGCTCATGGCGGGCTTCACGTCGATGGCAGGAGGGGAAACAGGTGTCGCCGCGGTGGCGGTGCCTGTCGTGACGAGGGAGGCGGTGGCAGGGGTGGCCACGGCGGCAGCGGGGGGGCGGCGCTTGAACCAGTAGCGCTCACCCTGGAAGGGGTAGGTCGGCAGCGGGACGCGACGCGCGCCGGCGGCCACCGGCCAGGCGATCGCGACGCCGGTGCACCACAGCGCGCCCAGCGCCTTGAGCGCATGCAGTGCGGCATCGCCCGGATCGTTGGCCGGACCGAGCAGGGGCACGACCCGCGGCACCGCATTGGCGCGGGTACGGTGCTGGCGCAGCAGCGCGGTCAACGCCTGGCCGGAGCCGACCTCGATGAAGACGCTGTCTTCCGGGCGGTCCAGCTCGGCTTGCACGGCACGCGTGAACTGCACGGTCGCGCGCACCTGGCGCGCCCAGTAGGCCGGTTGCGTCGCTTCGTCGGCCTGCAGCGGGGCCCCGCTGACGCAGGAATACAGCAGGCGCTGCGGCGCGCGCAGCGGCGCGCGCGACAGGGCCGCTTCCACGGCGGGCAGCGCGCCCTCCATCGAGGCGCTGTGGAAGGCGTGCGAGACGCGCAGCCGCGTGGTGCCGATCTCGCGTGACTCCAGCAGCACCGCCGTCGCGTCGATCGCCGCGTGGTCGCCGGCCAGCACCGTCAGGCCCGGGGCGTTGCAGCCGGCGATCTCCACGCCGGCCGGCAGCAGGGGCAGCAGGGTGTCGACGCCGGCACGCGCGGCCAGCATCGCGCCGGGGGGCTGGGCGTACATCGCTGCGCCGCGCGCGATCACCGCGGCCATCGCATCCTCGACCGACAGCACGCCGGCATGGCAGGCGGCGGCGTACTCGCCGATGCTGTGGCCGATCATCGCGTCGGGCTGCACGCACAGGCTGTCCAGCCAGGCGGTCAGCGCGTACGACAGCGCGAACAGTGCCGGCTGTGCATGCCGGGTCTCGGCCAGGGCCGCGGCGGCCTCGGCATCGCCCGGTTCGGCGGCGACCATCCATTGCCGCAGGCGCGGGCCCAGCTCGGCCCCGGCCAGCTCGAAGCAGCGGTCGAGTGCGACGCGGAACGCCGGTGCCTCGTCGTAGAGCCGGCGCGCCATGCCGGGATGCTGCGAGCCCTGGCCGGGGAACAGGAACACGACGCGCGGCTTCGCCAGGGCGGCGACCGGGCTCTTGAGCGCGCGCAGCGCGGTGACGGCCGAGGCGGTGTCGCCGGCCACCGCGCACAGCCGCTGTGGCATCGGGCGGCGGCCGCGCATCAGCGTCGCGGCCACGTCGGCGAGCGCCAGTCCGGGATGCCGCTCGAGGTGGTCGGCCAGGTCGCGCGCACGTTGCAGCGCTGCGTCGGCGGTGCGTGCCGACAACGGCAGCAGGAACAGCCGTCCGTCGTCCTGCGCGGGCGCGTGCGCCGGAGCCGGCGCTTCCTCCAGCACCAGGTGCGCGTTGGTGCCGCCCACGCCGAAGGAGCTCACCGCCGCGCGGCGCGGCTCATGGCCGCGCGGCCAGGGGGTGTTGCTCGCGATCACCCGGAACGGCGTGGACGCGAAATCGATCTGGGGATTGGGACGGCGGAAATGCAGCGTCCCCGGGATCAGCTCGCGGTGCAGTGACAGCGCCGCCTTGATCAGCCCCAGCACGCCGGCGGCCGCGATGGTATGGCCCAGGTTGCTCTTGAGCGAGCCGATGCCACAGAACTGCACGTCCTGGGTGTCTTCCTGCCAGGCCCGGGTCAGCGCGGAGACCTCGATCGGGTCGCCCAGGGCCGTGCCGGTGCCGTGCGCCTCGACATAGCCGATGCTGCGCGCGCTGACGTTGGCGTGTTCCAGCGCCATGCGGATCGCACCGGCCTGGCCGGTGACGCTGGGTGCCGTGAAGCTGGCCTTGTCGCCGCCGTCGTTGTTGAGCCCGATGCCGCGGATCACCGCATAGATGGTGTCGCCGTCGGCCAGCGCATCCTCCAAGCGCTTGAGCACCACCACCGCGCCGCCGCTGGCGAACACCGTGCCGCTTGCGTCGGCATCGAACGGGCGGCAGTGCCCGTCGGCCGACTCCATGCCGCCTTCGACATGCAGGTAGCCGCCTTCCTGCGGCACGATCACCGTGGCACCGCCGGCCAGCGCCACGTCGCACTGGCCGCCGGCCAGCGCGTGGGCGGCCAGCGCCACCGCCACGAGGCCGGTGGAGCAGGCGGTGTGCACGCTGACGGCCGGGCCGTCGAGGTTGAGCCGGTTGGCCACGCGCGTGGCCACGTAGTCCTTCTCGCTGGCCAGCATCGCGGCGAACTCGCCCATCTGCTGGATCAGCTCGGGCTGCTCCTGGCGCAGCGCGGTGATGTAGGTGTTGTTGGCCACGCCACCGTACACGCCGACGCGCTGCCCTGGCCCGGGGTCGATCGCCGCGTGTTCCAGCGCGCTCCAGCACAGTTCGAGGAACAGGCGCTGCTGCGGGTCGAGCACCGTCGCCTCGCGCGCCGGGATGCCGAAGAAGCCGGCGTCGAAGCGCGCCACGTCGTCGAGCACGCCGCGCGCGGCGACGAAGTTGGACCGGCTGCGCAGCGACTCGGGGATGGAGGGGTCGAGCTCCTCGGGCCTGAAGTGGCGGATGCCTTCGCGCCCGGCGACGAGGTTGTCCCAGAACTCCTCGACGTTGCGCGCACCGGCGGTGCGGGTGGCCATGCCGACGATGGCGATGCCGCCCTGGCCCGAGGCCTGGCGGCCGGTGCGCGCGCGGCGGGCCTGGGGCCAACCTTCCAGCACCGAACGGATGCCGGCGATGGTGGGGCGGTCGTAGACGTCGGCCACCGACAGGCCTTGCACGCCCGCCTCGCGCAGGCGGGTCACGAAGCGCAGCACCAGCAACGACTTTGCGCCCAGCTCGAACAGGTTGGCGTCCTCCGGGATGCCGGGGACGCCGAGCAACTCCTCCCACAGGCGGTGCACCAGCGTGGCAGCGTCGGCCGGAGTGCCCGGGTCCACCTCGGGCAGCGGCAGGTGGCGGCGGTCGATCTTGCCGCTCGGCGTGGTGGGCAGGCGCTCCAGCACCATGTAGCGCACCGGCACCATGTATTCGGGCAGGCGTTCGCGCAGGTGGGCGCGCAGCGTGGCGGACAGCTGCGGCGTGTCGGCATGGCCCGGGCGCAGCACCAGGTGCGCCATCAGCTGCTTGCCGATGCCGGGCAGCTCGGGGGCGGTCACGACCGCTTCGCGCACCGCCTCGTGCGCCATCAGCACGACCTCGATCTCGCCCGGCTCGATGCGGAAGCCGTCGACCTTCAGCTGCTGGTCGGCACGGCCCAGGTAGGTGCAGGTGCCGTCGGCGTCGCGCTGTACCAGGTCGCCGGTGGTGTACCAGCGCCCGGACAGCCCGGGGATGTCGTCGCGGAAGCGCTCGCGGCTGAGGTCCTCGCGGCCGAGGTAGCCGTGCGCCAGCGTGTCGCCTCCGAGCAGCAGCTCGCCCGTGCCCGCTTCGGCGTCGATCAGCGCGCCGCCGTCGCCATCGCGCAGCGCCAGCTGCACGTGGGGCAGGGCGCGGCCGATCGGCGGGATCACCGGCCAGGTGTCGGGATCGCCGTGCAGTTCGTGCGCGGTGACCACGTGGCTTTCGGTGGGCCCGTAGTGGTTGTGCAGCACGGCGTCGGCGAGCTGCCCGAACAGCCAGCGGATCGCGGGCGTGACCTGCAGCTGCTCGCCGGCGCTGACCACGTCGCGCAGGTGGCGCGGCAGCACCTCGCGCGCCGCGTCGGCCAGCATCTGCAGCGCGACGTAGGGCAGGAAGATGCGCTCGACACGCTGTTCCAGCAGCACCTGGCACAGCCGGGCCGGGTCACGCCGGCGCGCGTCGTCCACCAGCACGAGCGTGCCGCCACAGGCCAGCGTCGAGAAGATCTCCTGGAAATGCACGTCGAAGGACAGCGGCGCGAACTGCAGCGTCACGGCCGGCTGCCCGAGCCGTGGATGCTCGGCGTGCCAGGCGATCAGGTGACGCAGCGGCCGCGCGCCCATGGCCACGCCCTTGGGCCGTCCGGTCGAGCCGGAGGTGAACAGCACATAGGTCAGGTCCGGTTCGGCGCCGAACGTCGCTAGGCCGGGCGGGGCCGGCGCCGCCAGCGTGGGCAGCTTCCCGGTGGCCGCTTCCAGGCGCGCGAGCGCCTCGGGCTCGCCCAGCACGGTGCGCGGGCGGGCGTCCTCCAGCATCGCGGCCAGGCGGTCGGCGGGATAGCCGAGGTCCAGCGGCACGTAGCCCACCCCGGCCTCGACCGCCGCCAGGATGTCGACCACGGTCGCGATCGAGCGCGTGGCCGCCAGCGCCACCCGATCACCCGCGCGCAGCCCGGCGGCGCTCATCTCGCGGGCGCGCGCGGTGACCGCCGCGGCGAGGGCCCGGTAGTCCAGCGTGTCACCGTCGACATGGACCAGGGCCGGGCGCTCGGGCCACCGCGTGGCGGCCTCATGCAGCCAGAGATGCAACGGCGGAGGTTCGGGCAAGGGGTCCGGACGGCTCCCCCCGGCAGGCAGGTGATGATTCATTGCGCTCTCCGTCAGGCAACGCGTCGTGTCGCCGTGTAGGGGTATGGACGGGCGGTCGGGGTGCGCGGGCGACGAGGACGACCAGGACCAGTGGCCGGGTTGCAACCACGGTTGCCGCCACTGTCTCCACCTGTTACCGATTATGCGAAGCGGTCCCTCCCTTGCCTGCCCCCCAAATGAGTGAGTGGGCGCCGCTGCCTTCCCCCTGAATGAGTGAGTGCGGCCGGACGGGGATGTCACAGATACTTACGCATGCCCCGATGGAGCCGACTTCTCTGTGGCCTGCTGACCTGCGTGGTCGTCGTGGCCGTGGGTGCGGCGGTCGCCATCGTGCAGCTGGATGCTGATGCGGGGCGCGACGTCGTGGAGGGCGCCATGTCGCAATGGGCCGTACCCTTGGCCGTGCTCGGGGACTCCGACAGCCATGCATACCACGATACGCTGCACTTCCCGCCCGGCTCGCCCGCGCGGGGCGGGCCGTATCGCGCGATCACGTTCCAGTGGACCGAGGTGCTGGCCCGTCTGCGGCCGGAGGCGATCGACCTGGGGCCTTGGGGGCGTTGGGGCATGCGCCGGTCGTGGGCGCGCGTGCTCGGCCGCCTGGGCCGGACGGTGCGCGCACCCCGCAAGGAAGACCACCGCCACAACTTCGCGGTGTCCGGCGCGCGTTGCGAGGACCTGCTCGATGGCTGGCGGCAGACGTACGCCCTGAAGCAGCTGATGGACGAGGACCCCGACCGCTGGGCACGCGGCGTGGTCGTCGTGCGCATCGGAATCAACAGCTTTGGCAGCGAGGCCGACCTGGATCGTCTGGCGCACGATCCCCGGGATCCGCAGGTCCAGGCGGAAGTCGCCCGCTGCCTCGATGCGATCGCTGCGAGCGTCGACCTGATCCGGGCGTCCCACCCCCGGACGCGCTTCGTGCTGGTCGGCATCTTCGACAACAGCCGTTGGGCCCGGGCGGACGTGCGATGGCAGGACCCGGTGGCGTTGCATCGCATCGCCAGTGGCCTGGACCGCTTCGACGACGGCTTGCGACGCCTGGCGCGCGAGCGCCGCGACGTCGCCTTCTTCGACGACCGGGCCTGGTTTGCCGCTCGCTGGGGGGGACGCGACCCCGAGGGCCGGCCTGCCTATCGCGACGTCATGCTGGGCGGTGTCCTGCGGGTGTCGAACACCGCCGGTGATGCGCCCCACAACGCGGTGCTTGCGGACAGGCACGCGGGCACCGTCTGGAACGGCTGGTGGGCAGCCGCGCTGGTCGAGCTGATGAACCAGCAGTTCGGCCTGGGCATCGCACCGATGACCGATTGCGAGATCGCGAGCCTGCTCGTCCAGGACGGCGAACCCGATCGCTTGGGAGCCTGCATGGCGGCCGACCCGGTCGATGGCGATGCCGCGACGCCGGCCTGTGTGCCTTCATGCCGCGGCGCCGAGCCCGGCGGCTCCATCGGCATGGCCGAGCCGGCACGATGATCGGCGCGCATCGACACCAACCCGTGAATCGGGGATATGCCGGAGCGGCCCGTTCTGGAACCATTCCGCGATCGCATGCATTGCGTCCGCACTGGGAGAACCGATGAAAACAGTTGCCGTCGTCGGACTGGGCTATGTCGGCCTGCCACTGGCCGTGGAGTTCGGCAAGAAGTTCCGCACGATCGGGCTCGACCTCTCCGCCGAGAAGATCGAGGCCTACAAGCGTCACGTGGATCCGACCGGTGAGGTCAGCACCGAGGAGCTGCAGGCTGCCCGGCTGCTGGAGCCCACCACCGACGCGAGCGCACTGAAGGAGGCGGACTTCATCGTCGTGGCCGTGCCCACGCCGGTCGATGACGCGCACATCCCGGACCTGTCGCCGCTGGTCGGCGCGAGCACCAGCGTGGGGCGCAACCTCAAGCCCGGCGCGATCGTGGTGTTCGAGTCCACCGTCTATCCCGGCGCGACCGAGGAGGTGTGCATTCCCATCATCGAGCGCGAGTCGGGCTTGAAGTGGAAGGAAGGCTTCTTCGTCGGCTACTCGCCCGAGCGCATCAACCCCGGCGACAAGAAGCACACGCTGACGACCATCGTGAAGGTGGTCTCCGGCGACACGCCCGAGACGCTGGAGCGGGTGGCCGAGATGTATGGCGCGATCGTCACCGCCGGCGTCTACAAGGCCAGCAGCATCAAGGTCGCCGAAGCGGCCAAGGTGATCGAGAACACCCAGCGCGACCTGAACATCGCGCTGGTCAACGAGCTGGCGCTGATCTTCCACCGCATCGGCATCGACACGATGGAGGTGCTGGAAGCCGCCGGCACGAAGTGGAACTTCCTGCCGTTCCGTCCCGGCCTGGTCGGTGGCCACTGCATCGGCGTGGACCCGTACTACCTGACCCACAAGGCCGAGCGCCTGGGCTACACGCCGCAGGTCATCCTGGCCGGCCGGCGCATCAACGACGGCATGGGCAAGTACATCGCCGAGCAGACCGTCAAGCAGCTGATCCAGGGCGGCAACCCGGTCAAGGGTGCGCACGTCATCGTGCTGGGCCTGACCTTCAAGGAAAACTGCCCGGACCTGCGCAACTCCAAGGTCATCGACGTGATCCACGAGCTGGAAAGCTACGGCGTCACGGTGCACGTGCACGACCCGCTGGCCTCGCCGCACGAGGCCTGGGAGGAGTACGGCATCGAGCTGGTGCAGTGGGAGCACCTGCCGCGCGCCAACGCCATCGTCGCGGCCGTGCCGCACAAGCGCCTGCTCGAGCGCAGCGTGGACGAGTACGTTGCCAAGCTGGCCCAGGGCGGCCTGTTCGTCGATGTCAAGTGCACCGCGGACGCGAAGGCGCTGCGGGAACGCGGGATCACCGTATGGCGGCTGTGATGATGCAGGAAGTGCTCGACCTCGTCGCCTCTCAGCGCCGCCGCTGGCTGGTCACCGGCAGCGCCGGGTTCATCGGATCGCACCTGCTCGAGGCGCTGCTGCGCGCCGGGCAGCAGGTGGTGAGCCTGGACAACTTCGCCACCGGGCATCGCGCCAACCTCGATGACGTGCGTGCGCGCGTCGGCGAGGAGGCCTGGGCGCGGCACGAATTCATCGAAGGCGACATCGCCGATCCCGAGACATGCCGGCGCGTCTGCGAAGGCGTGGACATCGTGCTGCACGAGGCGGCGCTCGGTTCGGTGCCGCGCTCGATCAAGGATCCGCTCGCGACGCACCGGGCCAACGCGACCGGCTTCGTCAACATGCTGTTCGCCGCCTGCGAGGCCAACGTCAAGCGCTTCGTCTACGCGGCCTCCAGCTCGACCTATGGCGACTCGCCGACGCTGCCCAAGGTGGAGGACAAGATCGGCCGGCCGCTGTCGCCGTATGCGGTGACCAAGTACCTCAACGAGCTGTACGCGGACGTGTTCAGCCGCTGCTACGGCATCGAGACCATCGGGTTGCGCTACTTCAACGTGTTCGGCCCGCGCCAGGACCCGAACGGCGCCTATGCCGCGGTGATTCCGCGCTGGGTCAGCGAGATGCTGCGTGGCAAGCGCTGCGTGATCTACGGCGACGGCGAGACCTCGCGCGACTTCTGCTACGTGGCCAACGTGGTGCAGGCCAACCTGCGCGCGGCGCTGACCGACAACCCCGAGGCGGTGAACCAAGTCTACAACATCGCCGTGGGCGACCGCACCACGCTGAACCAGCTGCACGAATCCATCGCCCAGGCACTGGGCAGCCAGCGCACCGACCTGCGCATCGAGACGCCCGAGTACGCCGACTTCCGTCCTGGCGACGTGCGCCATTCGCTGGCCGACATCGGCAAGGCGCGCCGCCTGCTCGGCTACGCGCCGACGCACAACGTCGGCGCCGGCCTGCGCGAGGCGATCGGCTGGTACGTGCAACGCGCGTCCCAACCGGCCTGACACCGTCTGTACTCAAGCGTTCATGGCCCGCTTCGGCGGGCCGCTTTTTTTCTTGGCCCTGCCGGGCTCGTCGGTTTCCACATCGGCGCGGGGGCGCGCATGGACCACAATCTGCAGGCATGCGATACGTCACCTGCCGTCCCGGCACCACGGCGCTGGTGCTGGATTCCCCGCACAGCGGGACCTGGTATCCCGAAGACTTCCGCCACGCCTGCGACCTGGCGACGCTGCGGCGGGCGGAAGACACGCACGTCGAGAAGCTCTACGACTTCGCGCCCGCGCTCGGCGTGGCGTGGATCGAGGCGCATTTCCCGCGCAGCTACCTGGACGCCAACCGCGACCTGACCGAACTCGACGTCAGCCTGCTGGCCGACCCATGGCCTGACCCGGTGGTCGATGGCCCCAAGGTGCGCCTCGGCAAGGGGCTGGTGTGGCGGCTCACCGATGACGGCGTGCCGCTGTACGACCGCCTGCTCACGGCCGAGGAAGTGCGCCTGCGCATCGAGCGCTGCTGGCGCCCGTACCACGAGGCCGTGGCGCAGGCAATCGACGCGGCGCACCGCCGCCACGGCCACGTGATCCACATCAACTGCCACTCGATGCCTGCCGTGGCCGGCTCGCATGCGACCGAGTTCCCGGGGATGGTGCATCCCGACTTCGTGATCGGCGACCGCGACGGCACCACCGCCGACCCGGCGCTCACCCGCTGGATCGCCGGCTTCCTCGAACAGCGCGGCTACTCGGTCAGCATCAACCATCCGTACAAGGGCGTGGAGCTGGTGCGCCGCTACGGCCGGCCCGCCGGGCAGCGCCACTCGATCCAGCTCGAGATCAACCGGCGCCTGTACATGGACGAGGCGACGCTGGAACTGCACGCGGGCTACGAGCGCCTCAAGCCGCACCTGCGCGAGCTGGTCGAGGCCTTGCTGGCGCTGGACCCGCGCGGCCTGCACGACGACTGAGCTCCCCGCACCGACACGCAACATGGACCGCGTCGACGCCGTCGTGATCGGGGCCGGAGTGGTGGGGCTGGCCGTGGCCCGCGCCCTGGCCCTGCGAGGACTCGAAACCGTGGTGCTGGAGGCGGAAACCGCCATTGGCACCGGCACCAGCTCGCGCAACAGCGAGGTCATCCACGCCGGGCTGTATTACCCGCAAGGCTCGTGGAAGGCCCGCCTGTGCGTGCAGGGCAGGCAGATGCTGTACCGGTATGCCGAGGAACGTGGCATCGCGTACCGCCGCTGCGGCAAGCTGGTCGTCGCGACCAGCAAGGCGCAGCTGCCCGCGCTGCGCCAAGTGATCGAGGCGGCCGGGCGCAACGGGGTGACCGACCTGCAGTGGCTGGAGGCCGACGCTGCGCACGCGCTCGAGCCCGCGCTGTCCTGCGTGGCCGCGGTGCTGTCGCCTTCGACGGGCATCATCGACAGCCACGACTACATGCTGGCCCTGCAGGGCGACCTGGAGGCCGCGGGCGGCATGATCGCCTTCGCCTCGCCGGTCGAGCGGGTGCGCTGCGGGGCCGACGGGCATGTCGTCGAGGTGGGCGGCGAAGGGGCCGGCGAGCTGCAGGCCCGCGTGGTGGTCAACGCCGCCGGGCTGTGGGCGCCGGCGCTGGCGGGGCGCTTGGACGGGCTGGCGGCGCCGCATGTGCCGCGGGCGTATTTCGCCAAGGGCAACTACTACGCGCTGGCCGGGCGGGCGCCGTTCTCGCGCCTCATCTACCCGGTGCCCGAGGCCGCCGGCCTGGGCGTGCACCTGACGCTGGACCTGGGCGGGCAGGCACGTTTCGGTCCGGACGTCGAATGGATCGAGCCCGATGCGCAGGGGCGGCTGGACTACCGCGTCGACCCGCGCCGCGCCGAGCGCTTCTACGCCGAGATCCGCCGCTACTGGCCGGCGCTGCCCGATGAGGCCCTGCAGCCGGCCTACAGCGGCGTGCGCCCCAAGATCCAGGCGCCCGGCGAGCCGGCGCGCGACTTCGTCCTGCAGGGGCCGGCCGAGCACGGCGTGGCCGGGCTGGTCAACCTGTTCGGGATCGAGTCGCCCGGGCTCACCGCCGCGCTCGCGCTCGGCGAGGCGGTGGCCGGGATGGTCGCACCGGCCTGAGCGGTCAGCGGCGGCGCAGGGCCAGCGCGGCCTCGCGCACCAGCGCCGGGCCGCGGTAGATCAGGCCGGTGTAGAGCTGCACCAGGTCGGCGCCGGCGGCCACCTTGGCGCGGGCATCCTCGCCGCTCATCACGCCGCCCACCCCGATGATCGGGAAGCCTGGCCCGAGCGCAGCGCGCAGCAGGCGGATCACGCGGTTGCTGGCCTCGAACACCGGCCGGCCGCTCAGGCCGCCCGTTTCCTGGCCGTGCGGCAGGTGCTGCACGGCGTCGCGCGCGATCGTGGTGTTGGTCGCGATCACGCCGTCGATGCGGTGCTTCTGCAGGGTGGCGGCGATCACCCCGACCTGTGCGTCGTCCAGGTCCGGCGCGATCTTCACGAACATCGGCACGTTGCGGCCGTGCGTGGCGGCGAGCTGCGCGCGCCGTTCCTGCAGGGCGCCGAGCAGCGCGTCCAGCGCCTCGTCGGATTGCAGCGAGCGCAGGTTCTGCGTGTTGGGCGACGAGATGTTGACCGTCACGTAGTCGGCATGCGGGTACACGCCGTCCAGGCCGGCCAGGTAGTCGTCCACGGCGCGCTCGATCGGCGTCGTCGCGTTCTTGCCGATGTTCAGGCCCAGGATGCCGCCCTGCTCGCGGAAACGCGCCGAGCGCACGTTGGCGATGAAGGCCTCCAGGCCGTCGTTGTTGAAGCCGAGCCGGTTGATCAGCGCGCCGGCCTCGGGCAGGCGGAACATGCGCGGCTTGGGGTTGCCGGGCTGGGGCTTCGGCGTGACGGTGCCGACCTCGATGAAGCCGAAGCCCATCGCGGCCAGGCCGTCGATGCAGCGGCCGTTCTTGTCCAGGCCGGCGGCCAGGCCGACGCGGTTCGGGAAGCGCAGCCCGGCCACCGTGACCGGGTCGTCGACGCGGCGCTCGCCGTACAGGCAGGCCAGCGGCGTGCGCTGGACGCGTGCCAGCGTGTTGAGGGTCAGCTCGTGGGCCGTTTCAGGATCCAGCCCGAACAGGAACGGGCGGGCAAGGGAGTAGGGCAACAGGGACATGGGCGTCTTGGATAATCGCGGGATTGTCTCAAAAGAGGCCGGCAGGCCTTCGCTTCCCATGACACAGGATGAACTCAAGGCCCTCGTGGGCCGCGCGGCGATCGACTACGTGGTGCCCGGCACCGTGGTCGGCGTCGGGACCGGATCGACCGTCAACTGCTTCATCGACGAACTCGCACGCATCAAGGACCGCATTGCCGGCGCCGTGTCCAGTTCCGTCAAGAGCACCGAGCGACTGCAGGCACTGGGCATCCCGGTGCTGGATGCCAACGAGGTCGAGCGCCTGCCGGTCTACATCGACGGCGCCGACGAGATCGACCACGGCGGCTACATGATCAAGGGCGGCGGGGCGGCGCTGACGCGCGAGAAGATCGTCGCCGACATCGCCGAGCGCTTCATCTGCATCGCCGACGAGTCCAAGCTGGTGCAGACCCTGGGGCGCTTCCCGCTGCCGGTCGAGGTGATCCCGATGGCGCGCGCCCAGGTGGCGCGGCGCCTGGCCGCGCTCGGCGGCGAGCCGGTGTGGCGCGAAGGGGTCGTGACCGACAACGGCAACGTGATCCTGGACGTGCGGGGCCTGTCGATCACCGACCCGGCCGCGCTGGAGGCGGAGATCAACCAGTGGCCCGGGGTCGTGACCTGCGGCATCTTCGCCCGCAACAAGGCCAGCGTGTGCCTGCTCGGCACCGCGCAGGGCGTGCGGACGCTGACCTGGGCGTGAGGTGCGCCGGCGGCCGCGGGGCCGCCGTGCCGCATCAGAAGCGGAAACCGGGCGGGGCATTGCCCGCCGGCGGCGGGGGCGCCTCGGCGGCCCGTGCCGGGGCCGGCGCGGGGGCGGCCGGTTGGGCCGGCGCTGCCGGGGCGGGTTGCACGGCCACCAGCGGCGTGGCCGGCGCATGCACGTAGTTGGCGGGCAGCAGGGACTGCTTCGGGTAGCCGGCCGCGTCCAGGTAGGAGGACCACTCGGTCGACGAGAAGCCGCGCACCTGCTGCTGGCCGATCTGCAGCGTCGGCAGCTCGTTGCCACCGGTCAGCCGGGCCAGGGCCTTGGAGTCCTCGGCAGTCGAGACGGTGCGCTCGGTGTAGGGGATGCCCCGTTGGCGCAGCAGGGCGCGCCCGGCGTCGCAGGGCTGGCAGTCGCTGCTGGTGTACAGCGTCACCGGGTAACGCGCGACGACCTGGCGCAGCTCGTACGGCAGCGCCTGGCCGCCGCCCGTGCTGCCTGCGCCGGGGGCGGAAACCACCTGGGCCCGCCCGGCATCGGCCGGCGGCCGGTCGGTGTAGGTGACCTTGCCGTCCGGACCCACCACCTTGTACAGCGCCTGTGCGGGCAGGCTGGCGGCCAACGCGAGCAGGCCGGCCCCTGCGCCCAGCGCCCAGCGAGCTGTCTGTTTCATCCCGATTCCCTCAACTCGGTGCCGAAGCCCCGATGCTATCAGGCCATGCCGGAGTGGCGTAGCAGCGCATCGATGCGTGGTTCACGGCCGCGGAAGGCGCGGAAGCTCTCGTCGGCCGGACGGCTGCCGCCGGCTTCCAGGATCTCCCGGCGATAGCGCCGGCCGGTCTCGACGTTCAGCACCCCGGCTTCCTCGAAGGCGCTGTAGGCGTCGGCGGACAGCACCTCGGCCCACTTGTAGCTGTAGTAGCCGGCCGCGTAGCCGCCCGCGAAGATGTGCGAGAAGCTGTGCTGCATGCGGTTGAAGGCCGGCGGGATCACCACCGCGACCTCGTGCCGCACCTCGTCGACCACCTCCTGGATGCGCGCTTCGCTGCCCGGCTCGGCGTGCAGGCGCATGTCGATCAGCGCGAACTCGATCTGGCGCAGCATCTGCATGCCGCTCTGGAAGTTGCGCGCCGCGACCATCTTGTCGTACAGCTCGCGCGGCAACGGCTTGCCGGTGTCGACATGGGCGGTCATGTGCCTGAGCACGTCCCACTCCCAGCAGAAGTTCTCCATGAACTGGCTGGGCAGCTCGACCGCGTCCCATTCGACGCCGGAGATGCCGGCCACGCCGATCTCGTCGACCTGGGTCAGCAGGTGGTGCAGCCCGTGGCCGAACTCGTGGAACAGCGTGGTGACCTCGTCGTGCGTCAACAGTGCCGGCTTGCCTCCCACGCCCTCGGCGAAGTTGCACACCAGGTGCGCCACCGGGGTCTGCAGGCCGCCGTCGGGCCGGGCCCAGCGACTGCGCACGTCGTCCATCCAGGCGCCCGAGCGCTTGCCGGCGCGGGCGTACGGGTCCAGGTAGAACTGGCCGACCAGCTGGCCGCCGCGCTCGATGCGGAAGAAGCGCACGCTCGGGTGCCACACCGGCGCGGTGTCGGGCCGGATCTGGACCTCGAACAGCGTCTCGACGATGCGGAACAGGCCCTCCAGCACCTTGGGCTCGGTGAAGTACTGCTTCACCTCCTGGTCGCTGAAGGCGTAGCGCTTTTCCTTGAGCTTCTCGGAGGCGTAGGCCATGTCCCAGGCCTGCAGCTCCTCCAGGCCCAGCTCGGTGCGGGCGAACTCGCGCAGCTCGGCCAGGTCCTTCTCGGCGTAGGGGCGGGCGCGCCGGGCCAGGTCGCGCAGGAACGCCATCACCTGCTCGGGCGACTCGGCCATCTTGGGCACCAGCGAGACCTCGGCGTAGTTGCGATGGCCCAGCAGCCGGGCCTCCTCCTGGCGCAGCGCGAGCAGCTCGGCCATGATCCAGGAGTTGTCGAACTTCGGGTCGCCCAGCTCGGAGGCGCGCGTCGCGTAGGCGCGGTAGAGCTTCTCGCGCAGCGGGCGGTGGCTGCCGTACTGCATCACCGGGTAGTAGCTCGGGAACTGCAGCGTGATCTTGTAGCCGTCCTTGCCCTCGCGCTCGGCCGCCGCCCGGGCCGCGGCCCGGGTGTCCTCGGGCACGCCGGCCAGCTCCTCCTCGCTCGCGTAGTAGGCGAAGCTGTCGGTCGCGTCCAGCACGTGCTCGGAGAACTTCTGTGCCAGCTCGGCCTGCCTTTCCTGGATCTGGGCGAAGCGCTCCTTGGCCGCGCCCTGCAGCTCGGCGCCGGACAGGACGAAGTTGCGGATCGCGTTGGACAGCGCCTGGCGGCGCGCGGGCGGCTGCTGGGGCGCATCGGGCCGGGCCGCCAGCGCCTTGTACTTGGCGTACAGGCGTTCGTCGGCGCCGAGCCGCGTGTAGAACTGCGTGACCTTGGGCAGGTTCTCGTTGTAGACCGCACGCAGCTCGGGGCTGTCGGCCACCGCGTTGAGGTGGCTGACCATGCCCCAGGCGCGGCCGAGCCGCTCGGTGGCCACGTCCAGCACCGCGGCGATGGCGTCATGGTCGACCGGCACCGCGTCGCTGACCACCTGCTCCAGCGCGGCGTCCGCCGCGGCGAGCAGCTGGTCGATCGCGGGGCCGACGTGTTCGGGCCGCACCTCGGCAAAGCGGGGCAGGGCGGAGAAGTCGAGCAGCGGGTTGGTGACGGTCGGCGTGGTCATGGATCTCAGTTGGCGGCGCGTTCGGCCGATTCAATGGTGTTGACGAGCAACATTGTGATGGTCATCGGACCCACCCCGCCCGGAACAGGGGTGATCGCCGAGGCGACCTGGGAGACGCCCGGGAAGTCCACGTCGCCGCACAGCTTGCCCTCGTCGTTGCGGTTCATGCCGACGTCGATCACCACCGCCCCCGGCTTGACCATGTCGGCGGTGAGCACGTTGCGCTTGCCGACCGCGGCGACCACGATGTCCGCCTGGCGGGTGTGGTAGGCCAGGTCCGGCGTGGCGCTGTGGCAGATGGTCACGGTGGCGCTGGCCTGCAGCAGCATCATCGCCATCGGCTTGCCGACGATGTTGGAGCGGCCGATGACCACCGCGTGCTTGCCCTTCGGGTCGCAGCCGATCGACTCCAGCAGCTTCATGCAGCCGTAGGGCGTGCAGGGCTTGAAGCCGGGCTGGCCGACCATCAGCGCGCCGGCGCTGGCGACGTGGAAGCCGTCCACGTCCTTGGCCGGGGAAATGGTTTCGATGACCTTGTGGGCATCGATGTGCGGCGGCAGCGGCAGCTGCACCAGGATGCCGTGGATGGTCGGGTCGGCGTTCAGTGCCTCGATGCGCGCCAGCAGCTCGGCCTCGGTCAGCGTCGCCGGGTATTGCTCCAGCACCGAGTGCAGGCCGTTTTCCTGGCAGGCCTTGACCTTGTTGCGCACATAGACCTGCGAGGCCGGGTTGTCGCCGACCAGCAGCACGGCCAGGCCGGGTTTCACCCCGCGGGCGGTCAGCGCGGCGGCGCGTTGCGCCACTTCGGCGCGGATCTGTCGGGACACGGCGAGGCCGTCGATGATGCGTGCGGTCATGATGGGGTCCGAATGCGGGGTTCCGAAAACGAAAAGGGCCGCTTGCGTGAAGCGGCCCCGGGGGGATGCGGGCGGTCAGGTCTTGGCCTGCGCACCGAGGGCGATCTTGAGCAGGTCGGCCACGGTGTTGGCGTTGAGCTTTTCCATGATGTTGGCGCGGTGCGCCTCCACCGTCTTGATGCTGATGCCCAGGTCGTCGGCGATCTGCTTGTTCAGGCGGCCGGCGACGATGCGGTCCAGCACCTGGGCCTCGCGGGTGGTCAGGCGCGACAGCAGTGCGTCACGGCTGGCGGCTTCCTGCTGTTGCGAGAACAGGGTGCGCGCCTGCTCCAGCATGCGCTCGACCAGGGCGACGAGCTCGTCTTCCTTGAAGGGTTTCTCGATGAAGTCCATCGCTCCCTTCTTCATCGTGCTGACCGCCATCGGCACGTCGCCGTGGCCGGTGATGAAGACGATGGGCAGCGGGGACTTGCGTTCCAGCAGGCGGTCCTGCAGCTCCAGCCCGCTCATGCCGTCCATGCGGATGTCGGCGATCAGGCAGGCCACCTCGCGCGGGTCGAAACGGGAGAGGAAGGATTCGGCCGAGTCAAAGCACTTGACGCGGTAGTCCTTGCCTTCCAGCAACCATTGCAGTGAGTCGCGAACGGCCTCGTCATCGTCGACGACGTACACGGTGCCTTTCTTGGGAATCAAGCTCATGGGAGGTTCTCAATGGTTGGAGTGACTGGAAAGGTCCACCGGAAGCGTGAACGAGAACCGGCAACCGACCACGCTCGGCCCATTGTATAAGTTCTCGGCCCGGATCCGGCCACGGTGAGACTCGATGATCGAGCGGCACAGGCTGAGCCCGATGCCCAGCCCGTCCGACTTGGTCGAGAAGAACGCTTCGTACATCCGGTTGAGCACTTCCTCCTTCAGGCCGGGGCCATTGTCGGTGACGCTGAACTCGATCACGCCGCCTTCCTCGGGGGTGTGGCGGGGGATCACCCTCAACTCGATGTTGCGCCGCGACGGCGGCAGCTTGGCATTGTCGATCGCTTCGGCCGCATTTTTCAGCAGGTTGAGCAAAACCTGCTCGATCAGGATGGGGTCGACCATCAGCGAAGGCAGGCGCTGCGCGACGTAGGTGTGGATCTGGACGTTGCGCCGGCGCAGCTCGATCATGGCCAGCTCGACCGCGTCCTCGACGATGTCCCGGGCCTGGGCCGGCTGGCGCTGCGGCTCGCTCTTCTTGACGAACGCGCGGATGCGGTGGATCACCTGGCCGGCGCGCTGGGCCTGCTTGGCGGTCTTTTCCAGCGCGGCGATCAGGTCGTCGTCGCTGATCGAGCCGGACTTCAGGCGCGAGATGATGCCGTTGCAGTAGTTCGAGATGGCGGTCAGGGGCTGGTTCAGCTCGTGCGCCACCGAAGACGCCATCTCGCCCATGGTCACCAGGCGGCTGGTCACCTGCGCCTTCTCGGCCTGCAGCGCGGCCTGCTCCTCGGCGCGGCGGCGCGCCGTGATGTCGGTGGCGATCAGCATCTGGGCCAGCCGGCCGTCGGTCCATTGCAGGTAGCGCGCGCGCACGTCGAACCACTTGTCCAGCGACTCGATGTAGACCTCGCGCGGGGCCGAGGCCACGTCGGTCAGCTCCTGGGTCGGCAGCCCGCTCAGGTTGTCCACGCTGTCGTCGCCGTCGGGCAGCGGCACGTCGACTTCGGTCGGGTACTCGCCGGCCAGCTGGGCGTGCCCGCGCGCGTCCGCGCCGAACCACAGCCGGTAGGAGCGGTTGGCGAACAGCAGCTCGCCTTCCTGCACCGACAGCACCGAGACGGCCGCGTCCAGCCCCTCCAGCACGGTGGTGAAGCGCTCGTGCGAGGCCGACAGCTGGTCGCGGATGCGCTTGGCCTCGGTGATGTTGGTCATCGAGGTCATCCAGCCGGTCTGGTTGCCCTTGGCGTCGATCAGCGGCGAGACGTACATGCGCGCGTCGAAGATGGTGCCGTCCTTGCGCATCACCTTCACCTCGATGCCGCCGGGCGGGCTGCGCCCCTGCAGCTCCTGCTCGAACAGGCGCCGGTTTTCCTCCATGCGGTCCGGCGGCCAGTGCGGGAAGGGCGGCAGCTTGCCGATCAGCTCGGACTCGGAGAACCCGGTCATCGAGCAGTAGGCCGCATTGACATAAGTGATGCGGCCCTCCATGTCCATCGCCCGCATGCCGGTCAGCATGGAGTTTTCCATCGCCCGGCGGAAGTTGGTCTCGGCGATCAGGGCGTTCTGCACCTGCAGCCGGCGGCGCATGTGCCGCCAGGTGCCCAGCAGCATCCAGACGGTCAGCACGCTCAGCGCGGTCACCATCCAGAACAGCGTGTTGCCGATCAGGCCGGGCGAGGTGCGGTAGCCCAGGCCGCGCAGGATCAGCCCGTTGCCCACCGGCGCGACCGGGATCTCGTGGAAGATCGAGGGCCGCTCGCCCTTGGCCGCCGCGCGCGAGATGGTGCTGGCCAGCACCCGGTCGTTGGCGTCCAGCAGCATCATCCCGTGCCGGTTGGCGACCTCGGTGGGCACGAAGTAGCGCAGCAACGCCTCGACCGAGTACTCGGCGACCACCGTGCCGACGAAGGCGCTGCGGTCGATCAGCGGCACCTGGACCTGGAACACGTACAGGCCGTTGGTGGTGGCGTAGGGGCGGGAGTAGACCGGCTGGCGCAGGTCGCGGGCCGCCTCGAAGGTCCATTCCGGCTCGCTCTTGGTGACCTTGGGGCCACCGGCGGCCGACGAGGCCACCGCCTCGGCGCCCGGCGCATAGCGGCTGCCGTTGAAGGTGTGGCTGGGCGACAGGTAGCTGACGCGCGGGCGGCGGCCGGCGTCCAGCCAGGTCAGGCTGACCACTTCCGGACGCTCCCGGGCGAAGGTGGTGGCCTGGCCGAGGAACTCGTCCTGGTCGATCGCCCGGGTGGTGATCTCCCGCGCCACGCGCACCAGCTGTTCCTGGTTCTCGATCAGGCGCAGGCGGATCTGCTGCTGGGCGACCTCGGTGTCGCGCTTGACCGACTCCTGCTCGCGCTCCATTTCTTCCAGGCGCAGGTACCAGAAGGCGGTGATGATGGCCGCCAGGAACAGCAGGACGGAGACCAGCGGCCCCAGCGTCGCAAAGCGGTCCTGGCGGGCGGGGGATTGCCGGCGCCACCATTTGCCGAACAGACGACGGGGTCTGGGTGGCAATTCGTGGGTGCTGGAACGAAACTCGCTGGGGATACTGCTGGCCATATGTATTAGTGATTATCCAGTGCCCGGCCGTCGTGCGGGGCCGGACGGTGACGGCGCGAGGGCGCAATGTAATTCATATTATGAAATTTGCTTGCGCTATTTGAAAAATGGGTGTTCTGTGCCAAACTCCGGGCCTGCAGCTGAACCTATGCGAGGAGACCCCATGTCTGCACTGCCGGATTCCTTCCCGGGCGCAGCGGCCAACGACGCCGACGCCCAAGAAACCCGCGAATGGCTGGACGCGCTGTCCGCCGTCATCGAAACCGAGGGCCGTGAGCGCGGCCACTTCCTGCTGGAGCAGCTGCTCGAACATGCCCGCCAGTCGGGCATCGACATGCCGTTCTCCGCGACCACGGGCTACGTCAACACGATCGAGCCCGAGGACGAGGAGCGCTGCCCCGGCAACCTCGAGATCGAGGAGCGCCTGCGCGCGTACATGCGCTGGAACGCGATGGCCATGGTGGTGCGCGCCAACCGCCTGAACCCGCCCGACGGCGGCGACCTGGGCGGCCACATCTCCAGCTTCGCCTCGCTGGCGACCATGCTGGGCACCGGCTTCAACCATTTCTGGCACGCCGACACGCCCGACCACGGCGGCGACCTGATCTACTTCCAGGGCCACAGCGCGCCCGGCATCTATGCGCGTGCCTTCCTGGAAGGCCGCATCACCGAGGAGCAGCTCAACCACTTCCGGCAGGAAGTCGACGGCAAGGGCCTGTCCAGCTACCCGCACCCCAAGCTGATGCCGGAGTTCTGGCAGTTCCCGACCGTCTCGATGGGCCTGGGCCCGCTGATGGCGATCTACCAGGCTCGCTTCCTGAAGTACCTGCATGCCCGCGGCATCGCCGACACCAGCAAGCGCAAGGTCTGGGTGTTCTGCGGTGACGGCGAGATGGACGAGCCCGAATCGCTGGGCGCCATCGGCATGGCCGCGCGCGAGAAGCTCGACAACCTGATCTTCGTCGTCAACTGCAACCTGCAGCGCCTGGACGGCCCGGTGCGCGGCAACGGCAAGATCGTGCAGGAGCTCGAGGGCGAGTTCCGCGGCGCGGGCTGGAACGTGATCAAGCTGCTGTGGGGCAGCTACTGGGATCCGCTGCTGGCGCGCGACAAGGAAGGCATCCTGCGCAAGATCATGATGGAGACCGTCGACGGCGACTACCAGGCCTGCAAGGCCAACGACGGTGCCTTCGTGCGCAAGCACTTCTTCGGCCGCCATCCCAAGGCGCTGGAGATGGTCGCCAAGATGAGCGACGACGACATCTGGCGCCTGCAGCGCGGCGGCCATGACCCGCAGAAGGTCTACGCGGCCTACCACCGTGCGGTCAACCACAAGGGCCAGCCGACCGTGATCCTGGTGAAGACCGTCAAGGGCTTCGGCATGGGCAAGAGCGGCGAGGCTCGCAACACCGCGCACCAGGTCAAGAAGCTGACGGACGACGACATCCGCGCGTTCCGCGATCGCTTCAACATCCCCATCCCGGACGACAAGATCCCCGAGGTGCCGTTCTACAAGCCGGACGACAGCACGCCGGAGATGCGCTACCTGCACGAGCGTCGCCAGGCGCTGGGCGGCTACCTGCCCAAGCGCCGCACCAAGGCCGACGAGCAGCTGCCGGTGCCCGAGCTGGGCACCTTCCAGGCCATCCTCGAGCCCACCGCGGAAGGCCGCGAGATCTCGACCACGCAGGCCTACGTGCGCTTCCTGACCCAGCTGCTGCGCGACAAGACGCTGGGCCCGCGCGTGGTGCCCATCCTGGTCGACGAGGCGCGCACCTTCGGCATGGAAGGCCTGTTCCGCCAGATCGGCATCTACAACCCGGAAGGCCAGAAGTACACCCCGGTCGACAAGGACCAGGTCATGTACTACAAGGAGGACAAGGCCGGCCAGATCCTGCAGGAAGGCATCAACGAAGCCGGCGGCCTGGCCTCGTGGATCGCTGCGGCGACGTCGTACTCGACGAACAACCGCATCATGATCCCGTTCTACGTCTACTACTCGATGTTCGGCTTCCAGCGCGTGGGCGACCTCGCCTGGGCGGCCGGGGACATGCAGGCGCGCGGCTTCCTGCTGGGTGGCACGTCTGGCCGCACGACCCTCAACGGCGAGGGCCTGCAGCACCAGGACGGCCACAGCCACATCCTGGCCGGCACGATCCCGAACTGCGTCTCCTACGACCCGACCTTCGCGCACGAGGTGGCGGTGATCATGCACGACGGCCTCAAGCGCATGGTCGAGCGCCAGGAGAACGTTTTCTACTACATCACCCTGCTCAACGAGAACTACGCGCACCCGGGCCTGAAGCCGGGCACCGAGGAGCAGATCATCAAGGGGATGTACCTGCTGGAAGAAGGCGCGAAGAAGACGCTGCGCGTCAACCTGCTGGGCTCCGGCTCGATCCTGCGCGAATCGATCTTCGCCAAGGAACTGCTCGAGAAGGACTGGGGCGTGGCCGCCAACGTGTGGAGCTGCCCGAGCTTCAACCAGCTGGCACGCGACGGCCAGGACTGCGAGCGCTGGAACCTGCTGCACCCGAGCGAGACGCCGCGCGTGCCGTTCGTGGCCCAGCAGCTCGAGAAGCACAAGGGCCCGGTGGTCGCCTCGACCGACTACATGAAGAACTACGCCGAGCAGATCCGTCCGTTCCTGCCCAAGGGCCGCACCTACAAGGTGCTGGGCACCGACGGCTTCGGTCGCAGCGACTTCCGCTACAAGCTGCGCGAGCACTTCGAGGTCAACCGCCACTACATCGTGGTTGCCGCGCTGAAGGCGCTGGCCGAGGAGGGCTCGGTGCCGATGAGCAAGGTGGCCGAGGCCATCCAGAAGTACGGCATCAACACCGAGAAGATCAACCCGCTGTACGCATAACAACGACGGGGACACGCAATGGCATTGGTGGAAGTGAAGGTCCCCGACATCGGGGATTTCAAGGACGTCGAGATCATCGAGGTGCTGGTGCAGCCCGGCGACACGATCAAGGCCGAGCAGTCGTTGGTCACCGTCGAGAGCGACAAGGCGTCGATGGAAATCCCCTCGTCGCATGCCGGGGTGGTCAAGGAGCTGAAGGTCAAGCTCGGTGACAAGGTCAGCGAGGGCAGCCTGCTGCTGCTGCTCGAGGCGGCCGATGCCGCTGCGGCGGCGCCGGCCCCGGCGGCTGCCGCGCCTGCGGCCGAGCCTGCACCCGCGCCGGCCCCGGCCGCTGCGGCCGCCCCGGCGCCGGCTGCCGCGGGCGGCACGGTCGAGGTGGTCGTGCCGGACATCGGCGACTTCAAGGACGTGGCGGTCATCGAGGTGCTGGTGCAGCCGGGTGACCGGGTGCAGGCGGAGCAGTCGCTGATCACCGTGGAAAGCGACAAGGCGTCGATGGAGATCCCGTCGTCGCACGCCGGCGTCGTCAAGGAGCTGAAGGTCAAGGTCGGCGACAAGGTCAGCCAGGGCAGCCTGATCGCCGTGGTCGAGGCCGAGGGGGCCGCAGCGCCGGCGCCGGCCGCCGCGGCACCGCAGCCTGCGCAGCCGCCGGCCGCGGCGGCCGGCCCCGCCGAGCTGGCCAGCCAGCCGGTGGCGCGTACCTCGCCGACGGCCGCACTGCCGGCGCACGAGCCGACCGCCCCGCGCGGCAAGCTGCCGCACGCCTCGCCGAGCATCCGCAAGCTGGCGCGCGAGCTGGGCGTGCCGCTGGAGGAAGTGCCGGGCACCGGCCCGAAGGGCCGCATCACCCAGGAGGACGTGCAGAACTTCGTCAAGAAGGTGATGGCCGGCGACGTGCAGACCCAGGCCCAGAAGGGCAAGGGCGCCGGCACCGCGGGCGGGGCGCTGCCCGGCCTGCTGCCTTGGCCGCAGGTGGACTTCGCCAAGTTCGGCCCGGTCGAGCGCAAGGACCTGTCGCGCATCAAGAAGATCAGCGGTGCCAACCTGCACCGCAACTGGGTGATGATCCCGCATGTCACCAACCACGAGGATGCGGACATCACCGAGCTGGAAGCCTTCCGCGTCTCGCTGAACAAGGAGTACGAGAAGGCGGGCGTGAAGGTCACGATGCTGGCCTTCCTGATCAAGGCCTGCGTCGCGGCGCTGAAGAAGTTCCCCGAGTTCAACGCCTCGCTGGACGGCGAGACGCTGGTGCTCAAGAAGTACTACCACATCGGCTTTGCCGCCGACACGCCCAACGGGCTGGTGGTGCCGGTGATCAAGGACGCCGACAAGAAGGGTGTCCTCGAGATCGCCAAGGAAACCGCCGAGCTCGCCGCCAAGGCGCGCGAAGGCAAGCTGAGCCCGGCCGAGATGTCCGGTGGCTGCTTCTCGATCTCGTCGCTGGGCGGCATCGGCGGCACCTACTTCACGCCGATCATCAACGCGCCCGAAGTCGCGATCCTGGGCGTGTGCCGCTCGGCGATGAAGCCGGTGTGGGACGGCAAGCAGTTCCAGCCGCGCCTGATCCTGCCGCTGTCGCTGAGCTGGGACCACCGGGTCATCGACGGCGCGGCGGCGGCCCGCTTCAACACCTACCTGGCCAACGTGCTGGCGGACTTCCGCCGCGTGTTGCTGTAAGGAGCCTGCCGTGGCAGTGATCGAGATCAAGGTCCCGGACATCGGCGACTTCAAGGACGTGGCGGTCATCGAGGTGCTGGTGCAGCCGGGTGACCGGGTGCAGGCGGAGCAGTCGCTGATCACCGTGGAAAGCGACAAGGCGTCGATGGAGATCCCGTCGTCGCATGCCGGCGTGGTCAAGGAGCTGAAGGTCAAGGTCGGCGACAAGGTCAGCGAGGGCTCGGTGATCCTGACGCTGGACGCCGAGGCCGAAGGCGCCGCGGCGCCTGCGCCGGCTCCGGCCGCAGCCCCTGCGGCGGCCCCTGCCGTGACGGCGGCCGCGCCTGCGCCGGTGGCGGCGAGCTACGGCGGCGGTGCCGACCTCGAATGCGACATGCTGGTGCTGGGCGGCGGCCCGGGCGGCTACTCGGCCGCCTTCCGTGCCGCGGACCTCGGCATGAAGGTGGTGCTGGTCGAGCGCTACGCGACGCTGGGCGGCGTGTGCCTGAACGTGGGCTGCATCCCGTCCAAGGCGCTGCTGCACGTCGCGTCCGTGATGGACGAGGTGAAGCACTTCGCCGACCTGGGCGTGAGCTTCGGCGAGCCCACGGTGGACCTGGCCAAGCTGCTCGCGCACAAGAACAAGGTGGTCGGCAAGCTGACCGGCGGCCTGGCCGCGATGGCCAAGATGCGCAAGGTCACCGTGGTGCGCGGCTACGGCAGCTTCCTCGACCCGCACCACGTGCAGGTGGAGGAAACCACCGGCACCGGCCAGGACAAGACCGGCAAGACGCAGACCATCCGCTTCAAGCAGGCCATCATCGCGGCCGGCTCGCAGGCGGTGCGGTTGCCGTTCCTGCCCGACGACGAGCGTGTCATCGACTCGACCGGCGCGCTGGAGCTGCGCCGCATCCCGAAGCGCATGCTGATCATCGGCGGCGGCATCATCGGCCTGGAGATGGGCACGGTGTACTCGACGCTGGGCGCGCGGCTGGACGTGGTCGAGATGCTCGACGGCCTGATGCAGGGCGCCGACCGCGACCTGGTCAAGGTGTGGCAGAAGATGAACGCCTCGCGCTTCGACCACATCATGCTCAGGACGAAGACCGTCGGCGCCGAGGCGACCGCCGACGGCATCCTGGTGCGCTTCGAGGGCGAGGGGGCGCCGAAGGAGCCGCAGCTGTACGACCTGGTGCTGCAGGCGGTCGGCCGTGCGCCCAACGGCCGGAAGATCGGCGCCGACAAGGCCGGCCTGAACGTCACCGAGCGCGGCTTCATCCCGGTCGACATCCAGATGCGCACCAACGTGCCGCACATCTTCGCGATCGGCGACATCGTCGGCCAGCCCATGCTGGCGCACAAGGCCGTGCACGAGGCCCACGTGGCGGCAGAAGCCGCGGCGGGCGAGAAGGTGGCCTTCGAGGCGCGCGTGATCCCGAGCGTGGCCTACACCGACCCGGAAGTGGCCTGGGTGGGCCTGACCGAGGACCAGGCCAAGGCCGAGGGCCGCAAGGTGAAGAAGGGCCTGTTTCCCTGGACGGCCTCGGGCCGCGCGATCGCCAACGGCCGCGACGAGGGCTTCACCAAGCTGCTGTTCGACGAGGAGACGCACCGCATCGTCGGCGGCGGCATCGTCGGCACGCATGCAGGCGACATGATCGGCGAGATCGCGCTGGCCATCGAGATGGGCGCCGACGAGGTCGACATCGGCAAGACCATCCACCCGCACCCGACGCTGGGCGAATCCATCGGCATGGCCGCCGAGGTCGCGCACGGCACCTGCACCGACGTGCCGCCGCAGCGCAAGTGAGCCTGCGTGCCTGAAAGAAAAAACGCCCGCGATTGCGGGCGTTTTCCGTGGGTGAGGGCGTCAGCGCGAGGGCGATGCCTGCACCACCACCGCAGCCGGCGGTGACGCCGGCGCCTCGGCCTTCGCGGCCATGGTGCCGGGCAGCAGCGGCACGATCAGCAGCGCGACGATGTTGATGATCTTGATCAGCGGGTTGACCGCGGGGCCGGCCGTGTCCTTGTAGGGGTCGCCCACGGTGTCGCCGGTCACGGCCGCCTTGTGCGCCTCGCTGCCCTTGCCGCCGTGGTTGCCTTCCTCGATGTACTTCTTGGCGTTGTCCCAGGCGCCGCCGCCGGTGCACATCGAGATCGCGACGAACAGGCCGGTGACGATGGTGCCCATCAGCAGGCCGCCGAGCGCCGCCGGGCCGAGCAGCAGGCCGACCAGGATCGGTACCACCACCGGCAGCAGCGACGGGATCACCATCTCCTTGATCGCCGCACTGGTCAGCATGTCCACCGCGGTGCCGTACTCGGGCTTGCCGGTGCCTTCCATGATGCCGGGGATGGTCTTGAACTGCCGGCGCACTTCCTCGACCACGCTGCCCGCCGCGCGCCCGACGGCTTCCATCGCCATCGCGCCGAACAGGTAGGGGATCAGGCCGCCGATGAACAGGCCGACGATCACCTCATGGTTGGAGAGGTCGAAGCTGATGCTCATGCCCTGCGCCTCGAGCGCGTGGGTGTAGTCGGCAAACAGCACCAGCGCCGCCAGGCCCGCCGAGCCGATCGCATAGCCCTTGGTCACCGCCTTGGTGGTGTTGCCCACCGCATCCAGCGGGTCGGTGATGTCGCGCACGCTGTCGGGCAGCTCGGCCATCTCGGCGATGCCGCCCGCGTTGTCGGTGATCGGGCCGTAGGCGTCCAGCGCGACGATGATGCCTGCGAGGCTCAGCATCGAGGTGGCCGCCACCGCGATGCCGTACAGGCCGGCGAGCCAGTACGAGACGATGATCGCCGCGCACACGAACAGCACCGGCCAGGCGGTCGACTTCATGCTCACGCCCAGGCCGGCGATGATGTTGGTGCCGTGGCCGGTGGTCGAGGCCTGCGCGATGTGCTTGACGGGGCCGTAGTCGGTGCCGGTGTAGTACTCGGTGATCCACACCATCAGCGCGGTCAGCACCAGGCCCACCACCGCCGAGCCGAACAGGCGCAGCTGCGAGCCGCCGCTGCCCAGCGCGTCGTCGGGGATGACCCAGGTGGTGATGAAGTAGAAGCCGATCAGCGCGAGCACGCCCGAGACCACCAGGCCGCGGTACAGCGCCGGCATCACGTTGCGCATCTGCGGACTGGCCTTGACGACCATGCAGCCGATGATGGAGGCGATGATCGAGAAGCCGCCCAGCGCCAGCGGATACAAAGCCGCCGCCTCGGGGGCGGCGGTGACCATCAGGGCGCCCAGCACCATCGTCGCGATGAGCGTGACCGCATAGGTCTCGAACAGGTCCGCTGCCATGCCGGCGCAGTCGCCGACGTTGTCGCCCACGTTGTCGGCGATCACCGCCGGGTTGCGCGGGTCGTCCTCCGGGATGCCCGCCTCGACCTTGCCGACCAGGTCGGCGCCGACGTCGGCCCCCTTGGTGAAGATGCCGCCGCCCAGGCGCGCGAAGATGGAGATCAGCGAGGAGCCGAAGGCCAGGCCCAGCAGCGGCTTGAGCTGCGCCGCCAGCCCGCCGTCGGCCGCGCCGCTGGCAGTCAGCGCCCAGTAGAACACGCTCACGCCCAGCAGCCCGAGGCCCACCACCAGCAGGCCGGTGATCGCGCCGCCCTTGAACGCGACGTTGAGCGCTTCATTGATGCCCTGGGTGGCCGCCTGGGCGGTGCGCACGTTGGCGCGCACCGAAGTGTTCATGCCGATGAACCCGCAGGCCCCGGAGAGCACGGCCCCGACGACGAAGGCGACCGCCGTGACGACGTCGATGAAGATCGCGATCAGCACCGCCAGCACCACGCCGACGATCGCGATGGTCTTGTACTGTCGTGCCAGGTAGGCTGCGGCACCCTGCTGGATGGCCGAGGCGATCTCCTGCATGCGGGGATTCCCGGCGTCCTGCCTGAGGATCCAACTGCGTGACACGAAGCCGTACACGACGGCGGCAAGGCCGCACGCAAGCGCAAAGTAAAGCGCCAAAGAACTGGACATGAGGCTGTCTCCTTCCTCGTGGTGATCCGGAAATGAATCGACGCGCCCGGATCTTGGTGCCCGGGTCGCCGTTGCATGCTACGGGATGGCTACTGGCGCCGCAATCGAGCCCGCCCGGGGAAGGCCGCCACGTTGCAGGGGCGCCGCAGGGGCCGGCGTCAGGGCGCCGTCAGCGCAACCGCTACACTTCGGGTTTTCCCTCGCCAAATCTTCCCGAAACATCATGAGCCTGCATCACGTCACGCCGGGCAAGAACGCCCCGGAAGAGTTCAATGTGGTCATCGAAATCCCGATGAACTCCGACCCGATCAAGTACGAGGTCGACAAGGAGACCGGGGCGCTGTTCGTCGACCGCTTCATGACCACGGCGATGTACTACCCGTGCAACTACGGCTACGTCCCGCAGACCCTGTCGCAGGACGGCGATCCGGTCGACGTGCTGGTGATCACGCCGTTCCCGCTGTTCTCCGGCGTGGTGGTGACCTGCCGCCCGATCGGCATGCTGCAGATGGAGGACGAGGCGGGCGGCGACGCCAAGCTGCTGGCCGTGCCGACCACCAAGATCCTGCCGATCTATGACCACTGGAAGAAGCCGGAGGACATCAACCCGATGCGCCTGAAGGCGATCCAGCACTTCTTCGAGCACTACAAGGACCTCGAGTCCGGCAAGTGGGTCAAGGTCACCGGCTGGCAGGGCCCGGAGGCCGCCAAGAAGGAAATCATGGACGGCATCGCGAACTTCGCCGCCAACAAGAAGTGAGCCCGCGTTTCGCGCTCGCATCGGACGACAGGCCGGCTTTGCCGGCCTGTTTCTTTTCGGGAGCGAGCATGCCGCTTGCTCCATGCCCGGCATGAAGACCTCTTCCGCCATCCCCGGGAGGAACGTGCCTGCATCCGCCGCCTCGACCTGGTGCTGGGCGCGCCGCGTGGCCGTCCAGTGGCTGCGGCGCCGGCTGGGCCTGGCGGTGCGCCTCGACACCGACGACCGGCGCCTGCTCGAGCAATGCATCCTGCCGTACTACGCGGCGCGGGCGGACGTGCGCCGCGTGCTGTTCGTCGGGGTGGGCTGGTACACCGAAGCCTACGAGGCCCTGTTCGCGGGCCGTCGCTACGTGACGCTGGACATGGACCCGCGCGTCGCCCGTCACGGCAGCCGCCAGCACCATGTGGTCGGCTCGGCCGTCGAGGCGGGGCAGCTGTTCGGGCCGGGGGCGTTCGACCTCGTGGTGTTCAACGGCGTGTTCGGCTGGGGGCTGGACGAGCGCGCGGACGTCAATGCGGCGCTCGAAAGCTTCCACCACGTCCTGCGGCCGGGGGGCGAACTGGTGGTGGGCTGGAACGACGTCGCCTTGCGGCGCCCGTACGAGTTCTCGTCCAGCGAGGCGCTGCGGCATTTCGAGCCGGTGACGCTGCCGCCGCTGGGCGTGGCGCAGTTGCAGCTGGAGACCGACAACCGGCACCGCTTCGAGTTCTATCGCCGGCCTTGAAGACCGCGTGGGCGGCTGGCTACTGCTGCCGGTCGATCCGGCGGGCCGCATCGGGTACCGTGACGGTCACGCGGGCGCTGCCGTCGTCCGCATCCGGCGGGTACACACCGGCCGCGCCATGCCGGAGCATCACCTCGCGCACCCGCGTGGCCTGGGCCGCATCGTCGGCTTGCACGCACAGGGCCGTGCCACCGCCGCGCAGCGCCGCTTCGTACAGCTGTGTGTCGCTGCTCGATCCGCCGAAGTCGACGAACAGCGAGCGGACCAGGTCCTCGATCGATGCCTGCACCGACATGCTGCGCGCCACCGACCGGTCTTCGTCATCCGGCCCGCCGGCCAATGCGATCCGTTCGGGCGCGATGCCCAGTGCCAGCAGTTCCTGCCGGGCCTGCTGCGCCGCCTCGCGCCGGTCGAAGACGCCTGCCTGTACCTGATTCATCGCTCGCTCCTTGTCCCGGCCGGCCACCGGCCGTGTCTCCGACTTCGGCAAACGACGGTCCCGGTATGCAGGCGTGAGCAAGGCCTGCGAACCGAGAGCAGGTCGGCGTTTGTGTAACCCGCTGCGTCGCCTGCGGGCCGATCGGCAGGGCCGGCTAGCGATTGCTTACGGTGCCGGGTCCACAGCACCAAGAATCCCAAGACGCAGCGACGGCCTCTGCCGCCGGCCGCCTCCGTGCGACGAAGCCGCAGTGCTTCGCGCTTTGGGTCCATGCGTCGTTGGGATGTTCCGGGAGGTCCTCCATGCGTCGGTGCGCGGGTGGACCTCCCCTTGCTTCATTGCAGGGGGCGGGTCGTGCCGTACGCGTGCCTCAGGCCCCGTAGTCGCCCGCGGCTTCCGGCTGGTACACGACCTCCAGCACCTGCGCGGTGTGCGGCTCGCCGGTGGGACCGGTCCAGCTGACGGTCTGCCCGGTCCGGGCGCCGAGCAGGCTCAGCCCCATCGGCGTCAGCACCGACACCGTGCCTTCAGGCGGCGGGCTGCCTTCCACCGGATAGGACAGGGTGAACTCGACGGGCGCCTCGCCGGTGCGGGCCACCCGCACCCGGGAGCGCATCGTCACCACGTCGGCGGCAATCTCCGTGGCCTCGACG
The DNA here is from genome assembly GCF_015476235.1 of Caldimonas thermodepolymerans. Lineage (NCBI taxonomy): Bacteria > Pseudomonadati > Pseudomonadota > Betaproteobacteria > Burkholderiales > Sphaerotilaceae > Caldimonas > Caldimonas thermodepolymerans. The sequence goes on from NZ_CP064338.1 coordinate 1,581,428, forward strand.
ACGTCGGCGAAATCCAGGATTTCCTCGGCCAGCGCCGCCAGCTTGGGGGGCAGGCCCGCACGCGAGCGGGCCAGCAACGAAGTGAGTCGGGCGTGGTCCAGTTTGGTGAGCACGCGCTCTTGGGTCAGTACCTCCATGCAGCACTCCTGAGTCTGGTGGGGAGGGCCCGGTTCAGGCGCCTCCATTGCGCGGGTGGGGGCCCGGCGACCTGGGTTTGCGCGAAGAGGAACGGGAAGAAGGGGGAGGGGTCGCCGGGCTCAGGGATGTGCGGCCAGTTCGGGCCGCAGGCCGGCGCTATCGTCACGTCGGTTCAACGGACGGCAGGCCACCCGCGGCATGGCCGCGCCGGCGCGAGGCGCGCAGGACGGATTGCGGTTCGGGTGGCACGTCATGGCTTCAATATACACCGGCGTGACGCGCCTCCGGCAAGACGCGCGCTGCATGTCGCAGTCGGTGGCCCGGTTTCTTGACTGGGGCCGGGCAGGGCGATGCCGTGCCGCACCGTCGCCTGCCTCGTCAGCCCATGGACGGCGATGCGGCGCACGGCCCTGCAGGCGGGGGCGCATGGCGCGCAGGCGAGGGGCCTTCGCATCGGTGCATGGGTCGTCGGTCTCGGGCCCGAGGACGCTGCTACAGAAAGTAGCAATCTGATCCGGCCCCAGGAAGGATGCGGGGTCGGGCAGGTTGCTCCGATCCGATGCACAGGGTTTTCCACAGCAACCGTGGATTTCCGAAGGGCCCTTCACGATCGCCTCGGTCTCGGCCCGGTGCGCGCCGCGCAACGATGGTGCGCCCTGCGTGCAGGGCGGGTGGGTGTCGGTGCGGTGCGCCAGGATGCCAGGCCCCCCGAGGCCGGCGTGCGCGTCGCGTGCTGCGTGTCGGCAGGAGACCTCGGCGGGCATGCGGCGTACCCCTGCTTCGCAAGCCGCGCGCGAGTGCATCTCTCGCCTGGGCGGGCAACCGCGTTGCACGGGCTTGCTGCGCTTCCGGCGGGCACGATTGACCGAGCGCAAAAGTTCTTCGCGGCAACCCCCTTGGGGGGATTGGCAGTGCGAAGGCTGACCGGCTAGTTTTCCGGGGCCGAATGACAGGAGGGTTCTATGTACGTGCGTATGGTTCCCTTGCCCACCAACAGAGGAACGGTCTACATCAATCCGCAGAACGTGGTTGCGGTGGAGCGAGCGTCCGACGACAGTTGTCGCATCCAGTTCGTCGGGGCGAGCGCGGCGCTCGATGTCCTGCTGCCACAGCACAAGGTCGTCGGAGAACTGGCCGGCAGCGAAGCTCCGAAAGGCGGTTGAGCGGACGTCGTCGACCACCCTTGCCGGGCCACGATCGTCGTGACCGACCCGGGCCGGCGTGGTCGTGGCCTAGTCAACGGCAACAAGCATGGGTCGCTTGGTGCAATGCCAGGCATCGGCTCCCATGCGCACCAAACCAACCGGTGGCAGCCGCGGCGATGCAGTGCAGGTCGCCGCGATCACGCTGTCGCAGGGGACGGCGGGCCGCGGCCGATCGATGCGCGCCGATGTCGCAAACCAAAAGAAAAGGGGCCGCCTGGACGGGCGGCCCCTCGTGTTTTTTGGCTCCCCGACCTGGGCTCGAACCAGGGACCTACGGATTAACAGTCCGGCGCTCTACCGACTGAGCTATCGGGGAACAGAGCCTCGCATTATAGGACGTTTTTCAAACGATGTGCAAGTGGTCTTGCACTCAATCGTCGAACGTCGGCGTCTCGACCCCCAGCGCCTTGTGCAGCTTGGGGCTGGTGGTCGTGTACTGCAGGTGGATGGCCTTGCCCGGGAACACGTACGACGTCGCGCCGAATGCAGCCAGCGCGGCTTCGTGGAAGCCGCACAGGATCAGCTTCTTCTTGCCGGGATAGGTGTTGATGTCGCCCACCGCGAAGATGCCCGGGATGCTGGTCTCGAACTTCTCGGTGTCGACGACGACCTGCTTGCGCTCCAGCGCCAGGCCCCAGTCGGCGATCGGGCCGAGCTTGGGACTGAGGCCGAAGAACACCAGCAGCATGTCCAGCGGCACGACGCGCGTGACGCCGTCGCTGCCGGTGACCTTCACGCCGCTGAGGCGGCCGTCGGCTTCCTCGTAGCCGGTGACCTGGCCGACGAGGAACTGCATCTTCATCGCCTCGCACAGCTCGCGCATGCGCGCCACGGAGGCCGGCGCGGCGCGGAAGCCGTCGCGGCGGTGGATGAGGACCACGCTCGCAGCCTGGTGCGGGCCATCCTGCGCGAAGTGGTTCGCCCAGTCGAGCGCGGAATCGCCGCCGCCGACGATGACGAGGTGCTTGCCGGCAAACTGCGCCGGGTCCTTGACGCGGTAGAAGAGCTGCCGCTCCTCGTGCCGCTCGATCCCGTCGAGCTTGAGGCGCCGCGGCTGGAACGCGCCCACGCCGGCGGCGATGAACACCGTGCGGGCGAGGAAGCGCGTGCCGCGGGAGGTCTCGACGCGGAACCGGCCGTCGGCCTGCTTCTCGACCACGGTCACTTCCTGGCCGAGGTGGAAGGTCGGATGGAACGGCTCGACCTGCTTGAGCAGGTTGTCGGTCAGCTCGCGGCCGGTGCACACCGGCACGGCCGGAATGTCGTAGATCGGCTTGTCGGGATAGAGCTCGACGCACTGGCCGCCGGGATAGGGCAGGGCGTCGACGACGTGCGCCTTGATCTCCAGCAGCCCGAGCTCGAACACCTGGAACAGCCCGACGGGGCCGGCCCCGACGATGAGCGCGTCGGTGTCGATGACCTCCGCCTGCGGCTGCTGCGTCGGGGCGACGGACATGGCGGGCGTCAGCGGATCAGCTCGTCCAGCTTGCCGGTGCGGTTGCGCCACTCCTCGGCGTCAGGCAGCGGGTCCTTGCGCTTGGTGATGCTGGGCCACTTCTTGGCCAGCTCGGCGTTCAGCGCGATGAAGTGCTGCTGGTCGGCCGGCACGTCCTCTTCCGGCAGGATGGCATTGACCGGGCATTCCGGGATGCACACCGCGCAGTCGATGCACTCGTCGGGGTCGATGGCCAGGAAGTTGGGGCCTTCGCGGAAGCAGTCCACCGGGCAGACGTCGACACAGTCGGTGTACTTGCAGCGGATGCAGGCCTCGGTCACTACGTGGGTCATGGTGGGTCTCGTTGGGTTTGACGGTTGTCTCCGGTGCGCCGCGACGAGGCGAACATCAGGCGGCGAGCTGGGCCGTCGCGCTCGTGCACCGAACGCGTGATTCTAGGGCTTCAGGGTTTGTCCCAGCCCTTGATCGGGCGCAATGCCCTCCCTGCAGGCGGCAGATGCGGATGCGACCGGCGCCCGCGCGGCGTCCACGGCGCGCGCACCGGCACCGACCACGACCACGGTCGGGCGGCCGGCGTGCAGCAGGCTGGCCTGGGCCAGGGTGTCCAGGGTGTGGTCGCTGTGCAGCTGGTCGGGCCAGCCGGCGCGCGAGACCACGCTGACCGGCGTGGCGGGGTCCCAGCCGGCCTCGCGCAGGCGCCGCGACAGGGGGCCCAGCTGCTTGCCGGCCATGTAGAAGACTTCGGTGTCGGCGCTGCGGCTGGCGTGCAGGTCGCCGGTGCGGGTCATCGCGGTGGTGAGGCTGACGCTGCGCCCGCTGCCGCGCCGCGTGAGCGGCCGCAGCGTGTCGGCGGCCGCGGCCAGCGCGGCGGTCACGCCGGGCACCACCTCGACTTCCAGGCCCGCCTCGGCGCAGGCCTGCAGTTCTTCCTCGAGGCGGCCGAAGACGCTCGGGTCGCCGCCCTTGAGGCGCACGACCAGCCCGTCTTCGCGCCCATGGCGCACGATCAGCGCGTTGATCGCGGCCTGCCCGGTGCTGTCGCAGAAGCCGCGCTTGCCGACGTGGATCCATTGCGCGCGCGGCGCGAGTTCGCGCAATGCCGGGTCGGTGAGCGCGTCGTGCAGCACCACGTCGGCCCGGGCCAGCAGGCGGGCGCCGCGCAGCGTGATCAGGTCCGCCGCGCCGGGGCCGGCTCCGATGAATGCGACCTTGCCCACGCCTGCCAGGCCTTCCTGCCTCAGGCCGCGGCCTTGACCAGCAGCGCGCCGCTGGTGCGGTTGCTGGCCGGGTCGACGATGATCAGCGCGCCGCCGACGCGGTTGTCCTCGTAGGGCTCGACCGGCAGCGGCTGCTGGGTTTCGACGATCACGTGGCCGATGTCGTTGACGGCCAGCTCCTGGGCCTCGGTGGCCTGCAGCGTGTGGATGTCCAGGCGGCTCTCGATCGCGGCGATGCGGGCCTGCACCCAGCGGTTGCCGTGGCGCACCCAGTACTTGCGGCCGACCACGGCCGGCTCGGTGTCCAGCCAGGCCAGCGTCGCGGAGAAGCGCTGCGTCGCCTGGACGGAGTGCGGCGTGGCGATCCAGTCGCCGCGCGAGACGTCGAGCTGGCGGTCCAGCACGATGCCGGCCGACTCGCCGGCCGAGCAGCTGTCCACCACCGAGCCGGCGCGACGCACCTCGGCCACCGTGGCGATCTCGCCGCTCGGGAAGATCTGCACCGTGTCGCCGGCCCGCACCTGGCCGTGCGCGATGCGGCCCCACAGCGTGCGCGGCTGGTTGCCGGTGCCTTCGCCTTCGCGGGCGACGTACTGCACGGGGATCAGCAGGTTGCCGGTCTTGCGTTCCTGCGTGGTGGGCAGCGACTCGAGCAGCTGCAGCAGCGACGGGCCCTGGTACCAGGGCGCATCCAGCGGTTGCGTGACGTTGTCGCCGCGCAGCGCCGACACCGGGATGATGCCGGCGACCTGCACGCCCGCGCGCTCGGCGAAGTCGAGCAGGGCGTTGCGCACCGCCTCGTAGGCGGCCTGCGGCTGCGCGACCGCATCCAGCTTGTTGACCGCGAACACGATGCTCGGCACGCGCAGCAGGTGCGCCAGCAGCGCATGGCGGCGCGTCTGCGGCAGCAGCTGCACCGGGCGGGCGCTGGTGTCGAGCTTGGTGATGTCGACCAGCACCACGGCGGCATCGCTGCCGGCCGCGGCCGTCACCATGTTGCGGGTGTACTGCTCGTGGCCCGGTGCGTCGGCGATGATGAACTTGCGCTGCTTGGTCGCGAAGTAGCGGTAGGCCACGTCGATCGTGATGCCCTGCTCGCGCTCGGCCTCCAGGCCGTCGGTCAGCAGCGACAGGTCGATCTGGTCGCCCACGGCACGCTTTTGCAGCGTGTCGAGCTGGTCGGCCAGGATCGCGCGGCTGTCATAGAGCAGCCGGCCGATCAGCGTGCTCTTGCCGTCGTCCACGCTGCCCGCGGTCAGGAAGCGCAGCGCGCGGTGGGGCGTTTGTTCCAGAGTCATCAGAAATACCCTTCCTTCTTGCGGCGTTCCATCGAGGCGTCGGAGGTGCGGTCGTCCATGCGGGTGGCACCGCGCTCGCTGATCGTGACCGTCAGCGTCTCGGCGACGATCTCGGCCGGCGTGGCGGCATCGCTTTCCACCGGGCAGGTGCAGGTCATGTCGCCGACGGTGCGGAAGCGCACCCGCGCGGTCTCGACGGTTTCGCCCGGCTGCACCGGGGTCACCTCGGTCACCGGCACCAGCAGGCCCTTGCGGCGCACCACCTGGCGGTTATGCGCGTAGTACAGGCTCGGCAGCGGGATGTTCTCGCGCGCGATGTACAGCCACACGTCCAGCTCGGTCCAGTTGCTGATCGGGAAGGCGCGCATGTGCTCGCCCGGCTTGATGCGGGTGTTGAACAGCGTCCAGAGTTCAGGGCGCTGCTCCTTGGGCTGCCACTGGCCGAAGCTGTCGCGGTGGCTGAAGATGCGTTCCTTCGCGCGCGCCTTTTCCTCGTCGCGGCGTGCGCCGCCGATCAGCACGTCGAAACGGTGCTCCTCGATGGCCTCGAGCAGCGTGACGGTCTGGTGGCCGTTGCGCGATTCCAGCGGATGCGCGAGGCGCACCGTGCCGCGCTTGATCGAGTCCTCCAGGTGGCCCACCACCAGGCGCTCGCCCATCTCGGCCACGCGGCGGTCGCGGAACTCGATCACTTCGGGGAAGTTGTGGCCGGTGTCCACGTGCAGCAGCGGGAAGGGCAGGCGGCCCCTGAACTGGCCGTTGCCCAGGCTGTTCTTGAACGCTTTCTCGGCCAGGCGCAGCACCACGCACGAGTCCTTGCCGCCGGAGAACAGCAGCGCCGGGCGCTCGAAGGCCGCGGCGGTCTCGCGCAGGATGAAGATGGCTTCTTCTTCCAGCCAGTCCAGGTGGCGATGGTCCAGTTCGGGCAACAGCTTGTCCACGCTCAGCGGGGCGTTCATGCTTGGGCTCCAGTGTTCGATGCGGCAGCGGGCGATGGCGCAGCGCGCTGGCCGCCGTTCCGTGTCTGATCCGGTTGCGACTTGACGTGCAGGCCGCACTCCTTGGCGTCCTCCGCCTCCCACCACCAGCGGCCGGCGCGGAAGTCCTCGCCCAGCGCGATGGCGCGGGTGCACGGCGCGCAGCCGATGCTGGGGTAGAAGCGGTCGTGCAGCGGGTTGTAGTCGACGCCTTCGGTGGCGATGTAGTGCCACACGTCGCCCCAGGTCCAGTTGGCCAGCGGGTTGTACTTGGTCAGCCCCTTGGTGGCCACCTCGCTGGTGTCGACCAGTCCCACGTTGGCGCGCGCCTGCGACTGCTCGCGGCGCAGGCCCGTGATCCAGCCGCGCTGCCCGGCCAGCGCGCGGCCCAGCGGCTCCATCTTGCGGATGGAGCAGCAGGCCTTGCGCAGCTCGATGCTGCGGTACATCGCGTCCTGGCCGTGGGTGCGGATGAACTGGATCACCGCTTCCTGCTGCGGCCGGTAGACCTTGACCGGCGCGCGCGAGGCGGCCTGGGTGCGTTCCAGCAGCGCCAGCGTCTCGTGGTGCAGCATGCCGGTCTCCAGCACGAACACCGGGATGTCCAGGCCCAGCGCGTTGATCAGGTGCGTGATCACCACGTCCTCGGCGCCCAGGCTGCTGGCCTGCGTCACGCCGCCTTCGGCCGCGGCGCGTTGCAGCAGCGCACGCGCCTCCTGCCGCTTGGCGTCGTGGTCGACGCTCGGGCGGTCGTACAGCTGCGTGGCCTTCTTGGGCGCCGCGCCGCCGCCGGCCAGGGAGACGGCGGACACGCTCATGCGGCCCTCCGCGCGAAGCGAGGCAGCGGCTGCAATGCGTCGCCCTGGTAGAAGCCGGGGAAGCGGTCCAGCTGGCGGCGGCCCTCGGCCGGGTCCAGCCCGGGGCTGAGCACCGCGGAGTCGAAGCCGCAGCGCTGCATCTGCAGCAGCTGGTCGATCAGCACGTCGCCGGTGGCGCGGATCTCGCCCTTGAAGCCGTAGCGGCGGCGCAGCAGCACGGCCTGGCTGTAGGCGCGGCCGTCGGTGAACTTCGGGAAGCTCAGTTCGACGCGGTCCACGCCCTGCAGCGCGCCGCTGCGGGCCAGCTCGGGCAGGTCCGCATCGTTCGGGATCTGCAGCACCTTCGCGTCGGCGGGGTCGGCGGGAACGGCGTTGGCAGCAAAGATGTTCATGTCGTGGATCTCGTGGATCGGCGCCGGCCGGTCAGGCCGCGGCCAGGTGTTCGGTGCGGGCGTGGCGGGCGCCGTTGGCGGCGGCCTTGAACGGGTCGTGGCCCACGCGGCGCAGCGTGTCGATGAAGAGTTCGCCGGGCTGGCGCAGCTCGCGGTAGACCTCGAGGATGGCCTCGATGGCGTCGGGCACCTCGTCGGCACGGAACGAGGGGCCGACCACCTTGCCGGGCTGCGCCGGGCCGGACAGGTCGCTGCCGTCGGTGCCGCCCAGCGTGATCTGGTACCACTCCATGCCGTCCTTGTCGACGCCGAGGATGCCGATGTGGCCGCTGTGGTGATGGCCGCAGGAGTTGATGCAGCCGCTCATGTGCAGGTCGATCGGGCCCAGGTCGAACAGCTCGTCGAGGTCCTGGTAGCGCTCGGTGATCGCCGCCGCGATCGGCAGCGAGCGGGCGTTGGCCAGCGAGCAGAAGTCGCCGCCCGGGCAGGCGATCATGTCGGTCAGCAACCCGATGTTGGGCGTGGCCAGGCCCAGCGAGCGGGCCGTCTCGTACAGCGCGGGCAGGTCGGACTCGTGCACCCAGGGCAGCAGCAGGTTCTGCTCGTGCGTCAGGCGCGCCTCGCCGGCGCTGAACTGCTCGGCGAGTTGCGCGAGCGCATCCAGCGTGTCGGCATCGGCGTCGCCGGGGGCGAAGCCCACGCGCTTGAACGACAGCGTGACGGCCTTGAGGCCCGGCAGGCGGTGGTTGCGCACGTTCTGCTTCAGCCAGCGCTGGTAGAGCAGGCCGTTGGTGTCGACCTTGGACGGCAGGTTGGCCGGCTTGAGCTCGGGCACCGCGAAGCCCGCCTGCACGCGGTCCAGCTCGGCCTGGGTGATGGTGTGCGGGGCGCCGTCCTGCTCGACGATGGCCTTGTATTCGGCCTCGACCGCATCGATGAAGCGCTGGCCTTCGGCCTTGACCAGGATCTTGATGCGCGCCTTCCACTTGTTGTCGCGCCGGCCGTAGCCGTTGTAGACGCGGATGACGGCCTCGAAGTAGTTCAGCAGCTGGTGCCAGGGCAGGAACTCGCGCACCACGGTGCCGATGACGGGCGTGCGGCCCATGCCACCGCCGACGCGGACCTTGAAGCCGACCTCGCCGTCGTCGGTGCGCACGGCCTGCACGCCGATGTCATACCAGCCGGTGGCGGCGCGGTCCTCGCGGGCGCCGTTGAAGGCGATCTTGAACTTGCGTGGCAGGAAGGCGAACTCGGGATGCAGCGTGCTCCACTGGCGCGCGATCTCGGCGAACGGGCGCACGTCGACGATGGTGTCATCGGCGATCCCGGCATCGGCCTCGCAGGTGATGTTGCGGATCGCGTTGCCGCTGGTCTGGATGCCGTGCATGTTCACGCTGGCCAGCAGCTCCATGACTTCGGCGGCCTTGGCCAGCGGGATCCAGTTGAACTGCACGTTGGTGCGCGTCGTGAAGTGGCCGTAGCCGTACTTCAGCCGCGGCGCGGCGAGCTTCTGGCCGGGCTGGGCGGCCTGCAGCGCGTCCTGGGTGGCCTGGGCATGGGCCAGCAGCTCGGGGTCGGGGCGGTCGTACTCGCGCGCGATGCGGGCCAGCATGCGCAGCTGCTTGCTGTTGATCTCGCCGTAGGGCACGGCGATGCGGGCCATCGGGGCATAGCGCTGGATGTACCAGCCGTTCTGCAGGCGCAGCGGCAGCAGCTGCTCGTCGGTCAGTTCGCCGCGCTGCCAGCGCTCCAGCTGGTCGCGGAACTGCGCGGCACGCTGCCTGACGAACTGCTGGTCGAACTCGTTGTATTGATACATCGTGGCTTCTTCAGTGAATGTCCTTCTGGCCGGCCTCCGGGAACCTCCCGCGCCCCTCGGGGCGGACCATGCCGATCGCCGGCCGCACGGGGCCGAACGGCGACTGTAGAAGCCCTCTATATAAAAGAGAACTACAGTTTTGTTGGTTGTTTATCGAAGAACGTTATTTGGAAAGCGTCGGGTCCGACCGGCCCCGATAGAATGCGCAGCCATGCCTGACTGCATCCGTGTGGCGCCACGCCGCATCTTCCTGGCGCAGTCGCTGCGGCGCTGCGCCCTGTTGGCGGCGGGCGCGCTGCTGGCGGCATGCCAGACCCCGCCCAGCCCGCCGCCTGCCCCTCCGCAAGAGCCTCCACCGGTCGCCACCCCGGCGCCGCCACCCCGGCCGCCGCGCATCGGGCTGGCGCTCGGCGGCGGTGCCGCGCGCGGCTTCGCGCACGTGGGCGTGCTGCAGGTGCTGGAGGAGCACGGCATCCGGCCCGACCTGGTGGTCGGCACCTCCGCCGGCAGCCTGGTCGCGACGCTGTATGCCTCCGGCAAGAGCGGCCAGCAGCTCGCCGCGCTGGCCGACAGCATGGACGAGCTGATGATCACCGACTGGTCGTTCCCGTTCCGCGGCGTGCTGCGCGGCCAGGCGCTGGCGCGCTACGTGCGGCAGCACACCGGCGGCAAGCTGATCGAGCAGATGGCCATCCCGCTGGGCATCGTCGCCACCGACCTGCGCAGCGGGCAGGGCGTGCTGTTCCGGCGCGGCGACGCGGCCACCGCGGTACGCGCTTCCAGCGCCGTGCCGGCCGTGTTCCAGCCGGTCAGCATCCAGGGGCGCGAGTACGTGGACGGCGGGCTGGTCTCGCCGGTGCCGGTGCGCCATGCGCGCGAGATGGGCGCGGAGCTGGTGATCGCGGTCGACATCTCCGCGGTGCCCGAGGGCAACCCGGTGGGGGACGCGATGAGCATGCTGCTGCAGACCTTCGCGATCATGGGGCGCAGCATCAACCAGTGGGAGCTGCGCGACGCCGACATCGTGATCCGTCCGCGGCTGGCCGGCATCGCCGGCGCGGACTTCGCGGCGCGCCGCCGCGTGATCCAGGCCGGGCGCGAGGCGGCGCAGGCCGCTATCCCGGAGCTCAAGCGCAAGATCGCCGCGGCGACCCCCTGAACGCGGGCAAAAAAATGCCCGGTGGCAAGACCACCGGGCAAAGGTACCTTGAAAGAGGATTTCGAGAGGTACCGAGGAGACAACCTTTCAGGGAGACCGTGACGTCACGGTGCTCCGGAGAGTGGGGGCCGGTCCGGAAAGTTCAAGCCCCCGCACACATCCTGTTACGCAGGCTCAGGCCGCGGCGCCGCGCTTGCCCTTGGTGGCCTGTTGCGTGGCCTTGACCGCGGTGTTGGTCACGGCCTGGAAGTTCGCTTCGGCCACGTCGGCAGCCTGCTTGACGGCCTTCTGCATGCTTTCGAACGCGTTGTTGGCGGCGGCGACGGCCGACTTGACCAGCGCGACGGCGTTCTCGGTGCCGGCCGGCGCGTTCTTCACCGCGTTGTCGACCACGGCCATGAACTTGCGCTGGAATTCGGCGACCTGTTCCTCGACCAGCTTGCCGACTTCGGCATTGGTGCTGGCGGCGATGTCGTACACGTGGCGGCCGTAGGCGGCGGCCTTCTCGGCGCTGGGCTGCAGCAGGCCGGCCTGCAGGGCCATCAGCTCCTGGGCGTCCTTCACCGACAGCACGGCCTGGGCATGGCTGGTGGCCTCGTCCAGGGCGGTCTTCGCGACTTGCACGTTCAGCCCGATCAGCTTCTCGGCGCCTTCGAAGGCTTTCTGGGTCAGGCCGAAGAGGGCCTCGACGTTGGCTTTCTGGGCTTCGATGATTTGTTCGGCAGTCAACATGTTTACCTCCTGGTGGGCGGGTTGCTGGGCGCTGCATCATGTTGCGCTGCAGCATGGAAGGAAGTATAGGGACTGGGGCCGGGCTTGCAAGCCTTTTTTGCTGCAATGCAGCAATTTTAGGTGGGGTCCTCTAAAACCGGGCCGGGGGGGTCGGTGTCGCGTTGCGGACAGCCGTCCGGCGCCGCGATGGAATAATCGTCTGCGCCATGTCCCGACCGCAGCCCGAGGCGCGCAGCGCCTACCGCCACTTCCTGCCGATCACCACCCGCTGGATGGACAACGACATCTACGGGCACGTCAACAACGTCGTCTACTACAGCTACTTCGACACGGTGGTGAACCAGTACCTGATCGCGCAAGGGGTGCTGGACATCCACGCCGGCGAGGTGATCGGGCTGGTGGTCGAGACCCAGTGCAACTACTTTGCGCCGCTGGCCTTCCCGCAGACGGTGGAAGCCGGCCTGCGCGTGGCCCGCCTCGGCACGTCGAGCGTGCGCTACGAGGTGGGGTTGTTTGCCGAAGGCGAGCCGCTGACCGCGGCGCGCGGTCACTTCGTGCACGTGTATGTGGATCGCACCACGCGCCGGCCGGCACCGCTGCCGGCATCGCTGGTGCAGGCCTTGGAGAAGCTCCGATGACGGGACTGCCCGACACCGCCGCGATCGTCGATGCGGCCATCACCTCGCGCCGCTCGGTGCGCGCCTTCCTGCCCACGCCGGTGCCGCGGCGCGTGATCGAGGACATCCTGCGCGTGGCGTCGCGCGCCCCCTCGGGCACCAACACCCAGCCGTGGAAGGTCTACGTGCTGACCGGTGCGGCGCGCGAGGCGCTCAGCCGCAAGATCCTGGCCGCCCACGACGACCCGGCGGTGGCTGCGACGCACCGGGAGGAGTATCCCTATTACCCGCGCGAGTGGGTCTCGCCCTACGTCGACCGGCGTCGCAAGGTGGGCTGGGACCTGTACGGGCTGCTGGGCATCGCCAAGGGCGACAAGGCGCGCATGCACGCCCAGCACGGGCGCAACTACTCGTTCTTCGACGCCCCGGTGGGGCTGATGTTCACGATCGACCGGGTGATGGAGCTGGGCAGCTGGCTGGACTACGGCATGTTCCTGCAGAACATCATGATCGCGGCGCGAGCCCGCGGGCTGGACACCTGCCCGCAGGCGGCGTTCACGCAGTTCCACCGCATCGTGATGGAGCACATCGGCGCGCCGGCCAACGAGATGCTGGTGTGCGGGATGTCGCTGGGCTACGCCGACCCCGAGGCGGTCGAGAATCGCCTGCAGACCGAGCGCGAGCCGGTCGAGGGCTTCACGACCTTCCTGGAATGACGCGATGGTGATGTCCGCGCTCGAGTGGGTGGCCGAGGAGCGCATCGCGCGCGCCGTGGCTGCCGGCGAGCTGTCCGGCCTGCCGGGCGAAGGCCGGCCGCTCGAGCTGGACGACGACCGCCTGGTCCCGGTGGAGCAGCGCGCTGCGCTGCGGGTGCTGAAGAACTCGGGCCACGTGCCCGAGGAGGTGCGCCTGCTCAAGGCCCTGCGCGAAGCCGAACGCGAGGCCGCCGATGCCGAGGGCGAGGCGCGCCTGGCCGCGCAGCGGCGCCTGCTGTCCTTGCGGGTGCGGCTGGAGGCGGCCGGCGTGCCATGTGGCAGTGGCACGGCCTGGGCCGAGTACGAGCCGCGCATCCGTGCACGGCTGGGACGCCAATCCGGCTGAACGGGCCATCGGTATTTTCCTGAGGCCGGGGCTTTCGGCAGTGAAGGTCCGCGTAAGGGACCCCTTCCTATAATCCGCCGCCATGCGGAGACCTCTGGAGACCACCCCCGCCCGCGAGCGCATCCTGGCGCGCATCCGGCGGCAGCAGCACCGCGACGAGGGCCAGCGGCCGGCGGAAGAACGGGAAGCGGACGAGTGGCTGCAAAGGCATCCGCGCGGTCCCTTGCCGGCGCTCGGCGCCGCACCCATCGAACGGTTCCGCGAGATGGCCCAGCGCATGCAGACCACGCTGGACGAAGTCGCCACGTGGGACGAGGCGCCGGCTGCGGTGGCGCGCTACCTCGCCGCACACGGGCTGCCCCCGGCGGCCGTCGCCTACGACAACCTGCAACACCTGCGCTGGCTGGAGGCGGGCCTCGCGGTGGAGCACCGCCCGCCGCGCGACGAGGACCTTGTCAGCATCACCGACTGCTTCTGCGCCGTGGCCGAGACCGGCTCGCTGGTGTTCGCGACCAGCCCGTCCATCTGGGCCACCGCCCACCTGCTGCCCGAGACGCACATCGTGCTGCTCGATGCGCGTCGCATCGTCAGCCACCAGGAAGACGCCTTCGACCTCATGCGCACCGAGCTGGGCGAGATCCCGCGCGGCTTCAACACCGTCTCGGGCCCATCCCGCACCGGTGACATCGAACAGACCATCGTGCTGGGCGCCCACGGCCCGTACCGGGTGCATGTCGTGATCGTCCGGACGCAGGGCTGAGCGCATGCGGTCCGGTCGCCCACCCACCCATCATTCGAGAGAAGAGAAGACGATGATCAGACACCTGCCGCGTCATGTGGCGCTGTTGTGCGCCGGCCTGCTCGCGCCGGGGCTGGCCCTGGCCGCCGACATCGATGGCGCCACGCTGTCGGTGTGGTGGGCCGTGCCGTTTGCCGGCATCCTGCTGTCGATCGCGATCGTGCCGCTGGTGGCGCCGTTCGTCTGGCACCACCACTACGGCAAGATCGCCGCCGGCTGGGCGCTCGCCTTCCTGATCCCGTTCGCGATCGCGTTCGGTCCGTCGACCGCGGCCGCCGGGTTGGTGCACGCGATGCTGGCCGAGTACATCCCGTTCATCATCCTGCTGACCGCGCTGTTCACGGTGGCCGGCGGCATCTTCGTGCGCGGCAACCTGCACGGCAGCCCGGCGCTGAACACCGGCCTGATGGCCATCGGCGCGTGCCTGGCCAGCGTGATGGGCACCACCGGCGCGTCGATGCTGCTGATCCGTCCGCTGATCCGTGCCAACGACAACCGCAAGCACGTCGCGCACGTCATCATCTTCTTCATCTTCATCGTCTCCAACATCGGCGGCTCGCTGACGCCGCTGGGGGATCCCCCGCTGTTCCTCGGCTTCCTGAAAGGGGTCGACTTCTTCTGGACGCTCCAGAACATCCTCCCTGAGACGCTGTTCCTGGTCGGTGCACTGCTGGTGATCTTCTACGTGCTCGACACCTGGTACTACCGGAAGGAGGGCGTGATCCCGCAGGACCCCACGCCTGACAGCCCGACCTTCGGCATCGAGGGCAAGGTGAACTTCGTGCTGCTGCTGGCCATCGTCGGCCTGGTGCTGATGAGCGGCATCTGGAACCCGGGCATCGAGTTCGACATCTGGGGCACGCACGTGGGCCTGCCCCAGGTGGTGCGCGACGTGGCGCTGGTGGCGATCACCTTCATCTCGCTGGTCGTCACGCCGCAGTCGGCGCGCGAGCAGAACCAGTTCGGCTGGGCGCCGATGGCCGAAGTGGCCAAGCTGTTCGCCGGCATCTTCCTGACCATCATCCCCGTGCTGGCGATGCTCAAGGCCGGCCTCGACGGCCCGTTCGCGCCGGTGGTGCAGCTGGTCACCTCGTCCGAAGGCCAGCCCATCCCGGCGATGTACTTCTGGGCCACGGGCCTGCTGTCGTCCTTCCTTGACAACGCCCCGACCTATCTGGTGTTCTTCAACCTGGCCGGCGGCGATCCGCAGGAGCTGATGACCACGCTGGCGCCGGTGCTGGTGGCCATCTCGGACGGCGCGGTGTTCATGGGCGCGGTGACCTACATCGGCAACGCGCCGAACCTGATGGTCAAGGCGATCGCCGAGGACCGCGACATCCGCATGCCGAGCTTCTTCGGCTACATGCTGTGGTCGGTGGGCATCCTGATGCCGCTGTTCGTCATCACCACGTTGATCTGGCTGCGCTGAGACGCGCAAGGAGGTCCGGCATGAAACCCTCAGTCCTGGTGGCCCGCAAGGTGTTCCCGGAGGTGATCGAGCGCCTGCGGCAGTACTTCGACGTCGAGGTCAACGAGGAGGACCGGACCTGGACGCCCGAGGAGTTCATCGCCCGGCTGCAGGGCAAGCAGGGCGTGTACCTGACGCCGACCAACCGGATCGACGCGGCGCTGCTGGATGCCTGCCCCGAGCTCAAGGTGGTGGCCAACATGGCGGTGGGCTACAACCACATCGACGTGGCGGCCTGCACCGCGCGCGGCGTGCTGTGCACCAACACGCCCGACGTGCTGACCGAGACCACCGCCGACTTCGGCATGGCGCTGCTGCTGGCCACCGCCCGGCGCGTGACCGAGGGCGAACGCTTCCTGCGCAGCGGGCAGTGGAGCAGCTGGTCGTACGACATGCTGATGGGTCGCGATGTGCACGGCGCGACGCTCGGCGTGCTGGGCATGGGGCGCATCGGGCAGGCCATCGCGCGCCGCGCCGCGCACGGCTTCGGCATGCGCGTGATCTACCACAACCGCCGGCGCCTGGCGCCCGAGATCGAGGCGGCGTTGAACGCGCGTTACGTCGGCAAGGAGGAGCTGCTGCGCGAGTCGGACCACCTGATCCTGGTGCTGCCGTACTCCCCGCAGAGCCACCATGCGATCGGCGCGGCCGAACTGGCGCTGATGAAGCCGACCGCCACGCTGGTCAACATCGCGCGCGGGGGCATCGTCGACGACGCCGCGCTGGCCGAGGCGCTGCGCGAGCGGCGCATCAGCGCGGCCGGGCTGGACGTCTTCGAAGGCGAGCCGCAGGTGCATCCCGGCCTGCTGGACGTGCCCAACGTGGTGCTGACGCCGCACATCGCCAGCGCCACCGTCGCGACGCGGCTGGCGATGGCCAACCTCGCGGCCGACAACCTGATCGCCGGGCTCGGCTGCGGGCCCCAGGCCGGTCACCCGCCGACGCCGGTCAACCCCGAGGTGCTGGCCCGCCGCTGAGCGCCGATCGCGGCGCCCTGCGACAATCCGGGGCATGACGATCGAGCATTGGCTGGCCGCGCTGGGCGCGGCCAATCTGATTCTGCTGTTGTGGCTGCTGCTGCGCCTGCGCGAGCGCGCGCGGCCGGCCAGCATCGACGACCTGCAGCGCCTGGTGCACGGCCAGGCCGACGCGCTCGGGCGCCTGGAGCGCGAGTTCCGCGACGAGCTGGGCCGCACCAGCGTGGCCACGCGCCAGGAGCTGGGCGGCACGCTGGCGCACCTGCAGCAGACGCTGCTGACCCAGCAGGGCGACGTGGCCCGCACCCAGAACGAGCAGATCGACAGCTTCCGCATCCAGCTCGCGACCATGCAGCAGATGGTCGCCGACACCCTGCGCGAGACCACCTCGGCGCTGACCGCGCAGGCGCATGCCGCGCGCGAGGCGCAGGAGGCGGCGCTCAAGCGCTTCGCCGATGCGCAGGGCGAGCAGCTGCGCGCGCTGTCCGAGGCCAACGAGCGGCGCCTGCTGGAGGTGCGCAACACGGTCGAGCAGCGGCTCGCCGCGCTGGCCGCGGACAACGAGAGGAAGCTCGAGCAGATGCGCCAGACGGTGGACGAGAAGCTGCACGCCACGCTCGAGCAGCGCTTGGGCGAGAGCTTCAAGCAGGTGGCCGAGCGGCTCGAGCAGGTGCACCGCGGCCTGGGCGAGATGCAGACGCTGGCGCAGGGTGTGGGCGACCTCAAGCGCGTGCTGACCAACGTGAAGACGCGCGGCGTGTTCGGCGAGATGCAGCTCGCGGCACTGCTCGAGCAGGTGTTCACGCCCGAGCAGTATGCGGTCAACGTCGCGACCGTGCCGGGCAGCCGCGAGCGGGTCGAGTTCGCGATCCGCCTGCCCGGGCGCGGCGACGACGGCGCGCCGATGTGGCTGCCGTTGGACGCGAAGTTCCCGCGCGAGGACTACGAGCGCCTGCTCGACGCGCAGGAACGCGCCGACCGCGAGGGGGCCGAGGCCGCGGCCAGGGCGCTGGAGCAGCGCATCCGCGACGAGGCGCGCACGATCAGCGCCAAGTACCTCGCGCCGCCGCACACCACCGATTTCGCGGTGCTGTTCGTGCCCACCGAAGGCCTGTACGCCGAGCTGCTGCGCCGCCCGGGCCTGGTCGAGGCGCTGCAGCGCGAGCACCGCGTGACGCTGGCCGGCCCGACCACGCTGCTGGCCATGCTCAACAGCCTGCAGATGGGCTTCCGCACGCTGGCGCTGGAGCGCCGCTCGTCCGAGGTGTGGAAGGTGCTGGGCGCGGTCAAGACCGAGTTCGCCAAGTTCGGCGAGGTGCTCGCGAAGGTGCGCGACCAGACCCAGACCGTGCTCAACACGCTCGACAAGGCCGAGGTGCGCACGCGCCAGATGACACGCGCGCTCAAGACCGTCGAGGCGCTGCCCGAGGCCGATGCGGCCGGGCTGCTGCCGCATGACGCGGCGGGAGAGGAGCGCGACGGATCATGATCTCCCGGCCGCTGGTCGCGCTGATCGGCGGTCAGGTGTGCCTCCATGCATGCATGGCGGGCACGCGCATGGCCGCTCCGCTGCTGGCCCTGAACCAGGGCCATTCCACCTGGGCCGTCGGCATCCTGCTGGCACTGTTCGGGCTCGGGCCGGCGTGCGTGGCGCTGAGCGCCGGGCGCCTGGCCGACCGCCATGGCTACCACCGCCCGGTGGCGATCGGGGTCGCGATGGTGGTGTCGGGTGCGCTGCTGGCGCTGGTGTTCCAGCACTACCTCGCGCTGTGCGTCGCGGCGGTGCTGACCGGCGGCGGCACCACGCTGGGCGGGCTGTCGATCCAGCGCACTGCCGGGCGCAGCGCCTCGGACCCGACGCAGCTCAAGCGCATCTTCAGCTGGCTCGCGCTCGGGCCGGCGTTCTCCAACTTCTTCGGCCCGCTGGCCGCGGGCGTGCTGATCGACGCGGCGGGCTTCCGCGCGGCGTTCGCGTTCCTCGCCCTGCTGCCGCTGCTGACGCTGTGGTGGGCGCGCCAGGTGCCGCGCGAGCCGGTGACCCCGGCCGCGGGCGGGCGGCGCTCGACGCTGTCGGCCCTGGACCTGCTGCGCCACGCGCCGCTGCGGCGCCTGCTGGTGGTCAACTGGACCATGTCCACCTGCTGGGACGTGCACGCCTTCGTCGTGCCCATCCTCGGGCACGAGCGGGCGCTGAGCGCCTCGGCGATCGGCTCCATCCTGGGTGCGTTCGCGGTGGCGTCGGTCGGGGTGCGGCTGCTGATCCCGCTGGTCGCCCACCGCGTGAAGGAGTGGCAGGTGCTGCTGGGGGCGATGGCCGCCTCGGCGCTGGTGTTCGCGCTGTACCCCCTGTCGGTGGACGCCTGGACCATGGGCCTGTGCTCGGTGCTGCTGGGCACCTCGCTCGGCGCGGTGCAGCCGATGGTGATGGCCACGCTGCACCAGGTCACGCCGCACGACCGCCAGGGCCAGGCGCTCGGGCTGCGCAGCCTGACGATCCATGCCTCGGCGTCGGTGATGCCGATGCTGTTCGGCGCGGCCGGGGCGGCGATCGGCGCGGCCCCGCTGTTCTGGGCGGCCACGGCGCTGATCGGCGTGGGTGCCTCGCGCATCGGCGGGCTGCGCCGCGACCTGGAGGCGCCGTCGCTCAGCCCGGCGGCGCCGGACGCCGCACCGCGCGGCTGACGAAGCGCGCCGCGTCGAGCGCCTCGCGCAGGTCGGCCTCGAGCGGGCAGGGCGCGCCGTCGATGCCCGCGGCCAGCACCTGCGCGGCGAGCGCCGACCAGGTGATGCCGCGCGAGCCCAGGCCTGTGTAGACGTACAGCCCGGGCACCCGCGGCACGAAGCGCGGGTGGTCGAGTCGCTCGCCGGGCTGCTGCAGCGCGCTTTCGTCCGGCACCCCGCCCAGCACGGGCAGGCGGTCGTCGGCCACGCAGCGCCAGCCGACCCGGCCGGGCAGGGTGGCGGCGTCGACATGCGGGCGGCTGCCGGTCAGGCGCTCGACCTGGGCCAGGTTGTGCAGGTGGTCGGCCTCGCGCAGCGCCGGGTCGGGGTCGTGGTGCAGCGTGGTCGCGCCGCACAGCACCTGGCCGTCGTGCGCCGGCAGCAGGTAGCCGGCCCCGGCCACCGGGCGCAGCGGCACGCGCAGTCCGGGCGTGCCGGCCGGCAGGAAGGTGGTCTGCCCGCGCACCGGCGCCAGCGGCCAGTGGCGCAGCCCGAGCAGCAGGGCCGCGTCGTTCGCGTTGGCCAGCACCACCACCGGCGCCTGGGCCAGCACCCGGCCGTGCGCATCCAGCAGCTGCCACCGTTCGCCGGCGCGCCGCAGGGCCTGCACCGCCAGGCCCGGGCGCCAGCGGATGCGCGGCTCGTCCTCGATCCAGGCGCGCGCCAGCTCGCCCGGGCGCAGCCAGCCGCCGCCGGGGTAGAACCAGGCCGGGCCCGGCAGGGGCAGGCCGCTCAGCGCGCGGGCTTCGGCCATGTCCACCGCGCGCACGTACTCGGGGGGCAGGCCGGTCGCAGCGATGGCCTGCTGCATGGCCTGCAGCGCCGCGTCCTCGCTGGGCCTGGGGGCCTGCAGGCGCAGCAGCCCGTCGAAGCCGCCGGCCAGCGGCCGTGTCGCGCGCAGCGCCTTCAGCATGCGTTCCAGGTGCAGGGCGGCGGCGCGGTTGAAGCGGGCGTGCGCGCCGTCCTGCGGGTTGACGATGCCGTGGAACAGCCCGCCCGGGTTGCCCGATGCCTCCTGCGCCGGGGCCGGGTGGCGGTCGACCAGCTCGCAGTGCCAGCCGAGCGCGGCCAGCGCGTGCGCCGCGGCGCAGCCGGCCAGGCCGGCGCCGACGATCACCGCCTCGCGGGTCGCCGCTGCGGCCGGCTGCCAGCCGCGCGGGCCTTCGGCGCGGAAGCGCGGGGCATGGCGGGCCACGGTCATGTCGCGCTTGCCACCGAAGCCGGGGGCGCGCTCGACCTCGAAGCCCGCGGCAGCCAGCCCGTCGCGCACGCCGCGCGCGGCGCTCCAGGTGGCGGCCGTCGCGCCCGGGGCGGCCAGCCGCCCCAGCGCCTTGAGCACCTGGGGCGCCCACATCTGCCCGTTCTTCGCCGGGGCGAAGCCGTCGAGGTAGAAGGCGTCGACCGAGGCGGCCAGCTGGGGCAGCCAGTCGGCCACATCTCCCAGCGCCAGCAGCAGCGTCACGCGCCCGTCGTCGAAGCCGAGCGTGTGCAGGCCCGGCGCCAGCGGTGGCCAGGCGTCGACCAGCGCGCGGGCCAGCTCGGGCAGGGCGTGGCCGGCATGCACGCGTTCCAGGTCGGGGCGCCGCAGGGGGTGCTTCTCGACCGAGACGAAGTACAGGCGCTCGCAGCGCTGCGGATCCTCGCGCCAGGCAGCCCAGGTGGCGAGGAAGTTGTTGCCCAGGCCGAAGCCGGTCTCCAGCACCGTGAAGCGCTCGCGGCCCTGCCAGCGGCCCGGCAGCCCGTTGCCGCCGAGGAACACGTGCCGCGCCTGCGCCAGCGCGCCGGCGGCGGTGTGGTAGACGTCGCCGAACAGCGGCGACCAGGGCACGCCCTCGGGGGTGAATCCGATCTCGGCCGGTTGCAGGGGGGCGCTCTTCATCGCGGCTCAGAAACGCAAAAGGGCACCGGTCGGTGCCCTTCGCTTGCAGTCCATGGGAACAAGGCGCTCAGACGCGCTTCTTGTACTCGTGGGTGCGGGTGTCGATTTCGACCTTGTCGCCTTGCGAGACGAAGATCGGCACCTGGATCTCGAAGCCGGTGGCGATCTTGGCCGGCTTCAGCACCTTGCCCGAGGTGTCGCCCTTGACGGCGGGTTCGGTCCAGGTGATCTCGCGCACCACGGTGGTGGGCAGCTCGACCGAGATGGCCTTGCCTTCGTAGAAGACCACCTCGCATTCCATGCCATCTTCCAGGTAGTGGATGGCGTCGCCCATGTTCTCGGCCTCGACCTCGTACTGGTTGTACTCGCTGTCCATGAACACGTACATCGGGTCGGCGAAGTAGGAGTAGGTGCACTCCTTCTTGTCGAGGATGATCTGGTCCAGCTTGTCGTCGGCCTTGAAGACGACTTCGGTGCCCGAGTTGCTCAACAGGCTCTTGAGCTTCATGCGCACGGTCGCGGCGTTGCGGCCCCCGCGGCTGTACTCGGTCTTGAGAACGACCATCGGGTCCTTGCCCTGCATGATCACGTTGCCGGCGCGAATTTCCTGTGCAAGCTTCATAGCGGTCCCTTTAGCGGGTGTCTGGTACCTGTTCGAGTCCGTGGTAACGGAAAAAGTGTGGCGCGTCCTACCGGCGCAAGATGAAAGACATCAACAGTCGACGGGTGTGCGCCACCTGCATTCGGTTCCGCACCGACCCGGAAACCGCACAAACCCAGAACGCGCAAAGCCCTATATTCTAGCGGGTTTGCCGGACGAACCGCAGCAACTGCGTCGCGAGGTCGGGTTGTGCGAGCAGTCCGTCGCGCCAGCGGCGCACCTGTGCCGCCCAGGCGTCGGCCGGCGGCCAGGTGGCCGGCAGCGCCGGGGCCATGCCGTTCCAGCCGTGCCACAGCGCCCGCAGCGGCGCGGCCAGCGCCGGGGCGGCGTCGGCCAGGAAGCGGTCCAGGAAGGCGTCCAGCTTGACCTCGTGTGCCGCGTCGCCTTGCGGGTAGATGTGCCAGACGAAGGGCTGCCCGGCCCACTGCGCGCGCACGAAGGAATCCTCGCCGCGCACGAAGTTCAGGTCGCAGGCCCACAGCAGCCGGTCGAAGCCGGTCTGCGGCAGCGGCGGCAGCCAGCCCAGGCGCAGGTTCCCTGCGACCGCCGTGCGACCCGGCTGCACCGGCAGGCCCAATGCCTCGGCCACCTGCTGCGCGGCCAGCCCCGGCGTGACCAGCAGCAGGGTGGGCGCCTGCGCGAGCTGCGCGAGCAGCGTCGGCAGCGCCGGGTTGCGGTAGCAGAAGAGGCTCGCGACCCGCTCGCCGGGCTGGCGGGCGAAGCCCAGCTGCGCCAGCCACGCGTCACCGTCGAAGGCCGGCCGCTCGGCCATCAGCCCGGGTTCGCGCAGCAGGCCGCCGGTGCGCGGCGTGAAGCCCGGGTAGAAGAAGTGCTTGCGCAGTCCGGCGCCCGGGCCGCTGAACTGCGGCGACAGCAGGCCGTGGCAGCGCTCGACGTAGTCCTCGGCGCTCAGGTACTCGAGGTTGATCCAGGCCGGCTGCGGTTGGCGCGCGGCCATGCCGGCGACGACCTCGGCGGGCAGCTCGCAGCCGAAGGCCTCGATCACCACGTCGCCCGGGGGCGGGAAGCGCGTCGCCGTGGTCCAGGCCTGCACCTCGACACCCGGCGCACCGTGCGGCGCCATCCAGTCCAGGGCGGAAAGGTCGTCGGCCCACAGCCGCACCTGCTCGCCGCGCGCGCCCAGGTCGGCCGCCAGCCGCCAGCACACGCCGATGTCGCCGTAGTTGTCGATGACCCGGCAGAAGATGTCCCAACGCATGCGGCGATTGTCGTGCAGCGGCGGCGTGTGCCGGCCTCGCGGCACAATTTCGCCATGACCGATGCCGTTGAGTCCGTTCCCGCCGACCCGGCCCGCGAGCGGCTGCTCGCCGAAGTGGCCGCGCTGCCGGGCCTGCCGGGCGTCTACCGCTACTTCGATGCGCAGGGCAACGTCCTGTACGTGGGCAAGGCGCGCAACCTGAAGAAGCGGGTCTCGAGCTACTTCCACAAGAACCATGGCGGCACGCGCATCGGCCACATGGTGTCCAAGATCGCGCGCATGGAGACCACGGTGGTGCGCTCCGAGGCGGAGGCGCTGCTGCTCGAGAACAACCTGATCAAGACGCTCAACCCGCGCTACAACATCCTCTTCCGTGACGACAAGAGCTACCCGTACCTGAAGATCGCCTCGCACGAGTACCCGCGCATGGCCTACTACCGCGGGTCGGTGGACCGCAAGCACCGCTACTTCGGCCCGTACCCCAGCGCCTGGGCGGTGAAGGAGTCGATCCAGCTGCTGCAGAAGGTGTTCCGCCTGCGCACCTGCGAGGACACCGTGTTCAGCAACCGCACGCGGCCCTGCCTGCTGTACCAGATCAAGCGCTGCTCGGGCCCGTGCGTCGGGCTGATCGGCGCGCAGGACTACGCGCGCGACGTCGACAACGCGGTGCGCTTCCTGGAGGGCGAGCAGCAGGAGGTGATGGACGCGCTGCAGGCGCAGATGATGGCGCACGCCGAGAAGCTGGAGTTCGAGAAGGCGGCCGAGATCCGCAACCAGCTTGGCGCGCTGTCGCGCGTGCTGCACCAGCAGGCGGTGGACACCGGCTCGGACAAGGACGCCGACGTGCTGGCCGTCAAGGTGCTGGGCGGCCGGGCCTGCGTGAACCTGGCGATGGTGCGCGGCGGCCGGCACCTGGGGGACCGGGCCTACTTCCCGAAACACGTCGAGGAGGCCACCGCGCTGCCGACCGAGGAGGAAGACACCGCGCCCGAGGCGCCGGTGGAGGTGCAGGTGCTGGAGGCCTTTATCGCCCAGCACTACCTCGAAGGCGGCGCGCCGCCGCTGCTGGTGCTCAGCCACCCGGTCGACAAGGCGCTGATGGAGGCGCTGTCGCAGCAGTGCGGCGTGAAGATCACCGCGGTGCACCAGCCGCGCGAGCAGCGCCGTGCCTGGCTGGAGATGGCGGTCAAGGGGGCCGAGCTGGCGCTGGCGCGGCTGCTGGCCGAGGAAGGCTCGCAGCAGGCGCGCACCCGCGCGCTGGTCGAGGCGCTGCAGCTGCCGGTCGAGAACCTCGACGCCTTCCGCATCGAGTGCTTCGACGTCAGCCACACCGCGGGCGAGGCGACGCAGGCTTCCTGCGTCGTCTACGAGCAGCACCGGATGCAGCCCTCGCAGTACCGCCGCTACAACATCGAGGGCGTGACCGGCGGCGACGACTACGCGGCGATGCGCCAGGTGCTCACGCGCCGCTACGCCAAGCTCGCCGAGGCGGCGCAGCAGGGCGAGGCGCGCCTGCCGGACCTGGTGCTGGTCGACGGCGGCAAGGGGCAGGTGTCGGTGGCGCGCGAGGTGTTCGAGGAGCTGGACCTGGACCTGGGCCTGATCGTCGGCGTCGAGAAGGGCGAGGGGCGCAAGGTCGGCCTCGAGGAACTGGTGTTCGCCGACGGGCGCGAGAAGGTCTACCTCGGCAAGGACTCGGCCGCGCTGATGCTGGTCGCGCAGATCCGCGACGAGGCGCACCGCTTCGCGATCACCGGGATGCGTGCGCGGCGCGCCTCGGTGCGCACCGGTGGCTCGAAGCTGGAGGACATTCCGGGCGTCGGCCCCAAGAAGCGGGCTAGACTCCTGCAGCGCTTCGGCGGCCTCAAGGGCGTGAGCAGCGCCGGCGTCGAGGACCTGGCCTCGGTCGACGGCATCTCCCGCGAGCTGGCCGAAGAGATCTACCGTGCATTGCACTGAACCACCAAGGTGAGCGGCACGCGCCCCGCGCGTGCGGAAGAGGGACACGAGATGGACAAGCAACGTGGCAACGGCCGGGCATGGCGCCTGCCTGCCGCCGTGGCGACGCTGGGCGCGGCGGTCGCGGCGATCATGAGCGGCTGTGCGCAGAAGGGCCCGACGCCGGCGCCGTCCGCCGGACGGCCGGAAACCCCGCCCGCGACCCGGCCGGCGCCGCCGGCGCCCCAGCTGCCGGCGCGCAACTGGACGCAGTACAAGTTGCAGGCCGGGCAGCGCATTGCGGCGGCCAACGCCGACGCGGTGTACCTGGATGCGCCGCCGGACGTCCTGCTGGCGATCCCGGTGCTGGAAATCGAGCTCAACGCCAACGGCAGCGTGCGCCGCATCGAGGTGCTGCGCCACCCTCGCCAGGCCAGGGACACCACCCAGCTGGCGATCGACGCGGTGCGCCGCGCCGGCCCGTTCGCGAGCGTCGCGCACCTGCCCAAGCCCTGGAAGTTCACCGAGACCTTCCTGTTCCGCGACGACCGCAAGTTCAAGCCCCGTTCGCTCGACTGAACGCCCGGCCCTGGCCCGCCGGCGCCGTGGCTGCGCGCCAGCGGGGTGGGCCCGGTTTGCGCCACAATGGCCGCCATGTTCTTCAACCTTCCCACGTTGCTGACCTGGGCGCGCATCGTCGCCATCCCGCTGATCGTGGGCGTGTACTACCTGCCCCAGCTCGACGGGCCGACGCGCAACCTGATCGCGACAGTGCTGTTCATCGTGTTCGCGGCCACCGACTGGCTCGACGGCTGGCTGGCACGCCGCCTCAACCAGACCTCGTCGTTCGGCGCCTTCCTCGACCCGGTGGCGGACAAGTTCCTCGTCTGCGCGTCGCTGCTGATCCTGGTGCAGCTGGACCGGGTCAATGCGCTGGTGGCGCTGGTCATCATCGGCCGCGAGATCGCGATCTCGGCGCTGCGCGAGTGGATGGCACAGATCGGCGCGTCGCGCAGCGTGGCGGTGCACCTGCTGGGCAAGGCCAAGACCATGACCCAGATGGTCGCGATCCCGTTCCTGCTCTACGACGGGCTGCTGTTCGGCGTGCTCGACACCAAGATCTGGGGCACCGGCCTGATCTACATCGCCTGCATCCTGACCATCTGGTCGATGGTCTACTACCTGCGCAAGGCGCTGCCCGAAATCCGCGCGCGGTCGCGCTGAACCCCGCGGCCCGTACCGAGCAGCGCCATGCCCGCCGACCGGTCCGTCCTGCTGCGCGTGATGCCCTGGGTGTTCGTGCTGATCTGGAGCACGGGCTTCATCGTCGCGCGCTACGGCATGCCCTACGCGCCGCCCCTGGGGTTCCTGTGCTGGCGCTACGGGTTGTCGATCGCCTGCTTCCTGGTCTGGATCCGGCTCGCGCGCGCGCCCTGGCCGCAGGGCCGCGAGCAGTGGCTGCACCTGGCCGTCAGCGGCGCGCTGATGCACGGCACCTACCTCGGCGGCGTGTGGGCCGCGGTCAAGGCCGGCATGGGGGCGGGCACGGTGGCGCTGATCGTCGGCCTGCAGCCGGTGCTGACCGCGGTGTGGATCAACGCGACCGGCTCGACCCACGCCCGCGTCAGTCGCCGCCAGTGGACCGGGCTGCTGCTCGGCCTGCTGGGGCTGGTGCTGGTGGTGCAGCGCAAGCTGGGCGTCGGCGAGCTCAACCTGCACAACTTCGCGCTCGCGCTGCTGGCGCTGGCCGCGATCACGGTGGGTACGCTGTACCAGAAGCGCCACGTGCGCACCGGCGATGCGCGCACCGCGAACACGGTGCAGCTGCTCGCGGCGCTGGCGGTGTCGTTGCCGTTCGCGCTGCTCGAGAGCGAGCCGATCCAGCTGCACCCGCACTTCATCGGCGCGCTGGCCTGGTCGGTGTTCGGCCTGACGCTGGGCGGCAGCTCGCTGCTCTACATCCTGATCCAGCGCGGCGCCGCGACCATGGTGACCAGCCTGCTGTACCTCGTGCCGCCGTGCACCGCGGTGATGGCCTGGGTGCTGTTCGACGAGCCGCTGGGCTGGTCCACGCTGGCCGGGATGGCGCTCACCGCCTGCGGGGTGGGGTTGGTCGTGCGCTCGCCGGGCCAGCGCGCCGGCTGACGCCCTCGGTGGCCGTGCCCGGCAGCGGTTGCAGCCAGGGCGGGTCGGCCAGGTGCCGGGCCAGGTGCTCCTGCAGCAGGCGCAGCCGCAAGGGCACCGCGCTGCCCGGGCGGCGCGGCGGCAGCACCCAGTGCACGTCGGCATCCAGCATCGCGTACTCGGGCAGCACGTGCACCAGCCGGCCCTCGGCGAGCAGGGCGTGCACGTCCCACAGCGAGCGCAGCATGATGCCGTGGCCGGCCAGCGCCCAGTCGCGCGCCACCTCGCCGCTGTTGGTCGACAGCGCCCCGTGCACCTGCACCGTCACCGGCCCGCCGCGCCGGCCGTCCACCGGGGCGAGCTTCCAGGCGGTGGACTTCGCCTCGTCCTCGCGGACCACCAGGCAGGCGTGCTGCGCCAGTTCCTGCGGGGTCCGCGGCAGGCCGTGGCGTTGCGCGTAGGCGGGCGCGGCCACCAGCACGCGCCGGTTCGACGCCAGCTTGCGCGTCACCGTGCTCGCGCGACGCGGCGACCACAGCCAGACCGCCGCGTCGAACCCGGCGGCGGCCAGGTCGGGCAGGCGCTCCATCAGGTGCAGCTGGATCTCCACGTGCGGGTGGGCGCGCTGGAACCCGGCCAGCGCGGGTGCGACCCAGCGCCGCCCGAAGCCGAACGAGGAGGCCAGGCGGACCGTGCCGCGCGCCTCGCCGACGCTATCCTGCAGTTCCGACTCCAGCGACGCCAGCCCGGCCAGCAGCTCGCGCGCCCGCGCGCAGAACAGCTCGCCCTCGTCGGTCAGTGCCAGGCGCCGCGTGGTGCGGTGGAACAGGCGCACGCCCAGCCGCGATTCCAGCGCGGCGAGCCGCTTGGTGACGGCCGGCGGCTCCAGGTCCAGCGCGCGGGCGGCCGCGGCCAGGCTGCCCTGTTCGGCCGCCTGCACGACCAGCAGGAGTTCGTGGTGCTCGATCATCGTTTCCCGCGGAGAAGGAATCCCGGGGCGATTATTGACTTGACGGCAAGGTCGGCGCGCAAGTCCCATGCGGTGGTGCGGGCAGGCGCCGATGTCACACTGGTCGCGGCTGCTTCGTCTTGTGGGTGTCATCCCCAACCGTCAAGGAGAAGCAAGCCATGCAACAACGCATCGATGCCCTGCGTGTCGTTCCCGAACTGATGCAAGCCATGGTGGCCCTGGAGGAACGCGTGGCCGCCGCCGGACTGGAGCCGGCGCTGCGTCACCTGGTCAAGACCCGCGCCTCGCAGATCAACGGCTGCGCCTTCTGCGTCCACATGCACACCCGCGAAGCGCGCCGGGACGGCGAAAGCGAGGAACGTCTCTACCTGCTGAGCGCCTGGCGCGAGTCGCCGCTCTACACCGAGCGCGAGCGCGCCGCGCTGGCCTGGACCGAGGCCGTCACGCGGGTGGCCGAAACCGGCGCACCGGATGCAGACTACGAGGCCATGCGACAGCATTTCGACGAGAAGGAAGCCGCGGCGCTGACATTCCTGATCGCGACGATCAACGCCTGGAACCGGCTGGGCATCGCCTTGCGCAAGGTGCACCCGGTGGGAAAGGAGGCCGCCTGACGTGACGACCACGGCGTTGCAGCCCTCCGCAGGCGCGGCCGAGAGCTTCCTGGCCCACCGGGGGCTGCTGTTCCGGCTGGCCTACCGCATGCTCGGCTCCGTCGCCGAAGCCGAGGACGTGGTGCAGGAGGCCTACCTGCGCTGGGAGGCGGCCGATCGCGCCCGCGTGCTGAATCCGCGCGCCTTCCTCGCGCGCACGGTGACCCACCTGTGCCTGGACCACCTCAAGTCGGCCCGCGTGCAGCGCGAGGAGTACGTCGGCCCCTGGCTCCCGGAGCCGCTGGTGGTCGACTGGGACACGGGCGTGGACACCACGCCGGCCGAGGATCTGTCGACCGCGCTGATGCTCGCGCTCGAGCGCCTGTCGCCGCTGGAGCGCGCGGTGTTCCTGCTGCACGACATCTTCGAGATGGATTTCCCGGAGATTGCCCAGCTGCTCGAGCGCAGTCCCGCCGCCTGCCGGCAGCTGGCCGTGCGCGCCCGCGCCAACCTGCGGCACGAGCGACCGCGCTTCCCGGTCTCGGTGGAGGAGGGGGCGGCCATCGTGTCCGCGTTCAACCGGGCGGCCCGCGAGGGCGACGTGGCGGCGCTGCGCGACCTGCTGGCCGAGAACGTGGTGCTGTATTCGGACGGCGGCGGGCGGCGCGCCGCCGCCTTGCGCCTGGTGAGCGGCTGGCAGAAGGTCGCGCGCTTCTACGCCGGCCTGGCACGCAAGGGGCTCATCGCGCCGGCGCGCGTGCAGCGCCTGGCCTGGGTCAACGGGTTGCCCGGTCTCGTGACCGTGGAGCCCGACGGATTGCCGCAGTGCCTGAGCCTGGACATCCGCGACGGACGTGTCCACGCGATCTACGTGGTGCGCAATCCGGACAAGCTGCGGCACCTGGGCCTCGCCCCGGCAGGCCAGGGCGACGCTTGAACGAGCGGGGCGAGCCGGCCCGGGGATGGTTTCCCGGTGTTTCCTGCCGGGAAGGAATCGATTGCCTGATTGTTGCTTGTGGGCGCTGCGCCCCGGGCGCAGAATCCCGCGCATGTTCGCAGGCTTCGAATCCCGCACCATCGAACTGCCCGGCCGCCCCGGCGCCCATGTGTACGCGCGCATCGGCGGCCGCGGGCCGGCGCTGCTCCTGCTGCACGGCCATCCCCAGACCCACGTGATGTGGCACCGTGTGGCCGGGGCGCTGGCGCAGCGCCACACGGTGATCGCGATGGACCTGCCTGGCTACGGCGACTCCTGGCGGCCCGCACCGGACGAGCAGCACCTCAACCACAGCAAGCGGCACATGGCCGAAGCCGTCGACGACGCGATGCAGGTGCTCGGCCACGCGCGCTACGCGGTGTGCGCGCACGACCGCGGCGCGCGCGTCGCGCACCGGCTCGCGGTGGACCGCCCGCAGCGCGTCAGCCGCCTGATGCTGCTCGACATCGCACCGACGCTGGCGATGTACGAGCACACCAGCGATGCCTTCGCGCGCGCCTACTGGCACTGGTTCTTCCTGATCCAGCCGGCACCGCTGCCCGAGCGCCTGCTCGGGCACGACCCGGTGTTCTACCTGCGCAGCGTGCTGGGCCGCCGCTACGCGGGACTGGCCGCCTTCGACCCGCTGGCGATGCGCGAGTACGAGCGCTGCATCGCGCTGCCCGGCACCATCGCCTCGATCTGCGAGGACTACCGTGCCTCGGCCACCATCGACCTCGAGCACGACCGGGCCGACATGGCCGCCGGCCGGCGCGTGGAGCAGCCGCTGCGCGTGCTGTGGGGCGCGCGCGGCGTGGTGGGGGCGAACTTCGACGTGCTGGCGCTGTGGCGCGAACGCGCGCGCGAAGTCGACGGCCGCGCGCTCGACTGCGGCCATTACATTGCCGAGGAGCTGCCGCAGGCGCTGCTCGAAGAGATGCAGGACTTTTTTCCAGGAGTGACGGAATGACCCAGGCAGGCAGCAAGCTGCGCATCGCGGTGATCGCCGGTGACGGCATCGGCAAGGAAGTGATGCCCGAGGGGCTGCGGGTGCTCGACGCGGCCGCACGGCGCTTCGGCATCCCGCTGCACTTCGACGAGTTCGAATTTTCCAGCTGGGACTACTACGAGCGCCACGGCAAGATGCTGCCGGACGACTGGAAGGAGCAGATCGGCGGGCATGACGCGATCTACTTCGGCGCGGTCGGCTGGCCCGAGAAGATCCCCGACCACGTCTCGCTGTGGGGCTCGCTGCTGCGCTTCCGCCGCGAGTTCGACCAGTACGTCAACCTGCGCCCGGCGCGCCTGATGCCCGGCATCCGCTCGCCGCTGGTGCGGCGCGACGGCAGCGCGCGCCAGCCCGGCGAGATCGACATGGTGATCGTGCGCGAGAACACCGAAGGCGAGTACTCGAGCATCGGGGGGCGCATGTTCGAGGGCACCGACCGCGAGGTGGTGATCCAGGAAACCGTGATGACCCGCACCGGCGTGGACCGTGTGCTGAAGTTCGCGTTCGACCTGGCGCAGTCGCGCCCGAAGAAGCACCTGACCTCGGCCACCAAGTCCAACGGCATCTCGATCACGATGCCGTACTGGGACGAGCGCGTCGAGGCGATGGCGAAGTCGTATCCCGAGGTCCGCGTCGACAAGTTCCACATCGACATCCTCACGGCGCACTTCGTGCAGCGGCCGGAGCACTTCGACGTGGTGGTGGCGAGCAACCTGTTCGGTGACATCCTGAGCGACCTGGGCCCGGCGTGCACCGGCACCATCGGCATCGCGCCGTCGGCCAACCTCAACCCGGATCGCCGCTTCCCGTCGCTGTTCGAGCCGGTGCACGGCTCGGCGCCGGACATCGCCGGGCGGCACATCGCGAACCCGATCGGCCAGATCTGGTCCGGCGCGCTGATGCTCGACTTCCTCGGCCATCGGCAGGCGCACGATGCGATCCTTGCGGCCATCGAGACGGTGCTCGACCCGGCCAACGACGGGCCGCGCACGCCCGACCTGGGCGGCAAGGCGAGCACCAGCGACCTGGGGCGCGCGATCGAGGCGGCACTGGCCTGATCGTGCTGCGGTGCGGCAGGCCTCGCCCCTCGGTCCTGCCGCGCCTTCCCTCCGATGGGGGAGCCCGTGTCGCGCACGCATGCACCACCCTGGGCCTGCGTGAAATACGCATAGAATCCCGCGCTTGACACTGCGTAGGGCGATGGCTGTAATTGGTCGCGCAGTGACGGCGCTGCCTGCGGACCTTCCCGACGCGCTCTTGCACCGCGACCTCGCACAGAATCCATCCGTGAGACACCTTTGAGAGGGGGTATTTCGTGAACAAGACAGAACTGATCGAGCACATCGCCAAGCAGGCCGACATTTCCAAGGCTGCTGCCAGTCGCGCGCTCGAAGCCATGATCAGCGGCGTGCGCACCACGCTGAAGAAGGGCGGCACGGTTTCCCTGGTCGGCTTTGGAACCTTTGCCGTCAGCAAGCGTGCCTCCCGCACGGGCCGCAACCCCCGCACCGGCGCAGTCATCAAGATCAAGGCGGCCAAGGTGCCGAAGTTCCGTCCGGGCAAGGCGCTCAAGGACGCGGTCAACTGAGCGACGTATGATTGCGGATGCCGGGAGGGAGCGCATCCCTCCCGGCATCGTTCTGTTTCGGGTGCTTAGCTCAGCTGGTAGAGCGGCGCCCTTACAAGGCGTAGGTCGGCGGTTCGATCCCGTCAGCACCCACCACGAGACAGACATCGGCGATGCAGCGGGCTTGGAGCGATTCCGGGCCTTTTGTTTTTGCGGGCGCTGCACCGAAAGCGGGCATCGAGGTCGGCTAAACTAGCCGCTCGTCACGCCCGGGGGCGATCCGGCCAGGCCAGCCGGGCCCCGACATTCCAGGCAGCCCGTCACTCGCGACTGCAAGGTGAACAAGGCGAACCGCGGTTCGCCTTTTCTGCTTTTCTGACAGCAGCCTTACAGGCGCGGGCGTATCCGGTTGCCGGGCGGTCATCGAGTCAGAGGTCGAGGTTTCTTCATGTTCGATTTCGTTCGCAACAACACGCGCGTCCTGTTCTTCGTGTTGCTGTTGCTGATCATTCCTTCGTTCGTCTTCTTCGGCGTGCAGGGCTACACCCAGTTCCGCGAAGGGGCCAACGAAGTGGCCCGGGTGGCCGGCAAGCCCATCAGTGCCGCCGAGCTGGATGCCGCGCATCGCGAACAGATCGAGCGCATCCGCCAGCAGATGCCGGGCCTGGACATCAAGCTGCTCGACACGCCGGAGATGAAGCGCGAGACGCTGGAGGCCCTGGTGCGCCAGCGCGTGATGGCCGAAGCGATGGCCGACATGCACCTGGTCACCGACGACGTGCGCCTGCAGCGCCTGTTCCAGACCGATCCGCAGCTGGCCTTCCTGCGCAACGCCGACGGCACGCTCAACCGCGACCTGCTGGCCATGCGCGGCATGACGCCGGCCATGTTCACCGAAAGCCTGCGCCGCGAATACTCGCTGCGCCAGGTGATGCAGGGCGTCTCGCAGAGCACCGTCGCAGGCCAGGGCGTGACCGATGCCGCGCTGGATGCCTTCCTGCAGCAGCGCGAAATCCAGGTCGCGCTCTTCGATGCCAAGGAGTACACCGGCCGCATCGACCCGAGCGAGGAAGAGCTGAAGGCGTATTACGACAACCCGGCGAACGCGACGCTGTTCCAGCAGCCTGAGCAGGTCAGCATCGAATACGCCGTGCTCGACCTGGAAACCGTCAAGCGCGGCATCAGCGTGCCGGAAGACAAGCTGCGCGAGTACTACACGCAGAACGAGTCGCTCTACGCGACGCCGGAAGAACGCCACGCCAGCCACATCCTGGTGCAGTCCGCGGCCAGTGATCCGGCCGAGAAGCGCCAGGCCGCCAAGGCCAAGGCCGAACAGCTGCTGGCCGAGGTGAAGCAGAACCCGGCGCGCTTCGCCGAGGTTGCGAAGCAGCACTCCGACGATCCCGGCTCCAAGGGCAACGGCGGCGACCTGGGCTTCTTCGGCCGCAGCGCGATGGTCAAGCCGTTCGCCGACACCGTGTTCGCGATGAAGCCGGGCGAGATCAGCGACGTGGTCGAGACCGACTTCGGCTACCACATCATCCGCCTGCACGAAGTGCGCGGCGGCGACAAGAAGCCCTTCGAGGCGGTGCGCGCGCAGATCGAGGAGGACGTGCGCAAGCAGCTGGCCCAGCAGGAGTACGCCGAGGCGGCCGAGCAATTCAGCAACCTGGTCTACGAGCAGGACGACAGCCTTGCGCCGGTGGCCGAGAAGCTCAAGCTCGAGGTGCGCACCGCGCAGAACCTCACCCGCGAGCCCGGCGTCGACGCCCAGGGCCCGCTGGCCAACCCGCGCTTCCTGGAAGCCGTGTTCGACGAAGAGGCCGTGCGCAGCAAGCGCAACACCAAGGCCGTCGAGATCGGCCCGAACCAGCTGGCGGCTGCGCGCGTGCTCGAGCACGTGCCGGCGCGCACGCTGCCCTTCGAGGAGGTGAAGGACCGCGTGCGCGAGCGCGTGATCGCCCAGCAGGCCGCTGCCGCGGCGCGCCAGGACGGCGAGGGCCAGCTGGCCGCCTGGAAGGCCGCGCCGGACAGCGCCCAGTTGCGCTCGCCCGTCACCGTCTCGCGCGTGCAGCCGCAGCAGCTGCCGCGCCAGGTGATCGACGCCGCGCTGAAGGCCGATCCCGAACAGCTGCCCGCCTGGGTGGGCGTGGACCTGGGCGAGCAGGGCTACGCGGTCGTGAAGGTCAACAAGCTGGCCGGTCGCGCCGAGCTGCCCGGCGGCCGCAAGCTCGACGACGAGTACCGCCAGGCCTGGTCGGCCGTGGAGGCCGACGCCTACTACGAGATGCTGAAGAAGCGCTACAAGGTCGAGATCAGCTACCGCGGCGACGGCGCTTCGGTGCAGTGATCGCGCAAGCTTTCACGACGCTGGCACAACTTGAGGCAAGCACGCTATAATCTCTGACTCTTCGGTGGCTGTAGCTCAGTTGGTAGAGTCCCAGATTGTGATTCTGGTTGTCGTGGGTTCGAGTCCCATCAGCCACCCCAGATAACGAAGGCCCTCCTTGCGAGGGCCTTTTCTTTTGTCCTCGGCGCCGCGGCCTCGCGGGGCCCAATGGCTGCGGTGGATGGGTGCCCGCGGCACTGGCGCGGGATGTTCGTGTCGAGGGCGGCAGGACCGATTCGTGGTCTCAGGGCCTCAGGCGCCCAGGTACAGCTGCTTCGTGTGCGCAACGACCTTGAGCGTGTCGTCCCAGGAACCGTCGCCGCGGAACAGTTGCAGCTGCGCCAGCGTTGCCGCCGTGGCGCGCGCCCAGTCGTCGCGGATGTGTTCGGGCAGGCGCCGGGTGCGGTGGTCGAGGTACCAGCCCTGCTTCTCCCGCGTGAGCTGGCCCTGCTTGGCCATCGAGACCGCCGCGTAGGTGTACTTGAACAGCGCGTCGTCCATCTCGGCGGAGTGGCACGCGGCCTGGCGGCGCATGGCTTCATCTTCGGCCGGCTGGCAGCCTTGGAGCAAGGCGGCGAGGGGAAGGGCCAGCAGGGCGGACGTCGCCAGCCGGGCGAGGGGAGGACCAAACTGCATCGCGCGGATTTTGCGTCATTTTGTAAACGGCGCTCCTGCATGACGGGTGCCAGCCCAGCCTTTCCCCATGTCCGGCGTGCAGGCGGTCCGCTGGTGCCCGCTGCGGCGCGCTACAGGTCCAGCACCAGCCGCGGCGTCTTCGCGCGCGAGCAGCAGGGCGTGAACTGGTCGTTCGCCGCCTGTTCCTCGGGGGTGAGGTAGAGGTCGCGGTGGTCGGGGATGCCGTCGAGCACGCGCGTGAGGCAGGTGCCGCACACGCCCTGTTCGCAGGAGGTGGGCACGAAGATGCCGGCCGCGCTCAGCGCCTGCGTGACGGTCTGGTCGCCGGGCACCGCGATCACGCGGCCGGTGCGGGCGAGTTCCACCTCGAACGCGCCGTCGCCGGCCGAAGGCGCGACTTCGGCGCTGAAGTACTCGTGGTGCAGCCGGGACGCATCCCAGCCGCGCGCGCGGGCGAGCGCCAGGGCTTCGTCGATCAGGCGCAGCGGCCCGCAGACGTAGAGGTGCGTGTCGGTCGGCACGCGGGCGAGCAGGGCGCCAAGGTCCAGCCGCTGCGCCCCGGGGCCGCTGCTGTAGTGGAAGCGCACCTGCCCGGCAAAGCGCGAGGCGGCGATGCGTGCGGCAAACGCCGCGTGCGCGGGCGAGCGGGCGCAGTAGTGCAGCTCGAAGGGCTGGCCGTCGCGCGCCAGCTGCTCGGCCATCGCGAGCAGCGGCGTGATGCCGATGCCGCCGGCCAGCAGCAGGCTGGGACCGCCGTCCGCGGCCAGCGGAAAGCGGTTCCGCGGGGCGCTGACCGTGAGGCGGTCGCCGACCTGCACGCGCTCGTGCAGGGCCTGCGAGCCGCCGCGCGAGGCCGGCTCGCGCCGCACGGCGATCAGGTAGCGGTGGCGCTCGGCCGGGTCGTTGCACAGCGAGTAGGGCCGCACCAGGCCGGGGGCGATCTCGACCTCGACATGCGCGCCGGCCGTGAACGCGGGCAGCGTGCCGCCGTCGGCCGCGACCAGCTCGAAGCTGCAGATGTCCTGCGCCTCGACCGTCCGGGCCGCCACCCGCACCTGCAGGGTGGGCGTGGCCTCGCTCATGCAGCGGCCCCGGCCGTCGCGCCGGCGCGTTCGGCGGCGATCAGGCGCTCGATCACGCGGCGCGACTGCACGCCGCCGGCGTCGATGTTGAGCGCGAGCAGCTGGCGGTCGGGCCAGTGCTCGAGGTTGCGCTGCTGGCGCTCCAGCATCTCGAGGTCTTCGCTGAAGATCTTGCCCTGGCCCTTGCGGATGGCTTCGGTGAGCTCCGGATCGTCGGGCTTGAAGTGGCGCGCCATGCCCCAGAAGTACCACATCGTGTTCTCGGTCTCGGGGGTGAGGAAGTCCACCACGATGCTGTAGACCTTGTCCTTGTTGTCGGCGTGGTAGCCGCCGCGGCCGGCCAGCGCGACGCCGACCTCGATCATCACGTGGCTGGGCGGGCTGAAGCGGCAGATCTGCCAGCGGTCCACCGGCTGGTCCTCGGGCAGGCCTGCGCCGCGCAGCGCCATGCGCCAGAAGGGCGGGGCGCTGATGTTGTTCATGAAGCGGCTGGTGACGACCTCGTCGCCCTCGACGTGGGTGGTCGGCGTGGTCTCGTCGATCTCCTTCTGGCCGATGCTGTCGGCGTGCACGTAGGTCTCGTGCGTGAGGTCCATCAGGTTGTCGATCATGAGCCGGTAGTCGCAGCGGATGTGGTAGAGCCCGCCGCCGTAGGCCCACTCGGGGTGGCCGGCCCAGTGCAGGTGGTGGATCCTGGCCGGGTCGGCCTGCGCCGGGTCGCCGGGCCAGACCCAGATGAAGCCGTAGCGCTCGACGGCCGGGTAGCTGCGCACCGGCGGGAAGCCGCGTACGCGCTGGTTGGGCATGGCCACCGTGCGGCCGTCGCAGCCCATCTGCAGGCCGTGGTAGCCGCACACCAGCTTGCCGTCGACCACGCGGCCGAGCGACAGCGGCGCGCCCCGGTGCGGGCAGAAGTCCTCCAGCGCGACGACCTGGCCCTCCGGGCCGCGGAAGAAGACGATCGGTTCGTTGCAGATGGTGCGTCCCAGCGGCTTGCCGTCGATCTCGTCGGGCGTGCAGGCCACGTACCAGGCGTTCTTCGGGAACATCGGCTTGTCTCCTCTTCTCGTCATGTGGCGGGGTGCAGGCCGGCAGGCTTCAGCCGGCCGCCGGCTGCAGGCCCAGCAGGCGCGCCGCGTTGTCCTTCAGGATCAGCGGATGCACCTCGGGCCGGAAGCCGGCTTCCTGGAAGTCCTTCATCCAGCGGTCCGGCGTGATGAGCGGGAAGTCCGAGCCGAACAGCACGCGGTCCTTGAGCAGCGTGTTGGCGTACTGCACCAGCTGCGGCGGGAAGTACTTCGGGCTCCAGCCGGACAGGTCGATCCAGACGTTGGGCTTGTGCATGGCCACGGACAGCGCCTCGTCCTGCCAGGGCCAGGACGGGTGCGCGATGACGATCTGCATGTCGGGGAAGGCGATCGCCACGTCGTCCAGGTGCATCGGATTGGAGTACTCCAGGCGCAGCCCGCCGCCGCAGCGCATGCCCGAGCCGATGCCCGAGTGGCCACTGTGGAAGATGGCCGGCATCCGGTGTTCGGCGATCACCTCGTAGATGGGCCAGGCCATCCGGTCATAGGGGTAGAAGCCCTGCACCGTGGGGTGGAACTTGAAGCCCTTGACGCCGTACTCGGTGATCAGGCGGCGCGCCTCGCGTGCCCCCATCTTGCCCTTGTGCGGGTCGATGCTGGCGAAGGCCATCATCATGTCGCTGTTCTTCTGCGCGGCTTCGGCGATCTCCTCGTTGGGGATGCGGCGGCGGCCGATCTGTGCCTCGGCGTCGACCGTGAACATCACCAGGCCGATGCGGCGTTCGCGGTAGTACTGCACCGTCTCCTCGATCGTGGGGCGCCGGTTGGACTTGAAGTACTTGTCCGCGGCCCGGTCGAACTCCTCCCCGTAGTTGTCGAACGGGTTCCAGCACGACACCTCCGCGTGCGTGTGCATGTCGATGGCGATCAGGTTCTCGAGCTTCATGGGCGGCTCCGGGATGGCCGGTCGTTGCGATCTGCATTGATTAAATCATTTA
Source organism: Caldimonas thermodepolymerans (assembly GCF_015476235.1). Taxonomy (NCBI): domain Bacteria; kingdom Pseudomonadati; phylum Pseudomonadota; class Betaproteobacteria; order Burkholderiales; family Sphaerotilaceae; genus Caldimonas; species Caldimonas thermodepolymerans. Next base: position 1,619,391 of record NZ_CP064338.1, read on the forward strand.
ACGGATATCGTGTCACCGCATCCCCTGGGCGGGACCCCGGTTTGACCCATGAAGTCAGGGTTTTACCTGACTCACCACGGAGGATCGTGCAAGCCTGCTGCGGGTTAGTCCCAGGTCCCTGGAATCGGCATTTACTTAATATCAATAACGATTCGCGCCGACTCCAAGCATCCATGAGCTCAATCTCCGACTTTCCTCACCGGTTCGACCTGCTGCAGATCCAGGTCGACGGCCCGGTGGCCCATGTCCGGCTGAACCGGCCCGCCAAGCGCAACGCGATCAACGACGACCTGATCGCGCAGCTGCACACCTGCTTCGTGAACCTGCCGCAGGAGATCTGCGCCGTGGTGCTGAGCGGCGCCGGGGAGCACTTCTGCGCGGGGCTGGACCTGTCCGAGCTGTCCGACCGCAGCGTCGCCGAGGGCATCGTGCATTCGCGCATGTGGCATGCGGCCTTCGACCAGATCCAGTTCGGCCGCGTGCCGGTGATCGCGGTGCTGCACGGCGCGGTGGTCGGCGGCGGGCTGGAGCTGGCCAGCTCGGCCCACATCCGCGTCGCCGAGGACAGCACCTACTACGCCCTGCCCGAGGGCCAGCGCGGCCTGTTCGTGGGCGGCGGCGGCTCCGCCCGGGTGCCGCGGCTGATCGGCGTGGCCCGCATGATGGACATGATGCTGACCGGGCGGGTGCTCGATGCCGACGAAGGCCAGCAGACCGGCCTGTCGCAGTACCGCGTGGGGGGCGGCCAGGGCGTGGCCAAGGCCATGGAGCTGGCGCACCGCATCGCGGGCAACGCGCCGCTGTCCAACTACGCGGTGCTGCACGCGTTGCCCCGCATCGCCGAAATGTCGCAGCCGGAAGGCCTGTTCGTCGAATCGTTGATGGCTGCCATTGCCCAGGGGGATCCGGCGGCGAAGGAGCGCATGCGCGCGTTCCTCGAGGGCAAGGCAGGCAAGGTCACCAAGTCGCAGCAGTCATGAGCACCGCACCGATCTATCGAGCCGCGCGTATCGGCGGCTGCCTGGAAGCCGTGGTCACCGAGCGTCCGGGAGGCATCTTCGAACTGCGCTCCACCGAGCCGCTGGGCGAGTACCCGCGGCGGCTCACCGACCGGCTGGAACACTGGGCCCGGGTCGCCCCGGACCGCACCTTTGCCGCACGACGCCACAAGGGCGGCGACTGGGTGCACATCAGCTACCGCGAGATGCTGCAGCGCGCGCAGGCGGTCGGCCAGGCGCTGCTCGAACGCGGCCTGTCGCCCGAGCGGCCGGTGGTGATCCTGTCCGAGAACGACCTGGAGCACCTGACCCTGGCGTTCGGGGCGATGTGGGCCGGCGTGCCGTTCGCGCCGATCTCGCCGGCGTACTCGCTGATCTCGCAGGACTTCGGCAAGCTGCGCCACATCATCGGGAAGCTCACCCCCGGTCTGGTGTTCGCGTCGCGCGGCGACGCCTATGCCCGCGCGATCGAGGCCTGCGTGGCGCCGGACGTCGAGGTGGTGCTGACCGAGGGCGAGGTGCCCGGCCGCCGCACGACGCCGTTCGAGGCGCTGCTCGCGACCCCGCCCGGCGCGGCGGTGCAGGCGGCGCACGAGCAGGTCGGGCCGGACACCATCGTCAAGTTCCTGTTCACCTCGGGCTCGACCAAGACGCCCAAGGGGGTGATCAACACGCACCGGATGATGTGCGCCAACCTGCAGATGCTGGCGCAGAGCCTGGCCTTCCTGACCGACGAGCCGCCGGTGCTGGTGGACTGGCTGCCCTGGAACCACACCTTCGGCGGCAACCACAACGTGGGCATCACGCTCTACAACGGCGGCACGCTCTACATCGACGACGGCCGGCCGACCCCGGCGGGCATCCACGAGACGCTGCGCAACCTGCGCGAGATCTCGCCGACGATCTACTTCAACGTGCCCAAGGGCTTCGAGGAGATCGCCGCGGCGATGGAGGAGGACCGCGTGCTGCGCGAGAGCCTGTTCCGGCGCGTCAAGGCCTTCTTCTATTCGGGAGCGGGGTTGTCGCAGCCGGTGTGGGACCAGCTGCACCGCCTGGCGGAGCAGACGGTGGGCGAGCGCATCCCGATGATGACCGGGCTGGGCATGACCGAGACCGCGCCGTCGTGCATGTTCGCGCTGCGTCCGGGCATCCAGTCGGGCCACATCGGCCTGCCGTGCCCGGGCGTGGAGGTCAAGCTGGTGCCGCTGGAAGGGAAGGTGGAGGTGCGCTTCCGCGGGCCGAACGTGATGCCGGGCTACTGGCGCGAGCCGCAGCTCACCGCCGAGGCTTTCGACGAGGAGGGCTACTACCGCACCGGCGATGCAGTGAAGTTCGTCGACCCGGCCGACCCGCAGAAGGGGCTGATGTTCGACGGCCGCATCGCCGAGGACTTCAAGCTGGCCACCGGCACCTTCGTCAGCGTGGGCCCGTTGCGCGCGAAGATCATCGCGATGGGCGCGCCGCTGGTGCAGGACGTGGTGATCACCGGCCTGAACCGCAACGAGGTGGGCATGCTGGTGTTCCCGCGCGTCGACGAATGCCGCAAGCGTGCCCGGATGGGGGCCGACGTGCCGGTGTCGCAGGTGCTGCAGCATCCCGAGGTGCGCGGCTTCTTCCAGGAACTGCTGGACCGGCTCTGGAACGAAGGCACCGGCAGCGCCAACCGGGTGGCCCGGGCCTGGGTGCTGGAGGAGCCGCCGTCGATCGACCGCGGCGAGATCACCGACAAGGGATCGATCAACCAGCGTGCGGTGCTGACGCATCGGGCAGCGGTCGTCGACGCGCTCTATGAGGGCGGCATCGGCAACCCGTCGGTGCTGCTGCCGCGTACGTCGGAGGTGCTGGCATGAACGTGCAGGGACGATCGGTCGTCGTGACCGGCGGCGGCTCCGGCCTGGGGGCCGAGACCGCACGCGAGCTGGCGCGCCTGGGTGCGCGCGTCGCGGTGCTCGACGTGAACGCGCAGGCGGCGCAGCAGGTCGCGGCCGAGGTCGGCGCACTGGCGCTGGCGTGCGACATCACCGACAGCGCGAGCGTGGAAAACGCCCTGGCCGCGGCGCGGGAGGCGCATGGCCCGCTGCGTGCCTTGCTGAACGTTGCGGGCATCGGCGGGGCGCGCCGGGTGGTCGGCAAGGACGGCAAGCCGATGCCGCTGGAGGACTTCAAGCGCATCATCGACGTCAATCTGGTGGGCACCTTCAACGTGATCCGCCTGGCGGCTGCCGAGATGGTCGCCACCGAGCCGCTGGAAGACGGCGAGCGCGGCGTGATCGTCTGCACCGCCTCGGTGGCGGCCTTCGACGGCCAGGTCGGCCAGGAGGCCTATGCCGCTTCGAAGGGCGGGCTGGTGTCGCTGACGCTGCCGCTGGCACGCGACCTGGCGCAGCACGGCGTGCGGGTGTGCACGATCGCGCCGGGGCTGTTCCTCACGCCGCTGCTGTACCAGCTGCCCGAGGAGGTGCAGCAGTCGCTGGCGGCATCGATCCCGTTCCCCAAACGCCTGGGCAAGCCGCAGGAGTTCGCACAGCTGGCGGCCCACATCCTTGCCAATCCCTCGCTCAACGGCGAGGTGATCCGGCTCGACGGCGCATTGCGCCTGCCGCCACGCTGAGCGGTTTCTTCTTCTTTTTCCAACGACAACCACGGAGACAAGCCATGAAGCGACCAGCCCTCAAGCAACTTGTCGTGACCCTGTTCGCCACGCTGGCGGCTGGTGTTGCGCATGCCGACCTCAACATCGGCGTCGTCCTGCCGCTGACCGGACCGGCCTCGGGCCTGGGCATTCCGGTGAACAACGGATTCAAGCTGTGGCCCGACACGATCGCCGGCGAGAAGGTCAAACTGACCGTGCTGGACGACGCGACCGACCCCGCCAACGGCGTCAAGAACGCGCGCCGGCTGGTCACCGAGGAGAAGGTGGACCTGATCATCGGCTCGGCGGCCACGCCGGTGGCGGTCGCGGTGGCCGACGTCGCGGCCGAGGCCCAGACGCCGCAGCTGGCGATGTCGCCGATCCCGCTGCCGCCCGGCAAGGACACCTGGTCGTTCCGCATGGCGCACTCGTCGGCCGTGATGGCCCACGCCATGGTCGAGCACATGAAGAAGCAGGGCGTCAAGACCGTGGGTTTCCTCGGCTACACCGACGCCTATGGCGAGACCTGGCTGAAGGACTTCACCGCCAAGGCCGAGCCGGCCGGCATCAAGCTGGTGGCGGTGGAGCGCTTCCAGCGCACCGACACCAGCGTCACCGGCCAGGCCCTGAAGCTGGTCTCGGCCAATCCGGACGCCATGCTGATCGTGGCCTCGGGTTCCGGCGCGGCGATGCCGCACCGCGCGGTGGTCGAGCGCGGCTACAAGGGCAAGATCTACCAGACCCACGCCGCCGCCTCTCGTGACCTGGTGCGCGTGGGCGGCAAGGACGTCGAGGGCGCTTTCGTCGTCTCCGGCCCCGCCACCGTGGCCGAGCAGCTGCCCGAGAGCCACCCGTCGAAGAAGGAAGCGCTGAAGTACGTGCAGGGCTACGAGAAGCTCTACGGCGCCGGCTCGCGCAACCAGTTCGGCGCCCACACCTACGACGCGCTGCTGATCCTGGAGCGCGCCGTGCCGGAGGCGTTGAAGAAGGCCAAGCCGGGCACCAAGGAGTTCCGCGCCGCGCTGCGCGACGCGATCGAGTCGGTCGGCCCGGTCGCCGCGTCGCAAGGGGTGCTGCACTTCAAGCCGGACGACCACTGGGGCTTCACCAACGACAGTGCCGTGGTCATGAAGGTGGTCAACGGCGACTGGAAGGTGGAGCAGTGACCGGGCGCAGCCGGCCGGTCGCCGGCGCCTGACCGCAGGCCGGTCAGGCGCGGCGCCGGGCACGCCCGCCGCGCGTCGGGGCGGGCGTCCCGGTGCGGCCGGCCGCACGAAGCCGGGCGCCCCGCCCGGCTCGTCGGTCGTGTCGGGGTGCCGCCTTGGGCGGGCCCGCAAGGATGAAAACGAACATGGACTTTTCGATCGCGAGCATCCTGTTGCTGGATGGCGTGACCAACGGAGCGATCTATGCGCTGCTGGCCATGGCCACGGTGCTGGTGTTCGCGGTCACGCGGGTGATCTACATCCCGCAGGGCGAGTATGTCGCGTTCGCGGCGCTGACGGTGGGCATGATGCAGCTCGGCCAGGTGCCGGGCACGGTGTGGTTCCTGCTGGCGATGGCCGTGGTGGTTGCCGTGCTCGACGCGGTGGACGGGGTGCGCGGCAGGCAGGGCATGCGGCGCATCGCCTTGCAGGCGCTGCGCACGCTTGCCTGGCCGGTGGCCGTGTCGCTGTTGACGCTGTGGCTGGCCCCGCAGCGCCCGTCGCTGCTGGTGCAGGCGCTGCTGACGCTGGCCCTGGTGACGCCGTTCGGGTCGCTGATCTACCGCCTGGCTTACCAGAGCCTGGCCGACGCGAGCGTGCTGGTGCTGCTGATCGTCTCGGTCGGCGTGCACTTCGCGCTCACCGGCCTGGGGCTGCTGTTCTTCGGTGCCGAGGGCTTCCGCAACCCGGGCTTCTGGGACGAGCGCTTCTCGCTCGGCGCGCTGAGCCTGAGCGGCCAGACCCTCATCATCTTCGCGGCCACCGCCGCACTGATCGTCGGGCTGTGGCTGTTCTTCGAGCGCAGCCTGGCGGGCAAGGCCCTGCGCGCCACCGCGGTCAACCGGCTCGGGGCGCGGCTCATGGGCATCTCGAGCAACGGTGCCGGGCGGTTGTCGTTCACGATGGCGGCCTTCATCGGGGCGCTGTCCGGGCTGTTGATCGGGCCGACCACCACGATCTTCTATGACAGCGGCTTCCTGATCGGCCTCAAGGGCTTCGTGGCGGCGGTGTTCGCGGGGCTGGCGAGCTACCCGGCGGCGCTGGCCGGCGCGATGATCGTCGGCGTGCTCGAAGCCTTCAGCTCTTTCTGGGCCAGCGCGTTCAAGGAAGTGATCGTGTTCACCTTCATCCTGCCCGTGCTGCTGTGGCGCTCCTGGCGCGACCCCCACATCGAGGAAGAATGAGACCCGCGGAGCCTTCCATGTCCAGCCGTCCCGCCAGCGATCCCGTCACCACCGCAGCACCCGGTGCGCGTCGCTGGAGCCTGCAAAGCCTCGGCATCGCCGGCTTTGCTGTGGTGATGGCGGTGCTGCCCTTGCTGCCGATCCCCGAGTTCTGGGTCACGCAGCTCAACTACATCGGCCTGTATGCCACCGTGGTGCTCGGCCTGGTGCTGCTCACCGGCGTGGGCGGCCTGACCTCGTTCGGGCAGGCGGCCTTCGTCGGCATCGGCGCCTACACCAGCGCCTACCTGACCACCGCCTGGGGCGTGTCGCCCTGGCTGACGCTGCTGGTGGGCCTGGCGCTGACCGCGCTGGGCGCACTGGTGCTCGGCTGGATCACGCTGCGCATGAGCGGCCACTACCTGCCGCTGGCCACCATCGCCTGGTGCCTGGCGCTGAACTACACGATGGCCAACATGGAGTGGCTGGGCAAGTACGACGGGCTGCTGGGCATTCCTTCGTTGCAGCTGTTCGGCTGGGACCTGGCCCCGGGGCGGCGGCTGTACTACCTCATCTGGGGCGTGGCCCTGCTGGGGGCGATCGGCGTGGTGAACCTGCTCGACTCGCGGCCCGGCCGCGCGATCCGCGCGCTCAAGGGCGCCACCACGATGGCCGAGGCGATGGGCGTGTCGACCTACCGCTACAAGGTCATCATCTTCCTGATCGCCGCGTTGTACGCCGGCGTGTCCGGCTGGCTGTTCGCGCACTTCCAGCGCACCGTCAACCCGTCGCCGTTCGGCATCAAGTGGGGCATCGAGTACCTGTTCATGGCCGTGGTCGGCGGGGTGGGCAGCGTCTGGGGCGCGTTCAGCGGTGCCGCGGTGGTCAAGCTGGTCGAGGACCAGCTGCAGGTGCTGCTGCCCAGGTTGATCGGCACCAGCGGCAACTACGAGATCATCGTGTTCGGCATCGTGCTGGTGCTGATGCTCAAGTACGCCCCGCAGGGCCTGTGGCCCAGCTTCGCGCGCTGGCTGCCGCGCGAGCCGCGCCGGCGCGACTGGGCCGACGCCGCGCCGCTGCCCGAGCGTCCCAAGCCCCGCCCGGGCGAGCCGTTGCTGGAGGTGCGTTCGGTGCGCAAGCAGTTCGGCGGCCTGGTGGCGGTCAACGACGTCAGCTTCGAGGTGCGCGCCGGCGAGATCGTCGGCCTGATCGGGCCGAACGGCGCGGGCAAGACCACCACCTTCAACCTGATCTCCGGCGTGCTGAGCCTGAGCGGCGGCGAGGTCTGGCTGTATGGGCAGCGTGTCGACGGCCTGCCCAGCCGCGAGATCGCGCGGCGCGGCATGTCGCGCACCTTCCAGCACGTGCGCATGGTGCCCGAGATGAGCGTGCTGGAGAACGTGGCCCTGGGCGGCTACCTGCGCAGCAGCGCCGGCTGCGCGCGCGCGATGCTGCGCCTGGACCGCGACGAGGAGCGCCGCCTGTTCAAGGAGGCAGAGCGCCAGCTGCAGCGCATCGGTATGGCCGCCCAGATGCACGAGCTGGCCGGCAACCTGCCGCTTGGCCAGCAGCGCCTGATGGAGATCGCCCGCGCGCTTGCCACGGACCCGACCCTGCTGCTGCTCGACGAACCGGCCGCCGGCCTTCGGCACCAGGAGAAGCAGGCACTGGCCAGCGTGCTGCGGCAGCTGCGCGCCGAAGGCATGAGCCTGCTGCTGGTCGAGCACGACATGGACTTCGTGATGAACCTGACCGAACGCATCGTCGTGATGGAGTTCGGCAACAAGCTGCTCGAGGGCACCCCCGCCGAAGTGCAGGCCAGTCCGCTGGTGCGCGCGGCCTACCTGGGCACCGAGCATTGAAGGACCGTCCGCCGGCGCCGCGGCCGTGACGGGCCGCCGCAGCGCCGCGGGCATGGAGAACGACGACGTGGAGACGTTGCTGCAAGTGCAGGGCCTGCATGCAGGCTACGGCAAGGCCGAGGTGCTGTCCGGGCTGACGCTCGAGGCGGCCCGCGGTTCGGTGGTGACCGTGATCGGCCCGAACGGGGCCGGCAAGTCGACGCTGCTCAACGCGCTGATGGGAGTGCTGCCCTCGCGCGGCTCGGTCCGCTATGCGGGCGAGGAAATCGGTGCGCTGAGCCTGGAACAGCGGGTGGAGCGCGGCATCGCCCTGGTGCCGGAAACCCGGGCCCTGTTCGCCAGCATGCCGGTGGAGGACAACCTGCGTCTGGGCAGCTGGCGGCTGCAGCAGGGCCTGCGCGGCGCGCTCGGCCCTGGGCGTGCCGACGCGGACCTGGAGCAGGTGTACGACATCTTCCCGCGCCTGAAGGAGCGCCGCATGCAGCTGGCCGGCACGCTGTCGGGCGGCGAGCGGCAGATGCTGGCGATCGGCCGCGCGCTGATGGGTCGGCCGCAGCTGCTGATGCTCGACGAGCCGAGCCTGGGGCTGGCACCGCTGATCGTCAAGGAGATCTTCCGCATCATCGAGCGGCTGCGTTCCACCGGCGTGACCATCCTGCTGGTCGAGCAGAACGCGCGCGCGGCGCTGGAGGTGGCCGACCACGGCTACGTGCTGGAGACCGGCGAGATCGTGCTCGAGGCCCCGGCGGCGCAACTGGCGCGCGACCCGCGCGTGGTGCAGACCTACCTCGGAGCCCGCCGATGAGCGGACTGCCGTACCGCGCCCCGCTGCGCGACATGCGCTTCGTGATCGAGGAGGTGCTGGACGCGCCCGCGGCCTGGCGCGAGACGCCGGTGTTTGCCGAGCTGGATGCCGGCACCGCTGCCCAGGTGCTCGAGCAGGCGGCCGCGTTCGCCAGCGAGGTGCTCGCGCCGCTCAACGCCGGGGGGGACCTGCAGGGCTGCCGCTGGGACGACGGGCGCGTGACGACGCCGTCCGGGTTCCGCGAGGCCTACCGCACCTTCGTCGATGGCGGCTGGCCGGCGCTGGCCTGCGACCCGGCCTGGGGCGGGCAGGGGCTGCCGCAGCTGCTCAACGTCGCGCTGTACGAGATGCTGCACGCGGCCAACCACGCCTGGGCCATGTACCCGGGCCTGGCGCACGGGGCGTACGAATGCCTCAAGACCCATGGCAGCGCCGAGCTGCAGCAGCGCTACCTGCGGCACGTGGTCAGCGGCGAATGGCTGGCGACGATGTGCCTGACCGAGGCCCATGCCGGCTCGGACCTGGGCCTGCTGCGCACGAAGGCGGTGCCCCGGCCTGACGGCTCGGTGCAGGTGAGCGGCAGCAAGATCTTCATCTCCGGCGGCGAGCACGACCTGACCGACAACATCGTGCACCTGGTGTTGTGCCGGCTGCCCGACGCACCGCCTGGCACACGCGGGCTGTCGCTGGTGCTGGTGCCGAAGGTGCTGCCCGACGGCACGCCCAACCGCGTGCGCTGCGACGGCATCGAGAAGAAGATGGGCATCAAGGGCAGTGCCACCTGCATGATGCGCTTCGAGGGCGCGACCGGCTGGCTGGTCGGCGAGCCGCACCGGGGGCTGGCGGCGATGTTCGTGATGATGAACGCCGCACGCCTGCAGGTCGGGTTGCAGGGCCTGGGCCACCTGGAGATCGCGACGCAGAACGCGCTGCGCTACGCCCACGAGCGGCACCAGATGCGCGCGCCGCAGCGTTCCGCGCCGGATGCGGAGGCGGACCCGATCGCCGCCCACCCCGCGATGCGCCGCACCCTGTGGACTCTCGCGGCCTGGACCGAAGGCCTGCGCGTGCTGGGCTACTGGGCCGCACAGCTGCTCGACGAGAGCGAGCACCATCCCGACCCGGTGCGCCGTGAGCGCGCGGCGCGCCTGCTGCCGGTGCTGACGCCGGTGGTCAAGGCCCTGTTCACCCGGCTGGGCTTCGAGGGCAGCAGCCTGGCGCTGCAGGTCTGGGGCGGGCATGGCTACGTCCACGAGACGGGCATCGAGCAGCACGTGCGCGATGCCCGCATCGCGATGATTTACGAAGGCACCAACGAGATCCAGGCGATCGACCTGGTGGTGCGCAAGCTGTTGCCGGACGGGGCTGGCGCCGTCCAGGCCGTGGCAGGGATCGTGGAGGAGGAGCTCGCCGTCAGCCTGCCGCAACCCGCGCTCGCGACCCATGCGCGCGCGGTGCGGCAGGCCCTCGACGGCTGGTGCGACGCCACCCGCCGGCTGGCCGACGATGCCGGTTCCGATGCGGAGCTGCCCTGGCGAGTGGCCGAGGACCTGTTGCAGGCGACCGGCCTGTTGCTGCTGGGCTGGGCCTGGCTGCGCAGCGCCCGCGTCGCGCATGGACGCCAGGAGGCATGGTACGAACGCAAGCGGCGCTGCACCGGCTTCGGCCTGGACTGGTTGCTGCCCGACATCCACCCGGCGCTGGCCCGGGTCCAGACCCGCGGGGTGGCGCTGCCACCGCTGCCGCAGCCATGACGACCTTGCAAGGCCAGCCGGCCCTCCAGCCCCCGGTCCGCGAGGCGGACTACACTGGCGGCGCCATGCCGAACACCAAGTCCGATAGCGTCGCCCACGGGCTGGACCAGTCCAGCCTGAGCCACGTCCTGGGCTACCACCTGGCCCAGGCGGACGTGCCCATCAAGAAGGTCTTCTTCAAGTGCATCGGGCAGCCGCTGCAACTGCGGCCGGTCGAGTTCACCATCCTGATGCTGCTCAACAGCAACGAGAACGTCACGCAGAAGCAGCTCTCGCAGGCGCTCGCGGTGTCCGCGCCCAACATCACGATCCTGCTCGACCGCCTGGCCGAGCGGGGGCTGGTCACCCGGGTGCGCAGCGAAACCGACCGCCGCTCGCAGCATGTGCTGCTGACGCGCAAGGGCGCGATCCTGGCACGCAAGGCGCACGAGGTCTCGCTGACGATGGAGCACGAGGTGCTGCGGCACCTGAGCGACGGCGAGCGCGCGATACTGTTCGAGCTGCTGCAGAAGGTCGCCCGGCATCGTCGCGTCTGAGCGACGGGGGCGTCACCGGCTTGACCCAGCTCAAGGGCCGTCCTGTACTCCTCGCGCGTTCATCGCACGGCACCACGGCGCCAGCGAGGAATATTTCCGTTTGGTCCGGGCCTGCCCTGGGGCCTGAGGGATAACCCCTGAGCGACGACCGCTGCGCATCCCCAACACTCGATTTTGTTACTGGAAGTAATCAATGGAGAAGGTGACAAGGTGATGCGCAGACGTGCCTTTCTCGCCACTGCAGCGGCGGCCGCGGTGCTGCCGGTGACGGCTCGGGCCGAGCCGGGCGTGAGCGACAACGAGATCCTGCTGGGCCAGACCGGCATTCTCGAAGGGCCGCTGGGGGTACCGGTCAAGGTGTTCCTGTCCGGCGCCCAACTGGCGTTCAACGACGCCAACGAACAGGGTGGCATCCACGGGCGCAGGCTGCGACTCGTCTCCCTGGACGACGACCTGAAGCCCGACCGCGCGGTGGCGAACTACCGCAAGCTGCTCGACGAGCACAAGGTGTTTGCCTTCTTCGGCTGCGTGGGCTCGGGCACGACCGCGGCCGCGGCCGGCCTGCTGCGCGAAAGCGGGGCGCCGCTGGTCTCGCCCTACGCGGTGGCGGACTCGGCGCGCGCGCGCACCGAGGGCGTCGCGTACTACACCCGCGCCTCGCTGGGCCGGGAGGCCGAGGTGCTGGTGCGGCACCTGACCACCATCGGGATCACGCGCATCGCGGTGGCCCACCTCAACAACCCCGGCGGCACCGAGGTGCTGTCGCTGATCAACGCCGCGCTGGAGCGGCACGGGCACAAGGTGGTGTCGTCGGCGCCGATCCACGACGACGGCGGCAACGCGGCCGCTGCGGCGCGCACGCTGCTGGAGGGCCGGCCGCAGGCGGTGATCATGTACCTGGGCGGCACGCTGGCGGCCGAGGTGATGAAGGCGGTGTGGGCTGCGGGTGGCGTGGCCAGTTTCTACGGCATGTCCATCGTGCCGGGCGAGGTGACGGCCCGGGTGCTGGGCGAGCGCACGCGCGGCCTGGCGATCTCGCAGGTCACGCCCTACCCGTGGGGCGAGGTCGATCCGCTGCTGCGCCGCTACCAGCGAGCCGCGGCGGCGGCCAACGTGCCGGTCGGCTACCTCAGCATGGAAGGCTTCCTGGGCGGCCAGGTGATGGTCGAGGCGCTGCGGCGCTGCGGGCGGGACCTCACCCGCGCCAAGCTGCACGCGGCCTTGCGCAACCTCAGGATCCGCCTGGGCGGCATGGACATCGACTTCACGGGCGGCTACAACGGCTCGCGGTTCGTGGAGCTGGTGCAGGTGAGCTACGACGGGCGGTTCGTGCGTTGAGGGCGGGCCGCGTAGGACGCGGCTGACGGCTTCGGTGCCCGGCGCCGACACCGGTGGCCGGGCGGCCGGGCCAGCATGAAGACGTGGTGGACTCCACCGACTTCTTCTTGCGAGGCCGATCATGTTCAAGACCGCACAGGACCGCATCCTGTACAGCCAGGCTGTTGAGTACATCGAGCAGGGGCGCAGCGACCTGGTCCCGCCCCAGGCGCTGGACGACTACCTGCGCCAGGGCCTGCTGACCCGCGACGGCGGCGCGTTGGCGCTGAGCGAGGCGGGCCGCCGGGAATACAGGGTGGCCCGGGACGAGCGCACGGCCGAAGGCTGAGCGCGCGCACCCGGGCACTCACGTGCCCGCGGTGAGCATCCCGGCGTAGGCCTCCGGCGCGGGCATCCCCTGGAAGGCGCGCACCAGCGTCGCGCCGGAGGGCAGGGGGGCCCACCAGAGCGTGGCGCCGCGCAGGTAGTGGGTGGTCAGGTCGCGCGCCAGCGCGTCGATGGCCGTGCCCGGCCCGGGCACCGTGAGCGGGCGACCCTGCTGGAACACCTCGGCCCACGCGACGTTGACGCTGCCGTCGTCCAGCGCCTGCGCCAGGCCGGGCGGGGGCGGGGCGGCCGCCAGCAATTCCTCGAACTGCTCCTGCGTGAAGCGGGTGTCCAGCACCTGGGGCAGCGCCTGCTGCACGTAGGCGTACCAGGGCGTGCCCGTCTGCAGCTCGCGCAGCAGGCCGCGTGCATAGGGCACCTGGGTGTACACCGTGAGGGGAAAGTAGCGGCCGACGCGGTCGACGCTGGACATCAGCACGCCCGCGTACGGTGCGTCGCCGACCACCCCGGGAAAGAACGCGAAGCTCCACAGCGGCGCGCCGAGATAGGCGTGGGTCCAGTCGCCCTGCAGCTGCGCGCGGCTGGCGGTCATCGCGCGCTGCAGCCAGGCGTCGAGCAGGGCGTTGAACTGCTCGTTGCCGCGCCGGTGCGCGAAGTCGCCCAGCGCAGGCAGCTTGCCGTACCAGGCGGGCGCCTGCGACGGCGTGCCTCCGGTGCCCGTGGCCAGCCAGGCTTCCAGTCCGCTCATAGCTTGCCGGGGCAGCTGAAGCTGGACAGCTCGCTCATCCGGAACGGGTTGAGCACGCTGCTGGTGGTCACCTCGAACACCGCACGGCGTCCGTCGACGCTGAACACCGCGCGGAAGCGCTCGGGCTGCCCGGTGCCCTCGATCTGGACCCGGTCGAACATGCGGAACAGGGCCCAGGGGCCTTCGAACACCGCGCCGGACGAGCCCGACGCCGAGGGCGGCGACAGCTGGATGCGTACCTGCCCGCGCCCGCCGGTGCCGGGCCACTGCACGGTGGTCGGCACCGCCGGACCGTGGGCGTAGCGCACGATCTGGCCGTCGACGTCGAGGATGAACTGGGTGATCGCGGCATCCATCTCGACCGGCTTGAACTCCAGGCGCAGGCCGGGCTGGTTGCCGCCGGCGCGGAAGAAGGTGTCACGGATCGCCTGCGCGCGCTGGAACTGCGCCAGCGCCGCCGAATCGCGCGAGCCGCCCATCATGCCGCCGCCCACCTCGCGGAAACGCCACGGCCGCGTGCTGGTGTCGACGAAGGCGAGCAGGTTGCGCTGGAAGAAGTCGTCCAGCAGCCCGCCCGGCGCGAACAGGCGCGCGAAGTCGTCCTGCGTGACGTCGCGGTTGCTGCCGCGTGCGAACGGGTAGCGGCCTTCGATCGCCTGGCGGCAGAACTCGACGATGTTCGCCTGCATCTGGTTGCTCAGGTGGTCGCGGGTGGCGCCCAACGCCTGGGTGATGCCGGCCGTCACCGCCTGGTTCATCAGTGCGCGCACCGGTTCGGGCGCGCGGCCGGCTTCGGCGCGCACCTTGTTCGGCACGTCGCTGGGCGGCGGAGCGCCGCCACCGCGCACCGCGGTCTCGGTGGCGGTCATCAGCGTGTAGAGCTCGTTGAGCAGCTGCATCGTGCCGTCCATCGGGGCCGGCTGGCCCTGCGCCGGGGCGAGCACGTAGCGGCGCAAGGCCTCGAAGCGGTCGTCGACCAGGCTCTCGATGCGCTGCGGCAGGGCCGAGGCGCCGGGCTCCTGCCGGTCGCCACCCAGCAGGCGCGCCAGGCTCTCGCGGGTTTCCGAGACGCGGTCGCGCACGGTGCTGGTGGTGCGCTCCAGCGTGTTGCCGTCGATCTTCTCGCCAAGCGTGGTCTCCTTGACGATGGCGCGCAGCAGCGGCGGCAGCGGCGAGTCGGGCGCGGAGAGCGTGCGCACCAGCTGGATGGTGTCGGTCAGGGTGCCGCGGTTGGCCAGCCGGATGTCGTTGATGAAGAACTCCCAGACCCGGGCGTAGTCTTCCAGGTACAGCCGCTTCACGTCGGACATCAGCCGCGCCAGGCCCTGCGCGTCGCGCAGCGTGGCGCTGCGCTGCTGCTCCGACAGCCCCAGCACCCAGCCTTCCTCCTCGAACAGCTGGCGCGCGACGCGGTCGGCCTGGGCCTGGAAGGCCTTGTGGTAGCCGTCGTAGGTGTACAGGCCCGGCACGCCCTTGGTCAGCGGCTCGCCGCTGGCACGGGTGAACACCAGCCCGGCGGCCGGCCCGGCGGCCTTGGTGATCTTGAACTCGGGGATGTCCGCGCCGACGCCCACGCGCTTGAGGCGGTTGTAGACGCGCTGGGCCAGCGACATGCGCTGCAGCGCGGCGCGCGACTGCTCCACCAGCGCCTTGTCCTGCGGCAGCGGCGACATCACCACGCCGCGGTCCAGCAGCACGTCGAGGTGGGCTTCCAGCTCGGCGCGCTGCTCGTTGCCGACCTCGCGCGGCAGGGTCGTTTCCCAGTCGGCCAGCACCAGGTCCTTGAGGTCGGCGGCCGAATAGTGCTCACTGTCGTAGAGCATCACGTAGGCCTTGAGCGCCTCGTACATCAGCTCGGGGTTGCGGTTCTGCGCCGAGCGCAGCAGGTCCTCGATGCGGCGGGCCACCTTGGGCAGCATCGCGTCGTCGAGCAGGCGCTGGTAGGCGGCGCGGGCGGCGGCGTCGACCTTGTCGCCCTGGAACAGGCCGAACTGCATGCTGGCCGGCGCGCTCAGGTCCGGTCGCACCGGATCGACGATGGCCAGCCGGCGCAGCTCGTTGAGCGCCGGCAGCAGCTGCAGCACGTCCGCGCCGGTGCCCGGGTCGATGGCCTGCACGGTCTGCGCGGCCGGCGCGATGCGCTGCTCGACCGCGGCGAGGTACTGCCGGTTGTTGACGTAGCTGACGCCCCAGGCCGCCAGCAGCCCGACGCCCAGCACGGCGATCGCCACGTAGGCGGCGCGGTACAGCCAGGTGCGCCGGCGTTCCCACTTCAGGTTGGTGCCGGCGAGCTCCGCCTCCTGGAAGATCACGCCCTTGAGCGTGCGGGTCAGGAAGTAGCTGCGCCCGGTGGACTTCTGCGGCGGCAACGCGCGGCGCTCGACCTTGAAGCTGCGCGCCAGCACGCCCATGATGCGGTCGATCGGGGAGTCTTCCTGCGTGCCGCTGGTGAAGTACACGCCGCGCAGCAGGATGGGCTGGTCGAACTTCGAGGCGGCGAAGGCGTTGACCAGGAACTCGCCCAGCACCTCGCGCAGCGCGGTGAACTGCTGCGGGAAGCTGTAGACCAGCGCGCGGCGCTGCGGGTCGCGTTCGGCCTCCAGGCGTTCCAGCGATCCCTCGAACAGGCGCTTGGACAGCAGGGCGAACTCGCTCTCGAAGGTCGTGCCGAGCGCCTCCTTCTCGAGGGCCGGGGCCTGGTCCTGGTAGGGCAGGGTGAAGCCCAGCACCTGCTGGCGCTCCTCCTTGCCGAGGTGGTCGAAGTACTCGATGAAGCCGGGCAGCAGGTCGGTCTTGGTCACCAGCAGGTAGACCGGGATGCGCACGCCCAGCTGCTGGTACAGCTCCTGCACGCGCTGGCGCACGGTCTGCGCGTAGCGCTCGCGCTCGGGTGCGGGGTGCGACAGCATGTCCGGGACGCTGATCGTCACCAGCACCCCGTTGATCGGCCGGCGCGGGCGATGGCGGCGCAGCAGCTGCAGGAAGCCGGTCCAGGCGGTGGCGTCGTCCTGCTGGCTGCTGTCCTGGGTGGTGTAGCGGCCGGCGGTGTCGAGCAGGATGGCCTCGTTGGTGAACCACCAGTCGCAGTTGCGCGTGCCGCCCACGCCGCGGATCGCTTCCTTGCCGAACCTGTCGGCCAGCGGGAACTCCAGCCCCGAGTTGATCAGCGCGGTGGTCTTGCCCGAGCCGGGCGCGCCGATGATCACGTACCAGGGCAGGTGGTACAGGTAGCCGCGGCCGAAGCGGCCGGCCTGGCCAGCCAGGCGGGATTTCCTCAGCGTCTCGAGTGCCTCCTTGAAGCGGCCTGCGATCACCTCGACTTCCTGCGCGCCGGCGCTGGGCGCGGGTGCCTGGGCGGCCTGCTGCGCGAAGCCCTGCACCAGCCGCTCGCTGGCCTTGCGCGCGCGCCAGGCCGTCCACGCCTGCTTGCCGACCACGAACAGGGCGACGAGCACGATCAGCCCGGCGCGCGCCAGCGTGCCCTCGAGCGGGTGCCAGGCGCCGATGGCCAGCAGCGGGCCGACGATCCAGATGACCGCAGCCAGGGCCAGCAGACCCAGCGCGAGCATCACCCAACGGTTGAAGATCCAGCCGAACAGCTTCTTCATGGGTCTTTCCTCGGCGCGGCAGGCTCAACCGGCCTGCTGGCTCACGAACACGGTGATCTCGACGCGCCGGTTCTTCGCGCGGTTGGCCGGCGTGTCGTTCGGCGCGACCGGCTCGCTCTCGGCCCGGCCTTCGGCCAGCAGGCGCTGCGGCTGGGTGATCTTGCGCGAGAGCAGGGCGGCGACCGACCTGGCCCGTTCCTGCGACAGGTGCCAGTTGGACGGAAAGCGCGCCGAGCGGATCGGCACGTTGTCGGTGTGGCCGGTGACCAGCACCTTGCCCTGCACCGAGTTGAGTGCATCGGCGATGCGCAGCATCAGCGGCTCGCGCTCCTCGGCCAGCGTCGCGCTGCCAGGGGCGAACAGCCCGTCGCCGCGCAGGGTGACGATGCTGCGGTCGTCGAAGTCGCGCACCTCGACCAGCCCCTGCTGGATTTCCGGTGCGAGGAACTGCGCCAGCCGTGGCCGCTGCGCGGGCACCGGGGCGGGCAGCTGCATCGGCCGTGCCTTGATCGCGGTGATCGACGAGAACAGCGGGTCGGAGCTACGGTTGAGCGCGTAGCTGAAGCCGGTGTAGCCGGCCACCAGCACGATGCCGACCACCGCGGAGAAGATCCACAGCGGCATCGCGGTCGACCACTTGCGCTTGGGCAGCACCGCGGGGGCCCAGTGCTGCGACAGCGCCGGCTCGTAGTTGCCGCGCTGGCGGCGGATCAGCTGCGCCAGCCGCTCGCGCAGCACCTGCAGTTCGCTGCGGCCGTTCTCGATGACGCGGTAGCGGCCCTCGAAACCCAGCGTGATGCAGGTGTAGATCAGCTCCAGCAGGTCGAGATTGTCGCCCGGGTTCTGTGCCAGCCGGGTCAGCAGCTGGAACACCTTCTCGCCGCCCCAGGCCTCGTTGTGGAACATCACCAGCAGGCTGTGCCGGCCCCACACGCCCGAGCCGCCCCAGGGGGTGCTGGCGGCGGTCTCGTCCAGCACCGTGCACAGGATGTAGCGCGCGGCGATGACCTTCTCGTTGGCGATGCCGGCGGCGCGCGCCGCCTGCTCGAACTGGCGGATGCCCTGCGCGAGGTTGTCGCGCAGCCCGGCCACGTCCTGGTGGACCGTGATCGTGCGCATCTGCGGGATCAGGTTCAGCAGCGGGTTGGCCGCGGCGATCAGCGGGTTGAAGCCGCTCGGGTGGTAGGCGATGTCCTGCGCCGGTTCACGGTTGAAGCCGTGCAGTCCGGCCGGTGCGGCCACCGTCGGGCGCGCGCCCGGGGTGGGCATCACGAAGGTCTGTCCGGCATCGAATCCGGCGAAGGGGTCTTGGGAGGGGCTCATGTCGACTCACCTCGGATGGCGTCGTGCGGTGGCGGCAGCCGGACGCGGCGCGTGCTCAGCGCTCCCGGATGGCCCAGAACTCCAGTTGCAGGCCGGGGAACTCGCCGGCGATGTGCAGGGCCATCGCACCGGACTTCTTCAGCTGCTCCCACAGGTCGCCGTGGCGCTCCAGCTCGAAGTAGTGGAAGCCGGCGTGGTAGGGGATCTCGCGGGGCGCGACCGGCAGCCCGCGCAGGCCGATGCCGGGCAGCTGCAGGTTGACCAGGTCGCGGATGCGGTCCACCGGGCCCAGCTTGACCTGGGTGGGAAAGCGCGTGCGCAGCTGCTCGCCGGGCAGCTGGGCGTTGACCGCCAGCACCAGCGCCGCGTTGGCCAGCAGCTCGCGGTCGGCGAAGGTGGCGGTGCGCACCCCGTACTTGCGGTCCACCAGCTCGATCGGAATGGCGCGCTGCTCCAGCACCGTGCCCAGCAGCGCACGCAGCTCGGCCATGACCTCGCCGAAGCAGTGCTCCAGGTCGTCGTGCGCGTAGGCGGGCATCGGCCGCGGACGGCGCGTCGGGCTGCCGAAGACGGCCAGGTCACCGGCGGCTTCCAGGCAGGTGCGGTACAGCAGCTCGGGGTGCACCTGGTACAGCGTGGCGAGGTGGGAGAACACCGGCTCGTGGCGGTTGACGCATTGCAGCATCAGGAAGTCGGCGATCTCCGCGACGCCGCCGGCGCCCGGCTTGCCCAGGCGCGCGGCGAGCGCCTCGCCGCGCTGCGCCATCAGGGCCTGGACTTCCCGGGCATAGCCGGCCAGGCGCGGCTGGCCGGCGATGGCCAGCATCGGCGGGATGTAGTTGCGGTCGACCAGCAGCTGGTTGTCGGCCTTGCGCTCGATGACGCGCACCACGCCGGCGGCCTGGTAGGCCTGGGTGGCGTCGCGCTGCAGCATCAGGCGCGCGTTGAGGTCGCCCACCTGGATGTCGGCCACGTTCTCCGCATCGCTGGTGCTGTCCTGCGCCTGCAGGTTGCGCGCGTGGTAGCGCAGCAGCGCGGCGTCGGCTTCGTCGTCATAGCCCGATTCCTGCACGCCGGGGCGCCGGCTCGGCAGCGCGAGCACGACCAGCGCGTCCTTGGCGTCGGCCGGCACGTCGAACGCCGGCGGCAGCGGGTCGTGGGCCGGCGCGTCGATCGGCGTGCCGTCGGGGAACACGCCGCGCACCTTCAGCAGCTGCACGCGTCCGAGCATCAGCGCGGCGTCGTCAAGTTCCAGGTCCAGCCAGCCCCAGCGGTAGGCGGCGCTGCTGGCCACGCGCTGTTCCACCCAGCGCTCGATGTGACGGTCCTGTTGCTGGAAGTGCTGCGGCTGGAGGAACATGCCCTCCGTCCATACGACCCGACGAAAACTCGACATGGATCCGGTCCCGGGTTGGTTGGTACTGCTCGTCACAGGCGGTCGTGCCCGATCACGCGATGGCGGATGCGGGGGCCTTCATTCGGGCACGGCCGAGATCTCGACCGCGCGCGCGCCCGCCCGGACCTGCACCACCTGGGCCTTGCCCGGATGCAGCGCCGTCACCGCGCGCCAGCGCGAGCGCTCCAGGTCGCGGTACGCGGCCAGCACCGCGAGGTAGCGCGTGTCCGGCCTGGCTTCGCGCTTCAAGGTCAACGACTGCCCGGGCTGCAGCACGAACTCGTCGCGTGCGTTCAGGTCGGCGGCGAGCGTTTCGCGGTCCTTGTCGAACAGGGAGAAGAAGTCGGCGGACTCGAAGGCCGCGGGCGTCTTGAGCTCGTACAGGCGCACCATCACCGGCGAGGGACGGTAGCGCGCGTCAGGGTTCACCTGCGCATCGCCGGACATGCGGATGTCCAGTCGCGCGGGCTTCGGGCTGCCGGCACAGCCCCACAGCGCTGCGGCACACGCCACGAGGGATATCCATTTCAGCAGGCCCGTTCGTTGTCGCATGGCAGAGGATCCCGTAGAGCAAGTAGGTCGGACGTCATGGCGGCATGCATGCCGCATGCATGTCGTGCGAGGCCGCCACTTCTGGGTGGGCGCCGCAGGATTATGGTTCGCGCATGCAGCGGAAGAAAGCGATGGAGGGGGCAAGCACCAAGAACTAGGGGGGAGGAACATCCCTCGTGTCAGGCCCACTCTCCAGAGGCTTCGCGAGAAGGACGTGCAGGGAGGAAGAACGCCGTGCAGTGCGTCACGTCGCGCTGCACCACGCCCCACGAGGACGGTGTCCCGATCCCTAACCCTTGGGGTGGCGACATCACCGGCGCACTCCTAGACTGCCCGCAATCCAACGTGAGACACGCACGTCCCGTGTCGCCGTTCGAGCTGAGGTTGCTGCCGTGATCGATGTCGATGCCCTGCTGGCTCCCGTGTCCGAGGCCTCTGCCTGCGGGGAGGACCTGGAGTACGACGCCGACTTCATGGCGCTGGAGCAGGCGGCGCGTGGCAAGGCCGAACAGCAGTTCGGCGACACCGTGGTCGCCGGCGAGGAGCCCGACTGGCCCGACGTGGTCGAACGTGCCGTGCGGCTGCTGGGGCGTACCAAGGACCTGCGGGTGGCCACCTATCTCGCGCGCGGGCTGGCGCGCACGGCCGGTCCCGCCGGCCTCGGACAGGGCCTGAAGCTGCTGCACGGCCTGTGCGAGACCTACTGGGACGAACTCCATCCGCAACTCGATCCGGAGGACAACTTCGATCCCGTCATGCGCATGAACGCGGTCGCGCCGCTGGCTCACCCCGAGGCGGGGCTGAAGGAGCTGCGTGACGCCGTGTTCCTGCGCTCGCGCGGCGGCAGCTACGCGGTCAAGCATGTGGAATATGCGCTGTCCCTCATCGAGCCGCCGGCCGGCCAGTCGGTGCCGTCCGAAGCGGAGCTGCTCGCGGCGATGCGCGATGCCTCGGCTTCCGATGCCGGCTTCGCGGAGGGCATCCGCGAGGCGCTGCGGCAGGCCAATGCGCTGCAGGACTGGCTCAACGAGAAGGTGGGCTCCGCCCAGGCGGTGGACCTGAGGCCGCTGCGCACCATCCTCAACGCGGTCGTCAAGCTGGTCGACCAGGTGGCGGCCGAAGCCGGCGAGGCGGTGGCCGGGGCGGAAGGCGAAGCGGTCGACGGCGCAGCGTCCGAGGCCCCGGTGTGCGCCGTCGTGGTCGGCGAGCTGCGCAGCCGCGAGGACGTCGTCCGCAGCCTGGACCGCATGATCGAGTTCCTCGAACGCACCGAACCGACCAACCCCGTGCCGCTGCTGCTGCGCCGCGCGCAGCGGCTGATGGCAATGAGCTTCCTCGAGATCATCGAGGACATGACCCCCGACAGCGTGAGCACGGTCCGCCAGCTGGCCGGCATCCGCGAATAAGGCAGTTCTGGATTCTTGATCGCACCCCGGACCGCAGCGGTTGCGCTCGGTACCGTCCGTCAACCGTAGGAGAGCACCATGGCCACCAGCAGCAGCCAGAAATTCATCGCCCGGAACCGGGCGCCGCGCGTCCAGATCGAGTACGACGTCGAGCTGTACGGCGCCGAGAAGAAGGTCCAGCTGCCCTTCGTGATGGGCGTGATGGCGGACCTGTCCGGCAAGCCGGTCGAGCCGCTGCCGCCGGTGGCCGACCGCAAGTTCCTCGAGATCGACGTCGACAACTTCGACTCGCGCATGAAGTCGATGAAGCCGCGGGTCGCGTTCCAGGTGCCCAACACGCTGACGGGCGAGGGCAACATCAGCGTGGACATCACCTTCGAGAGCATGGACGACTTCTCGCCGGCGGCGATCGCGCGCAAGGTCGACGCGCTCAACAAGCTGCTCGAGGCGCGTCAGCAGCTGGCGAACCTGGTGACCTACATGGACGGCAAGACCGGTGCCGAGGAGCTGATCGCCAAGGTGCTGAACGACCCCGCGCTGTTGCAGTCCCTGGCTGCCAGCAAGAAGCCCGAAGAAGACGGTGGTGCTGCCGCCTGACGCGGCGGTGGATTGAGTCAGGAGAACGCGATGGCCGAGACCCAACAGCAATCCCAACTCGAAGGCGTGGTCCTCGAGGGCAACGAACTGGCGGCGCTGCTGCAGAAGGAGTTCAAGCCCAAGACCGAGGAAGCCAAGAGCGCCGTCGAGCAGGCGGTGCAGACCCTGGCGGCGCAGGCGCTGGCCCAGACGCAGCTGATCGGCAGCGACGTGGTCAAGACGATCGAGGCGATGATCGCCGAGATCGACCGCAAGCTCTCAGAGCAGATCAACCTGATCATGCATCACGAGGACTTCCAGAAGCTCGAAGGTGCATGGCGCGGCCTGCATTACCTGGTCAACAACACCGAGACCGACGAGCAGCTGAAGATCCGCGTGATGAACGTCTCCAAGCAGGAGCTGGGCAAGACGCTCAAGCGCTACAAGGGGACGGCCTGGGACCAGAGCCCGATCTTCAAGCGCATCTACGAGGAAGAGTACGGCCAGTTCGGCGGCGAGCCGTTCGGCTGCATGGTCGGCGACTACCACTTCGACCACAGCCCGCCCGACGTGGAGCTGCTGGGCGAGATGGCCAAGATCTGTGCCGCGGCCCACATGCCCTTCATTGCCGGGGCCTCGCCGACCATCATGCAGATGGAGAGCTGGCAGGAGCTGGCCAATCCGCGCGACCTGACCAAGATCTTCACGACGCCCGAGTACGCCCCCTGGCGTTCGCTGCGCGAATCCGAGGACGCCCGCTACATCGGCCTGACGATGCCGCGCTTCCTGGCGCGCCTGCCGTACGGGTCGCGCACCAACCCGGTCGAGGAGTTCGACTTCGAGGAAGACACCGGTTCGGCCGACCACAGCAAGTACACCTGGGCCAACTCGGCCTACGCGATGGCGGTCAACATCAACCGCTCGTTCAAGGAGTACGGCTGGTGCTCGCGCATCCGCGGCGTCGAGTCGGGCGGTGCGGTGCAGGGCCTGCCCACGCACACCTTCCCCACCGACGACGGGGGCGTGGACATGAAGTGCCCGACCGAGATCGCGATCTCCGACCGCCGCGAGGCCGAGCTTGCCAAGAACGGCTTCATGCCGCTGGTGCACCGCAAGAACAGCGACTTCGCTGCCTTCATCGGTGCGCAGTCGCTGCAGAAGCCGGCCGAGTACGACGACCCCGACGCCACCGCCAACGCCAACCTGGCCGCGCGCCTGCCCTACCTGTTCGCCACCTGCCGCTTCGCGCACTACCTGAAGTGCATCGTGCGCGACAAGATCGGCTCCTTCAAGGAGCGCGACGACATGCAGAAGTGGCTGCAGGACTGGATCATGCAGTACGTCGATGGCGACCCGGCCCATTCGTCCGAATCCACCAAGGCGCGCAAGCCACTGGCCGCCGCCGAGGTGGTGGTCGAGGAGGTGGAAGGCAACCCGGGCTACTACACGTCCAAGTTCTTCCTGCGTCCGCACTACCAGCTCGAGGGGCTGACCGTGTCCCTGCGGCTGGTGTCCAAGCTGCCGTCCGTCAAGGGAGCATGAGCCGCCGAGGGCAGGTGTTCATCCTGTGGAGTCCCAGCTTGTGGAGGGAGAGCCGGCTGCGTGCCTGCAGCCGGCATGACCGATTGGTTCATTTAACGCTGTCATAGCAGAAGGAGCGACCATGGCTGTTGACATGTTTCTGAAGATGGACGACATCAAGGGCGAGTCCGTCGATGCCAAGCACAAGGGCGAGATCGACGTCCTGGCGTGGTCCTGGGGATTGAGCCAGTCCGGCACGACCCACGTCGGCGGGGGAGGCGGCGCGGGCAAGGTGAGCGTGCAGGATCTGTCGTTCACCAAGTACGTCGACAAGTCGTCGCCGACGCTGATGCTGGCCTGCTGCAACGGCAAGCACTTCAAGGAGGCCGTGCTGGTGGTCCGCAAGGCCGGCGAGAAGCCGCTCGAGTACCTCAAGATCACGATGAAGGAGGTCCTCGTCTCGTCGATCAGCACGGGTGGTTCCGGCGGGGATGATCGCCTGGTCGAGAGCATCACGCTCAACTTCGCCGAGGTCAAGGTCGAGTACGTGCCGCAGAAACCCGACGGCACCGGCGACGCCGCCGTCGAGGCCGGCTGGAACATCGCCGAGAACATCAAGCTCTGACGCCGGCGGTGCGTGGCGTCGCAGGCCTGCGGGGCCGGCGGCGCCTCCAGGTCCTCGACGCCCGAGGAACCCGGTGCGGCCGGGCCGTCGGGCCACGGGACGGATCCCGTCCGGTGCATCGCCACCGGACGTTGCTCGGGGATGACACGCCATGTCTCTCGGCGACATGTTTCTCAAGGTCGAGGGCACGCGCTCCGGGATCATCCGGGGCGAGGCCAACGACCAGGCCCACCGCGACGAGATCGATGTGTTCAGCTGGTCCTGGGGCATGCGCTCGGCCAGCGCGATGGGCGGTGCCGGCGCGGCGGCGAAGACCACGGTCGAATCGCTTCAGCTGGCCAAGGAAGTGGACGCTGCCTCCACCGGCCTGATGGCGGTGATGCGCAACAACGAGCTGCTGAAGAAGGTGGTGCTGTCGGTGCGCAAGGCCGGCGGACAGCCCATCGACTACTTCGTCATCACGCTCGAGGACGCCCGCATCACGGCCTACGACGTCGGCACGGCGTCCGAGGGCAGCCCGCGGCTCGTCGAACGCCTGACGTTCTCGTTCAAGAAGATCAACGTCGAGTACGTGGGCCAGGACGAGAAGGGGCAGAAGAAGGGCGGCATGAACTTCGCTGCCGAGGTGAGCTGATGGGGGCCATTGCGCCGCCTCGGCCTGGCGCCCGTCGGGGCGCGGGCGTCTCCAGGCCGGCCGGGCCGGGATCAGGGTCCGCGATGGACGTGCGGCGAGGGCCGTGCGTGCGCATCGCTTGCAGGAGCATCTGACATGTCTGCCGCATTGCCTTCCGAAGACCACCTGCGCATGGGCGACCCGGTGCGCGCGCTCCAGGCCCTGCAGGACGAGGTGCGCGCACAGCCCGCGGACGCGAAGAAGCGCATCTTCCTGTTCCAGCTGCTGTGCGTGCTGGGGCAGTGGGAGCGCGCGCTCGCCCAGCTGAACGTGGCCGCCGGCCTCGATGCGTCGGCGCTCGCGATGGCACAGACCTACCGCGAAGCCATCCAGTGCGAACTGCTGCGCGCCGAGGTGTTTGCCGGGCGGAAGGTGCCGATGCTGTTCGGCCATCCCGAGGCGTGGACGGCGCTGCTGATCGAGGCGCTGTTGCGCGAGGGGCAGGGCGCTCCCGAGGATGCGCGCCGCCTGCGCGACCATGCCTTCGAGCAGGCCCCCGAAGGGGCGGGCACGCTCAACGGCCAGCCGTTCGCCTGGGTGGCCGATGCCGACATGCGGCTCGGGCCGGTGCTGGAAGTGATCATCAACGGACGCTACTGCTGGGTGCCGTTCGCGCGCCTCACCGAGCTCGTCGTCGAGGAGCCGGCCGACCTGCGCGACACGGTCTGGATGCCCGCGCACCTGAAGTTCGAGAACGGCGGCGAGACCGTCGGGCTGATCCCCACCCGCTACCCGGGCAGCGAGGCGAGCGACGACGGGTTGGTGCTGTTGTCGCGCAAGACCGAATGGCAGGAGTCGCAGCCCGGCTTCTACACCGGGCTGGGCCAGCGCATGCTGGCGACGGACACGGGCGACGTGTCGCTGATGGACGTGCGCACGATCGTGTGGAACGACCCGTCCCCGTCCGGTGACGGACAGACCTCTGGCGACGCATAAGCCGTGGCAGCGTTGACCCCCCAGGAACGCCTGCAGCCGGCCCTGCTGGACCGGCTGATCGACGACGATCCGTCGTCCACGGTCGAACCGCGCGAGCAGCGCGTGCTGACCAAGGCTCGGCTGCGCGAGGCGGTGCTGCGCGACCTGTCCTGGCTGTTCAACGCGACCCGGCCATCGGACGACATCGACTGGGAGCAGTGGCCCCATGCGGCGCAGTCGGTGCTCAACTACGGGCTGCCTGCGCTGTCCGGTGAAACCGCCTCGACGCTGGACATCGTGCAGCTCGAGAACGAGGTCAAGCGGACCATCCTGACGTTCGAGCCGCGCATCATGCCGGCGACGCTGAAGGTCGAGGCCCTCGTGTCCGAGCTGCAGATGGACCACCACAACGTCGTCAGCCTGCACATCAGCGGCCACCTGTGGGCACAGCCGGTGCCGCTGGAGTTCCTGCTGCGCACCGAACTCGACCTGGAGACCGGCCAGGTCCAGGTCCGCGAGCTGAGGGGCTAGGGCATGGATCCTCGCCTGCTTCGCTACTACAACCAGGAGCTGCAGCACCTGCGCGAGATGGGTGCGGAGTTCGCGCAGGCGTTCCCCAAGATCGCGGCGCGCCTGGGGATGGACGGCATCGAGGTCTCCGACCCCTACGTCGAGCGCCTGCTGGAGGGGTTCGCGTTCCTGGCCGCACGGGTGCAGCTCAAGCTGGACGCCGAGTTCCCGCGCTTCACGCAGCGGTTGCTCGAGATCGTCTACCCCAACTACGTCGCGCCGGTGCCGGCGATGGTGGTTGCCCAGTTCCGGCCCGACCTGAACGACGGCAACCTGGCGCGCGGCTTCCGCATCGCGCGCGGCAGCATGATGCGCAGCCAGCTCGGCAAGGGCGACGAGACGCCGTGCCAGTTCCGCACTGCGCAGGACGTGACGCTGTGGCCGGTCGAGATCGTCTCGGCCTCGTACTTCTCCTACGCGCCGGACCTGCCGCTGGCGCAGCTGCCGGTCGGCCGGCGCGTCAAGGGCGGGGTGCGGCTCAAGCTGCGCGCAACCGCCGGGCTGCAGTTCCACCAGCTGCCGATGGAGGCGCTGCGCCTGTACCTGGCCGGCGGCGACGAGGTGGCCTACAAGCTGTACGAGCTGCTGCTGGGCAGCGCGCTCGGCGTGGTGGTGGTGCCGCCGCAGCGTCCGGTGCCGTGGCACGAGGTGCTGCCGGCGACCAGCGTCGCGCCGGTCGGCTTCTCGGACGACGAGGCACTGTTGCCGGTGGGCCTGCGCAACTTCCAGGGCTACCGGCTGCTGCAGGAGTACTACGCCTTCCCGCAGCGCTTCCTGATGTTCGACATCCAGGGGCTGCGGCCTGCGCTGCAGCGCTGCACCGGCGACGAGGTCGAGGTCGTCGTGCTGCTCGAACGCGGCGACGCGACGCTGGAGAACGTGGTCGACGCCGGCAACTTCGCACTCCACTGCACCCCGGCGATCAACCTGTTCGAGCGCCGCTGCGACCGCATCCACATCACGGCCAACCAGCACGACTACCACGTGGTGCCGGACCGCACCAAGCCGATGGACTTCGAGGTCTACGACGTCACCTCGGTGACCGGCTACGGCGTGGGCGCGGGCAGCGAACACCATTTCCTGCCGTTCTACGCCGCCTTCCACCACGAAGGCCACGGGCATGCGGCCTACTACAGCCTGCAGCGCGAGCCGCGCCTGCTGTCGGCCGAGCAGAAGCGCCGCGGCGCGCGCTCCAGCTACGTGGGCAGCGAGGTCTACATCTCGCTGGTCGACCCGGCGGAAGCCCCGTTCAGCGAGGACCTGCGCCAGCTCGCGGTCACCGCGACCTGCACCAACCGCGACCTGCCACTGCACATGCCACTCGGGGTGGGGCGGACCGACTTCGTGCTGGACATGGCCGCCCCGGTCGAGTCGGTGCGCGTGCTCAAGGGACCGACGCGGCCGTACTCCTCGCTGCGCGAGGGCGCGGTCAGCTGGAAGTTCATCCACCAGCTGTCGCTGAACTACCTCTCGCTGCTCGACGTCGACGAGCGCGAAGGCGCCGCGGCGCTGCGGGAGATCCTGACCCTGTATGCCCAGAGCGCGGACCACGGCCTGCTCAAGCAGATCGACGGCCTGCGCTCGGTGCGCACGCGTCCGACCGTGCGGCGCTTCCCGGCGCCCGGGCCGATCGCCTTCGGGCGCGGCGTCGAGGTCGACGTCGAGGTCGACGAGTTCGCCTTCCAGGGGGCGAGCGCCTTCCTGTTCGGCGCGGTGCTGGCGCAGTTCTTCACGCGCTACGTGTCGCTGAATTCCTTTGTCGAGACCTCGCTGCGGTCGACCAGCCGCGGCGAGCTGATGCGATGGGTGCCCCGATGCGGAAGCCGCGCGATCCTGTGAAGCTCTGGCAGGCGCTGGCGCAGGCGCCGTATCGCCACGACTTCTACTGGGCGATGCGCAGCATCGAGTGCTGCTTCCCGCACAAGCCGCGGCTCGGCACCGCGCAACGTCCGGTCGACGAGCCGGTGCGCCTGGGACAGGAGCCGGCGCTGGATTTCGCCCCGGCCTCGCTGTCCAGGTTCATGCCGCCCGAGGGCAGCCGGCCGGCGCGCATGGAGGTGCGCTTCTTCGGGCTGTTCGGGCCGAACGGGCCGCTGCCGTTGCACCTGACCGACCATGCGCGCGAGCGCATCCTGCACCACGACGACCGCAGCTTCGCGCGCTTCGCCGACGTCTTCCACCACCGCCTGCTGCTGCTGTTCTACCGGGCCTGGGCCCAGGCCCAGCCGACGGTCGGGCTGGACCGCCCCGAGGACGACCGTTTCGGCACCTACGTCGGCGCGCTGTTCGGGCTCGGGACGCCGGCGCTGCGCGGGCGCGACGCCTTGCCAGACCACGCCAAGCTGCACCACGCCGGCCTGCTGGTGCGCCAGGTGCGCAATGCCGAAGGCCTGCAGGCGCTGCTGCGCAGCTACTTCCGCCTGCCGGTGCGCGTCGAGCAGTTCGTCGGGCACTGGATGGCGCTGCCGCCGCACCAGCGCACGCGCCTGCAGCGCGATGCGGCTACCGGCAACCAGCTGGCCCGCGGGGCCGTCCTGGGCCGGCGCGTGTGGGACCGGCAGCACAAGTTCCGCATCCACGTCGGCCCGCTGACGTTGGCGCAGTACCTCGACTTCCTGCCGCCAGGTCGGGCCCTGCCGCCGTTGCTGGCCGCGGTGCGCCAGTACGTCGGGTTCGAGCTGGACTGGGACGTGCGGCTGGTGCTGGCCGCCGCCGAGGTGCCGCAGGCGCGCCTCGGCCGGCACAGCCGGCTCGGCTGGACCACCTGGGCCGGACGCCGTGCGGCCGGCACCGGGGGGCCGGCCCTGGTGCTCCAGCCGGATCGCCCGCGGCGCGCGCTGCGCGCCGCCGCCAACGACCCCGGACCGCAGGCCCGGCACGTGGCCGCCTGATCAGACCGCGAGGAGAGAGAACCCATGAGCGAAATCAGCCGCGTCGCGCTGTTCGGCAAGCTCAACAGCGTGGCCTACAAGGCCGTCGAAGGCGCCACCGTGTTCTGCAAGCTGCGGGGCAACCCGTACGTGGAGCTGGAGCACTGGGTCGCGCAGATCGTGCAGCTGCCCGACAGCGACTGGCACCGCATCATCCGGCACTTCGGACTGGACGCCTCGGTGCTGGCCAAGGACATCACGGCGGCGCTGGACCGGCTGCCGCGCGGCGCGACCTCGATCTCCGACCTGTCGGACCACGTCACCAACGCGGTCGAGCGCGGCTGGGTGTACGGCTCGCTGAAGTACGGCGAATCGCAGGTGCGCACCGGCCACGTGATGGTCGGGCTGCTCAAGACCTCGTTCCTGCGCAACGCGCTGCTGGCGATCTCGCGCCAGTTCGAGCGCATCCGCCCGGACGACCTGGCCGAGGACTTCGGGAAGATCGTTGCGGGCTCGCCCGAGGAAGGGCTGGCACCGACCGACGGCTCGTCGCTGTCCGGCGGCGCGGCCCCCGGCGAGGCGAGCGGTGCGCTGCCGGCCGCCCAGATGGGCAAGCAGGAGGCGCTCAAGCGCTTCACCGTGGACCTGACCGAGCAGGCCCGCTCCGGCAGGATGGACCCCATCGTCGGGCGCGACGACGAGATCCGCCAGGTCGTCGACATCCTGATGCGGCGGCGCCAGAACAACCCCATTCTGGTCGGCGAGGCTGGCGTGGGCAAGACCGCGGTGGTCGAGGGCTTCGCGCAGCGCATCGTGCGCGGCGACGTGCCGCCGGCGCTGAAGGACGTGGAGCTGCGCGCACTGGACGTGGGCCTGCTGCAGGCCGGTGCCAGCATGAAGGGCGAGTTCGAGCAGCGCCTGCGCTCGGTGATCGAGGAGGTGCAGGCCTCGCCCAAGCCGATCATCCTGTTCGTCGACGAGACCCATACGCTGGTCGGGGCAGGTGGCCAGGCAGGCACCGGTGACGCGGCCAACCTGCTCAAGCCGGCGCTCGCGCGCGGCACGCTGCGCACCATCGGCGCGACGACCTGGGCCGAGTACAAGAAGTACATCGAGAAGGACCCGGCGCTGACGCGACGCTTCCAGAACGTGCAGGTCGACGAGCCCGACGAGCGCCGCGCGATCCTGATGATGCGTGGCGTGGCCTCGACGATGGAGAAGCACCACAAGGTGCAGATCCTTGACGAGGCGCTGGAAGCCGCGGTCAGGCTCTCGCACCGCTACATCCCGGCGCGCCAGCTGCCGGACAAGGCGGTCAGCCTGCTCGACACCGCCTGCGCGCGGGTGGCCGTGAGCCTGCACGCGACGCCGGCCGAGGTGGACGACAGCCAGCGGCGCATCGAGGCGCTGGAGACCGAGCTGGGCATCATCGCGCGCGAGCAGAGCATCGGCATCGACACCGGGCAGCGCCGCGCCGAATGCGAGGCGGCACTGGCCGCAGAGCGCGAGCGCCTGGCCGCGCTGACGCAGCGCTGGGAAACCGAGAAGGGCCTGGTGGACCGGCTGCTCGCGCTGCGCGCCCAGCTGCGCGCCGGCGCCCAGCCGGTGGAGGGCACCGGCAGCGCGCTGGAAGCGGCGGCCGAAGGCGCCACCGAGTCGCCGCTGGGCGAGGCCGAGCGCGCCGCGCTGCTGCAGGAGCTGAGATCGGTGCAGGCCCAGCTGGCCGAGGTGCAGGGCGAAAACCCGCTGATCCTGCCCACCGTGGACTACCAGGCCGTGGCCAGCGTGGTGGCCGACTGGACCGGCATCCCCGTGGGCCGCATGGCGCGCAACGAGATCGAGACGGTGCTGAACCTGCCGGCGCTGCTCGGCCAGCGGGTGATCGGCCAGGACCACGCGATGGAGATGATCGCCAAGCGCATCCAGACCACGCGCGCCGGCCTGGACAACCCCAACAAGCCGATCGGCGTGTTCCTGCTGGCGGGCACCTCGGGCGTGGGCAAGACCGAGACCGCGCTGGCGCTGGCCGAGGCGCTGTACGGCGGCGAGCAGAACCTGGTGACGATCAACATGAGCGAGTTCCAGGAGGCGCACACCGTCTCCACGCTCAAGGGTGCGCCACCGGGGTACGTCGGCTACGGCGAAGGTGGGGTGCTGACCGAGGCGGTGCGGCGCAAGCCGTACAGCGTGGTGCTGCTCGACGAGGTCGAGAAGGCGCACCCGGACGTGCACGAGATCTTCTTCCAGGTGTTCGACAAGGGCTTCATGGAGGACGGCGAGGGCCGCTTCATCGACTTCAAGAACACGCTGATCCTGCTGACGACCAACGCCGGCACCGACCTGATCGCCAGCATGTGCAAGGACCCGGAGCTGATGCCCGATCCCGAGGCGCTGGCCAAGGCGCTGCGCGAGCCGCTGCTGAAGGTCTTCCCGCCCGCGCTGCTGGGGCGGCTGGTGGTGATCCCGTACTACCCGCTGAGCGACGAGATGCTCGGCCGCATCGTGCGGCTGCAGCTCGGCCGCATCAAGAAGCGCATCGAGGAACGGCACAAGGTGCCGTTCGAGTACGGCGAGGACGTGATCCGGCTGGTGGTGTCGCGCTGCACCGAAAGCGAGTCGGGCGGCCGCATGATCGACGCCATCCTCACCAACACCATGCTGCCCGACCTGTCGCGCGCCTTCCTCAACGCGATGATGGAAGGCCGCCAGCTCGAACGCGTCAAGGTCGACGTCCAGGACGGCAACTTCACCTACAGCTTCTGAGGCCGTCCGCACGGATCCGACAAGGTATAGAGGTGACCCCATGCCTGCACTGACACTCGAAGAACTCCGCGCGATGGGCGAGATCGCCAAGGCGCGGCGCCTGCTGCTGGTCAACATGTTCAGCGGCACGAAACTGAAGTACGGCAGCAAGACCGCCCTGAAGACCGGCAAGGGGCTGGTGTCCGACGGCAAGTCGATCTACCAGCAGGCGAACAAGCTCGCCAAGGCCGGCAAGGAGGTGGCCAAGGTCGGCTCGCAGGTCGGCAAGACGGCGGCGCTGGCGCCGGGCATGAAGCAGATGATCGAGGACTTCATCGTCCAGTGTGCCGACGTGCAGAACATCCAGGAGATCGTCGAGGTGGTCACCTCCGAGACGGTCAAGGAGCTGATCGCCGAGGTGACCCCGATCGTCGGCGTGGTGAGCAGCGGCTACAAGCTGGCGCAGGCGGCCAGGACGGTGGCCACCGACGGCTACCAGCTCTACCGCAGCCAGGAGTACCGCCAGGGGTTCCGCGTCGGCGATCCGGTCGCCGCCGCCGAGGCGGTGCGCGAGCTGATCAAGCGCGACCTGGGCCGGCACTCGGTGCAGCTGGCGCAGCAGGCCACCGCCACCGGGGCGAAGATCGCCGGCCTGTTCACCGACCTGGGCACCGCCACCACCGCGGGCATCGGCATTGCCAACGCGGTGGCGAGCCTGGGGCTCAAGCTCTACTCGCTGGGCATGGACATCAAGGACCTGCGTGCCGGCAACGCGCGGCTGAAGACCCCCGACACGCTGGACCTCACGGTGTTCAAGGACTGCCCGATCCTGGGCTGCTACCTGCTCACCTGCGCCGACACCTCGCTGGTGGCGAACTTCTTCGTCGCCGACATCGGCCTGCCGGGGTGGATGGACCGCATCGAGGTGATGAAGCGCAAGCAGATGGATCCGCTGCTGGAGATCGCCACCAAGAACATCAAGGCCTCCAACCTGCAGCTCGAAGGGTTGCAGGCCAACCGGATCACGCACGCCGACAAGAGCTTCTTCGCGAAGGTCAAGAGCAAGGCGGTCAAGCGACTGCACCTGAGCTGAAGGCCGGACCATGGGCAAGCGCGCAAGGCCGGCCAGGGCCTCCGGCACCGACGTCACGCCGCTGCTGCACCAGGCCGTGGTGTTGCACCAGCGCGGGATGCTGGAGGAGGCCGAACGCCTGTACCGGCGCGTGCTGGCGCTGGCACCGGAACAGCCCGACGCCCATCACTTCCTCGGCGTGCTGCTGCACCAGGGCGGACGCAGCGAGCAGGGCTGGCCGCTGATCGAGCGCTCGCTGGCGCTGGTCGACCGCATCCCGGACTGGCACAACAACGCGGGCAACGTACTGCTGGAGATGGGCCGGCTCGACGAGGCGATCGCGGCCTACCAGCGCGGCCTGCTCCTCGCCCCGGATCGCCCGGACATCCTGAACAACCTCGGCGTGCTGATGCGCATGCGCCGCGCCTACCAGGACTCCGAGCAGGCCTACCGGCGTGCGCTCGAGCTGGCCCCCGAGTTCGCCGACGGCTGGAGCAACCTGGGCAACCTGCTGGCCGGCACGGGCCGCCTGCTGGAAGCCCTCGATGCGTACCGCACCGCGTTGCGCCACAAGCCGGGCCACCCCGAGGCGCGCAAGATGCTGGGGGTGGCCTACTACGCGCTGGGACAGGTCGACAAGGCGGCCGAGGTGTACCGCGACTGGCTCGCCGACGAGCCGGGGCACCCGGTCGCGCAGCACCACCTGGCTGCCTGCCTGGGCAGCGGCGTGCCCGAGCGCGCCTCCGACGCCTACGTCGAGACCATCTTCGACCGCTTCGCCCACAGCTTCGATGCCAAGCTGGAGCGCCTGCACTACCGCGCCCCGCAGCTCGTGGCCGAGGCCGTCGCGCGTGCCTGCGGTGCCCCGGCAGGGGGGCTGGACGTGCTCGATGCCGGCTGCGGCACCGGGCTGTGCGGGCCGCTGCTGGCGCCGCATGCACGGCGCCTGGCGGGCGTGGACCTGTCGGCGCAGATGCTGGCCAAGGCCCGCCTGCGCGGGGTGTACGACGAACTGGCCAAGGCGGAGCTGACCGCATACCTGCAGCAGTGCCATGCGGAGTGGGACCTGGTCGTGTCGGCCGACACGCTGTGCTACTTCGGCGACCTGCGCGCAGTGACCGCTGCGGCGTGCGAGGCGCTGCGCCCGGGCGGCTGCCTGGTGTTCACCGTCGAAGCGCTTGTCGACGGACAGGGCGGCGCAGGCTTCCGGCTCAACCCGCACGGTCGCTACAGCCACGCCGCCGGGTACGTGCGCGAGGTGCTCGCGCAGGCCGGTCTTGCGGTCGAGGCGATGGAGGGCGGGGTGCTGCGCACCGAGAACATGCAGCCCGTCGAGGGCTGGCTGGTCGTGGCGCGTCGTCCCGCGGCCGGGCAGGACGGTGCCTGCGCAGGAACGGCAGGCCGTGGCCAAGGAAGTTAGGGATACCGAGGCTTGGTGTTAGGGATGGTGGGGGGCCGACCCGCTGCCCATAATGGGTTGCAGGTGGACTTCCGGTGTGGGACATCGTGGAGGCACGAAGCAGGATCGCAGCCAAGGGAGGCAACGATGAGTGGCGCTGAGCGTCCCGGCCCGGTGTGCGCCTGGTCCGTATCGCGTCCCGCGGTGTGGGACGGCACCGCGTGCCTGCAGGCCGCCACCACGCCCGGCCCGACGGGCAGCGCCGGCCAGCGCGATGCCGAACTGCGCGAGCTCGAAGCCGCGCTGCGCGCCCTGCAGGTGACGGCGCTCAACTTCGGGCGCAGCTTCGTCAATGACGCGGGGGTGCGCGAGAACTACGTGCGCCGCATCGCCGAGATGTCGCGCACCATCCTGGCCGACGTGCGCGCCGGCCGCGCCACGCCGCGCGAGGGCGCGGAGCTGGCGGTGCAGCTGCGCAACGTCATCATGGAGGAAGCGCGCGTGCAAAGCAGCGTCATCGGCCGCGCGCAGGCCGAGCGGCTCAAGGCGACGGGCAAGACCATCGAGCAGCTGGTCGACGCCACCACCGAGAAGCTTTTTCCCGGGCGCAGCTTCGGCGCGCTGGAGCCGGCGCAGCGGCGCCGCGTGTTCGAGCACATCGTCGAGTCGTCGGGTCGATCGCGCCCGGCGGTCACCTCGCAGATCCCGCGCTGGCGCCTGATGGGTCGCGCCTGCGTCGCGTTCACGGTCGCGGTGTCGGTCTACAACATCTGGACCGCCGAGCACCGCGTGCATGCCGGGCTGCGCGAAGGCCTCGTGCTGGGCGGCGGTGCGGCCGGTGCAGCGATGACGGGGGCCGCGACCGGGCTGGTGTGCGGGCCGGGTGCGCCGGTGTGCTCGACGGTGCTGTTCCTGGTGGGCGGCCTGATGGGCGCACTTGCCGCGGACCGGATCGCCGACCGCTACGACGAGGAGCTGCGCGAGTTCGCGCGCTGGCTGGGAGAGGGCTGGTGAACGGCGCGGCGCGCACACCCGGGGACCAGGCCGCCGACCGCCTGCGTGCGGCCCGCGCGGCGCTGTCCGAGCTGTTCCTCGACCGCGAGTTCGACGACGCCGACCGCCGGCGGCTGTGCGAGGCGCTGGCCGCCACCGGGCTGGACCTGGCGACGCTGGAGCGCGTGTTCACCGAGGAGCTCGAGCCGCTGCTGTCGGCCAACCTGCGCACGCCGGCCGGCGAGTGGGCCGGATTCGACATCGACTGGCTGGAAGCGCGCATCCGCGAGCGGCAGGGGCAGCAGGACGGCTGGCGCCGCTGGTGGCAACGCGGGCGGCAGGCCCTGGCCGGACGTTCGCCCGCGCACGAGGAATGGCTGCGCCTGCGCGAGCTGCTGGTGGCGCGGGCCGGCAGCGAACGAGGGTGAGGCTGGGAGACCGAGCATGGCACGAGTGATGGAGATCGACACGCCCCTGGGGCCCGACGTCCTGCTGTTCCGGGCCATGAGCGCCCGCGAGGAGCTGGGGCGTCCGTTCGAGTTCCTCATCGAGGTGCTGTCGGACAAGGGCGAGCTGCCGGTGCACGAGCTGCTCGGCAAGCCCGTGACCGTCAGGCTGGAGCTGCCGGAGGAGCGCGCCCGCTTCTTCAACGGCATCGTCGCGCGCATGGCCACCGCCTCGCCGCTGGGGCGGTACCACCGCTACCGCCTCACCGTGCGGCCGTGGCTGTGGCTGCTGACACGCAACAGCAACTGCCGCATCTTCCAGCAGCAGAGCGTGCCGGACATCCTGTCGCAGGTGTTCGCGAAGTACCCGCAGGCCGCGATCGAGAAGCGCCTGACCGGCTCCTACCGCACCTGGGAGTACTGCGTGCAGTACCGCGAGACGGACTTCAACTTCGTCAGCCGCCTGATGGAGCAGGAGGGCATCTACTACTACTTCCGGCACGAGCCCGGACGGCACACGCTGGTGCTGGCCGACGGGCTCAGCGCCCACGAGGCCGTGCCCGGCTTCAAGTCCGTGCCGTACATCCCGCATGACCGCGGCCGCCGGCTCGAGCAGGAGTACATCGACGAATGGAGCGTGTCGGCCGAGATCCAGCCCGGCAGCTACGTGCTGGACGACTTCGACTTCACCAAGCCGAGCGCCGAGCTGCGCGCCAGCGCGCGGCGTTCGCGTCCCCATGACGCGGCGGACGGCGAGTACTACGACTACCCCGGCGAGTACGAGGCCCGCAGCGACGGCGAGCTGTACGCCAAGCTGCGCCTGGAGGAGCTCCAGGCGCACCACGAGCAGATCCAGGGCAGCGGCAACGCGCGCGGGCTCGCCGTCGGTGCGCTGTTTCGCCTGACCGGCCACACGCGCGGCGACCAGAACCGCGAGTACCTGGTGCGCTCGACCCACATCGAGATGCA
Source organism: Caldimonas thermodepolymerans (assembly GCF_015476235.1). Taxonomy (NCBI): domain Bacteria; kingdom Pseudomonadati; phylum Pseudomonadota; class Betaproteobacteria; order Burkholderiales; family Sphaerotilaceae; genus Caldimonas; species Caldimonas thermodepolymerans. Next base: position 1,656,415 of record NZ_CP064338.1, read on the forward strand.
GTTCGGCGAATACGAATCGCTGGACGCCGGCAGCACCGACTATCACATCCGCTTTGCCGTGCAGCCCAGCCAGGAAGCGTTCCGCACCGAGCGGCTCACGCCCAAGCCGGTGGTGCAGGGACCGCAGACCGCCATCGTCGTGGGGCCGGCGGGCGACGAGATCCACACCGACAAGTACGGCCGCGTCAAGGTGCAGTTCCACTGGGACCGCGACGGCGCCGGCGACGAGAACAGCTCCTGCTGGGTGCGGGTCGCGCAGCCCTGGGCCGGCAAGAACTTCGGCATGATCGCGATCCCGCGCATCGGCCAGGAGGTGGTGGTCGACTTCCTCGAGGGCGACCCGGACCGCCCGCTGGTCACCGGCCGGGTCTACAACGGCGAGCAGATGCCGCCGTGGGAACTGCCCGCGAACAAGACCCAGACCGGCATCCTGACCCGCTCGACGCCCGACGGCAGCGCCGCCAACGCGAACGCGATCCGCTTCGAGGACAAGAAGGGCGAGGAGCAGCTCTGGATCCACGCCGAGAAGAACCAGGACATCGAGGTCGAGAACGACGAGACCCACTGGGTCGGCCACGACCGCAAGAAGACCATCGACCATGACGAGACGGTCGAGGTCAAGAACAACCGCACCGAGACGGTCGGCAACGACGAGCAGATCACCATCGGTGCCAACCGGACCGAGAAGGTGGGCGGCGACGAGTCGATCACCGTCGGCGGCAACCGCAGCGAGACGGTGGGCGCCAGCGAGGACGTGATCGTCAGCGCGAACCGCAGCCACATGGTGGGCTCGAACGACGACCTCAAGGTCGGCGCGAACCGCACCATCAACGTCGGCGCCAACCAGCAGCTCGTGGTCGGCGGGAACGTGACCGAGGCGGTGGGCGGCTCCTGCACGCAGACCATCGGCGGCGCGCTGACCCAGACGGTCGCCGGTCCCGTCACCATCAACACGCCGGCGGCGATGACCATCACCGCCGCCGGCGGCGTCACCATCGTCGCGCCCGGCGGCACCAAGGTCATCGACAACTTCCTCTCCAACCTGGGCGGCATGCTGACGCAGAGCTACGGGCAGATCATGAAGTTCACCCCGATGTCGATGGAGGTGAAGGCGGTGTCGGTCGAAGGCTGCGGCGTCAAGGTCGACATGGGGACCGTCCATACCCACAAGACTGGGGTGCACCTGCAGCAGCTGGGCGCCAAGCTGCTGAGCACCGATTCGGCCTTCCTCAACAAGGCCGGCCTGATGCTGGCCAAGGCGGGCATCCACCTCATCGGATGAGCACGGGTGTGAAGATGGATGCAGGGCGCTGGCTGCTGGTCGTGGTGATCCTGATCGCCGCGATCCCGTTCCTGCGCCGGCTGTGGATCGAGGGGCAGGCCGAGTGGCTGCGCCGGACCGGCGAGCCGGCCCAGGCGGTGGTGCTGCGCCTCGAGGACACCGGCGAGCGCTACCGCGAGGGGCCGGTGCTCGTGGTGCACGTGCGTTTCTCCACGCCGCTGCAGGGCGTGGTGCAGTCCTCGTTCCGGCGCGCGATGACCCCGGTCGAGCTGCAGAGCGTGCGTCCGGGAGCGACGGTCGGCATCGTCTACGACCGGGACCGTCCGTCGCGCATCGCGCTGCACGAGATCCCTTCGTCGGCATTGCCCTGAGTTGCCTGTCATGCGCGTCCTCAAGCCTGCCTGCCTGAGCGTCCTGCCGCGGTGCGTCGAGCATCGGGGGCAGTGCTATCTCGGCATCTCGGTGCTGGCCCACGTGCCGCTGCGCGGGGCCGCGCACCTCGGTGCCGAGCAGGCGCTGTGGCCCATGCTGGCCGCCTTCGCGCCCGGCTTCGTCGAGGACGGCATCCCGCGCACGCGCAGCGAGTTCCTGCTGTACGGCACCGTGCATGCGGATGCGAGCCAGCCGGGCAGCCTGCATGTCGACTTCGGCGTGCGCATGGCCGGCATCACCCGTGTCGGCCGTGCCTTCGGGCGGCGCGTGATGGAAGGCGCGCGGCTGGTGCTGCAGGAGCCGCTGGTGCGCGCGCCGGTGGCGGCCGCCTCGGCCTACGGCGGCCCCGGCTACCCGGCCAACCCGGCCGGCACCGGGCACCCGTCCAGCGTGGACGCGCACGGCTACCTGCACCTGCCGCAGATCGAGCTGCCCGCCCATCCCTGGGTGCGCGATCCGCAGCGCAACGTGAGCGCGCTGTTCGGGGCGCTGGACATCACGCACCCGCTGCGCGCGCGGCATGCGGGCACCTACGACGCCGGCTGGCTGAAGCAGCACTTCCCCGGCCTGCCGCCGGATGCGGACTGGGCCCTGTACAACAAGGCGGTGCCGGAGCAGCAGCTCGAGGCGCCGTGGCGCGGCGACGAGGCCTACGACCTGCTCAACCTGCGGGCCGACGCACCGCGCCTGTCGCACCGCCTGCCCGGCGTCACGGCGCGGGTGCTGGTCCGCCGCCAGGCGCGCCCCGAGGCGCTCGAAGACCTGCGCGTCGCGCTGCGCACCGTGCTGTTCCTGCCCGACCAGGACCGGGTCGTGCTGGTCTGGCAGGCCCTGTGCCGCACCGCGCGGGACGACGCCAGCGACATCGACCTGCTGATCGCCGGGGCCGAGCACCTCGGGCGCCCCAAGCCGTTGACGACCTATGCCGACGTGGTGCGGACCCGGCTCGACGAGAAGGACGGCGTGCTGGCCATGCTGGACGACGAGCCGCTGGTGCCCGAGGACATGCCCTTCGACGGGCTGATGGGCGAGCTGCCTGACCTGAACGCGCCGCCCGAGCCCGACAGCATGCTGGCACGCACCGTCCGGCGCGCCGAGCGCACGATGCAGGAGGCGCGTGACGAGGTGGCCTCGCACGGCCTCGATCCGGACGAGCACGCCCCGCCGGCGCGCATGCCGGCCCCGCCCGAGATCCCGCCGCCGGCCCGCTGGGGCGCCTTCATGCGCGAGCTGATCGCCGATGCGGAACAGCGCATCGCGGGGGCGAAGCAGGTCCAGCAGGTGCGCATCGCCGACGCCGAGCAGGTGTTCAAGACGCAGAACCTCGACTTCCAGGTCGTGATGCGCGAGATGAGCGGTGCCGACACGTTGGGGCCGCCGCAGGCGCTGGCGCCCGCCACGCTCCAGACCTTGCGCGACATCGACGCGCTGGCGCGCGCGCAGGGCGAGCCGGTCGGGGAGGTGGCCGAGATGCTCGCCGACATCCCCCTGCAGCAGCGCTGGGTCCAGCAGGACCGCCAGGCCCTGGACCTGTACCGCGAGACCGCGCACGCCCGGCCGGCGGTGCCGCGCACCCAGGGGCGCTTCGCCGAGCGGCAGCGGCGCTGGGTGGCCGAACGGCTGGCCAAGGGCGAGGGCCTGCAGGGGCTGGACCTGAGCGGCGCCAACCTCGCGGGCATCAACCTCGCCGGCGTGGACTGCGAGGGCGCCATGCTGGAGGGCGCCGACCTGCGCGGCGCGACGCTCACCGGCGCGCGCTTCGCGCGGGCCGTGCTCGCGCATGCCGACCTCAGCGACGCCCAGCTGCAGGGTTGCGACTTCACCGATGCCAACCTCGGGCGCGCCCGCCTGGATCGCGCCAACGCCACGGGCGCGATCCTCGTGCGGGCCACGCTGACCCAGGCCGTGCTGAACCTCACCGTGCTGCAGCGCGCGGTGCTGCGCGGGGCGCAGCTCTACAGCGTGATCCTCACCGGTGCCGACCTGGCCGGGGCCGACCTCGAGGAGGCCCAGGTGCTGCAGTGCAACCTCAGCAGTTCCTCGCTGCAGCAGGCCCGCGTGGACAAGGCGCAGTTCGTCGAGTGCAACCTGAAGCACACGCGCTGGAGCGGGTGCAGCGGTGCCGAGACCGTGTTCATGAACATCGCGTGTGCCGAGTGCGACTTCACCGGGGCGCGGCTGCCGCAGTCGCGCTGGGTCGGCGCGGTGGACCTCAGTGGCGCGCGCTTCGACGATGCGCAGCTGGCACAGGCCTATTTCGGCCAGGGCAGCTGCCTGCGCGCGGCGAGCCTGGAGCGGGTGCAGGCCGACGGCGTGGACTTCACCGCCTGCAACCTGGAATGCGCCGTGCTGCGTGCCGCGCGGCTGCGCGGGGCGAGCCTGCGCCGTGCGCGGCTGGTCGAGGCCGACCTGTCGCACGCCGACCTGATGGGCGCGATCCTGCAGAACGCCGACGCGCAGGGCGCCGCGCTGGTGGGCGCGCACCTGTACGGCGCCGACCTGGCGCGCCTGCGCGCCGACACCCGCACCCGCCTCGACGGCGCGGTGCTGCACAAGGCGCGCACCTATCCCCGCTGGCAAGCGCCGGCCGAACGCCGATGAAGACGCTGGACGTGACCCAACTCCGGGCGGCGCTGGACAGCGGCGAGCCGCTGGTCGGCGTGTCGGTGCAGGGCGCCGATCTGCGCGGGCTGTCGCTCGGCGGTGCGGTCTACGAGAACGTCGACCTGCGCGGTTGCCGCATGGACGGCGCGACCGTGCGCGACGCGATCCTCGTCAAGTGCCAGCTCGACGGCGCGAGCCTGGAAGGGGCCGACCTCCGCCAGCTCGCGCTGCACGAGTGCAGCCTGGAGGGCGTGGTGATGCGCTCGGTGCAGGCGCAGGGCCTGCAGGTGGTGGCGTGCCGGCTGGCCCGCTCCGACTGGCGCGGCGCGGACCTGACCGACGCCGCCTTCCTGGACTGCCAGCTGCAGCAGGCCGTGTTCGCCGGGGCCACCGTCAACGGCACCACCTGGCTGGACGGCAGCCTGGACGAGGCCGACCTCGGGGCGACGCACCTGCACAAGGCGGTGCTGGTCGGCGCCGACCTGTCGCGTGCACGCCTGGGCGGCGCGCGCTTCGACCAGTGCGTGATGAACAAGGTGAAGCTCGCCGGGGCGGACCTCGGCGGCATGGACCTGCGCCTGAGCCAGCTGTTCGAGGCGGACCTGCAGGGCACTCGGCTGGTCAGGGCACAGCTGCAGCAGTGCGGCTTCAAGGGCGCGCTGCTGCAGGGCGCCGACCTGTCCGGCGCGATCGCCCCGCAGGCCGTGTTCGTCGAGGCCCAGGCCGACGGGGCCCGCTTCGCCGGCGCCGACCTGCTGCAGTCGCTGCTGATCGATGCCGGGCTGCAGGGCGCCGACTTCCGCGCCGCGCGGCTGGAGCAGGCGATGTTCCACCGGGCCCGCTGCGCCCAGGCCGACTTCAGCGACGCCAACCTGGTCTACGCCGACTTCTCGCATGCGGACCTGCGCGGCTGCCGCTTCGACGGCATCCGCACCGAACGCACCAGGTTCCACCTCGCGCAGCGCGAAGGCGTGCGCCTGCCCGCCGGCGCCAGCGTCCTGGGCGACGACGAAGCGCTGGCCCGGGCCGAGCGCTGGCAGCCCCCCGTTTCTTCTCCGACCGGAGTGCCACGATGAATCCGACCTCCACCTCCGTCCCTCCCCGCGCCCCCACCGCCGCCGAGGCCCGCTGGCTCACCGGCACCGTGGCGCACTGCGATGCCGACACGTGCTACGTGAGCCTGGAGCGCGAGGGCCGGGCCTGCGAGGCGCGCCGCGCCTTCGGCTGCCTGGTCGCACCCGCCGTCGGCGACCTTGTCGCCGTGCTGTGCGACGAGCACGGGCAGCACCACGTCATCGCCGTGCTGCACCGTCCGGTCGAGGCCGAGGCGACGCTGAGCGTGCCGGGCCGCATGGTGATCGAGGCACCGGCCGGGCTGGCGGTGCGCGCGGGGCAGGGCATCGAGCTGCAGGCCGACGTGCTGGACGGGCGCGTGGGCGAGGTGCGCTGGTGGAGCCGGCTGATGCAGCTGACCGGCAAGGAACTGCTGGTGCGCACCGGGCTGGCGCGGCTGGCCTGCAGCGTCGCCGACCTGGTGACGCAGCGTTCGCAGGTGCAGGCCGAGCGCAGCTACCGCACGATCGCTGCGACCGAGCACGTGCGCACCCGCGTGCTGGACGTGCAGGCCGAGCAGGTCGTGCACCTGCGGGCACGCCACACGCTGGTGACGGCGCAGCAGCTGACCAAGCTCGACGGTGCCCAGGTGCACGTCGGCTGACACGCGACGAGGAGCTTCCGATGTTCGCCAACACCCAGATGGCCGGCCAGAGCCTGGCGTTTCCCGACGTCTGCCTGACCCCGGCGCCGCCCGGGCCGCCGATCCCGGTCCCGTATCCCAACATCGCGATGTCGCCGATGGCCGTGGGCGCCGCCTACAACGTGCTGATCGACTGCATGCCGGCGCACAACATGGGCACCGTGGTGCCGCTGACCAACGGCGACAACGCCGGCATCGGCACGGGCGTGGCCTCGGGCATGGTGATGGGGCAGGCCCGGCATCTGACGGGGGCCTTCACCGTGCTGGTGGGCGGCAAGCCCGCCACGCGGCTGAGCAGCATGAGCCTGCAGAACGGCACCAACGCACCGGGTTGCCAGATCGTGCCCAGCCAGGTCAAGGTGTTGATGTTGGCGCCATGAGTCCCTTCGTGTCCCCAGGCGAAGGGGGAGGCCGGCCGCGCCGTGCGTCCCCTTCGAGCCTACACATTCCAGTGGTGGTCACATGCTCCAGATTCGAGTCGTGAGCGTCGCGGGGCAGCCCCCCGCCACCCCCATCGTCGCCCAGTTCGGCCCGGCCGGGGGCAGCATCGGTCGCAACGAAGGCAACACGCTGGTGCTGCCCGACGAGGCCAAGACGATTTCCCGGCAGCACGCGCTGATCCAGATGCAGGGGCAGGGCTACGTGCTGCTCGACAAGGGCGCCAACCCGACCCTGCGCAACCGCGTGCCGGTCGGCGCGGGGCAGGTGGTGCCGCTGGAGCCCGGCGACGAGCTGTGCATCGGGCCGTACGTGCTGACGGTGGAGCGGCCGGCCGCGGCGGCCTTCGACCCGAACAGCACCCAGGTCGCCCCGGCGCCGGTCGCCCCGGTGCCGCCGTCCGCTCCCGCAGCCCCGTTCGCCCTGCCGCCGGCTTCGGCCGCGCCCTCGGCCCCGCCGGCAGCGCCCGCCGCGGCGGACGATCCGTTTGCCGGCCTGTTCGGCGCGGCGCCTGCGGCACCGGCCGCCGCACGGGACGACCCGCTGGCAGGGTGGGGCGGGGCCCCGGCACCGGCGCCGGCACCTGGCCCGGTGCCCGCGATCCCGGACGATTTCGATCCGTTTGCCAGCCTGGCCAGGCCCGAGCCCGCCCCGACACCGGCCTTCGATCCGCTCGCTTCGGCGTCGCGCCGCGTGCCGCCACCCATCACCTTCGACCCGCCGGGGGGCAGCGACGACCTCATTGCGCCGGTGCCGGAGAAGTCGGCGTCCATCGACGAGCTGTTCGGCCTGGGCAACACGCCGGCCGATCCGCTGGACGTGCTCAAGTCGGTCGATCCCGCGCCGTCGCCTGCGCCGTCGGCCCCGGTGGACGACCCGCTGGTCCTGTTCGGCGGTCCGCCGGCACCGCAGGGAGCGGGCCCGGCGCAACCGGATCACACGAGCGCCGAGCACATGGCCTTCTCGCTGCCGCCGGTGGCCCGCCCCGCGACGCCGCCGCCTCCGGCGCCCGTGCCGGGGCGCGCGCCCGCGGCGGCCTCGGTGAGCCCCGAGCAGATCGACGACCTGCTCGCTTCGGTCGGCCCGCTGGACGCCAGCAAGATGCCCACCGGCCAGTTCAAGGCCATGCCGCCGGCGCCGTCGGTGCCACCCGCGGCGTCGGCCCCGGCGAGCGCGCGCCCGGCGGGGCCGCCTGCGCAGCCGGCCTCGGTGGACGCCCTGATGGCCGCGTTCAGCGAAGGGCTGGGCGCGCCGGTCAACCTGCCGGACGGCGTCACCGAGGAGTTCATGTACCGCATGGGCGGGCTGGTGCGCGAGGCCATCAAGGGGACCGTGGACCTGCTCAACGCACGCGCCGTCACCAAGCGCGAGGTCAAGGCCAGCGCGACGCTGATCATGGAGCGCAACAACAACCCGCTGAAGTTCTCGCCCGACGCGAAGACGGCAATGCTGTACCTGGTCTCGGGTCGCCTCAACCCGGCCTTCATGCCGCCGATCACCGCGATGCGCGACGCGTACAACGACCTGCGCTCGCACCAGTTCGGCTTCATGGCCGGCACCAAGGCCGCGCTCGAAGGCGTGCTGGAGCGCTTCGAGCCGCAGCGGCTGGAGAGCCGCCTGACCGACAAGGGCCTGGTCGAGTCGCTGATCCCGGCGGCGCGCAAGGCCCGCCTGTGGGACCTGTTCAACGAGCTGTACCAGGAGATCGCGCGCGAGGCCGAGGACGACTTCCACGCGCTGTTCGGGCAGGCCTTCCTGAAAGCCTACGAGGAGCATGTCGAGGCGCTGCGGCGCGACATGCCGGAAGACGAATGATGCTGTCGCTGACCGCGCACCTGCTGCACAGCCAGGGAGGCCGCTCCTACCAGGAGGACGCCTGGGGCTACCACGTGAGGCAGGACGTCGCCTGCCTCGTGGTCGCCGACGGGGCGGGCGGCCACGGGGGCGGGGACCTGGCCTCGCAGCTGGTGGTGCGAGCCATCCTGGAGCAGCACGCGATGCAGCCGCAGTGCTCGATGGAAGCGGCCGCGGCGCTGATCCAGCATGCCCAGCAGGTGGTCCTGGCCGGGCAGCGCCGCTTCGCGCAGTACACCGACATGCGCTCCACCGTGGTGATGGCGCTGGTGGACCTGGCGACGGGACAGGCGGTGTTCGGCAATGTCGGCGACTCGCGCGCCTACTGGTTCCACGACGCGACCGTGCTGCTGCAGACCCGCGACCACAGCTTGGTGCAGCAGATGGTCGATGCCGGCATGATCGGCAGCGACCAGATCCGCTCGCGCAAGGAGCGCAGCGTGCTGACCAGTTCGCTGGGCAGTCCCGGCGCGCTCGAACCCTACGTCTACGAGCTCGGCCGCCCGGCCGCCGCGGGCGACGTGCTGCTGCTGTGCACCGACGGCCTGTGGGAGTACGTGCACGAGGACGAGATGCAGCAGGTGCTGCGGCTGGACCAGGACGGCGACCGCCATCTCGCCTGCTTCGAGCAGCGGGTGCAGCAACGCGCCCCGCGCCATTGCGACAACTTCACCGGGCTGATGGCCGTCTTCCACCGCGATGACGCCGCCACTGGCCAGGCCCTGGACCCGGAATCCACCGTGATCGCGCCGCTGGACCCGTTGGGACGCGGCCCGGCTTGAGCCACGGGCGGGACACGGTCACCCACGAGAACTTCCCAGGAGAACCCCATGAACATGCGAGCCCCTTTCATCCTGCACACCGTCGCTGCGGCCTGCGTCGCGTTCGCGGTGTCGGCCTGCGGCGACAAGCCGTCCGAGGCGCCGGCCGCGCCACCGTCTGCAGCCGGCACTGCCGCGCCGGCGGGCAACGAGGTGCTGTTCGAGGCGAACCAGAACGTGGCGGTCACCGGCCCGGCCTTCATCGAATGGCGCGACCAGATGCTGGCCCAGGGCGAGGGCAAGCTGCTGCAGGTCACCGGACGGGCCTACGCCAACGAGAGCGGCAGCGGCGGCGAGGACCTCGGGCAGGCACGCGCCGAGGCGGCCAGCATCCTGTTCATGGAAAAGCTCGATCCCGAGCGCATCGTGCTGAAGTCGGAGACCCTGCCCGGCGATCCGCCCTCCGGCCGCTTCGAGGCGGTGCGCTTCGAGTGGATCGACGCCCCGGCCGACGCAGTGGCCGGCGCCGAGGCCGGAGCCGAGCCCGCGAGCGGCGAGGAGGCGGCCACGAGCGTGGCGGCGGCACCGGCTCCGGAACCGGCAGCACCGGCAGCCGAACCTGCGCCGGCCGCCGAGCCGGTCCCCGCGCCCGCGCCGGCCGCCAGTCCCGCGCCTGCGGCCGCCGACAGCGTGCGCGCGCTGGTGCTGTACTTCGACACCGGCAGCGCCACCCCGCGCCTGGGCGCCGAGGAGCGCAAGCAGCTGCAGGCGCTGGTGGCTTCGGCCGGCGAGGGGGGCATCAACGTGGTCGGCCATGCGGACAGCCGCGGTGCCCCCGAGTTCAACCGGACCCTGAGCGCCGCGCGGGCCGAGGCGGTCAAGCGCCTGCTGGTGCGCCTGGGCGCGAAGGCCGAGGCGGTGCAGACCAGCGGCCAGGGCTCGGACCAGCCGGTCGAAAGCAACGACGCGGCAGCCGGCCGGGCGAAGAACCGGCGGGTCGAGATCAGCGTGATGTGACGAGGCTGCGGTGGTCGCCGGTGCGGCGGCCACCGCAGGCCGGGCGCCTGCGCCGCTTCAGTCGGTGGGCCGGAACTGCTGGATCAGCACGCGGCACTCGATGCCATGCGGCGCGACTTCCTTCCACTCGACGTCACCGCCCAGCTGCTTGACCCGCTTGCGGATGCCGCCCAGGCCCAGCCCGTGGGTCCACGCGGCGGGGTTGCGCCCGATGCCGTTGTCGCGCACCACCAGCTCCAGGCGTTCCTGCTGCAGCGTGATGGTCACGTCCACCCGCGTGGCGCGTGAATGCGCGATGGCGTTGTTCGCCAGTTCCCGCAGCACCCGGGTCAGCGCCGACCATTGCACCACGCCGATCGGCACGTTGCGGTCGAAGCTGGTGTTCCAGCCCAGCTCGCATTCCGCCGCATCCAGCCGGTGCGCGAGGTCGCTCTTCCATTCGGCGGCCGCATCCGCCAGGTGATGGTGCTGCGCGGCCAGCCCGCGCGTGAGCGTCTTGAGGTCCTGCAGGGTGTGGCGGACGTAGTCCTCCATCTCCGGCGTCGGCGACTTGTACATCAGTGTCAGCAGCCGTGCGCCGATGTCGTCGTGCAGGTCCTGCGCGATGCGGGCGCGTTCTTCCGAGCGACCCTGTTCGACCGCCTTGTCGAAGGCCACGGCGCGGCGCAGCTGCTCGAAGATGCGGTCGGTCAGGCGCGCGTCCTCGCTGGTGAACAGCTTGCGCCCGCGGTGGGCGAAGCGGATCACGATGGAGCCCATGCTGGGCGCCTGGGGCTGCGGGTTGACCATGTTGGGGATGGGCACCACCAGCGTCGAGCCGTTGTTGAGCACGCGCGAGGCCGCCGTGAGCTTGTCCACCACGTGAATCTCCAGCGGCTCGAACAGATCGCGCAGCAGCCGCACCAGCAGCGGGCCGGTGCGCTCCGGCCGGGCCTCGACCTCGCGCGCGATCTTGTACAGCTGCTCGAACATCCGCTCGGTCGTGACCACGCTGCTGCCCATCAGTCGGTCCAGCAGCCATTGCCGGGCGCCGACGTACAGCCCCAGCGAGACGAACAGCGCCAGCGTCACCGAGGTCAGCTGTCCCAGCGAGAAGGCCGCGACGAACAGCAGGTCCAGCGAGGTGGCCACCGTGGTGATCGCCGCCAGCAGCGAGAACTCGCGCATCACCTGCTGCGACTTGGACAGGAACGGGATCAGCAGCAGCAGCGAGGCGAAGAACACGTACCAGATCATCGAGCCGATGATCGAGATGTTCTGCTGGATGCCCGGCTGGCCGTCGGCCGTGGCCAGCGCCACGGTGAGCAGCACCCAGGTCCCGACCACGATGCCGCCGAAACGGCGCAGCACCAGCGCGAACGGGTTGGGCTCGAGCCGGTGCGACCAGGTCAGCACCGCGATCGAGGCCGCCCCCATCAGCGCCCCCAGGCCCTGCACCCACCACCACACGCCCGGCAGCCAGCCGGCCAGCGACAGCGCCAGCAGCAGGGCCGCGGCGGACCAGGCGAGCGCGATGGCCAGCGGCGCGCGCGGGATGCGGCGCGGGTACATCGCGGTCGCGTGCACGGCCGCTGCAGCGGCGGCCAGGTCGAAGGCCACGCGGCAGTGCAGGTCCCAGCCTGCCAGGTGCGGTGGCCAGACCAGTTCCAGGGTCGACTCGATGGCGATGAACACCAGGTTGCCGGCCTGGCCGAGCGTCATGACCGCGTAGATCGCGTTGCGCCGTCCCGGGCGCGACAGCACCACCGACAGCGTCACCCCCCAGACCACCAGCGCCAGCGCGCACAGCAGCCAGAACAACAGGCCCAGCCCGCCGAAGCCGCGCGGCTTGGGAGTCACCTCCAGCAGCGAGCCGTCGCTGAAGTGCAGGTGCAGCGAGGGTTCGGCGAGCAGCCGTTGCAGCAGCTGCTGCTGGCGCAGGTAGTCGCGGCTGCGGGTGTCGTCGATGATCCAGCGCGCCGACCGCTGCAGCGTCAGCGCGTCGACCGGGACGAAGGCGTGCTCGTCGGTCGACAGGCCGGCCAGCTTGCGGCCTTGTGCGGCCTGCAGCAGGGCATCGTCGGTGGCGTACAGCTCGACCGACCCGTCGGCCAGCGTGCGCCACGACGCCCCGATCTTCGGCTGCTGGGCCAGCCAGTACGCGAGAGAGAACACGCCCAGGCAGGCGAGCAGGGTCGCCGCGGCGAGCAGCCGCAGGCGCCAGCCGAGCCAGCGTCCCGGCGGATGCCGGCCCAGCCGCTGGGAGAACGCGTTCCACTGGCCCGTGCTGAGCAGGGTGCCGGAGCCCGCCGGAGCCGTGCCGTGCAGGTCCGGCGGCAGCGAGTGCGGGGCGGAACTCATCGCGGCCTAGGGATCGGCAAACCGCTGCAGCCGGTCGGGACGGCGCCAGGGCCCTTACACCAGTCCCTGCTTGCTGGCCAGCACGGCCGCCTCGGCGCGACTGGAGACGTTCAGCTTCTTGTAGATGGACTTGATGTGGTCATTGACCGTGAACCACTTGATCCCCATGAGGCTCGCGATCTCCTTGATCGTGAAGCCCTTGCTGAGGTAGGTCAGCACCTCGTTCTCGCGCGGCGTCAGGCGCTCGTAGTCCAGCTTGTCGGCCGGGTCCATGGGGATCGGCGGATGCGCAGGCGGGTGGGCCGGCGCAGCCTGCGCCGGGGTGCCGGCGCCATGCTCGCCATGGCGGAAGTGCGTCAGCAGCCGCCGTGCGATGGCGGGCGACAGCGGCGGCTGGCCACGCACGATCTTCTGCAGTTCCTCGACCAGCACCTCGAAACGGTCTTCCTTGAGCAGGTAGCCGTCCGCACCACACTGGAGCGCGGGGAACAGGTGCTCGTCGTCGGAATACAGCGTCGTGATGACCTTGGTGGCGGGGTACTGCGCGAGCTGCTGCAGCAGTTCCAGGCCGCTGCCGTCCGGCAGCTCGAGGTCGAGCAGCATCAGCTTGAACGGGTCCGGGCCTGGCACCACCGGACGTCCGGCCTGCAGGCCGATGTGGCGCCGCGCCGTCTCGAGGTCACCAGCCTCGGTGATGGCAATGGCGTCGCTGAAGCTGTCCCTGACCACGCGGCACAGGAACGCCCGAGCTACCGGGTTGTCCTCGACGATCAGTACCTTGACGGCCATGGTAGTGCGTTGTGTTGCTCACAAACCGCACAATGGTAGCGCACGCCGTGGCCTTGCAGCCGCAGATTCGATGCTGCGAGCAGCAGTTTCAGTTGGTCAGCACGACCTTGCCGCGCACCTGCCGCGAGGCCATCAGCTCGAACGCGCGGGGCAGCTCCTGCATCGGCAGCTGGTGCTCGATGACCGGCTTGATCCGGCCTTGACCGTACCAGGCCGCCAGCTGCGCCAGCGCTTCGGCGTTGCGCTTCGGCTCGCGCTTCGCGAACTCGCCCCAGAACACGCCGACCAGCGAGGCCCCCTTGAGCAGGGCCAGGTTCAGCGGCAGCGAGGGAATGCTGCCTTGCGCGAAGCCGATCACCAGGTAGCGGCCGCGCCAGGCGATCGAGCGGAACACCGGTTCGGCGAGGTCGCCGCCCACGGGGTCGTAGACCACGTCCGGGCCACGTCCGTCGGTGGCGGCGCGGATCTGCTCGCGCAGGTCGCCGTGGCTGTAGTTGATCGTGGCATCGGCGCCCAGCTCGCGGCACAGCGCGCACTTCTCGTCGGTCGAGGCGGCCGCGACGACGCGCGCGCCGGCGGCCTTCGCGACCTGGATCGCCGCGGTGCCGACCCCGCCGGCCGCACCCAGCACCAGCACGGTCTCGCCCGCCTGCAGCGCGGCGCGGTCGATCAGCGCGTGGTAGGTCGTGCCGTAGGTGCACAGGAAGGCGGCGGCATCCGGGAAGCTGAAGCCCTCGGGCAGCTTCATCACCACCGCTGCCGGGGCCACCGCGTGCGTGGCGAAGCCGCCGGTGCCGGCGAACGCGGCCACCGGGTCGCCGGGGCGCAGGTGCGACACGCCCGCGCCGACCGCCTCGATCACCCCGGCGTACTCCGCGCCCGGCACGAAGGGCAGGGGCGGCTTGACCTGGTACTTGTTCTGCACGATCAGCAGGTCGGGGAAGTTGAGGCTCGCGGCCTTCACCGCCACGCGGATCTCGCCGGCCTGCGGTTCGGGGGCGGGCAGTTCCTTCCAGGTCAGGGCCTGCGGGCCGACCGGGTTGTCACAGATCCAGGCATGCATCGGCGTCTCCTCGGCTGGGAATCGAGCCATGATAGGCAGCGCCGGCGTCGCGCAGCGTCACCGAGGTGACGCGGCCGTCGCCGGGCCCCATGGGGCACCTGCGGGCGGCCTCAATACAATCCCCGCATGCGCATACTTGTTGCCAATGACGACGGCTACCTCGCACCGGGGCTGCAGGCGCTGGTCGAGGCCTGCCGTGGCCTGGGCAGCGTCGACGTGGTGGCCCCCGAGCAGAACGCCAGCGGCACCTCGAATTCCCTGACGCTGCATCGGCCCTTGAGTGCCTTCAAGGCGCCCAACGGCTACACCTTCATCAACGGCACGCCGTCCGACTGCGTCCACGTCGCGCTCACCGGCCTGCTGGAGCACCGCCCCGACCTGGTGGTCTCCGGCATCAACAACGGTGCGAACATGGGCGAGGACACGCTGTACTCCGGCACCGTGGCCGCCGCGATGGAGGCCTACCTGTTCGGCATCCCGGCCATCGCGTTCTCGCTGGTGGACAAGGGGTGGACGCACCTCGATGCCGCGGCTGCCGTCGCGCGCCGCCTGATCGAGCAGGTGGTCGCGCGTCCGCCGGCGCAGGGCGCCTACCTGCTCAACGTCAACATTCCCAACTTGCCGCTCGAGCAGCTGCGCGAGCCGCGCCTGACCCGGCTCGGACGCCGCCACGCCAGCGCGGGCGTGATCCGGCAGGCCAACCCGCGGGGCGAGCCGATCTACTGGATCGGCCCGTCGGGCAGCGCGCGCGAGGCCGGGCCCGGCAGCGACTTCCACGCCACTGCACAGGGCCACGTGTCGATCACGCCCCTGCAGATCGACCTGACCGACCATGCCAGCCTGCCGGGCTGGCAGGCCTGGCTGGACGAGGGGGCGGTGCGGTGAGCGAGCCCGGCAAGCCGCGCGGGCGCAGCTTCCCGCTCAGCCTCGACAAGCTCACGCCGGTGGCCCGCTCGGTGGCCACGCGTCCGTCCGCCGCGGCCCCCGCGCTGACGCCGGCGCGCCCGACGGCGCCGGAGCGCAAGCCGAACCTGCTGCGGCCGCAGCGGCTGCTGCAGCAGGCCGCGCTCGACCGCGAGCGCCAGGTGCGCCCGGCCGGGCTCGGGCTGGACTCCGAGCTGGTGCGCGCGCGCATGGTCGAGCGGCTGCGCGCCCAGGGCATCCGCGACGAGAAGGTGCTGGCGGCGATGCTCGCCGTGCCGCGCCACCTGTTCGTCGACACGGCGCTGGCCAACCAGGCCTACGAGGACACGGCGCTGCCCATCGGCCTGCAGCAGACCATCTCCAAGCCGTCGGTGGTGGCTCGCATGCTGGAGCTGATGCGCGGCAACCGCGGCGACGCGATGCTGCAGCGCGTGCTCGAGATCGGCACCGGCTGCGGCTACCAGGCCGCGGTGCTGGCCCACCTGGCGCGGCTGGTGGTCTCGGTCGAGCGCCTGAAGGCGCTGCACGACAAAGCCCGCGAGCTGCTTGCGCCCTGGCGCGCAGACAACGTGCGGCTGGTATATGGTGACGGCATGCTCGGCCATCCCCCCAATGCGCCGTACGACGGCATCGTCGCGGCAGCCGGCGGGGAGGCGATCCCGCAGGCCTGGCTGGACCAGCTGGCCGTCGGCGGGCGCCTGGTCGCGCCGGTGGTGCGGGGCTCGACGCAGGTGCTCGTGCTCGTGGAGCGGAACGATCGTGGGTTCGTGCGTTCAGAGCATGAAGCCGTCCATTTTGTCCCCTTAAAATCCGGCACGACCTGAGGTCGTGCAAAGTCACCCATGGTGTCCACTTCAGGAGTTCTGATGAGTTTCAAGACGGGCGCGTGCCTTGCAACCGCCTTGTTGTTGGCCGCGTGCGCGACTTCGGACCACCGGGCACCGGTGGAAGATCGCAACCTGTCCGGCGCGCGCGTGCCGGCCAACGGGGCCACCGTCTCGGCCGATCCCGCCAAGCCGCTGCCGCCGGGCAGCGAGAACGCCGGCAAGCCCGGCTACTACACCGTCAAGCCGGGCGACACGCTGATCCGCGTCGGGCTGGAGACCGGCCAGAACTGGCGCGACATCATGCGCTGGAACAACCTCGACAATCCCAACGTGCTGGAAGTCGGGCAGGTGCTGCGCGTGGTGCCGCCGGCCACCGATCCGGCCGGGGTGGCGACGCGCCCGGTGACGGTCGCGCGCGTCGAATCGCGCCCGCTGGACAGCAAGCCGGGGGCGTCCGCGGCATCGGCGCCTGCCGCGTCCGATGCACCTGCCGTGACGCCCGCCCCGTCCGCCTCGCCTGCGCCCGCACCGGCGCCGAGCCAGGCGGACAAGGATGCCGGCGGCATCAACTGGATGTGGCCGGCCCAGGGCCCGGTGATCGCGACCTTCGACGAAGTGCGTAACAAGGGCTTGGGCATCAGTGGCAAGGCGGGCGATCCGGTGTACGCTGCGGCTGACGGGCGCGTGGTGTATGCCGGCTCCGGGTTGCGCGGCTATGGCAACCTGGTGATCGTCAAGCACAACAACGACTACCTGACGGCCTACGCGCACAACCAGACCCTGCTGGTCAAGGAGGACCAAACCGTGCGTCGCGGGCAGAAGATCGCCGAGATGGGCTCCACCGATACCGATCGGGTGAAGCTGCACTTCGAGATCCGCCGGCAGGGCAAGCCGGTCGATCCAGCCAAGTACCTGCCGCCGCGCTGATCGGGGCCGGCGTTCGCAGCGGGCGAGGGCGATGAACAGGAAGCATGCCGAACCGAACGGGCGCGTGCTTCCCGAGCCGGTGCCCGAATCGCTGCTCGATCCCGACGCGCTGGCTTCGCCGCCGCTGCTGTCGTTGCCCCAGGCCGGCGAGGTCAACGGCAACGGCAGCGCGGCGGTCGAACCCAACGGCCGCGCGCTGGCCGAGTTCGATGCCGGCGAATCCGACATCGGCAACACGCTGCAGACCTACCTGCGCGAGATCCGACGCACCCCGCTGCTGACGCCCGAGGAGGAGTACGCCACCGCGACGCGTGCGCGCAGCGGCGACTTCAAGGCGCGGCAGGCGATGATCGAGCACAACCTGCGCCTGGTCGTCAGCATCGCGAAGAACTACCTCGGCCGCGGCCTGCCGCTCACCGACCTGATCGAGGAAGGCAACCTCGGGCTGATGCACGCGATCAACAAGTTCGAGCCCGAGCGCGGCTTCCGCTTCTCGACCTACGCCTCGTGGTGGATCCGGCAGAACATCGAGCGAGCGATCATGCACCAGGCCCGCCTGGTGCGCCTGCCGGTGCACGTGGTGCGCGAGCTCAACCAGGTGCTCAAGGCACGCCGGCAGATCGAGGCCGAGGTGGCCCGCCGCGCCGACGGCGAGAAGGCGGTGCGGGTCGAGGAGATCGCCGCCTACCTGGGCCGGCCGGTGCGCGAGGTGGCCGAGCTGCTCAAGTACGCCGAGGCGCCGGCCTCGCTGGACGCGCCGCTGGAGCGCGACCACTCCGAGTCGATGATGGACATGGTGGCCGACGAGCAGGCCACCGACCCGCTCGGCGCGACGCTCAGCCACGAGGTGGAGCAGCTGCTCGACACCTGGCTTGGCGAACTGAGCGACCGCGAGCGCGAGGTGCTGTCCGGCCGCTACGGCCTGCACGACCGCGAACCGGAAACGCTGGAAGTGCTGGCCGAGCGCCTCGGCCTGACGCGCGAGCGCATCCGCCAGATCCAGCAGGAAGCGCTGCTCAAGCTCAAGCGCCGCATGATCCGCCACGGCGTGGACCGCGACTCCATCTTCTGAGTCTGATCGACCTGCTGCGGGACGGATAATTCCGTCCCATGACACAAGCAGATGAATGGCTGCGGATCGAGTCGCTCGATCTGGAAGCCCAGGGCGTGGCCCACAATGCCGACGGCAAGGTGGTGTTCGTCGACGGTGCATTGCCCGGTGAGGAAGTGCAGGTCGCCGTCACCCGTCGCAGGAACAACTGGGAGCAGGCCCGCGTCGTCGCCTGGCGGCGCGAGAGCGCGCAGCGCGTCCGGCCGCGTTGCGCGCACTTCGGCACCTGCGGCGGCTGCAAGATGCAGCATTTCCATCCTGCGGCGCAGCTCGCGGTCAAGCAGCGCGTGCTCGAGGACCAGCTGTGGCACCTCGGCAAGGTGCGTCCCGAGATGGTGCTGCGGCCGATCCAGGGACCCACCTGGGGCTACCGCTACCGCGCACGCCTGTCGGTGCGCCACGTGCCCAAGAAGGGCGGGGTGCTGGTCGGCTTCCACGAGCGCCGCTCCAGCTATGTCGCCGACATGGACTCCTGCGAGGTGCTGCCGCCGCACGTGAGCGCGCTGCTGCTGCCGCTGCGCGCGCTGATCGCCGGCATGGACGGGCGCGACCGCCTGCCGCAGATCGAGGTCGCCATCGGCGACCACGGGGGGCGGCTCGTCACCGCGCTGGTGCTGCGTCACCTGGAGCCCCTGTCCGATGCCGACGTGGCGCGCTTGCGCGCCTTCGCCGCCGAGCACGGCGTGCAGTGGTGGCTGCAGCCCAAGGGGCCGGACAGCGTGCACCTGCTCGATGCCGCGCAGGTGCCGCTGGCCTACACGCTGCCCGAGTTCGGCATCACGATGCCGTTCAAGCCGACCGACTTCACCCAGGTCAACCACGAGGTCAACCGGGCCCTGGTCGGCCGCGCGCTGCGGCTGCTCGCGCCGCAGCGGGACGAACGCGTGATCGACTGGTTCTGCGGCCTGGGCAACTTCACGCTGCCGATCGCGCGCGGCGCGAAGGAAGTGCTGGGCGTGGAAGGCAGCGAGGCGCTGGTGGCGCGCTCGCGCGAGAACGCCGCGCACAACGGCATCGTCAACGCGAGCTTCGAGGCGCGCAACCTGTTCGAGCTCGAACCGGCCGACCTGGTGGCCTACGGCCGGGCCGACAAGTGGCTGGTCGACCCGCCGCGCGAAGGCGCATTCGCGCTGTCCAAGGCACTGGCCGACCTGGTGCAGCAGCCGCCGACCGACGGCGCCTGGACCCCGCCGCGGCGCATCGTCTACGTGTCGTGCAACCCGGCCACGCTGGCGCGCGACGCGGGCCTGCTGGTGCACCAGGCCGGCTACCGTTGCACCGCTGCCGGCACGGTCAACATGTTCCCGCACACCGCGCACGTGGAGAGCGTCGCGGTGTTCGAGCGCGACTGAGCGCGCGTCTGCTGCCCAGAAAGAAAAGGCCCGCCGAAGCGGGCCTTCCGCGTTCAGGTCGGGCGGGTCATTCGTCGCCGCCGAAGATGCCCAGCAGCGCCAGCAGGTGCTGGAACACGATGTAGATGTCCAGGTAGATCGCCAGCGTGGCGGTCACGTAGTTGGTCTCGCCGCCATCGACGATGCGCTTGAGGTCGTACAGCATGTAGGCGGAGAAGATCACGATGGCCAGCGACGAGATCGTCAGCATCAGGGCCGGCATCTGCAGCCAGATGTTGGCCAGCGAGGCGACGATCAGCATGACGACGCCGACCATCAGCCACTTGCCCATGCCGGACAGGTCGCGCTTGATCGTCGTGGCCAGGGTCGCCATGCCGAAGAACACCAGCGCGGTGCCACCGAAGGCCATCATGATCAGCTGGGCGCCGTTGGCAAAGCCCAGCACCGCCCCGATCAGGCGCGACAGCATCAGCCCCATGAAGAACGTGAAGCCGAGCAACAGCAGCACGCCCACGCCCGAGTTCTTGAACTTCTCGATGGCGAAGAAGAACCCGAACGCGATGGCGAGGAAGGCGAAGAAGCCGAGCAGCGGACTGCTGGCGAAGAAGCTGAAGCCCGTGACCACGCCGATCCAGGCGCCCAGCACGGTGGGCACCAGCGACAGCGCCAGCAACCAGTAGGTGTTGCGCAGGACGCGGTTGCGTTGCTGGGCCAGTACGCCCGAGCGGGAATAGGCTGCCTGCAAGCTTTCGTTCATCGTCGTGCTCCTCTTTCGGTGACGAGGTTTCGACTCCCCCGGGCGATTCTAGTTCCCGCAATCGCAGTGGGGCGATTTCCGCAGTTCGCCCCGATGTGGGGCCGTGGGCTCGCCGGACGGGCGGGATGCTGGCACCATCGCTGCTATAGGACGACTCAATACGAAAGGAGCAACCGATGAAGACCAAGCCCTACCTGACGCTGGACGACGTCAAGAAGATCGCCGCCGGCGCCGAGGCCGAGGCGCTGCGCAACCACTGGGCGGTGAGCATTGCGATCGTCGACGACGGCGGGCACCTGCTGTGGCTGCAGCGGCTGGACGGCGCCGGTCCGGTGTCAGCGCAGATCGCCCCGGCCAAGGCCCGCACCGCGGCGCTGGGTCGCCGGGAAAGCAAGGTCTATGAAGACATGATCAACCAGGGCCGCACCTCGTTCCTGAGCGCGCCCGGCTTGGAAGGCCTGCTCGAGGGCGGGGTGCCGATCATGGTCGAGGGCCAGTGCGTCGGCGCGGTCGGCGTCAGCGGCGTGAAGTCGGGCGAGGACGCCCAGATCGCGAAGGCCGGCATCGCGGCGCTGGGCCAGTGAGGTCGCGGGAAAAGGTGCTTGGCTGAGGGCCGGGCGGACCGGCTCGTGGCTGAGCTCAAAACACGACCCGGCGGCCCTGCGGCCGTCCGGGTCGCCCCACGATGAACTACTTGGTCAGGATCAGCTTGCCGAACTTGGTCGCGCGCAGCTGGTAGAGCGCGCCGTTGTGTTCGATCCGGACCGACTTGCGGCCGCGCAGCAGGGCGCTGCTGGCGATGGCCTCCAGGGCCTCGGCCGCCTCGGCCTGCGGCTGGAGCCGGCCACGGGGGCTGGCATCCGGCCGGTGCGCTGGAACAGCCGTCGGCGCGGTGGCCGGTTCGGTGGCGAGGGCGGACGGTTTCATCGGTCTTCCTGGTTCCAGAAACACTGAAAAACGGGGCAGGTTGCCTGCGGATCAGGGCCGCGACAGGGCCCACCAGGCCCCGAGCAGCACCACCAGCAGGCTCGTCAGCCAGACGAGCAACCCGGTCAGTTCGGTCATGCCAGTGCCAGCTCCGCGGCAAGGGGCAGGTGGGAAGCGGCCGGCTCGTGCCGCAGCGTAGAGGCCAGCTTCTGGCGGGCGCAGTCGGCGCACTGCCCGCAGCAGGTGGCCACGCCCAGCTCCATCTGCAGTTCGTCAAACGACGTGCAGCCAGAACGGGCCACGCGTTCGATGTCCCGGTCGGAGACCCTGCGGCATACGCAAACGATCATCTGGCGAACCCTTTCCAATCGACGCCTGTTCAATCGACGGGGTCAGTATAAATGAGAATGATTCCCACTTGAAAAAGTCTCGCTGGCGGCAGGGGCAAGCATTTGTTACCGAGTTCCCCCCTTTAGGGGACGCGGGCGCCCTGCCTGGGTCCGCATACTGGGGCGCCTGTGGACCACCGTTCGAGGACCCTTGTGACGGCCATCGGCCTGACGCCTTGCATCTGCCGCCCCTCATCCGCCTGTTCGCAGGCGCGCCGCCCCCCGGCACCGGGGCGGCGCCCGGACCGCCGGGACGCACCCCAGGGGGGGGCGGCATGAAGCCGGTCCATGCTTCTTCCGACCCTCGCCGCCCCAATGCCACGGCCGGCGTCTACGGGGCCCGGCTGCGGCTGTGGTTCCCGGTGCTGCTGTTCCTGCTGGCCATGCTGGCCTACCTCTGGCGCCGCGGCAGCGGCGTGCTGTGGCACGAGGTTGCCTGGGCGCTGGCGTCGTTCCTGCAGGCGGCGATCCGCTGGCCGTACGTGGAGGCGAACCGGGCCAACCGCATCGAGGCCAGCCGGGTGGGGCGCCTGGAGCAGTGGCTGATGTTCGTCGTCTTCATGACGCTGCTGTGCCTGCCGATGCTCTCCATCGCCACGCCCTGGCTGGACCGCTTCGGCTACCGGCTGCCGTGGCCGGCCGCGGCGGTCGGGGCAGTGCTGATGGCGGCGTCGCTGTGGCTGTTCCACCGTGCGCACGCCGACCTGGGGCGGCACTGGTCGCCGTCCCTGGAGGTGCACGTCGGGCATGAGCTGGTCACCCACGGGGTGTACCGCCACATGCGGCACCCGATGTACGCGTCGATCTGGCTGTTCGCGCTGGCGCAACCGCTGCTGATCCACAACTGGGTGGCCGGGGTGCTCGGGGTGCCGGGGTTCGCGCTGCTGTACTTCCTGCGCGTGCCGCGCGAGGAGCGGTTGATGCTCGACCGGTTCGGGTCGGCGTACCAGGACTACATGGCCCGCACCGGCCGGCTGTGGCCGCGCGGAGGGCGGCCACGGGAGGGACAGGGGCGTCGCTTCAGCTGAGTTCGCCCATCTGGGCCTGCAGGTAGTTCTGCACGCCGACCTTGTCGACCAGTTCCAGCTGGGTTTCGAGGAAGTCGATGTGTTCCTCGGTGTCGTCCAGGATGTCCTGCAGCAGGTCGCGCGAGACGTAGTCGCGCACCGATTCGCAGTAGGCGATGCCGTCCTTGATCGTGGCCTGGGCGGCCTGCTCGAGCTGCAGGTCGCAGCGCAGGATCTCGACCGTGTCCTCGCCGACCAGCAGCTTGCCGAGGTCCTGCAGGTTGGGCAGCCCGTCGAGCATCAGGATGCGGTCCATCAGCCGGTCGGCGTGCTTCATCTCGCCGATGGATTCCTCGTATTCCTTGCGTGCCAGCTTGTCCAGGCCCCAGTGCTTCAGCATGCGGTAATGCAGGAAGTACTGGTTGATGGCGGTCAGCTCGTTCTTCAGCTGCGCGTTCAGGTACTCGATGACCTTGGGGTCGCCCTTCATGTGGAGTCCTCTTCTTCGTGGGGTGTTTGTCGCGGCATTGTGTCTCCGCGACGAAAGGCTGACAAACTTGCGCAGGCGATGCCCCTGCGCAGCCTTGCGAGGGGCGCCCAAGAAGCAGAAGCGTTTTCATTCCGGACCGCGACCGACCGACCGGGCTCGTGTGCTGCGGTGCAATAAGGAAGGGCGCCTCAGGCTATAATTTTCAGGTTTACCCGCAACCACCCCGCCCCAGCGAAACTCCCCGGCCGTTTCCTTACCGGACTCATGCTGTCGAGCAGAGCTGGGCGTGCACACTCGAACGGAGAATCCCCGTGCTGCCGCAACTGCCTCAAGCACTCCTTGCACTCGCAGACGGCACGGTCTTTCGTGGTACCTCGATCGGCGCAGCCGGTCACACGGTCGGTGAAGTCGTCTTCAACACGGCGCTCACCGGCTATCAGGAAATCCTCACCGACCCCAGCTACTGCCGGCAGATCGTGACGCTCACGTATCCGCACATCGGCAACGTCGGCGTGAACCCTGAGGACATCGAGGCGACGAAAGTCCATGCCGCCGGCCTCATCATCAAGGACCTGCCGGTCCTGGAATCGAACTTCCGGATGACGCAGACGCTGCCGCAGTACCTGCGCGAGCAGGGCACGGTGGCGATCGCTGGCATCGACACGCGGCGGCTGACCCGCATCCTGCGCACCAAGGGCGCGCAGAACGGCTGCATCCTGGCGCTGCCCGAGGGGCAATCGATCACCGAGGCGCACGTGCAGGAGGCCATCGCGAAGGCGCAGGCCGCCCCCAGCATGGCAGGCCTGGACCTGGCCAAGGTCGTCAGCACCGACGGTCCCTACGAGTGGTCCGAGACCGAATGGAAGCTCGGTGCCGGCTACGGCCGCCAGTCCGCGCCGCGCTTCCACGTCGTGGCGTACGACTTCGGCGTCAAGCGCAACATCCTGCGCATGCTGGCCGAGCGCGGCTGCAAGGTCACGGTGCTGCCGGCGACCTCGACCGCGGCCGAGGCGCTGAAACACCAGCCCGACGGCATCTTCCTGAGCAACGGCCCCGGCGACCCGGAGCCGTGCGACTACGCGATCGAGGCCGCGCGCGAGCTGATCGAGCACGGCATCCCGACCTTCGGCATCTGCCTGGGCCACCAGATCATGGCGCTGGCCTCGGGCGCGAAGACCTTCAAGATGAAGTTCGGCCACCACGGGGCCAACCACCCGGTCAAGGACCTCGACACCGGCCGCGTCAGCATCACCAGCCAGAACCACGGCTTTGCGGTGGACGAGAAGTCGCTGCCCGCGAACCTGCGCGCCACGCACGTGAGCCTGTTCGACGGCACGCTGCAGGGGCTGGCGCGCACCGACCGGCCGGCGTTCTGCTTCCAGGGCCACCCGGAAGCCTCGCCCGGCCCGCATGACATCGGTTACCTGTTCGACCGCTTCGTGGCGCTGATGGAGAACAAGAATGCCTAAGCGGCAAGACCTGAAATCGATCCTCATCATCGGCGCCGGCCCGATCGTCATCGGCCAGGCGTGCGAGTTCGACTATTCCGGCGCGCAGGCCTGCAAGGCGCTGCGCCAGGAAGGCTACAAGGTCATCCTGGTCAACAGCAACCCGGCGACCATCATGACCGACCCGGAGATGGCCGATGTCACCTACATCGAGCCCATCACCTGGCAGGTGGTCGAGCGCATCATCGAGAAGGAGCGCCCGGACGCGATCCTGCCGACCATGGGCGGCCAGACCGCGCTGAACTGCGCCCTGGACCTGCACCGCCACGGGGTGCTGGCCAAGTACGGCGTGGAGATGATCGGCGCCAACGAGCACGCGATCGAGAAGGCCGAGGACCGCCTCAAGTTCAAGGAGGCGATGACCAAGATCGGCCTGGAATCGGCCAAGTCCGGCATCGCCCACTCGATGGAAGAGGCCTGGGCGGTGCAGAAGCGCATCGCCGCGGAGACCGGCGGCACGGGCTTCCCGGTCGTGATCCGCCCGAGCTTCACGCTCGGCGGCACCGGCGGCGGCATCGCCTACAACCCGGAAGAGTTCGAGGAGATCTGCAAGCGCGGCCTGGACCTGTCGCCTACCAACGAACTGCTGATCGAGGAATCGCTGATCGGCTGGAAAGAGTTCGAGATGGAGGTGGTGCGCGACAAGGCCGACAACTGCATCATCATCTGCTCGATCGAGAACCTGGACCCGATGGGCATCCACACCGGCGACTCGATCACGGTGGCGCCGGCGCAGACGCTGACCGACAAGGAATACCAGCTGATGCGCAACGCCTCGGTGGCGATCCTGCGCGAGATCGGCGTGGACACGGGCGGCTCGAACGTGCAGTTCGCGATCAACCCGAAGAACGGGCGCATGATCGTCATCGAGATGAACCCGCGCGTGTCGCGTTCCTCGGCGCTGGCGTCCAAGGCCACCGGCTTCCCGATCGCCAAGATCGCCGCCAAGCTGGCGGTGGGCTACACGCTCGACGAGCTGCGCAACGAGATCACCGGCGGCGCGACGCCGGCGAGCTTCGAGCCGACCATCGACTACGTCGTCACCAAGATCCCGCGCTTCGCGTTCGAGAAGTTCCGCGAGGCCGACCCGCACCTGACCACCCAGATGAAGTCGGTGGGCGAGGTGATGGCCATGGGCCGCACCTTCCAGGAAAGCTTCCAGAAGGCGCTGCGTGGCCTGGAGACCGGCATCGACGGCCTGAGCGAGCGCAGCACCGACCGTGAGGAGATCGAGCAGGAGCTGGGCGAGCCCGGCCCCGAGCGCATCCTCTATGTCGCCGACGCCTTCCGCATCGGCATGACGCTGGAGGAGGTGTTCGAGGAAACCGCGATCGATCCCTGGTTCCTGGCGCAGATCCGCGAGCTGGTCGAGGTCGAGGCGGGCCTGGCCGGCCGCACGCTGGCCAGCCTGTCGGCCGAGGAACTGCGCTTCCTCAAGCGCAAGGGCTTTTCCGACCGGCGCCTGGCCAAGCTGCTGGGCTCCAGCGAGCACGAGGTGCGCAAGGCGCGCCATGCGCTGGGCGTGCGCCCGGTCTACAAGCGCGTCGACACCTGCGCCGCCGAGTTCGCGACGCAGACCGCCTACATGTACTCCAGCTATGACGAGGAGTGCGAGGCCGAGCCGACCGACCGCAGGAAGATCATGGTGCTGGGCGGCGGCCCGAACCGCATCGGCCAGGGCATCGAGTTCGACTACTGCTGCGTGCACGCGGCGCTAGCGATGCGCGAGGACGGGTACGAGACCATCATGGTCAACTGCAACCCGGAGACCGTCTCGACCGACTACGACACCTCGGACCGCCTGTACTTCGAGCCGCTGACGCTGGAAGACGTGCTGGAGATCGTCGAGAAGGAAAAGCCCTTCGGCGTGATCGTCCAGTACGGCGGCCAGACCCCGCTGAAGCTGGCGCTGGACCTGGAGGCCAACGGCGTGCCCATCATCGGCACCTCGCCGGACAGCATCGACATCGCCGAGGACCGCGAGCGCTTCCAGCAGCTGCTCAACGACCTGGGCCTGAAGCAGCCGCCCAACCGCACCGCGCGCACCGAGGAAGAGGCGCTCAAGCTCGCGCAGGAGATCGGCTACCCGCTGGTGGTGCGCCCGAGCTACGTGCTGGGCGGTCGTGCGATGGAGATCGTGCACGGCGACAAGGACCTGGAGCGCTACATGCGCGAGGCGGTCAAGGTCTCCGAGAAGTCGCCGGTGCTGCTGGACCGCTTCCTGGATGACGCGATCGAGGTCGACGTCGACTGCATCAGCGACGGCGAGGAGGTCATGATCGGCGGCATCATGGAGCACATCGAACAGGCGGGCGTCCACTCGGGCGACTCGGCCTGCTCGCTGCCGCCGTACTCGCTGCCGCAGTCGCTGCAGGACGAGCTGCGCCGCCAGACCAAGGCGATG
The DNA here is from genome assembly GCF_015476235.1 of Caldimonas thermodepolymerans. Taxonomy (NCBI): domain Bacteria; kingdom Pseudomonadati; phylum Pseudomonadota; class Betaproteobacteria; order Burkholderiales; family Sphaerotilaceae; genus Caldimonas; species Caldimonas thermodepolymerans. Next base: position 1,683,374 of record NZ_CP064338.1, read on the forward strand.
GCCAAGGCGCTCAAGGTCGTGGGCCTGATGAACGTGCAGTTCGCGATCCAGGGCGAGGGCGACGACGCGGTCGTCTACGTGCTGGAAGTGAACCCGCGTGCCTCGCGCACCGTGCCGTACGTCTCCAAGGCCACCGGCCAGCCGCTGGCCAAGATCGCCGCGCGCTGCATGGCCGGCCAGAAGCTGCGCGACCAGAAGGGCGTGCGCGGCGAGGTCGTGCCGCCGTACTTCACGGTCAAGGAAGCGGTGTTCCCGTTCAACAAGTTCCCGGGCGTGGACCCGATCCTGGGTCCGGAGATGCGCTCCACCGGCGAGGTCATGGGCGTGGGCCGCACCTTCGGCGAGGCCATGCTCAAGAGCCAGCTGGCCGCCGGCTCGCGCCTGCCTTCGGGCGGCACGGTGTGCATCACGGTCAAGAACGGCGACAAGGAGCGCGCCGTCGCCGTGGCCCGCGAGCTGCACCAGCTCGGCTTCCAGCTGGTGGCGACCAAGGGCACGGCCGCAGCGATCGCCGCGGCCGGCATCCCGGTGCGCACCGTCAACAAGATCAAGGACGGTCGTCCGCACATCGCCGACCTGGTCAAGGCCGGCGAGATCCAGCTGGTGTTCACCACCGTGGACGAAACCCGCACGGCGATCGCGGATTCCCGCTACATCCGCATGGCCGCGATCGCCAACCGGGTGACCTACTACACCACCATGGCCGGCTGCGAGGCCGCCGTCGAGGCGATGAAGCACCAGGCCGACCTGACGGTGTACTCGCTCCAGGAACTGCACAACCAGCTAAACTAAGCACGACTCTAACGATGCGGCCGCCGCCGCCCTCCTGTGCAAGGGAGTGTGGCGGCGGCTGATTTTTTGCTGCCGGAGAGACACTGATGGCCACCATTCCACTGACCAAGCGCGGGGCCGAGAAGCTCAAGGAGGAGCTGCACCGCCTGAAGACGATCGAGCGCCCGGCCGTGATCAACGCGATCGCCGAGGCGCGCGCCCAGGGCGACCTGTCGGAGAACGCCGAGTACGACGCCGCCAAGGACAAGCAGGGCTTCATCGAAGGCCGCATCCAGGAAATCGAGGGCAAGCTGGCCGCCGCCCAGATCATCGACCCGTCCACGCTGGACGCGGGCGGCCGGGTGGTGTTCGGCGCCACGGTCGACCTGGAGGAAGAGGAAACCGGCGAGGCCGTGACCTACCAGATCGTCGGCGACGACGAGGCCGACCTGAAGCAGGGCCTGATCTCGGTCAGCTCGCCGATCGCGCGCGCGCTGATCGGCAAGGAAGTCGGCGACGTGGCGGAGGTGCAGGCCCCGGGCGGCATCAAGCGCTACGAAGTCGTCAACGTCCGCTACATCTGATGTCCGCGCCGGCTGCCATGACGCTGTTGCGCCTGCGCGGCTGGCTGGCCGGCCTGTGGGCCGGCGCCGTGCTGTGCATCGGCGCCCTGGCGGCGCCGTCGCTGTTCGCGGTGCTGGAACGCGCCCAGGCGGGGCTCGCCGCCGGGCGCATGTTCAAGCTCGAGGCGGCGCTGAGCCTGGCGCTGGCGGTGGTGCTGCTGCTGGTCGAGCGCCGGGTGGCCGCGCGCCGGGTCGAGTCGGGCGCCGCCCGTTCGCTGGTCAGCGCCGAGCTGCTGCTGGTGCTGGGCGTGCTGTTCTGCACGGTGGCGGGCTACTACGCGCTGATCCCGCTGATGGAGGAGGCCCGCGCCGGGACCGGCCGCTGGACCTTCATGCAGCTGCACGGCGTCTCGAGCGCCTTCTTCGGCGTCAAGGCGCTGCTGCTCGCGGCGCTGGCCTGGCGCTGCGCCGCCCCGCGCTGACGGCGGGGCGCGGCCGGCCTCACTGGCCGGCCAGCTTCTTCTTGACGCTGGTGGCGCGCGGCTTGGCGCGCTTGATGCTGCCGCCGGGGGTCACGCGCTGGTTGCCCAGTACGGTCACCTTCTTCACCTGGGGCCGCTGGCCGCCGCGCTTCGAGTACTTGATGATCTTGACGGTCTTCGGGCCGGGCTTGCGGTCCTCGTCGGGGGCCTTTTCCTTCGGGGGGATGGGGCGCCACAGCACCAGCAGCTTGCCGATGTGCTGGATCGGCGCGGCGTCGAGCCGGCCGCTCAGCTCGGCGAGGATGCGTTCGCGTTCCTCCCGGTCGTCCGAGAACACCCGTACCTTGATCAGGCCGTGGGCCTTGAGGGCGGCGTCCGTTTCCTTCACGACGGCAGGCGTCAGGCCCTCGGCGCCGACGTAGACGACGGGGTCGAGGTGGTGGGCGGCCGCGCGGTGTTCCTTGCGCTCGGCCGGGGTCAATTGGATGGCAGGCATCTGCGTATTATCGTTGGGCAATGAAGATCAAGACCAAGAGCAAGAAGGTTAACAAGGCGTGGCTGCATGACCACCTCACCGATCCGTACGTGAAGCTGGCCCAGAAGGAGGGCTACCGTTCCCGCGCCGCGTACAAGCTCAAGGAAATCGACGAGGAGATGCAGCTGATCCGGCCCGGGCAGCTGGTGGTCGACCTGGGGGCGGCCCCGGGCGCCTGGAGCCAGTACGTGCGGCGCAAGTTCGCCGGTGCCGGGGCGGCGGCCGGCGAGCTCGACGGCACCATCATCGCGCTGGACCTGCTCGACTTCGAGCCGATCGAGGGGGTGACCTTCATCCAGGGGGATTTCCGCGAGGACAGCGTGCTGGAGCGCCTGAAGGAGGCGGTCGGCGGTCGCCCGGTGGACGTCGTGGTGTCGGACATGGCGCCCAACCTGTCCGGCATCGAGGTGTCGGATGCGGCCCGGATCGCCCACCTGGTGGAGCTGGCGGTCGAGTTCGCCCAGGCCCACCTGAAGCCCGAGGGGGCCCTGGTCTGCAAGGTGTTCCACGGCAGCGGCTACAGCCAGCTGGTCGAGCTGTTCAAGCGCACCTTCCGGATGGTCAAGGCGATCAAGCCGAAGGCCTCGCGGGACCGCTCCGCAGAAACCTTTCTGGTCGGCCGGGGTCTGAAACGGGTCGGCTGAGCCCGGGCTGCCGACCGGCGGCAAAGACTTGTCGCAAGCGTGGGAAACGTCGGGCGGGGCCTTGTCTTGAGTGGTCTAGAATCGTCCCAATCTAGGCGGCTGACGCTGGTTTATTGGATTCAGAGTTCGGAGAAGGAACCGCGGTGAACAATCAATGGTTCTCGAAAGTGGCCGTTTGGCTGGTGATCGCGTTGGTGCTGTTCACCGTTTTCAAGCAGTTCGACCGGGGTGTCGCGACTGCCGGCCAGATCGGTTACTCCGATTTCCTGGAAGAGGTGCGCAACGGCCGCATCAAGCAGGTCACCCTGCAGGAAGGCCCCGGCGGGGCCGAGATCGTTGCGCTCACCAATGACGACCGGCGCATCCGCACCACGGCCACCCATTTCGACCGGGGCCTGGTCGGCGACCTGATCAACCACAACGTCAAGTTCGACGTCAAGCCGCGCGAGGAGCCCTCGCTGCTGATGAGCATCCTCATCAGCTGGGGGCCGATGCTGCTGCTCATCGGCGTGTGGATCTACTTCATGCGGCAGATGCAGGGCGGCGGCAAGGGCGGGGCGTTCAGCTTCGGCAAGAGCCGTGCCCGCATGCTCGACGAGAGCAACAACTCCATCACCTTCGCCGACGTGGCCGGCTGCGACGAGGCCAAGGAGGAGGTGCGCGAGCTGGTCGACTTCCTGAAGGACCCGCAGAAGTTCCAGAAGCTGGGCGGGCGCATCCCGCGCGGCGTGCTGATGGTCGGCCCGCCGGGCACCGGCAAGACGCTGCTGGCCAAGGCGATTGCCGGCGAGGCCAAGGTGCCGTTCTTCTCGATCTCCGGTTCCGACTTCGTCGAGATGTTCGTCGGCGTCGGCGCGGCGCGCGTGCGCGACATGTTCGAGCAGGCCAAGAAGAACGCGCCCTGCATCATCTTCATCGACGAGATCGACGCGGTGGGCCGCCATCGTGGCGCCGGCCTGGGCGGCGGCAACGACGAGCGCGAACAGACGCTGAACCAGATGCTGGTCGAGATGGACGGCTTCGAGACCAACCTGGGCGTGATCGTGATCGCCGCGACCAACCGTCCGGACATCCTGGACCCGGCGCTGCTGCGCCCGGGCCGCTTCGACCGGCAGGTCTACGTCACGCTGCCTGACGTGCGCGGCCGCGAGCAGATCCTGAACGTGCACATGCGCAAGGTGCCGATCGGCACCGACGTGCGGCCGGACATCCTGGCACGCGGCACGCCGGGCTTCTCGGGCGCCGACCTGGCCAACCTGGTCAACGAGGCGGCGCTGTTCGCCGCGCGCCGCAATGCCCGCGTGGTCGAGATGCAGGACTTCGAGAAGGCCAAGGACAAGATCCTGATGGGCCCGGAACGCAAGTCCATGATCATGCCCGAGGAGGAGCGCCGCAACACCGCCTACCACGAGGCCGGGCACGCGCTGGTGGCCAAGCTGCTGCCCAAGACCGACCCGGTGCACAAGGTGACCATCATCCCGCGCGGCCGGGCGCTGGGCGTGACGATGCAGCTGCCCGAGGGCGACCGCTACAGCATGGACAAGGAGCGCATGCTCAACACCATCTCGGTGCTGTTCGGTGGCCGCATCGCGGAAGAGGTGTTCATGAACCAGATGACCACCGGCGCGAGCAACGACTTCGAGCGCGCGACGCAGATCGCCCGCGACATGGTCACCCGCTACGGCATGACCGACGAGCTGGGCCCGATGGTCTACGCCGAGAACGAGGGCGAGGTGTTCCTGGGCCGCTCGATCACCAAGCAGGTGAATGTCTCGGAAGAGACCATGCAGAAGGTCGACAAGGAGATCCGCAAGATCATCGACCAGCAGTACGCGGTGGCGCGCAAGCTGATCGAGGACAACAAGGACAAGATGCACGCGATGGCCAAGGCGCTGCTCGAGTGGGAGACCATCGACGCCGAGCAGATCGACGACATCATGGCCGGCCGGCCGCCGCGTCCGCCCAAGGACTGGACGCCCAACGACGGCAAGCCGGGCGGCGACGGCAACGCGCCCTCGGTCAACACCGACGGTGCGCCGGCCACGGCCTGAGCGCCGCAGGCATCCGACGACGGGGCTTCGGCCCCGTTTTCGTTTCTGTCCCCCGCGTTTTCCGTTCCGACCCGACCAGACCACCAGGAGTGCCGATGAACCCTTGCTGGCAGACCAGCCGCTTCCGCATCGACCTGTCCCGCCCGCAGGTGATGGGAATCGTCAACGCCACCCCCGATTCGTTTTCCGACGGCGGGCAGCATGCCGACCTGCGCTCGGCCCTGGCCCATTGCGAGCAGTTGCTGCAGGAAGGCGCCGACATCCTGGACATCGGCGGCGAATCCAGCCGGCCGGGGGCCGACCCGCTGCCGCTGGACGAGGAACTGGCCCGGGTGGTGCCGCTGGTGAAGGAGGCGGTGAGGCTGGGCGTGCCGGTCTCGGTGGACACCTACAAGCCCGAGGTCATGCGCGCCGTGCTCGACCTGGGGGCCGACATCGTCAATGACATCAACGCGCTGCGCGCGCCGGGGGCGGTGGAGGCGGTGGCGGCGCACCCCGCCTGCGGCGTGTGCCTGATGCACATGCGCGGCGAGCCCAAGTCCATGCAGCTTGACCCGCGCTACGGGGACGTGGTGGGCGAGGTCGCCGCCGAGTTGCGCGAGCGGGCCGAGGCGGTCCGGGCTGCCGGCGTGGCGGCCGAGCGCATCGTGCTGGACCCGGGCTTCGGCTTCGGCAAGACCGTGGACCACAACTTCGAGCTGCTCGCCCGCCAGGCCGAGCTGCTGGCGCTGGGCTACCCGCTGCTGGCCGGCTGGTCGCGCAAGTCCTCGCTGGGGGCCGTGACCGGCCGGCCGGTGCAGGAGCGCCTGGCCGCGAGCGTGGCCGCCGCGCTGGCGGCCGTCCTGCACGGTGCGCGCGTCGTGCGTGTACACGATGTCGCGGCGACTGTCGATGCCCTGAAAGTGTGGCGTCGCGCCGGCCTGCCGGGCATCTGAAGCGGTGAAAATACCGGCCGCGACGTATCTATCGAGCACACGAAGGGATCCGATGAGCAGGAAGTATTTCGGGACCGACGGCATCCGCGGCACCGTCGGCCTGGCCCCCATCACGCCGGATTTCGTGTTGCGGCTCGGCCATGCGGTCGGGCGGGTGCTGCTGCAGGACCAGTCGCGCGCCACGGTGCTGATCGGCAAGGACACACGCATCTCCGGCTACATGCTGGAGTCGGCGCTGGAAGCCGGTTTCTCGTCGGCCGGGGTGGACGTGCTGCTCAGCGGCCCGCTGCCGACCCCGGGCGTGGCCTACCTGACCCGGGCCCTGCGCCTGGACCTGGGCGTGGTGATCAGCGCCTCGCACAATCCGTACCCGGACAACGGCATCAAGTTCTTTTCCGCGCGCGGGGAGAAGCTGCCCGACGAATGGGAAGAGCGCGTCGAGGCCGCGCTGGCGGAGGCCCCGCAGTGGGTGGACTCCGCCCGCCTCGGCAAGGCGCGCCGCCTGGACGATGCCCAGGGGCGTTACGTCGAGTTCTGCAAGAGCACCTTCGGCAACGAGCTGTCGCTCAAGGGGCTCAAGGTGGTGGTCGACGCGGCCCACGGTGCCGCCTACCAGGTCGCGCCGCTGGTGTTCCATGAGCTGGGCGCCGACGTCATGACCATCGGCTGCAACCCGGACGGCCTCAACATCAACGAGCGTTGCGGTGCCACCGCTCCGCAGGCACTGGTCGAGGCGGTCAAGGCGCACGGCGCCGACTACGGCATCGCGCTGGACGGCGACGCCGACCGCCTGCAGCTGGTCGACCGCGACGGCCGCCTGTACAACGGCGACGAGCTGCTCTACGTGATGGTCAGCGACCGCCTGTCCAGCGGGCAGGGCGTGCCCGGGGCGGTCGGCACGCTGATGACCAACATGGCGGTGGAGCTGGCGTTGCAGCGCCGCGGGGTGAGTTTCGTGCGTGCCAAGGTGGGCGACCGCTACGTGCTCGAGGAGCTGGTCGCGCGCGGCTGGCAGCTGGGCGGGGAGGGCTCGGGTCACCTGCTGGCGCTGGACAAGCACACCACCGGCGACGGCATCATCAGCGCGCTGCAGGTGCTGCAGGCGGTGATCCGCTCGGGACGCTCGCTGGCGCAGCTGCTGGAGGGGGTCACGCTGTTCCCGCAGACGCTGGTCAACGTGCGCCTGCAGCCGGGGCAGGACTGGAAGTCCAACACCCGCCTGGCCGGCGAGCAGGAGGCGGTGCTGGCCGAGCTCGGCGCGCGCGGCCGCGTGCTGATCCGCCCGTCCGGCACCGAGCCGCTGCTGCGCGTGATGGTCGAGGCGGAAGATGCGGCGCTGGCGCAGCGCTGCGCGAACCGTCTGGCCGACGCGGTGCGCGCCGGCTGACGGCCACCGGCCCGCGCGGGCGTTCCCCGCCGCCGGGCGGCGGGGCCCCTGTGCCTTGTGGCGCCCCGGCTGGCGGTGTCACGATGGTGTCACATGCGGCACCTACAGTTCGCGGCAGTCGAGGTGTTTCCTCATGACCCGCAGCTGAAAAGGTGTTTCGCATGAAGCTTTCCCCGATCCGATGGGCGCTTGCCGCCTGCGCGCTGGCCGGTGCGGCCGGCATGGCTTCGGCCCAGAACGTCACTGGTGCCGGCGCGTCCTTCCCGGCGCCGGTGTACGCGAAATGGGCTGATGCCTACCACAAGGCCACCGGCGTGCGCATCAACTACCAGTCGGTCGGCTCCGGTGCCGGTCTGCGCCAGATCAAGGCAAAGACCGTGGACTTCGGAGCCTCCGACGCACCGCTGAAGGACGAAGAGCTGGCCCGCGACGGGCTGGTGCAGTTCCCGACCGTGATCGGCGGCGTGGTGCCGGTGGTCAACCTCCAGGGCGTCGCGCCCGGGCAGCTCAAGCTGACCGGTGCGCTGCTGGGTGACATCTACCTCGGCAAGGTCACCCGCTGGAACGACCCGGCGATCGTGGCGCTGAACCCTGGCGTGCCGCTGCCGGACGCCCGGATCGCGGTGGTGCGCCGGGCCGACGGTTCCGGTACCACCTTCCTGTTCACCAACTACCTGTCCAAGGTGAATCCGCAGTGGCAGGCCCAGGTGGGCGAGGGGACGGCGGTGAACTGGCCGACCGGCGCCGGTGGCAAGGGCAACGAGGGCGTGTCGGCCTTCGTGCAGCGCCTGCCGAACTCGATCGGCTACGTCGAGTACGCCTATGCCCGGCAGAACCGGATGTCGCACGTGCAGCTGCGCAACCGGGACGGGCAGTTCGTCGCGCCCGAGGAGGCCAGCTTCAAGGCCGCGGCGGCCGGGGCGCGCTGGGAGGAAAGCTTCTACCAGGTGCTGACCGACCAGCCCGGCAAGGACGCCTGGCCGATCACCGGCGCCACCTTCATCCTGATGCACCGGGCCTCCGACCGGCCGCAGCAGAGTGCGCAGGTGCTGAAGTTCTTCGACTGGGCCTACCGCCAGGGGGATGCAATGGCCTCGGAACTGGAGTACGTGCCGCTGCCGGAAAGCGTCAAGGCGCTGGTGCGCAAGCAATGGAGCACGCTGACCGACACGGCCGGCTCGCCGGTCCTGGCGCAGTGACCCGCACCGTCCCGGCCGCAAGCACCACACGAAGGGGGCGACGGGCACGTCGCCCCGAACCTGCATGAACGACGACGGCATGGCGGTCGCTACACTCCCTGCATCCGAATTCAAGCCTCGACACATGGACGAGACGACCAGCTCCCTCGGGGAGCCGCCGGGCGCGAGGACGCTGTCCCCCTGGGGCGACCGCGTGTTCGCGGCGCTGGCGCATGGCGCCGCGCTGCTGACGCTGGCCCTGCTCGCCGGCATCATCGCGGCGCTGGCCGTGGGGGCCGCGCCGGCCATCGAGGCGTTCGGGCTGCGCTTCCTGTGGAGCGCGGACTGGGATCCGGTGCAGGACCGCTACGGCGGCCTGGTGATGATCTACGGCACGCTGATGACCTCGTTCATCGCGTTGCTGATCGCGGTGCCGGTGAGCTTCGGCATTGCGCTGTTCCTGACCGAACTCTCGCCGCGCTGGCTGCGGCGGCCGCTGGGCATCGCGGTCGAGTTGCTGGCGGCGGTGCCGTCCATCGTCTATGGCATGTGGGGCCTGCTGGTGTTCGGGCCGGTGCTGTCGACCTGGGTGCAGCAGCCGCTGCAGGCGGCGTTCGGTGAGGTGCCCGTCCTGGGCGCGCTGTTCTCGGGACCGCCGGTGGGCATCGGCATCCTGGCTGCCGGGATGGTGCTGGCGATCATGATCATCCCGTTCATCGCCTCGGTGATGCGCGACGTGTTTGAGGTCACGCCGGCCATGCTGAAGGAATCGGCCTACGGCCTGGGCGCGACCACCTGGGAAGTGGTCTGGAAGGTGGTGCTGCCATATACCAAGGCGGGCGTGATCGGCGGGATCATGCTGGGCCTGGGGCGGGCGCTGGGCGAGACGATGGCGGTCACGTTCATCATCGGCAACATGAACCAGCTCGGCTCGTTGTCGCTGTTCGAACCGGCCAACAGCATCACCTCGGCGCTGGCCAACGAGTTCGCCGAGGCGGCTGAGGGGTTGCACCAGGCTTCGCTGATCTACCTGGGGCTGGTGCTGTTCTTCATCACCTTCGTCGTGCTGGCCTTGTCCAAGCTGTTGCTGCTGCGCCTCAAGCGCCGTGAAGGAACCCGGGCATGAAGTTCGACGCGCGCGATGCGTCCCGCCTGGCGAGCCTGCGCCGCCGGCAACGGGTCAACGACGTGGCACTGGCGTTGTCGCTGCTGGCAATGGCCTTCGGCGTGTTCTGGCTGCTGTGGATCTTGTTCGAGACGCTGCGCCAGGGCCTGGGCGGCATGGCTTTGTCGCTGTTCACCGAGATGACGCCGCCACCCCTGCAGGAGGACGGGGGGCTGGCCAACGCGATCTGGGGCTCGCTGCTGATGGTGACGCTGGCCACGCTGATCGGCACGCCGGTAGGCATCTTCGCGGGCATCTACCTGGCCGAGTACGGCCAGCGCGGCTGGCTGGGCAGTGCAGTGCGCTTCATCAACGACATCCTGCTGTCGGCGCCGTCCATCGTGATCGGCCTGTTCATCTACGCCGTGGTGGTGGCCCCGCTGCGAGGCTTCTCCGGCTGGGCCGGCGTGCTGGCGCTTGCGCTGATCGTCATCCCGGTGGTGATCCGCACCACCGAGAACATGCTGGCACTGATCCCGAACGCGCTGCGCGAGGCGGCCTACGCGCTGGGCGCCCCGGAATGGAAGGTGGTTGCCTCGGTCACGCTGCGCGCCGCGCGTGCCGGCGTGGTGACCGGCGTGCTGCTGGCGCTGGCGCGCATTTCCGGCGAGACCGCACCGCTGCTGTTCACGGCCCTGTCGAACCAGTTCTGGACCTCGGACCTCGGCGAGCCGATGGCCAGCCTGCCGGTGACGATCTTCAAGTTCGCGATGAGCCCTTACGAGAACTGGCAGCAGCTGGCCTGGGCCGGGGTGTTCCTCATCACGCTGGGGGTGCTGGTGCTCAACATCGTCGCGCGCGTGCTGCTGCGCAACCGCGACTGAACCGGAAGCAAGAGAATGGACGCAAGAGTCGAACTGCCGGTGACCGAGAAGCCCAAGCTCTCGGTGCGCAACCTGAACTTCTACTACGGCAGCTTCCATGCGCTGAAGAACATCAGCCTCGACATCCCGGAGCGCAAGGTGACGGCCTTCATCGGCCCCTCGGGCTGTGGCAAGTCCACGCTGCTGCGCACGTTCAACCGCATGTACGAGCTGTACCCCGACCAGCGGGCCGAAGGCGAGATCCTGCTCGACGGCGAGAACATCCTGCACTCGCGCCTGCCGGTGGCGCTGCTGCGCGCCAAGGTCGGCATGGTGTTCCAGAAGCCCACGCCGTTCCCGATGTCGATCTACGACAACGTCGCCTTCGGCGTACGGCTGTTCGAGAACCTGCCGCGGGTGGAGATGGACGAGCGGGTCGAATGGGCGCTGCGCAAGGCGGCGCTGTGGGACGAGGTCAAGGACAAGCTCTCGCAAAGCGGCGCCAGCCTGTCCGGCGGCCAGCAGCAGCGCCTGTGCATCGCGCGCGGCATCGCCATCCGGCCCGACGTGCTGCTGCTCGACGAGCCGTGTTCGGCGCTGGATCCGATCTCGACCGCCCGCATCGAGGAGCTGATCCACGAGCTGAAGAACGACTACACCGTGGTGATCGTGACCCACAACATGCAGCAGGCGGCGCGCTGCTCGGACTACACCGCCTACATGTACCTGGGCGACCTGATCGAGTTCGGCCCGACCGACGAGCTGTTCATGCAGCCGAAGAAGAAGGACACCGAAGACTACATCACCGGCCGCTTCGGCTGAGCCGGTGCAGGCCACGGAGCACGTCATGAGCGACAAGCATCTGTCCACGCAGTTCGATGCCGAGCTGAGCGGCATCTCCACCCGGGTGCTCGAGATGGGCGGGCTGGTCGAGTCCCAGGTGGCGCAGTCCATCCAGGCGCTGACCCGTTTCAGCAGCGACCTGGCAGCCGAGGTGATCGCGACCGAGGAGCGCGTCAACCAGATGGAAGTCGAGATCGACCGGGACCTCTCGACCATCATCGTGCGGCGACAGCCCACCGCGCGCGACCTGCGCCTGCTGATCGCGATCTCCAAGACCATCGGCAACCTGGAGCGCGTCGGCGACGAGGCCACCCGCATCGCACGCACCGTGCGGCGCCTGGTCGACACCGGCGTGTTCGGCCGCGTGCGCCTGCCGGTCTCCGACGTGTCGTTCGAGGCGAGCCTCGCGACCGCGCAGCTGCGCAAGGCGCTCGACGCCTTCGCCCGGCTGGATGTCGATACGGCGCTGGCGGTGCTCAAGGAGGACGACCAGATCGACCAGGAGTTCGACGGCCTGATGCGCAAGCTGATCACCTACATGATGGAGGACCCGCGCACGATCTCGGCCAGCATCGACCTGGTGTTCGTCGCCAAGGCCATCGAGCGCGTCGGTGACCATGCCAAGAACGTGGCCGAGCAGATCATCTACATCGTCAAGGGGACCGACGTGCGCCACATCCCGATGGAAAGCGTCGAGTCCGCCATCCGATGAAGCAGGGTGCGGGAAGGATGAACGACGCAAGGACGCCGTCATGAGCCGGGTGCTGGTGGTCGAGGACGAAAGCGCGATCGCCGAGCTGATCGCGATCCATCTGCGCCATGCCGGCCACGAGGTCACGGTGGTCGCGGATGCGGCCAGTGCGGCTGCGGAGGTCGACCGGGTGCTGCCCGACCTGGTGCTGCTGGACTGGATGCTGCCGGGCCACAGCGGCCTGTCGCTGGCGCAGCGCTGGCGTGCACAGGCACGCACGCGGGAGCTGCCCATCATCATGCTGACCGCGCGCGGCGAGGAGCCGGACAAGGTGGCCGGGCTGGATGCCGGTGCGGACGACTACGTCACCAAGCCGTTTTCCACCAACGAGCTGATGGCGCGTATCCGCGCGGTGCTGCGGCGCAAGGCGCCCGAGGCGTTGGATGCGCCGGTACAGGTCGGCGCGCTGCGCCTGGACCCGTCCACGCGCCGGGTCTCGCATGGCGACCAGGAGGTGAAGCTTGGGCCGACCGAGTTCCGCCTGCTGCACTTCCTCATGACCCACCCGGAGCGGGTGCACAGCCGGGTGCAGCTGCTCGACCGCGTCTGGGGCGACCATGTGTTCATCGAGGAGCGCACGGTGGACGTGCACGTCAAGCGCCTGCGCGAGGCGCTGGCGCCCGTGCACTGTGCGGCGATGATCGAGACGGTGCGCGGCGCGGGCTACCGGCTCACGCAGCCACGCCCGAGTGCGGCCGGCTGAGCCGATGGGCTGGATGCTGCGACGCGTCGCTGCCGTGCTGGCCTGCATGCTGGCCGGCGCGGCCGCGGCCCACTGGCTGTCGCAGCGCTTCGGCGCGCCGCCGTGGGCAAGCCTGCTGGGTGCGGGCCTGGGCGTGGCGCTGGCGGCCGGCTTTGACGCGCTGCTCGGCCAGCGCCTGGTCCACTGGTTGCGCGGCGAGCAGCAGGGGCCGGCACCGCGCGACGGCGGCCTGTGGGGCGAGCTCGGCTACCGCATCGAACGCGCGATCCGGCTGCGCGAGCGCGCCACTGCGCACGAGCGGGACCGGCTGGCGCAGTTCCTGTCGGCGATCGAGGCCTCGCCCAACGGGGTGATGCTGCTCGACGCCGACGACCAGATCGTCTGGTGCAACCACATGGCGGCCGAGCACTTCGGGCTCGACCCGCAGCGCGACCTGCGCCAGCGGATCACGAACCTGGTGCGCATGCCCGCCTTCGTCGAACACCTGCAGGCCGGCGATTTCGACCATGCGATCGTGCTGCCGCAGGTACGTGACAAGGCCACGCTGTCGGTCGCGGTGCGCGGCTACGGCGAGGCGATGAAGCTGGTGCTGTCGCAGGACATCACCGAGCGCGAACGTGCCGAGACGATGCGCCGCGATTTCGTCGCCAACGTCTCGCACGAGATCCGCACGCCGCTGACCGTGCTGGCCGGCTTCATCGAAACCCTGCGCGACCTGCCCCTCGCCGAGGCGGAGCGCCAGCGCGTGCTCGACCTGATGGCGCAGCAGGCACGCCGCATGGACACCCTGGTCGGCGACCTGCTGACGCTGGCGCAGCTGGAAAGCAGCCCGCCGCCCCCGAACGACCAGTGGGTCCCGGTCGCGCGGCTGCTGGAGGTGGTCGAGACCGACGCGCGCACGCTCTCGGCCGGCCGGCACGAGCTGCGCGTCGGCGCTGCCGGTGCGGCCGAGGTGGCCGGCTCGGAAACCGAGCTGCTCAGCGCGCTGGCCAACCTGGTCAGCAATGCGGTGCGCTACACGCCCCCGGGGGGGCGCGTCGAGGTCCTGTGGCACGCCCGGCCGGACGGGGCGGGCGAGTTGCTGGTCCAGGACACGGGCATCGGCATCGCGAAGGAGCACCTGGCGCGGCTGACCGAGCGCTTCTACCGTGTCGACGGCAGTCGCTCGCGCGAGAGCGGCGGCACGGGGCTGGGACTGTCCATCGTCAAGCACGTGGTGCAGCGGCACGGCGGCGAACTGCAGGTGCACAGCGAACCGGGACAGGGCTCGCGGTTCTGCATCGTGCTGCCCGCCTGGCGGGTGCGCGGGCTTCAGCGGCCCGAGGGCTGAAGGGCGCGCCGCGACACGCTGCGGTACAGCAGCACCAGCGCCCCGGCGACGAGCGCGAGCGCGGCCGCGTTGCCGAACCAGAAGCCGCTGGCGCCGAGCAGCCAGTCAGGCGTGCGGCCGCCCAGGTCGAACGCGAGCATGTAGCCCCCGGCCAGCCCGATGCCCCACAGCCCGACCGCGTAGCCGATCGCCGGCACCAGCGCGACGCCGTAGGAGCGCAGCGCGAACGCGGTGGCGACCTGCGTCGCGTCGAACACCTGGTACAGCGCGATGTAGAGGAACAGCCCCGAGGCGGCCGCACGCACCGCCGCATCCTGGGTGTAGGCGGCCAGCAGCAGGGGGCGCGCGAGCAACAGCAGCAGGCCCAGCACCACCGCCAGCCCCACCGCGAGCGCGATGCCCTGCCAGCCGGCGATCCGGGCCAGGCGCGCATCGCCTGCGCCGCGCAGCTGCGCGACCCGGGCGCCGGTGGCGATCGCGATCGACAGCGGCAGCATGTACATCACGCTGGCCAGGTTGGCCACGATCTGGTGCCCGGCCAGCGCGACGGTGCCGAAATGCGAGATGAACACCGCCATCAGCGTGAAGGCGGTGACCTCGAAGAAGTAGGCCGCGCCGGTGGGCAGGCCCAGGCGCAGCAGCTCGCGCTGCGCCGCCCAGCGCGGGCCTTCCCAGCGGCGCCACAGCGCGAACGGCCGGTAGATCGGGTGCAGGCGCAGCATCACCAGCGCGAACAGCAGCAAGGCCGCGTGGATCACGACGGTGGCGAGCGCGCAGCCGACCACGCCCAGCGCGGGCAGGCCGGCGCCGCCGAAGATGAACCAGGCGTTGAGCGGCACCTTCAGCACCAGCGACAGCAGCTGCAGCAGCGTCACCAGTAGCGGCCTGGAGATGCCCTGGTTCAGCCCGGCGTAGCAGCGGAACAGCAGCGACAGCGGCAGGCCGAAGGCGAGCACGTGCAGGTAGTCGCGCACCTGGACCGCCATCTCGGGCGTGCTGTGCGCCAGCGCCAGCACCGCATCCGGCCACCACAGCAGCAGGCAGCCCGGCAGCGACACGCCCAGCGCCAGCCACAGCCCTTGCCGGAACGCCTCGCCGATGCGCTCGGGCGCGTGCGCCCCGTGGTGCTGGCCGATCACGGGGATCAGCGCCTGGACGATGCCCGCCAGCCCCACGTGCAGGCTGATGTAGACGGCCATGCCGATGGACAGCGCCGCCAGGTCGGTGCTGGCGTAGCGCCCGGCCATGATGGTGTCGGCCACGCCGAAGCCGATGGTGGCCAGCTGGCCGAGCAGGATCGCGCCCGCGTCACGGGCGATGCCACGCCACGGCGCCGTCATCATCGCGGCGCCGGGTCGCGGCGGTAGACGTAGGTGAACTCGTTGCGGTCGGTGGGCCGGCGCTCGCGGGCGACGAACTGCCAGCCGGCCGGCGCGGTACGCGTCCGCCCACCCAGGACGAGCAGGTGGTCGCAGGCCTGGGCACCGGCAGCACGTTCGTCGACGACGCGGAAGCCGCCCAGAGCCTCCAGCGCCGCGACCTGGTAGCGCGGCAGGTCGCGCGCGACCACGCACGCCGCCGGCGGCAGGTGCGCCGACAGGCGTTCGACCAGCGGCCGTTCGCTGCGTGCGTAGTCGAGCACCGGCAATCCCAGCGTCATCAGCAGCAGCCAGCACAGGGCGACGCCGCTGCCTGGCAGCACCAGGCTGCGCCACAGCACCTCGCGGTTGCGCCCGGCGCGCCAGCGCACCAGCCACACCCATGCCAGCGTGCCCAGCAGCGCGGCGAGCAGGGCCGGCAGCGAGAACTGCGGCTCGAAGCCGGGCGCGAGCTTGCGGATGTTCATCAGCGGCTTGGCCGGCACGCCGACCTGCATCGAGGCGTAGATCACCCACAGCGCCAGCGCGCAGGTGCTGAAGAAGAACACCGAGAACCAGTCGATCGCCGAGGCGACCCCGCGGCGCAGCGTCGGCAGCGAGAACGCGGCCAGCACCGCGAGCGAGGGCAGGGCGAGCAGCAGGGCGCGGTCCGAGCCGTTCATCAGCACGCACGAGGCCAGCGCGACCAGGGCGGTGGACAGCGGCACCGCGATGTGGCGCTTGAGCAGGTGGCTGCGCCAGCGCCACAGCGTCCAGGCCACCAGCGGCCAGGTCGGCCAGGTGAACCAGACCAGCAGGCGGACGAGCTGCCGCGGGCTGGACGCCGACAGCTTCCACTGCCACGCGTCGAAGGCGGTGGCGGTCAGTGCGCCCAGCAGGAGTGCCGCGCCGACCCAGGGCGCGAAGCGGCGCGTCTGCGGCAACTCCGAACGCAGGCAGGTGAGCAGCCCCACGGCCCCCAGCGCCAGGCCGATGGTCGGGGCGCCGCTGCCGGCCATCAGCGGCAGCGCGGCGAGCATGGCCAGGCGCGACTGCAGGCTGCGGTGCTGGTTGGCCGCCAGCCCGTAGGTGTAGAGCCCGACGCCGGTCAGCTGCAGCAGTTCCGGCGTGGTCTCGTGCCCGAGCTGCAGCAGGCCGAGCGTGGCGACCAGCGCGAGCAGCGCGCCGTCGGCGATCGCACGCGCGTAGTCGACGGGATGGGCCTCGCCGCCGAACGCGAAGGCCACCGGCTGCGCGGCTTCGGAGCGGGCGAGGTGGTAAGTGGTGTACCAGGTCAGCATCAGCACCGCGACCAGCAGCAGCGCGAACGGGACGCGCGCCGCCACGGCCGGGTCGAGCACGCCGCCCAGCAGGTGGATGAAGGCCGCTCCCAGCCAGTAGGGGAACAGGCCGACTTCCGGGGGCACGCCGCCGACCACCGGGTGCCACAGGTCGGCGCCGCCGCGCGCCAGGCTGTGCATGAAGCCGAAGGCGGTCAGGTCGGCGCTGCGCCAGGGGTCGCGGCCGAACAGGCCCGGGATCACGTAGGCGGCGCAGAACAGCAGCAGCGCAAGGCGCGGCAGCCGTTGCGCAGCGCGTTGCGTGACGATGGCAGGCGTGGGCTGGTTCACGGACGGGGGGCAGGGTTCACCGATGCTGCAGGCCTACGATCATGCAGGAAAAAACCGCGAGCCCAGCAAAAAGGGCAGCCGGTTGCCCAGGCTGCCCTTGCATGGCGGGAGCTTCGGATTACTTCTTGAGGCCCACGCGGGCGAACTTGTTGCGGAACTTCTCGACGCGGCCGCCCAGGGAGTCGACGCTCTTCTGCGTGCCGGTGTAGAAGGGGTGCGACTCGCTGGTGGTTTCCAGCTTGAACAGCGGCAGCTCGCGGCCATCTTCCATCTTGATGGTTTCCTTCGTGTTCACGCAGGAACGCGTCACGAACTTGAAGCCGTTGGACTGATCCACGAAGCAGACTTCGCGGTATTCGGGGTGGATGCCTTCTTTCATGATGAGCCTTGATCGCTGGTCTGTCGCCGGGAGCCATCCCGAACCCTTCGGGACACTTTCCGCAAGCGTAGGAAACCAGCAATTATGCCATGAACTGGAAACACGAGGGGCCGGATCGCCCCCGGATGCGCGGTGCGGCCGCCTCAGCCGCCGCGGCGCATCATCTCGAAGAACTCCTGGTTGTTCTTCGTGGACTTCATCTTGTCCAGGATGAACTCCATCGCCTCGATCTCGTCCATCGGGTAGAGCAGCTTGCGCAGGATCCAGGTCTTCTGCAGGATCTCGGGCTTGAGCAGCAGCTCCTCGCGGCGCGTGCCGCTCTTGTTGATCAGGATCGAGGGGTAGACGCGCTTCTCGGCCATGCGGCGGTCCAGGTGGATCTCGCAGTTGCCGGTGCCCTTGAACTCCTCGTAGATCACCTCGTCCATGCGGCTGCCGGTGTCGACCAGCGCCGTGCCGATGATGGTCAGCGAGCCGCCTTCCTCGATGTTGCGCGCCGCGCCGAAGAAGCGCTTCGGGCGCTGCAGCGCGTTGGCGTCCACGCCGCCGGTCAGCACCTTGCCGGAAGAGGGCAGCACGTTGTTGTAGGCGCGCGCCAGGCGGGTGATCGAGTCCAGCAGGATCACCACGTCCTTCTTCAGCTCGACCAGACGCTTGGCGCGCTCGATCACCATCTCGGCGACCTGCACGTGGCGCGCGGCCGGCTCGTCGAACGTGGAGCTGATGACCTCGCCGCGCACGGTGCGCTGCATCTCGGTCACTTCCTCGGGGCGCTCGTCGACCAGCAGCACGATCAGGTAGACCTCGGGATGGTTGGCGACGATGGCGTGCGCCAGGTGCTGCATCATCACTGTCTTGCCGCTCTTGGGCGGGGCCACCAGCAGCGCGCGCTGGCCTTTGCCGATCGGTGCGATCAGGTCGATGATGCGGCCGGTGATGTTCTCTTCGGACTTGATCTCGCGTTCGAGCTTGAACTGCTCTTTCGGGAAGAGCGGCGTCAAGTTCTCGAACATGATCTTGTGCTTGTTCTCCTCCGGCGTCAGGCCGTTGACACGGTCGACCTTGACCAGCGCGAAATAACGCTCGCCGTCCTTGGGCACGCGCACCTCGCCTTCGATGGCGTCGCCGGTGTGCAGGTTGAAGCGGCGGATCTGGCTCGGCGACAGGTAGATGTCGTCGGTGCTCGCGAGGTAGCTGGTCTCGGGAGAACGCAGGAAGCCGAAACCGTCCGGCAGCACCTCGAGCACACCATCGCCGAAGATCTGCTCGCCCTGCTTGGCACGGCGTTTCATGATCGCGAACATCAGCTCCTGCTTGCGCATGCGGCTGGTGTTCTCGATCTCCAGCGACTCGGCCATCTTGATGAGTTCCGAGACGTGAAGGACTTTCAGTTCAGAGAGGTGCATGGGCGTATACCCTTGTCGATTCCCGTGTTGTGGCCAGAGGCGCCGGGCTGGATGGATTTCGGCAGTGCATTGCGCCTGGCACGAGGCTGGCGCAAGGACCTGCGCGTCATTCGCGACAACTGCGAATCAGGAAGAACGCTGGAATTGGGGGTGCCGAAACTGCGCTGCGAAAGGTGCGCAGTGGCGAAACTTGTGCTGACTGGGGCCTCGGCTTGTGGCTCTAGGGCCCCGGACGCATTGGAGCGGATTATAGATGACCGTCGAGGAACGCAGTCAACTGGGCCTTGGACAACGCGCCGACCTTGGTCGCAGCGAGCTGGCCGCCCTTGAACAGCATCAGGGTCGGGATGCCGCGGATGCCGAACTTCGCGGGAATGTCGCGGTTCTCGTCCACGTTCATCTTGGCGATCTGCAGGCGGCCCTCGTAGTCCTTGGCGACTTCGTCCAGGATGGGGGCAATCATCTTGCAGGGGCCGCACCATTCGGCCCAGTAATCGACCAGCACCGGCTTGTCGGCCTGCAGCACGTCGGTTTCGAAGGATGCGTCGGAGATGTGTTTGATCAGCTCGCTGCTCATGGTCATGGATCCTCGGGGATGTCGCGGCTCGTGCACGACAAGAAGGCACAATGATTCTGACACAAAGCCCCGCAGCGTCCGGTGCGCCGGGCCACAAGCATTCCTATCGCAGGGATAACCACTTTCTTCGCACGGCATGTCAGCACGAGAACGCTGGGCTCCGCGCCCGACCGCCGACCCCTGGCCGCAGATCGCCGAGCGCGTGCGGCGTTTCGCCGAGGAGCGGCGACTGGAGCCCCGTCACCTGCTGGTGTTGCTGCCGTTCGCGCAGCACCTGCCGCTGGCGCGCGAGGCCTGGGTGCGCACCTGCCCGGCCGGCTGGATGCCGCGCTTCGAGACCACGCAGACGCTGCGCGAGCGCCTGCCTGCGGCGTCGCCCGCAGCCGACGGGCCCAGCGGCGACATCGCCACCGACCGGCTCGCCGCGGCGCGCATGCTGGGGCAGAAGCAGGGCCTGAAGGAGATGCGCGAGCGCGACCCGGCGATGTTCCGGCACTGGGTGCACGGCGTGGTCGAGATGGCGCACGAGTTCATGCAGGTGGCCCATGCGGTGGCGCCGGCGCGGCGTGCCCAGTGGTGGGATCGTGCTCATGCGGCGCTCGGCGCCCACGGCGGCCCGGGGGCGATGGAGCTGACGCTCGCACGCGTGGCCCTGGCCTGGGCCGCGCAGCGCGAGGCCGGGCCGGCCGATGCGCTGTTCGCGCTGCGGCCGCAGGGCTGGGTCGCGGTGCATGCGGGCGGGCCCGAGCCGCTGGTGCGCGCGCTGCTGGACGAGGCCGAGGCGCCGGTGCTCGAGATCGACACCGACCCGGCCGGGGACGCGCTGTTCGAGGGCGTGTCCCCGGACGCGCAGTTGCTGCCTTGCCTGGACTTCGAGGACGAGGCGCAGATGGCCGCGGCCCAGGTGCTGCGACACCTCGCGGCGGGCGAGGCGCCGGTGGCGCTGATCGCGCAGGACCGCGTGCTGGTGCGGCGCGTGCGCGCGCTGCTGGCGCGCCAGGCGATCGCCGTGCGCGACGAGACCGGCTGGCGCCTGTCGACGACGCGTGCGGGTGCCTGCGTGGCCGGGCTGCTGCGCCTGGCCCAGCCGCGCGCGGGCACCGACGACCTGCTGGACTGGCTGAAATCCGGCTTCACGGCCGGCCTGGCCGAGGACGGCGCCGAGGGCCTCGCGGCGCTGGAGACCGTGCTGCGGCGCCGCCTGTGGAGCGCGCTGCAGGAGGTGCACGAGCCGGCCCTGCCCGAACGCGGCCGGGTGCTGTGGCGCGCCGCGCTCGAGGCGCTTGCGCCCTTGCACGGTGAACCGCGCCGGGTGTCGCTGGCCAGCTGGAATGACCGGCTGCGCAGCGCCTTGCAGGCCGGCGGCGTGTGGGACGCGCTGGCCGCCGACGGTGCCGGGGCCGAGGTGCTGCGTGCGCTGCGGCTGCCGGGCGCGGCGGCCGACGATCCCGGGTTCCTGCAGCAGGCGCGCGCAGCCAGCATGGACCTGGCCGACTACGCGGCCTGGGTCGACAGCCTGCTGGAGGCGGGGGCCTACGCCCCGGAAGCCCCGGCACAGGTCGAGGTGGTGGTCACGCCCCTGCCGCGTGCGATGCTGCGGCCGTTCGCGGCGGTGGTGATGCCCGGCTGCGACGAGCAGCGCCTCGGGCCGGCGGCTTTCGCGCCGTGGCTGTCCGAGCGGGACCGGGCCGCGCTGGGCCTGCCGACGCGCGTGCTGTCGCTGCAGCAGCAGGCGCTCGCCTTTGCGCACCTGCTGCGCCAGCCGCGCGTGAGCCTGCTGTGGCGGCAGTCGCAGGATGGCGAGCCGCTCGATCCCGGCGCGCTGGTCGAGCGCCTGCAGCTGGAGCGCTCGCGGCGTGCCGACCTGCAGGTGCCCGTCGAGGATCCGCGCCTGCGGGTGCCGGTGCAGCCCAGCCCGCAGGGGCCGACCGCGCCCACTGCGCCGGGCCTCTTGCCCGAGGCACTGAGCGCCACGGGGTACGAGGCCCTGCGCAACTGCCCGTACCGCTTCTTCGCGCTGTACATGCTGGGGCTGGCCGAAGCGGACGAGCTGGACGACGAGATCGAGCGGCGCGACTACGGCATCTGGCTGCACGCGGTGCTGCAGCGCTTCCACGAGCTGCACCGGCAGGCGCCGCTCGACGAGGCCGGCGAGGTGGAGCGCCTGGTGGCCATCGGCGCACAGGAGCGCGCGGCGCAGCAGCTCGACGAGGCGGCGTTCCTGCCGTACGCGCTGCGGCTGCGCGAGCTGGCCCGGCTGTACGTGCGCTGGCTGTTCGAGCACGAGCGCGGCGGCGGGCAGGTGCAGGCCAGCGAGGTGAAGTTGCAGGCACGCCTGCCGGGCTTCGAGCAGGTGTGCCTGAAGGGCACGCTGGACCGCATCGACCGGGTGCGCGACGGGCAGGGCGAGGCCACGCTCGTGGTGGACTACAAGACCAGCCGGCTCGACACGCTGAAGAACCGCGTCAAGGAGCCGCTGGAGGACACCCAGCTGGCCTTCTACGCCGCCTTGCTGCAGCTGGCCGGGCAGGCGCCGGACGGCGGCGCGCTGCGGGCGATGTACCTGGCGCTGGACGGCAACGAGGTCGGGCAGGCCGAGCACCAGGACGTGGCTGCCAGCGCGCAGCTGCTGCTCGAGGGCATGCGGCAGGACCTGGAGCGCATTGCCGGCGGCGCGGCGCTGCCGCCGCTGGGCGAGGGCACGGTCTGCGAGTACTGCGAGGCGCAGGGGCTGTGCCGCAAGGGGCACTGGAGCGGCCCGGACGAGCCGCTCGCAACGGGAGTCGCATCGGCATGAACGGGGCCGCCTACCGTGTCGACAGCGCGCTGGTGGCGCGCGAGGAGTTCTACCGCATCGCCTGCGACCCGGCGCGCAGCGTGGTCGTCGAGGCCTGCGCCGGGGCCGGCAAGACCTGGATGCTGGTCTCGCGCATCCTGCGCGCGCTGCTCGACGGCGTGGAGCCGCAGCAGATCCTGGCGATCACGTTCACGAAGAAGGCCGCGGCCGAGATGCGCCACCGCCTGATGCAGTGGCTGGCGCAGTTCGCCGCCTGCAGCGAGGAGCAGCGCGTGCAGGAGCTGGTGGCGCGCGGCCTGGACCCGGCGGCGGCGCGCCGCCAGGCGCCGGTGCTGGGCGGGTTGTACGAGCGCCTGCTGTGCAGCCCGCAGGCGGTCGAGATCCGCACCTTCCACGCCTGGTTCTCGCAGCTGATGCGCGCGGCGCCGCTCGAGGTGCTGGACGAGCTGGGCCTGCCGCCGCAGGCCGAGCTGCTCGAGGACGTCGAGGAACTCAAGCCCCAGGCCTGGCGGCAGTTCCTCGCGGCGGTCGCGGCCGACGAGGCGCTGCGCGCCGACTTCGAGGCGCTGGTGCTGCAGCGCGGCCGGCACACCGCGCAGCAATGGCTGCTCAACGTGATCGACAAGCGCGTGGA
Source organism: Caldimonas thermodepolymerans (assembly GCF_015476235.1). NCBI lineage: Bacteria > Pseudomonadati > Pseudomonadota > Betaproteobacteria > Burkholderiales > Sphaerotilaceae > Caldimonas > Caldimonas thermodepolymerans. The sequence goes on from NZ_CP064338.1 coordinate 1,706,297, forward strand.
GTTCGAGCTGGCCGCGCGGCACGGCGTGCTGGAGCGCAGCGTGCCGCCCGCCGCGGCGCTGGATGCGGCGTACGCGGGGCTTTCGCATCCCGCGCAGCGCGTGCGCTCGCCGGCGGTCGCCTCGCTGCTGCGCGAGGTTGCGCAGGCGCTGGGGCGACAGGGCAAGGCCACGCCGCAGAAGCAGGCCGCGCTGTTGCAACAGGCGCTGGAGGAGGCCGACGACCTGCGCTGCGTCGAGGGGGCGTTCGCCGCGCTGTGCACCAAGGCCGGCGAGCCGCGCAAGCACCTCGATGCGCCCGGCCTCGACGAGGCCGTGGCCTTCCTGCGCGACATCCGGGTCGCGGTCGTGCAGCACGAGGCGCACCTGGAGCACCAGCGCATGGTGCGGCTGGCGCAGGTGCTGCTCGAGCAGTACGCGCGCGTCAAGCGCGCACGCGGACTGGCCGACATGGCCGACCTGGAGCGCTGCGCGCTGCGGCTGCTGCAGGACGTGCAGCTGGCCGGCTGGCTGCAGGAGCGGCTGGACGCGCGCATCCGCCAGGTGCTGATCGACGAGTTCCAGGACACCAACCCGCTGCAATGGCAGGCGCTGTCGAGCTGGCTGGGGTCCTACGCCGGCGCGGGCGGTGGCGCGAGCGGCCAGCAGCCGCCCGGCATCTTCATCGTCGGCGACCCGAAGCAGAGCATCTACCGCTTCCGCCGCGCCGAGCCGCGCGTCTTCGACGCCGCGAAGGAACTGGTGCGCGAGCTCGGCGGTGCGGTGCTGGCCTGCGACCACACGCGGCGCAACGCGCCGGGCGTGCTCGAGGCGGTCAACGCGGTGTTCCGCGCGGCGCAGGACGAGCGCGCCTACGGCGAGTTCCGCGCCCACACCACCGAGCCGGGGCATGCGCATGCGGGCGAGGTGGCGGCGATCGAGCGGGTGGAGCGCCCGGCCAAGGAGACGGCGGAGGAGGGCGAGGCCGGCTGGCGCGACAGCCTCGTCACGCCGCGCCACGAGCCCGAGGTACTGCTGCGCCTGCAGGAGGCGCGCCGCGTGGCCGGCCACATCGCGCGGTTGGTCGCGCAGGGCCGCCGGCCGGGCGACATCTTCGTGCTCAGCCGCAAGCGCGCCAGCCTGCGCGTGCTGGCCGAGGCGCTGCGCGAGCTGCACCTGCCGTTCGCCACGCCCGAGGACAGCGTGCTGATGGACGCGCTGGAGGTGCGCGACGTGGTGGCGCTGCTGGATGCGCTGGTCTCGCCGCAGCACGACCTGTCGCTGGCCCATGCGCTGCGCTCGCCGATCTTCGGCGCGAGCGACGCGGACCTGGTCGCGCTGGCGCAGGCGGCGCGCGCGGGAGGCCGCGGCTGGATGCAGGCGCTGGCCGGATTGCCCGAGGAGGCGCTGAGCCCGGCGCTGCAGCGTGCGCGCCGGCTGCTGGCCGCCTGGCGCGAGGACGCGCTGCGCCTGCCGCCGCACGACCTGCTCGACCGCATCGTGGCCCAGGGCGAGCTGCGCGCGCGTTATGCCGCGGCCGTCCCGGCCGAGCTGCGCAGCGCGGCGCTCGCGCACCTGGACGCCTTGCTGGCGCTGGCGCTGGAGCTGGACGGCGGCCGCTACGCGACGCCGTACAAGCTGGTGCGCGCGCTGCGCCGCCGGCCGCTGAGCGTGAAGTCGCGCACCGACGCGCAGGCGGTGCAGCTGCTGACCGTCCACGGCGCCAAGGGGCTGGAGGCGCCGGTGGTCTTCATCATGGACACCGACAGCGCCAGCGACCGCCCCGAGCGGACCACCGCGCTGATCGACTGGCCGGCCGAGGCGGCCTGCCCGGACTGCTTCGCCTTCATCGCGTCCGAGGCGCGCGTGCCGCCGAGCCTGGCTGCGGTGCTGGAGCACGAGCGCCAGGCGCGTGCCCGCGAGGAGCTCAACGGGCTGTACGTGGCGATGACCCGCGCGCGCGAGCAGCTGGTCTTCAGCGCCACCGCGCCGCACCGGCGCCCGTCCGAGCGCACCTGGTGGGAGCGCATCGGTGAGGTGCCGGGCGTGGTGCGCTGGGAGGGCGAGCCGGAGCCGGCACCGGCGGCTGCAGCCGGGCCGGGCGCTGCGGCGCCGCTCGTGCTGTGCGAGCTGCCGGCGCTGCCGCGTGCGGCCGAGGCCGTGGCGCCGTCCGTGCCGCAGGCGGCCACGACCGCCCGCGTGGGCGAGGCCGTGCACCGTGCGCTGGAGTGGCTGACGGCGCGGCCCGACCCGCTCGACGGCTGGCGCGAGACCGTGGCCGCCGCGGCGCGGGCATTCGGGCTGGACGACTCGCAGCGCGCCCACGCCGAGCACGTGGTCGCCCGGGTGCTGACAAGCGATGCGTTCCGGCCGTTCCTGGCCGGCGAGCGGCTGCGCTGGGCCGGCAACGAGGTGCCGCTCGCCCATGGCGGGCAGGTGCTGCGGGTGGACCGGCTGGTGCAGCTGGCCGACGGCGAGGGCTGCCAGTGGTGGGTGCTGGACTACAAGCTCGACCACGCCCCGCACGAGCTGGCAGCCTACCGCGAGCAGCTGGCGCGCTACCGCGAGGCGGTGCGCGAGGCGCTGGCCGGACGCGAGCCGCATGCGCAGGTGCAGGTGCGCGCCGCCTTCGTGACCGGGCGCGGGGAGGTGATCGAGCTGCCGGCCTGAGCCGGCGGCCGTGCAGAACGGCGGGCAGAGCGGCCGTTCGTGCGAATTGCTGCCCGTCCGACCGCTTGTTCGCGCCTTACCCTGGTGCCCCGGCGTGGTGCAATGCGCGATGCGGGGCACCGGGCGCCCCGGCGAGACGGGCAGGCATAGATCTGAGCTGAACGTGGCCATCGAGGACGAGACGCTTTCCAACTCCGCACAGACGCTGGGGCGCTACCGCCTGCTGCGCGCTGCCTGGCGCACGCACGACAGCAGCTGGTGGATCGCCCACGACCCGCAGCGCGGCGAGGTGTTGCTGCAGCTGCGTCGCCGGCCCGCTCGCGGGGCCGATCCGCTCGCCTGGCGCCAGGCCGCCGGCCCGGTCCTGGCGCTGCGCCATGCCAACATCCTCCCGGTGCTGGACGCCCGTATCGAGGACGACCAGCCGGTGCTCGTCGCGGAGGCCGTGCCGGGGGTGAACCTCGCCCAGTGGCTCGCCGAGCACGAGACCATGGCGCCGCGCCAGGCCGTGTTGACCATCATCGGCGTGCTCGACGGGCTGGCCCACGCCCATGCCGCCGGGGTGGTCCATGGCCGCATCGAGCCCGCTGCGGTGCTGCTCGATGCCACCGGCCGCCCGCGCCTGACCGATTTCGCCCTGGGCCACGCGCCGGTGGACCCGGCCGGCCTGCCGACCGCCAGCGGCCTGTACCTCGCCCCGGAGGTGCTGCAGGGCGCGGCGCCGGACGTGCGCTCGGACCTGCATGGCGTGGGGCTGGTGCTCCATGAGCTGCTCACCGGCCGTCCGGCGGTGCACGACGGCAGCCCGCAGCGCGCGATCGCGCGCATGCTGCAGGACGACCTGGTCCTGCCGCCCGGCTTCGCCTACGTGGAGCACGGCGAGGCGCAGCTGCGTGCGCTGCTCGGACGCTGCCTGGCGCGCGACCCGGCGCAGCGCTTCGCCAGCGCGGCCGAGCTGCGCGATGCGCTGCAGGAGTGGCTGACCCCTGCGCTGCTCGAGGGCAGTGCCGACAGCCGGGCCACGCTCACGCTCAACAGCCTGATGCGCCGCACCGCACAGCACCCGGACCTGCCGGTGCAGACCGAGGTGGTGCGGCGCGTGCGGCGCCTGGTCGCGGCCGAGAAGGTCAACCTGGACGAGATCGCGCGCGCGGTGCTGGAGGACGTGGCCTTCACGCTCAAGCTGCTGCGCATGACCAACGCCGCCTACTTCAGCTCGGTGGGCGGCGGCACCATCACCACCGTCTCGCGCGCCGTGGCGCTGCTTGGCTTCATGGCGGTGCGCGACCTGGCCGGAGCCCTGCCCACGCTGGACGACCTGCCCGACCGGGCCCAGGCCGAGGCCCTGCGCGCCGAGTACCTGCGCTGCCGCAGCGCGGGCCGCCTGGCCGCACGCCTGTGCCCGACGCAGGCCGAGGAGGAACCGTCCTGCATCGTCGCGATGCTGCAGAACCTGGGGCGCACGCTGGTGCAGTGCTACCTGCCGGAGCAGGCGACCCAGGTACGCCAGCTCACGCACAGCAAGGGTCGCAGCGAGGCCGACGCCGCGCTGGCGGTGCTCGGGATGAGTTTCGAGGACCTGGGGTGCAGCGTCGCGCGCACCTGGGGGCTGCCGGAAGTGCTGATCTCCGCGATGCGCCGGCCAGGTGGTGCCGTGCGCCCGCCCGAGCGGCGCGGTGACTGGTTCCGCCTGCTGGGCAGCCTGGGCAACGAGCTGGTCGAGCTGCGGCTGCGGCCGGATCGCCGCGAGCGCATCGCGCAGCACCACGCCGCGGTCGAACGCTACGCCAAGGCGCTGGGGTTGACGAGCCGCCAGGTCTGGGAGGCCGCCGACGCGAGCGCGCCGAGCGCACCGGCGGCCGCGACGCCGGCCGGCGAACCGGCCACCCCGAGTCCCGCCGATGCGCTGGCCGGCGCCGTCTCGCAGCTGCGCGCGGCGCTCGCCTTGCCGTACGACACCCATGCCCTGCTGCTGGTGGCCGGCGACGCGATGTACCGCGCGCTGGGCTGCCGCCGGGTCGTGATCGCGCTGCGCGAGGCCGACGGCGAGACGCTGGCGGCCCGCCACGCCTGGGGCACGGACGCCGAGGCGCTCAAGTCGCAGTTCCGCTTCAGCCTGCGCGACGAGCGCGACGCGTTCAGCGCGCTGTGCCGCAAGGGAGCCGACACGCTGATCCGCGACGCCGCCGCGCCGGCCTTCGAGTCGCGCCTGCCGGCCTGGTACCGCCGTCACGTCAACGGCGCGACCTTCCTGCTGCTGCCGCTGATGCACGAGGGCCAGCCGCTGGGGCTGATCTACCTGGACAAGGCCGAGCCGGACAGCCTGCAGCTGCCGGCGCAGGAGCTCGGCCTGCTGCGTGCACTGCGCGACGAGGTGCAGCGCGCGCTTGCGCCGGCCCCGCCGGCCTGAGGGGCCCTCCGGGCGCGGCGCCGTGTTCCAATAGCCCCGAGCGGCTGCCGTCGGGCGGGACGGCACGGCCGCAGGACATCCTGAAGGAGCGGCGACGATGCAAACCTCCGTGCAGACCGTGCTGGCGGCGACGGACTTCTCCGAACATGCCGAGCGGGCCGTGCAGCGGGCGGCCCGGTTGGCGGCCGAACGCCGGGCCCGGCTGTGCCTGCTGCATGTGGTCGACCCGAGCGGCTTCCACGCGATCGGCCAGTGGCTGACCCCCACGCTGGACGTGGGCGTGACCTTCGTGACGCAGGCGCAGGCGGCGCTGGACGCCCAGGCGCAGGCGCTGCGCGAGCGGCACGGCATCGAGGTGGAGGCCCGCGTGGTGACCGGCGACCCGCTCGAGGAAACCCGCGACGCCGCGGCCCAGGCCGACCTGCTGGTGCTGGGGGCCCAGGGGGTGCATCCGGTGCGCGCCCTGGTGGTGGGCACCACCGCCGACCGGCTGCTGCGCAAGTCGGTGCGACCGCTGCTGGTCGTCAAGCAGGATGCCGGGCGCGCCTACCGCCGCGTGCTGGTGCCGGTGGACTTCTCGCCGTACTCGGTGGCGGCGCTGCAGGCCGCGCTCGCGCTGGCGCCGCAGGCGGCGGTCGAGGTGTTCCATGTCTTCGACACCAGCTACGAGGGCAAGCTGCGCCTGGCCGGCGTCGGCGACAGCGACATCATCGAGCACCGGGTGCGCGCGCGGCAGGACGCGCTGGAGCGCCTGAACGCGCTGGTCGCCGGCCTCGGCACCGACGCGCAGCGCATCTCGGTCGCGGTGGACCACGGCGACGTGCCGATGCTGCTGCAGCATCGCGTCGAACAGTTCGCCCCCGACCTGGTCGCGATCGGCAAGCATGGGCAGTCGTTCATGGAGGACCTGCTGCTGGGCAGCGTGACCCGCCACGTGGTGGCCGAGTCCGCCTGCGACGTGCTGGTCGTGCCGCGCGGCGCCGGACAGGGCTGAGCGCCGCGCCTTTCAGGGTGCGCGGTTGCGCGCGGCCAGCCGCTCCAGCGTGTGGCGGGCCATCGAGTCGCCCAGCTCGGTCTCGCCGACGAACACCCGGCCCACCAGCTCCTTCTGCAGCAGGGCGGCTTCCTCGTCGTTGTGGCTGCGCACCAGCGTCTCGATGCCCGGGTTGAGGGTGCGCGCGGTCTCGATCATCTGGCGCACCTCGACGGTCTCGGGCGTGGCGATCACCAGCAGGCTGGCGTCGGCGATGTGGGCCTGGATCAGCACCGCCGGGTCGGTGGCGTTGCCCGAGACGGCCGGGATGCCGGCCTCGCGCAGCTTCTCGACCAGCTCGCGGTTCTGCTCGGCCACCACGTAGGGGATGCCGTGCGCGTCCAGCGCCGAGGCGATGCGGCGCCCGACGCGCCCGTAGCCGACCAGCACGACCTGCTTGGACAGGTACTTGCGGTCGGTGGTCATCGGCAGCTCGGCCAGCGGGTCGTCGCGGCTGTGCAGCTTGCGCGCCAGCTCCGAGTGCTCCAGCACCCAGCGCTGGATCGGCTCGATGCCGGCGAACACCAGCGGGTTCAGCGCGATCGAGATCAGCGCGCCGGCCAGGATCAGGCTCTGGCCTTCGACCGGCAGCATGCCCAGCGCCGCCCCCAGCCCGGCCAGGATGAACGAGAACTCGCCGATCTGGGCCAGGCTCGCGGACACGGTCAGCGCCGTGTTGAGCGGGTAGCCGAAGGCCAGCACCAGTGCCGCGGCGGCAAGCGACTTGCCGACCATGATGATGCCGACCACCGCCAGCACCTGCAGCGGCTGCTCGACCAGCACGCGGGGGTCGAACAGCATGCCCACCGAGACGAAGAACAGCACCGCGAACGCGTCGCGCAGCGGCAGCGACTCCTCGGCCGCGCGGTGGCTGAACTCCGACTCGCGCATCACCATCCCGGCGAAGAAGGCGCCCAGCGCGAAGGACACGCCGAACAGCGACGACGAGACGTAGGCGATGCTGACCGCCGCGGCGATCACGCACAGGGTGAACAGCTCGCGCGAGCCGGTGCGCGCCACCTGCCACAGCACCCAGGGGAACACCCGCCGGCCGACGATGAGCATCAGCGCGATGAAGGCGGCCACCTGCGCCAGCGTGCCCAGCAGCGTGCGCCACAGGCTGGTGCCGGGAGTCGGGGCCGTCTCGGCGTTGCCCAGCCAGGCGCCCAGCGGCGGCAGCAGCACCAGCACCAGCACCATGGCCAGGTCCTCGACCACCAGCCAGCCGACCGCGATGCGGCCGTTCATCGTGTCGAGCAGCCCGCGGTTTTCCAGCGCCTTGAGCAGCACCACGGTGCTGGCGACCGACAGGCACAGGCCGAACACCAGCGCGCCGCCCAGGCTCCAGCCCCACCACATCGCGACCCCCAGCGCCAGCACGGTGGCCGCGGCGATCTGTGCGACCGCACCGGGCAGCGCGATCTTGCGCACGGCAAGCAGGTCCTTCAGCGAAAAATGCAGGCCGACCCCGAACATCAGCAGCATCACGCCGATCTCGGCGAGCTGCGAGGCGATCGAGGTGTCGGCGACGAAGCCGGGCGTATGCGGGCCGATGGCGATGCCGGCCAGCAGGTAGCCGACCAGCGCAGGCAGCTTCAGGCGCGAGGCGATGGACCCGAGGATCAGGGCCAGCCCCAGGCCGGCCGCCACCGTCGTGATGAGGGACTCCGCATGCGGCAAAGAGGGCTCCTTTTCGTGGGGGTTCCTCCGCGGACGCGGAGGTGCAGCGAGTCTAGCGTCAACCCGGGTGCGGGGCGGCGCTGTCAACTTCTGCATTTGTAGTGGACGGGGCGCACCGGCCACAAGCGGGCGCGCCGCTTGCTGGCCTTGCTGGGATCGGGATTCCTCCCATGGAGCATGCGATGCAGACCCTGCGCGGACTACACACCCATGCGCTCACCGGCCGGGTGTTCGCCTGGCTCGGGCAGTACGAGGTGGAAGGCACGGAGGTGCGCTGGCAGGCGTGGATCGAGCGCGACGGCCGCCCGGTCGACCGGATCGAGGGACGCACGGTGTTCAACTCGGCCGACATGACGGCGGACAAGGCCGTGACCGTCGGGGTGCACAGCCGCATCGACGCGGCCGACTACGACGACCTCTGACGATGCGGCACCGCAGGTTCGCCGCCAGTGCCGCCCGGAAGCCGACCATGGAGCTGCCGAAACTTCAGTGGATCCGCCGCTGCGCCCAGCGCTTCCTGGACACCAACCCCTGGCTGGACGCCGACCAGGCGATCACGCTGGCCGCCGGGCTGTGGCCGCTGGCCGACGAATGGCGCAGCCCGGAGGAGGCCGCCGACACCGAAGCCGCGGCCTGGGAGGACGATCCCGACGAGCCGCCGCCGGCCGCGCGGCGCACCTTGCACTGACCTCCGGCGCCCGCCGTCGGCCCTGCGGGCGAATCCCCCCGATCCGGAAACGGGGTTTGCAATTCGCTTACCCACGTGGTCCGCGCATTGCTCAACATGGAGGCATCCGTGGCGGCAGTTGCGGCGACGCAAGACGCGCGTCGCGACCGACGCTCAGACTGGAAGGGTGTCGACGGCAAGCGGCCGGTACGGGAGGTTGCATATGTCGAACTGGGCAGTGGGTCTGAAGGTGGTCGCCCTGGTGGCGCTGGTGCTCGCCGCCGTCGGTGTCGCGGTGGGGACCGAGGTGGTCGAGGCCCTGCTGGTGCTGGCGGCCCTGCCGGCCGTCGCCGCGCTGGTGGTGGGCGTGCGGGCCTTCCTCGATCTGGACCGATGAACCGCCTGCGGCACGGCGGTTGCCCTGTGGCTGGCTCGGGGAGCTGGGCAGGGGACAGGGGAATGACTTGCGAGGGTGAGCTTGTTGGTCGGTTCCTGGTGTCCGCCGTGGCATCGCACGAGGGTGCCACGGCGGCTGGCGATGGTCATGGCGTGCGCCGCCGTGCTGGCAACGGTGGCGCGTCCCGGCCACGCCGGGGATGAGGCGTCGCCCGGCTGGCATCCGCAGGTCGGTTTCGTGCAGGCCGGGTGGGCCAAGGAGACCCGCTCGTTCACGCTGGGGCTGGTGTGGCCCTGGCAGCGCGCCTGGCGCATGGGCGACGGACAGTGGTCCGGCTACTGGGAGCTGGCGCTGGGGCGCTGGAGCACCTCGGGCGTCGACGGCCGCGACCGGGCCTGGGTGACCCAGGCCGCGGTGACGCCGGTGTTCCGCTACCGGCCCGCGGGCGGGCGCTCGCCGTGGTTCTTCGAGGCGGGCGTCGGACTGGCCGTCCTGTCGCCGATCTACCGCAGCCCGAGCAAGCGTTTCAGTACGGCTTTCAATTTCGGCGATCACCTCGCCCTCGGGCGCAACTTCGGCGCACGCGGGCAGTACGAGCTGTCACTGCGCTACCAGCACTTCTCGAACGGCGGGGTCAAGCATCCCAACCCGGGCGAGGACTTCGTGCAGCTGCGACTGGCGTGGTCGTGGCGCTGATGCGGTAAGGTCGGGCGATGGCGACCCCTTCCAATCCCCAGAAATTCGCCGTCGAGGTGAAGCCCAGCGCGATCGACGGCCTGGGCGTGTTTGCGGCCGAACCGATCCCGGCCTACAAGAAGATCGGCGAGTTGCGCGGCGAGGCCGTCAGCGTGCGCGAGGCGCGCCGGCGCGCGCGGCAGCAGCAGCGCATCATGATCGTCGAGGTGTCCGACAGGCGTGCCATCGACGCCTCGCACTCGCAGGACCCGATGCGCTACACCAACCATTCCTGCGCGCCGAACACCGTGCTGCGCATCCAGCGCGGCCGGGTGGAGTTCTACGCGATGCGCGCCATCGCCCCGGGCGAGGAGCTGACCGCCAACTACGGCACCACCCACCACGAAGGCAAGCTCGAGTGCCGCTGCGGGGCACCCAACTGCGTCGGGCGGATCTGAGCCGCGGTCACGGCGTCACGCCCAGCGCCTTCATCATCTTCACGGTCAGCGTCGCGCGGCTGGCGTCGTAGTCGGCCCAGGCGGCTTCGGCATCCGCCACGTGCGCGGCGGCGTTGTGCAGGTTGAAGCGGGCGCCACGCAGGTCCTCGTGCGGCGACAGGGCGTCCCAGTGCAGCGGCATCGCGACCGGTGCGCCGTCGCGGGCGCGCAGGGAGTAGGCAGCGATCGCGGTGGCGCCGCGGCCGTTGCGCAGGTAGTCGACGAAGATGCGCCCGCGGCGGCGCGACTTGGACAGCTGCGCGGTGAAGCGCTGCGGGGCGACCGAGGCGAGCCGGGTCGCGACCGCCCGCGCGAAGGCCTTGACCTCGTCCCAGCCGCGCGTGGCCTTGAGCGGGACCACCACGTGCAGTCCCTTGCCGCCGGTGGTCTTGAGGAAGGGGCGCAGCCCCAGTTCCTCGAGCAGCACCCGGGTCAGCCGGGCCGCTTCGACCACCTGGGACCAGGGCAGCGCCGGGTCCGGGTCCAGGTCCATCGTGAGGCGGTCGGCCTTTTCCAGCCGCGGCGTGCGGGCGCCCCAGGTGTGCAGCTCGAGCGTGCCATACTGGGCCAGCGCGACGATGCCTTCCGGCCGGGAGACCATCACCTGGGTGTCGGGGCCGTCGCTGGCCGGCACCTCGACGCCGACCACACCGGGCGGCAGGCGCGTCTCGATGTGCTTCTGGAAGAAGCACTCGCCGCCGGCGCCCTGCGGGCAGCGCAGCAGGCTCAGGGGACGCTTGCGCAGGTGCGGCATCAGGTACTCGGCCATCGCCTCGTGGTAGCGCACCACCTCGAGCTTGGTCACGCGCGGGGTCCCGTAGACGACCCGCCCGGGGTGGGTGACCCGCACCCCCATCACCGTGTCGTCGTCGCGCGGGGCCCGTGGGCGGTGGCTGGACCTCGCAGGGGTGGCAGCGGTCGGCATGGTGGCGGTCTCCTGGACGGGACGGGCGCGCTCGCGCACCACTTCGCGCGCCGGCTTGTCCTCGCGCAGGCCGGCGTACGAGGCCTGGCGCAGCAGCCCGTCGCGGCTCCAGGTGGCATAGCGCACCTGCGCGACGTGGTGCGGCTGCACCCAGTGCACCCGCGAGGCGCCGGGCAGGGCCGGGCGGTGGCGGAACGGGCAGGTGGCGCGCTCGTCCGGTGCGAGGCGGGCATGCAATGCGGCCAGCGTCGCGGCATCGAAGCCGCTGCCGACCCGCCCGGCGTAGTCCAGCTGGCCGTCCTCGCCCCACACGCCGACCAGCAGCGCGCCCAGGTGGCCGCGGCTGCCTCGCGGCTCGGTGTAGCCGCCGATCACCACTTCCTGCTCGGCACGGCACTTGAGCTTGATCCAGTGCGGCGAGCGGCCGCTGCGGTAGGGGGCGTCGAGCCGCTTGCCGATCAGGCCCTCCAGCTGCATCCGGCAGGCCGCATCGAGGACGGCCTGGCCGACGTGGTGCGGGTCGAGCGGCCTGCTGCGGCCCAATGCGGCGTCGGCGGGCAGGGCGTCAAAGATCCCGTCCAGCACGGCCAGGCGTCGCGACAGCGGCGCATCGCGCAGGTCCTGCCCCTGCCACCAGGGCACGTCGAAGACGACGTACTCGACGTCGGTCGCCGGACCGTCGAGCTGCGCCTGCAGGGCGTGGAAGTCGGTGCGGCCGTGGGTGTCCATCACGACGATCTCGCCGTCCAGCCAACCCGGGCCCAGCCGCAGCCGCGACAGCCGCTGCGCCAGCCGCGGCAGCCGCGCGGTCCAGTCCAGCCCGTTGCGGCTGTACAGGCGCACCTCGCGGCCGTCCAGGCGCGCCAGCATGCGGTAGCCGTCGTACTTGACCTCGTAGACCCAGCGCGCGTCCTGCGGCGGGCGTTCGACCAACGTGGCGAGCTGGGGGGCGATCCACTCGGGCAGCGGGTCGCCGTGGCCGGCCCGAGGGGGGCGGCGCGCGGAGGCGGTCGGGGCCGAGGCGCGCAGCACCCCGTCGCCGTCGCCGGGACGTGCGTGCGCGTCGCGCCGCTTCCTGAGCATCCACTGCGAGCCGCTGGTGCGAAACAGCACCCAGCTGCCGTGCAGGCGCTCGCCGTGCAGCTCGAAATGCAGCTTGCCGCGTTGCAGGGCGGCTGCCACGTCCTCGTCTTCCGGCACCCAGGTGCCGCGGTCCCAGATCGCGACGTCGCCGGCGCCGTAGTGCCCCTGCGGGATGGTGCCTTCGAAGCGGGCGTAGTCGAGCGGATGGTCCTCGACCTCCACGGCCAGGCGCTGCACCTGCGGGTCCAGGCTGGGCCCCTTGGGCACGGCCCAGCTCTTGAGCGTGCCGTCCCATTCGAGGCGAAAGTCGTAGTGCAGCCGGCGCGCGTCGTGGCGCTGGACCACGAACTGCAGCGTCCGGGCCGGGCGCCGGCGCCCTGCGGTGCGGCCGGCGGGTTCCGGCGAGTGCCGGAAGTCACGCCGGGCATGGTAGGGCGCGAGCGGGTCGTCGCGTCGCATCGGGGCGGCTTTCAGGCACGCTTGCGCGCCGCCGTCTTGCCGGCCGTGCCGCGTCGGGTGGACGTCTTCGCCACCGCCTTGCGCGCCGTGCCGCTGCTGCGGGACGTGCGCTGGGCCGTCGCACCGGCATTCTTGGCACCCCGCTTGGCGGGTGCGGGCGGCGGGGCGTCCGGCTTGTCGCCACTCCCATGCATCGGCTTGACCTTGCCACCGCGACCGCCCGCAGACTTTTTCTGCCCCCCTTCGGCGCGTTGCACGCTCTGGCGCAGGGCGGCCATCAGGTCGATCACCTGGGCGCCCTGGCCGGAAGGCGCGGGCTCGTCGCCGGCCGGAGTCAGGGTGTGGGTTTCGCCCGCGTCGATGCGGGCCTCGATCTGGGTGAGCAGGTCCTCGCGGTAGGTGTCGCGGTACTGCGCCGGCTCCCACGGCTGGGACATCTCGTCGACCAGTCGCTCGGCCATCTCCAGCTCGCGCGCGCCGACGCCGACCGCCTTCAGGTCCTCGTCGGGAACGTAGATGTCGGTCGGCTCCAGCACTTCGTCGGCAAACCGCATGATGTCGAGCATCAGCACGTTGCCGTCCACCAGCAGCGCGGCCAGGTGCTGCTTGCCGTGGATCACCACCTTGGCGATGCCGGCGCGGCCGCTGCGGCGCAGCACCTCGCGCAGCAGGGCATAGCCTTTCTCGCCGCGCTTGCCGGCTTCGAGGTAGTAGGGCGTCTCGAAGTAGGCCGGCGAGATCTCCCCCGCGTCGACGAAGCCGAGGATGTCCACGGTCTGGGTCGCCTCGGGATTGGCGCGGCGGAAGTCCTCGTCGGACATCAGCACGTATTCGCCCTTCTTGTACTGGTAGCCCTTGACGATGTGTTCGCTGTCGATGGGCTTGCCGGTGCGCTTGTTGATGCGCCGGTAGCCGACCGGGGCCATGTCGCGCCGGTCCAGCCAGTCGAAGTCGAGATCGTTCCTGCGCTGCGCGGCGCGCAGCGTGACTGGGATGTGCACCAGCCCGAAGGTGATGGCGCCTTTCCAGACGACGCGTGGCATGGCCTCGGTGCAGCAACCGTCATGCCCGCGCCGCGCGCCTGGCCCGGCGGGTGTTGCGCCAGTAGATGGCCTGGCCGGCCACCGCGCTGCACAGCAGGGCGACGTTGACGAACAGGAACACCCAGTTCTGCAGCAGCGCGCTGTAGATCGAGAAGCCCAGCGAGGCGGCCGACTGCCCGATGAACAGCCACGACGAGACACCGCGGCTGTCGCCGCTGCGCCATTGCTTGCGGACCTGGTGGAAGATGGTCCACAGCAAGATCACCGCGCTGGCCCATCCGATGGCTTCGGTCATGTCGTGCGTCCTTCCTGGGTCAAGGCTTGCCGGGGGCCGCCGGTGCGGGCTGGCCGGTGCGGGCGCTGCGCAGGCGTTGCAGCGCCTGTTCGCAACCCTGGGTCGTCGCGCCGCCCGGGTCGATCAGCGGGATCACGGCGGCCAGCGGCGTGATCGCTGCCAGCGCGGCGGCGGCCAGCACCTTCAGGCCGATGCGGCCGGCATCGAGCTGCACCTGCGGTTGCGAGAAGCTGCCGTGCAGGCGGATCGGCGAGCGCAGCGACAGGGGCGAGAAGTCCTTGGGATGCGCCATCACCTGCAGGTCCAGCTGCTCCTGCGCCAGCGAGACGTTGCCGTTGATCAGCACGGTGGTGTCGGGGGTGTCGACCAGCCCCAGCTCGCTGCGCAGCAGTCCTTCGCGCGCGACGAAGCGCATCACCGCGCACTGCATCGGCAGCTGGCGGTCGCCGCTCAGCATCAGGCCCAGGGTCTCGGCGAGGTCGATGCCCGAGGCCTCCACGACCAGGTGCGAGAGCTGGCCCTCGCGCACCCACAGCGAGGCGGTGCCCTGCAGCGAGCCGAGCATCGCCGCGGTCGAGCGTCCCTGGCCCTGGAACGCGGCGCGCGCACCCAGCACCCCGGTCACGTAGGGCGGGGCCGGCTGGCCGGAGCGGGCCTGCTCGGCGCGCGGGTTGCGGGCCTGCAGCCACTGCTCCAGGCGCACGCCGGACAGGGCCAGGTTCACGTCCCAACGCGGCACGTCCGGGCGGCTGTCCAGCACGAGCCCGGCTTGCAGCGTCCCGCCGGAGGTGGTGGCGCTGAGGTCCTCGACGCGCAGCACGCCGTCCTGCAGGCGCACGTGCGCGCCGACCGGGCGCAGGTCGCGCAGGTAGGCGGTGCCCAGGTCGAGCTCGCGCAGGTCCACGCGCACGTCGGCGTCCATCGCGCGCAGCGCGGGCAGATTGAATTCGCGCCGCGGCAGCACCGATGCGCGGGCCGTCCGGCGGTCGGTGCCCCCGCCGGCCCCGAACGCCGGGCCCAGGTCGGCGAGCACCAGGCGGTCGCCGTTCAGCGTGCCCGACAGCAAGGGCACCTCGGGGCGGCGGTCGAAGGTGAAGCGCCCGGCCAGCCGGCTGCGGCCCACGGTGGCCTGGCGCACCGTCGCCTGCCAGACCGCGCCGTCCTTGGCGAGCCGGCCGTGCAGCTGGAACGGCGGGGTGCTCGGCAGCGTGATGCCCCACGGCGCCCCGGCCGCGGCCAGCGAATCGCCGCGGGCGGTGAACGCGCCGTCGAAACCCTGCAGGCGCAGCACGTCGACGGTGTGCCCTTCGAAGGTGTAGGTGGCGCGGCCGGCACTGGCACGCAGGGTGACGGGCACGGGCCGGGCGCCGTGGTCCGGCGCGACCAGCGGCAGGGCGCCGGAGGCCGCGAGGCGGAACTCGACCCGCGCATCGCGCCAGCGCCCCTCGCCGGTCACGAGCAGGCCATGCGCCTGGCCGCCGGCCTGGCGGCCCTCGTCGGTGCGCGCCTCGGCGCGCAGCTGGATCCTCTGCATCGCGTCGTCGTACCGCAGCCGGCCCTGGCCCACCACCAGCCGCCCGAAGGCGGGCACCTGCGGGCGGGTCGACGGCCGGTTCGCGGGGGGCGGCGGGCCGAGCTGCCAGTTCGCCCGGCCGTCAGCGAGCCGCCACAGGGTGGCCTTGATCGTGTCGACTTCCAGCGCCTGGATGCGCAACGGCGGCGCCTCGTCGCCGTGCTGCCGCCACGCCGACAGCAGCGCGGCATAGGACAGCGCCAGGTGCACGCCTTGCGCCTGCACGAAATCCGGCGCCTGCCCGGCCTCGGCCGCCCAGGCCGGGCTGCCGATGCGCAACTGGTCGGTGTGCACGCGCAGGCGCCCCAGCAGGCGCAGCCGGAAGTCGCTGCCGATGGCGACTTCGCGCTGCAGGCGCTGGGCCAGCTGCCGCTCCAGCGGGGGGCGCAGGAAAGGCCAGCCGAGGACCTCGCAGGCCGCCAGCCCCGCCACGAGCGCGGCCAGCATCCCGGCCGCCGTCCAGCCGGCACGGCGGCGCGAGCGCGCTGTGGGTGAGGGCGGCGGGACAGGGGCAGTCACACCCCCGGCCGGCAAGACGCGTACCTGTGGGGCCCGCCCGTGGTCCGCCGGAGGGCACGGGGCTGCCGGCGTAGAATGCGCCCGCGCCTGCCGTGCAGGCGCCGTTCACTGCCCGTAGCTCAACTGGATAGAGCAGCTGCCTTCTAAGCAGCAGGTCGGGGGTTCGAGTCCCTCCGGGCAGGCCAGGGCCGCCCGAAGGGGCGCCGTCGCCCCTTCAGTGACGCTTGTACTGCTCGCTGCCGAACAGGATCTCGCGCGCCTTGTCGTTGTTGAGCGGCTTGCGCCGGTCGGCCAGCACCTCCACGCCGCGCTTGACCGCCGGGCGGGCGGCGATCTCGTCGAACCAGCCCTTCAGGTGCGGGTAGTCGTCCCAGTCGATGCCCTGGTTCTTCCACGAGCGCAGCCAGGGGAAGATCGCGATGTCGGCGATGCTGTACTCGTTGCCGCCGATGTAGCGGCTGTGCGCGAGCCGCTTGTCCATCACGGCGTAGAGACGCTTGGCCTCGTTGGTGTAGCGGTTGATCGCGTAGTCGATCTTCTCCGGCGCGTAGACGCGGAAGTGGTGCGCCTGGCCCAGCATCGGGCCGACCCCGCCCATCTGGAACATCAGCCACTGCAGCACCTCGAACTTCTCCCGGTCGCCCTTGGGCAGGAACTTGCCGGTCTTGGAGGCGAGGTAGACCAGGATGGCGCCGGATTCGAACATCGAGAACGGCTTGCCGTCGGGGCCGACCGGATCGACGATGGCCGGGATCTTGTTGTTCGGGCTGATCGCGAGGAACTCGGGCTTGAACTGGTCGCCGGCGCCGATGTCGATCGCATGCACCGTGTAGGGCAGTCCACATTCTTCCAGCATGATGTGGACCTTGTGGCCGTTCGGCGTGGGCCAGGAATACACTTCGATCATCTGAGGTGCGCTCCGTGATGTGGTTGTCGACGGCCACAATCTAGCAGCGTGAGGACCGGTTCGTCGGCGGTGCCCGTTCCCGGGACGGGACTTACATACGATGCTCAACGCGCTGAAACGTCTGTTCGCGGGGAAATCCGTCGAGGTCGACTGGCCCGCCGTCGAGGCCTGGGCTCGCCACCTGGGCCTTGGCCTGAGGCACGAACGCGACCCGTTCAAGGTGGTGTGCGAAGGGGCGTTCGACGCCGCACAGCGCTGGCGCCTGGAGTACGGCACCCCGCAGCGCGACTACATCGAGGGCCACGAGCTGCGCGCGCGCGTGGAGCTGGACCTGCCGCCCACGCTCAACGTGCTGCTGCTGTCGCGCCCGCTGAAGGAGCAGCTGGAGGCCGCGGCCTTCGAGCGCTTCACCCAGGCCATGGCCACGCGCATCGACACCGCCTCGCCGGAGGAAATGCGCTGGCTGGCGATGTATCCCAAGGTGGCCCTGCGCGCCAGCGAAGCGCTGCGCACGCGCTACAGCCTGGTGGCCAACGCGCCGGCGGCGGCGCTGGCCTGGCTCGACGGCCGGCTGGCCCAGCGGCTCGGCGAGCATGCCGCCGGCATGCAGGACGCGCCTTTCGTGCTGATGACGCTGCGCGGGCGCCTGTACCTGCGCCAGGCGGCCGCGGCCCCGCTCAACGTGCAGCTGCTCGAGGAGACGCTCGACCTGCTGAAGCTCGCCTCCGCGCGCGCCCGCGAGACGCTGGCGCAGTGGACGGAGGACGACGACGGTTCCTGGGTCAGCACCACCTCGCACGCCTGGGCGATCGACACCCACATCGACCTGCCGCTCGACCCGCTGCCCGGCGCCGAGCCGCGTTGACGGCGGCCCGGGCGGGCAGGGGCCCTGTTCAGCCGGCGTGCCGGCCCAGTTCCATCTTGGCGATCGCGTTGCGGTGCACCTCGTCGGGCCCGTCGGCAAAGCGCAGCGTGCGCGCGTGGGCGTAGAAGCTCGCGAGCGGGAAGTCCTCGCTGACCCCGCCGCCGCCGTGCACCTGCATGGCCCAGTCGATCACCTGGCAGGCCATGTTGGGTGCCACCACCTTGATCATCGCGATCTCGGACTTGGCGGCCTTGTTGCCGGCCACGTCCATCATCCAGGCGGCCTTGAGCGTCAGCAGGCGCGCCTGCTCGATCATGCAGCGCGCCTCGGCGATGCGCTCCTGCGTGACGGTCTGCGCCGCCACCGGCTTGCCGAAGGCGATGCGGGAGCTGGCGCGCTTGCACATCAGCTCCAGCGCGCGCTCGGCCAGCCCGATCAGGCGCATGCAGTGGTGGATGCGGCCCGGGCCGAGGCGACCCTGCGCGATCTCGAAGCCGCGGCCTTCGCCCAGCAGCAGGTTGGACGCCGGCACGCGCACGTTCTCGAACAGCACTTCCATGTGCCCGTGCGGGGCGTCGTCGTAGCCGAACACCTGCAGCGGGCGCACGATCTTCACCCCCGGGGTGTCGGTGGGCACGAGGATCATCGACTGCTGCTGGTGGCGCGGCGCGTCGGGGTTGCTCTTGCCCATGAAGATCATGATCTTGCAGCGCGGGTCGCCGGCACCGGAGGTCCACCACTTGCGGCCGTTGATCACGTACTCGTCGCCCTGGCGCTCGATGCGCGCGCTGATGTTGGTGGCATCCGACGAAGCCACGTCGGGCTCGGTCATCGCGAAGGCGCTGCGGATGCGGCCCTCGAGCAGCGGCTCGAGCCACTGCTTCTTCTGCTCCGGCGTGCCGTAGCGCACCAGCACCTCCATGTTGCCGGTGTCGGGCGCCGAGCAGTTGAACACCTCGCTGGACCAGGGCACGCGCCCCATGATCTCGGCCAGCGGCGCGTATTCCTGGTTGGACAGTCCTGCGCCGTACTCGCTGTCGGGCAGGAACAGGTTCCACAGGCCGGCGGCGCGCGCCTTGGGCTTGAGTTCCTCGATCAGCTTCAGCGGCGTCCAGCGGCGTCCGGCGCGGGTGTTTTCCTCCAGTTCGGCGTGGTAGCGCGCCTCGTTCGGGTAGATGTGCTCGTCCATGAAGGCCTGCAGGCGTTCCTGCAGGGCCTTGGTGCGGGGGGAGTAATCGAAGTCCATGGGATCTCCGTCAGGTGATGCCGGGCAAGGCCGGGCAGGGTGGGCAACGGTACGGCACCCAGCATCGCGCAAACCGGCATCCGGCGCTGTCACCTAGGTGCCGCGCACCGGGTCCGGCGCGGCCGGCGACGGCCATCCTTGCGCGGGATCAACCCATGCGCTGCGCGTAGCGCCAGGCCATCTCGGCCAGCGGCCGCGCGCCGGCGCCGGCCTGCTTCGCCTGCGCGCTGGAGGCCGTGCCGTCGACCACGCGTTTGGCAATGCCCTGCAGGATGCCCGCCAGCCGGAACAGGTTGTAGGCGAGGTAGAAGTCCCAGTCGGCCATCACCGCATCCGGATCGCCGCGACCGGTGCGCTCGCAGTAGCGGCGCACGTACTCGCGCTCGTCAGGGATGCCCAGCGCCTGGATGTCCAGCCCGCCGATGCCGCGGAAGGTGCCGGGCGGGATGTGCCAGGCCATGCAGTGGTAGCTGAAGTCGGCCAACGGGTGGCCCAGCGTCGACAGCTCCCAGTCCAGCACCGCCAGCACGCGCGGCTCGGTCGGATGGAAGATCAGGTTGTCGAGCCGGAAGTCGCCATGCACGACCGAGACCTGCTGGTCGTCGCGCGCGCTGGCCGGGATGTGTGCCGGCAGCCATTCGATCAGGCGGTCCATCGCCTCGATCGGCTCGGTGATCGAGGCCTGGTACTGGCGCGTCCAGCGCGCGATCTGGCGCTCGAAGTAGTTGCCCGGCTTGCCGTAGTCGGCCAGCCCGCGCGCGGCGAAGTCCACGCTGTGCAGGGCCGCGATGACGCGGTTCATCTCGTCGTAGATCGCGGCGCGCTCGTCGCGCGTCATGCCGGGCAGCGACTGGTCCCACAGCACCCGGCCCTCGACGAACTCCATCACGTAGAAGGCGCGGCCGATGACCGATTCGTCCTCGCAGAGCAGGTGCATGCGTGCCACCGGCACGTCGCTGCCGTGCAGCGCCTGCATCACGCGGAACTCGCGCTCGATCGCGTGCGCCGAGGGCAGCAGCTTGCTGACCGGCCCCGGCTTGGCGCGCATCACGTACTGGCGCTGCGGCGTGGTCAGCTTGTAGGTCGGGTTGGACTGCCCGCCCTTGAACAGCTCGATCGACAACGGGCCGGCAAAGCCGTCCAGGTGCTGCTCGAGGTAGGCGGTGAGTGCCTGCACGTCGACGGCGTGCTGGGCGGAGACGGGTCGGGTGCCGGTGTAGTCTTCCATTCAGGGCTTCCAGTCGTCATGCCGGGCGCGGGGCGTTCAGCCCTCGGCCATGGCCATCAGCTTGTCCTTGGAGAGCACGACCAGGCGCGTGGGCTCGATGCGCACGATGCCCTCGCGCTCGAAGGCCTTGAGCTCCTGGTTCACGCGCTGGCGCGAGGCACCGAGCAGCTGCGCCAGGTCCTCCTGCGCGAGCTGCAGGCCGATGCGGATCTCGTGGCCCTGCGGGATGCCGTAGCTGCGCGCCAGCAGCAGCAGCTGCTTGGCCAGCCGCGCGGCCAGCGGCAGCGTGTTCAGGTCCTCGATGACGTTGAACATCAGCCGCAGGCGCCGGCAGTTGAGCCGCAGCAGCGCATCGTACAGCTCGACATGCTGGTGCAGCAGCTCCATGAAGTCGGGCTTGCGCACCACCAGCAGCGTCGTCTCGCCATGCGCGTGCGCGTCGTGGGTGCGCGGCAGCCCGTCGAACAGCGAGATGTCGCCGAACCAGGTGCCCGGCTCCACGTAGGTGAGGGTGATCTGCTTGCCCGACAGCGAGACGGAGCTGACCCGCACCGTGCCCTTGGCCACGCCGATCCATTCCGATGCGGGCTGGCCCCGCGACGAGAGCATCGCCCCGTCCGGCACGCGGCGTACCGTGGCCCTGGAGAGGATGTCGGAACGCAGCGCGGGCGAAAGCCTGGAGAACCAAGGTCCGGACTCGATCGTTTGGCGTTCGTCGATTGTAAGAACGGGGGTGGTCATGGCTTGTCGCTGAAGTGACAGGACGGCTCCGGGCCCTGGGCCTGCCGTCGCGTCGCGCAGGAGCCGCCATGCCGGGCAGCCTATCGGGTCCGGCCGCCGCCGGCCATCGGGTGTGCCTCTGAGGAATGGGGGAATGGGTGCGAGCGCCGCACGCGGTGCGGCGGGCACGGGCCGGCAGGGCGCCGGCGTTCAGCGCGGGGCGAGGGTGTCCTGCAGGCGCAGGTACTGCGCGAGCAGCTTCTCCATCGTGGTGTGGCGCTCGCGCTCGTGCAGCCACTGCGTCGGCGCGAGGTTGATGGCGCGCACCACGGCGTCCTCGGCGCTGACGTCGACCACGTTGATGCAGGCCGGGGCCTGCTCGATGCGGCCGAGGAAGCAGCGCTGCCCGGCCATCAGGTAGGACAGCAGCCCGCGGTTGACCGCGCCGTGCAGCACCAGCAGCAGCTGCTGCCAGCTGTCGTCGGCGAGCAGCCGCTCGAACGCCGGCAGGATGCGGTCGAGCATCTCGCCGATCGACTCGCCGCCGAGGAAGCGCGCCGATTCGTCGGCGAATCCCTGGAAGGCGCCGACGAAGGCCTCCCGCAGGCCCTCGCGCGGGATGTCGGCGAGCCGCCCGGGGCGGATCTCCTGCAGCGCAGGCTGGATCTCGATCTCCAGTTGCTGGTCGCTGGCGGCCAGCACGCGCTCGGCGGTCTGCACGGTGCGCGGCAGGCCGCTGACGATCACGCGGTCGAAGCGCACGCCCGCCGTGGCGAACAGCCGGCCCGCGGCATCGGCCTGGGCCTGGCCCGCGGCGTTCAGCGGCACGGTGTCGGGATGCACCGGCGTGCCGTCGGGCAGGAAGTAGTCGACCGAGCCGTGGCGCATCAGGTAGATGCGCCGGCGCTGGGGCCAGTGCGGCGTCATGCGGGCACCCCCGTGGCGTCAGCGGTAGCCCGGGGCGCGCTTGGCGAGGAAGGCATCGATGCCTTCGGCGGCATTGGGGTGCAGGAGGTTGTCGACAAAACAGTCACGCTCGGCGTCGAGTTGCTGGGGCAGGCTGCGGCCGGGCCACTGGTTCAGCAACTCCTTGCTGCTGGCCAGCGCATTCGGGGCGAGTTCGGCCAGCTGCTGCGCGATGGACAGAGCTTGCGCGAGGGCCTGCCCCTTGTCTGTCACCCGGTTGACAACCCCCCACAGGTGCATCTGCTCGGCGTCGACCGGGTCGCTCAGCCAGATCAGCTGCGTGGCCAGCGTGCGCGGCAGGGCCTGCATCAGCGCCCAGGTGGCGCCGCCGTCGGGCGACAGGCCGATGCGGTTGTAGGCCAGCGTGAAGTGCGCGTCGCGCGCGGCGACGATCAGGTCGCAGGCCAGCGCAAGCGAGCATCCGCCGCCGGCGGCCGCGCCTTCGACCGCGGCGATGACCGGCTTGGGAAAGGTGCGGATCGCCTCGATCAGCCGATGGAAGTGGTCGAGCAGGCGGGTCTGCGTCTCGGCACCCTGGCGACGGCTGCGCAGCAGCTGCTGCAGGTTGCCGCCCGAGCAGAACTGGCCGCCGGCGCCGGTGATGACGACGCAGCGTACCTCCTCGGACGATTCGGCCACGCTCAGGGCCTCGACGCCGGCGGCGACGAGCTGTTCGGACAGCGCGTTGCGGGTCTGCGGGTCGGTCAGGGTCAGGATCAGGGTGCGATCCTGACGTTCGGTGCTCAGTTCTGCAGACATGGGCGTCGTCCCCGGTGCGCAACACGGGCCCGCACCGCGCGGGCCGTACAGGGCCGCGATTGTGCACGACCACCCAAGTTCGGGGGGCCCCAGGGACGAAGATCGCACTGGCCGTGGAACAGGCATGCTAGAGTTGCCGGATACATCTCGTCACCAATCGCATGAATCATCCGGACCAGGGTCGCCAGCTGACGTTTGCAGTGGTCTTGCTGTGCGCTAGCGTCCACGCTCATGCGATGGGACTGGGGCAGGTGAACGAGCCGGCCGTGCTGGGGCATCCGCTCGACCTGCGGGTGCCGGTGCGCATGGAGCCCGGCGAACAGCTCCTGCCCGAGTGCCTCAAGGCGGACGTCAGTTTCGCCGAGCGACGCCTGTCGCCCTGGACGGTGTCTGCGACGCTCGAGCCCGACGGGCGCGCGATCCGCGTGCGCACCGAAGCCCCCGTGGACGAGCCGGTGCTGTCGGTCGTGGTGTCGGCCGGGTGCAACCCGAGCATCTCGCGCAGCTTCACGCTGTTCGCCGATCCGCCAGCGGCCCTGCCGACCTCGGTCGCGCAGGTCCCGCCCGCACCCGCGACCCCGGCTGTGGCTTCGCAGCCCGAAGCGCCCCCGCGGCGCCCGCAGCCGCCGCAGCGTCCCGTGGCCGCGTCGGGTCTGCCCGCGACCCCGGCCGAAGCGACCACGCCGCGCGCTTCGGGCGCCTCCCGCAGCGCGGCGCGCGCACCGCAGCGGCGCACCCCTCGCGCGGCCTCCGCAGAGGCGGTGCGCACGGCCCAGGCCGCGGTGCCCGCCGCGTCCGCACAGCGCGCGAACGGTCCGCGCCTGCAGCTCGACGCGCTGTACGCCGACGCCACGGCGGCCCTGCCGGGGCCGGAGTCGGCCGCGTCTGCGGCAGAGGCGGCCGCCAGCGCCGCGGCCGAGGCCCGGGCGCGCGACGAGCGCCTGCAGGCGCTGGAGCGCACGCTGCAGGAGATGCGCGGCGAGGCGGCCCGTACCCGCGAGAGCCTGCTGCGCCTGCAGGCCCAGCTGGCGCGCGCCGAGCGCGACCCGCCGGTGCATCCGGCGGTGTGGGTGCTGGCGGCCTTGTGCGTGCTGCTGGCCGCGGCGCTAGCCTGGGTGCTCGCCCGCCAGTCGCGCCATGGGACGCGCTGGTTGCAGTCGGCGCTGGCCCCGGAAAGCCGGCGCGGCGAGCTGGCCGAGGCGGCGCCCGCGTCCCGGCCGGCGGTGCGTGAGGCCGATGCGCCCGTCACCACGCCGGATGCCCGGCTGGCGCTGGCGGCGGTCAGTTCGACGCGACGCTGGCAGGAGGCCGAGCAGGCCGCGATGGCGCACCAGGCCGAGATGGTCGAGCGCACCGTGGTGATCCCGCGCGAGGCCTTGCCGTCCCTGCCGCAGGAGCAGGGCAACGGCTCGCACAGCGTCGAGGAGCTGATCGACCTGGAGCAGCAGGCCGAGTTCTTCATCGTGCTCGGCCAGGAAGAGGCCGCGATCGACCTGCTGCGCAGCCACCTGTCGGGACACCCGGACAGCAGCCCCCTGCCGTACCTGAAGCTGCTGGAGCTGCACCAGCGGCGCGGCGAACGCCCGCAGTACGAGGAGATCCGCGCCCGCTTCAACGAGCGCTTCAACGCCTACGCCCCGGCCTGGGACGAGGCGCTGTCCGAAGGCCGCTCGCTGGAGGACTACCCGAGCGTGATCGCGCGCCTGCAGGCGCTGTGGAGCAGCCCGCACCATGCACTGGAAGTGCTCAAGGCCTCGCTGCTGCGCACCGACCCGACCTCGCAGCCGTTCGATTTGCCGGCCTACCGGGAGCTGCTGCTGCTGTACTCGATCGCGCGCGAGCGGGTCGAAGCCTCGCCGTACCAGGAGGTGGACATCCTGCTGCCGCTCGGCGAGGAGGACGAGGAAGCCATTACCGGGTTCTCCCACTCGATGCTGGAACCCCTGAGCGCCACCACGCCGGTCGCGCCCTATGCCGGACCCGAGCCGGCGGTGCAGGTGGACCTGGAACTCGAGCCGGCGCTGCCGCCGGCCGGGCCGCCCAGCAGCATCGACTTCGAGCCGCTGCACCTGGAGCTGCCCGACGAAGCCCCCCGGCGCAAGCCGGATTGAGCGGCGACGGTCGCGTCCTCAGAGGCGCGCCAGGCGCTGCAACGCTTCCTGCAGCGTCTCGTCCTTCTTGGCGAAGCAGAAGCGCACCACGCGCTGCTCGCGCCCGCCGTCGTAGAACACCGACAGCGGGATCGCCGCCACGCCGATCTCGGTGGTGAGCCAGCGGCAGAACTCGAGCTCGCTGCTGTCGCTGATCGCGCTGTAGTCCACGCACTGGAAGTAGCTGCCTTCGCTGGGCAGCACGCGGAAGCGCGTCTGCGCCAGCCCGGCGCGGAACAGGTCGCGCTTGCGCTGGTAGAACGCGCTCAGCCCCAGGTAGGGCGACGGGTCGTCCATGTAGCGTGCCAGCCCGTGCTGCACCGGCGTGTTGACCGTGAACACGTTGAACTGGTGCACCTTGCGGAACTCGGCGGTCAGCGGCGCCGGCGCGGCCACGTAGCCGACCTTCCAGCCGGTCACGTGATAGGTCTTGCCGAAGCTGGAGACGATGAAGCTGCGCGCGGCCAGCTCCGGGTGGCGCGCGACGCTCTCGTGCACCCGCCCGTCGTAGACCATGTGCTCGTAGACCTCGTCGGCGATCACGACGATGTCGGTCGGGCGCAGCAGCTCGGCCAGCGCCTGCATGTCCTCGCGGGTCCACACCGTGGCGCTGGGGTTGTGCGGGGTGTTGACCAGGATGGCGCGCGTGCGCGGCGTGATGGCTGCGGCGATGCGCGCGAAGTCGGGCCGGAAGTCGCCCGGCTCGCCGCTGCGGCCCAGCGGCACGAACACCGCCTTGCCGCCGGCCAGCTCGATGTTGGGCTCGTAGCTGTCGTAGCAGGGCTCGAGCACGATCACCTCGTCGCCCGGGCGCACCACCGCCAGGATGGCCGTCAGGATGGCCTGCGTCGCGCCGGCGGTGACGGTGATCTCCTGGTTGGCGTCGTAGCGGCGGCCGTAGACGCGCTCGATCTTGGCCGCGATCGCCTCGCGCAGCGCCGGCACGCCGGCCATCGGGGGGTACTGGTTGTGCCCGGCGCGCATCGCCTCGGTCACGCAGTCGACCAGCCGCGGGGCGCAGTCGAAGTCCGGGAAGCCCTGGCCCAGGTTCACGGCGCCGTGCTCCTGGGCGAGGGCGGACATCACCGTGAAGATGGTCGTGCCGACCTTGGGCAGGCGGGACCCGATCTCGGGGGTGCGGGGGGCGAGGGCGGTGGTGGTCGTGCTCATGGGGGGGCTGCAGGTCAGAGTCCGTAGTCCTGTCCTTCCGCGCCCATCGCGCGGATGATCAGGTTGCGGTTGAGCCGGTCGGACAGCAGTTCGGCAAAGGCATAGACGAAGTTGCGCAGGTAGGCGCCGCGCTTGAACGCCAGCCGGGCGACGTTCTGCCCGAACAGGTGGCCGGCCGGGCGCCAGACCAGCTCGCCGCCGGGGGCGAAGGCCGGGTCCTCGCGCACCGCCATCTCGGCCACGATGCCGATGCCCAGGCCCAGCTTCACGTAGGTCTTGATGACGTCCGAATCGATGGCCTCGAGCACGATGTTGGGCTTGAGGTGCTTGAGCGCGAAGGCCTGGTCGACCTTGGTGCGGCCGGTGAAGGACGGGTGGTAGGAGATCAGCGGCTCGGCGGCCAGCTGCTCGAGCGACAGGCGCTCGGCCTTGGCCAGCGCATGGGTGGCGGGCAGCACCACCACGTGCTGCCATTCGTAGCAGGGCAGCGTGACCAGCTCGTCGAACTGCGCGAGCGACTCGGTCGCCAGCCCGATCTCGGCAGCCTCCTCGATGACCATCTGCGCCACCTGCTCGGGCGTGCCCTGGTGCAGGCTGATGTTCACCTTGGGAAAACGCTTGCGCAGCTGCGCCACCGGGGCGGGCAGCACGTAGCGCGCCTGGGTGTGGGTGGTCGCGATCGACAGCGTGCCGGCGTCCTGCTTGGAGAACTCCTCGCCGATGCGCTTGAGGTTGTTCACCTCGCGCATGATGATCTCGATGGACTTCAACACCTGCTCGCCGGGCTCGGTGACCCGTTTCAGGCGCTTGCCGTGGCGGGCGAAGATGTCGACGCCGAGTTCCTCCTCCAGCTCCAGGATGGCCTTGGAGATGCCGGGCTGGGAGGTGTAGAGCGCCTTGGCCGTCTCGGTGAGGTTCAGGTTGCGGCGCACCGCCTCCTGGACGAAACGGAACTGGTGCAGGTTCATATTTCGGCCTGATCTGAAATTGGCCGAAATTATGTCACCCGGCTATGTTGACGTGTGGCTGAGGGTGTATGCCGCGCGGGCCATCGCGTCGATCAGCGCCGCGGTCTCGCCGACGGCGGGCGTGAGCTGCCAGCGCACCTGCGGGTGGCGCCCGGCGAGCTGGGCGAGCAGCGCGGGCAGGTCCTTGCGCACGTGGCCCCCGGCACCGAGGAACAGCGGCACCACGCTGACGACGCTGCAGCCGGCTGCGGCCAGCCGGTCGCCGGCTTGCGCCAGGTCCGGCGCCATGAACTCCAGGAACGCCAGTTCCACCGCCGCCTGCGGCGCCAGCGCACGCAACCGCTCGGCGGTCGCCTCGAAGGGCCGCGCCCACTGCGGGTCGCGCGCACCGTGGGCGAACAGCAGGATGCCGAGGCGGTGCGGGGCGCTCATCGGTTGCGTACCAGCCAGTTGAAGGCCAGCAGCGACAGCACCAGGTAGACCGCGCTGGGCGTGGCCGCGGCGATCCAGGGCGTCCAGTTCTGCAGCAGCCCGATGTGGCCGAACACGTTGTTCAGCAGCACGAAGCTGATGCCCAGCATGATGCCGCCGAACACCTTCAGGCTGATGCCGCCGGAGCGCCCGTGCAGGTAGGCGAACGGCAGCGCCAGCGCCACCATCACCAGGCAGGCCAGGGGGTAGAGCGCCTTGCGCCAGAACTGCAGCTCGTAGCGCTGCGGCGACTGCTCGTTGTCGGCCAGGTGCGAGGCGTAGCGGTACAGGTCGATGGTGGACATGGTCTGGGGGGGTTGCACGGCCGCGGCCACCACCGAGGGCGACAGCGAGCTGGGCCAGTCGTAGATCGCGTAGACCTCGTCCACCAGTTCCAGCTCGCCGGGGCGCACGTCGGGGCCGGTCACCGGCTGCCAGTGGCTGCGCCGCAGCTCCTCGAGCCGCCACACCGGCCCGGGCATGATCTTGGCGCGCGGCGCGCTCATCCAGGACACCAGCCGGCCTTCGCCGTCGAATTCGTAGATGTGGACGTCGCGCAGGTCGCCGTCGGCCGAGATCGCGGTGAGCTGGATCGAGTAGCTGCGCTCGCCCTCCGGCGTGACGCGGTGGTCCTTCAGCCAGGCGCTGGCCTGTCCGAACGACGCGCTGCCGCGCGACTGGGCGCGTGCGGCCTCGGCGTGCTTGTCGCTCCACGGCGCGAGGTAGTCGCCGACCACGTAGGTCAGCACCGCGAACCCCATGCCCAGCCCCATCAGCAGTGCCAGCGCCGATCCCGGCCCCAGCCCGCTGGTGCGCAGGATCGTGAATTCCGACGACTGTGCCAGCCGCGCCATCGCGTAGATGGTGCCGATCAGCACCGCGATCGGCAGCAGCTCGTACAGGCGCCCGGGCATCTGCAGCAGGCAGTACAGCACCGCCGAACCGAGCGCATAGCCGCGCCGGCCGACCTTCTCCAGCTCGTCGATGAACTCGATGAAGAAGAACAGCGCGAGGAACGCCACCGTGACGAAGGCCACGGCGGTCAGCACGTCGGTGTAGATCAGTCTGCGGACGGTTTTCATGGCGATGCCGTCATGCCGCCGCGGTGCGCGGCCGGCCCAGGCCGAACAGTCCGGCGACGCCCCGTTCGCGCCAGCGCAGCACCAGCCAGCCGGCCAGGGCCGCGCCGCCGTGCACCAGCAGCAGGGCCTTGAGCGGGGTGAGCTTGCCGCCGGCCACCCAGCCCTGGGTGAGGTTCAGCAGGTTGAAGTAGACGATGAAGGTCAGCAGCGCGAACAGCAGGTTCCAGCTGCCTCCGCGCCGCGGGTTGGACGCCGACAGGCCGACGCCCAGCACCAGCAGGTTGAAGGCCGTCAGCGGCAGGCCGATGCGCCACACCAGTTCGCCCAGGTTCCGCGCGCTCGGGTGGCGCCACAGCTCCAGCGACGAGCGCGCCTTGGGTGGCAGGTTCTCGTTGCGTGCCACGGCCTTCTCGCCGGCCAGGATGCGGAAGGTCTCGAACTGCGCGATGTTCTTCTCGTCGGTCTCGAAGTCGCGGTCCACGCGCTGGCCCTGGCTCAGCACCAGGAAGCGGTCCTCGCCCTCGAGCTCGATGCGTCCCGTGGTGGCCGAGGTCACCGCCTCGCGGTTGTCGGCGCGGATCAGCACGAACACGTTGCGCCCGGTGCGCCCGTCCTCGGTGTTGCGCTCGATGAAGAACACCCGGTTGCCGTCGCGCGAGGACTGGAACTGCCCCGGCGCGACGCGCGACAGGTCGGAGCGTCGCTCGTACAGGTCGCGCAGGTCCGCGTTGCGCTGGTTGGCCCAGGGCCAGACCAGCAGCGCCAGCACCGCGATCACCGCCAGCACCGGCGCGGCCAGGCGCAGCACCGGGCGCAGGAAGCGGCCGAGCGGCACGCCGCTGGCGAACCAGATCGTCATCTCGCTGTCGCGGTACATGCGCGACAGGCAGCTGACCACGGCGACGAACAGCGACAGGCTCAGCAGGGTGGGCAGGTGACCGAGCACCGTGTAGCCCATGGCCAGCACCACGTGCTGCGGCGCGATCGAGCCGCTGGCGGCCTGGCCCAGCGTGCGGATCAGCATCATCGTCAGCACGATGGTCAGCAAGACCACCAGCGTCGCACCGAAACTGCGCGCCAGCTCTCGACGGACGGAGGAATCGAATAACATCGATGAATTCAGGTCAACGCGACATTATGGACTTCAGATTTCTCTCCCTGCCTGCTGCGGGCCTTGCCGACATCGCAGCCGACGCGCTGGTCGTGGTGGTCGCCGGTGACGTCAAGAAGCAACGCCTGGACGGTGCACTGGCTGCCCTGCTCAAGGAGGCCGTCGCGCAAGGCGATTTCGAGTCGAAACCCGGCCGCGTGCTGTGCCTGCACCGCCCGCAGGGCGTGCGCGCGCCGCGCCTGGTGTTCGCCGCTGCGGCCGATGCCAGTCCCAAGGCCTTCAGGAAGGCGGCGGCCGATGCGGTCAACGCGCTCAAGAGCGGCGGCACCCGCCATGCCGCCTTCGCCGCGGCCACCCCGGAGGGGCTGACGCCCGGGCATGCCGAGGCGCTGGTCACGGCGGTGTCGGAGGCGCTGTACGTCTACCGCCACACCAAGCCGAGCGCCCCGCCGGCGCCGCGCCTGAACAAGGTGTCCCTGGTGGGGGACAAGGCCGAGGCCAAGGCGCTGCAGCAGGGGCTGGCACGCGGCCAGGCCATCGCCGCCGGGGTCACGCTGGCGCGCGAGTGCGCGAACCGGCCGGCCAACCACGCCACGCCGACCTTCCTCGCCGAGCAGGCGAAGCAGCTGGCCAGGCAGTTCGGCCTGCGCGTCGAGGTGTACGACCGCAAGGGGGTCGAGAAGATCGGCATGGGCGCCTTCCTCGCGGTGGCGCAGGGCTCCGAGCAGCCGCTGCGCTTCATCGTGCTGCGCTACGAGGGGGCGGGCAAGACCAAGGCGCCGACCGTGCTGGTGGGCAAGGGCATCACCTTCGACACCGGCGGTATCTCGCTCAAGCCGGCCGCCGAGATGGACGAGATGAAGTTCGACATGGGCGGGGCGGCCAGCGTGCTGGGCACCTTCCGCGCCATTGCCGAGCTCAAGCCGCGCATCAACCTGGTCGGCCTGATCCCGGCGTGCGAGAACATGCCCGACGGCCGCTCGGTCAAGCCGGGCGACGTGGTCACCAGCCTGTCGGGCCAGACCATCGAGATCCTCAACACCGACGCCGAGGGGCGCCTGATCCTCTGCGACGCGCTGACCTATGCCGAGCGCTTCAAACCGGCCGCCGTGATCGACATCGCGACGTTGACCGGCGCCTGCGTGATCGCGCTGGGCCATCACCGCTCGGGCCTGTTCACTGCCGACGACGAGCTGGCGCACGCGCTGAGCGAGTCGGGCCAGCAGGCGCTCGATCCGTGCTGGCGCATGCCGCTGGACGAGGAGTACGACGAGGCGCTCAAGAGCAACTTCGCCGACGTCGGCAACGTGGGCGGGCGCGCCGGCGGCGCGATCACCGCGGCGATGTTCCTGCGCCGCTTCGCCGGCAAGTACCGCTGGGCCCACCTGGACATCGCCGGCACGGCCTGGAAGAGCGGGGCCGCCAAGGGCGCCACCGGTCGCCCGGTGCCCCTGCTGACCCACTTCCTGCTGCGCCAGTCCAGCTGAAGGAGCGTGCCCGGGTGACCGAGATCGCCTTCCACTTCAACGTGCCGGACAAGCTCGGCTACGCCTGCCGCCTGCTGCGCAAGGCGTACCGCAGCGCGGCGGAAGTCGGCGTGCTCGGTCCGGCACCGTTGCTGGCCGAACTCGACCGGGCGCTGTGGAGTTTCGACCAGCTCGAGTTCATTCCGCACGCCTCGACGAAGCAGTCCGGCGGCGTGGTCGGCCGCTACACGCGGGTCTGGCTGGCGCCTTCGGCGGCCGACGTGCCGCACCACGGCGTGCTGGTGAACCTGGGCGACGAGGTGCCCGAAGGCTTCGAGCGCTTCGCGCGGCTCATCGAGATCGTCTCCACCGACGAACGGGACCGCCAGGCCGCGCGACGCCGCTGGCGCCACTACGGGGATCGCGGCTACACGATCCAGCGACACGAGGTGGGGGCGGCGTCATGAATCGGCCGATGCTGTCGGACAGGAGGGGGGGGCGATGAACGCGGGCAGACCCGTGCCGCCCCGGCATGTGCCCACCCTCACCGAGGTGGTGCAGCCTGGTCCGGATCAGGGCGCGGCGCCGGCCGCGCCCGCACCGCAGCCGCAACCTGCGCTGCAAGCCGAGCCGCAACCGGCGGTCGCGCCGTTGTTGGAAGGGCCGCCCAAGCCACCGGCCTTCCTGCTTGCCGCCGAGGGCGAGGACGCGCTGACGCAGCGCGTGCTGGCAGACCTGCAACGCCAGATCGACCTGATGCTGGAATACCGCCTGCGCGAGACCCTCACGCCCGCGCTGGCACGCATGGCCGACCAGCTGATCCGCGACACCCGCGTCGAGCTCGCGGCCACCTTGCGCGAGGTGGTGGCCCGCGCCGTGGCCCAGGAGCTGGCCCGCCTGCGGCAGCGCTGAGGCGCCGCGGCGTTTTTCCCCCCTGCCTTGCACGTGCGGCCACGAGGTGGCCTGCCTCTTGCTTCAACGGCCCCCGAACCTCTCGGGTGGATCCGGTATTTGCCCGAAGGTTGACCCGCGAGGGACGGTTTCCTTAGAGGATTCCCGCAGGAAACCGGAAATCTTTTCGAGTATTGTTCCGGCCGTTGAGTAATCAAATCCGAGTCTCAACTTTTCCCACTAGGAGGCTTTTCATGCAATTCAAATACAACCTGGTCGTAGGCGCGGTCGCCCTGGGCCTGGCTGGCGTGGCGCTGGCCCAGGATGCGGTGGTGCGGATCGGTCACGTCGGTCCGACCAGCGGCAACATTGCGCACCTCGGCAAGGACAACGAGCTCGGTGCCCGCATGGCGATCGACGAACTCAATGCCAAGGGCGTGACGATCGGCGGCAAGAAGGTCAAGTTCGAATTGCTGGCGGAGGATGACGCGGCCGACCCGAAGCAGGGCACCGCCGCCGCCCAGAAGCTGGTGGACTCGGGTGTCCATGGCGTGGTGGGCCACCTGAACTCGGGTACCACGATTCCCGCCTCGAAGATCTACAGCGACGCCGGCATCCCGCAGATCTCGCCGTCGTCGACCAACCCGCGCTACACCCGCCAGGGCTTCAAGACCACCTTCCGCGTGGTGGCCGATGACGTGCACCTGGGCAACACGCTCGGCAAGTACGCCGTCAACACCCTCAAGGGCAAGGCGATCGCCGTCATCGACGACCGCACCGCCTACGGCCAGGGCGTGGCCGACGAGTTCGAGAAGGGCGTGAAGGCCGCCGGCGGCACCGTCGTGGCGCGCGAGTTCACCCATGAGAAGGCCACGGACTTCACCGCCATCCTGACCTCCATCAAGGCCAAGAAGGCCGACATCGTCTTCTACGGCGGCATGGACGCCGTGGGCGGCCCGATGCTGCGCCAGATGAAGTCGCTGGGCATCAACGCCAAGTTCATGGGCGGCGACGGCATCTGCACGGGTGAACTGCCGAAGCTGGCGGCCGGCACGCTGGCCGACGACCAGGTGGTCTGCGCCGAGGCCGGTGGCGTCGAAGGCGAAGAGAAGAAGGCGATGGACGACTTCAAGGCCGCCTTCAAGAAGAAGTTCGGCATCGACGTGCAGCTGTATGCCCCGTACGTCTATGACGCCGTGATGGTCATGGCCACCGCGATGCAGAAGGCCGACTCCTGGGACCCGGCCAAGTACCTGCCGGTGCTGGCCAAGACCGACGGCTACAAGGGCGTGACGGGCACCATCAGCTTCGACGAGAAGGGTGACCTGAAGAACGGTGCGCTGACGCTGTTCACCTATCGCGGTGGCAAGCGCGAGCAGATCGCCGTGGTCCGCTGATCAGGTTCCTGCCTGAAACCGGGAACGGGCGCCCCCTGCGGGGCGCCCGTTTTGTTTTGTCGTGCCCGCCGCCGCGGACCGCCATGGGGCGTCGCATGCGCCGCGATGGCGCGCCGTGGCGATGCGCGAACAAGTGTCCCGCCACGGGGCGGCACGCGACTCAGGTCGTGGCTGCGCAGTCCGTGCGTCCTGCCGCCTGCGGCCGCGATGCCACGGCACCCGCCAGCCGCTCGACCAGCGCGTCGACCTCGCGCTCGGCCTGGGCCAGGCTGGCCTGCAGGCGCTCGTCCGCGAACTCGTCGTACTCCACCGCGACCGTGTGCATCTCGGTGATGCCGATGTAGCCGAACGCGGTGCGGATCGACGGCTCGACATGGTTCATCGATTCGATGCGCCCGCCGGGCCCGTAGCCGTGGTCGCCGCGCGAGCTCAGCACCACCAGCCGCTTGCCGGCGTCGGCCAGCAACGGCCAGTAGGGATCGCCGCGGCGGCTGCGGTCGAAGCCGAAGGTGCGGCCGACCCGCACGATGTTGTCGATGTAGGCCTTGAAGCCGGCCGGCACGCCGAAGTTGTACATTGGCACGCCGGCGACGATCAGGTCGGCGCCCAGCAGTTCGTCGACCAGCGCGTCGCTGTCCTTCAGCACCTCGCGCATCCAGGGTTCACGCCGGTCCTCGGGCGTGAACGCCGCGTGGATCCAGCGCCCGGTGACCGGCGCGGGCGGGGCGGCGCCGACGTCGCGGTAGCGCACGCGGTCCTGGGGGCGCAGGGCCTGCCAGCGCGCCACGAAGCGGGCGCTCAGGCGCCGGGTGTGGGAGCCGTGGGGCTGCGCATTCGAACGCCCCGGGCGGGCGCTGGCGTCGATGTGAAGCAGGGTGAGCATGGAGACCTCCGTGAATGGGTGAATCAGATTGACCTGTCCAGGTCGTCAATCTCCCATCCAGGACAAGAGGCGACAACCGATAAGATCTTGCCCGTCGGATGAACGCGATTCACTCATGAACACCCCGCGTCGCCTGCCGCCGCTGTCGCAGCTGCGTGCGTTCGAGGCGGCTGCCCGGCTGGGCAGCTTCAAGCGTGCCGCGCAGGAGCTGTCGGTCACGCCGGCGGCCATCAGCCATCAGGTGAAGGCACTGGAAGAGCAGCTCGGCCTGGCGCTGTTCGAGCGGCGTACCCGGCAGGTCGTCCTCACCCCGCCGGGGCGGCAGCTGCTGCCGGCGCTGAGCGCCGGTTTCGACACCATGGCCGAGGCCGTGGCCGCGCTGCGGGCGCAGCGCCAGGCGGCCAGCGTCACGCTCTCGACCACGCGCGCCTTCATGGCGCAATGGCTGCTGCCGCGGCTGGCGGCGTTCCGTGCCCGGCACCCCCGGATCGAGCTGTACCTGCACGCCGACGAAGCGCCGGTGGACGTGGCGGCCGGGGAGGCCGACCTCGCCATCCGCTACGGCACCGGGCCGTGCCCCGGGCGGCGGTTGCAGGTTCAGCAGGCGGCAGGCGCCGCGAGGTTCAGGCGGCCTTCGTGCCGAGCTGGCCGAGCAGGTCCGGCTGGACGATCTCGATCCAGTAGCCGTCGGGGTCCTTGATGAAGGCGATGTCCTTCATCTTGCCGTCCTCGGGGCGCTTGACGAAGGCCACGCCGTTGGCGTCGAACCACTTCACTGCGGCGGCCAGGTCGGGCACCGAGATGCACAGGTGGCCGAAGCCCTGCGGCTGGGCGTTGCCGTTGTGGTAGGCGAAGTCGGGGTCGGACTCGGTGCCCCAGTTGTGGGTCAGCTCGAGCACGCCGGTCTGCGAGAACATCCACGTCGTGCGTTCGGCGTCGGAGGCGGGCAGGGCGTCCGCGTCCTCGACGAACTTGAGGAAGTACAGCGAGAACTTCATGTCTTCGAAGTCCAGGCGCCGCACCAGGGTCATGCCGAGCACCTGGGTGTAGAAGGCCACCGACACCGCGGGGTCCTTCACGCGGATCATCGAGTGGTTGAAGCGGAAACCGGCCGGACGGCCGCTGGGGGAAGAGCTCATCGGGATACTGCGTGAGGGAATGATGGACGGGGAGGGCGGGCCGAGCCCGGCGGGGCCGCGGCGCGCCGCAGGAAGAAGCGCGGCAGTATAGGCAGGCCTTCGCGTTCCGGCAGGGCCTCAGGCAGTACCGCTGCCGCAGGCGCGGGTTTGCGGGCGCGGCCCGCGAGGACCGGGTGGCTGCGTCAAGCCGCCGCGCCGGCGGCCGCGGCCGCGCGGGACTGCGCCAGCGCCACGCGCAGCTCCTGTTCGACCGCCCGGCGCCGCGCAGGCGTGGCCTGCGTCCCGACCTCGAGGACGCGCCCGCGTTCGCGCAGCACGATGGGTGCACCCGCATCGGTGGCACGGTCCAGCGTCACCCAGCGCAGGTCGAAGCGTTCGACCGACTCGGCGCCCCGCCAGCGGCGGTGCACCTCCAGCCCGTCGGGCGTCAGCGTGAGCGTCTCGCCGTCGCGTGCACGCCGGGCGTACTGCACCATGGCCACGGCGATCACCGCCACGTTGACGAGCGCGTACGGCGCGACCAGCGGGAAACCGGCACCCCACATCGCGAGGGCGAGGGCCAGCGTCATCGCCGCCAGCACGCCCAGCGCCAGGACGCACTGGCGCGGCGTGAGCGAGCAGTTGCGGCGCAGGTCCCAGTGCGGCAGGGGCGCTTGCGCCCAGCCGGCAGGCGGTGGGACGTCGGGCGGCACTGCAGGCGCAGGGGCGGCGGTGGCAGCAGGCGGCATGGCGTTCGGAAGGCGGCAGGTGCTGGGCCCGGCACCCGTCATCCGTGGCAAGGCGGCGGCAGCGGGCGAGCCCGATTGTGCCGCAGGGGCCGGAAGGCAGGGCGCTGCCGTGGAGACCCCGGCCCCCCGGGAGCGGCCGTCGTCCGGAAGGGGTGCCAAGGTGTCGACGGACATGGCGCATCCGCCGGACGGGCGCGGTGCCTGTGCTGCGGCGCATGCGCTTGCCGCCACGCGGCCCTTCCTGCGTCCCTGGACGTGTGCCGCGATCGGGCTGGGACTGCTCTGCTGACGGCCTGCGCCCACCCTGTTGCAGTCGCGGCCAGGCAGTCTCGCCGCGGAGCACCAGCTGCGTGCTGCACCCGCCCGCGTCGAGGCCGGCCAACAAAAAAGCCCCGGCAGGCGGGGCTTGGATGGGCTCTTGCGAACCCGGGGTGGCGCAGGCCGCGCATTTGTTGGCGGAGAGAGCGGGATTCGAACCCGCGGTGGGCTATTAACCCACACACGCTTTCCAGGCGTGCGACTTAAACCACTCATCCATCTCTCCGGGGTGACCGGACGCCGCAGCCGATGGGATGAGATGCCGCCGCGGCGAAGCCCGCTATT
Organism: Caldimonas thermodepolymerans; assembly: GCF_015476235.1. Classification (NCBI taxonomy): domain Bacteria; kingdom Pseudomonadati; phylum Pseudomonadota; class Betaproteobacteria; order Burkholderiales; family Sphaerotilaceae; genus Caldimonas; species Caldimonas thermodepolymerans. Next base: position 1,742,950 of record NZ_CP064338.1, read on the forward strand.
GTAGCGAAGAATCAGCGCGGTGCGCTGCCCTGGGCGTTGCGCATCAGGCTCATCGCCGTGCCGATCAGCGCGGAGACCTCGGTCATGTTGCCCGGCACGATCATGGTGTTGTTCTTCTGCGCCAGCTGGGCGTAGGCCTCGACGGCCTTTTCGGCCACCTTCAGGTTGACCGCGTCCATGCCGCCCGGCTCACGGATCGCCTCGGCGATGCGGCGGATCGCCTCGGCCGTGGCGGTCGCCACCGCGGTGATCGCGGCGGCCTCGCCCTGGGCCCGGTTGATCTCGGCCTGCTTCTCGCCCTCGGACTTGGCGATGAAGGCCTCGCGCTCGCCGGTGGCGATGTTGATCTGCTCCTGCTTGCGGCCCTCGGAGGCGGCGATCAGCGCGCGCTTCTCGCGCTCGGCGGTGATCTGCTGCTGCATCGCGCGCAGGATCTCGTTGGGCGGGGTCAGGTCCTTGATCTCGTAGCGCAGCACCTTCACGCCCCAGTTCAGCGCGGCCTCGTCCAGCGCCGAGACGACGGCAGCGTTGATCGCCTCGCGTTCCTCGAAGGTCTTGTCCAGCTCCATCTTGCCGATCACCGAGCGCAGCGTGGTCTGGGCCAGCTGGGTGATCGCGACGATGTAGTTGGACGAGCCGTAGCTGGCGCGCATCGGGTCGGTGACCTGGAAGTACAGGATGCCGTCGACCGTCAGCTGGGTGTTGTCCTTGGTGATGCAGACCTGGCTGGGCACGTCCAGCGGGATTTCCTTCAGCGAGTGCTTGTAGGCCACCCGGTCGATGAAGGGCACCAGGAAGTTCAGGCCCGGCGTCAGCGTGGCGTGGTAGCGCCCCAGGCGCTCGACCACCCAGGCGTGCTGCTGCGGCACGACCTTGATCGAGCGGATGATGAAGATGGCTGCGATGACCAGCAGCACGATGGCGACTTCCATGGGTTCCTCTCCTTCTTTGGTGCGGCAGTCGGTATCGTCGCGTTCACTCCGGCGGGCGCCGGACGATCAGGATGTTGCCCTCGACGGCACGGATCACGTGCTCGCCGGGCTGCGGCAGGTCGGCGTCGCCGTAGCGGGCGGTCCACTGCGCGCCGCGGTACATCACCCGGGCGGTGCGGTCCTCGCCCCACCGGGAGACGTGGACCCGCTGGCCGATGTCGAGGATCAGCTCGGGGTTGGCGGTGACCGGCGCGGGCGGCGGCTGCTTCTTGCGGTGCACCCGCCAGGCTGCCACCGCGCCCCCGCCGATGATGGCCGCGGCCGTGACCTGCAGCGGCAGGGACAGCCCGGCGTGGGCGGCCAGCGCGCCGCCGGCCAGGCCGAGCGCGAGCATCAGCAGGTAGAACGTCCCGGTGGCCAGTTCCGCCGCGACGGCGATGCCCGCCAGCACCCACCACCAGGTGGCTGAGCCGAAATCCATCGGTGTTCCCTCCTTCTCGTGTGTTCCCGGTCACGACCCGGGGGCAGTGTACGCCGTGGCCGGCGCGGCCAGGGGCGCGCACGGCGGCCGCCGGCGGCCTCGGGGATCGCCGGGGTCGGCCTTGCCCTAGTGCATCGCAGCCGGGCCCGCAAAGTTCTACACTTCGCGATTCGCCGTTTTCAGCCTGATTCCCGAGGCCGCCCCATGATGCGCTTTCGCTTTCCCATCGTGATCATCGACGAGGACTTCCGCTCGGAAAACGCCTCCGGCCTGGGCATCCGGGCGCTGGCCGAGGCGATCGAGAAGGAGGGCTTCGAGGTGCTGGGGGTGACCAGCTACGGCAACCTGTCGCAGTTCGCCCAGCAGCAAAGCCGTGCCAGCGCCTTCATCCTGTCGATCGACGACGAGGAGTTCGGCTCCGGCTCGAAGGAGGAAGTGGACGCGGCGCTGAAGAACCTGCGCGCCTTCGTCAGCGAGATCCGCTTCAAGAACGCCGAGATCCCGATCTACCTGTACGGCGAGACCCGCACCTCCGAGCACATCCCGAATGACGTGCTCAAGGAGCTGCACGGCTTCATCCACATGTTCGAGGACACGCCCGAGTTCGTGGCGCGCCACATCATCCGCGAGGCCCGCAGCTACCTGGATTCGCTGGCGCCGCCGTTCTTCCGTGCCCTGGTCGGCTACGCGCAGGACGGCTCCTACTCGTGGCACTGCCCGGGCCACTCCGGCGGCGTGGCCTTCCTGAAGAGCCCGATCGGCCAGATGTTCCACCAGTTCTTCGGCGAGAACATGCTGCGCGCCGACGTCTGCAACGCGGTGGAGGAGCTCGGCCAGCTGCTCGACCACACCGGCCCGGTGGCCGCGTCCGAGCGCAACGCCGCGCGCATCTTCAACGCCGACCACTGCTTCTTCGTCACCAACGGCACGTCGACGTCGAACAAGATGGTCTGGCACCACACGGTGGCGCCGGGCGACGTGGTGGTGGTGGACCGCAACTGCCACAAGTCCAACCTGCACGCGATCATCATGACCGGCGCGGTGCCGGTGTTCCTGACGCCCACGCGCAACCACTACGGCATCATCGGCCCGATCCCGCAGAGCGAGTTCAGCCGCGAGGCGATCGAGAAGAAGATCGCCGCCAACCCGCTGCTCAAGGGCGTGGACCCGAAGAAGGTCAAGCCGCGCATCCTGACGATCACGCAGAGCACCTACGACGGCGTGCTCTACAACACCGAGACCATCAAGTCGATGCTCGACGGCTACATCGACACCCTGCATTTCGACGAGGCCTGGCTGCCGCACGCCGCGTTCCACAAGTTCTACGAGGGCATGCACGCGATGGGCAAGGGCGCGGCCAAGACGCGCGACTCGCTGGTGTTCTCGACCCAGTCCACGCACAAGCTGCTGGCCGGCCTGAGCCAGGCGTCGCAGATCCTGGTGCAGGACTCGCAGAACCGCAAGCTGGACCGGCACCTGTTCAACGAGGCCTACCTGATGCACTCGTCCACCTCGCCTCAGTACGCGATCATCGCCTCGTGCGACGTCGCTGCGGCGATGATGGAAGCCCCCGGCGGCACCGCGCTGGTGGAGGAGAGCATCCGCGAGGCGATGGACTTCCGCCGCGCGATGCGCAAGGTCGAGAAGGAGTTCGGCAGCGACTGGTGGTTCAAGGTCTGGGGCCCGGACAAGCTCGCCACCGAAGGCATCGGCGAGCGCGAGGACTGGATCATCAAGGGCGCCGAGAAGTGGCACGGCTTCGGGGACCTGGCCGACGGCTTCAACATGCTGGACCCGATCAAGTCCACCATCGTGACCCCGGGCCTGGACCTGGACGGCCAGTTCGCCCGCACCGGCATCCCGGCGTCCATCGTCACCAAGTACCTGGCCGAGCACGGCGTGGTGGTCGAGAAGACCGGCCTGTACTCGTTCTTCATCATGTTCACCATCGGCATCACCAAGGGCCGCTGGAACACGCTGCTGACCGCGCTGCAGCAGTTCAAGGACGACTACGACAAGAACCAGCCGATGTGGCGCATCCTGCCGGAGTTCTGCGCCCAGCACCCGCGCTACGAGCAGATGGGCCTGCGCGACCTGTGCCAGGCGATCCACGAGATGTACGCCAAGAGCGACATCGCGCGCCTGACCACCGACATGTACCTGTCGGACCTGCAGCCGGCGATGAAGCCGAGCGACGCCTACGCGCGCATCGCGCACCGGGAGACCGACCGGGTCGAGATCGACCGGCTGGAAGGGCGGGTGACCACCTCGCTGCTGACGCCGTACCCCCCGGGCATCCCGCTGCTGATCCCGGGCGAGCGCTTCAACAAGAAGATCGTCGACTACCTGCGCTTCGTGCGCGAGTTCAACCGCAAGTTTCCCGGCTTCGACACCGACGTGCACGGCTTGGTGCAGGAGGTCGACGACGCAGGCAACGCGACCTACTACGTCGACTGCGTCAAGAGCGTCTGATGCCCCGGCCGGCAGGCCGTCGCCCCATGAAGAAAGGCCCGCATCGTGCGGGCCTTTTGCATGGAGCGGCGGAGGGCTCGGGTGCTCAGGCGGCCGGCGGCTCGGCGGCGCCGCCCATCACCTGGCTGAAGCCGGCATCCACGTAGGTGATCTCGGCGGTCACGCCCGAGGCCAGGTCCGACAGCAGGAAGGCGGCGACGTTGCCGACGTCCTCGATCGTCACGTTGCGGCGCAGCGGGGCGTTGGTCTCGACGATCTCCAGGATCTTGCTGAAGCCCTTGATGCCCGAGGCAGCCAGGGTCTTGATCGGGCCGGCCGAGATGCCGTTGACCCGGATGCCCTTGGGGCCGAGGCTGGCGGCCAGGTAGCGCACGCTGGCTTCCAGCGAGGCCTTGGCCAGGCCCATGGTGTTGTAGCTGGGCACGTAGCGCATCGCACCCAGGTAGCTCAGCGTCAGCAGCGCCGCGTTGGGGTTGAGCATCGGCGTGGCGGCCTTGGCCATCGCCGGGAAGCTGTAGGCCGAGATCTCGTGCGCCACCCGGAAGGCCTCGCGCGACAGGCCGTCCAGGAAGTCGCCGGCGATCGCCTCGCGGGGCGCAAAGCCGATCGAGTGCACGAAGCCGTCGAAGGTCGGCCAGGCCTGGCGCAGGTCGGCGAACAGCTTCTCGATCTGGGCGTCGTCGGCGACGTCGCACTCGAACACGAGTTCGGAGTCGAATTCACGGGCAAATTCGGTGATCCGGTCCTTGAAGCGCTCGCCGACATAGCTGAACGCCAGTTCGGCCCCCTCGCGCTTGCACGCTTTGGCAATGCCGTAGGCGATCGAGCGGTTGGACAGCAGGCCGGTGATCAGGAGGCGTTTGCCAGCGAGAAATCCCATGATGTCTCCAGAAGTGAAGAATCCGCGATTTTCGCATGGCCCCGGGGCGGGGGCCACGGGAAGCTGCAAGGGCGGCAGCGGAATCCCGGCTGCCACCCGGGGGATAAACCGGGCCCGGGTCTTGCTTTGCCCTGCAGGGCAACGTACAATCCAGGTTTCGCTAAGTCATGGTCAGTGGGCGGAGGAATCCAGCCCATTTTTTTTGCTCGGGCGGATTTTCCTTGGGGCTCAAGGCTTCGGGCGGGAGGCGGCATGCCTTTGCGCCCGTGCCGCGCAGCGGGGTTCAAGGCGGATTGGCCGGGTGTCTTGAGAGCTGGAGTACGGTCGGAAGTGGCAGGTCAGGCAGGTTGGCAGGCGCTCGTCGAGCGCACGGTCGTCGGGTTGGGCTACGAGGTCGTGGATCTCGAGCGCAACGCGCGGGGGCTGCTGCGCGTGTTCATCGACAAGGTCCCTGGCGACCCGACCGGCGAATTCATCACCGTCGATGACTGCGAGAAGGTCACCCGGCAGCTGCAATACCTGCTGGAAGTCGAGGGTGTGCCTTACGAGCGGCTCGAAGTATCCTCTCCCGGTCTGGATCGCCCGCTGCGCAAGCCCGCGGATTACCAGCGTTTTGCCGGCCAGGAGGTCGACATCACGCTGAAGGTCCCGTTCCAGAACCGCAAGAAGTATCGCGGCGTGCTGGAGGCCGAGGGGGACGGCTGGCGCCTCGTCTTCAACGACGGCAAGCAAGATCAAGCCCTGAGTTTTTCGATTGACGAGGTGCGCGAGGCCCGGCTGGTGCCGGTGGTGGACTTCAAAGGCCGCCGCGGCAGGAACGCAGCGCCGGCTGACGCGCCCTCAGCCAACGCACAAGAAGACGGAGGTCAAGTTTCATCATGAACCGCGAACTGTTGATGCTGGTCGATGCCATCTCGCGCGAGAAGAGCGTGGACCGCGAAGTGGTGTTCGGTGCCGTCGAGGCCGCGCTGGCGTCTGCGACCAAGAAGCTGTACGACGGCGAGGTGGACATCCGCGTCTCCATCGACCGCGAGACCGGCGACTACGAGACCTTCCGTCGTTGGCACGTGGTGCCTGACGAGGCCGGGCTGCAGCAGCCCGACTCGGAAATCCTGCTGTTCGAGGCCCGCGAGCAGATCCCGGACATCGAGGTCGACGACTACATCGAGGAGCCGGTGGAGTCGGTGCCGATCGGCCGCATCGGCGCGCAGGCCGCCAAGCAGGTGATCCTGCAGAAGATCCGCGACGCCGAGCGCGAGCAGCTGCTCAACGACTTCCTGGCGCGCGGCGACAAGATCTTCGTCGGCACGGTCAAGCGCATCGACAAGGGGGACCTGATCGTCGAGTCCGGCCGCGTGGAAGGCCGCCTGAAGCGCTCGGAGATGATCCCGAAGGAGAACCTGCGCACCGGCGACCGTGTGCGCGCGGTGATCCTGGAGGTCGACCGCACCGCGCGCGGCCCGCAGATCATGCTGTCGCGCAGCGCGCCGGCGTTCATGGTCGAGCTGTTCCGCCAGGAAGTGCCCGAGATCGAGCAGGGCCTGCTGGAGATCAAGAGCTGCGCCCGCGACCCCGGCTCGCGCGCCAAGATCGCCGTCGTCTCGCACGACAAGCGCGTCGACCCGATCGGCACCTGCGTGGGCGTGCGCGGCTCGCGCGTGAACGCCGTGACCAACGAGCTGGCCGGCGAGCGCGTGGACATCGTGCTGTGGTCCGAGGACCCGGCGCAGTTCGTGATCGGTGCGCTGGCGCCGGCGAACGTGCAGTCCATCGTGGTCGACGAGGAGCACCACTCGATGGACGTGGTGGTCGACGAGGAGAACCTCGCGATCGCCATCGGCCGTGGCGGCCAGAACGTGCGCCTGGCTTCGGAGCTGACCGGCTGGCGCATCAACATCATGACGGCGGAGGAATCCCAGGCCAAGCAGGCCGAGGAGACCCAGGCGATCCGCACGCTGTTCATGGAAAAGCTGGATGTGGACGAGGAAGTCGCCAACATCCTGATCGAGGAAGGCTTCACCAGCCTGGAGGAAGTGGCCTACGTGCCGATCCAGGAGATGCTGGAGATCGAGGCCTTCGATGAAGACACCGTCAACGAGCTGCGCAACCGTGCCAAGGACGTGCTCCTGACGATGGAGATTGCCAAGGAAGAGAAAGTCGAGGAAGTGTCGCAGGACCTGCGCGATCTGGAAGGCCTCGATGCCGAGACGATCGCCAAGCTTGCCGACGGGGGCATCCACACCCGCGACGACCTGGCCGATCTGGCCGTCGACGAACTGACCGAGCTCACGGGCATGGACGAGGCGCGTGCCAAGGCGCTGATCATGAAGGCCCGGGAGCACTGGTTCGCCGTCTGACGCCGTCCGTGCCCATCGCGCTGTCTGCCACCCACTGAACTCGCTCTGCCCAAGGACACACACAATGGCCGTTACCACAGTCGCACAGTTCGCCTCGGAGCTGAACCGCCCCGCGACGGCGCTGCTCGAGCAGCTCAAAGCCGCAGGGGTTGCGAAGGCTTCGCCGGAGGACTCGCTGACCGAGGCAGACAAGGAACGTCTGCTGGAGTTCCTGCGCTCGTCGCACGGCACTGCCGGTACCGAACGCAAGAAGATCACCCTGACCAAGAAATCCACCACCGAGATCAAACAGGCCGACTCCTCGGGCAAGGCACGCACGATCCAGGTTGAAGTCCGCAAGAAGCGGGTGTTCGTCAAGCGCGACGACCCGGTGCCTGCGCCGGCCGCGGCGGACGCGTCCGCGCCCAAGGCCCCGGTGGTCGACGCGGCCGAACTGCAGCGCCGCGAGGAAGAGGCCAATCGCCAGGCCGAGCTGCTGCGCCGCCAGGAGGCCGAACTGGCCGAGAAGCGTCGCGAGCGCGAGGAACAGGAACGCCGCGAGCGCGAGGCGGCCGAAGCCGCGGCCCGCGCCCGCGAGGAGCAGGAGCGCGCTGCCGCCGAAGCCGCCGCGCGTGCCGCCGAGGAAGCGCGCAAGGCCCAGGAGGCCGCTGCCGCCGCGCAACAGGCCGGATCCACGCCTGCCCCGGCGCCTGCGGCGGAAGCCGCGCCTGCCGCCCCGGCCCCCGCGCCTGCACCGGCCCCGGCGGCCGAGCCGGCCAAGCCCGGCGTGCGCGTGGTGCGCGCGGCCGACCTCGAGGCCGAGGAGAAGGCCCGCCTGGCGGACCTGGAGCGGCGCCGCAAGGCGGCCGAAGCCGAGGCCGCGGCGATCCGCGCGATGATGGCGGCGCCCCGCCGGGTGCTGACGGCCAAGAAGCCCGAGGAAGAGAAGCCGAAGACCGCCGATGCCGGCAAGAACGGCATCAAGGGCACCATCCACAAGCCCAAGGCGGGGGCCACCCCGGCCAGTGCGCCGGCGCCTGCGGGCGGCAAGCCGGGCGACAAGAAGTCGGTCAAGTCCGAGAAGCTGTCGTCCAGCTGGGCCGACGACGCGGCCAAGAAGCGTGCGCTCAAGACCCGTGGCGACGCCTCCGGCGGGCGCACCGGCTGGCGCGCACCGGTCAAGGGTGGCGGCCGCCGCGGCGAGCGTGGCGAGGGTTCGTCCAGCTTCACGCCGCCGGTCGAGCCGCAGGTGTACGAGGTGCACGTGCCCGAGACCATCAGCGTGGCCGATCTGGCGCACAAGATGTCGGTCAAGGCCTCCGAGGTCATCAAGCAGCTGATGAAGCTGGGCCAGATGGTCACCATCAACCAGCAGCTGGACCAGGAAACGGCCATGATCGTGGTCGAGGAAATGGGCCACAAGGCGTTTGCCGCCAAGCTGGACGATCCCGAGGCCTTCCTGCAGGAAGACGCCGCGGCGCAGCAGTACGAGCTGCTGCCGCGCGCCCCGGTGGTCACCGTCATGGGCCACGTCGACCACGGCAAGACCTCGCTGCTGGACTACATCCGCCGCTCGCGCGTGGCCGCGGGTGAAGCGGGCGGGATCACGCAGCACATCGGCGCCTATCACGTGAACACGCCGCGCGGCATGATCACCTTCCTCGACACCCCGGGTCACGAGGCCTTCACGGCCATGCGGGCGCGCGGTGCGAAGGCCACCGACATCGTCATCCTGGTGGTGGCGGCCGACGACGGCGTGATGCCGCAGACCAAGGAAGCCATCCACCACGCCAAGGCGGCGGGGGTGCCGATCGTGGTCGCGATCAACAAGATCGACAAGCCCGAGGCCAACCCCGATCGCGTCAAGCAGGAGCTGGTGGGCGAGGAAGTCGTGCCGGAAGAGTACGGTGGCGACTCGCCGTTCGTGCCCGTGTCGGCCAAGACCGGCGAAGGCATCGACGAGCTGCTCGAGAACGTGCTGCTGCAGGCCGAGATCCTGGAGCTGAAGGCGCCGAAGGACGCGCCGGCCAAGGGCCTGGTGATCGAGGCCAAGCTCGACAAGGGCCGCGGTCCGGTGGCGACCGTGCTGGTGCAGTCGGGCACGCTCAAGCGCGGCGACGTGGTGCTGGCCGGCTCGAGCTACGGCCGCGTGCGTGCGATGGTCGACGAGAACGGCAAGCCCACCCAGGAGGCGGGCCCGTCCATCCCGGTGGAGATCCAGGGCCTGACCGAGGTGCCGCAGGCCGGCGACGAGTTCATGGTGCTCAACGACGAGCGCCGCGCGCGCGAGATCGCGACCTTCCGCCAGGGCAAGTACCGCGACGTCAAGCTGGCCCGCCAGCAGGCCGCCAAGCTCGAGAACATGTTCGAGCAGATGGGCTCCGGCACGGTGCAGACCCTGCCGCTCATCATCAAGGCCGACGTGCAGGGCTCGCAGGAAGCGCTGGCGGCCTCGCTGCTCAAGCTGTCCACCGACGAGGTCAAGGTGCAGATCGTGCACGCGGCCGTGGGTGGCATCAGCGAGAGCGACGTCAACCTGGCGCTGGCGTCCAAGGCCGTGATCATCGGCTTCAACGTGCGTGCCGATGCCGGCGCGCGCAAGCTGGCCGAGCACAACGGCGTGGACATCCGCTACTACAACATCATCTACGACGCGGTGGATGAGATCAAGGCGGCGATGTCCGGCCTGCTGGCGCCCGAGCAGAAGGAAGAGATCATCGGTACCGCCGAGATCCGCCAGGTGTTCCGTGCCTCGAAGATCGGCGCGATCGCGGGCTGCATGGTCACTTCCGGCGTGATCCGCCGCAACGCGCGCCTGCGCGTGCTGCGCGACAACGTCGTGATCCACACCGGCGAGCTCGAGTCGCTCAAGCGCTTCAAGGACGACGTCAAGGAGGTCAAGGAAGGCTTCGAGTGCGGCCTGAACATCCGCAACTACAACGACATCGCCGAAGGCGACCAGCTGGAGTTCTTCGAGATCAAGGAAATCGCACGGACGCTGTGAGCATGAGGCTTCCGCGGTGCGCGCCGCCGTCCGTCACGACGGGGCCGGCGGCGCGACGATCCCGCGGCAGTCCGCGCCGGTCCTCGAGTTTGCGTGCGTCTCGCCTCGAAGCCCCGCCCGTGCGGGGCTTCACGTTTGGAGGTCCACGATGAGACACAGGAAATCCATCCCCAATCGCAGCTATCGCATCGCCGACCAGATCCAGCGCGACGTCTCCGAGCTGATCCGCGAGCTCAAGGACCCGCGCATCGGCATGGTCACGATCAACGCCGTCGAGGTCACGCCCGACTATGCACATGCGAAGGTGTACTTCTCCCTGCTGGTCGGCGACCCGCAGGAGTGCGAGCTGGCGCTGAACGAGGCGGCCGGCTACATCCGCAACGGCCTGTTCAAGCGGCTGCAGATCCACACCGTGCCGACGCTGCACTTCGTGTTCGACCGCACCACCGAGCGCGCCGCGGACCTCAACGCACTGATCAACCTTGCCAACTCCACCCGCGCGAAGGAATGAGGGCGCAGCGACCATGGACGCCACGACGACGACTGCCCAGGGCACGCGGCCACGACTGCCGCGCCGTGCCGTCCATGGCGTGCTGCTGCTCGACAAGCCGCTGGGCCTGAGCAGCAACGACGCGCTGCAGAAGGCCAGGCGGCTGTACCGTGCCGAGAAGGCCGGCCACACCGGCACGCTGGATCCGCTGGCCACCGGGCTGCTGCCGCTGTGCTTCGGCGCGGCGACCAAGTTCTCGCAGGTCAGCCTCGAGGCCGACAAGACCTACCGCGCGCGCCTGCGGCTGGGCGTGCGCACGACCACCGGCGATGCCGAAGGCGAGGTGCTGGCCGAGCGCCCCGTGCAGGTGACGCGCGAGCAGGTGCTCACCGCCTGCGCGCGCTTCACCGGCGAGATCGACCAGGTGCCGCCGATGTACTCGGCGCTCAAGCGCGACGGCAAGGCGCTGTACGAGTACGCGCGTGCCGGCATCGAGGTCGAGCGCGAGCCGCGGCGGGTCACGATCCACCGCATCGACGTGCTGGATTTCCGGGGCGACGAGGTGGAGATCGAGGTGCGCTGCAGCAAGGGCACCTACGTGCGCACGCTGGCCGAGGACATCGGCGAGGCGCTGGGCTGCGGCGCGCACCTCGTCGCGCTGCGGCGCACCGGCACCGGCCCGCTGACCCTGGAAGGCGCCGTCACGCTGGAGCAGCTGGAGGCGATGGACGAGGCCGGCCGCGACCGGCTGCTGCGTCCCGTCGACGAGCTGCTGGCCGACTGGCCCGTCGTGCGGCTGGAGGCCGAGGACGCCGGGCGCTTCCTCAGCGGCATGCGGCGACGCGTGGCGCTGCCCGATGCGCCGCAGGTGCGCGTCTACGGCCCGCAGCCGGGGGCCTTCCTCGGCAGCGCCCGCATCCGGGGCGGCGAACTGATTTCAACGCGGCTGTTGAGCCCGCTGGAGGTCGAAGGACTTCTGAACGCTCAAGCATCCAAGCATCGACACCCATCATGAGCAAGCAAATTCGCAACATCGCCATCATCGCCCACGTCGACCATGGCAAGACCACGCTGGTGGACCAGTTGCTGCGCCAGTCCGGCACCTTCCGCGAGAACCAGCAGGTCAGCGAACGTGTGATGGACAGCAACGATCTGGAGCGCGAGCGCGGGATCACCATCCTGGCCAAGAACTGCGCGGTCAGCTGGCAGGGCACCCACATCAACATCGTCGACACCCCGGGGCACGCCGACTTCGGCGGCGAGGTCGAGCGCGCGCTGTCCATGGTCGACGGCGTGGTGCTGCTGATCGATGCGCAGGAAGGCCCGATGCCGCAGACCCGCTTCGTGACCAAGAAGGCGCTGGCGCTGGGGCTCAAGCCCATCGTCGTGGTCAACAAGGTCGACAAGCCCGGCGCGCGCCCCGACTACGTGATCAACGCCGCGTTCGAGCTGTTCGACAAGCTCGGCGCCACCGAGGAGCAGCTGGACTTCCCGGTGGTCTACGCCTCGGGCCTGAACGGCTGGGCATCGCTGGAAGAGGGCGAGCCCGGCCAGCGCTGGGGCCAGGACCTCAGCCCGCTGTTCGACACGATCCTCAAGCACGTGCCGATCCACGAGGGCGATCCGGACGCGCCGCTGCAGCTGCAGATCTCCTCGCTGGACTACTCCACCTACGTCGGCCGCATCGGCGTGGGCCGCGTCAACTCGGGCACGATCCGCCCGGGCATGGAAGTGCTGGTGATGGAAGGCCCGGACGGCAAGTCCTACAAGGGCCGCATCAACCAGGTGCTCAAGTTCGAGGGCCTGGAGCGCCGCCAGGCCGAATCGGCCGGGCCGGGCGACATCGTCCTGATCAACGGCATCGAGGACATCGGCATCGGCGTGACCGTGACCGACCCGCAGAACCCGCAGCCGCTGCCGATGCTCAAGATCGACGAGCCGACGCTGACGATGAACTTCTGCGTCAACACCTCGCCGCTGGCCGGCCGCGAAGGCAAGTACGTCACCAGCCGCCAGATCTGGGATCGCCTGCAGAAGGAACTGCAGTCCAACGTCGCGCTGCGCGTGCGCGAGACGGCCGAGGACGGTGTGTTCGAGGTCTCGGGCCGTGGTGAACTGCACCTGACCATCCTGCTCGAGAACATGCGCCGCGAGGGCTACGAGCTGGCGGTCTCGAAGCCGCGCGTCGTGTTCCAGGAGATCGATGGCCAGCGCTGCGAGCCGATCGAGCTGCTGACGGTGGACATCGAGGAACAGCACCAGGGCGGCGTGATGCAGGCGCTGGGCCTGCGCCGCGGCGAGCTGGTCAACATGGAACCGGACGGCACCGGCCGCGTGCGGCTGGAATACCGCATACCGGCGCGCGGCCTGATCGGTTTCCAGAACGAGTTCCTGAACCTGACCCGCGGCACCGGCCTGATGAGCAACATCTTCGACGGCTACGAGCCCTACAAGGGCGAGATCGAGAGCCGCAAGAACGGCGTGCTGGTCAGCCAGGAAGACGGCGAGATCGTCACCTACGCGCTCGGCAAGCTGGACGACCGCGGCCGCATGTTCGTCAAGCCGGGCGACCCGGTCTACGAGGGCATGATCGTCGGCATCCACAGCCGCGAGAACGACCTGGTCGTCAACGCGGTGCGCACCAAGCAGCTGACCAACTTCCGGGCCTCCGGCAAGGACGAGGCGATCAAGCTGACCCCGCCGATCGAGCTGACGCTCGAATACGCGGTCGAGTTCATCGAGGACGACGAGCTGGTCGAGATCACGCCCAAGTCCATCCGCCTGCGCAAGCGTTTCCTGAAGGAGCACGAGCGCCGGCGCGCCCAGCGCGAAGCGGCCTGAGCAGGCCGCGTTTCCCGCGGTTCAACGGGGAAGGGGGCCCCGCCCCCTGGGGACACGCATGTCGCATACACGTGCTGCGGCGTTGATGGTGGTCGTCACGCTGATGTGGAGCATCGCCGGGGTGGTGACGCGCCACCTCGAGGCGGCGCGGGCCTTCGAAGTGACCTTCTGGCGCAGCGCCTTCAACGCCGCGTTCCTGACCCTGGCATTGAGCCTGTGGCGCGGTCGCGCGCTGTGGCAGGCGCTCGCGCAAGGCGGCTGGCCGCTGTGGGTCTCCGGCGTCATGTGGTCGATCATGTACACCTGCTTCATGGTCGCGCTGACGCTCACCACGGTGGCCAACGTGCTGGTGACGATGGCGCTGGCGCCGCTGGTCACCGCGCTGGTGGCGCGCCTGGCGCTGGGGCAGCGGCTGCCCTCGCGCACCTGGGTGGCCATCGCACTGGCCGGCACCGGCATCGCGTGGATGTACGGCAGCGAGGTCAGCGGTGCCGACGCGCGGCACCTGGCCGGCACCCTGGTGGCCCTGGGCGTGCCGCTGGCCGCGGCGGTCAACTGGACCGTGATCCAGCGCAGCGGCCAGCCCCGCACCGGCGCCGCTGCCCAGGACATGCTGCCTGCCGTGCTGATCGGCGCGCTGCTGTCGTCGCTGGTGTCGCTGCCGCTGGCCTGGCCGCTGCAGGCCTCGGGGCACGACCTCGGGTGGCTGGCCGTGCTGGGCGTGTTCCAGCTCGCCATCCCGTGCCTGCTGGCCGTGCGGCTGGCGCGGGTGCTGCCGGCCGCGGAGGTGGCACTGCTCGGGCTGCTCGAGGTGGTGTTCGGCGTGGCCTGGGCCTGGCTGGGTGCGGGCGAGGCGCCGAACGTGCACGTGCTCTGCGGTGGCGCGCTGGTGCTGCTGGCGCTGGCCGGCAACGAAGCCCTGGGCCTGCGCCGGGTGCGCCAGGGGCGCTAGCATCGCGGGATCAGGACATACCAGAGAAGGCGACCACACGATGAAGGAGACTTCCACGATCACGCTCCACTCCGGCGGCCACGTGCTGTACCACCTCGCGGGCGACGTCGGCGTCATCACCCTGAACCGGGCGCAGGCGCTGCACGCCCTGTCGCTGGCGATGATCCGCGACCTCACCGCGATCCTGCGCGCCTGGCGCGACGACCCGGCAGTCAAGGCCGTGTTCGTGCGCAGCGCGCTCCAGGAGGGCAAGAGCGTGGCGTTCTGCGCGGGCGGCGACATCCGCTTCTTCCACCAGGCGGCGCTGGCCGGCAACCCGCAGCTGGACGACTTCTTCACCGAGGAATACGCGCTCAACCACCTGATCCACACCTATCCCAAGCCCTACATCGCCTGGATGGACGGCATCGTGATGGGCGGCGGCATGGGCATCAGCCAGGGGGCGAGGCTGCGCATCGTCACCGAGCGCACGAAGATGGCCATGCCCGAGACCAACATCGGGCTGTTCCCCGACGTGGGCGGCGGCTGGTTCCTGTCGCGCTGCCCGGGGCACGTGGGCGAGTACCTGGCGCTGACCGGGCAGGTGATCGGCGCGGGCGACGCGATCGCCTGGGGGCTGGCCGACGGCTACGCGCCTTCGGACGCGCTCGGGTCCTTCGAGGCGGCCATCGCCGCCGGCCATGCCAGCGACGCCGACGTGCTGCGCGACCTGCGCGGGCGCCTGCAGTCTGCACCGGCGCCGGTGCTGGCCGCGCAGCGGGCCGCCATCGACCGCCATTTCGCCGCGCCCGACGTGGCCGCGATCATGGCCTCGCTGCAGCTGGACGACAGCGCCTGGGCGCAGGAGACGCTCGCCGCACTGCGCAAGCGCTCGCCGCTGATGATGTGCGTGACGCTGGAACAGGTCCGCCGCGCGCGCTCGATGAGCCTGGCAGACGACCTGCGCATGGAGCGCGACCTGGTGCGCAACTGCTTCGCGCTGCGCCCGGGGGCGGCCAGCGAGACGGTCGAGGGCATCCGTGCGCTGGCGGTCGACAAGGACCACCAGCCGCGCTGGAACCCGGCCAGCGTCGAGGCCGTGACGCCCGAGATGGTCCAGCAGTTCTTCCGCAGCCCCTGGCCGCGCCACGCCCATCCGCTGCGCGACCTGGCCTGACACTTCGATGACCCCGACCTCGTCTTCCCCGTGGCGCCTGTCCGTGGCCCCGATGCTGGACTGGACGGACCGGCACTGCCGCTACTTCCACCGGCTGCTGACCCGGCACACGCGCCTGTACACCGAGATGGTGACCACCGGCGCGCTGCTGCACGGGGACGTGGCGCGCCACCTCGACTTCAACGAGGAAGAACACCCGGTGGCGCTGCAGCTGGGCGGCAGCGAGCCCGAGGACCTGGCCGCCTGCGCGAAGCTGGCGCAGCAATGGGGCTACGACGAGGTCAACCTCAACTGTGGCTGCCCCAGCGAGCGGGTGCAGCGCGGCGCCTTCGGGGCCTGCCTGATGGCCGAGCCACGGCTGGTCGCGGACTGCGTCAAGGCGATGCGCGACGCGGTGGACCTCCCGGTGACGGTCAAGCACCGCATCGGCATCGACCGCATCGAAAGCTACGAGTTCGTGCGCGACTTCGTCGGCACGGTGGCCGAGGCCGGCTGCGAGGTGTTCATCGTGCACGCCCGCAACGCCTGGCTGCAGGGGCTGAGCCCGAAGGAAAACCGCGAGGTGCCGCCGCTGCGCTACGAGCTGGTGCATCGGCTCAAGCGCGAGTTCCCGCAGCTGACCATCGCGCTCAACGGCGGCATCACCGCCGACGCGCAGATCGAGGAGCAGCTGCAACTGCTCGACGGCGTGATGGTCGGCCGCGAGGCCTACCACAACCCTTACGCGATGGCCGGCTGGGACGCGCGCTTCTTCGGCGACGCGCACGCGGTGCCCGACCGCGACGCGGTGGAAGAGGCCATGGTGCGCTACTGCGAGCGCATGGCCGCGCAGGGCATCCCCTGGCCGCACGTGATGCGCCACGTGCTGGGCCTGCGCAACGGCCTGCCCGGCGCGCGCAAGTGGCGGCAGGTGTGGTCGGACCACCGGCTCAAGGGCGAGCCGCCGCGCAAGGTGCACGGCCTGGCGCTGCAGGCCCTGCGCCCGGCGCTGCACGCAGCGTGAGGTTCAGGCCCGCGGGCGCTCGGGCCACGTGGCCAGCATCACCCCGGTCAAGGCCAGCACGAAGGCGGCCGCGTGGGCGAGGCTGAACTGCTCGCCCAGGAAGATCACGCCCACCGCCGCGGCGCTGACCGGCAGCATCACGGTGAACACGCCGGCCCGGGCCGCGGGCACGTGGCGCAGCGCACTCATCCACAGCCAGACGGTGATCATGCTCGCGGCCAGCGAGTAGAACACCAGCAGGACCCAGTGCCCGGCACCGATGGCGGAGAAGTCGAACTGCGCGGCCAGGTACAGCCCGAACGGCGTCATCAGCACCCAGCCCCACAGGTTCACCAGCGCGCTGATGCGCTTGGCCGAGACGTTGGCGGTCAGCTTCTTGCCGATCACCACGTAGCTGGCTTCGCAGCAGACGGCGGCAAACAGCAGCAGGTTGCCGAGCAGGGCCTTCAGCCCGCCGGCGCTGCCGCTGTCGTCGTTCCAGGACTTGGCGGCCGACAGCAGCGCGATGCCGCCCACCGCGCAGGCGATGCCCAGCTTCACGCGCGGGGAGATGCGCTCGCGCAGCACCAGCCAGGACAGCACCGCCACGGCGGCAGGAATCGCGGCCATGATGACCCCGGCCGCGAGCGCGGAGGTGAGCGACACCCCGAACAGCATGCACACCGAGAACAGGAAGTTGCCGAAGAACGATTCCCAGAACAGCAGCCGGCGGTCGTGCGGGCGCAGCGGCGCCTCGCCCGGCTGGCGCCGGACCCAGCCGGCCATCGCGACGGCAGCGATGCCGAAGCGCAGCCAGCCGAGCAGCATCACGGGAAACAGTGCGACCAGCACCTTGGACAGCGCGACGTAGCTGCCGACCAGGGTCATGCTCAGGGCGAGGCAGGCGTAGGCGAGGGCGGGTGGACGGGACTGCAAGGGCTCGACTCGGGCAGACAATGAAACACGACGGCGGCACCCGGTGGGGGCCGCCGTGCATCATGCCGAAATTGCGCGGATCGTGCGGGACGCCGGCGCGGCGGCCGTCATCGCGGGGCCGCCGCACCGCGGGCGCGTGCCTGGGCTCAGGCGGCGCGCTTCAGCGCGTCGGCCAGGGTGCCGACGATCTGGTCGATGTGGCTCTTCTCGATGATCAGCGGCGGCGACAGCGCGATGATGTCGCCGGTGACGCGGATCAGCACGCCGCGCTCCCAGCAGTCGAGGAACACCGAGAACGCCCGCTTGCCCGGCTCGCCCGGCAGCGGCTCGAGCTCGATGCCGCCCACCAGGCCGATGTTGCGCACGTCGATCACGTGCGGCAGGCCCTTGAGCGAGTGCACCGCATCGGCGAAGTACTCGGCCAGCTCGCCCTGGCCGCGCGTGAGCAGCTGTTCTTCCTCGTAGGTGTCCAGCGTGCCGAGTGCCGCCGCGCAGGCCAGCGGGTGGGCCGAGTAGGTGTAGCCGTGGAAGAACTCGATCAGGTGCTCCGGCCCGTTCATGAAGGCGTCGTGGATCTCCTGCTTCACGAACACCGCGCCCATCGGCACGCAGCCGTTGGTGATGCCCTTGGCCACCGTCATCAGGTCCGGCGTCACGCCGAAGTGCGACGCGGCGAACGGCGCGCCGAGCCGCCCGAAGCCGGTGATGACCTCGTCGAAGATCAGCAGGATGCCGTGCTTGTCGCAGATCTCGCGCAGCCGCTGCAGGTAGCCCTTGGGCGGCACCAGCACGCCGGTGGAGCCCGCCACCGGCTCGACGATCACCGCGGCGATCGTCGAGGCGTCGTGCAGCGCGATGACGCGCTCGAGGTCGTCGGCGAACTCCGCGCCGTACTCCGGCTGGCCGCGCGAGAAGGCGTTGCGCTGCAGGTCGTGGGTGTGGCGGATGTGGTCGACGCCGGCCAGCAGCGTGCCGAACATCTTGCGGTTGGCGACGATGCCGCCGACCGAGATGCCACCGAAGTTGACCCCGTGGTAGCCGCGCTCGCGCCCGATCAGGCGGGTGCGCTGGCCCTCGCCGCGCACGCGGTGGTAGGCAATGGCCATCTTGAGCGCGGTCTCGACCGACTCGGAGCCCGAGTTCGTGTAGAAGACCTTGTCCAGCCCCGGCGGCGTCAGTTTCACCAGCCGCTCGGCCAGCTCGAAGGCCTTCGGGTGGCCCATCTGGAACGGCGGCGCGTAGTCCAGCTCGCCGGCCTGCTGGCGGATCGCCTCGACGATCTTCGGTCGCGCGTGGCCGGCGTTGACGCACCACAGCCCGGCGATGCCGTCGAGCACCTGCCGGCCGTCGGGCGTCCAGAAGTGCATGCCTTCGGCGCGCGCCAACAGGCGCGGCGACTTCTTGAACTGGCGGTTGGCCGTGAACGGCATCCAGTAGGCGTCGAGGTCTTGGTACATGGCGGGCTGGAGCGAGGAGTGGAAGGAAAGGACGCGGCCACGGGCCCGTCCCGCTGTGCAGGATCAGTCTAGACCTGCGGGGGCGCAATAGGGTTGCGCACTGATGGGGCAGCTGCCCGCATCATTGGCATAAGATGCGAAGCACAAGCTGGCAAAGAGAACGAAATGCGAAATCCGAAGGCCGACGTGGAGCTGGATGCGATCGACCGGGCGATCCTGAACGAGCTGCAGCAGGACGGGCGGCTGTCCAACGTCGAGCTGGCGCAGCGCGTGCACCTGTCCCCGTCGGCCTGCCTGCGGCGGGTCAAGCTGCTCGAGGACGGCGGCGTCATCGAGCGCTACGTGGCGCTGCTCAACGCCAAGTCCGTCGGCCAGCCCGGCGTCTCGTTCACCGTGGTGAACGTCGAGCGCACCACGCCCGAGGCCCTGCGCGCCTTCGAGCAGGCGGTGCGCGACGAGCCGCGCATCCTGGATTGCTATTACGTGGCCGGCGGCAACGACTACCTGCTGCGCTTCAGCTACCGCGACGCGGACGACCTGGAGCGCTTCCACGCCGAGGTGCTGTCGCGCCTGCCGGGCGTGGTGCGGCTGAATTCGATGCTGGTGCTGCGCGCGGTCAAGCGCACCACGGCCCTGCCGGTCTGAGGTCCCCTGGGGGCGTGAAGGCACGCCGGGACGGTGTTGCGGGGCCCTGCGAGGGCGGTTTTTCCGTATTTTGAAAGTTCGGTTCCGCATCGTGGAATCGCTTCATGCTGCGCCGCCGCAATTTCTTTCATTGTGGGAAAAAGCGTTGCGTATCGCGGAACGAGTGACTTAACCCATTGATTTTTCGGAGAAAATTTTTTGGTCTTGTATAAGACATAAGGCCGCCCAAAGCGGCGGTCGGTTCGTAAGCTTTGCTCCAACTTCACTGCGTTTTTCGTCTTGTCGATTGGAGGTCCCTGATGACGAACCTGACCCGCGAACAGCAAGCCGCTGCCCTCGAGAAGGACTGGGCCGAGAACCCCCGCTGGAAGGGGATCAAGCGCACCTACACCGCCGCCGACGTGGTGCGCCTGCGCGGTTCCATCCAGATCGAGCACACCCTGGCCCGGCGCGGCGCCGAGAAGCTGTGGAACCTGGTGAACACCGAACCCTTCGTCAACGCGCTGGGCGCGCTGACCGGCAACCAGGCCATGCAGCAGGTCAAGGCCGGCCTGAAGGCCATCTACCTGTCGGGCTGGCAGGTCGCCGGTGACGCCAACCTGGCCGGCGAGATGTACCCCGACCAGTCGCTGTACCCGGCCAACTCGGTGCCGGCCGTGGTGCGCCGCATCAACAACACCCTGATGCGCGCCGACCAGATCCAGTGGTCCGAAGGCAAGAACGACATCGACTTCTTCGCGCCCATCGTCGCGGACGCCGAGGCTGGCTTCGGCGGCGTGCTCAACGCCTTCGAGCTGATGAAGGCCATGATCGAGGCGGGTGCCGCGGGCGTGCACTTCGAGGACCAGCTGGCCTCCGTCAAGAAGTGCGGCCACATGGGCGGCAAGGTGCTGGTGCCCACCCGCGAGGCCGTGTCCAAGCTGATCGCCGCGCGCCTGGCGGCCGACGTGCTGGGCGTGCCCACCGTGCTGATCGCCCGTACCGATGCGGAGGCGGCCGACCTGATCACCAGCGACATCGACGACAACGACAAGCCGTTCTGCACCGGCGAGCGCACCGTGGAAGGCTTCTTCCGCACCAAGCCGGGCCTGGAGCAGGCCGTCAGCCGCGGCCTGGCCTACGCCCCGTACGCCGACATGATCTGGTGCGAGACCGGCAAGCCGGATCTGGTCTACGCGAAGAAGTTCGCCGAGGCCATCCACGCCAAGTTCCCGGGCAAGCTGCTGGCCTACAACTGCTCGCCGTCGTTCAACTGGAAGAAGAACCTGGACGACGCCACCATCGCCAAGTTCCAGCGCGAGCTGGGCGCGATGGGCTACAAGTTCCAGTTCATCACGCTGGCCGGCTTCCACAGCCTGAACTACTCGATGTTCGAGCTGGCCTACGGCTACGCCCGCAACCAGATGAGCGCCTTCGTCGAGCTGCAGGAGAAGGAGTTCGCCGCCGCCGAGAAGGGCTTCACCGCCGTGAAGCACCAGCGCGAGGTGGGCACCGGCTACTTCGACGCCGTCACCACGACGATCGAGCGCGAGGCGTCCACCGCGGCCCTGAAGGGTTCGACCGAAGACGAGCAGTTCTTCGACCAGAAGCACGGCTGACCGTCTCCGGGACGGGGTCGCGAGCCACGGCCCCGTCCAGGGTGTGTGAGTGAGTGTGAGGCTCCAACTGCATCGCGCGATGCTTTGGCCCGGCACCTGCCGGGCATTTTTGCTTGGGCTGCGGTAGAATCGGGCTGTCTTGAACCAGCAAGAGCGAGAAAGGCACGACGGGTTATGACACCGCGAACTACGACCACCACCTTCATCGAGGTCTAGTCGGTCGGCCGCGGCTTCCGCTTGTCTTTTCTCTCCCTGTACGACACAAGGCGCGGCGACCCCCGCGCTTTTTTGTTTTCTGCAGCCCGGCGGAGGCTGCTTCTGAGAGGTTCACATGGTTTCAGTTCAGTTGCCTGACGGATCCCGGCGGGAGTTCCCCGGTCCGGTGACGGTGGCGGAGGTCGCCGCCTCGATCGGCCCCGGCCTGGCCAAGGCCGCCATCGCAGGACGGGTGGGGCAGGGCGACCAGGCCCGGGTGGTCGACACCAGCTACCGCATCGAGCAGGACACGTCGCTGGCCATCCTGACCGACAGGGATCCGGAAGGGCTGGAGGTGATCCGCCACTCGACGGCCCACCTGCTGGCGTATGCGGTCAAGGAACTGTTCCCGGAGGCCCAGGTCACGATCGGCCCGGTGATCGAGAACGGCTTCTACTACGACTTCTCGTACAAGCGTCCCTTCACGCCGGAAGATCTCCAGGCCATCGAGAAGAAGATGGCCGAGCTGGCCAGGAAGGACGAGAAGGTCGAGCGCAAGGTCGTGCCGCGCGACGAGGCCGTCGCGTATTTCAAGAGCATCGGCGAACACTACAAGGCCGAGATCATCCAGAGCATCCCGGCCGACGAGGAGGTCTCGCTCTACAGCGAGGGCAACTTCACCGACCTGTGCCGTGGCCCGCACGTGCCGAGCACCGGCAAGCTCAAGCACTTCAAGCTGATGAAGGTGGCCGGCGCCTACTGGCGCGGCGACCACCGCAACGAACAGCTGCAGCGCATCTACGGCACGGCCTGGGCCACCAAGGACGAGCTGAACCAGTACCTGCACATGCTGGAAGAGGCCGAGAAGCGCGACCACCGCAAGCTCGGCCGCGAGCTGGGCCTGTTCCACATCGACGAGCATTCCCCGGGCACGGTGTTCTGGCATCCCAAAGGCTGGGCGGTCTGGCAGGTGGTCGAGCAGTACATGCGCGCGGTCTACCGCGACAACGGCTACCTGGAGGTCAAGGGCCCGCAGATCCTCGACAAGACCCTGTGGGAGAAGACCGGCCACTGGGACAAGTACCGGGAGAACATGTTCATCACCGAGAGCGAGAAGCGCGACTACGCGCTCAAGCCGATGAACTGCCCGGGGCACATCCTGATCTTCAAGCAGGGCATCAAGAGCTACCGCGACCTGCCGCTGCGCTACGGCGAGTTCGGCCAGTGCCACCGCAACGAGCCCACCGGCGGCCTGCACGGCATCATGCGGGTGCGCGGCTTCACGCAGGACGACGGCCACATCTTCTGCACCGAGGACCAGATCCTCGACGAGTGCGTGGCCTACACCGCGCTGCTGCAGAAGGTCTACCGGGACTTCGGCTTCAACGAGATCATCTACAAGGTCGCCACGCGCCCCGAGGCGCGCATTGGCTCCGACGAGATCTGGGACAAGGCCGAGCACGCGCTGATGGAGAGCCTGCGCCGCGCCGGTTGCGACTTCGTCATCGCCCCGGGCGACGGCGCCTTCTACGGGCCGAAGATCGAGTACACGCTCAAGGACGCGCTGGGCCGCCAGTGGCAGTGCGGCACGATCCAGGTCGATTTCTCGATGCCTCAGCGCCTGGAGGCCGAATACGTGGCCGAGGACGGCTCGCGCAAGACGCCCGTGATGCTGCACCGCGCCATCGTCGGCAGCCTGGAGCGCTTCATCGGCATCCTGATCGAGCAATACGCCGGCGCGCTGCCGGTCTGGCTCGCGCCGGTGCAGGCGGTGGTGCTCAATATCACCGATGCGCAGGCGGATTACGCCACGGACGTGGCCAAATCGCTGCAAAAACAAGGACTTAGAGTCGAATCCGATTTGCGCAACGAAAAAATCACGTATAAAATCCGCGAGCACTCGTTGCAGAAGGTTCCCTACATCCTTGTCGTTGGCGACAAGGAGAAGGCTGCGGGAGCCGTTGCGGTGCGCGCCCGGGGCAACCAAGACCTGGGTGTGATGTCACTCGACACCTTCTCCCAGAAGATTGCAGGCGACATTGCCCAGAAGGCTTGAGCGACGGCGGCCGGTCGGCCGCCAGGCCTCGGTCGTGGCGCGTGTGTTTGTGTGTTGGGGCAGGACCCCGGAAGGATCATAGCCATCGCTACTTTCATGGATCGGCGCACTCCGAACGTGGAGCGCAAGCATCGACTGAACCGGGAGATCACCGCGCCGGAAGTCCGGCTGAACGGTCCGGACAACGAGCCCCTCGGCATCGTGAGCCTGCAGGAGGCCTTGCGTCTGGCCGGCGAGTACGACGTGGATCTCGTCGAGATTGCGCCTACGGCCAATCCGCCGGTGTGCCGGTTGATGGACTATGGCAAGTTCAAGTACCAGGAGCAGAAGCGCGCTGCCGAAGCCAAGGCCAAGCAGCACGTCATCGACATCAAGGAAGTGAAGTTCCGTCCGGGCACGGACGAGGGCGACTACCAGATCAAGCTGCGCAACCTGCGCCGCTTCCTTGAGGATGGCGACAAGGGCAAGGTGACCCTGCGCTTCCGCGGCCGGGAAATCACCCACCAGGAGATCGGCATGCGCCTCCTGGAGCGGGTGCGCGATGACCTCGCCGACATCAGCGTGGTCGAGCACATGCCGAAACTCGAGGGCCGCCAGATGGTCATGGTGCTGGCGCCCAAGAAGAAGAAATAAGGCTCCTGCGGGAGCCGACACCTGCCGCCGGTCTGGTCGCCGACGGCGGGGCCAAGTGGCCCGGGGCCAGCAAGACCGCGAAAGGTTCGCGGCGCCTCACGGGCACAACGAAGAAGGAGCAGTCATGCCCAAAATGAAGACCAAGAAGAGCGCGGCCAAGCGGTTCCGCGTTCGTCCGGGTGGCACCGTCAAGCGCGGTCAGGCCTACAAGCGCCACATCCTCACCAAGAAGTCCACGACGCGCAAGCGCCACCTGCGGGGCGCGGCCAACGTGCATGACTCCAACCTGAACCAGATCGCCCAGATGATGCCCTTCGCGGGCCTGTAAGCATCGGTTCGAACGTCAACGGTTGAAGGAGAAAAGACATGCCTCGCGTCAAACGTGGTGTTACCGCCCGCGCCCGTCACAAGAAGGTGCTGGCCCTGGCCAAGGGTTTCCGCGGCCGCCGCAAGAACGTATTCCGCGTCGCCAAGCAGGCGGTGATGAAGGCGGGCCAGTACGCCTATCGTGACCGCCGTGCCAAGAAGCGTGAGTTCCGCCGTCTCTGGATCGCCCGTATCAACGCCGCGGTCCGTGAGCAGGGCATCACCTACAGCAAGTTCATGAACGGCCTGAAGAAGGCTGCCATCGCCATCGACCGCAAGGTGCTGGCGGACTTGGCCGTGAACGACCCGGCTGCCTTCGGCAGCATCGTTGCAAAGGTGAAGGCTCAACTCGCTGCTTGATCGTCGTGAGGGCGTCCGGGCCTGAACACCCGGCGCCCGACCCTCACAATGCCCCCGGGAGACCGGGGCAGCAGTCCAAGGCCGACACCTGGTGCGGCCTTTTTTATTTGATCGTTACCAGCGCGACCCCCGGGCCGCGCCGACCGAACAGCATGAACGAGCTCGACCAACTGGTCTCCCAGGCCGTTGCCGACTTCTCGCAGGCGCCGACCCCGGCCGACCTGGAGAACGCCAAGGCGCGCTATCTCGGCAAGGCCGGCCGCCTGACCGAACTTCTGAAAGGCCTGGCGGCCCTGCCGCCGGAGGAGAAGAAGGTCCGCGGGGCGGCGATCAACGAAGCCAAGCAGCGCGTCGAAGCGGCGCTGAACGAGCGCCGCCAGGCCCTGGCCGAGGCCGAGCTGCAGGCCCAGCTGAAGGCCGAGGCGCTGGACGTGACGCTGCCCGGGCGCACCCGCGGCACTGGCGGCCTGCACCCGGTGATCCGCACGATGGAGCGCATCGAGGCCATCTTCGGCTCGATGGGCTTCGACGTGGCCGACGGCCCGGAGATCGAGGCCGACTGGTTCAACTTCACCGCGCTGAACACCCCGGCCGACCACCCGGCGCGCTCGATGCACGACACCTTCTACGTCGAGGGCGGCCACTTGCTGCGCACGCACACCAGCCCGATGCAGATCCGCTACGCGGTGCAGCACGTCAAGCGCCACCGTGCGCTGCTCGACGCCGGCAAGCCGATGCCGGACATCCGCGTCATCGCCCCGGGCCGGACCTACCGCGTCGACAGCGACGCAACCCACTCGCCGATGTTCCACCAGGTCGAGGGCCTGTGGGTAGGCGAGAATGTCAGCTTCAAGGACCTGAAGGCGGTCTACGTGAGCTTCCTGCGGGAGTTCTTCGAGACCGACGACATGCAGATCCGTTTCCGGCCGAGCTATTTCCCGTTCACGGAACCCAGCGCCGAAATCGACATGATGTTCAACAGCGGCCCGCTCAAGGGCCGCTGGCTGGAAGTTTCGGGCTCCGGCCAGGTGCACCCGCAGGTGATCCGCAACATGGGGCTGGACCCCGAGCGCTACATCGGCTTTGCCTTCGGCTCCGGCATCGACCGGCTGGCCATGCTGCGCTATGGCGTCAATGACCTGCGCCTGTTCTTCGACGGTGACCTGCGCTTCCTGTCGCAGTTCAAGTAAGAAGCCCCGGAGTCGAAATGCAATTCCCAGAATCGTGGTTGCGTGAATTCTGCAATCCGCCGATCGGCACGCAGGAGCTGGCCGACGTCCTGACCATGGCAGGGCTGGAGGTCGAGGAGCTGCGCCCGGTCGCGCCGCCGTTCTCGCAGGTCGTCGTGGCGCAGGTGCTGGAAGTGGCCAAGCACCCGAACGCCGACCGCCTGAACGTCTGCCAGGTCGACGCCGGCACCGGCCAGACCCTCAACATCGTCTGCGGCGCGCCCAACGTGCGCCCGGGCATCAAGGTGCCGTGCGCGCTGGTGGGCGCGGAGCTGCCCCCCGGCGAGGACGGCAAGCCGTTCAGGATCAAGCTCGGCAAGCTGCGCGGCGTCGAAAGCCAGGGGATGCTGTGCTCGGCACGCGAGCTCAAGCTCTCCGACGACCACGGCGGCCTGCTGATCCTGGAGGACGACGCCCCCGTGGGGCGCGACCTGCGCGAGTACCTCAGGCTGGACGACGTGCTGTTCACGCTCAAGCTCACGCCCAACCTGGCGCACTGCCTGAGCGTCTACGGCGTCGCGCGCGAGGTGTCGGCGCTGACCGGCGCGCCGCTGAAGCAGCCGGCCTTCCCGCCGGTGCCGGTGAGCAACGACGCGCGCCTGCCGGTGCGCATCGAGGCGCCTGACCTGTGCGGGCGCTTCTCGGGCCGCGTGATCCGCAACGTCAACCCCAAGGCGCGCACCCCGGCCTGGATGGTCGAGCGCCTGGAGCGCTGCGGGCAGCGTTCGGTCTCGGCGCTGGTGGACATCTCGAACTACGTGATGTTCGAGCTGGGCCGCCCGTCGCACATCTTCGACTTCGACAAGATCCACGGCGGCCTGATCGTGCGCTGGGGCCGCGAGGGCGAGCGCCTGAAGCTGCTCAACGGCAACACCGTCGAGCTGGACGACAAGGTGGGCGTGATCGCCGACGAAAAGGAGGTCGAGTCGCTGGCCGGCATCATGGGGGGCGACGCG
This sequence comes from Caldimonas thermodepolymerans, assembly GCF_015476235.1. Taxonomy (NCBI): domain Bacteria; kingdom Pseudomonadati; phylum Pseudomonadota; class Betaproteobacteria; order Burkholderiales; family Sphaerotilaceae; genus Caldimonas; species Caldimonas thermodepolymerans. Next base: position 1,769,907 of record NZ_CP064338.1, read on the forward strand.
ACCGCGGTGTCGGACGACACCCGCAACATCTACGTCGAGGCGGCGTTCTGGTGGCCGCAGGCCGTGGCCGGGCGCTCGCGCCGCTACAACTTCTCGACCGAGGCGGGCCACCGCTTCGAGCGCGGGGTGGACCCGGCGCTGACGGTCGAGCACATCGAGCGCATCTCCCAGCTGGTGCTGGAGATCTGCGGCGGCGAGGCCGGCCCGATGGACGACCAGGTCGTCAACGTGCCGCAGCGCCAGCCCGTGACGCTGCGCGTGGCGCGCGCCGCCAAGGTGATCGGCATGCCGGTCACCCAGGCGCAGTGCGCCGACGTGTTCCGCCGCTTGGGCCTGGAGTTCGCCGAGGGCGACGGCACGCTGACCGTCACGCCGCCCAGCTGGCGCTTCGACCTGCAGATCGAGGAAGACCTGATCGAGGAAGTGATCCGCATCATCGGCTACCAGCAGCTGCCGGACACGGCGCCGCTCGGGCCGATCCAGCCGCGCGTGCGCACCGAGTCGCAGCGCGGGCTGCACCTGGTGCGGCGGGCGCTCGCGGCGCTGGGCTACCAGGAGACGGTCAACTTCAGCTTCGTCGAGGAGCGCTGGGAGCGCGACTTCGCCGGCAACGACCACCCGATCCGCCTGCTCAACCCGATCGCCAGCTCGCTGAGCGTGATGCGCTCGTCGCTGATCGGCAGCCTGGTGCAGGTGCTGAAGTTCAACCTGGCGCGCAAGGCGAGCCGGGTGCGGGTGTTCGAGGCGGGCCGGGTGTTCCTGCGCGACGACAGCGTCGCCGACAGCGACACCACCGTGGCCGGCCTGCGCCAGCCGCTGCGCGTCTGCGGGCTGGCCTACGGGCCGGCGGCGCCGCTGCAGTGGGGCGTGGAGGACCGGCTGGTCGACTTCTACGACGTCAAGGGCGAGCTGGAGCAGCTGTTCGCGCCGCTGCAGCCGCGCTTCGTCGCCGCCGAGCACCCGGCCTTCCACCCGGGGCGCTGCGCCGCGATCGAGCTGGACGGCCAGGTGGTCGGCCATGTCGGCGAGCTGCACCCGCGCTGGCGCCAGGCCTACGAGCTGGCCCACGCGCCGGTGGTGTTCGAGGTGGACGCCGAGGCCCTGCAGCGGCGCCCGGTGCCGGCCTACCGGCCCATCCCGCGCCTGCAGGCGGTCACGCGCGACCTGGCCTTCATCGTCTCCGAGCGGGTGCGCCACGACGCGCTGATCGAGGCGGTGCAGGCCGCGCCGACCGGCGGGCTGGTGCGCAACGTCACCCTGTTCGACGTCTACAAGCCCAAGGCGGCGACCGCCGACATCGGGCTGGACGAGCGCAGCGTGGCGCTGCGGGTCGAGCTGCTGGACGAGAACGTGACGCTGACCGACGAGCGCATCGACGCCGCGATCCAGGCCATCGTCGATACACTGGTGTCCCGGCTGGGTGCCCGACTGCGTGGCTGAGCCTCGAGGAGCTGTGATGGACCGAGCAATACTCCCGTCGATCGAGACGCCGACCCTGACCAAGGCGGACCTGGCCGACCTGCTGTTCGAGCGACTGGGGCTGAACAAGCGCGAGTCGAAGGACATGGTCGAGGCGTTCTTCGAGATCATCCACACCAGCTTGGTCCAGGGCGAGGACGTGAAGCTGTCCGGGTTCGGCAACTTCCAGATCCGGCGCAAGGCGCCCCGGCCGGGGCGCAACCCCCGCACCGGGGAGGCGATCCCGATCAAGGCGCGCAACGTGGTCACCTTTCACGCCAGCCACAAGCTGAAGGCGGTCGTGCAAGGCGACATTCCCGCCGGTGACGACTTCGAGTAAAGTCTTAGCATCCTTGCTCGATCTCGTTGATTTCAGTGGAGAAAACGCTCCCCGCCATTCCTGCCAAACGCTACTTCACCATCGGTGAGGTCAGCGAGCTGTGTGGCGTCAAGCCGTACGTGCTTCGTTACTGGGAGCAGGAGTTCACGCAGCTCAAGCCGATGAAGCGCCGGGGCAACCGGCGCTACTACCAGCACCACGAGGTGCTGCTGATCCGGCGCATCCGCGAACTGCTCTACGAACAGGGCTTCACGATCAGCGGGGCCCGCAACCGGCTCGCGGAGATGGGGCTGCACCGGGCGGCCGCGGCGCAGGAGCTGCCGCGCGAGGCCCTGGTCCCGGAGGAACCCGTCCCGGGCATCGACGCCGCACCGGCTGGCGCCCCCGAGGAGCCGGCCGCCGCGGCCGCGCTGGCGGCCAACCCCACGGCCGCGCGCGCGGCCGTCGTGCCGTACTCGATGGAGCAGGTGCGACAGGAACTGCTCGCGATTCGCAGCCTGCTGGTCACGTGACGAAATTCATCTTATAATCTCGAGCTTCGTCGGGGTGTAGCGCAGCCTGGTAGCGCACTTGCATGGGGTGCAAGGGGTCGCGAGTTCGAATCCCGCCACCCCGACCATTCATTCGAGACGGGTCAGCAGTCACAAGCTGCTGACCCGTTGCCTTTTCCGGGGCGGCATTTCCCGCTGCGCCCCGCAGTTCGCCCCCGCCAGCCTCGTCCTTCGCCTTGCGCTTGGTGCCTTCCCCGGCACGAAGGAGGCTGGTGCGGCCTGTGCCGCCGCCTCGCCTGCGTCGGGCCGGATGTCCGGGCGGAATGGGCCGCTGGATGAATCTTCATGCCAGTCCTGCCGCGCTTGCGCCACAGTCACGCCAAGGAACGCAGGGACTCCTTGCGCCTGCCGGGACGCCTGCCGGCACGAACATGCTGCCTGGCAGGCCTGCCGCTCCCTGTGCCGAGGGCAGCGGCGCAGCGTCCCGGGAACGCCACCTGCCGTCCCGTCTTTCACCTTCAACGAGCTTCCCTGCCATGTCGATGCCGCCCGCCTTGTCCTTGCCGGATGCCTCGCCTCGTGACCGGACCCTCGGGTTCCTCGGGTGCGGCAGGGTGGGGCGCACGCTCGCGATGGCGTACTCGCGGGCGGGATTCAGGGTGCAGCTGGCGTGGAGTCGTTCGGCCGACACGTCGGCGCGGATGGCCGGGGAAGTGCCGGGGCTTCGCGTGCAAGCGCATCCCCAGGAGGTGGTCGACGGGGTGGACTTCGTCTGGGTCACGGTGTCCGACGACGCGATCGGGCCGCTCGCGTCGTCGCTGCAGTGGCGACCGGGCCAGTGGGTGGTGCACTGCAGCGGCGCAACCGAGGTGGCGGCGCTGCGCAAGGCGCGGGAGGCGGGAGGGCTCACCGGCGGGTTCCATCCGCTCCAGATGTTCGCGAATCCCCAGGTCGCGCTGCAGGGGCTGGCCGGCTGCGTGGTCGGCATCGAGGCCGAGGGCCCGCTGCTCGAGGCCCTGGAGGAGATGGCGCAGGCCATCGGCTGCCACCCGATCCGCGTCCCTGCGGGCGACCGGGCGCTCTACCACGCGTCCGCGTACTACGTGGGCCCGTTCCTCATCGCGCTGCTGGCCGAGGCGGTGGCGCTGTGGCAGCGCTTCGGCGCCTCGGCGGCCGAGGCATTGCGTGCGCTGTTGCCGCTGCTGCACGGGACCCTGTCGGCCGTCGGTGACGCCGGGCTGGCCGGAGGCATGGGCGGCTGCGTCGTGCGCGGGGACGCCGGCACGGTGCAGAAGCACCTCGACGCGCTTGGCGCCTTCGATCCCGAGGCGCAGGCCCTGTACCGGGCACTGGCGCTGCGCACCGTCCCGCTGGGCATCCAGCGCCGGACGTTGAGCGAGGAGCGCGCCGAGGTGATCCGTCGCTTGCTGCTCGGGCGTTGACCCGGGCGGGGGCCGCGGCTGGCGACGGCGCCCACGTCGCCCCGCGTCATGCGACGGCGGCGCGCACCTGCTCGATCAGCGCGGCCAGGTCGGCCCGCACCGGCATGGGCTGGAAGGCGCCGACCGTTGCGCGTCCCGGGTTGCCCAGGGGCAGGCGCCCGCTCAGGTGACCCAGCGGGGTGAGCAGCAGCCGCGCAAGCTGGCCGACGGCTTCGCGCCCGTCCCGGGTGCGCAGGGCCAGCACCAGCATCGCCCAGTGCGTCCGGACGTGCGGCACGAAGTGGCGCTGGCCGACCACGTGGGCGGCCTCCAGGAAGCGCCAGCGCAGCGCCGTCTCCGGGGCGGTGCGTGCGCCGTGCAGCAGCGCCTCGAAAACGGTTGCTTCGAAGGCAGACGGGGCAGGTCGTCGGGGTGCGCTCATCGGTGAACCTCCTGGGGCGGGCCGGAAACGATGCCGGGATTGCAAACCCTGTAGTCACTCCAGAGTCAAGCCGGTGGCTTGCCAGGGTTGCAGCCGCCATCCGTCGGCGCCGGCCTGCAGCCGGTCGGTCAGCGCCAGCCGGTCCAGGAACACGTCGTCGTGCGACACCGCGACCAGCGCCCCACGGTCGTGGCGCAGCAGGGCTTCGAGGGCCTCCAGGGTGGCAGGTCGAGGTGGTTGCCGGGCTCGTCCAGCAGCAACAGCTGCGGCGGCGGGTCGGCGTAGAGGATGCAGGCCAGCGCCGCCTTGAGGCGTTCGCCGCCGGCCAGGGCGCCGCTGGGGCGCGCGACCTGGCGGGCGTCCAGCCCCAGTTGCGCGAGGCGCATGCGCAGCTCCGCTTCGGACGCCGTGGGGCGGGCCTCCTGCAACTGCACGAGCACCGGGCGCCGTGGGTCCAGGGTGGCCAGCCGCTGGTCCAGGTGGACGCAGCGGGCCAGCGTCCTGCACGTGCCGCCCAGCGGGGCGAGATGGCCGGCGATGACCTGGAGCAGCGTCGACTTGCCGCGTAGGCGTGGCGGCACGCACGGACAGGGCGTCCCCAGGGGCCTTCGGGCACGCCGGTTGCCGAGCGGGTTCGATGCGCTGCCGGTACCGCCCGGCCGGGTCAGGGGCCGCGGCGGGTGTCGTGTCCGCAGCCCATCGGCGGCGGATCGGCAGGCGTTCACTCGGGGAGGGTCTGGGCATGAACTGGCTGGAGTCCATCGATCGCAACGTGGGGCGCTGGAAAACCGTCCCTGGCTTGAGGTCCGTGGCGAAGCGGCGCTACGTCTCGCGTTTCCTCAACAACGTCGACGACAACCTTTTTTTCGGCATTTTTGACAGCTTCGACGCCGCGGCGGCCAGCGCGCCGAAGTCGCGGCCGCTGGGCTACGACAACGACGATTCGGCCAACATCCCGTACGCCAGCACGATCACGCCGCACGACTACCCGGCGGTGTTCTGGCTCAACCAGTCGTTCCACGAAGGCTTGCAGTCGGTGCTGGACCTGGGTGGGCACCTGGGTGTCAAGTACTACGCGTTCCGCCGGGTGATCGGGTTCCCGCCCGGGCTGCGCTGGACGGTGTGCGACGTGCCGGCGGTGGTGCGCCGCGGCCGGGAGCTGGCGCGCGTGCGCGACCCGGACGGCCGGCTGCACTTCACCGAGGACTACGACGAGGCGGCGCGGCACGAGGTCCTGTTCGCCTCGGGCAGCCTGCAGTACCTGCCGCTCACGCTGGCGGAACTGCTCGATCGCCTGGCGACCAAGCCGCGGCGCATCGTCGTCAACCTCACGCCGATCCACGACTCGCGCGCGTTCTTCACGCTCAACAGCATCGGCACCGCGTTCTGCGCCTACCGCGTGCAGGCGCGCGAGCGCTTCATCGACGAGGTGCGCGCACGCGGCTACGTGAAGCGCGACGAATGGCAGAACCCGGGCAAGTCGCTGCACCTGCCGTGCGAGGACGGCTACGACGTCGAGCACTACAGCGGGTTCTGCTTCGACCGCGAGGGGTGAGGCAGAGAACGAAAGCGCCCCGCCCGGGGTCAGGGCCGGGACGCGTCGATGTCGGTGCCGTCCGAGCGCATGCCGTAGAGGGCGCCCGTGCCGCCGCCGGCCGCGCCGGCACCGCCACCCCCTCCACCGCCTCCAGCCCGTCCGCCGGGCGCGCCGCCACCGCCGCGGCTGCCGCCACCGGCGGGCCGCAGCGGGCCCTGAGGCGGCACGCTCACGTGCGCCGGGATGGGGTCGAGGTCCAGCACCTCGCGGATGAAGTCGCGCAGCGACACCACCAGCGCCGCGGTCTCGATGCGGCGACCGGCGACCATGTCCTGCGCGGCCTTGGCGGCCAGCTCGACCTGTTCCGCGGTGCCGAGCAGGATCACGTCGGACAGCGCCGCTTCCACCGCGTCGCGGGTGCGCCGGGTGCGCTCGGAGCTGTAGCTGGGGGTCGTCGCTTCGTCGGCGGCTTCGGCCGCTTCCAGGCGGCGCAGTTCGCGCAGGTGCTGCGGATCGACCGTCAGCTCGCCGGTGAACGAGCCGCCCAGCGTCTTGTAGGCGGCGATCAGCGTGCGCAGGCGTTCGTTGATCTGGCGGTTCTGCCGTTCGCGGCGCTGCTGCACCGTCTGCATCAGCACCAGGCGGATGCTGACCGCGATCAGCGAGAACAGCGCCAGTCCCAGCACCGTGGTCAGCAGGCCTTGCCAGGAAGTGAAGTCGATCAGGTCGCGCACGTCGTGCCCTCGGGAGGTCCGCGTCCCGGGGGACGCGAGGGGCCTATTGTGGCCCGGGTGCCAGGCGTGCGCCACGCGCGCGACCTGCTCAATTTGACGGCAGTCTGACGGGCGCCCGCGCCGTTGCTGGGGCCGCGCGCGGTGTCGACAAGTTCTCCACAGGCCCTTCCACAAACGCTGTGGATGCCGGGCTGTGCTGGGCTCAGCCGCGCGGGCCGGGTGGTGCGGCCAGCGCCTGCGCGCGTGCCAGCAGCAGCTCGCGTTCGCGCTGGTTGCGCGCCAGCGCGGCGGCCTGTTCGAACTCCGCGCGGGCCTCGTCGGTGCGGCCCAGCCGGGCCAGCAGGTCGCCGCGCACGCTGGGCAGCCACTGGTAGTTCTGCAGCGCGCGCTCGCCGCGCATGCGGTCGACGATCTCCAGGGCAGCGGCGGGGCCGAAGGCCATGCTCACGGCCACCGCGCGGTTGAGCTCGACCACCGGGGAGGGCGCCACCTGCGCGAGCGCGTCGTACAGCGCGACGATGGTGTGCCAGTCGGTCTCCTCGGGCGCCTGCGCGCGCGCATGGCAGGCGGCGATCGCGGCCTGCAGGCCGTAGGGGCCGAGCGGCCCGAGCGACTCGGCGCGTTCGAGCGCGGCCAGCCCGCGGCGGATCAGCAGGCGGTCCCAGCGGCTGCGGTCCTGCTCCAGCAACAGCACGGGCCGGCCGGCGGCATCGACGCGCGCCGCGTGCCGCGAGGCCTGCAGCTCCATCAGCGCGACCAGCCCGTGCACCTCGCCTTCCTCCGGGGCCAGCCCGGCCAGCACGCGGCCCAGCCGCAGCGCCTCGTTGCACAGGTCCAGGCGCATCCAGTCGTCGCCGGCGGTGGCGGTGTAGCCCTCGTTGAAGATCAGGTAGATCACCTCCAGCACCGACTCCAGCCGTTCGTGCAGCGCGGCGCCTTGCGGCAGCTCGAACGGCACGCGCGCGGCGGTGAGCGTGCGCTTGGCCCGCACGATGCGCTGCGCGACGGTGGGTTCCGGCACCAGGAAGGCGCGCGCGATCTCGGCGGTGGTCAGCCCGCCCAGCAGCCGCAGGGTCAGCGCCACGCGCGCGTCGGTCGACAGCACCGGATGGCAGGCGGTGAAGATCAGGCGCAGCAGGTCGTCGCCGATCTGGTCGGCACGGGCCTCGTCCAGCGCGTCGACGAAGTCGGGCACGACCAGGGCCTCCATCGCCTCCAGCTCATGGCCGATCTGCTGGTGCTTGTCGGCGAGCAGCTTGTCGCGCCGCAGGTGGTCGAGCGCGCGGTGCTTCGCGGTGGTCATCAGCCAGGCGCCGGGGTTGTCCGGCACGCCGGTGCGCGGCCAGTGCTCGAGCGCGGCCACCAGCGCATCCTGCGCCAGCTCCTCGGCCAGGCCGACGTCGCGCACCAGGCGCGCCACGCCGGCGATGATCTTCGCGGCCTCGATGCGCCAGACGGCTTCGATGGCGCGGTGGGTGGGGGTCGGCATGGGCTCAGCCTCCCACGCGGTGTGCGGCCGCCCCCGAGGCGTCCCGAGGGGGCGGGGGCACCGCCTCGTCAGGGTCGCACAGCTGGCGCACCTCGATCTCGGCGCTGCCGCCCGGAGCCGGGCAGCGCCGCGCCCATTCGAGTGCTTCCTCGCGCGAGCGCACCTGGATCAGGGCGTAGCGGGTGATGCGGGCTTCTGCGCCGGCCACGGGCCCGTCGATCACGGTGCGGTGCCCGTGCTCGTAGCGCAGCCGCCAGCCCGGGTCGCCCGGCTGCAGGGCGGAGGCGTCGAGCAGCACGCCGGCGCGGGTCAGTTCGGCGTGATAGCGGGCCATGGCGAGCTCCTCCTCGGGCGGCACCCCGGCGTCGCGTGCGGCATGGGCCCTGACGATGATGATGAAGCGCATCTCGTTCCCCTCGGTGTGGCGCCCCGCCCGGGTGGGCGGAGCCGTCAGGGAGACGACGAAGCAACGGGGCGGATTTCGACAGCCGCGACGGGGGTGGACGGCGCGCCTACATGTAGCAGGGCGCCACCTGCCGGACCTCGATGGTGCACCAGTGCACGGCCGGGCACTCGGCGGCGATGCGCAGCGCTTCCTCGCGAGTCTCGCAGTTCAGCAGGAAGAAGCCGCCGACCATCTCCTTGGCCTCGGCAAACGGGCCGTCCAGCGTCTGCGGCTTGCCGTTGCGCACGGTGATACGGGTCGACGCCGAGGCGAGCGACTCGCTGGCGACCAGCAGGCCGCGGCGCTGCAGGTCCTCGCCGAAGCGCCGCATCGCGGCATAGGTTTCGCGCCCTTCGGCCTCGGTCCTCGTGAGCCTCTGGCCGGGCGGCTCCATGATCAACAGCATGTAGGGCATGGGTCCTCCCTCTCGGGGCCGGTGGGTGTACCGGATGACGAAGGGCGATTACATCACGACGCGCGCCCCTGTGCGATTGGCGGGCGGACCACCGCCGCACCGGGGGAAACCCTTCTGCAAGCGCCAGTACCCCCACCCCTAGAATGGTCCATTGTGCTCTGCACAACGCCGATGTGACTGGAGATTCCCATGGCAAGAGCCAGACGCCCCGGGGCCGCCGCGCAAGCAGGTGCGGATTCCCAGGATGTGCGAACCCTGAAGAAGTACCCCAACCGCCGGCTCTACGACACCCAGACCAGCAGCTACATCACCCTGGCCGACGTCAAGCAGATGGTGCTGGACGGCCAGCCGTTCGTCGTGCGCGACGCCAAGACCAACGAGGACCTGACGCGCAGCATCCTGCTGCAGATCATCCTCGAGGAAGAGACCGGCGGCATGCCGATGTTCACCACGCCGATGCTGGCGCAGATCATCCGGTTCTACGGTCACACGATGCAGGGCCTGATGGGCACCTACCTCGAGAAGACCATCCAGGCCTTCATCGAGATGCAGTCGCGCTTTGCCGAGCAGTCCAAGGGCCTGTACGACCCCAAGGGGCTGAACCCCGAGATGTGGACGCAGTTCATGAGCGTGCAGGCGCCGATGATGCAGGGGCTGATGGCCAGCTACCTGGAGCAGTCCAAGAACATGTTCGTGCAGATGCAGGAGCAGATGCAGAAGCAGGCCGAATCGCTGATGCCCGGCTTCGGCGGCTTCCCGCCCGGCGGCAAGCGCTAGCGGCGGCCTCGTGCGCCATAGGGCGGGGCCGGATCGGCGAAAATCCCGCCCCATGACGCAAGACACCTCCACGGCGGCGCCCCAGGCGGGCACCGCTCCCAAGATCGGCTTCGTGAGCCTGGGCTGCCCCAAGGCGCTGACCGATTCCGAGCTGATCCTCACCCAGCTGAGCGCCGAGGGCTACCAGACCTCGCGCACCTTCGAGGGCGCCGACCTCGTCATCGTCAACACCTGCGGCTTCATCGACGACGCGGTCAAGGAAAGCCTGGACACCATCGGCGAGGCGCTGGCCGAGAACGGCAAGGTGATCGTCACCGGCTGCCTGGGCGCGCGCACCGGCGAGGGCGGCGAGAACCTGGTCCAGCAGGTCCATCCGAAGGTGCTTGCCGTCACCGGCCCGCACGCGACCCACGAGGTGATGGAGGCGGTGCACCGCCACGTGCCCAAGCCGCACGACCCGTTCGTCGACCTGGTGCCCCCGGCGGGCATCAAGCTCACCCCGAAGCACTACGCCTACCTGAAGATCAGCGAGGGCTGCAACCACCGCTGCACCTTCTGCATCATCCCCGGCATGCGCGGCGACCTGGTCTCGCGCCCCGTGGGCGACGTGCTCAACGAGGCGCAGCGGCTGTTCGAGTCGGGCGTCAAGGAGCTGCTGGTGATCAGCCAGGACACCAGTGCCTACGGCGTGGACGTCAAGTACCGCACCGGCTTCTGGAACGGGCGCCCGGTGCGCACCCGCATGCTGGACCTGGTGCAGGCGCTGGGCGATCTGGCCGAGCAGCACGGCGCCTGGGTGCGGCTGCACTACGTCTATCCCTATCCGCACGTCGACGAGGTGCTGCCGCTGATGGCCAGCGGCCGCATCCTGCCCTACCTGGACGTGCCGTTCCAGCACGCGCATCCGGACGTGCTCAAGCGCATGAAGCGCCCGGCCAGCGGCGAGAAGAACCTGGAGCGCATCCGCCGCTGGCGCGAGATCTGCCCGGAGCTGGTGATCCGCAGCACCTTCATCGCCGGCTTTCCGGGCGAGACCGAGGCCGAGTTCGAGTACCTGCTGGACTTCATCCGCGAGGCCGGCATCGACCGCGCCGGCTGCTTCGCCTACTCGCCGGTGGACGGCGCCGCGGCCAACGAGCTGCCCGGCGCGCTGCCCGACGAGGTGCGCGAGGAACGCCGCGCGCGCTTCATGGCGGTGGCCGAGGAGGTCTCGGTCGCGCGCCTGCAGCGCCGCGTGGGCTCGGTCATGCAGGTGCTGGTCGACGCCGCCCCCGCGATGGGCCGCAAGGGCGGGGTGGGGCGCAGCTACGCCGACGCGCCGGAGATCGACGGCACGGTGCGCCTGCTGCCGCCCGAGAAGCTGTCCAAGACGCTCAAGGTGGGCGAGTTCACCCGCGCGCGCATCGTCGCGGCCGAGGGGCATGACCTGGTGGGGGTGCCGGTATGACGCAGGACGACCGCGACCCGCGCACCGGGCTGATCCACCACCCGTACCGCGCGCCGGAGGGCTTCGAGTCGCCCGTGGTCGGCGTGCACAAGGGCTCGACCGTGTTCTTTCCCAACGTGGCCGCGATGCGCGCGCGCACCTGGAAGGACAAGTCCGGCTACACCTACGGCCTGCACGGCACGCCGACCACCTTCACGCTGGAAGAGCGCATCGCCACGCTGGAAGGCGGGCGCCACACGCTGCTGGTCAGCAGCGGGCTGGCCGCGATCATGCTGGTCAACCTGTCGCTGCTGCGCGCGGGCGACGAGGTGCTGCTGCCGGACAACGTCTACGGCCCGAGCCGCGACCTCGCGGTGCACGAGCTGGCGCAGTACGGCATCACGCACCGCATCTACGACCCGATGGGCGGGGCCGGGGCGCTGCGCGCGGCGATCGGCGAGCGCACCCGGCTGGTGTGGCTGGAGGCGGCCGGCTCGGTGACGCTGGAGTTCCCGGACCTGCGCGGCCTGGTGGCCGCAGCGCGCGAGCGCGGCGTGACGGTGGCTTTGGACAACACCTGGGGCGCGGGCATCGCGTTCCGCCCGTTCGACCTCGGCGAGGGGCTGGGCGTGGACGTGTCCATCCACGCGCTGACCAAGTACCCCTCGGGCGGCGGCGACGTGCTGATGGGGGCGGTCACCACGGTGGACCGCGCGCTGCACGAGCGCATCATGATGACGCACAGCCGCTTCGGCCTGGGCGTGGGCGCCAACGACGCGGAGCTGGTGCTGCGTTCGCTGCCCAGCCTGCACCTGCGCTACCACGCGCAGGACGCCTCGGCGCGCCGCATCGCGGCCTGGGCGCAACAGCGCCCCGAGGTCGCGCGCGTGCTGCACCCGGCGCTGCCCGGCTCGCCGGGGCACGAGCACTGGGCCGCGCAATGCAGCGCGGCGGCGGGGCTGCTGTCGATCGCGTTCCAGCCGCGCCACGACGCGGCGGCGGTGGACCGCTTCGTCGATGCGCTGCGGCTGTTCCGCATCGGGTATTCGTGGGGCGGGCCGGTGAGCCTGGTCGTGCCGTACCCGATCCAGGCGATGCGCGCCTTCGAGGCGCCGGTGGCCGGCACGCTGGTGCGCCTGTGCATCGGGCTGGAGCGCACCGAGGACCTGATCGCCGACCTGGAACAGGCCCTGGGCGCGCTCTGACCGTCCTTGGTTGACGGCGCCTCGTGGTCCACGGGGCGCGCCTGTCTGTTTCGCCGAAAGGACCGTTTCGACCTGCCGGCGCGGGTCACCCCTTCGGGTTCGATGAGACCTTGTGTCTCATCAGCCGACCTTTTTCCCGCTCCCAGTCGCGTTTCTTTTCGGTCTCGCGCTTGTCGTGCAGCTGCTTGCCCTTGGCGAGCGCGATCTCGACCTTCACGAGGCCGTTCTTGTAGTACATGCTCAGCGGCACCAGCGTGTAGCCGCGCTGCTCGACCTTGCCGATCAGCCGCCGGATCTCGTCCTTCTTCATCAGCAGCTTCTTGGTGCGGTCGGCCTCGGGACGCACGTGGGTCGAGGCGGTGCGCAGCGCGTTGATGCGGCAGCCGATCAGGTACAGCTCGCCGTCGCGGATCACCACGTAGCCGTCGGTGAGCTGGACCTGTCCGGCGCGGATGGCCTTGACCTCCCAACCTTCCAGCACGATGCCGGCTTCGAAGCGCTCTTCGATGTGGTACTCGAAACGCGCTCTTCTGTTTTCTGCAATGGACATGAGGTCGTCTTTGGTTGAGGCGGGCGCTTCGTGACGCGGCCCTAAAATCCCCGCATTCTATGAAGCACGTCAAGAAGTCGGTCCTGCTGTGGTATTCGGCCCAGGAGATGTACGAGCTGGTGACCCGGGTGCAGGACTATCCGCAATTCCTGCCCTGGTGCGACAAGGCCGAGGTGCTGGAGTCGAGCGAAGGGCAGATGACCGCCAGGTTGCACCTGTCCTACGCCGGCCTGCACCACGCCTTCACCACCCGTAACACCCACGTGCCCGGCGAGCTGGTCGTCGTCAAGCTGGTCGACGGCCCGTTCTCGCTGCTCGAGGGGGAATGGCGCTTCACGCCGATCGGCAGCGGCGTCTCCGGGCCGCCGGCCAGCAAGGTCGAGCTGGACCTGCGCTATGCGTTCTCCAGCGGCACGCTGCAGGCGCTGGTCAGCCCCGTGTTCGACCGCATCGCCAACACGCTGGTCGACTCCTTCGTCAAGCGTGCCGCACAGGTCTATGGCGAGCGCTGACACGCTGCGCGTCGAGGTGGCCTACGTGCCGCAGGGCGGGGCGCCGGACATCGTCGCGCTCGAGCTGGCCCCGGGCTCGACCATCCTGCACGCGGTGCGCGCCAGCGGGGTGCTCGGCCGCCATCCCGAGATCGACCTGGCGACGCAGCGCGTCGGGATCTGGGGCAAGGTCAAGCCACTGAGCCAGCCGCTGCGCGACCGCGACCGGGTCGAGATCTACCGGCCGCTGACGGTGGACCCCAAGGAGGCGCGCCGGCTGCGCTACCGCGACCACCGGCAGCGCAAGGCGGCCGCCGGCCGCGGCTGACGGTGCCTGACATGCAAACGGGCCAGCGTGCCGGCCCGTCGGGAAGCAAGCCGCAGGGCGCGGTGTTCAGTCGCAGTCGGCCTGGATGATCTCGCGCACGCGCGCCATTTCCTTGGCGCGTTCCTGGTCGTCCAGGATCTCGCGCTCGCCCTTCTGGTTGGTGCGGGCGATGCGCACGCCGCTGGCCAGCGTCTGCTCGTAGCTGCGGGCACGGGCGCAGTTCTCGGCGCGCGCCTGGGCCAGGCGTTCTTCCTCCGCCTTGCGCTTGGCCTGCTGCTCTTCCTCTTCCTTCTTGCGCCGGGCTTCCAGCTCCTTGTCCACCGTGGGGGCGGCGGGCTTGAGCGCGGCGTCCTCGGCCGCGGAGGCCGCAGCCGGCGGGGGCGGCGGCAGGGCGCGGCTGTGCGCCGGGCGCTGCAGGATGTCCTTGTCCGGCACGCTGGCGGGCGGCGGGCGGTCGCTGTACTGCACCTTGCCGGCAGCATCCTTCCATTTCCACTGCGCGGCGGCGGGCAGGGCGGCTGCCAGGCCCAGGGCAAGGCAGATCCCGGCGGGCAACAGGCGAAGTGACGCAAATTTCATGCGGCGCAGTGTAGCGGCCGCCTTGCGGCCTCACCAAGGGGGCGGCCCCGGCCCCGCGCGCCGGGTGTGACCGATCGCACGGTTTGCCGGCGGCCCGATAGGCCCGGCACGCGGTGCGGGCGAGCCCCCGGGCCGGCCGGCGGCTACATATAATCCGCTTTTGCGTCTGGAGCTTCTCGAATGCGCCTGCTCGGTAAAGCGCTCACCTTCGACGACGTGTTGTTGGTGCCGGCGTACTCCCAAGTGTTGCCCCGCGACACGTCCCTCGCCACCCGACTCACCCGCAACATCACGCTGAACCTGCCGCTGGTGTCCGCCGCCATGGACACCGTCACGGAATCCCGCCTGGCCATCACGATGGCCCAGGAAGGCGGCATCGGCATCATCCACAAGAACCTCAGCCCCAAGCAGCAGGCGGCCGAGGTCTCCAAGGTCAAGCGCTACGAGTCCGGCATCCTGCGCGACCCGATCACGGTCACGCCGGACATGCCCGTGCGCGCGGTCAAGGAGCTGTCGCAGGAACACGGCGTCTCGGGCTTCCCGGTGCTCGAGGGCAAGAAGGTGGTCGGCATCGTCACCGGCCGCGACCTGCGCTTCGAGACCCGCCTGGATCTGCCGATCCGCGAGATCATGACCCCGCGCGAGCGCCTGGTCACGGTCAAGGAAGGTGCCTCGCTGGAAGAGGGCAAGGCCCTGATGCACAAGCACCGCCTGGAGCGCGTGCTGGTCGTCAACGACGACTTCGAGCTGCGCGGCCTGATGACGGTCAAGGACATCACCAAGCAGACCAACTTCCCCAACGCCGCGCGCGATGCGCACGGCAAGCTGCGCGTCGGCGCCGCGGTGGGCGTCGGTGAAGGCACCGAGGAACGCATCGACCTGCTGGTCAAGGCCGGCGTCGACGTGATCGTGGTCGACACCGCCCACGGCCACAGCAAGGGCGTGCTCGAGCGCGTGCGCTGGGTCAAGCAGCACTACCCGCAGGTCGAGGTGATCGGCGGCAACATCGCCACCGGCGCGGCCGCGCTGGCCCTGGTGGAGGCGGGCGCCGACGCGGTCAAGGTCGGCATCGGCCCCGGCTCGATCTGCACTACCCGCATCGTCGCGGGCGTGGGCGTGCCGCAGATCACCGCGATCGACAACGTCGCCACCGCGCTGGCCGGCACCGGCGTGCCGCTGATCGCCGACGGCGGCATCCGCTACTCCGGCGACATCGCCAAGGCCATCGCGGCCGGCGCCCACACGGTGATGATGGGCGGCATGTTCGCCGGCACCGAGGAAGCCCCGGGCGAGGTCATCCTGTACCAGGGCCGCAGCTACAAGAGCTACCGCGGCATGGGCTCGATCGGCGCGATGAAGGCCGGCTCGGCCGACCGCTACTTCCAGGAAAACGACGAGTCCACCAACCCCAATGCCGACAAGCTGGTGCCCGAGGGCATCGAAGGCCGGGTGCCGTACAAGGGGGCGCTGGTCACCATCCTGTACCAGATGGCCGGCGGCCTGCGCGCGGCGATGGGCTACTGCGGCTGCGCCAGCATCGAGGAGATGCGCACCAAGGCCGAGTTCGTCCAGATCACCGCGGCCGGCATCCGCGAGAGCCACGTCCACGACGTGCAGATCGTCAAGGAAGCGCCGAACTACCGCGTGGAGTGATTCCGGCTTTCACCGACGCCCAGGCAGCACCTGCTCCGGTGCTGCCTTTTCCTTTTCCAGACTCAGGTGTACACCGTGCACGACAAGATCCTCATCCTCGACTTCGGCTCCCAGGTCACCCAGCTCATCGCGCGGCGCGTGCGCGAGGCCCACGTGTACTGCGAGGTGCACCCCTGCGACGTGACCGACGACTGGGTGCGCGACTACGCGCGTGACGGCCACCTGAAGGGCGTGATCCTTTCCGGCAGCCACGCCAGCGTCTACGAGGAAAGCACCGACCGTGCCCCGCAGGTGGTGTTCGAGCTGGGCGTGCCGGTGCTGGGCATCTGCTACGGCATGCAGACCATGGCGACCCAGCTGGGCGGCAAGGTCGAGGGCGGCCACAAGCGCGAGTTCGGCTATGCCGAGGTGCGCGCCCATGGCCACACCGCGCTGCTGAAGGACATTGCCGACTTCACCACGCCCGAAGGCCACGGCATGCTGAAGGTGTGGATGAGCCACGGCGACAAGGTCACCGAGCTGCCGCCGGGCTTCAAGCTGATGGCCAGCACCCCGAGCTGCCCCATCGCCGGCATGGCCGACGAGGCGCGCCGCTTCTACGGCGTGCAGTTCCACCCCGAGGTGACGCACACGGTCAAGGGCCGCGACATCCTCAACCGCTTCGTGCTGCAGATCTGCGGCGCCAAACCCGACTGGGTGATGGGCGACTACATCAGCGAGGCGGTGCAGAAGATCCGCGAGCAGGTGGGCGACGAGGAAGTGATCCTGGGCCTGTCCGGCGGCGTCGATTCCAGCGTCGCGGCGGCGTTGATCCACCGCGCCATCGGCGACCAGCTCACCTGCGTGTTCGTCGACCACGGCCTGCTGCGCCTCAACGAAGGCCAGATGGTGATGGACATGTTCGCGCGCAACCTGGGCGTGAAGGTGGTGCACGTCGATGCGAGCGAGCAGTTCACGGGCCACCTCAAGGGCGTGGCCGACCCCGAGGCCAAGCGCAAGATCATCGGCCGCGAGTTCGTCGAGGTGTTCCAGGCCGAGGCGCGCAAGCTCACCCGCGCCAAGTGGCTGGCGCAGGGCACGATCTACCCGGACGTGATCGAGTCCGCCGGCGCCAAGACCGGCAAGGCCACCACGATCAAGAGCCACCACAACGTCGGCGGCCTGCCCGAGACGCTGGGCCTGAAGCTGCTCGAGCCGCTGCGCGAGCTGTTCAAGGACGAGGTGCGCGAGCTGGGCGTGGCGCTCGGCCTGCCGCACGAGATGGTCTACCGCCACCCGTTCCCCGGCCCCGGCCTGGGCGTGCGCATCCTGGGCGAGGTCAAGCGCGAATACGCCGACCTGCTGCGCCGCGCCGACGCGATCTTCATCGAGGAACTGCGCAACACCGTCGACCCCGCCACCGGCAAGAGCTGGTACGACCTGACCAGCCAGGCGTTTGCCGTGTTCCTGCCGGTCAAGAGCGTGGGCGTGATGGGCGACGGCCGCACCTACGACTACGTCGTCGCCCTGCGCGCCGTGCAGACCAGCGACTTCATGACCGCCGACTGGGCCGAGCTGCCGTACAGCCTGCTCAAGAAGGTCTCCAGCCGCATCATCAACGAGGTGCGCGGCATCAACCGCGTGACCTACGACGTGTCGTCGAAGCCGCCGGCGACGATTGAGTGGGAGTGAATTACAGTCGGTTCCACATCGTTCAGAATGGTTCAAAGAAGCCGATGTTTCAGTAAGTAAATCAATGAGTTAGGCGACGATCTTGTGTCAGGATCGTTCAGACTGATTCATCGGGTGAAAAACTGGAATGTCGGTAGAAATGACGGCACATTCGCGGTGACTCGAATCCCTCCGAGCCGATACCGTCAAGCTGTTTTGACGGTATCGGGAGAGGCCCAAGGAACCGAAATGCCCCGACAAAGCCCCCCGCTTGCCCCTGCGCAGAAGCAGGCGGCCATGTTGACCTCCGCCCCCGACGGCGTGTTCGTGCCCGTCGAGGACGCGCAGACGGCGCACTTACCGTCAACCTTCAGCCCCGCTGACGGTACCGTTCTTCGCAACGCTGACGGTATTCGTCAGCGCAAGGGCGCAGCCCTGACCGATACCAGCCTCAAGGCGCTCAAGCCACAGGCCAAGGCGTACAAGGTGACCGACGGCGGCGGCATGTATGTGGTCGTGTCGCCTTCCGGTACCAAGACCTTCCGCTACGACTACCGCCTTGACGGTAAGCGCGAGACGCTGACCGTCGGGCGCTACGAGCCCGGCACGGCGAACCGCACCGACTCCGAACTCAAGGCGCTGGACTACGGCGCTGTCGTTTCCCTGAAGGACGCCAGAGCCCTGCGCGACCGTGCGCGGCGTAGCGTCGAGGCTGGCGTTTCTCCGTCCAAGGCCAAGGTCGAGAAGCGCATTGCCAGTGCCGACGCCGATACTTTCGGCGCGTGGGTGAAACGGTATTTCGAGCACAAGGCTGACCCCAAGAGCGGCAAGGAGCAACTGGCCGACTCGACCCTGGCCCTGCGCAAGTCGGTTTACCGTCGCATCCTTGAGGAGCCGCTGGGCAAGAAACGGCTGGACGAAATCAAACCGACGGCGCTGGCCGCGCTGCTGGACCAGGCGAAGGCCGAGCGCGGCCCTGGCCCTGCCGTCCATGCGCGCGAGTTGGTGCTTCTGGTGTACCGCTATGCCATCGGCAAAGGCGTCGAGGTGGACAACCCGGCCGAGAAGATCGCCCGCAAGACCATTGCCACCTTTCAGGCACGCGAGCGCAACCTGACCCGGCACGAGATCAAGACGTTCTTCGAGGCGCTGCAACACACCGCAACGGCCCCGACGCTGCGCCTGGCGGTCAAGTTCATGCTGCTGACGGGTGTGCGCAAGGGCGAGTTCATCGGCGCGACCTGGAAGGAGATCGACTGGGACCGAGCGACATGGACGATCCCGAAGGAGCGGATGAAGGCCGACCGCGAGCATGTGGTCTACCTGTCCGAGCAAGCGCTCGACATCCTGACCACGCTCAAGACCTGCTTCCCGTCGAGCAAGTTCCTGCACCCTGGCCGCTACGAGCGTGATGTGCCTATCAGCAACGCCACGCTGAACCGCACCATTGACGCGACGGTCAAGCTCATCAACGAGAAGCGCGACCCCGACGCTGAAGAGTTCGAGACGTTCAGCGTCCACGACCTGCGCCGCACGTTTTCAACCAGGCTCAACGATGCGCTGTTCCCCGAGGCCCTGATCGAGGCCTGCCTGGCCCACGCCAAGAAAGACCAAGTGGCGGCGGCCTACAACCACGCCAAGCACGCAGCTCCCCGCCGGGCGCTGATGCAGGGCTGGGCCGACATGATCGACTGCTGGATCAAGGGCGAGAGCGCCAAGGACGTCGTGGCTCAGACAAAGGCGAAAATCGACGAAGCGGCGCACGACGACTCGGAGCTCGATCTATGAACCGAACTGAAGCAAGGGGGATGTGGCAACGCATCGCCGATGGAGGGCTCACCGACCTGGACAGCCAGGACGCGGCGCACCTGCACGCCTGGATCCGGGGCGTCGCGTCCAGGATCCTGTCCGCTGACGATGGGTCTGACGCCGGCCAGCGCCCTGGCCGCGTCCTGGCGGCTGTCGGGCTCTCTGGCAAGCCCGACGGCTACGCCGCCCTGCGCGAGGTGGTCAACGACGTCGTGTGGGAGTTTCCGGTCATCACCGCCGACGGCGAGCTCGACGAGACCCGCGCCCAGCTCGTGCGCCAGATGGTGGAGATAGCCCGCCAGCGGGGCCTGCTCAAGGGCGTCTACGCGGTCGACGACAAGCAGGCCACCGACCTGATCAGGAAGATCCTGCGCAAGCAAATCTAGAGTTTCTTGGGTTAACGCGCCAGCCATCGGTGCATAAATTCCGTGTCGTTCACCCACTTTCAAAGGAACGACGATGGAACAGAAAACCAGGCGCACCCTTCGACGTGATGACGTGCTGCGCAAGACTGGGCTGAGCCGCACGAGCCAATACATGCTCGAACGTGCTGGTGACTTCCCGAAGCATTTCCTGCTGACGCCGCGCTGCGCTGTCTGGTTCGAGGACGAGGTGGACGCCTGGCTGGACGCACGGAGCAAGGCCGCCATCAAGGCAGCCACGGCCCCGGATCACACGCTGCGCCAAGCATTCGCCGGTCGCGGCAAGCAGAAGCTGACGCGCGAGGCGCTGGCCTGAAGGCCGCAGCCAAGATCGCCAAGCAAGGCCGCCGAGGATCGCTGATGCGGCAGCCACTCGTTGCGGTCAATGACCAGGGGCGGCGCATCGGCGAAGGCCATCCGCTGGCGCGGCTGTCCGACGCCGAGGTGGACCTGATCCACGAGCTGCGCGAGGCCGGCATGAGCTACGGCGAGCTGGCGGCGCGCTTCGGGGTGAGCAAGAGTTGCATCGCGCACATCCTAACGGGCCGTCGCCGTGGTGAAGTGCCAGCCGCCTGGGTGCCGCGGCCTGTCAAGCCCGCCAAGCCCGCCGCGCCGCGCAAGCGCACGCGCACCAACAAGAGGCCGAGCCAGCCAGCGGAGCAGGCCGCGGAGCCGCAAGGCGCTGTGCTGTTCCAGCAGCAGCTCAACGCCGCCTGGCGTTGAGGCAGCCCGACCAGGTGCGACCCCCGCCGGCCAAGGAAGGGGGCGCGCCGCCCCGGCCCCGACCGGCCCGCGCTGCCGGGCCGTATCCATGAAGCCGGAAACCTGCGCGAAGATGCACTCAACGGTTCGCCAACACGCACCGTTACCTGAAAGGAGCCCACCCATGAAACCGACCAACGACATCGACCCGTTTCTCACGCGCACCCAGGTGCGCGCCCTCTTCGGCGGCATCTCACGCAGCGCCCTTCGCAACTGGGAGCTCAGCGGCAAGCTGCCTCCGCCCGTGCGGCTGTCCGCCCGCGTCATCGGCTGGCGCCGGTCGACCATCGAGGCGCTGCTGGAAGGCCGCGGCGTGAAAGAAAGCGGAGGTGCCCGATGAGTAAGACGCAGACCTGGATGGATGTCTTCGGTCCAAAAGAAAACGCCCAGCTGGCGGGCCGGGCGCAATCAGTGGGCAAGAAAGGACACGTACAGACGAATGATGCAGCAACTGCGACAGCCACGCAAGTACACGGACACGAGCCGCTCATCGAGCCCGCGCGGCCAGAGGAGTTCGAGATCATCACCGAGGCTGCCGTGAAGCAGGCGGAGCAGGTGCTCCGCACCCTGCGGGAGCCGCTGGTGACGATCACCACGTTCGCTCGCGCTAAGGGTGCGGGTGCGACCACGGGCCGCCGCCATGATGTCACCTGGGACCGTCTATGCAAGGTGCTGAGCGCCCCGAAGGAGCACCCCAACAAGGACAGCCTGCCGTTGATCAAGTTCTCCCGCATGCCGGGCGATTCTCGCGCTGCGGGCACCATGCCGGAGAACATGACGGCGGTCGTCGGGGACTACGACGACGGCGAAGTGTCGGTCGACGAGGCCGTTGCCCGCCTGTCTGCAGCCGGCATCTCTGCCGTGGTCTACACCACCCGTCGCCACCGGCCCGAAGCGCCCCGCTGGCGCGTCATTGCGCAGCTGGCCAGCCCAGTCGCGGTTGCAGAGTACGCGGAGCACGTGGACCTACTCAACGGGGCCCTGGGCGGCATCCTGGCGCCCGAGAGCTGGGAGACCACGCGGTGCTACTTCTACGGCAAGGTCAATGGTGTCGAGTACCGCTGCGAGCAGGTGCCCGGCGCCCCGCTCGACATCAAGGCGGTCGCTGGCGTGGACTGGGAACCCATCGGCAAGCCCGGCGGAGCCAGCACAAAGCCCAGCAAGGCCGAGCCCGTCGCTGACGACGACAGGGCCTTTGAGCGCGCCATCACCCTCGGCAAGGTGACGGACAGGACCATGCACGATCTGGAGTTTGCGCTCGAGGCCATCAAGGACTTGGCGGACGATCGCGAGAAATGGGTCGACGTCTTCCTGGCCTTGGTTTCCCTGAAGGGCACCGAGCACGAGGACCATGCCCGGCAGCTGTACGAGAAGTGGAGCCGGAACAGCACGAAATGGTGTGCGGCGGAGGACGACGAGCACAAGTGGGACCGCGAGAGCGCCCGCGACATCACCTACGCGTCTATCTTCAAGTGGGCCGACGAGCACGAGGAGAAGCTCGGTGTGGCCAAGACGGAGAGCTGGCGGGCCAAGGCCAAGGCGGCGTGGGAGGGGAAGACCATCGCCGCGCTGGGCTCCAACGTCGTGCCCTACACCGAGTTCGCCGGGACGATGGAGCCGCCCAGCTACGTCTGGCACCGGGTCCTGCAGAAGGGGTGCCTGTACGCGCTGACGGCGAAGTGGGGGCACGGCAAGACTGCGGTGATGATCACCGTGGCCCTGCACGTCGCCACCGGCCGAGCGCTGGGCGGCCATCAGGTCAAGCGTGGGCGTGTGCTCTACCTCTGCGGGGAGAACCCCGCCGACGTGCGGTTGCGCGTCGCAGCTGCCGTTTTGAAGTTCGGCATTGGCCATGCGGAGCTCGCCGGGCAAATCTTCTTCACCCGCCGGCCGTTCGCCCTGGACAACGAGGTGGAGCTCAAGCGGTTCGTGCAGGAGGCCAGTGCATTCGGCCCGTTCGGCCTGGTCTTGATCGACACCGGCCCGGCGCACTCCTCGGCCGAGGAGGAGAACGACAACCGGGAGATGCACAAGCTGGCCATGGCCATGCGCGATCTGATGGGGCCGCTGGGCAACCCGGCCGCCGTCGCGCTGATGCACCCCACCAAGGAGGCGACCCGTGACAACCTGCAGCCGCGCGGCGGCGGTGCGTTTTCCGGGTCCATCGACGGCGAGCTGTGCGCCTGGCAGGAGCAGGGGCAGGTCGACTTCTTCCACCGCACAAAGTTCCGCGGCCCTGGGTTCGACCCCATCCGCTTCGTGCTCGAGCGGTTCGAGCTGCCTGGGATGGAGGACAACTTCGGCGAGCCCGTGGTGACTGTGGTTGCGGTCGAGTCGAGCAACGCGGAGGGCATGCCGATCTGTCGCAAGCCGCTGACGGGCGCCGCGGCGATCGCGCACCGCGCGCTCGAGACCGCGCTGGACGACATCGCGGTCCGCCGGGAGGTTGACGGCACCTTTGCCAGGGAGGCGTCCCGCGCGCTCAACTGTCCGGCACCCGAGGCCGCCGTTCACATCGACGACTGGCGGCGAGTGGCCTACGACATGGGCATCTCGGAGGGTGACGGCGAGGCCAAGAAAAAAGCGTTCAGGCGTGCGCGCGGTAAGCTGGTTGACGACGGCATCGTGAGGGTTTGGAAGGACCTGTACTGGCTGCCGGAGGCCGCATGAACGCCGCGGCGGTAGGGGGACAAGGGGACAACAGGGGGACATGTCCCCTCTATGTCCCCCTTACGCGGGGAGGAGGGGGACAAGGGGACAGCAGGGGGACATGTCCCCTTTTGTCCCGGCCAGTAGGGGGACGGACAGGGACAAAACCCTTAGGTTTGTCCCCTGTCCCCCTGGTTGTCCCTGTCCCTGGCCGCCCCCTCTCCGCAGTGGGCAAAGAGTGTTGTTCGGGGGGCGGTGCTCGAAATTGAGCCACCCCCGTGCTTGAAATTGAGCGCCCGCCGCAAAGCGCCCAACCTGAAGGATTCCACTACATGAAATCCATTCGCCTTGTGAAAACAACCGCCCGCGGCGTGCCGGTTGGCGACGACCACCCGAACACCCGCTGGCCCGATTCCATGGTCGCCAAAGCCCGGGCGCTGCGAGCCAAGGGCTGGACCATCCGCGCCATTGCCGGGCACCTGGGCGGCCCGCACTACACGACCGTGTGGCGCTGGCTCGCAGGCATAGACCGAAAGCCCCCGGCCAAGGTGGTCGCGCGTCTGGTTCATTCCGAATAGTTCAAGTTGAATCGCCAACAACCAAAGAAAGACAAACCGGGGCGACCACTTACGCACGCGCGCTGCTCTGCATACCGCCATGGAAACCGACAAAGCGCGTGAGTGGCCCCAGAAAGCACAGCCGTGACGACCACCCACGACCCCACACCCGCCGAGCTCGCCGACGGCCTGTGCCTGTTGCGGCAGTACGGCCTGCCCCAGGTGCGCGACCTTCTAATCCTCGCCCACGGCGCGGACCGCGGCCCGGCGCTGGTGCGCCGCATCGACATGCTGCTGCGACAAGCGGAAAACCTCTGCGCCGCCGAAGTCCTGTTCGAGCTGTACAGCGACGGCCGGCGCCTGCAATGTCGCGCCAACGGCCAGCACATCCCGTTCGACGGCGTGGGGCTCGCGCTGGCGTGGCTCATCTTCGCTGGCATCCAATGCCGCGAAGCGCCGCTGCGGCCCGACCTGGTGTTCCAAGGCAAGCGCTGGCGTGCAAGCACCAAGCAGGCGCTCGACCGGGCCGAGGCCGCTGCTGGGCGCGCCAGCCCCGCGCTGGCCCGTGCCATCAAGTCGCTGGGCATCGAGGGCGGGCTGTTGGTTCAGAAACACAATCCACAGGTGCACGTGCGCTGCACGCTCGGCGACGAGCTGGCCGAGCTGTTCCGAACGGTCGACGTGAACCAGGCGTGAACTATCAGCACGGCGCGCGCTGACACCGGCACCATGGGGGCACCTAGAGCAAGGAGCCCCCATGGCAACCGTAAAGCCCGACCGATTCAGCATCGACAACCAACTGCTCGCGCGCCTGAGTGACCTCAAGAGCGCGAAGCTCGCCTACCGCGAAGCCTGCCTGCTGCTGGCGCGGCAACCCGACGACGAGGAGCGCAAGCACGCCGTCGCCGTGCTTGAGGCCGAGATCAAAGTCCATGAGATGGCCATCGAGCGGCTGGAGGCGGCCAAGCTCGCGCAGGCCGAGGCCGATTCGGAGCAGGCCAAGGCCGACCGCATCAACACCGCCCGCGCCGCCGCCGAGGCCGCGGCCGCTGCCTCTGCCCGCATCCGCGCCACGCTGGACCGCCTGGTGGACGCGTTCGAGACGACCATCGGCCCCGCGCTGGCCGAGCTCGAGGCCCTGCACCGTGAACGCGCCTCCCAGGCGTGGGCCGTGGCAACCGGCACACTGGGCCGCGCGGCTGCCAGCCGCAGCGCAAACGCCATATCGCGCCTTGCCGGCCAAGACCCGGTGGCCTCGGCCCTTATCACCCTGCTCGTCCGCTCTGGCCTCGGCCGCGTCGGGCCGAGCCTTGCCCCGTATGTCTCCGTCGGGGCCCCGGCCGGTGGCGTTGGCACGCCCGCCGAGGCGCTCGAACGGTTCGACGCACAAGCCAAGAACCTCGACGCCTTCCTGGCCGAGACCATCGAGAGCGCGACCCGCCCGCAACCCGCAACGACGGAGGAATGAACACCATGAGCACGTTTGAAGACATGGCCGCCAAGATGTTCGGCAGCACGACACCAACCAGCCAACCGCCGGCACCGGCATCGGACAACAGCTACGGCGTCGACGACGAGCAGGCTGCCAAGATGTATCCCCACCTGAGCCGCGGCCAATCCCCCCAGGTCCAGGGCGACGGGCATGAGCCGATGTCCGACGAGAAAAAGGCAACGGTGATGTTCAGGGAGACCGATCCGGCGCTGACCTACCGCGACGCGGTCCAGGCCATCGTGAACTCGGCCATGGAGGATCACCTGCAGGACCGCGAGACCGCCGGCCAGATCGCTCGCGAGTGGGGCAAGGTCTTCGTGCGCCACGACCTGAACGCCACCGAGGCCAAGGAGCTCGCCGACATCGGCGCGTCGGCGCTGCGCACACCGCCTACGCCTGAGCTCGAGGCCACCTGGGCCGAGACTGCCATCACGCAGCTGAAGGCCGAGTACGGTGTGGAGGGCGCCGGCCAAGCCCTGCGGGATGCGCGCGCCTACATCGCATCCGTGCAGGGCGCCGCTGAGCTGCTCGACGCGCTGGGCCTGGGCTCGTATCCGAAGGTGGTGGCGATGGCCGCTGCTCGAGGCCGCGCGCTGCGCCTGGCCGGCAAGCTGAAGCGCTGAGGAGGCGGCCATGGACGGACACGCACACACCAAACAACCGCCGACGGTGCAGGCCACCTGGACCAGCGACGGCACCAGCTATCGCATCACGTGCCCGCACTGCTTCCGCGTGCACGTCCACGGGCCGCAACCTGGCCACCGCGCCGCGCACTGCGAGCCGGGCACACCCGGCAAGGTGCTGGGTTACTTCATCGAGCCGCCTGCGGACCAGGCGCCGGCAGACAAGGAGCGCTCAGCATGACCCGGCCCGCACCCACCACCCCGCTGCCAGCGCAAATCCTGGACCTGCTCGCCGCCCACTACGGTGAGCCAAGGTCCGCCCAGGCCGAGCAGCTGCGCGACGCTGTGGCCCAGCTCGTGGGCCTGGCGGCGCGTCAGCGGGCCATGCGCGAGCTCATCGCCCACGACGATGCTGTGTGGGATCGGTTGAAGGTGGCGCCGATGCAACGGAAGGGGCGCTGATGGCAGACAACGATCGCGACAACGCTGGCCGCTTCAAGCAGGGGCATTCGATCAAGAGCCCTGGGCGACCTGTGGGCCCGAGCCGCGCCGAGCGCCTGGCCGAGGCTATCGAGCCGCACATCCCGGAGATCGTGGCCAAGGCCATCGAGCTGGCCAAGCTGGGCGATCCTGCCAGCATGAAGCTGGTGCTCGAGCGCTACGCGCCCATCGCCAAGCAGGACGGCGAGCGCGTCATCGTGGAGGGTTTTGCATCGGCGCCCACGCTGGAGCTCAAGGCCCAGGCCGTGATGGTCGCGGTGGCCACCGGCCAAGTGACCGCCGAGGCCGGTGAGCGGCTGCTTCGCACGCTGGACGCCTATGCAAGGGTCGTGGTGGCCGACGACCACGAAAAGCGGCTGCAAGCCCTCGAGGCCATGCGCGGTGCGCCCAAGCCCATCACCCTGGACGCTGGCACCGGCCAGCCCATCGACCTGGAGGACCTCGCGTGAGCGCCAGCCGAACCAACGCCATCCAGCGGCGGCTGCGCCGGCTCGAGAGCAGCGCCATCACCGCCGCCACGGGCGACCTGCGCCAGCGCATCGTCCAGGCCAGACAGTCGGCACAGCCCACGCACAGCTACGACGAGCTGCTGGCGCTGGCCCAGGGCGATGACCTGCGTGCACACATCGCCCGCGGCATGCTGCGCATAGGCTTCTACACAGACGGCTCGCATCGCGCGGTGGCGCCTGACCTCGACCCCGAGCAGCTGCTGCCCGCGATGGCCGGCTACCTCTACGACAAGCCACTGGACTTCGTGCTATTCGCCTTCGACTGGGGTGTGGACCGCGCGCTGCGCCTGGTCAAGCTCCCAGACGAGTACCGCCTGCAGTACGACAGCGACCACGGCCCAGACCTGTGGGCGTGCGAGTTGTTGGACAGCATCGGGCGGGAGGTGCGCGCCCGTGCGTTCGACGGCGCCAGGGCCGTCGAGGCCGTCCGCGCCGCCGTCTCCAGTGGCCACGGCATCGGCAAGTCGGCCCTAACAAGCTGGCTGGTGCTGTGGATCATGACGACGCGGCCCAACGCGCGCGGTGTGGTGACGGCCAACACCAGCCCGCAGCTGGAGTCGAAAACCTGGGCCGAACTGGGCAAGTGGCTGCGGCGGTCGGTGTTCACAGAGTGGTTCGACATCACCGCCGGCAAGGGGAGCATGCGCATGATCGCCAGGGGGTTCGCCGAGTCCTGGCGCTGCGACGCGCAGACCTGCCGTGAGGAAAACTCGGAGTCGTTCGCCGGCCTGCACGCGGCCGACTCCACGCCGTTCTACATCTTCGACGAAGCCTCGGCGATCCCTGCCAAGATATGGGAAGTGGCCGAAGGCGGTATGACCGACGGTGAGCCCATGTGGTTCGCATTCGGCAACCCAACCCGCACTGGCACGCGTTTCCACGGCTGTTTCCACGGCCAGCGCCACCGCTGGATGACGCGCCGCGTCGACAGCCGCTCCTGCCAGATAACCAACAAGACCCAGATCGAGCAGTGGGCGCACGACTACGGCACCGAGTCCGACTTCTTCAAGGTGCGCGTGCTGGGCGACTTCCCCAGCCAGTCCAGCCTGCAGTTCATCGGGCGCGACCTGGCGCTGGCAGCGGCAACACGCGACCTGCCATCGGCTCGAGGCGAGGCCATCATCGTAGGATGCGACATCGCGCGATTCGGCGACGATTCAACGGTGCTCTACATCCGCCAAGGCCGCGACGGCCGCACCTACCCGCCGATCAAGCTCAAGGGCGCGGACACGATGCAAGTGGCCAGCCGCATCGCCGAGCAAGTCAACTTGTTCCGCAGTGCTGGGCATCACGTCCTTGTCGCCATCGACGGCGGTGGTGTGGGCGGTGGCGTGATCGACCGCCTGCGCTCCATCGGGTACGACGTAGACGAGGTGCAGTTCGGTGCTCGTGCGCTGGACCAGCGAAAGTACGCCCAGCGCCGCAGCGAGTTGTGGGGTCTGATGCGCGACTGGTTGAAGGTGGGCGCGATCCCCAACGACCAGGAGCTGCTGGACGACCTGACCGGCCCCGAGTACGGGTTCACCAGCACCGAGCAGGTGCAACTCGAGCGCAAGGCCGACATGAAAGCACGCGGGCTGTCATCGCCCGACGTGGCCGACGCGCTGGCCATCACCTTCGCTGTCGAGCCGCCGATGCCTGGCGAGCAGGACTTGCCCGGAGCCACGCACTCTGAGCGTGAGCGGCTGATTGTGCTCGACTTCAACCCCTATGCCGGCATGCGATGAGTCGACCCATCCACACCTGGCTGGTGGTCACCACGATGCCCGACGCGCAGGGCGTCGAGACCGTGCTGCTGGGCAAGGCCACCTACGACGATGAGGCTGACCTCTTGACGGTGTCGACGCTGGCCACGCCTAAGCGGCTGCACCAGACCACGCAGGGTGGGCACGGCGACCTGCAGGCGCTGGCCAAGCATCTGCTGCGTTCGCTCATTCGGGACGCATCGGCGCGGTCTTGAGGTGTTGCTGCTCGCGGGCCGTGGTGAAGGTCCGTGGGTTTTCCTTCTGCCACTCCCTGAATTTGGCCTTCGAGACGTTGCGGCGCACGAACCGCTCCACGTACAGGTCATTACGGGCCTGCAGCTCTTGCAGCAAGGATGCAGCTGACGTCGGTGTCCACGTTGCCTCCCATAGCTCCAGGTCGGCGTTGGTCTTGGCTGAGAGCAATGTGTCGGGGATCAGCACCCGGTCTGCAAGGGGCAAGCTGGACGTGGTCATGCCTTGTCGATTGTGCCGGGTACCTTGCAAACACGGTGGGCGACCTTGAGCAGCTGCTCAAGTCCAGGCGTGTTCTTCTCGAATCCAGGGTTCCAGTTGGGTGTGTAGACGTTCGCCCCGTTAGGGCCAATGCAGATGGTTACCCAGTTTCCATCATCGAAACCGTAGTAATGGTAGTAACAACCCCAGTCGTCAGCTTTTGTAGAAACGTCAGCTCCAAGTGAACGTGCGAGCGGATCGAGTTCCCTGCGGATATTTCTAAGCCGAAGGTGACCGCGAATCCAGTCTGCGATCAGCATCACAGTCTTTCTAGACTTAGGTGTTCTTTCGCCAAATCCCAAAGTAGGACCCGACGAAGATCAGAACACCCATCGGCAGTGAGCCGCCCAACATCAGTGCTACGAGGTTCACATGGCACCTATTTGAGACGATGCTTCACAAACACAGCACCAGCAAACATTGGCACGAGAAAACCTGCGACTGTTGTCTGAGTTTCTTCGTCCATCCCCAAGATGCTAGCCATCACATATGCGGAAACGGCTACCGCAGACACAAACACCCATGTGCTGAGAAAGAAGACGAGCTTCTCACCAGCTAAAACCGGAAAGATTGCCCCTTTGCCCGCAAGGAACTTGCCTGCAAGTAAAGCAACGATACATGGCACCAAAGAACCCAGCGCAATCAACCAGACTTCCCGCAGCATTTTTTCATCCATTCGGTATTTTGTAGAAAATAGTCCGTGGACTCTGAGTCTACTACGAGACGGCTCTTCGTCATTTCGTGTGGAACCCAACAGTCACAATGACTCCTGGTCGTCGAGCCCGGTGGGCATGTGTGCAGGCCGCTGGCCGGCCTGTGCACATGTCCACCGGGCGGGTTTGATCAGGAGGATGAGTCCATGGGCATTGCCGTGGAAGCTCTGTTCACCAGCGCGCTGGGCTTGCAGCCGCCGTAGGTCGTCGATGACGTCAGGCTCGACACCGCTAAGCGGCGTATCGACTTCGAGATCGGCTGCCACACCAGCAGGCTCGCCTGCCCGGCATGCGGCCACGCAACCGGTGCACGACCGGCTGCGCCGATCCTGGCGGCACCTGGACTTCTTCCAGTTCGAGGCCTGGCTGCACTGCGACGTGCCGCGCGTGGCCTGCGGTGCCTGCGGCAAGACCACGCAGGTGGCCGTGCCCTGGGCGCGTCCGGGCTCGGGCTTCACCGCGGCGTTCGAAGCGCTGGCGCTGACCTTGTGCCTGGACCTGCCGGTGCGCCAGGCCGCCGAGTTGCTGCGCTGCAAGGACAAGCGGCTGTGGCGGCGCATCGAGTTCTACGTCGCGCAGGCGCGTGCGCTGGAAGACTTCGCCGGCGTGCGCACGGTGGGCATCGACGAGACCAGCCTGCGGCGCGGGCAGCACTACATCACCGTCGTGCACGACCTGGATCGCAAGCGGCTGCTGTTCGCCACCGAGGGGCGCGAGCACCGCACGGTGGTGGAGTTCGCCGAGGATCTGAAGGCCCATGGCGGCGATCCCGCCCAGGTGCGGCACGTGTGCATGGACATGAGCGCAGCCTACGCCAAGGGCGTGGCGCTGGCGCTGCCCCAGGCGCAGATCAGCTACGACCGCTTTCACGTCGTCTCGATGGCCATCGATGCGATGGACCAGGTGCGCCGCGCGGAGATGGCCACCGACGCGCAGGCGGTGCGAGCCGCGCTGGGCGCTGGCGGCCGCAAGACGCTCAGGCAGCTGCTGTGGGGCATGCGGCGCAACCCCAGCACCTGGAGCGCCCGCCAGCTCGATGCCATGCACTGGCTGCAGCGCTCGACGCTCAAGAGCGCGCGGGCGTGGCGGCTGAAGATGGCGCTGCGCGAGGTGTACGCGCGGGCCACAGCGCACAACAGCATCGAACAGGCCGCATCCGACCTCAGGGCCTGGCTGAGCTGGGCGCGGCGCTGTCGGCTCGAGCCGTTCAAGAAGCTGGCCGCCACGCTCAAGGAGCGGTTCGACGCGGTGGTGCGCGGCATGGTCGATCACCGCAGCAACGCCTTCGTCGAGGCGATGAACGGGCTGCTGCAGCAGGCCAAGCGCGCCGCACGCGGCTTCAGGACGAGCCAGAACTTCATCGCCATCGCCTATCTACGCATGTCCAAGCTCAAGCACCTGCCGGCCAGCCCATTCGCGCCGGCGATGCCCCAGTGACAGTGTTGCTTTCCACACGAAACGACATGGAGCCCTGGAGACTCGTGCTCGTGAAAAGCACCGAGTTCCAGCGGCTTCAAAAGCGCCTGGCCGAACGGGTCAGGAGCTACCGCAAGCTGCGCAACATTTCCCAGGAAGATCTGGCCGATCTGGCTGAGATCGATCGCACCTACGTCTCGCAGAGCGAGCGTGCGGTGGGTAACCCTTCACTGGGTGTCATGGTGAAGGTCGCTGGTGCGCTCGACGTTCACGTCACTGATCTGCTTCAGCCCGCCACCTAGGTTGACCCTCGACGGCGGTAGACTTTCTGCATCGTGAGGTGCCAACTCGTTCGCGCACGCCGTGATGGCGTGCCTCTGACCAGCAAATCGACCCGGCCCAAGCCAGACGTGGGCCTGCTGGAGGTGCTGTCGTCCGTGCAGGACACGGTGCTGGGGCGCGCAGTTACCGTGGCCAGGTTCGCGGGCACACAGCATCACGAACTGATCAACGTTGAGATTGTGAAGCTCACCGGCAACGAGATGATCCTGTCGGGCCTCGAGCGCCGGTATTCTGAATTTGGTGGCCGGGCAGACTACGCCCAGACTTGGCTGCTGAAGTTGCTCCCCTGAATACGGGATGTGCAGCAGCGCTGGCTGCAACGATGATGCAGGTGCGCGTTCCTCCCTGAACCGCTGCCGGGTTAGGTGACACTGCCCGGGCTTGGCCCCCACCCTGGCGGTGGGGGTTCTTTTTTGGCCTCGACAGGTGGCGTAGGTGAAGCCGCCGCATCCTCCTGGGACGCTGGCGATTTTGCTGTGGAAGAGTCTCTGCGCTTCGGCCCGGGCATCACGAGCCCGGCACCGAAGAGGCGCGCAGCCTCTTCATCTGACATTTTGGTCACTGGCACAGTCGTTGACCCTCCTGGTCACCCCATAGGGTTCTGCCATTCTGGCTTGATCTTCCCGTCCTCGTCCCAGAAGCCACCGGTCTCACGCCGGCGCTGGTTGCGCTCGTGCATGGCGATCTGAGCACGCAGGCCCTGCAGCATGGGGTTGTCAGCCGGCACGCCCTCGGCTTCGAGCCGGGCCAAGGATTCGCGCAGCAGTTCAAGTTGGGTTGCCATGGTCACCCCCATAAGCTCGTTGGATCGTTGGCCTCATCGCGCACCAGCACGCTGGCGGCCAAGGGCATGCCGATGCGGCAGGTGGCCCTGACGAGCGCCAGCTTGCGCGCCAGCTTGCGCCCCATCTCGAGCACGCACACCCAGTCGGGCACGTTGCTGCCGAACCGCCGCCGGTATTCAGCGTTGGCCTGAAGCCAGGACATACCCTGGGCGAAGTTCATACGGCCTCCAGCGCCTGGTTGATGGCGTCACGCAGCCGGCGCAGTTCATCGGTGCTGAACGTGCCGCTGAACTTGACCTGGCGCTCAGGGCGGCGGGCGCTGGGCACGAACGAGCTGATGACCAGGTGGTGGCCATAGGGTGTCTGACCGATGCGGACATCGAGTTGCCAGCCCTGAGACTGTTGGAAGATGGTTGTGGACATTGCTGCTCCTGTGCACCCCGCAGACCTTGGACGTCTGCTGCTTGCGGGGGAGGAGCGGCTGGACGTTTTAGCGGTTGGTAACGCCCCCGCAATAGTCATAACTCGGGCGGTCGACGGTGAGGTCGACAGGTCAAATTCTATCAGCGCGCGAAGTAGGGTGGTGGTTTCCGCCCTGACGGTATCGACGTCGCCCGTACCGTCAGGCAGAGTTGAAGCGCCGCTGGCGATACCGTCATGTCACGCAGACCACAGGGCATCGCCTCTCTGTGCGTGACAACGACATTGTGGCGAGTACTTTGACACGGGCGGACGACCAACTCATGTGTGGTCAAATGACGGTAAAGCTGACGGTTAGAGGGGGTTTGCGCCTGTGTTCAGCATCGTTCAGCACCAGATAAAAGCGTTTTTTCTGGCCGACCTGTTGACAATTGAGTGGGAGTAGCACGCGGTGGCATGGCAGGGGAGCGGCGACCATGGGCCAACGAGCCGTCTTCCCCCATCGGGCGCCCGCCAGGGCGCTTTGCCAACGATGCTCGGGAAACCGTCTCAGAGCGATTCCATATGGCATCCACCGATAAGGGCAGTCAGCTCAGCGCTTCCTGCACGGCCTTGATGATTGGTGCGTCGTTCTTGTGGGTCAGGATTTCAGGCAGCCTGTCCGCCGGGATCAGCAGGACGGCCTGGCTTTCCCAGCCCATGTCGCCGGGGTGGCCGCCGATACGGCGGGCCAGGTAATAGCGGGTGTAGCTCGTTGATCGGGGCACATCCACCAGAAAACGGGTCAGCTGCACCCGAAGACCGGCTTCTTCGTAGGCTTCCCGGATCGCTGCGGCTTGCAGGCTCGTACCGGGGGTGCAGGTGCCCTTGGGGAAGGTTGCCTCGTAACCGCCATAGGCATTGCTGGGGGCCACTGCCCAGACACGCCCGTCGTCCTCAACGATGACCACACCGGCTGCGGCTTTCTTGCCTTTGGGAAGGTTGAAGTCGGGCTCTTCAACCGGATGTTGCTCAGCCACTCGCTGCCACCCGGCACGGTCGGTTGGCGCATCATCCCAAGAGTCAAAGGGTATCGTTGCCAGTTCTGACGGCATCGGGCCGTCCGGGATGACGATGGCGATGCTCTGGGGATCCCGCCAGGTCCACAAGGCGGTGGGCGTGCTGGGGTGGGCGAGCTTGACGAGATTACCGTTGTCATCGCGGCGAGGGTGTACCGGCGGGCCGGGCTGGAAAATTTCTTCCTCGTCCTCGAGTGCGTCGTCTTCCTCCAGTTCTGCGTCCAGGGCCTCCAGCTCGCGCAGCAATTTCTCGAAGCTGGACTGCTGACTGTCCTCAACAGGCACTTCGTCGAAATCCTCCGGGTTCTCCTCTGGCTCCAGGCGATTCTCAGCTTCTTCGTCCCCTTGCATGAAGCGCCAGCGGTTCGACCAAGTGAAGTCACTGAGCGTCACATCCGGAAAGTAAACCGTGTGAGTCCCCAGGATCACACTGGCGGTGAATTCGCGCAGAGCGCTGATAAACCTGAACAGGGCCTTCAGGTCATAGGGTGGCGGGTCATTCCGCCAGTCGGCGATGATCTTTGTAACTGCCGTCGACAGGCCGGCCAGGCCTTCGCTGAGGATGCAGTGCAGGTTCTCATCGGCGTACCAGTCCGGGTCCAGCTCCAGAGTCCGGATGATGGCTTTGCCCAATCCCTGCTCGGTGCGCCAGGCTTCCAGCCCGTGGAAACGCTCGTCCGCGCCGCTGAGCACCGATGCAATGCGTTCGTTGGCGCTCAGCACATCGGAGAAGCTGGTAGGTTCATATCCGGGCAGGGCATCCAGCCCGGAATAGTACTTGGGCAGTTCCTTGCAGACGATGCGCCAGAAATAGGGGGCAAGCAGCTCCATGACCACGGACGGAGAACCCAGATAGTTGGGTTGCGTCGCTTCCTTCAGGGCAGAGACGAGGCCCGGCTCGTCGGGGCGATGGGCCTCGTCGCTGGCGTAATAGGCCAGCACGTCGACCAATGTCTCC
The DNA here is from genome assembly GCF_015476235.1 of Caldimonas thermodepolymerans. Classification (NCBI taxonomy): domain Bacteria; kingdom Pseudomonadati; phylum Pseudomonadota; class Betaproteobacteria; order Burkholderiales; family Sphaerotilaceae; genus Caldimonas; species Caldimonas thermodepolymerans. Next base: position 1,804,612 of record NZ_CP064338.1, read on the forward strand.
CACGCGTCATCGAGGGTGCCGCCATAGTCGGGCCCCAGGTTGATCCTTACCCTGCGCGCAACCCCGCCATCCTCGTCCTCGTCGAATACCACCTCGTACCGCTTGATGCCCGTCCAGCTGCGGTGGATATGCAGGATGTTGTCCTCAAAGTAGAGGAACCACTTCTCGTTCTGGTCGGACGGGACGAACCCGCGCCGGAGGTTGCGCATGTGCGCGGCGTTGAAATGCAGCTTGATCTTCATGTCCTCATACGAGGCAGGCATCGGCTTGAGGTCTGGCCAATCGCTCTTGGTGGCGATGTGCATGGTTGCGGCTCCGTTGCAAAAGGGCTTCACGCCCTCATTGAATCGGCCTGCAGGGCAGTCACAACCGGCAGGCCTTTGGTTCAAGAGGACAATCCGCGTGCAGGCTTTTCCTGTTCTCGATCATGACCGGGAAGTCTCATGCCGAGGCACGGCGGAGAGGAGGGCTGTGGCAGGCGCGGCCATCGCCGAGAGGGAGAGGGCGGCGGTAAGGTCAGTGGAGTATGGTATTGGGCGTGGTACTTGGCCACTTGGCGTTGTGATGAAATGTAGATTTGTAGGGTTTTTTAAGTGCTGACGATCGAGTGGGGGCGATAGCTGATCAATCCGATTCCGCTGGAACATCATCTTCTTCCTCCGCGCCCTCTAGCGACACAACGCGCAGGTACTCGGCGCGCACTTCATTTAGTGGCCGGCCCCCGCTTGGATCAAGTCGCCAGAAGTCCCAGCCATTTGTTGGCTTCTGGCGAATGTGCACGGCGGCGCTAGAAGGGCTTTCAAAAACTTTCCCTTCCACGTCGATTCGCCCGTTCGAAAGGATCCTGCCAGAGCGGCCCCCATACTTTCCGGGTTGGGAATAAAGAACTTGACCCGGCGCAAGCAGGCCTGCAGCGATCAGGTCGGCAATCTCCACCGTGATGGAAGTGTCTAGCTGCTCGTGCTCGATCTTGACCCTATGATCCGGCGGGACTGGCCAGATGGCGAGAATAGTATCGAACATCTGCTTCGTGCGTGTGTCGATACCGGCCTCATCCCATTGCTTCGATGCGTACTCCTTCAGCAGTTTGCTGTTCAGAAGAACCACATCCTTCTCCTGAAGGTGTCTAGCTTTGCCGGCAGCCCCCAACCACGGGCCGTTGGACACCGTGCTGTTCAGCTTCTTCGTCAGCAGGGTCAGGTTGCCGAGCCGATGGATGTGTGCGTCGCGGTCCGCCTCGGATCCACCGGGTGGCAGCGGCCAGTGTTTGTTCCAGGCCTGAGGCATCAGGTGTTCGATCGCATAACTCTCACGTCGGATGCGCATGCCGGCTGCCGACACCTGTCCGGGAATCCAGCCGCGCCAATGGTCTTCGATGGCCTCGAGCACCATGCGCAGGCGTGCCCTGCTTAGCTTCCGGTAGACGGGCGACGTCTCCAGTTCACGGCGTACCTCTTCGTCGTCGGGCCAATAGGCCACTTCGGACCGCTGTGAGGAGAAGAACCGCCGTACTGTTTCATCCATCTGATCGATGGGTGCATTGCGGATGACGGAGACAACTTCCGCCATGATCTTGTTGTAGGACTTCGCCGTTGCGCGGATCAGCATGCGGCGCGTCAGCCAACTCTCGAGTACGTCCAGAGTCGTGTCGATTTGTTTCTGAGGCAGCGGGCCCGACTTATGGTCCAGCAGCGCGAGCAAAACAGGCTTGATGACCTCGCTTTCCAGCGCCTTGACGCGATAGACAAACAGCCCGACGCGGTCGAGGGGGCCGTCCAGCACCTGGGCCTTTTCGGTGAACTCCCGATAGATCGTCGCGGCCCGGTGGATCTCTTTCAGGAGGTCGAGCATCGGGTGACCAGACTGGTGGTCGGCGTATTCCTTGAAGCGGGAGAAGACTTCGCGAGCAACCACTTCTTCACCCGTCCGGGCGACCAGCCAATGGTTCAGGAACACCGATGATCGAGGGATCCTGACGCGGCCGACGTTGACTTCTTCCTCCCAGAAAGCCGTTTCGAACTGCGCCCAGTACTTGTTGTACGCCTCTTCGACATTGGCTTTTTGCTCATGCAGACGCTGGAAGACGAAATTCTTGATCAGGTCGGCTGCAGTGAGGACGGCACCACGCGCATTAAGTGTTTCGAAAATCTCTTGGGCATTCTCCTGTGCAGAGAGATCGATGACAACAATCTGCAGAAGCTCGCGAGCACTGCGTTCGATGGCTTCTGCACGCGCAGCGATTTTGTCGGGGCCCTCGGCATGGAGCCAGGCGCGGCACTGCTGTGAGAAGTACTGGTGAGCCTTGACAATGCGGGAAGCGCGATATTCGAGCTTCTGATAATCGACGGGTGCGGATGCCCCCATCACCTCGTAGAACGCCGGGCGGTCGCGGTTGGTAGGCCAAACCTTGAAGCGATCTTCCTGGTTGCGACAGAACGCTTCATCGTTGGCGATGAGAAACTTCAGACGCGCGGCCTGCGTTGTGGCGCCAGCCGTGGCTATTTCGGTGTGGATAGCGTCAAGCAGAAGCTGCAGAGTCGTCAGTCGCTGTTGTCCGTCGATGACTGTGCGCTGCTGAAGATCGCTCGTGGAGCTGGGAAGTTGTTGCAGGACGATGGCACCGAGGAAATGTGGTGCTCGTGCTGTATTCGGTGACTGCAGCTGGCGGGTAGCAACGCGCACCAGGTCCTTCCAAAGAGGCTCCCATTGCAGCTCCTCGTTCCAGACGTATGGCCGCTGGAAGAGTGGAATAAGCAGCCGCTGAGGCTGCATGAAGATGGTTTGTGGAGTTCGGACTTGGGTATCCATAGGGATCGGGCTCTAGGAGACGGTGAGTTCGGGATAGGAAGCTTCTTCTGCTCGTCAATGTGGAGATGGCGATTGCCCGGTCACACAGACCACCTCCTTGTTCAGGAGCACGATCTGGTCCGCCACTTTCCGGGTGGACGGGTCAGTGTCCAGCCCGAGACGCTTGAGCGCGTAGTAGAGCAGGGCCTTGCGGACGGTGATGCTGGCCTTGCCTCCCCGCATCCCATAGTCGAGCGCCACCACCTTCTTCTGCGCGTCGGACAGGCCCGGGTGCGGACCGATTTTCAGCGTGACGTGTGTGTGCCAGTCGGCATCCTGGCTGGGGTCCGCGTCACTGGGGCGGCTGTCCCGGATGCCGAGGATGCGCGCCAGTAGGAAGTCCTTGAAGCAGCCGTCGGTGAAGCAGTACGCCCGGGCATGCCAGCGGAAGCCGTCGTAGGCAATGGCGTGCGGTGCGATCCAGCGCCAGCGTGGGGCCGGGCTGGAAAGCGACTGGTATTCGATTTCGATGGCCCGTTTGCTGTGAATGGCCTGGAGCACGGTGCGCAGGTGGCCGGCATCGATGCCCCGAGCGGGGTTGCGCACCGTATCGAAGGCCGGCATCTGGCCGATCCAAGTTTCCTCCTGCGTGACGATGCCGTCGGAGATCGACCGCAGCTGGGACAGGTAGCTGGCCGGGTCCGGTTTCAGAAACAGGGGCTCGAAGCGGTCGCCCCGGACGTAGGTGCGGGCGCTCTTGTCGTAGCGCATGTTGTCCGGCGCCATGCCGAGGTAGCGGTTCAGGTCGGTGGATGCCTGGTTGATCGAGATCCCGAAGGCGGCCATCAGGTCGCCGCGGTTGACATGGCCTTCCCAGAAGAGCCGGAACTCGATGAACTCGAGTCGGCGCTCAATGCCCCATCGAACGCTGCCTTGCGTTGTCCCCACCCTTGCGCCCCAGTATCATGACCCACATCGGAATTGTATTCGACCAGTTTCTGGTTGGTTTGTAAAGGGAGGATGGGTGCGGCGGGGGCCATCGCTGCGAGGGAGAGGGCGGTGGTGCGGTCAGCGGCTCATGGCATTTGGTGCTTTTCGCTGTGGTGACGCATTGATCTGCATGCGATTGAAGCTCCCATTGATGAATGATCCCACGTCCGGCAGAGCCCGGCAGGCACCAGACACACCCTCAGCCCGCGTCAAAGCGGGCTTGGGTGTGCGTTCGACTTGGCAGGACTGGCAGCCTGGGGTATGGCCAAGCACGAATTTTTCATGGCATCGCTACTTGTCGGGTCCCGGATGATTCCTAACCTGTTTTGAGAACAGATGCGGATGGGAGCGGCGCCATCGTTTCATGGCCTGGAGGGGCGTGAGGTGTTCTAGAGCCTTCTGGGGCAGGTGCTCGTTGTACAGCCACACGTAGCGGTGCAGCGTGGTGGCCAGGTCCTGGGCGCTGTTGAAGTGGTGCGAGCGCAGCACCTGCTCAAGCCGCCCGTTGAATCGCTCGACCATGCCGTTGGTCTGCGGCGACTTCGGCCGGGTCAAGCGATGCTCGATGCCCAGGGCTTCACACAGGGCGTCGAACGCATGCTGCCCCGAGGCGTCCTTGGCTTTGGAGCCGAACTGGCGGTCGGTGAACTCCTTGCCGTTGTCGGTGAGCAGGGTGTGTACACGAAACGGCGCGGCCTTGTGCAGCGCGTTGAGGAAGGCTTTGGCTGCCGCCGCCGTCTTGTGGCTCTTGATGGCGATGAACACCCAGCGTGTGGCCCGGTCGATGGCCACGAACACATAGCGCCGGGCCGTCTCGTCGGCCATCTGCGGCAGGTACTTCACGTCCAGGTGCACATAGCCCGGCTCGTAGGCCTTGAAGGGCTTGGGCGAGCGCGCAGGGACCTCCGGGGTCGGCAGGCGCGAATGGCCTCGTCGGCGCAGCAGGCGGTCCAGCGCCGAGCGGCTCATGCCAGGTTCGATGAACTCGCGCACCACCGCCAGCAGATCGTCCAGCGACAGCCGCAGTTGCGTGCGCAGGTAGATTACCAGCTCCTCCTGGGCGGCATTGAGTGTGGTCTGCAACCGGTGCGGGGTGTGGCTGGCGTCATGCACGCTGTCGCGCTTGCGCCAGCGCCGGATCGTCTGGCGGCTCACGCCGTATTGGCGAGCCAGCTCGTACTCACTGGCCGAGGACTGTTGGATGGCCGCGCGCACGGCCGGCGTGGTGGTGGCGTTCTTGTGCAAGGTGATCAGCATGCTACCCCTCCCCGGACGGATGATCCTGCCATCACGGCCCGCAGCGTAAGCTTCCCCGTCAAGCAGGCATTTCAAAAGTAGAACTTCCGGCGACGCGTTGGCGGTACTCGGCCGGGGTCAGATCGCCGAGCGAATCGTGGGGACGCTCCTCGTTGTACTCGAGCATCCACCAGTACGCGGCCTCGCGCACGTCGTCGAGGCGGGTGAACAGGTGCTGGTCCAGGACCTCCTCGCGGAAGGTCCGATTGAAGCGTTCGATGTAGGCGTTCTGGTTGGGCTTGCCGGGCTGGATGTACCGGATGGCCATGCCGTTGAGCTTGGCCCACTGCACGAAGGCCTCGCCCAGGAACTCCGGGCCGTTGTCGGTACGCAGGACCTGCGGCAGGCCGTGGTCGCGCTTGAGCTGCTCGAAGATGCGGACCAGGCGCGTGGACGAGATCGAGGTGTCGACCTCGATGTGCAGCGCCTCGCGGTTGAAGTCGTCGACCACGTTGAAGGTCCGGAAGCGGCGGCCACACGCCAGCGCGTCGGCCATGAAATCCGCTGACCAGACGGCATCGGGCAGCAGGGGAACGTAGAGCGGTACGCGTTCGCGCTTGGGCAGCCGCTGCTTGGCCTTGCGGCGCAGATTGAGCTTCATCGCCTTGTACACTCGGTAGATTCGCTTGTGGTTCCAGTCCGGACGCGCACGGCGCAGGACCTTGCAACACTTCCAGAAGCCGCGGCTCGGGCGATTCTCGACCACCTCGGCCAGGGCCGCGATGATCTCGGCATCCCGTACCGTCCAGTGCACCGGCGGCTGGTACCACGCTGCCCGCGACAACCCAACGCAATCACAGGACCGGCTCAGGGGCCGCGTGCGCACCTCGACCAGGTACCGCACGGCCTCGCGCTTCTGCTCCGGCCCTACAGTTTTTTTGCGATCAGATCCTTCATCGCGGCGTTGTCGAGCGCCAGCTCGGCGTACATCCGCTTGAGCCTGGCGTTCTCCGCTTCCAGGTCCTTGACACGCCGCAGCTCGGAGGCCTCCAGGCCGCCGTACTTCGACTTCCACTTGTAGTAGGTCGGAACGCTGATGCCGGCCTGCCGGCAGATGTCCTTGACCGGCACGCCGGCGTCGGCCTGCTTGAGGATCGAGACGATCTGGGTCTCGGTGAAACGGGACTTCTTGAATCGCCCCGTGTTTCGTAGACACCTTGCAGCCATAATCCACGGCAGCAGCAGGAGTGTCCATGAGCAGCAAGCGGTACACGGAAGAGTTCAAGGTTGAAGCGGTCAGGCAGGTGACGGACCGCGGCCACTCGGTGGCAGAGGTGGCCGATCGGCTGGGGGTGTCGATCCACAGCCTCTACACGTGGCGGAAGCAGTACGGTCGGTCCGGGCCCGAGCGGGCAGCGACGGCGGACCAGGCGGACGAGTTGCGCCGGCTCAAGTCGGAGCTTCGCCGGGTCACGGAGGAGCGCGACATTCTAAAAAAAGCCGCGGCGTACTTTGCCAAGCAGTCCGGGTGAAGTACGCCTTCATGCGCGACCACGAACGGGAGTTCCGGGTGCGCAGCATGTGCCGGGTGTTGGGCGTGCACCCCAGCGGCTACTACGCCTGGCGTCGGCTCTTCGTCATTTCGTGTGGAACCCAACAGTCACAATGACTCCTGGTCGTCGAGCCCGGTGGGCATGTGTGCAGGCCGCTGGCCGGCCTGTGCACATGTCCACGAGGCGTGTTTGATCAGGAGGATGAGTCCATGGGCATTGCCGTAGAAGCTCTGTTCACCAGCGCGCTGGGCTTGCAGCCGCCGTGGGTCGTCGATGACGTCAGGCTCGACACCGCTAAGCGGCGTATCGACTTCGAGATCGGCTGCCACACCAGCAGGCTCGCCTGCCCGGCATGCGGTGCGGCCACGCAACCGGTGCACGACCGGCTGCGCCGATCCTGGCGGCACCTGGACTTCTTCCAGTTCGAGGCCTGGCTGCACTGCGACGTGCCGCGCGTGGCCTGCGGTGCCTGCGGCAAGACCACGCAGGTGGCCGTGCCCTGGGCGCGTCCGGGCTCGGGCTTCACCGCGGCGTTCGAAGCGCTGGCGCTGACCTTGTGCCTGGACCTGCCGGTGCGCCAGGCCGCCGAGTTGCTGCGCTGCAAGGACAAGCGGCTGTGGCGGCGCATCGAGTTCTACGTCGCGCAGGCGCGTGCGCTGGAAGACTTCGCCGGCGTGCGCACGGTGGGCATCGACGAGACCAGCCTGCGGCGCGGGCAGCACTACATCACCGTCGTGCACGACCTGGATCGCAAGCGGCTGCTGTTCGCCACCGAGGGGCGCGAGCACCGCACGGTGGTGGAGTTCGCCGAGGATCTGAAGGCCCATGGCGGCGATCCCGCCCAGGTGCGGCACGTGTGCATGGACATGAGCGCAGCCTACGCCAAGGGCGTGGCGCTGGCGCTGCCCGAGGCGCAGATCAGCTACGACCGCTTTCACGTCGTCTCGATGGCCATCGAGACGATGGACCAGGTGCGCCGCGCGGAGATGGCCACCGACGCGCAGGCGGTGCGAGCCGCGCTGGGCACTGGCCAGCGTAAGACGCTCAGGCAGCTGCTGTGGGGCATGCGGCGCAACCCCAGCACCTGGAGCGCCCGCCAGCTCCAGGCGATGCACTGGCTGCAGCGCTCGACGCTCAAGAGCGCGCGGGCGTGGCGGCTGAAGATGGCGCTGCGCGAGGTGTACGCGCGGGCCACAGCGCACAACAGCATCGAACAGGCCGCTTCCGATCTCGGGGCCTGGCTGAGCTGGGCGCGGCGCTGCCGGCTCGAGCCGTTCAAGAAGCTGGCCGCCACGCTCAAGGAGCGGTTCGACGCGGTGGTGCGCGGCATGGTCGATCACCGCAGCAACGCCTTCGTCGAGGCGATGAACGGGCTGCTGCAACAGGCCAAGCGCGCCGCACGCGGCTTCAGGACGAGCCAGAACTTCATCGCCATCGCCTACCTACGCATGTCCAAGCTCAAGCACCTGCCGGCCAGCCCATTCGCGCCGGCGATGCCCCAGTGACAGCGTTGCTTTCCACACGAAACGACATGGAGCCCTGGCGTCGGGCGCCGCTGTCGGCACGGGCCAAGGACGATCGGCGCGTACTGGGCCTGATCAAGCAGTCCTGGCTGGAGAGCGGGAGCGTGTACGGCTACCGCAAGGTTGCCCGCGACTTGCGTGATCTGGGCGAACGCTGCGGCAAGCACCGGGTGGCCCGGCTGATGCGTGGCGAAGGCTTGCGGGCGCAAGTTGGTTATCGCCGCCGACCCGGCATGCGCGGAGGCAAGCCGGCCGTGGTCGCAGACAACCATCTGGCACGGCAGTTCGACCCCGTAGCCGCCAATCGTGCCTGGGTCACCGACATCACCTACATCCGCACCCACGAAGGCTGGCTGTACCTGGCGGCGGTCATGGACCTGTTCTCCCGGAAGATCGTCGGCTGGGCGATGGGATCGACCCTGCACACCGACCTGGTGCTGCAGGCGTTGATGATGGCGGTGTGGCGCCGCAAGCCGCCCGCCGGACTGCTCATTCACTCCGATCAGGGAACGCAATACACCGGCCACGATTGGCAGGATTTCCTGACAGCCCACGGCCTGGTCAGCAGCATGAGCCGCCGCGGCAACTGCCATGACAACGCGGTCGCCGAAAGCTTCTTCCAGCTCCTCAAGCGCGAGCGCATCAGGCGCCGGATCTACGCCACCCGGGACGAGGCCAAGGCCGACGTCTTCAACTACATCGAGATGTTCTACAACACCCGCAGGCAGCACGGACACAACGATGGCCTGCCTCCGGTAGAGTTCGAAAAGCGGCAATCAATTTGAGGCTTCGGGGTGTCTACAGAAGCCGGGGCGATTCATCTTCATGGAACCTCCTGGCTGGGGAAAACATGCCAGAAAGTTCTACTTATGGGGTGTCTGCGGATCGGGGAAGCTTACGGTAGTCCAGGCTGCAACCGAGAAAGAGAAAGCTGAAGCTGGTGTAGAGGCGTTCAAAAGTTTCGGAATGGGACGATCGTAGTAATCTTGCCGTCGTCGCCATAGGTATTGGCGTATTTGGCTTTCTCCAAGAATGAAATCATGTCCCTGTGAGAATGGCTTCAACCCAGTCCAGATGGCGGTGAAGTTTAAGGTAGAATCGTGCCGCTGTGCTGAAGGGAGCTGTCGGCGCGAGTCGCGCGGCAATACGATTCCGAATGATAGTTCTTTCCGGGGCTCCCGCGGGCAAAGCTTCGTGGGCTCTTACGTCGTCTTCCGTCGCGATGCGCAATTGCTCACGCTTTGAATTCAACTCCGGGTGGTCGAGGTTCAGAAGGATTTTGCTCTGTTCGACTCGTTGTCGGGCAACAGTGTCCCGTTCAAAAGCCGGGTTCAAAACCGGGCGCCCGTCGGCTTGGAAAGCCAACAACTCACAATCTGCGGCATTGCATGGGTCGAGAATTACCGGCCTTTCGATGCGCAGTTTGTTTTTTCCCTTGGCGCGAAGTCCGGGAGGGAGAAGAGGAAATCTATCCCCTTTGCCCCCTGCGCAGCCATGAAGCGGGTTATGTTCAGGACTGTTCGCCCAAGGACACGCGATTCGGTAGTTCTCGGCGTCATAAGCCAGCCACCAGTAATCACAAACCGGGCGATAGTGATCGACCGCCAACGGTGCGCCAAACAGTTCGACTTCTGTATACCAGCATTTCCTACCGACTATCGATACGGCGAGATCCTTAAACCCCCTCCAGTTACGGGATCCGTTTCTTTTGATGTGCGCTTTTCTAGTTTCCGGCTCCATCTTGGCGGACTTTTTGTGCGCCTCTCGTAGCCGCTTATTCACTTCCTTGCCGTCATCGCTGGTGAGCAGGATGTTGAGATCGATGTGCCTCATGGTCAGAGCTGATTCGTCGCGTGTCGCTGCCTCAAGAACGCTACGTATTCTGGGTCGCGCTCACTCACACCCGGCAGAATTTCCAACTGTTCGTTAAGTGTCTTGAGTCGTACCTTGTCCTCGGGGGTGAGTTCCGGCTTGATGCTGATCGCGAGTCGCTCATCGAGCAGTTTCTGGGTCTCCTTATCGAGACTTGAGGGGAGCCCGAAGAACTCACTGCTGCAGAGAAGATTCGCAACGCCCTGTCCTCTGGGATTGCGGTGCGGGCGGGAAAAGAGAGACCCCTCTGCGTTTTGCGTGTGCGCCAATAAGACTTGCTCCCGAGTCATACCCGAAATCGTCACGGGGTTGTGGGTCGTCATAAGGACCGTGGAGCCAGGTAACTGTTCTGCAGCGAAAGCCTCCGTCAACATGCTGGGATAATCCCAAGACCACTGTGGGTTGAGGTGAGTGTCTGGCTCATCGAGCAACACCAGATTGTCTTTCTGATTGGTGAGGGTAAGCGCGCCAATGACAGCCACGAGTTGCTTCTCCCCCTCACTGAGCTGATCAAATGGGAATGGCTCCTCTGCACTTCTTCCTCTTAGGAGAAAGGACACCGACTTCAACATTCCCCTCGCGCGGAGGGTCTCCAATGCCAGATAAACATTCTCGCCAGCCAGTTCTAATCGTCGCGCAAACGCGTAGAGCCCTTTTTCCGTAAGCCGGTAGCTACGAATTATTGGTTTGCTAGGGTGGCGGCGCAGAAGCCCGCCTTCCATTGCGCTTTCGGGTGGAATATCAAAAATGCCGGAAGCATCTTGAGTCGTGGAGGCTGCATCCAGCGCCGCCACGATTCGGCGAATTGCACCTGCAGTGTTCCAAAGCTTTGGTTCATGCAGTGTAGGGTCGAATCCATAAGGCGAGCGCAGGACGATCGTCACATCTACGACCTCTTCCAGCTTCAGATGATCCAGCAGGCATTTGTGACCGTGGGCAAAGAGAGCCAGAAGAATTAAGTGCGACTGCTCGTTACTGGATTGCACGAAGAGCGGACGAAAGCGATCGGTCTCCGGCTGTTGGGTTAGCTTCTGGAAATGTCGGCGATAGCGGGCAACGAGTTGCTGCACGCGACGACACTCTCCGGAGTAATAGACCAAGGTCAGCTCGGGGTAGAATACCTGAGCCGGGCCATCTCTAAGCCGTCTCGCGAAGTGATCCATTGGCATCCGGTAGCCGTCCACCGTGACTGAGGTTCGGCGCCCTTCGCCATGCAGGACGATTACCCTGTTCTGTGCTTCAAATTCGAACCTGAAATCAAAGGGTGGCACCTTTTTGAAATAGCAGCCGACCAAAATTTGGATGATCGCTTCAATTAAGTTCGACTTTCCGCTGCCGTTGCTGCCGATGACGGCGTTGATCAGCGGTGATTGGCTGAACTCGATGTCGCAGGACCTGAGGTTCTTGTAACCCTCGATTCGCAATCGTCTAAGTTTCACCGCTGACTCCTTTGCGAGAAGTGAGTTTGGCGACGAGGGCGGTCAGGAGCTTTTCGGCGGTCGCGCGGGAGGCGGCGAGCTGTTGCTCCAACTCGTCCACCAGGGCCATCAGTTGCTCCACTTTCGCCACGATCCGGCGCTGCTCGGCGAGGGGTGGGAGGGGGACCCAATACTTTTTGACGTTGCTTGCTGAGAGGTTTGGCTGCGCCGAGCCATTATCGAATCTATAGATTTGCTCTCGGCCTAGCGGACTGGTCAGAAATCGATAAGCGAAAGCGGGTGTGATTATCGGGGAGAGCCGTATGATCACGAGTGAAGATGCCACCGCTCCTTCTTCAAGTTGGGAAATGATCGCTGTCTTTCCAAGCGTCCCACGTAGGCAATAGACCAAGTCCCCGGGACGAATCTTTCCGCTGCGAAGTGAATCGAACTTCTTCCGTGTGATGTATTGCATCGACTCAAGGGAAAGCGTCCCATCTGGCTTGATGTGTCCGGCGTTAATCCACGCTACACCTTCTTGAACATACTCTGCCTTGTTCGGGTAGTTTTTGCTTCGATCACCATTGATCAGTTGGCTGATCTGTTCGAGATGCACCCATCGCCAGCTTGGAGGTAAACTGAATGGGTGTTCTTGTTCGTCTTTCGCCTTCGTGGCGCGCGATATTGCCGCTACCTCCACCGGTTCGTCATTGGGATCTTGAGGGACGAGTTTGCCCTGAACGGCGAGGGTAAGGATGGTTTTGCGGAGGTCGGCGGGCGAGACCTCGTAAGACGGGTGGAAAAGGAATTGGAGATTTGTGGGAGTGGGCGCCTCGGTGAAGCGGGCGAGCGACGCGCGAACGAGCGCGGCGTGCCGCGTGTCCCGTTCCTGTTGCTGCGCTTCCAGGCGGTCACACAAGGCCATCAACTCATCCACCTTCGCCACGATCCGCTTTTGCTCGGCGAGCGGAGGGAGAGGAACGGGACAGCTGCGAAATTCACCGTCGTTAATTGCGGGGTAAGCCACACCCTTCATGCGCTCAGCTACCTCCACCTCGAATGGTTTGGAACGGAGCCAGAAAAAAAGGAAACGAGAGTCCACAAATGGTCTCGGATGTAGAACGGCGAATGCCGTGCTAACGATTGCCGGTGGCGAGAACTCACGGTCAATAATCGCAATGTTTTTCAGGTATGGCCTAACCGTCGCGTAGATAACCGTGCCAAGTCGCACCAGTTTCCGCGCTCGCGACGGCGCGTTTTCCGGTGTCAGAACTTCGAGATCAGACTTGATGATGCCGCACTGGTTATCAATGGAGGCAACGTCGATGTAGGTAAACGGTTCGTCGGGCCTCTTTTGTCCACATGCATCTGCAACGTCATCAACACATACCCAGCGCCACTCGTTTGGGATATCGAAGGGCGGTCCGGGGTCAGTGCCGTGGATTCGATTGTCGAACTTCTCCAGAAAGACCTGCCAAGCGGGGTCGTTTTGGTCCTCGGGATTGCGTTCGCTGAGTTGCCCGCGCACAGCGAGTTCCAGCACGAGCGCGCGCATCTTCGCCACCGCGCCTGGCGCGTCGGCGAACAGCTCGAACTTCTCGAAGAACGTTTCCAGCTTCATTCGACACTCCCGGCGCTGGCGGTGAGGGCAGCGTGCAGTTCCTGTTTCAGCTTTGCACGCGTTTCGGCGATCTGCGCGAGGAGCTTTTCGTATTCCGGCAGGAGGTGCTCGACGTCGCCGGGACCCTCGTCGGTGCGGTGTGGGTTCTTCAGATCGAGGCTGTAGTTGCCGGCCTTGATCTGGTCGATGGATACGCGCCAGGCGTATTCGTTTTCAACGCGGGCCTTGAAGCCGTCGGCCTCATCGCCCCACCAGGCTTTCTCGGGCGCAAATTCCTCGATGCGGATGGGCTTGCTCTTGTTGTAGCTCTTCACGCCCGGCGGATAGGGGTGCTCGTAATACCAGATCTCCTTCGTCGGCGTGCCTTTCGTGAAGAAGAGAAGGTTGGTCCGGATGCCGGTATAGGGGTTGAAGACGCCATTGGGCAGGCGGACGATGGTGTGCAGGTTGCACTCGGCGAGGAGTGCTTCCTTGATGCGCGTCTTCACGCCCTCGCCGAAGAGGGTGCCATCGGGTAGGACGATGCCGGCGCGGCCGCCGGTCTTGAGCAGCTTCATGATGAGCACGAGGAAGAGGTCGGCGGTCTCGCGCGTGCGGAACTCGGCGGGGAAATTGGCTTCGATGCCGTCTTCCTCCATGCCCCCGAAGGGAGGGTTTGTCACGATCACGTCCACGCGATCCTTCGGCCCCCAGTCGCGCAGCGGACGGGCCAGGGTGTTGTCGTGGCGGACATTGGAGGGAACGTCGATGCCGTGCAGGAGAAGGTTGGTCATGCACAGCACGTGCGGCAGGTGCTTTTTCTCGATGCCGGAGAAGCACTCCTGAATGGTGCGCTCGTCGGCTTCAGTTCTTGCCTGCTTGCGCAGGTGTTCGATGGCGCACACCAGGAAGCCGCCGGTGCCACAGGCGGGGTCGAGGATGGTCTCTCCGAGGCGGGGATTGACCTGCTCGACGATAAACTGGGTGACGGCGCGCGGCGTGTAGAACTCGCCGGCATTGCCCGCGGACTGGAGATCCTTGAGCAGCTTCTCGTAGATGTCGCCGAACATGTGGCGGTCATCGGAGGCATTGAAGTCGATGCCGTTGATCTTGTTGATCACCTGCCGCATCAATGTGCCGTTCTTCATGTAGTTGTTGGCGTCGGCGAAGGTCGAGCGGATGAGTGCTGACATCGGGTCCGAACCGGGGAGCGATTCCAGCGCCGGAAGCAGCTCATCATCGACAAAATTCAGAAGCGCATCTCCGGTGATACCTTCCTCGTCAGCCGCCCAGTTGCGCCAGCGGAACTTCTCGGGGAGGGGCGATTTGTAGTCGTCCTGGAGAAGTTCGAGCTGGGTCTCGCGGTCGTCGAAGATCTTGAGGAAGAACATCCATGCCATTTGCTCGAGCCGCTGGGCGTCGCCGTAGGTGCCGGCGTCCTTGCGCATGATGTCCTGGATAGATTTGACGAGATTGGAGACGTTGGGCATGGGTCAGGCAGCTTCCTGGTACAGAGCGGTTTCGAGTTCGTTGACAGCCTTGAGGTAGGCGGCTTTTCCACCGAACAGATTGATAATTTCAACGGGGGTGCCGAGGGAACGGAACGGATCCAGCTTGAGGATCTCCAGCGATTCGACGCTCGCAATGCCGGCATCGGCATATTTCTCGAGGAGCGCCTCAAGGACCGCGCGGGCCTTCGCCTCGTACTTGCCGAAGATGTCGCGCTTCTTCACCCGCGCGGCGCGTTCCTTTCGGGTGAGCGGCGGGCGATCAAAGGCGATGTGGCAAATGAGGTCAAAGGGATCGAGATCCTTGCCGACCTGTTCGGCGAGTTCGTCGAGGAAGACGCCCTGCTTGGCCAGTTCCTCCATAATTGGCCGTTTGCGCTCGGCGCTGGTCCACTTGGTCAGGAACGCGTCGAGCGAAGCGTAGTGCTTCAGGACGGTCTTCCTCGTGTAGTCGGTAAGCGATTCGGTGATAAGCTTGCCGTTTTCATCCAGGTACTGGACTCGCTCCACAGAGACACTGACCTCGACATCGTCCACGAAGTAGCGTGTCGGAGGCGGCGTAGGTTCGCTGCCTCCAAGCCCCGGTCCGGGATCGGGCGGCAGGAACCCGGCGTCGGGCGAGTCCTCTCCAGGAGAAAAGGGAGACGGATCGTCAGGAGGGAGCGGAGGATCATCCGGACCGGGTTCGTAGACCTGCACGGGATCCCCATCGAAAGCGGGATCGGAAAACAGGGCGGTAGCCCCACGAAAATCCATGATGGTGAAGAAGAACTTGCCGTAGTCTTCGTTGATGCGCGTGCCTCGGCCGATGATCTGCTTGAACTCGGTCATGGAGCCAATACGCTTGTCGAGCACGATGAGCTGGCAGGTTTGGGCATCCACTCCGGTGCTCATGAGCCGAGACGTGCAGGCAATGACGGGATAGGTCGATTCCGGATCGATGAAGTTGTCGAGCTGGGCCTTTCCCTCGTCGTCATCACCGGTGATGCGCATGACGTATTTGCTGTTGGCGGCAGCAAGATCTGGATTCGCGTTGACCATTGCCTGCCGCATGCGCTCGGCGTGGTCTGTTCGTTCGCAAAAGATGATGGTCTTGGCGAAGCGGTTGGTGGCGCGCAGGTACTCGGTGACCTTGGCGGCGACCAGTTCGGTGCGCTTTTCGAGGATGAGGTTCCTGTCGTAATCGCTGAGGTTGTATTCGCGATCCTCGATGAGCTGACCGTATTTGTCCACCTGGCCGAGTGACGGGCGCCAGCCGAGAATGTCTTTGTCGAGTCCGATGCGAATGACCTTGTAGGGAGCCAGGAAGCCATCGCTAATGCCTTGGCGCAACGAGTAGGTGTAGATCGGTTCGCCAAAGTATTCGATGTTGGAGACGGTTTTCGTTTCTTTCGGCGTGGCAGTGAGGCCGATCTGGGTCGCGGAAGAGAAGTATTCGAGCACCTGTCGCCACGCCGCATCTTCGTCAGCGCTTCCTCGATGACACTCGTCCACGATGACGAGGTCGAAGAAGTCGGGCGAGAACTGCTTGTAGATGTTCTTTTCCTCTTCGAATCCGGTGACCGCCTGATAGAGGCTCAAGTAGATTTCGTAAGACTTGTCGACCGTTCGATTCGTGATCTTGGTCATCGCGTTGCCGAACGGCTTGAAGTCGTTTGTTTTCGTCTGATCGGCGAGAATGTTTCGGTCGACGAGAAAAAGGATGCGCTTCTTGAGGCCGGACTTCCACAAGCGCCAGATGATCTGAAAGGCGGTGTAGGTTTTTCCCGTGCCGGTGGCCATCACGAGCAGAATGCGGTTTTCGCCTCGGGCTATGGCCTCGACAGTGCGATTGATTGCGATGAGCTGGTAATAACGCGGGCTCTTCTTCGAACCGTCGTCGTAGTAGTCCTGTGTGGTGACGGCGATTTGCTGCGGCGTAAGGTTCTTGGCAGTGCAGTACCGGGACCAGAGTTCCTCGGGAGATGGAAACTGATCAAGCGGAATCTCCCGAGTTACTGTACCCGTGGTAGCGGTCCGATCGTGTTCGAGAAAGGCATCGCCGTTGCTGCTGTAGGCGAAAGGCACATCGAGAATCTCTGCATACTCAAGTGCCTGTTGCATGCCGTCGCCAACGGCGTGGTTGTTGTCCTTGGCCTCGATGACGGCGATGGGAAGGTTGGGTTTGTAGTAAAGGATGTAGTCAGCCTTCTTGGCCTCACCGCGTCGAACGGTCTTGCCGCGCACAATGACGCGACCTTTCGTGAAGTAGACTTCCTCCCGGACTTGAGTCATCAAGTCCCAGCCAGCTCCTCCAGGTCCACAGAGCGCCGGAGTAATGAACTTGGAACGGATGTCGGTTTCCGAGAGAGCTTTCTTGTTCATGCGGCAAAGATCTCTATTGTGAGGAGGTTGAAGGGCTGACCATGCAGTGCCACCATGCGATCTACGAGGTCGGCCCTACTCACGGGGCATGCCTGCGACGCCTGCCCCCACCACCTCCCGGTTCAGAAGTGCGATCTGCTGATCCGCCGGGTTCCGGGTGGACGGGTCAATGTCGAGCCCGAGACGCTTGAGCGTGTAGTAGAGCAGCGCCTTGCGGACGGTGACCCTGGCCTTGCCGTTGCGCAGTCCGTAGTCGAGGGCGATGATCTTCTTCTGCGTGTCGGACAAACCTGGGTGCGGGCCGATATCCAGCGTGATGTGCGTGTGCCAGTCGGCATCCTGGCTGTCGTCGATATCGCTGGGGCGGCTGTCCCGGGTGCCGAGGATGCGCGCCAACAGGAAGTCCTTGAAGCAGCCGTCGGTGAAGCAGTATGCCCGGGCATGCCAGCGGAAGCCGTCGAAGGCGATGGCGTGCGGTGCGATCCAGCGCCAGCGTGGGGCGGGGTTGGAAAGGGACCGGTACTCGACTTCAAGCGCTTGCCTGGTACGAATCGCTTCGATGACGCGGCGCAACGTGTGGGCATCGATGCCGCGAACGGGGCTGGGGACGATGTCGAAGGCAGGCATCTGGCCGATCCAGGTTTCCTCCTGCGTGGTGATGCCGTCGGAGATCGACCGCAGCTGGGACAGGTAGCTGGCCGGGTCCGGTTTCAGAAACAGGGGCTCGAAGCGGTCGCCCCGGACGTAGGTGCGGGCGCTCTTGTCATAGACCATGTTGCCCGGCGCCATGCCGAGGTAGCGGTTCAGGTCGGTGGATGCCTGGTTGATCGAGATCCCGAAGGCGGCCATTAGGTCGCCGCGGTTGACATGGCCTTCCCAGAACAGCCGGAACTCGATGAACTCGAGTCGGCGCTCGATGCCCCACCGAACGCGACGTTGCGCTGCCCCCACCCTTGCACCCCAGTATCATGACCCACATCGGAATTGTATTCGACCAGTTTCTGGTTGGTTTGTAAAGAGAGGAGGGCTGCGGGGGGTGGGCCATCGCCGCGAAGGAGAGGGCGGCGGCGCAGTCAGCGGCTCATGGTATTTTTCATGGCATTTGGTCCTTTCCGCCGTGATAACACATTGATCTATATGAGATTGCAGTTCCCATTGATGTTCGAGTGGGAGTGACCGGGCAATCGGCAATGTATGTCGCGATCAGGCGGTAAAACCATTTATTGCCACAGCATGGGGCTCCATGTCGTTTCGTGTGGAAAGCAACACTGTCACTGGGGGCCCGACGCACATCCATGTGGACTACGACCCGGCCGACCTGGGCCACCTGACCCAGGGCAACGGCATTGCCGTGGTGGAGGTGCGCGACGCGACGGCCTCGGCCGAGGGCGCCTTCGCGCTGGGCAGCCGCGTGGCCGCCGGGGCGTACGAGTACGAGCTGCACCAGGGCGGCGTCGACGGCGACGCGGCCGACGGCAACTGGTACCTGCGCAGCTACCTGCGCCTGGACGACGACACGCCGACGCCGCCGGTCGACAACGAGGTGCCCAACTACCGCGTCGAGGTGCCGGTCGACATGGTGCTGCCGGCGCTGGCGCACCGGCTGGGGCTGGACACGCTGGGCACCTACCACGACCGCGCCGGCGAGCACTACCTGCCGGCCGGCTTCCGCGCGACACCGGTGGATGCACGCGGCCGGCCGACCCAGGACGAGCAGCGCGGCTGGGCCCGCGTCTTCGGCCGCAGCGGCAAGGTCGGAGGCAGCACCGCCAGCGAGGCCAGCCGCTACCGCTGGTTCGAGAAGAACGGCCCGCGCTACGAGTTCGACCTCAGCGGCCTGCAGGTCGGGCTGGACGTGCATCGCGAGGTGGCCGGCGGTTACCTCGCGGTGACGCAGGCCTCGGCGCAGGTCGAGGCGGTGCTGGGCGGGCGTGCCGGCAAGGCGTCGATGAAGGGGTACTCGCTCGGCGGCTACTGGACGCGCATGGCTGCCTCCGGTGCGTACGTGGACGGTGTGCTGCAGTTCACCGACTACCAGGGCGTCAGCGCCCATTCCGTGCGGGGCGTGGAGATCTCGCCCGACGGCTGGGGCATCGCGGCGTCGCTGGAGGCCGGCCATGCGTTCGAGCCCGTGGCGCACTGGCACTTCGAGCCGCAGGTGCAGCTGGTGTACCAGGTCGTCTCGATGGGCGGCACGCGCGACGACTTCGGGCGCATCCGCTACGGCGACGCGGAAGCGGTCTACGGCCGCCTGGGCATGCGCCTGGTGCGCAACGGCGAAACCGACGAGGGGCAGCGCTACACCTTCTGGGGCCGCTTCAACGTCTGGCAGCAGTTCGGCGGCAAGGCGAAGACGAGCTTCGCGTCGCTGGGCGGGGGCAACCGCGTCGCGCTCGGGACCACGCTGGGCGGCACCTGGGCGCAGCTGGGCCTGGGGCTGAACGCGCAGCTGTCCAGGAGCGTCAACGGCTTCGTCTCGGCAGACTACGAGCAGAACCTGAGCTTCGACGCCTCGCGCAGCATCGGCGCGCGCGTGGGCGTGCAGGTCACCTGGTAAGGCGTGCGGCGGGCCGGTCCGCGGGCCCGTGCATGACGAAAAAGCCCGGCTGCTGCCGGGCTTTTTTCCTTGGGGAGGCCGCAGGGCGGGCGTCGCGCCCCGGCGCGGCTCAGGAGATGTCGCCGGTGTGCACGTCGAAATGGCCACGCGCCAGGTCAGCGAAGTAGTGCTGCAACGTGGCCTTGACGGTGCGGAAGGCCAGCTCGTCCCAGGGGATGTCCTGCTGGGTGAACAGGCGCGCCTCGATGGTCTCGGGGCCCGGGTCGAAGCGGTCGTTGAGCAGGCGGCCACGATAGAACAGGTGCACCTGCCCGGCGCGCACCACGTTCAGCACGGTGAACAGGCCGTCCAGCTCGATCGCGGCGCCGGCTTCTTCCTGGGTCTCGCGGATCGCGCCCTGCTCGGTGGTCTCGCCCAGCTCCAGGAAGCCCGCCGGCAGCGTCCAGTAGCCGTAGCGTGGCTCGATGTTGCGGCGGCACAGCAGCACCTTGCCCTCCCAGATCGGCACCGTGCCGACGACGTTCAGCGGGTTCTGGTAGTGGATCTCGCCGCAGGCGGGGCAGACGGCACGCTCGCGGTTGTCGTCGGCGGGGATGCGGTAGGTGACGGGGGAACCGCAGGCTCGGCAATGCTTGATCTGTCGGGCTTGTTGGAGCATGACAGGCAGTGTAGCTTGCGCCACCTGCCACGTGCGCCGGGTCGGGATCGCAGTAGCATGGCGGCTTGTCCGCAACAAGGAGGAGACCAGTGAGCGACGTCCTTCAGGCACCACCGGTGCCGCGCGTGCCCGTGGCCGGTGGCGGCAGTTTCCCGGTGCGCCGCATCTACTGCGTGGGTCGCAACTACGTGGAGCATGCGATCGAGATGGGCGACACCGGCCGCGAGCCGCCGTTCTTCTTCCTGAAGCCGGCCGACAGCGTCGTGCCGGTGGAGGCCGGCCAGACCGGGCGCATGCGCTACCCGAGCCTGACGCAGGACCTGCAGCACGAGGTCGAGCTGGTGGTGGCCATCGGACGCGGCGGCAGCCGGATCCCAGCCGCCGAGGCGCTCGGCCATGTCTGGGGCTATGCGGTCGGGCTGGACATGACCCGGCGCGACCTGCAGGGCGAGATGAAGAAGAAGGGGCGCCCGTGGTGCATCGGCAAGGGCTTCGATGCCTCCGCCCCGATCGGCCCGATCACGCCGGCCGCGCAGGCGCCCGGGGTGCTGGATGCGCCGATCACGCTGGCCGTCAACGGCGAGGTGCGCCAGCACAGCCGCACCGGCAAGCTGATCTGGAACGTGGCCGAGGTGATCGAGCACCTGTCGGCCGCGTGGACGCTGGCGCCGGGCGACCTGATCTACACCGGCACGCCCGAGGGCGTCGGCACGGTGGTCGCCGGCGACCTGCTCGAGGCCCGCATCGAGGGCCTGGAGCCGCTGCGCGTCAGCATCGTGGCCTGAACGGCAGGCGCTGCGCCGCGCGCGGCGAGAACAGCTCGACGATCACCAGCGGCGCGCCGTGCCGGCTGAAGCGCGAGCGCCGCGCCCACACGGTTCCCCGCGGCAGCGCCTCGCCGGTGGCGGCCTGCCAGAGGCGCTGCATCTGCCGGCGCCACGGGCTGCACGGCGGCACGCGGCGGTATTGCAGCGCCTGCCGGGCCAGCGCCTGGTCCTGGAACAGCATGTGGCCGAGCGGCCGCGTGCCCAGCCCGCGCAGCGCACGCCAGGGGCCGCGCACGTGGCGCGCGTCGACCACGGTGCGGGCATAGACCAGCGGTTCGCCGTCGCAGCGCAGCACGACCTCGCGGGCGTGCGTGCGGCCGCGGCAGGCGGGCAGGAGGCTTCGTTCGTTCCGACGCAGGGGGCTGCTGCCCTGGCGGACCGGCTGCACGGCGTAGTGCTCGCACACGGCTTGCAGCCGCGCGCTCAGGGACCCGGCCCCGGTCAGCCAGTGCCGCAGTCGGCACCAGGGCAGGGGACGGGCAAACCAGGATGGCATGGACGATGGGAACAGGATGGGGACCGTCAAAGGGGCGCCATCATAACGACGGGGTAGGGATCGGCGCGGCCGGCGAAGCTGGCTACACTGCCGCCACATGAAGCTGCACAACTACTTCCGGTCTTCCGCTTCGTTCCGCGTGCGCATCGCGCTGGCGCTCAAGGGCCTGGACTACGAGTACGTGCCCGTCCACCTGGTCAAGGGCGAGCAGCTGCAGGCGCCGTTTGCCCAGCTCTCCCCGGAGCGGCTGGTGCCGGTGCTGCAGGACGGCGACCAGACGCTCTCGCAGTCGCTGGCCATCATCGAGTACCTCGACGAAACCCACCCCGAGCCGCCGCTGCTGCCGGCCGACCCGCCGGGCCGCGCGCGGGTGCGGGCGCTGGCGCTGGACATCGCCTGCGAGATCCACCCGCTCAACAACCTGCGCGTGCTGCGCTACCTGGTGCGCCAGCTGGGCGTGAGCGACGAGGCCAAGAACGGCTGGTACCGGCACTGGGTGGAAACCGGCCTGGAGGCGGTGGAGCGCCAGCTGGCCGGGCACCCGGCCACCGGCCGCTACTGCCACGGCGACACCCCCACGCTCGCGGACTGCGTGCTGGTGCCGCAGATCTTCAACGCGCAGCGCTTCGACTGCCGGCTGGACCACGTGCCGACCGTCATGAAGGTGTTCGAGCACTGCATGCAGCACCCGGCCTTCATCGCCGCGCAGCCGTCGCGCTGCCCCGACGCCGAGGCCTGAGGCGGCGATGGGCGAGGTCGACGCCACGCGGCCGGACACGGCCTGGTTGCGCCCCGAGTGGCCGGCGCCGCCGGGCGTGCGGGCGCTGATGAGCACCCGACAGGGGGGCGTCAGCCGCCCGCCTTACGATGGGCTGAACCTGGGCGACCACGTCGGCGACGACGCCGAGGCGGTGCGGCGCAACCGCGAGCGCTTCGTCGCGGCGCTGCAGGCGCAGCCGGTGTTCCTGCAGCAGGTGCACGGCACCACCGTGGTGCGGCTGGGACCGGACGACCTGCGCCGTGCCCGGCCGCACGAGGCCGATGCGGCGATCACGACCGAGCCGGGCATCGCCTGCACGGTCATGGTGGCCGACTGCCTGCCGGTGCTGTTCGCCAGCGCCGACGGCCGCGCGGTGGGTGCCGCCCATGCAGGCTGGCGCGGGCTGTGCGCCGGCGTGCTGGAGCGCACCGTGCGCGCGCTGTGCGAGGCAGCCGGGTGCGAGCCGGCGCGGCTGCTCGCCTGGCTCGGACCTTGCATCGGAGCCGATCGGTTCGAGGTGGGCGACGAGGTGCGCCAGGCGTTCGTCGCGGTGCAGGACCGCGCCGGCGCCCGCTTCCGGCCGGGGGCGGTGGCGGGCAAGTGGTGGGCCGACCTGCCCGGGCTGGCGAGGGACCGCCTGGCGGCCGCGGGCGTGACCGCGGTCAGCGGCGGGCACTGGTGCACGGTGTCCGACCGCTCAAGGTTCTTTTCGTTCCGGCGCGACGGGGTCACGGGGCGCATGGCGGCTGCCGTCTGGCGGGTCGCCGGCGCCGGGGACTAGCGGGGACGCGGCGGCTTGCGCCTGCTCGGCGCGACGCCGGGCCTTGCGGCGCGCAGGTGTACCCAACAGATACAGCACCAGTGCGACGGGGCCGAGCCCGTACAGAATGAAGGTGAAGATCGCGCCGAGCACGGTTCCCTGGCTGCTGAAGGCCTCGGCCACGGCCATCATCAGCGCGACGTAGAGCCAGGTGATTGCGACGAGATAGAGCACGCGTGGTTCCAGCACCGGGCGGCAGGCCCGATTGACAACGATCAGAGAGGACCGAGCATTATGGGAGTCAGATGCAGGGCCGCGGGCAGCGCGGGCGCCAGAGGGAGGCAAACGCCCGGACACCCGGTTTCGGGCGGCCCGGCTCGCGTTCACTGACACGAGGAGAGGATGACACAACGCTCTGCACCCCGGCCTGCCCAGGACAAGCAGCCGCCCGCGGGTCCCACGGTCCAGGCCCTCGGCGAACACGTCAGCCAGGCGGTCAACGCGCTGATGCGCCTGAACCTGCCGCTCGAGCGCGTCTCGCAGCTGCAGAACGAATACCTGCAGGAAGCCGCGAAGATCTGGAACGCCGCGCTGGCGCAGCCCGGCCAGGCGCCGCGCATCGAGGACCGGCGCTTCAGCGGGCCGGGCTGGGCGGAAAACCCGGCCGCGTCGTACGTGGCGGCGATGTACCTGCTCAACGCCCGCACGATGCTGCAGCTGGCCGACGCCGTGCAGGGCGACGAGAAGACCCGCCAGCGCATCCGCTTCGCGGTGCAGCAGTGGATCGAGGCGAGCGCGCCGAGCAACTTCCTCGCCTTCAACCCGGAGGCGCAGCGCAAGGCGCTGGAGACCCAGGGCGAGAGCCTGACGCAGGGCATGCTGCGCCTGCTGCACGACCTCAGGCAAGGGCACCTGTCGCAGACCGACGAGAGCGTCTTCGAGGTGGGCCGCAACGTGGCCACCACCGAGGGCAGCGTGATCTACGAGAACCCGCTGTTCCAGCTGATCGAGTACAAGCCGCTGACGGCCAAGGTGTACGAGCGGCCGCTGCTGATCGTGCCGCCGTGCATCAACAAGTACTACATCCTCGACCTGCAGCCGGACAACTCCTTCGTGCGCCATGCGCTGGAGCAGGGGCTGCGGGTGTTCCTGGTCAGCTGGCGCAATGCCGACGAGAGCCTCGCGCAGGTCGGCTGGGACGAGTACATCGAGGACGGCGTGATCCGGGCCATCCGCGTCGTGCAGGAGGTGGCCAAAAGCCCGCAGCTGAACGCGCTCGGCTTCTGCATCGGCGGCACCCTGCTGGCCACCGCGCTGGCGGTGCTGGCCGCGCGCGGCGAGCAGCCGGCGGCCAGCCTGACGCTGCTGACCTCGTTCCTCGACTTCGGCCACACCGGGGTGATCGACGTGTTCGTCGACGAGGCCGCGGTGCAGATGCGCGAGATGACCATCGGCCCGAACAGCCCCACCGGCGGCGGGCTGATGCGCGGCCGCGAGCTGGCGGCGACCTTCTCGTTCCTGCGCCCGAACGACCTGGTGTGGAACTACGTGGTCGGCAACTACCTCAAGGGCGAGACGCCACCGCCGTTCGACCTGCTGTACTGGAACTCCGACAGCACCAACCTGCCCGGGCCGATGTTCTGCTGGTACCTGCGCAACACCTACCTGGAGAACAACCTCAAGGAGCCGGGCAAGCTGACGGTGTGCGGCGCGCCGGTGGACCTCGGCCGCATCCAGGCGCCGGCGTTCATCTACGGCTCGCGCGAGGACCACATCGTGCCCTGGGAGTCGGCCTACGCCTCGACGCGGCTGCTCAAGGGCAAGCTGCGCTTCGTGCTGGGGGCCTCGGGCCACATCGCCGGCGTGATCAACCCGCCGGCCAGGAAGAAGCGCAGCTACTGGGTCAACGCCAGGCTGCCCGCCTCGGCGCGCGACTGGCTGGCCGGTGCGACCGAGCACCCGGGCAGCTGGTGGCCGGAGTGGGCGGGCTGGATCCGCAGCCACGCCGGCAAGCAGGTCGCCGCGCCGCGCACGCCGGGCAACCGGACCTACCGGCCGATCGAGCCGGCGCCCGGGCGCTACGTCAAGGAACGGGCCTGAAGGCGCCTTCCGGCATGAACAGATACCCGAACCCTTCCAAGGAGCTTGAACATGTCTGACATCGTCATCGTTTCCGCCGCGCGAACGGCGGTCGGCAAGTTCGGCGGCACGCTGGCGAAGACGCCGGCTGCCGAGCTGGGGGCCACCGTGATCAAGGAGGTGCTGCGCCGCGCCGGCCTTTCGGGCGAGCAGGTCAGCGAGGTGATCATGGGCCAGGTGCTGCAGGCCGGCTGCGGGCAGAACCCGGCGCGACAGGCGGTCATCAAGGCCGGGTTGCCGGAAGGCGTGCCGGCGATGACCATCAACAAGGTGTGCGGCTCGGGCCTGAAGGCCGTGATGCTGGCGGCGCAGGCCATCCGCGACGGCGACGCCGACATCGTCGTGGCCGGCGGGCAGGAGAACATGAGCCTGGCGCCCCACGTGCTGCTCGGCTCGCGCGAGGGCCAGCGCATGGGTGACTGGAAGATGGTCGACTCGATGATCACCGACGGCCTGTGGGACGTCTACAACCAGTACCACATGGGCATCACCGCCGAGAACGTCGCGAAGAAGTACGGCATCAGCCGCGAGGAGCAGGACGCGCTGGCGCTGGCCTCGCAGCAGAAGGCCGCCGCCGCGCAGGACGCCGGGCGCTTCAAGGACGAGATCGTGCCGGTGGTGATCCCCCAGAGGAAGGGCGACCCGGTGGTGTTCGACACCGACGAGTTCATCAACCGCAAGACCAGCGCCGAGGCGCTGGCCGGGCTGCGCCCGGCCTTCGACAAGGCGGGCACGGTGACCGCGGGCAATGCCTCGGGCATCAACGACGGCGCGGCCGCGGTGGTGGTGATGAGCGCGAAGCGCGCCGAGCAGCTGGGCCTCAAGCCGCTGGCGCGCATCGCCTCCTATGCCAGCGCCGGCCTGGATCCGGCCTACATGGGCATGGGCCCGGTGCCGGCGGCGCGCAAGGCGCTGGACCGCGCCGGCTGGAAGCCGGCCGACCTCGACCTGCTCGAGATCAACGAGGCCTTCGCGGCGCAGGCCTGCGCGGTGCACAAGGAAATGGGCTGGGACACCAGCAAGGTCAACGTCAACGGCGGCGCGATCGCGATCGGGCACCCGATCGGCGCGTCCGGCTGCCGCATCCTGGTCACGCTGCTGCACGAGATGCAGCGGCGCGACGCCCGCAAGGGCATCGCCTCGCTGTGCATCGGCGGCGGCATGGGCGTGGCACTGACCGTCGAGCGCTGAACGTTGCGGCAATGGCCCGTCCGGTGACGGGGGAGGGGGAACCTGGGCTTGACCCGTGGGGCCTTTGCGGCAACCCTCGTCACCGGCACAGACGAAACAGATACATCAGGAGCAGAACATGGCACAGAAAGTTGCGTACGTCACCGGCGGCATGGGCGGTATCGGCACCGCGATCTGCCAGCGCCTGGCACGCGATGGGTTCAAGGTCATCGCCGGCTGCGGGCCGAACCGCGACTACCAGAAGTGGCTCGACCAGCAGAAGGAGCTGGGCTACACCTTCTACGCCTCGGTGGGCAACGTGGCCGACTGGGATTCGACGGTGGCCGCCTTCGCCAAGGCCAAGGCCGAGCACGGGCCGATCGACGTGCTGGTCAACAACGCCGGCATCACCCGCGACCGCATGTTCCTGAAGATGACGCCGGAGGACTGGCACGCGGTGATCAACACCAACCTCAACAGCATGTTCAACGTCACCAAGCAGGTGGTGCCGGACATGGTGGAGCGGGGCTGGGGCCGCATCATCCAGATCTCCTCGGTCAACGGCGAGAAGGGCCAGGCCGGGCAGACCAACTACTCGGCGGCCAAGGCCGGCATGCACGGCTTCACGATGGCGCTGGCGCAGGAGCTGGCCTCCAAGGGCGTGACGGTCAACACCGTGAGCCCCGGCTACATCGGCACCGACATGGTCCGCGCGATCAAGCCCGAGATCCTGGAGAAGATCATCGCCACGATCCCGGTGCGGCGCCTGGGCACGCCGGAGGAAATCGCCTCCATCGTGTCCTGGGTGGCGTCGGAGGAATCGGGCTTCGCGACCGGTGCCGATTTCTCGATCAACGGCGGCCTGCACATGGGCTGAAGCTCGCCAGCCCTGCCGATGCGAAGAAGCCGCCCTCGGGCGGCTTCTTGCCGGGGCGGCTCATTTCGCCGCGAGCATGCGGCGCAGCTCGGGCCAGACGTTGTCCAGCATCTTCGGCTGGGCCGCCTCGTTCGGGTGGATGCGGTCGGCCTGGAACCATTGCGCGGCGTCGGGCGCGTCCCCGATGCCCTGCAGCAGGAAGGGCACCAGCCGCGCACCGTGCGCCTTCGCCACGCGCGGGTAGAGGGCGGCGAACTGCTCGGCATAGGCGCGGCCGTAGTTGGGCGGCATCTGCATGCCCACCAGCAGCACCTGCGCGCCGGCGGCCTGCGCATCCTGCACCATGCGGGCGAGGTTGTCCTCGGTCATCGGAAGCGGCAGCCCGCGCAGCGCGTCGTTGCCGCCCAGCTCGATCACGACATGGGTGGGCTGATGGCGCTTCAGCAAGGCCGGCAGGCGCGAGCGGCCGCCCGAGGTGGTGTCGCCGCTGACGCTGGCATTGACCACGGTGGCCGGCAACTGCTGCTGCGCCAGGCGCTGCTCCAGCAGGGCGACCCAGCCGCTGCCGCGCCGCAGCCCGTACTCGGCCGACAGGCTGTCGCCGACCACCAGGATCTTCGCCGGCCCCGCGGCGAACGCGGGCAGCACGGCCGCACCCGCGAGCAGCGCGGCAAGCACGATACAGTTGCGACGTTGTCGAAAGGACGCCATGAGTTCAGCCATCATTGAAGTCGAACACGTCACCAAGCGCGTGCGCGATTCGACCGGAGAGCTGACGATTCTCCACGATATCAGCTTCACCCTCGAGCCCCGGGAGTCGGTCGCCATCGTGGGTGCGTCCGGCTCCGGCAAGTCCACGCTGCTGGGCATCATCGCCGGGCTGGACACGCCCACTTCGGGCACGGTGAAGCTGGCCGGGCATGACCTGTTCGCGCTGGACGAGGACGCGCGCGCACGGGTGCGCGCCGAGAAGATCGGCTTCGTGTTCCAGAGTTTCCAGCTGATGGGCAACCTGACCGCGCTGGAGAACGTGATGCTGCCGCTGGAGCTGCAGGGCCGCGGCGACGCGCGGCGCGCGGCCACCGAGATGCTCGCACGCGTGGGCCTGGGCGCGCGGCTGCACCACTATCCCCGCCTGCTGTCCGGCGGCGAGCAGCAGCGCGTCGCGCTGGCGCGCGCCTTCGTCGTGCAGCCGGCGGTGCTGCTGGCCGACGAGCCGACCGGCAGCCTGGACTTCGCCACCGGCGAGAAGGTCATGGAGCTGATGTTCGACCTGAACCGCGAGCGCGGCACGACCCTGGTGCTCGTGACCCATGACCGCGCGATCGCGCAGCGCTGCGACCGGCAGATCCGCATCGAGGCCGGCCGCATCGCGCCCGCTACCATAGCCGCATGACCGCAGCCCCCAAGATCCTGTTCGGCTTCCATGCCGTCACCGTGCGCCTGAAGACGGCGCCGCAATCCATCCACGAGATCTACGTCGACGCCTCGCGCCGCGACCAGCGCATGCGCCAGTTCGTCGCCCGTGCGCAGGAGGCGGGCGTGCGCCTGATCGACAGCGACGACGAGCGGCTGCACAAGCTGTGCGGCACGCACCGCCACCAGGGGGTGGTGGCGAAGGTGTCGCCGCTGGAGCAGGCGCGCTCGCTGGACGACCTGCTCGACGGCCTGAACGAGGCGCCACTGCTGCTGGTGCTCGACGGCGTGACCGACCCGCACAACCTGGGCGCCTGCCTGCGCGTGGCCGACGGGGCCGGCGCCCATGCGGTGATCGCGCCCAAGGACCACGCGGCCGGGATCAACGCGACGGTGGCCAAGGTCGCCAGCGGCGCGGCCGAGACCGTGCCGTACTTCATGGTGACCAACCTGGCGCGCACGCTCAACGAGCTGAAGGAACGCAACATCTGGGTCATCGGCACCTCCGACGATGCGCCCAAGACCCTGTACGAGGTCGACCTCAAGGGCCCGGTGGCCCTGGTGCTGGGGGCCGAGGGCGCCGGGATGCGGCAGCTGACCCGCAAGACCTGCGACGAGCTGGTCAGCCTGCCGATGCGCGGCGCCGTCGAGAGCCTGAATGTCTCCGTCGCCAGCGGCATCTGCCTGTACGAAGCCGTGCGCCAGCGCGGCGCCTGAACGCGCATCTTGGACACCGACACCGTCCGCCGCTGGATCGAGGAGGCGCAGCACCTGTGCGTGCTGACCGGCGCCGGCATGTCCGCCGAAAGCGGCGTGCCGACCTTCCGCGACGCACTGACCGGGCTGTGGGCCCGCTACGACGCGGCGGAGCTGGCCACCGAGCAGGGGTTCCGCGCCCAGCCGGCGCTGGTGTGGGACTGGTACCAGTCGCGCCGCGAGGGGGTCGCGCGCGCGCAGCCCAACGCCGGGCACCTGGCCATCGCGCGCTGGCAGGCGGACCACCCGGGGCGGTTGACGCTGGTGACGCAGAACGTCGACGACCTCCACCAGCGCGCCGGCAGCACCGGGGTGCTGTGCCTGCACGGCGCGCTGTTCGCCGACCGCTGGCTGGACGCCTGCCCGCGCCGTGCGCGCGGCGAGCCGGCCTGCGATCCCGGCTCGGCCGAACCGGGCCACCCGCCGCGCTGTCGCAGCTGCGGCAACCTGGTGCGCCCCGGGGTGGTGTGGTTCGGCGAGGACCTGCCGCCGGACGTGCTGGAGGCGGCCGAGCGCGCCGCCGAGGCCTGCGACCTGATGCTGGTGGTCGGCACCTCGGGGGTGGTCTACCCTGCGGCCGGGCTGCCGGCCGTCGCCCGGCGGTGCGGTGCGCGGGTGGTCGTCGTCAACCCCGAGCCGAGCGGCATCGACCCGCTCGCGCACGTGGTGTTGCGCGGCACGGCGGCCGGGCTGCTGCCCGTCCTGCTGCGCTGATCGCTACACTCAACGCACCTGCAAACGCCCGCCTCGCCGAGGTGAATTCATGCCCGTCATCGAAGTCAAGCATCCGCTCGTCAAGCACAAGGTCGGCCTCATGCGCGAGGCCGACATCTCCACCAAGAAGTTCCGCGAACTGACGGCCGAAGTGGCCCGCCTGATCGCCTACGAGGCGACCGCCGATTTCCCGCTGGAAAAGACCACCATCAACTGCTGGAGCGGACCGGCCGAGGTGGACCAGATCAAGGGCAAGAAGGTCACCGTGGTGCCCATCCTGCGCGCAGGGCTGGGCATGCTCGACGGCGTGCTCGACATGATCCCCAACGCCAAGATCAGCGTGGTGGGCCTGTCGCGCAACCATGACACGCTGCAGCCGGAACACTATTTCGAGAAGTTCGTCGGCGACCTGGCCGCGCGCACCGCGCTGATCATCGACCCGATGCTGGCCACGGCCGGCTCGATGATCGCCACCATCGACCTGCTCAAGCGCAAGGGCTGCAAGGACATCCGCGCGCTGGTGCTGGTCGCGGCCCCCGAAGGCGTGAAGGCGCTGGACGACGCGCACCCGGACGTGCGCTGCTGGACCGCCGCGATCGACAGCCACCTGGACGCCAACGGCTACATCATCCCGGGCCTGGGCGACGCAGGCGACAAGATCTTCGGCACCAAGCACGAGTAAGCCGCGCGTCCGGCCCCGGTCGCACCGCAGGGCCGGGGATACACGGCTTTACAGCTCCCGTTGAACATTGTCGGTGCGCCGCGATCCATGTGCGGTGCCACAAGACAACAGGGAGCCTGTCCGACCCATGAGCCACCTGCGTGCATGGATGACCGGGTGCCTGGCGGTGGTCATGGCCGCGATCAGCGGCGACCTCGCCCGGACCCCCTCGGAGCGCACCGCCAGCGCCCGCCACAGCCGCTACGACGCCGACGAGACGCTGCGCAAGATCGAGCACGCCGCGCGCCGGCACGGTTACACCGTGTTCGCGCGGGTCGCGATGCCCGCCGATGCGCCGCCCGCGAACCGCCCGGTGGTGCTGGTGCTCGGCACGCCCGAGGGCGTGACGCCGGTCGTCGTCGACGAGCGGGCCGCCTCGATCGAGGCGCCGCTTGCGCTGACCATCGTGCCGGCCGGCGACGGCCGTGCGCAGGTCCATGTGCCCGAGCCTGCGGCGCCCTGGACCGCGGCACTCACCCCGCTGGCACCGTTGGTGGAGCAGGCGCTGGCCTGAACGCGCCTCAGGCCCCGGCCGCGGCGGTGCGGCGCGCGACCCAGTGGCTTGCCACCACGGCCAGCAGCAGCCAGCCCAGGCCCATCCAGCTGAGCGGCCCGTAGCCGCCGTGCGCGATGATCCAGCCCCCGGAGCCTGCGCCGACGGCCTGGCCCAGGTAGATCGCCGAGGTGTTCAGCGCCATCAGCGCCGGGGCGAGCAGCGGCGCGGTCATCCCCAGGCGGGCCTGCTGCGCCGAGTTGGTCGCGAAGCAGCCCAGCCCCCAGGGCACCAGGATCAGCGCCAGCATGGCCGGCGTGGTCGCCAGCGGGAACAGCAGCAGGCTGCTGCCGATCAGCACCAGCGTGATCATCACGCCCTGTGCGGGCCCGATGCGGTCGATCCCGCGCGACAGCAGCACGTTGCCGACCAGGCCCCAGGCACCGAACCAGGCGAACGTCAGGCTGATCGCGGTCGGTCCCGCCTGCAGCTGCTGCCGCAGGTAGGGGGCGAAGTAGGAGAACACGGTGAACTGGCCGGCGGCCTGCAGCGCGGTGACCGCCACCATGGTCATCAGCATCGGGTTGGCGAACACGCCGCGCCAGGCGCGCAGGCTCATGCCGGGCGGGCACACGCCGTCGGGCAGGGTGCGCCACACCGCCGCGGCCGAGGCGAGCGACAGCACGGCCACGCCGCCCATGGCCCAGCGCCAGCCGAGGGTCTCGCCGACCCAGGCCGACATCGGCATGCCGGCCACCGAGGCGACCGACCAGCCGAGGAAGACAAAGGTGATGCTGCGCCCGCGCTTATCCGGCGGGGCCATGAAGCCGATCGCGGCGGCCGCCTGCGGCGTGAACACCGCGGCCGCCAGCACGGTCAGCGCGCGCACCACCAGCAGCGAGGCGTAGTTCGGCATCAGCGCGCAGGCCGCATGGCCGACCGCGTACCAGAGCATCGTCAGGCACAGCAGCCGGCGCCGGTCCCAGCCGGCCAGCAGGCCGCCCAGCACCGGGGCGAAGAAGCAGATCACCGCGGCGCCGACGGCCACCAGCTGGCCGGCCAGCGCCACCGGCACCTGCAGCGAGGCGGCGATGTCGTTGAGCGTGCCGCTGGCGGACATCACGCCGCTGCCGATCACGAAATTGCCGAACAGCAGCGCGCGGCACACCCGCGCGAGGGCGTCATCCCGGGCGGCGGCGCTCATCGGACCGGGCCCCGGAAGCAGGACAGGGACTTCATCCGCGGATCACCTTGAGCGCGTCGGGATTGACGATGTTGGTCGGTTGGCCGTTGATGAAGTTGATGACGTTGTCGAACGCCGCGTTGAAGTACATCTCGTAGCTATCCTGCTCGACGTAGCCGATGTGCGGCGTGCACACGGCGTTCTCCAGGCGCAGCAGCGGATGGCCCTGCAGGATGGGTTCGCTCTCGAACACGTCGACCGCGGCCATGCCGGGGCGGCCGCGGTTGAGCGCGCTGACCAGCGCGTTTTCCTCGATCAGCTCGGCGCGCGAGGTGTTGACGAACAGCGCGGTGGGCTTCATGCGCAGCAGGTCGTCCAGGCGCACGATGCCGCGCGTGGCGTCGACCAGGCGCAGGTGCAGGCTCAGCACGTCGCTCGCCTCGAACAGCGCCTCGCGGCTGAAGGCCGCGTCATGCCCGTCGGCCACCGCCTTGGCGCGCGAGGCCTCGCTGCCCCAGACCAGCACCTTCATCCCGAAGGCCCGGCCGTAGCCGGCGACCAGCTGGCCGATGCGTCCATAGCCCCACACCCCGAGCGTCTTGCCGCGCAGCACCATGCCGATGCCGAAGTTGGGCGGCATCGACGCGGCCTTCAGGCCCGACTGCTGCCAGGCGCCGTGCTTGAGGTTGCCGATGTACTGCGGCAGGCGGCGCATCGCGGCCATGATCAGCGCCCAGGTCAGCTCCGCCGGGGCCACCGGCGAGCCCACGCCTTCGGCCACCGCGATGCCCATGCGGGTGCAGGTCTCGAGGTCGATGTGCGGGCCGACCTTGCCGGTCTGCGAGATCAGCTTCAGGCGCGGCAGCTTCTCCAGCAGCTGGCGCGGGAAATGGGTGCGTTCACGGATGAGCACCAGCACGTCGGCGTCGCGCAGCCGCACCGACAACTGGCCGATGCCCTTGACCGTGTTGGTGTAGACCTTGGCGTTGTAAGGCTCGAGCTTGGCCGCGCACTTGAGCTTGCGTACGGCGTCCTGATAGTCGTCCAGGATGATGATGTTCATGAATGCTGCTGACGATGGGGCGCGCAACGGCGACGGCCGCCAGGATGAGACCCCGCAAGTTTCTCACGGGTGGGCCGGCTGATGGGACGCCGCGGGGCAGGGCAGGTCCGCTGGCGGCACGCGGGCGGGCCGGTTACCCTTGCCCGCGAAGGAGAGGTGACGATGAAGTGGTTGCGTCGCGTGCTGCTGGGGCTGGTGCTGCTGGTGGCGGTGGTGGTCGCCGGGGCGGCCTGGTACGTGCTGCGGGCCTTGCCGCAGGTCGAGGGCGAGCTGGTGGTGCAGGGCATCGAGGCGCCGGTGACCATCGTGCGCGACGAGCACGGCATCCCGACCATCCGCGGTGCCTCGCTGGCCGACGTGATGTGGGGCCTGGGCTTCGTGCATGCGCAGGACCGGCTGTGGCAGCTCGAGGTGCACAAGCGCGTCGGCGCGGGCCGCCTGGCCGAGGCCTTCGGGCCGGCCGCGCTGGCGAACGACCAGTTCCTGCGCGCGCTGGGCGTGCGCCGCACCGCGCAGCAGCAGTGGGCGGGCGTGGACGGCGAGACCCGCCGTGTGGTCGAGGCCTATGCGGCGGGCATCAATGCCTACGTGCGCCAGCACCTGCGTGCCCGGCCGCCGGAGTTCATCGTGCTGGGCCTGGAGCCCGAGGACTGGGAACCGGCCGACACCGTGGCCTGGACCACGATGATGGCGTGGGACCTGGGCGGCAACTGGAACAACGAGCTGCTGCGCATGGCGCTGTCGCTGAAGCTGCCCGTGGAGCGCATCAACGAGCTGCTGCCGCCGTACCCCGGCACCGCGCCGCTGCCCACCATCGACTACGCGCAGCTGTATCGCAGCCTGAGGCTGGACGGCACGCTGGGGCGCCAGGCGGAGCTCGCCGCGCCGCCCTCGGGGCTGGACGGCATCGGCTCGAACAACTGGGTGGTGGCCGGCTCGCACGCTGCCAGCGGCAAGCCGCTGGTGGCCAACGACCCGCACCTGCGCCTGAGCGCGCCGGCGCTGTGGTACTTCGCGCGGCTGGAGGCCCCCGGCTTCAAGGTGGCCGGCGCGACCATGCCCGGGTTGCCGGCCGTGGTGCTGGGGCAGAACGAGCACCTGGCCTGGGGCTTCACCAACACCGCACCGGACGTGCAGGACCTGTACCTCGAGGAACTTCACCCGGACGACCCGATGCTGTACCGCACGCCCGACGGTTGGGCCCGGTTCGAGACCCACGAGGAGGTGATCCGGGTCAGGGGCCAGCCCGAGGTGCGGATGACCGTGCGCGCGACGCGCCACGGCCCGGTGATCTCCGACGCACCCGGTCCGGCCAGCACGCTGACCGGACCGCAAGGCGCGCCGACTCATGTGCTGGCGATGCGCTGGACCGCGCTCGACACGGACTACACGACGCTGGACGCCGCACTGGGCATCAACCGGGCGCGCAACGTGGACGAGTTCGTCCAGGCCGCCCAGCGGCATGTGGCGCCGATGCAGAGCATGGTGGTCGCCGACGTGCACGGCCGCATCGCGATGGTGGCGGCCGGGCGCGTGCCGTTGCGGCAGCCCGGGCACGACCTGCATGGCCTGGTGCCGGCACCCGGCTGGGAGGCGAAGTACGACTGGGCCGGCTACCTGGACCCGGCGCTGACGCCGCGCGAGCTCGATCCCGCGCGCGGCTGGATCGCCACCGCCAACCACCGCATCCACGGGCCGGACTACCCGCATTTCCTGACCAGCGAATGGACCCTGCCGTACCGCCAGCAGCGCATCGAGCAGCTGATCGACACCGGAACCAGGCACACGGTGCAGACGATGGCCGCGATGCAGGCCGACGTGGTTTCGCTGGCCGCGCGCCGCCTGCTGCCCTGGCTGCGGCGCGCGCAGGCCTCGCACCCGCTGGCTGCCGCAGCGCACCGGCAGCTGGAGGGGTTCGATGGCGAGATGCACACCGACGCGGTCGGCCCGACCCTGTTGTGGGCCTGGCAACGGCACCTGGCCGAAGGGCTGTTCGCCGACGAGCTCGGCCCCGAGCTGTGGGAACGCATGGCCGCGCGCCATTTCCAGGACGCGATCGAAGGCGTGCTGGAGGGCGACCGCACCTGGTGGTGCGACGACAAGTCCACGCCGCAGGTCGAGACCTGCCAGGACGCGATCGATGCCGCCTTCGTGCGCGCGCTGGACGAGCTGCAGGCGCGGCTGGGCGACGACGTGGCGGCCTGGCAGTGGGGGCGGGTGCACCTGGCGCGCTCGGAACACCGTCCGTTCAGCCGGGTCAAGGCCTTGGCGCCCGCGTTCGAGCCGGACACCCCGACCGCCGGCGACAGCTTCACGCTCAATGCGACCCGCGTGAACCTGAAGGCCCACCCGCGCACCGGCGAGCGCTACTGGAGCGACCACGGCCCCAGCCTGCGTGCGGTGTACGACGTGGCGGACCCGGCGCAATCGCGCTTCATCCATTCCACCGGCCAGTCCGGACTGCCGTTCTCGCGCTGGTACCGCAGCTTCGTGCAGCGCTGGGCCGAAGGGCAGTCGGTGCCGGTGTGGGCCGAAGGCGAGACGGTGCTGAAGCTGGTGCCGCGCTGACGGGCGGCCTTCAGGGCTGCAGCAGCCAGCCGATGCCGGCCAGCAGCGCCCCGGCGGCGGCCAGGCACAGGCCCAGCAGCACCGGCCGCAGCCCGGCATGGTGGCCGAGGAAGCCGCCGAGCACGAACAGCTCGGCGATCGCGATGCCGTAGGCTAGGTGCAGGCCGTCGGCCGCCCACCACAGCGGCAACACCGCCGGCAGCAGCCCGGCCAGCACGATCAGCAGCACGGCGCCGGCGGCCTGCAGCTCGCCGGCAAGGCCCAGTTCTTCCTGCTCGGTGTCGCGCACGCGCGCCCTCATGCGGTGGAGGTCGTGCGGCGAGACCTGCTCGACCAGGCTGGGCGGCAGTTCGTGCCGCAATTCATCGACAAAGGCGTCGGGGGAGGTTGCGCCGAGCAGCTGCTGGCGCAGGCGCTGGCGCGCTTCGCGCGCGGCCAGGTTGCGCCGCAGGAAGACCACCGCGCAGACGCCGCTCCAGGCGAGTGCCGCGGCCAGCGCGCCTTTCGCCGTGGTCGACGCCGGGCCCCCCGCGATCGCGAAGGTGCCGGTGAACAGGATGGTGACCAGCAGCCCGCAGGCGATTTCGCCCGCCCGCTGGGCCCGGTCCAGCCAGTGACGGCGACGCGGGCGGCGTTCGTCGCGCGCGATGCCGAACAGCAGCCCGGCCAGCCGCGATACGGCGTTGGCCTTGCGTCCGACATCGTGTAGGTCACTGCCGTGCATCGCGCGCTTGCTCCTCGAGGTTCCTTCGGGCCGGTCCGGGCCTGCCGGGCGTCAGTATGAGGGGCTTCGCCTGCCTGCGAAAGCTGTCAGGTCTGCGAGAGCACGTCTTTTGCCGTCGGGCGTGTCGAAAGCGGCACGAACACAGCGAGCCGGTAGCGTTTGGTCACACCTGACGGACTGGTCCGGTGCCTGCGGGGTCGGTCGCGTCAGGCCATGCAAGACGGATGCCCGACCCTCACGCTGGCTGCTGCCGCTGCGCCCGCAGGGCCTGGGCTGCCTGCACCATGTGGCGCAGCGCCTGCCGAGCGGGGCGTCCAGAACGACGTCGACGACGAGTACGGGGCCGCCAAGCGCATCGGGGCAGGGGGCCGTGGCGCGAGCTGTACGCCACCAGGCCCCAGTCGATTGCGGGCCAACCCGAGGTCGCGGAGCTGGGCGAGATCATGCGCACCCGGTGCGCAAGGCTGCTGCCGGGCACCGAACTGCTGCCCCGAGCGGGCAGTCCTGCGCCCGGCCGTGGAATGCTTGACAAAAGGCCGCGGCGGCGTCTGATGGCAGGGGGGCGACCCGGATACCCGGTGCGCCGCTTCCACCCTATGATCTACTGCTTTGCCTCGTGGAGGGGGCGGGGCCTGGCTTGAGCCGGAAGGATCGAGGGAGCGAGATGTTTCGTCGAGCGATGCTGCTGCTGACCTGCTGGCTGCCCGCGGTGACGCTGGCGGCGGGGGCGGAGGCGGTCGTGACCATACAGGAGGGGGAGGCCAGCCTGGTGCGCGGCGTCAACCGCCTGGCGATCGCCGAAGGCGTGCGGCTGCACCGGCAGGACGTGGTCGAGACCGGGGCGTCCACCGGGCTGCTGCGCCTGGAGTTCGCCGACGGCACCATCGCCGACCTGGGCCCGGACACCGCGATCCTGCTCGCCCCGCGGCTGCGCGTCGCGCGCGGCGAACGACGTCCCGACCGGCTGTACCTGTTGCGTGGCTGGATCAAGCTGACGCCGGCGGCCGGCCAGCCCGCGGCCTTCGCGTCGCCACAGGTCGACCTGCAGGCCAGCGAAGGCGTCACCGTGTCGTACGTGAGCGCGGCCGAGAGCATCGTGTTTGCCGAGAGCGGCGGCGCGGCGCTGACGGTCCGGCAGGACGGCAAGGCGGCTGCGCGGGTGTCGCTGCGCAACGGCGAGGCCCACGCGCGGCGCGGTGCGGCGCCCGGGGACGTGCAGCCCCGCCCGCCGGCGGACATGCTGGAGCGCATGCCGCGCGCATTCCGCGATTCGCTGCCGGCGCGCATCGGTCGCTACCAGGACCAGGAGGTGCTGCCGCAGGAGCGGGGCACGGTGGATTACGACGCCATCCGCCCGTGGCTGCAGGCCGAGCGTGCGGTGCGCCTGCCGCTGGTCAACCGCTGGAAGCCGCTCGCCGAGGATGACGATGCGTTCCGGCGCCAGCTGGTCACGCACATGCGCGCCCACCCCGAATGGGACCGCGTGCTGTTCCCCGAGAAGTACCTGCCCAGGCCGCCGGTGGCGGCGTCCGGCCCGGTGGCCGTCCCGGCGTCGCGCTGACCGGCACGCTGCCCGACATCCCGATGCGCATCCGACCGTATGAGTGAGGCCGCGCCATGAAACTGCTGCTCAAGTTCAACCTGGTGTTCGTGCTCGTCTTTGCACTCGGCCTGGCAGGCGCCGGGTACGCCACGCGCGACCTGCTGCAGCGCCATGCCCAGGAGGAGGTGCTGGACAACGCGCGCATGCTGATGGAGAAGGCGCTTGCGGTGCGCGGCTACACCTCCAGGCAGATCGCGCCGTTGCTCGAGACGCAGATGAAGTACACCTTCCTGCCGCAGTCGGTGCCGGCCTATTCGGCCACCGAGGTGCTGGCCACGCTGCAGCAGAAGTACCCCGACTACGCCTACAAGGAAGCGACGCTCAACCCGACCAACCCGCGCGACCGGGCGGTCGAATGGGAGGTGGACATCGTCAACCAGTTCCGCAACACGCCGACGCTGCGCGAGTTCGTCGGCCAGCGCGACACGCCCGGCGGCCGCTCGCTCTACGTGGCACGCCCGATCCAGATCACCGATGCGGCCTGCCTGCGCTGCCACAGCACGGTGGAGGCCGCCCCGAAGCCGATGATCGACCGCTACGGGCCGGCCAACGGCTTCGGCTGGATGCACAACGAGATCGTGGGCGCGCAGATCGTCTCGGTGCCGATGGCCGTGCCGATGGAGCGGGCCGACCGCGAGCTGCGCCTGTTCATGATCCTGCTGACCGGCGTGTTCGTGCTGATCGGCCTGGCGCTGAACCTGATGCTGTGGAAGCTGGTGATCCAGCCGGTGAGCCGGCTGTCCAGGATCGCCGACCGCGTCAGCCTGGGCGAGCTCGATGCGCCCGAGTTCACGACGCGCAGCCGCGACGAGATCGGCACGCTGGCCGAGTCGTTCACGCGCATGCGCAAGAGCCTGGTCCAGGCGATGAAGATGCTCGACGGCTGAAGCCGGGGCGGGTGAGTGATGCCACATCCTGAGCGCCTGGGCAAGTACCCGATCACCGCCGTCCTCGGCGAGGGGGCGATGGGGGTCGTCTACAAGGCCTTCGACCCGCACATCAAGCGGCCGGTGGCGATCAAGACCATCCGGCGCCAGCTGATCGAGGACAGCGAGCTGGGCCAGTCGGCCGTGGCGCGCTTCCGCAACGAGGCCCAGGCGGCGGGGCGGCTGCTGCACCCCGGCATCGTGGCGGTCTACGAGTACGGCGAGGACCAGGAACAGGCCTACATCGCGATGGAGTACGTCGAGGGCCACAGCCTGGCGAAGTACCTCGCGCGCAAGGTGCGCTTCCCGGAAGCCGACATCCTGAGCATCATGTCGCAGCTGCTGCAGGCGCTGGACCATGCGCACGAGCAGGGCGTCTGGCACCGCGACATCAAGCCGGCCAACCTGATCATCACGCGCCAGGGGCGGGTGAAGATCGCCGACTTCGGCATCGCGCGCGTGGATGCCGTGGGCCTGACCCAGGTGAACTCGGTGGTCGGCACCCCGGGCTACATGTCGCCCGAGCAGTACACCGGCCAGCCGGTCGACCACCGCGTCGACATCTGGGCGGCCGGCGTGGTGCTGTACCAGCTGCTGACCGGCCAGCTGCCCTTCAACGGCTCGGCGCAGAGCCTGATGTACAAGATCGTCCACGAGGAGCCGGTGTGGCCGTCCGAGCATGCCGGCCTCGCCTGGGCCCGTCGCTATGACGCCATCCTGGCGCAGGCGCTGAGCAAGCGGCCCGATGGGCGCTACGCCAGCGCGCTGGCGTTCCGCGAGGCGCTGCTCAGCCAGACCAGCGAACCGGTCCAGCCGGTCGTCTCGGAAGAAACCGTGATCATGGACCTGGGCCGTCACGAGGGCCGCAGCGCCGGCACTCCTTCACAGGGCGGCAGCGGAGCGGGCGCGGTGACCACGGCCCCGCCTTCGGGATGGGACGCCGACACGCTGTCGCGGCTGGAGGCGAGCCTGGCGAGGTTCGTCGGCCCGGTGGCCAAGGTGCTGGTGCGGCGGGCGGCACGTGACTGCGCCGAC
This sequence comes from Caldimonas thermodepolymerans, assembly GCF_015476235.1. Taxonomy (NCBI): domain Bacteria; kingdom Pseudomonadati; phylum Pseudomonadota; class Betaproteobacteria; order Burkholderiales; family Sphaerotilaceae; genus Caldimonas; species Caldimonas thermodepolymerans. The sequence continues at coordinate 1,844,909 of NZ_CP064338.1, forward strand.
ATTGACACGCTGGCGGCACGCCTGGCCGGGCACCTGCAGACCGACCAGGAGCGCGCGGCCTTCCTGCAGCAGACCGGCAGTCGCCCGAAGGCGCCCGGGCCGGCGTCCACCGGCAGCGGCATGACGGCCACGCTGGTGATGGACACCACGCGCCTGGATGCGGCCGTGGTCGATCAGGCCCAGCGCATCCTGGCCGCGCACATCGGGCCGATCGCGAAGATCATCGCCAGGCAGGCCGCGGCCCAGGCCGCGACGCGCTCGGCGTTCTTCGAGCTGGTGTGCGCCCGGATCGACAACGAGGACGAGCGCGCCCGGGTCCTGGCCGAGCTGCGCGCCATTCCCTGAGCCGGGGACGAAAAAAGCCCGGCCGCACGCGGCGGCCGGGCCGGGACGGGGAGGACCCAGGTCAGTGCAGCGTGCGGCTGTTGCCGCCGGCCGGGCGCAGGCTGTTGATCGCCAGCGCGTGCGGCGCGGCGCGCGGGCGGTCCATGTCGCGTGCCAGCTGGCGGCCGTAGACCTGGCCGCGCAGGATGCTGTGCCGCAGGCGCAGCTGTTCCAGGCTCTGCGGCTCGCTCAGGAAGCGCATGCGCTCCGTCGGTGCGAGGCTTTCGGCGCTGCGTTCGGCCGACAGGTCCAGCAGCAGCTGGCGGCGCGCCAGCGCGCGACGGCCGCGGTCGGTGTGGCGGTTGCCCATCGCGGTGCGCACGAGGTCGAACAGGCTTTCGTCCTGCAGCACGTCGGCCCAGCGGGTCGGGCGCTGCTGGCGCGCCGCGTAGCTCCAGGCGTGGCGCAGCACGGCCGGGGTCCAGGTTTCTTCCGGGATGCGCAGCAGGCCGCGTTCGCTGACGCGCCTGCCCCGGCCCTCCTGGCTGGTGAAGACGGCCAGCGGCACCGCCATCAGCAGCGGCAGCGCGATCGGCGCCATCCACAGCATCAGGGCCGGGTTGACGGCCGCGGCGGCCACGGCCGCGCCCAGGATCACCGAGGTGCTGGGCAGCAGCCGGCGGGCGGCATCGCGCCAGCGCAGGGATTCGGCCTCGCGCGGGGGCGACTTCCAGTCGATGCGCCAGCCGGTCAGGGCAGCGAACACGAACACGCTGTGCGCCACCATGCGCACCGGCGCCTGCAGCACGGACAGCCCGGCTTCCAGCAGCGCGCTCTTGAGCAGCACCGCGGTGCCGCCGTAGAAGCGCTGCTCGCCGCGCAGCAGGATGCCGGCAATGCCCAGCACGCGCGGCAGCACCAGCATGGCCAGCGTGCCGACCCACAGGCCGCCGACGGCGATCGGCAGGCCGAACGCGGTGACGCTGGCGCCCAGGCCACCGGTGAGCCACAGCGCGACGCCCAGCACCACGAAGGCCAGCCACAGCGGTGCCGAGGCATAGGCCAGCGCGCCGGTGGCCAGCATCGCGCGGTGCACGGCGTGCAGGCCGGGCTCGGCGATCAGGCGCGCGTTCTGCAGGTTGCCCTGGCACCAGCGGCGGTCGCGCTGCAGCTCTTCCAGCAGGTTGGGCGGCTGCTGTTCGTAGCTGCCGGTCAGGTCGGTGGCCAGCCAGACGTGGTAGCCGGCGCGGCGCATCAGCGCGGCCTCGACGAAGTCGTGCGACATGATCTCGCCGCTGAGCGCGCCGCGCCCGGGCAGCGGCGCCAGGCCGCAGTGTTTCATGAAGGGCTCGACGCGGATGATCGCGTTGTGGCCCCAGTAGTGCGACTCGCCCAGCTGCCAGTAGGCCATGCCCAGCGTGAACAGCCGGCCGGTGACGCGGCTGGCGAACTGCTGCGAGCGCGCGTGGATGGTGGCGTGGCCGACCGCCTGCGGCGCGGTCTGGATGATGCCGGCCTTGGGGTTGGCCTCCATCAGGCGCACCAGGTTGACCAGGCAGTCGCCGCTCATCACGCTGTCGGCGTCCAGCACCACCATGTAGCGGTAGTTGCGTCCCCAGCGGCGGCAGAAGTCGGCCACGTTGCCGGCCTTGCGCTTGGTGCGGCGCTGGCGCCAGCGGTAGTAGATGCGGGCGTTGTCGCCCAGTGTCTCGCGCAGCTCGCCCCAGGCCTTGATCTCGGCGCTGCGGATGTCCGGGTCGCTGGTGTCGGACAGCACGTAGACGTCGAACAGCTGCTGCGCCCCGGAGTTGGCGAGCGATTCGCAGGTGGCGCGCAGGCCGGCGAACACGGTGCTCACGTGCTCGTTGCAGATCGGCATGATGATCGCGGTGCGCGCGTCCGGGCGGATCGGGTCGTGCCGGACGTCCTGCCTGGACAGCGCGTGTCGATCGCCGCGCAGCATCACGTAGAAGCCCATCACCGCGGTGAAGAAGCCCGCCGAGACCCAGGCGAACAGCAGCGCGAACAGCACGATCTGGCCGTATTGCAGGGCCGGGTGCTGGTAGGGCGGCTGCACCTGCGCCATCAGCGCGGTCGCGATGGTGGTGGACAGGGCGATCAGCGCCAGGAACACGCGCCGGCGCGTGATCGCGGCGCGTTCCCACGCGGCAAGCGGTGCGGCGGGCGCGGCGTCCTGGCGGCGCAGCAGGCCGGCCAGTCCGGCGGCCAGGCCGCGGAAGAAACCGTGCCACGGCTGGGCCGGCATGGATGCCCGGCGGATCGGCGGCGCACTCGCGCCGGCCGTGGGGCCGGACGTGTGCGGCGGGGTGATGCCGCGAGGGCTCATCGGGGAAGAATGATGTTGCTCCATGTCTCGGTCAGGATGTCGTTGCCGTGTTGGAGGTAGCCCCGCAGCTCGACCGGCACGCCGGGTTCGAGCTGCTGGACGCGTACGGCCATCCGCCACGTGCCATTGGCCACGTTGCGGTAGACGTTGCGTTCGGTGATCCGGCCGTTGCGGTCGGCGCTGACGACGGCCTGCAGCGGGGCGTCCGCCGGCAGGGCCGCCAGCTCGGGGCCGGTGAAATCGACGATGAACTGGTGTTCGCCCGGTGCCAGCGGCTGCACGCCGCGTCCGGCACGGGTCTGCACCACCCAGCCGCCGGGCGGGCGCCGCTGCTCGTCGCCCTGCCAGTGCATGCGGTAGCGCAGTTCCAGCGGCTGGCCCGGTGCGGGCTGGCGATCGGGCACCCAGTAGGCGACGATGTTGTCGTGCGTCTCGTCGGGCGTGGGCAGCATGACCAGCTCGACGCGCCCCGGGCCCCAGTTGCCCATGGGCTCGATCCAGGCGCTCGGGCGGCGGTCGTAGCGGGCCTCGGCGTCCTCGTAGCTGGCGTAGGCACGGTCGCGCTGCATCAGGCCGAAGCCCTGCAGGCCGTCCATCGCGAACGAGGTGGGCAGGGGCCGGCGCGGGTTCTGCAGCGGGCGCCAGAGCCACTCGCCGCCGCGGGTGGCGACCATCAGCCCGTCGGAGTCGTGCACTTCGGGGCGGAAGTCCTCCGGGTGCGGCTGGTTCTCGCCGAAGAAGTACATGCTGGTCAGCGGCGCCAGGCCCAGCGTGGCGACCGGCGCACGCAGGTACAGCCGCGAGCGCACCTCGACCAGCGTCTCGGCGCCGGGGCGGATCTCGAACTGCCAGGCACCGGCCGCGCGCGGCGAATCGAGCAGCGCGTAGACCGTCAGCGACGTCGCGCCGGGCTCGGGCTTGCGCAGCCAGAACTCGGTGAAGCGGGGGAACTCCTCGCGTTCGGCCCCCACGGTGTCGATCGCGAGCGCCCGGGCCGACAGGCCGTAGTGCTGTCCCGCGCCCAGCGCGCGGAAGTAGCTGGCGCCGAGGAAGACGATCAGCTCGTCCTTGTAGTCGGGCCGGTTGAGCGGGTAATGCACCCGGAACCCGCTGAAGCCCAGGTCGCCCCAGTCGCGATTCCGAGACAAGGGCGTGCGGCCGTAGTCGAAATCGTCCGCATTGAAGGGGATCGTGCGCACGCCCTGCGGGGTGATCTCGTGGATGCGCACCGGCTCGGTCTGCAGGTTGCCGAGGTGGAAGAACATCACCTCGAACGGCAGTCCGTCGTTGCGCCACAGGGCGCGCTCGGGCTTGAAGCGGATGTCGCGGCGCTGGTCGTAGCTCAGCGCCTGCAGTTCGGCCGGCAGGGTGGCGGGGGAGGGACGGTACGGCTGCTGCGCCAGCTGGCGCGCGCGCCGGTCGAGCTCGTCAAAGCCGAAGGCGCTGGCCACCCCGGGCAGCGCGAGCGCAGCTGCCACGCAGACGACCATCCATCCGCCGGCCAGGCGGTCTCGTACAGGCACTTGCGAATCCTTTCCCTGATGCGTTCGAGCTCTGTCGGATGCCCCCGGCCGGAGGGCCGGAAGCGTCCGGTCGTGACGCAGTTCGCAATGCCTGTGCCAGGCAAAAAAACGCCGTCAAATCAACGGCTTGGAGGGATGTTTCAGGGTTTTTCAGTAGTGTGACATCCCGGGCGGCCGGAATCCGTCGCCGATCGGCGACAGGATTTCCGGCGGATCACCCAAGTGCCTGATTTTTCAGGGAAAAGTCCTGTCGCTAATCGGCGACGTGGCCATCGTTGCGGAACAGCCCGGGGGTCAGCCCGTGCTTCTGCAGCAGCCGGTAGAACTCGGTGCGGTTGCGCTCGGCCAGCCGCGCCGCATCGGCGACATTGCCGTCGGTGAGCTTGAGCAGCCCGACCAGGTAGTCGCGCTCGAAGCGGTGGCGCGCCTCGGCATAGCTCATCACCTCGACGCTGGGCACGCGCAGCGCCCGCTGCACCAGCGCCAGCGGCACCAGCGGCGTGGTGGCCAGCGCGCAGACCTGCTCGACCACGTTGTAGAGCTGGCGCACGTTGCCGGGCCAGGACGCCGTGGCCAGCGCCTTCAGCGCTTCGGGGGCGAAGCCGTTGAGCCGCTTGCCGTACTTCACCGACAGCCTGGCCAGGAAGTGGTTGGCCAGCAGCGGGATGTCCTCGCGCCGCTCGGCAAGCGTCGGCAACGTCAGCGTGACGACGTTGAGGCGGTAGTACAGGTCCTCGCGGAACTGGCCGGCCGCCATGGCCTCGTCCAGGTCGCGGTGGGTGGCCGAGATGATGCGCACGTCCACCGGCACCGCCTGCGCCGAGCCGACCGGACGCACCGAGCGCTCCTGCAGCACGCGCAGCAGCTTGACCTGCAGCGGCAGCGGCATGTCGCCGATCTCGTCCAGGAACAGCGTGCCGCCGTCGGCCGCCTGGAACAGGCCGCGGTGGTTGGCCACCGCGCCGGTGAAGGCGCCCTTGACGTGGCCGAACAGCTCGGACTCGAGCAGCGCCTCGGGGATGGCGCCGCAGTTGACCGCGACGAACGGCCGGGTGGCGCGCACGCTGGCCTTGTGGATCGCCTGGGCAAGCAGCTCCTTGCCGGTGCCGCTTTCGCCGCGGATCAGGATGCTGGCGTCGGAGGCGGCGACCAGCTTGGCTTCGGCGAGCAGCTCGGCCATGCGGGTCGAGCGGCTGACGATGGCCTCGCGCCAGCTCTCCTGGGCCGGCACGGCCTCGCCCTCCGGCGCGGCCAGCGCCAGCGCCTGGGCGATCTTCTCGAGCAGCTCCTTGCCGTCGAACGGCTTGGTCAGGTAGGTGAACACGCCGCGCGAGGTGGCTTCCACCGCGTCGGGGATGGTGCCGTGCGCGGTCAGCAGGATCACCGGCAGCGCCGGGTGCCGGGCGCGGATCTCGTCGTACAGCGCCAGGCCGTCCTTGCCCGGCAGCTGCACGTCGCTGACCACGAGCTGCGGGCGCTCCACCGCCAGCTGCGTGAGCGCCGCCTCGGCGCTTTCCACCGCGGTGACGCGGTAGCCGGCGGCGCCGAGGCGCATCGACAGCAGACGCAGCATGTCGCGGTCGTCGTCGACAACCAGCACGTGCGCACTCATGGCAGGCTCCTGGCGAGGACGGGCAGGGAGGGGTTCATGGCGAAGCCGGGCGCACGCCGGAGGCCGCCGGCGCCGGGGCCGGCGCCGGTCGGGGCGCCAAGCTGCGTTCGATGGCCTTCAGCGCTTCGAGTTTCTCGTTGAGCTGGTCGATGCGGCGCTGGCTTTCGCGCAGCTGCAGGTGCTGGCGGTCGACCTGCTCCTCGAGGCGACGCAAGTCGAGGAACCTGGCCAGCGTCATGCGCGCCATCGGCTGCCAGGGGGCGGCGTCGGGTTCGGTCGAGCGCGTCAGGCTCTCCAGCAGCGCGATGGCCTTGGGCAGGTCCCCGGGGATGCGGGTCTGGCCGAACACCAGCGCCAGTTCCAGCGTCGACACGGGCGTGACCGGGCTTTCGTTGAGCCGCACGATCTCCTGCTGCAGCTCGGGCAGCGACATCCGGCGCAGCCGTTCGGCGTACTCGAGCACGTGCCGGTTGGCCTGGTCCACCGGGTCCCGGACCGACACCGGAACCGGCACGTCCACGCGCACCGGCACCTTGACCTGCTTGACGTCGGTGACCTCGGGCAGGGGGGCGCAGGCGGTGGCGAGACACACCAGGCAGCAGAACAGCAGAAGGGACCTAGGCAGCATGCGGCAGCTCGATACGGAAATGCGCGCCGGGCGCGTTGGGCAGCAGCTCGACCCGTCCACCGTGCGCAGCGACGTACTCCTGCACGATGGACAGGCCCACGCCCGTGCCACGCGCCGCCCCTTCGGGTTGCCGTTCGCCGCGGTAGAAAGGTTCGAACACCCGCGCCCGGTCGGCCGGAGACACGCCGGGGCCCTCGTCGACGATGTCGATGCACGCGAGCCCGGCGCTTCGGGTGACGGAAAAGCGAATGGTACCGCCGGGGGGACTGAAGCGGATCGCGTTGGACAGCAGGTTGCCCACCGCGGTGCCGAGCTTGTCCGGGTCGACCTCGGCGTGCAGCGGCTCGCCGGTGATCTCGACGCGTAGGTGCTTGGCCTGCCACTGCAGCTTCTGTTCGTCGACCAGCTGCCGCAGCAGGGCCCGCAGGTCGGTGCGGCGGCGCTGCAGGCGGCGCGCCTCGAAGGCCGCGGCGTTGAAGCGCAGCAGGTCCTCGATCTGGCGCTGCAGCACCCCGGTGTTGTGGCGCAGGATGTGGGCGATCTCGCGCTGGTTGTCGGTGAGCTTGCCCGCGACCTCGTCTTCGAGCAGCGCGACGCCCTCGCGCAGCGCCGCCAGCGGGGTCTTCAGCTCGTGCGAGATGTGGCGCAGGAAGCGGGCCTTGTCGGCATCCAGCTCGGCCAGGCGCAGGCGCAGCCAGTCCAGCCGGCGGCCCACCTCGCGCACGTCGGTCGGGCCGCGGATCTCGATCGGCTCGTCCATGCGGTTCTCGCCCAGGCCCACGATGGCGCGTTCCAGGTCCTTGAGCGGGCGTGCCAGCCACAGGCCGAAGGCGAAGGCCAGCAGCACCGACACCGCGATCGCGGCAAGCACCTGGCGCGCCAGCACCAGGCGGCCGGCTTCCAGTTCCTGCTGCAGCTCGCGGTTGCGCTTCTCGTTGGCGCGGCGCACCTGCTCGGCCACCGCGGTGGTGACGTCGGCCAGCTCACGGAACGCCAGGCTCAGCGTCTGCTCGCGCATCAGCGCGGTGGCGCGTGGTCCCTGCATCTGCTCGCGGATGCTGTCCATGTGCAGCCGCCAGTCGTCGGCCAGCCGGGCCGGCAGGCCCTGCTCGGTCAGGCGATCGAGCACGGTTTCGGCGGCCGCCAGCTCCTCCTCGAAGCGCTTGTGCAGGGCCGGGTCGTCCAGCACCACGTACTGGCGTGCGGTGCGTTCCAGCCCGATGTTGCGGTCGGCCAGCGCCTGCGCCTGGGCGGTGAGTTCCATCGACTGCTCGGCGCCGGCCCGGGCCTGGGCGATCAGGCGCTCCAGCGTCAGCAACCCGCGCACCGACACCGCGCCGAGCACGGCGGCGATCAGCAGGAAGGCCACCAGCAGCAGCTGGCGGAAGGAGACGCGATGCAACAGCTTGAGCATGGAGGATCGAGGCGGCGTTTCACGACCGCCTTGCGGCGGCGACTATACCGGGGCCGGCCGGCCCTGTCGGGCGGGGGAGATGGCCGTGGGGGATGGCGGGCGCCTGTCCCCGGGGCGCCGTCGTCGCGTTCAGGCACGCGATGCGGTGCCGGTGGTCCCCATCGTCGCGGCGGGGCCTTGGCCGCTGCGGCTTGACCACGGGGGAGCCGGCTCCTTACACTTGCCGCCGCTCCGGGGTGCACTTGCTGTGCTGAGATGGCCGACAGGCCGAACCCGCGAACTTGATCCGGTTCATGCCGGCGGAAGGAGAGCAACATCCAGTCCCCTCGTGGCTTCCCTTGGCGGAGGCCCGTCGCCAGAGGGCACTTTCCGGAGCACCCACCACCACCGGAAGGAGCCCCGCGATGAACGCACCCGACAAGCTGACCCAACTGCTGGCGCTGACGCGCGAGCCATTCCCCGCCTCGCGCAAGATCCACGTGCCCGGCCAGCTGCATCCCGACATCCGCGTGCCGATGCGCGAGGTCACGCTGACCAACGGCGAGGTCGTCACGCTGTACGACACCTCCGGCCCCTACACCGACCCGCAGGCCCGCATCGACATCCGGCGCGGGCTGCCCGCGCTGCGCAGCGCGTGGATCGAGGCGCGCGGCGACGTCGAGCGCTACGAAGGGCGCGCGCGCCAGGCGCTGGACGACGGCGCCAGGCACGAGGCGCGCGACGCGCAGCGCCTGGAGCAGCTGCGCCGCGAGGCCGCCGGCCTGCAGCGCCAGCCGCTGCGCGCCCGGAGCGGCCGCAACGTCACGCAGATGCACTACGCGCGCCGCGGGATCGTCACGCCCGAGATGGAATTCGTCGCGATCCGCGAGAACCAGAAGCGCGAATGGATGCGCCAGTACCTGGGCGATGCCGAGCGCGAGGCGCGCCTGCGCGGCAATCCAATGGGCGCGGCCATCCCCGAGGTGATCACGCCCGAGTTCGTGCGCGACGAGGTGGCGCGCGGCCGCGCCATCATCCCGGCCAACATCAACCACCCCGAGCTGGAGCCGATGGCCATCGGGCGCAACTTCCTCGTGAAGATCAATGCCAACATCGGCAACTCGGCGGTGACCTCGTCGATCGAGGAAGAGGTGGAGAAGCTGGTGTGGGCGATCCGCTGGGGCGCCGACACCGTGATGGACCTGTCCACCGGCAAGAACATCCACACCACGCGCGACTGGATCATCCGCAACTCGCCCGTGCCCATCGGCACCGTGCCGATCTACCAGGCGCTGGAGAAGGTCGGCGGCGTGGCCGAGGACCTGACCTGGGAGATCTTCCGCGACACGCTGGTCGAGCAGGCCGAGCAGGGCGTCGACTACTTCACCATCCATGCCGGCGTGCGGCTGCCCTTCATCCCGCTGACGGCCCGGCGCCGCACCGGCATCGTCTCGCGCGGTGGCTCGATCCTGGCCAAGTGGTGCATCGCGCACCACAAGGAGAACTTCCTCTACACGCACTTCGAGGAGATCTGCGAGATCATGAAGGCCTACGACGTGGCCTTCTCGCTGGGCGACGGGCTGCGCCCGGGCAGCGCGGCCGACGCCAACGACGAGGCGCAGTTCGCCGAGCTGCGCACGCTGGGCGAGCTGACGCAGGTCGCGTGGAAGCACGACGTGCAGGTGATGATCGAGGGCCCGGGGCATGTGCCGATGCACATGGTGCAGGCCAACATGGCCGAGCAGCTCAAGCACTGCCACGAGGCGCCGTTCTACACGCTGGGTCCGCTGGTGATCGACATCGCGCCGGGCTACGACCACATTGCCAGCGCGATCGGCGCGGCGATGATCGGCTGGTTCGGCACCGCGATGCTGTGCTACGTCACGCCCAAGGAGCACCTGGGCCTGCCGGACCGCGACGACGTCAAGCAGGGCATCATTGCGTACAAGATCGCGGCACACGCGGCCGACGTGGCCAAGGGCCACCCGGGCGCGCGGGCACGCGACGATGCCCTGTCGGCGGCGCGCTTCGAGTTCCGCTGGCACGACCAGTTCAACCTCTCGCTCGACCCGGACACCGCACGCGACTTCCACGACGAGACCTTGCCGAAGGAATCGAGCAAGGTGGCCCATTTCTGCTCGATGTGCGGACCCAAGTTCTGCTCGATGAAGATCACCCAGGAGGTGCGCGAGTACGCGGCCCGGCAGGGTGTCAGCGAGGAAGCTGCGCTCGAGCAGGGGCTGCAGGCCAAGTCCGAGGAGTTCAAGCGCGCGGGCGGCGAGATCTACATTCCCATCGAGCCGCAAGGCTGATGGCATCCGAAGGAGTGCAATGAAACCCATGCATGTGGGGATCGCCGGGGCCGGCCTGCTGGGCCGGCTGCTGGCGTGGCGGCTGTCCACCCGGGGGCACCGCGTGACGGTGTTCGACCCGGCGCCCGACGCCGGCCCCCCGCAGCCCGGCAGCGTCTACGCGGCCGGCTGGACCGCCGCCGGCATGCTGAGCCCGCTGGCCGAGCTCGAATGCGCCGACGCCCACGTCGCCCGGCTGGGCCTGCGCTCGCTGGACCTGTGGCAGGCCATCGTCGCGCAGCTGCCCGGCGAGGTCTATTTCCACCGCCAGGGCAGCCTGCTGCTGGCGCACCGGCCGGACGTCGGCGCGGCGCAGCGGCTGCTGGACCTGCTGCACAGCAAGGCGCCCGGCGGGATGCAGCCGCGGCCGCTGCCGCTGGCCAAGCTGCGCGCGATGGAGCCGTCCATCCACGGCCCGGCGCAGGCCTGGCTGCTCGAGCAGGAAGGCCAGATCCACACCGTGCAGGCCATGCTCGCGCTGGCCGCGGGTGCCAGCGCGCAGGGCGTGCAGTGGCACTGGGGCCAGGCCGTGACGCAGGTGGCGCCGGGCCGCATCGAGGCCGGCGGCCGCACCCACGGCTTCGACTGGGTGTTCGACGCCCGCGGGCTGGGCGCGCGGCCGGACCTGCCGGTGCGCGGCGTGCGCGGCGAGATCTTCTGGCTGCATGCGCCGGGCGTGCAGCTGCTGCGGCCGACGCGGCTGCTGCATCCGCGCTGGCGCGTCTACATCGTGGCGCGGCCTGGCGACCTGATCGTGGTGGGCGCCAGCGAGATCGAGTCCGAGGACCGTTCGCCGGTCTCGGTGCGCACCACGCTGGGCCTGCTGAGCGCGGCGCACAGCGTGATCCCGGAGCTGGCCGAGGCGCGCATCGTGCACTCCGAATCCAACCTGCGCCCGGCGCTGCCCGACAATCTGCCCATGATCGACACACGAACAGGACTGACACGCCTGAACGGCCTGTTCCGCCACGGCTGGCTGATCGCCCCGGCCATCGTGGAGGACGCGCTGTCCCAGGTGCCCGGCCTCGAGGCCGGATCCCCCGAGCAGGTGACCGCATGAACGCCCGCAACGACGCCGCGAGCGACGCCTTCGTCGCCGCCGACCATCCGGGCGCCGTGCCCATCCACCTCAACGGCGAGGCGCGCCACGTGCCTGCGGGCACCACGCTCGCGCAGCTGCTCGAGCGCCTGGGCCATGCGCCGGCCTCGGTGGCCACCGCCGTCAACGGCAACTTCGTGGCGCGCGGGGCGCGCGACGGCTGCGTGCTGCAGCCCGGCGACCACGTGACCTGTTTCGCACCCATCGTGGGGGGATGAAATGAGCAGCAAGACCTCCGACATCCTGAAGCTCGGCGACGTCGAGCTGGGCAGCCGCTTCCTGCTCGGCACCGCCGGCTACCCGTCTCCCCAGGTGCTGAGCGACGCGATCGCGGCCTCCGGCACGCAGGTGGTGACGCTGGGCCTGAAGCGCCAGCTGGCCTCCGGCGCGGGCGACAACGGCTTCATCGAGATCATCCGCAACTGCGGCGCCAGGCTGCTGCCCAACACCGCCGGCTGCCGCACCGCGCGCGAGGCGGTCACGCTGGCGCACATGGCGCGCGAGCTGCTGGAGACGCACTGGATCAAGCTCGAGGTGGTGGGCGACGAGCACACGCTGCAGCCCGACCCGTTCGGCCTGGTCGAGGCGGCCGAGCAACTCGTCAAGGACGGCTTCGAGGTGTTCCCGTACTGCACCGACGACCTGGTGACCTGCCAGCGCCTGCTGGACGTGGGCTGCCGCATCCTGATGCCCTGGGGCGCGCCGATCGGCTCGGCGCAGGGGCTGCTGAACCCCTGGGCGCTGCGCACGCTGCGCGCGCGCTTGCCCGACGTGACGCTGGTGGTCGACGCCGGCATCGGTGCGCCGTCGCACGCCGCGCACGCGATGGAACTGGGCTACGACGCGGTGCTGCTGAACTCGGCGGTCGCGCAGGCGAGCGATCCGGTCGGCATGGCGCGCGCCTTCCGCCACGCGATCGAGGCCGGGCGGCTGGGTTACCTGTCCGGGCTGCTGGCGCCGCAGGACATGGCGGTGGCGTCCACGCCCGTGGCCGGCCGGCCGTTCGACCTATGAGCGCGCGGCCCATCGTCTGGAGCATCGCGGGCTCGGACAGCGGCGGCGGCGCGGGCATCCAGGCCGACCTGAAGGCGCTGGCCGCCTTCGAGGTGCACGGCTGCACCGCGATCGCGGCGCTGACGGCGCAGAACTCGGTGGCGGTCGAGCGCATCGAGGCGGTCGCCCCGGCAATGCTGGAGGCCCAGCTTGCCGCGCTCGCGTCCGACCTGCTGCCGCAGGTGGTCAAGACCGGGCTCCTTGCGAGCCTGGAGAACGTCGCGATCGTCGCGCGCTGGATCGACCGCCTGCGCGAGCGCGGCCCGGTCGCGCTGGTCGTGGACCCGGTGCGGCGCGCCAGCAGCGGCGCCAGCTTCGCGAGCGACGAGCTGCGCCGTGCCTTCGTCGAGCAGCTGCTGCCGCGCGCGACGCTCGTCACCCCCAACCGGGACGAAGCCGCCTGGCTGCTCGGCGTGGACGCGCTGGCCCAGGAACAGCTGCCCGAGGCGGCGGCGCGCCTGCGCGCGCTGGGCGCCCGGGCGGTGGCGATCACCGGCGGCGATGCGGCCGGCGAGTCCTCGCTGGACTGCATCGACACCCCGCAGGCGCGCGGCTGGCTGTCGCTGCCGCGCGTGGCGACCGCGCACACCCACGGCACCGGCTGCACCTATGCCTCCTCGGCCGCAGCGGCACTGGCGCTGGGCTTCTGCGAGGCCGACGCGACGGTGCTGGCCAAGATGGCGACCACCGCCGCGCTGCGCGACGGCTATGCCGCGGGGCAGGGACCCGGGCCGGTGCAGGCGCGCGCCGGGTTCGCGCTCCAGGGCGCGCTGCTGCCCGACCTGCTGGACCGACTGCTGGACGCGCCGGCCACGCCGTATGCCGCGCTGGCCAATGCCGACCTGGGCCTGTACCCGGTGGTCGACAGCGCCGACTGGGTCGAGCGCGTGCTGGCCGCCGGCGTGCGCACCGTGCAGCTGCGCATCAAGCAGGCAGCGCCCGGGCATCTCGCGCAGGAGGTGGCGCGCAGCGTCGCGGCCGCGCGGGCCGTGCAGGCGCAGCTGTTCATCAACGACCACTGGCGGCTGGCGATCGAGCACGGCGCCTACGGCGTGCACCTCGGCCAGGAAGACCTGCACACGCTCTCGGCGGCCGACCTCGCCGCGATCCGCGACGCCGGCCTGCGCCTGGGCCTGAGCACGCACAGCTACTGGGAGGTGTGCCGCGCCCGCGCGCACCGGCCGAGCTACATCGCCTGCGGGCCGATCCACGCCACCACCACCAAGGACATGCCGTGGCGCCCGCAGGGGCCGGACAACCTGGCCTACTGGTGCCGCGTGCTGGCCGAGCCGGTGGTCGCGATCGCCGGCATGGACGAGCCGCGCAGCCGCGTCGCGGCCAGCTGCGGCGCCTCCGGCATCGCGGTGGTGCGCGGCATCGTGCAGGCGGGCGACCCGGAGCAGGCGATTCGCCGCCTGCAGCAGGCCATCGCGCAGGGCCGGGCCGGCGCGCCCCATCCGGTGCCCGCGTTGCCGCGCCCGACGCTGGCCGGCCCCGTGCCCCGTGACTGAAACCGACCCGCCGGCGCCGGGCTCCCGTGCCCGCTGCCGGCATCGCAAGGAGATCCCATGACGAACACCGCAATCACCGCGCAGCCGGTGCAGGTGGTGCGCCGCGCCGCGCCATCGACCGGACCCTGGACCGTCGAGGCCGTGCAGGCGCTGCTCGACCTGCCGTTTGCCGACCTGCTGTACCGGGCCCAGACGGTGCACCGCGAGCACTTCGATGCCAACGAGGTGCAGCTGTCGACGCTGCTGTCGATCAAGACCGGCGGCTGCCCGGAGGACTGCGCCTACTGCCCGCAGTCGGTGCACCACGACACCGGCGTGGAGGCCGGCAAGCTGCTGGACGTCGAGGCGGTCAAGGCAGCGGCCGCCGCGGCGCGCGAGCAGGGCGCGACGCGCTTCTGCATGGGGGCCGCCTGGCGCGCGCCCAAGGACCGCGACATCGAGAAGGTCGCCGAGCTGGTGCGCAGCGTCAAGGCGCTGGGCATGGAGGCCTGCTGCACCCTGGGCATGCTGACCGACGAGCAGGCGCGCACCCTCAAGGAGGCGGGCCTGGACTACTACAACCACAACCTCGACACCGCCCCCGAGGCCTACGGGCGCATCATCACCACGCGCGACTACCAGGACCGGCTCGACACGCTGGAGCGGGTGCGCGCGGCGGGGATGCACGTGTGCTGCGGCGGCATCGTCGGCATGGGCGAGTCCCGCCGCGAGCGGGCCGGCCTGATCGCGCAGCTCGCCAACCTGGACCCGTACCCCGAGTCGGTGCCGATCAACCACCTGGTGCAGGTCGAGGGCACGCCGCTGCACGGGCTGGAGCCGCTGGACCCGCTGGAATTCGTGCGCACCATCGCGGTCGCACGCATCACCATGCCCCGCGCGCGGGTGCGCCTGTCGGCCGGCCGCCAGCAGATGGGCGAGGCCGTCCAGGCCCTGTGCTTCCTCGCCGGGGCCAACTCGATCTTCTACGGCGACAAGCTGCTCACCACCGGCAACCCGGACTGGGAGCGCGACCAGGCGCTGTTCGCCAAGCTCGGCCTGACCGCGGCCTGAGCCGGCCGCGGCGCTGTCGTGCCGGCGGGCGCGGCAGCGCAAAGGAAAGGCCCCGCGCGATGCGCGGGGCCGGTGGCGTCCAGCGGTTCAGCTCAACGTCCCTTGGAGCGGTCGTACCACATCCAGGCCATCGTGATCAGCCACGAGAAGACCGGCGGGCTCCAGTCATACATGCGCAGCGGGCGGGCGCCCATCGAGGTCGAGAAACCGATCACGATCAACGTCCAGATGAGCGCGACGGCGGTTATCAGGATGAAATGCTTGCCGGTGATCCGCTTTTCCATGATTCACCCCTTGCGGTTCTTGAAACCTTCCCACAGGAACAAGGGCTCGGCCTTTTTCCGCAGGTAGTCGACATAATAGCCACCATAAGCCAGCAGCAGGGAGCCGTTGATCAGCAGTTCCTGCGTCCCGGTGAATGCCTGCCGGGGGTGGGGCGACACGAACAGGTTGAGGTAGGAGATCTGCACGGTGATGCCGGCCATCACGATCAGCGCCAGCGGCACGAACCAGTTGAACAGCAGCATCGCGCCCAGCACCACCTCGAGGTACTTGACGAACGGGTAGAACCCGACGTTGTGCATCTCGGTCAGGTAGGGGCCCACCGGGCCGGCCTTGCTGAAGTCGGGCACGTAGTTGAAGATCACGAAATACAGCCCGGACTTGAGGTAATGGAAGGCGTAGTAATACCTCAGCCACATCACCAGGTATTTCCATGGTGATTCGTTTGCCTTGATCACGGCGTCTCCTCAATGATTGCGAACGCCGCGCAGCGTTAGAGAAGCCTGGAAAGCCGAACAAGCGCAAACACTGAATATCAGTTATGCGGCGGCGCAGGTATTCAATTCCGGACGAAAAGCCAGTTGGATATTCGCAACCCAGGGAAAATCCGGATATCCGGATCGGCGGGTATCCTGCGGACAAATCGGGGCAGCCCGTCACCCGGAAAAAGGGGCGGCGGGCGCCGCCTCACCAGGCGAGGCGGATGCCGCTGAACTGCCAGCGTGCCTGCGGCGGGAAGAAGTTGCGATAGCTGGCCCGCAGGTGCGAGGCGGGCGTCGCGCAGGAGCCGCCGCGCAGCACCATCTGGTTGACCATGAACTTACCGTTGTATTCGCCCACGGCGCCTTCAGCAGGGCGGAACCCGGGGTAGGGCAGGTAGGCGCTGCAGGTCCATTCCCACACGTCGCCGAACATTTGGCGCAACCCGCTGCCGGCGGCCGCCGGCCGGGGGTGGAACACGCCGTCCTCGAGCAGCGTGCCGAGCGAGGCGAGCGACGGCGGCGATTGCGCCGCATGCTCCCATTCGGCTTCGGTGAGCAGGCGAGCCCCCGCCCAGCGGGCGTAGGCATCGGCCTCGTAGTAGCTGACGTGGCACACCGGTTCGTCGGGCGCCACTTCGCGCAGCCCGTGCAGCGTGTAGTGCCACCAGCTGGGGCCAGGGCCGCGCTGCCAGTACAGCGGCGCCTGCCAGCCTTCGCGCAGGCGCGTGTCCCAGCCGTCGGACAGCCACAGCTCCGGGCGCTCGTAGCCGCCGTCGGCGATGAAGGCGAGGTACTCGGCGTTGGTCACCGGCCGCGCCGCCAGCGCATAGGGCTCCAGCCAGACACGATGCCGCGGCCGCTCGTTGTCGAAGCTGAAGCCGCAGCCGCCATGGCCGATCTCCACCAGCCCGCCGAGGAAGGTCAGCCGCTCGCCCGCAACATGTACCGCATGGACCGCGGGCGGCCGCGGACGGTAGGCCGGCGCCAGCGGGTTGCGCGAGAAATGGTGCTTCAGGTCGGTGAGGACGAGTTCCTGGTGCTGCTGCTCGTGATGCAGGCCCAGCTCGACCAGTGCGGCCAGGTCGTCCGGCAGGTCCGGCTGCGCCAGCAACCCGGCCATGCGTTCGTCGACCAGGCAGCGGTAGGCGCGCACCTCGTCGAGCGTGGGCCGCGACAGCATGCCGCGCTCGGGCCGCGGGTGGCGCTCGCCGACGCCGACGTAGTAGGAGTTGAACAGCCGGCGGTACGCCGGATCCACGCTGCGGTAGCCGGGCACCGCGCGCTCGAGCACGAAGGTCTCGAAGAACCAGGTCGTGTGGGCCAGGTGCCACTTGACCGGGCTGGCGTCGGGCATGGACTGCAGCAGGCAATCCTCGGCACTCAGTCCCTCGGCCAGTGCCTCGGTCTGCTCGCGCACCGCGCGGTAGGCACCATGCAGGGCGGCCGGACCGTGGCCCGGCGCCCGGGACGGGCTGGCCGCGCTCATGCCGCGGCCGCGACGAAGACATGGAACCAGCCGCGCTCGTCGCTCCAGTGTTGCAAGGCGCCGAAGCCGGCGTCGCGCAGCAGCGCGGCAAACCCGTCGGCAGCGTACTTGTAGGAGTACTCGGTCACGATGGCTTCTCCTGCGTCGAAGCGGCGCTCGGCAGCACCGATGCGCACCACCTGGGTCTCGCGCGAGACGAGCTGCATCTCGATGCGGCTCTCGCGGGCGTTGAACTGCGCGCGGTGCGCGAAGCGCCGCGGTTCGAAGTCGGCGTCGAGCTCGCGGTTCACGACGCGCAGCACGTTCAGGTTGAAGGCGGCCGTCACCCCCAGCGCGTCGTCGTAGGCGGCTTCGAGGACGTGGCGCTCCTTGAGGCCGTCCACGCCGATCAGCAGCCGCCCGTCGCGGCCAAGGTGCTCGCGCATCGAGCGCAGCAACGCGAGGGCCTCGTCGGGCGTGAAGTTGCCGATCGACGAACCGGGGTAGAAGAACACCGGCGGGGCGTCGAAGCGGGCCAGCACGCGCTGCAGGCGCAGCGGCCGGGTGAAATCGGTCGCCACCCCGGCGAGGGCCATGCCGGGAAAGCGCCCGGTGCCGGCCTGCAGCGAGATGCGCAGCCATTGCGGCGAGATGTCCACGCCGACCCACCGGCGTGCCCCCACCGCTTCCAGCCAGGGCCAGGACTTGGCGCCGTCGCCGCACCCCAGGTCCACCCACTGCGCGCCGCGCGGCAGGTGGCGCGCGATCTCCTCGCGGTGCCGTTCGAAGATCGCCGCCTCGGTGCGGGTCGGGTAGTACTCCTGCAGCTCGCAGATGGCGCTGTACAGCGCGCAGCCCTGGGCGTCGTAGAAGAACTTGGGCGAGACGCGTGCCGGCCGCTCGAACAGCCCGGCGCGCAGGGCGGCCAGCCGGGCGGCGCGGTCGGACAGCGCGTCGGCGGCCAGCATGTCGGTGATGTCATGGGCCCACGCCGCGGTCGGGACGTCGGGACGGGGGGAGGCGGGCGACCGCGCTGCCGCGGCGGCCTGGGCCGGGTGCTGTGGCGGAGGGTTCATCGAGGTCCTTGGCGGGGCCTGCATGCAGGTGCGGGTGGGAAAGGCGGGCTCAGTGCGCGGCGCGCGGGCCGCGGCCCGTGCGGGCCGTGCCGGTCGTCGAGCGGTCCGGCTCGGAGGGAGACGAAATGCGCTCCAGCGTGTCGTCCACGTCGGCGCCGTGGCGCGTGGCCAGGTCGCCCAGCGAGACGATGCCCACCAGCTGCTGCCGGCGGTCCATCACCGGCACGCGGCGGATCTGCACCTCGCCCATCTGCTGCATCACCTCGTCGACATCCTGGTCCTCGAAGCACCAGCGCACCTGCTCGCTCATCACGTCCTTCACCGGCGTGGCGTCGGGCGGCAGGCCGCTGGCCACCGCGCGCACGGTGATGTCGCGGTCGGTGATCATGCCGACCAGCGTGTGGCCGCTGCACACCGGCACCGCGCCGACGTTGATCTGGTCCATCAGCTGGGCGGCGACCTGCAGGCTGTCGTCGGGAGAGACCACGCGCACCTGGCGGGTCATGATCCCGGAGATCGGTCGTGGCATCGCATCCGCTCCTGGTCAGGCTGGCAAGGCAGGGGCGCACGCCACTGGGGGCGCGCGGACGTCCAGGCCCTGCGGCAAACCGCATGCCCGGCGCCTTGCAGGTCCGGACCCTGGCGTCGGGTGCCCGGTTGACTCCAGAATGGTCCACCCCACGACCACGACATCTCAGGAGGTTTCCTTGGCCCTCGCGACCTCATCCCCTGCGCCGGCCGCGCGGCGTTCCTCGCTGGCGCGCTTCCTGCTGTTGCCGGCCGCCGGCTTCGTCGCGGCCGGACGCTACACGTCGAACGCCACGCAGCGCCTGCTGCGCCAGCTGCAGCCCTGCGCGCCGGGGGAATCGCGCACCGTGGCGGGGGTGGCGTTGCGGGTCATCGCGTCGGCGGCGACCGACGGCACCAAGGTGATCGCGCTGCGCCCCGACGAAGCCGCCTTGCTGCAAGCCGAGGCGCCCGGGCTGCGGCTGGTGCCCGAGCGGCGTTACCTGCCGGCACGCGCGCCGCGGCTGCATGCGAAGCGCCGCCCGCAGGCCCGGGGCGGCGAGCAGCAGACCCTGGTGCTCAAGGTCACGGCCGGCGAAGGCGCACAGGCCCGGCCGCTGCCGGACTGCCTGGTCGTGATGCTCACCGACCTGGCCACCGGCGCGGGCGTCGAGGGCACCACCAATGCGCGCGGCGAGCTGCGGCTGCGCCTGCCGGCCGGCCTCGCCCAGGCGCCGCTGGTGGCAGCCTATCCGCTGCATGGCGCCTGGCCGCGCGAGTGGCGCCGGCTGCCCCTGCAGCCCGGGATGACGCTCGCGTTGCCCGCGCTGGAGCCCGATTTCGCGGATGCGCGCCGCACGCTCTACGGCGCGCCACAGGACCGCGCGGGCGAAGGGGTGACGGTCGGCGTGATCGACACCGGCGTCGGCCCGCATGCGGACCTGCCGGTCGCGCTGGGGCGCAACACGACATTGGTCGAGCCGGTCGACCAGTGGCACGACGAGGACGGCCATGGCACGCACGTGGCCGGCGTCATCGCCGCGCGGGCGCGCGCGGGCGAGCCGGGTGTCACCGGCGAGGCCGCCGGCGTGCGGCTGCACGCCTACCGCGTCTTCGAGCACGGCGAGGTGGGCGCCTCCAACGCGGCGATCCGCGAAGCCATCCGCCAGGCGGTGCTGGACGGCTGCGACATCATCAACATGAGCCTGGGCGGTGGCGGGCCCGACCCGGCGATCGCCGAGGCGATCCAGTTCGCGCGGCTGAGCGGCGCCGTGTGCGTGGTCGCGGCCGGCAACGAAGGCGGGCCGGTGAGCTTCCCGGCCAGCGACCCGCTGTCGGTGGCGGTATCGGCCATCGGGGTGCATGGCACCTGGCCCAAGGGGGCGGCGCAGCAACGCCACGTCACCACGCCGACCGGCAAACATGACAGCTTCGTGGCGCGTTTTTCCAACCGGGGGGTGCAGGTGCGGCTGGCCGCGCCGGGCGTGGGCATCGTCTCGACCATCCACCGCGACCGCTACGGGGTGATGGACGGCACCGCGATGGCCAGCCCGATCGCCGCCGGCGTGCTGGCCCGGGCGCTCGCACGCTCGCCGCAGCTGCTGCGCGTGCCGCGCGATGCGCGACGCTCCGAAGCGATCATCGAGCTGGCCATGCGCCATGCCGAAGACCTTGGCTTTCCTGCGACTATGCAGGGCAAGGGCCTGGCGCGATAATCGACCCCATGAAACGCTTCGTGCTCTACTGCGGTTCCGCGGGCGCGGATGGCCCGCAGGTCGGCCCCGAGGAGGCGGCTGCGGCCACCCGGGCCGAGGGCGCCACCGTGGTTGCCGCCGGCACGGGCACGCTGGTCGTCGACGCCGACCTGCCCCAGATCCAGCGCATCTCTCGCCAGCTGCCCGGCTGGTCCTACACCGTCGAGACCCGCAGCATCCGCAAGCCCGCGCCGCCGCGCCGCAAGGCCGCCTGAGGCGGCGGCTTCTCCGTCAGGTTCAACCGTAGGCGCCTTGGCGGGGCGGCCCGCCCGTGACGCCCGTGGTGGGCAGCTGGTCGCTGGCGTGCACGCCCGGCGCCTGCACGCCGCTGACGGTGCGGCAGCTGGCCGCACAGCGCTCGCAGGCGGCCACGCAGTGCTCCATCCCGTCCAGCTGCCGGCAGCTTTGCGCGCAGGCGCCGCAGACCGTGGCGCACAGGGCGCAGACCTCGGTGTGCAGCGTCGAGCCGGCCAGCATGAAGTGCGCCGCCGTGCCGCACAGCTCGGCGCAGTTGAGCATCAGGGTCAGGTGGCCGCGTTCGCTGTGCGCGCCCTGACGCTCCAGGCAAGGGCCCATGGCCATCGCCAGGCAGGTGGTGCGGCACTGCAGGCAGTCGTCGATGCACTGCCGTACGGCAGGGTCGTGGGTGATGCCGGTCATGTCATGGCTCCATCGGGTGTCCCGGGAGCGGCAAGCCGCATTCCCTGGGTATGGGGCTTGCCGTGCTCCCATCGCGCGGCCGCCCGGCCGCGACACGAGGAGCCTGGCATGATCCCTTCACCCGCGATGCGTACCCTGGCCGCCGGCGGTGCTGCCGGGCTGCTGTCGGCCGCCGCGCTCGCCTGGCGCGGGCGCCGCGACGCGCACAGCGCCGTTGCCCCGCTGAATGCCACCAGCCACATCGTCTGGGGCGAGGAGGCCTTGCACGCGGACCGGCCGACGCTGCGCCATACGCTGACCGGCTCGCTGCTGCATGCCGGCTCCGCGCTGATGTGGGGGCTGCTGTTCGACCGCCTGCTGCACCGGCTGCGGCCCCCGCGGCAGGCGCCGGCCGTGGTGCGCAGTGCGGTCGAGGCCACGGCCGCCGCGGCGGTGGTCGACCTGCTGCTGGTGCCGCGGCGGCTGACGCCGGGGTTCGAGCGCCGCCTGTCCGGACGCAGCCTGGCGCTGGTCTATGCGGCGCTGGCCGCAGGCATGGTCGCCGGCACCATGGCGATCCGCCAGGGCTCCCGGGAGGGGCAAAGAAAAACGGGCCCCGAGGGGCCCGTGTGAAGGCACAGCGTACTGTGCTTTTCTCAGGAGGAGACTGTCACCGACGCAAGGGGACAAGACGTCAATGGATGTGCAGGGCGCCCTTGGCCTTGCCCTTGCCGGCGCGCGCCGGCGGGTTGCACATGCCGCAGACGAAGTTGCGTGCGATCTCGTGCGGGTGGGTCACGAAGTGCCCGCCGCACTTGCTGCACTTGGTCATGGTCAGCATGCCGTTGTCGACGAACTTCACCAGGCGCCACGCGCGGGTGATCGACAGCAGCGGCTCCAGCGACTGCGCCTGGGTCTGCTCCAGGTACAGCCGGTAGGCCTTGATGATGGTGTCGATCTCGTCCAGTTCCGCGACCTTGTTCAGGTACTCGTGGATGTTCAGGAACAGGCTGGCGTGGATGTTGGGCTGCCAGGTCATGAACCAGTCGGTCGAGAACGGCAGCTGGCCCTTGGACGGTGACCGGCCGGCCACTTCCTTGTACAGGCGCAGCAGGCGCTCGTAGGAGAGGTCGGTTTCCGATTCCAGCACCTGCAGGCGGGCGCCCAGCTGGATCAGCGTGACCGCGCGTTCGATCTGACGCGCTTCGGAGAGGATGCTCTTGTTGCGCATGGCTGGCGACCTTCGCGATCGACGGGAGGATCAGGCGGCTTCCTGGTGGCGGCCGGCCATCAGGATCGAGGCGTGCAGGCGCGAGGTGCTGTCGTTGGCCGCGCTCTTGCCGTGGTTGGTGAGCAGGCCCCAGACCAGGTCGTCGTCGAAGCGGAAGCGGCACAGCAGCGTGTTGCCCGAGGCGATCTTCAACATCTGCGCGGGCGTCAGCATCGCCAGCATGTCGGCGGTGTCCTCGCTGATGCCCAGGCGGAACAGGGCTTCCTCGCGGTCGGCGCGGATCAGGTTCTGCGCCAGCATCAGGTACGACAGGTTGGCTTCGCGGATTTCGGTGAGGATCTGGTCGGCGGTGGTGCTCATCTTCGTTCTCCTTCGTGTCACCGCTGTCTCGCGGAACTGATGGTGTTTCGTGTGCTTGCTTTTGCTTGCAACGTGATACGAATTCTGTCCATCCCCGCAGGGCCAGCCCATCAGCCTCCTTCTGTTCGCGACGTCCCCTTCATCCGAGGGGTCATGTCAGACAAATTCCTACAAGGCCGCCTGAAACATCCCCTTGTTCCGGCTCAAGTTCACACTTTTCAGACATCCATGACCGGAACCACCTGGCAGACCCCGGCTTCCGGCCATTGCTCGGCCGCCAACGCGCAGGCCAACTGAAGCGCGCGTTCGCGCTCGGTTTCCGCGACTTCGATCCATCGGGGGGCGGTGTCCCCGGCCGGGTACTTGAAGGCGACCAGCCAGCCTGTGATTTCTGCAAACATCGGTGTCGTGCGCGCCGCCAGCGGACGCGCTCCACCCGCTCCATGCGGGGGCCAACGCATCGTATCGGCGCAGGCGGGCGCTGCGCGGCCGGGCAGCGCAGGCAGAAGGCGGTGGCGAGAAATATTTGTCCCGGCAACGCGCGCGGCGTTCAGCCGGGGTCGCGCAGGCGCGACGGGTGCATCTGCTCGTATCGCCCCTGGCAGAGGGCGCAGCGCAGCGCCGTGGGGTGGGCGAGCAGGCGCCGTGCTTCGATCGGTTGGTGGCAATCCACGCACTGGCCGTAGCTGCCGTCGTCCATGCGGCGCCGCGCGGCCTCGATCTCGACCAGCTCCTCGATGTCGCGGCTCATCTCCACGTGGCGGATGCCGTGCTGCAGCCGGTCGGTGGCGTTGTCGCCCTGGTCGCCCACCACCCCGGCCTGGCCGCTGGCCTGGTCCGCGGCGGCCTCGCGCGCGCCGCGCACCTGGGACTG
Source organism: Caldimonas thermodepolymerans (assembly GCF_015476235.1). Classification (NCBI taxonomy): domain Bacteria; kingdom Pseudomonadati; phylum Pseudomonadota; class Betaproteobacteria; order Burkholderiales; family Sphaerotilaceae; genus Caldimonas; species Caldimonas thermodepolymerans. Next base: position 1,868,470 of record NZ_CP064338.1, read on the forward strand.
CAGTTCGGCCTCGCGCTCGTCGAGCTTCTTGCGCAGCTGATGCAGCTGGGCGTCGGACAGGTGGGACATCGTTCGGCTTTCGGTGGGCCAGCCCGCAGGGGGCCGCGCGTGCGGCCCCGCGGTGCTACTGCATCACTTCATCGTGCTGGCGCAGGTAGACGCAGTGCGGATGGTTCACGAATTGCGCCTGCCGGCATTGCGTCTGCATGCAGTAGTAGAGGGCGAAGTTCGTGCGTGTGCCGCAGGCGGCGCGCGGGCTGCTCGGGCGCGCGACGACGCTGGTGCGGGTGATATCGGGCTCGGCGTCCTCCTCGGGCGGGTCCCGGGACGCCTCGGCGCGCGGCGGGGCCGCGGGCGCAGCAGGCGCTGCGGGCGTTGCCGCCTGGGGCGGGGCGGCCGGTGCGGACGGTTGCACCTCGACGATCTGCGGCGCGGTGCTTTCCGCACGCGTCGAGACCGGATCGGCATGCGGCGTCGGCCCGGCGGCAACGGGGGTGTCGGGTGGGGCGGCGGGAGCGGGCGCCGGCACGGGTGGCGACGGTGCCGGGGTGGCCTGCGCCGTCACCGGGGCGGGCGAGGGGACGGCCGCGGACGGGGCAGTGGCCGTGGCGGCCTCGGGCGCCGGGCCGGCGTCCGGCGCCAGCGGCGTGTTGGCCAGGCGCTCGAGCAGTTGCTGCGTCGTCCAGCGTTCCTGCCACTGCCAGGCGGCTGCACCCAGGACGAGCAGGATCGCCAGCGCAGCCATCCAGCGCGTGGTTGCCGGGCCACGCCTGGCCGCTGCGCGACGCTGCAGGTCGTCCTCGTCCGGGCGCATCGTCCCCCAGGCGGCATCGGGGCGGTCGTCGGGCAGGGAGCCGAGCGCCGCATCGAGCGCGGCCATCACGGCGGCGTCCGAAGGCACCTCCTCCGACAGCGTGGGCGGCACGGCCCCGGGGGCTGCCGCAGGCGAGGTGGCGGCCGGGGGACGGGCCGGTGCTGCCGCAGGCGGCGGTGTTCCGGCAGGAGGCTGCGGCGTGGCAGGCGCCACGGTGGCAGGCGGGATGGAGGCGAACCACGCGGGTTCGGCCGCCGGTGCCGGTTCCGGCGCGACGGGCGGCCGGATGGCCGTCGCCTCCGGCGGGGCGGCAGGGGGCGCTGCGACCCGGGGGCGACGCGGCGGCACCCAGCCCGGGGCGTCGAGTGCGTCGCGCAGCTGGGTGACGGTCTGCGGCCGGTCCTGCGGGCGCACGGCCAGGGCCCACTCGATCGCCGCGAGGAAGGACGGGCTGTAGCGCAGGTCGGTGAAGGTCTGCTGCAGCGAGGCGGCGACTTCGGCGAGCGGGCGCAGCTGGTCGTCGACGGCGCGTACCGTGGAGGGCAGCGGGGACCGCCCGCTGATCAGGTAGTACATCACCGCGCCGAGCGCGTAGAGGTCGGTCCAGGGCCCCTGCTGCAGGTGTCCGGCCTCGGCGTACTGCTCGATCGGCGCGTAGGCCGGCTTGAGGATGGCCGTCAGCGTCTGGGTGCGATCACCGATGACGCGCCGCGCCGCGCCGAAATCCAGCAGCACCGGCCGGCCGTCCGGCAGCACCAGGACGTTGTCGGGCGCGATGTCGCGGTGGTAGCAGGAGCTCGCGTGCAGCACCTCGAGCGCGCCCATCAGCGACAGCAGCAGCTGGCGCAGCCAGGCTTCGTCGGGCGGCCGGGTCATCGCAAGGCGTGCGGCGGCGACGGTCGTGCCTTCGTAGTACGGCATCACCATGTAGGCGGTGCCGTTGGCTTCCCAGAAGCGGTAGACGCGCACCAGCGACGGATGGTCGAAGCGGGCCAGCAGGCGCGCCTCGTTGACGAAGGAGCGCAGCCCCAGCTTGAAGGTCTCGGCGTGCGAGGTGGCGCGCAGCGTGACGGCGGCGCGTGCCCCGCGCGCGGCCAGCGCCGCCGGCAGGTACTCCTTGATCGCCACGTGGCGCTGCAGGCCGTGGTCCGCTGCGAGGTAGACGATGCCGAAGCCGCCTTCGCCGAGCACCCGCACCACCTCGTACTCGGCCAACCGCGTGCCGGGCGGCAGCGCGTCCTGGCTGGGCATCAACGTCTGGGTCGGCTGGAACGCCGGGTCGAACGGATCCGGCGCCGCAGGTGGACGGGGGTGGTTCATCGATCAGGCCAGTTCGGGCTTGGAAGCCCAGCAGGAACCGAGCCATCGCTCAGCAGATGTCTGGTGTTTATAGACGAAAGCGCTGCGCGCAACCGTAGCGAAGGGTGACCTGCACCAGGGACATTCCGGCGTGCGCTTGTCCCTGCCCGCGGGTGGGTCATGCCACGCGCCAGCGGCCCGCGCAGGGGCGGCGGGCCATGCGGGCGGCATCCACGGGCCGGCAGCGTTGCTTCACCCCAACGGCATGCCGACTAGTCCTCCCGGCGCCCGCGCTTCGTGGGATGCTTGCGGTCCCGTACCGGAACCGCAACGCCTGACGGCGCGAGCGGCTCAGCTGCCGAGGTGCCACCATGCCGCACGTCCTTCGCGATGCTTTCATGCTGTTGCACCATGTCGCCCGTCTGGTCCTGCCGCTGATGCGTCGCCGGCGCGGCGTCGCGGCGGGACCGAACGATGCCGCGGGGTTCAAGGGACCGTCGGCGCGCGTCGGCTTCCTGCCCCAGGCAGACTTCCAGGACACGCTGCCGCGCATCCACCCGGTGCCGGAGCTCCCGCCCACGGGCCGTGACGGCCCGTCCGCGCGGCACTGAGCGCCGCGGCACCTGGCGGGCCAGCGCGCGACGTGGCCAGGCGCGGGGCAGGTCATCATGGAGCCTCTGTTCGACGATCGAGCCCATGCCGGGCGGTTGCTCGCGCCGCGGGTGCAGGCGCTGGGCTGGCCGCATCCCCTCGTGGTCGCGCTGCCGCGCGGCGGCGTGGCCGTGGCGACCGAGGTGGCGCGGCGCCTGCAGGTGCCGCTGGAGCTGCTGCTGGTGCGCAAGATCGGCGCGCCGTGGCAGCCGGAGCGCGCCGTCGCCGCGGTGGTCGACGGCCTGCCGCCCGAGCTGGTGGTCGACGAGTCCGGCCTCGCGCAGGCGGGCGTCGAGCGCGCGCATGTCGAGGCCCAGGTGCGGGAAGCGGTGAACGAGATCGAACGGCGGCGCGCCGCCTACCTCGGCGACCGCCGCACGGCCGAGGTGGCCGGGCGCGACGTGGTGCTGGTCGACGACGGCCTGGCCACCGGCACCACTGCCCGTGCGGCCCTGCGGGCGCTGCGGCAGCGGGGGGCCCGGCGGCTGGCGCTGGCCGTGCCGGTGGGCGCGGCCGACAGCGTGGCCGCCTTGCAGGGCGAGGCGGACGAGATCGTCTGCCTGGCCACGCCGCGGTCGTTCTTTGCGGTCAGCCCGTACTACCGGCGTTTCGAGCAGCTCACCGACGCGCAAGTGATCGGGCTGCTGCGCCAGGCGGCCACGGACCCCGGTCGCGCGTGAGCCTGGTGCCGCATGCAGCAGCCGTGTTCAGCTGCGTTTCAGCATCGGTTCGCGCTCGTGCCGCGGTGCCGGCGTGACCGGTGTCGCGTTCCCTCCACAGTGCTCGTCGACCGACTGTGACATCGGTGGGGAAGCCGCGGGGAACGAGCGGTCCATCCGGTTTTCCGGGATCGCCAAGCGCCTCCACCCGCGCTAGCCTTGGCCGCCTCGAACATCCATGGAGGGAAGCCGGACATGAAGAACAGTGCAGCCCGACGGGCCCTGCGGTGGGGCGCGGCCCTGATGTTGTCCTGGTGTGCCGCGGCCGGCCACGCGCAGCCCCAGCCTCTGCGCATCGGGCTGGTCGGGCCGTTTTCCGGCGGCTCCGGCGACTTCGGCAACAGTGCCCGGTTCGGCGCCGAGCTGGCGGTCAAGGAGATCAATGCCGTGGGCGGCTTCCTGGGACGGCCGCTGGAACTGGTGATCCGCGACGACCAGGCGGTGCCCGACGTCGGACGCCAGGCCGCCGAGGACCTGGTGCTCAAGGAGAAGGTCGCCTTCACGATCGGCTACTGCAACACCGGCGTGGCGATGAAGGCGCTGGACGTGTTCCAGGACAACAAGCACCTGCTGATGGTGCCGTGCTCGCAGGGCACGGCGGTCACCACCAAGTACCCGCCGGCGCAGAGCTACATCTTCCGCGTCGCGCCGCCGGACCTGCTGAACGCGAAGTTCCTGATCGCCGAGATCGTCGACCGCCGCAAGCTGCAGCGCGTTGCCATCTTCGCCGACGAGACGGGGTACGGCGAGGGCGGGCTGCAGGACCTGAGCGCCGAACTTGCCAAGCGGGGCCTCAAGCCGGTGTACGTGGCGCGTTTCCCGCTGGGGGTGACCTCGCTGCACGCGCAGATGCGCGCGGCGCGCGACGCGGGCGCGGACGCGATCGTGGCCTACACCGTGGGCCCCGAGCAGGCCGTGGCGGTGCGCAGCCGGCTGGAAGTGGGCTACACGGCGCCGTTCTTCGCGCCGTGGACGCTGTCGTTCCGCAGCGTGCTGGAGAACGCCGGCCAGGCGGCCGTGGAGGGCACGATGATGGTCCAGACCATCATCCAGGACAACCACAACGAGCGGCGCGCCTCGTTCCTGGCGCGCTACTTCAAGCATTCGAACGAGACGCGCATCGGCTCGCTGATGGCCGCGGCGCAGACCTACGATGCGGTGCACCTGATGCTGTGGGCGCTGTTCCAGACCAAGGGTGACACCTCCGGCGACGCGCTCAAGCGCGCGCTGGAGACCCTCGAGCGGCCCTACCAGGGCGTGGTGACCACCTACGCGCGCCCGTTCAGCGACAAGGACCACGACGCCATTGCCGCCAACATGCTGTGGCTGGGCGTGTGGCGCAAGGGCCAGATCGAGTACTACTACCAGGACGACGCCCGGCGCACGGGGGTGGTGCGGCGCAAGGACGCGCAGTGAGGCCGTGAACCCGCGGGCCCGGCCGGCCCGCACCCGGCGCTGTCAGCCGAGCGTGTCGACCAGCAGGGCCTGCAGCAGGTAGGTCCGGCCGGCGCAGCCGGGCAGGCCCGGCTCGGCGTCGGCTTCGGCCTGCAGGTCCGGCAGCAGGTCGCACAGGTCGGCGTGCACCGGCACGCCGGTCTCGCGGCGCAGCGTGCACACCAGCTCGGCCGGCATGCCTTCGCACAGGATCGCGTCGTACAGGCGCCCGAGCATGCGCGCCGTCGTGGGGTCGTGCAGCCCGGCTTCCGAGGGGCGGATGCGCGCGACCTGCGCGCCCGCTTCGGTGGCGGCCCGGATCAGGTCGCGCGTGTCGTCGGCATCGTACGACTCGCTCAGCAGGGCGATGTTCTTGCCCCGCAGGGGGCGTTGGGGGGCCCCGGCATCGGCTGCCTGATACAGCGCCTGGGCCGCGTCCAGCAGCCGGCGCCTGCCGTCGACGGTGGTGAAGGGCAGGGAAGGCGCGGGACGGCGGTGGTCGAGGTTGGAATTCATGGAAACACGCAACGGCACTGCTGCAGTGCTCGTCCCGCGTAGGCTAGCGGCGCGGCCGGCATTCTTTTTGACAACCGTCAACGGTTTCGCCGCTCTAGGGGTTGACACGTACCGTATACAAACCGTTTACCCAGCGTTACCGAGCGAGCCCGTGCATTGGCATGGTGTTGACCGTGGCTTCCTAGAGTGACGCCATCGGACGAGGCGAGACCCGACGTCCGGTGACCGAACCAGAGGAGCCCATGACCATGCTTTCGATTGCTGCCCCCACCCCTGCCGTTGTCCGCGTTCCGCACACGGCCCGGCATGTCGATCGCGCGGCGCCCCAGACGGCCGGTGCACACATTGCCGAGGCGTTGAAGCTGCTGCAGGACACCCTGCCGATCCAGCGTCGCCTGGTGCATGCCGGGGACACGATCTACCAGGCGGGCGAGCGCTTCGGCTGCCTGCACGTGGTGCATTCGGGCATCTTCAAGATCATCACGTACTCGGCCGACGGTCGCGAGCAGGTCGCCGGCTTCCACTTCAAGGGCGACTGGATGGGCTTCGACGGCATCGCCAACGGCCGCTACGGCTGCGACGCGGTGGCGATGGACACGGCCGAGGTGTGGTCGTTCCGCTACGACACGCTGCTGCAGGCCTGTGTCGAGCATCCCGAGCTGCTGGCGCTGGTACACGCCGCGATGAGCCGCGAGATCACCCGCGACCGTGACTCGCTGCTGTCGCTGTGCACGCTGTCCGCCGATGCGCGCGTGGCCGACTTCCTGCGCTACTGGGCCGAGTCGCTCGCCGCACGCGGCCTGCGCACCGACCAGATCACGCTGCGCCTGACCCGCGCCGAGATCGGCAACTACCTGGGCATGAAGCTGGAGACCGTCAGCCGCGCGATGTCGCGCCTGGCGCGCGAGAAGGTGATCCGCTTTGCCGAACGCGGCCGCCGCGAACTGCAGATCCCGGACATCGACGCGCTGCGCGAGTTCGTGCAGCGCAGCCTGGGTGCACCGGCGGCCTCGCGCACGCTCCAGTGATCACCCTGCGCGCACGGCCGCCAGGGCCCGCGCCAGCGCCTGGGCCAACGCGGCCTTGGTGAACGGTTTGGGCAGCAGCTCGCAACGCAGGCCGGGGTCGCTGACGTCGGCCTGCGCCAGTTCCGACGAGTAGCCCGACATCAGCAGCACCGCCAGCTTCGGGCGGCGAGCGCGCACCTGGCGCACCAGCTCCGTGCCGCGCATGCCGGGGCCGAGCGCGACGTCGCTGAGCAGCGCGTCCAGTTCGGGTTCCGTGCCCAGCCGCACCAGCGCCTGTTCGGCGTTGGCACAGGCGATCACGCGGCACCCCAGTCCTTGCAGGAAGGCCTGCGCGACGGCGCGCACCTCCGGCTCGTCCTCCACCAGCAGCACCTTCAGTCCTGGCGGCAGCAGGCCGGCTCCGCTCTCGTCCCCGCTGCCCGCGGCCTGGCGCTCCTGGTAGCGCGGGATGTAGAGCGTCACGGTGGTGCCCGCGCCCAGCGCGCTGTCGATCAGGATGGCGCCGTGCGACTGCTTGACGAAGCCGTACACCGTGCTCAACCCCAGCCCCGTGCCGCGGCCCGGCTCCTTGGTGGTGAAGAAGGGCTCGAAGGCGCGCTCCTTGACCGCGTCGGGCATGCCGGTGCCGGTGTCGCTGATCGCGATGGCGACGAACGCATGCATCGGCGGGGCGTCGGTGTCCAGGTCGCTGAGAGCGGCCGCAGGCAGCGTCTCGCAGGGGCGGCAGCTGAACGAGATCAGGCCCCCCTCGGGCATCGCGTCGCGCGCGTTGATCGCGATGTTGAGCAGCGCCGATTCCAGCTGGCCCGGGTCGGCCAGGCAGGGCGGGCAGTCGGGGGCCGCGTCGACCTCGATGCGCACGCGCTGGTCCAGGGTGCGGCGCAGCATGTCGGCCAGCGACTGCAGCATCGTCACGACGTCCACCCGCGACGGCCGCAGCACCTGGCGGCGCGAGAAGGCGAGCAGCTTGCCGGTGAGCTCGGCGCCGCGCCGGCTGGCCCGCGCGGCAGCCGCCACCAGCTGCTGCGCGTACGCGTCGCCCTCGACGGCGGGGTGTTCCTCCAGCACTTGCAGGTTGCCCTGGATGATGGTCAGCAGGTTGTTGAAGTCGTGCGCGATGCCGCCGGTCAGCTGGCCGACGCTTTCCAGGCGCTGGGCGTGCTGCAGCGCCTCCTCGCTTTGCGCGCGCTGCAGCGTCGAGGCCACCAGGTTGGCGAGCGACTCGACGAAGCGGATCTCGTCGTCGCCGAAGGTCTGTGCGCGGCGCGAGCGCACGGTCAGCACGCCGATGGCGCGGCCGCGGTCGGACAGCGGCACCGCCACCGCGCTCACCAGGCCGGCGCGAAGGTAGGCGTCAGGCACCGAGAAGCGCTGCTCGGCAGCATAGTTCTCGATGACCACCGGCCGGCCGGCGTTGAGCACGTAGCCGAGCGGCGTGTCAGGCAGGTTGGGCACGCGCGCCCCGACATGTTCCTCGTCCAGCAGCCCGATGCCGCTGGCCACGCGGAACGCGAGCCGGTCGGGCTCGAGCAGGAAGATCGCGCACAGGTCGGCTTCCAGGCCGTTGACGGCCACCGCCGGCACCTGCTGCAACAGCAGCTGCGGGTCGCGCGTGTCGACCGCCAGCCGCCCCATCTGCGCCACGTGTTCGCTGTAGCGGGCGCGCTGCAACGCCTGCTTGACGCGCGGGTAGGCGCCGATGCCGCGGATCGCGGCCACCACGTACGGCAGGCCCTCGCCGTGCAGCGGGCTGAGCGCGATCTCGACCATCACCTCGCTGCCGTCGCGGCGCTTGGCCACCAGCTCCATCTGCGTGCCCATGGGCCGTGGCCGCGGGTTGACGCCGTAGGCCGCGCGGTAGGCCGCATGGCGCGGCCGGATCGCGTCGGGCACCAGGGCCTCGACCGGCAGGCCGACCAGTTCGTCCGGGGCGTAGCCGAGCAGGTCCGAGGCCATCGGGTTGGCCATCACGATCTGGCCGGTCGCGTCGACCAGCAGCAGCGCGTCGGGATAGGCCTTGAACAGGGCGCGGAAGACGCTCGGGTGGTCGACGTCGGGTCGCACCGAGCCGGGGGGAAGGTCGCCAGGCATCACACGAGCTCCACGTCCGGCACGAACAGGTAGCCGGCGCCGCGCACGGACTTGATGAAGGATTGCTCGCCGGCGTCGGTGCCGAGCTTCTTGCGCAGGCGGCCCACCAGCACGTCGACGGTCCGGTCGAAGGGCGCGGCTTCGCGCCCGCGGGTGTTCTCGAGCAGGAAGTCGCGCGACAGCACGCGCCCGGGGTGGCGTGCGAACACCGCGAGCAGGTCGAACTCGCCGGTGGTCAGCACCACCTCCTTGCCGTCGGGCGCCAGCAGGCGGCGCGCCGCGGTGTCCAGCTCCCAGCCGGCAAAGCGCAGCCGGGTGCGTTCGGCCGGGGGCGCCACGGCGAGCACGGCAGGCGGTGGCGCCGGCGGGGTGAGGCGCCTCAGCACGGCCTTGATGCGGGCCACCAGCTCGCGCAGGTCAAAGGGCTTGGTGACGTAGTCGTCGGCGCCGATCTCCAGCCCGACCACCTTGTCCACCGGGTCGCCGCGGCCGGTGACGATCACCAGCCCGCAGTGGAAGTGCTCGCGCAGCTGGCGGGCGATGACGAAACCGTCCTCGCCCGGCAGCCCGAGGTCCAGCAGCACGAGTTCCGGCGGATCGGCGCGCATCAGGTCCATCAGCGCGCGCCCGCTGTGGAGCTGGCTGACCCGGAAGCCGTGGCTGTGCAGGTAGCCGGCCAGCAGCTGGGTGATGTCGACTTCGTCGTCGAGAACGGCAATGTGGGTTACGGTGGTCACGGAATCGGTCTGGGAGGGAAGGGGGCCACGGCAGCCGTGGCGGTGTCGTTCTCTCCGGCTTTCGGCCGCATCCGGCATTCTGCCGTGCTCCGGCGCCGCCTGCGCGCGGGCCGCGTCCCGCCGTCCGGGTCTTGATGCATGTCAATCCGTTGCCCGCCTGCCGCGATGGCCCTTCGCACCCGGCGGGCACGCCGGGCCGTGGTACCGTTCGCGGCTGGATGCCGACTCCTGCGGTGCGCTTGCAACAACCGACTCCATGCTGCGTTCGACGGTGACCCTGCTGTGGCGCCTGCTGGCCGTGCTGGCGCTGGTCGCGGGAGCGATCGGGGTCTTCGTGCCCGTGCTGCCGACGGTGCCTTTCATCCTGGTGGCGGCCTGGGCCGGCAGCCGCGGCTGGCCCGCGCTGGAACGCTGGCTGCTCGACCACGCCCGCTTCGGCCCGGCGATCCGGGATTGGCGACACCGTGGTGCGGTGCCGCGCCGTGCCAAGTGGTATGCGACGCTGGCAATGACCGGCAGCGGCCTGATGATCTGGTGGTTCCCGCTGCCGCTGTGGGTGCAGGCCGGCGTGTGCGTCGTGATGGCGTGCGTCGCATGCTGGCTGTGGTGGCGCCCGGAGTAGGACAATGCAGGACTTTGTTGCGTCCTGTCACTTTCTACAGTTCACAGCACCGGGGCGGTGAATTGGAATCCGAGGCCAGCCTGAGGGACGGGTGCGTCGGTTGCGCGCCGCGTGACTTCCTTGGAGTTCCGACCGTTCCTGTCCTGACGCGCCCGCTTGCGCGGATCGGCAGCTGCCGCCACACTAGGCCGGTTGCCGTCCGGGCCTGCGGGCCCGGGCGATGGCAGGAGGGTACTGCAGAGGAGAGGCATCGGCGCCGCCCACACGGTGTCGGGACAAGACACTGAGCACTATCAGAGAAGGTAACGAAGGAACCTGATGTTCCACCCCACCCCCGAGCTGCTGCCGTACTGGTACACGACGGCCGTGCTCCTGGTCGATGACGACGAGGGCTACCTCGACGCTCTGGGTTCGCTGCTCTCCGCCGACCGCAAGGTTTACGCCTGTTCCAGCCACCAGGAGGCACTGGAAGTCCTGGAACACTCGAAGACGGTCAGCCGCAACTTCATCCGGCGCAGCACCGACCAGAGCACCGCCCCGCACGAACACCTGCTGGCCATCGACACCTCGCGCGTCACGAGCCTCGCGCACGAACCGCGCCGCCACGACGAGATCGCGCTGGTCATCGCCGACTACTCGATGCCCGAAGGCGACGGGCTCACGCTGTGCCGTGCGCTGTTGAACTATCCCTGCCGGCGCATCCTCCTGACCGGCGCGGCCGACGAACGGCTGGCGGTCGAGGCGTTCAACGAGCGCCTGATCCACCAGTTCCTGCGCAAGGCCGACCGGCTCGCCGACGTGTTGCCGCGCATGGTCGCGGTGCAGCAGCATGCCTATTTCCGCGAGCTGACCCGTCCGCTGGCCGAAGGGCTGCAGCAGCGCCTCGGCGCCTTCGAGCACGACCCCGCGGTGGCCGAGGCCGTGCTGGCGCTGTTTGCCGAAGCCGACGTGGCAGAGTACTACCTTTGCACCGAGCCCGGCGGCTACCTGGTGCGCACCGCGCGCGGGCAGTGGCGTTTCCTGCTCGTGCAGTCCAACGAGGAGCGCGAGTCCACCCTCGAGATCCTGCAGAGCATGCCGCGCTTCGAGCCGCTGGTCAGCCAGCATGCGCGCGGCGACGCGCTGCTGTACCTGTCCGACCCGTCGCGCCTGCCGCGTGCCGGTGGCTACGAGGGTTTCGTGGTGCCGCCGCTGCGGACCGTCTCCACCCCCGCGCAGACCTACCGCCTCGCGTGGGTCGACGCCCCGGGGCACATGACGCCGCACAGCGTGCGCGGAGGCCGCTGTTGAGCCGGCTGGCGTCGACCGGGCCCTATTCCTCCCCGGGGACACGCAAGCCGGGGGCGCTGTTTCACGCGTGGATCGCCCGCCTGCGGGCGATGATGGGCAGCTTCCAGCGGCCCAGTGGCGCGCCGATGCTCGATGCGGTGCTGGACAGCGCGATCGACGCCTGGCCGGCGCGGATCTGCGTCGGCCTGATGGGCGTGCTGGGGTTCCCGCTGTTCTACGTGGTGTGGAAGTACCTCGAGCCGCAACCCTACGAATCGCTCGCGCTGCGGCTGGCGCTGGCGGCGCTGTTCCTGCCGTTCCTGGCCCCGAGGTCATGGCTGGAGCCCTTGCGGCGCTACTGGCCGTGGTACTGGCACGGCACGCTGCTGCTCGCGCTGCCGTTCTTCTTCATGTTCATGGCGCTGGAGAACGACACCACGCAATGGGCGCTCAGCTACCTGACCGCGCTGATGTTCACCGTGGTGCTGGCGCCGGCCGCGCTCGCGGCGGTGATGGTGATCGCCGGTGGCGCCGCCGCGCTGCTGCTGCACCTGGCGCGGCACCCGGGCGCAGACCTGTCGCAGCACGTGATGGTCGACGCCTGGCCGGTGATGCTGTTCGCGTTCGGCGGCGGGCTGATCCTGAACCTCGCGGTGGCCCAGCACAAGCGCCGGCGCACCGAGGCGCTGCTGTCGGTGGCCGGCTTCGTCGCGCACGAGCTGCGCACGCCGCTGTCGGCCATCGAGATGCAGCTCGATGCCTGCGCCCACGCCCCGCAGCGCCTGGCCGAGCGCCTGCCGATGCTGCAGCGCGAAACCCGCCGTGCCCACGTGTTCATCGACATGCTGCTGGCCAGCGTGCAACCCACGCGGCTGCAGGCGCACCAGCACCAGCCGGTCAGCATCGCGCAGGTGGTGCGCAATGCCGTGCAGCGCTATCCGTACGCCAACGAACACCAGCGTCGCGCGGTGCGCATCCAGATGGCAGACGACTTCGTCGTCGAAGGCGTGGAGATCCTGCTCGAGCACCTGGTGCTCAACCTGATGAAGAACGCCTACACCCACGGCGGCGGCCTGCCGGGCTTCTGCATCACCATCTCCACCGAGACCCGTCCTGCGGCGCACGTGCTCGTGGTCGCGGACAACGGCCGCGGGATCGACGAGCACGAGCTGCCGCGCGTGCTGCAGCGCTACTACCGCGGGCAGGGCAGCACGGCCCTGGGCAGCGGGCTGGGGCTGTCGTTCTGCCAGGACGTGATGCGCAGCCTGGGCGGCAACCTGGAGGTCGAGTCCAGCACGCGGCGGGGGACCAGCATGAAGCTGGTGTTCCCCCGTTTTCCCGCCGATCAGGCGGCCAGGACCGCCGCCTGAGGCAGCGTCGGCACCGGCGCGGACGCCGCCGGTGCGGCGGTGCGGGCGGCGCCGCGGCCGGGCTGCAGGTAGGGCAGGGCGTACTCCATCGCTTCCAGCACGCGGTCGATGTCCGCGTCGCTGAGCCGGGCGTTGACGGTCAGCCGCAGGATGGCGTTGCGCCACTCGGTGGCCGGGTACCAGAACAGCGAGCCGTAGACCCCGCGGCGCTCCAGCGCGTCGCGCAGCGCCACCGCGTTGAGCACCGGGCCGCTGCGGATGCCGATGATCTGCTCTGTGCCGTTGCTGATGTCGTAGCCGAGCGCGCGGATGCCTTCGCGCAGGCGCCGCGTGTTGTGCCACAGCCGCTCGCGCCGCTGCGGCTCCCCGGCGATCACGTCCAGCGTCGCGTCGAGCCGGGCCACCTCGTGCTCCAGCAGCGTCGAGCTGAAGATCGCCGGGAACGACGAGAAGCGGATGTACTCCACGTAGCGCTTGCTGCAGGCGATGAAGCCGGCCCGGTAGGCGAAGGCCTTGGCCAGGCTGGCGGTGACGAAGTGCACCCGCGACGATAGGCCCAGCGCGCGGACCAGGCCCTCGCCGCGGTCGCCGTGGGTGCCCAGCGAGTGCGACTCGTCGACCACCAGCACGCAGCCGGTGGCCTCGGCGATCTCGACCATCGCAAGCAGGGGACAGACGCTGCCGCTGGTGCTGTAGACCGAGTCGACCACGATCACGCCGGGACCGTGGGTGGCCACCAGCTGGCGCAGCTCCTCGGTGTCGTTGTGCGGGAAGCGCACGGCCTGCGCCTCGGCGGCGTGGATGCCCTGCCACAGCGAGGCGTGCGCGTACTGGTCGATGTAGACGGGCTGCCCCTGCTGGGCCACGACCTGCAGCAGGCCGACGTTGGCGTCGTAGCCCGACTGGCACAGGATGCCCGCTTCCATGCCCATGTAGCTGGCCAGGCGTTCCTCGAAGCGCGCGGACGGGGTGGCCGCACCGCGCAGGAACACGAAGATCGGCGACATCACGCTGGCCGAGGCTTCCTCGCGCAGGCTGCGCACGGTTGCCTCGATGATGTGGGGATGGTCGGCCAGCGACAGGTAGTCGTTCGACTGCAGCGAGAGGCTGTCGCCCGCCGGCTGTTCCACGCTGTACCAGAACGGCAGTCCCGGCTTTCGCGGGTGGTCGAAGAACCGCTTGCGGAAGAAGCGGTCCACCTGCTGGTCGAGAAAGCTGGGATGGGTTGGCGTCATGGGAAGGCTCCTTGGTGTGAGTACGACTTGTGGAAAAGACGCGGGAACGACACCGGCGCTGCCTCGAGGACGAGCAGCCGGCCTCGAGACGGGTCGCCCGAAGGAAGGGTGAAGCCAATGACGCCTTCGGGAAGGGTTCTCTGCGATGCACGCCTGCTGCGACGCGGCACGCGCACCCCTGCTGCCTGACAAGGAGGGCACCGGCGGTCGCGTCCGCACAGAGCTTCGTGGATTGCGTGCAGGGCTGCAAGCTGCAACCGGACGGAGGGCAACGCCGTACCGATGACGGGCATGTCGTCGGGGCGGTCATCGGGCCAGGCGTGCATGGGCCTCCCTCTAGAATGCCGGCATTCCTCCAGTCCGAGCTGCCATGAGTGCCCCGCCTTCCGTAGCGACCGGTCCTGCGCGGCGATGGTGGCACGCCGTGCCGGCCGGCATGCGCGGGGTGCTGCGGGTCGTCTCGGTGGGGCTGGCTGCCGGTGCAGCACTCCTGGCCTCGGCGACGATGCTGGCCGGCATCTGCTACGCCGTGGCCTATCCCCACCTCCCGGACCTGGGCGAGCTTACCGACTACCGGCCCCGTCTGCCAATGCGGGTCTATGCCGCCGATGGCGTGCTGCTGGGCGAATATGGCGAGGAGCGCCGGCATTTCCTGTCGCTCGACGAGATCCCGCAGGTGATGCAGGACGCGCTGCTGTCGGTGGAGGACGCGCGCTTCCACCAGCACGGCGGCATCGACTTCCTGCGCGTGCTGGGTGCCAGCCTGCACAACCTCGTGGCACCGCTGAGCCAGGGGGCTTCGACGATCACGATGCAGCTGGCGCGCAACTTCTACCTGCCCACCGAGAAGACCTTCACCCGCAAGCTCTACGAAGCCATGCTGGCGCTGAAGATCGAGAGCCAGCTCGGCAAGCGGCAGATCCTCGAGACCTACATGAACCAGATCTACCTGGGGCAGCGGGCCTACGGCTTTGCCGCGGCCAGCGAGATCTACTTCGGCAAGCCCCTGCAGGACGTCACGCTCGCCGAGGCGGCGTTGCTGGCCGGCCTGCCGCAGTCGCCGTCGAGGCTCGATCCCCTGGTCAACCCGCAGCGCGCCAAGGCCAGGCAGCTGGTGGTGCTGGAGCGCATGTACCGCAACGGCATCATCACCCGCGAGCAGCGCGACGCGGCAGGTGCCGAGCCGCTGCACTACCGGGCGCGCGAGCAGCTGCCGCCCTATGCCCGCCCGCTGGCGGAGACGGCGCGTCGCATCGTCGTGCGGCAGTACGGCAGCGAGGCGTACACGCGCGGGCTGAACGTGCACCTGACCGTCACCTCCAGCGAACAGGAAGCGGCCTACCGCGCGGTGCGCGAGGCCGTGCTGGCCCATGAACGCGGCCGGCCCTACCGTGGCCCGGAAGGCGAAGTGCGCCTGCCCGACGATCCGGAGGCGGTGGACGAGCGGGTGGCCGAGGCGCTGCGCGCGCATCCGGACCGCGGCGAGCTGCTGGCCGCGGTGGTGCTGGAAGCGCAGCCCGGGCGCCTGCAGGTCATGCTGCGCGACGGCACGACGGTGACGCTGGGCGGGCCAGGGCTTGCGCTGGCCCCCCATGCAGCGACCTCGACACCGCTGCGGCGCGGCGCGATCGTGCGCGTGTGGCAGTCGCAGGCCGGTGCATGGCAGCTGACCCAGCTGCCCCGCGTGGAGGCGGCACTGGTGGCGCTCGACCCGCGCGACGGTGCGGTGCGTGCCTGGGTGGGCGGCTTTGCGCCGCGGCCCGGTGCCGAGGAGCGGGTCGCCCAGGGCGGGCGCGAGGCCGGCACCAGCCTGGCGCCCTTCATCTATGCGGCAGCACTCGAGCAGGGGCATACCGCGAGCACGGTGGTCGAATGGCGGCCCGGGGCACCGGAGGTCGCGGGGCAGGGGGAGGGGACGGTGCCCGAAGCGCGGAACGACGTCGCGCCGCTGGTGCTGCGCCAAGCGCTGGCCGCCGCGCAGCCGGAGACGACCCGGCGCCTTGTCGAGGCGCTGGGACCGGACCAGGTGCAGGCATGGTTGCGTCGCTTCGGCTTCGATCCGGCATCGCCGCCGGACGGTGCGTCGATGACCGCGGGCACCGAGGCGATCACGCCGCTGCAGCTGGCCTCGGCCCATGCCGTGCTGGCCAATGGCGGCTACCGGGTCCGCCCGGTGCTGGTGCGCCGGCTCACCGATGCGGACGGACGGGTGCTGAAGGAGACCTTGCCCCGGCTGCCGGGCGACTCGGCACGGGTCATCGATGCGCGCAATGCATTCGTGATCACCAGGCTGCTGCACGAGGCCAGCCGCATGAACTTCGGTGGCCGGGCAGGGCGCTGGCTGCACCGGCCGGACGTGCAGGGCCATGCCGGCAGCACCCGCGACGGCGGCGATGCCTGGTTCGCCGGCTTCCAGCCCGGTGTCGTGGCCGTGGCCTGGGTGGGCGACGAGCCGCCGCGCCCGCATGGCGAGCGCGATGCGCACGGCAAACCGAGCCTGCCGATCTGGCTGGACTACATGAGGTTTGCACTGCGCGACACCCCGGTCATGCGGCCGGCGGTGCCCGACGGCGTCGTGAACATCGACGGCCAGTGGTACTACCGCGAGTACACCCCCGACAGCGGCATCCGCAGCCTGGATCCGGCGCCGCCCGCAGGGCCGTCGCTGCCAGCCGATTCCCTGCCGAGCGGGGAGTGACGACCCGGTGCCGTGCCTGGCACGGCAGGCCCTGAAGCGCAACACCCTGGCAATCCTGCCGGCTTGCGCCGGCCATCCGCCGCGTCACACTCGGTGTCCGACGACCCGCCGGCGCATCCGGGCCGTCCGCGGCAAGGCGAGCACCACGGCGGGGCGTGCAGAAGTCGCAGGGGCGTGGCCCGCCTGCCGCCGCGCCCCGGACCGCGCTTGCTTCCGTCCGCCGGCATTGTCATCATCGTTGCGCGCTCGCGAACACGCCGATGTATTCCATCCTTCCTGCCCTCGTGGCTGCCCTGTTTCTCGCCTGTGGCCTGTACGTGGCCGTGGACCGCGGGCGCAGCCGCGTGACCGACGCGTTCCTGCTGCTGTGCCTGACCACCGCGGTGTGGCAGGGCACCTGGGCGGTGCTGTTCCAGACCGAGGATGCGGCTGTCGCGTCGGTGCTGGTGCGGGTCGGCTACCTGTTCATCCTGTTCCTGCCGACCGCGCTCTACCAGTTCCTCGCCGAGATCGCCGAGGTGCGCAGCGAGCGGCGCTGGGTCGGCGTGTCGTACGGCGTGGCGGGCCTGCTGGCGCTCACGCTGGTGACGACCGACTGGTTCGTCGCGGGCTACTACCGGTACGAATGGGGCTACTACCCCGAGGCCGGTCCGCTGCACCTGGTGCACGTGGCGCAGACCGCCATCGTCGTGCTGCGCGGGCTGTGGCTGAACGTGCGCGAGCAGGCGCATGCCCCGCCGCTGCAGCGCGCGCGCCTGCGCCTGTGCATCGCCAGCATGTTCATCTACTTCTTCGCGGCGACCGACTACCTCTGCAACTACGGCTACGACTTCTACCCGGTCGGCGTGCTGTTCAACGCGGCCAGCCTGGCCATCATCCTG
Source organism: Caldimonas thermodepolymerans (assembly GCF_015476235.1). NCBI lineage: Bacteria > Pseudomonadati > Pseudomonadota > Betaproteobacteria > Burkholderiales > Sphaerotilaceae > Caldimonas > Caldimonas thermodepolymerans. The sequence continues at coordinate 1,885,834 of NZ_CP064338.1, forward strand.
GTCGCGATCCTCAAGTACGACCTGATGAACAACAACGTGGTCATCGCCACGGTGGCCCACGAGGTGCGCACGCCGCTGGCGACGATCCGGTTGCACGCAGCGGCGGTCGACCGTTACTGGCAGGAGGTGGTGGCCGGCTACCGGCTGGCCGTCGAACACGGGCTGTGCCCCACGGTGCCGACGATGGCGATCGAGGAGGTCGTCCGCCTGCCCGCGCGCATCGCGCGGGAGGTGGATCGTTCCAACATGATCGTCGACCTGATGGTGGCCTCCTCGCGGCTGAGCCGGGTCGACGAGAGCGACTTCGTGACCGCCAGCGCGGTGGCCTGCATCGAGGAGGCCGTCGAGCGCTACCCCTACGGCCCCGGCGAGCGCGAGCGCGTGCACGTGCGGCTGGGCGAGGACTTCGAGTTCTGGGGCTCGCCGGCACTGCTGGTCAACGTGATCTTCAACCTGCTGAAGAACGCGCTGCAGGCGATCAAGCAGGCCGGGCAGGGCGAGGTGACGATCGAAACCGGGCGGCAGGGCGCCCACCCGTGCATCATCGTCACGGACACCGGGCCGGGCATCCCGCGCCAGGTGCAGCGCCGCCTGTTCCACCCGTTCTGGACCACCAAGCGCGGCGATGCGGGCGGGATCGGGCTGGCGTTCTGCCGCAACGTCATGAAGGCGTTCGGCGGCAGGATCCGCTGCGATTCGCGGCCGGGACGCACGGCCTTCACCCTGCAGTTCCCGGCGGCTTGAGCCGCGCCGGCAGGGCGCCTGCCGGCACCCCGGCCGCGCAGCCGCATGCCGCCGCGCTCAGACGGGCAGCGGCGCTTCCGCGAGCTCGTACTCCTTGATGCGTGCCAGCACGTCTTCGGGCAGCCGCTGGATGCGCTTGTCCTCACGGGCGAAGACGATCTGCTGGTAGCCGGTCGACACCAGGGTGTCCTCGACGTGGAAGCGGAACAGCAGGTAGAACGAGCAGCGCGAGACGTTGAACGTGTTGAGGTGGCACTCGACGGTCTGGAACGGGAAGGTCTCGTGCACGTACTCCTGGTGCGCCCGCTTCGTGATGAACACCCCCTGGTCGCGCAGCAGGTCCGGCGCGATGCACTGGTAGAACCAGCGCTCGCGGCAGATGCCCTGCCACTCGAAGTAGCGCGAGAAATAGGTGTTCATGTAGGCGTTCGAGTCCTTCAGGTAGATCTCGATCGCGTGGCGGAAGGTCTTGGGCGCCGCCGGTTCGCAGACCTTGCGCTGCAGGGCGCGGGCGGGAGCCGTGACGGGGCCGCGGTGGGGGGCTTCGATGTACATTGAGTTCTCCTTCAGTTGAAAAGTGCTGTCCGCGACAGCGATATCCGCGGCCCATCGGCCGCAGGCATTCGGTGACTGTGAACTCAAGGGGACGCTTGCCGGGACATCGACCGGCCGCCGGTGCGTCGGCAGCGGCTCCTCCTCCAACGCTGCACGGTTGAAGCCGCCAGGGATCCGTCCGCCGTCGATGCTGTGGGGCGGCGATCCTTGCGTCAAGGCCCGTCGCGGCCCAGGACCGGTCCCTGGCGCGCGGGCTGGGTGCACCGCGAGCGGCTGCGACGGCATGACGGGTGGTGCGGGGCGCTGTGGATGGCACGTGGAGAGGCTCGCTGATGGCAGGTTCATGGCCTGCCTCCATTCGGGGATCCGGGGCAACCGACAGGGCAGGCGGGGCCGGTGGAGCGTCGGTCGCGTGCCGTACATGTCGGCGTTTGCGCGCCAAGCCTGAGGCTGCCACGGCCGAGGCTCGCACCGAGTTGGACGGCCGGCAGGACGTCGCGCGCTGTCTCCGGGACCCCTGTTGCGCATGCTTCACCCGCACGTCCGCTGCACCGCGCAGCGGGTTCGCCTTTCACGGCCCATTCCACGTGCGGTCGGCCAGTGAAGGGAACCTGTCAGTCTTCGCAGGTTCCGCTCGAGTGGGAGCGCCGCACTCGAGCCACCAGCCGGTGTACCAGTTCGAGTTCGTCGACGAGGACGCCCCGGTCCTCGGCGTGGGCATGCCGGCGCAGCCCGACCCCGGCTTCCGGCTGGGCGCCGAGCACCCGCCGCGCTCAACGGCCTGCTCCTGAACCGTTCGAACACCTCGCGCATCGACGCGACCGAGCTGCCTGCGCGTCGCAGCAGCTCGCCGGCCGCGCCACGCTGGCGGCGCCACGGTGCAGCGTCTGGCACCCGGCAAGGTCGGCCCGGTCGATGCGGCCAAGGCGCACCGTTGCGGGTTACGGCACGGGCTGTATCCGCAGCGCCTGCAGTGCTGAGTCCCGGCGCCGGCGCTGGACGCCCTGTCGCGCATCCGGGGCAGGGGGCGTTGACGCCCTCGCGTCGAACGGAACAGGAACGCATCAGCCCCTAGAATGGCCCGGCGCACCCGCCCGTGCGCAGGAAGATCCCCCGCCCGAATGCCCGACTTGGTGGCCGTGTCACTGGCGGATGCAGGATCGGCCCTTCATGCGCTCACCGTCGACCCGCGTGCGCAGTCCCGGGTCGACCGAGCCCGCGGGCAGATGTCTTTGTCCTGAAACAACCCTCATGAGCGAGATCACGATCTATCACAACCCTGCCTGCGGGACGAGCCGCAACGTGCTGGGGCTGATCCGTCACGCCGGCTTCGAGCCGCGCATCGTCGAGTACCTGAAGACGCCGCCGACCAAGGAAGAGCTGCGTCAGCTGCTTGCCGAGATGGGCATCGGCGTGCGCGACCTGTTGCGCGAGAAGGGCACGCCGTACGCGGAACTGGGCCTGTCCGACCCGAAGTGGACCGATGAAGAGCTGCTGGATTTCATCCAGCAGCACCCCATCCTGATGAACCGGCCCGTGGTGCGCACCCCGCTGGGGACCAAGCTGTGCCGTCCTTCGGACGAAGTGCTCGAGCTGCTGCCCGTGGGCAAGCTGGAGCCGTTCGTCAGGGAGGATGGCGAGACGGTCATCGACCACGGGAAGCGGCGCGGCTGAGGCCGCACGCGGCTGGCCTGCCTGGTGCGCCGGCCGGTCAAGGGGCCGGCACTGTCGCGGCATGCCGGCAGCCCCTCTGGTCAGGCGTGGGCGGATGTCCGAGGCTGCGGCTGGGTTCCGTCCGGACGTGTGGCCATGGCCGTTCGGAGAAACCGCTCGCACCTACGCGCCGGCTCGCAGCGAGGGCTGCCGGCCGGCATGCGATGCGCTTGCAGGGCGTTGGTTGCCGGAAGGCGACTCGACGGTCTCCCGGGGGCCGGTTCGTTCGCCTCGGCCCTCGCATCCTGTATTTGACATAACGCACATTCTGGAAAGTAAATCGGATGCCGAGAACAGATCCTGCCGATGCTTCCCCAAGGCCTGACGCCCATGGGCCGCCCGGCTTTCGCATGCGTTGCCCGTTTGCCGGCGCACGATAATCGCGGACCTGCCGTCCGGTCTCGTGCCGGCAGCGTGCAACCCGTCTTCCTCCGCTGCCGTGGCGCATCCGCGGCAGGCTCCTTGCGCAACCGACCCGTGTCCGACGACCACCAGCTGTACATCCCGCCGTCCTTCGTCGATCTCTACGTCGACCCCGGGCGCCTGAAGCCGCGCGAACCGCGCGACGTGATCGCGCAGCGCTACGAGTACTGCGAGGACCTGGCGCAGATGCTCACCGAGACCGCGCGCGACAAGCTCTGGCAGCTCCACGTCACCGAGGCCGACGTGCTCCAGCGCATCCACCAGGGCCTGGCTGGCGGCGATGCCGGCGTCGACGCAGCCGAAGCGCGCTGGGTGGTCCGGCGGCTGGCGGAACTGCTGGGCTGGGACGATCCGTTCCCGTCCGCCTGAGCCGCGCGCTTCGGGCGCATAGCGCACGCGCAAGGGACAAACCCTGAACCACGCGCCGCGGTGCGCCCCGTACGCTGCGGGTCATGAGACCCGCCTACGTTCCACAGCTTCGCCTCTACCAGGACTGGCTGCGCGAGCATCGCGGCCTGTCCTTTCCCGATTTCGAGTCGCTGCGCCGCTGGTCGGTCACCGACCTGGACGCCTTCTGGCGCAGCATCTGGGACTACGACCGCTTCGAGTCCCCGACCCCGTACACCGCCGTGCTGGAAGACGAGCGCATGCCCGGCGCGCGCTGGTTCCCGGGGGCGCAGGTCAATTACGCGCAGCGCGTGTTCCGCCATGTCGGGCCGGCGCACGCGGCCGGGATGCCTGCCATCGTCAGCGACAACGAACGCGGCGAGGCGCGCGAGCTGTCGTGGCCCGAGCTGCGCCGCCAGGTGGCATCGCTGGCGCTGACGCTGCGCGAGGCCGGCGTGCAGCGCGGCGACCGCGTGGCGGCCTACCTGCCCAACGTGCCCGAGACCGTGGTCGCGTTCCTGGCCTGCGCCAGCATCGGCGCGGTGTGGAGCGTCTGCGCGCCCGACATGGGCACGCGTGCCGTGCTGGACCGCTTCCGCCAGATCGAGCCGCGTGTGCTGATCGCGGCCGACGGCATTCATTACGCCGGCAAGGCGATGGACCGCGCGGAGACCGTCGCGGCGCTGCGTGCCGATCTGCCCAGCGTGCAGACCCTGGTGGTGCTGGAGACGCCCTACGCCAGCCGCCGGCTGCCCGCGGAACTGGGCTTTGCCGAGGCCACCGCGCGCGACGACGCGCAGACCGCGGCCTTCGAGCCCGAATGGCTGCCCTTCGACCACCCGCTGTGGATCGTCTACTCGAGCGGCACGACCGGCCTGCCCAAGCCCATCGTGCACGGTCACGGCGGCATCGCGCTGATGGCCGCCGCCAGTGCCAAGCACTTCGACATGGGCACCAGCTACAGCGCCAACAACTGGGGCGAACGCTTCCACTGGTACAGCAGCACCGGCTGGGTGATGTGGAACTGCCAGGTCAACGGGCTGCTGGACGGCGTCACGATCTGCCTGTTCGACGGCAGCCCCTCGGGGTCCAAGGACGCGCCGGACTGGGGCGTGCTGTGGCGCTTTGCGGCGAAACACCGCATCACCTACCTGGGCGCGGGCGCGGCCTTCTATGCCAACTGCATGAAGGCCGGGCTGGACCTGTCGCAATGCGGCGACCTGCGCGCGATCCGGGCGCTGGGCAGCACCGGATCGCCACTGTCGGAAGAGGTGCAGCGCTGGGGCACGGAGCAGTTCGAGCGCATCGGCACCCCCGGGATCTGGTGGAGCAACGTCTCCGGTGGCACCGACTTCTGCGGCGCCTTCATCGCCGGCAACCGCGAGCTGCCGCAGACGCCCGGGCGCATGCAGTGCCGGCAGATCGGCGCGGCGGTCGAGGCCTGGAACGAGGCCGGCCAGCCGGTCATCGACGAGGTCGGCGAGCTGGTCTGCACGCGCCCCCTGCCCTCGATGCCGCTGTACCTGTGGGGCGACCGCGACCATGCACGCTACCTGTCGAGCTACTTCGACGTCTACCCGGGCGTCTGGCGGCACGGCGACTGGCTGCGCATGCTGCCCGACGGCAGCTGCATCATCTACGGGCGCAGCGACGCGACCATCAACCGCCACGGCCTGCGCATGGGCACCAGCGAGATCTACGCGGCCGTCGAGGCGCTGCCCGAGGTGCTCGACTCGATGGTGATCGACCTGGAGTACCTGGGCCGTCCCAGCCGCATGATCTTGTTCGTCGTGATGCGTCCCGGGCACCCGCTGGACGCGCCGATGCAGGCGCGCATCCGCGACGCGATCCGCAACGCCCTGTCGCCGCGCTTCCTGCCGGACGACATCATCGAGGCGCCCGAGATCCCGCGCACCCTGTCGGGCAAGAAGCAGGAAGTGCCGATCAAGAAGCTGTTCCTCGGCCACGAGCTCGAGCGGGTGGTCAACCGCGACGCGATGGCCAATCCACAATGCCTGGCGTGGTACGCGCAGCAGGCGGCGGCCGCGGCCACTACCAGGGATGCCGCCCAATAGCCGTTGAATGACAACGAGATATCCATGATTTCTCGAGTTTTACATCAACAAATGTTCAAGTAAAACTTGAAGTCGTCTTCGGGTTGGCGCCGCTGGAGGCCCTGCGCCGTGGAAGCGCTTGGGCCGGCGTGGGACGCGTCGTAGACCGCCCCGGCCTGGCACGACGGGTGTCGACGAGGAGCTGCGCGCCCCTCGAAGTTGCGGGCGAGCACGGGGGCAGGATCAGCCGCTTGCCGTCCCAGCGTCGCCCGCTGGCTGGCGCCGCCGGCGGTGCAGCACGCCGCCCTGCACTTCCACCCGGTCGAGAGCCGCTTCGGGGGCCCGTCGGGTGTCGCAGTGGCGGATCGACCGCTTCGCGCGGGTCGAGCTGCATCGCTTGCTGGCCCCGGTCAAGCCGCTGTCGAGCTGACGCACCATCCGTGGGAAGCCCGATGCGGCGCGCCGCAGGGGCTTCCTATACTGCGCACGATCGTTCGTTTCCGGAGCTGTCGTGCGCATCACTGGCTGGACCGTCCTCAAGCGCCTGATCCTGGGCCTTCTGCTGCTGATCCTCCTCCTTGCGGCCGCCGTTGCGGTCAACACCTGGCGACAGGGCTCTCGACAGGTCGACGTCCCGGCCATCGCACCGCTGCCGGTCGACGAGGCCGGGCTGGCGCAGCGCCTGGCCGGCGCGATCCGCGCGCGCACGGTCTCCTCGGCCGACGATCCCGAGCTCAACGCCGACCAGTTCCGGCTGCTGCACGAGCACCTGCGCCAGAGCTATCCGCGCGTGCACGCCACGCTCAAGCAGGAGGTCGTCAACGGCCTGAGCCTGCTCTACACCTGGCCCGGCAGCGACCCGCAGGCCCGCCCCATCCTGCTGATGGCGCACCAGGACGTGGTGCCGATCGCGGCCGGCACCGAGGGCGACTGGACGGTGGACCCGTTCGCCGGCGAGATCCGCGACGGCTACGTCTGGGGGCGTGGCGCCTGGGACGACAAGGGCAACCTGGTCGCGCAGCTCGAGGCCATCGAGATGCTGCTGGCCGAAGGCTTCCAGCCGCGCCGCACCATCTACCTCGCCTTCGGCGCCGACGAGGAGGTCGGCGGCCAGCGCGGCGCGGTCGAGATCGCGAAGCTGCTCGCCTCGCGCGGCGTGAAGCTCGAGTTCGTGATCGACGAGGGCCTGCTGATCACCGAAGGCGTGATGCCGGGCCTGTCGAAGCCCGCCGCGCTGATCGGCATTGCCGAGAAAGGCTACCTCTCGGTGGTGCTGCGCGTCTCGGCCACGCCCGGCCATTCGTCGATGCCGCCGCCGCGCGGCAGTGGCGCGATCGCGATGATGAGTGCCGCGCTCAAGCGGCTCGACGACGAGCAGCTGCCGGGCGGCCTCCGCGGCGTGGCGCGCGAGATGTTCGAGACGCTCGCACCGGAGATGGACGGCTTCGGGCGCGTGGCGCTGTCCAACCTGTGGCTGTTCGGCCCGCTGGTGCAGAAGCAGCTGGAGGCCGGCGCCAGCACCAACGCGATGCTGCGCACCACCACCGCGCTGACGGTGGTGCATGCGGGCAACAAGGACAACGTCGTCCCCGGCCGAGCCGAGGCCACGGTCAACTTCCGGCTGCTGCCGGGCGACACGCAGGCCTCGGTGATGGAGCACGTGCGGCGCGCGGTCGGCAGCGACCGCTTCGAGCTGCAGGTGCTGTCGGGCAACGCCGAGCCCTCGCCGGTGTCGCCGACGCAGTCGCCGTCGTACCAGCTGATCCAGCGTACCGTGCGCGAGGTCTTCCCCGGCACCATCGTCGCGCCCGGCCTGATGATCGCGGCCACCGACTCGCGCCACTTCACCGGCATCAGCGACCACATCTACCGCTTCTCGCCGGTGCGCGCCCGGCCGGAGGACCTGCCGCGTTTCCACGGCACCAACGAGCGCATCGCCACCTCGAACCTGGCCGAGCTGGTGCGCTTCTACCACCGGCTGGTGTCGCAGGCCACCCGCTAGCCACCCGGTCCGGGCCCGGGCGGGGACACCGGCTTCGGCCGTCGCGTCGACAGGCTAGACTGCCACCCTGCTGCAGCCTGCTGACATGTACGCGAAGTTCTTCGGACTCAAGCAAGAACCGTTTTCGATCGCGCCCGATCCACGTTACCTCTTCATGAGCGAACGCCATCGGGAGGCGCTCGCGCACCTGCTGTACGGCGTGCGCGGCGGGGGCGGCTTCGTGCTGCTGAGCGGCGAGATCGGCGCCGGCAAGACCACCGTGTGCCGCTGCTTCCTCGAGAAGATCCCCAAGCGCTGCAACGTCGCCTACATCTTCAATCCCAAGCTCACGGTCGAGGAGCTGCTCCAGGCCGTGTGCGAGGAGTTCCGCATCCCGCTGCCCGAAGGCGGCCAGCGGGCGCTGACGGTGAAGGACTACGTCGACCGGCTCAACGAGTTCCTGCTGCGCACGCACGCCGTCGGACAGAACAACGTCCTGATCATCGACGAGGCCCAGAACCTTTCGGCCGACGTGCTCGAGCAGCTGCGCCTGCTGACCAACCTCGAGACCAGCGAGCGCAAGCTGTTGCAGATCATCCTGATCGGCCAGCCCGAGCTGCGCACCATGCTGGCGCGGCCCGAGCTGGAGCAGCTGGCGCAGCGCGTCGTCGCCCGTTTCCACCTGGACGCGCTGTCCGAGGCGGAGACCGAGCAGTACATCCGCCACCGGCTTGCGGTGGCCGGCATGGAGCGGCCGGTGCCGTTCGACCGCGGCGCGCTCCGGCGTATCCACGAGCTCTCGCGTGGCGTGCCCCGCCGCATCAACCTGCTGTGCGACCGTGCGCTGCTGGGGGCCTACGCGAGCGGGCGCAGCCGCGTCGACGAGCGCATCGTCGAGCAGGCCGCGCGCGAGGTCTTCGGTGCGCCGCGCAAGACGGCGTCGCGGCCGGTGCGCCGCATGGTGGCGGTCGGTGCGGTGGGCGTGGTCGCCGGTGCCGCGCTGATGGCCGCGATCGGCTACGCGATGCGCGGTACCGGCAAGCCCGTCGCGGCCATCGCGGCGGCCGCGCCCGCACCGGTGGCTTCGGCGGCGTCCGCCGGCCTGGCCCCGCGCGCCTCGGCGCCCGCGGTGCCGGCCGCAGCGGCGCGGCCGCAGGAAGACCTGCCGCCACGCGGCACCTTCAAGGCGCTGATCCCGGACGAACAGGAAGCCTGGCGCCAGCTGGCCGCGGCCTGGCAGCTGCAGCTCGGTCCGCGCGGCGACGCCTGCCAGGCGGCTCAGCGCCAGGGGGTGCACTGCTACCGCACGGCACGCAGCACCCTGGCGCAGATCCGGCTGCTCGACCGGCCGGGCATCCTGACTCTCGACGACGGCAGCCGCGACGGCGGGCGCGTGCTGCTGACCCGGCTGACCGCCGAGGAAGCGGTGCTGCGCGTGGGCGACATCGCGCACACCGTGCCGCTGTCGGCGCTGGCCCAGGTGTGGCGCGGCGACTTCGCCACCTTCTGGCGCGCGCCGGCCGGCTACGACAACAAGGCGGTCTCGGACCGCGGCCCGGTGGCCGAATGGCTGGCTCAGCAGCTCGCGAAGGTGCCCGGCCTGCCCAGCGAAGGCCCGCTGCGCGCGCGCATCCAGGCGTTCCAGCTGGCCGAAGGGCTGGAGGCCGACGGGCTGGCGGGACCGGTCACGTTCATGCAGCTCAACCGCGTGATCGGCGTCGACGAGCCGCGCCTGCAGGGAGTGCACTGATGTCCTACATCCTCGAAGCCTTGCGGCGGGCCGAGGCCGAGCGCGAACGCGGCGCGGTGCCGGGCCTGCATTCGCACACGGCGCCGCCGCCCGCAGGCGAGGCACCCGCGTCGCTGGCCGCGCGCCCCTGGGCCTGGATCGGCGTGGGCGCAGCCGTCGGCCTGCTCGTGCCGCTGGCCGCATGGTGGTTCTGGGGGAGCCAGCCCCAAGCGACCGGGGTCGTGGCGGCCCCGCCTGCCGCACCGGCGTCCCCCGCCCTGCCCCCGGCCCCGCCGGCGCGCGAGGCGGCCGCTCCCGTGCCGCGGGACCCGGCGCCGCCCGTGGTGGCCATCGCGCCGCCGGTGGTGGAGCGGGTCGCCCCTCCGCCACCACCGCCCGCCCCTGCCCCGGTCCCGGCCCAACCTGCCGCTGCCACGCCGGCCGCGCCGTCGCCCGCAGCTGCCGAGCCGGCACCGCCCCCGACCACCGAGGCGAGGATCTACCGGCAGGCCGAGCTGCCCGACGAGGTGCGCCGCAACCTGCCGGCCCTGACGGTGAACGGGTCGGTGTACTCGCCCCTGCGGGCCGACCGCCTGCTGATCCTCAACGGCCGGCCGGTGCGCGAAGGCGAAGCGGTGGCCCAGGACCTCACGCTGGAGGAGATCCGGCTCAAGAGCGCGGTGCTACGCTATCGCGACTACCGCTACACGATCGACTACTGACCGGAACGCGGCAGCGCATACGCGATGACGTGGTCGCCGGCCTGGGTGCCGAGCGAACCGTGGCCGCCCGCCACCACCAGCAGGTACTGCCGCCCGTCCTCGCCCAGGTAGCTCATCGGGGTGGCCTGGCCGCCGGCCGGCAGGCGTTGCGTCCACAGCTCGCGCCCGGTGGCCAGCTCGTAGCCGCGCACGTAGTAGTCCAGCGTCCCGGAGAGGAACGCGACGCCGCCTGCGGTGACCAGCGGCCCGCCCAGCGAGGGCACGCCCATGCGGAACGGCAGCGGCACGGGCGAGCTGTCGCGCACCGTGCCGTTGCGGTGCTTCCAGATCACCTCGCCGGTACGCAGGTCCACCAGCGCGACATGGCCCCAGGGCGGCGCCTGGCACGGGATGCCGAGCGGCGAGGTGAACGCGCCCATCTTCACCGCATAGGGCGCGCCGAAGTTCTCGTTCAGCGCGGGCAGCGGCTCGACGGGCTGCTGGCCCTGCACGTGCAGCGAGGTGTCGTCGCGCCGTCGCACCAGCTGCGAGGTGAAGGCCAGGTAGGCCGGCGTGGTGAACGCCACCTGCTGCACCGGGTCGACCGCGATGCCGCCCCAGTTGAACACGCCGAAGTTGCCGGGATAGACCAGCGTGCCCTCCAGCGACGGCGGCGTATAGCGTCCCTCGTAGCGCAGCCGGCGGAAGGCGATGCGGCAGTACAGCTGGTCGAACAGGGTCGTGCCCCACATGTCGCGCTCGCGCAGCGGCTCGGGTTCGAACGACAGCGCCGAGACCGGCTGGGTCGGCGCGGTGCGGTCGTCTTCGACCGCGCCTTGCGGGACGGGCCGCTCTTCCACCGGCAGCAGCGGACGGCCGTCGCGCCGGTCGAGCACGAACAGCTCGCCCTGCTTGGTCGGCTGCACCAGCGCCGGCACGCGCTCGCCGTCGATGGTCAGGTCCACCAGCGTGGGCTGCGAGGGCACGTCGTAGTCCCACAGGTCGTGGTGCACGGTCTGGAAGTGCCAGCGCACCTTGCCGGTGGCCAGATCCAGCGCGACCACGGAGGACCCGTAGCGCTCGACGTCCTCGCTGCGCTGCCCGCCCCACTGGTCCGGCGGCTGGTTGCCCAGCGGCACGTAGACCAGGCCGAGCTCGGTGTCGACGCTGGAGATGGACCAGCTGTTGGGCGAGCTCGGCGTGTAGGTGGCGTCGGGCGCGATCGGCTCGGTGGCCTCGGGCCGCGCCGGGTCCCAGTTCCAGACCAGCGCGCCGGTGCGCACGTCGAAGGCGCGGATCACGCCCGAGGGCTCGTTGGTGCTGACGTTGTCCAGCACCGTGCCGCCGACCACGACCACGCGGTCGGTCACCACCACCGGCGAGGTCGAGTAGTAGCCGCCCGCCCGCTTGTTCGGCATGTTGGCCCACAGGTCGATCTGGCCGGTGCCGCCACCGAAGCTGCGGCAGACCTGCCCGTCGTCCGGGTTCAGCGCGATCAGGCGCCCGTCGGCCGTGGGCATGAACAGCTTCGCCGGGCAGTCGTCCGTGGCCGGCGCGTCTTCCGCCGCGACGGGCTGGGAGCCGGAGCCGACCGGCGCACGCCCGGTGGCCGCGGGCGTCGCGGCGGTCCCTGGTGGCAGGTAGGACAGTCCGCGGCAGGTCAGGTGCTGCAACGCCAGCTCGCCTTCGATGCGCGGGTTGAAGCGCCAGACCTCGGCACCGGTGGTCGCATCGAGGGCCACCACCTGCTGGTGCGGCGTGCACAGGAACAGGCGGTTGCCGACCTTGAGCGGCGTGACCTCGAAGGTGGTTTCCTCCGGGTCGCCCGGCTGGCCCCGCATGTCGCCGGTGCGGAAGTGCCAGGCGACTTCGAGCCGCGCGACGTTCTGCGGCGTGATCTGGTCCAGCGGCGCGTAGCGCTGGCCGTGGCCGGTGCGACCATAGGCATGCCACTCACCGGCCGGCACGGGATCGTCAAGGGCCGCGGCGTTGCCCTGCAGCGGTGGCAGGCGCCCCTCGATGCGGTGCGGGTCCCGGGCCCACGAGGCCACGGCGACGACGACGAAGGCCAGCAGCGCGACCCCCAGCGCGATGCGGCCACCGCGCAGCGCCGGCGGTTCCAGGCGCCGCGCGATCCAGGGCGTGAGCAGCAGCAGGCCGAGCAGGAACGGCACGTTGTTGCGGATCGCCAGCGGCCACCAGTCCAGGCCGGCTTCCCACAGCGACCAGGCGATGGTCAGCCCCACCAGCGCCGCGAAGCTCCACAGCGCATGGGCGCGGCGGCGCGCCAGCAGCGCGGCGCCCAGCAGCATCAGCAGACCGGCCGCCAGGTAGTACCAGGCCCCGCCCAGGCTCAGCAGCCAGCCCCCGCCGATGGCCAGGGCCAGGCCCATGATGACGAGCAGCAGGGTCGTCAGCAGCAACAGCAGGGATGCGTGGGGTCGCACGGGCATCGGTCGCCTCCGTCGGCAGGTGGATGGTCCCGTCGACGGGCAAATTCGGCGCCTGCCGTGTCGGGCTACACGATGCCGGCCAGCGCCTGCGCGATCGCGGCCGCGTCCTGGGGGCGCACCAGCCGCGTGGTCTCCTGGCCGTCGCGCAGGAAGACCAGCGTCGGCCACAGCTTGACCTTGAAGGCGCGTCCCAGCGGCCGTCCCTTGCCGTCCTCGATCTTCAGGTGCCGCACCTCGGGATGCGCGGCCAAGGCCTGCGCGATCAGCGGCTGCGCGCCTTGGCACCAGCCGCACCACGGGGCGCCGAACTCGAGCAACAGGGGGCCGTGGCTGGCGTCGATCTCGGCGCGGGTCGGTTCGGCGATTTCGTACTGGCGGCTCATGGCCATGGCGGCACTCCGGATGGCGTTGTGCGGATCACTTTTCCGCGGACGGGCAAATTGTGCTCCGGCGATGCTGCGTGCGTGCGGTGGCGCGGGCGGCGCGCCCGGCCGCCTCCGTGCGCCGGCCTGCCGGGGTGAAGGTCCATGCCTGCGTCCCGCCTCCCGCGAGCGCTCGCTGCTGCGGATCCCGGGGCGAATCCGGTTCACCCATGGGGTCGACTCTTCGTCGTGAGGATGCGGATCGGGCCTCGCTTGGACCGGGCCGCTGAGCGCCAGCGACGCGGGCTTCTACCTGTTGATCTCGCGCGAGGAGGCCGGCAGGCCGGTCGGCTTCGGTCGCTGCGGCGGGCTGGCCACGATGCTCGCGCTGCGGTTGCCGTGGTGGGTGGGACGGCTGCCGCGTCGGGTGCCGCGTGGCGTCGGTGATCGGCTGACACGCGCGGGCGATCGCGGGCATGTGGGTTGCACGGCAAAGGTGTCGGGACGCCGGACGATTTCGTGGCTCGCCGAGCCCGCCGGTGCCCGTCGATCATCCCACCCTCACAGGAGACTCTGATGACCTCATTGACCAAGCGACTGGCCCTGGCCGCCGCGCTGTCCGCCGCCTTGGGCATGGCCCATGCGCAATCGACCGGCACGCCGGGCACGGCGCAGGGCTCGGGTGCTGCACCGACCACCCAGCCGGAAGCCGCCACCAATCCGGGCGGCGCTGCCACGCCGGAAGGTCGCGCCATGGGCAACGAAGCGGCCAGCGGCACCACCGGCACGACGCAGGGCACGCAAGGTATGGACTCGTCGTCCGACAGCATGGGCAGCAGCACGACGATGGAAGAGCGCGCCCCGCGCGCAGACCGCAACTGACCCTCGTCCTGCCGGGCGTGGCCACCCTGCGCGCCCGGCAGGACCGCACCCGACCGCATGGTCCGGTGCCTGGCATCAGTCCAGGAAGCCCAGCACCTCGTGCACCGGACGCGTTTCCGGCAGCACGTACACGACCGCATGGCGGGCCCGGAAGGTGGGCTTCAGGACGCGATCGTAGAAGTCCGCCGGCACGTTGATGCAGCCGTACGAGATGCGGTTGTCGGCAATGGTCGGTGACGCCAGCCGTTCGAGGCGCCGTTCGCGCGGGTTGGTCGCGCGGACGCGGTGCATCGAAACAGCAGCCTCGTAGTCCACCCAGATGATGTCCTCGCCCTGCACGTTGCGGCCATGCTCGGCCACGAAACGGCCCGCCGGCGTGGTGCGCTCGTGGGGCCGGATCTCGGACATCCTGCGCTCGCCGATCCCGGGTACGGAATGGTCGCCGCGTGCCAGCCCGAGCAGCACCGGTGCCGTCCCCTGCACGCGCCCCAGGGCGTCGTAGACGTGCAGGCGCGCTCCCGTCTTGTCGACGATCGCGAAGGCCATGCCCTGCGCGTCGCCGCTGCGCACCACGGCGTGGGCCACCTGCTGCACGACGCGCGCGCGCTCGCCCTCGTCGGCGCGGGACGCCGCCCATGGCAGGCACGCCCCGGCTGCGAGCATCGCCACGGCGCCCAGGTGCTTGAACGGCATCGGCATCTCCCCAAGGTGCGGCATGCGCCGCCCTGCCGCCTCGTTCAGCAAGCGGGGTGCCCGTCCAGCGCGCGGCAGGCGGCTTCGACCTCGGCCCAGGCCCGGTCGAACCAGTGCCGCAGCGCCCGGTCGGACAGGGCGAGCCACACCGAGCGGCCCAGGATGCGGTACACCTCGCCGCGCCGCACCTTGCTGCGGTGCCCCGGATCGGGCCAGTGCGGGTTGCGCGCGAGCTCGCGCAGGGTGGCCAGGCCGATCATCAGCGGCCAGAGGCTGGCCAGTCGCAGGCGCAGCGCACGACGCGGGATCGCCAGCACGTACGCCGCGGCCTGCCGGTACAGCGCGAGCGCCTCCAGGCTCAGCCGCCCCAGTGCCGGCAGCGCCTGGGGGCGCCCGAGCGGCCTGCCTTCCGGTGCGCCGGTGTACGCGCTCGGCAGGTAGCAGCGCCCGGCGGCCAGGTCCTCGCCGCAGTCGCGCAGCACGTTCGTCAGCTGCAGCGCCTTGCCGTAGTCCACTGCGAGCGCGCTCATCTGCGCGGCGGGCCAGTTGCGCACCGCCGGGCAATGGCGCATGGCCATCGCGGTCCAGAACTCGCCGACGCAGCCGGCCACGAGGTAGGTGTAGCGATCGAGTTCGGCGCGTTCGGCCAGCATCACCGGGGTGGCCGCCGTGCCGCCGGCAAAGCGGCGCAGGTCGTATTCCATCCCGTCGACCAGCGTGCCCAGCACGCGGCGGATCGCGGCCTGGTCTGCCGGGTCCAGGCGTTGCAGCAGCTGCAGTGCCTCGGGCAGCGCCGCCCACAGGCGGCGTTCGTCGTCCTGCCACGCCGGGGCCGCCGGCGGCAGGACCATGCCCTGCCCCAGGAACGCCGCGCGCAACTGCGCGAGGCCGGCGAGCCGCACGGCTTCGGGCTGGCCGGGCGTGTCGGCAACCGTGTCGGCCGCCCGCGCGAGCAGGTAAGCCAGGCTGACCGGCGTGCGCAGCCCCGCAGGCAGCGCCCGCAGGCTGAGATAGAAGGAGCGTGAGACGCGCTGCAGCAGTTCGCCCAGCAGCGCACCGGTGCGGTCGGTCATCGGCGATCGGCGTGAGGCCGCCCATGCGGCCGGCGCATTCTCGCCGATGCGGTGTTCAGATGGCGTAGCGTCCGCCGTCGAGCGCTTGCCTGGCGACCAGGAAGGCCGCGGCGTTCCAGCTCTGGCCGGCCATGCCGCACGGCTGCAGCGTGCGGCCGTGGAACCACTCGGTGAAGCGCCAGTCGTCCAGGCTCAGTGCCTGCGCCAGCTTGCCAAGCTCCTGCTGCGCCTGGTCGCGCTTGCCGAGCTGGGCCAGCGCCAGGGTCCAGAAGCCGCCGACGAACGGCCAGATGCCGCCGTTGTGGTACTGGTGCGGATGGTTCTGCCGGTGCCGGCCCATGTAGGCGCGCCACAGCGGATCGCGCGGGGACAGCGGGTCCACCACCACCCGCACCGGATAGGGGTCGGCCACGCGTGCCCGCGACAGCGCCTGCACGATGCCTTCGGCCATCGAGTCGCCGGCCAGGCCGTAGAGGATGGCCAGCACGTTGCCGAACACGTCGCCCTCGTTGCCGGCGAAGGACAGGTTCACGAAGCTGAGGTACAGGTCCGGGTTGCGCCGGCCGCGACGCGCGTAGTGGCCCAGCAGGCGGCTGCGCCGGTAGTCGGGCAGGTCGCGCCGGAACGGGTGGAACAGGTGGTTGAAGTGGTCGTGCGTCTCCTCCTGCCGCGGCAGGTCGTACAGGCGCTTGACGCGGTACCACAGCGCGTTGGTGTAGAGCACGAAGCCCGAGCGCGGCATGATGTCGGCCCAGTCGCTGGCCTCGTTCTGCTGCAGCAGGAAGAAGCGCTGGTGCTCCTGCGCCTGCAGCCAGGCGATCGCCTTGCGCACCTGGGGCTCCCAGCCGCCCTGCGCCTCGCACAGCGGGCTGTGGCGCCGCAGGTGGTCGACCGCGATGAGCCACCACAGTGTCGCGTCGATGCAGCCCAGGTACCAGAAATCCGCATCCTGCCCTTCCGGGTCGACGTACTTGGGGATCTGGCCGTTGGGCGCCTGCGCGCGCGCCAGCGCATCGATGCTGGCCAGCGCGCCGCGCTCCAGCGGTTCGACCCCGCTGCCGGCCATCGCCAGCACGCAGATCGCGGCGTCGCGGCCGAAGATGCGCGTGTAGCGGCGCGCCTCGGCCGCCTCGGTGGGGCTGGCCGCGAGGATGCCCTGCGGCGTCAGGTTGTCCTGCAGCAGCCGCAGCGACTCGACGGCGCAGCGGTCGAGCAGGTTGGGCGAGCCGGCCAGGCCCGCAGGCCGCAGCACGCGCGCCGGGCCGGCGACCGCCTCGGGGGCCGGTCCCGGGCGGGCAGCCGCGTCGCGGCTCGGGAGGATCTGCGGGTTCATGGTCGTTCCTGGCACATGGACTGCAGACCAGTTTAGGGAGGGTTTGGCGCACCGCCACCCCCGGATGGGGTGCGCGCGCCCTGCGCGTGACCCATTCAACGGCCGGATGTCACGCGTTGGCCGTGCGTTGCATGCGGCGGTGCCTTACCCCGGGGTGGCCGGCGTGTGCATGGGGCGCGTCAGCACCGCGAGCGATCGCCCCTGCAGCGGGTAGTGTTCACCGCGTGCGTGCTGCGTGGGCGGCGCTTCGCCGGTGTCGTGGCGCGTGTCGACCAGCGCGGTCCACGGCGCGCCTTCCAGCGGCGGCATGTGGAAGGCGATTTCGCTCTCGTGCGCGTTGAACAGGACCAGGAAATCGTCATCCTGCAGCGGCTCGCCGTGCGGAGAGACGTCGTCCAGCCCGGCGCCGGCCAGGTAGACGCCCAGGCAGCGGGCATGCTCGTGTTCCCAGGCCTCGGTGCCCATCTCGGTGCCGTCGGGCTTGAGCCACAGCAGGTCCTTCAGGTGCCCGCCCAGCAGGGCCTTGCCCTCGAAGAAGTCGCGCCGGCGGAAGGTCGGGTGGCCGCAACGCAGCTCGATCAGCCGGCGCACGAACTGCTGCAGCGCCTCGCGCTCGGGTGTGGGCGTCCAGTCGATCCAGCTGATCTCGTTGTCCTGGCAGTAGGCGTTGTTGTTGCCGTGCTGCGTGTGCCCGCGCTCGTCGCCGGCCAGCAGCATCGGCACCCCCTGCGACAGCAGCAGCGTGGCCAGCATGTTGCGCTTCTGGCGCTCGCGCAGCGCGTTGATGCCGGGGTCGTCGGTCGGCCCTTCGGCGCCGCAGTTCCACGACAGGTTGTGGTTGTTGCCGTCGCGGTTGTCCTCGCCGTTGGCTTCGTTGTGCTTGTCGTTGTAGGAGACCAGGTCGTGCAGCGTGAAGCCGTCGTGTACGGTGATGAAGTTGATGCTGGCGTGCGGGCGCTTGCCGGAGCGGCCATACAGGTCCGACGAGCCGGTCAGCCGCGTGGCGAACTCCCCGATCAGCCCGCCGTCCCCCTTCCAGTAGGCGCGCATGCCGTCGCGGTAGCGGTCGTTCCACTCGGCCCAGCCGAGCGGGAAGTTGCCGACCTGGTAGCCGCCATGCCCCAGGTCCCAGGGTTCGGCGATCAGCTTGACTCGGTTGAGCGTCGGGTCCTGCCGGATCACGTCGAAGAAGCCGCCCAGGTGCTCCACCCTGCCCCGCTCGCGTGCCAGTGCCGAGGCCAGGTCGAAGCGGAAGCCGTCGACGTGCATCTCCTCGACCCAGTAGCGCAGCGAGTCCATCACCATCTGCAGCACGCGCGGGTGCATCAGGTTGAGCGTGTTGCCGCAGCCGGTGAAGTCGTTGTAGTAGCGCGGGTTCTCCTCCGACAGCATGTAGTAGGCCGCGTTGTCGATGCCGCGCAGCGACAGCGTCGGGCCGAGCTGGTTGCCTTCGCAGGTGTGGTTGTAGACCACGTCGAGGATGACCTCGATGCCTGCCGAGTGCAGGCTCTTGACCATGGTCTTGAATTCCTTGACCTTGCGCGAGTACGAATACCGCATCACCGGAGCCAGGAAGCCGAAGGTGTTGTAGCCCCAGTAGTTCTGCAGCCCCTTCTCGGCCAGG
Organism: Caldimonas thermodepolymerans; assembly: GCF_015476235.1. Classification (NCBI taxonomy): domain Bacteria; kingdom Pseudomonadati; phylum Pseudomonadota; class Betaproteobacteria; order Burkholderiales; family Sphaerotilaceae; genus Caldimonas; species Caldimonas thermodepolymerans. Next base: position 1,904,541 of record NZ_CP064338.1, read on the forward strand.
TAGCGGTCGTTGACGAAGGAATGCACCGGCATCAGCTCGACCGTGGTGATGCCCAGGTGCTTGAGGTAGCTGACCGAGGGCGCCGACCCCAGCCCGGCGTAGGTGCCGCGCAGCGGCTCCGGCACCTTCGGGTTGAGCATCGAGAACCCGCGCACGTGCAGCTCGTAGATGACCATGTCGTGCCACGGGATCTCGGGGCGGCGGTCCTCGCCCCAGGTGAAGGCGGCTTCCAGCACCCGGCACTTGGGCAGGTAGGGGGCGCTGTCACGGCGGTCGAACGACAGGTCCTCCTTCCTGTGGCCGACGGTGTAGCCGTACAGCGCGTCGTTCCAGCGCAGCTCGCCGACGAAGTCCTTGGCGTACGGGTCGACCAGCAGCTTGTGCGGATTGAACCGGTGCCCCTCCTCCGGCCGGTAAGGCCCGTGCACGTAGTAGCCGTAGGTCTGCCCGGGGCGGGCTTCGGGCAGGTAGCAGTGCCACACGTGGTCGGTGCACTCCTTCATCGTGACGCGCTGGCGCTCGCGTCGGCCCGAGGGGTCGAACAGCGCCAGCTCGACCTTCTCGGCGTGTTCGGAGAACACGGCGAAGTTGACGCCTTCGCCGTCCCAGGTCGCCCCGCGCGGATAGGGCTTGCCCGGCCAGACGGCGGTGATCGGCGCTTCTCGGTCGGAGGATCTCATGGTCGGCCTGTGTGGTGATGCTGCGAAAGACGTTGCGTGCTGCGCCCGCGCTGCCTGCCGGCCCCGGGGCGCCGGGCCGGGCTGTCAGGAATCGTCGATGTCGTGGCGGGACCGGCCGGGCGTGGGCCACCACTGCTCCAGCCGCGCGGCGGCCCAGTCCTTGCCGCCCAGCCCGAAGGCGAGCGCGAAGGCCAGCACGATGCCGCCCAGCAGGATCAGGAAGGCATGCCGCACGATCACGCCGCCGATGTCCAGCTGGTCCAGCGCGATGATGACGACGAAGGCGGTGATGGCGTACCGGGCCAGCCGGCCCAGCGAATCGGCGTCGCGGATGCCGATGCTGCGCGTGTAGGCGGTGACCGAGGTGCCGACGAAGCGAGCGAAGTACATCCCGAACGCCAGGATCAGCAGCCCGACGACGACGCGCGGCACGAACAGCATCACGCGGCCGAGCAGCTCGGTGACGTAGGCCGCGCCCAGGCTGTTGAACGCGACGATCAGCGCGGCCAGGATCACCACCCAGTAGGCCAGCCGGCCGAGCAGGTCCACGGTGTCGGAGCTCGTGCCGCCGCGCTGCAGGAAGCCGTCCATGCCCGAGCGCTGGGTGACGATGTGGAGGTTGACGGCGCGCAGCCCCTTGACCAGCCCGAAGCGCAGCGCCCGCGCGAGCAGGTAGCCCACCAGCAGCACCACTGCCGCCAGCGCGAGCCGCGGCAGGAAGGCCGCGATCTGGTACAGGAAGGCCCGCGCGGGGTCGAGCAGCACTTCAATGCTTTCCATCGGGGCCTCCTGGGACCAGCGAGGCCAACCCGTGCAGCGGGATCTCCACCCAGTCCGGTCGGTGATCGAGCTCGTAGCGCAGCTCGTACAGCGCCTTCTGCAGCTCGAACAGCCCCAGCAGCCCGGCGCCCGGCGTCAGGGTGTCGTACAGCCCGGCGCTGCCCGCGGTGGCATGGTAGGCGTCGAGGAAGGCCAGGCGCACCTGGGCTTCCCATTCGGCCGCATGGGGCACCAGCGCGTCGTGTTCCTCGGGCGTCTGCGCCACCTGGCGCAGCGCCACCGCGCGCACGTAGCTGAAGGAGCGCAGCATCCCGGCCACGTCCTTCAGCGGCGACTGCTTCTCGCGGCGGGCCTCGAAGCTGTGACCCGGCTCCCCTTCGAAGTCGGTGATGATGAAGTCGTTGCGCTGCAGCAGCACCTGCGCCAGGTGGTAGTCGCCATGATGGCGCGTGCGCAACCCGTGCTGCGGCGCCGCCGCGGACTGCGCGATGCACTGCAGGACCGCGTCGCGGCGCTCGAAGACGCGGCGTGCCAGGGGCAGCACCCGCGGCGGCAGGGTCTGCAACGCGGCTTCCAGCCGGTCCAGCGTGTCGCGCGCCTGTGTGCCCGCGCGCTCGGCGTATGACGCGAGGTCCTCGGCCCGGAGGGGCTCGGGCTCGAAGGCCGGGTCGCCATGCGCCTGAGCAAAGGCCAGGTGCAGCTGGGCCGTGCGTTCGGCCAGCGTGCGCACCAGTGCCAGGTAGGCACCGTGCACGTCCGGCGGCACGGCTTCGGTGCTGGCGCGGCGCAATTCCAGGTAGCGCTCCAGGTAGTCCAGCGTGTAGGACCAGCCGTCGCCCTGGTTGGGCACGTAGGCCTGCACGATGCCGAGCGTCGCGCGGCTGCCGTCGCTGCCTTCGTACTCGATCACCCCGGCCACCGGCACGCAATGCGGGAAGCGGGCCTGTTCGGCCAGGAAGCGGCCGATCTCGTACTCGGGGTTCATGCCCTCTCGCAGGCGCCGGTAGCCCTTGAAGAACAGGCGCTCGTCCAGCGTCACCAGGGTGTTGCTGCTCTGCCCTTGCGGCTTGCGGATCGCCAGCCACGGCAGGTCCGGGCCGGCCAGCTCGGCAAAGGCGTCGGTCGGGCGGAAGCGGATCACGCCGTGCACGGTCGGGATCTCGCGCGCCTGCCCGAGCGCGGCCATCACCGCGCGCGTGAACGCGTCGTCCTGGAAGGCGTCGCCGACCACGCCGACGTTGGCCTGCTGACGGATGCGCGCGGCGGTGTTGAGCGCGACGCTGCGGTAGCGCTCCTCGTCCTGCTCCTCCCAGGCCAGGGCGAGCGGCACGAAGTAGCGCGGACGGTCGGCCGGGCCGTCCAGCTCGGTCAGCGCGAGCATCCAGCTGTGGTTGCCGTACTCCCAGATCGCCTGGTCGACCAGCCGCACCCGCTGCACCGCCTCGCCCTTGGACGCGTACCAGCGCTGCGCCTCGATGTAGCGCGGCAGCGTGTCGGTCTCGAACTGCTCGCGGATCTTCAGCGCCAGCCCGATGCGCCAGGGCACGACGTGGTCGCGGAACAGGCTGTTCCAGCCGTCGAACAGCACCAGCACCGGCCGGTCCTCGGTGGGCAGCACCTCCTCGTGCCAGGTCGGCACGGCCGCGTCGGTCGCGAGGCGGAACCAGTAGAAGCCGTGTGCCGGCAGTGTCAGCAGGTACGGCAGCTCGCCGATGGGCGGAAAGGTGGTGCGCCCGAGCAGCTCGACCGGCACGCGCGACTTGTAGGCCGAGAGGTTCAGCTCCACCGGCTGGGCCGAGCGCGACAGGTTGGCCACGCACAGGATGGTGTCCTCGCCGTGCTCGCGCAGGTAGGCCAGGATCTTGCGGTTGCCCGGCCGCAGGAAGGTCAGCGAACCGCGCCCGAAGGCGTGGCTGGTCCTGCGCACCGCGAGCATGCGGCGCATCCAGTTCAGCAGCGACGAGGGGTCGCGCAGCTGTGCCTCGACGTTGACCGACTCGTAGCCATACACCGGGTCCATGATGGGCGGCAGGTACAGGCGCTGCGGGTCGGCGCGGCTGAAGCCGGCGTTGCGGTCCGGGCTCCACTGCATCGGGGTGCGCACGCCGTTGCGGTCGCCGATGAACACGTTGTCGCCCATGCCGATCTCGTCGCCGTAGTAGATGATGGGCGAGCCCGGCATGGACAGCAGCAGGCTGTTCATCAGCTTGATGCGGTCCATGTCGTTGTCCATCAGCGGCGCGAGCCGGCGGCGGATGCCCAGGTTGATGCGCGCACGCGGGTCGGCGGCGTACATGCTGTACATGTAGTCGCGTTCCTTGCTGGTCACCATCTCCAGCGTCAGTTCGTCGTGGTTGCGCAGGAAGATGGCCCACTGGCAGGTGGGCGGGATCTCCGGCGTCTGCTGCATGATCTCGACCACCGGGTAGCGGTCCTCCTGTGCCATCGCCATGTAGATGCGCGGCATCAGCGGGAAGTGATACGCCGCGTGGCATTCGTCGCCGTCGCCGAAATAGTCGCGCACGTCCTCCGGCCACTGGTTGGCCTCGGCCAGCAGGAAGCGGTTCGGGTAATGGGCGTCGATCGCCGCGCGCAGCTGCTTGATGACCGCGTGGGTCTCGGGCAGGTTCTCGTTGCTGGTGCCGTCGCGCTCGACCAGGTACGGGATGGCGTCGAGCCGGAAGCCGTCCACGCCGCGGTCCAGCCAGAAGCGCATCACCTTGAACACTGCCTCCAGCACCAGCGGGTTGTCGAAGTTCAGGTCCGGCTGGTGGCTGAAGAAGCGGTGCCAGTAGTAGGCCCCGGCCACCGGATCCCAGGTCCAGTTGGAGGTCTCGGTGTCGGTGAAGATGATGCGCGTGCCCAGGTACTTCCGGTCGGTGTCGCTCCAGACGTAGAAGTCGCGCTCGGGCGAGCCGGGCGGGGCCTGGCGCGCACGCTGGAACCAGGGGTGCTGGTCCGAGGTGTGGTTGATGACCAGTTCGGTGACCACGCGCAGGCCCCGCCGGTGCGCTTCGTCCAGCATCAGCTGGAAGTCCTCCAGCGTGCCGTACTGCGGGTGCACCTCCTCGTAGCGGGCGATGTCGTAGCCGTCATCCTTGAGCGGCGACGGGTAGAACGGCATCAGCCAGAGCGTGTTGACCCCCAGGTCGCGGATGTAGTCCAGCCGGGACGCCAGGCCCCGGAAGTCGCCCATGCCGTCGTCGTTGGAGTCGAAGAAGGCCTTGACGTTGAGCTGGTAGATGACCGCGTCCTTGTACCAGAGCCGCTCGTCGTCATCGGGCGGGACCTGGCCGGCGTCCGGGGACGCCAGTTGCGGGGTGCGCGGGGCGTTCATGTCGGGGGACCTTGCTCAATCGAATCCGTCGAAGTCCTGCTCGCTGCGCACCCGGTGTTGCAGGCGGAACACGTGGGCCGGGACCTGGGAGGGGTCGAGGAGGATGAAGTTGCGGGTACCGTTCCAGACGAAGCGCTGATCGGTGAGCAAGTCATGTACCTGACAGGGCTGGCCCGCGTCGATGCCGAGCGCCTCGGCCTCCAGGTCCAGCCAGCCCGACTGCACGTGGTGCGGATCCAGGTTCACGACGGTGAGGATGACGTTGTCGCCGTCGGCGCTGCGCTTGGCGTAGGCGATCAGCTGCTCGTTGTCCGTGGGGAAGAAGCGCAGGCTGTCGTTGGACTGCAATGCCGGGTTGTCGCGCCGGATGCGGTTGATGCGCGCGACGAAGTGCCGCAGGCTGTCGGCGCGATCGAGGTCCCAGTGGCGCAGCTGGTACTTCTCGGAGTCCAGGTATTCCTCGCTGCCCGGCTTGAGCGGCGCGTGCTCCATCAGCTCGTAGGCCGGCCCGTAGATGCCGTAGCTGGCGCTCAGCGTCGCGGCCAGCACCAGCCGCGCCATGAACGCGGAGCGCAGCCCGGACTGCAGCGCCTCGTGCAGGATGTCCGGCGTGTTCGGCCAGATGTTGGGGCGGAAGTACTCCCTGCCCGGCCCCTGCGACAGCTCGGTGAAGTACTCGGTCAGTTCCTGGCGTGTGTTGCGCCAGGTGAAGTAGGTGTAGGACTGGGTGTAGCCCAGCTTGGCCAGCCGGTGCATCACCTTGGGGCGGGTGAAGGCCTCGGACAGGAAGATCAGGTCGGGGTGCTCGCGCTGGAGCGCGTCGATGCACCAGGCCCAGAACGCGAACGACTTGGTGTGCGGGTTGTCGACGCGAAAGATCTTCACGCCCTGCGCGATCCAGTGGTCGAAGATGCTCTTGAGCTCTGCCCACAGCGCCTGCCAGTCGCTGCTCTCGAAGTTGAACGGGTAGATGTCCTGGTACTTCTTCGGCGGGTTCTCGGCGTACTGCACCGTGCCGTCCGGGCGCCAGCGGAACCACTCGGGGTGTTCCTGGACGTACGGATGGTCGGGCGCGCACTGGAAGGCGATGTCCAGCGCGATCTCGATGCCGTGGTCGCGCGCGCGCTCCACCAGGTGCCGGAAGTCCTCCAGCGTGCCCAGCTCCGGATGCACCGCCTTGTGGCCGCCCTCTTCCGCGCCGATCGCCCAGGGGCTGCCCACGTCGTCCGGTGCGGCCGTCAGGGTGTTGTTCCTGCCCTTGCGCCTGGTTCGCCCGATCGGATGGATCGGCGGCAGGTAAAGCACGTCGAAGCCGAGCTCGGCCACGTACGGCAGGCGCGCCTCGACGTCGCGCAAGCTGCCGTGCCGGCCCGGTTCGGGCGCGGCCGAGCGCGGGAACAGCTCGTACCAGGTGCTGAAGCGCGCGCGTTGGCGGTCGGCCACCAGCGGCAGCTCCACCGGGTGGATCGCCGCGAACTTGCGGTCGGGATGGCGGTCGGCCAGCTCGGCCAGCTCCGCATCCAGCGCCAGGGCCTTGAGCGCCTGCGTGTCGGTGGCTGCCCCCGGCCCGGCTGCGGCGCCGCGCAGCCGCCGCGCCCAGTCCTTGAGGCGGCTGCGGTCGGCTCCGCCGGCGCGTGCGGCGGCCTCCTCCAGCAGCACGCCGCCGGCCAGCGCGGCGACGCGGATGTCCTCGGGATCGGTGCGGCGCTCGAGCTCGTGCCGCCAGGACCGGAAGTGGTCCACCCAGGCCGTGACGGTGTAGCGGTAGCGGCCTGGGGCCGGGGGCGCGAAGCCGGCCAGCCACTCGTCGTTGTAGCGCTGCTGCATCTCCACTTCCTGCCAGCCGGCGTCCGCCTCGGCGCGCCACAGCAGCAGCACGCGCAGCATGTCGTGGCCGTCGGCGAAGACATGCGCCTCCACCTGCACCGGCTCGCCGGCGATGCGCTTGACCGCGAACCGGCCCCCGTCGACGCAGGGGTGCACGGCATCGATCACGGCACGCACGCGCCCGTCGGGGACGGCGCCCTTGCGCGCGGGGCGGCGACGGGCCTCAGCCATGGGCCTCGTGCCTCAGCACGATGGTGGACAGCGGCGGCAGCGTGAGGCTCACCGACTGCGGCTGCCCGTGGGCCGGCTGCGGCACCGCGTCGACGCCGCCCAGGTTGCCCCAGCCGGCGCCGCCGAACTCCCGCGCGTCGCTGTTGACGATCTCGCGCCAATGCCCCGGCGCCGGCACGCCGACCACGTAGCGGGTGCGCGGCTCGGGCGTGAAGTTGCACACCACGAGCAGCGTGGCGGCCTGCGCAGCCTTGCCCCTGCGCAGGAAGGCGATCACGGTCGATTCGGTGTCGTTGGCCTCGATCCACTCGAAGCCGGCCGGCTCGAAATCCACCTCGTGCAGCGCCGGTTCCTCTCGCAGCACGCGGTTGAGCTGTTGCATGTAGCGTTGCACGCCCCCATGGTCGGGCAGCTGCGCCAGGTGCCAGTCGAGCTCGCCTTCGTGCGTCCACTCGCGGCGCTGGCCGAACTCGCCACCCATGAACAGCAGCTTCTTGCCGGGATGGGTCCACATGTAGCCGTACAGCGCGCGCAGGTTGGCGAACTGCCGCCAGGGATCGCCAGGCATGCGGCTGAGCAGCGAGCCCTTGCCGTGCACCACCTCGTCGTGCGAGAGCGCGAGCACGAAGTTCTCGTTGAAGGCATAGACCAGCGAGAAGCTCAGCCGTCCCAGGTGGTACATGCGATGGATCGGGTCTTCCTTCATGAACGACAGCGTGTCGTGCATCCAGCCCATGTTCCACTTCATGCCGAACCCGAGCCCGCCCAGGTGGGTCGGGCGCGAGACCATCGGCCAGGCGGTCGATTCCTCGGCCACCGTCATCACGTCCGGGTGCTCGCGGTACACGGCGCGGTTGAGCTCGCGCAGGAAATCGATCGCGTCCAGGTTCTCCTTGCCGCCGTGCACGTTGGGGATCCACTCGCCCGGCCGGCGGCCGTAGTCCAGGTACAGCATCGAGGCCACCGCGTCGACGCGCAGCCCGTCCAGGTGGTAGGTGTCCAGCCAGTACAACGCCGAGGACAGCAGGAAGCTGCGCACCTCGAGGCGGCCGTAGTTGAAGATGCTGGAGTTCCAGTCCGGATGGAAGCCCTGGCGGGGGTCGGCGTGCTCGTACAGGTGCGTGCCGTCGAAGTACTGCAGGCCGTGCTCGTCGCTCGGGAAATGCGACGGCACCCAGTCGAGCAGCACGCCGATGCCGTGGCGGTGCAGGTGGTCGACGAAGTACATGAAGTCCTGCGGCGTGCCGTAGCGCGCCGTGGGCGCGAAATAGCCGGTGGTCTGGTAGCCCCAGGAGCCGTAGAACGGGTGCTCGGTGACGGGCAGCAGCTCCACGTGGGTGAAGCCCATCGCCTGCACGTACTCCGCCAGCGCGTGGGCAAGCTCGCGGTAGCCCAGGGGCTGCCCGTCGGCGCGCCGCCACGAGCCTGCGTGCAGCTCGTAGATCGAGACCGGCGCGTCGAGTGCGTTGCGTGCCGCGCGCGTGCGCATCCACCCCTCGTCCTGCCATTCGTGGTCCAGGCTCCAGATGCGCGAGCCGGTCGCCGGCGGCACTTCCGCATGGACCGCGAACGGGTCGGCCTTGTCGACCACGTAACCTCCCTGCCCGTGCACGCGGTACTTGTAGACCTGCCCGTGGCGGGCCGCGGGGGCGTGGCCTTCCCAGATGCCGCTGCCGTCGGGGCGAGGCGCGAGCCGGTCGGCCCCGGGCGACCAGCCGTTCCACTCGCCGGTCACGGACACGGCATTGGCGTTGGGCGCCCAGACGGCGAAGCGTGCACCGCCGCCCGGATCCAGGTGGCAGCCGAGCTTTTCGTGCAGCCGCGCATGCGTGCCTTCCCGGAACAGGTAGACGTCGTGGTCGGTGATCGCGGCGGGCCGTGCGGCCCGCCTGCCTTGTTCGTGCATCGGTCGTCCTTGCCGCGTGGGGCCGTATGCCTGCATGCCGCAGGTGCGCATGGCGCGCGGCAATCCCTGTGCCCGCGGCCGGCCCGGCCAAGCGCGCTAGCATGTCGGCCTTTGCGCCAGGAATGACGCGATGAGCTTGCGCCGAACGATGCCGTTCTTCTTTCCGATCCGCCCGGCCCGGGCGCGCGTGCCGGGCTGCCACGCATGAGCACGCCCTCCGTTCCCGAGCACTGGGAGACCGATGCCGGCAGCGGCGACGTCGCCCACCTGGACATCCCGGCCGATGCCGTGCGCGACCGCCTGTTCGAGGTGTCGTGCACCTTCGTCGTCACGCACCGCGGCGACGCACCGGCCCGCCACGGCCTGCGCGTGCTGGTCGACGGCCGCCACCAGTGGTCGCGCGAGGTGCCGACGCACCCGGGCCAGGACACGCTGGACGTGAGCTTCCGCTGTCCCGTGCCGGTCGGCTCCCCGTTGCGCATCACCGCGATCGGCTCGGTGCACGGGGCGCTGCGCCAACGCCTGCTGGTCGTCGCTGAAGAACAGCTCTGACCGGCGCCCGCGCGAAGGCACGCCGGTTGCCGAAACCTCCGCAGCTCCACGGAGGTGACCCGTGTCCCGCATGCCCCGCGACCCCCGGCTGGACAGCAGCCTGGCCCTGCTCGCCGATCCGTACCGCTACATCGGCAAGCAATGCCGGGCATTCGGCACCGACCTGTTCGAGGCGCGCCTGCTGCTGCAACCGGCCATCTGCATGACCGGCCCGGCCGCCGCTGCGCTGTTCTACGACCCGCAGCGCTTCGTGCGTGCCGGCGCGGCGCCCGGGCCGTTGCGCGCGACGCTGTTCGGCAACGGTGGCGTGCAGGGCCTGGACGGTGCGGACCACCACCACCGCAAGGCGCTGTTCATGGCGCTGATGCAACCGGCCACGGTGGCCGAGCTCGGGCAGCGCTACCAGGAGCAGCTGGAACGCAGTGCCGCCGGCTGGATCGGCCAGCGGCGCGTGAGGCTCTACGAGGCGCTGCACCTGCCGCTGGCGCGGGCAGTGTGCGCCTGGGCCGACGTGCCCTGGCCCGAGGCCGAGGAAGCGGGCCGCTGCGCCGACCTCGTGGCGCTGTTCGACCAGGCCGCCGCCCCGGGCCGCGGCCACTTCTTTCATGCGCGCGCGGCGCGCAAGCGTTGCGAGGCCTGGGCGGGCCGACTCGTCGAGGCGGTGCGGCAGGGACGGCAGCCGGTGCGCGCCGGCAGTGCCCTCGCGGCCGTCGCCATGCACCGCGACGCAGGGGGCCAGCGCCTGCCCGTGCCGGTGGCCGCGGTCGAACTGCTGAACCTGTTGCGCCCGACCGTGGCGGTGTCGGTCTACGTCGTCTTCGTCGCGCATGCCTTGCACCGCCACCCCGAATGCGCGCTGGCGCTGCAGCAGCGCAGCAACGGCGACTACGCCGAATGCTTCGTGCACGAGGTGCGGCGCTGCTATCCCTTCTTCCCGGCGGTGGTCGCTCGCGTGCGCGAGGATTTCGAATGGAACGGCTACGCCTTCCCTGCCGGCCGCCGGGTGCTGCTGGACCTGTACGGCACCAACCTCGACCCGCGCACCTGGCACGATCCCCTCTCCTTCCAGCCGGAGCGTTTTCGCGAGCGCACGCCCGGCCGGTTCGACTTCGTGCCGCAAGGCGGCGGCGACCCGCACCTCGGCCACCGTTGCCCGGGCGAGGCCATCGCGCTGGAGCTGATGCAGCGCTCGGCGCGGTTCTTCGCCACCCGGCTGCGCTATGCCGTGCCCGAGCAGGACCTCACGCTGGACATGACGCGCGCGCCGGCGCTGCCGCGTGACCGCATGGTGATCGCACAGGCGATGCCCGCGCTGCCCTGATCCCCCTCCGCGCTGCGGGTACGCCCCTTGCCGCAAGCGGGGCGTGCATGTGCTTGTCCGGGAGCCCCGATGCCGAGTACCCCATCTGGCCGCCGTGCCGGGCTGCTGGCCGCCACTTGCGGCCTTGCCCTCATGCTGGCCGCCGCCTGGCCGGCCCTGGCGGCGGATGCCGGCACCCCTCGCGGGCCGGTCTCGGCCTCGCCCGACCTGCGCGCCAGCCGCCTGCTCGGCCGCGAGGTGCGCGACCCGCAGGGACGGGACCTGGGCGAGGTTCGCGACCTGATCGTCGACCTCCATTACGGGCGGCTGCACTACGCCATCCTCGCCTTCGGCGGCGTCCTGGGGCTGGGCGAGAAACTGCATGCCGTGCCGGTCAGCACGCTGCAGTGGACCGGCGCCCGGTGGGTGCTGGACCTGCCACGCGGGCGCGTCGAGCGGGCCCCGGGCTTCGAGCGCAGCCGATGGCCCGACTGGCAGGACCATCCCTACCGCGACGCGGTCGACCGCCACTTCGGCAGCGACGTGGCCCCTCGCCGGGACAGCGGCGAGCGCCTGATGCGCATCACCCGCTTGCTCGGCCTGGACGTGGAGGACCGCGACGGCCGGGAGCTGGGCGAGATCGAGGACGTGATCGTCAACCTGGGCCGCAGCGAGCTGCGCTATGTCGTGCTGGAGCTGGACGAGCGCTGGCAGCCCGGCGACAAGCTGCTGCCGCTGCCCCTGGGTGCCCTGAGTGTGCCGCAGGGACGCGGCGGCGACGCGCTGCTCAACGTCCCGCGCGACCAGCTGGACCCGTTCACGAGCTTCGACGAAGACCGGTGGCCGGACCTGGACGACCCGGCCTTCCGCGACCAGGTGGACCGGCTGCTGCGCGTCGACCCGCCGGCGCGCTGAACCGGTTGCCTCCACCGACAGGGAGATCCCATGCGCACGAGCGAGCCGCTGGTCGTGGTGGTGACGGGGGCCTCGGCCGGCATCGGCCGCGCCACGGTGCGCGCCTTCGCGGCGCGCGGGGCCTGGGTGGCGCTGCTGGCGCGCGGGACCGACGGACTGGCAGCCGCGCGGCGCGAGGTCGAAGCGGCCGGCGGGCGCGCGCTGGTGCTGCCCACCGACGTCGCCGACGCCGCCCAGGTGGACGCCGCGGCCGCGCGCATGATCGAGGCCTGGGGCCACATCGACGTGTGGGTCAACAACGCGATGGCGACCCTCTACGCCCCTTGCGAGCAGATCGTCCCGGACGACTTACGCCGTGCCACCGAGGTCACCTACCTGGGCGCGGTGTGGGGCACGCTTGCCGCGCTGCGCCACATGAAGCCGCGCAACCGCGGTGTCATCGTGCAGGTGGGCTCGGCGCTGGCGTACCGATCGATCCCCTTGCAGGCCCCCTACTGCGGCGCGAAGGCGGCGTTGCGCGCCTTCACCGACTCGCTGCGTTCGGAGCTGATCCATGACCGCAGCGCGGTGGCGCTGACCATGGTCCAGCTGTCGGCCTTCAACACCCCGCAGTTCGACTGGGCGCGCACCACCTTGCCCTGCAGGCCACGACCGGTGCCACCGGTCTTCCAGCCCGAACTCGCCGCGCAGGCCATCGTGTGGGCCAGCCGCCACCCGCGCCGCGAGGTCACGGTGGGCTTTCCGGCGTGGCAGGCCATGCTGGCGCAGAAGCTTGCCCCCGGACTGCTCGACCGGCTGCTCGCGCGGCAGGGCTACCGTGGCCAGCGCAGCGACACCCCCCTGCCGCCCGGCCACCCCGACAACCTGCATGCCCCGGTGCCGGGCGACCACGGCGCGCACGGTCGCTTCGACCACGGCGCGCGGCGCACCAGCTGGCAGTGGTGGCTGCACCACCACGCGCCGGAAGCCATCGCCACCCTCACCGCCGGGCTGCTGGCGCTGGCCCTGGCGCTGGTGCTGCGCTGAAGCGGTGCCTCAGTGGCGGTGCCGGGCCACCGCGCGCGCCAGTTCCTCCTTGCCCATGCGCGAACGCCCGGCAATGCCCAGGGCCTGCGCCTGGGCGTACAGCTCCTGGCGCGTGTGGCCCCGCACGTCCACGCCGCCCGCGGTGGCCTGGGGGCGTTCGCGCGCGGCGCGTCCCGACTGCGCGGCCTGGGCATCGGACGGCCCCTTGCGTGCCTTGGCGACCCACCGGTCGCCCACCTTCTCGAAGCCGTGCTTCAAGGCAGCATAGGCAGTGCGGGCGGCACGTGCGCCGCTGCCGTAGCTGTCCTCGGCACTGCGCAGCGCCTTGGCATAGGTGCGCTGCGCCTTGTCGGACGAGCGTTCCAGCGTGCCGGGCATCTCGACTCCGTACTTCCTGCTCATCGCGGCATCCTCCTGGTGAGAAGGAGGCAGGCAAACGCCATGCGCGGTCGCGTGAGGGCTCAGGCCGGCTGGTCCTGCACCGCCTGCCGTGCGGCCGCGCGCTGCCGCCGCCACGCGAACAGCGGCGGCAGGGCAAGCAGCAGCGCCGCGATCAGCAGCAGGCTGCCCGACAGCGGCCGGGTCACGAAGGTGCTCCACTGGCCCTGGCTGATCGTGAGCGCCTGGCGCATCGACTGCTCCATCATCGGCCCGAGGATCAGCCCGACCACCAGCGGCGCGACCGGGAAGTCGAAGCGTCGCATCGCGTAGCCCAGCGCGCCGAACGCGTACAGCAGGCCGACGTCGAAGACCGAGTTGCTCGCGCCGTAGACCCCGACCGTCGAGATCAGCACGATGCCGGCATACAGCAGCGGCGCCGGGATGCTGAGCAGCTTCACCCACAGCCCCACCAGCGGCAGGTTGAGCAGCAGCAGGATGACGTTGCCGATGTACAGGCTCGCGATCAGCGTCCACACCAGCCCGGACTCCGACGTGAACAGCATCGGCCCTGGCTGCAGGCCGTAGCCCTCGAAGGCCGACAGGATCACCGCGGCGGTGGCCGAGGTCGGGATGCCCAGCGTCAGCAGCGGCATCAGCACGCCGGCGGCCGAGGCGTTGTTGGCGGCCTCCGGCCCGGCCACGCCCTCGATCGCGCCCTGGCCGAACTCCTCCGGGTGGCGGGAAAGCTTCTTCTCGGTGTAGTAGGACAGCAGCGTCGGCAGCTCGGCGCCGCCGGCGGGCATGGCCCCGATCGGGAAGCCGAACAGCGCGCCGCGCAGCCAGGGCTTCCAGCTGCGCCGCCAGTCCTCCTTGCCGAGCCACAGGCGGCCGCTGACCTTGAGCACCTCGCTCTGGCCCTGGCGCCCTTGCCAGGCCAGGTACAGCGCCTCGCCGACGGCGAACAGGCCGACCGCCGCGGCGGTGAACTCGATGCCGTCCAGCAGCTCGGCCGTGCCGAAGGTGAAACGCGGCTGCCCGCTTTGCAGGTCCACCCCGACCAGCCCGAACAGCAGGCCCATGCACAGCGAGATCAGCCCGCGCAGCACCGAGGAGCCGAGCACCGCGGTGACCGCGACCAGCGACAGCACCATCAGGCTGAAGTATTCCGCCGGACCGAACCTCAGCGCCGCCTCGACGATCCACGGCGCGAAGAAGGTCAGCGCCAGCGTGCCGATCGTGCCGGCGACGAAGCTGCCGATCGCCGCCGTCGCCAGCGCCGGCCCGGCGCGGCCGCGGCGCGCCATCTTGTAGCCCTCCAGCGCGGTGACCACGGTGGCCGACTCGCCCGGCGTGTTGATCAGGATGGAGGTGGTCGAGCCGCCGTACATCGCGCCGTAGTAGACGCCGGCGAACATCACGAACATCGCCGCGGCCGGCACCTTGTAGGTCAGCGGCAGCAGCAGCGCGATGGTCAGCGCCGGCCCGATGCCGGGTAGCACGCCCACCAGCGTGCCGAGCAGGCAGCCGATGAAGCCGTAGATCAGGATCTGAGGTTGCAGCGCGGCGGCAAAGCCGCCCATCAGCGCGTCGAAGGTCTCCATCCGCGCCTCATCCCGGCCAGTGGACGAAGGGCCCGAGCTGCAGCCCCAGCAGCTGCTGGAACAGCAGCCACAGCGCGCCGCTCACCGCCAGCCCGATCAGCAGGTCGCGCAGCCAGCGCCGGCTGTCGAAGGCGCGCGCGATCAGCGCGAAGGCCGGCACCCCGGCCGCCCCGATGCCGAAGCCCGGCGTCAGCAGCACGAGCGCGGCCAGGCCGGCGACCATCCAGGCCGAACGGGCCACGCGACCGGGCAGCGGGCCCTCGACCTCGTCGTGCAGCGCGTCCGGGCTGCGTCCGCGCCAGCTCGCCACCAGGTACGCCAGCACCAGCACCGCCAGCACGGCGGCCACCGCCGCGGGCATCGCCGTGGCGCCCACCGGCGTGTAGCCGGGCGGCTCGGGGATCAGCGTGACCTGCCAGATCGCGATGCCGGTGAACGCGGCCAGCAGCAGCCCCAGGCCCAGGGCACCGCGCCGCTTGGGTGCAGCCGCGCCGTGCATCAGGCCAGCCCCAGGTCCTTCATCACCGTTTCCGTGGCCGCGATGTCCTTGGCGAGGAACTCGGCAAACGCGTCTCCGGCCAGGAAGGTGTCGGTCCACTTGCGCTGCTCCAGCAGCTGCTTCCAGGCGGGGGTGTCGTGCATGCGGGTCAGCAACTCGATCAGCGCGGCGCGCTGCTGCGCGCTGATGCCCGGCGCGCCGAACAGCGCGCGCCAGTTGGCGGTGGCCACGTCGACGCCCAGCTCCTGCAGCGTCGGCACGTCCACGCCCGGGATGCGCTTGCTGCCCGACACGGCCAGCGCGCGCATGCGCCCGGCCTGGATCTGCTCGGCAAACTCCGAGTAGCCCGAAATGCCCGCCGAGACCTGACCGCCGATGATGGCCGCGTTGGCCGGGCCGCCGCCGGCGAACGCCACGTAGGCGCCCTGGCGCGGGTCCTTGCCCAGCGTCTTGAGGATCATGCCGAGCAACTGGTGGTCGGTGCCGCCCGAGGAGCCGCCTGCCACGCTGACCGCACGCGGGTCGGCCTTGAAGGCGGCGGCCAGATCGTTCCAGCTCTTGTACGGGCTGTTGGCCGGCACGACGATGACGCCGGCCTCCTCGGTCAGGCGTGCCAGCGGCACCACGTCCTTGATCGTGACCGGGCTCTTGTTCGCGATGCCGCCACCCACCATCACCGAGCCGCCGACCATCATCGCGTTGCCCTGCCCCTTGCGCTGCGAGACGAAGCGCGGCAGGCCGACCATGCCGGCGGCACCGCCCACGTTCTCGAACTGGAAGCTGCCCACCAGGCCGGCGGCCTTGCAGGCCTGCTCGACCGCACGCGCCGTGCCGTCCCAGCCGCCACCTGGCGCGGCGGGCACGAACATCAGGATGGATTCGAACAGCGGCTGGGCCCAGGCCATGCCGGGCAGCGCGGCGGCCACCGGCGCGAGGCCCGCGGCGGTGATCAGGCGTCGACGATTGCGGTTCATGACGGTCTCCTCTCTCTGATGGGGGGTGGGTTCAGCGCACGCAACGGCACGCAGGTCGCCGGGATCGTCGTACAGGTCGGCGCGGCGCGCGATCAGGGCAAACGTCAGGCCCGCGCGCCGGGCGCCGGGCGATGCGGCGGTGGCGTCGCATCCATGCCACGCAGGCGTGGCGCGCTGCCGCCACCGTGGCTGCCCCCGGCGCGGCGGATTGCGAGGCACACCGATTGCCTCCTAGCCAGCGTGCGGCAGCCAGGACGCTGCACGCACCTTCGTGGCACGACAGGGAGCAGTCCATGGCGCACCAGCATACGCGCGAGCCGGCCCGCGGGCGACCCGTGAAACCGCGGCTTGCCACGGACACCGCCTGCCCGCCTGGCGCATGAACGTGCGGGACCCGGCATGCCGAAGAAGCCGCACGCGAGAACCGGCCGCCCCTGGCCGCTGGGCGCCACCTGGGACGGGCATGGCGTGAACTTCGCGCTGTACTCGGGCGTGGCCGAGCAGGTGCAGCTGTGCCTGTTCGACCGGGACGGCGGCCAGGAGCGGCGCCGCCTCGACCTGGCCCACCGTGGCAACGTCTGGTACGGCTACGTACCGGGCGGCGCGCCGGGCGACCTGTACGGCTACCGGGTGCACGGTCCCTACCGCCCCGAACAGGGCCTGCGCTGCAACCCGCACAAACTGCTGATCGACCCGTATGCCCGGGCCATCGTCGGTGCGCTGCGCTGGAGCGATGCGCACTACGGCTACGTGCGCGGCGCCGAGGACGCCGACCTTTCCTACAGCACGCAGGACAACGCGGCCGACATGCCCAGGTGCCAGGTGGTCGACGAGCGCTTCGACTGGGGCGACGACGCCCCGCCCCAGGTGCCATGGCGTGACACGGTCTTCTACGAGGCCCACGTCAAGGGCCTCACGCAGCGCCACCCGGACGTCCCCGCCGCCTGGCGCGGCACCTACGCCGGGCTGGCCTCACCGCCGGTGACCGAGCACCTGCGTCGCCTGGGCGTCACCGCGGTGGACCTGCTGCCGGTGCACGCCTTCGTCGACGACCACCGCCTGGTCGAGCTGGGGCTGCGCAACTACTGGGGCTACAACACGCTGGGCTTCTTCGCGCCGGAGCTGCGCTACAGCGCCTCGGGCACGGTGCAGGAGTTCAAGCAGATGGTCAAGGCGCTGCACGCCGCCGGCCTGGAAGTGATCCTCGACGTGGTCTACAACCACACGGCCGAAGGCAACCAGCTGGGGCCGACGCTGTCGTGGCGCGGCATCGACAACGCGGCCTACTACCGGCTCCGCCACGACGACCCGCGGCGCTACGACGACGTCACCGGCACCGGCAACACCCTGCACACCCGCCACCCGGTCGTCGTGCGCCTGATCATGGACAGCCTGCGCTACTGGGTCGGCGAGATGCACGTCGACGGCTTCCGCTTCGACCTGGCCACCGTGCTGGGGCGCGGCCCGGCCGGCTTCGATCCGCTGGCCGGGCTGTTCTCGGCCATCGCGCAGGACCCGGTGCTGGCCCATGTGAAGCTGATCGCTGAGCCCTGGGACCTGGGCGATGGCGGCTACCAGGTGGGCGGCTTCCCGGCCGGCTGGGCCGAGTGGAACGGCCGCTACCGCGACACCGTGCGCGCCTTCTGGGCCGGGGAGCCGGGGCACCTGCCGGAGCTGTCGCGCCGCCTGTGCGGCTCGAGCGACCTCTACCAGCTGCGCGGCCGCAGCCCCACCGACAGCGTCAACTTCGTGACCGTGCACGACGGCTTCACGCTGCACGACCTGGTGAGCTACCAGCACAAGCACAACGAAGCCAACGGCGAGGACAACCGCGACGGCGAGAACCACAACCGCAGCTGGAACTGCGGTGCCGAGGGCGAGACCGACGACGAGGTCGTGCTGGCACTGCGCGAACGCCAGAAGCGCAACCTGCTGACCACGCTGTTCGTCTCGCTCGGCACGCCGCTGCTGCTGGGTGGCGACGAGGTCGGCCGCACCCAGCGCGGCAACAACAACGGCTACTGCCAGGACAACGAGGTCAGCTGGCACGACTGGCAGCTCGACGAGCGCCGGCAGCGCCTGCTCGACTACGTGCAGCGGCTGATCGCCTTCCGCAAGGTCCAGCCGGCCCTGCGGCGCACCACCTTCTTCCACGGCGAGCCGGATGCCGGCGGCGTGCGCGACATCGCCTGGCTGCAGCCGAACGGCGAACCGATGACGCCCGCCGAGTGGGAGCAGCCCGGCCCCGGCGCGATGGGCGCGCTGGTGTGCGGCTGGCAGACCGGCGAGGTCGACGAGCGCGGCGCACCGCTGTGCGGCGATTCGGTGCTGATCCTCGTCAACGGCCAGCGCAACCCGCTGCCGTTCGTGCTGCCGCCGCTGCGCGGCGACGCGTGGGTGCCGCGCTTCGACACGCGCACGCCCAGCGGCCTGCCGCAGCACGAAGGCCGGCCCGTGCGTGGCGAGTACGTCGTCGGCGCCCGCTCGATCGCCATCCTCACCCAGGCCAGCACCGAGGATCCTGCCGATGCACTTTCAGCATGACATGCCCTTCGGCGCCCGGTTGCGCCCCGACGGTGGTGCCGGGTTCCGGCTGTGGGCTCCGGCCGCGCGTCGTGCCGCGCTGTGGCTGGGGGACCAGCGCATCGAGGCGCGGGCCGGCCCGCACGGCTGGTACGACGCCGAGGCCCCCGGGGCGCGCCCGGTCGACCTCTATCGCTGGGAGATCGACGGCGACCTCTTGGTGCCCGACCCGGCGTCGCGCTTCAACCCGCAAGGCCCGCACGGGCCCAGCCAGCTCGTCGACCCCCGGGCCTTCGCCTGGGAGGCAGGGTGGCGCGGCCGCCCCTGGCACGAAGCGGTGATCCACGAGCTGCACGTCGGCAGCTACACGCCGGACGGCACCTACGCCGCGGCCGAGGCGCGGCTGCCGGCGCTGGCCGGGCTCGGCATCACCGCGGTGCAGCTGATGCCGTTGGCCACCTTCCCCGGCCGCTACGGCTGGGGCTACGACGGCGTGCTGCCCTACGCGCCGCACCCGGCCTACGGCACGCCCGACGAGCTGAAGCACTTCGTGCAGGCCGCCCACCGGCTCGGGCTGATGGTGCTGCTCGACGTGGTCTACAACCACTTCGGCCCGGACGGCAACTACCTGCACCGCTACGCCCCGCCGTTCTTCAGCGACCGGCACCGCACCGCCTGGGGCGACGCGATGAACTTCGACGGACCGGGCAGCGACACCGTGCGCGAGTTCTTCATCCACAACGCGCTGTACTGGCTGCACGAATACCGCTTCGACGGCCTGCGCTTCGACGCCGTGCATGCGATGCTCGACGACAGCGAACCCGACATCATGGCCAGCCTCTCGCAGCGCGTGCGCGCGGCCTGTCCCGGCCGCCACGTGCACCTGGTGCTGGAAAACGACAGCAACGATGCCAGCCGCCTGGCCGCGCCGGGCACCGCCGGGCGCTTCGAGGGCCAGTGGAACGGCGACTTCCACCACGCCCTGCACGTGCTGCTGACCGGCGAGCGCGACGGCTACTACGCCGAGTACGACCAGCCGGTCGCGCAGCTGGCGCGCTGCCTCACGCACGGCTTCGCCCGCGAAGGCGGACCGCACAACGCCGAGCATGCACGTCCGCGGCAGGCCGCCCGCAGCACGCTGCCGCTCGGCACCACGGTCAACTTCCTGCAGAACCACGACCAGATCGGCAACCGCGCGTTCGGCGAGCGGCTGCTTGCCCTGGCCGACCCGCAGGCGGTGCAGCTGGCCGCGGCCATCCTGCTGCTTGCACCCGCGCCGCCGCTGCTGTTCATGGGCGAGGAGTTCGGCTCCACCACGCCCTTCCTCTACTTCGCGGACTGGGACGGCGACCTGCGCGAGGCAGTGCGCGAGGGGCGCCGTCGCGAGTTCGCGCACTTTCCGCGCTACGCCGAGGCCGCAGCGCGCGACGAACTGCCCGACCCGTGCAGCCAGCAGACCTTCGCGCGCTGCAAGCTCGACTGGGCGCAGGCCGCCGGCTCGCGAGCCTGGCGCGAGCTGCATGCCGCGTTGCTGGCCGTGCGCCGGCGCGTGCTGGCGCCGCACCTGCCGCGCCTGCTGACCGGCCGGCACGAGGCACGGATGCCCGGCGCCCGCATGCTGCAAGTGCGCTGGCGCTTCGACGGAGGCGAGGCGCTGGACATGTGCGTCAACCTCGGCCCGCAACCGCAGGCCGTCGCCATCGACCTGCCGGCGCTGCAGGACGCGGCGCTGCTGCATGCCGTCGGCGAGATGTCCGGCACCACGGCGGGGGCCTGGTCCGGCCGCTGGCACTGGGGACGGGAGTCGGCACGATGAACACGCAGCCCGGCCCCGCATTGCGCGCGCTGTGCGAGCGCGCCGGCGTGGCGATCCGCTATCGCGACTTCTGGGGCCATGAGCAGGACGTGCCGGCCGAGGCGCTGCGCGACCTCCTCGCCGCGCTCGGGCTCGATGCCCGCGACGAGGACGCCGCGCAGCGCAGCCTGCAGGCCCTGGAGGCGGCCCGCACGGCCGAGGTCCTGCCGCCGGTGGTGGTGGCCCAGGCCGGCACGCAGGTCGCCGTCCCGCTGCAGGCGCCCGGCCACGACGTGCGCTGGACGCTGCAGGTCGAGGACGGCGGCGTGCTCGAAGGCACGGCCGAGGCCGACGGCGTGGGCCATGCGATCCGCCTGCCGGCCGACCTGCCGCAGGGCTACCACACGCTGCTGGCCGCAGGCGCATGCAGCCGGGTGATCGTGTGCCCGGCCGCCTGCCACCTGCCGCCGGCGCTTGCGGCCGGCGAACGCCTGTGGGGCCTGTGCGTGCAGGTCTACGCATTGCGCTCGTCGCGCAACTGGGGCATGGGCGACTTCTCGGACCTCGCGCAGCTGGTCGAGGTCACCGCCGCGCTGGGCGGTGCCTTCGTCGGCGTCAACCCGCTGCACGCGCTGTTCATGCATGCCCCGGAACATGCCAGTCCCTACAGCCCCTCCAGCCGGCGCTGGCTCAACCCGCTGTACCTGGACGTCGAGGCCCTGCCCGAATACGCCGAGTGCGAGGCGGCGCGACGCCAGGTGGCGGCCCCGGCCTTCCGCCAGCGGCTGCGCCAGCTGCGCGAGGCCGAGCTGGTGGATTACGCCGGCGTGGCCGCCTGCAAGCGCGAGGTGCTGGAGACCTTGTACCGACACTTCCGGGCGCAGCACCTGGCCGCCGACACCGACTCCGCACGGGCATTCCGGCGCTTCCGCAGCGAACAGGGCCACGACCTGCACTGCCATGCCCTGCTCGAAGCGGTGCAGGCCCACCTGCATGCCCAGGATGCGAGCGTCTGGGGCTGGGCGGCCTGGCCCGAGGCCTGGCGCGACCCGCACGGCGCCGCGATCCGCGGTTTCGAGGCCGCCCATGCCGAACGCGTCGACTTCCACGCCTGGCTGCAATGGCACGCCGCCCTGCAGCTGGAAGCGGTGCAGCAGCGCGCGCTCGCGCTGGACATGCCGATCGGCCTGTACCGAGACCTCGCGGTCGGCGCCAGCGCCGGCGGCTCGGAGACCTGGTCGGCGCCGTGGGTGTATGCCCTGGGCGTGCACGTCGGTGCACCGCCGGAAGACGCCTACCCCGGCGGCCAGGACTGGGGCCTGCCGCCGGTGCGGCCCGAGGCGTTGCGCGCCCGGGGCCATGCCCCCTTCATCACGACGCTGCGCGCGAACATGCGCGCTGCCGGCGCCCTGCGGCTGGACCACGTGATGGCGCTGATGAGGCTGTTCTGGATCCACCCGGCGCACGGCGGGCGGCACGGCACCTACGTGCACTATCCGATGCACGAGCTGATGGGCATCGTCGCGCTCGAAAGCCAGCGCCAGCACTGCCTCGTCATCGGCGAGGACCTGGGCAACGTCGCCCCGGACGTGCGCGACGCCATGGCCCGACGCAGGCTGCTGTCGTACCGGCCGCTGTACTTCGAGCGCGACGACGCCGGCCTGGTGCGTCCACCGCGCCAATGGCCCGCGCGGGCCCTGGCGGTGATCGGCACCCACGACCTGCCGACGCTGCGCGGCTGGTGGCTGGGGCGCGACATCGCCGACCGGCGCCGGCTGGGCCTGTATCCCGAGGAGACCACCTGCCGCCGGCACGTGGTCGAGCGCGCCGCGGACCGCGCGCGCCTGCAACTCGCCTTGCAGGCCGAAGGCCTGCAGCCGGCCGAACCGGCGGCCGCGCCCCTGCCCGCGGACATCGACGCCGGCTTCAGCGCGCGGGTGCACGAGTTCCTCGGCCGCACCGCGGCGCAGCTGGTGGGCGTGCAGCTGGAAGACGTGCTGCTCCAGGTCGAGCAGCCCAACCTGCCCGGCACCAACGAGCAGCAATGGCCCAACTGGCGGCGCAAGCTCGCGGTCGACCTGGAAGACCTGCGCGCCGACCCGCGGCTGCGCGAGGTCGCCGAGGCGCTGCAACGCAGCCGGGCCCGGCCGGCCGCCGAGCCGGTGCCGGCGGCCTTGCCCACGCTCGACACCGCCCGGGTGCCGCGGGCCACCTACCGCGTGCAGCTGCATGCCGGCTTCACCTTCGACGACGCCACGGCCGTGCTGCCCTACCTGCACGCGCTCGGCGTCAGCCACCTCTACAGCTCGCCGTTCCTCAAGGCCCGCGCCGGCAGCACGCATGGCTACGATATCGTCGACCACAACGCGCTGAACCCGGAGATCGGCGACGCCGCCGCCTTCGAGCGCCTGTGCGCCACGCTCGCGGAGCTGGACATGCACCAGGTCGCCGACGTGGTACCCAACCACATGGGCGTGCTCGAAGCCGACAACGCCTGGTGGCTGGACGTGCTGGAACACGGCCCGGCTTCCCTGCATGCGCAGACCTTCGACATCGACTGGACGCCCCGTTCGCCCGGCCGCCCGCCGCAGGTGCTGCTGCCGGTGCTGGGAGCCCCTTACGGCGAGGTGCTGGAGGACGGCCAGATCCGGCTCGCGTTCGACGCCGCCCGCGGCGCGTTCGGGTTGCAGTACCACGACCATCGCTTCCCGCTCGACCCGCGCGACTACGGGCGCGTGCTGCACGCGGCCCCGCTGCCGGCCGCGCAGGACCCTGGGCAGACGACGGTGACGCTGGAGCTGCAGTCCCTGGCCGATGCCTTCGACGCCCTGCCGTCGCGCGATGACGGCGACCCGGCCTCGCGGCAGCGC
The DNA here is from genome assembly GCF_015476235.1 of Caldimonas thermodepolymerans. Taxonomy (NCBI): domain Bacteria; kingdom Pseudomonadati; phylum Pseudomonadota; class Betaproteobacteria; order Burkholderiales; family Sphaerotilaceae; genus Caldimonas; species Caldimonas thermodepolymerans. Next base: position 1,927,738 of record NZ_CP064338.1, read on the forward strand.
CGCCAGCGCGACCAGGCCCTGCTGAAGGCGCGGCTGGCCGCCCTGGCCGCACGGCATCCCTGGGTGTGCCGCTGGGTGGACGCCTGCCTGCGCGCGCTCAACGGCCGGCCCGGTGCGGCGCGCAGCTTCGACGCGCTCGATGCGCTGATCCAGCGCCAGGCCTACCGGCTGGCCTACTGGCGGGTGGCCGGCGACGAGGTCAACTACCGGCGCTTCTTCGACGTCAACACGCTGGCTGCGGTGCGCATGGAAAGCGACGCGGTGTTCGACGCCACGCACCGCACGCTGCTGCGCTGGCTGTACGAAGGCAAGCTGGCCGGGCTGCGCATCGACCACCCGGACGGCCTGAGCGACCCGCTGCGCTATTTCGCCCGCCTGCAGGCGCGCCATGCCGCGATGCACCAGCGCGCGCTGTACCTGGTGATCGAGAAGATCCTGGCCGAGCACGAGCACTGGCCGCAGAGCTGGCCGGTGCACGGCGACACCGGTTACCGCTTCGCCAACCAGGCGGTGGGCCTGTTCGTCGACGGGCAGCAGGAAGCCGCGATGAGCGCGCTGTACGCGGGCTTCACCGGCGAACACGCGCCTTACGAGGACATCCTGCACGCCGCCAAGCATGCCGTCATGAGCGGCCCGCTGGCCGCCGACCTGCAGATGCTCACCGAAGCCGCCTACCGCCTCGCCCAGGGCGACCGGCGCACGCGGGACTTCACCCGCAACGGGCTGAAGGCGGCGCTGGCGGAGCTGGCAGCGGGCTTTCCGGTCTACCGCACCTACCTGACCGAGGACGCGGTCCATGACCTCGACCGCCAGCATCTGGACTGGGCCGTGGCCGCCGCGAAACGCCAGACGCAAGGCTGCGATCCGCTGGCGCTGGACTACCTGCGCGCGCTGATGCTCTCGCTGCCCGGGGAGCCGCCCGGCGCACGGCGCGAGGAACTGCTGCGCTTCGTGCAGCGCTTCCAGCAGTTCACCGCGCCGGTGATGGCCAAGGCCATGGAGGACACGGCGTTCTATCGCTACCACCGGCTGGTCTGCCTGAACGACGTGGGCGGCGAGCCGCAGCGCTTCGGCACCAGCGTGGCCGCCTTCCACGCCGCCAACCAGGCCCGTGCCCGCTTCCTGCCCCACACCCTGCTGGGCAGCTCGACGCACGACAGCAAGCGCTCGGAAGACGTGCGCACGCGCATTGCGGTGCTGTCGGAAATGCCGCAGGCCTGGGGCGAGGCGGTGCAGCGTTGGCACACGCTCGCCCACAAGCAGCTCGGGAACCTGGACGGCGGCCGCCTGCCCGCCCTGAACGACGAATACCTGCTGTACCAGACCCTGGTCGGCGCCTGGCCGCTGGAGCCGCCCGACGCCCCTGCCCTCGACGCCTTCCGCGCGCGGCTGCAGGCCTACATGCTCAAGGCCGCGCGCGAGGCCAAGGCGCACACCAGCTGGGAGCACCCGGATGCGGACTACGAGGCGGGGCTGGCACGCTTCATCGACACCCTGCTCGGGCAGCTGGAACCCAACCCCTTCCTCAACGACTTCCTGCGCTTCGTCGAGGTGCCGGCGCAGCTCGGTTGCTACAACAGCCTGGCGCTGGTCGCGCTCAAGCTCACCTCGCCCGGGGTGCCGGACCTCTACCAGGGCTGCGAGACCTGGAACTTCAGCCTGGTGGACCCGGACAACCGGCGCCCGGTGGACTACGCGGCGCTGCGAGGTCGCCTGCAGGAGGTGCAGGCGGCCTGTGCGGGCGGCGCGTTGCCGCGCGAGACGCTGGCCGGCTGGCGTGCCGGACTGGCCACGGGACACCTCAAGCTGCTGGTGACCTGGCGCCTGCTGCAGCTGCGACGCGCGCAGGCCGCGCTGTTTCGCGACGGCGGCTACCAGCCGGTCTCGGTGGACGGCCCCTGTGCGGAACACGTCGTCGCCCACGTGCGCAGCGACGCCAGCCTGCATTGCGTCACGGTCGCTGCACGCCTGCTGCACCGCCTCTGCGCGGGACGGCCTGCCGGCCTGTTCGGCGGGGGGGGGCTGGGGCGAGGCACGCCTGCCGGTGCCTGTAGGCCCTGCGGGGTGGATCGACGTGCTGACAGGCCACCGGCATGCAGGCGTGCCCGGCGAGGACGGCCTGCGGTTGTCGGCGCTGCTGGCCGAGCTGCCGGTGGCGGTGCTGGTGCCCGCCGGGGCGGCGGGCTGAAGCGAGGCGGCTTCAGCGCGGCGCGCGGAACTCCATGCCGTAGCTGCGCCCCTGCGGCCACTCGTCACGCTCGGCGGCGGGCCGGTCCAGCGGACGGTAGACGCGCCGCTGCAATCCGGCCAGCCGGGGCGACTGTTCCACGGCACTGAGCACCGCCTGCGGATCCATCATCAGCGCAAACGGGTTGCCGGTGCACGCCGGCGTTTCCGTCGGAGCGAGTTCGGGAGTCTGCATCTGTCTCTCCTTCCCTTCGAACGTCCATGGGCGGAATGTAGAGCCCGGTATCAGGCTGTAACCAGTCGGGATCGTGCCAATCTGCGTGTCAGATTTCCTCTGACTAGCGTTTTCCCGTGCCGTAGCGCGCCGCGTAGTCGCTGGCATAGCGCTCCAGCGCCTGCGCCAGCGCGTCCCGGCCGACGCTGCGCGCGAAGTCTGCCGCACTCAGCTCGCGCTCGTTGCGCAAGGTCGGATCGGCGCCGGCCTGCATCAGCAGGCGCGTGGCCTCCTCGCTGCCGTAGCGCGCGGCCATCATCAGCGGCGTCGTGCCGTTGGGCGAACGCGCGTCGGTGAACGCGTGGCGGTCGAGCAGCAGCTGGATGATCCCGACGTGCCCGCTGGTGGCCGCATAGTGCAGCGGCGTCCAGCCGGTCTTGTTGACATGCGCGCCACGCTCGACCAGGCGCTGGCACCACTCCAGCTCGCCGCGCAGCGCCGCCATCATCAGCGCGGATTCGGCCACCTGGTTGAGGCGGTTCACGTCCAGCTGCGGATGGCGCATCAGTGCCTCGGCGGCCTTGAACGACTGCTCCTGCAGCGCGATCACCAGGCCCGGGCGTCCTTCCGGGTCGACCGTGTTCGGGTCGAACCCCCGCTGCAACAGCGCCAGCACGGCGCCGCCGTCGTCGCGCCGCACGGCGCTGAAGAAATCCTCGTAGGCGCCGGCATGCACCGGCAAAACCCACAGCAGGACAAGAAGATGGAGAACGTTCTTCAAGTGATTTCTCAGCATCGGCCAGCCGGGGTTTGTCTGTTGAAAATCAACGGGTTGAAGCGGGCTCTTCAAGTCGCTTCGAGGGTGGCGCCACCTTGAACAAGCGCTCGAAATTGCGGCTGGTCGCCTCGCCCACGGCCTCGACCGGCAGGCCCTTGAGCTCGGCCAGCTGGCGCGCCACCCAGGGCACGTACGAGGGGTTGTTGGTCTTGCCGCGGTACGGCACGGGCGCCAGGTACGGGCTGTCGGTCTCGATCAGGCAGCGCTCCAGCGGCACGTGGCGCGCGACCTGGCGCAGGTCTTCGGCGTTGCGGAAGGTCAGGATGCCCGAGAACGAGATGTAGAAGCCCAGCTCCAGCGCGGCATCGGCGACCTGCCGAGACTCGGTGAAGCAGTGCAGCACGCCGCCCGCGGCTTCGGCCCCCTCCTCGCGCAGGATGGCCAGCGTGTCCTCGGCGGCGCTGCGGGTGTGGATCACCAGCGGCTTGCCGAGCTGCTTCGCGGCGCGGATGTGGTTGCGGAAGCGCTCGCGCTGCCATTCCATGTCGGCGACGCTGCGGCCGTCGAGCCGGTAGTAGTCCAGCCCGGTCTCGCCGACCGCGACGACCCGTTCGGCACGGCCCAGCTCGACCAGGCGCTCGACGCTCGGCTCCAAGACGCCCTCGTTGTCCGGGTGCACGCCGACCGTGGCCCAGAAGTTGTCGTACTGCTGCGCGAGGCCCAGCACCGCGGGGAACTCCTCCAGCGTGGTGCAGATGCACAGCGCGCGGTCGACCTGCGCCTCGGCCATCGCCTCGCGGATGGCTTGCAGGTTCTGGTTCAGCTCGGGAAAGGTGAGATGGCAGTGGGAATCGACGAACATGCGGCAGCCGCCACGGTGCCGGCGGGCGGACGTGACGGGGTCCTGGAAAAAAACGCTAGCCTACACGCCGCGCGTGCTGCGCGCAGGCGCCCCCGTGGTTCTCAGATGGTCTGCGTGGCCTTGGCCGACTGGATCGAGGTGCCCAGCAGCTCCTCGATCTTGGCCTTCAGCAGGCGCGACTTCTCGTCGCTCGGAAAGCGCACCCCCACCCCCTGCGTGCGCCCGTTGGACGCGTTGGCCGGCGTGATCCAGGCCACCTTGCCCGCCACCGGGTAGCGCTGCGGATCGTCCGGCAGCGACAGCAGCAGGTAGATGTCCTCGCCCAGGCGGTATTCACGGGTGGTCGGGACGAACAGGCCGCCGTCGGCAAACACCGAGATGTACGCGGCGTACAGCGCGCCTTTCTCGCGGAAGACCAACTGGATGACGCTGGGGCGCGACGGCGACGCCGTCGGTGCATGCGGACGCGACAGGGGCTCGTTCATATTGCATCCGAGTGTAAGGCGCGCTGCGCGTCGCTCACAAGCGACTCGAGCATCAGCCCGGCGTTCCAGGGATGCTCTTCGTGACGTGCGACACGCGAGAGCTCGCGCGACCAGGCCAGCAGGCCCGCCAGCGACGGGCGCGCATGCCGGAAGCATTCCGGCGCGAAGTAGCGCGGTCGCGCACCGGTGACGACGCACAGCGCGTCATGGCAGACCTTCTGCAAGGCTTCGACCGCGCGCGGCACCGGCCAACCGGCCAGCGCCTCGGCATCGCCCTTCGCGAGCCGCTCCGGCAGCTGCAGCCAGGCCTGCGCATCCAGCCCCTGCTGCTGCAGCTGCAGCGCGCTCACGGGCTGCCCGCCAGCGGCCGCGAGCAGCACCTCGGGACGCGGCATGCCCTGCTGCGCCAGCCAGGCCAGCGCGACCGCCTCGGGCGGCGGCGACAGGCGCAGGTGCTGGCAGCGGCTGCGGATGGTCGGCAGCAGCGCGTCGATGGCCTCGGTGCTGAGGATGAAGCGCGCCATGCCGGGCGGTTCCTCGAGCGTCTTGAGCAGCGTGTTCGCGGCGACGGCGTTCATGCGCTCGGCCGGATGGATGAGCACCACCTTGGCCACGCCACGCGAGCTGGTCTGCTGCGCGAACTCCACGACGCGCCGCAGCGCCTCGACCTTGATCTCCCGGCTGGGCTTGGCCTGGCTGGCCTTGGGCTCGGCCTCGAGCGGCGCCCAGCCCAGTTCTTCCTGCAAGGCCTCGGGCAGCAGCACCATCAGGTCCGGATGCGTGTGCGACGCCACCAGCGCGCAGCTGGCGCAGGTGCCGCAGGGCCGCGCCGCGTGGCCCTCTGCGCCTTCGCACAGCCAGGCCTGCGCCAGCGCCAGGGCCAACTCGAACTGGCCCACGCCCTGCGGGCCGGCCAGCAGCACCGCATGGCCGCGCTGGTGCGCCAGCAGCTCGCGCAGCGGCGCCTCCAGCCAGGGGTACGGCAACGTCACGCTCATCGATTCACAGCCCGCGCGCCTGCAGCGCCGCGGCGATGGCCTGCCCGACGGCCTCGCGCGTGCCCGAGGCGTCCAGCCGCACGAAGCGTGCCGGGTCGGCCTCGGCGCGGGCCCGGTAGCCCTCGTTGACGCGGCGGAAGAACTCGGCCGGCTGGGACTCGAAACGGTCCGGCACGCGCGCGCCGGCCAGGCGCTGCGCCGCGACCTCGGGCGAGAGGTCGAACCACAGCGTCAGGTCCGGCTGCCGGCCCTGCTGCACCCAGCGCTCCAGCTCGGCCAGCACCGCGAGGTCGAAGCCGCGGCCCGCGCCCTGGTAGGCGAAGGTCGCGTCGGTGAAACGGTCGCACAGCACGGCCTTGCCCGCCTGCAGCGCCGGCTCGATCACCTGCTGCAGGTGGTCGCGCCGCGCGGCGAAGATCAGCAGCGCCTCGGTCAGCGCATCCATCGGCGCGTGCAGCACCAGCTCGCGCAGCTTCTCGGCCAGCGCGGTGCCGCCCGGCTCGCGCGTCAGCACCACCTCGCGGCCGGCCGCACGCAGGCGCTCGGCCACGGCCTGGACGTGGGTCGACTTGCCGGCACCGTCGATGCCTTCGAAGGTGATGAAGATTCCGCTCATCGGCTCGCGGCGCTGCCGCGCCGCCGCTGGTATCGGTCCACTGCCCGGTTGTGCTCGGCCAGCGTCTCGCTGAACACGCTGGTGCCGTCGCCGCGCGCGACGAAGTACAGCGCCTTGGTGACGTCCGGTTGCACCGCGGCCAGCAGCGAGGCCTTGCCCGGCATCGCGATCGGCGTGGGCGGCAGTCCGGGGCGGGTGTAGGTGTTGTACGGCGTGTCAGTCAGCAGGTGGTGCTTGCGCAGGTTGCCGTCGAAGCTCTCGCCGATGCCGTAGATCACGGTGGGGTCGGTCTGCAGCGCCATGCCGATGCGCAGGCGGTTGTTGAACACGCCGGCGACCATGCCGCGGTCGGTCGCCAGCCCGGTTTCCTTCTCGACGATGGAGGCCAGGATCAGCGCCTCGTCCGGCGTCCTGACCATCGCGTGCGGCGCGCGCTGGGCCCAGGCCTCGGCCAGGCGTTTTTCCATCGCGCGGTACGCGCGCTTGAGCACGGCCAGGTCCGGGCTGCCGCGGCTGTAGGCGTAGGTGTCGGGGAAGAAGCGACCCTCCGGGTGTACGCCGGGCGCGCCGATCGCCGCCATGATCTCGGCATCGCTCATCGTCTGGCTGTCCGGCCGCAGCCCGGGCGCCTTGGCCAGCTCGGCGCGCACCTGGCGAAAGGTCCAGCCTTCGATGAAGCGCACGGTGGACAGGGTCTCGTCGCCCAGCACCATCTTGCGCAGCAGCTCGCGCGGCGAGGTGCCTGCGCCGATCTCGTAGCTGCCGGCGCGGATGCGCCGCGCCTGCCCCGACCAGCGGAACCACTCGTACAGCACGAAGGGCGAGGTCTGCACGCCCGCGGCGACCCAGCCGTTGGCGATCTGGCGCGGCGTCATGCCGGGCTCGACCGAGAACTCCACCGAGGGCGCGGCCAGGCGCAGCGGCTGGTGCAACCACCAGGCGACTGCTGCCGCGGCGCACAAGGCCAGCAGCACCAGGGTGCCAAGCAGACGCCGCAAGAATTTCATCGGTATCTCGAATCCCAGGTGAACGGAACCCCCGGCCGAACCGGTGGATGGGCCGCTGATGATAATGGAGCCATGACGACCGATAGTTTCAAGACCTCCACCATGGTGCCCCAGGGTGCGGTACAGCTCACGCACTGGGGCGTGATCGCCGTCGACGGTGCCGATGCCGCCAGTTTCCTGCACGGCCAGCTGACCCAGGATTTCTCGCTGCTGGGGGCGGACGAAGCCCGGCTGGCCGGCTACTGCTCGCCCAAGGGACGCCTGCTGGCGAGCTTCGTCGGCTGGAAGGAATCGTCCGAGCGCGTGCTGCTGGCCTGCAGCGCGGACCTGCTGGCGCCGACGCTCAAGCGGCTGTCGATGTTCGTGCTGCGCGCCAAGGCCAAGCTCAGCGACGCCAGCGCCGAGGTGCGCCTGTGGGGGCTGGCGGGCGATGCCGCCACCGGCTGGCTGGCCGATGCGGCCCCCACCCGCGCCTGGGGCAAGGCCGCAGCCCACGGCGGCACCGCGGTGCGGCTGCCCGACGCACACGGCAGCGCGCGCTACCTGTGGGCCGCGCCGGCGGACCGCACGCCGGACCTGCCTGCGCTGGACGCCGCGATCTGGCGCTGGCTGGAGGTCGAAAGCGCGGTGGCGCGCATCTGCGCCGCGACCGTGGACCAGTTCGTGCCGCAGATGGTCAACCTGGAGGCCGTCGGCGGCGTGAACTTCAAGAAGGGCTGCTACCCCGGCCAGGAGGTGGTCGCACGCAGCCAGTACCGCGGCACGCTCAAGCGGCGCGGCTACCTGCTCGCCTGCCCGGCCGAAGCCGTGGCCGGGCAGGAGGTGTTCCACAGCGGCGACCCCGGCCAGCCCTGCGGCATGGTGGTCGACGCCGCCGCCGCACCCGAGGGGGGCTGGAGCGTGTTTGCCGAACTGAAGATCGCCGCGACCGAAAGCGGCACGCTGCACCTGGGCTCGCCCCAGGGGCCTGCCCTGACGCTGCGCGTGCTGCCCTACGCGCTGCCGAGCGAACCCTGACGCGGCCGGCGAAAGCCCGGTCGAAGAAAGGCCGCAGCACGCCGCCCTGACCCCACCCGAGGAGCCCCCACATGCGCGCGCTGTTCATCTACTACCGCATCGCCTCGGCGGACGCCGGGGCCGCGCGGCCCGCGGTCGAGGCGATGCACGCCGCCTTGCGCCGGCGCCATCCCGAGCTGGAGGCGGCGCTGTGGCGCCGCCCGCAGGAGAAGGACGGCGTGCAGACCTGGATGGAGATCTACGCGCACCCGCAGGGCGTGAGCGAGGCGCTGGAAGCCGAGATCGAGGAGGCGGCTCGGACGCTGTCGCCCTGGCTGCAGGGAGCGCGCCACGTGGAGGTGTTCGTGCCATGTGTCTAGCGGCCGTCGCGATCGGCGCCAGCGCGCGCTTCCCGTTCGTCGTGGCAGCCAACCGCGACGAATACTTCGACCGCGCCGCCAGCGCGCTGGACTGGTGGACGCCGGCAGGCGGCGGCCCGGCCATCCTGGGCGGGCGCGACCTGCACGCCGGCGGCACCTGGCTCGGGCTGACGCAGGCCGGCCGCGTGGCGCTGCTGACCAACGTGCGCAACCCGGCGGACATCGTCCGCGACGCCCCCTCGCGCGGGGCCATCGTGCCGCACTGGCTGCGCGGCGACCTGTCGGTGGAGCACTTCTGGAGGCAGGTGGCGCAGGCCGGCTACAACGGCTTCAACGTGATCGCCGCGGACCTGGCCCGCGGCACCTGCGCCTGGGCCTCGAACCGGGCCGCGCGGCCGCACCCGTTGCGGCGCGGCATCCACGGGCTGTCCAACGCGCAGCTCGACACGCCCTGGCCCAAGGTCGAGCGCCTGAAGCGGCACCTGCGCGAGGCGCTCGACGCCGCCGCCTCGGCCGAGGCGCTGGCGCTGCGGCTGTTCGCGGCGCTGGGCGACGCCACCCCGGTGCCGGACGAACATCTGCCGCGCACCGGCGTGCCGCTCGAGTGGGAGCGCTGGCTCGCGCCCGCGTTCATCCGCACCCCGGACGGGCGCTACGGCACGCGCTGCTCCACCGTCATCGTCACCGAGCGGCGCGGCGCGCAGTGCGTCACCCACGTGATCGAGCGCAGCTTCCCCGGCCCGGAGGCCGGCCCGGGCGACGCGCTGGAGCGCCGCCACATGCTGCAGGACTGGCCGCCGGTGCGCGACGAGCGGCTGGCTGCCCCCGCACCCTGGGCAGAGGCGCCCCGGCCTGCCGGCTGACGGGCGGGGGGGGGCGCCCCTTCCCCCCTTTACAGCACCTTCACCATCTCGACGTGCGGGATGCCGGCCTCCTCGAACTCCGGCCCGCGCGCGGTGAACCCGGCGCGCGCATAGAAGCCGGCGGCCGAGGTCTGCGCATGCAGCAGCGCCTCGCGGTAGCCGCGCTCGCGCGCGGCCTGCATCAGCGCATCCAGCACCGCGCGGCCGACGCCGCTGCCACGCATCGTGCGTCGCACCGCCATGCGGCCGATCTTGGCCACGCCCGGCACGTGCTCGAGCATGCGGCCGGTGGCCAGCGCCATGCCGAAGCGGTTGTAGGCCACCGCGTGCAGGCAGCCGCGGTCGGCGTCGTCCCACTCCATCTCGGCCGGGATGCCCTGCTCCTGCACGAACACCTCGGTGCGCACCAGCTGCGCGTCGGCGCCCAGCTCGTCCCAGCCGCCCACGCGCACCTGGAACATCGGCTTGCCGGCCTCGAAGTCCGAGATCGTGTCGCGCAGCTCCTGCGGCACGCGCATCGAGGTCTGCGTGTTCGGGTCGGCGTAGACATACACCAGCTCGCCGGTGATCAGCAGCTCGTCCTGGCGGAAGATCCCCGCTTCGAACACCATCGACGAGTTGCCGATGCGCGAGCAGCGCAGCCCCACGTCCAGCACGTCGTCGTAGCGTGCCGAGGCGTGGTACTCGAGGCTGGCCTTCTTGACGTACAGGTCGCCGCCGTGGTGCTCCAGCGCGTCCGGGTACGGCATGCCGATGGCGCGCCAGTAGTCGGCGATCGCCGTGTCGACGTACATCAGGTAGTGCCCGTTGAAGACGATCTTCTGGGCGTCGACCTCGGCCCAGCGCACGCGCAGGCGGTGGAACAGGCGGAAATCACTGCGCTTCATGGAAACAGCACCTCCTTGAGCAGCTGCGCGCCGGCAGCCTGGGCCTGCAGGGCCTCGGGCACGGCCCGGCCCAGCTTGATGAAGTCGTGCGTGACGCCCTTGTACAGGTCCAGCGTCACGGGCACGCCGGCCAGCCGCAGCCGGTCGGCATAGGCCAGCCCCTCGTCGACCAGCGGGTCGCATTCGGCCAGGCACACCCAGGCCGGCGCGACGCCCTCCAGGTCCTCGGCCTCCAGCGGAGCGAAGCGCCAGTCCTTGCGCTGCGCGGCGTCGATGTACTGGGCGAAGAACCAGTCGATGGCCGGCTTCTCGAGGATGAAACCGTGCGCGAAGCGCTCGTGCGAGGGCGTGTCCTGGTGCGCCGTCGTGCCTGGCGTGATCAGCATCTGCAGCGCCAGCGGGAAGCCCGCGTCGCGCGCCAGGATCGCGCAGACGGCCGACAGCGTGCCGCCCGCGCTGTCGCCGCCGACCGCCAGCCGCGTGCCGTCCAGACCCAGGGCCGATGCCTGTTCGCGCAGGCGGCGCAACCCCGCCCAGGCGTCCTCGACCGCGACCGGGAAGTGGTGCTCCGGCGCGAGCCGGTATTCCAGCGACACCACGGCCGCCCCGCTGCGCAGCGCGAACTGCCGGCACAGGCTGTCGTGCGTCTCGACGCTGCCGATCGTGAAGCCGCCGCCGTGCAGGTACAGCAGCACCGGCAGCCGCTCGTGCGACGGGGCGTAGAGCCGGGCGCGCAGCGGCGTGCCGTCGTCGGCGGGCAGGAGGATGTCCTCCACGCGCGCCAGCGGCGCGCGCGGCAGGTCCAGGATCTCGGCCGCTGCCTCGTACGCCTGGCGCGCCCCGGCGGGCGTGAGCGTGTGGAACGGTGGACGGTTGGCGCGGCGGATGCGTTCGATCACGCCGCGCATCTGGGGCGTCAGCAGCGCTTCGCTCATTCGCGGAAACCCACCCGGACCTCGGGGGCGGCACCGGGGCCGCCCAGCCCTTCGTACACCACCCGCACCTGCAGGCCCGGCTTGGGCGGCAGCAGCTTCGAGAACGAACCCAGGCTCAGCAGGTCGCCCTTCTTGAGGCGCACGCCGCTGCGCGCCAGGTCCTCGGCCAGCCAGATCACCGCCTGCAGCGGGTTGCCGAGCAGGTCGGTGCCCTGCCCGCGGTCCAGCTCCTGGCCGTTGCCGTCCAGCACGCGCACCACCATGCGCTCCAGCTGCGTCTCCATGCCCGGCACCGGCTTGATCTCCGCGCCGAGCACGGCCCAGCGCGCGCCGACGTTGATCGCGGTGACGCCCGCACCGTCCAGCCTGGACGGATCGCGCACCAGCAGGTCGGGCAGCTCGATCATCGGGATGATCGCGTCGATGTGGCGCAGCACCTGCGCCGGGGTCTTCGCGCCGTGGATGCCGGCGTCCTTGACGCGCACCATCAGGTCGGCCTCGAATAGCGGCCGCGCGCCGAACCGCGCCGGCAGCTCGGCGCCGCTGGGCAGCAGCATGTCGGCGAACAGCACGCCGCGCACCGGCCGGTCGTGCCCGAAGCGCTTCTGCACCGCCGGGTTGGTCAGGCCCGCCTTGTAGCCCGCGCGCGGACCCAGGCGCTGCCCGATGAAGCCCACCAGCTTGTCGCGCGTGCACTCGGCGTCGGCCAGGCTCATCGGGCCGGGGTTGTCTGCGGGCTCGAGGTTCGCATAGCGCGCGGCCATCAGCGCCGCGTCGAGGTCGGACAGGCATGTCGCCTGCGCGACAGCGGCCGCGCCCGCAAAGGCGAATGCTGACAGGGTGCGAAGCATCGTTGTTCGGTTCATGGTGTCTCCTTGAAGGGCTGCCCCAGGTCGGCAAGCATACTGGCCTTCCCGTGCCGGCCGCATGAGCAGTTCACCCCTTCCCTTCACCGCGTCTGCCTGCCATGCCATTCATCAACTACGTCACCCAGATCCAGTTCGACTTCGGCGCGGTGTCGCTGCTGCCGCAGGAATGCGAGCGCATCGGCATCACCCGCGCGCTGGTGGTCACCGATGCCGGCGTGCGCGCCGCGGGCGTGCTGCAGCGCGCGCTCGATGCGCTCGGGACGCTGCCCTGCGCGGTGTTCGACCAGACGCCCTCCAACCCCACCGAGGCCGCGGTCCGCGCGGCCGTCGAGGTGCTGCAGCGCGAGCGCTGCGACGGGCTGATCGCGGTGGGCGGCGGCTCCAGCATCGACCTGGCCAAGGGGGTCGCGATCGCTGCCACCCACCCCGGCCCGCTCAAGACCTACGCGACCATCGAAGGCGGCAGCCCGAAGATCACCGCTGCCGTGCTGCCGCTGATCGCCGTGCCTACCACTTCGGGCACCGGCAGCGAGGTGGCACGCGGCGCGATCATCATCGTCGACGACGGCCGCAAGCTCGGCTTCCATTCCTGGCACCTGGTGCCGCGCGCGGCGATCTGCGACCCGGACCTGACGCTGGGCCTGCCGCCGCTGCTGACCGCGGCCACCGGCATGGACGCGATCGCGCACTGCATGGAGACCTTCATGTCCGCGGCCTTCAACCCGCCGGCCGACGGCATCGCGCTCGACGGGCTGAAGCGCGGCTGGGCGCACATCGAGCGTGCCACCCGCGACGGCAGCGACCGCGAGGCGCGCCGGCAGATGATGAGCGCGTCGATGCAGGGCGCGATGGCGTTCCAGAAGGGCCTGGGCTGCGTGCACAGCCTCAGCCACAGCCTGGGCGGCGTGAACCCGAAGCTGCACCACGGCACGCTCAACGCGATGTTCCTGCCCGCGGTGGTGCGCTTCAACGCCGAGGCCGAACCGGTGCGGCGCGAGCGGCGCCTGGAGCGCATGGCCCACGCGATGGGGCTGGCCTCGGCCAGCGACATCCCGGAGGCGATCCGCGACATGAATGCGCGCCTGGGCCTGCCGCGCGGGCTGGCCGAGATGGGCGTGGAGCGTGCCTGGTTCGACAAGGTGATCGCCGGCGCCCTGGCCGACCACTGCCACGCGACCAACCCGCGGCTGGCCAGCGCCGAGGACTACCGCGAGATGCTCGAAGCCTCGATGTGATCCGCCCGGCCTAGGCGCCGGTGGGGGTGGCTTCGGCCGTGGGCAGGCGCGTGACCATCACCTGGTCGATGCGGAAGCTGTCCACGTCCATCACCTCGAACTTGAACCCGCCCCAGACCACGCTGTCGGTGCGCCGCGGGATGCGGCGCAGCATCACCATCAGGAAGCCGGCCAGGGTGTCGTACTGGCCTTCGTGAGGCAGCGACTCGACACCGATCGCGCGCATCACGTCGACGATGGGCGTGACCCCGTCGATCAGCCAGGAGCCGTCGTCGCGGCGCACGATCTGCTCCTCGTCGTCCGGGCCGACCAGGCTGCCCATCACGGTGCTCATCACGTCGTTGAGCGTGATGACGCCCACCACCAGGCTGTACTCGTTGACGATGACCGCGAAGTCCTCGTGCGCCTGGCGGAACTGCGCCAGCATCTCCGACAGCGTGATGCGGTCCGGCACGATCAGCACCTTCTTGATCAGCCCTTCGGTGCGCTGCAGCGTCAGCGGCTGGTGTTGCAGCACGCGCTGGAACAGGTCAGCCGCATCGACGTAGCCCACCACCTCGTCGATGTGGCCGTCGCACACCAGGTAGGTCGAATGCGGTTCGGCCGCGATGCGCGTGCGGATCTGTTCCTCGTCGTCGCCGAGCAGGAAGTAGACGATGCGGTCGCGCGGCGTCATCGCGCTCTCGACGGTGCGCACGTCCAGCTCGAACACGTTGGCGATCACCTGCTGCTCCTGCTCCAGCAGCAGCCCGGCCTGCGCCCCGGCCTCGACCAGCGCGAGGATGTCGTCATGGGTGATGCGGTCGTCGCGCTGGCTGGGCAGCCCGAACAGCTTGAACAGCACGTTGGCCAGCCCGTTGAACACCCACACCACCGGCCGCAGCAGCAGGCCCCACCACTGCATCGGCCGCACCACGCGGATCGCCACCTGCTCGGGCTGGATCATGCCCAGCCGCTTGGGGAACAGGTCCGCGAACAGGATGAACAGCGAGGTCACCAGCAGGAAGGCGAGCACGAAACCGATCGACTGGGCGGCCGGCTCGGCGATCCCCGCCAGCTGCAGCCCCTGCACGAAGTACGGGCTCAGCGCGCCCTCCCCCACGATGCCGCCCAGGATGGCCACGGCGTTCAGGCCGATCTGCACCACGGTGAAGTAGTTGCCGGGCTGTTCCTGGACTTCCATCACGCGCAGGGCGCGCGTCTCGCCCTCGTCTGCCATCTGCTGCAGGCGCATGCGCCGGGACGCGGCCATGGAAATCTCGGCGATGGAGAAGAAGGCGCTCGCGCCGATCAGCAGCGCGATGACGATCAAGCTGGCAGTCAAACCCATGCACTGTCACTCCCCCGCTTCACGGCAGCGGGTTGCGGCAGTGTATTCAACCCGGGCTCACAGCGGCTGCACGTCGTCGACGGGCGCACCGCGCGCCAGCCACTGCGCCCACTCGTCGGCCAGGCGCTCGCTCTCGGCGACGGCCTGCGACCAGGCGCGCACCCGGGCGGCGGTGTCGGTGCCGTAGCGCTTGAAGTCGGTGCGGTCGGGCAGCTTGCCGTTGGGCAGGCGGGCCACCCACTCCGGCCGCGGCGCCAGCACGATGACGTTGTCCAGCCAGGGGGTCGGGCGGTGCCGCGCCTTCCAGGCCTTGTCCAGCCAGCCGGGCACCAGCGCGCGCTGGAAATGCGGGTACAGCACCAGCCCGCCGCAGCCGTCCGCCTGCGCCTGGGCGGCATCGAGCAGCGAGGCGTAGTTCCAGTGCAGGTGGTAGTCGGTGATGCCGCCATCCCAGTAGGCGCCCGGCGGCGCGCCGGGGATGTCGTGCACGGCCTTCAGGACGAAGGGGATCGAGCACGAGGCCAGCAACGCGGGCTTGAAGTTGCGCGCGTCCAGCGGCACCACGCGGTGCCGCAGGTCGCCCAGGTGCAGCGGCAGGCGCTCGCCATGGCTGGAAAACACCACGCGCTCCAGCCAGGCGCCCAGGGCCTTGCGGCTCGCGGCGTTGCACACCACCGCGCCGAGGTAGCCCAGCGGCGTGCGCCAGCGCCCTTCCCGGCGCAGCACGTGGCGGCCGCGCGAAGTGACGATGTGCACGCGGTAGCGCGGGTGCGAGAGCACGCCCTCGACCTCCCCGTCGAAGAACGCGTCGAGGGCGCGCGAGAAGGTGCGGCTGACCTCGTCCGCCGTGGGCAGGGAGCGGCCCGGCTCGACCTTGTATTCCTGGTGGATGTAGTCGTGCGCCAGCCGCTCGAACAAGCGGTGCGGGTCGCGGGTGGCCGCGGTGGCCATGCGCCATGCGCCGATCGAGGCGCCGATCAGGTGGACCGTGTGGGTGCTGCCGGGCAGCCAGTGCCCGAAGACGTGACGGTCCAGCGGGCCGAGGATCAGCCCCTTGGGCCCGCCTGCCGCGCCGGCGACGACGCGGATATCGCGCGGCGACAGGCCGCGCTCGGCGATGTGCCGGCGTGCCCGCGGCCCGGCAAAGATCTGGAGTGCTTGCATGCCCGAACCATCAGAGGCGTGCACCATCCCTTTCCGGGAAAGTGCACGATCGTTCGAAAGCCTGGATTATCGGGCGGGCCGCGCATCCGGCGCGGCACGGGGGCATCAGCTGCGGGTGATCACCGCGCAGGCCAGGCGCCCGCCGGCGTTGCCGACCGGCTGCGAGGTGTAGTCGTCCGGGTTGGCGTGGACGATCAGGCCGCGACCGACGATGTCGGTCGGACCCGAGCCGACGGTGACGCCGTCCAGGTGGAAGCGCGCCTCGGCCACGCCGTTGGCGTCGGCCTTCAGGTTCGGCATGTCCCCCGCATGACGCTCGCCCTGGCTGTAGTGGCCGTGCGGCTTGCCCAGCGGGTTGAAGTGCCCGCCGGCGCTCATGCCATCACCGCTGGAGCAGTCGCCCTTCTCGTGCACGTGGAAGCCGTGTTCCTGGTTCGGCTTCAGGCCGGTGACCCGCGCGTACACCATGACATGGTGGCCGTGCTGCTCGAAGCGCACCGTACCGGCCACGTTGTTGCCGCGGGTCGGCTGGAGCTCGGCCACGGCGGTCGCCTTGCTGCCATGGTGATGCCCGCCATGGGCGCAGGCGCCAAGCAGGGCGATCGCTGCCACCGGACCGATCCAACGGATGGAAAGCATGGACTGTCTCCTTGGTTGAAGTGGGTCAAAACCCGCGATGGTAGGACGCCCCGGCCGGACTGTGAAGTGGTTCACACCCTGCCGGGCGCCCGGGGTGCAGGATCAGCGCTTGGTCTGCTGCTGCAGCTTCGCGAAGGCCGCCGCCATCGCCGACTGGGGCTGGGCCTGCGCGCCGCGCGGGGCGCTGTAGCGCTCGCCGCGGCCGGCCGGGCGGTAGCTGTTGTCGCCCCGGTCCGCGCCGCCGCGCGGCGCGGCTGCATCCAGCTTCATCGTCAGCGAGATGCGCTTGCGGGCCAGGTCCACCTCCAGCACCTTCACCTTGACGATGTCGCCGGCCTTGACCACCTCGCGCGCGTCGTTGACGAACTTGTGCGACAGCTGGCTGACGTGCACCAGGCCGTCCTGGTGCACGCCCAGGTCGACGAAAGCGCCGAACTGCGCGACGTTGCTGACCGTGCCTTCCAGCACCATGCCGGGCTGCAGGTCCTTGATGTCCTCGACGCCGTCGTTGAAGCGCGCCACCTTGAAGTCCGGGCGCGGGTCGCGACCGGGCTTCTCCAGCTCGGCGAGGATGTCCCTGACCGTGATCGCGCCGAACTTCTCGTCGGCGAAGGCCTCCGGCTTGAGGCTGCGGATCACGTCCGAACGGCCCATGACCTCGGTGATGGGCTTGCCGACGTGCTGCAGGATCTTCTCGACCACCGGATAGGTCTCCGGGTGGACGCCGGACATGTCCAGCGGGTTGTCGCCGTCGCGGATGCGCAGGAAGCCGGCTGCCTGCTCGAAGGTCTTCGGGCCCAGGCCGGCCACCTCGAGCAGCTGCTGGCGGTTGCGGAACGCACCGTGGGTGTCGCGCCAGCGCACGATGCTCGCCGCCACGGTGGCGCTCAGCCCCGAGACGCGCGCCAGCAGCGGCGTCGAGGCGGTGTTCAGGTCCACGCCGACCGAGTTCACGCAGTCCTCGACCACGGCGTTCAGGCTGCGCGCCAGCTCGGCCTGGTTGACGTCGTGCTGGTACTGGCCCACGCCGATGCTCTTGGGCTCGATCTTCACCAGCTCGGCCAGCGGATCCTGCACCCGGCGCGCGATGCTGACCGCGCCGCGCAGGCTCACGTCCAGGTCCGGCAGCTCCTTGCTCGCGTATTCCGAGGCCGAATACACCGAGGCACCCGCCTCGCTGACCACGACCTTGTCGATCCTGGTGCCCTGGGCCATCTGCTGGATGCGCTTGATCAGGTCGGCCGCCAGCTTGTCGGTCTCGCGGCTGGCGGTGCCGTTGCCGATCGCGATCAGGCTGACGCCGTGCGTGGCGCACAGCCGGCCCAGCGTGTGGATGGCACCCTCCCAGTCGTTGCGCGGCTCGTGCGGGTAGACCGTGGCGGTGTCGACCACCTTGCCGGTCTCGTTGACCACCGCGACCTTGACGCCGGTGCGGATGCCCGGGTCCAGGCCCATCACCACGCGCTTGCCGGCCGGCGCGGCCAGCAGCAGGTCGCGCAGGTTCTCGGCGAACACCTTGATCGCGGTCTTCTCCGCCTCCTCGCGCAGGCGCGAGAACAGGTCGCGCTCCAGGCTCAGGCTCAGCTTGACCTTCCAGGTCCAGGCGATGGTCTTGCGGATCAGCTCGTCGGCCGGCCGCTTGGCGTGGCTCCAGCCCAGGTGACGCGCGATGCGGCCTTCGGCCAGCGTGGGCTGGCCCGGCACCACTTCCTCGTCCAGCACCAGCTTGGCTTCGAGGATCTCCTGCGTGCGGCCGCGGAACACTGCCAGCGCCCGGTGCGAGGGCACGGTGCGGATCGGCTCGCTGTAGTCGAAGTAGTCGCGGAACTTGGCGACGTCGGGGTTGTTCGGGTCCTTGCCGTCCATCAGCTTCGACTGGAACAGGCCCTCCTCCCACAGCCACTCGCGCAGCTTGCCGACCAGCACGGCGTCCTCGGCCCAGCGCTCGGACAGGATGTCGCGCACGCCGTCGAGCACCGCGAAGGCGTCGGCAAAGCCGGCGTCCGGGTTCAGGAAGGCCTGGGCCTCGGCCACCGGGTCCAGCGTCGGGTCGGCGAACAGCTTGTCGGCCAGCGGCTCGATGCCGGCCTCGCGGGCGATCATCGCCTTGGTGCGGCGCTTGGGCTTGTACGGCAGGTAGATGTCTTCCAGCTCCTGCTTGGTCGGCGCCGCCTCGATGGCCGCGCGCAGCTCGGGCGTGAGCTTGCCCTGCTCCTCGATGCTCTTGATGACGGCCTGGCGACGCTCCTCGAGCTCGCGCAGGTAGGTCAGGCGCGTCTCCAGCTCGCGCAACTGGGTGTCGTCCAGGCCGCCGGTCGCTTCCTTGCGGTAGCGCGCGATGAAGGGCACCGTGGCGCCGCCGTCCAGCAGTTCGACGGCGGCATTGACTTGGGCGGGGCGGACGTTCAGTTCCGCCGCGATTTGAAGAAGGATCTTGTCCAGCACTCGCGTCCCAGTGGTTCCTAGAAAAGAAGGGGCGCAGTTTGCCATAGCGGGCCCCGCCACCCGGCGAAAGTGCGGTGGCCGCACTGCCGGCGGCGGACGTGGGGCACGGCGGGGACGCGGGCGCCTCAGCGCCGGCCGCGGCTCACCCAGCCGCTGGCCTGCTGCATCAGGTAGGCGCCGGCGCCGACCGCGCCGCTGGCCATCACCGCAGCGCTCTCGGGGAAGGAGCGCACGGTGCTGGACATGATCTCGCCGGCATGCGCGGTCAGCAGCTGGGCGCGGCGGCGCATCATCTGCGCCCCCAGCTCGCCCAGGCGCTCGGGCATCAGGCGCTCGGCGGCCGGCAGCAGCGTGGTCTCCTCGTCGGCGACATGGTGCAGCGCGTCGCGCACCAGCTCGAGGAAGGTCGGGTCGTAGTCCGGGTCGATCGCGGTCATCGAGCGCAGGCGGGTGATCTGCCGGTGCATCTCGGCGTGCTCGGGAAAGCTCTTCTCGAGCACCTCGATGTCGCTGGCCAGCTCGCGCAGCGCCGGATAGAAGATCTCCTCCTCCAGCTGGGTGTGGATCTCCAGCGCCACGCAGGCACTGCCGACCAGCGCCTCCTTCTTGGCGATCGACATGCCGCTGCGGAACTGGTGGAAGGTTTCCAGGACCTGGCTGTGGTCCATGCGGATCATGTCGGTGATGCTGGGAGAGAGCTTGCTCAACAACGTACTCATGGCGGGCTCCGTGGCGCCTCGGATAGGGCAAACCGCGTGCCCGGTGCCTCAAGGTCCGTCCTGCGGCGGTGGTTCGGGCCGGTACACGGCGCGGTTGTGCATGCGCCGGTCGAACAGCCGGCCGAAGCTCATCAGGTTGCCCAGCATGCCGCCCACCGACGAGAGGTGGTTGACGCTGCACATGGCCTCCAGCGCGAACTGCTGCACCACCACCCGTTCGCTGATCCGGGGCCCCTCCTCGACGCGCGACAGCCGGTGCAGCGCATACAGCCCCATCGCTGCCGAGAGGAGGAACAGGAACTCGTAGTGCGTGAACGTGAACACCGAAAGTTCGTGCAACGGCCGCCCCAGCGCCCATTGCACGATCACCGACAGCTGCGCCGTCTCCAGCCACTGGGCCAGGCTGCCCGCCACGAGCGGCGCCAGCCCGCCGGCCAGCGACCCGGTCAGGCTGATCGCGGCGAGGTACGCCGTGCCCTGCCCCTGCGGCGCGAGCTTCAGCCCGATGTTGCCGTTGGCCAGCCCGATGCCGCCGGCGGCCGTGCCCATCAGCAGGTGCAGCAGGTACAGCAGCGGCAGCGTGAAGGCATGGGCATGCGGTTCAGCGCTGAACACCATCGCGACGAAGCAGGCGAACCACGCCGGCATCGCCACCGACAGCACCGCCTTGTTGGACAGCCGGTCCGACAGCCGTCCCCACAGGTACAAGGTCAGCGCGTTCGCGACCTGGCTGACCACCCACAGCGTGGTCACGGTGCCGAGCGGGTAGCCCAGGTGGCGCATCAGGTAGACCGTCAGGAACGGCGCGGCGAAGTTCGAGGCCACGTTCCAGGCCGCCATGAAGAACAGGAAGTTGCGGAAGTTCCGGTCTGCCAGCGGCAGGCGCAGCCGTGCCAGCATCGTGTCGTGCGACGGCACGTGCATCGGTGGCTCGGGCACGCGGGTCAGGTAGAACGAACTGATGAAGCCGGCCACCCCGGCGGCGGTGAACAGCACCGCGTAGGCGTCGAGCCTGGAGGCGAACGGCCAGTGGTCGACCAGCTGGCCGGCCGCGAGCGTCCCGGCACAGGCCACCGCCGTGGCCCAGAACAGCCGCTCGGCGAAGAACGCCCCGAGACTGTCGCGCGGCAGCAGCTGGTGCAGCCAGGAGTTGAGCGCACAGGCGCCGACCGACCCCAGCGCCGCGATCGCGAACTGCGCCCCCACCAGCAGCGTCAAGGGGTCCGTCGCGCCGCCGACGAAGGGCAGCAGCGCCAGGGCCAGGATGCACAGCCGCGCGGCTGTCGTCGCCAGCACCGCGATCTTGCGCCGCTGGCGCACCTGCTCCACCAGCATGATGGCCGGCAGCTGCACCGCCTGCGCGATCAGCGGGATCGCCGCCAGCAGGCCGATGTGGAACGGCCCTGCCCCGAGCGCCAGCGCGAAGCCGACCAGCACCACGCCGCCGTACAGCGACCCGGTGAGGCTGGCCCAGGCGGCGTCGCGGACCAGGGCGCGCTGGCCCCGCTCCAGGTCCTTGAGGGAAACGTCTTCGTCGGGACGCAGGCGCATGGAGCGCGCGGTGCAATCCGGATACCCGCAGGGCCCTGACGCCGTGAACCAGCTCACGCCGGGCGGCCCGTGGCGCAGGCAAGTTTTACAACCCCCCGCAAGTGCGCAGCCGCCGCGTCGTAAGCGGGAAGGTCTGCCACCGCATTCCACCCCTGCCAGCGCCGCCCGATGTCCCCTGCCCGCCACGCCCTGCTGCCGGCCCTGATGGCCGCCTTCCTCGCCCCGGCATCGCTGCCCTTGCAGGCCGGCACCCCGGCCGCGATCTCGGCCGACGCCGAGCTGGCGCGGCACTGGATCGAGCGCCGTGCCGATGCGCAGGGCCGCCCTTACGCGCTGGTCGACAAGCGCGCGGGCATGCTGTACGTCTACGCCGCCGACGGTGAACTGGCCGGCGCGACACCGGCGCTGACGGGGCTGGCGCCCGGTGACCATGCCGTGCCGGGCATCGGCGCCAAGCCGCTGTCGGCCATCGCGCCGCACGAGCGCACGACGCCTGCCGGCCGCTTCGACGCCGAGCCCGGCCACAACCTGGACGGTGAACACGTCGTGTGGGTCGACTACGACGCCGGTTTCGCGATCCACCGGCTGCGTCCCGGACCGCAACGGGCGCGGCGCCAGCGCCAACTGGCCACGCCGACGCCGTCGGACAACCGCGCCTCGTACGGCTGCGTGGTGGTGCCGGGCGACTTCTACGACCGGGTGGTGCGTCCCGTGCTGGGTTCTGCCCGCGGCGTGGTCTACGTGCTGCCCGAATCCCGGCCCGTGCAGGCGTGGCTCGCCCAGCTCGAGGGCCAGGGCCTGTGAGCTGCCCCCTCGGCCGCGGGACGCGGCCGGCTTGCCGCCGGGTGCGGAATTTGCCGACAATGCCGGCATCCATCGCTGTCCTTGACCGGCATGAAACCTTCGCTTTCCGCCCTCGCCCTGCTGCTGGGCGCCTGCTGCCTGCCTGCCCAGGCGCAGGATGACGGCACGCGCGAGCGCGCCGCGCGCACCTGCGAGGATGCCGTCGGCGAGACGGTACAGCAGATGCGCGGCCGCGCGGCCCAGGAAGTGCAGTTCGTCGGCAGCAAGCGGGCCGTCGCGCCCACGTCGGAGGCCAAGATCGGCGTGCGCGGCGAAGGCGTCTACCGCGGTCCCGGCAGCGGCGACGTGCGCTTCACCTACAGCTGTGCGTTCGACACCGCCACCGGCGGGACCTCGGGCGTGCTGTTCCGCGACGACGCGCGCCCGCAAGCCAGCGCGCAGCCGGTGGAACCCGACCTCGCCCTGATCTCGCCGGAGGCCTGCGAGACCGCCACCGCGGAAGCGCTGAAGCAGAAATACCCGCGCGTCGGACGCATCGTGTTCGACGTCTCGACCCGTGCGGTCGAGGCCACGCCCGACCGGCATCACCTGCTCAGGGGCCAGGTCGCAGTCGAACGCGCGCCGGGCATGGCCTCCATCCCGATGACCTACCGCTGCCGGTTCGCCCCGCGCACCGGGGCGTTGGTGGACACCACGCTGGACGGCTGAGGCGCCAGCCGGCCGACGCAGGCCCCCGTCGCCACGGGCGACGGCGACCAACAAGAAAAAACGCCCACCTTGTGGTGGGCGTTCGTCTTGTCTTTCTTCTTCGGCTGGCTTACGGGGCGCCGCCGCTGGCCTTGGACACGTAGTGGGCCAGCGCGTCGATCTGCGCCTCGGTCAGCGTGGCCGCATAGGACGGCATCACGCCCAGCCCCGAGCGCAGCGCGCGGGCGACCCGCGCGGCGTCGGGCCGGATCTCGTCCAGCTCCGGCCCGATGGCGCCTTCGCTGCCGGCGTCCTTGAGGGCGTGGCAGACGGCGCAGGCCGGGGTTGCCCCTTCGAGGAACAGGCGCTTGCCCAGCGCGAACTTCTCGTCGGCGTGGGCGCTGGCTGCCAGGATGACGGCCAGCGCCGGCAGCAGCTGCCGCAGGTACTGCACGGCAGCCACGGCTTACGCGACCTGGACGCGCACGGCGTGGTCGGCCCAGCTGTTGTTGTTGTAGCCGCGGTCGTTCTCGATGCGGTGCTCAGGCTGGACGTTGCCCTCCACATCGACCGCACGGCTGGCCAGCACGTACTCGCCAGCCGGCAGCTGGGCTTCGAACACGAACTGGCGCCAGGCGTACTTGCCGAGGTCGGGCCCGATCAGGCGGGCTTCCTTCCAAGTCTTGCCGCCGTCGACCGAGACCTCCACGCTGCGCAGCGCACGCGCACCGCCGAAGGCCACGCCGTGGATCTGCACCTTGCCGGCCTTGACCGGACCGCCCTCGCCGCTGGGCGAGTTGATCCAGGACTTGACCGGGATCTCCCACACCGAGGCATGCTGGGGGCTGCCCTTGCCCCCCGGCGGCGCCATGCGGTAGCTGTTGGCCATGATGCGGGCCTCGGACTCCTTCGGCGTGAAGGCCAGGCGCTTGATGTACTTGATGTTGTTGACGCCCTGGTAGCCCGGCACGATCAGGCGCAGCGGGCCGCCGTGCGCCAGCGGGATCGGCTGGCCGTTGAGCTCCCAGGCCAGCAGCGCGTCCTGCGCCGCGGCCACGGGCACCGAGCGCTCGACCACGACGCTCTTGGGATCGACGCCGTCGGGCAGCTTCTCGCCGCCGGTGCCGGTCATGTAGGGCACGCCATCGACCAGTCCGCCCAGCGCCTCGATCACCTTGCGCACCGGCACACCGCTCCAGACCACGCAGCCGGCCGCCCCCACCGTCCAGGGCGTGCCGCTCGGCTTGCTCGGGAAGAAGCCGCGGCCGTTGCCCGAGCACTGCAGCACCGTCGCGACGGTCTCCAGGCCCAGGGTCTTGAGCTCGCGCACGGTCAGCGTGCGCGGGTTCTTCACGCCCTCGATCGTGATCTCCCAGTCGTCCGGGTTCTCGACGATGCTGGCGTCCGGCGGCGGCAGGTTGTTGCGCACGTACAGCTGGTCGACCGGGGTGATCACGCTCGTGCCGAACGCGCTGCGACGGGTCTCGATCGTGTTGGCGCTGTGGACGATGACGTTCTTCGGGTTCTTCCAGCCGGCGTAACCCGGCAGCGGTTTCGCGGCCGTCGACTGGGCGGCTGCCCCGTTCGTCCAGCTGGCGAGGCCGGCGGCCGCCAGGGCGCTGGCCGTACCCGCCAGCAGGTGGCGGCGAGGCATAGAAAAGGATGAATGGCTCATGTTGCTTTTCCGGGGTTGCATCGAATGCGTGTATCGAGCGCATCGCGCGCGGGCCGCCCTTGACGTGCGGCACGGCCGTTTTTAGTGGCGTTGAGACGATTTGTCACCCCGGGGCCACCCTGATAATGTTTACAGGTTATCCGCCGTTCGCACAGCCGCTACGCCCATCGGTCCCTACAGGGCGCCGGCTGTGAATTTTTTCGCTTTCCGGCAAGTGTCAGTTTCCGGCCATCCAACCACAATACGGCCCGTTTCAGATTCACCGTGACGGCGTTGCGCCGGTGTTTCTGCACTGTCCGGGATAAACGACGTCGTTGGAAGGAGGATTCAAATCCCATGTTCAAGATCCGGATCGCTGCACTGCTGCTGTTCGCCGCCCTGGGAAGCGCAGCCCGGGCGGACCTTTCCGCCCTGATCGCGGTCGAGCCGACCAACAAGAAGGACGGCCTGTTGCTGTCGCGCCAGGGGCTGGAAGCGGGGCTGGGCAAGGCACTCGGCACCCGCGTCACCGTCACCATCACCGAAGACCTGGCCGAAGCGATGCGCGCCTCGCGCGGGGGCAGCTACGACATCTTCATCGCGCCGGCGCAGGTGGCTGCTTCGGCGCTGCTGCGCGGCTACGAGCTGGTCGGCTCCACCGACACCCCCGAGCAGTACCTGCTGGTCGGGCGCCCGGCACTGGCCTCGGCCGACGCTGTCAAGGGCCGCAAGCTCTACCTGCCCCAGCAGGATTCGATCTACACCTACATGGCGCGCGGCATGCTCAACGCCAGCGGGCTGTCGTTCAAGGACCTGGGGCTGGTACGCCATGAGCGCTACCCGCAGGCCGGCCTGACGGCGCTGTACCTGGGCGTCTCGGATGCCACCGTCGTGCGCGCCAGCGACTGGAACGACTTCGCCAAGCAGTACGGCAACGCGGCCAAGGTGCTCGCGATGTCCACGCCGGTGCCGGGCGGCTTTTCGGTCGTGATGCGCAAGGACCTGCCCGCGGAAACCCGGAACAAGGTGTCGTCGTGGTTCGCCAGCTCGGCCACTGCCGTGGGCCTGAAGCCGCTGACCGAGCGGCCGGCGCTTACCGAGTACCAGAAGGTCGCCGAACTGGGCCTGTTCACCCCCACCCACCTGCCTGGCGCCAAGGTCGTGACGGCCCGGGAGGTGCAGCAGTTGATCGCCAAAGGCGCGGTGGTGGTCGACACCCGCACCGAGCGCGAATATCGCGCCAAACATATTCGGGGCGCGGTATTCGCACCTTATGTCGAAAAAAGCCTGAAGGACGTGGCGTTCGACGCCGGCCAGGACGATTTCTCCAGCCTGGCCAAGCTTGACAAAAACAAGCCGACGGTATTTGCCTGCAACGGTGCCGAATGCTGGAAGTCCTACAAGGCCAGCAGGGTGGCCCTGCAACAAGGCTTCAAGGAGGTTTACTGGTTCCGTGGCGGCCTGCCCGAATGGGAAGCGGCCGGCCTGGAGGTCGAAAAGGCGGTGGTCGTCGCGCAGGAGTGATGCCGCCCCAGGCCCGGCATGCGCGGCCTGCCCGGGCCTGTCCTGCCTGCTCGGGGCCCCGCGTAGTCCTGCGCCTACGCGCCGCTCCCACCCCGTCCGGGCGACAGCCCGGCACGCACCGCGCAGCATGTCTCCTGCACCCTTGGCCGGTCCGCCGGCCGCAGCTCACAGGAGACGCTCATGGATCCCAACCGCCCGCCCGAAACCTTGGGGGCGTTCAGCCCGGTGGGGCACGTCGTCGTGTCCTTCCCTTCCGCCGAAGACACCAGTGACGCGATGGACGCGCTGCAACGCGCCGGCTACGGCGCAGCCGAGGTCGTGCGCTACGACCCCGAACAGATGCTCGCCCAGGTCGAACAGGAGACGGCCAACGCCAGCCCGATCGCCTCGATGGGGCAGGAACTCAACCTCGTGCGGGCGCACGGGGCGCTTGCCGAACAGGGCTACAGCTTCCTGGTCGTCAAGGCCCCGGAGGAGGAACAGGCGCGCGAGGTGGCCCGCATCGCGCAACGTTTCCGCGCCGAGCGGGCCCAGCGCTATGGCCGCTTCATCATCGAGGAGCTGATCGAGGCCCCCGGCGAGGAACGGCAGGTCTTCGAGTCCCCGCACCGGGGGCTGGACGCCCAGACCCCGTCCGGGCGGGAAGAAGACCGCGCGAAGCGCTGAAGCTCAGCCGCGCGCGGCGGCACGCACCGGCTGCGGGTCGAACGCGTGGTTGAGCGGGCCGCGCCCGCCACCGGTGCGCACCGGCGCGCCGGCCGACAGCGCCTGCCAGACGTAGCGCCGCGCGGCCTCCACCGCCTTGTGCAGGCGGTCGCCGTGCGCCAGCCGGGCGGCGACGGCCGAGGACAGCGTGCAACCGGCACCGTGCAGGTTGCGGGTGTCGATGCGCGGCGACTCGTAGCGGCGCACCTCGCCCTGCGCGGTGGCCAGCACGTCGACGACCGTCTCGCCTGCGAGGTGCCCGCCCTTGAGCAGCACCGCCGGCGCGCCCAGCGCGACCAGCTCGCGTGCGGCCGGCTCCAGGTCTTCGGCCGATCGCAGCGGTCGGCCCAGCAGCAGCGCCGCCTCGTCGAGGTTGGGCGTGATCAGTGTCGCGCGCGGGAACATGCGCTGCACCAGCACCTCGACCGTCTCGTCGGCGATCAGCCGGTCGCCGCCGGCGGCCACCATCACCGGATCGAACACCACCTGCCGTGCGCCGTGGCGGTCCAGCGCCGCGGCGACCAGCTCGGCCACCTCGGGCGCATGCAGCATGCCGATCTTGATCGCATCGGCGCCGATGTCCTCCAGCACCGCGTCGATCTGGCCCTGCAGGATGTCCAGCGGCACCGCGTGGATGGCGCGCACGCCGACCGTGTTCTGCACCGTGATCGCGGTGATCGCGCTCATTCCGAAGCAGCCCAGCGCCTGGAAGGTCTTCAGGTCGGCCTGGATGCCGGCGCAGCCGCCACTGTCCGAGCCGGCGATGGTCAGCACGCGCAGGTAGGCGAGCGGCGGGGAAACGGATGCTTGCATGGGGTCCTCCGAAGGTGCGCAACTTTAGCGCCGCCCGGACTCCGGTGCAGCGCCGCGGCCCCGGTACACCCCGGGCGTGTCGCCGGTCCAGCCCTTGAAGGCGCGGTGGAACGAGGCGGTGCTGTCGAAGCCCAGCTCGGCGGCGATCGCCGACATCGGCTCGCGCGTGCGGGTGAGCTTCTGCACCGCGATGTCGCGCCGCAGCTCGTCCTTCACGCGCTGGAAGCTGGTGCCCTCCTCGCCCAGGCGCCGGTGCAGCGTGCGCGTGGACACGTGCAACGCCGCCGCGGCGTCCTCCGCGGTCAGGGTGCGCGGCAGCTGGCGCGCCAGGTGCTCGCGCAGGCGCTGGCTGAGCAGCTCGTCCTTGAACGAGACGAACAGCCAGTCTTCCGGGGCCCGGCGCAGGAACTCGTTCAGCTCGGGCTTGGTGCGCCGCACCGGCATCTGCAGGTAGCCCGCCTCCAGGTGCATGGCCGTGCAGGGCTGGTCGAAGCGCACCGGCCCCGGGTAGAGCGCCTGGTACTCGGCGGCAAACGCCGGCCGCTCGAACGAGAAATCGACCCGGATCAGCGGGATGCGCCGCCCGATCAGCCAGGAAGCCACGCCATGGATCAGCTTGAGCATCAGGTCCAGCGCCACCGGCTTGCACGGGCGTGCCGCCGGGGACTCGATCAGTGCGACGCGGCAGATCGGCTGCGCCGGGTCCACCTCCAGCGTGAAGTCGTCCTGCAGCAGGTGCAGCACGTGCGACCAGCGGTGCAGCGCCACCGCCAGGTTGCGCGCATCGAGCAGGCTCAGGCAGGTGAACTTCAGCGCCCCCGGGCGCAGTGGCCGCGAGAACAGGCGCGGCATCTCGTCATCCGCGTAGGCGACCACCAGCCGGTACAGCGCGGCGAACTGCGCCTCGGTCAGCCGAGCGGTGCGCTGCTGCAGCAGGCCCGGCGCGATGCCCACGCGCTCGAGCAGCGCCGCCATCGTGGCCGGCGGCACCTCCATCGCGGTGCACACCGCATGCACGTAGGCCATCGAGATGGTCGGCGGCGAGCCGGCAGGCTTCAGCGGCATCTCAGGGTCATCCCGAACGGTCGTTCAAATTGGCACAACATGCAAGTACCTCGGCCGAGTTGGCGAGTGACGCACCGCAGCCCTGCAGGGAAACTTGTGCTGCACGCCGCCAAGGCGGCGACAACATAGCACGCACTGGCAGAAAGTGCGACAGTTCGCGCGGTCTGTGAGGGCCGCGCGGGATGCCCGAGGAGACACGAACCGATGCCAGCCACCAAGGCACAGGCCGCCCGGCCTTCCCTGCCCCGCCCGCGGTTCGCGGGCCGTCCGTCACTGCGTCTCGACCCGCCGGCGCTGCCCGGCCGCCCTGCCAGGAGGTCCACATGAGCCTGGCCACCATCGACCTGTGCCGCGTCGCCCCCTGGGCCGGGCTGCTCGGCGAGGCCGACCAGGCCCTGCTGCGCCGCGTGCTGCGCGAACGCCACGTCAAGGCCGGGGGCCACATCGGCTTTCGCGGCGACCCGGTGACGCACTGGGTCGGGGTGGCCGAGGGGCTGGTGCAGCTGTCGGTCGGCTCGGACGACGGCCGCATCTCGGCACTGGGCCACGTCGCGCGCGGCGAATGGTTCGACGAATGCGCCCTGCTGCGCGGCACGGCGCGCCGCTACGACGCGATCGCGCTGCGCGACAGCCGCCTGCTGCTGCTGCCCGACGAGGTGTTCCACGAGCTGCTGCGCACCCGCCCGGCGTTCAACCACTACGTGCTGGCGATGATGGCGGTGCGCGCCGAAGCCGCACTGGATGCACTCGAGGGCGACCGCCTGCACGACTGCGAGGTGCGCGTCGCACGGTGCCTGGCCGCGCTGATCGACCCCGACCTGCACCCCGGCGCGGTGCAGGTGGTGCGGCTGACCCACGGCGAGATCGGCCTGTTGTCGGGCGTGTCGCGCCAGCGCACCAACTGCGCGCTGCACAGCCTGGCGCGGCGCGGGCTGGTGCGCATGAACCGGCACTGCGTGCGCGTGCTCGACGCTCACGGGCTGCGCCGCTTCGCCGGCCTGCCGCAGAAGCCGGCCCTGCAACCGGTGCGGCCGGTCATGGTCCCGGCGATGGACTACCGCGAGCTGCGCTACGCGACGGCCTGAGCGCGCATCGCCCGCGCGCTGCCGAAGTCGCCGGCAGCGCGCCGCTCAGTCGCCGCGCTGCATGGCCTCGCGCAGCGCCTGGCGCAGCTGCTTTCCGATCTCGGGCCGGGACTCGAACGGGTCGCTCGGGTTGCGCGCCAGCACCACGTCCTCGAGGCGCTTCTGCACCATGCCGAGCGCGTGCGGGTGGCTGTAGATGTAGAACCGCCGCTGCTCCACCGCCTCCATCACCTTCTGCGCCACCTCGGCGGCCGTGACCTTGCCCGAGGTGACCGCCTTGGTGGCGCTCGCCTGGGCGATCAGCTGGCTGGGCGTGGGCCGTGCATTGCTGCGCAGCGCCTCGGGCCGGTAGCGATGCGACTCGTGGATGCCGGTGGGCACGAAGTACGGGCACAGCACGGAGCAGTCGACCTGGTCGGTGACCAGGTGCAGGTCCTGGTACAGCGTCTCCGACAGGCTCACGACCGCGTGCTTGGTGACGTTGTAGACGCCCATGTTGGGCGCGTTGACCAGGCCGGCCATCGACGCGGTGTTGACGATGTGGCCGCGATAGGCCGGGTCCTGCCGCGCGGCTTCCAGCATCAGCGGGGTGAACACGCGCACGCCGTGCGCCACGCCCATCAGGTTGACGCCGACCACCCATTCCCAGTCCGCCAGCGAGTGCTCCCAGATCAGGCCACCGGCAGCCACGCCGGCGTTGTTGAACACCAGGTGCGGCACGCCGAAGCGCTCGACGGTGGCCGCGCCCAGCGCCTCGACCTCGGCGGCCTTGGCCACGTCCAGCCGGAACGGCAGCACCTGGGCGCCGAGGCTGCGGATCTCGTCGGCCGCGCGCTCCAGCGCCTCGGCCTGCAGGTCGGCCATCACGACGTTCATGCCGGCCCGTGCGGCCAGGCGCGCCAGCTCCAGCCCGAAGCCGGAGGCCGCGCCGGTCAGCACGGCGGTCTTGCCCTGGAAGAAGCTCATCGGGATCTCCTGCGAGGATGTCGTCCGGACCGATCTTGCCGCCCGCCGCCGGCCAGGTCTGTCCGGCGGGGGACAGGGGTCACTGCGGCATCGCGCGCGCGAGGATGCCGTCGAAGTCGGTGGCCAGCGGCAGCGTGCCGAACGCCTGGCCCCAGTCGCCCCCCAGGCGGGAGGCGCAGAAGGCCTCGAACACGAAGTCGGGCGCATGCTGGCGCAGCATCGCCGCCTGCACCGCCAGCGCGACGTCCTGCGCCAGGCGGCGCGCCTCGGGCTCCTCGACGCCGTCGTCGATGCGTGTCAGCAGCGAGGCGACCAGCCGGTCGTACGCCGGGTGCGCGCCGCGCGCCGGCTCCAGCTCGGCTTCCAGCGCGGCGATCACGTCCTGTCCCTTGTCGTCGCGCTTGCGCAGCGCGCGCAACAGGTCCAGCGCCATGATGTTGCCGGCGCCTTCCCAGATCGAGTTCAGCGGCATTTCGCGGTAGATGCGCGCCATCACGCCCTCGCCGCCTTCCTCGACGTAGCCGTTGCCGCCCAGGCACTCCATCGCCTCCTGCGCGAAGGCGCTGCCGCGCTTGCAGATCCAGTACTTCGACACCGGCGTCAGCACGCGCCGGACCAGCGCTTCGCGGAGGTCGTCCTGGCGGTCGAAGGCACGCGCCAGGCGCAGGCTGAGCGCCACGGCCGCCTCGCTTTCCAGCGCCAGGTCGGCCAGCACGTTGCGCATCAGCGCATGCTCGATCAGCCGGTAGCCGAAGGCCTTGCGCTGGGTGGCATGGTGCAGCGCCAGCGCGAGCGCCTGGCGCATCAGCCCGGTGGTGCCAAGCGCGCAGTCCAGCCGCGTGAGCGTGCCCATCTCGAGGATCTGCGGCACGCCGCGCCCCTCCTCGCCGACCAGCCAGGCGTGGGCGCCGGTGAACTCGACCTCCGAGCTGGCATTGGCCTTGTTGCCCAGCTTGTCCTTCAGGCGCTGGATGCGCACCGCGTTGACCGTGCCGTCGGGCAGCAGGCGCGGCAGGAAGAAGCAGCTCAGGCCGGCCGGCGTCTGCGCCAGCACGAGGAAGGCGTCGCACATTGGCGCCGAGAAGAACCACTTGTGGCCGACCAGCCGGTAGCGCCGCCCCCAGGGCGTGGTCTCCTCGTAGACCGCCTGGGTGGTGTTGGCGCGCACGTCCGAGCCGCCCTGCTTCTCGGTCATGCCCATGCCCATCGTGACGCCGCGCTTGGCGGCGGCCGGCACGAAGCGCGGGTCGTACTCGGTGCTGGTGAGCTTGGGGAACCATTCGGCGAACACCGCCGCGTTGCCGCGCAGCGCCGGGGTGACCGCGTAGGTCATCGAGATCGGGCACAGCACCGAGGGTTCCAGCTCGGTGAACAGCATGAAGCCCGCGGCGCGCTCCAGGTGCGCGCCCGCACCGCCCGCCCACGGGAAGCCGTGCAGGCCGTGGCCCACGGCGGCGGACATCAGCGCGTGGTAGCTCGGGTGGAACTCGACCTGGTCGATGCGCCGGCCCCAGCGGTCGTGGCTGCGCAGCTGCGGCCCGTGCACGTTGGCCAGCCGCGCGTGCTGCTGCATCCCGGCGCTGCCGGCCTGCTCGCCCAGCGCACGCAGCCGGCTGTCGTCGAAGCCCGGCAGGTGGAAGGCCAGCGCGTCGCGCAGCGGGCGGTTCGAGGCGTAGAGGTTGTAGTCCGCCAGCGGGGCGCTCTGGTTGGTCACCTCGTGGGTCTGGTCCTCGGGGGAGAACGTCGCTGCCATGTTGCGCTCCTGTGCGTCTTGCGTCCGCGCACGGCCCGGCCGGCGGGCCGGCGCCCGGTCACACCAGCTTCACCAGCTGCTTGCCGAAGTTGCGGCCCTTGAGCATGCCGAGGAAGGCCTGCGGCGCGTTCTCCAGCCCCTGCGCCACGCTCTCGCGGTACTTCAGGCGTCCGGCGGCCACCAACTCGCCCAGTTCCTGCAGGGCCTCGGGCCACACCTCCATGTGCTCGCTGATGATGAAGCCTTCCACCCGCATGCGTTGCGTGAGGATCAGCTGCGGCCGCGCCATCGGGATCGGGCGGCTGTCGTAGCCGGAGATCATCCCGCACAGCGCGATGCGGCCGAAGGCGTTCATCTGCAGCATCACCGCGTCGAGCACCATGCCGCCGACGTTCTCGAAGCAGCCGTCGATGCCGTCGGGCGCGGCTTCCTTGAGTGCTGCGGCGAGCGAGGCCTCGTCCGGATGCTGCTTGTAGTCGATGCAGGCATCGAAGCCGAGCTCGGAGGTGACGTAGTGGCACTTGTCCGGCCCG
Source organism: Caldimonas thermodepolymerans (assembly GCF_015476235.1). NCBI lineage: Bacteria > Pseudomonadati > Pseudomonadota > Betaproteobacteria > Burkholderiales > Sphaerotilaceae > Caldimonas > Caldimonas thermodepolymerans. Next base: position 1,960,487 of record NZ_CP064338.1, read on the forward strand.
CCGGCGATGCCGATCGCGCGGCAGCCGCGCAGGCGCGCGAGCTGCCCGACCACGCTGCCCACCGCGCCGCTGGCGGCGCTGACCACCACGGTCTGCCCTGGTTGCGGCTGGATCAGCTTCAGCAGCCCGTACCAGGCGGTCACGCCCGGCATGCCGACCGCGCCGAGGTAGGCCGACAGCGGGATGCGCTGGGCGTCGACCTTCTGCAGCACGCCGCGCTGGGTCGCGTCGACGATCGCATACTCCTGCCAGCCGCCCATGCCGCGCACGGTGTCACCCGGCTTGTAGCCCGCGTGCTTCGATTCGACCACCACGCCGACCGTGCCGCCGATCATCACCTGGTTCAGCGGCTGCGGCGCGGCGTAGCTCTTCGCGTCGTTCATGCGCATGCGCATGTACGGGTCGAGCGAGAGGTAATGGTGCCGCACCAGCACCTGTCCGTCGGCCAGCAGCGGCAGCGGGGTCTCGACCAGCTTGAAGTTGTCCACGCTCGCCTCGCCTTGCGGTCGCGAGACAAGCAGGATCTGGCGGTTGGTCACGGGCATGCGGTGTCTCCTCTCGTTGTCTGCAGGTGTTCCTGGCGGCCCGGCAGGCGTGCGGCAGCTAGTCGGAGCCTGAGCCTTCCAGCCGCCGCTGCAGGGGCTTGATCCCGCGTCCCTCGGACGGCAGCGCGCGCAGGTACTTGAAGGTGCCGGTCGCGTGCGCCAGGCGCTCCCCCGTGGCGTTGAAGATCTCGCCGTCGCAGAACGCCAGCGTCGCGGTGCGGTGCAGCAGCCGTCCCACGGCACGCAGCTCGCCTTCGCCGGGGCGCATGAAGCTGGTCTTCATCTCGACCGTCACCACGCCGGGGCCGAAATCGGGCCGGTCGCGGTGGATGCTGCGCGCCGCGTGCGCCATCGCCACGTCCAGCAGCGTCATGATCACGCCGCCGTGGGCGACGCCGAACGAGTTGCGGTGCATCTCCTGCAGCGCCACGCGCAGTTCGGCCTCGCCTTCGTCGATGCGCACCAGTTCGACCCCCAGCGCCTGGATGAACGGGATGTGGACGGGAAACTGCATCATCCCCCCACCACGGCGCTGACGCCGCCGTCCACCGCGAGGATCTGTCCGGTGATGTGCTTGCCGGCGCGCGAGGCGAACAGCAGCGCCGCGCCCTTGAGGTCCTCGTCGTCGCCGATGCGGCCCAGCGGCGCGTGCGCGGCCACGTTGTCCACGCCGACCTTCTCCAGCGTGCCGCGGGTCATCTTGCTCGGGAACATGCCCGGCGCCAGCGCGTTCACGGTGATGCCGTAGCGGCCCCATTCGCAGGCCAGCGCACGGGTGAAGTTGACCACCGCCCCCTTGCTGGTGTTGTAGGCGATGGTGTTCATGAACGGCGGGTTGCCGCCCAGCCCGGCGATCGAGGCGACGTTGATGATGCGCCCGTAGCGGCGCGGGATCATGCTCTTCCTGCCGATCAGCTGCGTGAGCAGGAAGATGCCGCGCACGTTGAGGTTCATCACCTTGTCCCAGGCATCCACCGGGTGGTCCTCGGCGGGCGCGCCCCAGGTCGCGCCGGCGTTGTTGACCAGGATGTCCACCGGCCCCACGCGCTGCAGCGTCTCGTCGGCCAGGCGCTGCACATCCTCCTCCCGGCTGGCGTCGGCCGCGATCCAGCGCGCGTCGATGCCCTGGTCCTGCAGGTGCGCCACCGCCTGCTCCAGGTCCTGGGACTTGCGCGAGCTGATCATCAGCTTGGCGCCGGCCGCGCCCAGCGCCTCGGCAATCTGCAGCCCGAGGCCGCGCGAGCCGCCGGTGACGAGGGCCGTGCGGCCGGTGAGGTCGAACAGGGAATTCACGCTCATCTCGATCGGGGAGGTTGAGGCGGCGCGCCGCGCCGCCGGGTGGAAGGCCCGCGCAGCACCCGGCTCACAGCGGAGCCGGCGCCGTCGGGGCGTACGAGAGGTCGTCGCCGAGGTCCACGTCGGCCAGCGACGGGGCCTCGGTCACGTAGTCGAGCACCGAGCGGGCGCTGCGCATCTTGGCCAGCTCCGCGCCCACCGCCTTGTGATGCGGGTGGTTCTGGTAGGCATCCAGCGCCGCCTTGTCGGTGAAGGTGGACACCAGCACCACGTCCATGTTCGCTTCGAGCCCGGGCGTGCGGGTGCCGACCTCGAACTCGACCATGCCGGGCACCAGCGCCTTGCAGCTGTCCAGCAGCGCCTTGAACTTCGGGGCATCGGCAGGATCGTGCAGTTGCCACATCACGATGTGCCGGATCATTGCGGGCTCCCCGGCACGTCCGCCATGCGGGACCGCACGTAGATCAGCACCGCGCCGACGACGGTCGCCAGCGCACCCACGGCCAGGAACCCATGGCCCAGGCCCTGCGCCTGCCGCGCCACGAACACGCCCAGGCACAGCACCAGCAGGCCGCCAAAGATCGCCACCCAGGCCAGGGTGTCCACAGAACTCGGTTTCATCGCTGTCAGAACCATGTTGTTTGCATCTCCAGGCAGGTCGTGTCGCGGGATTCCACCACCGCCAGCCAGGGACCGATTTTCGGCAATTCGTAGCGAAAGAAATAGCGGGCCGCGGCCAGCTTGCCGCGCCTGAAGTCGTCCGGCTCGCCACGTGTGGCACATGTTGCCACGTCCAGCCAGATCCACGCCAGCACCACGTGGCCGAAAGCCTGCATGTAGGGCGTCGCGTTGGCCAGCGCCACGACCGGGTCACCACTGCTCCAGGCCGCCCGCGTGGCCTGCTCCAGCCGCTCCAGCGCCTCGCCGAGCGCCTGGGCGCACCCGGCAAGCGCCGGCAGCTGCGCCGCGCGCGCGACGGCATCGCGGATGCGGCCGGCCAGCAACGCCAGCCCCTTGCCGCCTTCCATCACCACCTTGCGGCCGAGCAGGTCCAGTGCCTGGATGCCGTGCGTGCCCTCGTGGATCATGTTCAGCCGGTTGTCGCGCCAGTACTGCTCGACCGGGAAGTCGCGCGTGTAGCCGGAGCCGCCCAGCACCTGGATCGCCAGGCTGTTGGCCTCCAGGCACCATTCGCTGGGCCAGCTCTTGGCGATCGGGGTCAGCACTTCCAGCAGCAGCCGGGCGTCGTCGGCGGCCTGGGGCGTGCCGGTGCGCTGCTCGTCGACGAGGCGCGCGCAGTACAGCTCCAGCGCCAGCGCGCCCTCGCAGTACGCCTTCTGCGCCAGCAGCATGCGCCGGACGTCGGCGTGCTCGATGATCGGCACCTGGGGCTGCGCGGGATCCTTGCCGCCCGGGCCCACCGGCCGGCCCTGCGGGCGCTGCCGGGCATACTCCAGCGCGGCGAGGTAGCCGGCATAGCCGAGCATGGTCGCGCCCAGGCCGACGCCGATGCGCGCCTCGTTCATCATGTGGAACATGCAGGCCAGCCCCTGCCCCGGCGCACCGACCAGGTAGCCGATCGCCCCGGCCTGCCCGCGCACCGGGTAGCGGCCCTCGCCGAAGTTGAGCAGCGTGTTGGTCGTGCCGCGGAAGCCCAGCTTGTGGTTCAGCCCGGCCAGCGCCACGTCGTTGCGCTCGCCGGTCAACCGGCCTTCGGCGTCGACCAGGTGCTTGGGCACGATGAACAGCGAGATGCCCTTGACACCCGGGATGGTCCGGCCATCCGGGCCGGGGATCTTGGCCAGCACCAGGTGGATGATGTTCTCGCTCAGCTCGTGCTCGCCGGCCGAGATCCACATCTTGTGGCCCTTGAGCCGGTAGCGCGGCCCCAGGGGGTCGGCGGCGTGGTCGTCGCCGTCCGGGATGGCGCGCGTGGCGATGTCCGAGAGGCTGGAGCCGGCCTGCGGCTCGCTCAGGCACATGGTGCCGAACCAGCGCCCGGCCAGCTCGTTGCGTGCGAACACCTGCTTCTGCCGCGGCGAGCCGTGCGCGAGCAGCAGGTTCGCGTTGCCCTGGGTGAGCATCGCGTAGCCGCTCATCGAGACGCTGGCGGCCGAGAAGAAGCTGCGCGCGGCCATCTCGACCACGCAGGGCAGCTGCATGCCGCCCAGCTCGTAGTCGTGCGCGGCGGCCAGCATGCCCGATTCGACATAGGCCCGCATCGCCTCGTGCGTGGCCTGCGGCAGGTGCACGCGCTCGCCGTCGAAGCGCGGCTCCTCGGTGTCGCTCAGGCGGTTGTAGGGGGCGAAGCGCTCGCGCGCCAGGCGCTCGCAGGCGTCGAGCACCGCGTCGAACGTTTCGCGGGAATGCTCGGCAAAGCGCGGCCGTCCGTTGAGCGCTGCCGCATCGAGCCAGTCGTACAGCAGGAAGTCGAGGGTCGCGCGCACGGTCTGCCTCCGCGGGTCAGGGGGCGGGCTGCCGCCCGGCCGCGCGGCACCGGCCGGACGGGCCGCCGGGGTGGATGTCCAGCCTCAGAGCACCTCGAAGATGCCCGCCGCGCCCATGCCGCCGCCGATGCACATGGTCACGCACACGCGCTTGGCGCCGCGGCGCTTGCCTTCGATCAGGGCATGGCCGACCAGGCGCTGGCCGCTGACCCCGTAGGGGTGGCCGATCGCGATCGCCCCGCCGTTGACGTTGAGCCGGTCCATCGGGATGCCCAGCCGGTCCGCGCAGTACAGCACCTGCACCGCAAAGGCCTCGTTGAGCTCCCACAGGTCAATGTCGTCCACCTTCAGGCCCAGGCGCTGCAGCACCTTGGGCACGGCGAACACCGGGCCGATGCCCATCTCGTCGGGCTCGCAGCCGGCCACCGCGAAGCCGAGGAAGCGGCCCAGCGGCTTCAGGTTGCGCTGCTCGGCGAGCTTCTCGCTCATCACGACGCAGGCGCCCGCGCCGTCGGAGAACTGGCTGGCGTTGCCCGCGGCGATCACCCCGCCCGGCAGCGCCGGGCGGATGCCGGCCAGCACCTCGGGCGTCGTGCCCGGGCGCAGGCCCTCGTCCTGGGTCACGGTGACTTCCTTGGTGCGCATGCCCTGCGCCGGGTCGGCCACCCCCATCGTGACGGTGATCGGCACCATCTCGTCGTTGAACAGCCCCGCTTCCTGCGCGGCGCAGGCGCGCTGCTGGCTGCGCGCGCCGTACTCGTCCATGCGCTCGCGCGGGATGTTGTAGCGTTTGGCGACCTGCTCGGCGGTCTGCAGCATGCTCCAGTAGATCTCGGGCTTGTGCTGCATCAGCCAGCCCTCGCGCAGCATGTGCGTGTTGGCCTCGTTCTGCACGCACGAGATGCTCTCGACGCCGCCGGCGACGTAGATGTCGCCTTCGCCGGCGATGATGCGCTGCGCGGCCATCGCGATGGTCTGCAGGCCGCTGGAGCAGAAGCGGTTGACCGTCACGCCGCTGACCGTCACCGGCAGGCCGGCGCGCAGCGCGATCTGGCGCGCGATGTTGCTGCCGGTCGCGCCTTCGGGCGTGGCACAGCCCATCAGCACGTCCTCGACCTCGGCCCCGTCGATGCCGGCGCGCTCGATCGCGGCCTTGACCACGTGGCCGCCCAGCGTCGCGCCATGGGTCATGTTGAAGGCGCCCTTCCACGACTTGGCCAGCGGCGTCCGGGCGGTGGAAACAATGACTGCGTCGGTCATCTGCGTTCTCCTGGATACGGGTGGCTCCGGGCGCGGCGGCTGCCTTCACGCCCGGAGGCGGCAATGCATGACGGGCGGTGCGGCCTCAGTTGAACGTCCCGCCCTCGGCGGCCAGCCGCGCCAGCAGCGGCGCGGGCTCCCAGAACTGAGCGTCGTCGTGCGGGTTCTTCGAGAAGCGGCGCATGGCCTGCACGACGTTGAACAGCCCCACGGTATCCGCATAGCACATCGGCCCGCCGCGCCACAGCGGGAAGCCGTAGCCGGTGAGGTACACCATGTCGATGTCCGAGGCGCGCATCGCGATGCCCTCCTCCAGGATCTTGGCGCCCTCGTTGACCAGCGCGTAGACCAGGCGGCCGACGATCTCCTCGTCGCTGATCTTGCGCGGGGTGATGCCCAGCTCCTTGCGGTGCTTCTCGATCATCTCCAGCACCACCGGCGACGGGATCGGGTCGCGCTTGCCGGGCTGGTAGTCGTACCAGCCGGCGCCGGTCTTCTGCCCGAAGCGGCCCATCTCGCACAGCAGGTCGGCCGTCTTGCTGTAGCGCATGTGCGGCTTCTCGACATAGCGGCGCTTGCGGATGTACCAGCCGACGTCGTTGCCGGCCAGGTCGCCGACGCGGAACGGGCCCATCGCGAAGCCGAATCGCTCGATGGCCTTGTCGACCTGCTCCGGCGTGCAGCCTTCCTCCAGCAGGAAGCCGGCCTGGCGGCTGTACTGCTCGAGCATGCGGTTGCCGATGAACCCGTCGCACACGCCCGAGACCACCGCGGTCTTGCGGATCTTCTTGGCCAGCTGCATCACGGTGGCCAGCACGTCCTTGGCGGTCTTCTCCCCGCGCACCACCTCCAGCAGCTTCATCACGTTGGCCGGACTGAAGAAGTGGGTGCCGATGACGTCCTGCGGGCGCTTCGTGAACGAGGCGATCCGGTTGACGTCCAGCGTCGAGGTGTTGGTGGCCAGGATCGCCCCCGGCTTCATCACCTCGTCGAGCTTGCGGAACACCTGCTCCTTGACGTTGATGTCCTCGAACACCGCCTCGATCACCAGGTCGGCGTCACGGATGTCGTCGTAGCTGAGCGTGGTCGACAGCAGGCCCATGCGCTGCTCGTACTTGTCCTGCGCCAGCTTGCCCTTCTTGACCTGCGCCTCGTAGTTGCGGCGCATCACGCCGATGCCGCGGTCCAGCGCCTCCTGGCTCGTCTCCAGGATGGTCACAGGGATGCCGGCGTTCAGGAAGTTCATGCTGATGCCGCCGCCCATCGTGCCGGCGCCGATCACGGCCACCTTCTGGATCGGCCGCACCGGCGTGTCCTCGGGCACGTCCGGGATCTTGCTCGCCGCCCGCTCGGCGAAGAAGGCATGGCGCAGCGCCTTGCACTCGGGCGTCATCATGAGCGCGATGAACTGCTCGCGCTCGAACGCGAGGCCGTCGTCGAAGCGGCGCTTGACCGCCGCCTCGACCGCGTCGACGCACTTGACCGGCGCCGGGAAGTTCTTCGCGACCGCGCGCACCGTGTTGCGGGCGAACTGAAAGTAGCCGTCCGGATTGGGGTGCTCGGCCTTCAGGTGGCGCACCAGGGGCAGCGGGCGCTGCCCGGCCACCTCGTTGGCGAACGCGATGGCCGCCTCCAGCACGTCGCCGTCGACCACCTGGTCGAACAGGCGCTGGCCCGGGATGGCGGCCAGCAGCTCGGCCTTGACCGGATCGCCGCTGACGATCAGGTTGAGCGCAGGCTCCACGCCGATCACGCGCGGCAGGCGCTGCGTGCCGCCCGCGCCCGGGATCAGGCCGATCTTGACCTCGGGCAGCGCGACCTGGGTGCCCTTGGCGGCCACGCGGTAGTGGCAGCCCAGCGCGAGCTCGAGCCCGCCGCCCATGCAGACCGAATGGACGGCCGCGACCACCGGCTTGCTGCAGTCCTCGACCGCCTTGATGACGCTCAACAGGTTGGGCTCCTGCAGCGCCTTGGGCGAGCCGAACTCGCGGATGTCGGCTCCGCCCGAGAACGCCTTGCCGGCGCCGGTGATGACGATGGCCTGGACCTGGGGGTCGTCCTCGGCCCGGTTCAGCCCGTCGGTGATGCCCTTGCGGGTCTCGTAGCCCAGGCCGTTGACCGGCGGGTTGTTCAGGGTGATCACGGCCACCTGGCCGCGCAGTTCGTAGCTGGCACTCATCCGTTGTCTCCCGGAAGACGGCGATAGAACGTTCGTTCGATTCTAGAAAACAGCCACGCCGGCATCATGTCGCCGGCGTGACAGGATGTGGCTGGCGTCAACGCGAAAGGTGCAGTACAGGCCGCGGAGGCTCAGACCTCCAGCCATTCCTTGCGAATGTAGGAGTTGCTGCGCAGTTCCTCGGGAGTGCCCTCGAAGACGATGCGGCCATGCCCCATCACGTAGCAGCGCTCGGAGATCTCCAGCGCGATGGTGAGCTTCTGTTCCACCAGTAGCACGCTCACGCCGCGGCGCTTGAGCTCCTTGAGGTAGTCGGCCACCTGCTCGACGATCTTGGGCGCCAGGCCCTCGGTGGGCTCGTCGATCATGATGAGGTCGGGATCGCCCATCAGCGTGCGGCACAGCGTGAGCATCTGCTGCTCGCCGCCGGACAGCACCCCCGCCTCGGTGTGCTGGCGCTCCTTCAGGCGCGGGAACATCCGGTACATGTCGTCGAAGGTCCAGCGCCCGGCCTTGCCGCCGCGCTTCTCGCCCAGCATCAAGTTCTGGTGCACCGTCAGCTTGGGAAAGATGTCGCGGTTCTCCGGCACGTAGCCGATGCCGCGGTGGGCGATCTCGAACGCATGGCGGCCGAGGATCTCCTCGCCCTTCCAGCGGATCGATCCCTGCCCGTCGACCAGGCCCATGATGGCCTTGACCGCGGTCGAGCGGCCCGAGCCGTTGCGGCCCAGCATGCTGACGATCTCTCCCGGCTTCACCTCCATCGTGACGCCGTGGAGCACGTGGCTCTTGCCGTAGAAGGCATGCAGATTCTCGATTTGCAGCATCTCGTCGCGTCCAGGCTTCAATGCCCCGCCATGGCGGCCTGCTGTTCGGCCAGCACCGAGCCGAGGTAGGCTTCCTGCACGCGCTGGTTGGCGCGCACGGCCTCCGGCGTGTCGAAGGCGATGACTTCCCCGTAGACCAGCACGGCGATCTTGTCGGCCAGGCCGAACACCACGCCCATGTCGTGCTCGACGGTCAGCAGCGTCTTGCCTTCCGTCACCTCGCGGATCAGCTGCACGAAGCGCTTGGTCTCCGACTGGCTCATGCCGGCGGTCGGCTCGTCCAGCAGGATCACGTTGCTGCCGCCGGCGATCGTGATGCCGATCTCCAGCGCGCGCTGCTCGGCGTAGGTCAGGTTCATCGCCAGCACATTGCGCTTCTTGTCCAGCTTGATCATCTCGAGCACTTCCTCGGTGCGCTCGTTGACGTCCTGCAGGTCGGCAAGGAACTTCCAGAACGCGTAGCGGTAGCCCATGGACCACAGCATCGCGCAGCGCACGTTCTCGAACACCGACAGCCGCCCGAACAGGTTGGACACCTGGAAGCTGCGCGCCAGGCCGCGCCGGTAGATCTCGTAGGGGCGCTTGCCGTCGATGCGCTCGCCGTTGAGCAGGATCTCGCCGCTGGTCACGTCCAGCCGGCCGCTGATGAGGTGGAACAACGTGGACTTGCCCGCGCCGTTGGGGCCGATGATGGCCACCCGCTCGCCCGGCTTCACCGCCAGGCTGGCGCCCCGGATGATCTCGGTCTTGCCGAAGCTCTTGCGCACGTCGCGCAGCTCCAGCGCATAGGTGCTGCTCACAGTGCCTCCCTGCGGCGGATTTCCTGCTCGATCTCTTCCTGCACCTCGCCCCACTGGCGGGCGAACTCGCGGCGCGCCAGCTCGAACATCGCGATGCCGGTCAGCATCACGAAGGTCGCGCCGAACCAGCTGTCCACGCCCTGCGTGTCCAGCGTCGCGCCAAGGAACTGCACCTTGGGCCCGAGCGCGGCATTGAGCTGCATGTGGTAGACCATCTCGACCAACGCCGCGGCGCCGACCAGCAGCACCAACGCGGTGCCGCCCAGCGCCAGGTAGGCGGTCCAGAGCTTGCGCAACTTGCCGAAGGCCGCCACGCGCAGGTTCATCATGATCAGGCTGGCGATGCCGCCCGGCGCATACATCACCATGAACAGGAAGATCAGGCCCAGGTACAGCAGCCAGGCCTTGGTGAACTCCGACAGCAGCACGAAGGCGACCACCATCAGGACGCCGCCGATGATCGGCCCGAAGAAGAACGTCGCCCCGCCCAGGAAGGTGAACAGCAGGTAGGCACCTGAACGCGCCGCGCCCACCACCTCGGCGGTGACGATCTCGAAGTTCACGACGTACAGGCCACCGGCGATGCCGGCGAAGAAGCCGGCGAAGATGAACGCCAGGTAGCGGATGCGCTGCGTGCTGTAGCCGATGAACTCGACCCGCTCGTCGTTGTCGCGCACCGCGTTGAGCATGCGCCCGAGCGGCGTGCGGGTGAAGGCATACATCGCCGCGGTGCACACGAAGGTGTAGAACGCGATCAGGTAATACACCTGGATGTCCGGGCCGAAGGTGATGCCCAGCACCGGCTTGCCGATCACGCGGTTGGTCGAGATGCCCGCCTCGCCCCCGAAGAACTCCGGCAGCATCAGGGACATCGCGAACACCAGCTCGCCGATCCCCAGCGTGATCATCGCGAAGGTGGTGCCGGCCTTCTTCGTGGTCACGAAGCCCAGCAGGATCGCGAAGAACATGCCTCCCAGCCCGCCGACCAGCGGGATCAGGCTGACCGGCACCGGCAACGTGCCTCCCGCTGCGGCGTTCAGCGTGTGGATCGCGATGTAGGCGCCCAGGCCGGTGTAAACCGCGTGCCCGAAGCTCAGCATTCCGCCCTGCCCCAGCAGCATGTTGTAGGACAGGCAGGCGATGATCGCGATGCCCATCTGCGTGAGCATCGAGCGCGACATGCTGCTGTTGAACAGCAGCGGCGCGACGATCAGCACCAGTGCGAACAGCCCCCAGATGATCCAGCGACCGACGTTGTAGGGCTTGAAGTGGAAGTAGCGCTGCGGTGCGCGCGTCTCCTGGACGGGCACCGGCACGGTGCCGAGCGTGTCAGCTTTCATGCTAGTCATGCCGCCTCAGGTTTCACGGGTTCCCATCAGCCCCTTGGGCCGGAAGATCAGGATCAGCACCAGGAACAGGTACGGCAGGATGGGCGCGATCTGCGAGACCGACAGCGCCAGCACCGAATAGCCCGGCGTCTCCGGTCCCACGCTCCAGCCCAGTGCCTTGACGGCGCCCAGCAGCGAATGGTCCATCGCGACCGCGAAGGTCTGGATCACGCCGATCAGCAGCGAGGCCAGGAACGCGCCGGCCAGCGAGCCCATGCCGCCCACCACCACGACGACGAAGATCACCGAGCCGACGGTGGCGGCCATCGCCGGCTCCGTGACGAAGGTCGAGCCGCCGATCACGCCGGCCAGGCCCGCCAGGGCCGAGCCGGCGCCGAACACCAGCATGAACACCCGAGGCACGTTGTGCCCGAGCGCTTCCACCATCTCGGGATGCGTCAGCGCCGCCTGGATCACCAGCCCGATGCGGGTGCGCGTCAGCAGCAGCCACAGGGCGGCCAGCATCAGCACCGCCACCAGCATCATGAAGCCGCGCGTGGCCGGGAACGGCGAGCAGACCACCCGCACCGCCGCGTCGGCCGCCTGGCACATGGCCTCTGGGGCGCGTCCCCACACCACGCTCAGCCCGTCGATCGAATGGCTGACCAGCGTGAAGGCCGAGCCGCGCAGCGCCTCGGGCGGCTGGAAATCCACCGCGGTGCGGCCCCAGATCAGCTGTACCAGCTCCAGGATCACGTACGACAGGCCGAAGGTGACCAGCAGCTCCGGCACGTGCCCGTACTTGTGCACCTTGCGCAGGCAGGTGCGCTCGAAGATGGCGCCCAGCACGCCCACCACCAGCGGTGCAAGCACCAGACCCGGCCAGAAGCCGACCAGTCTGGCGATCGAGTACGCGATGTACGCGCCCAGCATGTAGAAGCTGGCATGCGCGAAGTTGAGCACGCCCATCATGCTGAAGATCAGCGTGAGGCCGGAACTCAGCATGAACAGCAGCAGCCCGTAGCTGATGCCGTTCAACATCGAGATGGTGAAGAACTCCATCCGGATCTTTCAGTCGTTGCACATCCCACCGGAGGCAGCACCGTGCCCCGCCGCGTCCCGCGACGCGGCCCGGACCGATGGGAACCGCGGCGGCTGCCGGCCGGCTGGCCGGCAGCGCCCTTCAGGACAGGCACGCGCGGCGTGCCGCCGCCGTCACGACGGCCGCTTCATCTGGCAGCTGGTCGGCGTGCTCGAGACGTAGGACGGGAACTCCTTCACCGGCGCCAGCGTCATGCCCGTGTTCTCCGGGCCGTAAGGATAGCGGTCGCTGGCCTTCTGCCACACGGTGATGTAGAGCGGCTGCTGCAGCTGGTGGTCGGTCTTGCGCATCTCGACCTCGCCGTTGAAGCTCTTGAACTTCAGCGTCTCGAGCACCGGCGCAACCTTCACCGGATCGGTCGACTTGGCGCGCGCCATCGCCTCGCTGAGCGCGGTGAAGATGTGGATCACCGCGCCGGTGTAGAAGTCGTCGTTGAAGCGCTTCTTGTACTCCTGCTGCCACTGCTGGATCTGGCCGCCCATGTTGTAGTGGCTGTAGGCGACCTGGTAGACCCGGCCTTCGCCCGTCTGGCCCAGCGCGGTGGGCGTGCCGGTCACGCCCGTGTAGTAGGTGAAGAACTTCGCGTTGAGTCCGGCCTCGTTGGCGGCCTTGATCAGCAGCGCGAGGTCCGAGCCCCAGTTGCCGGTGATGACCGCGTCGGCGCCGGAGGCCTTGATCTTGGCCACGTAGGGTGCGAAGTCACGCACCTGCGCGAGCGGGTGCAGGTCCTCGCCCACGATCTCGACGTCCTTGCGCTTGCGCGCCAGCGCTTCCTTGGCGTACTTGGCGACCTGGTGCCCGTGCGAGTAGTTCTGGTTGATCAGGTAGACCTTCTTGATCTCGGGCAGGTCCTTCATGAAGGTGGTGAGCGCCTCCATCTTCATGGACGTGTCCGCGTCGAAGCGGAAGTGCCAGTAGCTGCACAGGCTGTTGGTGAAGTCCGGGTCCACCGCGGCGTAGTTGAGGTAGATGACCTCCTTGCCCGGGTTGCGCTCGTTGTGCTTGTTGATCGCGTCGATCAGCGCGCCGGCCGCGGAAGAACCGTTGCCCTGGGCGACGTAGCGCACGCCCTGGTCGATGGCGGCCTTCAGCGCGTTCAGCGTCTCGGTCGGGCTCAGCTTGTTGTCCATGCCGACGACCTCGAACTTCACGCCCGCCGGGTTGTTCTGGCTGAACTTCTCGGCGAAGAACTGGAAGCTGCGCAGCTGGTTCTGCCCCACCGGCGCCATCAGGCCGGACAGCGGATCGATCCAGACGATCTTGACGGTCTCTCCTTTCTGCGCAAAAGCCGTAGCGCAGCACACCGCGGCAGCAGTGGCGATGGTTGCTTTCATCAGGGCTCGACGAGTGTGCATGGCTTGTCTCCTCGGTATGAACACACGATGTGCGCAGAGGCTATCCAAGTTGCCTGTGCCGGCAGAGAGGGAATGCCCGTAGCGCCTGTCACTCGCGCGACAGGCGCTGCATCAGGGCCCCCTCAGGTACCCGGCAGCTTGTAGTTGGCGAACTGCTCGCGCAGCTTGAGCTTCTGCATCTTGCCGGTGGCCGTGTGCGGGATCTCGTCGACGAACACCACGTCGTCCGGGATCTGCCACTTGGCGATCTTGCCTTCGTAGAACTTCAGCAGCTCCTCGCGCGTGACCTCCTGGCCGGGCTTGCGCACCACCACGAGCAGCGGGCGCTCGTCCCACTTGGGATGGCGGCAGGCGATCGCCGCGGCCTCGTGCACCGCCGGGTGGGCCATGGCGATGTTCTCGAGGTCGATCGAGCTGATCCACTCGCCGCCCGACTTGATCACGTCCTTGGAGCGGTCGGTGATCTGCATGTAGCCGTCAGGGTCGATGGTCGCGACGTCGCCGGTCGGGAACCAGCCGTTCTGCAGCGGCGAGCTGTCGCTGCGGAAGTAGCGGTCGATGACCCAGTGCCCGCGCACCACCAGGTTGCCCGAGGCCTTGCCATCCCAGGGCAACGCGTTGCCGTTGTCGTCGGTGATCTCCATGTCGATGCCGTAGATCACCTTGCCCTGCTTCTCGAGGATGCGCCGCTGCTCCTCGCGCGGCAGGTTCGCGTGCTTGGACTTGAGCTTGGACAGCGTGCCCAGCGGCGACAGCTCGGTCATGCCCCAGGCGTGGATCACGTTGACGCCGTAGTCGTCCTCCAGCGTGCGGATCATCGCCGGCGGACAGGCCGAGCCGCCGATCACGGTGCGCTTGAAGGTGCTGAACGTGAGCTTGTTCTCCTTGACATAGGTCAGCAGGCCGAGCCAGACGGTGGGCACGCCGGCGCTGAAGGTCACCTTCTCGGTCTCGAACAGCTCGTACAGCGACTTGCCGTCCAGGTGCGGGCCCGGGAACACGAGCTTGGCACCGACCAGCGCCGCCGAGTACGGGATGCCCCAGGCGTTGACGTGGAACATGGGCACGACCGGCAGGATCACGTCGGCCCCGCCGCAGGCCATCGCGTCGGGCAATGCCGAGGCGTAGGCGTGCAGCACCGTGGAGCGGTGGCTGTAGACCGCCCCCTTCGGATTGCCCGTCGTGCCCGACGTGTAGCAGATGCTGGAGGCGGTGTTCTCGTCGAACTGCGGCCAGGCGTAGTCGCCGTTCTCGGCCTCCACCAGCTCGTCGTAGCACTTGAGGTCCGGCAGGCTGGTCTGGGCCGGCATGTGGGCCCGGTCGGTCATCAGCACATAGTGCTGCACCGTCCTGAGCTGCGGCGCCAGCTTCTCGACCAGCGGCAGGAACGTGAGGTCGAAGCACAGCACCCGGTCCTCGGCATCGTTGATGATCCAGGCGATCTGCTCCGGGAACAGGCGCGGGTTGATCGTGTGGCAGACCAGCCCGGAGCCGGAAGTGCCGTAGTAGATCTCGAAGTGGCGATAGCCGTTCCAGGCCAGCGTGCCGACCCGGTCGCCCTCCTCGCACCCCAGCCGCGCCAGCGCCTGGGCCAGCTTGCGCGCGCGCAGCTCGGCATCGCGGTAGGTGTAGCGGTGGATGTCCCCTTCCACGCGTTTGGAAACGATTTCGATGTCACCGTTGTGTCGTGCGGCATGGACGAGCAGCGACGAAATCATCAACGGCATCTGCATCATCTGGCCCAACAAACGCGGCATTTAGACCTCCTCTGGTGGAAAACTGACCGATCGTTCGTCGCATCATAGGAACCGGGCTGCACGCCAGCGCCTGCTGTTTTCCCTAAAGGCACGCGCGCACCGCCCGCTGCCTGCCGCCAGCAGCCCTGGGGCCGGTGCTGGTACCGGCCGGCCGCTACACTGGCCCGGATGAAAAGCTCCGCCCAGCCACGTCCCCGGTTCGAGCCTGCCAACTTGCGCTGGATCAACCGCTACGCCGACCTTGGCCCGGACTTCCACACCGAACTGCCGCCGCAGGGGCTGCCCCGGCCGGCCTGGGTGGCCACCAGTGCCGCCGCGGCCGAGGCGCTCGGCTGGCCGGCGGACTGGTTCGCCGATCCGGCGCACTGCGCACTCGAGGTGTTCAGCGGCAACGCCGCCTGGCGCGGCATGCGGCCGCTCGCGACGGTCTACAGCGGGCACCAGTTCGGCGTCTGGGCCGGGCAGCTCGGCGACGGCCGCGCCCTGCTGCTGGGCGAGCTGGACCTGGGCGACGGCTCCGGGATGGAGATCCAGCTCAAGGGCAGCGGCCGAACCCCCTACTCCCGCATGGGAGACGGGCGGGCCGTGCTGCGCTCGTCGATCCGCGAGTTCCTCTGTTCGGAGGCCATGCACGCCCTGGGCATCCCGACCACGCGGGCGCTGTGCATCGTCGGCTCGCCACTGCCGGTGCGGCGCGAGGAGGTCGAGACCGCCGCGATCGTCACCCGGCTGGCCCCCAGCTTCGTGCGCTTCGGGCATTTCGAGCACTTCTGCCACCACGGCCAGCCCGAGGCGCTGCGCCGGCTGGCCGACCACGTGATCGAGCGCCACTACCCGGACTGCCGCGACGCCGCCAACCCCTACGCGGCGCTGCTGGAGGCGGTCACGCGCCGCACCGCCGAGCTGCTGGCGCAGTGGCAGGCGGTGGGGTTCTGCCACGGAGTGATGAACACCGACAACATGTCCATCCTGGGGCTGACGATCGACTACGGGCCGTTCGGCTTCTTGGACGCCTTCGTGCCCGACCACGTCTGCAACCATTCGGACACCCAGGGCCGCTACGCCTACCACCGCCAGCCCCAGATCGCGTTCTGGAACCTGCACGCGCTGGCGCAGGCCCTGCTGCCGCTGATCGGCGACACCGACGCGGCGCTGGCCGCGCTGGAGCCCTACCGCACCGTGTTCCCGGCGCGGCTGGAGGCGCTGATGCGCGCCAAGCTGGGGCTGGCGACCGAAGGGCCCGGCGACCGGGAGCTGGTCGACGACCTGCTGCGGCTGATGGCCGAAGAGCGCACCGACTACACCATCGCGTTCCGGCGCCTGGCCCGTTTCTCCAGCGCCGAAGGCGCGGACAATCACGAAGTGCGCGACCTGTTCGTCGACCGCGCGCGCTTCGACGCCTGGGCCGCGCGCTACCGCGAGCGGCTGCGGCGCGAGCACAGCGACGACCGCGAGCGCGCCGCGCGCATGAACCGGGTCAACCCCAAGTTCGTGCTGCGCAACCACCTGGCCGAGGTGGCGATCCGCCAGGCCCAGGCGGGCGACCCCGGCGAGGTGCAGCGCCTGCTGGCCATCCTGGAGCGCCCGTACGACGAGCAGCCCGAACACGAGGCCTACGCCGACTTTCCGCCCGCATGGGCGCAGACCATCGAAGTGTCCTGTTCATCATGAGCGATTACGAAGTCACCAAGCCCGACGAGGAATGGCGCCGGCAGCTCGACCCGCTGCAGTACCAGGTCACCCGCCAAGCGGCCACCGAGCGTCCGTTTACCGGCAGGTACTGGAACCACACCGCCGACGGGGTTTACCGCTGCGTGTGCTGCGGCGAGCCGCTGTTCGACTCCAGCACCAAGTTCGACGCCGGCTGCGGCTGGCCGAGCTACTTCGCACCGATCGACCCGGAGCGGATCGAGCGCACGATGGACTACAGCCACGGAATGATCCGCGTCGAGGTGAAGTGCCGCAAGTGCGGCGCCCACCTGGGGCACGTGTTCGACGACGGCCCGGCGCCGACCGGCGAGCGCTACTGCATCAACTCGGCCGCGTTAGACTTCGCCGACCGCAAATCCTGACCCCCGGCGCGGGGCCCACGCGATGAAGCTGCTGTTCGATTTCCTGCCCGTCATCCTGTTCTTCGGCATGTTCAAGTACGCCGAGGCACGGCCGGACTGGGCAGCGGCCACCGCCACCGACTGGCTGGGCTTCATGGTGTCCGGCGGCGTGGTCGGCCCGAAGGAAGCCCCGGTGCTGCTGGCCACGGTGGTCGTGATCCTGGCCACCGCGGCGCAGATCGCCTGGCTGGTGGCGCGCCGCCGCAAGGTCGACACGATGCTGTGGGTGAGCCTCGCGCTGGTGACGGTGCTCGGCGGCGCGACGATCTGGTTCCACAGCGAGACCTTCATCAAGTGGAAGCCCAGCGTCCTGTACTGGATCATGGGCGCGGCGTTCTGGATCAGCCAGGCCGTGTTCGGCAAGAACCTGCTGCAGGCCCTGATGGGCAGCCAGCTCGAACTGCCCGCAGCGGTGTGGCAGCGCCTCAACGTGGCATGGATCGCCTTCTTCGCGCTGATGGGCCTGCTCAACATCTACGTGGCCTACACCTTCTCCACCGCCACCTGGGTCAACTTCAAGCTGTTCGGCGGGCTGGGCCTGATGCTGGCCTTCATGGTCGCGCAGGGCGTCTACCTGAGCCGCCACCTGAAGAACGAGGAGCAGTCCTGACACCCATGGTGACCGCCGCACAGATCGAAGCCACCCTGCGCGAGCGGCTCGCGCCCGAGCAGCTGGAAGTGCAGGACGACAGCCACCTGCACGCCGGCCATGCGGGGGCCCGGGAAGGCCGCCATTTCACCGTCCGCGTGGTCAGCGGGCGCTTTCACGGATTGTCACGCGTGGCGCGCCATCGCCTCGTGTATGATGCCCTCGGCCCCCTGGTTCCGCAGGGCATCCACGCCCTGGTCATCCAGGCCCGAGCGCCCGACGAAGCCGACTGAACGTCATCGCCCCATGCCGCCCGGCGGTGGCATCGCCTCCCCGTCGCGCTTGTCTCCTTCCATTGAAGAGGTCCTACCCCTTATGAAGAAGAATGTCCTTGCCCTTGGCACGCTGAGCCTCGCCCTGAGCGCCGCCCTGCTGGCGCCGCTGTCGGCCTCGGCGCAAAACATCGCCGTCGTCAACGGCAAGCCGGTGCCCAAGGAGCGCGCCGAAGTGCTGAAGGCCCAGCTCGCCCGCCAGGGCCAGCCCATCACGCCGGAGATCGAACGCCAGATCAAGGACGAGGTGGTGCTGCGCGAGATCTTCGTCCAGGAAGCCGAGCGGCGCGGCATCGCCGCCAGCGAGAACTACAAGCAGCAGCTCGAGCTGACCCGCCAGGCGTTGCTGATCCGTGAGCTGTTCGCCGAATACCAGCGGACCAACCCGATCACCGCCGAGGAGATCCAGGCCAAGTACGACGAGTTCAAGGCCCAGGCCGGCGGCAAGGAATACCGTGCCCGCCACATCCTGGTCGAGAAGGAAGACGAGGCGAAGAAGCTGATCGCCGACCTCAAGCGCGGGGCCAAGTTCGAGGACCTGGCGCTCAAGAACTCCAAGGACCCCGGCTCCGCCAAGCAAGGCGGCGACCTCGACTGGTCGCCGGCCGACCGCTACGTGCCCGAGTTCTCCGACGCGATGGTCAAGCTCGAGAAGGGCAAGTTCACCGAACAGCCGGTCAAGTCGCAGTTCGGCTACCACGTGATCAAGCTGGAGGACGTGCGCGACGTCGAGCTGCCGACACTGGAACAGGTCCGGCCGCAGATCGAGCAGGCACTGATGCAGCAGAAGATCGCCCAGTTCCGCGACGACCTGCGCAAGAACGCCCGCACCGACTACAAGTTCGAGCAGCAGTAAGCTTGCGCTGCTTCCCGACCAAGGCGCCCGCGTGGCGCCTTTTTTCGTTCTTCGCTCAGCGGCTCAGCGCCAGCCAGGCCATGAGCAAGCCGATCAGCACCGGCTGGTGCACCATGTAGAAGCTCAGGCTCCAGCGCCCCAGCGTGGCCAGCGGCCGCAGCGCCCGGGGCAAGGCCCCGGTCAGCCACTCACGGCGATGCGCCAGCACCCACTGGCCGGCCGCCACGCCCCACCACATCACGCCCAGCCAGGGCAGCACCGGGACATGGTCCTCGGTGACCGGCTTGCGCGTGATCAGCCCGACCCAGCTGGTCCAGCGCGTGTCGAAGAACGGGTGCTGCACGAGGTGCGGCAGCACGATCGCCACCAGTCCCAGCGGCCACAGCCAGTGCCGCCAGCCGGCCGTCAGCCGCACGATGACCAGCATCACCGCGATGCCGTGCAGCACGCCGAAGTAGATGAAGCTGCGCGGGAACATCAGGTACGAGCCGAGGCTGACCAGCAGCGCGCAGCCGGCGATCTGGGCCCAGCGGCGCCAGAAGCGCTGCCAGCTCTGCTGCTGTTGCCAGGCCACCGCCTGCCCCAGCCCGGCGCAGAACAGGAACAGCGAGACGATCAGCGTGCGCTGCACCGTCCAGAACGGGTCGGCGTAGAAGTTCTGCCGCTCGATCAGGCGGAAGTGGTTCAGGTCGAAGCAGAAATGGAACACCGCCATCCACAGGATCGCGGCGGCGCGCAACGCGTCCAGGCGGTCGTAGCGGGGATGGCCGACGGCAGCGGGCGGTTTCGTCATGACGCCGGATTGTGCCGCGGCCGCGCTCGCTAAACTTCCGGGCTTTCCGTTGCCCTCCCCGTCGTTCCCGCTGCACGCCATGGCCCGACCCGAACTCGAACTGCTCTCCCCGGCCCGCAACGCCGACATCGGCATCGAGGCGGTCAACCATGGCGCCGACGCGGTCTACATCGGCGGGCCGGCCTTCGGTGCGCGCGCGGCCGCCGGCAACGAGCTGGCCGACATCGAGCGGCTGACCCGGCACGCCCACCGCTATGGCGCGCGCATCTTCGTCACGCTCAACACCATCCTGCGCGACGACGAGCTGGAGCCGGCCAGGCGGCTGGCCTGGCAGGTCTACGAGGCCGGGGCGGACGCGCTGATCATCCAGGACATGGGGCTGCTGGAGCTGGACCTGCCGCCCATCCAGCTGCACGCCAGCACGCAGACCGACATCCGCACCGTCGAGAAGGCGCGCTTCCTGCAGGACGTGGGCTTCTCGCAGATCGTGCTGGCGCGCGAGCTGTCGCTGCCGCAGATCGGCCAGATCGCCGCGGCCACCGACTGCACGCTGGAGTTCTTCATCCACGGCGCGCTGTGCGTGGCCTACAGCGGCCAGTGCTACATCAGCCACGCACACACCGGACGCAGCGCCAACCGCGGCGACTGCTCGCAGGCCTGCCGGTTGCCGTACAACGTGGTCGACCCGCAGGGCCGCATCGTCGCGCACGAGAAGCACGTGCTGTCGATGAAGGACAACAACCAGAGCGCCAACCTGCGCGCGCTGGTCGATGCCGGCATCCGCTCGTTCAAGATCGAGGGCCGCTACAAGGACATGGGCTACGTGAAGAACATCACCGCCCACTACCGCCGGCTGCTGGACGAGATCCTGGAGGAGCGCCCCGGGCTGCAACGTGCCTCGTCCGGGCGCTGCACCTTCTTCTTCACGCCGGACCCGGACCGCAACTTCAACCGCGGCGCCACCGACTACTTCGTCAACGGCCGCCAGCCCGACATCGGCGCCTTCGACAGCCCCAAGCACGCCGGCCTGCCGCTGGGCTGGGTCGACAAGGTCGGACCGGCCTGGTTCGACGTGGACACCGACCAGGAGCTGCACAACGGCGACGGGCTGACCTACTTCGACCTGCAGCGCGAGCTGGTCGGCGTGCAGGTCAACCGCGCCGAGCGCCTGGGCCCGTCACGCTGGCGCGTGCACCCGAACGAGCCGGTCGCCTCGCTCAAGGACCTGCGCGCCGGCACCGAGCTGCACCGCAACCGCGACGTGGCCTGGGACCGCCTGCTGGAGAGGAAGTCCGCCGAACGCCGCATCGGCGTGTGGGTGCGGCTGGAAGACACCGCGGACGGCTGCGCGCTGCACCTGACCGACGAGGACGGCCACGAGGCGCGCGCCACCTTCGCGCACGCCCGGGAACCCGCGCGCGACCCC
Organism: Caldimonas thermodepolymerans; assembly: GCF_015476235.1. NCBI lineage: Bacteria > Pseudomonadati > Pseudomonadota > Betaproteobacteria > Burkholderiales > Sphaerotilaceae > Caldimonas > Caldimonas thermodepolymerans. The sequence goes on from NZ_CP064338.1 coordinate 1,981,490, forward strand.
GTCCGTGCCGAGGCCGCGTTGCGCGAGCACCTGGGCCGCTTCGGCAACACCATCTTCGAGCCGATCGAGGTGCGGATCGCCTGCGCGCAGCCGTGGTTCCTGCCGCCGTCGGTGCTGAACGCGGCGCGCCGCGAAGCGGTCGAGGCGCTGGAAGCGGCGCGCGCGGCGGCCTGGCAGCGCCTGCCGCGGGCGGTGCCGGTGGAGCCGCCCGTGCCCTACCCCGAGGACACGCTGAGCTATCTGGCCAACGTCTACAACCACAAGGCGCGCGACTTCTACGCCCGCCACGGCGTCAAGGTGATCGAGGCGGCCTACGAGTCGCACGAGGAGCTGGGCGAGGTGTCGCTGATGATCACCAAGCACTGCGTGCGCTACTCGCTGAGCCTGTGCCCCAAGCAGGCCAAGGGCGTGACCGGCGTACAGGGCACGGTGCGCGCCGAACCGCTGATGCTGGTCAACGGCAAGGAGAAGCTGACGCTGCGCTTCGACTGCAAGCCGTGCGAGATGCACGTGGTCGGCAGGATCAAGCGCTCGGTGCTGAACCAGGCCGCGGCCGTGCCGGTCACCTTCTACCGCACCCGCCCGGCGACGCCGGCGCGCTGATGCGGCGCCCCCGCCGGGCGGCACCGTACCGCCCGGTGCCCGGCCGGCGGGCCGTCAGCCCACCCACTTGCGGGCGTTGCGGAACATGCGCATCCAGGGGCTGAAGTCCGACGGATCGCCCGAAGTCCAGCTCATCTGCACGTTGCGGAACACCCGTTCCGGGTGCGGCATCAGCACCGTGAAGCGGCCGTCGGGCGTGGTCACCGAGGTCAACCCGTCCGGGCTGCCGTTCGGGTTGGCCGGGTAGGCCTCGGTCGGCGCACCGGTGTGGTCCACGTAGCGCATCGCGCGCAGCACCCGCGCCGCGTCGCCGCGCCGCGAGAAGTCGGCATAGCCCTCGCCGTGCGCCACCGCGATCGGGATGCGGCTGCCGGCCATGCCGGCGAAGAAGATCGACGGGCTGTCGAGCACCTCCACCAGGCTCAGGCGCGCCTCGAACTGCTCGCTCTTGTTGCGCGTGAAGCGCGGCCACGCCTCGGCACCGGGGATGATGGGCGCCAGCGCGGCCATCATCTGGCAACCGTTGCACACGCCCAGCGCGAAGGTGTCGCTGCGCCCGAAGAAGGCGGCGAACTGCTCGGCCAGCTGCGGGTTGAACATGATCGAGCGCGCCCAGCCCTCGCCGGCGCCCAGCGTGTCGCCATAGCTGAAGCCGCCGCAGGCCACGAAGCCCTGGAACTGGTCCAGGCGCGCGCGCCCGGCCTGCAGGTCGCTCATGTGCACGTCGTGGCTGTCGAAGCCGGCCTGCGCCATCGCGTAAGCCATCTCCAGGTGCGAGTTGACACCCTGCTCGCGCAGGATGGCCACCTTGGGCCGGCGGCCGGTGGCGATGAACGGGGCGGCGACGTCTTCCTTCGGGTCGAAGGTCAGGTGCAGGTGCAGGCCCGGGTCGGCCGCGGCACCGGCGGCCGCGTGCTCGCTGTCGGCGCACTCGGGGTTGTCGCGCAGGCGCGCGATGCGCCAGGACACCTCGTCCCAGGCCTGGTGCAGGCGCTCCAGCGGCGCCGAGAAGATCGCCTTGGCGTCGCGCCAGACCTCGACGATGCCACGCGGGTTGGGCTTGCCGATCACGTGGCTGTGGCGCGACAGGCCGTACTCGCGCAGCGTGCGCATCACCTCGTCGCGGTGCTCGGTGCGCACCTGCAGCACCACGCCCAGCTCCTCGGCGAACAGCGCACGCAGCGTCAGGTCGTTGCGGCGCTCGCTGACCTGGCTGGCCCAGTTCTTCGAGTCACCGTACTCGGCACGGCTGTCGGCGATGCCGTCGCTCTCGGTGACCAGCAGGTCCACGTTCAGCGACACGCCGGTGTGGCCGGCGAACGCCATCTCGCACACCGCGGCCCACAGCCCGCCGTCCGAGCGGTCGTGGTAGGCCAGCAGCTTGCCTTCGCGGCGCAGGCGGTTGACCGCCTCGACCAGGCGCTTGAGCAGCTCCGGGTCGTCCAGGTCGGGCACCGTGTCGCCCACCTGCCCCAGCACCTGCGCGAGGATGGAGCTGCCCAGGCGGTTGCGTCCCTGCCCCAGGTCGACCAGGATCAGCGTGGTGTCGCCCACGTCGGTACGCAGCTGGGGCGTGAGCGTGCCGCGCACGTCCTCGAGCGTGGCGAACGCCGAGACGATCAGCGACACCGGCGCGGTGACCTGCTTCTCGACCTCGCCGTCCTTCCAGCGGGTGCGCATCGACAACGAATCCTTGCCGACCGGCACCGCCACGCCCAGCGCCGGGCACAGCTCCATGCCGACCGCCCTGACCGTGTCGTACAGCGCCGCGTCCTCGCCGGGCTCGCCGCAGGCGGCCATCCAGTTGCACGACAGCTTCACGCGCGGCAGCTCGATCGGCGCAGCCAGCAGGTTGGTGATGGCCTCGCCCACCGCCATGCGGCCCGAGGCCGGGGCGTCCAGGCTGGCGATCGGGGTGCGCTCGCCCATGCTCATGGCCTCGCCGCGGAAGCCGGCATAGTCGGCCAGCGTCACGGCGCAGTCGGCCACCGGCACCTGCCAGGGGCCGACCATCTGGTCGCGGTGGCTGAGGCCGCCGACCGTGCGGTCGCCGATCGTGATCAGGAACCGCTTGCTCGCCACGGTCGGGTGGCGCAGCACGTCGAAGGCCACCTGCTCCAGCGGCACGCCGGTCAGGTCGATCGGGCTGCCGTGGCGCTGCACGCGCTCGACCACGCGGTGCATCTTGGGCGGCTTGCCGAGCAGCACGTCCATCGGCATGTCGATGGCGCGCTCGCCGCCCGGGCCGTCTTCCAGGATCAGCTGGCGGTCGTCGCGCACCACGCCGACCACCGCGAACGGGCAGCGCTCGCGCTCGCACATGGCCTGGAACAGCGGCAGGCTCTCGGGCGCGATCGCCAGCACGTAGCGCTCCTGGCTCTCGTTGCACCAGATTTCCTTCGGCGACAGGCCGGTTTCCTCCAGCGGCACGCGGCGCAGGTCGAAGGTCGCGCCCTTGCCGACGCCGTCGACCAGTTCCGGGAAGGCGTTGGAGATCCCGCCCGCGCCGACGTCGTGGATGGCCAGGATGGGGTTCTTGTCGCCCAGCTGCCAGCAGTGGTTGATGACCTCCTGTGCGCGGCGCTGGATCTCGGGGTTGCCGCGCTGCACCGAGTCGAAGTCCAGCTCGGCGGCGTTGACGCCGGCGGCCATCGAGCTGGCCGCGCCGCCGCCCATGCCGATGCGCATGCCCGGGCCGCCCAGCTGGATCAGCAGCGTGCCGGCGCCGAACGGCAGCTTGTGCGTCAGCCCGGCCGGGATGCTGCCCACGCCGCCGGCGATCATGATCGGCTTGTGGTAGCCGCGGCGCACGCCGTCGACGGTCTGCTCGTAGACGCGGAAGTAGCCGCCCAGGTTGGGCCGGCCGAACTCGTTGTTGAAGGCCGCCCCGCCCAGCGGGCCCTCGATCATGATCTGCAGCGGGCTGGCGATGTGGTCGGGCTTGCCGTAGGCGTCGCGCTCCCACGGCTCGCTCGTGCCGGGCAGCTCGAGGTTGGAGACCGAGAAGCCGGTCAGCCCCGCCTTGGGCTTCGCGCCGCGGCCCGTCGCGCCCTCGTCGCGGATCTCGCCGCCAGCGCCGGTCGAGGCGCCCGGGTGCGGGGAGATCGCGGTCGGGTGGTTGTGCGTCTCCACCTTCATCAGCACGTGCGCGACCTCCTGGCGCGCCTTGTACAGCGGGGCATTGGTGTAGCCGTCCGGCACCCAGCGCTCGATCGGGCCGCCTTCCATCACCGCGGCGTTGTCCGCGTAGGCCACCACGGTGTACTGGGGCGCCAGCTGGTGGGTGTTGCGGATCATCTGGAACATCGAGCGCTCCTGCTCGACGCCGTCGATCGTGAACTTCGCGTTGAAGATCTTGTGCCGGCAGTGCTCGCTGTTGGCCTGGGCGAACATCATCAGCTCGACGTCGCTGGGGTTGCGCTTCAGCTCGGTGAAGGCCTGCACCAGGTAGTCGATCTCGTCGTCCGACAGCGCCAGGCCGAAGTCGCGGTTGGCCGCCTCCAGCGCGGCGCGCCCGCGGCCCAGCACGTCCACGTGCTCCATCGGCTTGCCGGGCTGCTCGTCGAACAGGTGGGCGGCCGCGGCACGCTCCAGCACCACGCTTTCGGTCATGCGGTCGTGCAGCGCCGCCGCGAGCGCCAGCAGCTCGCCTTCGGCCAGCGGCTTGACGCCGCCCAGCAGGCCGGCCTTGAGCTCCAGCCGGTACTCGGTGACGCGCTCGACACGGCGGATCGCCAGGCCGCAGTTGTGGGCGATGTCGGTGGCCTTCGAGGCCCAGGGCGAGACGGTGCCGAAGCGCGGCGTGACGACGATCAGCGCACCGTCGGTCGGGCCGGCATAGAGGTCGCCGTAGGTCAGCAGCGCGGCCAGCTTGTCGTGCTCGGCCGGTGCCAGCGCATGGTCGGCCCACACCCAGTGCACGTGGCGCGCATGCACGCCCGTCACGCGCGGGTTGATCGCCTGCAGGGTGCGCAGCAGCGCCTGGGCACGGAAAGCGGAAAGGGCATTGCCGCCCTCGAAATGGATGAGGTGTTTGGCTGTCGCTGTCACGCTGGGGCTCGGGATGGGGGTGGGCAGACGCGCGGGGCCAGGCCCGCGGAATCCGTGATTTTAAGCGTTCCCCCTTGTCCGGCGCCCCGCCCGCCCCGGCCTGCGCGCGGCCAGCGCCGCAGCAGGCCGGTTGCCGCCATGGTGAAGGCCGAATTGCGATAATGCGGCGTCATGAGCATCTCCATCAAGACCGGCGAGCAGATCGACGGCATGCGCCTGGCCGGGCGACTGGCCTCCGAAGTCCTGGATTACCTGACGCCGCACGTCAAGGCCGGCGTCACGACCGAGGAGCTGGACCGCCTGGCCCACGACTACATCGTCAACGTCCAGGGCGCCATCCCGGCCCCGCTGAACTACGCGCCCCCGGGCTACAAGCCCTACCCGAAGTCGATCTGCACGTCGATCAACCACGTCATCTGCCACGGCATCCCCAACGAGCGGCCGCTGAAGAATGGCGACATCCTGAACATCGACGTCACCATCATCAAGAACGGCTGGCACGGCGACACCAGCCGCATGTTCATCATCGGCGAAGGGTCGATCCAGGCGAAGCGCCTGTGCCAGATCACCTACGAGGCGATGTGGCGCGGCATCCTGAAGGTCAAGCCGGGCGCGCGCCTGGGCGACATCGGCCACACCATCCAGGTGTTCGCCGAGAACGCCGGCTACTCGGTGGTGCGCGAGTTCTGCGGCCACGGCATCGGCACCAAGTTCCACGAGGAGCCGCAGGTGCTGCACTACGGCCGCCCCGGCACGATGGAGGAACTCCAGCCGGGCATGACCTTCACGATCGAGCCGATGATCAACGCCGGCCGCCGCGAGATCCGCGAGATGCCCGACGGCTGGACCATCGTTACCAAGGACCGCTCGCTGTCCGCCCAGTGGGAGCACACCGTGCTCGTCACCGAGACGGGCTTCGAGGTGCTGACGATGTCGGCCGGGTACCCGCCGCTGCCGGACTTCGTCAAGGAAGCCCTGGCGGCCAACCCCCCTGCCTCCTGACCTCGCCCCATGGCTGCCGTTGCCGACGACCCCGCGGCCGCCAGCGTCGCCGAACTGCGTCACCGCTTCCGTGCCCGCAAGGCGGCGCTGATCGAGGAGTTCCGCGAGGCGCGCCCGACCGCGGCAGCCGCCAACCGCCTGCTCAAGGGCCTGGCGCGCCATGTCGACCAGACCCTGCAGGAGCTGTGGGAGTGCGCCCTGCTGCCCCCCGGTGCGGCGCTGCTGGCCGTGGGCGGCTACGGCCGCGGCGAGCTGTTCCCCTACTCCGACGTCGACGTGCTGGTGCTGTTGCCGGACGACGTCTCGCTCGCGCATGACGCCAACGCCGCGCTGAAATCCAGCATCGAGGGCTTCATCTCGGCCTGCTGGGACATCGGCGTCGAGATCGGCTCCAGCGTGCGCACCGTCAGCGAATGCCTGCAGGAAGCCGAGCGCGACGTGACGGTGCAGACCGCGCTGCTCGAATCGCGCTTCCTGTGCGGCGCCAAGGCGCTGTACCGCAGGTTCTGCGAGGCCTTCGCGCAGCAGATGAACCCGCGCGCCTTCCTGCGCGCCAAGACGCTGGAGATGCGCCAGCGCCACCAGAAGTACGAGGACACCCCCTACTCGCTGGAGCCCAACTGCAAGGAAAGTCCCGGTGGCCTGCGCGACCTGCAGGTGGTGCTGTGGGTGGCCAGCGCCGCGGGGCTGGGGCGCACCTGGTCCGAGCTCGCCGCCAAGGGGCTGGTCACGCCCTTCGAGGTGCGCCAGCTGCAGCGCAACGAGGGGCTGCTGAAGCTGATCCGCGCGCGCCTGCACATGATCGCCGGGCGCCGGGAAGACCGCCTGGTGTTCGACCTGCAGACCGCGGTGGCCGAAAGCTGCGGCGACAAGGCCACCAAGGCTCGGCGTGCCTCCGAGGCGCTGATGCACCGCTACTACTGGGCGGCCAAGGCGGTGACGCAGCTGAACCAGATCCTGATGCTCAACATCGAGGAGCGCGTCAACGGCTCGCAGGACCCGCCGATGCGCCCGATCGACGAGCAGTTCCTCGACCGCGACGGCATGCTCGAGGTCGTCAGCGACGACCTCTACGAGCGCGACCGCAGCGCCATCCTGCGCACCTTCCTGGTCTACCAGCGCACCCCGGGCATCAAGGGCCTGTCGGCGCGCACGCTGCGCGCGCTGTACAACGCGCGCGAGCTGATGGACGCGCAGTTCCGCGCCGACCCGGTCAACCGGGCCACCTTCCTGCAGATCCTCAAGCAGCCGCAGGGGCAGACGCACGTCTTCCGCCTGATGAACCAGACCTCGGTGCTGGGGCGCTACCTGTGGGTGTTCCGCCGCATCGTCGGACGCATGCAGCACGACCTGTTCCACGTCTACACCGTGGACCAGCACATCCTGATGGTGCTGCGCAACGTGCGCCGCTTCTTCATCCCCGAGCACGCGCACGAGTACCCGTTCTGCTCGCAGCTGGCCGCGCAGTTCGACACTCCCTACGTGCTGTACGTGGCCGCGCTGTTCCATGACGTGGCCAAGGGCCGTGGCGGCGACCACTCCGAACTGGGGGCGATGGAGGTGCGCCGCTTCTGCCGCGACCACGGCCTGCCCCGGGAGGACGCGAAGCTCGCCGAGTTCCTGGTGCAGCATCACCTGACGATGTCGCGCATCGCGCAGAAGGAAGACCTCAGCGACCCGCAGGTCATCGAGAACTTTGCCGCGATCGTCGGCAACGAGCGCTACCTGACGGCACTGTACCTGCTGACCGTGGCGGACATCCGCGGCACCAGCCCCAAGGTGTGGAACGCCTGGAAGGGCAAGCTGCTGGAAGACCTGTACCGGCTGACGCTGCGTGCGCTGGGCGGCACCCGGCCCAACCTGGACGCCGAGATCGAGGCGCGCAAGCAGGAGGCCCTGCAGGACCTGGCGCTGCACTCGCAGCTGCCCGGCACCCAGGAAGCGCTGTGGAAGACGCTGGAAGTCAGCTACTTCGCGCGCCACGAGGCGGGCGACATCGCCTGGCACGCCCGCTCGCTGTGGCGCCATGTCCAGACGCAGCAGCCGATCGTCAAGGCGCGCCCCTCGCCGGTCGGCGAAGGCCTGCAGGTGCTGGTCTACGCCCCCGACCGCGCCGACCTGTTCGCGCGCATCTGCGGCTACTTCGACGGCGCCGGCTTCAGCATCCTGGACGCCAAGATCCACACCACGCGCGCCGGCTACGCGCTGGACACCTTCCAGGTGGTCTCACCCTACACCGACCACCACCGCGACCTGGTCGCGCTGGTCGAGACGCAGCTGGTGCAGGCGCTGGAAGACACCGGGCCGCTGCCCGAACCGAGCCGCGGGCGGCTGTCGCGGCGAGTCAAGTCCTTCCCGGTGCAGCCGCGCGTGATGCTGCGCCCGGACGAGCGCGCGCAGCGCTGGCTGCTGAGCGTCTCCGCGAGCGACCGCACCGGCCTGCTCTACTCGATCGCGCGGGTGCTGGCCAAGTACCGTGTCAACCTGCAGCTGGCCAAGGTCACCACCCTGGGCGAGCGGGTCGAGGACACCTTCCTGATCGACGGGCCGGCGCTGGCCCAGGCGCGCACCCAGCTCGAGCTGGAGTCCGACCTGCTGGACGCGCTGGCCTGATGCGCCCGCGGACGGCGGTTCAGTCGTCCGAGGCCGCGTCCAGCCCGGGGAACAGCACCTCGGTGTAGCCGAAGCGCGTGAAGTCGCGGATGCGCATCGGATAGAGCTTGCCGATCAGGTGGTCGCACTCGTGCTGCACCACCCGGGCGTGGAAGCCCTCGGCCTCGCGCTCGATGCGCCGGCCCTGCGGGTCGTAGCCCGTGTAGCGGATGTGCTTCCAGCGCGGCACCACGCCGCGCATCCCCGGCACGGACAGGCAGCCTTCCCAGCCCTCTTCCTCGTCGTCGGACAGCGGCTCGATCGACGGGTTGATCAGCACGGTGCGCGGCACCGGGGGCGCGTCCGGGTAGCGCGGGTTGTGGTCGAAGCCGAAGATCACCACCGCCAGGTTCACCCCGATCTGCGGCGCGGCCAGTCCCGCGCCGTTGGCGGCAGCCATCGTGTCGAACATGTCGGCGATCAGCGCGCGCAGTTCCGGCGTGTCGAACTGCTCGACCGGCCGGGCCACCCGCAACAGGCGCGCGTCGCCCATCCTCAGGATCTCGCGGACTGCCATCGTCGCCCTCCTTCAGCCGGCGCCCTGCAGCAGCTGCTGCAGCCCCGCCTCGTCCAGCACGGGCACGCCCAGCTCCTGCGCCTTGGCCAGCTTGCTGCCGGCTTCCGCGCCGGCCACCACGTAGTCGGTCTTCTTCGACACCGAGCCGGCCACCGTGCCGCCGGCGGCCTCGATCAGCTCCCTGGCCTGGTCGCGCGTCAGGTTCGGCAGCGTGCCGGTCAGCACCAGGGTCTTGCCGGCCAGCGGCTTGGGCGCGGCATCGGCCTGGCCGTCGCTTTCGCTCCAGTGCACGCCGGCCTCACGCAGCTGCTGCACCACCTCGCGGTTGTGCTCCTGTTCGAAGAAGGTGCGGATGCTCTGCGCCACCACCGGGCCGACATCGTTCACCTCGAGCAGCTGCTCGACGCTCGCGTCCATCACGCGCTCCAGCGTGCCGAAGTGGCGCGCCAGGTCCTTGGCGGTGGTCTCGCCCACGTGGCGGATGCCCAGCGCGTACAGGAAGCGCGGCAGCGTCGTGTCCTTGCTCTTCCCGAGCGCCGCGACGAGGTTGGCGGCACTCTTCTCGCCCATGCGGTCCAGCGCCGCCAGCTGCGCGACGTCGAGCCGGTACAGGTCCGGCAGCGTGCGCACCAGGCCGCCGTCCACCAGCTGGTCGACGAGCTTCTCGCCCAGGCCTTCGATGTCCATCGCGCGCCGGCTCGCGTAGTGCAGCAGCGCCTGCTTGCGCTGCGCGGCACAGAACAGCCCGCCGGTGCAGCGGTGCTCGACGCTGCCCTTCTCGCGCCGGACGTCGCTGCCGCACACCGGGCAGTGGCGCGGCATGCGGAAGTTCGGCACGTAGTCATTGCGCGGGCCGGGCACGCGGCCCACCACCTCGGGGATCACGTCGCCGGCACGGCGCACGATGACCGTGTCGCCCACGCGCACGCCCTTGCGCCGCAGCTCGAACAGGTTGTGCAGCGTCGCGTTGCTGACCGTCGTGCCGCCGACGAACACCGGTTCCAGCTTGGCCACCGGCGTCAGCTTGCCGGTGCGGCCCACCTGCACCTCGATGCCGTTGAGCCGCGTCATCTCCTCCTGCGCCGGGTACTTGTGCGCGACCGCCCAGCGCGGCTCGCGCGTCACGAAGCCCAGCTGCTTCTGCAGGTCGATGCGGTTGACCTTGTAGACCACGCCGTCGATGTCGAACGGCAGCTGGTCGCGCAGCTTCGCGATGCGCTCGTGGTAGGCCACCAGCCCTTGCGCGCCATGCACCACCGCGCGCAGGTCGTTCACCGGCACGCCGAAGGCGGCGATCGCATCCAGCGTCGCGCTGTGCGTGGCCGGCGCGTCCCAGCCCTCGGTCACGCCCAACCCGTAGGCGTAGAAGCTCAGCTTCTTGTCGGCCAGCCCCTTGGGGTCGAGCTGGCGGATCGCGCCGGCGGCGGTGTTGCGCGGGTTGATGAAGGTCTTCTCGCCGCGCTCGCGCTGGCGGGCATTCAGGCGCTCGAAGTCGTCGCGCCGCATGTAGACCTCGCCGCGGATCTCGATCAGCGGCGGCGCCTTGCCACGCAGCCGCAGCGGGATCTGGCCGATCGTGCGCACGTTCTGCGTCACGTCCTCGCCGGTCTCGCCGTCGCCGCGCGTGGTCGCCTGCACGAGCACGCCGTCCTCGTAGCGCAGGTTGATGGCCAGCCCGTCGAACTTCAGCTCCGCGCAGTACTCCACCGGCGGCGCATCGGCGTCCAGCCCCAGCTCGCGCCGCACGCGCGCGTCGAAGGCCTGCGCGCCGCCGGCGGTGGTGTCGGTCTCGGTGCGGATCGACAGCATCGGCAGCGCGTGCTTCACCGGCGTCAGGCCGTCGAGCACCTTGCCGATCACGCGCTGGGTCGGCGAGTCCGGGGTCAGCAGCTCGGGGTGCGCGGCCTCGATCGCCTGCAGTTCCTGGAACAGGCGGTCGTACTCGGCGTCCGGGATCTCCGGCGCGTCGAGCACGTAGTAGAGGTAGGCATGGTGGTTGAGCTGCTCGCGCAGCCAGGCGGCGCGCTCGGCCGGGCCGTCGGCGCGCGCCCCCGGCGCGTCGTCAAACAGGTCGGGCGTCATCGTCCGGCCCCCTTCAGCTGAAGAGCCGGCGCGCCGCGGGCGAGCCGGCACCCAGGCCCCGCTCTTCCAGCGTCTGGTACAGCTGCTCCAGCTCGCGGCCGATGGCCTCGAAGGCCGGCCCGGTGAGCGGCTGGCCGGCGTCGTCGACGATCACCGCGTCCATGTCCTGCGCCAGCGCCTGGGCACTGGCCTGCCAGGCCTGGAAGGGCTGTTCGCCCGGCGCGGTCTGCGGCACGTCGAAGGACAGCGTCACGTCGCGCACCGCGGCCAGGTTCGGGTCGTCGGCAAAGGCCGCCTGCGGGTCGAACTGCAGGCTCAGCACCGGCGGCGAGCCCTCCTCCCGCGCCGGCAGCACCAGGCGGCCGGGCACCACGCCCGGCACGAAGCCGTGGCGGCTGGCGTGCTGCTGCAGGTACGACACCGTCCAGGCCGCGCCCTTGGCGTGCAGGCGGCAGGCCAGCTGCGCGTCGTGCTGGCTGGCGAACTGGTCCAGCTCGCGGGCGCGCGCGACCACGTCCAGCATGTCCGGGAAGTCCACCGCGGCGCCGAGCGCGTCGGCAAAGGCCTGCACCTTCTGCACGAACTCGGAATACTCGATCTCGTTCAGCGCGCCGGTGCGGTTGGCCAGTTGCACGCCGGCCTGGAACTCGCGGTAGCTGTGGCCGGGTTGGGGCGCCTCCCATTCCGAGGTCTCGACGTTGAGCGCCTCGATGAAGAACGGCTTGCTGCCGGCGCGGCGCGTGGGCGGCAGGTGGGCGAGCACGCTGTCGCCGCTGACCGGCGTCTCGGTCGACAGCGTCGCGATCGCGTCGACCAGCGGGTCCAGCCGCACGCCCGGGTGGCGCCGCAACGCCGGCAGCGGGCTGACCAGCGGCGGCACGGACGGCAGCGCGTCGGCCTCCGTCCCCTCGCCCGCGGATGCCGCGTCGCCCGGCTCGCCGAAGCTCGGTTCGATGTGGCGCGGCGGCTCGGCGGGGCGCCGTTCGGCCGTGCGCACGCCGGCGCGTCGGGCCTGCCAGGCGCCATGCGCCACCACGCCGGCCAGCACCAGGCCGCCGACGATCGCCAGTGCGGTCTGCAGGCTGCTCACGCTGCCTCCGCCATGCTGATCGCGGCTTCCATGTCGACCGCCACGATGCGGGAGACGCCCTGCTCCTGCATCGTCACGCCGATCAGCTGCTCGGCCATTTCCATCGCGATCTTGTTGTGCGAGATGAACAGGAACTGCGTGTTCTTGGACATGCTCTTGACCAGGTTGGCATAACGCTCGGTGTTGGCGTCGTCGAGCGGGGCATCCACCTCGTCGAGCAGACAGAACGGCGCCGGGTTGAGCTGGAACATCGCGAACACCAGCGCGATCGCGGTCAGCGCCTTCTCACCGCCGGACAGCAGGTGGATGGTGCTGTTCTTCTTGCCCGGCGGCTGGGCCATGACCTGCACGCCGGAATCGAGGATCTCGTCGCCGGTCATCACCAGCTTCGCGTTGCCGCCGCCGAACAGGCTGGGGAAGAGCTTGCCGAAGTGCTCGTTGACGATGTCGAAGGTCTTCTTCAGCAGGTCGCGCGTCTCCATGTCGATCTTGTGGATCGCGTCTTCCAGCGTGCGGATCGCGTCGTTCAGGTCCGACGACTGCGCATCCAGGAAGGTCTTGCGCTCGCGCGCGGCGGCCAGTTCGTCCAGCGCCGCGAGGTTGACCGCGCCCAGCGCGTTGATCTCGCGGTTGATGCGGTCGATCTCGCCCTGCAGGCCGTAGAGCTTGACGTTGCCTTCCTCGATGGACTTCTGCAGCGCCTCCAGGTCGACCCCGGCCTGGGTCAGCTGCTCCATGAACTGCGCGCCGCCGAGCGACGCGGCCTGCTCTTCCAGCTGCAGCTTGGTGATGCGGTCGCGCAGCGGCTGCAGGCTGCGCTCGAATTCCATGCGCTGCTCCTCGGCGCGGCGCAGCTTGGCGGCCAGGTCGTCGTACTCGCTGCGCTTGGCCGCCAGCGCCGACTCGCGGTCCAGCTTGACGGCCAGGGCTTCCTCCAGGCCGGCCTGCGCCGCGGCGTCGTTGAAGCCGTCCAGCTCGGACTGCAGCTGCTGCGCGGTCTGCTCGTTGAGCGCGATCTGCTGGTTGGCCGTCTCGATCGAGCGCTGCAGCTCGCCCCGCCGCGCGGCCAGCGCGCGCGCCGAGAACTGCGCCTCCTGGGCCTCGCGCTCCAGCGAACGCAGCTGCTCGCGCGCCTCGTTGAGCTTGCGCTCGGCCTCGATCACCGCCTCTTCCAGCTCGGCGTGGCGCTCCTGCTCGTTGGCCAGCGCCATGTCGAGCTCCTCGAAGCGCGCCTCGCCGGTGGCGCGGCGCTCGTTGAGCTCCTCGAGCTGGCCGTCGATCTCGGCGAGTTCCTCCTCGATCTGCCCGCGCCGGGCGCTGGTCTGCTCGGCCTGCTGGGTCAGGCGCAGCAGCTCGACCTGCAGCTGGTAGGCGCGCGACTGCAGCTCGGCGGCCTCGCGGCGCGCGCCGGCCAGCCGCTGCGTGGCGTCGGTGTAGGCGGCCTCGGCGCGCACCAGCGCGGTGCGGGCGTCTTCGGCGATCAGGGCCTGGGCGCGTACCTGGCGCTCCAGGTTCTCGATCTCCTGCGCGCGCTGCAGCATCCCGGCCTGCTCGGAGTCCGGGGCGTAGAAGCTCACCGAGTACTGGGACACCGCATGCCCCTCGCGGGTCATGATGACCTCGCCGTGCGTGAGCTTGCCGCGCTCGGCCAGCGCCTCGTCCAGCGAGGCAGCGGTGTAGACGCCTTCCAGCCAGTCGTTGAGCAGCGCCTTGAGCCCTGCGTCGTTCAGGCGCAGCAGGTCCGACAGGCGCGGCAGCGTCTGGTGGGTGTTGCTGATCGCCGCCGACGGCAGCGTGTAGAACGCCAGCTTGGCCGGCGGGGCGTCGCTCGCGAAGGCGCGCACGGTCTCGACCCGGCCGACCTCCAGCGCGTTGAGCCGCTCGCGCAGTGCCGATTCCAGCGCGGTTTCCCAGCCCGGCTCGATGTGCACCTGGGTCCACAGGCCCGGCAGCCCGTCCAGCCCGTGCTTGGCCAGCCACGGCTTGAGCTTGCCTTCGGTCTGCACCTTCTCCTGCAGTGCGCGCAGCGCCTCCAGGCGGGCGCTCAGGTCGGCCTGCCTGGCGGTCTCGGCGTTGACCTGCTCCTGCTTGGCGCGGCGGTCCTCGTCGAGCTGCGGCACCTGCTCGGTCAGCTCGTGCAGGCGTTCCTCGGCAATCGCCAGCGCCTCGGCGGCCTGCTCGTGCTGGCGGGTCAGCTCGGCCAAGCGCAGCTCGTCGGGCGCGGCCAGCCCCTTGACCTCGCTCGCCAGGCGCTCGCGGCGCAGCGTCAGCTGGCGCGCCTGTTCCTCGACGTTGCGCGACTCGGCCGCCAGCAGCTGGATCTGCTGCTGCACGTTGGCGACGGCCGATCGCTGCTCGTTGGCGCGCTGGGTGGCCGCACGCACCGCGTCCTCGTAGCCGGGCAGGTTGGCCGCCTGCTCCTCGGCCTGCGCGGCGAGGATCTCGGCCTGTTCCTCGGCCTGCGCGATCTGCTCGGCGATGGTTTCCAGTTCGGCCTCTGCATCGGCGCGCCGCTGCGCCCACTGCTCGCTCTGGGCCTTGAGCTCGACCAGGCGCTGCTCGACCCGCTGGCGACCCTCGACCACGTAGCGGATGCGCTCTTCCAGGCGGCTGACCTCCAGGTTGGCCTCGGCCAGCGCGGCCTGCGCGGTGTGCAGCTCGTCGCTGGCGGCATAGTGGGCCTGCCGGATGGTCTCCAGCTCGGCCTCGACGTGGCGCAGCTCGGCCAGGCGCGCCTCCAGCGCGTTGGTGGCCTCCAGCACCTCCTTGTGCAGGCGCTCCTGCTCGCTGGCCGCGTCGCGGTGCTTCAGGAACCACAGCTGGTGCAGCTTCAGCGTGCCCTGCTCCTGCAGCGTGCGGTACTGGGTCGCGACCTCGGCCTGCTTCTCGAGCTTCTCGAGGTTGGCGTTGAGCTCGCGCAGGATGTCCTCGACGCGGGTGAGGTTCTCGCGCGTGTCCTTGAGCCGGTTCTCGGTCTCGCGGCGGCGCTCCTTGTACTTCGAGACGCCGGCGGCCTCCTCGAGGAACATGCGCAGCTCCTCGGGCTTGGACTCGATGATGCGGCTGATCGTGCCCTGGCCGATGATCGCGTAGGCGCGCGGGCCCAGGCCCGTGCCCAGGAACACGTCCTGCACGTCGCGGCGGCGCACCGGCTGGTTGTTGATGAAATAGCTGGAGGTGCCGTCACGCGTGAGCACGCGCTTGACGGCGATCTCGGTGAACTGGTTCCACTGCCCGCCGGCGCGCGCGTCGCTGTTGTCGAACACCAGCTCGACGCTGGCGCGGCTGGCCGGCTTGCGGTTGCTGGAACCGTTGAAGATGACGTCCTGCATCGACTCGCCGCGCAGCTCGGACGCCTTGGACTCCCCCAGCACCCAGCGCACGGCGTCCATGATGTTGGACTTGCCGCAACCGTTGGGGCCGACCACGCCGACGAGCTGGCCGGGCAGCTGGAAGTGGGTCGGCTCGGCGAAGGACTTGAAGCCGGACAGCTTGATCGAGTTCAGGCGCATGGGCTGGAAACCGCACGGGGCGGCGCACGCCTGTCGCAAAGCGCCACCAACACCGCTTTAAGTGCTTGATTTGCTTGGAAAATCTCGCGCTCCGGCGAGTTTCGATCGAGGCGGGATGATACCATCCGCCCCTTCGCTGAACTGTGTCCAGAGCTGTCGTTTTCACCATGCCCAAGACCGTGTCGAGAACCGCCTCCCGTCCTGCCGCCACCAAGGCCGCAGCCCCCAAACAGCGCCCGGTGCCGGCCACGCCGCCCTCGGCACCGTCCAAGGAGCTGCATGTCTTTCCGAACCCGGCCCCGAAGCGGGACTATGTGATCCAGTTCCAGATCCCCGAGTTCACCTGCCACTGCCCGCTGACCGGCCAGCCCGACTTCGCGCACTTCACGATCGACTACATCGCCGACAAGCTGTGCGTGGAGCTCAAGAGCCTGAAGATGTACATGTGGAGCTACCGCAACGAAGGCGCGTTCCACGAGAAAGTCACCAACGACATCCTGGATGACATCGTCAAGGCGATCGATCCGCGCTACATCCGCATCACGGCCAAGTGGTACGTGCGCGGCGGCATCTACACCAACGTCGTCGCCGAGCATCGCAAGAAGGGCTGGAAGCCCCAGCCGCGCATCGAGCTGCCGCAGCACGCGCACGAGACCGGCCTGCTCGGCTGACGCCCGGGAATCCGCGATGAACCCCCTGCTCTCCAAGCTGCAACCCTATCCGTTCGAGCGGCTGCGCGCGCTGGTCAAGGACATTCAGCCCAACCCGGCCTACCGCCCCATCAGCCTGGGCATCGGCGAGCCCAAGCACCCGACGCCGGCCTTCATCCAGCAGGCGGTCACGGCCGCGCTGGCGGGGCTGGCCAACTACCCGGCCACGGCCGGTGACATCCGGCTGCGCGAGGCGATGGCCGGCTGGGTGCAGCGCCGCTACGGCGTCACGCTCGACCCGGCGACCCAGGTCCTGCCGGTCAACGGCACCCGCGAGGCGCTGTTCGCGCTGGCGCAGACCGTGATCGACCCGACGCGGCACCGCGACCAGGGGGGGCCGGTGGTGGTCTGCCCCAACCCCTTCTACCAGATCTACGAAGGCGCGGCCCTGCTGGCCGGCGCCCGCGTGGCCTACGCCAACAGCGACCCGGCGCGCAACTTCGCGCCGGACCTGACGGGCATCCCCGAGGCCACCTGGGCCGCCACCCAGCTGCTGTACGTCTGCTCGCCGGGCAACCCGACCGGCGCGGTGATGTCGCTCGACGAGTGGGCGCGCCTGTTCGAGCTGAGCGACCGCCACGGCTTCGTGATCGCCTCGGACGAGTGCTACTCCGAGATCTACTTCCGCGACGACCAGCCGCCGCTGGGCGGGCTGGAGGCCGCGCTCAAGCTGGGGCGCGGCGACTTCCGCAACCTGATCGCGCTGACCAGCCTGTCCAAGCGCTCCAACGTGCCGGGCATGCGCTCCGGCTTCGTCGCCGGCGACGCGCAGATCCTGAAGTCCTTCCTGCTGTACCGCACCTACCATGGCGGCGCGATGAGCCCGGTGGTGCAGCAGGCCAGCATCGCGGCCTGGGGCGACGAGCAGCACGTGGCCGAAAACCGGGAAAAGTACCGCGCGAAGTTCGCCAAGGTGACACCGATGCTGGCCGAGGTGCTGGACGTGGCGCTGCCCGATGCCGGCTTCTACCTCTGGGCCAAGGTGCCGGGCAGCGACACCGAGTTCGCCCGCGGGCTGCTCGCTCAATACAATGTCACCGTCCTGCCCGGCAGCTATCTCGCGCGCGAAGCGCACGGCATCAACCCGGGCGCCGGGCGCGTGCGCATGGCGCTCGTTGCCGAAGTCGACGAATGCGTCGAAGCGGCCGAACGCATCGTGGCCTACGTCCGATCCCTGTCCTGAAGTACACGACAACACCATGACCCAACAACTCGAAGCCCTCATCAACCAGGCGTGGGAGGACCGCGCCAGCCTCTCCCCCAGTGCTGCCCCGGCCGAGGTGCGCGATGCCGTCGAGCAGGTGATCGCCGACCTGAACAAGGGCCGCGTGCGCGTGGCGGAGAAGATCGACGGCCAGTGGGTCACGCACCAGTGGATCAAGAAGGCGGTGCTGCTGAGCTTCCGCCTGAAGGACAACGCGCCGATGCACGCCGGCGACCTGGGCTTCTTCGACAAGGTGCAGACCAAGTTCGCGCACCTGTCCGAGGAGGAGATGCGCGCCACCGGCGTGCGCGTGGTGCCGCCGGCCGTCGCGCGCCGCGGCAGCTACATCGCGAAGAACGTGGTGTTGATGCCCTCGTACGTCAACATCGGCGCCTACGTCGACGAAGGCACCATGGTCGACACCTGGGCCACGGTCGGCTCCTGCGCGCAGATCGGCAAGAACGTGCACCTGTCCGGCGGCGTGGGCATCGGCGGCGTGCTCGAGCCGCTGCAGGCCAACCCGACCATCATCGAGGACAACTGCTTCATCGGCGCGCGCTCGGAGATCGTCGAAGGCGTGATCGTCGAGGAGAACTCGGTGATCTCGATGGGCGTGTTCATCGGCCAGAGCACCAAGATCTACGATCGCGAGACCGGCGAGATCATCTACGGCCGCGTGCCGGCCGGCTCGGTCGTCGTGCCGGGCAGCCTGCCCAGCGCCGACGGCAAGTACAGCCTGTACTGCGCGGTGATCGTCAAGCGCGTGGACGCCCAGACGCGCGCCAAGACCAGCATCAACGAACTGCTGCGCGCCTGAACGCGCGGCCGCGGCGAACCGGGACGACAGCACACAGCCAGGACGGAGGGATCGCGATGAGCAGCGGGAACATGGAGCGGGTGCTCCGGTTGATGGCGGAGAAGAAGGCGTCGGACGTCTACCTGTCCGCCAGGACGCCCATCCTCATCAAGATCCACGGGCAGATCCTGCAGGTCAGCGACCAGCCGCTGTCGCCCCAGCAGCCGCGCCAGCTGCTCGCCGAGGTGCTCACCCCGGCGCAGCTCGAGGAGCTGGACGACACCGGCGAACTCAACATCGGCCTGGTGCTGCCCAACGTCGCGAGCTTCCGCCTGAGCGCCTTCAAGCAGCGCGGCTCGATCGCCGCGGTGTTCCGCTGCATCCCGAGCGAGATCCCGTCGCTGGAATCGCTCAACGTCCCGCCCATCCTCGCCAACCTGGTGATGGAAAAGCGCGGGCTGATCCTGATGGTGGGGGCCACCGGCACCGGCAAGAGCACCACGCTCGCGGCAATGCTGGAGCACCGCAACCAGCTGGTGGCGGGCCACATCCTCACCATCGAGGACCCGATCGAGTTCCTGTTCACCAACAAGAAGTCGGTGATCAACCAGCGCGAGGTCGGCCGCGACACGCAGTCGCTGCAGGTGGGCCTGAAGAACGCGCTGCGCCAGGCGCCCGACTGCATCCTGATCGGCGAGATCCGCGACCGCGAGACCATGACCGCGGCGCTGTCGTACGCGCTGTCCGGCCACCTCGTGCTGGCCACGCTGCACGCGAACAACAGCTACCACGCGCTGGGCCGGATCCTGTCGTTCTACACGCCCGAGGCGCGCCCCGCGCTGCTGTCGGACCTGGCCTCGGGCCTGAAGGCCATCGTCTCGCAGCGCCTGATGCGCGCGGTGACCGGCGGGCGGATCCCGGCGGTCGAGGTGCTGCTCAACACCAAGCTGGTGGCCGAGCTGATCGAGAAAGGCGACTTCTCCGGCGTCAAGGAGGCGATGGAGAAGTCCATGGCCGAAGGCTCGCAGACCTTCGAGCAGGACATCGCCCGCCTGATCCACGAAGGGCTGGTCACCCGCGAGGAGGGCCTCACCTACGCCGACTCGCCGACCAACCTGATGTGGCGCCTGCAGAACGTGGTCGGGCCGCAATCCAAGGTCGAGCAGAAGAAGGAAGAGATCGACGACGGCCCGTCCTTCACCGAGATCACCCTGGACGTGCGCGACGAGCGCGGCAGCGGCTTCGGCACCACCGGGTTCGGCACGACCGGCTTCGGCACCCTCAACCGCTGACATGACCGCCACCCTGCGCCTCGTCGAGGAACTGGTTTCCCGCCCGTCGGTCACGCCCGACGATGCCGGCTGCCAGGCGCTGATCGCCGAACGCCTGCGCGGCGTCGGGTTCGCCTGCGAGACCATCGAAAGCGGCCCGCCGGAGTTCCGCGTCACCAACCTGTGGGCCAAGCGCACCGGCAGCGCGGGCGCGGCCGGGCGCACGCTGGTGTTCGCCGGCCACACCGACGTGGTACCCACCGGCCCCGTCGAGCGCTGGCACAGCGACCCGTTCGTGCCCACCCACCGCGACGGCAAGCTCTACGGGCGCGGCACCTCGGACATGAAGACGTCGCTGGCGGCGATGGTCG
Organism: Caldimonas thermodepolymerans; assembly: GCF_015476235.1. Lineage (NCBI taxonomy): Bacteria > Pseudomonadati > Pseudomonadota > Betaproteobacteria > Burkholderiales > Sphaerotilaceae > Caldimonas > Caldimonas thermodepolymerans. The sequence goes on from NZ_CP064338.1 coordinate 2,001,350, forward strand.
TGGCGGTCGAGGAGTTCGTCGCGAGCCACCCGCAGCACGCCGGCTCGGTCGCCTTCCTGATCACCAGCGACGAGGAAGGCCCGGCGCTGGACGGCACGGTCAAGGTCTGCGAGGCGCTGCAGGCGCGCGGCGAGCGGCTGGACTGGTGCATCGTCGGCGAACCGACCTCGGTCGAGACGCTGGGCGACATGATCAAGAACGGCCGCCGCGGCTCGCTGTCGGGCCGGCTGGTGGTCAAGGGCGTGCAGGGCCACATCGCCTACCCGCAGCTGGCGCGCAACCCGGTCCACCTGGCCGCGCCGGCACTGGCCGAGCTGACCACGATCGAATGGGACCGCGGCAACGAGTTCTTCCCGCCGACCTCCTGGCAGATCTCCAACATCCACGCCGGCACCGGCGCGACCAACGTGATCCCGGGCGAGCTGGTGGTCGACTTCAACTTCCGCTACTGCACGGAGTCGACCCCGGAGGCGCTGCAGCAGCGCGTGCACGAGGTGCTGGACCGCCACGGCCTGGACTACGAGCTGCAATGGACGCTGGGCGGCCTGCCCTTCCTGACCCCGCCCGGCGAACTGAGCCAGGCGCTGGTGGCGGCGATCGAAAGCGAGATGCAGGTGACGCCTGAACTGTCGACCACCGGCGGCACCTCGGATGGCCGCTTCATCGCGCGCATCTGCCCGCAGGTGATCGAGTTCGGCCCGCCCAATGCCACCATCCACAAGATCGACGAGCACGTGGACGTGGCCTTCATCGAGCCGCTCAAGAACATCTACCGCAAGACGCTCGAGCGTCTGATCGCGACATGACCGTCATCGAACTCATCGAGCGCTGCAGCGCCCGCCTCGAAGAGGCGGGCGTTTCGTTTGGACACGGCACCGACAACGCCGGGGACGAGGCTGCCTGGCTGGTGCTGTGGGCGCTCGGCCACCCGCTGGACGGCCTGGACGACGTGGCCGGGCAGCCGCTCGCCCCAGAGCAGGAACGGCGCGCGCAGGAGCTGGTCGAGCAACGCATCGCCACCCGCAAGCCGGCCGCCTACCTGACCCGCGAAGCCTGGCTGCAGGGCGTGTCGTTCTATGTCGACGAGCGCGCCATCGTGCCGCGCTCCTTCATCGCCGAGCTGTTGGCCGACGGCACCATCGACCCCTGGCTGTCCGACCGCACCCGCCGCGTGCTGGACCTGTGCACCGGCAACGGCAGCCTTGCCGTGCTGGCCGCGCTGGCCTACCCCGAGGTCGAAGTGGACGCCGCCGACATCTCCGGGGACGCGCTCGCCGTGGCCCACATCAACGTCGAGCGCCACCAGCTCGGCGCGCGCATCCGCCTGCTGCGCAGCGACCTGCTGTCGCAGGTGGCCGGCCCGTACGACCTGATCCTGTGCAACCCGCCCTACGTCAACGCGCGCTCGATGGCGGCGCTGCCGCCCGAGTACCGGGCCGAACCGGCGCTGGCGCTGGCCGGCGGCGAGGACGGCATGGACCTGGTGCGCCGCCTGCTGCGCGAGGCGCCGCAGCACATGAGCGAGGACGCGGTGCTGGTGCTCGAGATCGGCAACGAGCGCGAGCACTTCGAGGCCGCCTTCCCGCGGCTCGAGGTGGTCTGGCTGGACACCAGCGCCGGCACCGACCAGGTGCTGCTGGTGACCCGCGCCGCGCTGCTGGAGGCCTCGCGGCCATGATCGTGCTGAAGAACGTCACGCTGCGCCGCGGCACCAAGGTCGTGCTCGAGGGCGCCAACGTCACGCTGCATCCGGGCGAGAAGGTCGGCCTGGTGGGACGCAACGGCGCCGGCAAGTCCTCGCTGTTCGCGCTGCTGACCGGCGCCCTGCACCCCGACGCCGGCGACGTGGAGCTGCCGCCGCGCTGGCGCATTGCCGAGGTCGTGCAGTCCATGCCCGACACCGAGGACAGCGCGACCGACTTCGTGCTGGCCGGCGACACCCCGCTGATGGAAGCGCAGGCCGCGCTGGCCGAGGCCGAGGCACGCGGCGACGGCACCGCGATCGCCGAGGCGCACCAGCGCATCCAGGACGCCGGCGGCTTCGACGCGCGTGCCCGCGCCCAGGCGCTGTTGATGGGCCTGGGCTTCAAGTCCGGGCAGCTCGAGCGTCCGGTCAACAGCTTCTCGGGCGGCTGGCGCATGCGGCTGCAGCTGGCGCGCGCGCTGATGTGCCCGGCCGACCTGCTGCTGCTCGACGAACCGACCAACCACCTGGACCTCGACGCCCTGGTCTGGCTGGAGAGCTGGCTCAAGCGCTTCGAGGGCATGATGCTGGTGATCAGCCACGACCGCGAGTTCCTCGACGCGATCACGCGCGTGACGCTGCACCTCGAGGACGCGCGCCTGACCCGCTACACCGGCAACTACACCGCCTTCGAGGCGATGCGCGCCGAGCGCCTGCAGCAGCAGCAGGCGGCCTACGAGCGCCAGCAGGAGAAGATCGCCCAGCTGCAGCGCTTCATCGACCGCTTCAAGGCCAAGGCAACCAAGGCCCGGCAGGCGCAAAGCCGCGTCAAGGCGCTGGAGCGGATGGAAAAGCTCGCGCCGGTGCTGACCAGCGCCGACTTCAGCTTCGAGTTCCGCGAGCCCGAGAGCCTGCCCAACCCCATGCTGGCGCTCAAGGACGTGGCGTGCGGCTACACCGGCGCCGACGGCAGCCCGACCGTGATCGTGCGCGACGTGCGCCGCACCGTGCTGGCCGGCCAGCGCATCGGCATCCTGGGCGCCAACGGCCAGGGCAAGTCCACGCTGGTCAAGACCGTCGCCCGCGTGCTGCCGCCGCTGGGCGGGCAGATCACCGAGGGCAAGGGCCTGGCGATCGGCTACTTCGCGCAGCAGGAGATGGACGTGCTGCGCCCGGACGAATCGCCGCTGCAGCACATGGTGCGGCTGGCCCGCGAGGTCAGCCCGCAGGCGCGCGAGCAGGAACTGCGCGACTTCCTCGGCCGCTTCCGCTTCACCGGCGACATGGTGTCCCAGGCCACCGGCACCATGAGCGGCGGCGAGAAGGCGCGCCTCGTGCTGGCCATGCTGGTGTGGCAGCGCCCCAACCTGCTGCTGCTCGACGAGCCGACCAACCATCTGGACCTGACCACCCGCGAGGCGCTCAGCATGGCGCTCAACGGCTTCGAGGGCACGGTGATGCTGGTCAGCCACGACCGCGCGCTGCTGCGCGAGGTGTGCGACGAGTTCTGGCTGGTCGCCGGCGGCACGGTGCAGCCCTTCGACGGCGACCTGGACGACTACCAGCGCTGGCTGCTCGAGCAGGCGCGCCTGCAGCGCGAGGCGGCGGCCCCGGCGGACGCCGCCTCCCCGACGTCGCGGCCCGGGGCTGCCCCGCCCGCGGCCAACCGGCGCGAGGAGCGCAAGGCCCAGGCCCAGGAGCGCCAGCGCCTGGCCGAACAGCTGCGCCCGCTGAAGAAGGAGCTGGCGCAGGTCGACGCCCGCCTCGCCGCGCTGGCCGAGGAGAAGGCCGCGATCGAGGCCGCCTTCGCCAGCGGCCACCTCGACCCGGCCCAGGTGGCCGGGCACGGCCGGCGCCTCAAGGCCATCGCCGACGAGACCGAGGCGCTGGAGCTGCGCTGGCTCGAGCTGTCCGAAGACATCGAGCGGCTGAGCGCCTGACCCCCATGACCGCACCCGTGGCATGGTTGCCGCCAATTAAATTGTGCGCAATTAAATCGGTCTCTACCATTCCTGCCATGATATCCCGCAAGCCTGCCCCGATCTCGTCCGACGACGCGCTGCTGCAGCTCGACCACCAGCTGTGCTTCGCGCTGTACGCCACCTCGCTGGCCATGACCAAGCTGTACAAGCCCCTGCTCGACCGGCTGGGGCTGACCTACCCGCAGTACCTGGTGATGCTGGTGCTGTGGGAGCAGGATGGCCTGAGCGTCGGCGCCCTCGGCGAGCGGCTGTTCCTCGACTCGGGCACGCTCACCCCGCTGCTCAAGCGCATGGAAGCCGCCGGCTGGCTGGTGCGCGCGCGGGCCAAGGACGACGAACGGCGCGTGGTGGTCTCGCTGACGCCAGAGGGCCGCGCCCTGCGGGCCCGGGCGATCGCCGTGCCCAGGGCGATCGGCTGCGCCACCCGGTGCTCCATGGAAGAACTTGCCGACCTGCGCCAGCGCCTGCACGCGCTGCGACGCCGGCTCTCCCCCCAGCTCGTCGAATCAGCGGCCCGCGACGAAGCGCGCGCCGCCTGAGCCGGGCAGGAACGATGCTTTCTCTGACCCGGGCAGACCCGTCCCCTCCACCCACCTCGCCTCAGGAGAAGCTCATGGCACTCGACAAAGTCCTCTACCAGGTCCAGGCCACCGCAACCGGCGGCCGAGACGGACGCGCCGTCTCGTCCGATGGCGTGCTCGACGTCAAGCTGGCCACCCCGAAGGAGCTGGGCGGCCCCGGCGGCGCGGCGACCAACCCGGAGCAGCTGTTCGCGGCCGGCTATTCGGCCTGCTTCCTGAGCGCGATGAAGTTCGTCGCCTCGCAGCAGAAGAAGCCCCTGCCGGCTGACGCCTCGGTGACCGGCACCGTCGGCATCGGCCCGATCCCGGGCGGGTTCGGGCTGCAGGTGAAGCTGGGCGTGTCGCTGCCCGGCTGGGAGCGCGGCGACGCGCAGGCGCTGGTCGAGGCGGCGCACAAGGTCTGCCCGTATTCGAACGCCACGCGCGGCAACATCGACGTGACGCTCGACGTGCTCTGAGGCGCGTTGCGCGGGTGGCGGCTCAGCCGGCCGCCATCAGCTGCAGCATCAGCTCCACGCGGGCCTTCCACGGGGTCAGCGCCCCGGCCGACGGCAGCGCCTGCCGGCCCGTCGGCACCACCACCCCCTCGGCGCAGCGCGAGCAGCGCAGCACGCGCACCCCGCGTGCCTGCGCCCGCACCAGCTCGGCCTCCAGCCGTTCGTGCACCGTGCCGTTGCCGGTGCCGACCACCACCAGCCCCTGCACCGGCAGCCCGGCCAGGGCCGCGGCCCAGCGGCCATCCGCGCCGGCGTGGCTGCTGACGATCTCCACCCAGGGCCAGCCGGCGGGCGACGCCGGCAGGCATGCCAGCCCGAGCGGCTCGCCCTGCGGCCAGTCGCGCAGCTGGCGCAGCCGTCCTTCCTCCACGTAGCCCAGCGGGCCGGCATCGCCGGAGCCGAACGCATCGAGCCGGTAGGTGTGGGCCTTGCGCACCTCCAGCCCGCTGTGCACCTGCCCGGCCAGCACCGCGAGCACCCCCCGGGCCCCGGGCGTTGCCGCCACCGTCACCGCATCCAGCAGGTTCTGCGGGCCGTCCGGCCGCAAGGCGCTGGCCGGACGCATCGCCGCGACCATCACCACCGGCTTGGCCGGCGCCAGCAGGCGGTGCAGGAAATACGCCGTCTCCTCCAGCGTGTCGGTGCCGTGCGTGACCACGACGCCGCGCACTTCGGGACGCGCCAAGTGGTGCGCCACGCGCTGCGCCAGCAACTGCCACACCCCGAAGTCCATGTCCTTGCTGTCGAGCTGGGCCACCTGCTCGGTCTCCAGCGGCCAGCGGGCCAGCGCCGGCACCGCCGCGACCAGGTCGGCCACGCCCAGCTGCGCCGCGCGGTAGCCGACGTTGTCATGCGGGTCGGCCGCGGTGCCGGCGATCGTGCCGCCGGTGCCCAGGATGACGATGGGGCCGTGCTCGTTGCTTTGCATTTCTCGGAAAACTGGATAAAAATACAGTTACTGGATGCCTGCACAGTATCCGGGATCAAGGCCAGTCGCCTGGTCCGTGCCGGCAGGCCGTCACTTCGCGAGGTGTCCGTGGACCATCAACCCAAACTCACCGCCCGCCAGCAACAGGTGCTGGACCTGATCAAGAGTGCCATCGAGCGCACCGGCGCCCCGCCGACGCGGGCAGAGATCGCCGCCGAGCTCGGCTTCCGTTCGGCCAACGCGGCGGAGGAGCACCTGCAGGCCCTGGCGCGCAAGGGCGTGATCGAGCTGGTCGGCGGCACGTCGCGCGGCATCCGGCTCAAGTCTGACACACTGCGCTCGCTCAACGAATCGCGCAGCCGGCAGTTCAGCCTGCCCCTGCCCGGGCTGGCGCAGCTGGCCCTGCCGCTGGTCGGCCGGGTCGCGGCCGGCAGCCCCATCCTGGCCCAGGAACACATCGACCAGACCTACCACGTCGAGGCCGGCCTGTTCGCGAGCCGCCCCGACTACCTGCTGCGCGTGCGCGGCATGAGCATGCGCGACGCCGGCATCCTCGACGGCGACCTGCTCGCGGTGCAGCGTGCCAAGGAAGCCCGCAACGGCCAGATCGTCGTCGCCCGGCTGGGCGAGGAGGTCACCGTCAAGCGCTTCCGCCGCAGCCGCGGCAGCATCGAACTGGTCGCCGAGAACCCCGACTACAAGACCATCGTCGTCGAGCCCGGCCAGGATTTCGAGCTCGAAGGCATTGCCGTCGGGCTGATCCGCAACTCGCTGCTGATGTGACGCCATGAAGCACCTCGCCGCGGCCCTGCCGGCCACCGTCCTGTCCGCTGCGCCCTCCCGGGGACCGTCCCTGCGCACCACGTCGCAAGGACCGGCCACCCCGACGCGCTCGGGCGGCAAGCCGGCCAAGGCGCGGCACCGCAGTGCATGCCTGGCAGACGACGCGGCGCTCGAGTCGCTGCCCAACATCGGCCCGGCGCTGGCGCAGGGCCTGCGATTGATCGGCATCGAGACCCCGCGCGACCTGATCGGCCGCGACGCCTTCGTGCTCTACCAGGAGCTGTGCGCGCGCACCGGCGTTCGCCACGACCCGTGCGTACTGGACAGCTTCATGGCTGCGGTGGACTTCATGCGCGGCGCGCCGGCCGCGCCGTGGTGGCACTACACCGCGCAGCGCAAGCTGCTCTACGGGCAGGCCCAGGGGGAAGCATTGGCCCCGGGCGGTCCGGACGGCACGCCGCGCAACGGCGGGACCGGCCGCGGCTAGGCGCACTTTTTCCAGCTGCCCTGTGGGTGGCGGGCGTTCATGGGCAGCCGCCCATGCATCCCCGCGGGGCAGTCGTCAGGGCACAGGCCCTGTCATCGACCAATCCTGCCGAACGTCATGGTGGTGTTTTGATTTTCGGAGACGGACATGGCCCATGCACCCTGTGCACCTGAACACGACGCGTTTCGACTTCCCCCGGTGATGTCGTTCCGGCCGGCGGCACTCCCGCACCGCCCCTGGCGCCCGGCGCCTGCCACCTGCCTGGCGGCCCGGGACCCTGCCGCGCGCGATGCTGCCAACGATGCCGCGCCGACGGCCGGCTCGCCATGGTGGAAGCGCTGGAGCCAGGCGCTGGCGTGGCTGGAGCCGGCCGGGCCGGCGCCCAGCACCTGGACCAGCGGCTTTCCGATGCTCGATGCCGCCCTGCCCGGTGGCGGCTGGCCGTGCCACGGCCTCGTGGAGGTGCTGGCCCCGCGGCCCGGCCACCCCGAGTTCGCCCTGCTCGCCCCCGCGCTGGCCGGTGCAGCGGCGCGCCAGCAGCGCTTCGGCGCCATCGGCGCACCCGTGGGTGGCGTGGGCCTGGCCGCGATCGGCGGTTTCGAATCGACGGGCCTGCCGGCCTGGGGCGACGCCGAACCCGGCGACGCTGCCACCGGTACGCCGACGGCCTCCGTGCTGCAGGACGCGCTGCACTGGCTGCAACAAGGATCGGAAGGCGTGCTCGTGGTGTGGCTGCCGGAGATGGGCATGACGCAGCTGCGTGCACTCAAGCGCGCCGCGCGCCGGCGCCGCACCCTGGTCTTCGTCGTGCGTCCGTGGGTCGCGAACTGGGACGACAGCGAGGCCGACCTGCGCCTGTGCCTGATCGCCGGCAAGGGCGGCCAATGGGAGGTGCGGGTGCACCGCCAGGCAGCGCAGGCCGCGCCGACCGTGCGCGTGCCGGCGCTGGGGCCGGCGCCGGCACGCCACCTGCGCGTCGTGCGCGATCCGCAGGACCGACGCCGCGCCCTGCTGAGCGGCTCGTTCGAGCAGGTCTGCGCCGAGCTGGACCGCCTCGCCGAGATCGAGCGCCAGACCGAGTCGACCCAGCCGACCTGGCGCCGCATCGACGCCTGAGGCAGCTTCTGCACACCCGGGACGGCGCCCTGCTGGACACGTCCTGGATGCCGCGGTCCGGTTCAGGCCGCGGCCAGCAGCGTGCGGGTGTAGGGATGCTGCGGCCGCGCCAGCACCTCGTCGACCGGGCCGCGCTCGACCACCTCGCCGTCCTTCATCACGATCACGTCGTGGGCCATCGCGCGGATCACCTGCACGTCATGCGTGATCAGCAGGTACGCGAGCCCGTGTTCGCGCTGCAGGCGCTGCAGCAGCTGCAGCACCTGCTTCTGGATCGTCACGTCCAGCGCGCTGGTCGGCTCGTCGAGCACCAGCAGGCGCGGCTCGACGATCAGCGCGCGGGCGATCGCCAGGCGCTGCCGCTGCCCGCCCGAGAACTCGTGCGGGTAGCGCGACAGCAGTCCCGGGAACTGCGCCTCGGTCAGGCCCACGTCGGCCAGCACCGCGCGCACCCTCTCCCGCCGCTCCTCAGGCCCCAGGTGCGGCGCATGCACCGTCAGGCCCTCGCCGACCAGGGCCTCCACCGTCATGCGCGGCGACAGCGACGAGAACGGGTCCTGGAACACCACCTGCATCACGCGGCGCAGCGGTCGGTCGGCCTTCTGCACGTACTGCCAGCCGCGCCCGTCGATACGCAGCTCGCCTTCGTCCGGGCGCAGCAGGCCGAGCGCGGCCAGCGCCAAGGTCGACTTGCCCGAACCCGATTCGCCGATCACGCCCAGCGTGCGCCCCGGCGCGAGTTCCAGGTCCACGCCCTTGACTGCGTCGAAGCGCCCTTTGCGGAACCAGCCCTTGAGTCCGCCGAGCGGCACGGGATAGCGCACCACCAGCCGCCGGCCCAGCAGGATGGGTGGCTGGCCGGAAGGCGCCGGCGCCACCACGTCCCGCTCGGGCACGCTGTCGAGCAGCTTGCGCGTGTACGGGTGGCGTGGCGCGGCGAACACTTCGGCCACCGGGCCCTGCTCGACCAGCCGGCCGTGCTCCATCACCGCGACCCGGTCGGCGAAGCGCCGCACCAGGTTGAGGTCGTGCGTGATCAGCAGCACCGCCATGCCGATGCGCTGCTGCAGCTGCGCCAGCAGGTCGAGGATCTGCTGGCGCACCGTCACGTCCAGCGCCGTGGTCGGCTCGTCGGCCAGCAGCAGCCGCGGCTCGCCGGCCAGGGCCATCGCGATCACCGCGCGCTGGCGCTGGCCGCCCGAGAGCTGGTGCGGGAAGGCACGCGCGCGGCGCTCGGGCTCCGGGATGCCGGTGTCGGCCAGCAGCTGCACCGCACGCTGCCAGGCCTCGGCCTTGCCCAGGCCCTGCTTCAGCTCGACCACCTCGGCGATCTGGTCGCCCACCGGGTACAGCGGGTTGAGCGCCGTCATCGGCTCCTGGAAGATCACCGCGATGTCCTGGCCCCGCACCCCGCGCAGCTCGCGCTCTGACAGCGACAGCAGGTCACGCCCCTGCCCCTGGGCGCCGGCGTCGCCGGCATCGCGCAGCCAGGCACGGCCCTCGACCTCGGCGCCCGGCACCAGGCGCAGCAGCGACAGCGCGCTGACCGTCTTGCCCGAGCCGGACTCGCCCACCAGGGCCAGCTTCTCGCCGGCCCGCACCTGCAGGTCCAGGCGATGCACGACCGGCTTGCCGTCGAAGGCCACGGTCAGTCCCTGCACGTCCAGCAGCACCGGTGCGTTCATGTCGCGGTCTCCGAGGGGGATGCGGGCGTCGCGGCCGGCGCCGGGGACTGCTTCGGCTTGCCGCGGCGCCGCCCGGCGCGCGGGTCGTCCGGCACGCGCGGGTCCAGCGCATTGCGCAGCGCGTCGCCCATGAAGGTCAGCAGCAGCAAGGTGCCCACCAGCACCACGAAGGTGGACAGCGAGATCCACCACGCGTCCAGGTTGTTCTTGCCCTGCGACAGCAGCTCGCCGAGGCTGGGCGTCCCTTCGGGCACGCCCAGGCCGAGGAAGTCCAGCGAGGTCAGCGCCAGGATGGCCGCGCTCATGCGGAACGGCAGGAACGTCACCACCGGAGTCAGGCTGTTGGGCAGCAGGTGGCGCCAGATGATCTGCCAGTTCGACAGGCCCAGGGCCCGCGCCGAGCGCACGTAGTCCAGCTGCCGGTTGCGCAGGAATTCGGCGCGCACGTAGTCGGACAAGCCCATCCAGCCGAACAGGCTGAGCAGCGCGACCAGCAGCAGGATGCTCGGGTCGAACACCGCGGCGAAGATGATCAGCAGGTACAGCTCCGGCATCGAGCTCCAGATCTCGATGAAGCGCTGGAACGCCAGGTCGGTGCGGCCGCCGTAGTAGCCCTGGACCGCCCCGGCGGCCACGCCCAGCACCACGCCGATCACCGTCAGCGCCAGCGCGAACAGCACCGAGACCCGGAAGCCGTACAGCAACCGGGCGAACAGGTCGCGCCCGCGGTCGTCGGTGCCCAGCCAGTTGTCGCGCGACGGCGGCGCCGGGTTGGGCTCCTTCGCGAAGTAGTTGATCGTGCGGTAGTGGTAGCGGTTGAGCGGGTAGATCGCGAAGTTGTCCCCCTTGTGCAGCTGCTCGACGATGAACGGGTCGAGGTAGTCGGTCGGCGTGTCGAAGTCGCCGCCGAAGGTCGTCTCCGGCACGTCCTGCACGATGGGGAAATACCACTGCCCTTCGTAGCGCACCACCAGCGGCCGGTCGTTGCTGATCGCCTCAGCGAACAGGCTGATGACGACCAGCGTGCAGAACACCACCAGGCTCCAATAGCCCATGCGGTTGTTGCGAAAGCGTCGCCAGGCACGCCGGGCGGGCGACAGCGAAGGCGGGGATGCCGGGCCGGGATCGATGGAGGTCGACGACATGCAGGCCCTCAGTCGAATTTGACGCGCGGGTCCACCCACACGTAGCACAGGTCCGAGATCAGCTTGGTCACCAGCCCGATCAGCGTGAACAGGTACAGCGTGCCCAGCACGACCGGGTAGTCGCGCCGGATCACCGACTCGTACCCGAGCCGTCCCAGCCCGTCGAGCGAAAACAAGGTTTCGATCAGCAGCGAGCTGGCGAAGAAGGCGCCGATGAAGGCCGACGGGAAGCCGGTCACGAGGGGGATCAGCGCGTTGCGGAACACGTGCTTCCACAGCACCTTGCGCTCCGAGAGCCCCTTGGCGCGCGCGGTCAGCACGTACTGCTTGCGGATCTCCTCCAGGAAGGCGTTCTTGGTCAGCATCGTGATCACCGCGAAGCTGCCCAGCACGCTGGCCGTCACCGGCAGGGTGATGTGCCAGAGGTAGTCGACCACCTTGCCCCACAGGCTGAGCTGCTCCCAGTTCGGCGAGGTCAGGTCGCGCAGGGGGAACCACTGCACGAAGCTGCCGCCGGCGAAAAGCACCAGCAGCGCCACGCCGAGCACGAAGCCGGGAATCGCGTAGCCGACCAGCACGACCAGGCTGGTCAGCGCGTCGAAACGCGAGCCGGCGCGCACCGCCTTCGCGATGCCCAGCGGCACCGAGATCAGGTAGCTGAGGAAGAAGGTCCACAGCCCGAGGCTGATCGACACCGGCAGCTTCTCCTTGACCAGCGCCCAGACGTCCTTGTGGTGGAAGAAGCTCTTGCCGAGGTCGAAGCGCGCGTACGAGACCAGCATCTGCACGAAGCGCTCGTGCGCCGGCTTGTCGAAGCCGAACAGGCGCTTGATCTCCTCGACCTGCGCGGCATCCACGCCCTGCCGGCCGCGGTAGCCGCCACCGTGCGCGGCCGCCGCCTCGCCGCCGGTGTCACGCCCTTGCAGCTGCGCCACCATCTGCTCGACCGGCCCGCCCGGCACGAACTGGATCACCACGAAGGTCACCAGCAGCACCCCGAGCAGCGTCGGGATCATCAGCAGCAGGCGCTTGAGGATGTAGGCCCACATCGTCGCTCGTCCCTTCCCTTCACCGGTTGCGCGGGTCGGCCCACCAGGTGGACAGCGCCCAGCCTTCCGGCGAGTAGTAGCGCGGGATCACCGGCGGCAGCACGAAGCGCCCGCCGCGGTAGGCCACCCGGAAGGTGCTCGCGTACCACGCCGGGATGGTGTAGTGGCCGTGGCGCAGCACGCGGTCCAGCGCGCGCAGCGCCGGCACCAGCTCGTCGCGGGTGCGCGCGGCGACCACCTTGCGCAGCAGCGCGTCGACCGCCGGGCTCTTGATGCCGATGAGGTTGCTCGAGCCCTCGGTATCGGCCGCCTCCGAGCCGAACCGTGCCACCAGCTCGGCGCCGGGCGCCTCGCTGCCCACGATGCGCACGCTGATGATGTCGAAGTCGAACACGTCCATGCGCTTCTGCAGCAGCGCGAAGTCCACCACCTTGTAGGTGGAGCGGATGCCCAGCTTCTCCAGGTTCTGCATCATCGGCGTGACCACCCGCGCCATCGAGCCCTGGTTGTCGAGGAACTCGATCGTGAACTCGCGACCCTGGCGGTCGCGCAGCGCGCCGTCGCGGTAGGTCCAGCCGGCCTCCTCCAGCAGCGCCTTGGCGCGGCGCAGGTTGGCGCGCAGGCCGCCTGGCGTGTCGGTGCGCGGCGGCAGCGGCACCGGCTGCGTGAAGACCGCCTCGGGCAGGTGCGCGCGCAGCGGCTCGAGCAGCGCCAGCTCCTCGGGCGTGGGCATGTCCCGGGCCTCGAAGTCGCTCGCGACGAAGTAGCCGCGCACCCGGGTGTAGGCGTTGTAGAACAGCTGGCGGTTCATCCACTCGAAGTCCATCGCCAGCCCGATCGCCTCGCGCACGCGCACGTCCTGGAACTTCTCGCGCCGGATGTTGAACAGGAAGCCCTGGAAGTCGCCGGCATTGCCGTGCGGCAACTCGCGCTTGACCAGTTCGCCCGAGTCGAACTTGCGGCCCTTGTATTCGCGCGCCCATTCCTTGGCGACGAAGGCCTGGATGAAGTCGAACTCGCCGGCCTTGAACGCCTCCAGGCGCACCTTGTCGTCGGCGTACACCTTGTAGGTGATGCGGTCGAAGTTGAACATGCCGCGCCGCACGTTGAGGTCGCGCGCCCAGTACTCCGGATCGCGCACGTAGGTGATGTCGCGCCCGAAGTTGACCCGCCCGATGCGGTACGGGCCGGAACCGATCGGCGTGTCGAGGATGACCTGGTCGAACGGCTTGCGCTGCCCGTCGACCTCGCCCCACTTGCGGCTGAACACCGGCAGTGCCGTGCCCACCAGCAGCGGCAGCTCGGCGCTGTCATGCCTGAAGTCGAAGCGCACGGTGCGCTCGCCCAGCACCGTCGCGCCGGCGATGTCGCCGAAGTAGACGCGGAACTGCGGCGCCGCCTCCTTGCTCATCAGCGTGTCGAAGGAGTGCTTGACGTCGGCCGCGAGCACCGGGTCGCCGTTGTGGAAACGCGCCTTCGGGTTCAGGCGAAAGGTCGCGCTGCGCCGGTCGGGCGCGACCGTGACGTCCTCGGCCAGCAGCCCGTAGGCGGTGGTCGGCTCGTCCAGCGTGCCGGTCAGCAGGGTCTCGAACAGCAGCGAGCCCAGCCCCGGCGGGGCCGTGCCCTTGAGCGTGAACGGGTTGTACTTGTCGAAGTTGCTGATCCGCGTGGGCGGGACCAGCACGATCTCCCCGCCCTTGGGGGCGTCCGGGTTGACGTAGTCGAAGTGCGAAAAGCCGGGCGGGTACTTGATGTCGCCGAACTGGGCGTATGCATGGGCGGCCTGCGCAAGCGAACTGCCGGCCGCCACCCACGCACACAGCAGGAACTTTGCCAGGACACGGATCATGCGGGCGATTCTGCCCGAACGTCCCGCGCCCCGGAACGTCACCAGGCGACCAGCACGTCGCGGCCCTGCACGACCAGCCGCACCCGGGCGCCGACCGGCAGGGTGACCTTGGTGGCCACGTGCCCGAACGGCAGGCCGGTCAGCACCGGCACCGACGTGACGCTGCGCAGGTGATCGACGACGCTCTTGAGGCCGTAACCACGGTCCAGCGGCGACTTGCGGAACTCGGTGAAGCGGCCCAGCACGACGGCCTTCTGCGCCTCCAGCACCCCGGCCTGGTGCAGCTGCAGCAGGCAGCGCTCGATGCGGTAGGGATGCTCGTTGACATCCTCGAGGAACAGGATGCCGCCGCGGACCCTGGGCAGGTGCGGCGTGCCCAGCAGCGAGGTCAGCATCGTCAGGTTGCCGCCCCACAGCGTGCCCTTGAGCTCCAGCCCGTCGAAGCCGGCCTCGGTGCGGAAGCCCACCGCTTCCAGCTCGCCACGCATGGCTTCCAGGAAGCAGGCCTCGGTGACCTCGTCGACCGACTCGCCGCCGAAGTCGTAGGCGGCCATCGGGCCGGCCCAGGTGGTGCACTTGCCGTGCGCGAGCAGCGCCAGCTGCAGCACCGTGCAGTCGCTGTGGCCGACCCAGCGCATGCCTTGCTCGACGCTCCGCTGCAGCAACGGGTAGTCGATGCGGTCGAGCAGCCGCGTCAGGCCGTAGCCGCCGCGGATCGCCATCGCGATCGAGGCACCGCTGCGCGCGACGCGGTGGATCGCGGCCAGCCGGGTCTCGTCGTCGCCGGCAAAGCGCTGGTGCTTCGCCAGCGCCGCCTCGTCGATTCGCACCTCGAGCCCGTGGGCCGCCAGCCGCCTGGCCGCGCGTCGCACCGGCGTCGCCTGGGCCACCACGCCGGCCGGCGCATACAGCACCACCGAGGTCGGCGCCGGGTCGTGATCGTGATGATGGTGGTGATGATGATCGGCGGAATGACCGGCGTGGTCGTGGGCAGCGCTCAAGCGTCGTTCTCCGGGTCGTACAGTTCCAGCGTTTCGCCGGTGGGGATGGGCTCGTCGGGCGCGACGCCCAGGTCGAGCAGCGGCGCCTGCGGGCCGAGGCGCCGGTTGCGATGCATCGCGCGGCGCTCGACGAAGAACTCGCGCAGCAGCGCCCCGCAGGCGTCGCCCAGCACGCCGCCGGTGATCTGCGTGTGGTGGTTCAGGCGACGCTCGGCGAACAGGTCGACCACCGAGCCGGCCGCGCCGGTCTTGGGATCGAAGGCGCCGAACACCACGCGCTTGAAGCGCGCGTGCATCAGGGCCATCGCGCACATCGCGCAGGGCTCGAGCGTCACGTACAGCTCGCACTCGGGCAGGCGGTAGTTGCCCAGCAGCTGTGCGGCGTGGCGCAGCGCGACGATCTCGGCGTGCGCGGTCGGGTCGTGCTCGGTGATCGGCCGGTTGTAGCCGGTCGCGATGACCTTGCCGTCGCGCATGATGACCGCGCCGACCGGCACCTCGCCCACCAGCCACGCGTTGTGCGCCTGGTCGAGCGCGATGCGCATCGCGTATTCGTCGGAAGGAAGGATCTCGCTCATCGCCGTCGACTCGATCGGTGGGCTCATGATGCGCTGCCGGGCCTGGCGTCCCGGACCGTGCGCGCATGGAACCGGCTGCACCCAACGCAGCTGTTGTGCAGCTGTTGTAGCACGACCGCCCCCGGCACGCCGTGCCGCAGGTCCTGCACGACCGGCCTCTGGTCGGCTTCGCACGCAAGCCGCGACACAAAAACGAAACCCCGGAAAACCGCCGCGGTGATCGCGACGACTTGCCGGGGCCCGGTGTGTCTGGTAGGCGCGATTGGACTCGAACCAACGACCCCCACCATGTCAAGGTGGTGCTCTAACCAGCTGAGCTACGCGCCTGAAGAAGCAAGACTATAGCATGATTTTCCGCGATTGCACCAGTCCTGCTCACTTGCGGCGTGCGATGCGCACGCCCGGCACCTGGCGCACCACGCCCAGCACCTGCGCCAGCCGGGCCGAGTCCGACACCTCGACCGTGAAGGTCATCCACGCGGTGTCGCGCACCGACTGCGTGCGCACCCCGATCACGTTCATCTTCTCCTTCGCGAACACTTCGGAGATGTCGCGCAGCAGGCCCTGGCGGTCGTGCGCCTCGACGGCCACGTCCACCGGGTAGACCGCCGGCTTGTCGGCCGGCGGCTGCCCCCATTCGACCGGGATGACCCGTTCGGGGTCGCGCGCGGCGAGCTGGCGGAAGTTCGTGCAGTCGCTGCGGTGCACCGCCACGCCCCGGCCCTTGGTCACGAAGCCGCCGATCGCGTCGGGCGGCGCGGGCTTGCAGCAGCGTGCCAGCTGCGTCAGCAACGACTCGACGCCGACCACCAGCACGCCGCCGCGCGCGGACGCCGCATCGGCGCGCGGCTTGCGCAGCGGAATGAAGTCGTCGGACGGCTGCGGGGCCGAGCCCCCGGGACGCAGCACCTGCTCGATGTTGCGCAGCGAGTACTCGTCCTTGCCGACCACGTCGAACAGCGCGTCGGCGTTCCTGAAGCCGAGCTGCGCCGCCAGGTCCTCGAGGTTGATCGCGGTGCGGCCCTCGCGCTGCAGCAGGCGCTCGACCAGCTCGCGGCCCTTGGCGATGGTCTCCTGCTGCGCGAGCATGTTGAACCAGGCACGCACCTTGGCCTTGGCGCGCGAGCTCTTGAGGTATCCGAGTTCCGGGTTGAGCCAGTCCATCGACGGACCGCCCTCCTTCACCGTGATCACCTCCACCGTCTGCCCGCTGCGCAGCGGCGTGTTCAGCGGCACCATCACGCCGTCGACCTTGGCGCCTCGGCAGCGGTGGCCGAGGTCGGTGTGCACGGAGTACGCGAAGTCGATCGGCGTCGCATCCTTGGGCAGCTCGACGACCGACGCCTGCGGCGTGAACACGTAGATGTGGTCGTCGAACACGCCCGAGCCGCTGCCCTGCTCGGCGAAGTCGCGCTCCCACGCCAGCAGCTGGCGCAGCACCGCCTTGCGGGCCTCGGCCACCTGGGATTCGAAGTCGCCGGCGGCGACCACGCCCCCGTAGCCCTTGGTGCCGGCCTCCTTGTAGGCCCAGTGCGCCGCCACGCCGTGCTCGGCATGCTCGTGCATCTCGCGCGTGCGGATCTGGATCTCGATGGTGCGGCCCTGCGCGTCGTAGACCACCGTATGCAGCGACTGGTAGCCGTTGGGCTTGGGCTTGGCGATGTAGTCGTCGAACTCCTCCGACAGCGGCGTGTAGGCCTCGTGCACGACGCTCAGCGCCGCGTAGCAGTCGCGCACGGTGCGCACCACGACGCGCAGCGCACGGATGTCGAACACGTGGTCGAAATCCAGTTGCTTGCCGCGCATCTTCTTCCAGATGCTGTAGATGTGCTTGGGCCGGCCCTGCACCTCGGCGGCAATGCCGCGGCGCTTGAGCAGCGAGGCCACCTGCTCGCGCAGCGAGCGCACCACCTGCTCGCGCTCGACGCGCTTCTCGTCGAGCATGCGGGCGATCGACTTGTAGGCCTCGGGCTCCAGGAAGCGGAACGAGAGGTCTTCCAGCTCCCACTTGATCTGCCAGATGCCCAGCCGGTTGGCCAGCGGCGCGAACACCTGCAGCGACTCGCGTGCCAGCTCCTGCGGGCAATCGCGCTTGGACTGCGCGTAGTAGCGCAGCGTCTGCAGGCGCGAAGCGAGTCGCAGCAGGACCACGCGCAGGTCCCTCGAGAAGGCCAGCAGCATCTTGCGCACGCGCTCGATCTGCTCGGCCCGGTCGTCCTCGGCCACCAGCGCGCCGCGCGCGTTGCGCTGGATCTGCACCAGCTTGCGGGTGGCGCCCACCAGGCTCGCGTAGGACGGCCCGAAGGCCTTGCCGATGGCCTCCTCCGGGCGGTTCAGGTATTCGGCGACATAGACCAGGTACACCGCGGCGAGCATCGACGGCGAGGCGCCGATCGCCTGCAGGATGGCCACCACCCCCTCGGCGTGGTGCAAGGCATCCTCGCCGGTGTCGAGCACCTGACCGGTCAGCAGCGGGATCGCGAAGGAGCGCGCCCGCTCCAGCCGGGCCTGCTCCTCGGCCAGCACCTCGGGCGACGGCCGCGGCGTGAGCTGCCCGCCGACATCGCCCGCCAACGCGACGATTGCCGCGGTGTCGCGGCTGCTTCCCTGCAAATCGGTCTTCATGGTGCCGTCAGGAACTCCCGCACCACGGCGATCTGTTCGGGCGCGACCAGCGTCGGTGCGTGGCCCACGCCGGGAAACTCGTGCACCTGCGCCTTCGGCCCGCGTCGCGCCATCTCCTGCACCGTCGCACGCGACAGCAGGTCGGACTCGGCGCCACGGATCACCAGCGTGCGCGCCTTGACCGCCTCGTAGCGCTCCCACAGCAGCGCCTCCAGCGCCTTGCCGGCGCCCGGATCCATGGCCTGGAACGGCACCGCGATGCGCGGGTCGTAATGGGGCACGAAGCCGCTGCCCTGTTCGTCGGCGAGCGGCTTGAGCATCGGGCGGGTCAGCGCCAGCCACTGCTCGCGCGTGTGCGGTCCGAAGCCCTGCGAGATCGACCACATGTAGTCGGCCGCCTCGTCCAGCGTCTCGAAGCGCCGCACCTGCCCGATGTAGGTGCCGATGCGCGCCAGCGCCTGCGGCTCGATGGTCGGGCCGACGTCGTTGAGCACCAGCCGGCGCACCGGGCTGCCCGGCAGCGAGGCCAGGCCCAGCCCGATCAGGCCGCCCATCGAGGTGCCGACCCAGTCCAGCGTCCTGGCGTTGAGCCGCGCCAGCAGCGTGACCATGTCGGCCACGTAGGTGGGGATCTGGTAGCCCATCGGATCGCCCAGCCAGTCCGAGCGGCCGCGGCCGACCACGTCCGGGCACACCACCCGGTATTCGTCGCGCAAGGCCTTGGCCAGGCTGTCGAAGTCACGCCCCTGGCGCGACAGCCCGTGCACGCACACCAGCACCTTGGGATTGGCCGGATCGCCCCATTCCCAGTACGCCATGCGGTGCAGCCCCTGGGGATCCAGGCACTGCACGAAATCGAGGCGGGGCTCGGTCATGTTCGGGGCACCTCACTGGTCAATAATGCGGCAGTCAGCCTGTCGCTCAGTTTCTGTCGCAACGATATCAAAGAGGACTTGCTCATGTTGAAAGGTAAGACGGCTCTCGTGACCGGATCCACCAGCGGCATCGGCCTGGGCATTGCCTGTGCGCTGGCCCGCCAGGGCGCCAACGTGGTGCTCAACGGCTTCGGCGATGCGCAGGCGGCCAAGGCGGAGGTGGCGGCGTTCGGCACGCGCGTCAGCTACCACGGGGCGGACATGAGCCGCCCGGCCGAGATCGAGGACCTGATCCGGCACGCCGAGGCCGAGTTCGGCGGCGTGGACATCCTGGTCAACAACGCCGGCATCCAGCACGTCGCCAACGTGGAGGATTTTCCGGTCGAGAAGTGGGACGCGATCATTGCCATCAACCTGACGTCGGCCTTTCACACCACCCGCCTGGCGCTGCCCGGCATGAAGGCGCGCAACTGGGGCCGGGTGATCAATGTCGCCTCGACCCACGGGCTGGTCGCCTCGGCGCAGAAGTCCGCCTACGTGGCCTCCAAGCACGGCATCATCGGCTTCACCAAGGCCGTGGCGCTGGAGACCGCGACCACCGGGGTCACGGTCAACGCCATCTGCCCGGGCTGGGTGCTGACGCCGCTGGTGCAGAAGCAGGTCGACGCCCGGGCCGCGGCGGGCGGGCTGACCCAGGAGGAAGCCAAGCGCCAGCTGCTGGCCGAAAAGCAGCCCTCGCTGCAGTTCACCACGCCGGAGCAGCTGGGCGAGCTGGCCGTGTTCCTGTGTTCCGAGGCCGCCGCCAACGTGCGCGGCGTGGCCTGGAACATGGACGGCGGCTGGGTGGCGCAGTGAGCGCCGCCCGGCGCCTCAGCGCAGGATCACGCTGCCGCTGACCGTGACGGTCACCGTCGCCTTGCCGGCCTCGACCGGCACGGCGGCGTCCTCGGCGGCGGCCTTGGCGCGCATCATCATCGGCTGCGGCAGGCTGCCGCTGTCGCTGGTCGAGACGTTCACCTCGCGCAGCACGTAGCCGGCAAAGCCGAACTTCTCCGCGTACTCCTGGGCCTTGGCGCGGTAGCGGGCGATGGCCTGGCCGGCCACCTCGCTGGCGTGGCGCTCGCGCGCCTCGCGCGACAGGCTCTGGGTGATGTTGGCGACGCTGACGGTGTTCAGCCGCCCCGCCGTCTGCGCGATCAGCGGCATGTCGCGGCCTTCGAGCACCAGCTCGGCCGTGCCCTGCCAGCCGGTGATGCGGCCCTGCTGGTTGTAGCGCGGGTACAGCGAGAAATTGCCGGTGCGCACGTCCATCTGCCCCGGCGGGGCGTGCTTGCGCGCCTCGGCCAGCGCCGCGTCGATGGCCTGCTTCAGGCCGTCCTGCACCGCCTTGGCTTCCGGGCCCTCGCGGGTGGCGCGCAGCGTGATCGACAGCTGGTCCTTGGGCACTTCCACGCTGGCGCTCGCGTCCAGGCTGACCACGTTCTGCAGGTCCTGCACGAGCGTGACGGCCGGCTGGGCGTTGGCAACGCCGGCGGCCAGGGCCGCGGACAGGGCAAGGGCAGGAGCAATGGCAACGGGAGTCCTCACGGGCAAATCCTTTCCTGATGTGAAAAGCGGGATCGATTGTCATCCGTGAAACGCGCCCCCCGCCCGATCGGGGTCAACCCGCAGGCGGCTTCACCTTTCTTTACCTTGTCCCTGCCGCCCGTCGGGGACCGCTTGCGACCCGGTGCAGGGAGGCGCAAGATTTGTAACAGTTGGTCAGGTCCGGCAGAAATGCTCGGTTGCGCCGCACAAAATCCCGCCTGTTACAAGTTAGGGAGCGCTGCTCATGACATCTCAAACGCCCAATGCCCGCATGGACCGCATCGTGGTCGTCGACGACGACGCCCGCATCCGGGATCTGCTGCGTCGCTACCTCACCCAGGAGGGCTTTGAAGTCCTGCTGGCCGAGGACGCCAAGGCGTTGAACCGCGTGCTGACCCGCGAGACGGTCGACCTGATCGTGCTCGACCTGATGCTGCCCGGCGAGGACGGCCTGTCGATCTGCCGCCGCCTGCGTGCGGCCAACGACGCGACCCCGATCATCATGCTGACGGCCAAGGTCGAGGACGTGGACCGCATCGTCGGCCTGGAAGTCGGTGCAGACGACTACCTGCCCAAGCCGTTCAACCCGCGCGAGCTGCTGGCGCGCATCCATGCGGTGCTGCGGCGCCGCCCGACCCTGGAAGCGCCGGGGGCCCCGGCCAAGGAACCGCAGAGCGTGGTGTTCGGTCCGTTCGAGTTCGACCTGGCGCTGCGCCGCCTGACCAAGGACGGCGAGCCGATGCCGCTGACCACCGGCGAGTTCTCGATGCTCAAGGCCCTGGTGCGCCACCCGCGCCAGCCGCTGTCGCGCGACAAGCTGGCCCAGCTGGCGCGCGGCCGCGAGTTCGAGCCGTTCGACCGCAGCCTGGACGTGCAGATCTCGCGCCTGCGCAAGATGATCGAGCCCGATCCGTCCCAGCCGCGCTACATCCAGACCGTCTGGGGCGTCGGCTACGTGTTCGTGCCGGACGGCACCACCTGAAGCTCGCCGGGTTCCCCGGCCTGACGGCAAGGCGGCCTGCGGGCCGCCTTGCGTTTTGACCGCCCTGCCCCGCCCCTGTTGCTTTCCCCGGCCGCACACCGGCGGCCGGACGGGGCATACTCGCGGGCAGTCGATTTCCCATGTTCATGGCCCGCAAACGCGTCACGCTCAGCCTGTTCTGGCGCACCTTCATCCTGCTTGGCGTCCTGCTGGGCTTCGGCATCTTCGCCTGGGTGCAGACGTTCCGGGCCCTGGAGTTCGAGCCCCGGGCCGTGCAGGCCGCCCAGCAGCTGGCCAGCCTGGTGAACCTCTCGCGCGCGGCGCTGCGCTACGCCGACAGCATCAACCGCGTCACGCTGCTCAAGACCATCTCCGAGCAGGAGTCGATCAAGCTGCAGCCGCGCGAGAAGACCGACCTCTACGAGCCCTTCGAGACCGACCGCTTCACCCGCCGCATCGGGCAGGAGCTGCGCTCGCGGCTGGGGCCGACCACCGTGGTGGCCACCAGCGTCAACGACACGCCGGGCCTGTGGATCGACTTCTCGATCGAGAACGACCGCTACTGGCTGCAGGTCGACCCGGGCCGGGTGCAGGCGGTGGCCGGGCGCACCTGGTTCATCTGGGTCAGCATCGCGCTGCTGGCCACCGTGCTCGGCTCGGCCGGCGTCGCGCGGCTGATCAACCAGCCGCTCAAGCAGCTGTCGTTTGCCGCCAGCCGCATCCGCGAGGGCGAGTACGAGTCGCGCCTGGACGAGGAGACGCTGACCAGCGAGATCCGCGAGGTCAACATGGGCTTCAACCGCATGGCGCGCGAGCTCGCCAAGGTGGAGGAAGACCGTGCCGTGATGCTGGCCGGCATCTCGCACGACCTGCGCACCCCGCTGGCGCGCCTGCGGCTGGAGGTCGAGATGAGCGTCACCGACGAGGAAGCGCGCCGCAACATGGCCGCCGACATCGACCAGCTGGACGCGATCATCGACAAGTTCATGGACTACGCCCGCCCGGGCGAGGTCAAGCTGGTGCCGGTGCACCTGAGCAGCGTCGTGGACCGCGAGATCGCCGCGTTCCGCGACCTGAACCAGATCCGCATCGTCTCGCGCGTGGCGATCGACACCAAGGTGATGGCCGACGAGACCGAACTGGGCCGGGTGCTGGCCAACCTGTTCGAGAACGCGCGGCGCTACGGGCGCTCGCAGGACAGCGGCATCGCCCAGGTGGAGGTGACCTACGCCCGCACCGGCCCCTGGGTGATCATCACCGTGCGCGACCACGGTCCCGGCGTGCCTCCCGAGAAGCTGTCGCAGCTGACCACGCCGTTCTTCCGCGGCGACGCCGCGCGCACCGCGGCCACCGGTGCCGGCCTGGGCCTGGCGGTGGTGGAAAAGACGGTGGCCCGCATGGGCGGCACCTTCGAGCTGGCCAACGCGACCCCGCCCGACACCGGGCTCATCGCCCGCATCCGCCTGAAGAAGGCGCCGTAGCGTCGGCGTGCGCCGCCTCAGACGCGGCGCAGCAGCGCCACCGCGCGCGCCTCGATGGATTCCTGCCGCCCCACCGGGCCGAGCTTCTCGGCCGTCTTGGCCTTCACGTTGACCTGCGCGGGCGTGCAGCCCAGCGCCGCGGCGATGCGCTCGCGCATCGCGGGGATGTGCGGCGCCATCTTGGGCGCCTGGGCGACGATGGTGCTGTCGACGTTGACCAGTTCCCAGCCCTGCTCGCGCACGCGGCGCATCGCCTCGGCCAGCAGCGCGGAGGAATCGGCCCCCTTGAAGCGCTCGTCGGTGTCCGGGAAATGGCGGCCGATGTCCCCGAGGCCCGCCGCACCCAGCACCGCGTCGGTGATCGCATGCAGCAGCGCGTCGGCGTCCGAGTGGCCGAGCAGCCCCAGCGTGTGCGGGATCTCGACGCCGCCCAGGACGAGCTTGCGCCCGGCCACCAGTGCATGGGTGTCCCAGCCTTCCCCGATCCGGATGTCCATCAGCGCGTCCTCAGCAAGCGTTCCGCAAGCGCGAAGTCCTGCGGATAGGTGACCTTGAAGTTCTCCAGCGAGCCGCGCACCAGCCGCGGCGCATGACCCAGCGCCTCGACCGCGGAGGCCTCGTCGGTGACGCTGTCGCCGGCATGCAGCAGGGCCGGGCGCAGCAGGCCCAGGCGGAACATCTGCGGCGTCTGCGCCTGCCACTTGCCGCGCCGGTCCACGGTGGCGGCGACGCGGCCGCCCTCCTCCTGCTTGAGCGTGTCCGGCACCGGCAGCGCCAGCAGGCCGCCGACCTCGTCGTCCAGGCAGGCGTCGATCAGCTCGTCGACCCACTGCGGCTGCAGCAGGCAGCGCGCGGCGTCATGCACCAGCACCCAGTCGTGCGGCTGGGCGCCGCGCTCGACCAGCGCCGCCAGCCCGTTGGCCACCGTCGCGGCGCGCGTGGACCCGCCGACGCGCGCCACCCAGCCAGCGAAGCCGGGCACGGCCTCCTCGAAGCGCGTGTCGTCCGGCGCCAGCACCACCATCACGCCGTCCAGCCGCGACACGGCGGCCAGCGCCTGCAGCGTGTGGGCCACCAGGGCACGCCCGGCCACGCTCGCGTACTGCTTGGGCCCGCCGGCACCGGCACGCTCGCCGGTGCCGGCGCAGGGCACCAGGGCGAATAGGCGCGGGGGCTCGGTGGAATACATCGGGACAGCAGGGGCAACGGAGGGCGGAATTCTATAATTTGGTGTCTGTTTCGCCCCGGGAGGACACCCGCCCGGGGCGATTTGCATTGGTCCCACACCACGCGCATGCACCTTCCCCCCATCGCCCCCGGCAAGCGCCATACCGTGCCGCGCCCGCCAGGCTCTGCCGATGCGCTGCTGCTGGCCACCTTCGCCCGAGAGCAGGCGGCGAACCGGACGCTGACGGCCATCGTGACGGCCGAGCCGGCCGACGCGCAGCGCCTGCACGACGAGCTGGCCTTCTTCGCACCGGAGCTGCGCTGCGCGGTGTTTCCCGACTGGGAGACGCTGCCCTACGACACCTTCTCGCCGCACCAAGACCTGATCTCCGAGCGGCTGGCGACGCTGTGGCGCGTGCGCCAGGGCGAGGTCGACGTGGTGCTGCTGCCGGCCTCAACCGCACTGGTGCGCCTGGCACCGCCCTCCTTCCTCGCGGCCTACACCTTCCACTTCAAGCAGAAGGAGAAGCTGGACGAGGCCTCGCTCAAGGCGCAGCTGACGCTGGCCGGCTACCAGCACGTCAGCCAGGTGGTCTCGCCGGGCGAGTACGCGGTGCGCGGCGGGCTGATCGACCTGTACCCGATGGGCTCGCCGGTGCCGTACCGGGTGGACCTGTTCGGTGACGAGGTGGATTCGATCCGCACCTTCGACCCGGACAGCCAGCGCAGCCTGTACCCGGTGCCGGAGGTGCGCCTGCTGCCCGGGCGCGAGTTCCCGATGGACGAGGACTCGCGCGCGAGATTCCGCGCCCGCTGGCGCGAGCGCATGGAAGGCGACCCGAGCAAGGCGCGCATCTACAAGGACATCGGCAACGGGATCGCCACCGCCGGCATCGAGTACTACCTGCCGCTGTTCTTCGACGAGACGGCCACCATCTTCGAGTACCTGGGCGAGCAGGCGAAGCTGGTGCTGCACGGCGAGATCGACGAAGCGCTCAAGCGCTTCTGGACCGACACGCGCGAGCGCTACCGCTTCCTGAAGCACGACCCGGAGCGCCCCATCCTGCCGCCGGAAGACCTGTTCCTGAAGCCCGAGGACTTCTTCGCGCTGTGCAACGTGCACGCGCAGCTCGCGGTGCGCGGCCAGGGGGCGGTCGACTGGGCCCGCCCGCTGCCGGACCTGAGCGCCGACCGCGGCGCGCCCGAGCCGCTGCGGCGGCTGCAGGCCCATCTGGCCGCGACCCCGCACCGGGTGCTGATCGTCGCCGAGTCGCCCGGCCGCCGCGAGAGCCTGCTCGAGCTGCTGCGCGACAACCGGATCGAGCCGCCTGCGGTCGAGTCGCTGGCCGACTTCCAGTCCGGCGGCGAGAAGTACGCCATCGCGGTGGCGCCGCTGGCCGGGGGCTTCCACTGGGCCACCGGCGACGGCGACGCGCAGGGGCTGCAGTTCGTCACCGAGACCGAGCTGTTCGCCACCGCGCCGACCACGCGCCGGCGCCGCAAGCAGGAGCAGGTCAGCAACGTCGACGCGCTGATCAAGGACCTGTCGGAGCTGAAGGTCGGCGACCCGGTGGTGCACGTCAACCACGGCATCGGCCGCTACCAGGGGCTGCTCAACATCGACCTGGGCGACGGGCCCAGCGAGTTCCTGCACCTGGAGTACGCCGACAAGGCCACGCTGTACGTGCCGGTGGCGCAGCTGCACCTGATCAGCCGCTACACCGGCGTGAGCCCCGAGGAAGCGCCGCTGCACAAGCTGGGTTCCAGCCAGTGGGAGCGCGCCAAGCGCAAGGCCGCCGAACAGGTGCGAGACACCGCGGCCGAGCTGCTCAACCTCTACGCCCGGCGCGCCGCGCGCGAGGGCCACGCGTTCCGCTTCTCCGCGCACGACTACGAGGCGTTCGCCGCCAGCTTCGGCTTCGAGGAGACGCCCGACCAGCGCGCCGCGATCCACGCGGTGATCCAGGACCTGGTCTCGCCGCGGCCGATGGACCGGCTGGTGTGCGGCGACGTGGGCTTCGGCAAGACCGAGGTGGCGCTGCGCGCGGCCTTCGTCGCGGTCACCGGCGGCAAGCAGGTGGCGTTGCTGGCGCCCACCACGCTGCTGGCCGAGCAGCACTACCAGACCATCACCGACCGCTTCGCCAACTGGCCGGTGAAGGTGGCGGAGCTGTCGCGCTTCCGCTCCACCAAGGAGGTCAACGCCGCGCTCAACGGCCTGGCCGCCGGCACGGTGGACATCGTGGTCGGCACGCACAAGCTGCTGTCGCCCGAGGTGAAGTTCGCGCGCCTGGGGCTGCTGATCATCGACGAGGAACACCGCTTCGGCGTGCGCCACAAGGAGGCCATCAAGGCCATGCGCGCCGAGGTCGACGTGCTCACGCTCACGGCCACGCCGATCCCGCGCACGCTGGGCATGGCGCTGGAAGGCCTGCGCGACCTCTCGGTCATCGCCACCGCGCCGCAGCGGCGCCTGGCGATCAAGACCTTCGTGCGCAACGAGACCAGCAGCGTGATCCGCGAGGCGGTGCTGCGCGAGCTGAAGCGCGGCGGGCAGGTCTACTTCCTGCACAACGAGGTCGAGACCATCGAGAACCGGCGCCAGAAGCTGCAGGAGCTGCTGCCCGAGGCGCGCATCGCGGTGGCGCACGGCCAGATGCCCGAACGCGAGCTGGAGCGCGTGATGCGCGACTTCGTCGCGCAGCGCTACAACGTGCTGCTGTGCTCGACCATCATCGAGACCGGCATCGACGTGCCCACGGCCAACACCATCGTCATCAGCCGCGCCGACAAGTTCGGCCTGGCGCAGCTGCACCAGCTGCGCGGCCGCGTCGGCCGCTCGCACCACCAGGCCTATGCCTACCTGCTGGTGCCCGACGTCGAGGGCCTGACCAAGCAGGCCGCGCAGCGGCTGGAGGCGATCCAGAACATGGAGGAGCTGGGCTCGGGCTTCTACCTGGCGATGCACGACCTGGAGATCCGCGGCGCCGGCGAGGTGCTCGGCGAGCACCAGAGCGGCAACATGCAGGAGGTCGGCTTCCAGCTCTACAACGACATGCTGTCCGAGGCGGTGCGCGCGCTCAAGGCCGGCCGCGAGCCGGACCTGCTGTCGCCGCTGTCGGTGACCACCGAGATCAACCTGCACGCCCCGGCCCTGCTGCCAGACAGCTACTGCGGCGACGTGCAGGTGCGGCTGAACCTCTACAAGCGCCTGGCCTCGGCCGAGACCGGCGACCAGATCGACGCGCTGCTGGAGGAAATCACCGACCGCTTCGGCAAGCTGCCGCCGCAGGGCCAGACCCTGTTCGACGTGCACCGCCTGCGGGTGCTGGCCAAGCCGTACGGCGTCGTGAAGATCGACGCGGCGCCGGCGGCCATCCACATCACCTTCCGCCCCAACCCGCCGATCGAGCCGATGCGCATCATCGAGCTGGTGCAGAAGAACCGCCACATCAAGCTGGCGGGCAACGACAAGCTGCGCATCGACAAGGCCACCTCGGACCCAAAGGAGCGCGCCCAGTACATCCGCGACGTGCTGCGCTCGCTGGGCACGCCGGTGGCCCAACCCGCCTGACCCCTGGACCCCGACCGATCCATGCCTACCGACATCGCGCCCGGCCTGACCCTCCGCATCGCCACCCCGACGCTGAAGCTGTCGGACTTCAAGGTGATCGCGTTCGACATGGACTCGACGCTGATCAACATCGAGTGCATCGACGAGATCGCCGACGCGGTGGGCAGGAAGGCCGAGGTGGCCGCCATCACCGAAGCGGCCATGCGCGGCGAGATCGCCGACTTCAAGGACAGCCTGCGCCGCCGCGTCGCCCTGCTGGCCGGCGTGCCCTACGCCGCGCTGCAGGAGGTCTACGACCAGCGCCTGCGGCTGAACCCCGGCGCGCCCGAACTGCTGGCAGCCTGCCGCGCCGCGGGCCTGGCCACGCTGCTGGTCTCCGGTGGCTTCACCTTCTTCGCCGAGCGGGTGCGCGAGCGCCTGGGCATCGACGTCGCGCACGCCAACGTGCTGGAGGTGGTCGACGGCCGCCTGACCGGCAAGGTGCTGGGCGACATCGTCGACGGCGAGGCCAAGAAGCGCCACCTGCTGGAGCTGTGCCGCCAGGTCGGCTGCCCGCCGACCGCCGCGATCGCAGTCGGCGACGGTGCCAACGACCTGCCGATGATGGGTGCAGCAGGCTTGAGCGTGGCCTACCACGCCAAGCCCCGGGTGCGCGAGCAGGCGATGGTCGCGATCAACGAAGGCGGGCTGGACCGGCTGCTCGAAGTGCTGCGCTGAGGCGCCGCACGCCGCCCGCTACAGCCCCAGCGCCTTCAGGCGGCGGTACAGGGTGCGCTCGCTCCAGCCGAGGTGCGCCGCCAGTTCGCGCCGCGTGCCCGGGAACGTCGCCGCCAGCCGGCGCAGCTCGGCCGGTTGCCAGCGCGCCGTGACCGGCCCCGTCGCCACGCGGGCATCGGGTGCGAACGCCCCCGCCTCTCCCAGCCCCGCCGGCAGGTGCTCCGGCCGGATCACGCCGTCGTCGGCCAGCAGCCGCGCGCGGTCCAGCACGTTGCGCAGCTCCCGCAGGTTGCCCGGCCAGTCGTGCGCCTGCAGGCGCTGCAGGGCCTGCGGCGTCAGCTGCACCGGACGGCCGCCCCCGCCGCGCCGCAGAAAGGTCTCGGCCAGCAGCGGGATGTCCTCGCGCCGCTCGCGCAACGCGGGCAGGTGGATCGGGAACGCGCTGATGCGGTAGTAGAGGTCCTGCCGGAAACGCCCTTCGGCGACCATCTGCGCCAGCGGCTTGTGGGTCGCCGCCACCAGGCGGAAATCGGCCTGCCGGGTTTCGACCGAACCGACGCGGCGGAAGGTGCCGGTCTCGATCAGGCGCAGCAGCTTGACCTGCATCGCCAGCGGCACGTCGCCCATCTCGTCGAGGAACAGCGTGCCGCCGGCGGCGGTTTCCACCAGCCCCTGCTTGCGGGTCGTCGCGCCGGTGAAGGCCCCCTTCTCGTAGCCGAACAGCTCGCTCTCGAACAGCGTCTCGGTCAACCCCGAGCAGTCCACCACCACGAACGGCCCTTGCGCCCGCGGGCTGGCCTCGTGGACGGCTCGGGCGAACAGCTCCTTGCCGGTGCCGGACTCGCCGAGCAGCAACACCGGCAGGGTCGAGGGTGCCACGCGCTGCAGTGCCTCCAGCGCCGCGTTGAACGCCGCGGAACGCCCGACCAGGCGGTCGCCGCTGGCGCGCGGCGTGGCACTGCGCACGGTGGACAGCCGCTCGACGTAGGCGAGGATGCCGCCACGCCGGTCGAGGATGGGCCGCAGTTCGACATCGACATGCTCCGGCCCGCGCGGCGTGTGGTGGATGTGCAGGACCCGGTCCGGCCCCAAGGATTCCGCGGCGCGCTTCATCGGGCAATGCTCGCCGACCTGGTCGCAGGGCACGGCATAGCCGTGCGAGACGCGGTAGCACTTTTCCCCGAGGTGGGCCCGGTCGGCGCTGCCGAACTGGCGTCGGTACGCGGTGTTCGCGGCCAGGATGCGGTAGTCTGGGTCGAGCACGATCATCGGCTCGGTCTCGTGCTCGAGGAAGGACAGCAGGGGGTGGAGTTCGGGGGCGTCGGTGTCCATTGCGCCCATTGTCGGCCAGCCCGCCGCCACTGCCAATCGTGGCAGCCAGACTGCCACGTCACTGCCATGCGGCAGCGACGGTGCGCCCGGCAGCCTCCGCCCATCCCCAGCCCCCAGGAAAAACTCCTTCGGGGACAAGCACTTGCATGCCGGCCCCCACCCCATGCCGACTGGCATGCCTTTTGATAAGTCCGGGCACTTTCACCGAACGGAGGACCACATGAGCCGCAACGAAGGCACGTTCGACCGCACCCTGCGCGTGATCGCAGGCCTCGCCCTGATTGCCCTGGCCGCCACCGGCACCGTCGGCTGGTGGGGCTACCTCGGCGTCGTCCCGCTGCTGACCGGCATCGCCGGCTACTGCCCGCTCTACACCCTCCTGGGCATCAACACCTGCTCGCGCAAGCGCTGACCCCTACAGACAACGACGTACCGAAGGAGCACCCCGTGTCCCAACCCTCGCGCCTGTTCGTCGAAGGTCATTTCGACCCCGCCACCTGGACCATCAGTTACATCGTGATGGACCGCTCCACCCGCGACTGTGCGCTGATCGACAGCGTGCTCGACTACGACCCCAAGTCGGGCCGCACCTCGACCGACTCGGCCGACCGGCTGATCAAGCGGGTCCACGAGCTGGAGGGCCGGCTGCAGTGGATCCTCGAGACCCACGTGCATGCCGACCATCTCTCGGCCGCCCCCTACCTGCAGCAGCACCTGGGCGGCAAGCTCGGCATCGGCTGGAACATCACCACCGTGCAGGACGTGTTCGGCAAGCTGTTCAACGCCGGCCCCGAGTTCGCGCGCGACGGCAGCCAGTTCGACCACCTGTTCCACGACGAGGAACCGTTTTGCATCGGCACGCTGGAAGCGCGCGCGCTCTACACCCCGGGGCACACACCGGCCTGCATGACCTATGTCGTGAGCGACGGCGACGAGCATGCCGCCTTCGTCGGCGACACGCTGTTCATGCCGGACTACGGCACCGCGCGCTGCGACTTCCCCGGCGGCGACGCGCACACGCTGTACCGCTCGATCCGCAAGGTGCTGAGCCTGCCGCCGCAGACCAGGCTCTACATGTGCCACGACTACCAGCCCGGCGGGCGCGAGCTGCGCTACGTCAGCACCGTGGCCGAGCAACGCGCGCACAACATCCATGTCCACGACGGCATCGGCGAGGACGAGTTCGTCGCGATGCGCACCGCGCGCGATGCCACGCTGGCCATGCCCGTGCTGATCCTGCCGTCGGTACAGGTCAACATGCGCGCCGGCCACCTGCCCGAGCCCGAGGACAACGGCACGCGCTACCTGAAGATCCCGCTCAACGCCCTCTGAGCCGAGCCCACCACACACAACGAGACGACCGAAGAGAACGTCCATGGACATCCGCCGGCTGAGCCCCGAGCTCTCGGTGTCCCCGCAGATCCGCGCCGAGGACGTGCGCGCGATCGCCGAAGCGGGATACCGCACCCTGATCTGCAACCGCCCCGACGGCGAAGGCAACGACCAGCCGCTGTTCCGCGAGATCGCCGAACGCGCCCGCGAACAGGGGCTGGAAGCCCACTACCTGCCGGTGGAGTCCGGCAAGGTCACCGACGAACAGGCGCGCGAGTTCGGCGCGTTGCTGGCCCGCGCGCCCAAGCCGGTGCTGGCCTGGTGCCGCACCGGCACGCGCTCGACCACGCTGTGGGCGCTGTCGCAGGCGCAGGCCGGTGCCCTGTCGCTGCCGCAGATCGTCGAACAGGCGTCCCAGGCCGGCTACGACCTCCAGGGTGTGGTGCGGCGCATCGCCAACGGCGGGCGCACCGCGCTGGACACGGTCGACGCACGGCATGACGTGGTCATCGTCGGCGGCGGCGCGGCCGGCATCGCGGTCGCCTCCAGCCTGCTGGCGCGCGCCCCGTCGCTGGACATCGCGATCATCGACCCGGCGGACGTGCACTACTACCAGCCGGGCTGGACGCTGGTCGGCGCAGGCGTCTTCGACCCGCGCACCACCGCGCGCACCATGGCCTCGGTGCTGCCGCGCGGCGTGCACTGGATCAAGGCCGCGGTCGCGGCGTTCGAGCCGGAACAGGACCTGGTGATCCTCGACGGCTGCCGCGTGGTCGCCTACCAGCAGCTCGTCGTCTGCCCGGGCCTGAAGCTCGACTGGCATGCGATCGAGGGCCTGCCCGGGACGCTCGGCCGCCACGGCGTGACCTCCAACTACCGCTACGACCTCGCCCCCTACACCTGGCAGCTGGTGCGCGAGCTGCGCGGCGGCCGCGCCGTGTTCACCCAGCCGCCGATGCCGATCAAGTGCGCCGGCGCCCCGCAGAAGGCGATGTACCTGTCGGCCGACCACTGGCGGCGCAGCGGCGTGCTGCGGGACATCGACATCCAGTTCTGCACCGCCGGGGCGGTGCTGTTCGGCGTACCCGACTACGTGCCGACCCTGATGGAATACGTCCAGGCCTACGGCATCCACCTCGACTTCGGCGAGACCCTGGTCGCGGTCGACGGGCCGGCGCGCAAGGCGGTGTTCAACGCCGCCCAGCCCGACGGCAGCAGCCGCGAGGTGGTGCGCGAGTTCGACCTGCTGCACGTGGTGCCGCCGCAGAAGGCGCCGGACTTCATCCGCGTCAGCCCGCTGGCCGACGCGACCGGCTGGCTGGACCTGGATCCGGCCACGCTGCGGCACAAGCGCTACGCCAACATCTTCGGCCTGGGCGACGTCGGCAACACCAGCAACGCCAAGACCGCGGCGGCGGCGCGCAAGCAGGCGCCGGTGGTCGCGCACAACGTGCTGGCCGCACGCGGCGCGGTGCGCGGCGAGGCGCACTACGACGGCTACGGCTCCTGCCCGCTGACGGTGGAGCGCGGCAGGATCGTGCTCGCCGAGTTCCTCTACGGCGGCAAGCTCGCACCCAGCTTCCCGTCCTGGCTGATCGACGGCCGCCGCCCGTCGCGCCTGGCGTGGTACCTGAAGGAGCGCATCCTGCCGCCGCTGTACTGGCAAGCCATGCTCAAGGGCCGCGAATGGATGGCGCAACCCGAGCTGGTGGCCTGATGGCCCGCTGGCTGCCCATCCTCGCCTGGAGCCGCCGGTACGACCGCGCCACGCTGGCGCAGGACCTGCTCGCCGCCGTCATCGTGACGGTGATGCTGATCCCGCAGAGCCTCGCCTACGCGCTGCTCGCCGGGCTGCCGCCCGAAGCCGGCCTGTACGCCAGCATCGCGCCGCTGGTGGTCTACGCGGTGCTCGGCACCAGCAGCGTGCTGGCGGTCGGGCCGGTGGCCGTGGTCTCGCTGATGACCGCGGCCGCGGTCGGCCAGGTGGCCGCCAGCGGCACCGCAGGCTACGCGGCCGCCGCGGTGGTGCTCGCCGCGCTGTCCGGCGTGATCCTGCTCGTGATGGGGCTGCTGCGCCTGGGCTTCCTCGCGCACTTCCTCAGCCATCCGGTGGTGGCCGGGTTCGTGGCCGCCTCGGGCATCCTGATCGCCGCCAGCCAGCTCAAGACACTGATGGGCGTGCGCGCCGACGGCCAGACGCTGGTCGAGCTGCTGCCCGCGCTGTGGCGCGCGGCCCCCGAGACCCACCAGCCGACGCTGGCCGTGGGCCTGGCCGCCCTGCTGTTCCTGCAGTGGGTGCGCCGGGGGCTGAAACCCTGGCTGCTGCGCCTGGGGGTGTCCCCGCTGGCGGCCGACATGCTCGCCAAGACCGGGCCGGTCGCCGCCATCGTGGTCACCACCGCCCTCACCTGGCGGCTGGGCTGGCACGAGCAGGGGCTGCGCATCGTCGGCCACGTGCCGCAGGGCCTGCCGCCGTGGACCGTGCCGGCCTGGGATGCCCCGCTGTGGCGCCAGCTGGCCGTGCCGGCGCTGCTGATCAGCGTGGTCGGGTTCGTCGAGTCGGTGTCGGTCGGCCAGACCCTGGCCGCGCGCCGGCGCCAGCGCATCGAGCCGGACCAGGAACTCGTCGCGCTGGGCGCGGCCAACCTGTCTGCCGCATTCACCGGCGGCTTTCCGGTCACGGGCGGCTTCGCGCGCTCGGTAGTGAACTTCGACGCCGGCGCCCGCACGCCGGCCGCAGGGGCGTACACGGCCGTGGGCATCGTGCTCGCATCGCTGCTGCTGACCCCGACGCTGTACTACCTGCCGCAGGCCACGCTGGCGGCGACCATCGTCGTGGCCGTGCTGTCGCTGGTCGACCTGGGCATCTTCGGGCGCACCTGGCGTTACTCGAAGGCCGACTTCACCGCGGTGCTGACCACCTTTGCCGTGACGCTGGGCGCGGGTGTCGAGGCCGGGCTGATCGCCGGGGTGGGCGTGTCGCTGCTGCTGTTCCTGCTGCGCAGCAGCCGGCCGCACATTGCCGAGGTCGGCTGGCTGCCGGGCACCGAGCACTTCCGCAACGTGCTGCGCCACCCGGTCAGGACCAGCCCGCGCGTCGCGACCCTGCGCGTGGACGAGAGCCTGTGGTTCGCCAATGCCCGCGCACTGGAAGACCGCATCAACGACCTGGTCGCGCACCGCCCGGGGCTGGAGCACCTGGTGCTGCAGTGCTCGGCGATCAACGCGATCGACAGCAGCGCGCTGGAGAGCCTGGAGTCGATCACCGCGCGCCTGCGCGATGCGGGTATCCGCCTGCACCTGTCGGAGGTCAAGGGGCCGGTGATGGACCGGCTGCAGGGCACCGGCTTCCTGGCGCACCTGAGCGGACAGGTCTACCTGACGCAATACCAGGCGATGCAAGCGCTGGCGCCGGAGCTGTTCGCCGACGCACCGCCTCCGGCGGCGACCTGAGTCGCGGCGATCAGACCGCGGCCGGCGGCGCGGGCAGGATCACGATGCCGTCCTCGTCGGCGACCAGCCAGTCGCCCGGGCGCACCCACACGCCCTGCACCTGCACGGGGACGTCGCGCTGGCCCTCGTTGCGCTTCTCGGTGGGCAGCGGCATCGACGCGAGCGCGCGGATGCCGACATCGCAGGCTGCGAGCTCGGCCACGTCGCGCACGCAGCCGTCCACCACCAGGCCGGCCCAGCCATTGCGCGCCGCCGCCGCGGCCAGGTTGCCGCCCACCAGCGCGCGGCGCAGCGAGCCGCCGCCGTCGACCACCAGCACGCGCCCCTGGCCGGGCGACTCCACCGCGGCCTTGACCAGCGAGTTGTCCTCGAAGCACTTGACCGTGCTGACCGCACCGGCGAAGCGCCGGCGCTGGCCGAAGTCGCGGAACACCGGCGGCAGCACGCGGAACGCGCCGTCGCTGTCGTTCTTGTGCGCGTCGCACAGGTCGCAGGTGGGGATGAACTCGCTCGTGCTCATGCGTCGATCACTTTCTTGATGGGAGGTTTCACGTCCTCGCGCCGCGCCGGCAGCATGGGCTGGTGCTCGCGCGCGGCGTTGAGGATGATGGAGGTGGAGGTCTCGGCCAGCAGGCAGAAGCGGGTCACGACGGCGTCCAGGTGCGCCACGTCGATCACCGCGATCTCGAGCACCCAGCTGTCCTCGCCGGTGACGTTGTAGGCGTTGACGACCTCCGGCGTCTGCTGGATCTGCCGGACGACGCGCGCGTAGTCGGCGCGCCCCACCCGCACCAGCGCGCGGATGCCGTAGCCCAGCTTGCCCAGGTCGACGGTGGCGCGGTAGCCGGTGATGACGCCCGCAGCCTCCAGCTTGCGCACCCGCTCAGTGACGGCCGGCTGGCTCAGGTGCACGCGACGGCCGAGCTCGGCCATCGACAGGCGCGCATCGGCCTGCAGCTCCGCGAGGATCCGGGTGTCGTAGTGGTCCAGTTCGAGGTTCAAGGTGCCAGCCCCTTCCCACTTTCGGATTCCAAGGATTATCGACCTGCAATCCTTGAAATGCCACTTCAGCCTCGCGGCCCGCGTCCCTAGCATGGAGGCTCCAGCTCCCCTTCTTGCGCCTCCGACCTGCTGCATCATGACTGCCGTCGTCGCTGCCCGCACGTCCCCTGCCCTGACCCCGCTCGTCACCCTGTGCCTGGCCGCCACCTGGCTGGTGTGGGGATCGACCTACCTCGCGATCAAGTACGCGCTGGTCAGCTTTCCGCCCTTCTTCCAGATGGGCACGCGCTTCCTGTTCGCCGGAGGCCTGCTGCTCGCCTGGCAATGCCTGCGCGGCAAGCCGCTGCCCACGGGGCGCGAATGGCGCAACGCGCTCGTCGTCGGCACGCTGATGCTGGGCGGCGGCATGGGCGGCACAGCCTACGCCGAGCAGACCGTGGGTTCGGGCCTGGTGGTCGCCTTCATCGCGGTGGTGCCGCTGATGATCGCGGCCTTCAACCTGCTGTGGGGCGTGTACCCCACACGCTGGGAGATCGCCGGCATCGTCGTCGGCCTGTGCGGCGTGCTGATGCTCACGCAGGGGGCCGGCTTCCAGGCCTCGCCCGCGGGGCTGGCCGCGATCACCATCGCCTGCGTGACCTGGTCGCTGGGCAGCGTGCTGAGCCAGCGCAGCCTGCCGATGGCCAGCGGCGCGACCGGCTTTGCCAGCGAGATGCTGTGCGGCGGCGCGGTCCTGATGGTGCTGTCGCTGGCCAGCGGCGAGACACCCCGCTGGCCGCCGCAGCCGGTGGCCGTGGCGGCGTGGGCATACCTCGTGGTGTTCGGTTCGCTGATCGCCTTCAACGCCTACATGCTGCTGCTCGGGCGCGCCAGCGCGGCGCTGGCCTCGAGCTACACCTTCGTGAACCCGGTGATCGCGATGCTGCTGGGCGTGGCGGTGGCCGGCGAGCACATCACCGGCTACGAGTGGCTCGCCGCCGGCATCGTGCTGTGCGGCGTGGTGCTGATGCTGCGCGGCACGGCGCGACGCGCGCGCTCGTAGCGTCTTCCCGGCCGCAACGGCGCGCAAGCCTCTTACAATCCATCCCGTTGGTGCTCGCGCCGCCGTCCGGTGGCGCGGTTAAACGGGAAGCAGGGAGAAGCGCGGCACCGCCCGCCTTCCAACCTGCGCTGCCCCCGCAACGGTAAGCAGACGGCACGGCCTTGCGCCGTGCCCGCCCTGGGTCCACGACCACTGGCTGGCGCCTGCCGGCTGGGAAGGTCCTCCGGGGTCGTTCTGCCAGCCCGGATACCGGCCAACAGGGGGACGCGCGCCCCGGTGCGCGTCCATGGGGTTCGAGCCTGCGGGGAAGCAGGCACGAACGTACAGTCCTTCCGTACAGTCCTTCCGTCCTTCATGAAGACGTTCGTCCCAGCCCGTCGCCGCGCGCGATGGCTCCTCGCGCCGATCTGCGCGGCCCTGCCCTGCCTGGCGCTCGCCCAGGAACGCATCGCCCAGGCCTCCCTCGACACCATCGTCGTCACCGCCACCCGCATGCCGCAGCCCGTCGGCGAGGTGGTGTCCGACATCACCGTCATCGACCGCACCATGATCGAGCGCAGCGGCGTCACCGGCGTGGTCGACGTGCTGCGCCGCGTGCCCGGCATCGAGCTGTCGCGCGCCGGTGGCCTCGGCGGCACGACCAGCCTGTTCGTGCGCGGCGCCGAGATGCGCTTCACGCCGGTCTACGTCGACGGCGTGCGCTTCGACTCGCAGGCCACCGGCGGCGCGTCGTGGAACGTGATCCCGCTGGCCGAAGTGGAGCGCATCGAGGTCGTGCGCGGCCCCGCCGCGGCGGTCTATGGCTCGGACGCCGTCTCGGGCGTGGTGCAGATCTTCACGCGCAAGGGCGAAGGCCCGTTCTCGCCCTTCGTCACCGCCGGCATCGGCGAGCACCACACGGGCCGGCTGGGCGCCGGCGTGCAGGGCACGGCCGAGGGCTTCGACTACGCCGCCAGCCTCACCCGCGAGGTCAGCCGCGGCTTCGACGCCCAGCCGGACGGCGCCAACCCGGACCGCGACGGCCACCGCACCACCTCCGGCTCGCTGCGGCTGGGCTGGCAGCCCGCCGAGGGCCACCGCCTGGAGGCCTCGCTGCTGGCCAACGACATGAGCGCGCAGTACGACGGCTTCCTCGGCCCGGTCAACGACCGCGCGCGGCTGCGCATGCACACCGCCGCGCTGAACTGGACTGCACGCTGGAGCGAGCGCCACACCAGCCGCGTGTCGGTCAGCGAAGGCTACGACCGCTACGAGACCGAGCCCTCGACGTACCTGACCAGCACGCGCGTGCGCACCTACCTATGGCAGCACGAATGGCGCGCCGACCGGCACCTGCTGACCGCCGCGCTGGAACGGCGCGAGGACCGGCTGCACAACGTGTTCAACACGCCGCCGCGCAGCCGACGCTGGCAGGACGCGCTGGCGCTGGGCTACAGCTGGACCGACCAGACCCACACGCTGCAGCTGCACCTGCGCCACGATGACGACAGCGAGTTCGGCGGCGAGACCACCGGCAGCCTGGCCTACGCCTATGCGCTGAACCGCCACTGGCGCGTCTCCGCCTCGGCGGGCACGGCGTTCCGCGCGCCCACGCTCTACCAGCGCTTCAGCGAGTACGGCAAGGCGACGCTGCGGCCCGAGTCGGCACGCAACGTCGAGGTGGGGCTGAACTACAGCGGCGGCGCGACGACCTTCGGCCTGGTGCTGTACCGCAACCGGCTGAGCGACCTGATCGACTTCGTCTCCGGCCCGGGTCCGTGCCCGGCCGGCAGCGGGATGTTCCCCGGCTGCTACGACAACGTCGGCCGCGCCGAGTACCTGGGTGCGACGCTGAGCGCCACGCACCGCTTCGCCGGCATCAACCTCAACGGCTCGCTCGACCTGCAGCGGCCGCGCAACCGGGACACCGACGCACTGCTGCCGCGCCGCGCGCGGCGCCACGCGAGCCTGGGCCTGGACACCCTGGTGCACGGCTGGACGCTCGGCGCCGATGTACAGCTGTCGTCGCACCGCTACGACGACCCGGCCAACACGGTGCGCCTGGGCGGCTACGCGACGCTGGACCTGTACGCCAGCCGCCGCTTCCGGCGCGACTGGACGCTGCTGGCGCGCGTCGACAACGTGGGCGACAAGGACCACGAGTTCACGCGCGGCTACAGCACCGGCGGCCGCACCTTCTACGTCGAGCTGAAGTGGGCTCCGCGCTGAGGCAACCGTGATGCGACACACCCGCCGCCCGCTGCTGCCGCTCGCGCTGCTGCTCGCCGCCGCGGGCGGCAGCGTGCTGCTGGCGCTGATGCTGGGCAGCGAGACGCTGTCGCCGCGCGCGGTGGCCGACGCGCTGCGCGGCACCGACACCTCGTTCACGCGCGACATCGTGGTCGCGCTGCGCCTGCCGCGCGCGCTCGCGGCGCTGGCCTGCGGCGCGCTGCTCGCGCTGTCGGGCGCGCTGCTGCAGGCGCTGCTGCGCAACCCGCTGGCCGAGCCCTACGTGCTGGGCGTCTCCAGCGGGGCGTCGGTGGGCGCGCTCACGGCGCTGTGGCTGGGCGCGAGTGCGGGCGGGACCAGCGCCGGCGCCTCGGCCGGTGCGCTCGGCGCCACGGCACTGGTGTTCCTGCTCGGCGCGCGCGCGTTCCGCCGCCATGCCGACAGCGCCAGTGCCAGCGTGCAGCTGCTGCTGGTGGGCGTGATCGTGGCAGCCGGCTTCAGCGCCGTGGTCGCCTTCATCCTCTCGATCGCGCCCGAGGGCCAGCTGCGCGGCATGGTGTTCTGGTTGCTCGGCGACCTCAATGGCGTCGAGCGTTACGGCGTCGCGCTGGCGGGTGCCGTGGCGCTGCTGGCCGCCGCCCTGCTGCTGGCGCGCGACCTGAACCTGATGCTGCTCGGCGACGGCCCGGCCGAGGCGCTGGGCGTGCCGGTGCAGCGTCTGCGCATCGCGGTGGTGGTGCTGGCCTCGGTCGCCGCCGGCCTGGCGATCAGCGTGGCCGGCAGCATCGGCTTCGTCGGGCTGGTGGTGCCGCACGCGCTGCGGCTGGCGCTCGGCAACGACCAGCGGGTGCTGCTGCCGGCCTGCGCGCTGGGCGGCGGCGCCTTCCTGGTGCTGGCCGACACGCTGGCGCGCACGCTGGCGGCGCCGATGCAGCTGCCGGTGGGCGTGCTGACCGCCTTCATCGGCGTGCCGGCCTTCCTGTGGCTGCTGCTGCGCCAGGGAGGACGCACATGAACGCCCCGCTGCTCGCCACCCGGGCGCTGCAGGTGCGCGCCGGCCAGCGCGTGCTGGTCGACGGCCTGGACTGGCAGGTGCGCACCGGCGAACGCTGGGCGCTGCTCGGGCCCAACGGCTGCGGCAAGACCACGCTGCTGCGCGCGCTGGCCGGCCTGCGTCCGCCCGCCGGGGGCGAGGTCGAGCTCGGCGGCCGGCCGCTGGCCCGCATCCGCACCCGCGAGCTCGCCACGCTGCGCGCCTGGTGTCCGCAGCACCATCACGACGCCTTCGGCCTGTCGGTGCTGGAGGTGGTGCTCGCCGCACGCCAGCCCTACGCCGGCCGCATGGGCTGGCTGGGACCGGACGACGAGCGCCTGGCGCTCGAGGCGCTGCAGCGCTGCGACGTCGCACACCTGGCGGCACAGGACGTGCGCAGCCTCTCGGGCGGCGAGCGACAACGGGTCGCACTGGCCGCGATGCTGGCCCAGGCCACGCCGCTCGTGCTGCTCGACGAGCCGACCGCGCACCTGGACGTGCCGCACCAGCTGGCCGCCTGCGCGCTGCTGGCGCAGCTGCACGACCAGGCCGTGGTGATGTCGCTGCACGACGTGAACCTCGCGTTGCGCTGCTGCACCCATGCGCTGCTGTGGCTGCCCGATGGAAACGGCGCGCCGCGCTGGATGGCCGGCCCGCTCGACCAGGTGCTGCACCCCGACCACCTCGCCCGTGCCTACGGCAGCCGCATGCTCGCCGTCACGCTCGAAGGGCACCGTTACTACGTCCCCGCTCCCCGATGAACTCGCACCTGGAACATCCGGCCCTGGATGGACACCCCTGCCCCGCGCCGGGCGACTGGCATCCCGCCCCACCGCCAGCGCAGCCCGGCAAGGAGGCCGCGGCCCCGGCCAGGCCTGGCGGGCGGGATTGCGGCGTGATCGTCGTCAACACCGGCAACGGCAAGGGCAAGAGCTCCAGCGCCTACGGCATGGCCGTGCGGGCGTTGGGCCACGGCATGAAGGTCGGCATCGTGCAGTTCACCCGGGCCGCGCAGCCCACGGGCGAGGAGCGCTTCTTCCGCCGCTTCCCGCAGGATCTGCGCTTGCACGTGCTCGGCGACGGCGATGCCCCGCAGGCGCCTCACGCGGCCCAGGTGCGCACCGCCTGGGAGGTCGCACGCCGCATGCTGCGCGAC
The DNA here is from genome assembly GCF_015476235.1 of Caldimonas thermodepolymerans. Classification (NCBI taxonomy): domain Bacteria; kingdom Pseudomonadati; phylum Pseudomonadota; class Betaproteobacteria; order Burkholderiales; family Sphaerotilaceae; genus Caldimonas; species Caldimonas thermodepolymerans. The sequence continues at coordinate 2,042,281 of NZ_CP064338.1, forward strand.
CCGGAACTGGGCCTGGTGCTGCTGGACGAGTTCACGACCGCGCTCAGGGCGGGCCTGCTCGGGGGCCAGCAGGCCATCGTGGACCTGCTCGCGCGTCCCGAGCGCCAGCACGTGGTCATCACCGGCCCCGACGCCCCGCCCGCGCTGCTCGCGGTGGCGCACACCGTCACCGACATGGGCCGGCTGAAGCATGCCTTCCTGCAAGGCATCCGTGCCCAGCCGGGCATCGAGATGTGAGGCGGCCATGGCGAGGGCGCTGCTGATCGCCGCGGTCGCCTCCGGCCAGGGCAAGACCAGCTTCACCTGCGCCCTGGCGCACCGGCTGCGCCGGCAGGGACGGCGGGTGCGTGCCTTCAAGGTCGGCCCCGACTTCATCGATCCCTGCCACCTCGCTGCCGTGACCGGGGCGCCGGTGCACAACCTGGACCTGTGGATGGTCGGCGAGGCACGCTGCGCGCAATGGCTTGCGGACGCCGCCCGGCAGGCCGACTGGCTGCTGGTCGAAGGAGCGATGGGCCTGTTCGACGGCAGCCCGAGCGCGGCGGACCTGGCCGCGCGGCTGGCGCTGCCGGTGCTCGCGGTGATCGACGCGGGCGCGATGGCCGAGACCTTCGGCGCGCTCGCCTGCGGTCTGCGGGCCTACGGTGCCCCGCGCCGGCTGGCCTGGGCCGGCGTGGCCGCGAACCGGGTCGCCGGCGAGGCCCATGCGCGCATGCTGCGCGACAGCCTGCCGCCCGGCATGCCCTGGCTGGGGCACCTGGACGACGGCGTGCCACGGCTGCCCGAACGCCACCTCGGCCTGGTCGAAGCCCACGAGATGCAGGCCCGCCTGCCGGCGTCGTGGCAGGCGCTGGACGCCGCCTTGCACCTGGACCTGGCCGCGCTGCAGCGGCTGCCGGCATGGCACCGTCCGGCTTCGCTCGCTCCCCCGTCGGCACCCCCGCCCTTGCTGCGCGGGCGCACCGTCGCGGTGGCGCGCGATACGGCGTTCTCGTTCTGCTACGCAGCCAACCTGGACCTGCTGTGCGACCTGGGTGCGACCGTGACGACCTTCTCGCCGCTGGCCGACGAGGCGGTGCCGCCCGGAGCCGACGCGCTCTACCTGCCCGGCGGCTACCCGGAGCTGCACGCGGCCACGCTTGCGCGCAGCACGCGCTTCATGACCAGCCTGCGTGACTGGCACGCCGCGGGCCGGCCCCTGCTGGCCGAATGCGGCGGCATGATGGTCTGCGCCCGCACGCTGCGCGACCTGGAAGGTCGCGACCACGCGATGGCCGGGCTGCTGGACGCCACCGCGGAGATGGGCACGCGACTGGCGGGCATCGGGCTGCACGCGTGGGACACGCCGCACGGCGAGCTGCGCGGCCATGTGTTCCACTACGGCCAGCTGCACGCGCATGCGACGCTGGTCCCTGCGGCCCGCACCCGGCCGCAGCACCACGGCCGTCCCGAGGCGGTCTACCGCGAGCGCGGGCTCACCGCCTCGTTCTTCCACGCCTGCTTCGCGTCGAACCCCGAGGCCACCGCCGCGCTGTTCGGCGCGTGAGCACGCGCTCAGCGGCGCTTCGCGCGCGCCTCGTCCAGCACCTCGCAGACCCGCGCCGCCCCCTGCAGCAGCCGCGGTGTCGGGCGGTTCAGCAGGTCGCCGTCGATCGCGTAGAGGTTGTCGCGCGCCACCGCCTGCAGGCGTGAAAACCGCTTCCAGCCCTCCAGCCCGTCCACCGGCCGGGTCCCCGGCGTCGCGCCCATCGCGGCGGTAAGGATCACCTCCGGGTCCGCCTGGAGCACCGCCTCCTCGTCGAGGGTGGGTACCAGCGTGTCCAGGTGGCCGAACACGTTCACGCCGCCGCACAGGCGGATCACGTCGCTGACCATGTGGCGGTCGTTGAGCGTCATCAGCGGCGTGCGCCACACCTGGTAGAAGGTGCGCACCGGCGCGCGGCCCGCATAGCGCTCGCGCAAGGCCGCCAGGCCCTGTGCGAAGGCCTGCGCCTCGCGGCGCGCCACCGGCTCGGTGCCGAGCAGCCGCCCCAGCCGCAGCAGCGAAGCGCCGATGTCGTCGAGCCGCCTGGGTTCGCTCTGGTACATCGGGATGCCCAGGCGGCGCAGCTTGTCGATCTGGCGCGGCGAGTTGCCCTCGCGCCAGACCACGACGAGGTCGGGCTTCAGCGCCGCGATCGCCTCCAGGTCCAACGAACGGCTGTCGCCCACGCGCACGATGTCGCGCGCCTGCGGCGGGTGGTCGCTGTAGTCCACCGTGCCGACGATGCGCTCGCCGCCGCCGGCGGCGAACAGCAGTTCGGTCAGGTGCGGCGCGACGCTGACCACGCGCCTGGCCGGCGCCTGCAGCGTGACCGTGTCGCCATGGTCGTCGATCACCGACACCGGCTGTGCCAGCGCGGCCACGGCACCCAGCGCCAGCATCCCGGCGAACAGGGGTTTCAGCATCGGACCGTTCCTTCCTCCTTCGGCGCCAGGCTCATCGCGTCGCCACCAGGTGCAGCAGCCCCAGCACCACCAGCCACAGCAGCATCGCACTGGCCACCAGCGCCAGCGCGCGCGCCACGTCGCGCGGCTGCGGCGGCCGCCCCACACCGGCGATGGACCGCGGCGCAGCGCCGCCCGAAACACCCAGCCGCAGCCCCAGGGCCCCGGCGCCCGCCGCGACGATGGGCCCGGGACCGCCCCGCGGCCCGGCCTGGTGCTGCCAGCACCAGCGCGCCGCCCGGATGTCGCCCAGCACCGCGTAGCTGGCCGCGCTCAGCCGGGCCGGGACCCAGTCGAGCGCGTATGCCAGCCGTGCCGCCATCCTGCCGACGGGATCGGCGCCGGCGCCGCCGGCCTGCCAGGCGCCATGCAGGCGCCGGACCAGCCGGTACGTCAGCGCACCCGCACCACCGGCCAGGGCGAACCAGAACAGCGGCGCGAGGATGCGCTCGTGTCCCTGCGCCAAGGTGCCCGCGACCGCGGCATCGGCCACCGGCATCGCATCGGGCGCCAGCGCCTCATGGCCGAGCAGGTGCTGGATGGCCTGGCGCGCGGCCGGCAAGTCGTCGCGCACCAGCGCTGCGCCCACCTGCGCGACCTGCTCGTGCAGCCCGCGCGGACCGACGGCAAGGTACAGCACGAAGCCCTCGAACAGCCACCGCCAGCCCGCCGGCCACCAGTGTCGCAGCACCAGCACCGCGGCCGGCGGGGCCAGCAGCAACAGCATGCCCGCCACGAGGCCGGCGCCATGCGAGCTGTCCCCGGCGGCCCGGCGCCGGGCCGCGCCCCGCGCCGCCCGGTCGAACAGCACCAACGGGTGCCAGCGCCCGGGCTCGCCGCACACCACGTTCAGGCCGATGCCCAGCAACAGGGCCCAGGCCCATGCGGGATGCAGCAGCGATGGCAGGGCAAGCGAAGTCATGCGGCGAAACGGGAAATCATAATCGGCGCCCCCTGCAGTGGCGCGCGCCCGCCGCGCGAACGCCCCGCACACGGGGGCCGGCGCGCGGCGATTCCAGTGCAGCCCGCTTGCAGCCGCGCCGGCGTGAGATAGGCTCAAGGCCAGCTGCCCTGTCGCCCCGGAATCACCGTGATCGAGAAAAGCTTCGCCGCCCTCGTGTTCGCCGTCTGCATCGTGCTGCTGCTGCGCATGCTGGTCGGCGAGCGCCGTCGCGCCCGCCTCGATGCCGCGTGGCTGCGGCTGTGGCAGGCGTTGCGCCGGCGGGCCGTCGCCGTGTGGCGCTGGTGGCCCGCACGCCGCGAGGCGGCCCGGGCGGCCGAGCAGGCCATCCGCCGTGCCCGCGGCGAGCGGGGTCACTGGGAAGGCAACGTCTACCGGGCCGGAGCGTTCCGCCGGCCGCGCAAGCCTCGCTGACCGCGACACATGCGGAAGCGGCGCCCGAAGGCGCCGCCTGCCGAGCAAGCGCCGGCATCGGCTCAGTGGCGCAGCGCGCCGCGACGATGGAACCGATGCTTGGGCGCGGAGAACTTGCCGTGGCCGACCTTGTGACGCTTGCCGACGCGCTTGTCCTTTTCCATCGCGTAGTGCAGCGTCGCGTGGGACTGTCAGGACAGGTAACGCGCCGTGCTCACCGTTATGCGGAACAATGCAGACTGATCCAACTTGGACCAAGGTACGATGGCTTAGAGTAATGCAAGTAATGCAGTTTGGGGAGCGGCTTGACCTACAAGGGCTCCATGTCGTTTCGTGTGGAAAGCAACGCTGTCACTGGGGCATCGCCGGCGCGAATGGGCTGGCCGGCAGGTGCTTGAGCTTGGACATGCGTAGGTAGGCGATGGCGATGAAGTTCTGGCTCGTCCTGAAGCCGCGTGCGGCGCGCTTGGCCTGTTGCAGCAGCCCGTTCATCGCCTCGACGAAGGCGTTGCTGCGGTGATCGACCATGCCGCGCACCACCGCGTCGAACCGCTCCTTGAGCGTGGCGGCCAGCTTCTTGAACGGCTCGAGCCGGCAGCGCCGCGCCCAGCTCAGCCAGGCCCCGAGATCGGAAGCGGCCTGTTCGATGCTGTTGTGCGCTGTGGCCCGCGCGTACACCTCGCGCAGCGCCATCTTCAGCCGCCACGCCCGCGCGCTCTTGAGCGTCGAGCGCTGCAGCCAGTGCATCGCCTGGAGCTGGCGGGCGCTCCAGGTGCTGGGGTTGCGCCGCATGCCCCACAGCAGCTGCCTGAGCGTCTTACGCTGGCCAGTGCCCAGCGCGGCTCGCACCGCCTGCGCGTCGGTGGCCATCTCCGCGCGGCGCACCTGGTCCATCGTCTCGATGGCCATCGAGACGACGTGAAAGCGGTCGTAGCTGATCTGCGCCTCGGGCAGCGCCAGCGCCACGCCCTTGGCGTAGGCTGCGCTCATGTCCATGCACACGTGCCGCACCTGGGCGGGATCGCCGCCATGGGCCTTCAGATCCTCGGCGAACTCCACCACCGTGCGGTGCTCGCGCCCCTCGGTGGCGAACAGCAGCCGCTTGCGATCCAGGTCGTGCACGACGGTGATGTAGTGCTGCCCGCGCCGCAGGCTGGTCTCGTCGATGCCCACCGTGCGCACGCCGGCGAAGTCTTCCAGCGCACGCGCCTGCGCGACGTAGAACTCGATGCGCCGCCACAGCCGCTTGTCCTTGCAGCGCAGCAACTCGGCGGCCTGGCGCACCGGCAGGTCCAGGCACAAGGTCAGCGCCAGCGCTTCGAACGCCGCGGTGAAGCCCGAGCCCGGACGCGCCCAGGGCACGGCCACCTGCGTGGTCTTGCCGCAGGCACCGCAGGCCACGCGCGGCACGTCGCAGTGCAGCCAGGCCTCGAACTGGAAGAAGTCCAGGTGCCGCCAGGATCGGCGCAGCCGGTCGTGCACCGGTTGCGTGGCCGCACCGCATGCCGGGCAGGCGAGCCTGCTGGTGTGGCAGCCGATCTCGAAGTCGATACGCCGCTTAGCGGTGTCGAGCCTGACGTCATCGACGACCCACGGCGGCTGCAAGCCCAGCGCGCTGGTGAACAGAGCTTCTACGGCAATGCCCATGGACTCATCCTCCTGATCAAACACGCCTCGTGGACATGTGCACAGGCCGGCCAGCGGCCTGCACACATGCCCACCGGGCTCGACGACCAGGAGTCATTGTGACTGTTGGGTTCCACACGAAATGACGAAGAGCCCGATTGGCTCTATGCCGTTTTGTGTGGAAACGCTTCGCGTCATGTCGGCATGGCTGGCGCGAACGGACTGGCCGGCAGGTGCTTGAGCTTGGACATGCGTAGGTAGGCGATGGCGATGAAGTTCTGGCTCGTCCTGAAGCCGCGTGCGGCGCGCTTGGCCTGTTGCAGCAGCCCGTTCATCGCCTCGACGAAGGCGTTGCTGCGGTGATCGACCATGCCGCGCACCACCGCGTCGAACCGCTCCTTGAGCGTGGCGGCCGGCTTCTTGAACGGCTCGAGCCGGCAGCGCCGCGCCCAGCTCAGCCAGGCCCCGAGATCGGAAGCGGCCTGTTCGATGCTGTTGTGCGCTGTGGCCCGCGCGTACACCTCGCGCAGCGCCATCTTCAGCCGCCACGCCCGCGCGCTCTTGAGCGTCGAGCGCTGCAGCCAGTGCATCGCCTGGAGCTGGCGGGCGCTCCAGGTGCTGGGGTTGCGCCGCATGCCCCACAGCAGCTGCCTGAGCGTCTTACGCTGGCCAGTGCCCAGCGCGGCTCGCACCGCCTGCGCGTCGGTGGCCATCTCCGCGCGGCGCACCTGGTCCATCGCCTCGATGGCCATCGAGACGACGTCAAAGCGGTCGTAGCTGATCTGCGCCTCGGGCAGCGCCAGCGCCACGCCCTTGGCGTAGGCTGCGCTCATGTCCATGCACACGTGCCGCACCTGGGCGGGATCGCCGCCATGGGCCTTCAGATCCTCGGCGAACTCCACCACCGTGCGGTGCTCGCGCCCCTCGGTGGCGAACAGCAGCCGCTTGCGATCCAGGTCGTGCACGACGGTGATGTAGTGCTGCCCGCGCCGCAGGCTGGTCTCGTCGATGCCCACCGTGCGCACGCCGGCGAAGTCTTCCAGCGCACGCGCCTGCGCGACGTAGAACTCGATGCGCCGCCACAGCCGCTTGTCCTTGCAGCGCAGCAACTCGGCGGCCTGGCGCACCGGCAGGTCCAGGCACAAGGTCAGCGCCAGCGCTTCGAACGCCGCGGTGAAGCCCGAGCCCGGACGCGCCCAGGGCACGGCCACCTGCGTGGTCTTGCCGCAGGCACCGCAGGCCACGCGCGGCACGTCGCAGTGCAGCCAGGCATCGAACTGGAAGAAGTCCAGGTGCCGCCAGGATCGGCGCAGCCGGTCGTGCACCGGTTGCGTGGCCGCACCGCATGCCGGGCAGGCGAGCCTGCTGGTGTGGCAGCCGATCTCGAAGTCGATACGCCGCTTAGCAGTGTCGAGCCTGACGTCATCGACGACCCACGGCGGCTGCAAGCCCAGCGCGCTGGTGAACAGAGCTTCTACGGCAATGCCCATGGACTCATCCTCCTGATCAAACCCGCCCGGTGGACATGTGCACAGGCCGACAAGCGGCCTGCACACATGCCCACCGGGCTCAACAACCAGGGGAGCATTGTGAGTGTTGTGTTCCACACGAAATGACGAAGAGCCGTCGGTAGCCCCTGAACACGCCGGCGGATTGAGTCGCGCCTCGACGTACCATCGCAGGTTCTCACCCCCTTCTTCGGATTCCTCCGCGGCACGCAGCAACAGGATCATGCACAGGGGCTCGTCTGCGGGCCCTATCGGCTTGCCGGGTACCTCATGGGTTGTCGGGGCGTATGCCTGCGGTAACGGCTGGCAAGAGGCTTTGCCAAAGGCCCCAGGGCCTGTCACTTCACACAGGCTTCATGTTCGGTTCATGCGGCGCCCCGACACTGCGCGCGTGTCGGATCCCTCTCCCTCCCCCGCCATGTCCCACCTGATCGTCCACGGCGGCACGCCGCTCGTCGGCAAGGTCGTGCCGTCGGCCAACAAGAACGCCGTGCTGCCCGTGCTGTGCGCCACGCTGCTGACGCGCGAGCCGGTGCGCCTGCGCCGCGTGCCCGAGATCACCGACGTGAAGAAGATCCTGGACGCCTTCCGCGCCTGGGGCAGCTCGGTGCAGGTCGACTTCGCGCGCGGCACGCTCGAGGTCCGGCACCGCCACACGCTGTTCGACGCCGCGCGCCACCGCCTCCCCGAGGCAATGCGCTCCTCGGTGCTGCTGGTCGCGCCGCTGCTGGCGCGCTTCGGCGTCGCGCGCATCGAGAACGACGTGCAGGGCTGCACGCTGGGCGTACGCGAGATCGACCCGCACGTCGAGGTGTTCGAGCGCTTCGGCGCCCGGGTCGAGCGCGGCGACGACGCGCTGGTGCTGCGCTGCGACGCGCCGCTGACCGCCACCGACCACTGGCTGGACTACGCCTCGGTGACCACGACCGAGAACTTCGTGATGTGCGCGGCGCTGGCTGCCGGGACCTCGACGCTGACCAACGCCGCCTCCGAGCCGCACGTGCAGGAGTTCTGCCGCTTCATGCAGGTGCTGGGCGCGCGCATCGAGGGCCTGGGCACCTCGCGGCTGCGCATCACCGGCGTCGACGCGCTGGGCGGCGGCGAGTTCACCTTCACCGAGGACTTCCACGAGGTGGTGACGTTCCTCGCGCTGGGCGCGATCACCGGCGGCGACGTGCGGGTGAAGAACTCGGCACCCGAGCAGTTCCCGCTGATCGACCGCACCTTCGCGAAGTTCGGCGTACAGGTCATGCACGAGGACGGCTGGTCGCGCGCCCGCGTCGACGGCCGCCTGCAGGTGCGCGAGCCCTTCACCTCGCACATGCTGCAGAAGGTCGAGGCCGCGCCCTGGCCCTACCTGCCGGTGGACCTGCTGCCGATCTTCATCGCGCTGGGCGTGCGCGCCCAGGGCAGCATGATGTTCTGGAACAAGGTCTACGACGGCGCGCTCGGCTGGACCTCGGAGCTGTCCAAGTTCGGCGCCCACGCCTTCCTGTCCGACCCGCACCGGCTGGTCACCTTCGGCGGCAAGCCGCTGGTGCCGGCCGAGGTCGACAGCCCCTACATCATCCGCGTCGCGATCGCGCTGCTGATGGTCGCCGCGAGCATCGAGGGCCGCTCGGTGATCCGCCATGCGGCACCGATCCGGCGCGCGCATCCGCGCTTCGTCGAGAACCTCTGCCAGCTGGGCGCGCGCATCGAGTGGTCGGCCACGTGCGCTGCCACCCCGCACGCGCACGGCTGAGCGCTCAGGGCTCGGCCGGCCGCAACGGCACCTCGAGGAGGCGGAAGGCCGGCTGCTGCGGATACGCACGTTGCAACAATGGCCGGGCGACGTTGTAGACCGGGATGCCGTTGACCGTGCGCCCCTCCGGCTGGCCGCGGTGCGCGTGACCGTGGAAGACCGCAGTGACCGGGTAGTGGATCAGCGGATCCTCGAGCCGGCTGGTGCCGAGGAAGGCATAGATCTCGACCGGCTCGCCTTCCACCGTCCCGACGATGGGCGCATAGTGCAGCAGCACGAGGCGCTGCGGCGTGCGCAGCTTGGACAGCGCCGTCTCCAGCTTCAGCGCTTCCTGGATCGCCTCGTTGACGAAGCCCTTGATGACCTGCTCGCCCCAGGGCCCCAGGGCGTGCCGGCCATAGCCGCCGGCAAACCCCTTGGTGCCGGCGATGCCGACGCCGTGCACCTCGCAGGCCTCGCCATCGAGCACGACGATGCCGGCATCGATCAGGATGCGCCGCACCTCTTCCTGCCGGCCGGACTCGAAGTCATGGTTGCCGAGCACGGCCACCACCGGCATGTCGACGACCGCCAGTTCCTCGGCGAGCACCCGTGCCTCTTCCGGCTGCCCGTAGTCGGTCAGGTCGCCGCACAGCAGCAGCGCGTCGGCGGCCTCCGCAGCCTGCGCGAACAGGGGGCGCAACGCCCCGGCCATGTCCTGCCGGCAATGCAGGTCCCCGACCGCGGCGAAGCGCACCTGGTCCAGTCCATCCATCGGCTTTCCTTTCGTCGGGACGGCCCCTGCGCCTGGCTGGCGCAAGGCATGTCTTTTGCAGGAAGTGGCAATCCCCATACCTCGCGCCGCCCGCCATGCTGCACGCTCCCTTGACGCCCCCGTCCTGCGACGACCTGGACGCCGCCACCGCCGCGTTCTATCGGCAGGTGCTGCAGATCCTGGACGACGCCGGCGTGCCCTTCCTGGTCGGAGGGGCGTATGCCTTTGCCTGCTGTACCGGCATCGAACGCCAGACCAAGGACCTGGACCTGTTCCTGCGCCGCAGCCACTACGAGCGCGCCGCGCAGGCGCTGCAGGCTGCCGGCCACCGGCCGGAGCTGACCTACCCGCACTGGCTGGCCAAGGTCCGGGCCGGCGGCGAGTTCATCGACCTGATCTTCAACTCGGGCAACGGCATCGCCCTGGTGGACGACGACTGGTTCCGCCACGCCCTGGATGCACCGCTGCTCGATCGCCCGGTGAAGGTCGCGCCGGTCGAGGAAACGATCTGGTCCAAGGCCTTCATCATGGAACGCGAGCGCTACGACGGCGCCGACGTGGCGCACCTGCTGCATGCGCGCGCGACGGACCTGGACTGGCAGCGCCTGCTGCTGCGCTTCGGCGCGCACTGGCGCGTGCTGCTCAGCCACCTGGTGCTGTTCGGCTTCATCTATCCCGACGAACGCCGGCGCGTCCCCGCCTGGGTGATGCGCCACCTGCTGGACCGGCTGCGCGCCGAGACCGAGGCCCCGCCACCGCAGGACCGGGTCTGCGAAGGCACGCTGCTGTCGCGCCAGCAATACCTGAGCGACCTGGAGGCCCAGGGCTACCGGGACGGCCGCGCGCGGCCCCGGGGCAACATGAGCGAGGACGAGATCGCGCAGTGGACCCGGGCCATCCCGGAGCCGCCCGGCTCGTCCTGAGGTGTCGCCGTGGCTAGACGGTGGCGGCCACGTCCTGCGGGCGCCACGCCAGCGCCCGCGACGTCACCTCGGTCTCGACGCAGTTGCGCCCGCGCTTCTTGGCGCGGTACATCGCGACGTCGGCGCGCGACAGCAGGTTGGCAAGCGGCTCCGAGGCGGACTCCAGCACGGTGACCCCGACGCTGACCGTGGTGACGAGCGGACGGCCCTCGTGCGTCAGCCGCAAGGCCTCCACGGTGGCGCGCAGCCGCTCGGCCACCGCCACCGCGGCGCCCAGGTCGGTCTCGGGCAGGATGGCGACGAACTCCTCGCCGCCCATGCGGCCCAGGCAGTCGCAGTCGCGCAGCGACAGCGCACAGGCGTCGGCCACGGCCTTGATCACCCGGTCGCCCACCAGGTGGCCGTGGGTGTCGTTGATGCTCTTGAAGTGGTCGATGTCCAGCATCAGCAGGGCCATCGGGTGCCCGAAGCGCGAGGCACGCCGGATCTCGGCATTGCCGGTGGCCAGCAGGTGGTTGCGGTTGGCCACGCCGGTCAGCCCGTCGATGCGTGTCTGGCGCTCCAGCCGCGCGATCAGCTCCTCGTTGCGCAGCCGCAGCTCGATCGCTTCGGCCGTGGTTTGGTGGATCTTCGCGGCCACGCACAGCATCAGCGCGCAGTAGAACAGCCCGAGCATCGCCAGCCCGGTGTTGAAGGCCCCGGCGCTCAGCAGCGGGGGCGCCAGCAGCGCCACCATCGGGATGCTCATGTCCGACAGCAGCAGCCGCCGGTGCGGGTTGCTCATCGCCACGGTGGCCGACACCAGGCCCAGGTGCACGAGCATCGTGAACATCAGGTTGGCCGCGTCCCCCGGCACCCAGCCCCACACGATGATCGATGACCAGCTGAGCATGTGCGCCCCGTGCGCCCAGGCGATGCGCCGCGCCCACACGGGCTCCTCGTGCGGCTGCCGGTCCACCGCACGGAAGCGCCGGTAGCAGGTCAGGTAGGTCGCGATGATCGCCAGCTCGACCACGGCCCAGGTCACGACCCAGGCCAGCGGCCGCCAGGTCGTCAGCAGCGCCGCCACGATCACCGTCAACACCGGCGTCAGGTACTGGTCGTTGATGTGGTTGTTGACGTACAGCTGCAGCTGGGCCAGCCGGACGCGGGCATTGCGGTCTGTCTCCATGGCAAACGCGGTACCCCGCGAGGGACCTCCTGTTCCTGGATCGCACGGACGTGGACGTTCTTATACCTGCCCCACCGGCGGCGTTCCAGTCTGCCACGCGACAAAGCGCACGCGCCCGGCCCGATCCCCGCGCGACCTTGCGCTTCGTCAGCAGGAACCGCAGCACCTGCCGCCGGCAGCCCACGCCGCTGGAACTGCGGCCCCCCTACGCCCGCTGCCCGGCCAGCCAGCGCCGCACGCCCAGCCCTGCCGCGCGGCCGCTGGCAAAGCAGGCGGTCAGCAGGTAGCCCCCGGTCGGCGCTTCCCAGTCCAGCATCTCGCCGGCACAGAACACGCCGGGCAGGTCGCGCAGCATCAGCTGCCCGTCCAGGGCCTCGAAACGCACGCCGCCGGCGGTGCTGATCGCCTCGGTCACCGGGCGCGCCGCCACCAGGGTGAGCGGCAGCCGCTTGATCGCGCCCGCCAGCCGCGCCGGGTCGGCCATCGCCTCGCGGGGCAACAGCTCCCACAGCAGCGCGGCCTTGACGCCGGCCAGGCCCAGCCGGCTTTGCAGGTGGCTGGACAGCGAGCGCGAGCCTCGCGGGTGCGCCACCTCGCGCCCCACCTGCTCGGGCGCGCGCGCCGGCAGCAGGTCCAGCAGGAAGCTCGCCCGCCCCTGCGCCTCGATCGCGTCGCGCAGCGCGGCCGCATGGGCATAGATCAGGCTGCCTTCCACCCCGGTCGCGGTGATGACGAACTCGCCCTGCCGGGGGGCAGCCGCCCCGCCGTCCGGCAACGACAGCGCCACCGACTTGAGCGGCTGCCCGGCGAACCGGGAGCGGAAATGCTCGCTCCAGCCCGGCAGCAGCGTGCCGTCCGGCTGCGGGCGCGCCACGTCGAAGCCGCAGTTGGCCGGCCGCAGCGGCGCGACGGGAATGCCGCGCGCCTCCAGCAGCGGCTGCCAGGCCCCGTCCGAGCCCAGCCGTGGCCAGCTGGCGCCGCCCAGCGCCAGCACGGTGGCGTCCGCGGCGACGGCCAGCGGCCCCTGCGGCGTCTCGAAGCACAGCGCGCCGGCTGAGGTCCAGCCGGTCCAGCGGTGCCGCATGTGGAAGCGCACGCCGGCCTCGCGCAGCCGGTGCATCCAGGCACGCAGCAGCGGCGCTGCCTTCATCTCGTCGGGAAACACCCGCCCGGAGGTGCCGACGAAGGTCCGGATGCCGAGGCCATGCGCCCAGTCGCGCAGCGCCTGCGGGCCGAACTGCGCCAGCAGCGGCTCCAGCTGCGCCCGGCGTGCGCCGTAGCGCGACAGGAACGCCCCGAGCGGCTCGGCATGCGTGAGGTTGAGCCCGCCCTTGCCGGCGAGCAGGAACTTGCGGCCGGCCGAGGGCATCGCGTCGTGCACGTGCACCGTGCATCCGGCCTCGGCCAGGGTTTCGGCGGCCATCAGGCCCGCCGGGCCGGCGCCGATCACGTGGACGCCGGCAAGGGAACGTTCGGAAGACGACATCAGGCGCGAGTGTAGGTCCCGCGCCGCTGCCGCACGGCTCCGGGGGCTACAGCACGCGCGCCACGTCGGCCACCAGTCGCTCGCGGGCGCGCAGGCTGAAGACGGCGACCAGCAGACTGGCTCCCAGCACCGCCGCGGCGGCGGGCTGGCTCCACGCGGGCCAGGACCAAGGCAGGGTCTGCCCCAGCGCCATGCCCATCACGAGCAGCCCAATCAGCACCAGCGGCAGGCCCGCCAGTGCATGCAGCAGGCAGTGGCGGTTGACGCCGACCAGGATGGTCGAGCGTTGTGGCTGGTCCGGATGGACGTGGACTGCAATCACCGGACCGGCCTGCAAGCGGTTCAGCACGCCCTTGTGCAGCACCCGCTTGCCGGAGGCGGCGTAGCAGGGATGGATGCGGTGGCCGACATAGGATCCGTCGCCGTGGCGGTAGCGGTAGCTGACCAGCACCCGGTAGCGCTCGCCCCGGCCCACCCGCTGCAACACCATGGCCTGCAGCGTGGCCGGCGTGCGGTGCCAGCGCGTGGCGCGCCACGCCTCGACCATGGCCGGCAGGCGGGAGGCGAGCAGCAGCACGCCGGCAGCCAGCAACAGGCCGCCGGACACCCACAGCAGCACGACGCTCGCACTCATGCACTCCCCCTGTCCACCCCGTCCGGGTCGATGCGCCCGGTGCGGCCCGCGGATACGGGCAGCGCATTGTCCGCGGCGGCCGGGCTGCCGTCAGCGCGCACGATGTAAACGGGCGTCGAAGTGCGTGACCGGAGGTTGCAGCGCCTCAGCCCTGCCGCGAGGCGGCGGCGCGGATGGCCCCCAGCGTCGCGCGGCTGGACAGGTCCTCGAGGTCGAGCTTGAGGTGCAGCAGCGTCGCCCGCCCGCTGTGCAGCGCATCGCGCAGGGCCGGCTCGAACTCGTCGGTGCGCGTCACGCGCGCCGCCTCCCAGCCGAACGCACGGGCGTACTGCACGAAGTCCGGGTTGCACAGCACGCTGCCCGAGACGCGGTCCGCGAACACCCGTTCCTGGTGCATGCGGATCGTCCCGTAGGCGCCGTTGTCGGCGACGATCACGACCGGCCGTGCGCCGTGCGCGGCCGCGGTGGACAGCTCCTGCCCGGTCATCAGGAAGTCGCCGTCGCCGGCCAGCGCGACCACGGTGCGCTGCGGCTGCAGCAGGCTGGCGGCGATCGCGGCCGGCACGCCGTAGCCCATGGCCCCGGAGGTCGGCGCGAGCTGGGTGCGGCCCGCCCGGTGCAGGCCCGGGTAACGGTAGTAGCGGTGCAGCCAGCCGGCGAAGTTGCCGGCGCCGTTGGCCAGCACGGCGTCCTCGCGGCCCTCCTCCTGCAACACGCGCTGCAGGGTCCGCACCACCTGGCCCATGTCGAGCGCCCCGGCTGCAGGCGGCGGCTCGAGGTTGGCCTCGTAGTCGGCGTGCACGCCCTGCGTCCACGCGGTCCACGGCAGCGACGGCGGCGCGGCGAGCGTCTCCAGCGCCCGCCCGGCGCAGGCCATCGAGGCTTGCACCAGCAGGTCCGCGGCGTGGACGCGACCGAGCTCCTCGGCCCCGGCATGGACATGCACCAGCTTCTGCTTCGGCCGCGGCGCTTCGATCAGCGTGTAGCCGCCGGTGGTCACCTCGCCCAGCCGGGCGCCGACCGCGAGGATCAGGTCGGCCTCGCGGATGCGCTGCGCGAGCTTCGGGTTGATGCCCAGGCCCACGTCGCCCGCATACAGCGGGTGGCGGTTGTCGAACAGGTCCTGGAAGCGGAACGCGCAGGCCACCGGCAGCTGCCAGTTCTCGGCGAAGCGCTGCAGCGCCTTGCAGGACTCGGCATCCCAGCCGCTGCCGCCGGCGATCACCAGTGGCCGCTGCGCCCCCGTCAGCAGGGCCCGCAGCGCGCGCAGCGCCCCCGGCGCCGGCCAGGCCTGCGCCGGCTCCACGCGCGGCAGCACCGGCGCGTCGGTGGGCGTCATCAGCATGTCCTCGGGCAGCGCCAGCACGACCGGACCGGGGCGCCCCTGCAGCGCGACGTGGAAGGCGCGCGCGACGTACTCCGGCAGGCGCTCGGGGCGGTCGACCTCGGCCACCCACTTCGCGAAGCCGCCGGTGCCCGGCCCGAACATCGCCCGGTAGTCCACTTCCTGGAAAGCCTCGCGGTCGCGCACGTGGCTGCCCACCTGCCCGACGAACAGGATCATCGGCGTGGAGTCCTGGAACGCCGTGTGCAGGCCGATGGCGGCGTTGCTCGCCCCGGGCCCCCGCGTGACGAAGCAGATGCCCGGCCGCCCGCGCAGCTTGCCCTGCGCCTCGGCCATGAAGGCGGCACCGCCCTCCTGCCGGCAGGCGACGAAGCGGATGCGCCCGCGGTGCTCGTGGAAGCCGTCCAGCACCGCGAGGAAGCTTTCCCCGGGCACGCCGAAGGCCGTGTCGACGCCCTGCTCGATGAGCGCCTCCACGAGCGCGTGGCCGGCCAGGCGCGGGGCGGGACGTTCGCTCATGCCGTGGTTTCGTTCAGTCTGTCCCGGGATCTGCGCCACCTCGGACGCCCCTCAGGCGGCCGCGGCCGCCGAGGCGGTGCGTGCGCGCTGCTGGTGGCTCACCAGCGTGGCCGACAGCACGCCCATCACCAGGGTCAGCGCCGAGCCGTAGAACACCCAGTCCGGCAGCCCGCGGTCCAGCAGCATGCCGAAGGTCGGCGAGGCGACGGCGAAGCCCAGGTCCAGGCCCGAGTACACCGTGCCGTAGACCCGGCCGGTCGCCCCGGGCGGCGCGGCGCGCTTGATCAGCATGTCGCGCGACGGTCCCGCCAGCCCGATGCCGAAGCCCGCCAGCGCCGCGATCACCGCCGCGGCCACGCCCGGCACCAGGCCGCTGCCCGCCAGGGTCAGCAGCGCCGCGCCGACCAGCAGCGCGACACCGATCGTGAATTCGAGCCGCTCGACCCGCGCGACCAGGAAGCCGCCGATGATCATGCCGGCCGCCCCGCACAGCATGTAGCCGGTCACCACCATCGACGTGATCGACAGCGGCAGCCCGTAGAGCTGCTGCAGCGACGGGCTGGCGAAGCTCTGCACCGCGCTCAGCGCGCAGGTCGACCAGAAGAAGAACGAGAAGCACAGCCACACCGAGGGCAGCTTCAGGAACGCCAGCGGGTGCTCGGCCACCGCCGCGCTCTGGCCGCCCGCGCCCTTCTTCTCGTGCGCCCAGGCGCCCACGCTGTCGTCCACCGCATCGCGGTTGAGCAGCAGCAGCACCAGCACCGCGACCGCGACCAGCGCCGCCCCCGCGCAGGCCAGCCGCCACGATCCGGTGGCCTGGGTGATGCCGACCAGGAACACCGGCGCCAGCGCCCAGCCGAGGTTGCCGGTGATGCCGTGCACCGAGAAGGCATGGCCCAGCCGCGGCGCCGAGACGCGCTTGTTCAGGATGGTGAAGTCCACCGGGTGGAACGGTGCGTTGCCGAAGCCGGCCAGCGCGGAGGCCAGCATCAGCCCGACGTAGCCCTGCGCCGAGGCCGCCGCCAGCCCCGCGCCGACGAAGCAGCACAGCGCGACGAACAGCACCGGCCGCGCGCCGACCTTGTCGACCAGGAAGCCCGACAGCGCCTGCCCGACGCCCGAGATCACGAAGAACAGCGTCACCAGCAGTCCGAGTTCCGAATAGCTCAGCGAGAAGTCGCTGATGAACCAGGGGAACAGCGGCGGCAGCAGCATGTGGAAGAAATGCGAGGTGCCGTGCGCCACGCCGATCAGGCCGATGGTGCGCGCGTCCTGCCGCAGCGGGACGGGATTGGGAGTCGCGGTGGTCGCCATGGGTCGTGCGGTAAGGGGGGAAACGGAACGACGAGCCCGATGGTAGGCAGCCGGGCCAAGGCGCAGTTACGATAGCACGACAACTTCTGTCGAGAACATGCCAAGCCGCACCGTCCCGGCCCCCCGCCCCACGTCCAGCCGTGCGCTGGAGCAGATCGGGCCGCTGACCCCGCACCTGTTCTGCCCGACGCCGCAGCGGCCGGTGCGCGCCAAGGCGCACGGCCTGCGTGCCGACGTGCACGTCACGCCCCACAGCCATCCGTGGGCGCAGCTCACCTTCTCGGTCACCGGCGTGCTGCGGCTGAGCACCGAGCGCTCCACCTACATCGTGCCGCCCACGCGCGCCGTGTGGGTGCCCGCCGGGGTCGAGCATGCGATCACCGTGGTCGAGGACGCGGACATGCGCACGGTCTACTTCCACCAGCCGCCCGGCCACTGCGGGCCCGACCTGCGCGAGTCCGACCCGGCCGCATGGCAGCACTGCCGGGTGCTGGAGGTCTCAGAGCTGCTGCGCGCGCTGGTGCTGGAGCTGGACACCCGCCCGGACGGCAGCGGCCCGGCGCTCACCGACGAGCAGGCCTACCGTGAACACCACCTGAGCGCGCTGGTCTGCGACGAGCTGCGCCGCGCCCGCGAGGTGCCGCTGGGCGTGAACCTGCCCACCGACAAGCGCCTGCGCGCGCTCTGCGAGGCGGTGCTGCACCACCCGACCCGCCACACCACGCTGGAGGCCTGGGCGCGCGACGTCGGCGCCAGCCCGCGCACGCTGGCGCGGCTGTTCCGGCAGGAGCTCAACACCAGCTTCGTGCAGTGGCGCCAGCAGGTGCTGCTGGCCAAGGCCGTGTCGCTGGCCGCGCGCAGGCTGCCGATGAGCCACATCGCCAGCGAGCTGGGCTACGCCAGCCCCAGCGCCTTCACGGCCATGGTGCGCCGCTCGGTCGGCACCCCGCCCAGCCAGTTCTTCGGCAGCCAGTCGCCCCGCCAGGTGCCCTGAGCGGCTGCCGTTCGTCCCGCCTCCGTCGCCGCCCGGCCAGCCGGGATCGCCTCCCTCCTTTAGCGGGGGTGACCCTGGACAGGCCCTTCACTACACTGCATCGAGGTCGCCGCGTCCGGCCCCTGGTGCCCGGACGCTCTGCGGCCCCGTCTGGCCGTGCCGCAGGACGTGCCCCGTGCCGCCTGCATCGAACAGGAAAGGACGCCGTATGCTGACCTCCCTCTTCGGCGATCTGGGTGCCCCGACCACCCCCCGCCGGGGCCACGACACCCCCGACTTTGCCGCCACCGCCATCCTGGAGAGCTCGGCCGCCGAGGTCAGCGACCTGGGTCACATCGTCGACAAGCACACCAGCGACCTGTTCGTCACCGGGTCCCCCTCGGAGGCGATCCGCCAGCACCTCAAGGCGACCCGCGCCGACCTGGAGACCGCCACCCGGCAGATCACCCTGTTCGATCCGGCCCGCATGTGGGCCGGCAGCGTGATCAAGGCGCTGTCGGACGCCTCCGGGCAGCCGATCGAACGGCTGCACCTGCGCCATCAGAACACGCTGGCCACCATCGCGCTGATCGAGCGCACCGCGCTGCCGCGCCGGGTCGAGGACCCGCTGAAGATCTATCACACCGACGTGCGCGAGGAGAGCCCGGACGCGCAGGCCATCCCGCTCGCGCTGATGGAAAGCAGCCACCTCACGGCGGTGATCGTCGCGCCGATGCCGGCCGCTGCGGTCGAGCAGATCCTCGCCACGCTGCACGCCGCCACCCGCGGGGCGCACTGGCGCTGCCCCAACCTGCTGTTCATGCTCTCGACCCCGGTGGCGCAGATGGCGCCGCGCATCGCGGCCATGCCCTGGCCGCCGCGGCTCAACGTCACGGTGACGACCGAGCCGATGACCAGCGCCTCGGCGGTGTGGAACAACATCCTCAACGTCTGGAACAAGGTCAAGACCCTGCCGCGCTGGGAAAGCGTCGACGGAGGCCCGGCCGGCGGTGCCGGCGAGTTCCCGATCAAGGTCGCGGACCTCGACGCGCCGATCGCCGGCAAAGTGGCGCCGCGCACCGCACCGGCCAGCGCCTCGCCCGAGCCCACGGTGCGCATCGACACGCCGCGCTCCACGCTGGACCTGACCCGCATGCTGCGTACCCTCGAGCAGCTGACTGCGGTCGAGGGCCTGCTCGCCTGCTGCGTGATCGATGCCAGCACCGGCATGGTCCTCGGCAGCCGCCGCTCCGCCGAGGGCGAGGACATCGCGATCGACCTGGCCGCGGCCAGCCACACCGAAGTGCTCAAGGCGCACCGCCGTGCCGCGCGCGAGATGGGCAGCGGCGAGCGCATCGAGGAGATCATCGTCACCCAGGGCCGCCGCCACCACGTGCTGCGCACCGTGACCACGCACCCCGAGCTGTTCCTGCTGGCCGTGCTCGACAAGCAGCACACCAACCTGGCACTGGCGCGCTTCAAGGTCATGGAGGCAGAGAAAGCCCTGGGCTGAGCCCGGGGTGGCATCGCCTGCGCGCAGCGCCATATCCCATGTGGGCGAGCATCTTCGCCCGCTCGGCTACCATTTCTGGTCTTTTCCCCTCGCCATGCAGGCCGCAGGGCCTGCTCGCCACATGGAACAAGTGATCTACGACTACACCCGGCAGGACGCCTCGGGTGCCAGCTGCACGGCCCACGCCTGGGCCAAGGTGCCCCCGCCCCTGACGGCCGAGGAGCGCCGTGAATGGAAGGAGCGCGCCCGCGCGCTGCTTGCGAAGCATGACGCGGTGCTGGTGGCCCATTACTACGTCGACGGCGACCTGCAGGACCTGGCACTGGAGACCGGCGGCTGCGTCGCGGACTCGCTCGAGATGGCGCGCTTCGGCCGCGACCATGCGAGCAAGACCCTGGTGGTGGCCGGCGTGCGCTTCATGGGCGAGACGGCCAAGATCCTCTCGCCCGACAAGCGCGTGCTGATGCCCGACCTGGACGCGACCTGCTCGCTGGACCTGGGCTGCCCGCCGGACGAGTTCGCCGCGTTCTGCGACGCCCACCCGGACCGCAAGGTGGTGGTCTACGCCAACACCAGCGCCGCGGTGAAGGCGCGCGCCGACTGGATGGTCACCAGCTCCTGCGCGCTGGCCATCGTGCAGCACCTGAAGGACCAGGGCGAGAAGATCCTGTGGGCCCCGGACAAGCACCTGGGACGCTACATCCAGGAGCAGACCGGTACCGACATGCTGATGTGGAACGGCGCGTGCATCGTGCACGACGAGTTCAAGGGCCTGGAGCTGGAGCTGCTCAAGCGCGAGCACCCCGGCGCGATGGTGCTGGTGCACCCCGAATCGCCGCGCAGCGTGGTCGAGCAGGCCGACGTGGTCGGATCCACCTCGCAGCTGCTGCAGGCCGTGCTGCAGGGCAGCGCGCGCGAGTACATCGTCGCGACCGACAACGGCATCCTGCACCGCATGCGCCAGCTGGCCCCCGACAAGGTGCTGATCGAGGCGCCCACCGCCGGCAACAGCGCCACCTGCAAGAGCTGCGCGCACTGCCCGTGGATGGCGATGAACGCCCTGCAGGGCGTGGTCGCCTGCCTCGAGCAGGGCAGCGGCGAGATCACCGTGCCCGAGCCGACGCGCAGCCAGGCGCTCGGCTGCATCGAGCGCATGCTCGACTTCGTCGCCCGCCACCCCGCCGCGATCGCCAAGCCGGCGCGCGGCTTCGTGCCCGACATCGGGGCCGCCTGAGACCTGCTTGAGATGTTCGAGTTCAACGAGACCCTGGAACAGGCGCGCGAGCGCAACATCCGCGACGCGCTGATGGAGGACATCGGCCGCTGCGACTGGACCGCGCAGCTGGTGCCGCAAGGCCTGCGCGTCAAGGCGCGCGTGCTGGTGCGCGAGGAAGCCGTGCTGTGCGGCTGCGACTGGTTCGCCGGCTGCATCCGCGCCCTCGACCCTGAAGCGCGCATCGACTGGCACTACGCCGAAGGCGCGCTGATGCGACCCGACACGCTGGTGTGCCACATCGAGGCCGACAGCCGCGCCCTGCTGTCGGCCGAGCGGCCCGCGCTCAACTTCCTGCAGCTGCTGTCGGCCACCGCGACGGTCACGCGCCGCTACGTCGACGCGATCGCCGGCGCCTCGCCCAACCCGCGGGGCTGCCTGGTGCTGGACACGCGCAAGACCATCCCCGGCCTGCGCCTGGCGCAGAAGTACGCGGTGCGCGTCGGCGGCGGCGCCAACCAGCGCCTGGCGCTGTACGACGGCATCCTGATCAAGGAAAACCACATCGCCGCGGCCGGCGGCGTGGCCCAGGCGTTGCGCAACGCGCAGGCGCTGGACTCGGGCGTGCCGATCCAGATCGAGGTGGAGACGCTGCAACAGCTGCGCGAGGCGCTCGACGCCGGTGCGACCAGCGTGCTGCTGGACAACTTCGACCTTGACCAGGTGCGCGAGGCCGTGGCCGTCAACGCCGGCCGGGCGCTGCTGGAAGTCTCCGGCGGCGTGGGCCTGGACCAGGTGCGGGCGATCGCCGCCACCGGCGTCGACCGCATCGCCATCGGCCGCCTGACCAAGGACGTCAAGGCGGTCGACTACTCGATGCGCGTGCTCGGGCGGGTCTGAGGCCGCGCCGGCGGAGCCGCCGCCATGGCGGCGGCCCCTCCCCCGCAAACCGGCGCTTGCCGGCGTGCCGCCGGTGCGGATACTGCGCCCGTGAGCCAGGAGGGTCCGCGATGCACGCCGATTTCACGTCCATCCGCAACCACTACGAACGCCCGGTGCTGGAAGCCGTGGCCGCGATGGCGGCCCGCTACCCGTTCGTGCGCGACGACCAGCTGCCCGACGTGGCCTGCGTGGCGCTGAACCGGCTGCCGCCGCGTTACATCCGCCACGAGGTGGACCTGGCCTTCTACCTGACCGCCAAGGAGCACATCGAGATCGAGCGCTCCATCGAGGAGGCGGTCCGCTACGCGTTCGAGTTCGTCCAGGCCCGCACCGCGATGCGCGCCCGGACCTGACCGCTCACATGCCGAGGAAGTTGGGCACCGGCGCGCCGTTGCCGCCGCGCCGCCCGGCCGGCCGCACCAGGATGGTCGGGAAGCTCGCCGGCAGGGTCTGCGGGAAGTCGCGGCTGTAGTGCAGGCCGCGGCTTTCGTGCCGCATCAGGGCCGAGCGCACGATCAGCTCGGCGCAGTCGACCAGGTTGCGCAGCTCCAGCAGGTCGCGGCTGACGCGGAAGTTGGCGTAGTAGTCGTCGATCTCGGCGCGCAGCAGCTGGATGCGGTGCAGTGCCCGCTCCAGCCGCCGGGTGGTGCGCACGATGCCGACGTAGTTCCACATCAGCAGGCGCAGCTCGTCCCAGTTGTGCGAGATCACCACCTGCTCGTCGGCGTCCTCGACCTGGCTCTCGTCCCAGGCCGGCAGCGCGGGCGCCGGCTCGCTGCCGGCCGCCAGGATGTGCTCGGCCACCGTGCGGCCCAGCACCACGCACTCGAGCAGCGAGTTGCTCGCCAGCCGGTTCGCCCCGTGCAGCCCGGTGTAGCTGGTCTCGCCCACTGCATACAGCCCCGGCAGGTCGGCGCGGCCGTGCAGGTCGGTCACCACGCCACCGCAGGTGTAGTGCGCCGCGGGCACCACCGGGATGGGCTGGCGCGTGATGTCGATGCCCAGCTTGAGGCAGCGCGCGTGGATGGTCGGGAAATGTTCCTTGAGGAAGTCCGCGCCCAGGTGCGTGGCATCCAGCCACACGTGGTCCAGGCCGTGCTTCTTCATCTCGAAGTCGATCGCGCGGGCGACGATGTCGCGCGGCGCCAGTTCGGCGCGCGGGTCGTGCGCGGGCATGAAGCGCTCGCCGTTGGGCAGCTTCAGGTGGGCGCCCTCGCCGCGCAACGCCTCGGTGATCAGGAAGCTGCGCTCCTGCGGGTGGTACAGGCAGGTCGGGTGGAACTGGATGAACTCCATGTTGCCGACCCGGCAGCCGGCGCGCCAGGCCATCGCGATGCCGTCGCCGGTGGAGGTGTCCGGGTTGCTGGTATAGCGGTAGACCTTGCCGACGCCGCCGGTGGCCAGCACCACCGCCGAGGCCGGCAGCGTCTCGACCCGGCCGTTGTCGATGTCCAGCGCATAGATGCCGTAGCAGCGTGGCGGCTCGTCGCGCTTGAGGTGGCGCGAGGTGATCAGGTCCACCGCCATCCAGCGCTCGCGCAGGTCGATGTTCGGATGCGCCTTGGCCTGCGCCAGCAGCACGTCGTGGATGGCCTTGCCGGTCGCGTCGGCCGCATGCGCGATGCGGCGCACCGCGTGGCCGCCCTCGCGGGTCAGGTGCAGGCCGAGCGGGCCGGACGGGTCCGGCGAGAACTGCACGCCGCGCTGCACCAGCCATTCGATGGCCTGTGCGCTGTGCTCGGCGATGAAGCGGGCCGTCTGCTCGTCCACCAGGCCGGCGCCGGCGTCCTGCGTGTCACGCACATGGCTGTCGACGCTGTCGTCGCTGCCCAGCACGCCGACGATGCCCCCCTGCGCCCAGGCGGTGGCGGCCTCCTCGAGGTCACGCTTGGCCAGCACGATCACCGGCTGGCGATCGGCCAGGTGCAAGGCCACGGTCAACCCGGCCAGGCCGGCACCGACGATCACCACCGGGGCGGATGCAGTCGCTTGCATGCGAGTCCTGTGTGTTACTGCGAAGTGAAGGATCGATTCTATCGACCGGGCCCCGGCGCAGCCGGCGCCCCGCCGCCTTGCCACGCCGCCGACCGGTTCGAAAACCGCACGAATGGGGGCCTTTTCCCCCTCAATTGGGGAGAGCACATCCGCGAAACGGATAGTTACACTGCCTCCATGCTTCGAGAGATGTCGACCGTCATGCAAAAGCCACCCTTCCCGGCCGATCGGGGTTCGCGGGAGCGGGACGTGGCCCCCGAGTGGGCGCCGACGCGCCCGCTGGAAGGCCCTGCCACGGCCATCATGCACGGCGAGGCCGACGGGACCGGTTCCCACGACATCGGCCGGCCCGTCGGTGACAACGTGTGGGAACTGTTCGTGTCCTGCGACGCCGCCGAGGCGCTGCGCCTGCAGTTTTCCCACCGCGCCAGCCGCCACATCGCCCTGCACGACCTGGGTGACATCCACTCGCGACAGCTGCTGCGCCAGTTCGGCGCCTGGGGCTGCAGCCCGGTACAGCGGCTGGTGATCCGCCAGCAGGGCTACGGCACCACGCTGGCATCGATCGAATACGTCAGCTTCCTCGCCGAGGGTGGCGAAACCGTGCGCATCTACTCCACGGCGGTCGACAGCACCCCGGCGGCCCAGCAGGCGGTCGCGCGCGTGCTGCTGGAGATGAGCCAGGCCAGCATCGTGCTGCTCGGCGAGATGGGTGGCCAACACTGCGCCAACGCCCTGCGCTCGACGCTGCAGTACGTGCATGCGGCCGGCTGGACCTGCCCCAACCTGCTGGTGCTGCCGTTCGGCGCGCAGGCCGCCGCGGCGGCCGCCGCGCAATGCAACCAGGTGGTGCAGCGCCCCGGCCTGCTGCTGCGCGCCGCGCCCACCCCGGCGCGTCCGGCCGACGCCTGGAACTACATCCTCGGCTTCTGGCAGAAGAACCACATGCGCGGGCGCCTGGCGGCGCCGGCGAGGGCCGAGCGCAACGAGCTGCCCCCGCTGACGCTGGACCTGCCGCCGGCTCCTGGCAGCGGCACGCTGCCGGTCTCGGCCCCGATGCCCCTGCCCGCGGCCACCGCGCTGTCGACCGCCCCTGCGCCCGGCACGGGCCTGTCGGCCGCGCTGAGCACCTACCTGCGGCTGGTCTCGGGGCTGGCCGGCCTGCAGGCCTGCTGCATCTTCGACATCGACCAAGGCACCGCGCTGGCCCACGCCGGCAGCACGCCGAGTGCCACCCAGCTCGCCCAGCAAGGCGCGGCGCTGTTTCGCGCCCAGCACCTGGCACGCCTGGCGATGAGCCTGGCCGAGCCGACGCAGGAAATGCTGCTGTCGTCGGAGCGCCACCACCAGGTGGTGCGCCCGCTGCCGGGCGACCGGCGCCTGGCGCTGCACTGCGTCTTCGAGCGCAGCAAGACCAACCAGTCGCTGATCCGTTTCCAGCTGCAGAAGCTGGACGCCTGGCTCAAGCGCCAGCCGGCCTGAGCCCCGCCCCACAGGAAAACGGCCCCGGGGCACCAGGCACCGGGGCCGTTTCGCATCGGGCGTCGGTCAGTGCACCACGCGGTCGAAGGTGAACTCGACCCCGTCGTCGGTGACCTGCGCGTCCACCGGGATCACGTCCTTCGGGCCGAAACGCCCCTCCAGGATCAGCCGTGCCACCGGGTTCTCGATGCGCTGCTGGATCGCCCGCTTCAGCGGCCGGGCGCCGAACACCGGGTCGAAGCCGACCTTGGCCAGCTCGGACAGCGCCTCGGGCGACACCTCCAGCCGCATCTCCATCTTCTCGAGCCGCTGCTCCAGGCCCTTGAGCTGGATCTTCGCGATCGATTCGATGTGCTTCTGGTCCAGCGCATGGAACACCACCGCCTCGTCGATCCGGTTCAGGAACTCCGGACGGAAGTGCTGCTTGACCTCGGCCCACACCGCCTCGCGGATCAGCTCGGGGTCCTTGCCCGCCATCTGCATGATCAGGTGCGAGCCCAGGTTGCTGGTCATCACGATCACCGTGTTCTTGAAGTCCACCGTGCGGCCCTGGCCGTCGGTCAGGCGGCCGTCGTCCAGCACCTGCAGCAGCACGTTGAACACGTCCGGGTGGGCCTTCTCGACCTCGTCGAGCAGCACCACGCTGTAGGGCTTGCGCCGCACGGCTTCGGTCAGGTAGCCCCCCTCGTCATAGCCCACGTAGCCCGGCGGCGCACCGATCAGCCGCGACACCGAGTGCTTCTCCATGAACTCGCTCATGTCGATGCGGATCATGTGCTCCTCGGTGTCGAACAGGAAGGCAGCCAGCGCCTTGCACAGCTCGGTCTTGCCCACGCCCGTGGGGCCCAGGAACAGGAAGCTGCCCAGCGGCCGGTTCGGGTCCGACAGGCCCGCGCGCGAGCGACGGATCGCGTTGGCCACCGCGGCGATGGCGTCGTCCTGCCCCACCACGCGCTCGTGCAGGCGTTCCTCCATCTTCAGCAGCTTGTCGCGCTCGCCCTGCATCAGCTTGGCCACCGGGATGCCCGTGGCCCGCGAGACCACCTCGGCGATCTCCTCGGCGCCCACCTGCGTGCGCAGCAGGCGCGGACGGCCGCCATCCTGGGCCTTGCCGGCCTCCTTGGCCTGGGCTTCCTTGAGCTTCTTCTCCAGCTCGGGCAGGCGGCCGTACTGCAGCTCGGCGACCTTGTTGAAGTCGCCCTTGCGCTTCAGTTCCTCGATCTGGAAGCGCATGCGGTCGATCTCTTCCTTGATCTGGGCCGAGCCCTGGGCAGTGGCCTTCTCGGCCTTCCAGATCTCTTCCAGGTCGGCGTACTCGCGCTCCAGCCGGGAGATTTCCTCCTCGATCAGCGCCAGGCGCTTCTGCGAGGCCTCGTCCTTCTCCTTGCGCACCGCCTCGCGCTCGATCTTCAGCTGGATCAGGCGCCGGTCGAGCCGGTCCATCACCTCGGGCTTGGAATCTATCTCGATCTTGATCTTGGCCGCGGCCTCGTCGATCAGGTCGATGGCCTTGTCGGGCAGGAAGCGGTCGGTGATGTAGCGATGCGAGAGCTCGGCCGCGGCCACGATGGCGGGGTCGGTGATCTCGACGCCATGGTGCACCTCGTACTTCTCCTGCAGGCCGCGCAGGATCGCGATGGTCTGCTCGACGCTCGGCTCGTCGACCAGGATCTTCTGGAAGCGCCGCTCCAGCGCGGCGTCCTTCTCGATGTACTTGCGGTACTCGTCCAGCGTGGTCGCGCCGATGCAGTGCAGCTCGCCGCGCGCCAGCGCCGGCTTGAGCATGTTGCCCGCGTCGATCGCGCCCTCGGCCTTGCCCGCGCCGACCATCGTGTGGATCTCGTCGATGAACAGGATGATGCGGCCCTCGTCATGGGCCACTTCCTTCAGCACGGCCTTCAGGCGCTCCTCGAACTCACCGCGGTACTTGGCCCCGGCCAGCAGGCCGGCCATGTCCAGCACCAGCACGCGCTTGTTCTTCAGCGTCTCGGGCACCTCGCCGTTGACGATGCGCTGCGCCAGGCCTTCGACGATGGCGGTCTTGCCCACGCCCGGCTCGCCGATCAGCACCGGGTTGTTCTTCGAGCGACGTTGCAGCACCTGGATCGCACGGCGGATCTCGTCGTCGCGGCCGATCACCGGGTCCAGCTTGCCCTGGCGGGCGCGCTCGGTCAGGTCCAGCGTGTACTTCTTCAGCGCCTCGCGCTGCCCTTCGGCCTCGGGGTTGTCGACGTTCTGCCCGCCGCGCACCGCCTCGATCGCGGCCTCCAGCGCCTTGCGCGTCAGCCCGTGCTCCTTCACGACCTGGCCGATGTCGGCCTTGGTGTCGGTCAGCGCCAGCAGGAACATCTCGCTGGCGACGAACTGGTCGCCGCGCTTGATGGCCTCCTTCTCGGCGGCCTGCAGCAGCGAGACGGTGTCGCGGCCGACCTGCACCTGCTCGGCGCCCTGCACCTGCGGCAGCCGCTGGATGGCCGTCTCCATGGCCTTCTGCAGCCCGCCGATGTTGACGCCCGCGCGCGACAGCAGCGCCCGGGGGCCGTCCTCCTGCTTCAGCATGGCCAGCAGGACGTGCGCCGGCTCGATGTAGGGGTTGTCATGCGCCAGCGCCAGGCTCTGGGCATCCGACAGCGCCTCCTGGAACTTGGTCGTGAGCTTGTTGAGTGACATGGGAAATCCTCCGAACTGCGAAGGAAATGAGGCGGACCCGGCGCATTTCAAGTGCAAGCCACGTGCCGCGGCCTGCGCTGCATCAAACCGGCGCGACCGTCAGGACAGCAGCAGCCGCATCGCCCGCACGCCCAGCGCCGCACAACCCAGCGCCCCGAGCACGTGCGCCAGCGCGTGGGCGGCGGCGAGTGCCCATTGTTGCTTCTCGAGCAGCTGCAGGGATTCGGCCGAGAACGCGGAGAAGGTCGTCAGCCCGCCCAGGAAGCCGGTCACGAACAGCAGCCGCCAGAACTCGTCCGGCCAGCGGCTGAAGCCCACCAGCGCCGCGCCGATCAGCAGCCCGCCGACGCAGTTGACCAGCAGGGTGCCCATCGGGAAGCCGGCCCCGCTGCCGTTGAGCCACAGGCCCGCCAGCCAGCGCAGCACCGCGCCGAGCGCCGCACCGGCGCCCACGGCCACGGCATGAACCAGCGTCAGCTGGGCCATCAGCCTTGCCCGGCGCCGGCGTTGTCGGCCCGGATGCCCCAGCGCGCCAGCGCGGCGTCGTCGCTGCTGCGGGCATCGACCCAGCGCGCCCCGTCGGGCGTGTGTTCCTTCTTCCAGAACGGCGCCTGGGTCTTGAGGTAGTCCATCAGGAACTCGCAGGCCTGGAAGGCATCGCCCCGGTGGGCGGAGGTCACCGCCACCAGCACGATCTGGTCGCCCGGCAGCAGCGGGCCGACGCGGTGGATCACGCGCACGCCGCGGATGCGGAAGCGCCGCTGCGCCTCGTCGATCATCGCCTCGATGGACTTCTCGGTCATGCCCGGGTAGTGCTCCAGCTCCATGCGCTGGACCCCCTGGCCGTCGCTGACGTCACGCACGGTGCCGACGAACGTGGCCACCGCGCCGACGCCGGCATCGCCCTGGCGCAGCCGCGCCACCTCGGTCGACAGGTCGAAGTCCTCGGCCTGGATGCTCACGCGCGGCGTGCCCATGGTTCAGCCTCCGGTGACCGGCGGGAAGAACGCCACCTCGGCGTCGGCCGTGACGACGGCCGCTTCGTCGCACAGCGCCTGGTTCAGCGCCATGCGCAGCGCCTTGCCACGCGCCAGCGCCTCGCCGTGCGCCGGCGAGCGCGCGATCAGCAGCTCGCGCAGCGCGCCCACGGTCGCCCCCTCGGCCAGCTCGACCGTCTCGCCCGGGCCCAGGGCCTCGCGGATCGAGGCGAAGTACTTCACCGACACCTTCATTGCATCCACTCCGCAAACGGGATGAAGCGCACCACGTCACCCGCGGCGACGGTCTGGCCCGGCGGGTTGTCGACCACGCCGTCGGCCCACACCGTGGACGTCAGCACGCCCGAGCTCTGGTTCGGGAACAGCTCGACGCGGCCGTCCGCGGTGCGGCGCACGCGCAGGAACTCGCGGCGCTTGTCCGCCTTGGGCCAGTCGAAGGCCGCCGGCACCGCCCAGGGCCGCGGCATCGCCGGGTCGGCCCCCTGCAGCGCCAGCAGGAACGGCCGCACCGCGAGCAGGAAGGTGATGAAGCTGGACACCGGGTTGCCCGGCAGCCCGATGAACCAGGCCTCGCGCACCCGGCCGAAGGCCAGCGGCTTGCCCGGCTTGATCGCGATCTGCCAGAGGTCCAGCTGCCCTTCGGCCTGCACCGCCGGCTTGATGTGGTCTTCCTCGCCGACCGACACCCCGCCCGAGGTCAGGATCAGGTCGTGCCCGGCCGCGGCGCTGCGCAGCGCCTCGCGCGTGGCCTCCAGCGTGTCGGGCACGATGCCGAGGTCGGTGCACTCGCAGCCGAACTGGGCCAGCAACGCCCGCAGCGTGTAGCGGTTGGAGTTGTAGATCGCGCCGGGGCGCAGCGGCTCGCCGGGCATGACCAGCTCGTCGCCGGTCGAGAACAGCGCCACGCGGGGACGCCGCACCACCGCGACGCTCGCGGCCCCCACCGTGGCCGCCAGGCCGATGTCCTGCGGCTTGAGGCGCCTGCCGCGCGCCAGCACCACGCTGCCGCGGCGCACGTCCTCGCCCTGCTCGCGGATCCACTGCCGCGGCTGCGGCACCGCGTGGATGCGCACCCGGCCGCCCTCGAGCGCCTCGCACTGCTCCTGCATCACGATGGCATCCGCCCCCTCCGGCACCGGCGCGCCGGTGAAGATGCGCGCGGCGGTGCCGGGTTGCAGCACCGTGCCGACCTGCCCTGCGGCAATGCGCTGCGCCACCTGCAGCTCGGTGCCCGCGGCCGGCACGTCGGCCACGCGCACGGCATAGCCGTCCATGGAACTGTTGGCCAGCGGCGGCACGTCCAGCGGGGACACCAGGTCCTCCGCCAGCACGCGCCCCAGCGCTTCGGCCGTGGGCAGGCGCTCCTGTTCGGTGAACGGTCGGACGCCCGAGAGCAGGCGCTCGAGCGCCTCCTCCAGGCTCAGCATCGGGCTACGGGATGTACTGGTACTCATAGCGGGACGCATTCTCCAGCAGATACGCGGCGACCGCATCGATGTCATTGAGATCCAGCACCGGGCGCAGTGTCGGCTCGGGCAGGCGATCGGGCTGGTCCGTGGCGATCGCGAAGATGAACGGGTCGTCGACGTAGTGCGCGCGCTCGCCCGTGACGGGGCGCCACACCTCGATCTTGCCGATGTCGGCGTGCTTGTAGCCCTCGACGAACACCCAGTCCGCGTCCACCAGCTCGGCGATCAGCTGGTGGACGGAGGGCTCGCACTCGACCTCGAACTCGCGGATCTTCGCCAGGCGCCGCGCGGAGGCCACCACCACCTCGAAGGCGCCGGCCTGGCGGTGCCGCCAGGAATCCTTGCCCTCATGGTCGATGTCGAACTTGTGATGCGCGTGCTTGACGACCGAAACCCGCAGCCCCTCGCGCCGGAAGCGCCCGATGAGCTGCTCGATCAACGTGGTCTTGCCCGACCCCGAATAACCACAGAAACCAACGACCTTCATTGAACTGCCTTGAACTGCCGATCCTTGATGCGGATCAGCAATTCTGCGCGATATAGTCCTTCACCGCCTGCACCGACGGAGGAACCACCGTGAAACGCTTGGGCAGATCCTCGATGCCCTGCAGCGCGGCCGGGCGCTCCGGCTCGCGGCCCAGCGCCTCGCGGATCGTCGCGGCGAACTTGACCGGCAGCGCGGTTTCCAGCACCAGCGTGGTCACGCCCGGCTCCAGCCACTGGCGCGCGACCTTCAGGCCGTCCGCGGTGTGGGTGTCGATCATCGTGCCGCAGCGCTCCCAGGTGTCACGGATCGTCGCCAGGCGGTCGGCATGGGTGCTCTTGCCCGAGACGAAGCCGTAGTCCGCCACGCGGGCGAACTCCTGCGGCTGCAGCTGGAACGAGCCGCGCTGCTCCACGTCCTCGGCGAACAGCTGGCGCGTGCGCGCCGCGTCGCGGCCCAGCAGGTCGAACACGAAGCGCTCGAAGTTCGAGGCCTTCGAGATGTCCATCGAGGGGCTGGAGGTCTCGTGCGTCTCCGCGCTCTTGCGCACGCGGTAGACCCCGGTGCGGAAGAACTCGTCCAGCACGTCGTTCTCGTTGGTGGCCAGCACCAGGCGCCGGATCGGCAGGCCCATCATGCGCGCGACGTGGCCGGCGCAGATGTTGCCGAAGTTGCCCGAGGGCACCGCGAAGCTGACCTGCTCGTCGTTGCTCTTGGTGGCCTGGAAGTAGCCGGCGAAGTAGTACACCACCTGCGCGACTAGGCGCGCCCAGTTGATCGAGTTGACCGTGCCGATGCGGTAGCGGCGCTTGAACTCCAGGTCGTTCGAGACCGCCTTGACGATGTCCTGGCAGTCGTCGAACACGCCCTGCACCGCCAGGTTGTGGATGTTCTCGTCCTGCAGGCTGTACATCTGCGCCTGCTGGAACGGGCTCATGCGGCCGTAGGGCGAGAGCATGAACACCCGCACGCCCTGCTTGCCGCGCATCGCGTACTCGGCCGCGCTGCCCGTGTCACCGGAGGTGGCGCCCAGGATGTTGAGTTGCTCGCCGCGGCGGGCCAGCTCGTACTCGAACAGGTTGCCCAGCAGCTGCATCGCCATGTCCTTGAACGCCAGCGTCGGACCGTTGGACAGGGCTTCCAGGCACAGCCCCGGCTCCAGGGGCTTGAGCGGCACGATCGCGTCGGTGCCGAACACCGTGCGGTTGTAGGTGCGCTGCAGGATGTCGCGCAGGTCCGCCGCCGGGATGTCGTCGATGTAGAGCGACAACACTTCGAAGGCCAGCTCGGCGTACGACAGGCCGCGCCAGCGCGCCAGCGTCGCGGCATCGACCTGGGGATACTCGACCGGCAGGTACAGGCCGCCGTCCGGGGCCAGGCCTTCGAGCAGGATTTCGGAGAAGCCGCGGGGCGTGCGGTCGCCACGGGTGCTGATGTACTTCACTTGGAACTCCGTTCAGACCGACGCGTTCAGTTCAGCTCTTCCTTGCGGATGCGCACGATGGGCTGCAGCACCGTGGGCAGCGCCTCCATCTGAGCCATCGCGCGGTTCATGCGCCCTTCCTCGGTGTCGTGCGTCAGGATGATGAGGTCGGTCTGGTTCTCGTCGTCCCCCGCCTCGCGCTGCAGCACGGCATCGATCGAGATGTCGTGCTCGGCCAGGATGCCGGTGATGCGTGCCAGCACGCCGGCCTGGTCGGCCACGCGCAGCCGCAGGTAGAACGAGGTCACCACCTGGTCCATCGGCAGGACGGGCGTGTCGTCCAGCGCATGCGGCTGGAAGGCCAGGTACGGCACGCGATGGTCCGGATCGGCGGTGTGCAGGCGCGTCACGTCCACCAGGTCGGCCACCACCGCCGAGGCGGTCGGCTCCGAGCCCGCGCCCTTGCCGTAGTACAGGGTCGCGCCCACCGCGTCGCCATGGACGACGACGGCGTTCATCGCGCCCTCGACGTTGGCGATCAGGCGCGACTGCGGCACCAGCGTCGGGTGCACGCGCAGTTCGATGCCGTGCTCGCGGCGCTTGGTGATGCCCAGCAGCTTGATGCGGTAGCCCAGCTGTTCGGCATAGGTGATGTCGGCCGCCTGCAGCTTGGTGATGCCCTCCACATAGGCCTTGTCGAACTGCACCGGCACCCCGAAGGCGATCGCGCTCATGATGGCCGCCTTGTGCGCCGCGTCGATGCCCTCGATGTCGAAGGTCGGGTCGGCCTCGGCATAGCCCAGGCGCTGGGCCTCCTTCAGCACGGTGTCGAAGTCCAGTCCGCGCGAGCGCATCTCGCTGAGGATGAAGTTGGTCGTGCCGTTGATGATCCCGGCGATCCACTGGATGCGGTTGGCGGTCAGCCCCTCGCGCAGCGCCTTGATGATCGGGATGCCGCCGGCCACGGCAGCCTCGAAGGCCACCATCACGCCCTTGGCGCTGGCCGCCTCGAAGATCTCGGTGCCATGCACCGCCAGCAGCGCCTTGTTGGCCGTCACGACGTGCTTGCCGGCCTCGATGGCCTTGAGCACCAGCTCCTTGGCGCGGGTCGTGCCGCCGATCAGCTCGACGACGATGTCGATCGCCGGGTCGGTCACCAGCGCGTCGAAATCGGTGGTCAGCTCGACATCGGAACCGAGCGCGGCGCGCGCCTTCTCGGGGTTGCGCACGGCCACGCGGGCGATCTCGATCCCGCGGCCGGCGCGACGCTGGATTTCGGTCTGGTTGCGCTGCAGGACCTTGACGACACCGCTGGCGACGACGCCGGCGCCCAGCAATCCGATGCGGATGGGATTCATAGGAATGTGAACAGTGGAATTTCAGTAGGAATGACGTTTGCGGTAGTTCTCGAGGAAGCGCGCGATGCGTCCGAACGCCTCCGTCAGGTCGTCGGAGTTCGGCAGGAACACCACCCGGAAGTGGTCCGGCTGCGGCCAGTTGAAGCCGGTGCCCTGCACGATCAGCACTTTTTCCTCGGCCAGCAGCTCGTAGGCGAACTGCTGGTCGTCCTGGATCGGATAAACCTTCGGATCCAGCCGCGGGAACATGTACAGCGCCGCCTTCGGCTTGACGCAGCTGACGCCGGGGATCTCGGTCAGCAGCTGGTACGCCAGGTCGCGCTGGCGGCACAGGCGCCCGGTCGGCGCGACCAGGTCCTTGATGCTCTGGTAGCCGCCCAGCGCGGTCTGGATCGCCAGCTGCCCCGGCGTGTTGGCGCACAGGCGCATCGAGGCCAGCATGTTCAGGCCCTCGATGTAGTCCTGCGCGTGCTTCTTCTCGCCCGAGACCACCATCCAGCCAGCCCGGTAGCCGCAGGAGCGGTAGTTCTTCGACAGCCCGTTGAAGGTCACGAACAGCACGTCGTCGGCCAGCGAGGCGATGCTGGTGTGGGTGTTGCCGTCGTAGAGCGTCTTGTCGTAGATCTCGTCGGCGAAGATGATCAGCTGGTGCTGGCGCGCCACCTCGACCAGCTCCTTCAGCAGCGCTTCCGGGTACAGCGCGCCGGTCGGGTTGTTGGGGTTGATCACCACCAGCGCCTTGGTGCGCGGCGTGATCTTGGCCTTGATGTCGGCCACGTCGGGCAGCCAGTCGGACTGCTCGTCGCACATGTAGTGCACCGGCGTGCCGCCCGACAGCGACACCACCGCGGTGTACAGCGGATAGTCGGGCGCCGGGATCAGGACCTCGTCGCCGTTGTTGAGCAGCGCGTTCATCGCCATGCCGATCAGCTCGGAGGCGCCGTTGCCGAGGAACACGTCGTCGACGGTCACACCGCGGATGTTCTTTTCCTGCGTGTAGTGCACGACCGCCTTGCGCGGCGCGAACAGGCCCTTGGAGTCGGTGTAGCCGGCCGTGTGCGGGACGTTGCGGATCATGTCCTGCACGATCTCCTCGGGCGGCTCCAGGCCGAACGCGGCGAGGTTGCCGATGTTCAGCTTGATGATCTTGTGGCCCTCTTCCTCCATCTGGCGTGCCTTCTCCAGCACAGGCCCCCGGATGTCGTAACAGACGTTGGCGAGCTTGGCGGACTTGGACACAGGCTTCACGGGAACCTCCGCAGGTGGAAAGACCGGCACCAGCAGGGATTTGGGGCCGATGCTGCAGTGCAAAACCTATAATTTAACCACACGTATCTCCCGTGCCGCAGGCGCATTCCCCTCCTTGCCGCGCATCCGCGCATGTTTCTGACGTCATCGTGAAACTGCAGCCCGACCGGATCGATTCCGCCAACGTGATCGGCGCTCACGGCCCCGAAGGCGTGACCGTCAACGGCCAGCTGCATCGCAGCAGCATCGTCGTGCCCTTCCGGGGGGACGTCGCGGCCTGGCCGTGCACGCGCGTCGAAGACCTGCGCGCCGAGCACTTCGAACAGGTGGCGCGACTGCAGCCGGAGGTGGTGCTGTTCGGCAGCGGGCCGAAGCTGCAGTTCGCCCGGCCCGAGACCCTGCGCCCGCTGATCGAGCGCGGCATCGGCATCGAGACGATGGACACGGGGGCGGCCTGCCGCACCTACAACATCCTCGTGTCCGAGGGGCGCTCGGTGGTGGCCGCCCTGCTGCTCGCCGAATGAACGCCGCCGGCCCCGTACAAGCCCGCACGGAGCTTGGGACTTGACGGGAGCCGGTATAATCAAGTGCTACGCCGCACAGGCGCACCACTTCAAATAAACCTACATGACGCCAGCTCTGAATAAACCCCTTCCGGAATTTGAAGCGCTCGCGACTGGCGGTGTGAAGTACACGCCGCAGGCTTATGCCGGGCAGACGGTCGTGCTGTACTTTTACCCCAAGGACAATACTCCAGGCTGCACCACCG
This sequence comes from Caldimonas thermodepolymerans, assembly GCF_015476235.1. Classification (NCBI taxonomy): domain Bacteria; kingdom Pseudomonadati; phylum Pseudomonadota; class Betaproteobacteria; order Burkholderiales; family Sphaerotilaceae; genus Caldimonas; species Caldimonas thermodepolymerans. The sequence goes on from NZ_CP064338.1 coordinate 2,077,704, forward strand.
AGGCGATGCAATTCCGCGACAGGCACAAGGACTTCGTGAAGGCCGGTGCCGTGGTGTTCGGAGTCTCGCGCGACAACATGGCCTCGCACGACAAGTTCAAGGCCAACCTCGACCTGCCGTTCGAACTGATCGCCGACACCGAAGAAAAGCTCTGTCACATGTTCGGCGTGGTGAAGAACAAGATCATGTACGGCAAGAAGGTCAAGGGCATCGAGCGCAGCACCTTCGTGATCGACGGCGACGGCATCCTGCGCCATGAATGGCGCGGCATCAAGGTCGCCGGCCACGTCGAGGAAGTGCTCAAGGCCGTCAAGGCCCTCAAGAAGGCTGCCTGAGCGCCGTGGCGCGGCCGCCGCGCCGCACGCGCGACGCCGTTGATCCCGTATTCGACTTGTGCATAATGGGCCCATGCCCTTGCGCTGGACTCAAGCATGAATCGCAAAGCCGCACAGCTTGCTGTGCGGCTTTTTGTTTTCGCAGCCTGACGCCCGACATCGTCACTTCGCAATGCCACTGCCGAAACCTCCTGCCAAAAAGGCCACCATCCTGTCCCTTGCCGACATCGACGCCCAGGCTGCGCCGCGGGCGGCGAAACGTTCCTCCAAGGCAGAGCCGGCATCGCCTGCAGTGCTCGACCTGTTCGACCCGGTCGAGAAGCACCTTCCGGTGACGCGTCCGCCGCAGCAGGCCAGGCCCGCCGCCCCGGCCCCGGCCAAGTCCCCCGCCCGCGCCCGCTCGGGCAGCTCCCGGCGCACCGCCCCGGCAGGCCCCAAGCGGCTGTTCGTGCTGGACACCAACGTGCTGATGCACGATCCGATGTCGCTGTTCCGCTTCGACGAACACGACATCTACCTGCCGATGGTCACGCTCGAGGAACTCGACAGCCACAAGCGCGGCATGTCCGAGGTGGCCCGCAACGCACGCCAGGTCAGCCGCGAACTGGATGCCCTGGTGGCCGGCCACCCGGGCCAGATGCCCGAGGAGGGCATCCCGCTGTCGCGCACCGGCCACCGCGAAGCCGGCGGCCACCTGTTCTTCCAGACCCAGCTGCTCAACGTCGAGCTGCCGGACAGCCTGCCACGCGGCAAGGCCGACAACCAGATCCTCGGCGTGGTGCGCGCGCTGCGCGAGCAGCATCCGGAGCGCGACGTCACGCTGGTGTCCAAGGACATCAACATGCGCATCAAGGCGCGTGCCCTGGGACTGCCGGCCGAGGACTACTACAACGACAAGACGCTGGACGACGTCGACCTGCTCTACACCGGCGTGATGGCGCTGCCCCCGGACTTCTGGGAGCGTCACGGCAAGACGATGGAGAGCTGGCAGCAAGGCGGCTATACCTACTACCGCATCAGCGGCCCGCTGGTGCCCAGCCTGCTGATCAACCAGTTCGTCTACCTGGAAGCACCCGGCGTCGCGCCGCTGTACGCCAAGGTCACCGAGATCACCGGCAAGACCGCGGTGCTGCGCACGCTCAAGGAGTACACGCACCAGAAGAATGCGGTCTGGGGCGTGGTCGCACGCAACCGCGAGCAGAACTTCGCGCTCAACCTGCTGATGGACCCGGAGTGCGACTTCGTGACCCTGACCGGCACGGCCGGTACCGGCAAGACGCTGATGACGCTGGCCGCAGGCCTGAGCCAGGTGCTCGATGAACGCCGCTACACCGAGATCATCGTCACGCGGGTGACGGTGCCCGTGGGCGAGGACATCGGCTACCTGCCCGGCACCGAGGAAGAGAAGATGTCGCCCTGGATGGGCGCGCTGGACGACAACCTGGAGGTGCTCGCCAAGGCCGACACCGGTGCCGGCGAATGGGGCCGCGCGGCGACCAACGAGCTGGTGCGCTCGAAGATCAAGATCAAGAGCCTGAACTTCATGCGCGGGCGCACCTTCCTGAACAAGTACGTCATCATCGACGAGGCACAGAACCTCACGCCCAAGCAGATGAAGACGCTGATCACGCGCGCCGGCCCGGGCACCAAGATCGTCTGCCTGGGCAACCTGGCGCAGATCGACACGCCCTACCTGACCGAAGGCAGCTCGGGGCTGACCTACGTGGTCGACCGCTTCAAGGGCTGGCCGCACAGCGGCCACGTCACGCTGGCTCGTGGCGAGCGCTCGCGGCTGGCGGACTTCGCCAGCGACGTGCTCTGACGCCCCTGGCCTGCAGGTGCGCAAACGGCTCCCCCCGGGGAGCCGTTCCTTCCTGGGGCAAGGCCTCGCGGCGCCTCAGTACTCGTCGCCGCCGAAGCTGCCGGGAGCCAGGTTCTCGAACTTGGTCAGCGGCTTCAGGAAGGCCAGCTTCACGGTGCCCACCGGGCCGTTACGCTGCTTGCCGATGATGATCTCGGCGACGCCCGGCTCCTTGCAGGCTTCCTTGGTGTAGTACTCGTCGCGGTAGATGAACATGATCACGTCCGCGTCCTGCTCGATGGCGCCCGATTCGCGCAGGTCGGACATCATCGGCCGCTTGTCGGTGCGCGATTCCACGCTGCGGTTGAGCTGCGACAGCGCGATCACCGGGCAGCGCAGCTCCTTGGCCAGCGCCTTGAGGCCGCGCGAGATCTCGCCGATCACGGTCGCCCGGTTCTCCTCGCTGGTGTTGCTGCTGCCGCTCATCAGCTGCAGGTAGTCGACCACGATCAGGCCGAGCTGGCCGCACTGGCGCGCCTGGCGCCGCGCCCGGGCACGCAGCTCGCTCGGCGACAGGCCCGGCGTCTCGTCGATGAAGATGCTGGCGTTGCGCAGCCGCTCCACCGCCTCCGACAGGCGCGACCATTCGTCGTCGCGCAAGGCGCCGGTGCGCAGGTGCTGCTGGTCGATGCGGCCGAGCGAACCGACCACCCGCAGCGCCAGCTGGGCCGCCCCCATTTCCATCGAGAACACCACCACCGGCAGCCCCTCGTTGACCGCCACGTGCTCGGCGATGTTCAGCGCGAACGCGGTCTTGCCCATCGACGGGCGCGCCGCCAGGATGATCAGGTCGCCCGGCTGCAGGCCGGCCGTCATGCGGTCCAGGTCGAAGAAGCCGGTACGCACGCCCGTGACATCCTCGGCACCGTTCTCGGCCAGTTCCTGCACCCGGTCCAGCAGCTCGACGACCAGGGAGTCCATCGAATGGAAGCCTTGCTTGGCGCGCGAGCCCTCCTCGCCGATCTTGAAGATCTTGCCCTCGGCCTCGTCGAGGATCTGCGACACCGGCCGGCCCTGCGGGTTGAAGGCCGCGGTGGCGATCTCGTCGCTGGCAGCCACCAGCTTGCGCAGCACGGCGCGCTCGCGCACGATCTCGGCATAGCGGCGCAGGTTCGCGGCGCTGGGCACGCTCTGGGCCAGCGCGTTCAGGTACTGCAGGCCACCGCACTCCTCGGCCTTGCCCAGGCTCTGCAGGTGCTCGTAGACGGTGATCACGTCGGCCGGCTTGCTGGCGTTGATCAGCGCCCCGATCGCCGTGTAGATCAGGCGGTGCTCGTAGCGGTAGAAGTCGCTGTCGGTCAGCAGGTCGCCCGCCCGGTCCCAGGCGCCGTTGTCCAGCAGCAGGCCGCCCAGCACGCTCTGCTCTGCCTCGATCGAATGCGGCGGCACGCGCAGGCGCGCGACCTCGTCGTCGGCGCCGCCGCTGCGCGGCGCCGCCCCAGGAAATTCGGTACCGCTCGGGATGGCAGACATAAGGCAAAGAGCTTAGGACCAGCCCCCTGGCATGGCAAGGGAACAAGTCTGTGGACAAACGTTGGACAGCCTGGGGATGAAGCCCCGGGGCCGCCCCGGAAAAGCAAAAGGCCGGTCTTGCGACCGGCCTTGCCAGGACTGCAGCAGCCGCGAGGCGCCTCAGTCGGACTCGGGCACCACGCTGACGGTGATGTCGACCACGACATCGGTGTGCAGCGCCACCGACACCGGGTGCTCGCCGACGGTCTTGAGCGGGCCGGTGGGCAGGCGGACCTGCGCCTTGGCGACCTCGAAGCCCAGCTTGCCCAGGCCTTGCGCGATGTCGTAGGTGGTCACGGAACCGAACAGGCGGCCGTCGACGCCGGCCTTCTGGGCGATCTGGACCGTGATGCCGGACAGCTTCTCGGCCTGCGCCTGGGCCGCTGCCAGCTTCTCGGCCGCAGCCTTCTCGAGCTCGGCGCGCTTGGCTTCGAATTCCTTGATGGCCGCTTCGGTGGCACGACGGGCGGTGCCGGTCGGGATCAGGTAGTTGCGGGCATAGCCGTCCTTCACCTTGACCACGTCGCCCAGGTTGCCGAGGTTGGCCACTTTTTCGAGCAGGATCACTTGCATTGTTCGGGCTCCTCAGACCTTGTGCTGGTCGGTGTACGGCAGCAGCGCCAGGAAACGGGCGCGCTTGATGGCCGTCGACAGCTGGCGCTGGTAGATGGCGCGGGTGCCGGTCAGGCGGGCCGGGATGATCTTGCCGTTCTCGCCGATGAAGTCGCGCAGGGTATCGACGTCCTTGTAGTCGATCTCTTCAACGCCGGCGACGGTGAAGCGGCAGAAACGCTTGCGCTTGAACAGCAGGGACTGCTGGTTGCGACGACCTTTGCGGTCCTTGGAAAACTTGCTACGGGGCGGGGGCATGACGACCTCCTAAATGTCTATCTGTCGATCCGAATACAAAGCGTGGTTCAGAGAAGCTCGGTGATGTGGAACACCACCCCGCGACCGTTGCGCTGCGCAGCGAGGAAGCCGGCGAACTGCTGGGGCACGCCCAGCTCGATCCGGTTCAGGCGCTCTGCCATCGGCCCGATCACCACCGACCTCAGCTCCATGCGGACCTGGCGGGGGTGCCCGGCTTCCGTCACCGTCGACTCGTGCGCCAGGCGCAGGTCGAGGGCCGGAAGGCCGGCGGGCGTGTAGCGCATGCCACCACGCTCGACGATGCTTGCACTCAGAACCAGCCGGTTCATCAAGCCGCGTCGATGCAGGGGCTACGGCCGCAGCCTCGCCGTCAGGCCGACGCTTCCTGTTGCGCCTTCTTCGCCTCTTCCTTCTCGACCGCCTTCATCATCACGGACGGGGCGGTTTCGGCCTTGCTCTTCTGCACCGTCAGGTGGCGCAGCACGGCGTCGTTGAAGCGGAAGGCGGTTTCCAGCTCTTGCAGCGTTTCCTTGCTGCACTCGATGTTGAGGCAGACGTAGTGCGCTTTGGCGAGCTTCTGGATCATGTAGGCCAGCTGGCGGCGGCCCCAGTCCTCGACACGGTGGACCTTGCCACCGGCGTTGGTCAAGACGTTCTTGTAACGCTCGACCATCGCACCGACCTGCTCGCTTTGATCCGGATGGATCAGCAAGACGATTTCATAGTGACGCATGAACACTCCTTGTGGATTCGCGCCCTGGTCCTGTCGGACCCTGCGCAGGAAAGCCGCCCCGGGGCGTCACACCGTCGCGACGCCGCCCGGATGAAGGTCCACCCTTCCCTTCCGGATTGCGCCCCAATAGCCGGGTGCGGCAAGGAAAGCGGCAAAGTATAGCAGATTTGCAACAAAAAAGCCCGCCGGGATGGCGGGCTGGAGGAACCGGGCCGCCCTGGGCAGGTGGCGGCCCGTCGCGCAACCGAAGCCGGCCTCAGGCCGACTTCAGGTTCGGATACCGGACGTGTTCGACCAGTTCCTGGATCTCCTTCTTGGGCGCCGGCGTGATCAGGCTGACGATGATGATCACCGCAAAGCCCACCGGCACGCCGAACAGGCCGGCCGAGATCGGCTCGATGCCCCACCACAGCTCGATCGGGTCGGTGACGCCGAACACGCGGCGCAGCCAGGGCTGGGTCGTGGCCATGTAGTAGAAGGTCAGGCCCAGGCCGGCAACCATGCCGCACACGGCACCCGCGCTGGTCGCACGCTTCCAGAAGATGCCGAGCACGAGGGCCGGGAAGAACGCGGCGGCTGCGAACGAGAACGCGGCAGAGACCAGGAACAGGATGTCCGCGGGCTTCTGCGCGGCCACGTACGCGGCACACAGGGCCACCACCAGCAGCAGCATCTTGGAGATCATGACGCGGCGGGAGGTGGGCGCGTTCGGGTCGATCATCTTGTAGTACAGGTCGTGCGACAGCGCGTTCGCGATGGTCAGCAGCAGGCCGTCGGCGGTCGACAGCGCGGCCGCCAGACCACCCGCGGCCACCATGCCGGACACCACGTACGGCAGGCCGCCGATCGCCGGAGTGGCCAGCACGATGATGTCGCCGCCGATCTTCATCTCGCCGAGCTGGAAGATGCCGTCCTTGTTGACGTCGGTCACCGACAGCAGCGACGGGTCAACCCGGCTCCAGGCGGCAATCCAGTCAGGCAGCTGGTCGAACGGCGTGCCCACCAGCAAGGTGAACACCTCGTACTTGACCAGCACCGCCAGCGCCGGCGCCGTGAAGTACAGCAGGAAGATGAAGAACAGCGACCAGGCCACCGACTCGCGCGCTTCCTTCACCGACGGCGTGGTGTAGTAGCGCATCAGGATGTGCGGCAGCGCGGCGGTACCGACCATGAGGCAGAACACCAGCGCGAGGAAGTTGCGCCGGGACTTCACGAAGGTCGCCTGCTCCGCCTCCGAGCCGTTCGGGTCGCCCGCGAACACCTGCGCGTGCGGCGGCATGCCTCCCAGCGGCTTGGCGCGCGCCTCTGCCGCGGTCTTGGCCGCGGTGTAGGCCTGGCGCGCCTCCGCCTCGGTCTGCGGCAGCGCGGCGAGCGCCTTCTCGGCGGCCTGGATCTCGGCCAGCGGCGCATTCTGGGCCTTCAGGTCGGCCAGGCGCTGCTCGGCGGCGGCCTTGTCGGCTGCCATCGCGGCGGGCACGTCCTTCAGCTTGGCCTCGGCCGCGGCCGCCTGCTGCTTGAAGATCTCGATGACCTCGAGCTCCTTCGGATCGTTGCGCAGGCGGGCTTCGGCCTCGGTCACCTTCTGCAGCTGGTAGCCGTAGACGAGCTGCGGCAGCGGAATGTTGGTCTGCTTCACCGACAGCCAGACCACCGGGATCATGTAGGCGATGATCAGGATGATGTACTGCGCCACCTGCGTCCAGGTCACGGCACGCATGCCGCCGAGGAACGAGCAGACCAGGATGCCACCCAGGCCGACGAAGATCCCGATCTCGAACGCCAGCCCCGACAGGCGGGCGGTGATGATGCCCACGCCGTAGATCTGCGCCACCACATAGGTGAAGGAGCACAGGATCGCCGCGGCGATGCCGATCAGGCGGGCCAGGTTCCCGCCATAGCGCGCGCCCAGGAAGTCAGGGATGGTGAACTGCCCGAACTTGCGCAGGTACGGCGCCAGGAACAGCGCCACCAGGCAGTAGCCGCCGGTCCAGCCCATGATGAAGGCCAGGCCGCTGTAGCCGGTGAGGTACAGCGTACCGGCCATGCCGATGAAGGATGCGGCGGACATCCAGTCGGCGCCGGTGGCCATGCCGTTGTAGATGGCCGGCACGCGGCGCCCGGCGACGTAGTACTCGGCTGCGTCGCTCGTGCGGCTCATGATGCCGATGCCGGCATACAGCAGCACGGTGGCGAGCAGGAAGATGAAACCGATCCAGTTCCGGGGCAGGCCCATCTGCTCCAGGACGGCCAGCACCAGCACGAAGATGATGAAGCCGCCGGTGTACCAGCCGTACACCTTGTTGAGCTGCTTGCGGAACGCGGCATTCGCGGCTGCGCTCGAGCCGCTGCCGCCTGCGGTGGGGGTGAGTCCGGCCATGTGTCAGTCCTCCTCGGCAACGCCGTGTTCCTGATCCAGCCTGTTCATGTACCTGGCGTAGTAGACGATGATCAGCAGGTACACGATCAGGGCTCCCTGGGCGCCCACCCAGAAGCTGAATGGCCAGCCAAAGAACGTGAAGTTGAGATCGCGGGCGAAATATCCGATCACGAAGGTGACGAAGAACCAGATCAGCGTCAGGATGGCGCTGATCCGGAGGTTCTTCCGCCAGTACGCTTCGTGTTTGCTTGTCAACTGCATGGCAGTGGTCTCCTCTGGTGTGCACGCCCCGGACGGCACGCCCGGAGCACGAAAGCAACCCGCTTGCGTCTCCTCCTGCAAGCCTGCAGCCGGGCTGCGCGGGGCCTGACGCCACGCCGTCACCGGCATGGCGGCCTGCCACGTCACACGGCCAAGCCGGTTTCGCGCTCCAGCTGAGCGGCGACCTTGGGCTCGAAGCCCTTGAGATGGCGGATGATCTTCGCCGCCTCTTCGGGCTCGTGACGATCCACATGCACCCGCGCCAGCTGGTACCAGGCATACGGGCTCATGGGCTGCAGTTCGGTGTTGCGCTTGAGGGCCTCGATGGCCTCGTCGAAGCGGTGCGCGCGGATGAGCACGAGGCCCAGGCCGTACCACGCACGATCCAGCTTGGGATCGAGTTCGAGTGCCCGGCGGAAGGCGGCCTCGGCCTCGCCGTAGCGGCCGGCCTCCTCGAGCAGGAAGGCGTAGTTGAACCAGGCCGCCGCCCCGTAGTCGGGGTGCCGGTCGGTCAACTCGCGGTAGTCGGCGATCGCCTCCTCGCGCCGGCCGGCGGTGGCCAGCAGATGCGCCCGGCTGGTCAGCGCGTATGGATCGCCCGGGAACTCGTCGAGCATCCGGTCGAACACCGCCTGCGCCCGGGCGTTGCGGCCGAGCGCGAGCCAGAACATCGCCTCCCACTTGAGGCGACGGTAGTGCCAGCGGTGGTGGAAAGCGGTTCCTTGGTTCACCGACATGCCTGCACTCCGATCTCGACACAGATGCTGATGACCGTCAGCGTGGCCACCACCCAGGCCAGAGCCAGCAGGAGGAAGGCCACCAGGGGCACGTGGGCGTCGATCACGATGCGGGGCGAGATCAGCCGCGCCGCCTTCACGAAGGGCCGCGTGAGGATGCAGAAGATCTGGTAGAAGAGATTGCTGTCCCGGTGGCGACCGGCAATGAGACCCAGCAGCCATTGCCCCACGAACGCCATCAGGGCAATTTCTGCGATCAGCTTGACCGCGGATGCCAGGAACAGCATCGCTTACCTTTGTCTCGTGATCCTGTAACCATTCTTGGCCCGAGCCTTACAGATTTCTGACACGACGGGCGCATCCCGGAACAAGCGAGATCCGGAGTTTCCCTAGCCACAGGAACGAAAAAGGCTCCCCGTGGGGAGCCTTCGTCAGGGACCGCGGGCGCCTTACTTGCGCTCGGCCAGGCGCTGCCAGGTGTCGATCACGGTGTCCGGGTTCAGCGAGATGGACACGATGCCTTCCTGCGCCAGCCACTCGGCGAAGTCCGGGTGGTCGCTCGGGCCCTGGCCGCAGATGCCGACGTACTTGCCCACCGCGCGGCAGGCGGCGATCGCGCGCGAGATCAGCGCCTTGACGGCGGCGTCGCGCTCGTCGAAGTCATGCGCCAGCAGCTCCAGGCCGGAATCGCGGTCCAGGCCCAGGGTCAGCTGCGTCAGGTCGTTGGAGCCGATCGACATCCCGTCGAAGTACTCCAGGAACTGCTCGGCCAAGATGGCGTTGCTCGGCACCTCGCACATCATGATGACGCGCAGGTTGTCCTTGCCGCGCTGCAGCCCGTGCTCGGCCAGCAGCTGGGTGACGCGCTCGGCCTGCTTCAGGGTACGCACGAACGGCACCATGATCTCGACGTTGTCCAGGCCCATGTCGTTGCGCACGCGCTTGATGGCCTCGCACTCCATCGCGAAGGCCTCGGCGAACTCCTCGCTGATGTAGCGCGACGCACCGCGGAAGCCCAGCATGGGGTTCTCTTCCTCGGGCTCGTAGCGCGAGCCGCCGATCAGCTTGCGGTACTCGTTGGACTTGAAGTCCGACAGGCGCACGATGACCGGCTTGGGCCAGAACGCCGCGGCGATGGTGGCGATGCCCTCGGCGAGCTTGTCGACGTAGAAGGCCCGCGGCGAGGCATGGCCGCGCGCGACCGACTCGACCGCCTTCTTCAGCTCGCTGTCGACGTTCGGATAGTCGAGGATGGCCTTGGGGTGCACCCCGATGTTGTTGTTGATGATGAACTCGAGGCGGGCCAGGCCGACGCCGGCGTTGGGCATCTGCGCGAAGTCGAACGCCAGCTGCGGGTTGCCCACGTTCATCATGATCTTGACCGGGCAGTACGGCATCTCGCCGCGACGCACCTCGGTGATCTCGGTCTCGAGCAGGCCGTCGTAGATGTAGCCGGTGTCGCCCTCCGAGCAGGCCACGGTGACCAGGGCGCCGTCCTTCAGCACCTCGGTGGCGTTGCCGCAACCGACCACGGCCGGGATGCCCAGCTCGCGCGCGATGATGGCGGCGTGGCAGGTGCGGCCGCCGCGGTTCGTGACGATGGCCGAGGCCTTCTTCATGACCGGCTCCCAGTTGGGGTCGGTCATGTCGGTCACCAGCACGTCACCGGGCTGGACCTTGTCCATCTCGGAGATCGAGTGGACGATGCGCACGCGGCCGGTGCCGATCTTCTGGCCGATCGCGCGGCCTTCGGCCAGCACGGTACCCTGGCCCTTGAGCTTGTAGCGCTGCTCGACCTTGCCGTCGGCCTGGCTCTTCACCGTCTCGGGACGCGCCTGCAGGATGTACAGCTGGCCGTCGCCGCCGTCCTTGCCCCACTCGATGTCCATCGGGCGGCCGTAGTGCTCCTCGATGATGAGCGCGTAGCGGGCCAGCTCGACGACATCGGCATCGGTCAGCGAATAGCGGTTGCGCTGCTCGGGCGGCGTGTCGACCGTCTTGACCAGCTTGCCGCTGGCGGCCTTCTCCTGCGGCGTCGCGAACTCCATCTTGATCAGCTTGGAGCCCAGGTTGCGGCGGATGATCGGGAACTTGCCGTTCTTCAGCGCCGGCTTGTGCACGTAGAACTCGTCCGGGTTCACCGCACCCTGCACCACCGTCTCGCCCAGGCCGTAGCTGGAGGTGATGAACACCACGTCCTTGAAGCCGGATTCGGTGTCGATCGTGAACATCACGCCGGCGGCGCCCAGGTCGGAGCGCACCATGCGCTGCACGCCCGCCGACAGCGCCACCTCGCTGTGCGCGAAGCCCTTGTGCACGCGGTAGCTGATGGCCCGGTCGTTGTACAGCGACGCGAACACTTCCTTGATCTTGTGCAGCACGTCCTCGATGCCGACGACGTTCAGGAAGGTCTCCTGCTGGCCGGCGAACGAGGCATCGGGCAGGTCCTCGGCCGTGGCCGACGAACGCACCGCGAAGGAGGCACCGGGGTTGCCGGCCGTCAGCTTCTCGAACTCGCTGCGGATCGCCTGTTCCAGCGCCGGCGGGAACGGGGTGTCGATCACCCACTGGCGGATCTGCGCGCCGGCCTCGGCCAGCGCCCGCACGTCGTCGGTGTTCAGGCTGGACAGCTTCTCGTTGATCTTCTCGACCAGGCCGCCGTGCTTGAGGAACTCGCGGAAGGCATGGGCAGTTGTGGCGAAGCCACCGGGCACGCGCACGCCGGAAGCGGCCAGCTGGCTGATCATCTCGCCGAGCGAGGCGTTCTTGCCGCCGACCGACTCGACGTCGGTCATCCTCAGCTGTTCGAACGGCACGACCAGTGCGGTCGCCAATGCGGTTGATGACATGGGAAAGCTCCGTGATGTTGAGAAACCTGGGCTCCCGCGTCCCCGCGCCGCCGCCGCGGCGCCCGCCAGCCACCCCGCTTTGTGGATTCTTGTTCGTGCAGGACGGCGTGCATCGATTCGGACCGGGAGGTAAACCGGATAATTCTACGGGGGTTTTCCCCCTGTCCCCTGAACAAAGGCTAAACAATCCACCATGCCTACTCGCACCGTCTTCTTCGTTTCCGACGGCACCGGCATCACCGCCGAAACGTTCGGAAACTCCATCCTCAAGCAGTTTTCCATCCAACCCCGGCATGTGCGCATGCCCTTCATCGACACGGTGGAGAAGGCCCATCAGGTGGTCGAAGAGATCAACCGCACCGCGGAGTCCGAGGGGCGCAAGCCCATCGTCTTCACCACGCTGGTGAACGAAGAGGTGCTGTCCATCGTCAAGAACGGCTGCAAGGGCCTGGTGCTGGACATGTTCATGACCTTCGTCGAGCCGCTCGAGGCCGAGTTCGGCATGAAGTCCAACCACCGGGTCGGCCGCTTCTCGGACATCGCCCGCAGCCAGGAATACAACAACCGGATCGAGGCGATCAACTTCGCGTTGGCGCATGATGACGGCCAATCGGCGAAGAACCTCGAAGAAGCCGACGTGATCCTGGTGGGCGTCAGCCGCAGCGGCAAGACGCCCACCTCGCTGTACCTGGCGATGCAGCACGGCGTCAAGGCAGCCAACTATCCGCTGATTCCAGAGGATTTCGAGCGCAACTGCCTGCCTTCGGCGCTGGTGCCGCACAAGGCCAAGTGCTTCGGCCTGTCCATCGCCCCCGAGCGGCTGGCCGAGATCCGCAACTCGCGCCGCCCGGGCAGCCGCTACGCCAGCCTGGAGAACTGCCGCTACGAGGTGGCTGCCGCCGAAGCGCTGATGCGGCGCGAAGGGATCTCCTGGCTGTCCTCGACCCACCGCTCGATCGAGGAGATCGCCACCACCATCCTGCGCGACATCCGGCCGGACCGGCTGGTCTACTGACCGAGGCGCTGGCGCAGGCTTTCGTAGAAGCACACCGCCGCCGCGGCCGCCACGTTCAGCGATTCCTCGCCGCCGGGCTGGGGGATGCGCACCGTCAGCGCGCAGCGCGCCTGCAACTGCGGGTCCACCCCCTGCCCTTCGTTGCCCAGCACCCAGGCGCACGGCCAGGGCAGCCGGGTGGACGGCAGCTCGTCCTGCGTGTGCGAGCTGGTGCCGACCAGCGGCACGCCCAGGGCGTCGAGCCCGGCCGGGTCGACCGCCTCGACCAGGCTCAGGCCGAAATGCGCACCCATGCCGGCGCGCAGCACCTTCTGCGACCACAGCGCGACCGTGCCGCGCAGGGCCACGACCTGCGGCACGCCCAGCGCCGCCGCGCTGCGCAGCACCGAGCCGACGTTGCCGGCATCCTGCAGGCGGTCCAGGACCACGCTGGCCACCCCCGGCTGCACCGCCGCCGGCGGCTGCCAGGGCACGACGAAACCGTGCCCGGAGGGCGATTCGAGCGCGCTGACCCCGTGGAACAGGGCGTCGGGAATCAGCGTGATGCGGCGCGCGGCCTGGCACAGCGCCCGCACCGGCTCGCGCTCCCAGGCCGATTCCGAGACCACCGCCTGGGCCACCTCGCCACCGCGGGCCAGGTAGGCCGAGCACAGGTGCTCGCCTTCCAGCCAGACCTCGCCCAGCTTGCGGTAGGCCGCGCCGTCGCGGGCCAGCTTGCGCAGGCGCACCAGCAAGGGGTTGTCGCGGGAAGTCACCCGCTGCACGGCAACGCCCATCAGGACAGCTCCAGGCGGGCGCGCACGGGCGCGAAGCTGCGCCGGTGCGCCGGACACGCGCCGTGCCGTTGCAGGGCCGCCAGGTGCTCCGGCGTCGGGTAGCCCTTGTGCACGGCGAACCCGTACTCGGGATGCTGCTCGTGCAGCTGCAGGCACAGCCGGTCGCGGTGCACCTTGGCCAGGATGGAGGCGGCGGAGATCGCCTGGACCTTCGCGTCGCCCTGCACCACCGCCTCGGCCGCGACCTTCAGCACCGGCAGGCGGTTGCCGTCGACCAGCACCTTGGCCGGCTTCAGGCGCAACGCCTCCACCGCCCGGCGCATCGCCAGCATCGTGGCCTGCAGGATGTTGAGCCGGTCTATCTCCTCGACGCTGGCCTCGGCGATCGCACAGCACAGCGCCTTGGCCCGGATCTCGTCGTACAGGCGCTCGCGGGTGCGTTCGGTCAGGCGCTTGGAATCGGCCAGCCCCTCGATGGGGTTCTCGTCGTCCAGGATCACGGCCGCGGCAACCACGGGACCGGCCAGCGGCCCCCGCCCTGCCTCGTCCACCCCGGCCACCAGGCCGGGGCCGTCCCAGCTGAGCGGCAGCTGTTCATGCCTCGAGGACTTTCGCGATCGCATCGGTGGCAGCTTGGGCAGTGTTCCTGCGCAGCAGGTGGTGCAATTCGGTGAAACGGCCGGTCAGCGCCTCGCAGCGCTGCGGGTCGTCGAGCCAGGCCAGCGTGGCGTCGGCCAGGCTCTGTGGCGTGGCGGCTTCCTGCAGCAGCTCCGGCACGACGAACTCCCGGCACAGGATGTTGGGCAGGCCCACCCAGGGCAGGTAGCCCATGCGCCGCATGATGGCCGCGCTCAGCCAGTGCATGCTGTAGGTGATGACCATCGGTTTCTTGAACAGCGCCGCTTCCAGTGTGGCCGTGCCGCTGGCGATCAGCACCGTGTCGCAGGCCGCCAGCACCTCGTGCGAACGACCGTCGAGCAGCCGGATCGGCACGCCCGCCGCATGGCGGGACAGCAGCGGCTCGACCATCGCGCGCAGCCCGGGCACGACCGGCAGCAGGAACTGCAGCTGCGGGCGGCGGCGGTGCAGCTCGGCCGCGGCAGCGAGGATCTTCGGGCCGTTGTACTCGATCTCGCTGCGCCGGCTGCCTGGCAGCAGCGCGACGACCACCCCGTCGGGCGCCACGCCGAGCGACAGGCGCGAGGCCTGCCTCGGCACCTCCAGCGGGATGGTGTCGGCCAGCGGATGGCCGACGTAGGTGGCCGGGATGTCGTGCTGCGCGAGCAGCTCCGGCTCGAACGGGAACAGGCACAGCACATGGTCCGCGGAGCGCCGGATGCGGTGCACCCGCTTGCCCCGCCAGGCCCAGATCGACGGACAGACGAACTGGATGGTGCGGATGCCGCCGGCGCGCAGCTGTTCTTCCAGCCCGAGGTTGAAGTCCGGTGCGTCGACGCCGATGAACAGGTCCGGCCGCTCGTCGAGCAGCCGCTGCGCCAGCTGGCGCCGGATGCCTGCGATCTCGCGGTAGTGGCGCAGCACCTCGACATAGCCGCGCACCGCGAGCTTCTCGTGCGGCCACCAGGCCTCGAAGCCGTGCTCGGCCATGCGTGGCCCGCCGATGCCCTGCACCCGCGCATCGGGCCAGCGCTGGCGCATGCCGCCCAGGACCAAGCCGGCGAGCAGGTCGCCCGACGCCTCCCCCGCCACCATGGCCAGACGCAACCCGGTCGCCATCGCAGGCCTCAGCGCACGATGCCGCGGGTCGACTGGGCGAGGAAGCCGAGCATGGTCTCGATGTCGGCCCGCATCTGTTCGTCGTCGGCCGGCAGCGCGGCGATCTGCTGCTTGGCCTGCTCCAGCGTCAGCCCCTGGCGGTAGAGCAGGCGGTGCATCTGCTTGAGCAGGGCGATGCGTTCGCGCGAGAAGCCGCGCCGGCGCAGCCCCTCGACGTTGAGACCGTGGACGGCCAGCGGGTTGCCCGCGGCCGTCATGAACGGAGGAATGTCCTGCGACACGTGGCTGCCGAAGCCTGCCATCGCATGCGCGCCGATCTTGACGAACTGGTGGATGCCGGTCAGCCCGCCGATGACCACCCAGTCGCCGACGTGGACATGGCCGGCCAGCGTCGCGTTGTTGGCCAGGATGGTGCGGTTGCCCACCACGCAGTCATGCGCGATGTGCACGTAGGCCATGATCCAGTTGTCGTCTCCGATCACGGTCACGCCGGTGTCCTGCACCGTGCCACGGCTGAAGGTGCAGAACTCGCGGATCGTGTTGCGGTCGCCGATGCGCAGCTCGGTCGGCTCGCCGCGGTACTTCATGTCCTGCGGGTCGGAGCCCAGCGAGGCGAACTGGTAGATGCGGTTGTCGCGGCCGATCGTCGTCGGCCCCTCGATCGTGCAGTGCGCGCCGACGCTCGTGCCCTCGCCGATGCGCACGTTCGGGCCGATCACGGCATACGGGCCGATGACGACGTTCTCGCCCAGCTCGGCCTTCGGATCGACGATCGCGGTGGGGTGGACTTGAGCCATCGTGGTTCGGGTCAGCCCTCGACGATGCGCATCGTGCACATCAGTTCGGCCTCGACCGCCAGCTCGCCGTCGACCAGCGCCTGGGCCTTGAACTTGTAGATGCCGCCGCGCGCACGGTCGAGCGTCACGTCGAGGATCAGCTGGTCGCCCGGCTCGACGGGTCGCTTGAAGCGCGCCCCGTCGATGCCGACGAAGTAGTACACCGCGCGGGGATCGAGCTCGGCGTCGCCCGCATCGAAGGCCAGCAGCGCCGAGGCCTGGGCCAGGGCCTCCAGCATCAGAACGCCCGGCATCACCGGGCGGTTCGGGAAGTGGCCCATGAAGAAGGGTTCGTTGATGGTGACGTTCTTGAGCGCCTTGATCCGTTTGCCCTTCTCGATCTCGAGGACCCGATCCACCAGCAGGATCGGATAACGGTGCGGCAACTTCTTCAGGATGTTGTGGATGTCCATCGTTACTTCAGTTTCTTTTCCAGCGCGCGCAGGCGCTCGCGCAGCGCGTGGAGCTGCCGCACGGTCGCGGCATTCTTTTCCCATTCCTTATTGTCGTCGATGGGGAAGGCACCGCTGTAGACACCGGGCTTGAGCAGGGAGCGGCTGACCAGGCTCATGCCGGTGACATGGACGTTGTCGGCCAGCGTGAGATGCCCGGCAATGCCCACGCCGCCGGCGATCGTGCAATGGGCGCCGATGCGGGTGCTGCCGGCCACGCCCACGCAGCCGGCCATCGCGGTGTGCTCGCCCACCTGCACGTTGTGCGCGATCTGGATGAGGTTGTCGAGCTTGACGCCGTCGGCGATCACGGTGTCCTCGAGCGCACCCCGGTCGATGCAGGTGTTGGCGCCGACCTCCACGTCGTCGCCGATGCGCACCCCGCCGAGCTGCTCGATCTTCACCCAGCGGCCGGCCTCGGGCGCAAAGCCGAACCCGTCCGCACCGATCACGGCACCGGAATGGATGATGCAGCGCTGGCCGATCGTGCAGCCGTGCATGACCGTCACGCGCGGCGCCAGGCGCGTGCCCGCTCCGATGCGCGAACCCCGGCCGACCACGCTGTGCGCGCCGATGACGGCGCCGTCGCCGATCTCGACCTCGTCCTCGATCACCGCCAGCGCCTCGATGCGCACGCCCTGCCCCAGGCGCGCGCTGGCCGCCACCACGGCGGAAGGATGCACGCCGGGTTCCGGCGCCGGGCGCACGCGCTGCGCCCACCACTGGGTCAGGCGGGCGAAATAGAGGTAGGGGTCGTCGGTGACGATGGCCGCCCCCCGCTGGGTCGCCGCCTCCTTGAACGCCGGTGCGACGATGACGCAGCCGGCCGCGGTCTGGGCCAGCTGCGATGCGTAGCGGGGATTGGCGAGGAAGGAAAGGGTCGAAGGCGTTGCGCCTTCCAGCGGGCCCAGCCGGTCGATGCGCAGCCCGGGAGAACCGATCAGCTCTCCGCCGAGGGCCTGCGCGATCTCGCCGAGGGCCACATCGTTCACGGCACGAGGATCACTTGCCACCGTTGGCGTTCAGGGCGTTGATCACCTTGTCGGTGATGTCCACACGCTTGCTCGCATGCACGACCTCCTGGAGGATCAGGTCGTACTTTTCCTGTTCGGCGATGCGTTTGATCACCGCATTGGCGCGCTCGATGATCGCGGCCAGCTCCTCGCTGCGGCGGCGGCTGATGTCTTCCTGGTACTCACGCCGCTTGCGCTGGAACTCGCGCTCCATGTCCACCAGCTCGCGCTGACGGCGCGCGCGTTCGGATTCGGACAGCGTCGGCGCGTCCTTGTCCAGCTTGTCCGAGGCCGCCTTGAGCTTGGCGGCCATGTCGGCCAGCTCGCTCTCGCGGGGCTCGAACTCCTGCCGCAGACGGGCCTCGGCCGCCTTGGCGGGGGCCGACTGGCTCAGCACCCGGTCGCTGCTGACATAGCCGATCTTGATTTCCTGTGCCTGCACGCCGTGCATGGCCAGCACCAGCAGGCCACCGACGAGCGCAGACTTCGCAAAATTCTTCTTCATCAGAAGGCAGTCCCAATCTGAAATTGCAGACGTTCGATTCTATCCCCGGACTTTGCCCGCACCGGAATACCGTAGGCCAGTTTCAGCGGCCCGACCGGCGAGACCCAGCTGAAGCCGATACCCACCGAAGCCCGCAGGTTTTCCACCGACACCTTTTCCTGGCGGTCGTCAAAAACGTTGCCCGCGTCGAAATACCCGAACAGCCGCAAGGTCCGGTCGGTACCGGAGCCGGGGAACGGCACGTACAGCTCGGTATTCAGGTTCAGGCGCTTGTCGCCACCGACGCGGGCCCCCGTGCTGCTGTCGACGAAACCGAAGGAGCTCTGCGCGAAGCCGCGCACCGACCCCAGGCCACCGCCGGTGAAGTTCTTGAACACCGGCAGCGGACGGCCTGACAGCCCCTTGCCCACGCCCACCTCCGCGTTGAACGCCAGCGTGAAGGACTGGCCAAGCGGGATGTACTGCTGGAACTGGTAGTTCGCCTTGACATAGCGGGCGTCGCCGGCCAGGCTGGCCTCGCCGTTGAGGCGCTGGTAGCGCCCGCGGGTGGGCACCAGCGCACTGTCGCGGCCGTCGCGCGTCCAGCCGATGGTCAGCGGCATGCTGACGCTGCGCGCGCCGAATCGGTCGCGGTATTCCGAATAACTCAGCGGCATGCCGGCTTCGTCACCTTTGATTTCGGTGCTTTCCACGCCGATACCGAAATACACCGTGTCGTACTCGGTGAACGGCACGCCGAAGCGGATCGCCGCGCCGGGGGTGACCAGCTTGTAGTCCGAGCCCTGGCTGGACAGCGGCTGGTTGGTCCGGTAGTACAGGTCGATCGAGCGCGAGATCCCGTCGATCGTGAAGTACGGGTCCAGCGTGCTGATGATGAAGTTCTGGTTGTACTTGCTGGTGTTGAACTCGAAGCCCAGGTAGTTGCCCGAACCGAAGATGTTGTCCTGCTTGATCGACGCGGTCAGCGTCAGCTTCTCGGCGCTGGAGAAGCCGGCACCCAGCAGCAGGTTGCCGGTGGGCTTCTCGACCACGTTGAGCGTCAGGTCCACCTGGTCCGGGGAGCCGGGCACCTCGTTGGTCTCGATGCTGACCTCGTTGAAGTAGCCCAGGCGGTCGACGCGGTCGCGCGACAGGCGGATGCGGTCGCCGTCGTACCAGGCGGACTCGAACTGGCGCAGCTCGCGACGGATCACCTCGTCGCGCGTGCGCGTGTTGCCCGCCACGTTGATGCGCCTCACGTAGACCCGGCGCTGCGGGTTGGCCACCAGCACCACCTTGACGCGGCCGGTCTCGCGGTCGATGTCGGTCTGCGGCTCGACGCGCGCGAACGCATAGCCGAAGGCGCCGAAGCGCTCGGTGAAGGCGCGCACCGTCTCGGCCACGTCCTCGGCGCGGTACGGCTCGCCGGGCTTGATCGTCACCAGCGACTTGAAGTCGTCTTCCTTGCCGAAGTACTGGCCTTCCAGCTCCACGGCCGTCACGACGTACGGCTGGCCTTCGTGGATGTTGATCGTGATCGAGATGTCCTGCTTGTCCGGCGAGATCGCCACCTGCGTGGAGACCACCGAGAACTCGAGGTAGCCGCGGTTCAGGTAGAACGAGCGCAGCTGCTCCAGGTCCGCGTTCAGCTTCGCACGCGAATACCGGTCGGACTTGGTGTACCAGGTCATCCAGCCGCCTTCGGTCAGCGACATCAGGCCCTTGAGGCGGCTTTCCGGGAAGGCCTTGGCCCCGACGATGCGGATCTCGCGGATCTTCGCCACCCCGCCTTCGGTGACGGTGAACGTCACGTTGACGCGGTTGCGTTCCTGCGGCGTGACGGTGGTGATGACCTCGGCGCCATACAGGCTCTTGGAGAGGTACTGGCGCTTGAGCTCCTGCTCGGCGCGGTCGACCAGCGCCTTGTCGAACGGGCGACCCTCGGCGATGCCGACCTCGCGCAGCGCGCGCACCAGCACCTCGCGGTCGAACTCCTTGATGCCGACGAACTCGACATTGGAGACGATGGGACGCTCCTCGACGACGACCACCACCACGTCGCCTTCGATCTCCAGCCGCACGTCGGAGAACAGGCCGGTGGCGAACAGGGCACGCAGCGCCGCGGCGCCCTTCTCGTCGTTGTAGGTGTCACCGATGCGGAACGGCAGCGAACCGAACACGGTGCCCGGCTCGGTGCGTTGCAGGCCTTCGACGCGGATGTCGCGGAGCGTGAAGGGCTCGACCGCCCATGCCCATCCGGCATGCAATGCAGCGACGACGGCTGCGGCGATGAGGGAAGGTTTGCGAAGCGAAAACGAACGCTGATGCGAACGGGAGGATGACAGCATGGAGCTCAGTGGAGACCCAGGAGGCGGGCCACGTCGTTGTAGAGAGCGAGTGACATCATCACCAGCATGATGGCCACTCCGCCGCGCTGCAGCCGATCCAGCCACACGTCGGAGATCGGCCGCCCTGTCACTCCCTCGAAAAGATAATACATCAGGTGTCCTCCATCGAGGACCGGCAGCGGCAGCAGGTTGAGCACGCCCAGACTCACGCTGACCAGCGCCAGGAAGCCGAGGTAATACGACAGGCCCAGCTGCACCGACTGCCCGGCGAAATCGGCGATCGTCAGCGGCCCGCTCAGGTTCTTCACCGAGGCCTCGCCGATCAGCATCTTGCCCAGCATGCGCAGCGTCAGCGCCGAGACCTCCCAGGTGCGACGCATGCCGTACGCGACCCCCTCCAGCGGACCGTAGGAAACCTTCACGAACTCGACCGGCTGCCCCACCTCGGCCTCGATGCGCGCGATGCGCTGGCCCTGCTCCTCGATCAGCGCCGGCTCCACGCGCAGCGTCACGACCTGCCCGGCGCGATCCACGCGCAGGGTCAGCGGCCGCGCCCCCTCACGGTCGACCGAGGCGCGGATGCGCTGGCGCAGGCTCGCGGCATCGGCCACCGGCTCGCCGTCGATGGACAGCACCCGGTCGCCGCTGCGCAGCCCGGCGCGCTCGGCCGGACCGCCCGGCAGCACGCGCCCGAGCACCGGCGCACTGTACGGCTGGCCGAGGCCGATCTTCTGCATCAGCGTGGCATCCACCTCGCGCGAGCCCAGGATGCCGAGCGGCAGCACCACCTCGCGCGGCCGCTGGCCATGGGCATCGGTGAGCTGCAGGGCCAGGTCGCGGCCATGCACCGTGGCGTCGGTGACGTACCAGCGCAGGTCGTGGTAGGAGCGGATCTCGACCGGTTCGCCGCCAGGCTCCTGCACCGCCCGCACCCAGTCGCCCGCACGCATGCCGGCACGCTCGGCGAGGCTGCCGGCAGCCGGCGCGCCGAGCAGCGCCTTCGGCTCGTCGGTGCCGATCCAGCCGGCCGCGGCATACAGCACGATGGCCAGGATCAGGTTGGCCGCAGGCCCCGCGGCGACGATCAGCGCGCGCGAGCGCAGCGGCTTGCGGTTGAACGCCTGGTCCGCCAGCGCGGGCGGCACCACCCCTTCGCGCTCGTCGAGCATGCGCACGTAGCCGCCGAAGGGCAGCGCGCACACGACGAACTCGGTGCTGTCGGGCGTGCGCTGCCGACGCCACAGCACCTTGCCGAAG
Organism: Caldimonas thermodepolymerans; assembly: GCF_015476235.1. Taxonomy (NCBI): domain Bacteria; kingdom Pseudomonadati; phylum Pseudomonadota; class Betaproteobacteria; order Burkholderiales; family Sphaerotilaceae; genus Caldimonas; species Caldimonas thermodepolymerans. The sequence goes on from NZ_CP064338.1 coordinate 2,099,157, forward strand.
CCGACCGAAAAGCGCAGCACCTTCACGCCGCAGGCGCGGGCCATGCGGTAGTGGCCCCACTCGTGCACGACGATGAGGATGGCGATGGTCAGCAGGAATGCGAACACGGTGGTCATGCGGCCATCCCCTTCACGAGCTGGCGCGCGTGCCGGCGGGCGCCGGCGTCCAGGTCCAGCAGCCCCTCGAGCGAGGCGGCTGCGTCGGCCGTCGGCACCACGTCCTCGAGCGTGCGCGCGTTCACCGTGTGAATCTGGTCGAAGCGGATGGTTCCGGCCAGGAAGGCCGCCACCGCCTCCTCGTTCGCCGCGTTCAGCACCGCGGTGCTGCCGGCCGCCCCGCGCAGCGTCTCCCAGGCCAGCTGCAGGCCGGGGAAGCGGCGCGCGTCCGGGGCCTCGAAGCTCAGCCCCGCCAGCCGGGTGAAGTCCGGCGCCTGCGCGCCGGAATCGATGCGTTCCGGGTAGGCCAGGCCGAAGGCGATCGGCACGCGCATGTCGGGCGTGCCGAGCTGCGCCAGCACCGAGCGGTCGCGGCACACCACCATCGAGTGGATGATGCTCTGCGGATGGATCACCACCTCGATCTGTTCCGGCGCCAGGTCGAACAGCCAGCGCGCCTCGATGACCTCGAGCGCCTTGTTCATCATGGTCGCCGAGTCGACCGAGATCTTGCGCCCCATCACCCAGTTCGGATGCGCGCAGGCCTGCTCGGGCGTGACGTCGCGCAGGCTGGCCGGATCGGCCTGGCGGAACGGACCGCCCGAGGCGGTCAGGATGATGCGCTCGACGCGCTGCGCCCACGTGGCCGGATCCTCGGGCAAGCACTGGAAGATCGCCGAGTGCTCGCTGTCGATCGGCAGCAGCTGTGCTCCCCCCGCGCGCACGGCGTGCATGAAGAAGGCCCCGCCGACCACCAGCGCCTCCTTGTTGGCCAGCAGCAGGCGCTTGCCGGCACGCGCCGCGGCCAGGCACGGCGACAGCCCTGCGGCGCCGACGATGGCCGCCATCACGGTGTCGACCTCGGGGTGCGCCGCCACCTCGTCCAGCGCCGCCGCGCCGCTCAGCACCTCGGTACGGCAGCCGGCCGCCTTGAGCCGCTGGCGCAGCTCGGCCGCAGCCTGCGCATCGGACATCACGGCATAGCGCGGCGCCCAGCGCAGGCACTGCTGCAGGAGTTCCTCGACACGGCGGTGCGCGGTCAGCGCGAACACCTCGTAGCGCGAGGGATGGCGGGCGATGACATCCAGCGTGTTGACACCGATCGAGCCGGTGGAGCCCAGGATGCACACCTGCCGGCGTGCCGTGGACAAGGCGTTCATCTCAGCAGGCTCAGGTTCAGCGCGATGGGCAGCACCGGCAGCAACGCATCGATGCGGTCGAGCACGCCACCGTGGCCCGGCAGCAGCTGGCTGCTGTCCTTGGCCCCCACGCTACGTTTGATCAAGGATTCGAACAGGTCGCCGACCACGCTCATTGCCGCCAGGAAAGCGCAGACCACCACCACCCCGACCCAGCCGAAGCTGGCGCGGATGCCGGTGTACAGGCTCGCGCTGCCGAAGTCCCAGCGCGCGTCGGCGGCGATCCACAGCACGGCCAGCAGCAGCACGCCGGCCATGCCGGACCACACGCCCTCCCAGCTCTTGCCCGGGCTGATGGCCGGCGCGAGCTTGCGCTTGCCGAACGCGCGGCCGCCGAAGTAGGCCGCGATGTCGGCGGCCCACACGAGGCAGAACACCGACAGCAGGAAGTTCAGCCCGATGGCCTTGGACTGGGTCAGCGCCAGCCAGGTCAGCCACAGGATGCCCACCCCGAGCAGCAGGCGCAGCGCCTGCGGCAGACGGGGCCATTGCGTCGGGCCGAGCCGCAGCAGCCAGGCACCGCCCAGCACCCAGGCCACGGTGGCGATCCACCACAGGGTCGGGGCTTGCAGCGAGGCCAGCGCCGGCCAGCTGAGCAGGCAGATCACGGCCACGCCGGCCCCCATGCCGATGGCAGGCGCGGACGCGAGTCCGTTGAGCCGCCCCCACTCCCAGCCGGCCGCGGCGACCGCCACCAGCGTCAGCACCGCGAACGGCCAGACCGGCGCGGCAAACAGGGCCGGCAGCAGCACGGCCAGCAGCAGCACAGCGGTGATCACGCGCTGCTTGAGCATGGCCTCAGACCTCCTCGGCGGTGCGTGCGGGCGCAGTGGCGGGCTTGACGTCGCCGAACCGGCGCTCCCGGGCCGCGTAGGCGGCCAGCGCCGCGTCCAGCTGCCCGGCGTCGAAGTCCGGCCACAGACAGTCGGTGAAGTACAGCTCGGCGTAGGCCGCCTGCCACAGCAGGAAGTTGCTGATGCGCAGTTCCCCGCCGGTGCGGATGAACAGGTCCGGATCGGGCGCGTGGCTGAGCGCCATGTAGCGCGCCAGCGTCGCCTCCGAGAGGTCGTCGGGGCCGAGCCCGTCGGCCATCGCGCGGCGGCAGGCCTGCACGATGTCCCAGCGGCCGCCGTAGTTGAACGCGACCGACAGGACCATGCGGCTGTTGTGCCGGGTGGCGGCCTCCGCCTGGTCCCAGGACGCCTTGACCTTGTCGGACACCTTGGAGCGGTCGCCGACGATGTGGATGCGCACGCCCGCCTCGGCCAGCTGCTGGACATGCTTGGAAACGGCCACCAGCACCAGCTTCATCAACCCGGAGACTTCCTCCTCGGGGCGCTTCCAGTTCTCGGAGGAGAACGCGAACACCGTGAGGTATTCGATGCCGCGCTCGGCGCAGGCGCGCACGGTGCGCACCAACGCCTCGACGCCCTGCTCGTGCCCGAGGACACGAGGCATCCGGCGCCGGGACGCCCAGCGCCCATTGCCATCCATCACGATGGCCACATGGCGGGGAAGTGCGCCTGTCACGGTGCCGGGGGTGCCGCAGCAGCGTCAGATGGCCAGGATCTCGGCTTCCTTGGCCGCGACCAGCTTGTCGATCTCCGCGACGGTGCGGTCGGTCAGTTTCTGGATCTCGTCCTGCGACCGGCGCTCCTCGTCCTCGGTGATCTGCTTTTCCTTCATCAGCTTCTTGGCCTGCTCGTTGGCGTCACGCCGCAGGTTGCGCACCGCCACCTTGGCTTCCTCGCCGGCGTGCTTGACCACCTTGGTGAGTTCCTTGCGGCGTTCCTCGGTCAGCGGCGGCATCGGCACGCGCAGCAGGTCGCCCTGCGCGGACGGGTTCAGGCCCAGGTCGGATTCGCGGATGGCCTTCTCGATCTTCGGGCCCATGCCCTTTTCCCACGGCTGGACGCTGATGGTGCGGGCGTCCAGCAGCGTGACGTTGGCCACCTGGCTGATGGGCACCATGGAGCCGTAGTACTCCACGTGCACCTGGTCGAGCAGGCCGGGGTGGGCACGACCGGTACGGATCTTCGCCAGTTCCTGCTTGAAGGCCTCGACCGATTTCTGCATCTTCTGTTCGGTCGTCTTCTTGATCTCTGCAATGTTCATGTGCGTCGTACTCCTCAAACGTGGACGAGCGTGCCCTCGTCTTCACCGAGCACCACGCGCTTGAGCGCGCCCGGCTTGAAGATGCTGAACACCTTGATCGGCAGCTTCTGGTCGCGGCACAGCGCGAAGGCCGTGGTATCCAGCACCTGCAGGTTCTTGATGATGGCCTCGTCGAAGCTGATGTTGGTGTAGCGGACGGCGTTGGCGTCCTTCTTCGGATCGGCGCTGTAGACGCCGTCGACCTTGGTCGCCTTGAGCATGATCTGCGCGCCGATCTCGGCACCGCGCAGCGCGGCGGCGGTGTCGGTGGTGAAGAACGGGTTGCCGGTCCCCGCGGCAAAGATCACCACCTTGCCTTCCTCGAGATACTGCAGCGCCTTGGGCCGCACGTACGGTTCGACGATCTGCTCGATGCCGATGGCCGACATCACCCGGGCCGTCATGCCTTCCTGGCGCATGGTGTCGGCCAGGGCCAGCGCGTTCATGACGGTGGCAAGCATGCCCATGTAGTCGGCGGTGGCGCGGTCCATGCCGACCGAGCCGCCGGCCACGCCACGGAAGATGTTGCCCCCGCCGATCACGATCGCCACTTCGGTCCCCAGGGCCGTCACTTCCTGGATTTCGCGCACCATGCGGACGATGGTGGCGCGGTTGATGCCATATGCGTCATCGCCCATCAGGGCTTCACCTGAAAGCTTGAGCAGGATGCGCTTGTAGGCCGGCATGCAGTTCTCCAATCGTGCGGCGCCCGGGGTGACCGAAGTGTAGTGGGTAGTTTCGAAGCGAGTTACTGGCCCTTGGCTGCGGCGACCTGGGCGGCCACCTCGGCGGCGAAGTCGTCCTGCTTCTTCTCGATGCCCTCGCCCACCACGTACAGGGTGAAGCCCTTGACGGTGGTGTTGGCGGCCTTGAGCATCTGCTCGACCGACTGCTTGTCGTTCTTCACGAAGGCCTGGTTCAGCAGCGAGACTTCCTTGAGGTACTTCTGCACCGAGCCTTCGACCATCTTGGCGACGATGTCGGCCGGCTTGCCGGACTCGGCGGCCTTCTGCTGGGCGATCGAGCGCTCCTTCTCGATCAGCTCGGCCGGCACGTCGGCGGCCGACAGGGCCACCGGCTTCATGGCCGCCACGTGCATCGCGACGTCCTTGGCCGCCACGTCGTCACCGTCGTACTCGACAACCACGCCGATGCGGGTGCCGTGCAGGTAGTAGGCCAGCTTGCCGCCGCCGGCGTAGCGCTTGAAGCGGCGGATGGTCATGTTCTCGCCGATCTTGCCGATCAAGCCCTTGCGCACGTCCTCGACCGTCGGGCCGAAGCCGTCCTGCGACAGCGGCAGCGCCGACAGCGCGGCCACGTCGGCCGGATCGTTCTTGGCGACCAGCTCGGCCAGCGACTTGACGAAGGCCTGGAAGGCGTCGTTCTTCGAGACGAAGTCGGTTTCGCAGTTGACTTCGATGATCGCGCCGGTGCTGCCCTCGACGTAGGCTGCCACGACGCCCTCGGCGGTCACGCGCGAGGCGGCCTTGCCGGCCTTGTTGCCCAGTTTGACGCGCAGGATTTCCTCCGCGCGGGCCATGTCGCCGTCGGCCTCGGTCAGGGCCTTCTTGCACTCCATCATCGGGGCGTCGGTCTTGGCGCGCAGCTCGGCGACCATGCTTGCAGTGATTGCGGGCATCTCGTATCTCCGGTTCTCTACAGGAACTCCGGGGCGTGCGGCCCCGGCATCAATTCGTTTCGCGGCTTTAAAAAAAAGGGGCTGAAGCAGCCCCTCCTTTCCAGGCTCTGACGGGCTCAGGCGTTCTCGTTGACTTCCACGAACTCGTCCGCGCCCCCGGATGCGGCCTGCACGACCTCGTTCACGGCGTTGGCCTTGCCTTCGAGCACCGCGTCGGCGACCGCCCGGGCATACAGTGCCACAGCCTTGGCCGAGTCGTCGTTACCGGGGATGACGTAATCGATCTCGGCAGGCGAGTGGTTGGTGTCGACCACGCCGATCACCGGGATGCCGAGCTTCTTGGCTTCGGCCACCGCGATCTTGTGGTAGCCCACGTCGATGACGAACAGCGCGTCGGGCAGCGCGTTCATGTCCTGGATGCCGCCGATGTCCTTCTCGAGCTTGGCCAGCTCGCGCTGGAACAGCAGCGCTTCCTTCTTGCTCATGTGCTCCAGGCCGGCTTCGGCCTGGGCCTGCATGTCCTTGAGCTTCTTCAGCGAGGACTTGACCGTCTTGAAGTTGGTCAGCATGCCGCCCAGCCAGCGCTGATCCACGTAGGGCATGCCGCAACGCTGGGCTTCCTGGGCGATGATCTCGCGCGCCTGGCGCTTGGTGCCGACCATCAGGATGGTGCCGCGCTTGGCCGACAGCTGGCGGATGTACTTCATCGCCTCCTCGAACAGCGGCAGCGTCTTTTCGAGGTTGATGATGTGGATCTTGTTGCGATGGCCGAAGATGTAGGGGGCCATCTTGGGGTTCCAGAAGCGGGTCTGGTGACCGAAATGGACACCCGCTTCCAGCATTTCGCGCATGGTGACGGACATGGAATGCTCCAAAGTTGGGTCTAGAATCCGGCGCGAATTGCAACGAGCAGTCAACGAAGTTGCTCGCCGCAACACCTTGAAGTTGCCGGTTCGCGATTTGCTTATCTGGCGCCCTGCCTGGTCGTCACCAGCCGCTGCGGCTCAGCGGGAAATGCGTTGAAATCGCACTGAGAACAACGATGCCGGCGAATCACCGGGGCATCCCAGGCAGACAGAACGCCTGCCTAGCCTCCAGATAAACCCGAAGAGTATAGCATCACCATGCACACCGATCTCAGCGCCGCGCGCACCGCGGTGCACGCCGGCCGGCAGTCCGCGCTCGCGCTGCTGGCCGAAGCGCAAGCTGCCGCCGAGCAGCCTGCGGCGCGCCACGTCTTCATCCGCACCTTCGGCGAGCAGGCGCAAGCCGCCGCGCGCGCCGCCGACCTGGCCGCCGCAGCCGGCGCCCCCGGCCTGCCGCTCGCGGGCCTGGCTATCAGCGTCAAGGACCTGTTCGACGTGGCCGGCCACCCCACCACCGCCGGCTCGGTCGTGCTGGCCGACGCCCCGCCCGCCGCCCGGGACGCCACCGCGGTGGCGCGGCTGCGCCAGGCGGGCGCCGCGCTGGTGGGCCATACCAACATGACGGAGTTCGCCTTTTCGGGCGTGGGCTGGAACCCGCACTACGGCACGCCGGTGAACCCGTCTGACACGAGCGTCGAGCGCATCCCGGGCGGATCGACCTCCGGCGGCGCGGTGTCGGTGGCGCTCGGCGCCGCCTGGGCCGCGCTCGGCTCGGACACCGGCGGCTCGATCCGCATCCCGGCGGCCCTGCAGGGGCTGGTCGGCTTCAAGAACACCGCCTGCCTGACGCCGCTGGACGGCTGCGTGCCGCTGTCGACCACGCTGGACACCGCCTGCGCGATCACGAAGAGCGTGCGCGACGCCGTGCTGCTGCACGAGATCCTGGCCGCGCGCAGCGTGCGCCTGCAGGCGCGCCCGCTGTCGGGTTGGCGCCTGGCCGTGGCACGCACCACGATGCTGGACGGGATGGACGACACGGTCGCCGACGCGTTCGCGCAGGCCCTGCAGCGCCTGCGCGACCAGGGTGCGCAGATCAAGGAGATCGCGCTGGCCGAACTCGCGGAGCTGGCGGACATCCAGGCCACCGGCGGGTTTGCGGCGGCCGAAAGCTGGGCCTGGCACCGCGCGCGCCTGCAGGCCAGCGAAGACCGCTACGACCCGCGCGTCGCGCAGCGCATCCGCCGTGGCGCAGCGATGGGCGCGGCCGACTACATCGACCTGATCCAGGCACGCCGCGCCTGGATCGCGCGCGTCGAGCAACGACTGGCGGGCTTCGATGCGGTGCTGTCGCCGACCGTGCCGGTCGTCGCGCCGACGCTGGCCAGCATCGCGGAGGACGACGCGGAGTTCTTCCGCGTCAACGCCCTGCTGCTGCGCAATCCATCGGTCGTCAACATGCTCGACGGCTGCGCGCTGTCGCTGCCCTGCCACCGCCCCGGGCAACTGCCGGTCGGGCTGATGGTGTGGGCCGGCCACCTGCAGGACGACACGGTGCTGTCGGTCTCGCTGGAGATCGAAGCGGCCCTGGCGGCGACGAAAGGCGACTGAGCACCATGCGCATCGCCATCATCGGCGCCGGGATCGCCGGCGTCACGGCCGCACATGCGCTGGCGGCCGCCGGACACCGCGTCACGGTCTACGAACGCCGCGGCAGCGTGGCCGCGGAGGCAAGCTTCGCGCCGCTGGGCCTGCTCGCGCCCAGCCTGGCCAGCCCCGGCGTGCTGTCGCCCTTCGCCGCGCTGACGGCCGGCCGCTGGTGGCGCCTGCCGCACGAGGCCCACATCCGCGCCGGCTGGCGCCCCGCCAACTGGCACTGGCTGTGGCAGACCCGCCAGCAGCTGGCCCGGCGCGGGACGCTGCAGCAGGCCCTGCGCGAACTGGCCGCCTACGGCCAGCAGCAGCACGCACGCCTGGTGGCCGAGCAGCGGCTGGAGTTCGAGTCCTGTCAGGGTCACATCGTGCTGCTGCCCGAGGGCTCGCGCCTCAAGGCCGCGCAGCAGGCCTGCGAGGCGCTGCGCGTCCAGGGCGTGGCGGCCCGCTGGCTGAGCGCGGACGAGTGCCGGGCACTGGAGCCGGGCCTGGAGCCGGATGCGCCGCTCGCCGCCGCGATCCACTTTCCGCAGGACGAGGCGGTCAACGGCCGGCAGATCGTGCACCTGCTGAAGGAAGAAGGCGAGCGCCTGGGTGTCGAGTTCCGCTTTGCCACCGAGGTGACGCGCATCGAGCCGGGGCGTACGCCGCGCCTGCACAGCAACCCGTCGGGCTCGGCCACCAGCCGGGTCAGCCGCCATGCCAGCACGCTGGCCTCGCTCCCGCCCATGGAACCGCAGGAAGACGAGCACGACGCCGTGCTGCTGTGCGTGGGCGGCCGCTCGGACGCGCTGCTGCGCGCACTGCACCTGCCGCTGCCTTTGATGCCGGTGCACGGCTACACGGTCACCGCCAACCTGCGCCACATCGAGCGCACCCCGCGCGCGGCGATCACCGACGCCGCCCAGGGCGTGAGCCTGATGCGCCTCGGGCAGCGGGTGCGCATCGGCGGAGGGCTGGAAATCGGCACCCCGGTGGGCGACCACCACGAGGCCATGCTGGACCGGCTCTACGCGGTGCTGGACCGCTGGTTCCCCGGCGCGGCGCACAAGATGCACGCGCAGACCTGGAAAGGCACCTGCCTGCAGCTGCCCGACGGCCTGCCGCTGATCGGGCCGAGCCCGGTCGAAGGCGTGTGGCTCAACCTGGGCCACGCCAACCAGGGCTGGGCCACGAGCTGCGCCGCAGCCACCCTGCTGGCCCAGAGCCTGTCGGGCCGCAACCCGGACCTGCCGCTGGAGCGCTACGGCTTGGCACGCCTGCAGCGCGGCTGACGGGCGCCGCGCCCGGCTTGGAAGCGCGGGGCCCGCGCGCTATCGTTGGGCCCCATGTCACGCCCCCCTGCCCCGACACCACGGCCGGTGCGCCGCGTCACCCCGGCCGCCGCCTCTGCCTGGCCGTTGCACGGCACGGCGGCATCCCGCCGCATCGAACAACAGGCCCAGCAGGCCCTGCCCGCACACACGCTGATGCAGCGCGCCGGCGCCGCGGTCGCGCAGCTCGCGCTGGCGCTGGCGCCGCACGCGCGCCGGATCTGGGTGGCCTGCGGCCCCGGCAACAACGGCGGTGACGGCCTGGAAGCCGCGATGCACCTGCGGCGCGCCGGCCGTCCCGTGCAGGTCAGCCTGCTCGGCGACCCGGCCCGCCTGCCGGCGGATGCGCGCGCCTCGCTGCAGCGCGCGCAGGAGGCCGGCGTGCCGGTCGGCCCCGACCCGCTGCCGCCGGCGGACGCGCGCCCCGGCGACCTGGCCATCGACGCGCTGCTCGGCCTGGGCAGCAGCCGCGCGCCCGAAGGCGTGCTCGCGCAGGCCGTGGCCGGGCTGCGCCAATGGCCCGGCACCGTGCTGTGCGTGGACCTGCCGACCGGGCTGGCGGCCGACACCGGCCAGCTGCCCGGCGGCACGGAGCGGGCCGTGCATGGCCACCACACCCTGTCGCTGCTGACGCTCAAGCCGGGCCTGTTCACCGCTTCGGGACGCGACTGCGCCGGGCAGGTGTGGTTCGACGACCTGGACGTGCACGATGACGCGGCGCCCGACGCCTGGCTGTGCGCCCGCGAGGACGCCCCGCCCGCACGCCGCCATGCGCAGCACAAGGGCAGCTTCGGCGACGTGCTGGTGCTGGGCGGCGCCACCGGGATGACCGGCGCAGCGCTGCTGGCCGGGCGCGCGGCGATCGCCGCCGGCGCGGGCCGGGTGTTCGTCTCGCCACTGGGCGAGGCGCCGCTGGCGCTCGACCCGCAGGCGCCGGAGCTGATGCTGCGCGACGCGGACCATGCCGCGGCGCTCGACTGGAGCACGCTGACCGTGACCTGCGGTTGCGGCGGCGGCACGGCGGTGCGCGCAGTGCTGCCCAAGGCGCTGGGCAGCGCCGGCCGGCTGGTGCTCGATGCCGATGCACTCAACGCGATCGCCGCCGACCCCATGCTGCAGTCGTTGCTGGAAGCCCGTGGCCGGCGCGGTGCACCGACGGTGCTGACGCCCCACCCGCTCGAAGCCGCCCGGCTGCTCGCGCTGGACGGCGCGCAAGCGGTGCAGCGGGACCGGCTGGGTGCGGCACGCGCCCTGAGCGAGCGCTATCGCTGCGTCGTGGTGCTCAAGGGCTCGGGCAGCGTGATCGCCGCCGCCGGCGAAGCCCCCTGGATCAACCTGAGCGGCAACGCGGCGCTGGCGACCGCCGGCACCGGCGACGTGCTCGCCGGCTGGCTCGCCGGACTGTGGTCGCAGGGCCTGGAGGCGCTGCCCGCGGCACGCCTGGCCGTGCACACCCACGGGGCGGCGGCCGATGCCTGGGTGGCCGCGCACGCACGCCCGGGACCGCTGACGGCCAGCCGCCTGATCGGCCTGCTGGCCGGCGACGCGCCCTGAAGCTGCGCGGGGTTCAGCCGCGACGCGGGCGCGACTTCTTGGCGGCGCTGCGGCCCGTCTTGGCCGCGGCCCCGGCGGGACGGGCCCCGGCCGTCTTGCGCGCGGTCGTGCGGCTGCGCGCGCGCACCTGGCGGTCGGCCTCCTGCACGCCCTTGAGCTGCTCGACCTTGCTGCCTGCCTTCTCGCGCTTCGCGCGCGCGGCCAGCCGCTCGTCCAGCGTGTCACGCACCAGGCGGAAGTCGATCTTGCGACCGTCGAGGTCGACACGGCTGACCTGCACCCGCACGCGCGCGCCCACGGCGTAGCGCACCCCGGTGCGCTCGCCCCGCAGCTCCTGGCGCACCTCGTCAAAGCGGAAGTACTCGCTGCCGAGCTCGGTGATGTGCACCAGCCCTTCGACGTACAGGTCGTCGAGCTGCACGAACAGCCCGAACGGCGTGACCGCGCTGACCGTGCCCCCGTACTCCTCGCCCAGGTGCTCGCGCATGTAGCGGCACTTGAGCCAGGCCTCGACGTCGCGCGAGGCTTCGTCGGCGCGGCGCTCGCAGGCGCTGCAGTGGATGCCAGCCGCCTCCCACTGGGCCAGCTCGTTGGCCGCCACCGCCTTGCCGCGGCCGCCGCGCCGGGCCGGCTCCTCCTGCGCCACGCCGATCAGCTGGTAGCGCCGGCCGAGCAGCAAGGCCTTGATCACGCGGTGCACCAGCAGGTCCGGGTAGCGACGGATCGGGCTGGTGAAGTGGGTGTAGGCCTCGTAGGCCAGGCCGAAATGGCCGCTGTTGACCGGCGTGTAGATGGCCTGCTGCATCGAGCGCAGCAGCATCATGTGGATCTGCGCCGCGTCCGGGCGGTCCTTGGTGGCCTGCGCCAGCGCCTGGAACTCGCCGGGCTTGGGATCGTCGCTCAGGCCCATGCCGATGCCCAGCGCCCGCAGGTAGTTCTGCAGGATGGTGCGCTTCTCCGGCGTCGGGCCTTCGTGCACGCGGTACAGCGCCGGATGGTTGGCGCGCGAGATGAAGTCGGCCGAGCAGACGTTGGCTGCAAGCATGGCCTCCTCGATCAGCCGGTGCGCCTCGGTGCGCACGCGCGGCACGATCTTCTCGATGCGCCCGTTCTCGTCGCAGACGATCTGCGTTTCGGTGGTCTCGAAGTCCACCGCGCCGCGCTCGGCGCGCTGGCGCAGCAACGCGCGGTACACCTCGTGCAGGTTCAGCAGGTGCGGTACCAGGTCCTTGCGGCGCATCGCCTCGGGCCCGCGCGTGTTGGCCAGGATGGCCGCCACCTCGGTGTAGGTCAGCCGCGCATGCGAGCGGATCACCGCCGGGAAGAACTGGTAGGCGTGGATCTCGCCCTTGGCATTGACGAGCATGTCGCACACCATCGCCAGCCGGTCCTCGTCCGGGTTCAGCGAGCACAGCCCGTTGGACAGCTTCTCGGGCAGCATCGGGATGACCCGGCGCGGGAAGTACACCGAGGTCGCCCGCTCGTACGCGTCCAGGTCCAGCGGCTCGCCGGGCTTCACGTAGTGGCTGACGTCGGCGATCGCCACCACCAGCCGCCAGCCCTTGCCGCGGCCGACGCGCGCCGGCTCGCAGTAGACGGCGTCATCGAAGTCGCGCGCGTCCTCGCCGTCGATCGTCACCAGCGGCACGTCCGTCAGGTCGATGCGGTGCTTGCGGTCCGCGGCGCGGATCGCGTCGGGCAGCTTGGCCGCCTCGGCCAGCGCCTCGGGCGAGAACTGGTGCGGCACCTCGTACTTGCGCACCGCGATCTCGATCTCCATGCCGGGGTCGTCGATCTCGCCCAGCACCTCGGTCACGCGGCCGACCGGCTGCGAATACAGCGAAGGCGGCTCGGTCAGCTCCACCGCAACCACCTGCCCGGCCTGCGCCTTGGCGGTCGCGTTCTTCGGGATCAGGATGTCCTGCCCGTAACGCTTGTCCTCCGGCGCGACGACCCACACGCCGTTCTCGTGCAGCAGTCGCCCGATGATGGGCGTCTTGCGGCGCTCGAGGATCTCCAGGATGCGCCCTTCGGGGCGGCCCTTGCGGTCGTAGCGGATGATGCGCACGCGCACGCGGTCGCGGTGCAGCACCGCACGCATCTCCTGCGGCGAAAGGTAGACGTCGGCCTCGCCGTCGTCCCGGATCAGGAAGCCGTGGCCGTCACGGTGTCCCTGGACCACCCCTTCGACTTCGCTCATCAGCGAAGGGCCGGATGGGGTGCTTGCAACTTTCGAATTCTTGATGATAGAATCTCCTTCTCTGTTCGACGCCGAAGCAAAACAATACCAGCTTCGAATCGATCAGAACAAAGCCCAGGTGGCGGAATTGGTAGACGCACTAGTTTCAGGTACTAGCGGGTAACTCCGTGGAGGTTCGAGTCCTCTCCTGGGCACCAGACACAAGGCCTCGCATCGCAAGATGCGGGGCTTTTTCTTTGTCGTGTGTCGTTTCATGCAATCGCTAGTGTCTGTGACTGCTGCCGCGCCTTGCGCGACAGCCTCAAGGTACATTGTGACGGCATTGGCGCCGGTTTGTGCAGCCGACCTGCACGCTTGCGCGATCCGCGAGCATGACGGCGAGACAGCGCTGCGACAAACGATATAGAATCGCGCCTTCTGCAGCGACGACGAAACCCCACGGTTTCGAATCGCGCGGAACCCGGCCCAGGTGGCGGAATTGGTAGACGCACTAGTTTCAGGTACTAGCGGGTAACTCCGTGGAGGTTCGAGTCCTCTCCTGGGCACCAGACACAAGGCCTCGCATCGCAGGATGCGGGGCCTTTTTCTTTCCCTGCGGCAGGCACGGGCATGAGAAGGCCACGCCGCGCGCTGCGGCAGGGCTGGTGGCACTCCGGCCGCCCGGTTGACGGCCGGGGCAACCCGGCACCCCAGGGCTAGGGCTTGAGCGCCGCGCAGGACCGGGGCGTCGCGCCCTGCATCCGCTGCGCGCCGGCGGGGTGCCCCCTCGCCCGCCGCGGACCGAACCCGCCTGCCGGTCGGGTTCAGACTTCGAACTTCTTCGCCAGCCCTTCCGGACGCAGCGTGTCGTACTCCTCGAACGGCTGGTGGATCCAGGGGCTGGTCGGCAGCATCTCGACGTAGTAGTCGGGGGTGTAGCTCGAGACGCCCTTGACCCAGATCACCGCCGAGCGCAGCTCCGTGATCGCGGGCATGCCGCGCAGGCGCTCGACCACCGCGCGCAGCGTCACGCCCGAGTCGGCCAGGTCGTCGACCAGCAGCACGCGCCCGGCCAGCTCGCCCTTGGGCATGGTGATGTACTTGGCCATGTCCAGCCGCCCCTGGATCGTGCCCGCCTCGGCACGGTAGGAGCTGGTCGACATGATCGCCAGGGGCTTGTCGAACACGCGGGACAACACGTCGCCCGGGCGCATGCCGCCGCGCGCCAGGCACAGGATCTGGTCGAACTGCCAGCCCGAGTTGTGCACCTTGAGCGCCAGGCGCTCGATCAGCATGTGGTACTCGTCCCAGGAAACGTAGAGATGTTTGCCGTCGTCGGTCAGCATGGGGATTCCTTGATCTCGGCGGGCCTGCCGTGATGTTCGTCGGGTCGCGTTCGATGCTCGATCAGGCTTTGTACGGATGGCGCAACAGGATGGTGTGCTCCCGGTCGGGTCCGGTGGACACCATGTCGATCGGCGCACCGATGCACTCCTGCACGCGCTCGAGGTACTTGCGCGCGTTGACCGGCAGCTGGTCCCACTGCGTCAGGCCGGCGGTGCTTTCCTTCCAGCCCGGGAAGGTCTCGTAGACGGGCTTGCAGGCCTCGATCTCGTCGGCGTCCAGCGGCAGGATGTCCAGTCGCTGGCCGTCGAGCTCGTAGCCGACGCAGACCTTGATTTCCTCCAGGCCGTCGAGCACGTCCAGCTTGGTGATGCACAGGCCCGAGACGCCGTTGATCAGGATCGAGCGCTTGAGCGCGGCCGCATCCAGCCAGCCGCAGCGACGCGCGCGGCCGGTGACGGTGCCACGCTCTTGGCCGACGGTGGACAGGTGGTGGCCCACGGTGCCGGGCTGGTGGATGTCCAGCTCGGTCGGGAACGGGCCGCTGCCCACGCGCGTGGTGTAGGCCTTGGTGATGCCGAGGATGTAGTGCAGCTTGTCCGGGCCCACGCCGGAGCCGGCCGCGGCGTTGCCGGCCACGCAGTTGCTCGACGTGACGAACGGATAGGTGCCGTGGTCCACGTCCAGCAGCGTGCCCTGCGCACCCTCGAACAGCACGTTGCCGCCCTCGCGGTTGGTCTGCTCGATGCGCACGCCCACGTCGGCCAGCATGGGCCGCAGCTGCTCGGCCACCTTCATCGCATGGTCGAAGATGGGCTGGAATTCCAGCGGCGTGCCCTTCAGGTAGCCCTGCAGCACGAAGTTGTGGAACTCCAGCAGCTCGCGCAGCTTCTTCGCGAAGCGGTCCGGGTGCTTGAGGTCCTGCACCCGCAGCGCGCGGCGCGCGACCTTGTCCTCGTAGGCCGGGCCGATGCCCTTGCCGGTGGTGCCGATCTTGCCGGCGCCGCTCGATTCGCGCAGCGCCTCGCGCGCGCGGTCGACCTCGACGTGGAACGGCAGGATCAGCGGGCAGGACTCGCTGATGAACAGGCGCGAGCGCACCTCGACGCCGGCGGCCTCGAGGCGCTCGATCTCGCCGAGCAGGTGGGTCGGGTCGACCACCACACCGTTGCCGATGTAGCAGGCCACGCCATCGCGCATCACGCCGGAAGGGATCAGCTGCAGGGCCGTCTTCTTGCCCTTGATGACCAGGGTGTGGCCGGCGTTGTGTCCCCCCTGGAAGCGCACCACGCCGGCGGCATGGTCGGTCAGCCAGTCCACCACCTTGCCCTTGCCTTCGTCACCCCACTGGGTGCCGATCACGACGACGTTGCGCCCACGGTTTTGCTGCGTCATGGAAATGTCCCTGGAAAACTCAAACAGTCTGGAAATGCCGGGGCCGTCTCGTGGCCGGAACCGAAGGCGTCACAGCACCTTCACGACCCACTGACCATCGACCCGAGCCAGCTCGCGGTCGCAATCGAATTCCTGCACCTCGTGCTCGTGCCCGGGCAGCACGCACACGACGGTCTCGCCCTGCTCGCGCAGGCGGCGGATCATCTGCCGCAGCGCGGCATCCTCGCCCCACGGGGCGCGGATCGCCGCACGCACGCCGTTGACGCGCGACCAGCGCGCCAGCTCCTTCAGGTCGGTGCTGAAGCCCACCGCCGGACGGTTGCGGCCGAACACCGCGCCCACCTCGTCGTAGCGGCCGCCGCGTACCAGCGAATCGGCGCCGCCAGCGGCGTAGATCGCGAAGCGGGTGCCGCTGTAGTAGGCATAGCCGCTCAGGTCCGCAAGGTCGAAACCGATGGTGACGTCCGGGTGGGTCGCCTGCAGGTGCTCGGCCAGCCAGCGCAGGTCGGCGAGCGCCGAGCGGATCAGCGGGCGCTGCGGCAGCACCCGGGCCGCCTCGTCCAGCACCTCTAGGCCGCCGTACAGGCGCGTCAAGGCAAGCAGGCCGCCGCGGCTTTCGGCCGGGAAGTCTCGGGTCAGTTCCTCCAGGCCCGGCGCGTCCTTGGCCGCCAGGCTGGCATAGACCTCGTCCAGCACCAAGGCGTCCACCGGCACGCCCGCCAGCAGGCCGCGCACGATGCGGGCGTCGGCCATGTCCAGCGTCAGCTGGGAAATGCCCACGCGCTGCAGCCCTTCGAGGGCGAGTTCCTGCACTTCCAGGTCGGCTTCCAGGCCGGCATGGCCGTAGATCTCGGCGCCGAACTGCAGCGGTTCGCGCGTGGCATGCAGGCCCGAGGGGCGGGTGTGCAGCACCGGGCCGCAGTAGCACAGGCGGGTGACCCCCTGGCGGTTGAGCAGGTGCGCGTCGATGCGCGCCACCTGGGTGGTGGTGTCGGCCCGCACGCCCAGCGTGCGGCCGCTCAGCTGGTCGACCAGCTTGAAGGTGCGCAGGCCCAGCTCGCGCCCGGTGCCCGACAGCAGGGATTCCAGGTACTCGAGCAGCGGAGGCATCACGAGCTCGTACCCATAGCCTCTTGCCGCATCGAGCAGGGTCCGACGCAGTTCCTCGATCCGACGCGCCTCGGAGGGCAAGACATCGGCGATGTGCTCGGGCAGCAGCCAAGCAGACGACATAAAAACCACCGGGGATTAAAAGCGTGATTGTACCGGCGGCCCGGGATCGGGCCGATGCCTCACGCTGGCAACGTGACGCGCGGCGGCCCCTCAGGGGCCGAACAGCCACAGCAGGGCCAGGCCGCTGAGCAGGCTGGCCAGCCCCAGGAAGCGCAGCTGGCCGTCGGTCAGGCGCAGGGCCTGTTCAAAGACGCGGCGCCAGGCGGCCGGGCTCGCGAAGGGCAGCAGCCCTTCCAGCACGAACACCAGCGCCAGCGCCGTCCAGATCACCTCGCTCATCGACGCACGGCATCACTTGCGCGTCGGCAGCGCGCCCCCGCGCATCGCGCGGAAGAACTCGTTCGAGTCGGGGTCGAGCACCAAGATGTCCGAACGGTTGCGGAAGCTCTGGCGGTACGCCTCCAGGCTGCGGTAGAACTGCGCGAACTGCGGGTCGCGCCCGAACGCCGCGGCATAGATGGCGGCCGCCTTGGCATCGCCCTCGCCCTTGATCTTCTGCGCCTCGCGGTAGGCCTGGGCGATGATCATGTCGCGCTGCTTGTCGGCGTCGGCGCGGATCTGTTCGCCCTCGGCGGCGCCGGTCGAACGCAGCTCGGCGGCCACGCGCTTGCGCTCCGACTCCATGCGGCGGTAGACCGACTCGGTGATGTTGGTGTGGAAGTCGACCCGCTTGGTGCGCACGTCGACGATCTCGATGCCGAAGCTCTTGGCGTCGTCGGCCAGGCGCGCGCGCACGCCCTGCATCACCTGCTCGCGCTGCGTGGCCAGCACCTCGCGCACGGTGCGCTTGGTGACTTCCTCGTTGAAGGCGGCCTGCACGATCGGCGCCAGACGGATCTCGGCGTTGCGCATGTCCACGCCGTTGTTGCGGATGAACTGGCGCGGATCGACGATGCGCCACTTCACCAGCCAGTCGATCACCAGGCTCTTCTTCTCGGCGGTGAAGATCGGGCTGGTCTGCGGGCTGTCCAGGGTCTGGATGCGACGGTCCAGGAACACCACGTTCTGGAACGGCGGGGGCATCTTCACCTTCAGGCCGGGTTCGACGATGACCTCCTTGATCTCGCCGAGCGCGTAGACCACGGCGGCCTGGCGCTGGTCGACGACGAACAGCGTCGAGCTCGCGATGACCACGAGCAGCAGGAGGGTCGAGATGATGAGTCCGATGCGGTTCATGGGAGCCTTTTGTATCAGGTCTTGTTGTCGGTCACGTCAGCGGGTCTCGCGCTCGCGGCTGCGTTGGTTGTCGCGCGAACGGATGTCCGAACCCGACGACAGCGGCGCGCCTTCTCCCACTCCCGCGGACGGCGTCGTGGTGGCCGGGGCGGCCGTCCCGCCCGTGCCAGCCCCGCCGGACTGCTGCAGCAGCTTGTCCAGCGGCAGGTACAGCAGGTTGGCGTTGTTGCGGGTATCGATCAGCACCTTGGTCGCGTTGGCGTAGATCTGCTGCATCGTCTCGAGGTAGAGGCGGTCGCGCGTCACCGCCGGTGCCTTCTCGTATTCGGCCAGCACGCTGCGGAAGCGGTCGGCATCACCCTCGGCCTGCGCGATCACGCGCGCGCGGTAGCCCTCGGCCTCCTCGCGCAGCCGCGAGGCCGTGCCCTGGGCACGAGGGATCACCTCGTTGGCGTAGGCCTGCGCCTCGTTCTTGGCACGCTCGCGGTCGGCCGTGGCGCGGAACGCGTCGTCGAACGCGGCCTGCACCTGCTCGGGCGGCTGCACGCTCTGCACGTTGACGTTGGAGATCAGGATGCCGGCGTTGAGCCGGTCGAGCTGGGCCTGGATCGAGGCGGCCAGGTCGGCGGCGATCACGTCGCGCTGCTCGTAGAGCACCGAGTCCATCAGGCTGCGCCCGACGATCTCGCGCACCGCGGATTCGGCTGCCTGCACCACCGCGTCGTCGGGGCGGCGGTTCTCGAACACGTACTGCTTGACGTCCTTCAGGCGGTACTGGACCGTGAAGCGGATGTCGACGATGTTCTCGTCCTGGGTCAGCATCGACGAGTCACGCAGCCCCGTCTGCGGCACCACCGAGGAAGAGCCGATGTCGACCGAGCGCAGCTGCGTCACGGGCACCACCTCGTGCGACTGGAACGGGTACGGCAGGCGCCACTTGAAGCCGGCTTCGGCCGTGTAGCTGTACTTGCCGAACGACAGCACCACCGCCTGGTGGCCTTCCTGCACGATGAAGAAGCCGCTGCCCAGCCAGATCAGCACCGCCACGCCGACGATGAGGCCGGCCCCCAGGCCGGCGCCCTTCATGTCGGGCTGGAACGAGCCCCCGCCGCCACCGTCACCGCTGCCGCCCGGACGCGAGCCGCCGCCGCGGCCGCCGAACAGGCCGGACAGCTTGCGGTTGAAGTCGCGCCACAGTTCGTCCAGGTCGGGCGGACCTTCGTTGCGGCCGCCGCCCCCGGAGCCCTGGCTGCGCGCGGGCTCGTTGCCCTGCGGCTCGAGACCACGCCCCCAGCGGTTGTCGTTGAGGTTGAACAGGCGCTGGACGCCCCGGTATGCCGTAGCCCCCACGGCCTTCGCGAAGGCGGCAGCGACCGCCGAGAGCCGTCCGGGGAAGCCGCTTCCTGCGGGCGTACGGGGCGCGTGAGAGTTACTTGTGATCATGCTCGTGCAATCGAAACGGGTTGATGCTTGGTGTCATGGAGCTCGCCTGCGGTGCCCGCGCCGGCATCGGTGCCGGCCTCGGGCAGGGCGGCATCGGCCTGCGGCATGTCCGCCGCCAGCGTCCCCATCGCAGCCTGCGCAATGATATGGCGCAATGCGTCCATTCCCTCCCCTTGCGCCGCACTGATGAAGACGCGCGGCACGGAACGCCCCGGGGCGATCTCGAACGCGTCGACGCCCTGGCGCGGACGCTGGTCGGCTTCCAGCGCGTCCACCTTGTTGAAGACCAGCACCTGCGGCACGTCGGCGGCACCGATTTCGTGCAGCACCCGCTGCACTTCCTGCACGTGCTCGCGCCAGGTGGGGCTGGCAGCATCGACGACGTGCAGCAGCAGGTCCGCGTCGGCCGCCTCCTGCAGGGTGGCCTGGAAGGCTTCGACCAGGGTATGGGGCAGGTCGCGGATGAAGCCGACCGTGTCCGACAGCGACACCGAACGGTCGGCCTCGGCGAGGTACAGCTGGCGGGTGGTCGTGTCCAGCGTCGCGAACAGCTGGTCGGCGGCATAGGCGCGCGCCTTGACCAGCGCGTTGAACAGCGTGGACTTGCCGGCGTTGGTGTAGCCCACCAGCGAGACGTTGTAGGTATTGTTGCGCGTGCGCGAGCGCCGCTGCGTATGGCGCTGGCGCTTGACCTTCTCGAGCTGCGCCTTCAGCGCCTTGATGCGCTGGCCGATCATGCGGCGGTCCAGCTCGATCTGGGTTTCGCCCGGGCCGCCGCGGTGGCCGACGCCGCCGCGCTGGCGCTCCAGGTGGGTCCAGCGGCGCACCAGGCGCGTGGACAGGTATTGCAGGCGCGCCAGCTCGACCTGCAGCTTGCCCTCGTGGCTCTTGGCGCGCTGCGCGAAGATCTCCAGGATCAGCATCGTGCGGTCGGCGACCGGCACGCCGAGGTGGCGCTCGAGGTTGCGCTGCTGCGCGGGCGACAGCGCCTGGTCGAACAGCACGGACGCCGCGCCGTGCTCGGCCACCAGGGCCTTGATCTCGTCGGCCTTGCCCTCACCGACGAACAGGGCGGCATCGGGAGTCCGGCGCCGGGTGGTCAGCCGGGCCACGGGAAGGTCGCCGGCCGATTCGGCCAGCAACGCGAGTTCATCCAGGGTGGGATCGAAGGGCGAGCCCGGGCCGAGGTCCACGCCCACCAGCACGGTACGGGGAAGGTTCTCGCGGTCGGAGGGAATCAATGTCTTTGCCGCTGCCAGGGCTCGGGAGGGCCCGGGCGCGGACCCTCGTGCACGTCGGTGTCAGTTGGAATCGTTCGATTCGCCGGGGTGGAAATTCACCGCGCGGCCGGGAACGACCGTGGAGATGGCATGTTTGTAGACCATCTGGGTCACGGTATTGCGCAAGAGCACCACATACTGATCAAACGACTCGATGTGGCCCTGCAGCTTGATGCCGTTGACCAGATAGATCGAGACCGGCACATGTTCCTTGCGCAGCAGGTTCAGAAAGGGGTCTTGTAGAAGCTGCCCTTTGTTGCTCACGATATGCTCCGTGTTGAAAGTTTTGGAACCTGCACGTTAACACAGCCCCCCCGGGGCCGGGAAAAAGTCAGGAATCCTTGTCCGAGTAGGGGTTGCGCGAGGAACGCATCTCGATGCGCAAGGGCGTGCCGACCAGCTTGAAATGCTCCCGGAACCGCCCTTCCAGGAAGCGCTTGTAGGCATCCGTGACGTGCTCCAGCGAATTGCCGTGGATCACGATCACCGGCGGGTTCATCCCGCCCTGGTGCGCGTAACGCAGCTTGGGCCGGAACATGCCGGCGCGCTTGGGCGCCTGGAACTGCACCGCCTCGTGCAGCAGGCGCGTCAGCACCGGCGTGGGCATCTTCTTGAAGGCCGAGGCGTGCGCCTCCTCGATCGCCTTCCACAGCGGCCCGAGCCCCTGGCGCTTGAGCGCCGAGATGTGCACGATGGGCGCGAACTTCAGGAAGGCCAGGCGCTGGTCGATCGAGCGCTGCAGCATCATGCGCTGGTAGTCGTCGACCGCGTCCCACTTGTTGACCGCCACCACCACGGCGCGACCGCTGTCGAGGATGTAACCGGCGATGTGGGCGTCCTGGTCGGTCACCCCCTGGGTCGCGTCCAGCAGCAGCACGACCACGTTGGACTCGGCGATCGCCTGCAGCGTCTTGACCACCGAGAACTTCTCGATCGCCTCGAACACCCTGCCCTTGCGGCGCAGCCCCGCGGTGTCGATCAGCTCGAAGCGGCGGCCGCCGCGCTCGAACGGCACCGAGATCGCATCCCGGGTGGTGCCCGGCATGTCGAACGCGACCAGGCGCTCCTCGCCGAGCCAGGTGTTGATCAGCGTGGACTTGCCGACGTTGGGCCGGCCGGCCACCGCCAACCGGATGACCTGGGCACGGGCCTCCCGCTGTTCCTCGTCCTCCTCGTCTTCCTCGAAGACGAACGGCTCCAGCGCCACCTCGAGCAGGCTGCGCACGCCCTGGCCGTGGGCGGCGGACACCGGGATGGGCTCGCCCATGCCCAGTTCGTGGAACTCGGCGATCTGGGGTGCGTCGCGCATGCCCTCGGCCTTGTTCACGGCCAGCAGCACGCGCTTGCTGGTGGTGCGCAGGTAGCGCGCGATGTCATGGTCCTGCGCCGACAGGCCGGCGCGGGCATCGACGACGAAGATCACCACGTCGGCCTCGGCCACGGCCTGGCGGGTCTGCTTGGCCATCTCCCGGACGATGCCGGTGGAGGAATCCGGCTCGAAGCCGCCGGTGTCGACGACGATGAACTCGCGGTCCCCCAGGCGGCCGTCGCCATAGTGGCGGTCGCGGGTCAGGCCGGCGAAGTCGGCGACGATGGCGTCGCGCGACTTCGTCATCCGGTTGAACAGCGTCGACTTGCCGACGTTGGGCCGTCCGACCAGCGCAATGACGGGTTTCATGGGCGATCGCCTCGCTCTCGCTTCAGGGCATGCGCACGGCGTGGACGCTGCCGGACGCCGTCACGACGATGACCAGGCCGCCCGCGGCCACGGGCGTCGCGACCACGGCCGAGCCGTCGGTGGCCAGGCGCGCCAGGGGCGTGCCATCCTCGGCCGACAGCACGTGCACGTAGCCTTCGGCATCGCCCACCACCACCCGGCCGCCGAGGGCCTGCGGCGCGGTCAGGCCGCGGAAGCGGAACTGCTCGGCCTCCCACGCCACGTCGCCGTCGCTGCTGCGGTAGGCGGTGACGCGGTCGGTGGCATCGACGCCGTAGACCCGTTGCTCGTCCGCGGCCAGCCCCACGCTGCCACGGCTGGTCTTGCTCCACAGCAGCGCCCCGCGCAGCGCGTCGATGCAGCCGAGCGCAGACTGGAACGCGCGCACGCAGACGGTGTCGCCCTGGCGCGCGGCCGGGCCGACCAGGTCGGCCAGGCGCTCGACCTCGTTGGTGCCGCGCGGCGAGGCCACCGCGACTTCCCAGCGCACGTTGCCGCGCAGCGGGTCCAGCCCGGCCAGCCGGGGCCCCTGGCCCACCACCAGCGTGTTGCGCACCGCCAGCAGCACCCCGGGCTGCGACAGCGTCAGCGGATCGCCCGGGCGGCGCTGCGTCCACAGCTTGCCGCCGGTCTGCGCGTCATAGGCGTGCACCGAGCGGTCCGCGCCGTAGACGAACACCCGCTCGCCGGCCACCAGCGGCGCGGTGACGACGCGCGCGTCGACGCGCTGCCGCCACAGCGCCTTGCCCTGCTCCAGCACCACCAGCTCGTTGCCGGGCGTGACCACCGCCACCCAGCGGCCGTCGCTGCCCACCCCCGCGGCGATGCCGCCGTCGACCTGGGCGCGCCACAGCGCCCGGCCGGACGCGGCCTCGAGCAGCGCGACGCTGCCGTCGCTGGCCGCCACGGCCACCGTCTCGCCCGCCACGGCCACGCGCAGCGGCAGCCGCACGGCGCCGATGCGCTGGGTCCAGGCGGTCTCGACCCGCACGGCCGCGGGCGCCGGCTGGGCCAGCGGCGTGGGCTTGGGTTTCTCCGGCCCGCTGGAGCAACCAGCCAGCAACGCGGCCAATGCCAGCACGCCGGCACACGTCGTCCGGGCACCCGCACGCGCCCTGCGCACCACGGCCGACCTCACCGGACCACCTCCGCGGCAGGTGCAGGGGCGGCGCCCAGCGCGGTCAGCTTGGCCTCGACCAGCGAGCGGTAGCCCGCCGACTCCGGCATGGCCCGGTAGGCCTTCTCGTATTCGGCGCGCGCCTCGGCCTTCTTGCCCTGCGCCAGCAGGATGTCGCCGCGGCGGTCGGCCGCCAGGGCGGCGAACTCGCCGGGCAGGTCGGCGTCGAGCTGCTTGAGCGCCTCGTCGTAGGCCTTCGCGTCAAGCAACAGCCCGGCCAGGCGCAGGCGCGCGATGGCACGGTACGGCGCCTCGCTGCCCTTGTCGATCACCCAGGCCAGCGCGGCGCGGGCCGCGTCGGCCTTGCCCTGGTCGTGCAGGGCCTTGGCAGCAAGCAAGGCGGCCTGGCTGGCGTAGACGGTGCGCGGATGGCGGTCCTTCAGGTCGTCGAAGGCACGCTGCGCCTGCTCGGCGTTGCCTGCCTGCGCAGCCTTCTCGACCTCGTCGTACAGCGCGCTGGCCTTGTAGGCCTGGTCGCGCTGCCACCAGTTCCAGCCGTTCCAGGCGGCGAACGCGCCCAGCACGAGGATGACCACCCAGGTGATCAGGTTGCCGTACTGCTTCCAGAAATGCTTGATGTTCTCAAGCTGCTCTTGTTCTTGGAGGTCGAGTTGGGTAGCCATAGCGGGCGTTGCAGGAAATGGAACGGGCCGCACGCGGCGGCCGAAACTGCGATTATGCGTTGAGGAGTTCGCGCGCCCACTCGCCGGCCTGCGCCAGCGGGCGCAGGGTCTGGGCGGCCGAGGCATCGCGCAGCGGCTTGACCGCGACCTGCCCTTGCGAGACTTCGTCCTCGCCGAAGATCAGCGCGTAGCGGGCGCCACTGGCGTCGGCGCGCTTGAACTGGCTCTTCATGCTGCCGGGACCGTCCTTGCCGGCCGCGTGCATCAGCACCGAGACGCCCGCCGCGCGCAGCGCCTCGATCGTGACCATCGCGTTGCCGAGCACCGTCGCGCTCGGCACGACGGCGTAGGCCACCGGCGCCGGTGCCGGCGGGATGCTGCCCAGCTCCTTGAGCAGCTCCAGCACGCGCTCCACGCCCAGCGCCCAACCCACGGCGGGGGCCGGCTTGCCGCCGATCTGCTCGATCAGGTAGTCGTAGCGGCCGCCGCCGCAGACCGTGCCCTGGGAGCCGAGCCGGTCGGTGACCCACTCGAACACCGTCAGGTTGTAGTAGTCCATGCCGCGCACCAGGCGCGGGTTGATGCGGTACTCCAGCCCGTTGGCATCCAGGATCGCGCGCACCGCGTTGAAGTGCGCGAGCGACGCCTCGCCGAGGTAGTCCATCAGCTTGGGCGCGCCCTCGACCAGGGCCTGCATCGCCGGGTTCTTGGTGTCGAGGATGCGCAGCGGGTTGCTGTACAGGCGCCGCTGGGCATCGACGTCGAGCTGGTCGCGGTGCTGCTCGAAGTAGGCGATCAGCGCCTCGCGGTGGGCCTTGCGCTCGTCGGGCTGGCCCAGGCTGTTGAGCTCCAGGCGCACGTCGTGCAGGCCGATGTCGCGCCACAGCGCGCGGCACATCAGGATCAGCTCGGCGTCGACGTCCGGGCCGGCGTAACCCAGCGCCTCGGCGCCGACCTGGTGGAACTGGCGGTAGCGGCCGCGCTGCGGGCGCTCGTGGCGGAACATCGGGCCGATGTAGTAGATGCGCTTGCCGCCGTCATAGAGCATCGAGTGCTCGGTGACGGCGCGCACGATGCCGGCCGTGTTCTCGGGACGCAGCGTGAGCTTGTCGCCGTTCATCGAGTCCTCGAAGGAGTACATCTCCTTCTCGACGATGTCGGTCACCTCGCCCAGGCCGCGCACGAACAGCGGCGTCGGCTCGACGATCGGCGTGCGCATGTTCGCGTAGCCATAGCGCGCCATCAGTGCGCGCACCTTGTCCTCGAACCACTCCCAGCGCGCCGATTCCGGCGGCAGGATGTCGTTCATGCCTTTGACGGCCCGGAGCTGTTCTGCCATGTTGTCGTTCTGTCGTGTCTGTCTGGTGGGGCCGCCGGCCCCGTCGTCGCAGGAGCGCCCGCCCCTGCCCCGTCGGCGTTGCCGCCTCGCTCAATGCGTCGCCGGGGCCGCACCGAAACGCCGTTCGATGTAGTCCTCGACGATCTTCTGGAATTCCTGCGCAATGCCCTCGCCGCGCAGCGTCATCGCCTTCTGCCCGTCGATGAACACCGGCGCGGCCGGCGTCTCGCCCGTGCCGGGCAGGCTGATGCCGATGTCGGCGTGCTTGCTCTCGCCCGGACCGTTGACGATGCAGCCCATCACGGCGACCTTGAGCGTCTCGACGCCGGGGTAGCGGCTCTTCCAGACCGGCATCTGCGCGCGCAGGTAGTCGTCGATCTGCTTGGCCAGGTCCTGGAACACCGTGCTGGTGGTGCGACCGCAGCCGGGACAGGCGGTCACGCTGGGCACGAAGGTGCGCAGGCCCAGCGCCTGCAGGATCTCCATCGCGACCACCACCTCCTGGGTGCGCGGCTCGCCGGGCTGGGGGGTGAGCGAGACGCGGATCGTGTCGCCGATGCCTTCCTGCAGCAGGATGGCCAGCGCCGCGGCCGAGGCCACCGTGCCCTTCGCACCCATGCCCGCCTCGGTCAGGCCCAGGTGCAGGGGGTAGTCGCAGCGCGCGGCCAGCCCGCGGTAGACGGAGATCAGGTCCTGCACGCCGCTGACCTTGCACGACAGCACGATCTGCTCGCCGCGCATGCCCAGCGCCTCGGCGCGCCGCGCCGACTCGATCGCCGAGGTGATCAGCGCCTGGTACATCACCTGCTGCGCGTCCCACGGCGTGGCGCGGCGCGCGTTCTCGTCCATCAGCGCGGCGAGCAGCTCCTGGTCCAGGCTGCCCCAGTTGACGCCGATGCGCACCGGCTTGTCGTGGCGCAGCGCGACCTCGATCATCTGCGCGAACTGGCGGTCGCGCTTGTCGCCCTTGCCGACGTTGCCGGGGTTGATGCGGTACTTGGACAACGCCTCGGCGCAGGCCGGGTACTGCGTCAGCAGCAGGTGGCCGTTGTAGTGGAAGTCGCCGATCAGCGGCACGTCCACGCCCATGCGGTCGAGCTGCTCGCGGATCGCGGGCACCGCCTGCGCCGCCTCGGGCGTGTTGACCGTGATGCGCACCATCTCCGAGCCGGCGCGCGCCAGTTCCTTGACCTGCACCGCGGTCTCGATGACGTCGGCCGTGTCGGTGTTGGTCATCGACTGCACCCGCACCGGCGCGTCCCCGCCGACGGTCACGACGCGGCTGCCCCAGCGCACGCTGGCCTGGCGCGAGCGCCGCGGCGCGGGCCGCGCGGCCGGGGTGAAGGAGTCGGAATCGGAGGAGAACTGCTGCATGACGGAAGGCCGCGGACGCTCGCGCCGCGGTTACTTGACCTCGAAACGGGCCACGTTGTCGCGCACGAACGGGGTCATGTCGAACGGCTGGCCCCGCACGACGACCTCGGTCGCGCCCGCATTGCCGACCCGCATGCGCAGCGGAAAGCTGCCACCGAAGGTGAGCGTCTCGCCGGGCGCCACCAAGCGCGACAGCAGCACGCGGCCGTTGGCATCGCGCACCTCCATCCAGCTCTCGGCCGTGGTGCGCACCACCACCGGCGCCTCGGCCGCCTGCGGCGCGGCCGCCGGGGGAGCGGCCGGCACCGGCTGGGCAGCAGGCGCCGACGGCGCGGCCGGGGCCGCACCTGGCGACGGCTGCGGTGGCGGGTCGACGACCAGCGGTGCGGAATGCACGGTCTCGGACGCGGGCGCGTCGGTCGGCGGCATCACCGGCACGGTGCTGGTGACCGTGCCGTTCCCCGCGGCAGGTGCGGCGACGTCGTCGCGCGACCAGTTGCCCGGCAGCGTCAGCATCCCGGGCGGCAGCAGCCACAGCACGACGGCGGCGACGATCAGCAGCAGCGGCACCCACACCGCCGGGCGCGACAGCGCCGACAGGACCACGCCGTCGCCGGCGTGCGACGAGCCATCGCGGAACGGCTGGTTGAGCCCGCGCGCGACGTGCTCCAGCCGCGACGGCGTGCCGGGTTCGGGCAGCCGCGCCAGGATGGGCGCAGGATCGACCTTGAGGAAACGGCAGACGGTCTGCGCCAGCGCCCGCGCGAACGTGGGATCGGGCAGCTGGTCGAACTGGTCGGCCTCGAGCGCCTCGAGCTTCTTGACGCTGACCTTGATCGAGGCGGCCAGCGCGGCGATGTGCACCCCCTGCGCCAGGCGCGCCGCCTTGAGCATCTCGCCGGCCGACTGTGCCGGCGCGCCGGGTGCCGCCGTGCTGCGGTCCGCCTCAGTCATTGAAGTTCCTCCGCTCGAAAGCGGCCGCTTCGCGGGAGTTCGGGAAGCGCTGGCGCAGCTGGTTGCCGAAATCCAGCGCGCCGCCGGTGTTGCCCATCTTGTGCTCGATGCGCGCGGCCAGCCACAGCGTTTCCGCGTTCACGTACTCGGGCACGTTGTTGACACGGCGCACGTAGAAGCGTGCACGCTCCAGCTCGCCGCGGCGATACAGCACGTGGGCCAGGTTCACCGCGATCGCGGGGCTGGACGGGTCCAGCTCGTAGGCGCGCATCAGCGTCTTCTCGGCCTCGGCCAGGTCGCCGCCGCGCACCTGGCAGACCCCCTTGGCCAGCAGGGTGCGCGGCGCATCCCGGTACTGCGGGATCCCGATCGCCGCATCGAACTGGGCATGGGCTTCGGCGTAGCGCCGGCGCTGGCAGAGGAACCAGCCATAGTTGTGCATCACGTCCGCATCGCGCGCGTTGAGCTGCAGCGCGCGGCGGAAGCTGTCCTCGGCCAGCTGGTCTTCATTCATGCTGGCGTAGATCAACCCGCGCAGGTTGTAGGCCTGGGGCATGGAGGGATCGGCCTGCAGCGCCAGCTTGACCTCGTCCAGCGCGGTCGTCACCTGCCCCTGCGTGAAGTAGGCGGTGGCCAGTTCCAGGCGGATCTGGGCCCGCCGCTGGGCCTCGGTCTGGTCGGAAGCCGTGCGGATCTCCCCCGATCCGCCCGACGGTGCCGTCGCACAACCGGCCAGCCAGGCGCTGGCCGCGAGCACTGCCATCAGATGCCACACCCTGCGGGATGCGTGCCGACCCAACGTCATCGTCTCTTCTCCTGCCGGCTCGAGCCGGTCGTTGCATGGATGCGTATCGGCTGGCGGGTCAGGCGCTGCTGCACGTTGGTACGGTCCTGGACCTCGCCGGCCAGCTGACCGCAAGCCGCGTCAATGTCGTCTCCTCGCGTCTTGCGAACGGTCGTGACGATACCAGCATCCATCAGCACCTTCGCGAAGGCCTGCACCTGGGGACGCGCAGACCGTTTCAGGCCCGAGGAGGGGAAGGGATTGAAGGGAATCAGGTTCAGCTTGCAGGCCACCCGCCCCTTGAGCAGCGCCAGCAGCTCGCGCGCATGCGCCTCGGTGTCGTTCACGCCGTCGAGCATGCAGTACTCGAAGGTGATGAAGTCGCGCGGCGCGGTCTCGAGGTAGCGGTTGCAGGCGTCGAGCAGCTCGGCGATCGGGTACTTGCGGTTCAGCGGCACCAGCTCGTCGCGCAGCGTGTCGTTGGGCGCATGCAGCGACACGGCCAGCGCCACCGGGCAGTCCTGGCGCAGCCGGTCGATCATCGGCACCACGCCGGAGGTGGACACCGTCACGCGCCGGCGCGACAGCCCGTAGCCGTGGTCGTCGAGCATCACCCGCAGGGCCGGCACCAGCGCCGAGTAGTTCTGCAGCGGCTCGCCCATGCCCATCATCACGACGTTCGTGATGGCGCGCTCGCCCGGGGCCAGGTTCAGGCGCTGGCGCAGGTGGTGCTCGGCGTACCAGAGCTGGGCGAGGATCTCGCCGGTGGTCAGGTTGCGGCTGAACCCCTGGTGCCCCGTGGAGCAGAAACGGCAGCCGACCGCACAGCCGGCCTGCGAGGACACGCACAGCGTGCCGCGGTCGTCCTCGGGAATGAAGACGGACTCGACGGCATTGCCGTTGCCCACGTCGAACAGCCACTTGATGGTGCCGTCGGCGGACGCCTGCTCGGCCAGCACCGGCAGCGCACGCACTTCGGCCACGCCGGCCAGCTTCTGGCGCAGGGACTTGGCGAGGTCGGACATCTGCTCGAAGTCCGACGCGCCCTTCTGGTGGATCCAGCGGAACAGCTGGGTCGCGCGGAAGCGCTTCTCGCCCAGCTGCTCGCAGTAGACCGCCAGCCTGTCGAGATCGAAATCCAGTAGGTTGACGGTCATGTGCCTTCCTCGTTCGAGGATGCAGTGGCTACAACCGCGCTCAGCGGCTGTAGATGTTCATGCCGGGGAAGAAGAACGCCACTTCGGCAGCCGCGGTTTCGGGACCGTCGGAGCCGTGCACGGCGTTGGCGTCGATGCTCTCCGCGAAGTCGGCACGGATGGTGCCCTTCTCGGCCTTCTTCGGATCGGTGGCGCCCATCAGTTCGCGGTTCTTGGCGATGGCGTTCTCGCCTTCGAGCACCTGCACCATCACCGGGCCGGAGATCATGAACTCGACCAGGTCCTTGAAGAAGGGACGCTCCTTGTGCACGGCGTAGAACTGCTCGGCCTCGCCGCGCGACAGATGCACCATCTTGGCCGCCACGATCTTCAGACCCGCGCCTTCGAAACGAGAGTAGATCTGGCCGATCACGTTCTTGGCCACGGCATCGGGTTTGATGATCGACAGAGTGCGTTCGACCGCCATGAAAGTTCTCCTGAAATCAAGTACTTGGCAAAGCTTTTCATTGTAACGCCCGCACGGGGGTTTTCCCCAGGCAGGCGCCGCTATTTCCAGCGCGGGTCAAGGGCATCCGGCGGGTGGGGTGACCGTCAACGGCCCCTTCCGCCACGCTTGCCGCCCTTGCCGCGGCCACCGCCCTTGCCACCCTGCGTCTTGCGGTAGAACGCATCGCCGCCGATGTAGCCGACACTGGTCTGCATCGGGTCGGGCTGGCGCGGCGCGCCCCCCTTGCGGGCAGCCTGGACGAAGCGCTTGTCGTAGGTCTGCTCCAGCGGATCGGGAATGCGCGTGCTGCCGCCGCCGTTGCCGCCCCCCGAGCGGAACCGCTTGTCGAAGGTCTGTTGCAGCGGATCGGGCCCCGCCGCGGCGCGCGCGTTGCCGCGCCCCTTGCCGCGGCCCTTGCCGCCCTGGCGCTTCTCGCCCTTGGCCGCCTTGCCGCCTTCGGCGCCGGGCCCGGCCTGCGTGCCGCCGGCCAGGCGACGGATCGCCTGCACGTCGTCCTTGTCCAGCTCGACCCACACGCCGCGCTTGAGCCCGCGCGGCAGCACCACCGTGCCGTAGCGGATGCGGATCAGGCGGCTGACCGTCAGCCCGACCGCCTCGAACATGCGGCGCACCTCGCGGTTGCGGCCCTCGGTGATGACCACCCGGTACCAGCGGTTCGCGCCCTCGCCGCCACCGTCCTCGATGGACTTGAAGGCGGCCGGCTGGCCGTCGATCTTCACGCCTTCGAGCAGCCGGGCGCGCGATTCGTCGTCGAGCACCCCCAGCACGCGCACCGCGTACTCGCGCTCGACGCCGAACCGCGGGTGCATCAGCTGGTTGGCCAGCTCGCCCGAGTTGGTGAACAGCAGCAGGCCCTCGGTGTTGAGGTCCAGGCGCCCGACCGACTGCCACTTGCCCTGCGACAGCTTGGGCAGGCGGCGGAACACCGTCGGCCGGTTCTGCGGGTCGTCGTGCGTGACGACCTCGCCCGCGGGCTTGTGGTAGGCCAGCACGCGCGGCGGCGGCGGCGCGATGCGCACCTTGATCGGCTTGCCGTTGACGCGCACCTGGTCGCCGTAGGAGATGCGCTGCCCGATGTGGGCCGGCTCGCCGTTGACCGAAATGCGGCCCTCGAGGATCAGCTGCTCCATGTCGCGGCGCGAGCCGATGCCGGCCTGCGCCAGCACCTTGTGCAGCTTGGGCGCATCCGGCTCGGGCTGCAGCACCCGCTTGGGCGGCGGGGCCTCGGCCACGTCAGCCTCGTCCTCGACATCGAAGTGACCGGCCAGCACGTCGGCAAAGCGCTCCTGCGCCAGCTGCGCCGCACCGCCCTTGCCCCCCTTGTGGCGGGACGGCTGCGGCGCGTTGCCATGGCCGCGCGCGGTGTCCTCGCCCCCGGCAGCAGCCTCACCCTGGGCCTGAGCCTGCGCACGCTCGCCGCCGCGACGGCCGCGGCGGTCGCGCCGGCGGCGCGAGCCGCCTTCGCGCGGTGCAGCCGCTTCGCCTTCGGGCGATGCCTGCACGGCGGAGGCCGCTTCGTCGGAACCGGCCTCGCCGGCAGGCGCAGCCGCTTGCGCCGCAGCAGTCGTCGCCTCTGCAGCCGGCACGGCGTCCTGCGCGGCCCCGGCCGACGCCGCGGCCGGCGCCGCGTCCGCCTCCTGCGCCGCGGCAGCCGCCTTGCGGCGGCGCGTGGTCTTCTTGGCAGCAGGCGGCGTTTCCGTGGACGGGGCCTCGTCGCCGCCCGGCGCGGCGTCCGTCACCGGCTCGGCCTTGGGCTTGCGCGGGCTGCTGCGGCGCTTGGGCTTGGCCTCGGCGACGCTCTCGGCGGCGTCGGCGGCGCTGTCCGGTGCGGGCATCGGAGGCAGTTCTTGCGAATCAGAGTTCATGGCGAGTCGCTTCGGGAGCGCTGGAATCGGTGTCGTTGTCTACGCTGCCCGGTTCGGCGGCAGCGGGTTCGGTCGGTTCGGCATCGAAGCCGGGGGCCTCGTTCCGGGCCTCGGGCGCGGCACGGTCATCGTCGGCCGTGCCCGACGCGTCCGCGGCCTCGGCTGGCGGCTGCGGCGCGGCCTCGGCCGGCGGGAACGCGACGGCGGTCTCGGCGGTTGCGGACCCGGCATCCGCCGCGGCCTGGGCGGGCGCTTCGGTGTCGGGCTCGGGCGCAGCGGCGGCTTCGGCCGGTGCCGCCTGCGCCGCGGATGGGGGTTCGGCATCAGCCGTGGCATCCGGCGTGCCCGCAGGCGGCTCGCCGGCGCCTTCGTCCGCGCCGGTGGAAGCCTCGTTTGCCTGCGGCGCCACGGTGGCATGCGGGTGGGCCGCCTGCGCCTCGGCAGGCGCGGCCCCCTCCTCGCCCGCGGCCTGCGGCTCCTCGCCGTCCAGCAGCGAGGGCTGCTCGGGCTCGCCCTGCCGGGCCAGCGCCTCGGCGGCGTGGGCCATGCCTTCGAGCGCGGGCAGCTGGTCCAGCGATGCCAGCCCCAGGTCGTCCAGGAACTGCTTGGTCGTCGCATAGAGGGCCGGCCGGCCGGGTGCCTCGCGGTAGCCGATCACGTCGATCCAGCCTCGCTCCTCGAGCTGCTTGATGATCTGGCTGCTGACCGTCACGCCCCGGATGTCCTCGATGTCGCCGCGCGTGACCGGCTGGCGGTAGGCGATGATGGCCAGCGTCTCCATCGTCGCGCGCGAGTACTTGGGCGGCTTCTCCGGGTTCAGGCGGTCGAGGTATTCGCGCATCTCGGGCCGGCTCTGGAACCGCCAGCCGCTGGCCACCGCCACCAGCTCGACACCGCGGCCCTCCCAGTCGCGCGCCAGTTCGTCGAGCAGCATGCGGATCGTGTCGGCGCCCAGTTCGTCGTTGAACAGGGTCCGCATGTCACGCAGCGGCAGGGGCTGGTGTGCACAGATCAGCGCGGTCTCAAGGACGCGCTTGGCATCCTGCGTGTTCATGGATCGTCGTTTGTCGTCCTCAACCGGGTGGGGCGGCCGGCGCGCCTTGCGCAGAAGGTTGCAGCGGGCGGCCAACGTGCCGGACGCTGGTCAAGCAGGGTCTGCGATGCGTGCCTGGGGTCCGCCGCAGCGCGCCAAGTGCCCTGGCGGCTGCCCTGGCCTTGCAAGGTCTGCCGGGTCTGGAATCCGGGTGCCTGCGGGCTGGCGGTGAATGAATACCTCGCCCGCATTGTATCCAAGCCGGCTGACAGGCCCGAAACTTCCTGCGATCTGTGTCTCCTGCGTCACACCCGTGCTCCGGCGACGGCATCCCAGGCGCGCGCGAAATCGTCCGGCGGCGCCGCCTCGAACGACAGCGCTGCGCCACCCACGGGGTGGGCCAGCCCCAGTCGCCAGGCATGCAGGGCCTGCCGCGTCAGCCCGAGCAGGGGCCTGCCGCCGTACAGCGCGTCGCCCACCAGCGGATGGCCGCGGTGCGCCAGGTGCACGCGGATCTGGTGCGTGCGCCCGGTGTGCAGCCGGCATGCGACGGCCGTGACGCCGTCCCGCACGGCCTGCACCGTCACGTCGGTGCGGGCCGGCTTGCCGCCGGCGACCACCGCCATGCGCACGCGCGACTGCGGGTCGCGGCCGATCGGCGCGTCGATGCTCGCCAGCGCTGCCGGATCACGGATCTCGCCGTGCACCAGCGCAAGGTACTCGCGTCGCACCTCGCGCGCCGCGATCGCGCGCACCAGGGCCGTCACCGCCTCGAGCGTCTTGCCGACCACCATCAGCCCGCTGGTGTCCTTGTCGAGCCGGTGCACGATGCCGGCACGCGGCAGTGCGGCCGCGCCGGGATGGTGGGCCAGCAGCCCGTTGAGCAGCGTGCCGGACCAGTTGCCCGCGGCCGGGTGCACGACCAGCCCCGCCGGCTTGTGCAGCACGATGAGGTGCTCGTCCTCGTGGCGGATGTCCAGCGGGACCGGTTCGGGGCGGAAGGCCTGGCTCTCGGCGGTGGGGCGCAGCTCCACGACCACCTGCTGGCCGGCCTGCACCTTGCGGCTGGCCACCGTCACGACGCGCCCGTCGACCTGCACGCAGCCGTCGTCGATCAGGCGCTGCAGGTGACTGCGCGAGAACTCGCCGGCGATGTCCACCAGCAGCTTGTCCAGGCGCAGGCCATGCTGGGCGATGCCGACCTGGGCCGCGCGCCGCTCCACCTCCTGGGGTTCGTCGTCCGCCTCGGTTTCAAGGCCCTGCGGCGCACCGGGGCGTCGTGGGGGAAGCATATAGAATTCCCGATCCTTCTTTGACGGCGGCCGCTGGTGCCGCCCATGCGTGTCTTATGGTTGCTGTGCCGGGTGAGGTGAAGCGTATGTCCCGCTTGTCGGTGTCCGCGTGGGGCGCTGCGATCGCGCTGGCCATGCTGGCGGGTTGTTCGTCGACGCCGAAGGACGAGACCGCCGGCATGTCGAACGAGAAATTGTATTCAGAGGCCCGGGACGAGGCCGCGGCCGGCAACTACGAGCGTGCCATCAAGTTCTACGAACGCCTCGAAGGGCGCGCGGCCGGCACCCTGCTGTCGCAGCAGGCGCAGCTGGAGCTGGCCTACGCCTACTACCGCACCGGCGAACGCGCGCAGGCGCTGGCCACGCTCGACCGCTTCATCAAGCTGCACCCGAGCAGCCCGGCGCTGGACTATGCGCTGTACCTGCGCGGGCTGGTGAACTTCAACGACAACCTCGGCCTGTTCGGCAGCCTGTCGCGCCAGGACCTGTCCGAGCGCGACCAGCAGGCGGCCAAGGAAGCATTCCAGTCGTTCAAGCAGCTGGTCGAGCAGTTCCCGTCGTCGACCTATGCGCCCGACGCGAAGCTGCGGATGAACTACATCGTCAATTCGCTGGCGGCCTACGAGGTGCATGTGGCACGCTACTACTTCCGGCGTGGCGCCTACCTCGCCGCCGCGAACCGCGCGCAGGCCGCGATCCAGGGCTACCAGGAGTCGCCGGCGATCGAGGAAGCGCTGTACATCCTCGCGCGCAGCTACGACCGGCTGGGCCTCGAGCAGCTGCGCGACGACGCGGAGCGCGTGCTCAAGACCAGCTTCCCGGACAGCCCCTACCTCACGCAGGGCCTGCAGGCCCGGGAACAGGACAAGCCCTGGTGGCAGCTCTGGTGAGGTCCTGAACGCCGGCGCTCAGGTGCCGGCGCCCTCCTCGCGCAGCTGGCGCAACCACGACAGCGCCTCCTCTTCCGTCGCGACCCGCCGCATCGGCGGCAGCGCCGCGAGCAGCCGCCGGCCATAGCCCATGACGGCCATGCGCGGGTCGCACACCACCAGCAGGCCGCGGTCGCTCTCGGTGCGGATCAGCCGCCCGGCGCCCTGCTTCAGCGCCACCGCGGCCTCGGCGACGAAATACTCGTTGAACGCATTGCGGCCCTCGCTCTCGAGCCGCCTGACGCGCGCCTCCACCAGCGGGTCGTTGGGCGGCGGGAACGGCAGCTTGTCGATCACGACGCACTGCAAGGCCTCGCCGGGCACGTCGATGCCTTCCCAGAAGGTCTGCGAGCCGACCAGCACCGCGCCCTGCCCCGCCGCCGGCAGCGACGCGGGCCCCGGCCATCCCGAGGTGGCCAGCGACACCGCCGCGCCGTGCCGCTCGAGGAAGCGCTGCATCAGCTGGCGCTTGGGTGCCGCGCCCTGCACCAGCACCTCGATCGGCAGGCCCTCGGCCTCGAAGCGCTCCCGCAGTGCCTCGCCGATCTGCTGCAGCGCGCGCAAGGTGGTGGTCAGCACGAAGGTGCGCCCGCCCGCAGCCGCCGCCAGCTTCGCCGCCAGCGCCGCGACCGCGCCCGGATGGGCACTCTCGTTGGGCTTGGGGAACTGGCGCGGCACGTACACCCGCGCATGCGCCGGATAGTCGAACGGGCTGCCCACGCGCAGCGTCTGCGCATCGTCCAGCCCGGCCGGTTCGGTGAACCAGGACAGCCGCTCGTCGTCGCCCAGCGTGGCGGAGGTGAAGATCCAGGCCTTGGGCGAAGCCTCGAGCTGCTCGCGCATCGCGGCGCGGATGTCCAGCGGCGACTCCACCAGCCGCGCCTGCTGCGCGCTGATGTCGATCCAGCGCACGACGCCGGGGTCGCCCTCCTTCAGGAACAGCCGGGTGCGCGAGGCCAGCTCGGCCGCGCGCTCCTGCAGGCGCGGGAAGTCGGGCGCCACCTCGGCCACCGCCTCCAGCGCCTCGGCCGCGGTGCGCAGCTGCTCGTTGAGCGCACACAGGGCCTGCACGAACTCGGCCCGCCCGGCGCGATCCTGCCAGCGCAGCTTCAGCGTGCCGCGCACGTCGCGCAGCGGCCCGGCCGCCGCCAGGCGCAGGTCGCGCGCCGCCTTCTCGCAGGCCGCGGCCAGCTCCGACCACGAGCGCAGCCCGCGCGCATGCTGCAGCCCGGCGGCCAGCATGTCGCGCCCGAAGTCGATCACCTGCGCGGTGCCGAGCGTGGTGCCGAGGAACGAGACGCCCGCCTCGGTGAGCTGGTGTGCCTCGTCGAAGATCACCACGTCGACGCTGGGCAGCAGTTCGGCCATGCCGGTCTCGCGCAGCGCGAGGTCGGCGAAGAACAGGTGATGGTTGACCACCACCACGTCGGCCGCGAGCGCCTCGCGCCGCGCCTTCATCACGTGGCAGCTGCGGTAGCTCGGGCAGTCCGAGCCCAGGCAGTTGTCGCGCGAGGACGTGACCAGCGGGATCACCGGGGAGCGGTCGTCCAGGCCCTCGAGCTCGGCGAGGTCACCGCTGCGGGTGGACTGGGCCCATTCCTCGATGCGCGCCAGCGCACGCACCGCAAAGCGGTCGGGCAGCGTGGCGGACTGGCGCGCCTGCTGCAGGCGGTGCAGGCACAGGTAGCTGCCGCGGCCCTTGAGCAGCGCCAGCTGCACCGGCATCTGCAGCGCGTCGCGCACGTGCGGCAGGTCGCGCAGGAACAGCTGGTCCTGCAGGCTCTTGGTCGCGGTGCTGACCAGCACGCGCCCGTCGGCCAGCAGTGCGGGCACCAGGTAGGCGTAGGTCTTGCCGACGCCGGTGCCGGCCTCGGCGACGATGGGGCGGCGTGCTTCCACCGCGCGGGCGATCGCGCAGGCCAGCTCGGTCTGCGCGGCGCGCTCGCGGTAGTGCGGGTCGGCCTGGGCCAGGGCGCCATCGGCCGAAAAGGCATCGAGCACCGCCTGCACCAGCGGGCCGTCGTCGGGGTGCCGGTCCGTCATGCCGGCTCTTGGGGTTCCAGCAGGGCCTCCAGTCGCGCGATCTGGTCGCGCAGCAGCAGGCGCCGTTTCTTCAGGCGGCGCAACGCGAGTTCGTCCAGGGGGCGATGGACTTCGGCCCGGTCGATCAGGCTGTCCAGATCGGCATGCTCCATGCGCAGCTCGATCAGCCGTCGCTGCGGGGAGTGCAGGTTGTCGTCCATGGCATGCCGGTCGGAAGGCCGGTCCGCGCGGACCCAGGCGGGAATCCGTGGGGGCGGGAATCGGGTGCGGTGCATTATAGTTTTGGTCAGTTTTCATCTGCTGACCATGAGCTCACCCACCAAGGCATCCAAAGGCTACCGCCTCGCGGCAGCGACCGCCATCCACCGCGGCGATCGCATGTACCAGCAAGACCAGGTGGAGGTGCTGGCGCACCCCCGGGTCTCCGGCTGCCTGATGGCGGTGGTCGCCGACGGCATGGGCGGCAAGAGCGGCGGACGCAAGGCCTCCGACCAGGTCATCCTCACCGCCCGCCAGCTGTTCGACCGCTACTCCCCGGCGGTCGACGACCCGACCGAGACGCTCAAGCAGCTGGTGCTGGAATCGCACCTGATGATCAAGCTGACCGCCATCACTGCCGAGGAAGAGCCTCACAGCACGGTGGCCGCCTTCCTGATCAACCCCAACCGGGAATGCCACATCATCCATGCCGGCGATTCCCGCGTGTACCACTTCCGCGGCCCGGAGATGGTCAGCCGCACCAAGGACCACTCCTACGTGCAGCGCCTGGTCGACGAGGGCCAGATCACCGAGGACGAGGCCAACGTCCACCCGCAGTCCAACCTCCTGACCGGCTGCCTGGGCACCTTCCAGGACCCGCCCCTGACGCTGGCGCACATCGACCGGCTGGAGATCGGCGACACCGTGATGGCGTGCACCGACGGGTTGTGGCACTACTTCAGCCCGCGCGAGCTGGGCGCCATCGTCAACACGCTGCCGCCGCGCGATGCCAGCGAGATGCTGGTCACCAAGGCACGCCAGCGTGCCCGCGGCA
The DNA here is from genome assembly GCF_015476235.1 of Caldimonas thermodepolymerans. Classification (NCBI taxonomy): domain Bacteria; kingdom Pseudomonadati; phylum Pseudomonadota; class Betaproteobacteria; order Burkholderiales; family Sphaerotilaceae; genus Caldimonas; species Caldimonas thermodepolymerans. The sequence goes on from NZ_CP064338.1 coordinate 2,137,565, forward strand.
GCGGCGACAACCTGTCGCTGGCGATCGTGCGCGTCGAGCTGCTGAGCAGCTGAGGCGGCGCGCGCCGCTCAGGTCAGGCGCGTGTCGACGTCGCGCCTGGCCTCCGACAGGAATTCCTTCGACTGCATCTCGTGCAGGCGCGAGACCGTGCGCGGGAACTCGTGCGCCAGCGGCCCTTCGGCGTAGAGCTGCTCGGGCGGCACCGCCGCCGACATGATGAGCTTCACGCGACGGTCGTACAGCACGTCGACCAGCCAGGTGAAGCGGCGCGCCTCGGACGCCAGCTTGGGCGGCATCTGCGGCACGTTGGACAGCAGCAGCGTGTGGAACTGCGCCGCCAGCTCCAGGTAGTCGTTCTGCGAACGCGGGCTGCCGCACAGGGTCTGGAAATCGAACCACACCACCCCGCCGGCGCGCCGGCGTGCGCGGATCTCGCGGTGCTCGATGTGCAGCACGTTGTCCTCGTCGCGCACCTCGGCCAGCTGGTCGAAGGCGCGCGCCATCGCTGCGTCGGCCTCGGGACCCAGCGGCGTGTGGTACAGCTGCACGTGCTCCAGCGTGCGGCGCCGGTAGTCGGTGCCGTTGTCGACGTTGATGACCTCGAGCTTGTCCTTGAGCAGCTCGATCGCCGGCAGGATGCGGTCGCGGTGCAGGCCGTTCGGGTACAGGTCGTCCGGATGGAAGTTGGACGTGGTGACGATGCTGACGCGATGGTCGAACAGCGCCTTGAGCAGGCGGTGCAGGATCATCGCGTCGGTGACGTCGGCGACGTGGAACTCGTCGAAGCAGATCAGCCGGTGGCGGCGCGCGATGCGCTTGCCCAGCTCGTCCAGCGGGTTGACCGTCCCCTTGAGGTCGGCCAGCTCGCGGTGCACCTCGCGCATGAACTCGTGGAAGTGCAGCCGCGTCTTGCGCTGCAGCGGCACGGCGTTGAAGAAGCAGTCCATCAGGAAGCTCTTGCCGCGCCCCACCCCGCCGTACATGTAGACGCCGCGCGGCAGCGGCGGATGCCGCAGCAGCTTGGTGATCGGATTCGAGCGGCGCGCCTTGTAGTCCAGCCACTCGTCGTAGCAGCGCTGCAGGGCCGCCACCCCGCGCAGCTGCGCGGGGTCGCTCTGGTAGCCGCGTTCCTTCAGCGTCCGTTGGTACAGCTCAGTGACGCTCACCATCCCCTCACCGTGTCAGCAAAAAAAGGGGCGACGGTGAAGTCGCCCCGGCGGTCCGTCTGGCCGTCTGCGCGGCTCAGAAGTTCAGCGTGCGCTTGTCCACCGCCAGCGCCGCCTCCTTGGTGGCCTCGCTGAGCGACGGGTGCGCGTGGCAGATGCGGGCGATGTCCTCGGCGCTGGCCTTGAACTCCATCGCCACCACGCTCTCGGCGATCAGCTCGGACGCGTACGGCCCGATGATGTGCACGCCGAGGATCTCGTCGGTCTTGGCATCGGCCAGGAACTTGACGAAGCCGGTGGTGTCGCCGAGCGCACGGGCGCGGCCGTTGGCCATGAACGGGAAGCTGCCGGCCTTGTAGGCGCGGCCTTCGGCCTTGAGCTGCTGCTCGGTCTTGCCGACCCAGGCGATCTCGGGGCTGGTGTAGATCACCCACGGGATGGTGTCGAAGTTCACGTGACCGTGCTGGCCGGCGATGCGCTCGGCCACCGCCACGCCCTCTTCCTCGGCCTTGTGCGCCAGCATCGGGCCGCGCACCACGTCACCCACCGCCCAGACGTTGGGCAGGTTGGTGCGGCACTGGTCGTCGACCACGATGGCGCCGCGCTCGTCGAGCTTCAGGCCCACGGCTTCCGGGTTCAGGCCGTTGGTGTTGGGCACGCGGCCGATCGAGACGATCAGCTTGTCGACCTCCAGCGTCTGGGCCTCGCCCTTGGCGTCGGTGTAGCTGACGGTCACGCCCTTGGCGCCGTTCTTGACCTCGTTGACCTTCACGCCCAGCTGAATCTTCAGGCCCTGCTTGGTGAAGACCTTGAGCGCCTCCTTGGCGACCTGCTCGTCGGCAGCGCCCAGGAAGGTCGGCAGTGCCTCGAGGATGGTCACGTCGGCGCCCAGGCGGCGCCACACCGAGCCCATCTCCAGGCCGATGACGCCGGAGCCGATCACGCCCAGCTTCTTCGGCACCTCGGGGATGCGCAGCGCACCGTCGTTGGACAGGACGTTCTGCTCGTCGAACGGCACGCCCGGCAGCGCGCGGGCGTTGGAGCCGGTGGCGACGATCACGTGCCTGGCCTCGATGACCTCCTCGTTCGCGCCGGACACCTTGAGCTCGTAGCCGATGCCGCCGGCCTTCACGAACGAGCCGCGGCCGTGGAAGAAGGTCACCTTGTTCTTCTTGAACAGGTACAGGATGCCTTCGTTGTTCTGCTTCACGACCGCATCCTTGCGGGCCAGCATCTTCGCCACGTCCATCGACAGGTTGGACAGCGAGATGCCGTGCTCGGCAAAGTGATGGCCGGCCTGCTCGTAGTGCTCGGACGACTGCAGCAGCGCCTTGGACGGGATGCAGCCGACGTTGGTGCAGGTGCCGCCCGGGGCGGGACCGCCCTTGGCGTTCTTCCACTCGTCGATGCAGGCCGTGTTGAAGCCCAGCTGCGCCGCACGGATGGCGGCGATGTAGCCGCCCGGGCCGCCGCCGATGACGACGACGTCGAATTGCTTGTTGCTCATCGTGTGGGGTCCCCGGCTCAGATGTCGAACAGCAGGCGCGACGGATCTTCCAGCGCCTCCTTCATCGCGACCAGGCCCAGCACGGCCTCGCGGCCGTCGATGATGCGGTGGTCATACGACATGGCCAGGTAGTTGATCGGACGGATCACGATCTGGCCGTTCTCGACCACCGGGCGGTCCTTGGTGGCGTGGATGCCCAGGATGGCCGACTGCGGCGGGTTGATGATCGGGGTGGACAGCATCGAGCCGAACACGCCGCCGTTGGAGATCGAGAACGTGCCGCCGGACAGCTCGTCCAGGCTCAGCTTGCCGTCCTTGGCCTTCTGGCCGAACTCGGCGATCTTCTTCTCGATCTCGGCGAAGGTCATCTGGTCGGCGTTGCGCAGGATCGGCACCACCAGGCCACGCGGCGAACCGACCGCGATGCCGATGTCGAAGTAGCCGTGGTAGATGATGTCGGTGCCGTCGACCGAGGCGTTCAGGATCGGGAACTTCTTCAGCGCGTGGACCGCGGCCTTGACGAAGAAGCTCATGAAGCCCAGGCGCACGCCGTGTTCCTTCTCGAACTTCTCCTGGTACTTCTTGCGCAGCTCCATCACCGGCGCCATGTTGACCTCGTTGAAGGTGGTCAGGATGGCGTTGGTGGCCTGCGACTGCAGCAGGCGCTCGGCGATGCGCGCGCGCAGGCGGCTCATCGGCACGCGCTGCTCGGGGCGGTCGCCCAGGTTCTGCGTCAGCGGCGCGGCCACCGGCGGCAGCGGCTTGGCCGCGGCCGGCGCCGGCGCGGCGGCGGGCTTGGTGCCGGCGGCGATGGCGCCCAGCACGTCGCCCTTGGTGATGCGGCCGTCCTTGCCGGTGCCGCTCACCTGCGAGGCGGACAGGTTGTTGTCGGCCAGCAGCTTGGCGGCCGCGGGCATGGCCACGCCGGCCTTGGAGGCACTGGCCGGAGCCGCAGCGGCGGCCGGCGCCGGGGCGGGCGCGGCAGCCGCGGGGGCCGGCGCCGGGGCCGGGGCCGCAGCACCGGCGGTGGCTTCGGTGTCGATCTTGGCGATGACCTGGTCGGAGGTCACCGTGCCGCCGTCGTCGACGACGATCTCGGTGAGCACGCCGGCCGAAGGCGCCGGCACTTCCAGCACCACCTTGTCGGTCTCGATCTCGATCAGGATCTCGTCGGCCGAGACGGCTTCACCGGCCTTCTTCTTCCATTGCAGCAGCGTGGCCTCGGCCACCGATTCGGAAAGCTGCGGAACCTTGACTTCTACGATTGCCATGTCTTGTCTTTCGATGATCTGCGCCGCGCAGGATGCCGGCCGCAGCCGGCGGTATGCGCACGGTCATCGCGGCGCGCAGCGCCCGCGATGACCGCCGGGTGACGTCAAATTACTTGGTGAGGATGAAGCCTTTGAGCTTGGCGAACGCCTGCTCCAGCAGCGCCTTCTGCTGCTCCTGGTGCAGGTGCGCGTAACCGACGGCCGGAGAGGCCGACGCCGGACGGCCGGCGTAGCCGAGGCGCTGGCCTTCGGTCATGTTCTCGTGGATGTAGTGCTGCACGAAGAACCAGGCGCCCTGATTCTGCGGTTCGTCCTGGCACCACACCAGCTCGGTCGCGTTGGGGTACTTCTTCAGCTCGGCACCGAACGCCTTGTGCGGGAACGGATAGAGCTGCTCGACCCGGATGATCGCGACGTCGCCGGCCTTCTTCTCCTCGCGCTTCTTGACGAGGTCGTAGTAGACCTTGCCCGAGCAGATGATCACGCGCTTGACCTTGGCAGCGTCGATCTCGGCATGGGTCTCGCCGATGACGGTGCGGAACTCGCCCTTGGTGAACTCGGACAGCGGCGAGGTGGCGTCCTTGTTGCGCAGCAGCGACTTGGGCGTCATCAGCACCAGCGGCTTGCGGAACATGCGCACCATCTGGCGCCGCAGCACATGGAAGATCTGGCTGGCCGTGGTCGGCTGGCAGATCTGCATGTTGTTGTCCGCAGCCAGCTGCATGAAGCGCTCCAGGCGCGCCGACGAGTGCTCGGGGCCCTGGCCTTCATAGCCGTGCGGCAGCATCAGCACCAGGCCGTTGGCGCGGCCCCACTTGACCTCGCCGGAGGCGATGAACTGGTCGATCACCACCTGGGCGCAGTTCGCGAAGTCGCCGAACTGGGCTTCCCAGATCACCAGGGTGTTCGGGTCGGCCGAGGCGTAGCCGTACTCGAAGCCCAGCACCGCTTCTTCCGACAGGATGGAGTCGATGACGGTGAACGGGGCCTGGTTCTCGGCCACGTTCTGCAGCGGGATGTAGGTGCCTTCGTCCCACTTCTCGCGGTTCTGGTCGTGCAGGACCGCATGGCGGTGGGTGAAGGTGCCGCGGCCGCAGTCCTCGCCGGACAGGCGCACCGGGTAGCCGCTGGCCACCAGCGACGCGAAGGCCAAGTGCTCGCCCATGCCCCAGTCGACGTTGATCTCGCCACGGCCCATGGCGGCGCGGTCGGCGATGACCTTCTCGACCAGCGGATGCAGCTTGAAGTTGCTGGGGATGGTCGTGATGCGCTCGGCCAGGCGCTTGATCTCCGCCAGCGGCAGCGCGGTGTCGGCGCTGTCGGTCCACTTCTTGCCGAGGAACGGTGCCCAGTCGACGGCGTACTTGCTCTTGTAGTTGGTCAGGACCGGGTCGACCGTATGACGGCCGGCGTCCATCGCGGCGCGGTAGGCCTTGACCATCTCGTCCGGCTCCTGCGCCTCGATCACGCCCTGCGCCACCAGCTTGTCGGCGTACAGCTTGCGCGTGCCGGGGTGCTTGGCGATCTTCTTGTACATCAGCGGCTGGGTCAGCGCAGGGGTGTCCTGCTCGTTGTGGCCCAGCTTGCGGAAGCAGACGATGTCGACGACGACGTCCTTCTTGAACTCCTGGCGGTAGTCCAGCGCCAGCTGCGTGGCGAACACCACGGCTTCGGGGTCGTCGCCGTTGACGTGCAGCACCGGCGCCTCGATCATCTTGACGACGTCGGTGCAGTACAGCGTCGAGCGCGCGTCGCGCGGGTCGCTGGTCGTGAAGCCGATCTGGTTGTTGATGACGATGTGCAGGGTGCCGCCGGTGTAGTAGCCGCGGGTCTGCGCCAGCGCCAGCGTCTCCATCACGACGCCCTGCCCGGCGAAGGCGGCGTCGCCGTGCACCAGCACGGGCAGCACCTGGTCGCCCTTCTTGTCGCCGCGGCGGTCCAGGCGGGCCTTGACCGAGCCTTCGACCACCGGGTTGACGATCTCCAGGTGCGAGGGGTTGAACGCCAGGCTCAGGTGCACCGGGCCGCCGGGGCTCGAGACGTCGCTCGAGAAGCCCTGGTGGTACTTCACGTCGCCGGCGGGCAGGTCCTCGGGGGCGGTGTGCTCGAACTCGGCGAACAGGTCCTTGGGCATCTTGCCCAGGGTGTTGACCAGCACGTTCAGGCGGCCGCGGTGGGCCATGCCGATCACGATTTCCTGCACGCCCTTGCTGCCGCCGTGCTGGATGACCTCATCCATCGCGGCAATGAAGCTCTCGCCGCCTTCCAGCGAGAACCGCTTCTGGCCGACGTACTTGGTGTGCAGGAAGCGCTCCAGGCCTTCGGCCGCGGTCAGGCGCTCCAGGATGTGGCGCTTCTTCTCGGCGGTGAAGGTGGGTTTGGCGCGGGTGCTTTCGAGCTTTTCCTGCCACCAGCGCTTTTCGGTCGGATCGGTGATGTGCATGAATTCCGCACCGATCGAACCGCAGTAGGTGTCACGCAAGGCCTGCACGATCTCGCGCAGGGTCATCTGCTCGGCCTTGGTGAAATAGGTGTTCGTGGCACTGAAAGTGATGTCCATGTCACTTTCAGTGAGGTCGTAGAACGCCGGCTCCAGCTCGGGGATGCGGGGACGTTCCTGACGCTTGAGGGGATCGAGGTCGGCCCAACGGGCACCGAGGAAACGATAGGCGGCAATCAGCGACTGGACGTGGACCTGCTTTCGGGCGACGGCCAGGTCGGCGCTGCTGGTCTTGACCGCAAAGGCGTTGGACTTGGCACGCTGCGCGAAGGATTCGATCACCGGCGCGTGGGGCACGTCACGGGCTTCGGAGCCGTCGACGGCAGGCACGTGCTGCAACGCATCGAAATAGGCTCGCCAGTTTTCCGGCACCGAACCGGGGTTGTCGAGATAAGCCTCGTACAACTCCTCGACATAGGGGGCATTACCCCCGAACAGGTACGAAGTCGCCCTGTATTGCTCCATCATTTCGCTCACCTTTCATCCTGGTTTCCAGGACTGTGGCTGGTTGAACAACCTTCCGCGACACGGCTTGACCGGTTGGCGGATTGCGACCCGCCTTTACTTCTGGGTTCAGGGCAGAAACCAGTAAAGGGGACGGGAAGGACCTGAGTCAGGGATGCGACTCTATCACCGATGGAATCATGGCGTCATGCGAGTTGTGCATACGCTGTCACGCAGCCATGGTCTTCCCGTGGAGCAAAGGGGTTTGAAAGCGGAACAGGAATCAGGGATTCGCAGGGGATGAAACCGGAGTGGCCGGCGCGTCCTGCGACCTGTCGCGTCTGGGCAACGACATCGTGCCACCCACGCCGACGCCCACCCCGCCGCGGCCGACGCCGACCGAGCCGCCGATGGTGCCGTCGGAGCCGACCGACACCCCCACGCCGCCGATGCCCACGGGCACGGCCACCCCGACCCGCGCACCGGTGCAGCCGGCCGCGAACACCGCACAAGAAGAAGCAAGCAACAGGGAAACGAAGCGCATGGGCCCCACTCTAGGGCAAACCGGCGCCGGCCGGCATCTCCCCGCACGGCGGCGGGTCTCGCCGGGCGCCGGGTCAGGCGATGGTGACCTCGTCGGTGCGCTGGTCGCCCCTGTTGTCGGTCCAGCTGATGGAGAGCTTGTCGCCGGCCTTGCCGCCGGCGAAGCTGAACTGCAGGTAGGGGTTCTTGGACACGGCCGGGCCCCATTGGGCGGTCAGCACGACCCGGTCGTTGTGACGCGCCGTCACCTCCTGGATGAACCAGGCAGGGATGACCTGGCCCGACGCATCCTTGCGCTGGCCGCTTTCCATCTCGTGCGCCATCAGCACACGCACCGTCACCTTGTCACCCTGCACCTGGGTGCGGATGCGCATGGGATCTGCCATCTCGATACTCCTCGTCTGCCGTCGGGTGGCCGTCAAGCGCCGCAGCCGCCCAGGGTCACCGTGACTTCCCGGGCCGCGAAATAGAACCGGTCGCCGGCCTGGACCAGGGCGTAGACGGTGGACGTCTGGCTCATCTTGATGTTGAAGGCGACGTTGGGTTCGGTGCCGGCGGGGATGTCGAACAGCGCCGCCAGCGTATTGGGGTTCTTGTCGACCAGCAGGGCCAGGCGCGTGGCGCCCGGCAGGGTGGTGGACACGCCCACGCGCACCACGTTGCCGTTCTCGGCGATCTCCGGCGCATGCAGCCGCACGTCCGGGCTTTCGACCGGCGCGGCGCCGCCCAACGCCTTCACCACCTCGGCCAGCCCCTTGGCATCGAACGCACTCTTGTTCCAGGCCGCCTGGGCGGCCGCAGGCAGCAGCCCGGCCGACGCGGCCAGGCCCAGAACCGCCATGCTGGCGCTCGTGTGCAGAAACTGCCTGCGGTTACCCATCGCGATCCACCTCCGACATCCATGCGAAACCCGTGAGGGCGGCACCATGCCGCCACACCGACAACCGGCCACGGCAGGGCGCTATTGTCCGCCAGGTGTCCCTGCCCTGCCCGCGCCGCGCCGCGAGGCCCACGACCGCAAAGGGTCTCCACGCAGGGAGGCGGCAAGGCCCGCTTCAGCCGGGCAGCGCCAAGTCGTCCGCGGCGCCGGCAGGCAGCGCCTCGCGCTCGAGCAGCGCGTCGAAGGCCGCGCTTTCGACCGCAGGCGAGAACAGGAAGCCCTGGAACTCGTCGCAGCCGGCCTGCAGCAGGAACTGCCGCTGCGCCTCGGTCTCGACCCCTTCGGCGATCAGCGACAGGCGCAGCGCCCGCGCCAGGTAGACGATCGAGCGCACGATGCCGGCATCGCTCTCGTCGGCCGGCAGGCCCTGGATGAAGGAACGGTCGATCTTGAGCTTGCGCAGCGGAAAGCGCTTCAGGTAGCCGAGGCTCGAGTAGCCGGTGCCGAAGTCGTCGATCGCCAGGCGCACCCCCAGCGCGGCAAGCGCGTTCAGGCGCAGCAGGGCCTCGTCGGCATCCTGGATCAGGATGGACTCGGTCAGTTCCAGCTCCAGGTTGCGCGCCGGCAGGCCGGCGGCCGCGATGATCGCCGCGACCCGCTCGACGAAGTTGCTGCGCTGGAACTGCACCGCCGAGACGTTGACCGCCACCACCAGGTCCAGGCCGCGCCGGTGCCACTGCGCCGCCTGGCGCACTGCCTCGGTCAGCACCCATTCGCCCAGCGGCACGATGAAGCCGCTTTCCTCGGCCACCTGGATGAAGCGCGCCGGCGACAGCTCGCCCAGCTCCTCGTCGTGCCAGCGCACCAGCGCCTCGGCGCCGACGATGGCCCCGGTGCGGATGTCGACCTGGGGCTGGTAGTGCAGCCGGAAGCCGCCGCGCGCGAGCGCCTGGCGCATGGCCTGGTCGATCTTCATGCGCGACAGCAGGTCCACGTTCATCTGCGGCTGGTAGAAGCGGAAGCCGGCGCGGCCGCGCTCCTTGACGCGGTACATCGCGGCATCGGCGTTCTTGATCAGGTCTTCGAGCGTGGCACCGTCGTTCGGGTGCAGCGCGATGCCGATGCTGCAGGTGACGGTGAAGCTCATGTCGTCCAGCACCAGCGGCTCGTTCAGCGCAGCGAGCACCCGGCGCGCGGCCAGCTCCGCCCCGCGCGCGTCGGCCTGGTGGATCAGCAGGACGAACTCGTCGCCGCCCAGGCGCGCGACGGTGTCGACCTCGCGCACGCAGGAGCGGATGCGGTGCGCCACCTCGACCAGCACCCGGTCGCCGAACGGGTGGCCGAGCGAATCGTTGATGTGCTTGAAGCGGTCCAGGTCGACCGACAGCACCGCGAACGGCTGGTTGTCGCGCCGTGCCAGCGCGAGCGCGAACTCGGTGCGTTCGGACAGCACCTGGCGGTTGGGCAACCCGGTCAGCGCGTCGGTGTACGCCAGCTCCTCGATGCGCTGCTTGGCGGCGAGCTTGTCGGCCAGGTCCTTGACGAAGGCGATGTAGTGCAGCGTCCGTCCGGCCTCGTCGGGCAGCCGCACCAGCGCGACGTGGCACGGGCCGCCCTCGCCCTGCTGGCGGAAGTGGTGCAGCTCGCCCTCCCAGTGCCCGTGGACATCGAGCCGCTCGCGCACGCGCGCGATCGTGTCGCCGCCGTCACCGTCGGTCAGCAGCTCGCGCAGGGAGCGGCCCACCAGGGCCTGCCGCGAACAGCCGGTCAGGCGCTCGCAGCTGGGGTTGGCGGCGACCACGCGGCCCGAAGCATCGGTGACGATGATGGCGTCCAGGCTGGCCTCGAACACCTTGGCCGCCAGCTGCAGGCGCGACTCGTCGGCCAGCCGCTGCGTGATGTCGCGGAACGAGTACACGCGCCCGATCGGCTTGCCGCGGCTGTATTGCGGCAGCGTGTTGCGCTCCAGCACCTTGCCCGAGCGCAGCACCAGCGTGTCGGTCGCCTCCATCAGCGGCTCGCGCGCGATCACCTGCAGGCGCTGCTCGTAGGCCGGGCCGTCGATCACGCTGTGCGACATCCAGGCGTACACCGCGTCGTCGTCGCGCCGCGTCAGCAGGCTGCGCGGCAGGCCCCAGAGTTCCGCGAAGCGCTGGTTGTAGCCGCGGATCGCGCCGTGCAGGTCCACCGCCAGGATGCCGTCGGCGGTGGATTCCAGCGTGGCGCGCAGCTCGGCGACGAGCTTCTCCAGCGCGTCCTGCGCCTCCTGCTGCTCGCTGCGGTCGCGCAGCGCCACCATGTAGGCCGACCACGCCGGCGGGATGCGCACGCGGCAGATGCGCCGCTCGACCGGCACGGTGCGACCGTCGGCGCGCCGCACCAGCGTCTCGGACAGGATGCGGTCGCACAGGCCCGCGGCGGCGTCTTCCCAGAACGCCTGGTCCTCGGGCGTGTCGATCAGCTCCACCGCGGACCGCCCGCACAGGGCACCGGACGGCACCCCCAGCAGCGCCTCGGCGGCGGGGTTGGCGGCGACCACGCGCAGGTCGATCGGATCGACCAGCCAGACCGCCTCCAGCATGCCGTCCAGCAGCGGTTGCAGGTGCACGGGCGTCATGCGAGCAGCCCCTTCCCTTGCCCGCCCTCGACGTCGCGGGCGCGCTCGAAGAAGTAGCACATGCGCGGCCGCGGCGAGAGGTAGTCCAGCGCGGCCTTGGGCAGCTGCTGCGGCTTGAAGCTGCGCCGGATGCCCAGTGCCGGCTCCTGCTCGAGGTCGAGCACCAGCGCTTCCTCGCGCGGCACGCGCACGTCGTGCACGAGGACGCGTGGCTTGAGCGGCCGCGCCGCGTTGACCGACACCACCATCGCATGGCGGTCGTCGGTCAGCTGCACCACCGAGCCCGGCGGGTAGACGCCCATCAGACGGATGAAGCTGTTGAGCAGCGCCTCGTCGAAGCGCGACTTCATCTGGGCGAACATCAGCGACAGCGCCTCGTGCGGCGTCAGGGCCTTGAGCGGGTTGAGCGGGTTGCAGAGGTTGTCGTAGCGGTTGACCATCGCGACGATGCGCGCCAGGCGATGGATGCGCTCGCCGGGCAGGCGCTGCGGAAAGCCGCTGCCGTCCGCGTGTTCGTGGTGCTGGCCGATCACCAGCATCGCGCCGGGACCGAGTTGCATCCGGCGCGCCAGCTCCACGCCGCGCGCGAGGTGCTCCTGGTAGTACTGGAACTCGGCCAGCGTGAAGTGCTCGTCCTTGACGCGCACCCGGTCGGGCAGGTCGATCTTGCCGATGTCGTGCAGCAGCGCCCCCACCCCCAGCTCGAGCAGCTCGGCATCCGGCAGCCGGATCGCGCGCCCCAGCAGCAGCGAGATCACCGTGACGTTGACGCTGTGGCAGCCGGCACGATCCCCCGCGCCTTCGCTGAGCAGCCGGATGCAGTTGTCGTGCGTGCCCTCCATCGCGTCGAGGAAGCCGCGGATCAGCGCCTGCGAGGCCTCGCGGGCCTCGTCCGGCCGCGCGTGCACCTGGTCGAGGGCCTGCCGGAAGGTGCGGGTGGCCTGGGCGTAGTAGCGCTCGCAGCGCGCCAGGCTCGCGGCCTGCGCGGCCAGCAGCTCGCGGCGCTGCCGGCGCGCCTCGGCCTCCTCCGCGGCCTCGCCCCCGGCCGGACCGGACGCCGGCCGCCGGGCGGCGCGCCACGCGGACAGCACCGCCGGATCGCTGCGCAGCGGATCCCAGCGGACGCGCTCCACCCCCAGGCTGCGCAGCGTGTCGATCTGGGCCTGAGAACCGATGCGGAAGCTGTTCAGCGCGAAGGGATGGTCCAGCCACCCCAGGTCGAGATGCACATGCATCCCGATCCGGAGATCCTGCACTGTCACGTAGGGGGAAGTACTGCCGTCGTTCATCCGTACCCGGCCGGTCGCGACATGCGACCGGCCTTCCGGAAGATCGGCATCATGCGGGAGATCTTGAGCGGGGCAAGCCCGTCAGAACCGACAGCTTGCCAGGCCGGCGCGGAGCCCCCTGCCCGCCGCGCGCCCGCCCCGGGGGAACGCTAGGCCGAGGCGACCAGCGCCTTGATCTGCTCCAGCGCGGTGGGGTCCTCGATGGTGGTCAGGTCGCCGGGATCGCGGTGCTCGCACACCGCCTGGATCGCGCGGCGCAGCAGCTTGCCCGAGCGGGTCTTGGGCAGCACGGTGACGAAGCGCACCCGCGCCGGCCGGGCCACGGCGCCCAGCTTCTGGTCCACCAGCTTCATGATGTCGCCCTCGAGCTGCAGCTGCTGCTGCGGCGTCTCCACCGCGCCCGCATCCTTGGGCACGGCGAACGCCATCGCGACCTGGCCCTTGAGCGAATCGGCCACGCCGACCACCGCCACCTCGGCCACCGCCGGGTGGCTGGAGATGCATTCCTCGATCTCGCGCGTGCCCAAGCGGTGGCCGGCGACGTTGATGACGTCGTCGGTGCGGCCCAGGATGAAGTAGTAGCCGTCGGCGTCGCGGATGCCCCAGTCGAAGGTGCTGTACGCCATGCGCCCGGGGAAGCTGCTCCAGTAGGTGCTGACGAAGCGTGCGTCGTCACCCCAGACGGTCTGCATGCAACCGGGAGGCAACGGGCCCTCGATCGCGACCACGCCCTTCTGGTTCGGGCCGGTCAGCTCCTCGCCGGTCACCTCGTGCAGCAGCTTGACGTCGTAGCCGTACATCGGCACCCCCGGCGAGCCGAAGCGGCTCGGGCGCGGCTCCACCCCGTTGGCGATCGTCAGGATGGGCCAGCCGGTCTCGGTCTGCCAGTAGTTGTCGATCACCGGGCGGCCCAGCGCGTCGGCGATCCAGCGCGCGGTCGGCTCGTCCAGCGGCTCGCCGGCCAGGAACAGCGCGCGCAGCGAGGACAGGTCGTACTTCGTCAGCCAGGCCGGGTCCTGCTTCTTCAGCACCCGCACCGCAGTCGGGGCGCTGAACATCACCGTGACCTTGTACTTCTCGACCAGCCGCCACCAGATGCCGGCGTCGGGCCGGATCGGCAGGCCTTCATAGAGGATGGTCGCCATGCCGGCGATCAGCGGGCCGTAGACGATGTAGCTGTGCCCGACCACCCAGCCGATGTCGCTGGTGGAGAAATAGGTCTCGCCCGCGTTGCCGCAGAAGATGTGGCGCATGCTGGCGGCCAGCGCGACGGCGTAGCCGCCGGTGTCGCGCTGCACGCCCTTGGGCCGCCCCGTCGTGCCGCTGGTGTACAGGGTGTAGCTCGGGTGGGTGGCCTCCACCCAGGTGCACTGCACCTGGGCGTCGAGGTGCTGCTCGCGCAGCGCGGCATAGTCGACGTCGCGCCCCTCGACCCGCTCCATCGGCGCCAGGCCCCGGTCGACCAGCAGCACCTTCGACGGCTTGTGCTGTGCCAGCCGGATGGCCTCGTCCAGCAAGGGCTTGTAGGCCACCACCTTGCCGCCGCGGCTGCCGGCGTCGGCGCTGACGATGACGGTGGGCCGCGCGTCGTCGATGCGGCTGGCCAGGCTCACGCTGGCGAAGCCGCCGAACACCACCGAGTGGATCGCGCCGATGCGCGCGCAGGCCAGCATCGCGAACACCGCCTGCGGCACCATCGGCATGTAGATCAGCACCCGGTCGCTCTGCCTGACGCCCAGCGACTGCAGGATGGCCGCCATGCGCATCACCTCGGCGTGCAGCTCGCGGAAGCTGTAGGCCTGCTCCTGGTCGGTCTCGGTGGAAACGTAGATCAGCGCGTTCTGGTCGGCACGGTCGCGCAGGTGGCGGTCCACCGCGTTGTGGCACAGGTTGGTGCGCCCGCCCACGAACCACCGGGCAAACGGCGGGTTGCTGTAGTCGCAGATGGTCTGCGGCGGGGTCTCCCAGTCGATGAGCCGGGCCTGTTCACCCCAGAACCCGTCGCGGTCGGTGATCGAGCGGCGGTGGAAATCCTCGTAGCGCATGCCTGTCGTCTCCTCTGGTGTACGGGGCGCAACTCTTATGTCTTATACAAGAGTGCCCGGACATTGGAGGCCGGAGAACTGACGCGACCCTGACGATGCACGGCCGCCCGCGGGAATGCCTTCCGGTCCGTGCTTCGGATGGTGCGCCGCCGCCCGGCCGGCTCCAAGCCGGGGCAACCCTCCCCCGATGCGTAGACGGCGTCTAAAAAAGTCTCCTAAGCTGTTGATACAGCAGGACTTTTCGGGTTGACGGCTGGCGGTCGCCGGAGTAAGGTTCGCCCCCATGCCGCCGCGCGCCGCCTTCCCCACCTTCCGGCTGTTCCTGTGCCTGCTGGCCTCGCTGGCGGCGCCGGCTTGCGCGACGCCGGACGTGGCGGCCGACCCGGTCACCCAGCTGCTCCAGGAACGCGGCCTGATCCCGGCCGAAGCCACGGCGGACGCCACGGCGCCGCCCCCCGCGTCCGACCAGGGGCTGATGTCCCAGGTCCGGCACAAGGCCTCCGAGCTGGTCATGACAGCGATGAACTTCCTCGGCGTGCCCTACCGCCGCGGCGGCAACACCGCCGAGGAAGGCTTCGACTGCAGCGGCTTCACGCGCCATATCTTCGAGCAGAGCCTCGGACTGGTGCTGCCGCGCCGCGCCGACGAGCAGGCCCGCGCGCCGGGGCTGCTGCAGGTCCGGCGTGACGAACTGAAACCCGGGGACCTGGTGTTCTTCAACACCCTGCGGCGCACCTTCTCCCACGTCGGGATCTACGTCGGCGACGGCAAGTTCATCCATTCCCCGCGCGCCGGCGCCGAAATCCGCATCGAGGACATGCGGGTCGCCTACTGGCGCAAGCGCTTCACCGGCGCGCGCCGCCCCGCCGCGCTGGCCGAACCGGCGCCCCCGGCGGCCGAGTGGACCGCGCTGGACCTGCATCAACCCTGATCGCTGCCGCATTTGCACGCGGGGCGGCGGTCATTCCTGCGCCGCTCGGGGCAAAATGGGGGAATGACCGGAAAAGTCATCCCCCTTGCGGATCATCGGTACGCCGCCAGCGTGCCGGTCGTGCCGTCCACGGCGGCCGCGCCCGACGGCCGGCTCCTCGACCGCCTGCACCGGCCGCTGCGCGACCTGCGCATCTCGGTGACCGACCGGTGCAACTTCCGCTGCAGCTACTGCATGCCGAAGGACGTGTTCGGCAAGGACTACGCCTTCCTGCCGCAGAGCTCGCTGCTGACCTTCGAGGAGCTGACCCGGGTCGCGCGCATCTTCGTCGCCCACGGCGTGCGCAAGATCCGCCTGACCGGCGGCGAGCCCCTGCTGCGCCGCCACCTGGAGCGGCTGATCGAGATGCTGGCCGCGCTGCGCACCGTCGACGGCGAGCCGCTGGACCTGACGCTGACCACCAACGGCTCGCTGCTCGAGCGCAAGGCCCAGGCGCTGAAGGACGCCGGCCTGCGGCGCGTGACCGTGAGCCTGGATGCGCTCGACGACGCCGTGTTCCGCCGCATGAACGACGTGGACTTCCCGGTCGCCGCGGTGTTGCGCGGCATCGAGGCGGCGCAGCGCGTCGGGCTCGGGCCGATCAAGGTCAACATGGTGGTCAAGCGCGGCACCAACGACCACGAGATCCTGCCGATGGCGCGGCACTTCCGCAGCACGCCCGTCGTGCTGCGCTTCATCGAGTACATGGATGTCGGCGCCACCAACGGCTGGCGCATGGACGAGGTGCTGCCCTCGGCCGAGGTGATCCGCCGCATCGACGCCGAGATGCCGCTCGAGCCGCTGGAGCCGGCACAGCCGGGCGAGACCGCGCAGCGCTGGCGCTATGCCGACGGCGCGGGCGAGATCGGCGTGATCTCCAGCGTCACCCAGGCGTTCTGCCGTGACTGCAACCGGGCCCGCCTGTCCACCGAGGGCAAGCTGTTCCTGTGCCTGTTCGCCGAGCGCGGCCACGACCTGCGCGCGCTGCTGCGCGGCAGCTACTCCGACGAGCAGATCGCCGCGGCGATCGGCCTGATCTGGCAGGGGCGCGACGACCGCTACTCCGAGCTGCGCGGGCAGCAGCAGGCTGCCCCCGGCAGCGGCCAGCAGCGCGTCGAGATGCACTACATCGGGGGCTGAACCCAAGATGTCCCACCCCTGGCTGCCCCGGCTTCCCGCCCTGCACCGCCGGCGCCTGTCCTGGGCGCTGGCGGCCAGCCTGGTGCTGCCGTGGATCGTCGGTGCGCTGGTCAAGACCACGATGCAGGCCGGCCTGCACGAAGACCCGCAGCGTGCCGCCGGCTTCGTCGACATCCTCGTGATCGCCATCACCGTCGCGCTGGTGCTGGCGGTCGTGACCACCGCGGTCGGCTGCTGGGTCGTCGCGGTGATGAAAGGTCCGATGCAGCGGGCCGACGCCTGCCCGGTCGACCCTGAACAACAGAAGGAAGGCAGATGAGCATTGCGCCCGAGCAGATCACGGGCCTGATCCTCGCCGGCGGCCGCGGCAGCCGCATGGGTGGCGTGGACAAGGGATTGCAGAACTTCCGCGGCATGCCGCTGGCGCTGCACGCACTGCTGCGGCTCGCCCCGCAAGTGGGCAGCGTGATGATCAACGCCAACCGCAACCTGGGCGCCTACGAAGCCTTCGGCGCGCCGGTCTGGCCCGACGCGCTGCCGGACTACGCCGGGCCGCTGGCCGGCTTCCTGACCGGCCTGGAGCATTGCGAGACGCCCTACCTGGTCACGGTACCCTGCGACACCCCGCTGTTCCCCGAGGACCTGGTCGCCCGGCTGGCCGACGCGCTGGCGCAGGCCGACGCCGACATCGCGATGGTCCGCACCGGCGAGCAGGTGCAGCCGGTGTTCTGCCTGCTCAAGAGCTCCCTGGTGGAGAGCTTGGTGCGCTTCACCCACGAGGGCGGTCGCAAGATCGACCGCTGGACGGCGCAACACCGCTGTATCGAGGTGCCCTTCGACGATGAGTCTGCTTTCTTCAATGCCAACACCCTGGAAGAACTCCGGCAGCTCGAGGCCTCCCATGGCTGAGACCGTCACGCCGCTGATCCGCCGGCTCGAGCCGCAGGACCTGCCCGCCTACAAGGCGCTGCGGGACGAAGCGCTGGAGCGACACCCGGAATCGTTCGTCTCCGACCCGGCCACCGAACGCATGCGCTCGCCCGAGAGCTACCTGGGGCGGCTCGGCTGGTCCGAGGCGATGGGCGGCACCTTCCTGCTGGGCGCCTGGCTGGGCGACGAGCTGGCCGGCAGCATCGCCTGCGAACGCGAGCTGATGCCCAAGATCCGGCACCGCGCCAACATCGTCGGCATGTACGTGCGCGAACGCCACACCCGCCACGGCATCGGCCGCCAGCTGCTCGGCGCCGCGATCGACCTGGCGCGCCAGGCCGACGGGCTGGAGATGCTGGTGCTCACGGTGACCGCTTCCAACGAACGCGCGGTGCGCATGTACGAGCGCGCCGGCTTCCGCATCTACGGCCTGCTGCCGCGCGCGATCCGCATCGAGACCGGCACGCGGGTGCGCTACTACGACAAGGCCCACATGATGCTCGAGCTATGAGCACCACGACCCTTCCCCCTTCCCTCGAACAGGTCGCCTCCTGCCTCGGAGGCTACGACCCGAAAGCCCTGCCGGTGGCGCAGGCGCAGGAGTTCATCGCGCGCTTCGTGCCGCGCGTGCAGGCCGTCGAGAAGCTCGCGCTGCGCGCCGCGCTGGGCCGCGTGCTGGCCGCCGACGTGGTTTCCCCGATCGACGTGCCGGCGCACGACAACTCGGCCATGGACGGCTATGCACTACGGGGCACCGAGCTGGCCACCGACGCACCGACGCGCCTGAAGGTCGCCGGCAGCGGCTTTGCCGGCCAGCAGTTCGAGGGCGAGGTGCCGCCGGGGGCCTGCGTGCGCATCATGACCGGCGCGGTGATGCCCGCCGGGCTGGACACCGTGGTGCCGCAGGAGTTCACGACGCTCGAAGGCGACACGGTGGTGATCCCGCCCGGCGTGGTGCGCCCCGGCGACAACCGGCGCCTGCGCGGCGAGGACCTGGCGCGCGGGCAGGCCGCGCTGCGCCAGGGCAAGGTGCTGGGCCCGGCCGACCTGGGCCTGATCGCCTCGCTGGGCCAGGCCGAGGTGCCGGTCTGGCGCCGCCTGCGCGTGGCCTTCTTCTCCACCGGCGACGAGCTGCGCTCGATCGGCGAGCCGCTGGACGCCGGCTGCGTCTACGACAGCAACCGCTACACGCTGCACGGCATGCTGCAGCGCCTGGGCGTCGAGCTGCTGGACCTGGGCGTGGTGCGCGACGACGCCGCGGCGCTGGAAGCGGCGCTGCGCACCGCCGCCGACAGCGCCGACGTGATCATCACCTCGGGCGGGGTGTCGGTCGGCGAGGCCGACTACACCAGGCAGGTAATCGAGCGGCTCGGCGAAGTGGCGTTCTGGCGCATCGCGATGCGCCCCGGCCGGCCGATGGCCTTCGGCCGCATCTGGAGCGCCGGGCCGGGCTCGCGCTCGGCGGTGTTCTTCGGGCTGCCGGGCAATCCGGTGGCGGTGATGGTGACCTTCTACGCCTTCGTGCGCGACGCGCTGCTGCGCATGGGCGGTGCCGAACCCCGGCCGCTGCCGATGCTGCGCGCACGCGCCGCCGGCGCGATCCGCAAGAAGCCGGGTCGCACCGAGTACCAGCGCGTGGTCGTGGAGCGCGAAGGCAGCGAGTGGGTGGCCCGCGTCACGGGCTCGCAGGGCTCGGGCATCCTGCGCTCGATGTCCGAAGCCAACGGGTTGCTGGTGCTGCCCCACGAGCAGGGCAACGTCGCAGCCGGCGACCCGGTCGACGTGCTGCCCTTCGAAGGCCTGGTCTGAACTGACGCGGAAATCGCGGCCGGCCCGGCGCGACAGCCAGCTGCGCGCCGGGCACCGCCCTGGCAGGCCTCAGACCGAGGCGTCCACCTCGGCCGGCGGGACCGGCGTGGTGATCGGGCCCGGGGTGGCCTGCCGCGCGAACAGCGTGTACATCGTCGGCACGACGAAGATGGTCAGCAGCGTGCCCAGCGTCATGCCGCCGACGATCACCCAGCCGATCTGCTGACGGCTCTCCGCGCCCGCGCCGTGGGCCAGCGCCAGCGGCAGCGCGCCCAGCACCATCGCGCCGGTGGTCATCATGATCGGGCGCAGGCGCAGCGCCGCGGCATGCTTGACCGCCTCCAGCACCGCCTCGCCCTTCTGCCGCTGCTGGTTGGCGAACTCGACGATCAGGATGCCGTGCTTGGTGATCAGGCCCACCAGCGTGATCAGGCCGATCTGCGAGTAGACGTTCAACGTGCCGCCGGTGAGCTTGAGCGCCACCAAGGCGCCGAGCATCGACATCGGCACCGACAGCATGATCACGAACGGATCGACGAAGCTCTCGAACTGCGCCGACAGCACCAGGAAGATGAACAGCAGCGCCAGCACGAACACCAGCCCCAGCGCGCCGCTGGAGGAGCGGAACTCGCGCGAGACACCGTTGAGCTCGGTGCTGTAGCCCTGCGGCAGCAGCTCGTTCGCCTTGGCGTCGAGGAAGTCGAGTGCCTCGCCCAGCGAGAACCCCGGCGCCAGGTTGGCCGTGATCGAGACGGAACGGCGCTGGTTGAAGTGGTTCAGCTCGCGCGGCGAGACGGCCTCGCGCACCCGCACCAGCGACGACAGCGGGATCATGCGGTTGTCGCGCCCGCGCACGAACAGCCGCTCGATGTCGTCCGGCCGGCTGCGGCCGCTCGCCTCGGTCTGCACGATCACGTCGTACTGCTCGGCGTCGCGCTTGTAGCGCGTGACCTTGCGCCCGCCCAGCATGGTCTCGATGGTGCGCGCCACCTGCTCGACCGCCACGCCGGCATCGGCGGCGCGCTCGCGGTCGACGTCGATGTAGATCTCGGGCTTGTTCAGCTCCAGGTCGGTGTCGGGCTGCACGAAGCCGCCATGGCGCTTCATCTCGTCGACGAAGCGCTGCGCCACCTGGGACAGGTTGGCGTAGCTGTCCGAGGTCATGATCACGAAGTTGACCGAGCGCTCGCGCATGCCCTGCCCCAGCGACGGCGGCGTCACCGGGAAGGCATTGATGCCCGGCAGCGCGGCCATCTTCGGCTGCAGGTCCTGCGCCAGCTCCATCGTCGTGCGCTTGCGCTCGCTCCAGTCCACCGTGCGCAGGAACGACACGCCCTGCGTGACGGTCGGGTTGCCGGCGACGATGAACACCCGGTCGAATTCCGGGTACTGCATGCCGATGCGCTCGATCTCCTGCATGTACTTCTCGGTGTAGCCGAGCGTCGAGCCGTCCGGGGCGCGCACGTTCACGAGCACGGTGCCGCGGTCCTCCATCGGCGCCAGCTCGCTGCGCATGTTCTTGAACAGCACCCAGCTGCCCGCCCCGCAGGCCAGCATCACGGCGACCACCAGCCAGCGGCGCTGCAGCGTCCAGCCCAGCGCCCCCGCATAGAGCTCGACCACCTTGTCCAGGCCGCGCTCCATGAAGCGGTCGAAGCGGGTCGGGTTCGCGGTGTGGCGCAGCAGCTTGGAGCACAGCATCGGCGACAGGGTCAGCGCGACGAAGCCCGACACCAGCACGGCACCGGCCAGGGTCAGCGCGAACTCGACGAACAGTCGGCCGGTGCGCCCCGGGGTGAACGCCAGCGGCGCGTACACCGCCACCAGGGTCAGCGTCATCGCCACCACGGCGAAGCCGATCTCCTTGGCCCCGCGGATGGCCGCCGCGAACGGCGTCATGCCCTCCTCGATGTGGCGGTAGATGTTCTCCAGCACCACGATGGCGTCGTCGACCACCAGGCCGATCGCCAGCACCAGCGCCAGCAGCGTCAGCGTGTTGATCGTGAAGCCGGCCGCCGACATCAGCGCGAACGCGCCGATCAGGCTCACCGGGATCGTCACCAGCGGGATGATGGAGGCGCGCAGCGTGCGCAGGAACACGAACACCACCAGCGCCACCAGCACCACCGCCTCGACGATGGTCGAGTAGACCGACTTCACCGAGCGGTCGATGAACACCGAGGTGTCGTTGGCGACCTGCACGCGCATGCCCGGCGGCAGTTCCTCCTGGATGCGCGGCAGCATGGCCTGCACGCCGGCAGACACCTCCAGCGGGTTGGCGGTGGCCTGCCGCACCACGCCGAGCGAGACCGAGTAGGTGCCGTTCAGGCGCGTGCTGGAGCGCTCGCTGGCGGGCGCCTCCTCGACACGCGCGACGTCGCGCAACCGCACCGTGTAGCCGTTGACCTGGCGCAGCGCGATCTCCTCGAACTGCGCCGGGGTGGTCAGGTTGGTCTGCGCCGTGACGCTGAACTCGCGCGCCTGCCCCTCGATGCGCCCGGCCGGCACCTCCAGGTTCTGCTTGCGCAGCGCGTCCTCGACGTCCTGCACCGTGACCTGGTAGGCCGCGAGCTTGTCCGGATCGAGCCAGACGCGCATCGCGAACTCGCGCTCGCCGCGCACCAGCACGTCGGCCACGCCCGGCACGGTCTGCAGGCGCGGCTTGATGATGCGGTTGGCGATGTCGGTGATCTGCAGCGGCGACACCGACTGCGAGGTGCTGGTGAAGGCCAGCCAGATGGTCGGGAAGGCGTCGGCCTCGACCTTGGAGATGATCGGCTCGTCGACCTCGTCCGGCAGGCGCCCGCGCACGCGCGAGACGCGGTCGCGCACGTCGGCCGCGGCGTCGTCCGGGTCCTTCTCGAGCTTGAAGCGCACCGTGATCTGGCTGCGCTCCTGGCGCGAGATCGAGGTGATGATGTCCACCCCGTCGATGCCGGCGATGGAGTCCTCCAGCGGCTTGGTGACCTGCGACTCGATCACCTCGGCCGAGGCACCGGTCAGCGTGGTGCTGACCGTCACCACCGGCTCGTCGATGCGCGGGTACTCGCGCACCTGCAGCCGGGTGAAGCTGACCAGGCCGACCAGGACCAGCAGCAGCGACAGCACGGTCGCGAAGACCGGGCGGCGAATGGAAATCTCGGGCAGTTGCATGGCGCCGTCCTTCGCTCAGGTTCGCGTCAGCGCGCCCGCGTGGGCGTCGGCTGGCCGGCCGCCACGCGGGCTTCGACGGCGCTGCCCACGGGGGCCGAGACGCCCGGCTGCGAGGCGGCGGGCGTGCCGCCCGGGTCGCCCAGCTCGATGATGCGCAGCGGCACGCCGTCGCGCTGCACCCGCTGGTGGCCCGCGGTCACGACGACGTCACCGGCCTGCACCCCCTTGAGGATCTCGACCTTGCCCTGGCGCCGCACGCCGGTTTCCACCTCGCTGCGCTGCGCCACCTGCGCCGGCTGGCCCTGCGCGTCCTGGCCCGGCACCACCTTGATCACGTACTGGCGCCCGGCGTCCGGCAGCACGGCCTCCTCGGGCACCATCAGCGCCTCGGCACGGGTGCCCAGCACGGTGTCCACCCGCGCGAACATGCCCGGGCGCAGCACGCCCTCGGCGTTGTCGATCGACGCGCGCACCAGCACGGAGCGGCCGGAAGCATCCACCAGCGGATCCATCGCCTCGACGCGGCCCTGGAAGCGCCGCTGCGGCAGCGCGTCCAGCGCCACCAGCACGGTCTGGCCCACCTGCAGCTGCGGCAGGTAGCGCTCGGGCAGGCGGAAGTCGACGTAGACCCGGCTGATGTCCTCGAGGTTGACGATGTCGGTGCCGGCGGCGACGAAGTCGCCCACGTTGACCTGCCGGATGCCGGCGGTGCCGTCGAACGGCGCGACGATGCGCATGCGCTCCAGCTGGGCCTGGGCCAGCGCGAGCTGGGCCTCGGCGACCTGCAGCGTCGCGGCGGACTGGTCCACCGCCGCCTGGCTGACGAAGTTCTGCGCCAGCAGCTCCCGGTTGCGCTCATGGTTGGCGCGCGCGATGCTGACCTCGGCCTGCGCCTGCCGCACCTGCGCCCGCACCAGGCGGTCGTCCAGCTGCACCAGCAGCTGGCCCTTGCGCACCCGCTGCCCGTCCTTGAAGCCGAGCGCCTCGACCCGGCCGGCCACCTCGGGCCGCACGACGATGCCCTGGCGCGAGCGGATCGTCCCGACGGCCTGCGCCGCGTCGGTCAGGGTGGCCTGCTCGACCTTGCCCACCTCCACGGTCACCGGCCCGTCGGTCGCCTGGCGGCCGCCGCCCGCGTCCGCCTGTGAGGCGGCCTGCGTGGCGGGACTGGCGCGGTGCTGATACCAGTAGGCAGCAAGGCTGGCGATGGCGATACCAACGACGGCAACGGTGGCGTGCAACTTCTTCATGTAGGTGTCTGTCGTGGAGTGCAGGGCGCAATGTAACGTCTCGCGGCCCGTCCGATTCACATTTCTTCACACGCCCCGCGGCCGGATGCGACGCGGTTCGCGCAGTTCGGGAAAGCAGCCTTCAGGCCACGCTGGCCACCCCCCGGTTGGCCAGCGCATCCGCACGCTCGTTGCCCGGATCACCGGCATGGCCTTTCACCCAGTGCCAGCTGACCTGATGCAGGGATGCCAGCGCATCGAGCCGCTGCCAGAGTTCCGCATTTTTCACCGGTTTGCGGTCGGCCGTCTTCCAGCCCCGGGTTTTCCAGCCGTGGATCCACTCGGTGATGCCTTTGCGGACGTACTCGCTGTCCGTGTAGATGTGGACGTCGCAGCTGCGCTTCAGACTGGCTAGAGCCTCGATGACGGCCATCAGTTCCATGCGATTGTTGGTCGTCGCCGGTTCGCCGCCGAAAAGTTCCTTCTCGTGGGAACCGGAGCGCAACCAGGCGCCCCAGCCGCCCGGGCCGGGATTGCCCTTGCAGGCGCCGT
The DNA here is from genome assembly GCF_015476235.1 of Caldimonas thermodepolymerans. Classification (NCBI taxonomy): domain Bacteria; kingdom Pseudomonadati; phylum Pseudomonadota; class Betaproteobacteria; order Burkholderiales; family Sphaerotilaceae; genus Caldimonas; species Caldimonas thermodepolymerans. The sequence goes on from NZ_CP064338.1 coordinate 2,161,610, forward strand.
CGGTATAGATCACCACCTGGGGACGCGAAATGCCTGTGGCCATGTCTGTGTCGTGTGGGTTGCAGGTTGTCGTCAGGGAAGAAAAGAAGCGGATTGGGGCCGGCCCACCGCCCTCAGGCACGATGGCCGCCGCGGCCGCCGAGCCGCTGGGTGCGCGAGGCGGCCACCACCCGGGCCGAGCGCGCCTCCTTGCGCTTCCAGGCCGGGCCGATCAGTCGCATGCCGCGCACGCGCTTGACCGCGGTGAGGAAGTACACCGCGCCCAGCACCGGCCACCAGCGCTCGCCCCAGGGCTCGATCCAGCGGAAACGCTCCAGCCACAGCTCGGTCCGCGTGGCCGGACGGTAACAGCCGAAGCGGCCCTGGCCGATCTCGAAGTTCAGCAGCCGCAGCCAGTCGCACAGCCGCCAGTAGCCGATCAGGTCGCCGGTGTCAGGCAGCACGCCACGGCCGAAGCCCAGGCGCCGGCACAGCCCGGACAGGCGGTGCTGCAGCCACCACAGGCTCGCCGGGTTGAGGCCGACCACCACCACCCGCCCCTCGGGCACCAGCACCCGCTCCACCTCGCGCAGCGTCTGGTGCGGGTCGCCGGCCAGCTCGAGCGTGTGTGGCAGGATCACCAGGTCCAGGCTCTGTGTCTCGAACGGCAACGCGTGGAAGTCGGTCAGCAATGCCCAGGGCACGCCGTGCGGGCGCGGCGGCGCGGCCTCGCCGGGCGGCGCAGGGGCCTCCGTCGGCGCCGCCGGCGGCCGGTCCAGGGCCAGCCAGCGGTGCGGCATGCGGTTCTGCACCAGGCCGCCGAGCTGCGGCAGGCCCAGCTGGACGGCATGGAATCCGAACACGTCGCCCACCGCCGCATCGATCTGCTGTTGCTCCCACGCCAACAAATACCGGCCCGTCGGCGTGAGCAGCCACTCATCCAAACTTATAATTTGCGCGCTTTGCGTCATGAAACTGGTTGCCCTGCCCGCATTCACCGACAACTACGTCTGGATGATCCACGATGGCCTGCAGGCCCTCGTCGTCGATCCGGGAGAAGCAACGCCAGTGACGGACGCCCTGCAGGCTGGCGGGCTCCGATTGACGGGCATTCTAGTGACGCACCACCACGGCGACCACGTCGGCGGACTGCAGCAACTGCTGGATGTGCTCGATGGCCCGGTCTACGGGCCTGCCCATGAGAGCATGCCGGTGCCCTGCACGCCTGTGTCCGAAGGTGACGAAGCCCGCTGGAACGGGCTGCGCTTCCAGGTGCTGGACGTGCCGGGCCACACCGGCGGGCACGTGGCCTACTGGTGCGAGGACCTCGACGGCGCGCCGGTGCTCTTCTGCGGCGACACGCTGTTTTCCGCCGGCTGCGGACGGCTCTTCGAGGGCACGCCGGCGCAGATGCACGCCTCGCTCGGCAAGCTGGCGGCCCTGCCGGCCGACACGCGCGTGTGCTGCGCCCACGAGTACACGCTGAGCAACCTGCGCTTTGCGCAGGCCGCCGAGCCCGGCAATGCGCAGATCGCCGCCCACCTCGCCCACTGCGAGGCGTTGCGCGCCCGCGGCGAGCCGACGCTGCCCAGCTCCATCGGGCTGGAACGGCAGATCAACCCATTCCTGCGCTGTGACCAGCCCGCCGTGGCGGCCACGCTGCGCGCTCGCGGCACGCCCGCCGACGATCCCGTCGCCGTGCTGGCCGCGCTCCGACAATGGAAGAACGAATTCCGATGAAGCATCTGCTGATGCGCCTGGGCGCCGCCTTCGGCATCGCCGCGGTCCTGCTGACGACCGGCTGTGCCACGGCCCCCGCGCCGGCCGGCGCCCCGACGCCCGCGGCTGCCGCCAGCGCTGCGGCCCCCCGCCCTGCCCCCCAGCTCACCGATGTGCCCAGCGAGGCGGCCCTGATGGCCCTGCTGGAATCCGGGTCGGAGCAGGACGACAACGCCGACGCGGCCGTGATCGTCGAGGACCCCGAGGTCAACCCGGCATCGGCCACCCACCCCGGCCAGGCCCCGGACCCCGCGGCGGTGCAGCAGAACGACCTGTGGGAGCGCATCCGCCGCGGCTTCGCGATGCCCGACCTGGAAGGCGATCTGGTGAAGAACCGCGAGCAGTACTACGCCTCTCGGCCGGACTACGTGCAGCGCATGACCGAGCGCGCCAGCCGCTACCTGTTCCACATCGTCGAGGAAGTCGAATACCGCGGCATGCCGACCGAACTGGCGCTGCTGCCCTTCATCGAGAGCGCCTTCAACCCGCAGGCGATGTCGGTCGCGAAGGCCTCGGGCATGTGGCAGTTCATTCCCTCCACCGGCAAGCACTACGACCTCACGCAGAACATCTTCCGCGACGAACGCCGCGACGTGCTTGCCTCCACGCGCGCCGCGCTGGACTACCTGGGCAAGCTCTACGGCATGTTCGGTGACTGGCACCTGGCGCTGGCGGCCTACAACTGGGGCGAAGGCAGCGTGCAGCGTGCCATCGCGCGCAACCAGCGCGCCGGCCTGCCCACCGACTACGCCAGCCTGCGCATGCCGACCGAGACGCGCTACTACGTCCCCAAGCTGCAGGCGATCAAGAACATCGTGGCCAACCCGGCCGCCTACGGCCTGGCGCTGACCCCGATCGAGAACCACCCGTACTTCCTGACGGTGGCGATCCAGCGCGACATCGACGTCGACCTGGCCGCCCGGCTCGCCGAGCTGCCGATGGACGAGTTCCGCGCGCTCAACCCGCAGATGAACAAGCCGGTGATCCTGGCTGCCGGCACGCCGCAGATCCTGCTGCCCTACGACAACGCGCGCCGCTTCATCCGCAACCTGAGCGACCACGAAGGCCCGCTGGCCAGCTGGACCGCCTGGGTGGTGCCCACGACGATGAAGGTGGCCGACGCCGCCAAGCGCGCCGGCATGAGCGAAGACGAGCTGCGCCGGATCAACAAGATCCCGCCGCGCATGATGGTGCGTGCCGGCTCCACGCTGCTCGTTCCGCGCCATCCGCACAAGCACACCGAGGACGTGTCCGCCGAGGTGGCCGACAACGCGGTGATGTCGCTGGTGCCCGAAGGCGGCAGCGGCCGCCGCGTCGTCGTGCGTGCCAAGGGCCGCGAAACCGTGGCCGCCCTGGCGCGCCGCGTGGGCGTGCGGGCGGCCGACCTGGCGCAATGGAACGGCGTGAGCCCCTCGGCCCGCTTCGCCGCCGGCCAGCGCGTGGTGGTCTACAAGCCCGGCAAGGCCAAGGCCTCGACCGCCGTGGCGCGCACCGGCAAGTCCTCCAAGTCCTCCAAGGCCTCCACGCGCACGGCCTCGAAGAAGAAGGCCGCCGGCACCCGCACCGCGGCCAAGGGCAACGGCAAGTCCAAGTCGCGCGTCAACGTCGCACGCAACTGATCCGCGGGTGCCGGGACGCTCAGGTCTTGCTGAGCCTGGTGCGCGCCCGCTCGGCGAACTCGTTGGTGTAGCTGCGCGCCAGCACCTCCTCGGCCCGGGCCTCGCGTCCCTCGCCCAGGAGGGTCACCACGTTCCACGCCGTGCGCCCGCCCGCCTCGCCCAGCAGCCCGTCCGGCGAATAGGACTCGCGCAGGCGGTAGAACGAGGCCAGGTACAGCGCGCGGTCGCCCATCATGGAGGCCTCGGGCACCGTCGAGATGATGTCCTGCGGCTGCGCCGTCTGCAGCCAGGCCAGCGCCCGCGCCACGCCGTTGACCAGCGCCTGGCAGGCCGCGCCCTGGCGCGTGACGGACGCTTGCGGGACGAACAGGCAGGTGCCGGGCAAAGGTCCGCCGAACACCTGCTGCGCGCCCTTGAGCGTGCGGGCGTCGGCGATGGTGCGCAGCTCTCCCTTCTGCTCGAGCTGCGTCATGCCCGGCTCGAGATGGCTGAGCGCGTCGACCTCGCCCGAGCGCAGCGCCAGCACGGCGCTGTTCACCGGCGCGAGGCTCACCCATTCGACCTCGTCGGGCGCCACCGCCTCGCGGGCCAGCCACAGGCGCGCGAGCACGTGGCCCATCGTCCCCGGTGCCGGCACGCCGATGCGCCGCCCGCGCAGGTCGCCCGGGCCGCGATACGCGGGCAGCAGCCGCACCGACACCCCGAGCGCGACCTGCGGCACGCGCCCCTGCAGCACGATGGTCTGCACGGCCTCGCCGCGCAGCTGCCGCTGCAGCACGCCGAGGTACGGCCCTGAACCGGCCTCCGCGCGGCCGGCCTGGACGGCCTCGAACACCGCGGCCGCCCCGGCCAGCTCGATCAGCACCACGTCCAGCCCTTCCTGGCGGAAATAGCCGAGCCGTTGCGCGACGATGAGCGGCAGGTGCGCGAGCGACCCTTCCCGCTCGAGCGCCACCCGCACCCGGTTCGGTGCCGGCCGGGCCCACCGCCCGGGCGACGCCACCGTCGCGCACGCGGCCACCCCCAGCGCACGCAACATGCCGCGGCGCTGCAGCGGGATGGACAGGACATGCGAGGGACGCGCCATGTGAGGGAGCGTAGGCGGCGCACCGGTGCGATCCAATCCGGTGCGCTCCGGGCAGGGAAACTCCCCGGGTGCCTTGCCCGGCGTCAAGGCGGCCGCACGGCGGCCGGGCGGGACTCAGCGCCGGTCGACCAGCGCGTGGGCGATGGTGCCCAGGTCCACGTACTCGAGCTCGCTGCCCACCGGCACGCCGCGCGCCAGCCGGGTCACCCGCAGGCCCTGGGCCTTGAGGCCCTCGGCGAGCACATGGGCGGTGGCCTCGCCCTCGGCGGTGAAGTTGGTCGCGACGATGACCTCGCGCACCTGGCCGTCGGTGGCCCGCTCGAACAGGCGCTGCATCGCGATCTCGCGCGGGCCGATGCCGTCCAGGGGGCTGAGGCGGCCCATCAGCACGAAGTACAGGCCCTTGTAGCTGCCGGTGCGCTCCACCGCGGCCTGGTCCGCCGGGGTCTCCACCACGCACAGCTGCGTGGCGTCGCGCTGCGGGTCCAGGCAGGTCTCGCAGACCTCGTGCTCGGTGAAGGTGTTGCAGCGCCGGCAGTGGCGCACCCGCTCCAGCGCGGCGTCGAGCGCACGCGCCAGCAACCGCGCGCCTTCCTGGTCGTGCTGCAGCAGGTGGAAGGCCATGCGCGAGGCCGACTTGGGCCCCACGCCCGGCAGGCGGCGCAAGGCCTCCACCAGCGCGTCGAGGGCCGATCGGCTCATGGCAGTCTGCAAGGAAGAGCTCGGGGGATCAGAACGGGAACTTCATGCCCGGCGGCAGCGGCATGCCGGCGGTCAGCTTGGCCATCTTCTCCTGGCTCACTTCCTCGGCGCGGCGCACCGCGTCGTTGAAGGCCGCGGCAACCAGGTCCTCGAGCATCTCCTTGTCGTCCGCCAGCAGGCTGGGGTCGATGGTGACGCGCTTGACGTCGTGCTTGCAGGTCATCAGCACCTTGACCAGGCCGGCACCGGACTGCCCCTCGACCTCCAGCTGCGCCAGCTCCTCCTGCGCGCGCTTGAGGTTTTCCTGCATCTGCTGGGCCTGCTTCATCAGGCCAGCGAGTTGACCTTTGATCATTGCGTCGTCCTTTCTCGGGTTCTTGACGGGTGCAGGACGGTGCCTGCGGTTGTGGTCGTGATCGTCACAGCGGCCGGATCGAGCCGGGCACGATGCGCGCGGTGCTGAACTGCTGCATCAGCGACACCACCAGCGGGTCGTTCTGGATCAGCTGTTCGGCCTCGCGCTGGCGTTGCGCGCGGCGGGCCGCCTCGCGCCGCGCCGGGGTGTCCTCGGTGGGGCCGACCTCCAGCGCCAGCGTCAGCGGCTGCCCGAGCACCTCGGACAGCGCCGCCTGCAGCTTGCCACGTGCCGAATCGGTCGCCAGCGTCTCGCGCTCGACGCGCAGGCGCCATGCCGGCCCGTCGGCCGACAGCAGCTGCGCCTGCATGGCCAGCTCGCGCACCAGGGCACTGATCAGCTCGCGCTCGCACATCTGGCCTACCAGCTCCTGCCAGCGATCGCCCAACGCCGAGGACGGCACCAGGATCGGCGCGGCCTCCTCGGCCGGCGGTGCGGCCCGGGCGCGCGCAGGCGCCGGCGCGGCCGGCTCCTCGTCGGGCAACGGGGCGTCGACCCAGGGCGGCGGCGGTTCGGGCTCGCGCAGCGCGGGGCGGGCCGGTGCGACCGGCGCCTGCGCCGCAGCGCGCGGGGCAGCCACCGGCGTCGCAGCGGGACGCAGCGCGGGGCGTGCGGATGCGGGTGCAGGCGGCGCTGCCGCGGCAGGCCGCGCCACCGTCGGCGGGGCCGCCCGCGGGGCGACCCGGGTGCTGGCGGTCACGGTACGCTGCAGCGGGGCCGCGGCGGCCTTGCCGGCGCCGCCCTGCGCCGGCTTGAAAGCCAGCATGCGCAGCAGCACCATGGTCATGCCGCTGTATTCGTCGGGCGCCAGGCCCAGCTCGTTGCGCCCGTGCAGCGCGATGCTGTAGAGCAGCTGCGTCTCGTCGGGCGGCAGGAGGCCCGCCAGGCGCTGCAGCACCTGCACGTCGGGATCGTTCTCGTCGGCCGCCTCGGGCACGACCTGGAACACCGCCATCTGCTGCAGCACGCTGGACATCTCTTCCAGCGCCCCGGGTGCCGACAGGCCCTGCGCACGCATCTCCTGCACCAGCGCCACCACCGCCGCGCCGTCGCCGGCGGCCAGGTGCTCGATCAGTCGGTAGACATGGCTGCGGTCCACCGCGCCCAGCATCCGCCGCACGCCCTCCTCGTACAGCACGCCGGAACCGAAGGCGATCGCCTGGTCGGTCAGCGACAGCGCGTCGCGCATCGAGCCGCGTGCGGCGCGCGCGAGCAGGCGCAGCGCGCCCGGCTCGGCCTCGATCTGCTCAGCCGCGAGCACGCGCTGCAGGTGCTCGAGCACGGTCTCGGGCGCCATCGGGCGCAGGTTGAACTGCAGGCAGCGCGACAGCACCGTGACCGGCACCTTCTGCGGGTCGGTCGTGGCCAGCACGAACTTCAGGTATTCGGGCGGCTCCTCCAGCGTCTTCAACATCGCGTTGAACGCGAAGTTGGAGAGCATGTGGACCTCGTCGATCATGTAGACCTTGAAGCGGCCCACGACCGGCTTGTAGGCCGCCTGGTCCAGCAGCAGCGAGATCTCCTCGACGCCGCGGTTGGAGGCCGCGTCCAGCTCGACGTAGTCGACGAAGCGGCCGGCGTCGATGTCGCGGCAGGCCTGGCACACGCCGCAGGGCGTGGCGGTGATGCCGCCCTGCCCGTCCGCGCCCTGGCAGTTGAGCGACTTGGCGAGGATGCGCGAGACCGTGGTCTTGCCCACGCCGCGCGTGCCGGTGAACAGGTAGGCGTGGTGCAGGCGCTGCTGCGTCAGCGCGTTGGACAGGGCCTGCACCACGTGCTCTTGCCCGACCATCTGCTCGAAGGTGCGTGGCCGGTACTTGCGGGCAAGAACGAGGTAGCTCATGGCCGCGATTCTACGGGGCGGCATCCACCGCCCCGTCCGCAGTTCGCGCGACGCATGAGGGCAACGGCCGCGTCCGCCCCGGGGACTTCCCCGAGGTGGCCTACAATCCGTCCCTGACGGGCCTCCCCGCATGGGAGCGCGGCCAACCGGGTCAGGTCGGGAACGAAGCAGCCCTAACCGTTGCGACCAGTGCCGGGGTTAAGGCTCGTCACCTTTCCTCTTCCGCTCCTGCCCGCCCGTGACGCAGATGTCCGGGCGCCGGTGCGCCGCCCGCCCGAGGCCGTTCTTGGGTGCCGGTGCAAACCGCAGATAGAATTCTTGGCCTCGGGGTGTAGCGCAGCCTGGTAGCGCAACTGCTTTGGGAGCAGTGGGTCGGATGTTCGAATCATCTCACCCCGACCATCTCTTCTCCTGCGCTGCGTGCCCGTGCACGGCAGCGTCCTCGCCCCCTCACACGCCCCGGACCACCACCTCGATGCGGTGGAAGCGCCCCTGCCCGTCCAGCGCGGTGATGCTGTGCCGGCCGTTGCTGCGGAACTGCAGCGTGACCGCCTCGCGCGCGGACGCACGGCGCTGCTGCACCCCGTCGACCAGCCAGTAGACCGGCTGCGCGGCGCTGGCGGTGCCCAGCACGCTCAGGTGCACGTCGACGTGCTGCCGGCCCGGCGCCGGGCGCAGCAGCGCGCCATGCTCCAGCCCGGCGATGCGCAGCGCGGTGCCGCCGTCGAGCGAGCGGTCGCAGCCCTCGGGCACCGGGGCACGCAGCCAGGGCTCCAGCGCCGTGGGCCAGCGCACCGCGTGCCCGCTGCGGCCACAGCCGGCCAGGCTGACCAGCAGCCCGCCGCTGCGCGCGCGGTCGGGCAAGGTGGGCGGCACGCCGCCGTTCAAGGCCCAGCCGGTGCGGCGCACCAGGCAGTGCGCCGGGTCGGTGGCCTCGACACGCAGGCCGAGCGGCCAGCAGATGGTCACCGCCCTCACGCTGTCGGGACGGCGGCGCGTCGCGGCGGCCGCGGGCGAGACCGGCGGCAGCGCGTCGACGATGTCATGCAGCAGCGGCGCGGCCACGTTGGCGCCGAAGAAGCCGGGGTTGGGCGTGCCGTCCGGGCGCCCCACCCACACCCCCACCGTGTACTCGTCGGTCACGCCCACCGCCCAGGCGTCGCGGAAGCCGAAGCTGGTGCCGGTCTTCCAGGCCACGTGCCGGCGGGCGGTGGAGGACGGGCGGTCCGGATGGCCGCCCGATTCGAGGATGTCGCGCACGATGTAGGCCGCCCCGGCGCTCATCAGCGGTGCCTCGACGCGCGGCGCGTCGGGCGTCAGGCGCGGCCGCCCCGCCACGCCGCCGCGCGCGAAGGCCCGGTAGGCGCCGACCAGCTCTTCCAGCGTGGTGCCGGCACCGCCGAGGATGAGGCTCAGGTTGGGCGCTGAGCCGGCCGGCATGCGCAGGCGCAGGCCGCCGGCGCGCAGCACCGCGGCAAAGCGCGCCGGGCCGATGCGGTCCAGCAGGTCGACCGCCGGCACGTTGAGCGAGCGCTGCAGCGCCTCGGCGACGCTGACCGGCCCGCTGAACGAGGCCTGGAAGTTGCCGGGCTGGTAGCCGCCGAAGGACTGCGGCGCGTCGACCAACAGGCTCTCGGAATGCACCAGCCCGTCGTCCAGCGCCAGCGCGTAGAGGAAGGGCTTGAGCGTGGAACCGGGCGAGCGCACCCCGCGCACCATGTCGACGTGGGCGGCGCGCTGCGCGTCGTGGAAGTCGGCCGAGCCGGCGTAGGCGTGCACCTCCAGGGTGTCGTTGTGCATCACGAGCACCGCCATCGACACCTTGGGCGGCAGCGCGCCGGTGCGGTCCAGCAGCATGCGCTCGACGGTGGACTGCAGCTCGACGTCGAGCGTGGAGGCGATCTCGGCCTGGTCGGCCCGCCCGCCCTGCTGCCGGCGCAGCCGCTCGGCCGCCAGCGGCGCGATCCACTGCGCGCGCAGCGGCTGCACCGCGACGATCTCCATGCGCGCATCGGCCACGTCCCGGGCGCTCCACACGCCCACCGCGCGCAGGCGGTCCAGCACCTTGTCGCGCGCGGCCCGGGCGCGCTGCGGGGCGCGGTCCGGGCGCAGCCGCGACGGCGCCTGCGGCAGCGCGGCCAGCAGCGCCGCCTCGGCGTGGCTGAGGTGCCGGCTGGACTTGCCGAGGTAGGCGCGGCTGGCCATCTCCACGCCCTCGACGATGCCGCCCATCGGCGCGCGGTTGAGGTAGAGCGTGAGGATCTCGCGCTTGCTCAGGCGCAGCTCCAGCTGCACGGCGCGCAGGATCTGGCGCAGCTTGGCGCGCAGCGTGCGCGTCTGGCCGTCCGGCGGGGGCTCGAGGATGCGCGCCACCTGCATGGTCAGCGTCGAGCCGCCCGAGACCACGCGCCCGTGCGCGAGCCACTGCCAGGCCGCGCGCAGCAGCGCGACCGGGTTGACGCCCGGGTGCCAGCGGAACCAGCGGTCCTCGTAGTGCAGCAGCGCCTCGAGGTACAGCGGCGAGACCTCCTCGGGCGTGACTGGCTGGCGCCACACCCCGTCGGCACCCGGGTAGGTGCGCAGCGGCGTGCCGTCGCGCGCCACCACCACGGTGCCGCGGTCCGGCACGGGGATGGGCGGCGCGAACACCAAGTCCAGCGCGAGCAGCAGCGCCAGCAGCGCTGCCAGCCCGAGTTCCCGGCGCCGACCGCGGGTCACGGCCGCCTCCCCCGTCACGTCAGCGCGGCGCGCTGGCCGCGGCCTCCGCCGGCGCGGCGCTGCCGCCGTGCGGGTCGGTGATCGTGACCGGGGCCGGCGCGGCGCCCAGCGCGCGCAGCTCGGGCCGGTACATGTCCTCGGCGAACGGGGCCGGCACCACGTAGCGGCCCGGCGTGACGACCCGCACCAGGTAGAACAGGTTGAGCAGGTCCGGCTCCAGGCGCGCCGCGGCGACGTAACGGTCGTCGCGGTACTCGCGGTGCCGGATGCGGTGGTCGGACAGCGCGTGCGCCACGTCGACCCCGCCGACCATGAACTCCTCGGCCCGGGGGCCCTGCGAGAGGTTCAGGTTCTCGACCTCGAAGCCGGCCGGGATGCGGTCGACGATCAGCGCGTCCTCGAGCACGTGCCGCGCGCGCGCCTGCAGGCGCACGATCAGCATGTCGCCCACCTTGAGCGCGCGCCCGTTCCAGGGCCGGCCGTCCAGCTCGAACCACTGGCGCTTGAGCTCAATGACGTCGGCCTGCGGCGCAGGCGGCTGCTGCGGGTAGCCGCTCGCCTCGACCTCCAGGTACAGCGGCGCGTCGTGCGTGTTGGTCAGCGTCACGCCGCGCGCGACCGCGGCGGCATCGAAGCTGCGCATCTCGGTGCCGGCGGACTGCAGCGCCTGCGCCGCCTCGCCCGCCTGCAGCTGCGCGCTCCAGGTGCCGCCGCCCTGCTCGCCCGCCGCGCGCGCGGCGAGGAACAGCGCGAAGCGCTCCTGGGTCGAGAGGTAGCGCCGGCCGCCGAGGCGGTTCGCGGCGTCGAACAGCAGCTGCTCGCGGCGCGGATGCTCGACCTGGTGGCGCGCCAGCAGCGCGTACGACAGCGCCAGGTCGCGCACCGGCGAGCCGTAGTCGCCCAGCCACTCCAGCCCCGAGGGCTGGTGCTCGGTGCCCAGGTTGGCCTGCAGGCCGTAGGGGCGCTGCACCGCGTCCTCCAGCGCCGCCTGCGCACGCGCCTCGTCGCCCATCAGGCGCAGCGCGATCGACAGGTGCACCAGTGGCAGCGGCGAGCGGGCCCGGTCGCGCACCTTGTCATGCAGGTAGCGCAGCATCGCCAGCGGCGCACGCTGGTCGCGCGCAAGCACGTAGCCGATGTGCGCCAGCTCGGCGAAGCGCCGGTGGCTGTCGCGCAGCAGCGTGTACTCGCGCGAGTCGACGTCGCCGAGCTGGTCGGGCCGCGCGCTGGCGGGCAGCTCGGGGAAGCGGTTGGGCGCCTGCTGCAGCTGCTGCAGCAGCCAGTCCTGGCTGCGCCGGTAGACGGTCTCGGGCACCGCATGGCCACGTTCGCGCGCCTCCTGCAGGAAGCCCGCGACGTAGGCCGACACCCAGGCCTCGTAGGGACCGTCGCCCCACAGCGTGTAGCCGCCGTTGGCGCGCTGCATCCCGGCCAGCCGGCCGACCGCGCCCTCGACGACGCGGGTGCGCTCCTCGGGGCCCAGCGGCTTGAGGCCGTAGGCGCGCGCGGTCGCCTCGTCGATGTAGAGATGCGGATAGGCGGCGCTGACGGTCTGCTCGGTGCAGCCGTAGGGATAGGTCAGCAGGCCCTGCACCAGCTCGCGGATGTTGAGCGGCGGGCGGTCCGACACGGTCACGCTGGCCGCGGCCGAGGCCGGGAAGTAGCGCGCGATCCAGGCCGGCTCGAGCCGGAAGCTCTGGCCGGGCTCGAGGCGCACGCGGCGCACCTCGCGCTCGTGCGGCACCGGCGGCTGCACCTGCAGCACCGATTCGCGCACGATCCTGACCCCGGCGGGCGAGACCACCGTCAGGCGCAGGCGGCCCAGGCCGTAGGCGTCGGTCGCCTCGGCGGCAAAGCGCAAGGTGGTGCGCTGCTGGTCCTTCAGGTTCACGACGCGCTCGCCGTCGCGGATGCGCACCGGCTCGGCGCCTTCCAGGCGCACCTTCAGTTCCTGCGCCGCGCCGCTCAGGTTGGTCAGGTCCAGCGCCAGGGTCGCGGCGTCGCCCGGCGCAATGAAGCGCGGGGTGGCGAGTTCGGCCACCACCGGGGCGGCGGCCACCATCTGCGCCTCCGCGCTGCCATAGCGCTCGGCCGCGGCGGCCACGGCCATCAGGCGCAGCGTGCCGTTGAAGTCCGGGATGTCCAGCGGGATCTCGGCCTCGCCCTGCGCGTCCAGCGCCACCGGGCCGCTGAACAGGTCGACCAGCTGCACCTTCTTCGGCAGGCTGCGCGTGTCGCCGCGCATGTTGGCGTCGCCGCCGTAGGCCAGCCGGGCCTGGCGCCCTTCCATCTTCTCGATCAGCCGGCCATACATGTCGAGCATCTCGGGCGCGTAGCGGTGCTTGCCGAAGAAGAAGTCGACCGGGTCCGGCGTGCGGTAGCCGGTGATGTTGAGGATGCCCAGGTCTACCGCGGACAGGGTCACGAAGGCAGGCTGGCCCTGCAGGCCGTCGACCTTGACCTTCACCGTGGTGCGCCGCTCGGGCTCCACCTTGGCCGGCGCGGTGATCGCGACGTTCAGGCGCCGGTCGTCGCGCGCCAGCGGCAGGTGCACCAGGCCGACCGCACGCGCGGGCGTGACGCGGTCGCCGGTGCTGCCGGGGCGGAACACGGTCACGGTGGCGTACAGGTCGTGGCGCGCCCAGGCGGCATCGACCGGCACCTCGACGGTCACGCCCTTGGTCGTCACCTCGACGCGCTTGCTCCACAGCAGCCGGTCGCCTTCGACCGTGACCAGCGCGATGCCGTCGTGCGGCGGCGTGATGGTCAGGCGTGCCGGCTCGCCGGGCTTCAGGGGCGCGCTGGCGAGCTTGAGCTGCACGCGGTCCGGCCGGTTGCCGATGTCCTCGGCGTCCTGCGCGTTCCAGCCGGCATAGAAGCGGTAGCGCAGCACGAGCCCGGTCTGCGGGTCATGCGCTTCCAGGCGGTAGCGACCCCAGTTCACCGGGACGGCGAGCGCGGTGCGGCCGGCGATGTCCACGGTGCGCGACTCGACCGGCTCGTCGCTTTCGGTGTAGCCGGAGTGCCAGCCCTTCAGGTCGTCGTAGCGCCAGTAGTACTGGCGCACCTCGCGCACCAGCTGCAGCTTCACGCCCTGCACCGGCGCCGGCTTCCCTTCGGTGTCGACGCGCACCAGCTCGAATTCGGCCTGCCCGCCTTCGCGCGCGACGTGCCGGTCGAACAGCGGGCGCACCGCGAGCATCTGGCGCGCCGGCCAGGCGGTGCGCTCGACCGAGCGCACCACCGGGCGGCCGCCGGTCTCCAGCAGGCTGAAGCTGCCGCGCACGCGCATCGGCGAGGCCACGCCTTCGGGCGCGGCCGGCAGCGTCACGCGGGCGTGTCCGCGCTCGTCCAGGTCCACGTCGGCGACCTCCTCGCGCGACTTGCGCTGGTCGTCGGCCACGTCGCCGAACAGGAAGCCCGGCCATTGCGCCGGCAGCGCCTGCGCGAGGCGCTCGATCGACGCGCTGGCGAGCAGCCGGTTGCCGGCCGCGGGCGCGCCGAACAGGTAGTCGCCCTGCACCTCGACCTCGAACGGCTCGCCGGGCAGCAGCACGGTGGCCGGGGTGCGCAGGTCCAGCTTCATGCGCTCGGGCAGGAACTCCTCGACCTGGAACTTCCAGCGCCCGTTCGCCGGCCCGCCCGGGTCGGTGCGCAGCTCCAGCCACCAGGTGCCGGTCTGGGCGTCGGCCGGCAGCTCGATGCTGCGCAGGTAGTAGCCGGGACGCTGCTCGTCCGGACGCCAGGTGAGCGTCTGCACGGTGCGGCCGTCCGGGCGCTTGAGCGTGGCCTGCAGCGGCAGCGGCGCGGTCGCCCGGCCATCCGGGTCACGCGCCAGCACCGAGACCTGGAAGCGCTCGCCCGGGCGATACAGGTCGCGCCCGGCGTAGACGAACAGCTTGGTGTTGCTCGGCAAATGACCACCGACGTCGAACTCGGACAGGTCCAGCCCGGGCGCGCGCAGCACGATCACCGTCATCTCGCGGCCCTGGCGCGCCACCAGCAGGCGCGCGGCCGCCGGCACGTCGGCGAAGTGGACATGGCCCTCGCCGTCCGCACCGGCCTTGCCGAGCGAGCGGGCGTGCTCGTCGAGCAGCTCGAACTCGACGCCGGTCAGCGGCTGGCCGGTCTTGAGCGAACTGGCGAACGCGTCCAGCCCCTGGGCGTAGCGGCGCACGTGCAGGCCGATGTCGCTGACGTAGAAATAGGTCGCCTGGTAGTCGCCGCCGAAGCGGCCCGGCTGCGACATCACCGCGACATAGACGCCGGGCTCCTGCAGCTCCTTGAGGGTCTCCACAGGCAGGAAGGTGACGTGCCGGCGGTTCGGCGTGTCGTCGGTGCGGAAGCGCCCCATGTAGACGCTGCGCAGGCTGCCGCGCAGCTGTTCGAGCTCCCAGCCGCCCACGCGGCCCTGCAGGCTGCGATTCTCGAAGTAAAGCTCTTCGCCCGCGTCGTCGTCCCGGCCGGCCGACCGGCCGCCGGCGACGCGCTCGAGGAAGCGCGGCAGGCCGGCCGGCTCGACGCGCAGGAACTGCACGTCCACCTCGGGCTGGTTGATCGTGACGATGGGCAGGCCGCCGTTCTGGCCGGTGGGCAGCACCACCCCGCGGCTGGCAAAGAACCAGGCCGGCGCCATCGCCTCGCTCGCCACCTCGCAGCGCGTGCCCTGGGCCAGCGTCACGCCGTCGCCGGAGACCAGGCCCTCGCGCACCTCGATGCGGAAGCGGCGCTGCGGCCGGGTGTAGGGGAAGTAGGCGATGCGCGCGTTGTCGGCCACGCTCCAGTAGCCCTGCACCAGCTCGTCCTGCGCCTCGCCCCCCTGCGCCCCGTCGGCCGGGCCGAGGTCGGTCACGCGCAGGAACTCGCCCAGCTCCTGCTTGCGGTCCAGCGGCTGGGTGAACACCACGGCCAGCGCCGGCTGGTCGTCGATCAGCCGCGGCTTGCATTCGGCCACCGCGAACGGCGCGTTCGGGTCGTCGGCCGCCGCGGCGGCCGGCAGGTCACCCGGCGCCTGGCGCCACCACACGATCGCCGCCAGCAGGGCCAGGAGGAACAGCGCGGCCAGCAGCCACGCCCGTGTGGTCGTCTTCATGCTCGGGCTTTCTCGTCTTGGAAGGGTTGTCGTCGGGACGCAGGGAGCGCCGATTGTTGCAGACGCGTGTGAAGCGCAAGTGAAGCGAAGCGCGCGCCGGACTTCACGCAGCGCCCGGCAGCTCGTCGCGACGCGGCAGGTCGGCACCGCGCCGCGCGCAGGCCAGTCCTGCGGCCTGCGTGGCTAAGCGCAGCGCGGCCTTGAGCCGGGCCGCCTCCAGCGCCTCGAGTGCTTCGGGCGCCAGCAGGCCCTGCTCGTCCAGCCAGGCCAGCAGCGCGGCCTGGAAGGCGTCGCCGGCGCCCACGGTGTCCACCACCGTCACGGCCGGCGCCGGCACCGCGACCTGTACCGCACGGGTCCAGGCCCGGCAGCCAGCGCCGCCCTGCGTGACGACCGCCAGCCGCACGCCGCGCGCCAGCCAGCGCTGCACCACCGCCTCGGGCGCCTCGCCCGGGCAGAGCAGCGCGAGGTCCTCCGCGCTGACCTTGACGAGGTGCGCCAGGCCCGCCATCTCCTCGACCACCGCCTGCCAGCGCGCCAGCCCGGGATGGACGTTGAGGCGCACGTTGGGGTCGTAGGCGACCAGGCGGCGCCCGCGCTCGCGCGCCGCCAGCGTGCGCAAGGCCGTGCCGACCGGCTCGACCGCCATCGCGTAGGAACCGAAGTGCAGCGCCGTCGCGCCCGCCGGCAGGGCGGGCAGGTCCGCCACCGGCAGGTCGCGGTCGGCCGCGCCCTCGCCATGGAAGGCGTACTGCGGCACCCCCTGCGCATCCAGGCTGACGACGCTGAGCGTGGTGGGTGCCGCGCTGCGTCGCACCAGTGCGGTGTCGACGCCCTCCTCGACCAGCGCGCGCATCAGCCGCTCGCCGAAGGCGTCGGTGGAGATGCCGCCGAGGAAGGCCACCGGCCGCCCGAGCCGGGCCAGGCCCACGGCCACGTTGTAGGGCGAGCCGCCCAGGCGCGCGTCCAGGCGCAGCCCGCCGGACGTAGGCGCGCCGGCGTACACGTCCATCAAGGCTTCACCGCAGACCACGAACATCGGTGCGACTCCCCTGCTGCCGGCGCCCCGCCGGGCCCGGTCGGGGCATTCTAGGTGCGGGGCGGCGCCGGCACGCTCACTAGAATCGTCGGCAGCCCGATCACCGAGCCCCTGCCATGCGCGTTCCTTCCTCGCTGCTGCGTCGCCTGGGCCTGCCGGCCCTGCTCGCCTGCGCGCTCGCCGCGCCGGCGCATGCCGTCGAGGTCACGGTCTACGCCGCGGCCAGCCTGAGCCAGGCGCTGCAGGAAGCCGTGCAGGCCTGGAAGGCGCGTACGGGCCACGTGGTGCGCGCCTCGTTCGCGGCCTCCTCGACGCTGGCGCGCCAGATCGAGAACGGCGCGCCGGCGGCGCTGTTCCTGTCGGCCGACGAGGCCTGGATGGATTACCTCGCGCAGCGCGGCCGGCTGGTGCCCGGCTCGCGCGTGGACCTGCTCGGCAACCGCCTGGTGCTGGTCACGCCGGCCGACCGGCCGCAGGAGGTGCGGCTGGCGCCGGGGTTCGACCTGGCGGCGGTGCTGGGCAAGGGACGGCTGGCCACCGGCGACCCCGCGCACGTGCCGGTGGGCAAGTACGCGCAGGCGGCGCTGACCGGGCTCGGCGTGTGGCCGCAGGCGCAGCCGCGCCTGGTGCGCGCGGACTCGGTGCGCGCCGCGCTGGCTTACGTGGAACGCGGCGAGGCCGCGGCCGGCATCGTCTACGCGACCGACGCGGCAGTGGCGCCACGGGTGCACGTCGCGGGCGTGTTCCCGGCCGACTCGCACCCGCGCATCGTCTACCCGATGGCGCTCGTGGCCGGGCAGGACAGCGAGGCGGCACGCGCGCTGCACGATTTCCTGCAAGGCCAGGAAGCCGCCGAGGTGTTCATGCGCCACGGCTTCGCGGTGCTCGCCATGCCGCCGGCCGTCAGGCGTTGATCTGCGCCCAGGCCTTCTCCAGCCGCTTGACCGACACCGGCTGCGGGGTGCGCAGTTCCTGCGCGAACAGCCCCACCCGCAGCTCCTCGAGCAGCCAGCGGAACTCCTGCAGCCGCGTGTCGGGCGCGCCCTTGCGCTCGGCCAGCGCGCGCAGGTAGCGCTGCTCCAGCGGGCGCAGCTCGGCCAGGCGCTGGGCGTCGCGCGCCGGGTCGGCACGCAGCTTGTCCAGCCGCATCTGCACGCCCTTGAGGTAGCGCACGAAGTGCTGCAGCTGGGCGTACGGCGTCGTGACGAGGAAGCGCTTGGGCATCAGCCGCTGCAGCTGGGCGGCGATGTCGTCGGCCACCTCCTTGGGCGGGCGCGCGTCCTTGAGCTTGCGCTGCGCGGCCTGGTGCTCGACGAGGATGGCACCTGCCAGGCGCGCGATCTCCTGCGCGATCAGGTTCAGCCGCGTGCGCCCTTCGTCGATGCGCGCCTTGAACGAGGCCTCGTCGGCCGGCAGCGGCTCCTGCAGGAAGGCGCGGTCCAGCGCCAGCTCGACGATCTGCTCGCGCAGCTCGTCGGCCGTGCCCAGGCTCATGTAGGCCACGGCCATCTTCTGCAGGTCGGGGATGTTCTTCTCGAGGTACTTGAGCGGTTCCTTGAGCTGCAGCGCGACCAGCCGGCGCAGCCCGGCGCGGTGGCGTGCGGCGGCCACCTCGGGCTCGTCGAACACCTCGATCTCGACATGCGTGCCCTTGTCGATCAGCGCCGGGAAGCCCACCAGCGACTGGCTGCCGCGGCGCACCTCCATCAGCTCGGGCAGCTCGCCGAAGGTCCAGGCGGTGTACTTCGCCTGCGCCTCCACGGCCGGCTGCGCGGGCTCAGGGCGTGCCGCGGGCCTCGCGTCGCCGGCGGCGGCCGGCGCCGGAGCCGGCGCGTCGGCGGGCCGGGACGGCTGCAGCTTCAGCGCCGCAAGCGCCTGGAAGGCACTGCGCGCCCGGGAGCCCAGCTCGGCCTTCAACGCCGCGAGGTTGCGCCCCATGCCGAGCTGCCGCCCGTGCTCGTCGACGACGCGGAAGTTCATGAACAGGTGCGGCGACAGCGTCTCGAGCTTGAAGTCGCCGCGCTTGACGTCCAGCTGCGTGCGCTCGCGCACCGACTTCAGCAGCGCCTCCATCAGGCTGCCCTGGCCGAACTCGACCGAGCCGACGAACTGCTCGACGTACTCGGGCAGCGGCACCAGCCGCGCGCGCGGCTTCTGGTGCAGGCTCTTGACCAGCGCCAGCACCTTGTCCTTGAGCATGCCGGGCACCAGCCACTCGCAGCGCTCCTCGCTGACCTGGTTGAGCGCGAAGATCGGCACCGTCACCGTGACGCCGTCCTTGGGATCGCCCGGGTCGTGCAGGTAGCTGACGCTGCAGTCGACCCCGCCCAGGCGGATCGTCTTGGGGAACGCCGCGGTGGTGATGCCGGCCGCCTCGTGGCGCATCAGCTCCTCGCGGGTGAGCATCAGCAGCCTGGGCCGGCGGCGGCTCTCCTCGCGGTACCAGCGCTCGAAGGTGGCGCCGCTGGTCACGTCGGCCGGGACCTGCTGGTCGTAGAAGGCGTAGATCAGCTCGTCGTCGACCAGCACGTCCTGGCGGCGCGACTTGTGTTCCAGCTCCTCGACCTGGCGCACCATCTTCTGGTTGTGCGCGAGGAACGGCAGCCGCGTGTCCCACTCGCCGTGGACCAGCGCCTCGCGGATGAAGATCTCGCGCGCGCCGGCCGGATCGACCTTGCCGTAGTTGACGCGGCGGTCGTTGTAGATCACGAGGCCGTAGAGCGTGGCGCGCTCGACGGCGACCACTTCGGCGCGCTTCTTCTCCCAGTGCGGGTCGAGCAGCTGCTTCTTCAGCAGGTGGCCGGCGAGGCCCGGGATCCACTCGGGCTGGATCGCGGCGATGCCGCGCGCGTACAGCCGGGTCGTCTCCACCAGCTCCGCCGCGACGATCCAGCGCCCCGGCCGCTTCGACAGGTGCGCGCCGGGATGGCGCCAGAACTTGATGCCGCGCGCACCCAGGTACCACTCGTCCTCGTCGCTCTTGATGCCGATGTTGCCCAGCAGGCCGGACAGCATCGCCAGGTGGATCTGCTCGTAGGTGGCCGGCAGCGTGTTGAGCCGCCAGCCGTGCTCGGCCACCACGGTGTGCAGCTGCGAATGGATGTCGCGCCACTCGCGCACGCGCCGCGGGCTGATGAAGTGGTCGCGCAGCAGCTGCTCGTAGCGCCGGTTGGACAGCCTGGGCGCGTTGCCCTGCCCGCCGCGCGACTCGTCCAGCCACTTCCACAGCTTGAGATAGCCCATGAACTCGGACTTCTCGTCGTCGAACTTGCGGTGCTTCTCGTCGGCGGCCTGCTGCTGCTCGAGCGGGCGGTCGCGCACGTCCTGCACGCTCAGGGCGCTGGCAATGACGAGCACCTCGGCGAGCGACTGGCGCTCGCGCGCCTCCAGGATCATGCGGCCGATGCGCGGGTCCAGCGGCAGCTTCGCCAGCTCGCGGCCGATCGCGGTCAGCTCGTTGTGCTCGTCGACCGCGTTCAGCTCGGCCAGCAGCTGGTAGCCGTCGGCGATCGCGCGGCGCGGCGGCGGCTCGATGAAGGGGAAGTCCTCGACGTTGCCCAGCCCGAGCGACTTCATGCGCAGGATCACCCCGGCCAGCGAGGAGCGCAGGATCTCCGGGTCGGTGAAGCGCGGGCGGCTGGCGAAGTCCTGCTCGTCGTAGAGGCGGATGCAGATGCCGTTGGCAACCCGCCCGCAGCGACCGGCGCGCTGGTTGGCCGCGGCCTGGCTGACCGGCTCGACCTGCAGCTGCTCGACCTTGTTGCGGTAGCTGTAGCGCTTGACGCGTGCCAGCCCCGAGTCGATCACGTAGCGGATGCCGGGCACCGTCAGCGAGGTCTCGGCGACGTTGGTCGCCAGCACGATGCGCGGCGCACCGCCCGGCTCGAAGACCCGGTCCTGCTCCTGCTGGCTCAGGCGCGCGTACAGCGGCAGGATCTCCACGCCCGGCGGGTGGTGCTTGCGCAGGTGCTCGGCCGCGTCACGGATCTCGCGCTCGCCGGGCAGGAACACCAGCACGTCGCCCGGCCCCTCGCGCCAGAGCTCGTCCACCGCGTCGGCGATGGCGTCGTTGAGGTCGTAGTCGCGGTCCTCCTCGAACGGGCGCCAGCGCTGCTCGACCGGATACAGGCGCCCCGAGACGTGGATCACCGGCGCCGGCCCACGCGCCGAGGCGAAATGCTGCGCGAAGCGCTCGGCGTCGATGGTGGCCGAGGTGACGATGACCTTCAGATCGGGCCGGTGCGGCAGGATCTGGCGCAGGTAGCCGAGCAGGAAGTCGATGTTGAGGCTGCGCTCGTGCGCCTCGTCGATGATCAGCGTGTCGTAGGCCTTGAGCAGCGGGTCGGTCTGCGTCTCGGCCAGCAGGATGCCGTCGGTCATCAGCTTGACGCTGGCGCCCGGCGACAGCCGGTCCTGGAAGCGCACCTTGTAGCCGACGATCTCGCCCAGCGGCGAGTTCAGCTCCTGCGCGATGCGCTTGGCGACGCTGGAGGCCGCGATGCGCCGCGGCTGCGTGTGGCCGATCAGCCCGCGGCCGCCGGCGCCCAGGCCGCGGCCCAGCGCCAGCGCGATCTTGGGCAGCTGGGTGGTCTTGCCCGAGCCGGTCTCGCCGCTGACGATGACCACCTGGTGCTGCTCGATCGCGCGCGCGATCTCCTCGCGCCGGGCGCTGACCGGCAGCGATTCGGGAAAGGTGATCGGAGGAATCGGGTGGGCCTGCCGCGCCGGCCGCGCACCCGGCCCGTGCTTCGACCGTGCTGGCGGCGCAGGCAACGACTGCCGGGAATCCGTCATCGAAGGGGTTCGTGCAAAATCGTCGATTATTTCAAAAGCCGTTTGCTTCGCGCTGCAGAGCCCGCCGATGAACCTTGTCTTCCCGCACACCTTCGTTCCGTGGTTTCGCTCGGTGGCGCCCTATATCCACGCCTACAAGGGGGACACCTTCGTCGTCGCGATGGCCGGCGAAGGCATCGCCGCCGGCAAGCTCAACGCCTTCGTCCAGGACCTGGCGATCATGCATGCCATGGGCATCAAGCTCGTGCTGGTGCACGGCTTCCGGCCGCAGGTGAACGAGCAGCTCAAGGCCAAGGGTCATCCCGCGCGCTTCTCGCACGGCATCCGCATCACCGACGCAGTGGCGCTGGACTGCGCGCAGGAGGCCGCCGGCCAGCTGCGCTTCGAGATCGAGGCCGCCTTCTCGCAGGGGCTGCCCAACACGCCGATGGCCAATGCGACGGTGCGCGTGGTCTCGGGCAACTTCCTGACCGCGCGCCCGGTGGGCGTGGTCGACGGCATCGACTTCCAGCACAGCGGCGTCGTGCGCAAGGTCGACGGCATGGCGATCCGGCGCGCGCTGGACACCGGCGCGGTGGTGCTGCTGTCGCCGTTCGGCTTCTCGCCCACCGGCGAGGCCTTCAACCTCACGATGGAGGACGTGGCCACCAGCACCGCGATCGCGCTGCAGGCCGACAAGCTGCTGTTCCTCACCGAGATCCCCGGCATCCGCGAGAACCCGGACGACCCGGACAGCCCGATCGACACCGAGATGTCGCTGGCCGAGGCCGAGCGGCTGCTCGCCTCGCTGCCGGCACCGCACCAGCCCACCGACACGGCGTTCTACCTGCAGCACTGCATCAAGGCCTGCCGCGCCGGCGTCGAGCGCAGCCACATCCTGCCGTTCTCGGTGGACGGCGCGCTGCTGATGGAGGTCTACACCCACGACGGCATCGGCACGATGATCGTCGACGAGAAGCTCGAGAGCCTGCGCGAGGCCACCGCCGACGACGTGGGCGGCATCCTGCAGCTGATCGAGCCCTTCGAGCGCGACGGCACGCTGGTCAAGCGCTCGCGCACGGAGATCGAGCGCGACATCTCCTACTACACCGTCATCGAGCACGACGGCGTGATCTTCGGGTGCGCGGCGCTCTATCCCTACCCCGAGGCGCGCACCGGCGAGATGGCCGCGCTGACCATCTCGCCGCAGGTGCAGGGCCAGGGCGACGGCGAGCGCATCCTCAAGCGCATCGAGCAGCGCGCCAAGGCCATGGGCCTGGAGAGCATCTTCGTGCTCACCACGCGCACGATGCACTGGTTCATCAAGCGCGGCTTCCAGCAGGTCGACCCCGACTGGCTGCCCGAGGCGCGCAAGCGCAAGTACGACTGGGACCGGCGCTCGCAGGTGCTGGTCAAGCGGCTCACCTGAGCCGGCCTTCCCCCACGACAACCACAGGAGTCCGACATGCCCCGCATGGTGCAATGCGTCCATCTGAAGAAGGAGGCCGAAGGCCTCGATTTCCCGCCCTACCCGGGTGAACTGGGCAAGCGCATCTACGAGAACGTCAGCAAGGAAGCCTGGCAGGGCTGGCTGCGCCACCAGACCATGCTGGTCAACGAGAACCGGCTCAACCTGGCCGACCAGCGCGCCCGCCAGTACCTGGCGCGCCAGATGGAAAGGTATTTCTTCGGCGACGGCGCCGAACAACCGGCCGGCTACGTGCCGCCGGCCAACAACGGCTGATCAGCCGAACAGCGAGGGAGGGCGCAGCCCGGCCGGCAGCTGCTCCAGGCGCAGCGGCCGCGACAGCTGCCGTTGCAGCGCCCGCGGGTGCAGCGGCTTGAGCAGCCAGTGCGCCCCCGCCAGGGCCCCGCGCAGCCGCCAGCGCCGGCCCTGCCCCGGCGAACCCACCACCAGCACCTCAGGCGGCGCCCAGCACGGATGCGGGCGCCGCAGCTGGCGACACAAGGGCAGCGTCGCTTCTCCCAGCACGTCGGCATCGATGACGACCAGGTGCACCTCGTTCTGGGCGCAATGGTCGATCGCCTGCTCGACCGCCTCGGTTTCCCACACCTCGACCCGGTGCAGGCTCAGGCGCGTGCGCAGGTACAGGCGCTCTTCCCGCTCGCATCCCACCAGCAATGCACGTGGTTGCCATTCCAGTGCCGGCAAGGTGCTGACCTTGGCATGCCGGCGCACGCGCATCCGGCGACCGCCGCTGCTGGGATGGGGTTGGCTGCTGCTCACGCCGGGCATGATGGTCAGGGGTCTGCCACGCGACAAGCGGCAAAAGTCACACGAAGGCCCAGGGGTGGTTCGGGAGCTCAAGGAAATTCATTGCGAGAATGATTCTTGTTTACTCCTACAATACGCTCAGTTCCCAACTAGGAGATCTCCCGATGCGCCGTGTTGCCATCTCCCTGTCTGCCCTTGCGCTGGCCGCCACGCTGGGTGCGCCTGCCGCCGCGCAGGAGCAGGTGCTGAACCTGTATTCCGCCCGTCACTACCAGACCGACGAGGCGCTGTACGCCAACTTCACCAAGGCCACCGGCATCCGCATCAACCGCGTCGAGGCGGACGACGCCGGCATCATCGCGCGGCTCCGCAGCGAGGGTGCGGCCAGCCCGGCGGACGTGATCCTGCTGGTCGATGCCGCCCGCCTGTGGCGGGCCGAGCAGGAGGGCCTGTTCCAGCCGGTACGCTCGGCCGTGCTGGAGCAGCGCATTCCCGCCAACCTGCGCAGCGAGGACAAGGGCGAAGGTTCGGCCTGGTTCGGTTTCTCGACGCGTGCCCGCGTGATCGTCTACAACAAGATCAAGGTCAAACGGGCCGACGTCGATACCTACGAGGAACTGGCCGACCCGAAAAACAAGGGCAAGGTCTGCACCCGCTCCGGTTCGCACCCGTACAACCTTTCGCTCATCGGTGCCTTGATGGAACACCTGGGCCCGGAAAAGACCGAGGAATGGGCCAAGGGGGTGGTCGCCAACATGGCACGCGATCCGAAAGGCGGCGATACCGACCAGATCCGCGCCGTCGCCAGCGGCGAATGCGCGGTGGCGCTGTCCAACAGCTATTACTACGCGCGCCTGATGCGCTCGAAGAAGCCCGAGGACCGCGCGGTGGTCGAGAAGACCGGGGTG
Organism: Caldimonas thermodepolymerans; assembly: GCF_015476235.1. Lineage (NCBI taxonomy): Bacteria > Pseudomonadati > Pseudomonadota > Betaproteobacteria > Burkholderiales > Sphaerotilaceae > Caldimonas > Caldimonas thermodepolymerans. The sequence goes on from NZ_CP064338.1 coordinate 2,185,800, forward strand.
GTGTTCCCCAACCAGCAAAGCTGGGGCACGCACGTCAACGTCGCGGGCGGCGCCGTGGCCCGTCACGCAAAGAACCGCGAGGCGGCGATCAAGTTCCTGGAATACCTCGCCAGTGACGAGGCGCAGGTTTACTTTGCCAACGGTAACAATGAATATCCGGCCGTGCCGACCGTGAAGGTGCCGAACCCGGCCCTGGACTCGATGGGCGAATTCAAGACGGAACTGATCCCGATCTCGGTGGTAGGCGCAAACACGGCCAAGGTGCAGCAGATGCTGGACCGCGTGGGCTTCAAGTAATCCCTGCCCTCGCCTCCTGCCTGGACGCCCGCCCGGTTCGCCGCGCGGGCGTCTTTGCATCCACCGAAATATCCTGCACTGCGGAATTCACCCGGGGGCAAATCAGGCTGTCTCCGATATCGCTTGCACCCCGATATGGGGCGCAGTATTATCGCGCCGTTCGTACAGCCCACTTCCTCCAACCATTGCAGAGCATATTCGTATGGCAACCTACCAGGAACTCCTTGCACAGAAGGCCGAGCTCGAAAAGCAAATCGAGAACGCGCGCAAACAGGAGATTGCCGATGCAATCGCCCAGATCCGGTCGCTGATGGCGCAGTACGGTCTCACCCTGGCTGACCTGGGCAGCAAAGTGGGAGGCAAGAGCAGCTCCACGAAGGGCAGCAAGGTGGCGCCGAAATACCGCAACAAGGAGACCGGTGAAACCTGGACCGGTCGCGGCCGTCAGCCGAAATGGGTGGAGCAGGCCCTGGCCTCCGGCAAAACCCTGGAAGACCTCGCGATCTGATCGCGTCTGCGTCCCGATAAATGCCCGCCTCGTGCGGGCATTTGCTTTCTTCCCGCCTTTCCATCTCCCGACGCCGCGCGCGGCAGCCATGGCCCGCACAGGCAGCCCGGGACACCCCCACCCCGCCGGGCGGGCCTGCCGCCGTCGCGGGGCGCCTGCGCTTTCCGGCACAATCGCGCCATGATCCGGCGACGCCGCTTTCCCCGCCTGGCCTTCTGGGCGCTGGCTGCCGCACTGCTGCTGAAGGCGGCGGTGCCGCTGCTGGCCGTCGGCGCGGCGCAGGCGCAGGGCCGCGCCCTGGTCGAGATCTGCACCGTCTACGGCCTGCAGACGGTGGCCCTCGACGAGATGCTCCCGACCGCGGCGGAGACCACCGACGCCGGACGCGACGACAGCGCCGCCCTGCCGGGCGGCGACCCCTGCGTCCTGACCGCGGCCCTGTCGCTCGCCACCCCGGCCCCGTCCGCGGCCGATCCGCTGGCCGTCGCCGCAGCCCGCGCGCCGCATCCACCGGCCCGGGCCCTGCCGGCCCCTGCGCGCGACCGCACCTTCGACTGGGCTGCGCGTCGCAAGCACGGCCCGCCGGTCCTCGCCTGAGCCGACGCCAGCCCCGCCGCCGGCGCCCCGACGCACGCGGCGGCGCGCCGGCCACGCCTGCTTTCCGAAGCGAGCCGCGATGGGGACCGCACCAGCCCGTCGCTCGACCCGGGTCGTCCGGCTTGCCCTGCTCGCCTTGTCTCCAACGAGGACCAATGACATGAACCTGAACCTGCGATTTCCTTCCCTCGCCCTGGCGGCGCTGCTGGCCGCCTTCACCCTGCCCGCGGCGGCGCATGACTACCGCGTCGGCCCCCTGCACATCGACCATCCGTGGGCACGGCCCACGGTGCCCGGCCAGCAGTCCGGCGGGGCCTTCATGAAGATCGCCAACCGCGGCGAGGTGGACGACAAGCTGTTGTCCGCGCACTCGCCGGTGGCCGCATCGACCGAAGTGCACAGCATGACGATGGACGGCCACGTGATGCGCATGCGCGAGATCCCCGAGCTGCCGGTGCCGGCCGGGCAGACCGTCGAGCTGCGACCGGGCGGCTACCACGTCATGTTCATGGGGCTGCGCGCCCCGCTCAAGGCGGGCGAGAGCGTGCCGCTGACCTTGCGGTTCGAACGCGCCGGCGAGGTGACCGTGGCCGTGAAGGTCGAGATGCGCGCGCAACCGGCCCAGCCTGCCGGCGGGCACGGCACCGGCGGCCATCATCACCACTGAGGAAGCGGCAGGCGGCGGTGTGCGCATCTCGCACGACGAGGCGCGCGCCGCGCGTTGCGCATCCTGCCGATACAAGCACAGGTTGGCTGAATACCACCTAAAAATTGGCCCGTTCTACGTAGAACCGACAGGAGGAGTATTCCTCTGCCGGCACGCCCGCTTCGATCCCTAGAATTTTTTCGGCAGAGGTGCGGCCCTACCCGGGCTGCACCGCACCGCTTCCATCCACGTCTCACCTACACAGAGGATCAAGAACACATGGAACGCCGATCGTTCATCCGCAGTGCCGGCCTGGCCGGGGTGCTGGCCTCCGGCATCGCTCCGGCCGTGGTTCACGCCCAAACCACCCTGCGCTGGCGCCTGGCGTCCAGCTTCCCCAAGACGCTGGACACCATCTATGGAGGTGCCGAGGTTTTCGCGCAGAAGGTCAGCGAAATGACCGGAGGCAAGTTCCAGATCACGGTGCATGCCGCCGGTGAGCTGATGCCCGCCTTCGGGGTCGTCGACGGCGTGCAGAACGCCACCGTCGAGATCGCGCACACCGCGCCGTATTACTTCTTCGGCAAGGACGACACCTTCGCCATCGGCGGCGCCATTCCCTTCGGCATGAATTCGCGCCAGATGACCGCGTGGATGCACGAAGGCAACGGCATGAAGCTGATGCGCGAGTTCTACGCGAACTACAACATCATCAACTTCTCGGGCGGCAACACCGGCGCCCAGATGGGCGGCTGGTTCCGCAAGGAGATCAAGTCGCTCGCCGACATGAAGGGCCTGAAGTTCCGCATCGGCGGCTTCGCGGGCAAGGTGATCGAACGCCTGGGCGGCGTGCCGCAGAACATCCCCGGCGGCGAGATCTACCAGGCGCTGGAGAAGGGCACGATCGACGCCGCCGAATGGATCGGCCCGTACGACGACCTGAAGCTCGGCTTCCACAAGGTGGCGCCGTACTACTACTACCCCGGCTGGTGGGAAGGCGGCCTGGAGCTGGCCTTCTACATCAACACCAAGGCCTACGAGTCGCTGAACGCCGAGTACAAGGCCATCGTCGAGGCCGCTGCGTCGCACGCCCACCTCGACATGCAGGCCAAGTACGACGGCCGCAACCCCGAGGCGCTGAAGCAGCTGGTGGCCCAGAAGGTCAAGCTGATGCCGTTCCCGAAGGACACGATGGATGCGGCCTTCAAGGAAACGATGGCGCTGTACTCCGAACTCTCGGCCAAGAACCCGGCCTGGAAGAAGATCTACAGCGACTACGCCGCCTTCCGCCGCGACCAGAACCTCTGGTTCCGCTTCACGGAAGCGCAGTTCGACCGCTACATGCAGTCGGCCCGACTGTAAGCGGTCCTGCCCGACCCGCGAGGCCGTGCGGGACCTCGGCCTCGCGTCCAAGCTGTTCTCCTCTTGTTCGCCCATCGCCTCCCGCGATGGGCTTTTTTCATGGTCGCGACGCAGGGGACGGCCCGTCGCCGCGCGCGGCTGCCAGCTGCCGCGCCTGCGCGGCGCGCTCACGCAACGGCTGCGCCAGGGCGGCATCGTCTGCGCGCAACGCGGCCAGCCGTTCCCAGTGGCGCGCGGCCTGCACGAAGTCGCGCCGCGCGTAGGCCGCAGCCCCGGCCAGCGCCAGCGCCTGGGGCTGGTCAGGGTCCAGCGCCAGGGCCTGCTGCACCAGCCGCATCGGCTCGCCGTCCAGGCGCGAGCCCTGCAGCCGGGCGAGAAAGTCCGCATGGTCGGCCAGCAAGCCGGCGTCGCGCGGCCGCAAGGCGCGTGCCCGCTGCAACGCCTGCGCGGCCGGCACCGGTTCGCCCGCGGCCGCGTACGCGCGCGCCAGCAGCACCCACAGGCGCACCTCGTCCGGGTGCGCGGCGAGCTCGTGCTGCAGTTGCCGGATCGCCTCCCCCCACGGCCCGGCCCCCGGCACGGCGGCCGGGTCGTCCGCAAGCCGCTGCGGCGACCCGACTGCCAGGTAGCCCCCGGCGCCGACCGCCGCCAGGAGGCACGCCACCCCCGCCATCAGCGGCCACGACGGACGTGGCACCGCAGGCCCCGCCCAGCGTGCGCGGACCAGGCCCAGCCAGGCGAGCAGCCCCAACGTGCCGGCGGCGACGAGGAACGCGCTCATCGCGGCGCCCCCTCCCCGGGATCGGGCTCGAACCGGGCGGCATCCAGCCGTTGCCGGCGCCGCAGCGCGACGCACAGGCAGGCCATGCCGCCGGCCAGCAGCACGGACGGGGCAGCCCACAATGCCCAGGTGCTCGCGCTCCATGGCGGACGGTAACGCACCGCGTCGCCATGGCGTGCGCTCATGTACGCCAGCACTTCCTGCTCGCTGCGTCCTTCGGCGAGCAGGCGCCGCACCTGTTCGCGCAGGTCGCGCGCCAGGCCCGCCTGCGATTCCGCGACGGACTCGTTGGGGCAGACCGGGCAACGCAGCTCGGCGGCGATGCGCATCACCCGGGCCTCCAGCTCGACGCCGGTCTCCGCGGCCCGCACCCCCGCGGCGCAGCCGGCCAGCAACACGATGCAAGGCAGGACGCGCCACTCATTCATGCAGCGACTCCAGCAGGGGCAACAGGCGCGTGCGCAGCACTTCGTCGGTCACCGCGCCCACGTGGCGGAAGCGCACCACGCCGTCGCGATCGATGACGAAGGTTTCCGGCACGCCGTAGACGCCGAGGTCGAGGCCCACGCGCCCCTGCGCATCGATCACCGAGGCCCGGTACGGGTCGCCGTGGCGCTGCAGCCAGTCCAGCGCATCCTCGCGCCGGTCCTTGTAGTTGAGCCCGATCAGCGGAACCGCGTGGGTGCGCGACACCTCGACCCACAGCGCGTGTTCTTCCAGGCAGGTGGCACACCACGAGGCCCAGACGTTGAGCACCCAGGCACGCCCGCGCAGGTCCTCGCGCGTCAGCAGCATCGACGGTGCATGCAGCCGCGGCAGCGCGAACGCCGGCAGGGGCTGGTTGAGCTGCGGCGCCGGACCGGCCCGTGACTCCAGGGCCAGCCCGCGCCACAGCAGCGCGGCCACGACGAGGAAGATCGCCAGCGGCACGGCGTGACGCGGGGCCCTCATGCGCGCGCCTCCTGCCACGCTGGCGCCGGCACGTCGTGCCGATGCTCCCGGCCGCGGTAGCGCCGGTCGCTCGCCGCCAATGCCCCGCCCAGCGCCATCAGCAGCGCCCCGGCCCAGATCCAGTTGACGAAGGGCTGCAGGCGCAGCCGCACGATCCATGCCGCACCGCCGTCGACCGGCTCGGCCAGCGCGACGTACAGGTCGCGCACCACGCCGCGTGCGATGGCCACCTCGGTGACCGGGCTGCGTTGATGGTGGTACAGGCGTTTCTCCGGCGTCAGCTGCGCGACCAGCTGGCCGTCGCGGTGCACGTCGATGAGCGCCTGCTGCGCCAGGTAGTTGGGACCGTGCACGTCACGCACCCCGCGGAAGGTGAAGACGTGGCCGCCCAGCCCGGCGCTGTCGCCCATGCCCAGTTTCGCGTCGCGCTGCAGCACGTCGCCGCTCATGCAGACGCCGAACGCGAACACTGCCACGCCCAGGTGCGCCAGGTGCATGCCAGCTGCCGCGCGCGGCAGGCGCAGCATGCGCCCCTTGGCCCCGCGCTCGCGCAGGTCCGCCACGAGGGTGGCGAGGATCCAGCAGCCCAGCGCCCAGCCGAGCACGATGCCAGGGGCGCTGCGGCCCGTCACCCAGGCCGCGCCGGCGGCCGCACCCAGCGCCAAGGCGCCGGGCCGGCGCATGCGCCCCCACGCGTCGCGCCACGTCGCCTGCTTCCAGGGCAGCCGCACGCCCAGCCCGAGCAGCCACAGCATCGCCAGCAGCGGCGGCGCGAGCACGGTCTCGAAGTACGGTGCGCCGACCGAGATCGGTGCGGCACCCAGCGCCTCGATCACCAGCGGATACAGCGTGCCGAGCAGCACGGTCAGCATCGCCACCACCAGCAGCACGGTCTGGGCCAGCAGCAGGCTCTCGCGCGAGACCGGGCCGAAGCGCGCGCCCAGGCCCAGGCGTGGCGCGCGGGCGGCATACAGCGCCAGCGCGCCGCCCACCACCAGCAGCACGAAGACCAGGAGGGACAGCCCGCGTCGCGGGTCGGTGGCGAACGCGTGCACAGAACTCAGCACGCCCGAGCGGACCAGGAAGGTCCCGAGCAGCGACAGCGAGAACGCGAGCAGGGCCAGCAGCAACGTCCAGCCCTTGAAGGCGCCGCGCTTCTCGGTGACCGCCAGGGCGTGGATGAGGGCGGTCGCGGCCAGCCACGGCATGAACGACGCGTTCTCGACCGGGTCCCAGAACCACCAGCCGCCCCAGCCCAGCACGTCGTAGGCCCACAGGCTGCCGGCCAGGATGCCGAGCGTCAGGCCGCCCCAGGCCGCGGTGGTCCAGGGCCGCACCCAGCGCGCCCAGGTGGCATCCAGGCGCCCTTCGAGCAGGGCTGCCACCGCAAAGGCGAAGGTCACCGCCAGGCCCACGTAGCCGGTGTGGAGCAGCAGCGGGTGCAACGCCATGCCGGGGTGCTGCAGCAGTGGGTTGAGCCCCTGCCCGTCCAGCGGCGCCGGCCACAGGCGCCCGAACGGGTTGGACACGCCCAGGATGAGCAGCGCCAGCCCTGCCGCCATGCCACCCAGCACGGCCAGCACGCGTGCGACGAACGGCGGCGGCAGCCCGGCGCTGCCGCGTGCCACCGCCCAGGCCCAGGCATTGAGCATCAGCAGCCACAGCAGCATCGAGCCCTCGTGGCCGGCCCAGGCAGCCGCGATCCGGTAGCCGGTCGGCAGCATCGCATCGGCATGGCGTGCCACGTAGGCCACCGAAGGATCGAGCCGCACGAAGGACGCGACCAGGCAGGCCATGGCGGTGGCCGCCAGCAGGCAGCCGACGCCCGCGGCCGGACGCGCCAGCGCCATCCAGTCGGCGCGGCCGCGCACCGCCCCGGCCAGCGGCACGCTCGCCTGCACCAGCGCGACGGCCAGTGCGAGCAGCAGGGCCACCTGGCCCAGCTCGGGGATCATGGCCGTCCTCCGTGCGCGGCCTGCCGCACCGCCTGGGCGGCGGGCGGCGGCACGTAGTCCTCGTCGTGCTTGGCCAGCACCTGCCGGGCCAGGAACACCCCGTCCTCGCCGAGCCGCCCCTGGGCCACCACGCCCTGCCCCTCGGCGAACAGGTCCGGCAGCGGCCCCTCGTAGCGCACCGGCAGCGACTGCGCGGTGTCGGTGACGACGAACTGCACCTTGAGCCCGTCGCGCCGCACGCTGCCGGGCTCGACCAGGCCGCCGATGCGGAATGCCCGGCCGGCCGGTGCCTCGCGCGCGGCCACCTGGCTGGGCGAGTAGTAGAAGACCAGGTGGCTGCGCAGGGCCTGCACCACCAGCGTCGCGGCCAGCGCCACCGTGGCCAGCAGGCCGAGCACGGTCGCGAGGCGGCGCCGGCGCGGGGTCATCGTGCGCCCTCCCCGTCCATCAGCTGCGCCACCAGGCCGACCGCGCGCCGGCGCCGGCGCGCGACCAGCCAGCCCTCCAGCAGCACGGCCAGCAGCGCGAGGCCGTAGGCGCCCCAGACGTAGCCCCCGTGACCGTCCAGGGCTAGAAGCGCCGTGACGTGTTCCCAGCTCATGCCACGCCCCTCGCGCCGGACAGCGCCTGCGCCCAGGCGGCATGCGCCTCGCGCTCGAGCACGATGGCGCGGGCACGCGTCAGGCTCACGGCCGCCGCATAGGCCCAGCAGGCCAGCGTCATCAGCAGCATCGCGACGAACATGACGGTGGCCATGCGCGGCGCCGCGTCGAAGCGCACCGTGGCGCCCTGGTGCAGGGTGTTCCACCACTGCACCGAGAAGTAGATCACCGGCACGTTGACCACCCCGACGATGGCCAGCAGCCCGGCCGCGCGGTCGCCGCGGCGCGGGTCCTCGTGGGCCTCGGCCAGCGCGATGTAGCCCAGGTAGAGGAACAGCAGGATCAGCTCGGAGGTCAGCCGCGCGTCCCACACCCACCAGGTGCCCCAGGTCGGCTGGCCCCACAGCGCGCCGGTGGCCAGCGCCAGCGCGGTGAACATCGCGCCGGTGGGCGCGAGCGAGCGCGCCAGGATGTCGGCGGTGCGCACGTTGAGCGTCCAGCCCAGCACCGCCCAGCCCGCCATCACCACGTAGAGGAACATCGACATCCAGGCCGCCGGCACGTGGATGTAGACGATGCGGTACACCTCGCCCTGGCGCGCTTCCGGCGGCGCGACGCACAGGCCGATGTACAGGCCCGCGGCCGCACACAGCGCGGCGACGGTCCACAGCCAGGGCACCAGGGCGCCGGCCAGCGCGTAGAAGCGCGGCGGGGCGGCACAGGCAGTCCAGCGCATGACGATCCTCACTCCATCGACAGACGCAGCGCCGCCGCGCCGGCCGGCACGGCGACCAGCGCGGTCAGCATCAGCACGGCGGCCAGCAAGGCACAGTACGGCGCGGGCGACTGCCCGCCCTCGACGGCCGCGACCGCGCCGGTGCCGAACACCAGCACCGGCACCGCCAGCGGCAGCACCAGCAGCACGACCAGCAGGGAACCGCGCAGCCCCAGCGTCAGCGCGGCCGCCAGCGCCCCCAGCAGGCTCAGCACCGGCGTGCCGAGCAGCAGCGAGGCACCGAGCGCCGGCCAGGCCGACGCGGGCAGGCCCAGCGCCGCGCCAACCGCGGGCGCCAGCAGCGCGAGCGGCACGCCGGTCAGGCTCCAGTGCGCCAGCACCTTGGCGACGACCACGACCCCGGCGCCCCGGCCGCTGCACAGCATCTGCTCCAGCGACCCGTCGGCATGGTCGCCGGCGTATAGCGAGCCGACCGACAGCAGCGCCGCCAGCAGCGAGCAGGCCCACACCACGCCCGGCGCGATGCGGCGCAGCAGCTCGGGCTCCGGCCCGACGGCCAGCGGGAACACCACCGCCGCGGCGACCAGGAAGGCCCAGGGCAGCACCAGGTCGAGCCGCCGCCGCGAGGCCAGCCGCAGCTCGCGCAGGTACAGGGTCCAGCACAGCGCACCCGGGTTCACGGCCCCTGCTCCTCCTCAGTGCGGCAGCCCGTCCAGGTCGAGCTCACGCGGCGCGAGCCCCGGCCACTGGACGAACTGGTGGCTGGTCAGCAGCACGCTGCCGCCGCGCCGGCGGTGCGCGACGATCAGCTCGTGCAGGCGCGCGCAGCCTTCCAGGTCGAGCGCGTCGAACGGTTCGTCGAGCAGCCACGTGGCGACCGCGCTCGCGGCAACCAGCCGCGCCAGCGCGACGCGGCGGCGCTGCCCCTGCGACAGCAGCCGCACCGGCGCCGGCGCGAGCGGCTTCAGGCCCATGCGGTCCAGCGCCCAGGCGACGCTCGCCGGGTCCGCCGCGCTGCCCTGCAGGCGCAGCAGGAAGGCCAGCGACTCGGCCACGCTCAGCTCGTCCTTCAGCGCGTTGTGGTGCCCCAGGTAGAGCGGCTGCCCGGCCAGGCACTCGACGCTGCCCTCCGCGGGCGGCGCCAGCCCCGCGAGCAGGCGCAGCAGGCTGGTCTTGCCGCTGCCGTTGTGCCCGCGCACCCACAGCAGCTCGCCGCCGTGCAGCTCGACGTGCAGGTCCCGGAACAGCAGCCGCGCGCCGCGCCGGCAGGCCAGCGCCCGTGCGCGCAGGTGCAGCGCGGCCGCATCGGTGAAGGCGGCGCGCACGATCATGACGGCAGGAAGTCCACGGGCCAGGTCACGACCATCTGCTCGACGTCCTTGGCCCCGAAGTCGAACTGGCGCACGCGCGCGAGCAGCTTGCTCTCCAGGTCGGGCGCGTTGAGCTCGCTGGAGACGATGCGGCAGTTCACCACCGCCCCCGAAGGCGCGATGGTCAGCTGCATCACCACCTTGCCCTGCAGCGTCGGGTCCTCGCGCAGCGCGCGGTTGTAGATCGCGTAGATCGCGCCCTTGTGGCGCTCGAACACCAGCTTGATCTCCTCGATCGAGCGCGAGGCCTTGCCGCTGCCACTGCGCTGCACCGTGCCGCCGGCGCTCCCCTTGCCGCTGCCGGTCCCGGTGCCCATGCCGTCGCCGCGGATGCCGCCCGTGCCCGGGCCGCCCCCGCCCCCGCCGCCGGCCACGCCTTCGACCAGCGTGGTCGCGCGGCCGGCCAGGCCCCCGCCGCCGGTGTGGCGGCTGTAGGCGGCGGTGTTGATGCCGCCGCTGCCGCCGGTGGCGTTGGAGGTGATCAGCGAGCGCGTCGGGATGCCCGGCTCGGAGCCGGCGCCCACGCCCACGCCTTCGCCGCTCCCGACGCCCTTGCCGGGCTTGACGTCCTGCGGGATCTGCACCGCCAGCGGCGCGCCGCGCAGCTCGGCCAGTTCGTCCTTCATCGCCAGCAGCCCCACCCCGGCGGCGCGCCGGCGCGCCTCGCCCACCTCGCCGGGAGCCTTGCCGGGCTGCGGGTTGCGCGCCTCGACCACCGGATTGCGCACGGTGGCCGGCTTGTCCGGCTCGGGCTTGCGGTCACGCGGCGAGGTGGTCGGCGCGGCGCGCTCGGGGGTCGCGGCCTCGCGCGGCGGCGCCGGCGTGCGTGCCGCCTGCGGTGCGGGCGGTGGCGGCGGCACGGGCCGCGCCAGCTCTCGTTCGAGCATCATCTTCGCGACGCGCGGCGGCAGCGCCTGCACCGGGCCGCGTTCTTGCACCGGCCGCGGCCACAGCATGAACAGCAGGCACAGCATCACGCTGATGCCCAGCACGTTGCGCAGGATGCGCCGGAAGCGCGCCTCGTCCTCGGGCGAGACGGCCCAGGGCAGCACCGGGGCGCGGAAGGAGACGGTGGCGGCGCTCATGAGGCCTCGTACTTTCTGATCACGGCGAACGACACGTCGGTGAAGTCGGCGCGCGCCGCCGTGTACATCACCTTGCGCAGCAGGCGGTACGGGATCTGCCGGTCGCCCATGACCGTGACGGCGCGGCTGGCCGCCTCGTTCTCCTCGCGGATCACCTTGCGCTGCGTGCGCAGCCGCTCCAGCTCCGCCTGCAGCGGCGCGATCAGGTCGCCCTCGGCGGCCATCACCTCGTCCACGGTGGCGACCACCCGCCCGTCGACCAGGATGTCCTCGGCGCTGACGGTCACCACCACGGTCTCGTGCGGTGCGGCCTCGGCCGTGGAGTACGGCAGCTTCACCGCCTTGTGGCTGGGCAGGATCTCGACCCCGGTCGCGCTGGACAGCAGGAAGAAGATCAGGATCGTGAAGATGTCGATCAGGGCCACCAGGTTCATGTCGACGTGCGACTGGTTGCGCGCACGCCGTTCGGCCCGTTTCTGCAGCGGCGTCAGCTTCATCGCCTCACCTCCGCTGGGCGACCGGCGCGTCGCCGATCGAGATGTCGGGGAACAGCTCGGTGTGCACGAGCTCCGCGCCCGCGGCACGGTAGGTCGCGCGCACCGCGTCCATCACCTGCACCAGCACGTCGTACGGCGTCTCGGGACTGGCCAGCACGGTGGCGCTGCGGGTGTCGGGAAAACGCTGCTTGAGCGCCAGCACCAGCGCCGCCAGCGCCTTCGTGTCGGGCCCCGCGGCACCGTTCGGGATGCGCTGGATCAGCCCGCCGATGCGGTCGCCGACCTCCAGCGCGTCGGGACGGATCACCACCTCCAGCTTGAGGTCGTCGACCTTCAGCTGCTCGACGCCGGAGGACTGCGCCGGCAGCGACAGCTCCAGCACCGACAGCCGCGTGAACACCGCGGTGGACAGCAGGAACGGCACCAGCACCACGATCAGGTTGATGAACGCGGTGACCTCCAGCGAGGCCGGCTGCTTGCGAAGGCGTCGGACGGCCATGGCGGTCACCGCGCCGGGGCAGCCTCGGCCTTGAGGCGCTGCACGACGTTCAGGAAGCTGATCTTGGCCGCCTCCAGCCCGTCGACGATCTCGCCGGTGCGCGCCTGCAGGAAGGCGTGGATCAGCAGGAAGGGGATCGCCACCGTCAGCGCGAACGCGGTGTTGTTCATCGCGATCGAGATCGAGGCCGACAGCATCTCGGCCTTCTCGGCCGGGTTGACCTGGGCCACGGCAGTGAAGCCCTTGATCAGGCCGACGATGGTGCCCAGCAGCCCCACCAGCGTGATCACGTTGGCGAAGGTGGCGATGTAGTGCGTGCGCTTCTCCAGCCGCGGCACGATCTCCATCATGCCCTCCTCCATCGCCGCGTCGATGTCCTCGCGCCGCGCCGGGCTCTGCATGCGCGCCAGCCCGTTGGCGACGATCTTGCCGATCGCCGCGTCGGACTCGGAAGCGAGGTGGTAGACCTCCTTGAAGCGGCCGCTTTGCAGCATCGGCAGGACCTGCGCCCACAGCTTGCGGTTCTGCGAGCGGGCGCGCTGCAGGAAGATGTAGCGCTCGATCGCGATGGCCAGGCCCACCGCCATGATGAGCATGCTGATGTAGATGAACATGCCGCTGTCTTGGACGAACTTGACGGCGAACTCGAAGACACTCATCGGTTTCCTCCTCAGCGATGAAGATGGTCTCAAGGGGCGGTCGCCGGCGCGCCGGCCTGGCGCGCCCGCACCTGGGCGTCGTAGTGCACGTGGCGGCGGAACACGTCACGGTCCAGCGGCGCGAGCACCTCGTCCAGCACGCTCTCCACCGGGCGCCCGGCCAGCTCGCCGGGCACCGGCTTCTTCCACGGCACGATGTAGAGCACCTTGGGCAGCTCGCGATTGCCGATGATCTGGGTGCGGTCCAGCTCGGCGCGGTCCTGTGCCACGGCGGCGCCGGCGACCGCGGCCAGCGCGAGGACGGTCAGTGCGGCTCTCATGGCCCCTCCTTGGCCCTCGCCGCGACCGGCGCCGGCTTGCGGTTCCTCAGGTCGGCCACCCACTTGGCGACGGTCGCGTCGCCGTCGGCCAGCTCCAGGTAGCGCTCGTACAGCTCGAGCGCACGGGCGGCGTCGCCGAGGTACAGGTCGTGCAGGATGCCGAGGTTCAGGTGCGCGTCGGCGTATCCCGGATCGAGCGCGATGGCCTGCTCGTAGGCGGCTCGCGCCTTGGCGAACTCGCCCAGGTGGCGATAGGTGATGCCGAGCTGGTGGTGGTAGACGGCGCGCTGCGGGCTCAGTCGGACCGCGGCCTCGAGCGCCTGGGCCGAGGCCTGCAGCCGGCCCGCACGGCGATGGATCAGGCCCAGGTTGGCGTGCGGCCCGGCCAGCTGCGGATGCGACTGCGCGAGCGCCCGGAAGCCCCGCTCGGCCTCGTCGAGGCGCCCGGCCGCCAGCGCCTGGCGGGCCGCGTCGAAGGCGCGCTGGACGGCGGCGTCCACCACGGGCGCCGGCGCGACCGCCGGGGCGGGGTCGGCCGGTTGCGGCGCGGCCGCAGGCACCGGCGTGGCCGTGCCCGCCGGCGCCTGCGGTGCGGTCGCGACGCTGCCGCACCCGGCCCCGAGCACCGCGAAGGCGGCGCCCAGCAGCGCGGCCAGCCCACGCAGGCGCAGCTCACCGGATCGCATCGACCACCCCCTCGCTGCGTTCGACCTTGCCGTAGCGCACCGGGCGCAGCTGCGCCAGCGCCGCGAAGCTGCGCCGCACCCACTCGTCGTAGACGCCGGAGGCGGCACGGCGCGCGTTGACCTCGTGCAGCTCGATCGCCTTCTCCTCGAAGGGATAGGCTTGTTCCTCGAGCATCACCTCGTACTGCTCCAGCTCCAGCTTGGACAGCTTCTTCGGCCGCTGCGAAGCCAGCATCGCGCGCGCGAAGTCCTGGTAGAGCGAGGCGATGTGGAAGGTCGCCGCGGTGGTCACCTCGGCCACGCCGTACTCCGCGGCGGCCGAGTACGCCTGCAGGGCCGCTTCCATGCGCGTCTTCTTGAGCCTCAGCTGCCGCGCCAGCGGCTCGACCAGCGCGACCTTGCGGTAGTCCTCGGCCAGCGGCTGGGCCAGCGCCAGCGCGGCGCTGGCGCCGAGGTAGCGCGTGCGCGCGGTGCGTGCCGCGCCGCCGTTGCGGTCGGCCTGCAGCACCTCCTTGAGCCAGGCCTGCTCGCGCTGCGGCTGCCCTGCGGCGCGCGCCAGCTGCGCGAGGCGGTAGCGCGCCTCGACCGCCGGCTCGAGCGGCTGCGGATGCGCCTTCAGGTAGCGTTCGTACGCCTGGATCGCCGCCGCACGCGAGCCGCCCGGCTGTCCGGCCGCCTTCTCGCGCAGCGTCGCGGCCTGCCACAGCGCCTCGCGCGCCACGGCGGGATCGCGCGCGCTGCCGGCGATGCGCTCGAACTCGCCCGCCGCCTGGGCCCATTGCTGCTGCTCGAGGTAGACCACCGCCAGCTTGGCCGGTACCTCGGCCTGCAGCGGGTGCTGCGGATGGCGGCGCCGGAAGTCCTCCAGCGTGCGTGCCGCCGCGCCCCAGTCCTTGAGCGCGATCAGCGCGGCCGCGGCGTCGTACTGCGCGGTCGCGCGCACCGCGGAGTCGGGCGCGACCGCCGCGATGCGCTCGAAGTGCTGCACCGCCTCGCGTTCGCGACCGGTCGCGCGCGCCTGCTCGCCCTGCTTGTAGATCGCCGCCGCCTGGCGCTCGACCAGCTCCTTGCGCGCCGGCTCGCCGGCCGGGGTCAGCGCCAGCACCTGCGCGTAGGCCAGCTCGGCCGCGTCGAAGCGGCCATCCTCGAAGGCATGGTGGGCGATCACGGTCCAGGCCACGCGCCGCTGCGCGTCCGCGGGCGGGGGCTGCAGCGCCAGCACGCGCTGCGCGACCTCGGCCGCGCGCTCGCCCTCGTCCAGCGCGTACAGCTGCTCGGCCGCGTGGGCCAGCACGGGCGCGGTCCGTGGATCGGCCGGGAAGGCCTGCGCGAAGCGCAGCGCGCTGTCGACCGCGGTGCGCTGCAGCTGGCGCGCGGCCGCCGCGTCGAGGCGCTTGTGCTGCTCCGCGTAGGCCAGCAGCGCGGCGTAGCCGGCATCGGCGCTGCGCTC
The DNA here is from genome assembly GCF_015476235.1 of Caldimonas thermodepolymerans. Classification (NCBI taxonomy): domain Bacteria; kingdom Pseudomonadati; phylum Pseudomonadota; class Betaproteobacteria; order Burkholderiales; family Sphaerotilaceae; genus Caldimonas; species Caldimonas thermodepolymerans. Next base: position 2,200,801 of record NZ_CP064338.1, read on the forward strand.
GTGCAGCGGGTAGCCGTAGGCCACCCTCTCGTATTCGGGCGCAGCCTCGTCGTAGCGCTTGTCCTCGTACAGCAGCTCGGCGAGCAGGAAGTGGTTCTGCGCCGCCTGCGGGTCGTCCGGGAACGAGGCAAGGTAGACGCGGTACCAGTGCACCGCCTCCTGGTAGTCGGCGCTGCTGCGGCTGTGCTGCGCGCTCGCGTGGTAGTGGCGCGCCAGCTCCGACAGGTAGGCCCGCACCCGCGACCGGGCGTTGTCCCAGCCGGCCGGGTTGGCACGGCGGAACTCGCTGTCCACGCCGTAGTGGGCCACGTAGTGCTTCTTCGCCTCCAGCGCGAGCGTGGCGAAGCCGTGCGCCTCGTAGATGTCGATCACGCGCGCCTGCAGCACCGGCGACTGCGCGTGCAGCGGGTGGCGGCGCGCGAACGCCCCCAGCGCGTCGGCCGCATCCTTGATGCGTTCCTGGCGGATGTACAGCTCGCCGAGCTGCTGGTAGACGCGGAACTCGTAGCTGCGGCGCGCGTCGCTGGTGATGTAGGCGGGAATCGAGCCGGCGCCGTCGAGGTTCTGCAGCGACAGGCTCATGACGCGGAAGGTGTCCTCGACCAGCTCGCGGTCGGCCCGGCCGAGCCCTTCGATGCTGTCGAGCTCCAGCCCCCCTTCGCGCCCGGCCACCTTGTGGTCGAGCACGCCGAAGAAGGAATGCAGCGCGGCCTCCAGCTGGCCCTGCTTGAACAGCGCCCAGCCGTGCATGTACAGCGCGCGCTCGCGGTACGGGTTGTCCGGCGCACCGGCCAGCACCGCCTCGTAGGCCTGCTCGGCCTTCGCGTAGTCGCGCGCGGTGAAGAGCAGCTCGCCGCGGCGGAACTGCGCCTCGTCGCGGTAGGCGGTGTCGGGGTGCTGCGCGACCAGCCGGTCCAGCGTCGCGAGCGCCGTCTCCAGCGCGCCGCCCTGCTCGTGGGCCCGTGCCAGCTGGTAGAGCACGCGGTCGTTGCCCGGTGCATCGGGATGCGCGCGCAGGTAGTCCTGGTAGCGCGCGATCGCGGCGCGGTAGTCCGGCGCCCCGGTGGCGCCCTCGCCCGTCGCGGTGGCAGCGCGCCGGTCGGCCAGGTCCATCTCCAGGTCGCCCAGGCGGCGCATGGCCTCGGCGCGCTGCGGGGCCTGCGGCGCCGTCTCGAGGAAGCGGCGGTAGGCGTCGATCGTGCGTTCCTCGTCGGCCTCGATGCCAGGGTCGGCGCCGACCTCCACCGTGCGCCCGGCCAGCGTCTTCAGCGTCGGCTCGTTGTCGTGGTCGGGCGTGCGCACCCCGAACGAGCAGGCGCCAAGTGCCAGCGCCGCCGCCATCGCCACCCAGCGGTCAAGGACGCGTCGCATCGCCGTCCTCCTGCCGCCGCTGGCTGGCATGGTCGTAGAGCTGCGCCACCGCGAAGCGCGCCTGCGTCATGTAGACCGCCAGCCGCTCTTTCTGCCGTTGCAGCTCGGCCACCGCCAGGTCCTCCACCGCGCGCTGCTGTGCCTGCGTCAGCGACGCCACGCGCGGCGCCAGCGCCCGGAGGCGCGCCGCCAGCTCCGTGATGCGCGCGGCGAACTGAGCAAGGCGCTGCGGCTCCTCGCGCTGCGCGCGCGCCAGCGCCGCCTCGCGCTCGCGCGCCTGCCCGATCTGCGCATCGATGTCGCGGAACCCTTTGCGCGCCTGCCACGACCGCTCGGGAAACGCCTGGGCCAGCTCCCACTCGAGCACGCCGGCGGCCAGTCGATGCCGCTCGCGCGTGGCCTGCGCTTCGGGGGCGTCGCCCAGGCGCGCCAGCGTCTCGCGCACGCGCTGCAGCCGCGCCAGCAGCCGGCGCTGGCGTGCGTCGGCATGCGCGCGGCCGTCGCCCGCGGCCTCGGCGGCCTCCAGCTCGGCGGCCAGCCGGTCGTGCCGCTGCTGCAAGGCCTGCAGGCCGGTCCCGGCATGGCGGGCGCGCTCGAGGATCTGCGGCAGGCGCTCGGCGTAGGCGCGGCTGCGGTGCTCCAGCATGTCGTGGAACACGCCGAGCTTGTCCTGCCAGTCCTGCAGGTTCCTCGTCAGGAACAGCAGGTCGCGGTAATTCTTCAGTGCCTCCTGGAAGTCATGGCGCGCCAGCACCTGCGTCAGGTGCCCGGCATGGGGCATCTCGGGCAGCTCGTGCAGGCGCCAGAACCAGCCCATCTCCTCGCCCGGGTTGTGCCCGAGCAGGCTGTCGAGCCAGTGGCCCGAACGGATCGTCGCGATCGAGGCGTCCAGCGCCGCGGCCTCGCGCTCGTAGGTGGCGATGGCCTCCTGGTAGCGCTGCAGGGCCTGCCCGTAGGCGCCCAGCTCGGCATAGGCGTACGGCACGGCGATCAGCGCTTCCAGCACCGCGGCGTCGCTCGGGTCGCGCGCGGCCAGCTCGGTCCACGGCACCAGGGCGGCCCGGGGTTCGTCCAGCCCGGCCGCGGCCCAGCCGAAGCCGAGCAGCGCCTTGTTGGCCTGCGCGCCGGACAGGCGCACCCGCTCCAGGTAGCGGCGCGCCTGCGCCGCCCGTCCCTCCTGCAGCGCAGCGAAGCCCAGCGCCACGTTGGCCTTGTCGCGCAGGCTGCGCCGCTCCTCGTCGCGTGCCGGGGCCTGCCCCAGCGCGTCGAGCCAGCCGCTGCCGGCCGCGGCATCGCCGCCGCGGACCAGCGCGACCCCCAGGTTGTAGCGTGCGTACTCGGCCCCTTCGGGCTCGCGGGTCAGGGTGCGCAGCAGCTCCGCCGCCCCGGCGTGGTCATGCCGTGCCATCTTCAGGTAGGCGGCCAGCAGCACGCGGTCTTCCTCCAGCGGCTCCGGCAGCGGGCTGCCGATGCGTGCCAGCGCCTGCTCGGCCTCGTCGGGCAGGCCGCGCTGGTAGCGGATGCGGGCCAGGTAGTACCAGGCGCGGTCGCGCACCGAAGGACTCGCCCCGTGATCGATCAGGCGCTCGAAGATCCGCGCGGCCTCGCGGTGCAGGCCATAGGACAGCAGCATGCCGCCGCGCAGGATCTCGGCCTCGTCGTCGTGCGGCGACAGGCGCCCGAAATGCTGCGAGACCATCAGCGTGGTCAGCGCGGTGAAGTAGCGGTCCTGGAAGAAGTGGAACAGCCCGTCTCCGTAGTGCGGGGCCTCGACGACCCGGGGCGGCGCCTCGCGGGCCCAGGCCGCTGCGCCGAGCACGGCCGCGACCGTCCCGGCCAGCAGCCGGACGGCCAGGCGGACGGTCAGTGCATGGCGGCGTGCTCGCATGGTCCTCCCACCACGGTCACTGCCAGACCTTCACGTCGAACTCCGGCTGCAGCTTGCCGGTCGAGTCCTTGATGCGCAGCTCGATGTAGGCCGGGTCGTCGCCCTTCTCGAAGCGCACCGTGGCGCCGCGCCGGTAGTCGCGCTCGTGCGGGCCGACGCCGGTGAAGAACGCGACGATCTCGTGCTCGCCGGCCTTCAGGTTGCCGAGGTAGACGCGCTGCACGCCACCGCGGTGCAGCGCGGCGACCTCGGCCGGGGTGTACAGGTGGTTGGCCACCACCTTGTCGTCGATCCTGACCTGCACCGAGTCGAGCGCGAACATCTTGCCGACATCCATCGAGACGAACACCGCCACCTGGGTACTGGCCGGGAACAGCAGCTCCTCCTCCAGCACCAGCAGGTCGCGGTTGAGCTGGATGACATCCTGCTTGAGCGCCTCGATGCGGTCGTCGAGGCTGCCCGCGGCCGGCGCGGCAGCGGTCTCGGGCTCGCCGGCCTGACCGGCATCGGCCGCCCGGGCACCTGGCAGGCCGGCAGCAAGCGCCAGCAGCCAGGCGACGAGCATGCGGCAGCAAGGGCGGTTCATGGGCGTGCGTCCTCCTCAGTAGGTGGCCGACAGGTAGAACTGCAGGATGTTCGCGTCGTGCGAGTACTTCCTGCCGGTGCGGATGTCGGTGAAGTCGCTGTAGTCGAAGCGCTTGAACTCGTAGGCCGCATGCGCCTTCAGGTCGTAGCGGCCCGGCTGGTGCATGAAGCGGTACGACAGCTTCAGCCCCAGGCTGGCCGAGTCGAAGCTGCTGAGCTGCCGGTTGCGCGAGATGTAGGTGGTCTCCTGCATCGCGTTGTCGCTGTAGAACAGCGCCTTCGACTGCGTGTGGTAGCGCACGTAGCCGTCGGCCAGCCATTTCTCGCCGAAGTAGCGGCTGTAGCCGAACTGCACCGTGTGCGCCTTGATGTCCCAGGTGTCCCAGAAATAGCGGTACTCGCCGTGCACCGAACTGCCGGCCCAGGGTGCACCGACCACGCGGAACTTGAGCGCCCGGCTGGTGCGGGTGCGCGGGCTGCGCTCGGGCACGGCCGCGCCGAACACCCGCGCGACGCGGTACGGGTTGCCCAGGTAGCCGCTGTCGGACACCACCTCCAGGTTCGCGCTGGCCAGCCACGCGGGCGTGAGGATCTGCGTCGCGCCGAGCCGGTAGCGCCAGTGCCGGGCACGGTCGAAGAAGCCGGTGTCCGAGCGCCCGACGTCGTCGGCCGCGCGCGTGAAGCCCAGGTTCACCGTGGTCATGCCGCCGAACACGTCCTGCGCGACGTCGATGCTGATGCCCTTGGCGACGTAGTCGGGCTCGCGGCTGTGCGAGACCGACACCGACATCAGCGTGTCGCGGTAGACGTAGTCGGCCCCGAAGCCGTACTCGTCGCGCTTCTCGTCGAAGGGGCTGGCGGTGGTGACCACGTCGATCGAGGCGTTGCTGACCGCGTCGACGTAGTACGAGGCCGACAGCGACACCTGGTCGGCCAGGCTCTTGCGCACCAGCAGCGCCGGGCCGGTGGCGCGCACCCCGCCGCCGTCGTACATGTGGTACATCAGCTCGGCCTTGTCTTCCGGCAGCGTGGCGGCCGCGGCCGGGCCGGCCAGCCACAGGCCACCGGCCACGCCCAGCGCGCCGGTGGCCAGTGCCGCATGGCGGCGCAGCGGGCGCGCCGGCACGGCCGCGCCGCGTTCGCGCAGCCGCTGGCGCAGGCGCTGCCAGCGTTGCGGCCAGGTATGCCGCCGGCGGGAACGGTCAGTTGCAGCCACAGCCGCCTCCTTGCACGCCGGTGGCGCCGCGCGCGCCTTCGCGCACGTCGTGGATGTGCTCGAAATGCTTGGCCGCCAGCGCGTCGCGGTTGACCTGCATGACCGGATCGGCGAGCCGCTCGCGCTCGTAGGGCCGCACCCAGGGCTCGACGGCGCAGCCGGCCAGCAGCACCGCGGCGAGCGCCGGCACCGCGAACCTCGAGGCAGGGAACGGGAACATCGGCATCACTCCTTCAGCAGTTCGCGGATCTGCTTCTCGTAGGTCTGCTCGTAGCCGCTCAGGTAGCCGCGGTGCAGGTAGCGCACGCGGCCGTCGCGGTCGACCATCACCGTCGAGGGCATGGCCTTGAGGTCGTACAGCTTGCTGACCTGCTTGGCCGTGTCGAGCAGCACCGGGAACTTCAGCCCGAGCCTCGCGGCCATGCTCTCGGCCTGGCGGGCGTCGTCGTCGATGTTGACCGCGAGCACGACGAAGCCCGAGTTGCGGTACTTCTCGTACAGCCGGTTCAGGTGCGGCATCTCCTCGCGGCACGGCCCGCACCAGGTGGCCCAGAAGTTGATCATCACCACCTGGCCCACCTGCTCCTTCAGGCGCAGGTTGCCGCCCTGCATCGCGCGCAGCGTGAAGTCGGGCGCGGGCGACTGCAGCGTCACCGCCTCGCTGCGCAGCGAGGCGAGCAACGCGACCGCCAGCGCGACCACGAGGCACACGGCCTTGAGGATCTTCATGCTGATCTCTTTCCTGCTGCCCATGGGTCGTTCCTGCCTCCAGCGTTCAGAAGAAGAAGCTCAGCCCCAGCGTGAACTCGAGGTTGTGCGTGCGCTTGCGCTCGCCGAGCAGGTCGTACGAGAACATGTGGTCGCGCATGTCGACCTGCACGGCCGCCCAGTCGGCCAGGAACACGCGCCCGCCGAAGCCGACGTTGATGGTCTGGTTGCTCTGGTCGGCCAGCTTGGTGCTGCCGATGCCGGCGATCAGGTACAGCGCCGAGGCCTTGGCGCGGCGCGCGCCGAGGAACACCTCGCCGGGCAGCAGGTTGTAGCCGACCGAGACGTTGTAATAGCTCAGCGTCTCCTTCTCGTCGGTGAACACGCCGCCCGGCAGGATGCGCCGGAACGCCTCGTCGCTGACGCGCGTGCGGGCGTAGGCCGCCTCGACGAAGAAGTCCTCGGTGACGTGGTAGCCCAGCCGCACGCCGGCGACCACGCTGGAGCCGAAGCTCTCGGTCGCGTAGATGCCGGTGAACACGCCCGCCTCGAAGTCGTTGGACGGGATGCGCGGCAGGCGCACGTCGCGACGGTCGATCTCGGGCACCACCACCTGCTCGGTGGCGGGGGGCGACGGTTCCTGCTGCGCCGCCGCGCACAGCGGCATCGCCAGCGCGGCACTGGCCGACAGGGCAAGGATGGAGGGCTTGAACTGCATGGTGTGGACGGCTCGGGTCAGAAGAAGAAGGCGATGCCCAGCGTGAAGGCGCGGTATTCGGTGGAGCGCTCGTCGGACACGAAGGCGGTGTAGAGCGAGTAGTCGGCGCTCAGCATGAAGCGGTCGCTCAGGTGGTAGCGCACGCCCAGGCTCGCGTTGGCCAGGTTGGCGTTGGTGCGCCGCGCATCGACCAGGCTGGCGTTGGGCACGTTCTTGAAGCGGCCCACGCCGACGCCGAAGGTCGGCGACAAGCGCCGGTCGGCCCAGGGCTCGACCACCGCGTTGACATGCCAGAAGTCGGTGCCGGAGAACACGCCCTGCACCTGCGCCAGGGTGGCTTCCACCCCCAGCACCGGCGAGAAGCGGTAGCCGGCCCACAGCTTGAGCATGGGCTCGCCGTCGAAGCGGCCCCAGGCCCCGCCCATCTGCAGGCGCCGCTGCAGGTAGTCGTCCAGCACCACGTCGCGGAAGGTCTTGGCGTGGCCCGCTTCGGTCAGCGTGGTCTCGAGCTGGCGCCGGTGCACCCAGCCGACCTTGCCGTCGACGGTGCGCACCTGGTACCAGTCGGTGTGCCGCATCAGCACCTCGATCCATTCGTGGCGCGCCGCGACATGGAACACCGGGTAGCCGCGTCCGGCCCCGGTGTGCAGCTCGATGTACGGATCGGTGATCTGCAGGCGCTCGCGCGCCTCGTCGCCGGCCCGCGCGGGCCATGCGACGGCCAGCGCGATCGCGCACGCCAGGGTCAGGGTCCAGCGGACCGGGACCGGTGCGGGCCCTCCGCGTCGGGGTACTGCCAGGGACATCGGAAGGCTCATTCGGTGTTGCAGGCCCCGACCGCCGGGTCGGGGGGCGTGAACATGCTGTGGGCCGCGGCACTGAACTCGTCCTGCCCGGCCGGCATCGGGCGGTTGATCCAGTACTCGATGCGCTTGACGTACTCGTGCTCGGCGTCGTCGAAGATCAGCCCGCCGCCGTGCAGCACGTTGCGCACCATGGGCTTGGTCAGCAGCCGGCTCTGCAGCGGCGCGCCGGGCAGCACCTCGCCCTGGGCCGAGTAGAAGTTCTTGTACATGTCGGTCTCGCGCACCACCTCGGGCGTGTTGGCCGGGTCCGCGAGGTCGACCGGCTGGGCGTCGGGCACGACGCGGAACGCCCCGCCGGTGCCGCTGGTGTTGTCGTGGCAGCCCGCGCTCGCGCAGGTGTTGACCGACGTGACGCCGTTGTGGTGGACCGGCAGCGGCTCCAGGAAGATCGGGTTGATGCACTTCTGGAAGTACTCGTACGACAGCCGCTGCCCGCCGCCTCCGACCGGGTTGTCGACGCTGGGCGGGTTGTCGAGCGGGTTGGAGCCGCCCCCGCCGCAGCCGGCCAGCGCAAAGGCGGCGCCCGCAAGCACGGCTGCCACGGCATGTCGGTACGGCTTCATCCGGACAGGCTTCAATTGCGGCACCCCGTGGCAATCCAGTTGGCGATGGCGGCGTAGGCCGTGCCACCCGGCGGCAGCACCGCGCTGGCCTGGCCGGTGGCGCCGCTCGGGTGCGGCACGTTCGACGGGCGCGCCAGCAGCGGGTTGGCCGCGGCGTTGCAGGTGTCGTTGATCATCGTGAGCGTGACGTTGAAGTCGCCCTCGACGTCGCCGGTCAGCACGTAGCGGTTGCCGCGGAAGTTCGGGCCGGCTTCCAGCCCAGCCTGGTGGCAGGCGATGCAGCTGTTGCGCAGGATGGGGTAGACCTGCGCGCGGAAGGTCTCCAGGCTCAGGCTCGTGACGGTGCGCACGCCGCTCGACGGGTGGAACGGGTCGTTGTAGTACTGCGCGCCCAGGTCCATCCACTCGGCCAGCAGGCGCTTCTCCGCCGCGTTGAGCATCGAGGCGTGGTCAGGTGCCCCGGCCGGTGGATCCGGGTAGGCGGTGCGCGCCGCATTGCCGGCCAGCAGCTGCTGCCCCCAGAGGATCTCGGTCAGCCGGCTCTTGCGCGCGATGCCTGCGGTGTTCATTGCGCTGGAGCTGGCGTTGACCAGCGGCACCTGGCGCTCGAGCATGGGCACGCCGTCGCGGATGCGCGTCACCGGCGCACCGCTGGCATCCAGCAGCGGGTCGCCGATCAGCAGCTCGTCATACGAGACCAGCCGCCCGCTGCCGCCGAGGGTGCCGCGCAGGTCCAGCCGCGCGTTCTCGTTGTGGCAGCTCACGCAGGTGTTGCTGCCGCGGTCCCGCTCCCACAGCGGCTGGATGTGCTCGGGGTAGTTGATCACCCCGTTGACCGGCACCGGCGTCGCGAGGTCGTCCTGCGCATCGGCGTTGCCGGTGTAGCGCACCTCGATCGACGGACGCGCCGTGATGCCGGGCCGGCTGGTGTCGGCCCAGACGTCGGTGTACGAGAGATCCGCCAGCAGGTTCAGCACGTCGGGGTCGAGCCGGGTGCGCGTCGAGGCCATGGTCTCGCCCGGCTGGTGGGCGCCGGCCAGCGCCGGGCGCAGCGCCGCGGGCATGGTGTCGACCATCGCGCCGGAGTTCAGCGCCCCGCCGCGCCGCGGGCTGTGGCAGCCGTCGCAGGTGCGGCGTTCGCCGGGGCGCACCTGGATCCAGTTGGCGTGCGTCTGGAACGCCCGGCCTTGCGCATCCAGCACCGCCAGCGCGAGCGGGATGTCCGCCGGCACGAGCAGCTTGAAGGAACCGTCCGGCTCGATCGGCGCGTAGCCGAGGATCTGCTGCTGCTCGAAGTCGGTCTCGCCGATCGCCTCGCGCACCCCGGTGGCGCCGGACGGCGGCGGGATCGCCTTGGTCGCACGCACGAAGCGCGCCGGTGCGCAGTGGTAGGCCGGGTCGGCCGGATCCTTGATGCGCACCAGGTCGGCCACCTGCGCGCGCGTGTCGGTGGGCTCGGTGGGCGCGCGCAGGGCGATCGCCCGCGTGCAGCCGGGCGGCCGGTCGGCGTCGGTCAGCATCATCTCGCCCATGCGGCCGAGGCCGTCGGTGTCGTAGACGCTGCGCACCTCGATCAGCGCCAGCCCCTGTGCCGCAAGTGCCGGGTCGACGTTGGTCGGGTCGGCCGCATGCGGCTCGGGCCGCGGCTGCAGCGCGATCGGGTCGGTGTACATGTACCCGGGCGGCGGTGCGGCGACGATGCGCCAGGTCTGCTTCGCGGGGTCGAACATGTAGATGGCGTAGTTCGGCGGCACGTCGTCCTGCAGCTCGTCCGCCTGCATCTGCTCGAGCGGTCGCTCTCGATCGCTCAGGCGCTCGATCTCGGCCCGGGTCAGCGTCGAGCACGGCACCACCTCGCCCCGGCGCGTGACCTCGCAGGGGCGGTACGCCAGCAGCACGCGGTCGGTGCCGTCCCACAGCGGATATGGCGTGGTCACGCGTCCATACAGCGACAGGCCGCGTTCCTGGTTGAGCTCCTGCGCCGTGACCTGGCGCTGGCCGCCTTGCGCCGGCACGGTGTTGTTGGCCGGCGTGTTGTACTCGGAATAGTTGGCCGCATCGACGAACACCAGCGCGCCGCCCTCGTCGGTGCCCTGCAGCGGCATCAGCGTCGTCGCGAGGAAGCCGGCGTACGGGCCGCGCGGGTCCATGTCGCGCGGGTGCAGGAAGCTGTTGCCCGGGCTGTGCGCGCCGTACAGCACGAACATGTCGGTGCCGTCGGGCTTGACGCGGAAGATCGCGAAGCGGTTGCGGTCACCCAGGTGCTCCCAGCGCGAGAACAGGATGTCGCCGTTCGGCCGCACCACCGGGTTGCGGTCGTGGCTCTGGTTGAAGGTGATCTGCTGGATGTCGCTGCCGTCGGCCTTCATCGTGTGCAGGTGGAACACCCGCTCGCGCTCGTACTCGTCGAGCGCGTAGTAGCTGCGCCCCAGCGCCTGGTCGAGGCGCGACTTGGTCTGGCGGTTGGACGAGAACACGAACCCGCGCCCGGCCGGCAGGTAGACCGGGTCGACGTCGTCGTCCTGGTCCGAATGCGTGATGCGGCGCAGGCGGCCCCCGGTCAGGCCGCCTTCGCTCATGTCGTATTCCCAGATGTTCCAGCGTCCGGTGCAGGCCGGCTGGCCGTCGATGGTCGCGGTGTTGGTCCTGGGGCAGCGCAGCGAGAAGACGATCTTCTTGCCGTCGTAGGACACCTCGGGGTCGGAGACGTCGCCCTGCCCCTGCGTGATGCGACGCGTGATGTTGTGCTCGCGCGCGCTCGGCGAGGAGCGCTCGCGGACCATCAGGTCGCCGCCCGGCGCGGTGGGCGCGCCGTTGGTCGGCGCCATGCGCACCTGGCTGGAGCGCATCACGTAGGCGATCGGGACGTCGCCCTCGACCGTGACGGTATCCGTGCTGCTCCTGCTGCCGCCACCACAAGCGACCAGCGCCGCAGCAGCGGCGGTCGCGGCGGCAACGAGCGCGATGGATCGTCCTGCTGGTGTGCTCATGATCCCCCTCCTGCGCGGCCCCTCCCCGGGCCGGTGGCACGCGCGCTACACCGGCTTCGGCCTCCACAGGCCCGAAGAACAGTGCAGCCTCCCTTGCGCGTCGACCACCACGGCGTCGACGCCCTCCTGTGTCTCGATCAGTCGCAAGCCCGCGTCCACCCCGAGCACGAACACGGCCTTGGACAGCCCCTCTGCCGTCACCCCGTCGGGCGCGATGATGGTCACGCTGCGCACCGCACTCGGCGAGCGGCCGCTGCGCGGGTCGATCAGGTGGTGGTGGCGCACGCCGTCGCGCTCAAAGTAGCGCTCGTAGTCGCCCGAGGTGGAGATCGACACGTCCTGCAGCGGCAGCACCGCGACGATGCCGTCCGGGTCGCGCGGGTCGCGGATCGCGATGTGCCAGGGACGTCCGCAGCGGTCGCCCAGCACGTGGCTGTCACCACCGGCGGCGACCATCGCGTGCCGGATGCCGTGCTGCCGCAGCAGTGCGACGGCGTTGTCGACCGCATGGCCCTTGGCGATGCCGCCGAGGTCGATGCGCATGCCCTCGCGGGCAAAGCGCACCGTGCGGTGCGTGCGGTCGAGGATCAGCTGCCCGTAGCCGATCGCCGCACGGGCGCGCTCCAGCGCCTCGTCGCTCGGCATCGTGCCGCAGCGGTAGTCGAACAGGTGGCCGACCGCGGCATAGGTGATGTCGAACGCGCCGCCGGACAGCACCGAGAACGCTTGCGCCCGCTCGAGCAGGCGGAACATCTCGTCGCTGACCGGTACCGGCGCCTGCGCCGCCTCGCGGTTGATGTGCGAAAGCTCGGAGGTCTCCTTGTAGGGGCTCATCGCGCGGTCGATGCGGTGCATCTCGCGCATCACGGCCTCCATGGCCTCCTCGGCGGCAAGGCCGTCGTCGCACCACAGCTCCACGCGCACCGGCGTGCCCATGATGGCCTCCTGGCGGGCATGCCAGCGCCCGTCCAGACGGGCGCGCCGCACGTCCAGGCGACGTACGGGACGGGGTACGGCTAGGGAAGTCGGGCCCATCGACGGCACTCCGCGGTGGATACGGGTCGCCCACGGCGCAAAGTGCATGCCAGGCCCCGTGACGCCGTGCCGGCAGCCGCCGGCGCAGGGCCGTCCTGCCCTTGCGCTTCAGCGAGGACTTTCAGAGGGAAAACCGGCGCGGCGCGGGCCGGTTCGGGCACGCCTGCAGGCGTCGGCCCGCGCGTGCCCGAAGGGCAGCATTTGGATACAAAACCTCGGACAAACCCCGATCAGAGTCTGTCGGCGTGTTTTCAACTGCTAACAAAATGGACCGGCGTTGTCGGTCGCATTTGTAACTGGACCCCGAAGGCTTCAGCAAAGTGCAAACGCCGTGGAACGGGGGGAGCGGGCTCAGTACCGGAGAGGGGAAGGATCGGAGGTCCCGGCGCGGCGGCCGGGGCGCAGCGGGGCGCGGGCCCCGCTCGCCGGGCAGGCGTGCTGCGCCGGCGCATCGCCATGACGCAGCACGTGCCGCAGGCCGGCAGCGATCAGCGGGCCTTCTTGGCGGCCGACTTCTTGGCAGGAGCGGCCTTCTTCGCAGCGGGCTTCTTGGCAGCAGCGGTCTTGGCGCCGGCAGCGGCCTTGCGCGCAGCGGCCTTCGGATCGACAGCCGCCTTGAACGCGCTGCCCGGCACGAACTTCGGCACCTTGGCGGCAGGAATCTTGATCGCCTTGCCTTCGCGCGGGTTGAAGCCGGTGCGGGCGGCACGGCTGACCTGCTTGAACGTGCCGAAGCCGACCAGCTGCACGGTGTCACCCTTCTTGACGGCGCCGACGATGGTGTCGATCAGCGTGTCCAGGATGCGACCGGCAGCAGCCTTGCTCAGGTCATGGGAAGAGGCGATTTTTTCAATCAGTTCAATGCGGTTCATGCGTACAGTTGCTCATCGGTTGCAGGCGTGAAACACAGCGCGCCCGCACCTTCCGCGTCGGAAGGCGCCGCAAGTGTAGCGGCGCGCATGGATTCCGTCCGCGGCTTGCTGCACGCGACGAACGCCACGCGCACAAGGCCGGGCGGCCGGCCTGCCGCGCAGGCCTTGCGGGACGGCCTTCCGTGCGGGGCCTGCCCGCGCAGCCGCCTGGGCGTGGGGCTGGCGCGCGACGCCGGCCCCGCCACCCCGGTCTCAGGCCTGCAGCCGCTGGCGCAGTTCGGTCTTGAGCACCTTGCCGTAGCTGTTCTTCGGCAGCAGCTCGACCTGCAGGTAACGCTTGGGCCGCTTGAAGCGCGCCAGGTTCTCCAGGCACAGGCGGTCCAGCGCCGCCTCGTCGAGCACGGCCCCGGGGCGCAACACGACGAAGGCCGCGACCACCTCGCCCCACTCCTCGTCCGGCGCACCGACCACCGAGACCTCGGCCACGTCCGGGTGCAGCAGCAGGACTTCCTCGACCTCGCGCGGGTAGATGTTGGAGCCGCCGGAGATGATCAGGTCCTTGGAGCGGTCCTTCAGCGTCAGGAAGCCGTCCTCGTCCAGCGCACCGGTGTCGCCGGTGCAGAGCCAGCCGTCGCGCAGTGTCGAGCGCGTCGCCTCGGGGTTGCGCCAGTAGCCGGGCATCACCGGCGTGCCGCGCACCACCACCTCGCCGATCTCGCCCGCCGGCAGCGCATGGCCCTGCGCGTCGACGACCCGCACCTCGACCAGCGAGTGCGGGCGCCCCACCGACGCCAGGCGCTCGGTCCAGCGCGGATGGCCGCGGTCCCATAGTTCGGCGCGCGACAGCGTGGTGATCGTCATCGGGCACTCGCCCTGCCCGTAGATCTGGACGAAGCGTGGCCCGAACAGCTCCAGCGCGTGCCGGATGTGCTCGACGTACATCGGCCCGCCGCCATAGACGATGGTCTTGAACCCGGACGGGTCGGCGCCGGTGGCCTCGACATGCTCGACCAGGCGCTTGACCATCGTCGGCGCGGCGAACAGGCTCAGGCGCCCGACCCGGGCGGCCAGCTGCGCGAGCTCGGCCGGGTCGAAGCCGCCCGAGGCCGGCACCAGGTGCCGCGCCCCCTTGAGCATGTGCACGTAGTTGTACAGGCCGGCGCCGTGCGACATCGGCGCCGCATACACCATCACGTCCTGCGGATCCACGGCGTCGACGTCGGCGAGGTAGCAGACCGTCATCGCCTGCAGGTTGGCGTGCGTCTGCATGACGCCCTTGGGCCGACCGGTGGTGCCGGAGGTGTAGAACAGCGACGCCACGTCGTCGGGCGCACGCCCGACCAGCGACACGCCGGGATGTTCCAGCGCGCGCCCGTAGTCGGCGCTGCCCATCACCAGCACATGGGCCGGCGCCTGCCCCAGGCCGGCCACGGTCGCGGCCAGGTCGGGCGAGACCAGCAGCACCCGGGGTTCGCAGTTGCCGAGGATGTACTCCAGCTCCTTGACGTGCAGCTTGTAGTTGATCGGCACCGAGATCGCGCCGATCCACAGGATCGCGTGCAGGGCTTCGAGGTACTCGAGGCAGTTGGACGCGTAGATGGCCACGCGCTCGCCCGGCGCCACGCCGAGCCGCTGCTGCAGGTGCCCGGCCAGCGCGGCGGTGCGCTGCGCCAGCTGGGCGTAGGTCAGCCGCAGCTCCTCGCCGACGAAGACCGCGGGTGCCTCGCCGTGGGCCCGCGCCGTGCGTTCCAGGTAGGACGCCAGGTTCATCGGACGCGCTCCAGGATGCTCACGTAGTTGGCGACGGCCGCCCCGCCCATGTTGAAGACGCCGGCCAGCCGCGGCGACGGCAACTGCATGTCGCCGGCCTCGCCGCACAGCTGCATCGCCGAGATCGCGTGCATCGAGACCCCGGTGGCACCGACCGGGTGCCCCTTGGCCTTGAGCCCGCCGGAGACATTGACCGGCAGCCGGCCGTCGCGCATCACGGTGCCGTCCTCGAGCACGCGCGCGCCCTGCCCGGCCGGCGCGAGGCCCATCGCCTCGTAGGACAGCAGCTCGGCGATCGTGAAGCAGTCGTGCACCTCGGCGAACGAAAGGTCGTCGACCGTGCAGCCGGCCGCCTGCAGCGCCTGCTGCCAGGCGCGGCGCGGCCCCTCGAACCCGGCCACGTCGCGACCGGCCAGCGGCAGCACGTCGTTGACCTGTGCCCGCGCCCGCAGCGCCACCGCCCGCGGGAAGCCCTGCGCGACGTCCTCGCGGGCGATCACGACCGCGGCCGCGCCGTCGGAGACCAGCGAGCAGTCGGTCTTGCGCAGCGGCGCCGCGATCATCGGGTTCTTCTCCGAGACGGTGTTGCAGAACTCGAAGCCGAGGTCGCGCCGCATCTGCGCGTAGGGGTTGAGCACGCCGTTGGCGTGGTTCTTCGCGGCGATGCGCGCCAGCGTCGCCGAGTGGTCGCCGTGGCGCTCGAAGTAGGTGCGCGCGACCTGCGCGAAGATGCCGGGGAAGCCCCCCGGCGGGTTGCCGGCTTCGCCCGAGTAGGCGCACTGGCCGAGGATGCGCGTGACTTCCGCCCCGCTCACCGCGGTCATCTTCTCGGCGCCGACGACCAGCGCCAGCCGCGCGCGCCCCGACTCGACCGCATCGCACGCGGCATAGAGCGCCGCCGACCCCGAGGCGCAGGCGTTCTCCAGGCGTGTCGCCGGCTTCCAGCGCAGGCCGGCATCGGCCTGCAGGGCCAGCGACGCGGCGAAGATGTCCGGCGTGAAGCCGCCGTTGAGGTTGCCCAGCCAGACGCCGTCGATGTCCGCGCCGGCCACGCCCGCGTGTTGCAGGGCCTGAGCCGCGGCCTGCGCGATCAAGTCTTCCAGGCGCAGGGCATCCAGGCGCCCGAACGGCAGGTGACCCCATCCGATGATCGAAGCTCTCATGTCGAACTCCCGAGTGGCATGACGTGCCGCCATGTTGGCAACGGACGGACGCGCGCGACAGTGTCATGAATACACTAGTGGTTTCCCGAGCCCCGCCCCGCCAGGATGAATCCGGACGCGCTGACGCCGCAATCCCGCCACGACCTCCTGATGGCCTTCGACCTCGCGCCGGTCGGGCTGCTGGTCTCGCGCAACCGCATCATCCAGTCGTACAACCAGGCGTTCGCGCGCATGTTCGGGTTCGAAGCCGAGGCGCTGGCCGGGCAGTCGCTGGCCTGCCTGTACCCCTCGGCCGAGGAGTTCGAGCACATCGGCGACCGCGCGCTCGAGGCGATGCGCAACACGCTGGTCTATGCCGACCAGCGCATCATGAAGCGCCGCAACGGCGAGCTGTTCTGGTGCCGCGTGATCGGCCAGGCGCTGGACAAGCTCGACCCGTTCGGCGCCTCGGTGTGGGTGTTCGAGGACATCTCGGAGGAGCGCCCGGTGACCGCGGCGCTGACGACGCGCGAACGCGAGATCGCGCAGCTGCTCGCGCAGGGCAAGAGCAGCAAGGAGACCGGTCGCCTGCTCGGCATCTCCTACCGCACGGTGGAAGCGCACAAGGCGCGCCTGATGCGCAAGTTCAACGTCGGCTCGTCGATCGAGCTGATGGCGAAGCTGGTGGGGCTGGAATGAGGCGCGCGGCGGCGCGACAGGCTCAGCAGTAGCCGAGGTAGCGCAGCAGCAGCTCCTGCTTGCTGGACACGCCCAGGCGGGCGTAGGCGCGCTTGCGGTAGGTCTCCACCGTCTCGGTGCCCACGCCCAGCTCGGCCGCGATGGCCGAGATCGCGCGGCCGCAGATCAGCCGCGCACACACCTGCGCTTCGCGGGCGGTCAGTCGCACCGATTCGCCGTGCTGCAGGGCCTGCTGGATCTCCGCCAGCCGGTCCTCGCTCACCGGGTTGTAGGCGTTGCGCTGCGAGGCGATCTGGCGGTGCTTGGCGACGATCGAGATCAGCGTGTCGGCCACGCTGCCCAAGGCGTCGAGCTGGTCGTCCGAGAACGGCCCGCGGTCCTCGCCGCGCACCACGCTCAGGCCCAGCGTCGCCTCGGCGCTCGGCTGGCACAGCACCACGCGCTCGCGGATGTGGTCCTGCCCGTACAGCGACTCGCGGATCAAGGAATCCGGAACGCGGCGCGGGTCCATCACCACCATCACCGGGCGGTCCGGCTGGCCGTGCCGCCGCACCACCGTCAGCGCCGGGTCGCGCCGCCAGTACTTGGGGTCGGAGTACTGGTGCAGGCGGCGCCGCGCATGGTCGGCGCCGTTCCAGCTCGCCGCGCCCACCTCCTGCATGCGGCCGTCGCGCAGCTCCCAGGCGATGCAGTGCTCGCCGCCGGCGACATGCTCCAGGTAGTCGATCAGCCGCGGCCAGAAGCTCACGCTGCCGATGCCGTCGACCACCGCCGGCAGCCCGGCATGCGCCGACGGCCGGTTCGCGGCCACTGCGGTGAAGACGGTCAGCGGCTCCATCGGACGGCGAACGGCGGACGTGACGGACATGGCGATCTCGGGCATTCGGTGCTTTCTGAAGATGTGAAGCATGATCCGGCGCGCTGCCCGGCAAGATCGGGACAAACCATGACCGCCGCGTCGGCGCGACGGTCAGGGCGTCCCCGCGGCCCCCGGGGCCGTCACAGGTCCAGGCGGATGCCCAGTTCCCTGATCAGCGGGTGCCAGCGCGCGATCTCCTGCTGCAGGATCGCGGCGAACTCGACCGGCGTGGTCGTCAGCGTCTGCAGGCCGCGCTCGGCGAAGTGCTTCGAGACCTCCGGCGTGGCGGCCACCGTGCGCACCTCCTGGCTGAGGCGCTCGACGATGTCGGCCGGCGTGCCGCGCGGCGCCAGCATGCCCACCCAGGGCAGCACCTCGACGCCCTCGATGCCCAGCTCGGCCGCGGTCGGCACGTCGGGCAGCTGCGTCATGCGCCTGGAGTCCAGCACCGCCAGCGCCTTGAGCTTGCCCGCGGCGATCTGCGGCAGCGCCGGGATGGTGTCGATCGGCGCGACCTCGACGTGGCCGGCCATGACGTCCTGCATCGCCGGCGCGGCCCCCTTGTAGGGCACCGGCGTGGCCTTCAGCCCGGTGCGGCGCTTGAGCAGCTCCATGCCCAGGTGGTGGTAGGTGCCCAGGCCCGGTGACGCGTAGGAAATGCCCTCGGGCGAGCGCCTGGCATGGTCCAGCAGGCCCTTGAGGTCCGACACCGGGAAGTCCGGGTGCGCGACGATCAGGATCGGGTGGCGCATCACCAGCGAGATCGGCGCGAAGTCCTTGACCGGGTCGTACGGCAGCTTGGAGTACAGCGCCCCGTTCAGCGCCAGCGAGCCGCCGTCGGTGCCCAGCAGGTTGTAGCCGTCCGGACGCGACTTGGCGACGTACGAGCAGGCGATCGACGCCGAGGCACCCGGGCGGTTGTCGACCACCATGGTCTGCCCCAGGCGCTGGCCCATGCCCTGCGCCAGGCTGCGCACGATGAAGTCGACGCCGCCGCCGGCGGCGAACCCCACGGTCACGGTGATGGTCTTGTCGGGGTATTCCTGCCCTTGCGCCCAGGCGGGCAGGCAGGCAGCAGCGCTGGCGGCCAGGGCGAACTGGCGTCGGGTGATGGACATGTCGTCTCCTCTTGTGGGTCCTGGATTGTGGGAGGGAAGCGCCGGGACCGCTGCCCGGCGCGGTTCAGGGGTTCAGGGGATCAGCACGATGGCGCCGGCATGCGCGCCGCCCTGCGCGGCGCGGTGCGCGTCGGCGGCGCGCTCCAGCGGGTAGGTGGCACCGACCTCGACATGCAGCACGCCCTGCAGCACCAGGTCGAACAGCTCCTGGCAGTAGCGCTCGCGGTCCGCGCGGGTGCGCGTCAGCCAGCCGAAGCCGGGACGGTGCAGCGCGAAGCAGCCCTTCTGCGCCAGCAGCATCACGTTCAGCGGAGGCACCGGGCCGGAGGCGTTGCCGTAGTTCACCATCACGCCGAACGGTCGCAGGCAGTCCAGCGACGGCAGGAAGGTGTCCTTGCCGACGCCGTCGAGCACCGCCGCGACGCCGTCCGGGTACAGCTCGCGCACCGCCGGCACGAAATCGCGCTCGCGGTACAGGATCACGTGCGCGCAGCCGTGCCGCTTCGCCACCTCGGCCTTGGCCGCGCTGCCCACCGTGCCGATCACGGTGGCGCCCAGGTGCGCGTACCACTGCGCCAGCAGGCCGCCGACGCCGCTGGCCGCGGCATGGACCAGCACCGGGTCGCCCGGCTGCGGCGTGAAGCAACGGTGCACGATCACCGAGGCCGTGAGCCCCTTGCAGAACAGGCCCGCGGCCTGCTCGTTGCTGATGCCGTCGGGCACCTTGACCAGGTAGTCGGCCGGGACGTTGCGGTGCCGCGCATACGCGCCAGTGTTCTCGAAGAACATGCCACCGACGCCGGCGTAGGCCACGCGCTCGCCGACCGAGAACCCGGTCACCTCCGGGCCGACCGCCTCGATCACGCCGACCGCCTCGTTGCCCAGCACGATCGGGAATCGCGGACCCGATCCGAGGTAGAAGCCGCCTTCGCGCAGGTTGATGTCGGAGAAGTTCTGCGCGATCGCCAGGTGGCGCAGGCGCACCTCCTTCGGCCCGGGCGCGGCCAGCGGGATCTCGCGCCATTCGAGCACTTCGGGGCCGCCGTGGCGTTCGATCACGATGGCGTGCGTGGTGGAAAGCATCGATAACACCTTTCTGCGTTGTGGGATGGAACCTCAGGCGGCCGCGCCGGCCGGCGTGCCCGTGCACGGCTCGAGCAGCGCGTCGACCCAGCGCGACAGCGCCGCGAGCGCATCGGCATCGGTCAGGCGCCCGGCCTCGAAGAGGCGCTGCGCGTCCGAGAGAAAGACCTCCGGCTTGCACATCACCTGCGCCTCCATGCATTGCAGGACCTGGCGCAGGTGGTACTGGGCCCGCGCCGAACCCAGCTTGCCGGTGGCCGCCCCCAACACGGCGACCCGCTTGTGGCGCAGCGGCTGGCGGGGCAGCCGCGACACCCAGTCGAGCGCGTTCTTCAGTCCGCCGGGAATGGAGAAGTTGTATTCGGGCGTGGCGATGATCACCGCGTCGGCGCGTTCCAGCGCTTCGGCCAGCGCGAGCACGGGCGCGGGAAACGACGCGGCGGTGCGCTCGTCCTCGTTGTAGACCGGGATGCCGGCGATGCCGGCCAGCTCGAACCGCGCCCGCTCGCCCAGCAGCGCCGCGCAGGCACGCAGCGCGGCGGTGTTGTACGAGTCCTGGCGCAGGCTGCCCGAGAGGCCGACGATCAGCGGCACGTCGCTGGACAGGCGGGCCATCGCGTCAGTCCATCTTGATCTTGGCCGCGTCGGCCACCGCCTTCCAGCGGTCGATGTCGCCGAGGATGTAGCGCTTCATGTCGGCCGCGCCCATGTCGTGCGGCTCGCTGCCGTACGAGCGCACCTGCGCCGCGTATGCCTCGGACGCCACCACCTCGCGCACCTCGCGCTCGAGCCGCTCGCGGATCGCTGCAGGCGTGCCCGCCGGCACGGCCAGCCCCGTCCACGAGGTGACGTCGAACCCTCGGATGGTCTCGGCCACCGCCGGGACGTCCGGCAGCGTCGGCCAGCGCTGCGCCGAAGACACCGCCAGCGCGCGCAGCTGCCCGCCCTTGATCTGCCCCATCAGCGCGGTCAGGCTGTCGACCACGGCATCCAGGCGTCCGCCCAGCAGGTCCGTGATCTGTCCCGCGGAACCCGGGTACGGCACGTTGGCCCACTGGATGCCGGCGGCCGAGGCGAACATCTCGCCGGTCAGGTGCTGCGTGGTGCCCACCATGGCGCCGAAGGTCAGCTGCCCCGGCGCCTTGCGCGCCGCCTCGATCAAGTCGGCCAGGGTGCGGTAGGGACCGTCGGCGCGCACCGCGATGACCACCGGGAAGCTCGACAGCATCGCGATCGGCTCGAAGTCGGTGCGCAGGTTGTACGGCAGCTTGCTGCTGATCGCGGTCTGGCTCACGATGCCCGCGTTCAGCATCGCCAGCGTGTAGCCGTCCGGCGCGGAGCGGGCGACGGCCACCATCGCCAGGCTCTGCCCGGCCCCGGAACGGGGCTCCACGACGATGCTCTGGCCCAGGCGCCCGGCCAGCTGCTGGCCCGCGCTGCGCGCGATCAGGTCCGAGTTGCTCCCCGGTCCGCCGCCATGGATGATGCGCAGCGGCTTGTCGGGCCAGTCCGCGGCCCCGGCCGTGCCGCCGGTGGCCAGCAGCAGCGCGGCTGCCGCATGCATGAAGGTGCGCCTGTTCAGCCTGGTCATCGTCTGTCTCCTCTCGTTGTCGTTCAGGTGCCGGCGGGTCGTGCCGGCTAGCCGGTGCGGCGTTGCAGCCGCTGCCGGATCGCGCCGAAGACCGAACGGCCCTCGGCGTCGAACATCTCCAGGTGCACCTCGTCGCCGAAGCGCAGCAGCTCGGTCCTGGGCGCGCCTTCGGTGATCTGCTCGCGCGCACGCTGCTCGGCGATGCAGCCGCTGCCATGGCGACGGTCCTTGTTGGCCAGCGTCCCCGCCGCGAACAGGCTGCCCGCCACGATGTGGCGCGTCCGCGCGGCGTAGGCGACCAGCTGGGCGTAGTCGAAGATCACGTCCTGGCCCGGGTCGAGGTCGCCGAGCCACTGGCCGCGCACGTGGATGCGGTAGCTGCCGCCGGTGAACATGCGGCCGTTCCACAGCGGCCCCAGCTCGTCGGGCGTGACGACGAACGGCCCCATCGCGCTTTCCGGCTTGCTCTGCAGGAAGCCGAAGCCGCGCGCCAGCTCCGGCGCGACCAGGTGGCGCAACGAGACGTCGTTGATCAGGCCCAGCAGGCGGATCTTCCCCGCCGCCTCGTCGGCCGTCGTGCCTGGCGCCACGTCGCTGACGATCGCGACGATCTCGGCCTCGAGGTCCACGCCCAGCGACGCGTCGTCGTCCACGACGATCGGCGCGTCGGGCGCCATCATCGGGGCGGCGACCGACTGGTACATCAGCGGCCGCTCGTGGAAGTCCGCCGGCAGCGTCGCGCCGCGCGCCTGCCGGATCACCGAGATGTGCTCGGGGTAGGCAGCCGTGTCGTAGAACGCGAACGGCCGTGGCAGCGGCGCCACCAGCTTCACCCGGGCCAGGTCGAACGCCTGCGCGACGCGGCCGGCGTTCAGCGCGTCCGACAGCGCCTGCAGGTCGCCGGCGCAGGCGTCCCAGTCGTCCAGCGCCGCCTGCAGGGTCGGCACCACGTCCTTCGCGCTCACCGCGCGCCGGCGCTCGCGGTCGACCACCAGCAGTTCGCCGTCGCGCGATCCGTTGTCCAGCGTCGCGAGGATCATGCCGACACCTCCTTGTTCGCCGCCTGGTCACGCTGGTAGCCGCTGCGGCTGCCGAACAGCAGGTGGCGCTGCGACCAGTCGTGGGTCTTCTCCCACAGCGCGAGCACCTGAGGCGCCTCGTCCTCGAAGGACTTCAGGCGCACCGGGTCGTGGCAGGTGCGCGCGGTCAGCTCCAGGCGGTGGCCGGAGGGGTCGAAGAAGTAGATCGACTCGATGAAGTCGTCGTGGTTGGTCGGGCCGATCACCTTCAGCCCCTTGGCCTCCAGGTCGGCCTTGGCCTGGAGCAGCACCTCGACGCTCTCCACCTCGAACGCGAAGTGCTGCACCCAGTCGGGCGTGCCCGGGTCGCGGCCCGACGGCTCGCCGGGATCCTGCGGGCACTCGAAGAAGGCAATGCTCGAGCCATCTTCCATCTCGAAGAAGATGTGCACGTGCGGCGAATACTTGCCGGTGGACGGCACGTGGTCCTCGCCCATCGCGTGCGAGAACTTCAGCCCGAGCACCTCGGTGTAGAACTTGACCGTCTCGGCCGCATCCCGGCAACGGTACGCCGCATGGTGCAGCTTCTTGCAAAGCATGGTTGTCTCCTTGAATGGTCGGTATCGAAGGGATCAGGACGCTTCGTCCGGCATGGGGTCCCACACCGGCGTGAAGAACGGGGCGGGCACCAGGATCTGCGAGGTCTGGCTGACCAGCAACGGCAGCATCCGGCTGACGTAGGCGCGGAACTCGGGGTCGGCCTGCAGCCGTGCCCGGCGCTCCTGGCGTTCGTCGAGATCCTTGAACGCCCACATGTGGACGACCTGGTTCAGGCCGCCGATCTCGCTCGAGTAGTAGCCGACCAGGCGGCCCAGGATGCGCTTCTGCGGCGCCAGCCCCATGGACTCGTACAGCGCCAGGTACTCCCGGACCTTGCCGGGTTGCAGGACGTAGGTCCGTTGCTCGACGAACATCTGTCTGGATCCTCTCGTGCGTTGCGGGTCGTGCCCAATTTAGGAAGATGGCCGGGGGCTGTCTGTCCCGCCGGGCCGGGACAGTCAGGCCGCCATCGCGGGTTCCTCGACGAGCGCGGCCACCAGCTGGTCGCACAGCTCGCGCAGCGCCGCGGGGTCGTCGGCGCAGCCGAAGGCGTAGTGGTCCGGTCGCACCAGCGCGACGCGCGCGCCGCGCTCGCGGAACCAGTCGCGCGCCAGGTGCCCCTCCTCCTCGCAGCACCGCACGCCCGGCGCCTGGCCCAGCAGCACCACGCTGGCGCCGACGCGCTGCAGCGCCTGCTGCACCCGCGCGTCGATCCACTCCAGCGCCTGCGCGTCGGCCAGCACCAGCGAGAAGGAGCGACCCAGGCAGTCGTCCATGCGCACGCGCTGCGTGCCGCTGCGCACCCAGGGCTGCACGAACAGGTCACCCGCGCCGCACGCCAGCGTCCCGTCCGCGCGTCGGCCGAGCACACCAGTTTCCAGGCCCGGCACGAACTTCTGGCGGATGGTCTCGGCGGTGCCGTTGCGCAGCTGCTCGCCGAGCAGCTCGTCGCGGCGGCGGGCGGCCTCCAGGTCGAGCTCGCCGATGATCTGGCCGAAGGTCTTGGCATGCGCGACGAGCGTGCGCACGTGCGGCTTGCGTTCCTGCGTGTAGCTGTGCAGCAACCGCGGGTGGTAGCCGCGGCGCATCACGCCCTCGAGCTTCCAGGCGAAGTTGTCGGCGTCTCGGATGCCGGCACACATGCCCTGGCCCATGAACGGCGGCGTCTGGTGTGCCGCGTCGCCCATCAGGAACACGCGCCGGTGCCCCCAGTCCTCGACCACCAGCGCGTGGAAGCGGTAGATCGCGACGCGGTGGATCTCGATCATGGAGACGTCGACGAAGTGCGAGAGCACCTCGAGCAGGCGCTCGCGGGACTCGAACGATTCCGGCCTCTCGTCCGGCAGGATCTTGATCTCCCAGCGCCGCAGGTCGCCCGGGCCGACGATGAAGGAGCCCGGCCGCCACGGATGGCAGTACTGCGTCGCGCGCGGCGGCAACCCGGCGTCGCCGCGCAGCCAGGCATCGACGACGATCCACCATTCGTCGAAGGCCAGGTCCTCGATCGTGCCGTTCATCTGCCGGCGCACCACGCTGCGCGCGCCGTCGCTGCCCACCAGGTAACGTCCGCGCAGCGTGACCGGCCGGTCGTCGGACAGGCGGTTCAGGTGCACGACGACGTCCTCCTCGCGCTCCTCGTAACGCACCAGCTCGTGCGCGAGGTAGGTATGCACCGTGTCGAAGCGCTCGACGCCGCGCCGCAGGCTGCGCTCCAGCGTCGGCTGCACGAACATCCACGTCGGCTCCCACGACAGCGGGTGCGGGGCCGGCGCAGGGTAGAAGCGCTTGATGACCTGGTCGTGCAGGCCGATGTAGTCGGTGCCCGGGTGCGGGATGGTGTCGGCCGAGATCTCGTCGGCCAGCCCGCAGGCCTGGAAGATCCGCATCACCTCGTGGTCCGCCGTGATCGCGCGCGGCTTGTCGTACACGTCGGGCAGCTTGTCGACCACCGCCACGGTGAAGCCGCGCAGCCCCAGCAGGTTGGCCAGCGTCGCGCCGGTCGGCCCGTAGCCGACGATGATCACGTCATAGGGAGCCGGCGCCGCTGCATCGTTCGTGGCACGCGTGTCCATGTCCTCGTTGTCCTTTCCTGTCTCCTGGCCGGAACGCATGCAAGTGGCGCAGCGTCTGTCGCGTTGCCGTCGTTCCGGTCTGGCAGGCATTGTGGAAACCGCACCGGCTCGCGTCTGCCCCGGCGAAAGGGGACAGCCGCGCCGGAACGTGCACGCGCGCAGGCGCCGGGCGCGGCCGTGCGATGCGTGGGGCGGAGGTGGTCCGGCATGGGCCGGGTGACGGGACAGGAACGGAGCGCGGCAGCACGCTGCCGCGGCGCATGCCTGGTGGAGGAGCGCGCGTGCGTGGACGGTGGAGTGCGCGCCATGCCCGGTCCGTGGTGCCGGGCAGGCAGGAAAGGACAGGCAACAAAAAAGCCGCTCGAAAGCGGCTTTTCTGCTTTGGCCTTGGCGGAGACGGAGGGATTCGAACCCTCGATGCGGCTCTACACCGCATACTCCCTTAGCAGGGGAGCACCTTCGGCCTCTCGGTCACGTCTCCAACCGGAAAATCGGCGAAAGCGGCATTCTAAACCGGAAAATGCCTCTGCGGCGAAATCAGGCCGCAGATTCCTGGTCCAGCCCGAACGCCTTGTGCAGCGCGCGCACGGCGAGCTCCATGTACTTCTCGTCGATCACGACGCTGGTCTTGATCTCGCTCGTGGTGATCATCTTGATGTTGATGCCTTCCTCGCTCAGCGCGCGGAACATCGTCGCGGCCACGCCGGCGTGCGAGCGCATGCCGATGCCGACGATGGACACCTTGCAGATCTTGGTGTCGCCGATCACCTTCTCGGCGCCCAGCGCGGGCACCACCTTGCTGTTCAGCAGGTCCATCGTCTTCTCGTAGTCGTTGCGATGGACCGTGAACGAGAAGTCGGTCTTGCCCTCGTGCGAGACGTTCTGCAGGATCACGTCGACGTCGATGTTCGCGTCGGCCACCGCACCGAGGATCTGGTACGCGATGCCCGGGCGGTCCGGCACACCGATCACGGTGATCTTGGCTTCGTCGCGGTTGAAGGCGATGCCCGACACAACGGCTTGTTCCATGTTCTCGTCTTCCTCAAAGGTGATCAGCGTTCCCGACCTGGCTTCTTCCTCGATCGGGATGTCCCACGGCGTGAAGCTCGACAGCACACGCAGCGGCACGCGGTACTTGCCGGCGAACTCGACCGACCGGATCTGCAGCACCTTGGAGCCGAGGCTGGCCATCTCCAGCATTTCCTCGAAGCTGATGGTGCGCAGGCGACGCGCCTCGGGCACGATGCGCGGGTCGGTGGTGTAGACGCCGTCGACGTCGGTGTAGATCAGGCACTCGTCGGCCTTCATCGCCGCGGCCACCGCGACGGCCGAAGTGTCGGAACCGCCGCGGCCCAGCGTGGTGATGTTGCCATCGTCGTCGATGCCCTGGAAGCCGGTGATGATGACGATCTTTCCGGCGTCCAGGTCGGCGCGCACGCGGGCGTCATCGATGCTCTGGATGCGCGCCTTGGTGTAGGCGGAGTCGGTCTTGATGGGCACCTGCCAGCCGGTGTAGCTCACCGCCTGCAGCCCTTCGGCCTGCAGCGCGATCGACAGCAGCCCCACCGAGACCTGCTCGCCGGTGGCGGCGATCATGTCCAGCTCGCGGGCGTATGCGGTGGTCTGCGTGGACGGCGCAAGTTCCTTGGCCAGGGCAAGCAGCCGGTTGGTTTCGCCGCTCATGGCCGACGGCACCACCACCATCTGGTGGCCGGCCCGTGCCCATTTGGCGACGCGCTTGGCGACGTTGCGGATGCGCTCGGTCGAGCCCATCGAGGTGCCGCCGTACTTGTGAACGATCAGTGCCATCGAAGTCCGGTACTGGGAGTTGGGTGCGCGGGAGGTCGGAAGTCAGGATTCGCGCCGCGTCGCGAACGAAACGGCGATTGTATCCTGTTGCAGCGCAGCAACCCGGACGCGGGGGCCTTCAGGCCGGAGCCAGCGGCTCCCAGCGCAGCGTCACGCGTGAGCGGCCGGGCATGGCCACGGCGCGCGCATCCAGGCCCAGCCCCGGCACGAACACCAGGGCATCGCCCGCGTACAGCAGCGGCCCCTGGCGCGCCCAGCCAGGCACGCCGGCCTGCTGGAACTGCTTCTTCAGGCTGCGCGGCGGCCGCCCTGCCCCGGCCTGGAACCGCTCGCCGCCCTGGCGCGGCACGAGGCGCAGCGCCTCCAGCAGCGCCAGCGGCACGCCGCCGCAGCCATCGCAGCGCTCCACGTGCAGCACGCCGCCCCAGCCCGGCAGTTCGTAGCGGCCGGCGCGGCGCACCTGCAGCAAGGTCTCCGGCATCGGTGCGCCCGCCGGCGCCGCGGCGACCGCCGGCTGCCAGCGCAGCACCCCGCGGTAGCTGCGCAGCACGCCCTGCGGCAGCGGCCACTGGCCGGTGCGCACGCACGGCAGCTCGTCCCACAGGCGGTCCACCCAGCTGGCGGGCAAGGGCTCGCCGGCCTGTGCGCGGTACCAAGCCCGCAAGGCGTTGCGCGCGCGTGCGGCACCGAGCGCCTGCCAGGGCTGCAGCTGCAGGCCCTGCGGCGTCGCCACGACGGCCAGGTCCTGCGCGGCCAGTTCGTCCAGGCAGGCGGCCGCCTCGCGCGCCCAGGCGGCGGCATCGGCCAGCGCGGCCTCGGCCTGCCCGAAGGCCTGCGTCAGGGCCGGCCACACCTGCAGGCGCAGGCGGTTGCGGGCATAGCGGGCGTCGGCATTGCTGTCGTCATCGACGTAGCGCAGGCGATAGCGCCGCACGTAGGCCTCGATCGCTGCGCGCGGCTGGGCGAGCCACGGGCGCACCCAGGCCACGCCGTCGCGCTCGACCGCCACCGGCATGCCGGCCAGCCCGGCCACACCCGCGCCGCGCAGCGCCTGCAACAGGAAGGTCTCGGCCTGGTCCTGGCGGTGGTGGGCCAGCAGCACCGTGTTCGCACCATGCGACAAGGCCATCTCGCGCAGCGCGGCATAGCGCGCGTCGCGCGCGACCGCCTCGATGCTCTCTCCCTTGCCGGGTCGAAGGTCCAGCCGCCGGCTGACGAAGGTGACCGGCCAGCCCCGGCGCCGCCAGGCGGCGCACTGCCGCTCGCAATGGTCCAGCCACGCGTCGGCCTGCGGCTGCAGGCCATGATGGACATGCAGGGCCAGCACCTGGACGCCTGCGTCCCGTGCGGCCCTGAGCGTGGCATGGAGCAAGGCGCTGGAATCGCGCCCGCCGCTGTAGGCCACCGCCACGCACGGGCGATCGGCCGACAGCCGCGCGTTCATCAGCGCTCTTTGGTGTCGATGAAGCGCCCGTAGCTCTGCAGGCGCTCGTAGCGGCGCTGCAGCAGCTCCTTGGGCTTGAGGTCGCTGACCTGGCGCAGCGCATCGTTGAGCGCACGCTTCAGGTAGGCCGCCATCTGCTTCGGATCGCGGTGTGCACCGCCGACCGGTTCATTGACGATCTTGTCGATCAGGCCCAGCGCCTTCAGGCGGTGCGCCGTGATGCCCAGTGCATCGGCCGCTTCGGCGGCACGGTCGGCGGTCTTCCAGAGGATGGAGGCGCAACCTTCCGGCGAGATCACCGAGTACACCGAGTACTGCAGCATCAGCACCTGGTCACCGACGCTGATCGCCAGCGCGCCGCCGGAGCCGCCCTCGCCGATGATGGTCGCGATGATGGGCACTTCCAGCTGCGCCATCTCGAAGATGTTGCGGCCGATCGCCTCGGACTGGCCGCGCTCCTCGGCGCCGATGCCCGGGTACGCGCCTGGCGTGTCGACGAAGGTGAACACCGGCAGGCCGAACTTCTCGGCCAGCTTCATCAGGCGCAGCGCCTTGCGGTAGCCCTCGGGACGCGACATGCCGAAGTTGCGCGCGGCGCGCTCCTTGGTGTCGCGGCCCTTCTGGTGGCCGATCACCATGCAGGCCTGCCCGTTGAAGCGCGCCAGGCCGCCGACGATGGACTGGTCGTCGGCAAAATGGCGGTCGCCGTGCAGTTCCTGGAACTCGGTGAAGATCTCGTTGATGTAGTCCAGCGTGTACGGCCGCTGCGGGTGCCGTGCAATCTGCGTGACCTGCCAGGGGGACAGGTTGGCGTAGATGTCCTTGGTCAGCTGCAGGCTCTTCTTGCTGAGCCGGTCGATCTCTTCGGAGATGTCGACGGCCGACTCGGTCTGGACGTAGCGCAGCTCGTCGATCTTGGTTTCAAGCTCGGCAATGGGCTGCTCGAACTCGAGAAAGTGTCGTTTACTCATCCCAAGTCATCCATCTGTGAACGAGGCGCCTCGCGCTTCTTATGGTTGTATGGTGGTCAGTATTCCACCGGCAGGGGGTCGAGGCTGCGCCAAATGTACCACGTGGCCACCGAGCGAAACGGGGCCCAGGCCTCGCCCACTTCCCGGGCTTCCGCCCGCGACACCGGCTCGCCGCTGAAGTAGTTGATGCTGATGCCCTTGAGCAGGCCGAGGTCGTCCAGCGGCAGCACGTTCGGGCGCATCAGGTGGAAGATGAGGAACATCTCGGCCGTCCAGCGGCCGATGCCGCGGATGGCCACCAGTTCCTCGATGATGGCTTCGTCCTCCATCGCCGCCCATTCCTTGACGTGCACCGCGCCACTGTGGAAGTGGCTGGCCAGGTCACGCAGGTACTCCACCTTGCGCGCGGACAGCCCGGCCGTGCGCAGCGCCTCGACGGGCAGCTGCAGCACCTCGGCCGGCGAGATCCGGTTGGACGGCCCGCTCAGCAGCGCCGCGAAGCGGTCCCAGACCGCCTGCGCCGCCTTGACCGAGATCTGCTGCCCCACGATGGAGCGCGCCAGCGTCGTGAAGGCGTCGCCGCGGCTTTGCAGCCGGGCCTCGCCGAAGCGCGGGATCAGCTTGCGCATCACGCGGTCGCGCCGCGACAGATGCTTGCACGCCTCGTCCCAGTAGTCGGGCGTGACGACCTTGGACATCGCCATGCGCCGCCCTCAGGCCCGCACCCAGGTGGTGCCCTGCGGCGTGTCCTGCAGCACGATGCCCTGCTCGGCCAGCGCGGCGCGGATGCGGTCGGCCTCGGCGTAGTTCTTGGCCTTCTTCGCCGCCGCGCGGGCCTCGATCTGCGCCTGGATCGCCGCTTCGTCCAGCCCGCCGGTGTGTCCGCCCTGCAGGTACTCGCGCGGCGAGCCCTGGAGAATGCCCAGCGTGCCACCCAGCGCCTTCAGCAGGCCGGCCAGCGCGGCCGAGCGCGTGCGGTTCACTTCCGTGGCCAGCTCGAACAGCACCGCCACCGCCTCGGCGGTGTTGAAGTCGTCGTTCATCGCCGCGCGGAAACGCGCCGCGTGCGGCTCGTTCCAGTCGATGCTCACCTCGGCGGGCGGCACCGCGTCCAGCGCCGTGTACAGGCGACGCAGGGCATGGCGCGCGTCCTCGAGGTGCGCATCGCTGTAGTTGAACTGGCTGCGGTAGTGCGTGCGCAGCATGAAGAAGCGCAGCGTCTGCCCGTCGTAGCTCTTGAGCACGTCGCGGATGGTGAAGAAGTTGCCGAGCGACTTCGACATCTTCTCGTTGTCGACGTTGACGAAGCCGTTGTGCATCCACACGTTGACGAACGGCTTGCCCGTCGCGCCTTCGCTTTGCGCGATCTCGTTCTCGTGGTGCGGGAACTGCAGGTCCATGCCGCCACCGTGGATGTCGAAATGCTCGCCCAGCAGCGCGCAGCTCATCGCGGAGCACTCGATGTGCCAGCCCGGACGCCCGCGGCCGAACGGCGCATCCCATTTTGCATCGTCGGGTTCGGTGTCCTTGGCCGCCTTCCACAGCACGAAGTCGAGCGGGTCTTCCTTGTCCCCGGATACCGCGACACGCTCGCCCGCGCGCAGCTGGTCGAGCGACTTGCCCGACAGCTTGCCGTAACCGGGGAAACGCCGCACCGCGAAGTTCACGTCGCCGTGCGGCGTGCGATAGGCCAGGCCCCTGTCTTCGAGCTGCTCGATCATGCGCACCATCTGCGGCACGTACTCGGTCGCGCGCGGCTCGTGGGTCGGCGGCTCGATGCCCAGCGCCGCGATGTCCTCGTGCATGGCCTGGGCCATCTCCTCGGTCAGCTGGCGGATCGTGATGCCGCGCTCCAGCGCCCGCCGGATGATCTTGTCGTCGATGTCGGTGATGTTGCGCACGTAGGTGACGCGGTAGCCGAGCACCTTGAGCCAGCGCTGTACCACGTCGAACGCCAGCATCATGCGCGCGTGCCCGATATGGCAGTAGTCGTAGATCGTCATTCCGCACACGTACATGCGCACGTGGCCGGGCTCGATCGGCTCGAACGGTTCTTGGCGGCGCGTGAGGGAGTTGTAGATCGACAGCGTCATGAACGGATCTGCGAAATGAATCGCCGGGCTTCGGTACGGGAGATCAGCGGGCCGGGAGCCGGGCGCCGAGGCCGGCGCAGCGACACATGAAGGGTCGCGGAAATTTCAACACGGCGCCAGACCTCGAGGGATGCGGGTTTGCAGGGATGGCCGCGAGGGGCACAGTAGAATCCGACGAGTATATCCGCTATGCCGTCATGGCATCGTGCCCTGCCCGGACAGGCAGGATGCCGACGTGCTGCTGCCCGCGCCAGCCTGCGCCGCTGCCCGCGCCATCGCATGCACCACCCGCGTGCACAACCGCCCGCCCCGGACGGGGCGACAATGGCGCGATGACTGCTGTCCCAAGGAGTGTCTGGATGACGATCAAGTTGCGCCATGTCCTCGCGACGCTGACGCTGACCGCCGCCCTCGCCCCGCTCGCCTCGGCGCAGACGGTGCGCATGACCACCTCGATGGGCGACATCGTGCTGGAACTGGACGCCGCCCGCGCACCGAAGACGGTGGAGAACTTCCTGCAGTACGTGCGCGCCGGCCACTACGACGGCACGGTGTTCCACCGCGTGATCGAGAACTTCATGATCCAGGGCGGCGGCTTCACGCCCGACATGGCGCAGAAGCCGACGCGCGAGCCGATCCCGCTGGAGAGCCGCAACGGCCGGTCGAACCGGCGCGGCACGATCGCGATGGCGCGCACCTCGCACCCGCATTCCGCGACCGCGCAGTTCTTCATCAATGTCAAGGACAATGTCTTCCTCGACGCCGCCAACTCGCGCGATGGCTACGGTTACGCGGTGTTCGGCAAGGTGGTCG
The DNA here is from genome assembly GCF_015476235.1 of Caldimonas thermodepolymerans. Taxonomy (NCBI): domain Bacteria; kingdom Pseudomonadati; phylum Pseudomonadota; class Betaproteobacteria; order Burkholderiales; family Sphaerotilaceae; genus Caldimonas; species Caldimonas thermodepolymerans. The sequence continues at coordinate 2,232,696 of NZ_CP064338.1, forward strand.
CCGGCATGGACGTCGTCGACAACATCAAGCGCGTGCGCACCACGACGGTGGGCATGCATCAGGACGTGCCGGTCGAGCCGGTCGTCATCCAGAAGGTCACCGTGGAGAAATGAACATGGCCGTTGAACTGCACACCACTCATGGCGTCATCAGGATCGAGCTGGACGCCGAAAAGGCGCCCAAGACCGTCGCCAACTTCCTGTCGTACGTCCGCAAGGGCCACTACGACAACACCATCTTCCACCGCGTCATCGACGGCTTCATGATCCAGGGCGGCGGCTTCGAGCCGGGCATGAACCAGAAGCCCACCGATGCGCCGATCGAGAACGAGGCCAACAACGGCCTGAAGAACGACCGCTACACCATCGCGATGGCGCGCACCCAGGTCCCGCACTCGGCCACGGCGCAGTTCTTCATCAACGTCGCCGACAACGACTTCCTGAACTTCCGCTCCGAAAGCCTGCAGGGCTGGGGCTACGCGGTGTTCGGCAAGGTGGTCGAAGGCACCGAGGTGGTCGACAAGATCAAGGGCGTCAAGACCGGCCGCAAGGGTTTCCACGACGACGTGCCGCTGGAGGACGTCGTGATCACCAAGGCCGTCGAGGTCTGAATCCCGTCCCCCTGCACGCCGTGAGTTCCGGCGCCCTGCCCGCCACGCCCGAGATGCACGAACTGCCCGCGCCTGCGGGCTGGCAGTGCATCGACCTGATCTCCGACCTGCACCTGCAGGCGGGGATGCCGCGCACCTTCGAGGCCTGGCGGCACCACCTGCTGCACACGCCCGCCGATGCGGTGCTGATCCTGGGCGACCTGTTCGAGGTCTGGATCGGCGACGACGCGGCCGACGAAGGATTCGAGCACGAATGCGCCGAGGTGTTGCGCGCCGCGGCCGCGCGATGCTGGGTCGGTTTCATGGCCGGCAACCGCGACTTCCTGGTCGGCGGGCGGCTGCTCGACGGCTGCGGCGTGCACCTGCTGCCCGACCCGACGGTGCTGGCGTTCGCCGGGCGCCGCTACCTGCTGTCGCACGGCGACGCGCTGTGCCTGGACGACGAGGACTACCAGCGTTTTCGCGCCCAGGTGCGGCAACCGGCCTGGACCGCGCGCTTCCTCGCCCAGCCGCTGGCGGTGCGCCGCCAGGTCGCCACGCAGATGCGCGAGGCCAGCGAAGCCCGCAAGCGTACGCAGGGCCCGGAATCCTACGGCGACCTCCACGCCGAGGCCGCCCTCGCCTGGCTGCGCGCGGCCCGCGCCGACGCGTTCATCCACGGACACACCCACCGCCCGGCCGACCATGCACTGGCCCCGGGCGTGCTGCGGCACGTGATGAGCGACTGGGACCTGGACCACGCCCGGCCCCCGCGTGCCGAGGTGCTGCGCCTGACGCGCGACGGCATGCAGCGCATTCCCCCGGCCTGAACCGCCGCCACGAGGGCCATGATCCGGTGGCTGTCACGCTGGCGTGAGGCACGCGAAGCGCACCTGCTGCGCAGGCACGAGATCCCGGCCGGGCTCTGGCACCGCGTGCTCGACGCCTACCCGTTCCTCGCGCGCCGCAGCGCCGAGGACCTGGCCGAACTGCGCCGCCTGGCCACGCTGTTCCTGCGCCGCAAGGAGTTCACCGGCGCGGGCGGCTTCCAGATCACCGACGAGGTGGCCGTGGCGATCGCCGCGCAGGCCTGCCTGCCGGTGCTGCGGCTCGGGCTGCACCTCTACGACGGCTTCGTGGGCATCGTCGTGCACGGCGACCAGGTCGTCGCGCGCCGCACCGTGGTCGACGAGACCGGCGTCGTGCACGAGTACGACGAGGTGCTCGCCGGCGAGGCGATGGAAGGCGGCCCGGTGACGCTGTCGTGGCAGGACGTGCAGGAGGCCGGCCAGTCGGCCGAGCTGGGCTACAACGTCGTGATCCACGAGTTCATCCACAAGATCGACATGCTCGACGGCGAGCCCGACGGCGTGCCGCCCCTGCCCGACCGCGCCCGGCGCGAGGCCTGGATCGCGCAGATCGACGACGAGTACGAGCGCTTCTGCGACGAGGTCGACGCCGGCGTCGAGACCTTCCTCGATCCCTACGGCGCGGAGTCGGTCGACGAGTTCTTCGCGGTCGCGGCCGAAGCCTTCTTCGTCGCCCCCGGGAGCTTCCGCGCCGCCCACCCCCGGCTGCACGAGCTGTTCCGCGACTACTTCAGGCAGGATCCGCCCGCCTGAACGCCACCGGGACCCCGGTCGCAGGCGTGAAAAAGGGCCCCGCAGGGCCCTCTTGGCGGGAGGCACCGGCCGGCGCCGCCGCTCACTCGGTGACCGCCGGTTCGGCCTTCGGCTTGTCGCTGCGCCGGTTGGGCTGGATGTCCAGCACCACCTCGTCCTTGTCGTCGATGTCGACCGTGAGCCGGCCACCGTCGACCAGCTGGCCGAACAGCAGTTCGTCGGCCAGCGCGCGGCGGATGGTGTCCTGGATCAGGCGCTGCATCGGGCGCGCGCCCATCAGCGGATCGAAGCCCTTGCGTGCCAGGTAGCGGCGCAGCGCGTCGGTGAAGGTGGCTTCCACCTTCTTCTCGGCCAGCTGGCTTTCCAGTTGCAGCAGGAACTTGTCGACCACGCGCAGGATGATCTCCTCGTTCAGCGGCTTGAAGCTGACGATGGCGTCCAGGCGATTGCGGAACTCGGGCGTGAACAGCCGCTTGATGTCGGCCATCTCGTCGCCCTGCTCGCGCCGCGTCGTGAAGCCGATCGTCGACTTCTGCATGGTCTCGGCGCCCGCGTTGGTCGTCATGATGATGATGACGTTGCGGAAGTCCGCCTTGCGCCCGTTGTTGTCGGTCAGCGTGCCGTGGTCCATGACCTGCAGCAGCACGTTGAAGACGTCCGGGTGCGCCTTCTCGATCTCGTCGAGCAGCAGCACCGCGTGCGGCTTCTTCGTGATCGCCTCGGTCAGCAGGCCACCCTGGTCAAAGCCCACGTAGCCCGGCGGCGCGCCGATCAGGCGGCTCACCGCATGGCGCTCCATGTACTCGGACATGTCGAAGCGGATCAGCTCGATGCCCAGGATGTAGGCGAGCTGCTTGGCCACCTCGGTCTTGCCCACGCCGGTGGGGCCGCTGAACAGGAACGAGCCGATCGGCTTGTCCGGCTTGCCCAGGCCCGAGCGCGCCATCTTGATCGCCGCGGCCAGCGCGTCGATCGCCTCGTCCTGGCCGAACACCACGCTCTTGAGGTCGCGGTCGAGGTTCTTGAGCTTGGAGCGGTCGTCGTTGCTGACGCTCGCCGGCGGGATGCGCGCGATCTTCGCGACGATCTCCTCGACCTCGGCGCGGGTGATGGTCTTCTTCTGCTTGCTCTTGGGCAGGATGCGCTGCGCCGCGCCCGCCTCGTCGATCACGTCGATCGCCTTGTCGGGCAGGTGGCGGTCATTGATGTACTTGGCCGACAGCTCGGCAGCCGCCTGCAGCGCGTTGAGCGCGTACTTGACGTTGTGGTGGTCCTCGAAGCGCGACTTCAGGCCCTTGAGGATCTCCACGGTCTGCTCGACCGACGGCTCGACCACGTCGATCTTCTGGAAGCGCCGCGACAGCGCCGCGTCCTTCTCGAAGATGCCGCGGTACTCGTTGAAGGTGGTCGCGCCGATGCACTTGAGCGTGCCCGAGCTCAGCGCCGGCTTGAGCAGGTTGCTCGCATCGAGCGTGCCGCCCGAGGCCGCCCCCGCCCCGATCAGCGTGTGGATCTCGTCGATGAACAGGATCGCGTTGGGCTGGTCCTTCAGCGCCTTGAGCACGCCCTTGAGGCGCTGCTCGAAGTCGCCGCGGTACTTGGTGCCGGCCAGCAGCGCGCCCATGTCCAGCGCGTAGACCACGGAATCGGACAGCACCTCGGGCACGTCGCCTTCGGTGATGCGCCAGGCCAGCCCCTCGGCGATCGCGGTCTTGCCCACGCCCGCCTCGCCGACCAGCAGCGGGTTGTTCTTGCGCCGGCGGCACAGCACCTGGATCACGCGCTCGACTTCCTGCTCGCGGCCGATCAGCGGGTCGATCTTGCCCTCGCGCGCCAGCTGGTTGAGGTTCTGGGTGAACTGCTCCAGCGGCGACCCCTTGCCCTCGCCCTCTTCCTTCTCGACCTCCTGGCCGCTGCCCTCGGCGGGCTTGGCCGGCTCGGGCGGATCGGACTTGCGGATGCCGTGGGCGATGTAGTTGACCACGTCCAGGCGGGTCACGCCCTGCTGGTGCAGGTAATAGACCGCATGCGAATCCTTCTCGCCGAAGATCGCCACCAGCACGTTCGCGCCGGTCACTTCCTTCTTGCCGCTGCCGGTGGACTGCACGTGCATGATCGCGCGCTGGATCACGCGCTGGAAGCCCAGCGTCGGCTGCGTGTCGACCTCGTCGGTGCCGCCGACGGTCGGCGTGTTTTCCTTGATGAACTGCGTCAGGCTCTTGCGCAGGTCATCGATGTTGGCCGAGCACGCCCGCAGCACCTCGGCCGCCGACGGGTTGTCGAGCAGTGCCAGCAGCAGGTGCTCCACCGTGATGAACTCGTGGCGCTGCTGGCGCGCCTCGACGAACGCCATGTGCAGGCTGACTTCAAGTTCCTGGGCAATCATGCGGCCTCCATAATGCACTGCAAAGGATGCCCCGCGCGGCGCGCGGCGGCAAGCACCAATTCGACTTTCGTGGCGGCTATGTCCTTGGTGTAGACGCCACAGACGCCGCGGCCTTCGTGGTGGATCTTCAGCATGATGTGGGTCGCCGTCTCCAGGTCCCGGTGGAAGTACTGCTGAAGCACCATCACCACGAATTCCATCGGGGTGTAGTCGTCGTTCAGCATGACCACCTGGTACAGACGGGGCGGCTCCACCTTCGATGACTGTCTTTCGACAACGACAGTTCCTTCCCCGCCGTCCGGCAGCGCGGGCTGGGCGAGCGTTGCTGGGAGCTTGGGCGTGTCGCTGGGCATGAAACGATTCTATCGAGTTGGGCTGGACAGGGAGCGGGTTCGCGCCATTTGCTCTGCACTCGTCAAGGTCAACCTGAGAATATGCACAGGAACCGTCACCAACGCTCACGAACCCGGGCTTGATCCGTTCTTGACACCGTGGAACCTGCCGCAGAGAATTTTTCGCGAATCAGGAGTGTTTACCCGGGGAGGAAGCAATGGGTACGCATGCAGGAACGGTCAAATGGTTCAATGACGCCAAGGGCTTCGGGTTCATTGAGCCGGACGAAGGCGGCGAAGACGTCTTCGCCCACTTTTCGGCCATCCTGATGGATGGTTTCCGGACGCTGAAGCAGGGCTCGAAGGTCACCTTCGACCTGGTCCAGGGTCCGAAAGGCAAGCTGGCGCAAAACATCCAGTTGCTCGAACCCCGGGTCGCGCCGGCTGCCGTCCGGCCGCCAGCCGGCACCAGCCAGTCCGCTTCCCTGGCCGACTGAGCTCTTTTTCGCAAGGGCCTGGCACCAGGCACGTCCTGTTTCGCTCGTCCGGGCCACCCGCAGGCGCCCAAGCCTCAGATCGGGCTTGGGCTGCCGCATTTCAAGGGGTGCATGAAGGATCGCGTGTTTTTGTGCACTCGCCAGAAATAACGGAGCCCACTTGCGCGGGTTTATTGCCCACGCACCTGGGAAAGCATGCGCTTTCAGGCACCACCGCGAAAGCCGGATATATTCATATACATCCATTCGCATGAAGGCAGCCTCCCTGCGTCCATACGGCGAATGCGATGAAAAACCTTCACTTCGGCAGGGTCTCGCAAGGCTGCGCCGCATGGGCCCTGCGGCGGCCCCTGCCTATTGAAGACCCGGAACGCGACGGACGCATTCCCCCCGGATGCGGGGGATGGGGCACCGCGCCCTCCGGCGCTTCCCGACGGTCCCCTTCACGTGGCAAGCGGTTCACCCGCGGGCTGCGTCCACGGCCGCTGTTGCGGCGCGGCACCGGCCCCGGCGGGCGTCGCGCGTGCGTGCGCCGCGGCCGGCGGGCGCGCGCCCGGCAGGACAATGCGCCCCTCGCGCAGGGCACGGATCAGCATGTAAGGCGTCGCGCTGATGTGCGCTTCGAGCGCCAAGGCGGCGCGCGCCTCCTGGCCGCTGATCGCCAGCTGGTAGATCTCGGTGTGCTCGGCGTGGACGTCACGCCCGCTGTCGGGCAGGCCGATCGCATAGCTGCGGTAGCGCTCGCTGTGGCGCGCCAGCAGGCGCAGCACTCGCTGCGTCCAGGGCGAGGCGTGGCCGGACAGCAGCGCTTCATGGAAGCGCAGGTTGAGCGCCTCCCACTGGCGGCGGCGCTCGGGCCGCACCGGCTGCTCCTCCGCCGACAGGGCCTCGTAGGCCGCCGTCACGCGCGCGCGCCAGGCGTCGTCGCCGCAGCGGATCGACTGGCGCAGGGCGTCGGTCTCGATGTGCACCCGCAGGCGCGTGATGTCTTCCAGGTCCTCGATCGCGATCGGCGCCACGCGAAAGCCCCGCTGCCCCTCGGCCACCACCAGCGCGTCGCTGACCAGCCGGGTCAGGGCCTCGCGCAGCGTGCCGGCACCGACCTGGTACTGCTGCCGCAGGTGCTCGATGCGCAGGCGGCTGTCCGGTGCCAGCCGGCCCTCGATGATGTCGTCGCGCAGCGTGGTGTAGGTCTGTTCGATCAGGGTGCGCGTGGCCGCGCCGTCGGCCGGGTCGACGGGGAGGGGGCTGGGCGGCTGGAAGGAACGCTTGGCCATGCTCGGGCCCTGCCGCTCAGGTCGCGCGGCGCGCGTCGTCCTGGATGCGCGAGAGGCGGTAGCTCAGCTGGGGACGGGTGATCCCCAGCGCCCGAGCCGCCGCCGACAGGTTGCCGCCGGCGCGCTGGACCGCCTCGCGGATCAGCGCGTCCTCCATCGCATCCAGCGTCAGGCCGCTGCGCTGCAGCATGTCGTAGAAGTCGGCCTGCTGGGCGCAGGCGGCGTTGCTCTCCAGGCCGCCGGAAGCATTGACCGTCAGCATGTCGGCGGAAGTCAGCTGGGGGAACAGCATCGGGGCATCGACCATGCCGCCCGACGACGCAAGGATCACGCCACGCTCGACCAGGTTCTCGAGCTCGCGCACGTTGCCCGGCCAGGGATGGGCGCGCATCGCGGCCAGCGCCAGGTCGGTGAAGCCCTCGACGCGCTTGCCGTGCCGCGCGGCGTACTTCTGCAGCAGGTGCATGGCCAGCAGCTCGATGTCCTCGGCCCGTTCGCGCAGCGGCGGGATGCGGATCGGGTAGACGTTCAGCCGGTACAGCAGGTCGCGCCGGAAGCGCCCCTCCTCCACCGCCTTCTCCAGGTCGACGTTGGTGGCGGCGACCACCCGCACATCGACCTTGCGGGCCTGGGTCGACCCCAGCCGCTCCACCTCGCCCTGCTGGAGCACGCGCAGCAGCTTGGCCTGCGCCGGCAGCGGCAGCTCGCCCAGTTCGTCCAGCAGCAGGGTGCCGCCGTGGGCGCGCTCGAAGCGGCCGATGCGCGTCGCGTTGGCACCGGTATAGGCGCCCTTTTCCGCACCGAACAACTCGCTTTCGATCAGCTCGGCCGGCAGCGCCGCGCAGTTGACCGCGACGAAGGGCTTGTCCGCACGGGGCCCCATCGCATGCAGCGCGCGCGCGAAGCGCTCCTTGCCGACGCCGGTTTCGCCGGTCAGCAGCACCGTGACCTCGGTCGGGGCGGCCTTGCGCAGCAGCTCGACGGTCTGCCGGAACGCCGGGGAATGCCCGATCAGCGGCCCCTGGTCGTCGGCCGGCTGCAGCTGCGTGCGCAGCGCCTCGACCTGCGAGCGCAGCTCGTCGATGCGCACCAGCATCGAATCCGGGTCGTAGTCGCGTGCCAGCTGCTCGCCGTCGGGCCATTCGTGCGCGAAACGGCCTTCGATCAGGCAACAGTCATGGCCGCTGGCCGAGCACTGGACCTCCTTGAACAGCGCCGGGCGGCCGAAGAAGCCGCTCGTGTAGCCCGAGGCATAGCCCAGCAGCATCCAGCACACGGGCTCGTCCGACGGCCCGCAGCTGCGCTGGTGCATCTCGGCCTCCCAGCTGTGGTCCCAGCGGAACACGCCGCGGAAGTGACCTTGCGCCTCGTCGACCTCGAGCACCTGCGGCGTGACGCGCACCGCGCCTTCGAGCATGTGCAGCTGGGGCCCGACGGCAAAGGCGTCGAACAGCGACGCGTCGGGGCGCACCTTGCGCGCCAGCATCGCGTCGCGCGTGCCTGCGGTGTAACCCGCGCGCATGAGCAGGCGCCGGGTGTGCTCCGGCCCCAGGCTGGACATCAGCTCGCGCCGCAACGCCTGCAGGCTCGCCGCGTGGAGCAGCAGCATGCGCTGGTCCGCCAGCCAGATGCGCCCGTCCACCGTGGAGAAATGGACCAGGCGACGCAGGTCGGCGTCGGACGGCAGCGGTGGCAGGAGCGTGGGCATGGCGGACAAAGTATCGATAAACCTCTGAACACCGTCCATAGGGTTCACCCGCCCCACCCATTTCATCATTTCAGCAATCGGGCGCGCCGGCACCTCACCAAATGATCATGCTGCCCTGCAGCAATCGAGTCACGGCTGGTCACAAGCACCCCCTCGCGTGGTCGAGGCGTCGCCGCAGTCGCGGCCGATCGGGGCTGAATGCTCCGGATTAACCCTTAATTTATCGATATTTTCGGACGGTTCGCGCGGGATTGGCATGCCTCCTGCGATGGAGGCGGCCAACACAGCACAGGCCCCTGCCATGACGCGAACCGCCCCGCCCCCTGCCGCCGAGCCTGCCATGCCGGCGTGCGACCTGACCCAGAAGTTCGTGCGCGTCCTCGGCCGCAAGGACGACCTCGTCGAGTTCAGCTTCTCGGTCGGCTGGCCGGAACTGTCGGTCGAACTGCTGCTGCCGACGCCGGCCTTCGAAGCCTTCTGCGCGGAGCACCGCGTGCGCTACCTGCCCGACGACTGACATCCGCCACCGCTCCCACGCCACACCACCAAGGAGACAAGCCCCCATGAACATCGACCTGCAGGCGCGCGAGATCCAGCCCTTGCGCCACACCTTCGCCCGCGTGGCGGCCTACACGGGCGACAAGCCGGCTTCGCGCTACCTCGAAGCCACACTCGGCGCGCAGCCGAGCGCCAACTTCCACTACCGCCCCACCTGGGAGCCGGAATTCGAGCTGTTCGACACCCGGCGCACCGCGGTGAAGATGAAGGACTGGGACAGCCTGCGGGACCCGCGCCAGTTCTACTACGCGACCTGGACCATGGCGCGCGCACGCCAGCAGGACGCGATGGAGGCGAACTACCAGTTCGTCGAATCGCGCGGCCTGCTCGACAAGATGCCCGATGCCGTGCGCTCCCACGCCTGTGACGTGCTGATGCCGCTGCGCCACGTGGCCTGGGGCGGCAACATGAACAACTGCACCATCTGCGCGCGCGGCTACGGCACCGCCTTCACCGCGCCGGCCATGCTGCATGCGATGGACCAGCTGGGCGTGGCGCAGTACCTCACGCGGCTGGGGCTCGCGATGGACGAGCCCGGCGTGCTCGACGCCGGTCGCAACGCCTGGCTGCACGACGCCCACTGGCAGGTGCTGCGCCGCTACGTGGAAGACACGCTGGTGCTGCAGGACCCGTTCGAGCTGTTCATCGCGCAGAACCTCGCCCTCGACGGCCTGCTGTATCCGCTGATGCTGGGCCACTTCGTCGACGAGCACCTGGCCCTGCAGGGCGGCACGGCCGTCGCGATGCTCACCGCCTTCATCCCCGAATGGCACGACGAGAGCGCGCGCTGGATCGACGCGGTCGTCAAGGTCGCCGCGGCCGAATCCGAAGGCAACCGCCGCCTGCTCACCGACTGGTACGTCACCTACGCCTGGCAGGCGCGCGCCGCACTGACGCCGGTCGCCGAGCTGGCCCTGGGCGAGGTGGGGGCCACGGCCATGCAGGAGGTGCGCGAGGCACTGGACGCCCGCGCACGCAAGGCCGGCCTGGACGTCTGACCGACAAGCCAATCCCGAGGAGACATCCCATGACGACCGCAGCCACCTCCAAGGTGTTCATCGCGTTCCAGGACAACGAGGAAGCCCGTCCGGTGATCGAGGCCATCCAGGCCGACAACCCCGAGGCCGTGACCGTCCATTCGCCCGGGCTCGTGAAGATCGACGCCCCGGGGCGCCTGGTCATCCGCCGCGCCACGGTCGAGGAACACACCGGCCGCCCGTTCGACCTGCAGCAGATCCACGTGAACCTCGTCACCCTGTCCGGCCACATCGACGAGGACGACGACGAGTTCACGCTGCGCTGGAACCACTGAACGGCCTCACCCCATCCACAGGAGACAAGCATGGACACCCGAGTCACCCGCAAGAAGCTCGGCCTCAAGGAACGCTACGCCGCGATGACGCGTGGCCTCGGCTGGGAGACCACGTACCAGCCGATGGAGAAAGTCTTCCCGTACGACCGCTACGAGGGCATCAAGATCCACGACTGGGACAAGTGGGAGGACCCCTTCCGCCTGACCATGGACGCCTACTGGAAGTACCAAGGCGAGAAGGAGAAGAAGCTCTACGCGGTCATCGAGGCCTTCGCGCAGAACAACGGCCAGCTGAGCGTCTCCGACGCACGCTACGTCAACGCGCTCAAGCTGTTCATCCAGGGCGTCACGCCGCTGGAGTACTACGCGCATCGCGGCTTCGCGCACGTGGGCCGGCACTTCACCGGCGTGGGCGCGCGCGTGGCGGCGCAGATGCAGTCCATCGACGAGCTGCGCCACTTCCAGACCGAGACGCACGCGATCAGCCACTACAACAAGTACTTCAACGGCATGCACAACGCCGCGCACTGGTTCGACCGCGTGTGGTACCTGTCCGTGCCCAAGTCCTTCTTCGAGGACGCGCTGACCGCCGGCCCGTTCGAGTTCCTCACCGCGGTGAGCTTCTCGTTCGAGTACGTGCTGACCAACCTGCTGTTCGTGCCCTTCATGTCCGGTGCGGCGCACAACGGCGACATGTCCACGGTCACCTTCGGCTTCTCGGCCCAGAGCGACGAGTCGCGCCACATGACGCTGGGCATCGAGTGCATCAAGTTCATGCTCGAGCAGGACCCGGACAACGTGCCCATCGTGCAGCGCTGGATCGACAAGTGGTTCTGGCGCGGCTACCGCGTGCTGACGCTGGTGGCGATGATGCAGGACTACATGCTGCCCAAGCGCGTGATGAGCTGGAAGGAAGCCTGGGAGATGTACGCCGAGCAGAACGGCGGCGCCCTGTTCCGTGACCTCGCCCGCTACGGCATCCGCGAGCCGCTCGGCTGGAAGGAAGCCTGCGAGGGCAAGGACCACATCAGCCACCAGGCCTGGAACACCTTCTACAACTACGCTGCCGCCGCGCCCTTCCACACCTGGGTGCCCAGCGACGAGGAAATGGCCTGGCTGTCGGAGAAGTACCCCGAGTCCTTCGACCGCCTGTACCGCCCGCGCCTGGAGTACTACCGCGAACGCCAGCAGCAGGGCAAGCGCTTCTACAACAAGACGCTGCCGATGCTGTGCACGACCTGCCAGATCCCGATGGTCTTCACCGAGCCCGGCGATCCCACCAAGACCTGCTACCGGGAGAGCGACTACTTCGGCAACAAGTACCACTTCTGCAGCGATGGCTGCAAGCAGATCTTCGACCACGAGCCGGAGAAGTACGTGCAGTCCTGGCTGCCGGTGCACCAGATCTACCAGGGCCACTGCTTCAAGCCCGACGTCGACCCGACCCAGCCCGGCTTCGACGCGCTGGGCGCGGTGCTCGACTGGTACGGCCTGAACTTCGGCCGCGACAACCTCGACTTCGAAGGATCTGAAGACCAGAAGAACTTTGCCGCCTGGCGCGGCGAGGCCAAGGGTGACACCACCCAGGAAGGAGCATCGGCATGAGCGTCACCGCGATCGGTACCTACGACTTCCCTGCCAAGGACGTCCGCGAGAACTTCCCGGCGCCGCTGCTGTACATCGGCTGGGAAGACCACCTGATGTTCTGTGCGCCCTTCTGCCTGCCGCTGCCGTCGGACATGCCGTTCGGTGCGCTGGTCGAGAACGTGCTGCCCGGCGCGTGCGGCGACCATCCCGACTTCGAGCGCATCGACTGGGGCCAGGTGCAGTGGTTCAAGTCCGGCCAGCCCTGGCAGCCCGACTTCGGCAAGACGCTGGCCGAGAACGGGCTGGGCCACAAGGACGTGATCCGCTTCCGCACGCCGGGGCTGACCGGCATCCGGGGTTCGTGTTCCTGAGCATGCCACGATGAGCTACCAACTGACCATCGAGCCCCTCGGCACGACGATCGACGTCGAGGAGGGCCAGACCCTGCTCGACGCGGCACTGCGCCAGGGCATCTACCTGCCGCACGCCTGCGGGCACGGGCTGTGCGGCAGCTGCAAGGTGCAGGTCTGCGATGGCGAGGTCGACCATGGCGCGGCCAACCCGTTCGCGCTGATGGACTTCGAGCGCGACGAGGGCAAGACCCTCGCCTGCTGCGCGACGCTGTGCTCCGACGCGACCATCGAGGCCGACATCGACGAGGATCCCGACGCCGAGGTCATCCCGGTGCGCGACTTCGCGGCAACCGTCGAACGCATCGAGCCGCTCACGCCGACCATCAAGGCCATCCACCTGCAGCTGGACAAGCCGATCCGCTTCCAGCCCGGGCAGTACGTGCAGCTGGAAATCCCGGGGCTTGGCCAGAGCCGCGCCTTCTCGATCGCCAACGCACCACAGGCCGGTGGTCAGTCCGGGTGCATCGAGCTCAACGTGCGCCTGGTGCCGGGTGGCGCCGGCACCACCTGGTTGCACGACGAAGCCCGCGAGGGGGCCCGGCTGCGCCTGTCCGGCCCGTACGGCCGCTTCTTCGTGCGCCGCTCGGCACACATGCCGATGATCTTCCTGGCCGGCGGCTCGGGCCTGTCCAGCCCGCGCTCGATGATCCTGAGCCTGCTGGCCGATGGCTGCACCGAGCCGATCACGCTGGTCTACGGCCAGCGCAGCCGCGAGGAGCTGTACTACGACGCCGAGTTCCGGGCGCTCGCGCAGCAGCATCCGAACTTCACCTACGTGCCGGCCCTCTCGGACGAGCCCGAGGGCTCCGGCTGGGACGGTGCCCGCGGCTACGTGCACGAGGCGGCCAAGGCCCACTTCGGCGGCGAGTTCGCCGGCCACAAGGCCTACCTGTGCGGACCGCCGCCGATGATCGAGGCCTGCATCGCGACGCTGATGCAGGGACGCCTGTTCGAGCGCGACATCTACACCGAGAAGTTCATCTCGGCGGCCGACGCGCAGGGACAGCGCAGTCCGCTGTTCAAGCGGGTCTAGGACGGAGGAGAAGAGCATGCTGTTCGACACCCGGACCCGCGTGGACGTGCACGTCGTCCAGACCGGCGAGTCCTACCCCTGCGCGACCGACGAGAGCCTGCTGCGCGGCATGCTGCGGCTCGGCCGCCGCGGCATCCCCGCCGGCTGCGTCAACGGCGGCTGCGGCGTCTGCAAGGTGCAGATCGTCGAGGGCGAGGTGCGGGCGCTCGGCCCGGTCAGCCGCGCCCACGTCAGCGTCGAGGAGGAGGCCCGGGGCTACACCCTGGCCTGCCGCGCCGCCCCCGTCACCGCCGTGCGCCTGGAAGTGTGCGCACGGCTGGCCAAACCGTTTACCCGAGCTGCGGCCCCGGCAGCCTCGGCCGTTCCCCACCGACCCACAGCAACCACGAAGGAGACATGACATGGGCGTTCTGCGTATTGGCCACGCCAGCCTGCGAGTAATGGACATCGATGCCGCCGTGACGCACTACGAGAAGGTGCTGGGCATGCGCACGGTGATGAAGGACCGTGCCGGCAACGTGTACCTCAAGTGCTGGGACGAGTGGGACAAGTTCTCGCTGATCCTCACGCCCTCCGACCAGGCCGGCCTGAACCACGTGGCCTACAAGGTCAAGGACGACGCCGACCTGGACGAGATCCAGCAGCGCGTCGAGGCCTGGGGCATCAAGACCCAGATGCTGCCCGAGGGCACGCTGCCGTCGGTGGGCCGCATGCTGCAGTTCCACCTGCCCAGCGGCCACGACATGCGGCTGTACGCGTTCAAGGAGTACGTGGGCACCGACGTCGGCACCGACAACCCCGACCCCTGGCCGGACGGCATCCGCGGCGCGGGCGCGCACTGGCTGGACCACCTGCTGCTGATGTGCGAGCTCAATCCCGAGGCCGGCATCAACACGGTCGAGCAGAACACGCGCTTCATGAAGGAGTGCCTCGGCTTCTTCCTGACCGAGCAGGTGCTGGTGGGCCCGGAGAAGAACGTCCAGGCCGCCACCTGGATGGCGTGCACCACCACGCCGCACGACATCGCCTTCGTCGGCGGCCCGCGCAGCGGCCTGCACCACATCGCGTTCTTCCTCGACTCGTGGCACGACGTGCTGAAGGCCGCCGACGTGATGGCCAAGAACAAGGTGCGCATCGACGTCGCGCCGACCCGCCACGGCATCACGCGCGGCGAGACCATCTACTTCTTCGACCCGAGCGGCAACCGCAACGAGACCTTCGCGGGCCTGGGCTACCTCGCGCAGCCGGACCGTCCGGTGACCACCTGGAGCGAAGACCGCCTCGGCAGCGGCATCTTCTACCACACCGGCGACCTGGTGCCCTCGTTCACCGAGGTCTACACCTGAACGGAAGGACCGCACCATGCAGGCACCGCACCAGGCCCCGGATGACGCGCTGAGCGCCGCGCAGCGCGTCATCGACGCCCCCGCCGCACTGCGCGCCATCCAGGCCGCCGTGCGCCATGCCGACGCGCTGGGCGTGCGCGTCAACGTCTCGGTGGTCGATGCGGCCGGCGTGCCGGTCGCCTTCGCCCGCCAGGCCGGCGCGCCGCTGCACTCGGTCGAGATCGCCGTCGACAAGGCCTACACGGCGGCGAGCTTCGGCCTGCCGACCAGCGCCTGGCACGCCGAGCTGCAGCACCACTCGGAGGCCGTGCGGCAGGGGCTGGTGCTGCGGCCGCGCTTCGTCGCGTTCGGCGGCGGGCTGCCCATCGTGGAGCACGGCGTGCGCATCGGCGGCATCGGCGTCTCCGGCGGCAGCGAAGCGCAGGACGAAGAAATCGCCCGCGCCGGCCTGCAGGCCCTCGGGCTGCAGGCCTGAGATCCCAACCCATGGACCCACCATGAAACAGTTCCTGAACTTCATCAACGGCGAGTTCGTCGCCACCGGCAAGACCTTCGAGAACCGCAACCCGGCCACCAACCAGGTGATCGGGCTGGTGCACGAGGCCGGCCAGGCCGAGGTCGACGCCGCCGTGGCCGCCGCCCGCGCGGCGCTCAAGGGCGAATGGGGCCGCATGAGCGTGGTGCGCCGTGCCGAGCTGCTGCACGCCGTGGCCGACGAGATCAACCGCCGCTTCGACGACTTCCTCGAGGCCGAGATCGCCGACACCGGCAAGCCGCGCTCGCTGGCCAGCCACGTGGACATCCCGCGCGGCGCTGCCAACTTCAAGATCTTTGCCGACATCGTCAAGAACGTCCCGACCGAGAGCTTCCAGATGGCCACGCCCGACGGCGGCACGGCCCTGAGCTACGCGCTGCGCACGCCGCTGGGCGTGGTCGGCGTGATCTGCCCCTGGAACCTGCCGCTGCTGCTGATGACCTGGAAGGTCGGCCCGGCGCTGGCCTGCGGCAACACCGTGATCGTCAAGCCCTCCGAGGAAACGCCGGCCACCGCGACGCTGCTGGGCGAGGTGATGAACGCGGTCGGCGTGCCCAAGGGCGTGTACCAGGTGCTGCACGGCTTCGGCCCCGGCTCGGCCGGCGAGTTCATCACCCGGCACCCCGGCATCAACGGCATCACCTTCACCGGCGAGACCCGCACCGGCGAGGCCATCATGGCCGCCGCGGCCAAGGGGGTGCGCCCGGTCAGCTTCGAGCTGGGCGGCAAGAACGCGGGCATCGTGTTCGCCGACGCCGACTTCGAGAAGGCCGTGGCCGGCATCACCCGCAGCGCGTTCGAGAACTGCGGCCAGGTCTGCCTGGGCACCGAGCGCGTGTACGTGCAGCGGCCGATCTTCGAGAAGTTCGTCGCCGCGCTAAAGGAGAAGGCCGAGGGCCTGAAGATCGGCGGCCCGGACACCCCGGGGGTGGGCATCGGCCCGCTGATCTCCGCCGAGCACAAGAAGAAGGTGCTGGGCTACTACGAGCGCGCCCGCGCCGAGGGCGCGACCATCGTGACCGGCGGCGGCGAGCCGCAACTGGACGGCGAGCTGGCCCACGGCCACTTCGTGCAGCCGACCATCTGGACCGGCCTGCCCGAGACCTCCGCCGTGATCCGCGAGGAGATCTTCGGCCCGTGCTGCCACATCGCCCCCTTCGACACCGAGGAGGAAGCGATCGCGCTGGCCAACGACACGGACTACGGTCTCGCCACCACCGTGTGGACGAGCAACCTGGAGACCGCGCACCGCGTGGCCGCGCGGATCGACGTCGGCCTGTGCTGGATCAACTCCTGGTTCCTGCGCGACCTGCGCACCGCCTTCGGCGGCGCCAAGGCCAGCGGCATCGGCCGCGAGGGCGGCGTGCATTCGCTCGAGTTCTACACCGAGCTGCGCAACGTGATGGTGAAGCTGTGACGAACCCTGCCAACCCCGAGATCGGCCGCCGCGTGCGCACCGGCGGCTTCGACACCAACGTGCACGACCTGGGCGCCTCGCGCCCGGGCCAGCCGCCGGTGCTGTTCATCCACGGCTCCGGGCCCGGCGTCAGCGCCTGGGCGAACTGGCGCCTCGCGATCCCCGTGCTCGCGAAGGAGCGCCGCGTGCTCGCGCCCGACATGGTCGGATTCGGCTACACCGAGCGGCCCGCCGGCATCGCGTACACGATGGACACCTGGGTGCAGCAGGCGCTGGACCTGCTGGACGCGCTGGACCTCCCCCAGGCCGACGTGGTGGGCAACAGCTTTGGCGGCGCGCTGTCGCTGGCGCTGGCGATCCGCGCCCCGCACCGGGTGCGCCGCCTGGTGCTGATGGGCTCGGTGGGCGTGTCCTTCCCCATCACGCCGGGCCTGGACGCGGTGTGGGGCTACCAGCCCTCGGTGGAGAACATGAAGCGCATCATGGACGTGTTCGCGTACAACCGCGACCTGCTGACCGACGAGCTGGCCGAGATGCGCTATCGCGCCAGCATCCGCCCGGGCGTGCAGGAGTCCTATGCCGCGATGTTCCCCGCGCCGCGCCAGCGCTGGGTCGACGCGATGGCCAGCCGCGAGTCGGACATCCGCGCCCTGCCCCACGAGACGCTGATCCTGCACGGCCGCGAGGACCAGGTCATCCCCCTGCAGACCTCGCTGACGCTGTCGAGCTGGATCCCGCGCAGCCAGCTGCACGTGTTCGGCCACTGCGGCCACTGGACCCAGATCGAGCACGCGGCGCGCTTCACGCAGCTGGTATCGAACTTCCTCACCGAGGCCGACGCGGCCTGAGGCCCCACCCGAGACGACCATGGACGCTTCCACCCTCCAACGCTACGGCGACGAGCTGTACCAGGCCCTGGTCCACCGCGAACCGGTGGCCCCGCTGACCGAGCGAGAACCCGGCATCACCATCGACGACGCCTACCAGATCCAGCTGCGCATGATCCAGCACCGGCTCGACGCCGGCGAGCGGGTCGTGGGCAAGAAGATCGGCGTGACCAGCAAGGTCGTGATGGACATGCTGGGCGTGAACCAGCCGGACTTCGGCCACCTGCTGTCAGGCATGGCGTACGATGAAGGCCAGCCGATCTCCGTCGGCCGCCTGATCGCCCCGCGCGCCGAGGCCGAGGTGGCCTTCATCCTGGCGCGCGACCTCGAAGGCCCCGGCGTGACCGCGGCCGACGTGCTGCGCGCCACCGACTGCGTGATGCCCTGCTTCGAGATCGTCGACTCGCGCATCCGCGACTGGAAGATCCGCATCCAGGACACCGTGGCCGACAACGCCTCCTGCGGCGTGTTCACGCTGGGCGGCGTGCGACGCAGCCCGCGCGACCTGGACCTGGCGCTGGCCGGCATGGTGCTGGAGAAGAACGGCGAGGTCATCAGCACCTCCACCGGCGCCTCGGTGCAGGGCTCGCCGGTCAACGCGGTGGCGTGGCTGGCCAACACCCTGGGCCGGCTCGGCATCGCCCTCAAGGCCGGCGACGTGATCCTCTCCGGCTCGCAATCGCCGCTGGTGCCGGTGGTCGCCGGCGACAGCCTGCATTGCAGCGTCGGCGGCCTGGGCAGCGCCTCGGTGCGCTTCGTCGCCTGATTTCCAAGGACACCCCTCACATGGCACTCGACCAACACACCATCGCCCGGCTTGCCGAGCACCTGGAAACCGCAGAGCTGCAGGCGCGCGACGTCACCAAGATCACCGACGACCACCCCGAAATGGACTGGGCCGACGCCTACGCCATCCAGGAGGCGATCCGCGCCCGCAAGGAAGCCCGCGGCCACCGCACCGTGGGCCTCAAGTGCGGCCTGACCTCCTACGCCAAGATGAAGCAGATGGGCGTGGACTCGCCCGTGTTCGGCTTCGTCAGCGACTACATGGCCTGCCCCGAAGGCAGCACCATCCCGATGGCCGGCCTGATCCATCCCAAGGTGGAAGCCGAGATCTGCATCGTCACCAAGGCCCCGTTGACCGGTCCGGGCTGCCACGTCGGCGCGGTGCTGGCCGCGATCGACTTCGTGATCCCCGGCGTCGAGATCATCGACAGCCGCTACCGCGACTTCAAGTTCGACCTCAAGAGCGTGATCGCGGACAACACCTCGGCCTCGCGCTTCGTCACCGGCGGCCGCGCCCGCCGCCCCGATGACCTGGACCTGCGCACGCTGGGCGTGGTGCTGGAGAAGAACGGCGAGATCGTCGCGATGGCCGCCGGCGCCGCGGTGATGGGCCACCCGGCCGCCGCCGTCGCGGCCCTGGCCAACCACCTGGGCGCGCGCGGCCAGAGCATCCCGGCCGGCACCTTCATCATGACCGGCGGCGTGACCGAGGCGATCGCGGTGCAGGCCGGCGACCAAGTGAACGTGCGCTTCCAGGACCTGGGTTCGGTGAGCATGCGCTTCGCCTGAACCGTCACCTGCACCCGACCGGCGCCATGTCCAGCCCCGCCCCCACCCCGCCGCGTGCCGTGACCGTGCTGATCACGCGGCACGTGCCGCCTTCGCAGGCCGCCGCGTTCGAGGCAGCCATGGCCGGCATGCTGGAGGCCGCCGCCCGCTTTCCCGGCCACCTCGGCGGCCAGGTGGTGCGCCCCGGCGACCCCGGCAGCGGCGACGAACCCATGCTCTACCACGTGGTGTTCGCCTTCGACGACGAGGCCCACCTCGCGGCCTGGGAGTCCTCCCCCGAGCGCGCGCACTGGCTGGCCCAGGTGCAGGCGCACACGGTGGGCGAGCAGCGCGACCGCGTCAGCGGCGTCGAGTACTGGTTCCAGCCGCCCGGCGGCGCCCCGCAGGCGCCGCCACGCTGGCGCGTGGCCGTGGTCACGTGGCTGGGCATCTTCCCGACCGTGCTGTTCCTGTTCCTGACCGTGGCGCCGTGGCTGGAGCACTGGCCGCTGGTGCCGCGCGTCTTCGTCATCACCGTGCTGGTGGTGGTGATCATGACCTGGCTGGTCGCGCCGCGCCTGACCCGCTGGCTCGCGCACTGGCTGCATGCGGGCCGCTGAGCCCGCGCCACTGAGGAGTTGTTCCCATGACCGAGAAGATCAGATGCGCCGTCATCGGCCCCGGCAACATCGGCACCGACCTGCTCGCCAAGCTGCAGCGCAGCCCGGTGCTGGAGCCGGTGTGGATGGTCGGCATCGACCCGGCTTCCGACGGCCTGAAGCGCGCCCGCGAGCTGGGCCTCAAGACCACGGCCGACGGCGTCGACGGCCTGGTGCCCCACCTGCGCGACGACCGCGTGCAGATCGTCTTCGACGCCACCAGCGCCTACGTGCACGCCGAGAACTCGCGCAAGGTCAATGCGCTGGGCGCGCTGATGATCGACCTCACGCCCGCGGCGATCGGCCCGTACTGCGTGCCGCCCGTGAACCTGCGCGAGCACCTGGGCAAGCGCGAGATGAACGTCAACATGGTCACCTGCGGCGGCCAGGCCACGATCCCCATCGTCGCGGCGGTCAGCCGCGTGCAGCCGGTGGCCTACGGCGAGATCGTCGCCACGGTCTCCAGCCGCTCGGTGGGGCCGGGCACGCGCAAGAACATCGACGAGTTCACCCGCACCACCGCCGGCGCGGTCGAGCAGGTCGGCGGCGCGAAGCAGGGCAAGGCCATCATCATCATCAACCCGGCCGAGCCACCGCTGATCATGCGCGACACGGTGCACTGCCTGACCGAGGACGAGCCGGACCAGGAAGCCATCACGCGCTCGATCCACGAGATGATCCGCGAGGTGCAGCGCTACGTGCCGGGCTACCGGCTGGTCAACGGCCCGGTCTTCGACGGCAAGCGCGTCAGCGTCTTCCTCGAGGTCGAGGGCCTGGGCGACTACCTGCCGAAGTACGCCGGCAACCTGGACATCATGACCGCGGCCGCCGCCCGCACCGCCGAGATGTTCGCCGAGGAAATCCTCAAGGGCGAACTGGTGCTCGAACCCGTGGCCGCCTGACGAGGAGCATCCCATGACACTGACGAACCGGAGCATCACCCTCCACGACATGACGCTGCGCGACGGGATGCACCCCAAGCGCCACCAGATGACGCTGGAGCAAATGAAGTCCATCGCCCAGGGTCTGGACGAGGCCGGCATCCCGCTGATCGAGGTCACGCACGGCGACGGCCTGGGCGGCGCCTCGGTCAACTACGGCTTCCCCCGGCACCGCGACGACGAGTACCTCGGCGCGGTGATCCCGCTGATGAAGCGCGCCAGGGTCAGCGCCCTGCTGCTGCCCGGCATCGGCACCGTGGACCACCTCAAGATGGCGCACGAGCTGGGCGTGTCCACGATCCGCGTGGCGACGCACTGCACCGAGGCCGACATCTCCGAGCAGCACATCACGCTGGCGCGCAAGATGGACATGGACACGGTCGGCTTCCTGATGATGGCCCACATGGCCAGCCCCGAGAAGCTGGTCGAGCAGGCGAAGCTGATGGAAAGCTACGGCGCCAACTGCGTCTACGTGACCGACTCGGCCGGCCACCTGCTGCCCGACACCGTCAAGGCCCGGGTCGGCGCGGTGCGCGAGGCGCTCAGGCCCGAGACCGAGGTGGGCTTCCACGGCCACCACAACCTGGCCATGGGCGTGGCCAACTCGATCGCCGCGATCGAGGTCGGCGCCAGCCGCATCGACGCGGCGGCCGCAGGCCTGGGCGCGGGCGCGGGCAACACGCCGATGGAAGTGCTGGTCGCGGTGTGCTCGCTGATGGGCATCGAGACCGGCGTGGACGTGTTCAAGATCCAGGACGTGGCCGAGGACCTGGTCGTGCCCATCATGGACTTTCCGATCCGCATCGACCGCGACGCGCTGACGCTGGGCTATGCCGGCGTCTACGGGTCCTTCCTGCTGTTCGCCAAGCGCGCCGAGCAGAAGTACGGCGTGTCCGCGCGCGACATCCTGGTCGAGATGGGCCGCCGCGGCATGGTCGGCGGCCAGGAAGACATGATCGAGGACACCGCGCTGACGCTGGCGCGCCAGCGCGCCGAACGACGCGCCGCCTGAGGGCGCACCCTGACCGGAGGACATCCCCATGCCGTTCGCACAGATCTTCCTGATCGAAGGACGCACCGAGGAACAGAAGAAGGCGGTCATCGAGAAGGTGACCCAGGCGCTGGTCGAGGCGGTCGACGCCCCGGCGGCCAACGTGCGCGTGCTGATCACCGAGGTGCCGAAGGAGAACTGGGGCATCGCCGGCGTGTCGGCGAAGGCGCTGGGGCGCTAGCGCCGCCCGGTTTCACGCAACTTTACAAAGCGGCAGCAGGCAGACGCATGGCGTAAAGGATGCGTCCGGATACTGGCTCCATCGACAACCCGAAAGGAGCACAGATGATGTCCAAGCGCAGCCTCATCGCCATCGCCACCCTCGCCGCCCTCGGCCTGCAGGCAGGGCTGGCCCAGGCCCAGCCGCGCGAGCGGCACGATCGTGCCCCCGCGCCCGTGGTGCATGTACATCATCACGTCCACACGGTCCACCACCCCGCCCCGCACGCGGGCAAGGGCAAGCCGCCGGCGCATGCACGCCACCAGGTCAAGGCCCCGCCGCGCTGGCGCCCGGGCGACCGCCTGCCGGCCGTCCATCGCGCCCCCGCGCACGTGGTCAAGGACTGGCGCCACCACCGCCTGAGCGCGCCGCCGCGCGGCCATGAGTGGGTGCGCGTCGGCACCGACTTCGCGCTGGTCGCCGTGGCCTCGGGCATCATCGCGCAGATCGTCGTCAACCTCTGACGCACGCCCTGCCCGGAAAACAAAAAGCCCCGCTTCCGAGGAAGCGGGGCTTTTTTCGTCCGGCGTCGCCGCCCGGGCGGGCCCGGGCGGCGGACGATCACATGTGGTCGATCATCACCTGGCCGAAGCCCGAGCAGCTGACCTGGGTCGCGCCGTCCATCAGGCGGGCGAAGTCGTAGGTCACCTTCTTGCTCTGGATGGCCTTTTCCATCGAGCTGATGATCAGGTCGGCGGCTTCCTTCCAGCCCATGTGGCGCAGCATCATCTCGGCCGACAGGATCTCGGAACCGGGGTTCACGTAGTCCTTGCCGGCGTACTTCGGCGCCGTGCCGTGGGTGGCCTCGAACATCGCGACCGAGTCGGACAGGTTGGCGCCCGGGGCGATGCCGATGCCGCCGACCTGCGCGGCCAGCGCGTCGGAGATGTAGTCGCCGTTCAGGTTCAGCGTCGCGATCACCGAGTACTCGGCCGGACGCAGCAGGATCTGCTGCAGGAACGCGTCAGCGATGGCGTCCTTGATGACGATGTCCTTGCCGGTCTTCGGGTTCTTGAACTTGCACCACGGGCCGCCGTCGATCAGCTCGGCGCCGAACTCGCGCTGCGCCAGGGCATAGCCCCAGTCGCGGAACGCGCCTTCGGTGAACTTCATGATGTTGCCCTTGTGCACCAGCGTCACCGACGGCTTGTCGTTGTCGATGGCGTACTGGATGGCCTTGCGCACCAGGCGCTCGGTGCCTTCCTTGGAGACCGGCTTGATGCCGATGCCCGAGGTTTCCGGGAAGCGGATCTTCTTGACGCCGAACTCGTCCTGCAGGAACTTGATCAGCTTCTTGGCCTTGTCGCTCTGGTAGTCGAACTCGATGCCGGCGTAGATGTCTTCCGAGTTCTCGCGGAAGATCACCATGTCGACCTTCTCGGGCTCCTTGACCGGCGAGGGCACGCCCTTGAAGTAGCGCACCGGGCGCAGGCAGACGTACAGGTCCAGCTCCTGGCGCAGCGCGACGTTCAGCGAGCGGATGCCGCCACCGACCGGGGTGGTCAGCGGGCCCTTGATCGAGACCACGTATTCGCGCACGGCATGCAGCGTCTCCTCGGGCAGCCACACGTCCGGGCCGTACACCTTGGTCGACTTCTCGCCGGCGTAGACCTCCATCCAGTGGATCTTGCGCTTGCCACCGTAGGACTTGGCCACCGCAGCGTCGACCACCTTGATCATCACGGGCGTGATGTCAAAGCCCGTACCGTCACCCTCGATGTAGGGGATGATGGGGTTGTCGGGAACGTTGAGCGAGAAGTCCGGGTTGACCGTGATCTTCTGGCCACCCTCGGGCACCTTGATGTGCTGGTACATGTGAGAAAGCTCCGCGCGAACGGGTTGAGGAATTTTTATGCGGCCGGACTCGACCACCATGCGGCAGCGGCCCGAACCGGCAATTCTAAGTCACTGGCGCCGCCGCAGGCGGGCGCGCCCGCTCAGCACAAGGCCGGGACGTGGTCGGGCCACAGGCCGTGGGCCACGGCCCAGATCGAGGCGCCGGCCAGCGCCAGCCCGGCCAGCCGCACCGCCCAGGCGCCCGGCGCTCCGCCACAGGCCCGGAAGCGCCGCCACAGCGCCGGCCCGAGGTGCAGGCTGACCGCCGAGCCGGCGGCAAAGGCGGCCATCACCGCCGCCCCTTCCCAGGCGGTGGAGGCCAGCGCAGCCACCACCAGCCCCGAGTACAGCAACCCGCACGGCAGCAGGGTCCACAGCGCCCCGGCCAGCGCCGGCCAGCGGCGCTCGTCCAGTCCCAGCGTGCGGTGCCGCACCGCCTGCCAGACCCGGTGCGCGCCCTGGTCCACCCAGCGAGGCTGCCGGCCGAGCCAGACCAGGCTCAGCCCGAACACGATCACCGCCAGGTGGAACATGGCCCAGAACGGGCGCAGCAGCGCGGCGTGCTGGGTGGTCCAGGCCAGCGCCTGCACCGAGGCGGCGACCACCGCCCCGGCGGTGGCGTAGCCGGCCACCCGCCCCGCCTGGAAAGTCCACAACCGGCGCGGGGTGCAGCCGATCCCGGCCGTGGCCGCCCCGCACATCGCGATGCAGTGCGGGCCGCCGGCCAGGCCCATCAGCAACCCGGTGAGGACGAGGCTGGAGGCGGCCATCAGATGATCTTGGAGAAGCGCTCGCGGCTGCGGTCGGCCTGCAGGTAGCGGTCGAACACCATCGCGATGCCACGCACGAAGTACCAGCCGGTCGGGGTCACGCGCAGCCCGTCGGGCTCGATGGTCACCAGCCCCTGCTCGGCCATCTGCTCCATCTGCGCCATCTCGGCAGCGAAGTAGCGCCGGAAGTCGATCAGGTGCGCCACCTCGATGGACTCGAACACCACGTGGCCCTGGCACATCAGCGCCATGATGACGGCGCGGCGCAGCAGGTCGTCGCGCGACAGCGCCAGGCCGCGCACCACCGGGAACTGGCCGTGGCGCAGCGCGTCGTAGTACTCCGGCAGGGTCTTGGCGTTCTGGCTGTAGGTCGGCCCCACCCGGCCGATCGCCGACACGCCCAGGCCCAGCAGGTCGCAGTCCGGCTGCGTGCTGTAGCCCTGGAAGTTGCGGTGCAGCCGGCCCTGCCGCTTGGCCGCGGCCAGCGCGTCCGAGTGCAGCGCGAAGTGGTCCATGCCGATGTAGTCGTAGCCGCGCGCCAGGAAGGTGGCGATGGCGTTGGACAGCATCGCGATCTTGTCACGCGCGGCGGGCAGCTCGGCCGCGTCGATGCGCCGCTGCGGCTTGAAGCGCTGCGGCAGGTGCGCGTAGGCATACAGCGCGATGCGGTCGGGCCGCAGCTCGCCGATCTGCTGCAGGGTGCGCGCGAAGGACTCGGGCGTCTGCCGCGGCAGACCGTAGATCAGGTCGGCGTTGATCGAGTCGAAGCCCAGCTCGCGCGCCGACTGCATCAGCGCCGCGACGCTCTCGTAGGGCTGCACCCGGTGCACCGCCTTCTGCACGTCCGGGTCGAAGTCCTGCACGCCGAAGCTCAGGCGGTTGAAGCCCAGGCTCGCCAGGTGCGCAAGGCGCACGGGCGTGACGGTGCGCGGGTCGACCTCGATGGAGTATTCGCCGCCCGGCACCAGCCGGAACGCGGCGCGCAGCCGCCCCATCAGGCGTTCCAGCTCCGCGTCGCTGAGGAAGGTCGGGCTGCCCCCGCCGAAGTGCAGCTGCGACACCGACTGCCCGGTGCCCAGCACCTGGGTGTGCAGCTCGATCTCGCGCTCCAGCGCGTCCAGGTACTCGGCGGCGCGCTCGTGGTGCTTGGTGATGACCTTGTTGCAGGCGCAGTAGTAGCACACCGATTCGCAGAACGGGACGTGCACGTACAGCGACAGCGGCGCGCGCCGCCCGCCCACCGCCCCCGCCGCGCTGGCGCGCTGCTCCAGGGCCTGGCGGTACTGCTCCGCCGTGAAGGCCTCCACGAAGCGGTCGGCCGTCGGGTAGGAGGTGTAACGCGGGCCGGGCACGTCGAAACGGGCCAGCATCTCTTGCGTCAGCATGGGCACAGCGGTCGGGTCCATGTCGGGCACTGTGCCAGAGCCGGATGGCGCCGACTTGACACACCTCAAGGGGGATGCGGGCGGCCGAAGGAACAATGGCACGACGCTTGAGGGCCATCATGTCGCTCGACGGGAGACCTCCCCGGCCGCCGGCCGCGCGCATGCCCCGAGCCCGACCCTGACCGCGAAGCAAGGTGCGCGTCCGATGATGAAGCTGAACGAACTCAAGGTGGCCTGCTCCAGCTGCAACCTGCGCGAGCTGTGCCTGCCGGTGGGACTGTCCCGGCCGGAACTGGAAAAGCTCGACACGCTGGTGGCCAACCGGCGCTCGGTCAAGCGCGGCGAGGCGCTGTTCCATGCGGGCGACCCGTTCCAGTCGCTGTACGCGGTGCGCACGGGCTTCTTCAAGACCTGCGTCTCGTCCGAGGACGGCCGCGACCAGGTCACCGGCTTCCAGATGGCCGGGGAGCTGCTGGGGCTGGACGCGATCAGCCAGGACCGCCACACCTGCGACGCGGTCGCACTGGAGGACTCGCAGGTCTGCGTGATCCCCTACCACCAGCTGGAAACCCTGTCGCGCGAGTTCAACGACCTGCAGCGGCAGTTCCACAAGATCATGAGCCGCGAGATCGTGCGCGACCACGGCGTGATGCTGCTGCTGGGCAGCATGCGTGCGGAAGAGCGCCTCGCGGCCTTCCTGCTCAACCTGACGCAGCGCCTGCAGGCGCGCGGCTTCTCGCCCTCCGCGCTGGTGCTGCGCATGACGCGCGAGGAGATCGGCAGCTACCTCGGGCTCAAGCTCGAGACCGTCAGCCGCACCTTCTCCAAGTTCCAGGACGAAGGCCTGCTCGAGGTGAAGCAGCGCCACATCCGCATCATCGACCAGGACGGCCTGCGCCGCCTGGTCAACGGCGGCACCTGCTGAAGCGCCCGGGCAGGCCCGGCGCCCTGCCCCGGGGTCCGCGCGCCCCCGCCCCCGGCATGCTCAGCGCGCCGGAGAGCGCGGGCAGACGTCCGGGCGACCGTCCACCGGCAGCGGGCAGCGATTGATCTCGAACGGCGACATCGACAGCATCGTCGTCAGCGCACTGGAGCCCATCGTCACGGCCCAGAACACGAAGAAGCTGAGCGTGTAGACGGCCGACCGGGACAGCTCCAGCGGCGCACCGCCGAAGGTGTGCAAGTCCTCCGGGTCGACCATCGCGAAGACCAGCATCTCCAGCACCCCGGCCGCCAGGAAGGCGGGCCAGGCGATCCACATCCAGCGCTGTTTCATCGTCGTCTCCTCTACGGCTTGCCGCCCGCGGCCCCGTCATCCGGGGCCGGCGTGGCGGCGTGGTTGCGTGCCTGCAGCGCAGGTCGCAGCGCCGCCGCCTCGGCGGCCTCGCGTTGCTGCGCCAGCGTCTTGTTGATCTCGATGCCACGCCGGTAGTAGTCGTCGGCCACCACCGGGTCGGGCCGCGCCACCGCGATCATCACGGTGGCCACGCCGGCCACGACCACGGCGGCCGGGCCGCCGACCACCAGCCACATCATCGGCTCCCGCCACCAGGCCCGGGAGCGGGGTTCGACAGCGGGGGCGGAAGCGATGGTGGTGTTCATGGAAGGACTCCGGAAGGTGCCGTCAGCGCGGCACCAGGAAAGTGGATTTCTCGGTCACGGTGCGCGCCGGCTCGTCGTCGCTCGCCAGCCGCTCGATGTGGAACCAGATCGTGCTGGAGCGCCCCTGCAGCTCGTAGCCGGCCTCGGGCGGCAGCTGCACGCGCACGGCCAGCCAGCGGGCTTCGGCCGGGCCGACCTCGACCTGCGGATCGGATGCCACGGCCAGGCCGGGCAGCCCGTCGACCGACACGCGATAGCGTTGCACCGCTTCCGTGCCGTTCATGACCTGCAGGCGGTAGACGTTCTCGATGTAGCCGTCCTCGACGATGCGCGCCAGCGCACCGCGGTCGCGGATGACGTCCACCTTGAACGGGCTGCGCAGCGCGATGCTCACGACGAAGGCGATGCTGATGGCCAGCAGGATGGCGCCGTAGATCAGCACCCGGGGCCGCAGCACGCGACGGAACATCTGCGCGCGGCTCCAGCGGTTGGCCATGCCGTTCTGCGTGGAATAGCGGATCAGCCCCCGGGCATAGCCCATCTTGTCCATCACCCCGTTGCAGACATCGATACACGCGGCACAGCCAATGCACTCGTACTGTAGCCCGTTGCGGATGTCGATCCCGGTAGGACAAACCTGTACGCACAGCGTGCAGTCGATGCAGTCGCCCAGGCCCAGCTGCTTCGGGTCGGCCTTGCGCGAGCGCGAACCGCGCGGCTCGCCGCGCTGCTCGTCGTAGGTGATGATCATCGTGTCCTTGTCGAACATCGCGCTCTGGAAGCGCGCGTAGGGACACATGTACTTGCACACCTGCTCGCGCATGTAGCCGGCGTTGCCGTAGGTCGCGAAGCCGTAGAACAGCACCCAGAACCATTCCCAGGGGCCGAAGCCGAACGACAGCGCCGAAGCGGCCAGCGTCTTGATGGGCGTGAAGTAGCCGACGAAGGTGAAGCCGGTCCACAGGCCGATGGCGATCCAGACCGCCTGCTTGGCGGTCTTGCGCCAGATCTTCTCGAAGGTCCAGGGGGCCTTGTCCAGCCGCATGCGGGCGACGCGGTCGCCCTCGATCTTCTGCTCCACCCACATGAAGATCTCGGTGTAGACCGTCTGCGGGCAGGCATAGCCGCACCACAGGCGGCCGGCGACCGCGGTGAAGAAGAACAACCCGAGGGCCGAGATCACCAGCAGCGTGGTGAGGTAGATGAAGTCCTGCGGATACAGGACCAGGCCGAAGATGTAGAACCTGCGCGCGGCCAGGTCGAACAGCACCGCCTGGCGCCCGTTCCATTCCAGCCACGGCAGGCCGTAGAAGACCAGCTGGGTGAACCACACCAGCGCCCAACGCCATCCCATGAACCAGCCGCTGACGGCGCGCGGGTAGATCTTCTTCTGCTTCTGGTACAGGGAGACGACCTGCACCGCGGCGTCGCCGTCTTCGGCATCGGCGGACTGGATCGGGATGATCTTGCGGGGAACTTCGCTCACGAAACGACTTTCTCAGTGCAGCATCACCGTGCTGCGTCAGCCTGCGCGGACTCCATGCCACGCGCGCGGTTGGACAGACCCCAGACGTAGGCGGCCAGCACGCGGATCTGCGGAGCGGTCAGCTTGTCGCCGTGGGCCGGCATCTGGTTGTCGCGGCCGTTGGTGATGGCGGAGATGATCGCCTGCTCACCCCAGCCGTGCAGCCAGACCTTGTCGGTCAGGTTGGGCGCGCCCAGGGCCTGGTTGCCCTTGCCGTCCGCACCGTGGCAGGCGGCGCACACGCCGAACTTGGCCTTGCCGAGCTGCGCGGCGATGCTGTCGTGCGGGCTGCCCGACAGGCTCAGCACGTAGTGGGCGACGTTGCGCACGTCCTCGCTCGTGCCGACGGCCGCGGCCATCGGCGGCATCACGCCGTGCCGGCCGTTGGTGATGGTCTCGATGATGGCCTCGTGCGAGCCGCCATAGAGCCAGTCGTTGTCGGTCAGGTTCGGGAAACCCTTGCTGCCGCGCGCATCAGAACCATGGCACTGGGCACAGTTGTTGACGAACAGGCGCTCGCCGATGCCCATGGCCTGCGCGTTGGCTGCCAGCTGCTCGACGTCCATCGCCTCGAACTGGGCATAGATCGGTTCGATCTGCGCACGCGCCTTCTCGACCTCGGCCTCGTACTGGCTGATCTGGCTCCAGCCCAGCTTGCCCTGGTAGCTGCCCAGGCCCGGGTAGAAGGCCAGGTACACGCCGGCAAAGACGATGGTCAGCACGAACAGGCCCATCCACCAGCGCGGCAGCGGGTTGTTCAGCTCGCGCAGGTCCTCGTCCCAGACGTGGCCGGTGGTGTTGTCGTCGGCCAGCACCTTGCGCTTGCTCGCCAGCAGGAGCAGGACCAGACAGCCGACGATGCCGCCGATGGTCGCCACGGCGATGAAGATCGACCATCCGTTGTGGAAGAAGTCACTCATACGTACTCCTGAGTCCGATCCTCACTCGGACAGGAAGGGAACCTGTGCCGCCTCGTCGAAGCGGCCGCGGTTGCTGCGACGGTAGGCCCACCAGCAGATGCCGAGGAACAGCGCCAGGGACACCACCGTGACGATGGAACGCAGGTCGTTGATGTCGATGTTCATGACGGTGTCCTCACTTCAGCGCGGTGCCGAGCACCTGCAGGTAGGCGACCACGGCATCCAGCTCGGTCTTGCCCTTGACCGCCTCGGCGGCGCCTTCGATCTCCTCGTCGGTGTAGGGCACGCCGACCTTGCGCAGCGCCTTCATCTTGGGCGCCAGCTCCTCGGGCTTGAGCGGCGCGGTGGCCAGCCAGGGGTACGCAGGCATGTTCGATTCGGGCACCACGTCACGCGGGTTGATCAGGTGCACGCGGTGCCATTCGTCGCTGTAGCGGCCACCGACACGGTGCAGGTCCGGGCCGGTGCGCTTGGAGCCCCACTGGAACGGGTGGTCGTACACGAACTCGCCGGCCACCGAGTAGTGCCCGTAGCGCAGCGTCTCGGCGCGGAACGGACGCACCATCTGCGAGTGGCAGTTGTAGCAACCCTCGCGGATGTAGACGTCACGCCCGGCCAGCTGCAGCGGCGTGTAGGGCTTGAGCCCCGCCACCGCCTCGGTGGTCGACTTCTGGAAGAACAGCGGCACGATCTCGACCAGACCGCCGACCGACACCACCAGGATGATCAGCAGGATCATCAGGAAGTTGTTGGTCTCGATCTTCTCGTGCGAGAAGGTATCGGGGGTGTGTTGGGTAGCCATTTCTTGTCCTTGAATCGAAGACCACACCTCAGGCCTGGGCCGGCACGGCCGGCACCACGGGGCGGTTGCCCAGCCCCTGGCGCACCGTCATCACGGTGTTCCAGGCCATGATCCCCATGCCGCCCAGGTAGAGCACGCCACCCAGCAGACGGATCACGTAGAACGGATAGGTGGCCTTGACGCTCTCGACGAAGCTGTAGACCAGCGTGCCGTCGGGGTTGACCGCGCGCCACATCAGGCCCTGCATCACGCCGGCAATCCACATCGCGGCGATGTAGAGCACGATGCCGATGGTTGCCACCCAGAAGTGCAGCTCGATCGCGCGCACGCTGTACATCTTCTTCTGGCCGAACAGGCGCGGGATCAGGTAGTACAGCGAACCCATCGAGATCAGGCCCACCCAGCCCAGCGCGCCCGAGTGCACGTGGCCGACGGTCCAGTCGGTGTAGTGCGACAGCGCGTTGACCGTCTTGATCGACATCATCGGCCCCTCGAAGGTCGACATGCCGTAGAAGGACAGCGAGACGATCAGGAACTTCAGGATCGGGTCGTCACGCAGCTTGTGCCAGGCACCCGAGAGGGTCATGATGCCGTTGATCATGCCGCCCCAGCTCGGCGCCAGCAGGATCAGCGAGAACAGCATCCCCACCGACTGCGCCCAGTCGGGCAGCGCGGTGTAGTGCAGGTGGTGGGGGCCAGCCCACATGTAGGTGAAGATCAGCGCCCAGAAGTGCACGATCGACAGCCGGTAGCTGTAGACCGGGCGCTCGGCCTGCTTCGGGATGAAGTAGTACATCATCCCGAGGAAGCCCGCGGTCAGGAAGAAGCCCACCGCGTTGTGGCCGTACCACCACTGCACCATCGCGTCCTGCACGCCGGCGTAGGCCGAGTAGCTCTTCAGGAAGCTGACCGGGATCGCCGCGCTGTTGACCAGGTGCAGCAGTGCCACGGCGATGATGAACGCGCCGTAGAACCAGTTGGCCACGTAGATGTGCTTGACCTTGCGGATGCCCACGGTGCCGAAGAACACGATGGCGTAGGCGACCCACACCAGCGTGATCAGCACGTCGATCGGCCACTCGAGCTCGGCGTACTCCTTGCCGCTGGTGTAGCCCAGCGGCAGCGTGACGGCCGCCGCGACGATCACCGCCTGCCAGCCCCAGAACGTGAACGAGGCCAGCTTGGGCAGGAACAGCGCCGTCTGGCAGGTGCGCTGGACCACGTAGTAGCTGGTGGCGAACAGCGCACAGCCGCCGAAGGCGAAGATCACGGCATTGGTGTGCAGCGGTCGAAGTCGGCCGTAGCTCAACCAGGGGATGCCGAAGTTGAGTTCGGGCCAGGCAAGCTGCGCGGCGATCCACACGCCGACCAGCATGCCGACCACGCCCCAGACCACGGCCATGATGGCGAACTGACGAACGACCTTGTCGTTGTAGTTCACCGCTGGCAGCGCGGCAGTTGTCGAAGTGGCACTCATGGAACCTCTCACTTTATGAATGGCTGAATCATTGTTGGCGAGCGGTCTCCGGGGCGCCTTGATCGCCATCAACCGTTGCGCGAACAGGCGGTGCGTCGTCCCAGAGAATGCGCTCGCCTTCGCGTTCGACGTTGTCGAACTGCCCGCTCTTGAGGGCCCATGCGAACAGGCCCAGGATGCACAGGACCAGCACCACCGACAGCGGCACCAGCAGGAACAGGATGTCCATCGTCGAGGCCTTTCAGCGTGTGGCCGGTGCGGTGTTCGCCACCGGCACCGGGAGCGATGCGGCCGGCTCGAGGCCGCGCGTCAGGCGCCAGGCATTGAGCACGACCAGCAGCGAACTTGCGGCCATGCCGAGGCCGGCCAGCCACGGCGGCATGTAGCCCAGCACCGCGAGCGGGATGCTCACCGCGTTGTAGGTCGCGGCCCAGGCGAGGTTCTGCGCGATCACGCGCAGCGTGCGCACCGCGAGCCGCCGTGCCGCGACGACGTCGCCCAGCCGCCCGGACAGCAGCGTGAAGTCGGCCTGGGCGCGTGCGAGCGCCGCACCCTGCCCCATCGCCAGCGAGACGTCGGCACGCGCCAGCACCGGCCCGTCGTTGATGCCGTCGCCGACCATCGCGACGCGCCGGCCCGCCGCCTGGGCCTCCTGCACCACCTGCAGCTTGCCCTCGGGCGTCGCGCCGGCGCGCACCTGCTCGATGCCGAGCGCTTCGGCGATGCGCCGGGCCGCGGGCAGCCGGTCGCCGGTCAGCAACAGCACCTCGACCTCGTCCTCCCGCAGGGCGGCCACCGCGCGGCGCGCGTCCGGACGCAGGCTCTCCTCGAACATGAAGCGCGCGACCACCTCGCCGTCGACCGACAGCCACGCGGTCGTGCCCGACATCGGCGAGACCAGCGCGAGCGGCGCCGCGTAGCCGGGCCGCCCGAGCCTCCAGCAGCGTCCCTGCGCGTCCAGCCCTTGCAGGCCCTGCCCCGGCAGTTCCTCGACCGACTGCAGTGGCGCAGCTGTCGCCTGCGCGGTCTCGCGCCGCAGCGCCTGCGACACCGGGTGCAGCGACGCACGGGCCAGCGCCGCGACCATCGCGGCGACCTGTTCCCGGGTCCAGGGCGGCGACACGTCCTGCTGGACCAGCGTCAGGCGGTCCTCGGTCAGCGTGCCGGTCTTGTCGAACACGAACAGGTCCGCGCGCGCCAGCGCCTCCAGGGCCTGCAGCCGCTGCACCAGGATGCCGCGGCGCGCCAGCGCACCGGCGGCAGACAGCAGCGCCGACGGCGTGGCCAGCGACAGCGCGCACGGACAGGTGACGATCAGCACCGCGACCGCGACCCACACCGCGCGCTGCGGCTCGATGGTCGCCCACACCGCCGCGGCACCGACCGCAGCCAGCAACACGACCCACAGGAACGGTCCCGCGATGCGGTCGGCCAGCCGCGCGAGCGCGGGGCGGTCGGCGCTGGCGCGCTCCATCAGCGCGACGATCTGCGCATAGCGGGTGTCCTGCCCGGTGCGCTGCACCAGCATCACCACCGGGGAGCTCAGGTTGTAGCTGCCCGCCACCAGCGGGTCGCCGGCCACGCGCAGCTGCGGGCGCGATTCGCCGGTCAGCAGCGCCTCGTCGACCTGGGCGCGCCCCTCGAGCAGGCGCCCGTCGGCGGGGAAGGCCTGGCCGGGGTGCACGCGCACGCGGTCACCCGCGCGCAGCTGGCGCACCGGCACCGTGCTCGTGCGGCCGTCGGCCTCGAGGCGCTCCACGGTCTCGGGCAGGCGGTGCATCAGCGCCTCCAGGGCACCGGCCGTGGCGTTGCGCGCGCGCAGTTCGAGGTAGCGCCCGCACAGCAGGAAGAAGACGAACATCGTCAGCGAGTCGAAGTAGACCTCGCTGCCGAAGATGCCGCCCGGGTCGAAGGTGGCCCCCGTGCTGGCGATGAACGTGACGACGATGCCGAGCGCGACGGGGACGTCCATGCCGATGCGGCCGGCGCGCAGGTCGCGCCAGGCGCCCTGCAGGAACGGGCCCGCCG
Organism: Caldimonas thermodepolymerans; assembly: GCF_015476235.1. Taxonomy (NCBI): domain Bacteria; kingdom Pseudomonadati; phylum Pseudomonadota; class Betaproteobacteria; order Burkholderiales; family Sphaerotilaceae; genus Caldimonas; species Caldimonas thermodepolymerans. The sequence goes on from NZ_CP064338.1 coordinate 2,266,965, forward strand.
AGAACAGCACGACGGGGATGCTCAGCAGCCAGCTGGCCCACTGCAGCAGCTGCCAGATGTCGTCGGTCATGTCGCCGGGTGCCGCGTAGTACGTCGGCACCGCGTACATCATCACCTGCATCATGCAGAAGCCGGCGACGAACAGCCGCCACAGTGCACGGCGGCTTTCCTCGTGGCGCGCGGTCTCGGCCTGCAGCGCGAGCACCGGCGTGGCGCGGTAGCCGGCACGCTCGACCGCGGCCATCATCTCGGACGGGCGCACCCGCCCTTCTTCCCATTGCACGCGGGCGCGCCGCGTGCCGGGGTTGACGTCGGCCTCGCGCACCCCCGGCAGGGCCTTGAGCGCTTCCTCGATCGCCACCGAGCAGGCGGCGCAGTACATGCCCTCGATCGAAAAGCCGGAGACGCCGACGCGCGGCCCGTCCGTGCCGGGCAGCCAGCGCGTGAAGCGGTCGCGCTCCTCCGGCTCGTCCCAGACGGTGGGGTCCGGCACCTGCGGGGGGCCGTCGGTCTTGGGCGACAATGGGGCGCTGGGATGCGGTGATGCCATGCGGAGACTCAGGGGCGACGCCGATGTCGTGCACAGGCATCGGGCCCCGTCACTCTAGGCCGGCCCCTCCGCTTTCGACATGACGTATATCAAGCCGATGACACACGCCTATCGACCTTTCGCACGCCGCACGGCCGTCGCGTGGCTGGCCGGCCTGGTGCTCAGCCTGGCGCTGCCCGCAGGCGCGCAGGACCGCGCCCAGCGGCTGCCCGCGGTGGAACTGCGCGCGGGCTTCCACCTGATCCGCGCGGAGGTGGCGCGCACCCCGGAACAGCGCGCCATCGGCCTGATGCATCGCAAGGAGCTGGGGGCCAACGACGGCATGCTGTTCGTGTTCGAACAGCCCGCCACGCAGTGCTTCTGGATGAAGAACACGCTGATCCCGCTGTCGATCGCCTTCCTGGACGACCAGGGCCGCGTGGTCAACATCGCCGACATGCAGCCGCAGTCGCTGGATTCGCACTGCTCGGCACGCCCGGTGCGCTTTGCGCTCGAGATGAACCAGGGCTGGTTCGCGCGCCGCGGCATCGAGCCGGGCTTCAAGCTGGACGGCCCGCCCTTCGCGCCGGCGCGCTGAAGCCGGCGGCTCAGCCCCGCAGTTCGACGGTGAAGCAGGTGCCGTCGAACGCCGGGCGGCTGGCCACGCGGATGCGGCCGCCCATCCCCTCGACCACCTCCTTCACGATGGCCAGGCCCAGGCCGGTGCCCTCGTGCTCGCGCACGTCCGCGCGGTCGCCGCGCCAGAACGGCTCGAAGATCAGCTCGCCCTGCGCCTCCGGGATGCCGTCGCCGTCGTCGCACACCTGGATGACGACGCCCGCATCCTGGGTCTCCACCTTCACCTCGATGCTGCGTCCGCCATAGCGCAGCGCGTTGTCGAGGAGGTTGGACACCACCTCCCCCAGCCAGACCGGGTGCGCGCGCGCCCACGCCTGGTCGGGCGCCTCCAGCGACACCTGCTTGCCCTCGGAGTCGGCACGCAGCAGCAGCGGCTCGGCCGCTTCGCGGATCACCGGCAGCACGTCGATGGGCTGCAGCTCGCCCGAGGCCAGGTTGCGCAGCGCCGATTCCGAGCGCGCCAGGTTGAGCAGCTGGCCGATCAGGCGCGACATGCGCTCGGCCGAGCCGACCAGGACCTGCAGCAGCGCCTGGGTGCCGCGGTCCGCGCCCGCGCCGCGCAGCTCCTGCTGCAGCTGCTGCGCCAGCACGCGCACCCCGGCCACCGGCGTGCGCAGCTGGTGCGCCGCGTCGGCGACGAAGCGGCGCTGCAGTTCGACCGAGCGCGCCACGTTGCCCAGCAGCGTGTTGATGCGCTCGATCAGCGGCACCGCCTCGGCGGGCACGTCCCCCAGCGGCAGCGGCCGCAGGTCGCGCGGGTCGCGCCGCTCGACCTCGCCGGCGATGCGGGCCAGCGGCGCCACGCCGCGGCGGATGCCCCAGGCCAGCAGCACGAACGTGAGGCTGCCCAGCAGCACGGTGGGCACCAGGATGGCCAGCTGCACCTCGCGCACGAGGTCGGAGCGCTTGCGCTTGGTCTCGATCACCACCACCGTGACGTAGGTCTCGAGCATCGGCGAGCGGATCGAGTACATCGCACCGCGCACCGGTTCCTGGCCGTACATCGCATCGAACACCTCGGGCGCGTCGAAGCTGCCGCTGCGATCCTGCGGCAACGGCAGGTCGCCCGAGCCGGCGAGGATGTTGCCGGCCGCATCGATGACCATGAACGCGTTGCGGTCCGAGCTGTGACGCGCGAGCAGCTGCTGCGCCTGGGTGCTCAGTTCGAGCAGCGGGCCACGGTCGGTCCAGTAGATCTGGGTGGCGATCGCGCTGGCCTCGTCCTGCAGGCTGCGGTCGTAGGCGGTGTCGCCGGCGTAGCTTGCCAGCCGGAACGCGCCATAGGCGGCCACCACCACGCCGAGCAGCCAGACCCACAGCAGCGGGCCCAGCAGCTGCGAACGCAGGCTGGGGTTCATCAGCTCAGGCCGTCGTCACGCCTGGGTCGGGGCCGGCGCGGAGGCGGCATCGGAAGGGGGCGCGGCCGCTTCCATCAGGTAGCCGAAGCCGCGCACGGTCTTGATCGTCACGCCCAGATCGGCGAAGCGCTTGCGCAGGCGGTGGATGTAGACCTCGACCGAGTTCTCGCTGAAGTCGGTCTCCCAGCTCGACAGCGTGGAGACGATGTGGTCCTTGGGCACGACGCGCCCGGCGCGCGCCATCAGCAGCTCGGTCAGCGCCTGTTCGCGCGGGCTCAGGTGCACGCGCTCGCCGCGCCAGCGCAGCTCGCGGTGCCGGATGTCCAGCTCCAGGTCGCCCAGCACCAGCCGGTCCTCGGCACGGCCGGCCGCGCGCCGCACCAGCGCGCGCACGCGCGCCACCAGCTCGGGCAGGTCGAAGGGCTTGACGAGGTAGTCGTCCGCCCCGCTGTCCAGGCCCTGCACGCGGTCGCTCAGCTCGTCGCGCGCGGTCAGGATCAGCACCGGCAGGCGTGCGCCGCGACTGCGCCAGTGACGCAGCACCTCCATGCCGTCGCGCCGGGGCAGGCCCAGGTCGAGCACCGCCAGGTCGTACTGCGTGATCAGGCCCTCGGCGCAGGCCGACATCCCGTCGCCCAACGTGTCGACCTGCCAGCCCTCGCGCTGGAGCGCCCGGGCCACGCCGAAGCTGAGTGCGGGATCGTCTTCAACCAGGAGAATTCTCATGACTGACTGCTGCTAGACGTGATCGGCAGCTATTGTGCCGCCGCGGAAATACCCCCCTGGCTGATGAAAACGCTGACCCCGGGGGCTCCTGCGTGCGCTTTTCGGCACCCGGAACGCAAAAAGCCGGCACGGGGCCGGCTTTGCTGTGCGGGTGACGCGCGCCTCAGGCGAAGTTGGCCTGGACGAAGTCCCAGTTCACGAGATGGTTCAGGAAGGTCTCGACGAACTTCGGACGCAGGTTGCGGTGGTCGATGTAGTAGGCGTGCTCCCACACGTCGATCGTCAGCAGCGGCTTGTCCTCGGTGGTCAGCGGGGTCGCGGCGTTGCTGGTGTTGACGATGTCGACCGAGCCGTCCGGCTTCTTGACCAGCCAGGTCCAGCCCGAACCGAAGTTGCCGACCGCGCTCTTGGTGAAGGCTTCCTTGAAGGCGGCGTAGCTGCCCCACTTCTTGTTGATCGCCTCGGCCAGCGCGCCGGTGGGCTCGCCGCCGCCGTTGGGCTTCATGCAGTTCCAGAAGAACGTGTGGTTCCACACCTGACCGGCGTTGTTGAAAATGCCGCCGCTGGACTTCTTGACGATCTCCTCCAGCGACATGTTCTCGAACTCGGTGCCCTTGATCAGGTTGTTCAGGTTCACGACATAGGCGTTGTGGTGCTTGTCGTGGTGAAACTCGAGCGTTTCCTTGCTCATGTAGGGCTGCAGCGCATCGTGGGGATACGGCAGCGGAGGCAGGGTGTGTTCCATGTCGTTCTTCCTTTCTGTGGGTGGAGTAGAGTGTGAATTCCGGCTCGGATTGTAGGCAGCTGGCGAATTCCCTTCAGGCATTGCCCCGACGGACCTCGCGGACCTCGGCGTCCAGCCGCCCGTCGGCCAGCACGGCCTGGACCCGGTCGCCCGCATGCACGCCGCGTGCCGAGACGATGGCCTGGCCCTGCGCGTCGGTCAGGTAGGCGTAGCCGCGCTGCAGCACGCGGTCGGGGTTGACGCCCTCCAGGCGCGCGCCCAGCGTGTCCAGCCGGGCCGCAAGCTGCTGGCGCCGGTTGGCCACCGCCCGCTCGAGCCGCTGCGCCAGGCGCTGCGCGCGCTGGCGGGCCAGCTCGACGCTGCGCACCGGCGCGGCCTGCAGGCGCAGCGCCAGCCCCTGCAGCCCCTGCTGCATGCGCGACAGCACCTGCGCCGGGCGGGCCAGCCGCAGCCCGGCATGGTCGACGCGCTGCGCCTCGCGCTCGAGCCGGCGCTGCACGCACCGCTGCATCGTCACCGCCATGCCCTGCAGCTCGGCCAGGCACTCCTCGCGCAGCGGCGCGGCCAGCTCGGCGGCGGCGGTCGGGGTCGGTGCGCGCAGGTCGGCGGCGAAGTCGGCGATCGTGAAGTCGGTCTCGTGGCCGACGCCGCACACCACCGGCAGCGGGCAGGCAGCGATCGCCCGCGCGACGCGCTCGTCATTGAACGACCAGAGGTCCTCCAGCGAGCCGCCGCCGCGGCAGACGATCAGCGTGTCGACCTCGCGGCGCGCGCCGGCCAGTTCGATCGCGCGCACCAGCTCCTCGGGCGCCTGGGCCCCCTGCACGCTGGCCGGGTAGACGATCACCCCGACGTGCGGCGCACGCCGCGCCAGCGCGGTCAGCACGTCGCGCAGTGCCGCGGCGTTCAGCGAGGTCACCACGCCGACCGCGCGCGGGTAGGCCGGCAGCGGGCGCTTGCGTGCCGGGTCGAACAGGCCCTCGGCCTCGAGCCGGGCCTTCAGGCGCAGGAACTGCTCGTACAGCGCCCCCTGCCCGGCCGGGCGCATGGCCTCGACGACCAGCTGCAGGTCGCCGCGGGCGTGGTACAGCGCCAGCCGCCCGCGCACCTCGACCAGCTGGCCCTCGCGCGGCACGAAATCCAGCATCGCGGCGGCGCGGCGGAACATCGCGCAGCGCACCAGCGCCGGCTCGACGGCCTGGTCGTCCTTGAGCGAGAAGTAGCAATGGCCGCTCGGCGCCCGGTTGAAGCCGGACAGCTCCCCCTGCACGGTGACCAGGGCGAAGCGCGCCTGCAGCGCGTCGGCCACGGCGTTCAGCAGCGCCGCGACGGTGTAGACCTGGCGCGGCTGGCGCAGGCCGATGGAAGGGGAAACGCGGTCGATCATGCGGCGAGCCCAGGCGTGATGCGGGTTCAGAACTCCACAACCGCGCCAATACGCCGCTGGCGAGCAGGTTTGGCCGTCACGAGCCCGTCACGTTCGTGCAAGTTGTTGATATACAAGGAAAATCTCCTGCCCAATCATGCAGCAATTTGTTCTCCCCCGCGTCAATCTGCGCCTTGCAGCCCGGTGGCGACAACTTGCCCACAAAGTTATCCACAGCAAGAGTGGATTGCGTCCGGTTCGCGTACGGCGTCACGCCGGGATCGGCCGAGGGATCGTCCGGGCGGGTCGGCAGCGCCGCCATGGGCGGGCTTCGCGCCATAATCGCCCCCACGTTTTCCGTGACTCACGAGAGGGGAGTAAGGATTGTTCTCGATCATACAAGCCGCCGGCTGGCCGATCTGGCCCCTGATCCTGTGTTCCATCGTCGCGCTGGCGCTGATCATCGAACGCTTCTCCAGCCTGCGTGAATCGCGCATCGCGCCGCCCAAGCTGCTCGACGAGGTCATCTCGGTCACCCGCTCCAGCCTGCCCGCCCCCGACGTGGTGAACAAGCTGGCGGAGAACTCGCTGCTCGGGCGGGTGCTGGCCACCGGGCTGCGCGCGGTGATCGCCGATCCGCGCATTCCCGAGCACACCCTGCGCAACACCTTCGAGACCGCGGGCCGCGCCGCGGTGCACCAGATGGAGCGCTACCTGAACACGCTTGGCACCATCGCCGCCGCCGCCCCGCTGCTGGGCCTGCTCGGCACGGTGATCGGGATGATCGAGATCTTCGCGTCGCAAGGCGGCGCCACCGGCTCCAACCCCCAGCAGCTGGCGCACGGCATCTCGGTGGCGCTGTACAACACCGCCTTCGCGCTGATGATCGCGATCCCGTCGCTGATGTTCTACCGCTACTTCCGCGGCAAGGTCGACGAGTACATCCTCGACCTCGAACAGGCGGCCGAGCGCATGGTGCCGCACCTGCTGCGCTTCACCGTCGACCACCGCTGAGCCGGTGCAGCGCAAGGAGAGCGCGATGGCGATGAACTTCCACCACCGCCGCAGCGAGGAACCGGAGATCAACCTGATCCCGTTCATCGACGTGCTGCTGGTGATCCTGATCTTCCTGATGCTGACGACCACCTACTCCAAGTTCACCGAGCTGAAGGTGAACCTGCCGGTGGCCGATGCGGAGAAGCTGCGCGACCATCCGAAGGAGCTCATCGTCTCGGTCGCGGCCGACGGCCGCTATGCAGTCAACCGCAAGCCCGTCGAGGGTCGCAGCGTCGACCTGCTGGCCGCCGAGATGCGCGCGGCCGCCGGCAACGGCGAGAACACCGTGGTGATCGTCTCGGCCGACGCCACCGCGGCGCACCAGAGCGTGATCAACGTGATGGACGCCGCCCGGCGCGCGGGGCTGAGCCAGCTGACCTTCGCCACCCAGGCCTCCGGCGGCGCGCGCTGACGGCGCTGCGCGCCTTCCCCGGGGTCCCTCTTTTCACCATGTCGTGGCGGCAACGTGTCCAGGCGGCCTGGCTGCAGCGCGGGCCGATGGCCTGCGCGCTGCTGCCGCTGGCCGGGCTCTATGCCGCCGCCGTCCGGCTGCGCCAGGCCTTGTACGCCACCGGCCTGCGGCGGCGCGAGCGCCTGCCGGTGCCGGTGGTGGTGGTCGGCAACGTGATCGCCGGCGGTGCCGGCAAGACACCCACCGTGATCGCGGTCGTGCAGCACCTGCAACGGCGCGGCGAACGCCCGGGCATCGTCTCGCGCGGCTACGGCGGGCGTCGCCACGAGGTGCCGCACGAGGTGCAGCCGGACAGCCCGGCTGCCGAGGTCGGCGACGAACCACGCCTGATGGCCCGCCGCACCGGGGTCCCGGTGGTGGTCGGCGCCGACCGGGTGGCCGCCGCGCGCGCGCTGCTGCAGGCGCACCCCGACACCACGGTGATCGTCAGCGACGACGGCCTGCAGCACCTGCGGCTGGCGCGCGACGTGGAGATCCTGGTGTTCGACGAGCGCGGTGCCGGCAACGGCTGGTGGCTGCCGGCCGGGCCGCTGCGCGAAAGCGCCGCGCGCCGCGCCGACCTGCTGCTGTACAACGCCCCGGTGCCGTCGACGCCGCGCCCCGGCTTCGTCGCGACGCGCCGGCTGGGCGACGCGGTGCCGCTGGCGGCCTGGCGTGCCGGAGACCGCCAAGGCCTGCCGCTGCCGCAACTGGCCGCGCGCCGGGTGCTGGCCGCGGCCGGCATCGCCCACCCCGAACGCTTCTTCGCGATGCTGGAAGCACTGGGCCTGCGCCCCGAGCGCCTGCCGCTGCCCGACCACGCCGCGCTGGACCCCCTGCCCTGGTGCGGCTGGGACGGCGACGTCATCCTGGTGACGGAAAAGGACGCAGTGAAACTGGATGCTGCAACCGACCCGCGCCTGCATGTCGTGGCGCTAGACTTTGAGCCCGATCCCGCCTTCTTTGCGGCGCTCGACCGGCTGCTGCCGGCATCTTCCGCGCCCGCCCGATGAGGATGCTTTTCCATGGACACCCGATTGCTCGAACTGCTCGTCTGCCCGGTCTGCAAGGGCCCGCTGGAGCACGATCGCGAGGCGCATGAGCTGATCTGCCGCGCCGACCACCTGGCCTATCCGATCCGCGACGGCATTCCGGTGATGCTGGAGTCCGAAGCCCGCGACCTCGACGCCACCGCCGCGGCCGCCCCAGCGACGCCGGGGACCGCGGCATGAGCTTCACGGTCCTGATCCCCGCCCGGCTCGCCTCCACCCGCCTGCCGAACAAGCCGCTGGCCGACCTGGGCGGCCTGCCGATGGTCGTGCGCGTCGCGCAGCAGGCCTGCAAGAGCCGCGCCCAGCGCGTGGTGGTCGCGGCCGACGACGAGCGGGTCGCGCAGGCCTGCCGCAGCCACGGGGTCGAGGTCGTGATGACCCGCCCCGACCATGCCACCGGCAGCGACCGCCTGGCCGAGGCCTGCGAGCAGCTCGGGCTGGACGGCGGCGAGGTGGTCGTCAACGTGCAGGGCGACGAGCCGATGATCGACCCGGCGCTGATCGACGCCTGCGCCGACGTGCTGAGCCGCCGCATCGGTTGCGTGATGAGCACCGCCGCGCACCCGATCGAGGACATCGCCGAGTTCACCAGCACCAACGTGGTGAAGGTGGTCTGCGACGCCATGGGGCGCGCGCTGTACTTCTCGCGCGCGCCGCTGCCCTGGTGGCGCGACGGCTACCGCGACGGCATCGGGCGCCTGAGCTCGCCCGCGCCGCTGCGTCACATCGGCATCTACGGCTATCACGCCGGCTTCCTGCGCCGTTTCCCGACGCTGGCGCAGAGTCCGCTGGAGATCACCGAATCGCTGGAGCAGCTGCGCGTGCTGTGGCACGGCGAGCGCATCGCGGTGCACGTGACCGACGTGCGCCCGGGCCCCGGCGTCGACACCCCGGAGGACCTGGCCCGGGTGCAGGCGTATTTCGACACGCTGCGTGCGTAAGTTTGGTGCAGCAGTGCGCGTGGTATCCTCGCCCCGGATCAGCCACGGGGCGACTGCAAACGTTGCGGCGACCCCTGCCGCAACATCTCTCCAGAGGAACCCATGCGATTGATACTGTTGGGCGCGCCAGGCGCCGGAAAAGGCACGCAGGCCGCGTACATCTGCCAGAAGTACGGCATCCCCCAGATTTCCACGGGCGACATGCTGCGCGCCGCCGTCAAGGCGGGCACCCCGCTGGGTCTGGAAGCGAAGAAGGTCATGGACGCCGGCGGCCTGGTGAGCGACGACATCATCATCGGCCTGGTCAAGGAACGCATCGCGCAGCCTGACTGCGCCAACGGCTTCCTGTTCGACGGCTTCCCGCGCACCATCCCGCAGGCCGACGCGATGAAGGCTGCCGGGGTCAAGATCGACTACGTGCTCGAGATCGACGTGCCCGACGAGGCCATCATCGAGCGCATGAGCGGCCGCCGCGTGCACGTGGCCTCGGGCCGCACCTACCACGTCAAGTACAACCCGCCCAAGGTGGCCGGCAAGGACGACGTGACCGGCGAGGACCTGATCCAGCGCGACGACGACAAGGAAGAGACCGTGCGCAAGCGCCTGGACGTCTACAAGAGCCAGACCCGCCCGCTGGTCGACTACTACTCGCAGTGGGCCGCCACCGGCGACCCCGCCGCGCCCAAGTACCGCCGCATCAGCGGACTGGGCACGGTCGACGAGATCACCGCCCGCGCGCTCGAGGCGCTCGCCTGAACGCTCACGCGCCCCTTTGGTCCTGACACGGCCGCCTGCGGGCGGCCGTGTCGCTTTCAGCCCGCCTCGTCGGGGATGACGGCGGTGACCTCGATCTCGACCTTGGCGCGGTCCTCCATCAGCGCCGAGACCTCCACCGCGGTCATCGCCGCGTTGTAGCTGCCGATGATCTCGCGGTAGGCCGCGCCGATCTCCTTGTTGCGCGCCAGGTACTCGCGCTTGTCGGTCACGTACCAGGTCATGCGCACGATGTGCTCCGGCCTGGCGCCGGCCTCGGCCAGCACCGCGACCACGTTCTGCAGGGCCTGCCGGGCCTGCCCGGCCAGGTCGTCGGTGTGGAACACGCCTTCGGCATCCCAGCCGACCATGCCGGCCACGAACACCATCTGGCCCCTGGCCAGCACGCCGTTGGCGTAGCCGCGCGGGCGCGGCCACCCGGGGGGAAGCAGGACTAGCATCACGTGTCTCCAGTCGATGAGGGTGCGTCGCGCACGAACCGCCCCAGCGCCGCGCGCACGTCGTCGGGCAGCGGGATCGCGCGGTGCGTCTCGAGCGAGGTCGACACCAGCACCTGGCGCGCGCGCACGCGCGCCTCGTCTCCATGCCGGCAGCCAAGCTGCAGCGTCAGCGACGCCCCGCCGATGCGCTCGACCGACAGCCCCAGCGTCACGGTCTCGCCCATGCGGCTGGGCGCGCTGAACTCGCAGTTCAGGCTCACGGTCGGCAAGCCGGTGCGCCTGGGCCCCAGCAGCGAGGCGTACTCGATGCCGAGCCCTTCGGTGAACCAGTCCTCGACCAGGTCGTTGAACATCACCAGGTATTGCGGGAAGAAGACGATGCCCGCCGGGTCGCAGTGCGCGAAGCGGATCAGGCGTTCACGCTCGAAGGCGTGGCGGATGGCCGTGTGAGTCATCTCGTTGGTCATACCCCGACATAACGCACCCACAGCCCTTCGTCGGCCGCGAGCTGCTGCGAATCGCCCTGCCAGACCACCCGGCCGCGCTCGATCAGCGTGTGCCGGTCGGCCAAGCGCACCAGGCGCTTGACATACTTGTCGATCACCATGATCGCCTGGCGCTGCCCGCGCAGCGTCGCCAGGCACCGCCAGATCTCCTCGCGCACCAGCGGTGCCAGCCCCTCGGTGGCCTCGTCGAGGACCAGCAGGTGCGGGTTGGTCATCAGCGCCCGGCCGATCGCGAGCATCTGCTGCTCGCCGCCCGAGAGCTGGTGCCCCATGTTCTGCCGCCGTTCCTTCAGGCGGGGAAACAGCGCGTACACGCGCTCCAGCGTCCATGGCTGCGCGACGCCGGCCCGGTTGGCGGCGAAGGCGCGCAGGTTCTCCTCGACCGTCAGGTTGGGAAAGATCTGCCGGCCCTCGGGCACCAGCGCCAGGCCCATGCGCGCGATGCGGTCGGGCGAGCGCCCGTCGATGCGCTCGCCGAGGAAGCGCACCGTGCCGCCCCTGGGCGGCGTCAACCCCAGGATCGCGCGCACGGTGGTGGTCTTGCCCATGCCGTTGCGGCCGAGCAGCGTGGCCACCTCGCGCTCGCCGACCGTGAAATGGATGTCGAACAGCACCTGGCTGCTGCCGTAGGCGCATTGCAGGTGTTCGACCTCGAGCAGCGCGCTCATGCCGGCACCTCCTCGTCGCCCAGGTAGGCACGCCGCACCTCGGGATGCCCGCGGATCTCGTCCACCGTGCCGCAGGCGATCACGCGCCCGGCCACCAGGGTCGAGACCCGGTCGGCGAGCCGGAACACCGCGTCCATGTCGTGCTCGACCAGCAGCAGCGTCACCTCCTGGCGCAGGCCCTGCAGCAGCTCGACCATGCGGGCCGACTCGTCCGGCCCCATGCCGGCCATCGGCTCGTCGAGCAGCAGCAGCTTGGGCCGGGTCGCCAGCGCCAGGCCCACCTCCAGCTGGCGCTGCTCGCCATGCGCCAGGGCGCCGGCGATGGCCTCCAGTCGGTGTCCCAGGCCGATGCGCGCCGCCACTGCCGCCGCTTCCTCGTAGCGCTGCCGCTCGGCGCGAGCCGGGCGCCAGAAAGAGAAGCTGCTGCCGCTGCGCGCCTGCACGGCCAGCGCCAGGTTGTCCAGCACGCTCAGGCGCCGGAAGATGCTGGTGATCTGGTAGGAGCGTGCCAGCCCGCGCATCACCCGCTGCGGCATCGCCAGCCCCGTGACGTCCTGCCCGTCGAACACGATGCGCCCGGCATCGGGCGCCAGCGCACCGGAGATCTGGTGGATCAGCGTGGTCTTGCCCGCACCGTTCGGTCCGATCAGTGCGTGCACCTCGCCCGGCCGCACCTCGATGCGTGCCTGGTCGGTGGCGACCACCCCGCCGAAGCGCTTGACCAGGCCGTCGATCAGCAGCAGCGGCGTCATGCCGACCCCCGACGTCGCGGCAGCAGGCCGACCAGGCCTTGCGGGGCGACCAGCACCACCAGCAGCAGCACGGCACCGACCCCGAACTGCCAGTGGATCGTGTAGCCCACCGCGATCTCCTCGAGCAGCAGCAGCACCAGCGCACCGACGAAGCCGCCGTACAGGTGCCCCACCCCGCCCAGGATCACCATCACCATCAGCTGCCCGGACTGGCTCCAGTGCATCAGCGCGGGACTGATGATGCCGCTCTGGTTGGCCGCCAGCGCCCCCGCCAGCCCGGCCAGTGCACCAGCCAGCGTGAAGGCCGCCAGCCGGTAGCGGTACACCGGAAAGCCGATCGCCGCCATGCGGGTCTCGTTCTCGCGCGCGGCCTGGAGCACATGGCCGAAGCGCGCGTTGAGCAGGCGCTGGATCGCGAGGAACGCCAGCACGAACAGCACCAGCACCACGTAGTAGAAGCTGGCATCGTCGCCCAGGTCCAGCGCGCCCAGCGTCGAGCGCGCCGGCAGCGGCAACCCGTCCTCGCCGCCGTAGTCGCGCAGCGAGATCATCACGTAGTACAGCATCTGCGCGAAGGCCAGCGTGATCATGATGAAGTACACGCCGCGCGTGCGCAGGCTGATCGCGCCGATCACGAAGGAGAACGCCGCGGCAGCGGCCACCGCCACCGGCCACGCAATCCAGGCCGAGGTGATGCCCTCCTGCATCAGGATGCCCACCGCGTAGCCGCCGATGCCGAGGAAGGCCGCATGGCCGAAGCTGACCATGCCACCGAAGCCGAGGATGAGGTTCAGGCTGGTGGCCGCCAGCGCGAAGATCAGGATGCGGCTGCCCAGCCCGATGTAGAAGCTCTCGTCCAGCGCCTCGGCCGCCAGCGGGAAGGCCACCAGCAGCGCGAGCAGCACCAGGGCCACCGGCCAGTGCAGCGGATGATCGAGCACGCCGGTGCGTGCGCCGGCGCCCGGGGCGGCAGCCCGGGGACTCGCGGTCATCGGCGGGGAGGGCGAGGTCACGGCATCCATCCCCTCACCCCCGCGCCGGGAACAGGCCCTGGGGCTTCCAGAACAACACCACCGCCATCAGCACGTAGATCAGGATCGAGGCCAGCGCCGGCCCGGCCCCCGAGGCCGCCGACGGGCCCAGCAGGCCGCCCAACGCCACCGGCACGAAGGTGCGCCCGACCGTGTCGACCAGCCCCACCAGCAGCGAGGCCACCAGCGCCCCGCGGATCGAGCCGATGCCGCCGATGACGATCACGACGAAGGCGAGGATCAGGATGTTCTCGCCCATGCCGACCTGCACCGCCACCAGCGGCCCGAGCAGGCCGCCGGCCACCGCGCACAGCGCCGCGCCGACGCCGAACACCAGCGTGAACAGGCGCCGGATGTCCGAGCCCATCGCCAGCGCCATCTCGCGGTTGGACGCGCCCGCCCTCACCCGCATGCCGATGCGCGTGCGCACCACCAGCAGGTACAGCAGCGCCGCCACCGCCAGCCCGACCGCGATGATCAGCATCCGGTACGCCGGGTACTGGAAGCCGGGCCACAGCTCCACCGGCCCGGCCAGCGCCGCCGGCGGGTTGAGCAGGATGGGCTGCGCGCCCCAGATCATGCGCACCGCCTCGTTGCACATCAGCAGGATCGCGAAGGTGCCGAGCACCTGCGACAGGTGGTCGCGCTGGTAGAGCCGCCGCAGGATCGTCACTTCCAGCGCGATGCCGAACAGCGCGGTGCCGGCGATGCCGGCTGCCAGCCCCGCGAGGAAGGACCCCGAGGCCTGCGCCGCCGCCGCGGTGAGGTAGGCCCCCACCATGTACAGCGAGCCGTGCGCCAGGTTGATCATGTCCATGATCCCGAACACCAGCGTCAGCCCGGCGGCGAGCAGGAACAGCATCAGGCCGAACTGCAGGCCGTTGAGGGCCTGCTCGAGGATCAGCGTGGCGGTCATCCGCGCCCCCCTGCGGCCCGGCGCCCGCCCGGGCTGCGTCGGCGTGCAGGCAGGCGGCGCATCACTTCATCCTGCACTCGCCGACATAGGCGTCGGCATGGTCCTTGAAGACGGTGGACAGGGTGCGGTTGGTCACGCGCCCCTGCGCGTCCTTGACCACCACGCGCAGGTAGTAGTCCTGCACCGGGTGATGGTTGGTGTTGAAGCGGAACGCGCCGCGCACCGACTTGAAGTTGGCCGCCTTGAGCGCACGCCGCACGGCGTCCTTGTCCTCGATGCGGCCCTTGACGTCGCGGATCGCCGCATCGATCAGCATCGCGGCGTCATAGCCCTGGGAGGCGTACAGCGACGGCAGCCGGCCGTACTCCTTCTCGAAGTCGGCCACGAAGCGCTTGTTCTGCGGGTTGTCGAGGTCGTGCGCCCATTGCGAGGTGTTGAACATGCCGAGCATGGGATCGCCCACCGCGCGGATCACGTCCTCGTCGGCCGAGAATCCCGGGCCGAACAGCGTGACGTCCTTGGACAGGCCCGAGGAAACGAACTGCTTGATGAAGTTGATGCCCATGCCGCCGGGCAGGAAGATGTACAGCGCATCGGGCTGCGCGGCGCGGATCTGCGCCAGCTCGGGGGCGTAGTCCAGCTGCCCGAGCCGGGTGTAGATCTCCTGCACCACCTCGCCCTTGTAGAAGCGCTTGAAGCCGGTCAGCGCGTCCTTGCCGGCCGGGTAGTTGGGCGCCAGCAGCGCGACCTTCCTGAAGCCCTTGTCCGCCACCGTCTTGCCCACCGCCTCGTGCAGGTTGTCGTTCTGCCAGGCGACGTTGAAGTAGAACGGGTTGCACTGCGCACCGGCGTACTGCGACGGCCCGGCATTGGCGCTGATGTAGAAGGTCTGCGACGCGAAGATCGGCTGACCGATCGCCAGCATCACGTTGGAGAACACCACCCCGGTCATGAAGTCCACCTTGTCGCGCTTGAGCAGGCGGTCGGTGGTCTGGCGCGCCGCATCGGGGCTCTGCTGATCGTCGGCGACGATGACCTCGGCCGGCAGCCCGCCCAGCTTCCCGCCGGTGTGCTTCAGTGCCAGGTTGAAGCCGTCGCGGATGTCGATGCCCAGGCCCGCGCCCGGCCCGGACAGGGTGCTGAGAAACCCGATCTTGACACGGTCGGCAGCGGGGGCGCCGGTCGCCGCGGCCGCCAGGGTCAACGCAAGGACAAGATGACGCAAGGGCTCGGACATCACGGTCTCCTGGTGTGGGTGGAACGGAAGGCGCAAGCATGCACGAAGTCGGGGGCTTCCCGACAGCGGGTTACACCGCACCCGGCTTGAGCCGGTAGCGCTGCAGCTTGCCGGTCTCGGTGCGCGGCAGCGAGTCGCGGAACTCGATCGCGCGCGGGTACTTGTACGGCGCGATGCTGCGCTTGACGAAGTCCTGCAGCTCCTGCACCAGCGCCTCGCCCGGGCGGTGCCCCTCGCGCAGCACGACGAAGGCCTTGACGAGCTGGCCGCGCTCCTCGTCGGGCACCCCGATCACCGCGCATTCGGCCACCGCAGGGTGCGCCAGCAGGGCATCCTCCACCTCGGGCGCGGCGATGTTGTAGCCGGCCGAGACGATCAGGTCGTCGGTGCGTGACTGGAAGTGGAAGTAGCCTCGCTCGTCGAGCACGTAGGCGTCGCCGGTGACGTTCCAGCCGTGCTTCACGTACTGGCGCTGCCGCTCGTCGGCCAGGTAGCGGCATCCGGTCGGCCCCTTGACCGCCAGGTGCCCGATCACCCCGGGCGCGACCGGCCGGCCCTCGTCGTCCAGCACGCAGGCCTGGTAGCCCGGCACCACGGTGCCGGTCGCGCCGGGCACGGCATGCGCCTCGTCGGCCGAGATGAAGATGTGCAGCATCTCGGTCGAGCCGATGCCGTCGATCAGCTCGATCCCGGTGGCGTCCTTCCAGAGCTGGCGGGTGGCCGCCGGCAACGCCTCGCCGGCCGAGACGCACTTGCGCAGCGTGCCGCCGTGCGGCGCGCCGATGCGCAGGCGCTTCGCGTCGGCGGCCATCGCGCGGTACGAGGTCGGCGCGGTGAACAGCACGGTGGCCCCGAACTCCTGGATCGCCGGCAGCAGCAGCGGGGGCGCGGCCTTCTCCAGCAGCACGGTGGAGGCACCGATGCTCATCGGGAACAGCAGCAGGCCGCCCAGGCCGAAGGTGAAGGCCAGCGGCGGGCTGCCGATGAACACGTCGTCGGGCGCGGCCTTCAACACGTGCGGCGGCCAGCACGCGCAGATCGCCATCACGTCGCGGTGGAAGTGCATCGTGCCCTTGGGCTGGCCGGTGGTGCCGGAGGTGAAGGCAATGATGCAGGTGTCGTCCGCCGCGGTCGCGACATTGTCGAACTGTGCGCCCTGGCGCGCCATCGCCGCCTCCAGCCCCTGCGGCGACGGGTCCCGGAAGTGGCGCAGCTGCTGCAGCGTCGGGCACTGCGCCGCGGCCGCCTCGAGCTCCCCGGCCAGCGAATGGTCGCACAGCGCGTGCGAGACCTGGGCCTTGTCGATGATCTGCTTCAGCTCCTTGGCGCGCAGCAGCGGCATCGTCGCCACCGCGATGCCGCCGGCCTTCATCACCGCGAACCAGCAGGCCGCCAGCATCGGGTTGTTCGGCGCGCGCAGCAGCACCCGGTTGCCGGGCACCAGGCCCATCTCGCGCACCAGCACGTGGGCGATGCGGTTGGCCTGCGCCTGCAGCTGCGCGTAGGTCCAGCACACGCCCCCCGGCGCCCGGATGCACGGCCGGTCGCCCTGCCCGCTCTCGACCCAGCGGTCGAGCAGCTCGTGGGCACAGTTCAGCCGCGCGGGAAACTGCAGCTCGGGCAGCGTGAAGAGGAACTCCGGCTGCAGCTCCGGCGGCGGCAGGTGGTCGCGCGCGAAGGTGTCGACATGGGCGGTGTACGTCATGGCGCATGCTCCTTCTCAGGCTCGGGCGGCCTTGAGCAGCTCGCGGGCGATGATGAGCTGCTGCACTTCGGTCGCTCCTTCGTAGATGCGCAGGGCACGGATCTCGCGGTACAGCCGCTCGACCGTCTGCCCGCTGGTCACCCCCAGGCCGCCCCACATCTGCACGGCCGCATCGATGACCTGCTGGGCGCCTTCGGTGGCGGCCATCTTGGCCATCGCGGCCTCCTGCGTCACGGACTGCCCCTGGTCGCGCAGCCAGGCCGCGCGGTAGGTCAGCAAGGCGGCGCTGTCGATGGTGGTGGCCATCTGCGCCAGCCTGGCCTGGGTGAGCTGGAAGTCCGCCAGCGTCTGGTTGAACATGCGACGCGTGGTGGCACGCTGCAGCGCCTCGTCCAGCGCGCGGCGCGCGAAGCCGAGCGCGGCAGCCGCCACCGAGGTGCGGAACACGTCCAGCGTGCGCATCGCGAGCTTGAAGCCCGCACCCGGCATGCCCAGCCGGTTGGCCGCCGGGATGCGGCAGCCGCTGAATCGCAGCCGCGCCAGCGGGTGCGGCGCGATCACGTCGATGCGCTCGGCGATCTCGAAGCCGGGCGTGCCCGCCTCGACGATGAAGGCCGAGATGCCGCGCGCGCCGGGCGCCTCGCCGGTGCGCGCGAACACCACGTAGAGGTCGGCGATGCCGCCGTTGGAGATCCAGGTCTTCTCGCCGTCGAGCACGACCTGCCCTCCCTCCTCGCGCGCGGCGCACTGCATCGCCGCGACGTCCGAGCCGGCCTCGGGTTCGGACAGCGCGAAGGCACAGATCACCTCGCCGCGCGCCACGCGCGGCAGCCAGTGCGCACGCTGTCCGGGCGTGCCTTCCAGGCTGATCGCCCCCGAGCCCAGCCCCTGCATCGCGAACGCGAAGTCCGCCAGCCCGTCGTGGCGGGCCAGCGTCTCGCGGATCAGGCAGATCGCGCGGGTGTCGATCGGGGCAGTGCCGTCGGCCACCGCGTGACGCAACCAGCCGCCCTCGCCCAGCAGCCGCACCAGCGTGCGGCAGGTGGCATCGACGTCCGCCCCGTGGGCGGCGCCGGGCAGCCGCTCCTGCGCCCAGGCGTCCAGCGCCTGCACGAGGCGCCGGTGGCGCTCCTCGAAGAACGGCCAGTCGAGATAGCGGGTGTCGCTCATGGCCGTCTCCTGCTCCTGGCTTCAGTTGCCCTCGAAGGTCGGGCGGCGCTTCTCGACGAAGGCGTGGTAGGCCCGCGAGAAGTCCTCGGTCAGCATGCACAGGGCCTGGGCCTGCGCCTCGGCCTCGATGGCCTGGTCGATGCCCATGTCCCATTCCTGGTGCAGCATGGCCTTGGTCAGGCCGTTCGCAAATGTCGGGCCATGCGCCAGCTCGTGCGCCAGTGCTTGCGCCTGCTCGAGCAGATGCTCCGGCTCGCACAGGCGGTTGAAGAAGCCCCATTGCAGGCCCTCCTCGCCCCCCATCGCACGGCCGGTGTAGAGCAGCTCGCTGGCCCGGCCCTGTCCGATGATGCGCGGCAGCAGCGCGCAGGCGCCCATGTCGCAGCCCGCCAGCCCGACACGGTTGAACAGGAAGGCGGTGCGGCTGCGCGCCGTGCCGTAGCGCAGGTCCGAGGCCATCGCGATGATCGCGCCGGCACCGGCACAGACCCCGTCCACCGCGGCGACGATGGGCTGCGGACAGTGCCGCATCGCCTTGACCAGGTCCCCGGTCATGCGGGTGAACATCAGCAGCTCCGGCGCCTTGAGCCGCAGCAGCGGGCCGATGATCTCGTGCACGTCGCCGCCGGAGCAGAAGTTGCCGCCTGCGCCGGTGACCACGACCGCCTGCACGTCCTCGGCGTGGCGCAGCCGGCCGAACAGGTCGCGCAGCTCGGCGTAGGCATCGAAGGTCAGCGGGTTCTTGCGCTGCGGCCGGTCCAGCGTGACGGTGCCCACGCGCTCGTGCACCGTCCAGCGGAAATGCCGCGCCTCGTAGCCGGACAGCCGGATGCGGTTGCCGGCCACCAGGGCCGGGTCGACACGGGGTTGATCTGCGGACATCGTCACACCACCTCCTGGGACTGGTTCTGGCGCGCGGCCATGTGCACTCGCAACCGGCCAAGCAGCTCGTACAGCGTCTTGCGATCGCCATAGCTCAGGTCGGAAAACAGCTCGATGACCCAGGCCTCGTGCTCGCTCGCGATGCGCTCGAACACCTCGCGGCCCTGGCGCGTCAGCTTGAGCAGGAAGGAGCGCCGGTCGTCGGGCACCGCCTCGCGCACGACCAGGCCCTCCTTCTCCAGCTCGTCGGTCAGGCCGGTGATGCTGCCGCCGGTCACCATCAGGTAGCGCGACAGCGCGTTCATGCGCAGCCCCTCCGGGTGACGGTGCAGCTGGGCCAGGTAGTCGAAGCGAGCCAGCGTGATGCCGAAGCGCGCGCGCAGGCGCTTGCGGATCTCGGTCTCGATCTGCGTGGTGCACGACAGCAGGCGCAGCCACAGCTTCAAGGCCATGTGGTCGTCCGACGCCACCCGGGCCTCCAGCCCGATGCGGTGATCGTCCAGCGGGGAGACGGGCTTGCGCTTCATGCCAGCTCCCCGCCGCAGATCGCGATCGCCTGGCCGTTGACCGCGCCGGCCGCCTCCCCGCACAGCCAGCGCACCGCGTCGGCCACCTCCTGCGGTTGCACGATGCGCCCCTGCGGATTGCCGGCGGCGAACTGCGCGCGCACCTCGCCGGCGCTGCGGCCGGTCTTCTCGACGACGCGGGCGATGCTGTCGCGCAGGATGTCGGTGTCGGTATAGCCCGGGCACACCGCGTTGACGGTGACGCCCTGTCGCGCCACCTCCAGCGCCAGGGCGCGCGTCAGCCCCACCACGCCGTGCTTGGCGGCCACGTAGGCCGAGACGTACGCGTACCCCTTCAGCCCGGCGGTGCTGGCGATGTTGACGATGCGGCCCCAGCCGGCCTCGAGCATGTCGGGCAGCGCCTGCTGCGCGCACAGGAAGCTGCCGGTGAGGTTCACCGCCAGCATGCGCTGCCACAACGCCGCCGAGGTCTTGCGAAACGGCGCGCTCTCGGCCTGGCCCGCGTTGTTGACCAGGATGGCCACCGGCCCCAGCCGCCCGCGCGCCGCGGCGAACGCCGCCTGCACCGCCTCGGCCTCGGCCACGTCGACCGCCACCGCGGCATGCGGGCCGCCCGGCAGCTCGCGCGCGAGCGCCTGCAGCGCGTCGTGATGGCGTCCCATCAGGGTCAGGCGCGCCCCCTCGGCAGCCAGCGTGCGCGCGATCGCCGCGCCGATGCCGCGCGCCGCGCCGGTGACCACTGCATGACGTCCTGGCAGGCCCATGCGCTCACACCCCCAATGCCAGGTTGGCCTGCTGCAGCGGCGACAGCCCCGCGACCTGCGCCGCGGCCGCCTTCTCGCGTTCCAGGTTGCGCTCCAGCTGCGTCTTGGCCGCGCGGTACGGGCGGGGCCATTCGAGATCGGTGTAGCCGATCCGGGCCGCCTCCATCAGCGTCCAGGCCGGGTTGGCCAGGTGCGGCCGCGCGATCGCGCACAGGTCGGCACGGCCGGCGGCGATGATGCTGTTGACGTGGTCCGCCTCGGAGATCGCCCCGACCGCGATCGTGGGGATGCCCGCCTCGTTGCGGATGCGGTCGGCAAAGGGCGTCTGGTACATGCGCCCGTACACCGGCTGCTGGCGCACGCTGACCTGGCCCGAGGAGCAGTCGATCATGTCGGCACCGGCGGCCTTGAAGGCGCGCGCGATCTCGACCGCGTCGTCGGGCGTCGTGCCGCCCTCGACCCAGTCGTGCGCCGAGATGCGTACCGACATCGGCAGGTGCCCGGGCCAGGCCTCGCGCATCGCGCGGAACACCTCGAGCGGATAGCGCAGCCGGTTCTCCAGCGGCCCGCCGTACTCGTCGTCACGCCGGTTGGTCAGCGGCGAGATGAAGGCCGACAACAGGTAGCCGTGCGCGCAGTGCAGTTCCAGCCAGTCGAAGCCGGCCGCGGCGGCGCGCCGCGTCGCGGCGACGAAATCGGCCTTGACACGGTCCATGTCCTCGCGGGTCATCGCGCGCGGCACCGGGCCGTCCTCAAGGTAGGGCACCGCCGAGGCCGAGATCAGCGGCCAGTTGCCTTGCGGCAGCGGCCGGTCGGCGCCCTCGCCCTCCCAGGGGGCGTTGGTCGAGCCCTTGGGGCCGGCATGGCCCAGCTGCAGCGCGATCTTCGCGTCGGTATGCGCATGCACGTAGTCGACGATGCGCTGCCAGGCCTGCTGCTGGGCGTCGTTCCACAGCCCCGGGCAATGCGGCGTGATGCGCGCATCGGGTGACACGCAGGTCATCTCGGCGAACACCAGGCCCGCCCCGCCCATCGCGCGGGCGCCCAGGTGCACCAGGTGGTAGTCGCCCGGGATGCCGTCGACGGCCGAGTACTGCGCCATCGGCGAGACCACGACGCGGTTCTTGAGCTGGAGGCCGCGCACGCGGTACGGCGTGAACATCGGCGGCACCGGCTGCGCGTGCGGCGCGCGCCGCACCCCGCTGCGCTCGGCCAGCCAGTCCTCGTAGCGTTCGACGTAGCCGCGGTCGCGCAGGCGCAGGTTCTCGTGGCTGATGCGCTGCGAGCGCGTCAGCAGCGAGTAGGCGAACTGCTCGGGCGGCAGGTGCACGTAGCGCCTGACGTTCTCGAACCACTCGGTCGAGTTGCGCGCCGCGTTCTGGATGCGCAGCACCTCGACGCTGCGCACCGCCTCGTAGTCCTGCAGCGCGCCCATCAGGTCGCCGCGGCGTTGCCCGATGCAGCGCGCCAGCTCGATCGCATCCTCCAGCGCCAGCTTGGTGCCCGAGCCGATCGAGAAGTGCGCCGTGTGCGCCGCGTCGCCCATCAGCACCACGGGCGCGCGCCCGTTGTGATGCACCCAGGTCCGGCAGACCACGCGCGGGAAGCGGATCCACTGTGCCGAGCCGCGCAGGTGCGCCGCGTTGGACATCAGCCGGTGGCCGTCCAGGTACTTCGAGAACAGCGTCTCGCAGAACGCGATGGCCTCTTCCTTGTCCATCCGGTCGAGGCCCGCGGCCCGCCAGACCTCCTCGGGCGTCTCGACGATGAAGGTCGAGGTGTCCGTGTCGAAGCGGTAGGCGTGGGCCTGGAACCAGCCGAACTCGGTTTCCTCGAAGGCGAAGGTGAAGGCGTCGAACAGCTTGTGCGTGCCCAGCCACACGAAGCGGCAACGACGCAGGTCGATGTCGGGCTGGAACACGTGGGCATACCGGTTGCGGATGCGGCTGTTCAGCCCGTCGGACGCGATGATCAGGTCGGCATCGGCGAACTGCTCGTCGCTTTCCACCTCGGTCTCGAACTGCAGCTTCACGCCCAGCGCCTCGCAGCGCGCCTGCAGGATGTTGAGCAGCCGCTTGCGACCGATTCCGCAGAAGCCGTGTCCGCCCGAGCGCACCGTGCGGCCGCGGATGTGGATCTCGATGTCGTCCCAGTGGTTGAAGGCATCCAGGATCGCCTGCGCGGTCGGCGCGTCGGCCGCCTGCAGGTTGCCCAGGGTCTGGTCCGAGAACACCACGCCCCAGCCGAAGGTGTCGTACGGCCGGTTGCGCTCCACCACGGTGATGTCGTGGCCCGGATCCGCCTTCTTCATCAGGAGGGCGAAGTACAGGCCGGCCGGCCCGCCGCCGATGCAGACGATCTTCATGCCAGGACACTTTAGGTCTCAAGTATTGAGACTTCAATGAATTTCTCGCCGGCCGGCCTCATGGTTTCTACCGAGCCCCCGTCGCACCGGCGGCCTGCCGGATCGGCCCGGAGTTCGTCCACAATTGACGTTTACGTTCACGTCAATCCCACACGACCTTTCAGGAGCACGAACATGGACATCCAGGGCAAGGTTTTCATCGTCACCGGCGGCGCCTCGGGGCTGGGTGAAGGCGCGGCACGCATGCTCGCGCGCGAGGGCGGCAAGGTGGTGATCGCGGACCTGCAGGTCGACAAGGGCGAGGCCGTCGCCCGCGAGCTGGGCGGCGCCTTCGTCAAGTGCGACGTCGCCAGCGAGGCCGACGGCAAGGCGGTGGTCGAGAAGGCCACCTCGCTGGGCAAGCTGGTCGGCCTGGTCAACTGCGCCGGCATCGCCCCGGCAGCCAAGACCGTGGGCAAGGACGGTGCCCACCCCCTGGACCTCTACACCAAGGTGATCACGGTCAACCTGATCGGCACCTTCAACATGATCCGCCTGGCCGCCGAGGCCATGTGCAGGAACGAGCCCGAGCC
Organism: Caldimonas thermodepolymerans; assembly: GCF_015476235.1. Classification (NCBI taxonomy): domain Bacteria; kingdom Pseudomonadati; phylum Pseudomonadota; class Betaproteobacteria; order Burkholderiales; family Sphaerotilaceae; genus Caldimonas; species Caldimonas thermodepolymerans. The sequence goes on from NZ_CP064338.1 coordinate 2,290,137, forward strand.
CACCGGCGAGCGCGGCGTGCTGATCTCCACCGCCTCGGTGGCGGCCTACGACGGCCAGATCGGCCAGGCCGCCTACTCGGCCTCCAAGGGCGGCGTGGTCGGCATGACGCTGCCCATCGCCCGCGACCTGGCGCGCAACGGCATCCGCAACATGACCATCGCCCCGGGCATCTTCGGCACGCCGATGCTGTTCGGCATGCCCAAGGAGGTGCAGGATTCGCTGGCCGCCAGCGTGCCCTTCCCCTCGCGCCTGGGCACGCCCGAGGACTACGCCAAGCTGGTGCATGCGATCGTCACCAACGAGATGCTCAACGGCGAGGTGATCCGCCTCGACGGCGCGATCCGCCTGGCTCCGCGCTGATCGTCCCGGGCTCGGGTAACGCTTCGACACGCAGGCGGAGCACGGCGCCGCCGTAAGATGCCCCGGCACTCCCGGCCGCCAGGCGACTGGCGGCGCCCGCCAGACCCACGAGGAGTCCCATGAAGCTGCGCCTTGCCCTTTCCTGCCTGGCCGCCGCGGCCCTGTGCGCCGGCTGCGCCACCGCCCCCGAGTTCCGCTACACCCCGCCGGACGAACCCGAGGCCGCGTCCGGCTACATCGACAAGCCGGGCTGGGCCACGAAGACCTTCGCGGTCGCCGCCGCCAACCCGCTGGCCACCGACGCCGGCTACCAGATCCTCCGGGCCGGCGGCTCGGCGGTCGACGCGGCGATCGCGGTGCAGATGGTGCTGACCCTGGTCGAGCCGCAGTCCAGCGGCATCGGCGGCGGCGCCTTCCTGCTGCACTGGAACGGCCAGCAGCTCGAGGCCTACGACGGCCGCGAAACCGCGCCGGCGGCAGCCGACGAGAACCTCTTCCTCAAGCCCGATGGCCAGCCCATGGCCTTCTACGAAGGCGTGGTCGGCGGCCGCTCGGTGGGCGTGCCCGGCACGCTGCGCATGCTGGAGCTGGCGCACAAGGAACACGGCCGCCTGCCCTGGGCCACGCTGTTCCAGCCCGCCATCACGCTGGCGGAAAACGGCTTCCGGGTCAGCCCGCGGCTGCACGCCCTGCTGCGCAGCGAGCAGCACCTGAAGAAGGACCCGGTGGCCGCGCGCTATTTCTACAAGCCCGACGGCGACCCGCGTGACGTCGGCATGGTGCTGCGCAACCCCGAGCTGGCCGCGGTGCTGCGCGAGGTCGCCGCGCGCGGCGCGGATGCCTTCTACACCGGCGCGATCGCGCGCGACATCGTCGCCAAGGTGCAGGGCCACCCGACCAACCCGGGGCGCATGACCGAGCAGGACCTGGCCAGCTACCGGCCGAAGAAGCGCGAGGCGCTGTGCTCGGACTGGCTGCGCTACCGCCTGTGCGGCTTCCCGCCGCCCTCGTCCGGCCACATCGCGATCGCGCAGATCCTGGGCATCATGGAGCACGCCGCGCCGGTGGCGCAGCCGCTGGTCGACGGCCTGCCCGGCCCCGACCTGCTGCACGTCTACACCGAGGCGGCCCGGCTGGCCTTCGCCGACCGCGCCCGATACGTCGCCGACCCGGACTTCGTCCAGCCCCCCGCCGGCTCCTGGCGCAGCCTGATCGACCCCGCCTACCTGAAGGAGCGCGCCGCGGCCATCGGTGTGCAGTCCATGAAGACGGCCAAGCCCGGCGCGCCGCGCGGCGGCGCGGTGGCCTACGCCCCGCAAGCGGACCAGGTCGAGCGCGGCACCTCGCACATCTCCATCGTCGACCGCTACGGCAATGCGCTGGCGATGACCACGACGATCGAGGACCAGTTCGGGGCGCGCCAGATGGTGCGCGGCTTCCTGCTCAACAACGAGCTGACCGACTTCTCCTTCGCGCCCGCGGCCGACGGCCTGCCGGTCGCCAACCGCGTCCAGCCGGGCAAGCGCCCCCGCTCCAGCATGAGCCCCACGCTGGTGTTCGAGCAGGGCACGAACCGGCTGGTGATGAGCCTGGGCTCGCCCGGCGGCGCGGCCATCATCCACTACACCGCCAAGACGCTGCTCGGCACCCTGCAGTGGGGCCTGGACGCGCAGCAGGCGATCAGCCTGCCCAACTTCGGCTCCAACAACGGCCCGACGCTGCTGGAGGAAAAGCGCTTCCCGGCCGCCACGCTGGAGGCGCTGCGTGCGCGCGGCCACGAGATCCGCGAGATGAACATGACCAGCGGCCTGCAGGCCATCCAGCGCACGGCCGAGGGCTGGTTCGGCGGCGCCGACCCGCGCCGCGAAGGCATCGTGATGGGCGACTGAGCGCCTGCACCGGCGGGAACCCCGCCGCCCCGGCCGGGCGGCGGCTTGGGTAGACTCCTGCAGTGATCCCGCCGAGCTTCAAGCAAGACCTCCTCGCACGCGCCGACATCGTCCAGATCGTCGGCCGCTACGTGCAGCTCAAGAAGGCCGGCATCAACTTCAAGGGGCTGTGCCCCTTCCACAACGAGAAGACCCCCAGCTTCATCGTCAGCCCGACGCGCCAGACCTACCACTGCTTCGGCTGCGGCGCGCACGGCAACGCGATCGACTTCCTGATGGAGCACGGCGGGCTGGGCTACGTCGACGCGGTGCGCGAGCTGGCACAGGAATTCGGCCTGCAGGTCCCCGAGGAGCACGGCACCCCCGAGCAGCGCGCCCAGGCCGCGCAGGAGCGCGAGCGCCGCGCCACGCTCACCGACGTGCTGGGCCGTGCGGCCGAGCACTACCGCAAGCAGCTCAAGGCCAGCCCCCGGGCGGTGCAGTACCTCAAGGGCCGCGGCCTGACCGGCGGGATCGCGGCCCGCTTCGGGCTGGGCTACGCCCCGCCCGGATGGCGCACGCTGGCCAGCGTCTTCCCGCAGTACGACGACCCGCTGCTGACCGAGTCGGGCCTGGTGATCGCCCAGGGCGAAGGCGAGGAGGCGCGCCACTATGACCGCTTCCGCGACCGCATCATGTTCCCGATCCGCAACGTGCGCGGCGAGGTGATCGGCTTCGGCGGGCGCGTGATCGACGAGGGCGAGCCGAAGTACCTGAATTCCCCCGAGACGCCCGTGTTCGTCAAGGGTCGCGAGCTGTACGGCCTGTACGAGGCGCGCGCCGCGCTGCGCGAGCGCGGCTACGCGCTGGTGGTCGAAGGCTACATGGACGTGGTCGCGCTGGCCCAGCTGGGCTTTCCCAACGCGGTGGCCACCCTCGGCACCGCCTGCACCGCCGAGCACGTGCAGAAGCTGTTCCGCTTCACCGACCAGGTCGTGTTCAGCTTCGACGGCGATGCCGCCGGCCGGCGCGCCGCGGCCCGCGCGCTGGAAGCCGCCCTGCCCCACGTGACCGACACCCGCAGCGCGCGCTTCCTGTTCCTGCCGCCCGAGCACGACCCCGACTCCTACATCCGCGCCTTCGGGCCCGAGGCCTTCGAGCGCTGCGTCGCCGAGGCCGTGCCGCTGTCGCGCCAGCTGGTCGAGACCGCCCGCGAAGGCTGCGAGCTGGGCAGCGCCGAGGGCCGGGCGCGCTTCCTGGCGCAGGCGCGCCCGCTGTGGCAGGCGCTGCCCGACGGCCTGCTGCGCCGCCAGATCTTGGCCGAGCTGGCGCAGCACGCCGCGATGCCGGTCGACGAGCTGCATCAGGCCTGGATCGGCGACGGCGGCCATGCCGCGCCGTCCCACCGGCCGGCCGGGCGCGAGGCCGGGGGCCCCGGCAGCCGCCCGGGCCGGCGCCCGCCCGCCTCGCGCCGGCTGCTGTCGGGCACTCCCACGTTGCTCGACCGGGCGCTGTGGCTGCTGGTATGCCGCTGCGAGCTGTGGAACGAGCTGTCGCCGGCGGCCCACGACCTGCTGGCCGAGCAGGTCGCCCCCTACGGCCCGGCCTTTGCCTGGATCGAGCGGCACCTGAACGACCAGGGCCCGGTCAGCGCCACCACCCTGCTGGAAGAAATGGCACGCGAGGACTTCGGCAACGGCAGCGAGGCGCTGGTGCAGCGCCTGCGCGAGCTGCACGAGCCCGAGGACGGCGTGGACCTGTCGTGCGAGCTGGCCATCGTGGTGGACCGGCTGCTGCTGCGTGCGCTGGAGGACGAGCGGGCCATGCTGTTCGAATCCGGCGCCCTCGACCCCGAGACCTTGCAGCGGGCGCGCGAGTTGCTCGACCAGTGCAAGGCGCTGAAAGACCGCATCGAAAGCCTGGTCGCCGCCCGCGACCGTTGATTTGCCACGGTTTTCGGCCCTTGACAAACCCGTTTTTTTGACAAACAGGGATGCGTCGGCGATAATTTCCGGTTTGATGCGCGGCAAGAGTGACAGCAGCACCTTCCGGATCCGGCCACCCGCGACACGGGGATGATCAGGCCAAACCCTCCCGCAAGGGCTGCCCTCGAAGACAGTTCACGCCAGCTTGCCCACCTGAGCCGACGCTTGACCTTCGGATCGATGTCCTCATCTGTTCCGGATCAGACGCGTCAGGCTCTGTCCTGCCTGCCAGTTTTCCCGCATGTGCCCGCCGGTGGCGTCATGCGGCCTGCCGGCTGGCCGTCTGAGCCCAGATCCATCCGAGGAAGTTCATGACCGCGAAGAAATCCGCCCCCGCGAAATCCACCGCCAAGGCTGCCAAGGCCACGGAGACCGAAGAGAAGAAGGTCACCAAGGCGGCCGCGGCGAAGGAAGAGAAGGAAAAGACCAAGCCGGCTGCCAAGGCCGCCGCGAAGACCACCCGCGCGGCCAGGAGCAGCGCGGCCGACGACGGCAAGCCCAAGGCCAAGCGCGGCCGCAAGCCCAAGGCTGAAACGGTCAGCCGCAAGGCCAGCGCTGCCGACCTGGATGCCGACGACGATTTTTCCGATGTCGACGCGGACCTCGAGGCCGACCTGGAGGTCGAGCCTGAGGAGGTGGTGGCGGCCGACGACGACAAGCCCAAGGCCAAGCCCCTGCGCATGAAGGTCTCGCGCGCCAAGGAGCGCGCGCTGATGCGTGAATTCGGCCTGGACGAGACGACGCTGACCGAAGACGAGGTCAACAAGCGCCGCCAGGAGCTGAAGACCCTCATCAAGATGGGCAAGACGCGTGGCTTCCTGACCCACGCGGAAATCAACGACCACCTGCCCGAGAAGCTGGTCGAGACGGAGATCATGGACGCCATCGTGTCCATGCTCAACGACATGGGCATCGCCGTCTACGAGCAGGCCCCGGACGCCGCCACCCTGCTGATCGCCGGCGGCGCCACCACCACGGCCACCGAGGAGGAAGCCGAGGAGGAAGCCGAAGCCGCGCTGTCCACCGTCGACTCCGAATTCGGCCGCACCACCGACCCGGTGCGCATGTACATGCGCGAGATGGGCTCGGTGGAGCTGCTCACCCGTGAAGGCGAGATCGAGATCGCCAAGCGCATCGAGAAGGGCCTGCAGGACATGATGCTGGCCATCTCGGCGTCGCCGACGACCATCGCCGAGATCCTGCAGCTGGCCGAGAAGATCCGCGCCGGCGAGGTGCAGATCTCCGAGGTGGTGGACGGCTTCGTCTCCGAGGACGAGGCCGACGACTACGTGGCCGAGGAAGACGTCGACTTCTTCGACGACGAGGACGACGACGACGGCAACGGCGGCTCCAAGGCGCTGACCAAGAAGCTGGAAGAGCTGAAGAACGCCGCGCTGGAGCGCTTCGACCAGCTGGCCGTGCACTTCGACAAGATGCGCAAGGCCTACGAGAAGGAAGGCTACAAGTCGCCCGGCTACAACAAGGCCCAGGCCGCGGTCAGCAACATCATCATGGGCATCCGCTTCACGGTGAAGACCATCGAGCGGCTGTGCGGCATCCTGCGCTCGCAGGTGGACGACATCCGCCGCTACGAGCGCGAACTGCGCAAGATCCTGGTCGACAAGTGCGGCATGCCCCAGGAGTACTTCATCAAGCACTTCCCGCCCAACGCGCTGAACCTGAAGTGGGCCGAGAAGGAAGCCGCCGCGGGCAAGCCCTACAGCGAGGTGCTGCGCCGCAACCTGCCGGCCGTGCAGGAGTTCCAGCAGAAGCTGATCGACCTGCAGGCGAAGGCCGTCGTGCCCATCGAGGATCTCAAGGAGATCAACCGCAAGATGAACGAGGGCGAGAAGGCCTCGCGCGACGCGAAGAAGGAGATGATCGAGGCCAACCTGCGCCTGGTGATCTCGATCGCGAAGAAGTACACCAACCGCGGCCTGCAGTTCCTCGACCTGATCCAGGAAGGCAACATCGGCCTGATGAAGGCGGTGGACAAGTTCGAATACCGCCGCGGCTACAAGTTCTCGACCTACGCGACGTGGTGGATCCGCCAGGCCATCACCCGCTCGATCGCCGACCAGGCGCGCACCATCCGCATCCCGGTTCACATGATCGAGACGATCAACAAGATGAACCGCATCTCGCGCCAGCACCTGCAGGAGTTCGGCCACGAGCCGGATGCCCCGACGCTGGCCGAGAAGATGGACATGCCCGAGGACAAGATTCGCAAGATCATGAAGATCGCCAAGGAGCCGATCTCCATGGAAACGCCGATCGGCGACGACGACGATTCGCACCTGGGCGACTTCATCGAGGACACCAACAACGTCGCGCCGGTGGACGCGGCCATGCAGGCCGGCCTGCGCGAGGTGGTCAAGGAGATCCTCGACAGCCTGACCCCGCGCGAGGCCAAGGTGCTGCGCATGCGCTTCGGCATCGAGATGTCCACCGACCACACGCTGGAGGAAGTGGGCAAGCAGTTCGACGTCACCCGCGAGCGCATCCGCCAGATCGAGGCCAAGGCCATCCGCAAGCTCAAGCACCCGAGCCGCTCGGACAAGCTGCGCACGTATCTCGACAACCTGTAAGGTGGGCGGGATACGCAGCCCGCAGGGCTGGCGGCAGCGAAAGCAACCGCACGCAGCTTGCGGCGCCAGCCACAAGCTGCGCACGTATCTCGACAACCTGTAAGGTGGGCGGGATATGCAGCTTGCGGGGCGGCCGGCCCGGAGGCACCGCGCCCGTCCCGGGCCACCGCCCGGTACACCGCCTGGCTTGCATCAGGCTTGCAACACGGAAGGCCGTTCTTCATTGCCGGGTTGCACGCTACACTCGGCGCGTTCATCCCCCTTCCGACGCCTGAAGCCTGCATGACCGGATCCTCGGCCCGCACCGTCCTGTTTGCCGACCTGCGCGGCAGCACGGCGCTGTTCGGCACGCTGGGCAACGCGCAGGCGGCCGCCGTCGTCACGCAGACCATCGGCCTGTTGAGCCGGGTCGTGACGCAGAACAGCGGCAAGGTGGTCAAGACCTTGGGCGACGGGCTGATGGCCCTGTTCGAGCGCGGCCCCATGGCGGTGCGCGCTGCCCGCGAGATGCAGGATTCGATCGCCCGCATCATGGCCGAGGCCGACACCGGTGCCGCCGCGCTGCGGCTGTACGTCGCGATGGCGCATGGCGAGATCGTCGAGGTGGCCGGCGACAGCTTCGGCGATGCGGTCAACGTGGCCGCCCGGCTGCTCGACCACGCGGGCGACAACGAGGTGCTGATCACCCAGCAGGTCTACGAGCAGCTCGCCGCGGTCGACCGGCAGCGCTTCAAGAGCCTGGAGCGGCTGCACCTGCGCGGGCGCAGCGAGCCCTGCCACGTGTACCGGCTGGAGTCCTGGTACGACGACGATGCCACCCCGTCCACCCTGTTCGCCGACTTCACCGACACGCCGCTGGCCGACTGCATCCGCCTCGCGCTGGCCGACGCACCGCAGCAGGTGTTCACGGTGCAGCAGATGCCCGTGGTGATCGGCCGCAGTCCGGACTCCACCTTCTGCATCGACGATTCCCGGGTGTCGCGGCTGCACGCGCGCATCGAATGGCACGGCGGCAACTTCCACCTCTCCGACCAGAGCAGCAACGGCAGCTTCGTGCGTTTCACCGGCGACCACGAGGTCGTCATGCTGCGCCGCGGCGTGTGCGTGCTGCACGGCAGCGGGGTGATCGGCCTGGGGGCCTCCCCGGCCGACAGCAGCGCCGCCGTGCTGCACTTCGAGGTGTTCTCGCTGGCCAGCGAGCTGCCGATCGGCGGCAGCTGAGCCGCGCGGCGCCTCAGGCGCCGATGCGGTCGGCCAGCTCGGCCAGGTCCTTGACCACGTGATGCGTCCCTGCCGGCGGCACGCCCGGCTCGGGATGGATCTGCGGGCGCACGATCCAGGCCGCCTGCAGCCCGGCCGCCAGCGCCCCCTCCACGTCCAGCGCCAGGTCGTCTCCCACGTGCAGCACCTGCTGCGGCGCCGCGTCCGCCACGCGGCAGGCCTCGCGGAAGATGCGCGCATCGGGCTTGCCGACGCCGAAGCCCCGCGCCGACACTGCCCCGCTGAACCAGCGCGCCAGGCCCACGGCCTGCAGGTCGGCATTGCCGTTGCTCAGCGCCACCAGCCGGAAGCGCGCGGCCAGCCGCTCCAGCGCCGGGACCACGTCGTCGAACAGCTCGACCCGCTGCCGTTCGGCGAAGAACACCTCGAACGCCGGCCCGGCCAAAGCCGGATCGTCGCCGCACCGGGCCAGCGCCAGCTCCAGGCTCTTGAGGCGGATGGTCGACAGGTCGTGCGCCCACTCCGGGTGGCGCTCGGCCACCTCGTTGCGCAGCTGGCGCAGCGACGCGGGATCGTGACGCGCGGCGGTGGCCGGGGCGTGCTCGGTGAGCCAGGCGTGCAGCACGGCCTCGGCCCGGGCGATCGCCGGCCAGATCGGCCAGAGGGTGTCGTCCAGGTCCAGCGTCAGGGCAAGCAGGGGTTTCAATTCGGATCCTTGGCGAAGGGGAAGCGGCGCGGGCGCCCGGCCCGTGCCACACGGGCAACATTTTGCCGATCCGCGCGAATCCGGGCGCAGCGGCGGCCCGGCATGGCCTATAGTGCGGCGGGCCAATCCGACGTCCGAGACGCAGCGCATGACTCCAGCCGTTCCTCCCGACGACGAAGAATCCGGGCGCCTGCGCGTCCTGCGCGAACTGCGCCTGCTCGACTCCTCGCGCGAGGAATGCTTCGACGCCGCGGTGCGGCTGCTGGCGCGGATGGCCCGGGTACCGATCGCGACGCTCAGCCTGGTCGATGCCGGGCGGGTCTGGTTCAAGGCAATCCACGGCGCCGAGCTGGACGAACTGTCGCGCGACCAGACCTGCTGCACCTGGACCATCGCCGGCGACGTCCCCTTCCTCGTCGACGACCTGACGGCCGACCCGCGCTTTGCCGGCGTGCGCACCGTGACCGGCGCGCCCTACGTGCGCGCCTACGCCGGCCTGCCGCTGACCGTGGAAGACCAGCGCATCGGCGCGCTCGCCGTGCTGGACGTGCAGCCGCGCCACTTCGGCGAGGCGGAGCTGGCGGCGCTGCACGACGTCGGCCGCCTGGTCTGCGAGCTGCTGAAGGCGCGCCTGAAGGAACAACGCTGGCGCCTGCAGGAAGCACGCGTGCGCACGGCCAGCCGGGCCGGTTCGGACTGGCTGTGGGAGACCGATGCCCAGGGCCGCTTCACCTGGGCCTCGGCCTCGATGGAGACCCACACCGGCCTGCGCATCGAGGACAAGCTCGGCAAGCTGCCGCACGAGATCCTGCTGCGCCGCGACGACCCCGAGCACGCGCGCTCCTACGACCGCTACCTCGCCGCGCGCGAGCAGCGCGAGCCCTTCTTCAACCTGATCGCCGACATGAGGACCCCGGGCGGCCTCGTCACCGTGGCGGTCAACGGGGTGCCGGTGTTCGATTCGGCCGGCAGGTTCCGCGGCTACCGCGGCGCCACCCGCGTGGTCACCGCCGAGATCGAAGCCCAGCGCCAGGCGCGCGAGGCCCAGGCGCTGCGCGAGGCGCAGCTGCGCGAGTCCGAGGCCCGCACCGCGGCGGTGCTGCAGTCGCTGCCCGACCTGTGGTTCGTGCTGGATGCCGAGGGCCGCTACGTGCAGTGCGGCACCGCCGCGCAGCACCTGCTGCACATGCCGTTCGAGCAGATGCGCGGCGCCAGCCTGGAGGAAGTGCTGCCCCCGGCTGTCGCGGTGCAGCACAAGAACGCCCTGCAGCGCGCCCTGGCCACCGGCACCCTGCAGCGGGTGGAGTACGAGCTCCAGCCGATGGGCGACCCGACCACGCGCACCTTCGAGGGCCGCTTCATGCCGATGTCGGGCACCCAGGTGCTGCTGATCGTGCGCGACCTGACCGAGCTGCGCACGATGGAGCGCGAGCTGCAGATCATGCACCGCGCCATCGAGGGCGAGGCCTCGCTGCCGATCACCGTGGTGGACGTGCTGGCGCCGGATCACCCGGTGGTCTACGTGAACCCGGCCTTCGAGCGCCTGACCGGCTACGGCCGCGACGAGGTGCTGGGCCGCAACTGCCGCTTCCTGCAAGGCCCGGAGACCGACCAGCCCGCGCTCGGCCAGGTGCGCGAGGCGCTGCGGCACGGGCGCTCGACCACGGTCGTGCTGCACAACTACCGCAAGGACGGCTCGCGCTTCATCAACGAGCTGCACATCGCCCCGGTGCACGACAGCCACGGCCGGGTGACGCACTTCATCGGCGTGCAGACCGACATCACCGAGCGCAGCATCGCCGCCGAGCGTCTGCGCGTGAGCGAGGAGCTGTACCGCTCGGTGGCGCTGTCGATCAGCGACGGCCTGATGGTCGTCACCAGCGGCAGCTACGTCGTCGCGGTCAATCCTGCGGCCTGCCGCATCCTCGACGCGACGATGGAGGAGCTGGTGATGGCCCCGGGCCTGGAGCTGCTGACCGAGTCGCTGCAGCCGCTGCCGCCGGCCGAGCACCCGGTGGCGCGTGCGCTGGCCAGCGGCGAGCCGGTCACCGAACGCGTCTACGGCCTGCGCCGGCGCGACGGGCAGATCCGCTGGCTGGGCGTGAGCGCCCAGCCGCTGCGCATGGCGCCGCACGACAAGCCGCTGTCGGCGGTGGTCACCTTCCGCGACATCACCCAGCAGCGCATCGCCGAGCAGGCGCTGTCGATGAGCGAGCAGCGCTGGAAGTTCGCCATCGAGGGCAGCGGCGACGGCGTGTGGGACTGGGACGCGGTGGCCGACCGCGTCTACTACTCGCGCCGCTGGAAGGAGCTGCTCGGCTACCAGGAGCACGAGCTGACCGACTCACCCGAGGAATGGTCGTCGCGCGTGCACCCGGAGGACCTGCCGCGCGTGCTGGAGAAGCTCGAGCTGCACCTGAAGGACGTGGTGCCGGTCTACCACTCCGAGCACCGCCTGCGCCACCGCTCGGGCCGCTGGCTGTGGGTGTTCGAGCGCGGCCGCGTGGTGCAGCGCAACGAACAGGGCCGCGCGCTGCGCATCGTCGGGACCTATTCGGACATCACCCGGCTCAAGGAGGCCGAGAAGGCGCTGCGCGACAAGCAGGCCGCCGAGCTGGCCAGCCGCTCCAAGACCGAGTTCCTCTCGCGCATGAGCCACGAGATGCGCACGCCACTCAACGCGATGATCGGCTTCTCGCAGCTGCTCAAGCTCAGCGCGACCAATGCGCAGCCCTCGGCCTCGCAGGTGCGCCACTATGCCGACCACATGCTGCAGGCCGGCCAGCACCTGCTGGCGCTGATCAACGACGTGCTCGACCTGCAGCGCGTCGAGACCGGCCAGCTGACCATCAACATCGAGACCATCTCGCTGCGGCGCACCATCGAACAGGCCCTGGAGCTGCTGGCGCCGCTGGCGCACGCCTCGGCCGTCAGCTTCGACAACCGCATCGACGAGGACGTGCTCGTGCGGGCCGACGCCCAGCGGCTGCGCCAGGTGCTGATCAACATCATCTCCAACGCGATCAAGTACAACCGCCCGGACGGCGTCGTGCGCCTGACCCTGGGCGACCGCCAGGGCGACGCGATCGACGTGCTGATCGAGGACACCGGCGAAGGCCTGCGCCCGGACCAGCTGGCGCGCCTGTTCCAGCCGTTCGAGCGGCTGGGCCGCGAAACCTCCCCGATCGAGGGCACCGGCCTCGGCCTGATCATCGCCAAGCGGCTGATCGACGAGATGAAGGGCAGCATCGAGGTCAGCAGCGAGCCCGGCAAGGGCACCTGCGTGACGCTGATGGTGCGCCTGGCCGAGCAGGCGCCGGCCGCGCTGCCGCACGAGGCATCCGCCGCGCCCGCCCCCGACCCCGAGGTCGACCTCGCGCCGCTGCGCATGCTCTATGTCGAGGACAACCCGATCAACGCCCTGCTGTTCGAGGAGGCGATGAAGCTGTCCGGGCACATCGACCTGATGATTGCCGAGGACGGCCCGCAGGCCTTCGAGATCGTGCGCGACTGGCGGCCCGACATCCTGGTGCTCGACGCCCACCTGCCCGGCATGTCCGGCTTCGAGGTGCTGCGCGAGCTGCGCGAGGTGCATGGCCTGCGCGACGTGCCGGCCTTCATGTGCTCGGCCGACGCGATGCCCGAAGACATCCAGCGCGCGCTGGACGCCGGCTTCCTGGGCTACTGGACCAAGCCCATCGAGGTGCGCAAGGTCATCGCCGAAGTCAACCAGGTCGCCCCCCGCCCGGTGAGGGTGAGCTGAGCCCGGCTGCCGCCCGGGTCCCGCTCGGGAATAATCCGCCGCCATGAGCTTCCGCCCCGAACCCGCCCTGGCCGACGGCACGCCCGAGGGCACCGCCGTGCTGCTGTGCAACCTCGGCACGCCCGATGCGCCGACCGCACCGGCGCTGCGCCGCTACCTGGCGGAGTTCCTCGGCGACCCGCGCGTCGTCGAGATCCCGCCGCTGGCCTGGAAGCCCGTCCTGCACGGCATCATCCTGCGCACCCGCCCGGCGAAATCGGCCGCCAAGTACGCCAGCATCTGGACCCCGGACGGCTCGCCGCTGAAGGTGTGGACCGAGAAGCAGGCCACGCTGCTGCGCGGCTACCTCGGCGAGCGCGGCCACCGCGTCGCGGTCGAGTATGCGATGCGCTATGGACAGCCTTCGATCGCCACGCGTCTGGATGCGCTCAAGGCCCGCGGTGCCACGCGCGTCCTCGTGCTGCCGCTGTACCCGCAATACTCGTGCACCACCACGGCCAGCGTGCTGGACGCGGTGCAAGCCTGGGGCCGCGGCGTGCGCCGCCTGCCCGAGTTCCGCTTCGTCAACCAGTACCACGACCACCCCGGCTACATCGACGCGCTCGTGCGGCGCATCAGCCAGTACTGGATGACCCACGGGCGACCCGACCGGCTGGTGCTGAGCTTCCATGGCGTGCCGCAGCGCACCCGCGAGCTGGGCGACCCCTACCACGACCAGTGCCACGCGACCGCGCGCGCCGTTGCCGCGCGCCTGGGACTGGACGACTCGCAATACGTCGTGACCTTCCAGAGCCGCTTCGGCCGCGCCACCTGGCTGCAGCCCTATACCGAGCCGACCGTCGTCGGCCTGGCGCGCGCCGGCGTGCGGCGCGTCGACGTGATCTGCCCCGGCTTCGTGTCCGACTGCATCGAGACGCTGGAGGAAATCGGCATGGAGGTGCGCCAGGCCTTCCTCGGCGCGGGTGGCCAGGCGTTCCACCACATCCCCTGCCTCAACGACCTGCACGAATGGATCGCGGCGCTGGCCGCCATCGCCGAGCAGCACCTGGCCGGCTGGCCGACCCGGGCGAGCGCCCCCCGCCCCCTGATGTGACGCGGGCGGCAGGGGCGCGGGCCCGGCCCGGACGGCGCCGCCCCCACAATAGCGGGATGGATGGTGTCCGACTCGACAAATGGTTGTGGGCGGCGCGCTTCTACAAGACGCGCAGCCTGGCGATGGAGGAAATCGACAAGGGCCGGGTGCAGGTCAATGACCAGGCGGCCAAGCGCTCGCGCGAGGTCCGCCTGGGCGACCGGATCCGGCTCAAGCAGGGCCAGGTGGCGCGCACGGTCGTCGTGCGCGGGCTGAGCGAGGTGCGCGGCCCGGCGCCGGTGGCGCAACAGCTGTACGAGGAAACCCCGGAAAGCATCGCCGCGCGGGAGGAATACGCCCGCAACCGCCGCTACCTGGCCGACCCCTCCCAGGCCATCGAGCACGGTCGCCCGACCAAGCGCGACCGCCGCCAGCTGGCCGAGTGGCAGCGCTGGAGCGCCAGCGTCGACGACCTCGGCGGCAAGCGTTGACCCGCCCTGCCCGCCGCGCCGGGCGGCGCAGGCACAATCGACGGATCGTCCCGGCGCCAGCTGCCGGAACTTTTCTTGCCGTGCGGGGCTTGAAACCGGCCCCGCCGCCCCCATTTCCAGCGTTTTGACGGGACTGCGAGTCATGACTGAAGCTCAGAATACTCAATCAAATCAACCACTTGAGCCGAACGGCGCCGAGGCGTCGGCCCGCGACGGCCAGGGCGAGGCCCAGGCTCAGACCCAGCAGGAGCCCCAGCAAGCCGGCCTCGAGCAGCGCGTGGCCGAGCTGGAAGCCAAGCTCGCCGAAATGTCCGACGCGTACCTGCGCGCCAAGGCCGAGGTCGAGAACACCCGTCGCCGCGCCGAGGAGGAAATGGCCAAGGTGCGCAAATTCGCGGTCGAGTCCTTCGCGGAAAGCCTGCTGCCGGTCAAGGACAGCCTGGAAGCGGCGCTCGCCATAGAAACCGCCACGACCGAACAGATGCGCGAAGGCGTGCACGTCACGCTGCGCCAGCTCACCCAGGCGCTGGAGCGCAACAAGGTGGTCGAGATCAGCCCGGCCGCGGGCGCGAAGTTCGATCCGCACCAGCACCAGGCCATCAGCGTGGTGCCCGCCGAGCAGGAGCCCAACACCATCGTCGCGCTGCTGCAGAAGGGCTACCTGATCGCCGATCGCGTGCTGCGCCCGGCGCTGGTCACGGTCGCCGCCGCCAAGTAAGGCATTTGCGCACGCGAGGCCCAACTTGGAAGACTTCTTCGGGCGATTCGGCATGCAGCCGGTGTCGAGCGCGGATTTCGACGCCGCCCTGGCTGCTGCCGGCGACGCGCTCGTGGGGGTCTATTTCTGGGGCGACGACTGTTTCAACTGTGACCAGTTCAAAAAGGCCGCGCTGCTGCAGGAGGCCGCGCTGAAAGCCCAGGACATCCATTGGCTGCACGCCAACGTGTACCAGGACACCGAACTCGGTCGCCGGTTCAGCCTGCACGGGGTGCCGACCTTCTATTTCTTCCACCGCGACCGCAAGCTCGGCCGCATCACCAGCTGGCCCGGATTACCCCAGTTCCAGCAGGCCATATCGGGGTTGCGCGAACGCATTTCGGCCTCCGGATCTGCTTGAAACGACTGCAGTCATCCACAACTAGACGACAACCGAATTTCTGATTTCAGGAGTCAACGAACATGGCAAAGATCATTGGTATCGACCTGGGCACCACCAACTCGTGCGTGGCCATCATGGAAGGCAATACCACCAAGGTGATCGAGAACAGTGAAGGCGCCCGTACGACACCCTCGATCATTGCCTACCAGGAAGACGGCGAGATCCTCGTCGGCGCCTCGGCCAAGCGCCAGGCCGTCACCAACCCGAAGAACACCCTGTACGCCGTCAAGCGCCTGATCGGCCGCAAGTTCAGCGAGCCGGAGGTGCAGAAGGACATCGACCTGATGCCCTACCAGATCGTCGCGGCCGACAACGGCGACGCCTGGGTCGAGGTGCGCGGCAAGAAGCTGGCACCACCGCAGATCAGCGCCGAAGTGCTGCGCAAGATGAAGAAGACCGCCGAGGACTACCTGGGCGAGCCGGTCACCGAGGCCGTCATCACGGTGCCCGCCTACTTCAACGACAGCCAGCGCCAGGCCACCAAGGACGCCGGTCGCATCGCGGGCCTGGAAGTCAAGCGCATCATCAACGAGCCGACCGCGGCCGCGCTGGCCTTCGGCCTGGACAAGACCGACAAGCGTGACCGCAAGGTGGCGGTGTACGACCTGGGCGGCGGCACGTTCGACATCTCGATCATCGAGATCGCCGACGTCGACGGCGAGAAGCAGTTCGAAGTGCTGTCCACCAACGG
This sequence comes from Caldimonas thermodepolymerans, assembly GCF_015476235.1. Taxonomy (NCBI): domain Bacteria; kingdom Pseudomonadati; phylum Pseudomonadota; class Betaproteobacteria; order Burkholderiales; family Sphaerotilaceae; genus Caldimonas; species Caldimonas thermodepolymerans. Next base: position 2,306,043 of record NZ_CP064338.1, read on the forward strand.
CGACACCTTCCTGGGTGGCGAGGACTTCGACCAGCGCATCATCGACTACATCATCGGCGAGTTCAAGAAGGAACAGGGCGTCGACCTGTCCAAGGACGTGCTGGCCCTGCAACGCCTGAAGGAAGCCGCCGAGAAGGCCAAGATCGAGCTGTCGTCGACGCAGCAGACCGAGATCAACCTGCCGTACATCACGGCCGACGCGTCCGGTCCCAAGCACCTGAACATCAAGCTGACCCGCGCCAAGCTGGAAGCCCTGGTCGAGGAGCTGATCGAGCGCACCATCGAGCCGTGCCGCACCGCGATCAAGGACGCCGGCATCAAGGTCAGCGACATCGATGACGTGATCCTGGTCGGCGGCATGACCCGCATGCCCAAGGTGCAGGAGAAGGTCAAGGAGTTCTTCGGCAAGGATCCGCGCAAGGACGTCAACCCGGATGAGGCCGTGGCCATCGGTGCCGCGATCCAGGGCCAGGTGCTGGCCGGCGAGCGCAAGGACGTGCTGCTGCTGGACGTCACCCCGCTGTCGCTGGGCATCGAGACCCTGGGCGGCGTGATGACCAAGATGATCCAGAAGAACACCACGATCCCGACCAAGTTCACGCAGACCTTCTCGACCGCCGAGGACAACCAGCCGGCGGTGACGATCAAGGTCTACCAGGGCGAGCGCGAGATGGCCTCGGGCAACAAGCTGCTGGGCGAGTTCAACCTGGAGGGCATCCCGCCGGCCCCGCGCGGCGTGCCGCAGATCGAGGTGACCTTCGACATCGACGCCAACGGCATCCTGCATGTCTCGGCCCGTGACAAGGGCACCGGCAAGGAGAACAAGATCACCATCAAGGCCAACTCGGGTCTGTCCGAGGAGGAAATCCAGCGCATGGTGAAGGACGCGGAGCTGAACGCGGCCGAGGACAAGAAGAAGCTGGAGCTGGTGCAGGCCAAGAACCAGGCCGATGCGCTGGTGCACAGCGTGCGCAAGTCGCTGAACGAATACGGCGACAAGCTGGATGCCGGCGAGAAGGAGAAGATCGAGTCGGCCATCAAGGAGGTCGAGGAAGCGCTGAAGGGCAACGACAAGGCCACGATCGACGCCAAGACCGAAGCCCTGGTGGCGGCCAGCCAGAAGCTCGGCGAGAAGATGTACGCCGATGCGCAGGCCGCGGCCGGCGGCGCGGCGGCAGGTGCCGAGGCCTCGTCCAAGCCGGCCGACGACAATGTGGTCGACGCCGAGTTCACCGAAGTGAAGGACAAGAAGTAATCCGGCCCGACAGCCCTTTGGTCCTGCCAGGACGGCCCCGGGCCTTCCTGGATCCTCTCCGGGCACGTGCCGGGCAGCGCCCGGCCGTGGGGGCGCTGAAGAAGTACCCCCGTGGGCAGCTGGCTGCACACGGGGGCTTTGCGTTTGCACGGCAAACTTGACCCATCATGGCAAAGCGTGACTATTACGAAGTCCTGGGCGTGGCGAAGAACGCGTCGGAGGACGAAATCAAGAAGGCCTACCGCAAGCTGGCCATGAAGTACCACCCTGACCGCAACCAGGGTGAGAAGGCCAAGGAGGCGGAAGAGAAGTTCAAGGAGGTCAAAGAGGCCTACGAGATGCTCTCCGACCCCAAGAAGCGGGCCGCCTACGACCAGTACGGTCACGCGGGCGTGGACCCGAACATGGGTGCCGGCGGCTTCCGCGGCGGCCCGGAAGGGTTCGGCGGCTTCGCCGAGGCCTTCGGCGACATCTTCGGGGACATCTTCGGCTCGGCCGGGGGCCGGCGTTCCGGCCCGCAGGTCTACCGCGGCAGCGACCTCTCTTACGCGATGGAGATCACGCTGGAGGAAGCGGCCGCCGGCAAGGACGCCACGATCCGCATCCCCAGCTGGGAGGAATGCGACACCTGCCACGGCAGCGGCGCCAAGCCCGGCACCAGCCCCAAGACCTGCCCGACCTGCGCGGGCAGCGGCACGGTGCACCTGCGCCAGGGCTTCTTCAGCATCCAGCAGACCTGCCCGCACTGCCACGGCATGGGCAAGATCATCCCCGAGCCCTGCCCCACCTGCGGCGGCCAGGGCCGCATCAAGCGCACGAAGACGCTGGAAGTGCGCATCCCCGCCGGCATCGACGAGGGCATGCGCATCCGCTCTGCCGGCAATGGCGAACCGGGCACCAACGGCGGCCCGCCGGGCGACCTCTACATCGAGATCCGCCTGAAGAAGCACGACATCTTCGAGCGCGACGGCGACGACCTGCACTGCACGGTGCCGATCAGCATCACCACGGCCGCGCTCGGGGGCACGATCGAGGTGCCCACGCTGGGCGGCAAGGCAGAGATCGAGCTGCCCGAAGGCACGCAGCACGGCAAGACCTTCCGGCTGCGCGGCAAGGGCATCAAGGGCGTGCGCTCCACCTACCCCGGCGACCTGTACTGCCACATCGCGGTCGAGACGCCGGTCAAGCTCACCGAGCACCAGCGCAAGCTGCTGAAGGAGCTGGACGAGTCGCTGCGCAAGGGCGGCGACCGCCACTCGCCCAACGCCAAGAGCTGGACCGACCGCGTCAAGGACCTGTTCAAGTAAGGCGCGCTCCTGCGCGCCAGCATCCGGTCGAGCGGCCACCTCGGTGGCCGCCTTGCTTTTCCGCGGGACTCAGAACAGGCTGCCCTGGCGCACCTGCTGCGGCGGCACGAAGGCCGATTCGTCCAGCGGCGGCACGTGCCGGGTGAGTCCGGCACGGCGCACTGCCTTCTCGATGCGCTGGGCGATCAGCTGCGCCCAGATCCCCTCGCCCTTCATGCGCGTGCCGAACTCGGCGCGATAGTCCTGCCCGCCGCGCATCTCGCGCACGCGCGCCATCACCCGCTCGGCCCGGTCGGGGAAATGCTGCTGCAGCCACTGCCGGAACAGGGGGCTCACCTCCCAGGGCAGCCGCAGCACCGTGTAATGGATGGAGTGCGCCCCGGCCTGCGCCGCGGCCTCCACGATCTGCTCGATCTCCGGCTCGTTGATGAAGGGGATGACGGGTGCGACGTTCACGCCCACCGGCACGCCGGCCCGGGCCAGCGCAGTGACGGTGCGCAGGCGCCGGTGCGGCGCGACCGCCCGTGGGTCCAGGATGCGCGCGAGCGCACCGTCCAGTGTCGTGATGCTGATCGACACCCAGACGCGCCCGGCCTGGGCGGCCGGGCCGATGAGGTCCAGGTCGCGTTCGATCCCCGAGGACTTGGTGACGATGGTGTACGCATGCCGGCAGCGCCCCAGGACGTCCAGCACCCCGCGCGTCAGGCACAGGCGCCGCTCGACGGGCTGGTAGGCATCGGTGGCGCCGCCGATGTGGATCACCGACGGTCGGTAGCGCGGCCGACCTAGCTCTTCTTCCAGTCGCTCGACCACGTTTACCTTTGCGATGATCTTCGTCTCGAAGTCCAGCCCGGGCGAGAGGTCCAGGTAGCTGTGCGTGGGACGCGCGTAGCAATAGATGCAGCCGTGCTCGCATCCGCGATAGGGGTTGAGCGATTGCCCGAAGGGGATGTCGGGCGAATCGTTGGTGGCGATGACCAAGCGCGCCCGCTCCTCGATCACCGTCGTGGACGGGGCCAGCGTTTCCTCACCGGCGACCTGGTCCAGCGTGCCCCAGCCGTCGTCGAACCCCTCGCGCGCGTCGCGCTCGAAGCGGTGGGCGATACGCACCGCGGTGCCGCGCCCCTTGATCGAGGATGGCTGGGGAAGGTGATCGGCCATGACGGCAATACTGTATTTATGTACAGTATATGCGCCATGACTCGCACCCCGCCAGTCACCCCGAGGCCGGCGAGGCCTTGCCACCGCGCTGCCACCTGCTTGCACCGGGATCGGCCACTGCCCCGAACGACGCAATGAACCGACTCAAACGCCCCCTGCATCCCATGCCTGGCTTCGTGCGCCAGGCCCTCGAGAGGCGCGGCCTGATGGCAGCCTATGAAGCCCGTCCGCCCTACCAGCGCAACGACTACCTGGGCTGGATCACGCGTGCGGTCAGCGAGGAAACCCAGCTCAAGCGGCTCGAGCAGATGCTGGCCGAACTCGAGCAGGGCAATGTCTACATGAAGATGCCCTGGCGCGCCGCTCCCCGGCGCTGAACCTGCCCCTCAAACACCAGGGGCCGTCCCCTTACGGCGGACGGCCCCTGGCAGTCACCGGGCAGCAACGCGCTTCAGCGGACCCTCACGCGCACAGGCGCTGCTTGGCCTCCAGGTACTCGCGGCGCAGGCGCTCGACCAGCACGCGCGCGGGCACGATGTCCTTGACCGCACCGATGCCCTGCCCGCAGCCCCAGATGTCCTTCCAGGCCTTCTTCGCGGCATCGCCCGCGAAGTTCATCTTGCTGGGGTCGCTTTGCGGCAGGTTGTCCGGGTCCAGCCCGGCGTTGATGATCGAGCCACGCAGGTAGTTGCCGTGCACGCCGGTGAACAGGTTGGAGTAGACGATGTCCTGGCTGGTGCTCTCGACGATCATCTGCTTGTACCCCTGCACCGCACGCGCTTCCTCGGTCGCGATGAAGGCCGAGCCGACGTAGGCGAAGTCGGCGCCCATCGCCTGCGCGGCGAGCACCGCACGGCCCGTGGCGATCGCGCCGGACAGCGCCAGCGGTCCGTCGAACCATTCGCGGATCTCCTGCACCAGGGCGAACGGGCTGGTCGTGCCGGCATGGCCGCCCGCGCCCGCCGCCACCGCGATCAGGCCGTCGGCACCCTTCTCGATCGCCTTGCGCGCGAAGGTGTTGTTGATCACGTCGTGCAGCACCACGCCGCCGTAGCCGTGCACCGCGTCATTGACGTCGGTGCGCGCGCCGAGCGAGGTGATGATGATCGGCACCTTGTACTTCACGCACAGCTCCAGGTCGTGCTCGAGCCGGTCGTTGGACTTGTGCACGATCTGGTTGATCGCGAACGGTGCCGCCGGCTGCTCGGGATGGTCACGGTTGTACGCGGCCAGCGTCTCGGTGATCTCCGCCAGCCATTCGTCGAGCTGCGACGCCGGGCGGGCGTTGAGCGCCGGCATGGAGCCGACGACCCCGGCCTTGCACTGCTCGATCACGAGCTTGGGGTTGCTGATGATGAACAGCGGCGAGCCGATGATGGGCAACGGCAGGTTCTGCAGGACGGAAGGCAAAGGCACGGCAGTCTCCTGGATGCGGTGCGTGCACGGCGCACCGGTCGAATCTTTCGGGACCATCGGGCTCCGGCCCTGTCACCCTTGCGACAGGACCGGCGGACCCAGCTTCAGAACGCTTCGGGCGCGAGCGCGGTGACGCTTTCGTGGCCGGCCAGGATGCTGTCGCGGATGCCCGGCACCCGCGACAGCACGTGCTCGGCATAGAAGCGCGCGGTCGCGACCTTGGCCTGCATGTAGGCGACGTCCTCGCCGGCGGCCGCCTTGTCCTCGGCGACCATCAGCGCGCGCGCCATCTGCCAGCCGGCCACCAGGTTGCCCGCCAGCATCAGGTAGGGCACGCTGCCGGCGAACACCGCGTTCGGGGCGGTCTTGATCGACCCGGCCACGAAGTCCACCACCTGCACGAAGGCCTCGCGCGCGGCCTGCAGCCGCTGGTGCATCGCGCGCGCCGCAGCGCTGTCGCGACGCGCCAGCTGCGCTTCGGTCTCGGCGATGCGCGCGGCGATCGCCTTGGCCACCTGGCCGCCGTCGCGCGCGGTCTTGCGGCCCACCAGGTCGTTGGCCTGGATCGCGGTCGTGCCTTCGTAGATCGGCAGGATGCGCGCATCACGGTAGTACTGCGCCGCGCCGGTCTCCTCGATGAAGCCCATGCCACCGTGCACCTGCACGCCCAGGCTGGTCACCTCCAGGCTCATCTCGGTGCTGTAGCCCTTGACCAGCGGCACCATGAACTCGTAGAAGGCCTGGTTCTGCTTGCGCACCTGTTCGTCCGGATGATGGTGCGCGGCGTCGTAGGCGGCCGCGGCCACCAGCGCCATCGCGCGGCAGCCTTCGGTCAGCGCGCGCATCGTCATCAGCATGCGGCGCACGTCCGGGTGGTGGATGATGGGCGCAGCCGCCGGCAGCGAGCCGTCCACCGGGCGCGACTGGATGCGCTCCTTCGCGTACTGCACGGCCTTCTGGTAGGCGCGCTCGGCCACCGCGATGCCCTGCACGCCGACCGCGAAGCGCGCCGCGTTCATCATGATGAACATGTACTCGAGGCCGCGGTTCTCCTGGCCCACGAGGTAGCCGATCGCGCCCGGGCCGACTTCTCCCTTGTCGTCGCCGTAGACCAGCACCGCGGTCGGGCTGGCCTTGATGCCCAGCTTGTGCTCGATCGACGCGCAATAGACGTCGTTGCGCTTGCCCAGCGACCCGTCGGCGTCGACGAGGAACTTGGGCACGATGAACAGCGAGATGCCCTTGACGCCCTCGGGAGCATCGGGCGTGCGCGCGAGCACGAGGTGGATGATGTTCTCCGCCATGTCGTGCTCGCCGTAGGTGATGAAGATCTTCTGGCCGCTGATGCGGTAGGTGCCGTCGCCCTGCGGCACGGCGCGGGTGCGCACCAGCGCGAGGTCGGAACCGGCCTGCGGCTCGGTCAGGTTCATCGTGCCGGTCCACTGGCCCGACAGCATCTTCGGGATGTAGAGCTGCTTCTGCTCGGGCGAGCCCGCGGTCAGCAGCGCTTCCACCGCCCCGTCGGTCAGCAGCGGGCACAGCGCGAAGCTCAGGTTCGCGCTGTTGAGGATCTCGCCGCAGGCCGCACCGATGGTCTTGGGCAGCCCCTGGCCGCCGAACTCGGTCGGATGCTGCAAACCTTGCCAGCCGGCTTCGGCGAACTGCTTGAAGGCTTCCTTGAAGCCGGGCGCGGTCGTCACCCGGCCGTCGTTCCAGCTGCCGGGGTTGCGGTCGCCTTCCCAGTTCAGCGGGGCGAGGACTTCCTGGTTGAAGCGAGCGCACTCGTCCAGCACGGCCTGCGCCGTTTCCACCCCGGCGTCCTCGAATCCGGGAATCTTCGCGACTTCCTCCAGGCCGGCCAGTTCCTTCATGCAAAAAAGCATGTCCTTGACGGGCGCTTGATAACTCACGGTGACGTCTCCTCTATCGTGAACTGCAGAATCGATGCGATCGGGGCGGAAAAAAACCCGCTGCCCGACCAGGGACGGGCAAACGGGTTCGTCGTCATGGCAGCAAAGCCTCGCTCAGAGCAGCTTCACCAGCTCCGGCACGGCGGTGAAGATGTCGGCCTCGAGGCCATAGTCGGCCACGCTGAAGATCGGCGCTTCGGGATCCTTGTTGATCGCCACGATCACCTTGGAATCCTTCATGCCCGCCAGGTGCTGGATCGCCCCGGAGATGCCGCAGGCGATGTACAGCTGCGGCGCGACGATCTTGCCGGTCTGGCCGACCTGCCAGTCGTTCGGCGCGTAGCCGGCGTCCACCGCGGCGCGGCTGGCCCCCAGCGCAGCGCCGAGCTTGTCGGCCAGCGGCGTGAGCAGCTCGTTGAACTTCTCGGCCGAACCCAGCGCACGACCACCCGAGACGATGATCTTGGCCGCCGTCAGCTCGGGGCGGTCGCTCTTGGTCACTTCACGGCCGACGAAGCTGGAGATGCCGGCATCGGCCACCGCGGGCACGCTCTCGACGGCCGCCGAACCCCCGGTGGCCGGCGCGGCGTCGAAGCCCGTGGTGCGCACGGTGATGACCTTGACCGCGTCGGTGCTCTGCACGGTCGCGATCGCGTTGCCGGCGTAGATCGGGCGCTCGAAGGTGTCGGGGCTCTCGACCTTGGTGATGTCGGAGACCTGCGCCACGTCGAGCTTGGCGGCCACGCGCGGGGCCACGTTCTTGCCCGAGGCGGTGGCCGGGAACAGGATGTGGCTGTAGCCAGCGGCCACGGCCAGCACCTGCGCTGCCAGGTTCTCGGCCAGGCCGTCGCCCAGGTGCGGCGCGTCGGCGTGCAGCACCTTGGTCACTCCGGCGATCTGCGCGGCCTGCTTCGCGGCCTCGGCCGCGTTGCTGCCGGCCACCAGCACGTGCACTTCGCCGCCGCACTGCGCAGCCGCGGTGACGGTGTTGAGCGTGGCGCCCTTGAGGGAGTTGTTGTCGTGTTCAGCAATCACCAGTGCAGTCATCTCGTCAACTCCTTCAGATCACCTTGGCTTCGTTCTTCAGCTTGTCGACCAGGGTCGCCACATCGGCCACCTTGACACCGGCGCTGCGCTTGGGCGGCTCGCTGACCTTCAGGGTCTTGATGCGGGGGGCCACGTCCACGCCCAGTTCCTCGGGCTTGACCACGTCGAGCTGCTTCTTCTTGGCCTTCATGATGTTGGGCAGCGTCACGTAGCGCGGCTCGTTCAGGCGCAGGTCGGTGGTGATGACGGCGGGCAGCTTGAGCTTGACGGTTTCCAGGCCGCCGTCGACCTCGCGGGTGACGGTGGCGTAACCGTCGGCGACCTCGACCTTCGAGGCGAAGGTGGCCTGCGGCAGGTCCAGCAGCGCGGCAAGCATCTGGCCGGTCTGGTTGCAGTCGTCGTCGATGGCCTGCTTGCCGAGGATCACCAGGTCGGGCTTCTCCTTCTCGAACAGGGCCTTGAGCAGCTTGGCCACGGCCAGCGGTTGCAGCTCCTCGCCGGTCTCGACCAGCACGCTGCGGTCCGCGCCGATGGCCATCGCCGTGCGCAGCGTCTCCTGGCACTGGGTGACACCGCACGAGACGGCCACCACCTCGCTCAGCACGCCCTTCTCCTTCAGGCGCACCGCCTCTTCGACGGCAATCTCGTCGAAGGGGTTCATGCTCATCTTGACGTTGGCGATGTCAACTCCCGTGCCGTCGTACTTCACGCGTACCTTCACGTTGTAGTCGACGACGCGCTTGACCGGGACCAGTGCCTTCATGCGACGTTCTCCTTTGATTGACGTAAACGTTAATTCCCGATTCTATGTTGCGGTGCAGATCGACATCTGACGCCCAGGCGACTGCGCCCGATCGTCGCACGATTCAAAAACGAACGTTCGTTCTTTTTTTTGGCGAGATTCTACCGGCAACGCCGGGCCGGCAACCGGACCAGACCTGCGGGTTTGCCCTGAGTCGCCGCTGGACCGGAAACATTGCGGCAAAGCGCAGGCCCGCCGTTTTGCTAGACTGCCGCGCCTGTTCCTGCCTGCCCCCTGCCCCATGTCCGCCCCTGCCCCGATCCCGCCGGTCACGGTGGGCGTGTTCGACTCGGGCGTGGGGGGACTGTCGGTGCTGCGCGAGCTGCAACGCCAGCTGCCGCTGGCGCACCTGGTCTACGTCGCCGACTCGGGCCATGCCCCGTACGGCGAGCGTAGCACCGGCTACGTGATCGAACGCTCGACGCACATCGCGCGCTTCCTGCTCCAGCGCGGCGCCCGCGTGCTGGTCGTCGCATGCAACACCGCCACGGCCGCGGCCGCGCAGGTCCTGCGTGACGCCTACCCGGACACGCCCATCGTCGGGGTCGAGCCTGGTCTCAAGCCGGCCGTGGCCCTCACGCGTAACCGCCGCATCGGCGTGCTGGCCACCGAAGGCACGCTCGCCAGCGCCAAGTTCCAGGCCCTGCTCGCACGCCTGCGCGAACGGGCCGCCTTCCACCTGCAACCCTGCCCCGGGCTCGCGCACGCCATCGAAAGCGGCAACCCCGAGGCGCCCGAGGTGCTCGCCCTCGTCGAACGCTATTGCGCCCCGTTGCGCGCGCACGACGTCGACACGGTCGTGCTCGGCTGCACCCACTATCCCTTCGTGGCCGCGGCGATCCAGCGCGCGATGGGGCCGCAGGTGCAGCTGGTCGATACCGCGCAGGCGGTGGCCCGCCACACGGTGACCCAGGCGCAGAAGATGCTCGACTCGCTGCCGGCCGTCCCGGAGCCTGCCGCACGGCCCCGCCACGTCGAGGCCCACACCAGCGGCGCGGTCGATCATCTCGCGCGCATCACCGCGCGCTGGCTCGATTTCCCGGTACAGGTGCAGGCCTGGGCCTGAGCCTCATTCGGCCACGGCGGCGGCCCGCCCGCGCTGCACGTCGACCGGCCGCAGCAACAGCAGCCCCGCGACGAAGAACAGCCCGGTCGACAGGATGGCCAGCCGATGGTCGCCGGCCGTCCACCAGGTCACCAGGCCATAGGTCACCGGGCCGACGATGGCCGCCAGGCGCACCGCGAAGGTCCACAGGCCGTAGAACTCCGCCAGGTGCCGCGGCGGCGCGAACACGCCGGTCAGCGCGCGCCCGGCCGACTGGCTCGCGCCCATGCACAGCCCGGCCACCACCGCCGCCATCCAGAACAGCCCCGGGCCCGTCGCGAGGTAGGCGAGCGCCACCATCACGATCCATCCGGCCAGCGTGAGGCCCAGCGACGGCTTGTGCCCGAGACGGTCCTGCAGGTAACCGAAGCCGAACGCCCCCAGCGCCGAGGCGATGTTGACCAGGAACACCAGGGCCATCGTCTGCGCCTGCTGGAAGCCCAGCACCTGCTCGGCATACACCGCCGCCAGCGCGATCACCACGGCAATGCCCGCCTGGTAGCACGCGGTGCACGCCAGCAGCCACACGAAGTCGCGATAGCGGCGCGCATGCCGCCAGGTCTCGCGCAGCCGTTGCAGCGAGGCGCGCAACCCGTTGTCGGCCAGCGCCCCGGGGTGCGGACGCGCACGCTCCTTCAACCAGGCGAACGTGACCAGCGAGGCCAACCCGTAGACGGCCGCCGTGATGATCATCGTGACCGGCACGAACTGCTGCGCCGACAGCCCCTGCGCTTGCGCCCACAGCACGTAGCCGAGGCTCAGCCCCAGCGACAGCATGCCACCGAAGTAGCCGAAGCTCCACCCCCAGCCCGACACGCGTCCGAGCGCCTCGTGGCGCGCCAGCTCGGGCAGGAAGGCCGCGATCAGCGACTCCCCGTAGGCGTAGCAGGTGTTGGAGAAGATGATCGCGACCACGGCGAGCGCGACGTCCCCGCTGCCGACGAACGCCAGCGCCAGGGTGCTCAGCACGCAGCCGGCGGTCGTGAACGCCAGCAAGCGCTTCTTGAGCGCCCGCAGGTCCGCATAGGCGCCGAGCGTGGGCATGGTGAGCATCACCAGTGCGCAGGAGGCCGCGAGCGAGGCCGTCCACGCCAGCGTCGCCCACTGCGCATTGCCGGCCACCACGCCGACGAAGTACGCGTTGAACACCGCCGTGAGGACCACCGTGGTGTAGCCGGAGTTGGCGAAGTCGTACATCGCCCAGGCAAAGACCTCGCGCTTGCGCACCCCCTCGTTCAGTGCGCTTTGCGGAAACCAGGCCATGAGATTCTCCTCGGCGACCGGCCGTCGGTCCGGTGCCGGATCATCATGCTTCGGGAGAGGATGAGGCGCTGCGCGGCACCTGCGTTGCATGGTGCCCAGGGCCGGACTCGAACCGGCACGCCTTTGTTCAAGGCCGCGGATTTTAAGTCCGCTGTGTCTACCATTTCACCACCCGGGCGTGCAGCAGCCGCTGAGTTTAGCGGCACGCCTCGTCCCGGGTCGCCCGGAAGCGGCATGCTCCCCGTGCCACCGGCTAGCTCACCCGGCAGGCGAACCGCCCGTCCTCGCCGGTGGTGACCCGGACGCGTCGCAGGCCGACGCCGTCCGCCATGCGGGCGAGCACCTTCTCGGCCAGCTCCGGCAGCAGCGTGCCGTTGAGGATGTGGTCGACGTTGCGGGCGCCACTGTCGACCTCGGTGCAGCGCGCCAGCACCGCTTCGACCACCGCCTCGTCGTAGTCGAAGCGCGCCTTGTGATACTCGGCGACGCGTCGCCCGATGCGGTCGAGCTTGAGCCGGATGATGCGCTCCAGCGCCTCGTCGGCGAGCGGGTAGTACGGCACCACCTCGAGGCGCCCGAGGAAGGCCGGCTTGAAAGCCTTGTACAACTGGGGCTTGAGCAGCTCGATCAGCGCCTCGGGATCCGGACGTTCCTCGGCAGGCTTGTTCAGGCAGGCCTGCATGATGGTCGCCGAACCGACGTTGGACGTCAGGATGATCACCGTGTTGCGGAAGTCGATCTCGCGCCCTTCTGCGTCGTCCATCACGCCCTTGTCGAACACCTGGAAGAACAGCTCCAGCACGTCCGGATGCGCCTTCTCGACCTCGTCGAGCAACACGACGCTGTACGGTTTGCGACGCACCGCCTCGGTCAGCACGCCCCCCTCGCCGTAGCCGACGTAGCCCGGCGGCGCCCCCTTCAATCCCGCCACCGAGTGCGCCTCCTGGTATTCGCTCATGTTGATGGTGACGAGGTTGCGCTCGCCACCGTACAGCGCCTCGGCCAGCGCCAGCGCGGTTTCGGTCTTGCCCACGCCGCTCGGGCCGATGAACAGGAACACCGCCTTGGGCTGGTGCGGATCCTGCAGCTGAGCCCGCGCGGTGCGCACCCGCTGCGCCACCGCCTGCAACGCGTGGGGCTGGCCGACCACCCGCGCCTGCAGCATCTCCTGCAGGTGCAGCACGGCCCGGATCTCGTCCTTGACCATCTTGCCCAGCGGGATGCCGGTCCAGGAGGCGACGATGTCTGCCACGGCATGCGCATCCACCTGCAGCGGCACCAGCGGGGCCTCGCCCTGCAGGGCGGCCAGCTCGTCGAGCTTCTGCTGCAGCGGCAGCAGGACCGCCGGATGCACCGCATTCCGGCGCCTGCCCTTCCCGCCCTCGGAAGACGAAGGAGCGCCGGCACGCTCGAGTTCGGCGCGCATGCGCAGGATGTCCTCCACCTGCGCGCGCTCCTGCTGCCAGCGTGCCTCGTCCTGCGCCAGACGGGACGCCACCGCCTCGCGCTCGCTGCGCAACTGCGCCAGGCGGACGACATCGCCGCGGCCGATTGCCGCATCGCGCTCCTGCGCCCGGACCTCCAGGTCGATGCGCTCGAGCCGCCGGCGTGCGTCCTCGATCACGGCCGGCGTCGCACGCTGCCCGAGCGCCACCTTCGCGCAGGCCGTGTCCAGCACGCTGATCGCCTTGTCGGGCAGCTGGCGCCCGCTGAGGTAACGCGCCGACAGGCGCACCGCCGCCGTCACCGCGTCCTCGAGGATGCGCACCTGGAAGTACTGCTCCATGCGGGCGGCCATCGCGCGCAGCATCGCGATCGCCGTCGGTTCGTCGGGCTCGTCGACCTTGACGACCTGGAAGCGCCGGGCGAGCGCAGCGTCCTTCTCGAAGTACTTCTTGTACTCGCTCCAGGTGGTCGCGGCGATGGTCCGCAGTTCGCCGCGGGCGAGCGCCGGCTTGAGCAGGTTGGCGGCATCGCCCTGCCCGGCCGGTCCACCGGCGCCGATCATCGTGTGCGCCTCGTCGATGAACAGGATGATCGGCTGCGGGCTGCGCCGGACCTCGTCGATCACTTGCTTCAGTCGGTTCTCGAACTCGCCCTTCACCGACGCCCCGGCCTGCAGCAGGCCCATGTCCAGCACGCGCACATCGACACCGCGCAAAGGCGACGGCACGTCGTCCTGCGCGACGCGCAACGCGAGGCCCTCGACGACCGCCGTCTTGCCGACCCCGGGTTCGCCGGTCAGGATGGGGTTGTTCTGGCGCCGGCGCAACAGGATGTCGATCACCTGGCGGATCTCGGCTTCCCGCCCGACCACGGGGTCGATCCGTCCCTCGCGTGCCAGCCGGGTCAGGCTGGAGGTGAACTGGTCCAGGGCCGGCGTGCGGCCGGTCGCCTCGACGAGGGTGGTACCTGGCCCGCTGGTGCCACCGCCGTCAACGGCTGCCGGCAACGATGCCTCGACCGCCTCCTCGGACCCCTGTGTGAGCGCATCAAGCCGGTGCCTGAGGTCGTCCGGCAGGAACTTCGAGAACAGCGGTGAACTGCGCAAGGCCAGCTGGCTCAGGCGCGGCTCGGTCAGCAGCGCCAGCAACAGGTGAGCGCTGCGCACCCGAGCCGCATCGGACTCGAGCGACGCGATCAGCCAGCCCTGCTCGAACAGCACCGGCAAGTGGGGCGAGAACACCGGGGTACGGGTGTTGCCGCCGCGGAACTCGCGCAGCGCCTGTTCGAGCTCCTGCTGGAGCTGCACCGACGGCACGTCGAAGCGCCGGCATAGCACGACGAGGTCCGACCGGGGGTCCTCGAGCAGGGCCAGGAACAGGTGTTCCACATCCACCTCGTAGTGCCCGCGTGACATGCACAGGCTGGCTGCACGCTCGGCCGCGCGTCGGGTGGTCGGATTCAGCTTGGAGATCAGCGTCTTCAGAGTGTGGGACATGTGGAAGGTGACGGCATGCGGGATGGCCGGCGCCGCGTACCGGGCCGGTCAACTCGTGGCATGGATCTCGTAGACCGCGTCGTCGCGGTCGCGGGTTTCCGGGCAGGTTCTCAGGAAGGTGTTCCAACCCAGGCGGTGCGCGACGGGCCTGGCCGGCCCGGGATCGGTGCCGCCCAGCGTGACCCCGAGCGCATCCTCCTTGCGCAGGCGCAGGCGGATCTCGTACTCCAGCGTCACGCCGGTCAGCAGGGTGAGCAGCTTTTCCAGGGCCTGCGCCCCGGAGCCCCGGGGCAGGAAGCGCTGGAACGTCCGGCCGTCGAGCGGCCCCAGCACCACCCGCAGGCGCAGGTCGCGCTGCCAGACCCGCGGGCCCATCACCGCGTCCAGCCCCAGCACGCCGTGGCGCATCCCCAACCGGGTGGCCGCAGTCTCCGGCAGCGGATACCAGTGACCGACGAACGGCTCGATCTCGACCGGCACGCCGAAGTACTCGCACAAGAGCTGCCGCAGCGCCCCCGGCGGCACCGTACGCTGCTGCAGCATGCCCGCGAAACAGGCGAGCGACTCGTCGTGCACCCCGCCGTCGCCCCCACGCAGCCGGTGGCGCAGCGCGGCTTGGCCGAGGCCGGCCAGGGCCAGCACGACCGGCAGGAAGCGGTTGTCCCGGTCGGCCTCGTACTGCAGTGCCAGGCGATGCTTCTTCCACGCTTGGTAGAACAGGCTGACGGCCCGCTGCTGGAAGATGTCCAGGAAGGCACGCGCAGCCAGGTCCTTCCGGAATGCCTCGCGCCGCGCCAGGGTCTCCGTGTAGTACAGCGGCAAGGTGCCGTGGCTGCCCAGCAGTCCCATGAACGCCGGCGTGACCTCGATGCACTCGACGTCACCGGGTTCGACCGCATCGGCGGTCCCCTCCTGCCGGCGCCGCACGCGCAACGCTTCGATCTCGCTGGCGGGAAAGCCCAGCGACAACGAGTTGCGAAACCGCAGGCGCCGCTCCAGCCCCTGCGACGGGCCCTGTTCCGTTCCGTGCACGAGCCACCGTTCCAGCAACCGCACGGCCTGGAAGAAGCCGAAACGGTGTGGCGCCGCCAGCAGCTGCGCGATCACACCAGTCGCCGGTCGCCGTTGCGGGGTGGACATCTGAACAGTTCCTCCTGGTTGCGCGCGGACACCAGGGTCAGCTGCGTGAAGCTGTTGGCGTGGACATACAGGCCGAAGAAGCGATCCAGCACCTCGGCGAACAGGCGCAGCCCGCTGCCGACGTAGTACGCCTCGTCCACGCTCAGGCGCACCTCGGTGCCACGCACCACGGTCGCGAACGGCTGGCCGGGCAGCCAGGCCGTGGCGGGGCGGTACTCGACGGCGACGATGCCGTCGATCTGGCGCTGGTTCACGGCGCTTTGCCGCAGGTCGTACAGGCGCAACATCTCCTTGAGTGCCTCCACGCCACCGGCCGTCAGCGAGAGGTGGTTGAGCGACAGGTGCGAGACCAGGCGCCACAACAGCCCGCGTCCGCGCGGGAACCGGCAGGTCGGTGTCGGCTTGCGCAGCATGCGGATCTCGTGCGCCAGCGTACCGCCCTCGATGAACAAGTCGCCGCCCCGGTTGCCGATGGACAGCAGGGTCGGCAGGTCCCGGTTGGTGGCCATTACCTGCACCGACAGCGTGTCGGTCTGCGGCGCCGCCGGGTCGAAATCCACATCGACGATGGACAGCGCCGTCTCGTACCCCGGACTGTGTTCAGCCACCAGCGGATCGCGCTGCAGGTACCAATAACGCCCGCCGGCCTCCGTAGCGTCGTCTCGTGCGAGGTCGTCATGGCGCAGCGAGAAGAACGGACGGAACTCTTCCACCGTCTCGCCCTGCGGGGTCTGGCGGACCCGGTAGAGCTTGCGTACCGACGAGACTTCATAGGCGTGGGCGCGCCGACTGTCGACCACCAGCGGGTAGCTGGTGCTGGCATGGGTCACCCGGATCGGATCGGCGTTCTGCTCGAACAGGTTGACCACCGGCGCGCAGCCCAGCTGGAAGTTCTGCGCGGTGATGGTTTCCAGCAGCCGGACTTCGTCCGAATCGGCTCGCAGGCCGGCCAGCAGCAGGTGCAGGCTCAGGCTGCGTCCGGCGCCAGCCAGGCTCCCGGCATCGGGCAACGGCAGGTCGATGAAGTTGAACTTCTCCGGAAACGCGAAGTACTCCGCGAGCAGCCCATAGGCGGGCTGCGAACGGGTGTCCTGCTCGACCAGGGCCTCCTCGTCCCCGAACCCAGCCAGGGCGACCGGCCGGTCGCACGGCCCCTGCCACGGCCCGCTCGGCGCGGTCTGCACCAGCATGCCCACCACCTGTGCGCACAGCACCTCGCGCAGCACGCCGACCTGCGAGGACTCTCCGTCCAGGTACAGGCGCAGCGACCGGTTCGCCAGGGCGTCGAACTCCATCTGCGGCGACAGCAGCTCCAGGCACAGCGACAGCATGGACGTGGCCCGCGGCGGCACACGTGTGCCTTCCGGAGCCGCCACCGCCATCCGGAAAGCAGCCTCGGTCAGGCGCAGCGGCCACAGCTCCACCGCGCAGCTGGTACGGAAGCGACACGCCACGCCGCGCACAGCCCGCGACACCAGCATCGTGTGTCGCTCGATGCGGTGCGGCCCGGTCATCTGCGCGGCCCCCTCGCCGAGGACAAACTGCGCGATCGAGCAGGACGGAAACGGACGCAGGTAGTGCGGGTACAGCACCTCCAGCAGCGCCTCTGTGAACAGCGGAAAGTCGTCATCGAGCCGCTTGTGCACCCGGGCCGCCAACAGGGCGAACGATTCAATCAACCGCTCGACGTGCGGATCCTCCGACACGTCGCCGGCCATCATCAGCCGCGCGGCGATCTTGGGATAACGCTGCGCGAATTCCTTGGCGTGGCCACGCAGGAACGCCAGCTCCCTTTCGAAATGGGGCAGCAACGCTTCCATCGACGCCCCTCAGCCCGCCACCGGTTCACCGCCTGCGCGGCGCACCGCATACTGCTGCGTCGTGGTCTGCAGCGACGCGTCGAAGTTGACCGGCTCGCTGGCCTGGCCGACCCGCAGCAACGCATGGATCGAGAACCGCAGCCTGCTCTCCCCGCGACCGTCAGGCCCCGCCAGGCTCACCCTTGGCGCGCGCAGGCGTGGCTCGTGCGCCCGGATGGCAGCCTCGATGGACTGACAGATCAGGTCGCGATCCCTGGGGCTGGCAAGCGTGAGGTCGGCGAAATCGATCATCCCGAACGACAGGATGGAGGTCCAGCAATGCCGCCACGGCCGCAACACGTCGGCCGCAAGTCCGCACCGCGTGTTCAGCAGGGCCTCCAGGTCGCGCGCGACGCTGTCTTTGAGCTGCTCGAGCGAGAGCCGGACCAGCGTGGGCTCCGACTCGACCTGGGGGTCGTCGTCGAGCAGGCGATCGAACAGGCTGGGCGTGTAGCGGGACACGGCGCGGCAGGCCAAGCGAGGACAGAAGGCAGGGCAAGGTCCGCCTTCAGCGAGCGTCGTCGTGCAGGTCAGCCGAAGTTGGGCACGTTCCGCGCGAGGTCCCAGGCGCCGGAGATGTTCACCTTGCCGGACTTGTCGCCGCTGATGTTCAGCTCGTCATAGGTCCAGCGCACCGCCGAGTACTTGAGGGTGAAGGTTTCCGACGGGATGCCTTCGCCGGACACGGTCGGTGCCACGGAGGCGACGATCACGTTCTTCAGCTCGATCTTCAGGTACTGGTGTCGGTTCTGCGAGTTGGAGGGGCTGCCGACGTTGTTCTTGCCGCCATGCGCACGATAGAAGTAGATGATCACGTCGTTGATCACCGTGCCGGCCGAACAGGCCTGCAAGAGCTTGGGCGTGGCGCCGTCGATGTCCTTGGTGAACACCATCTCACCGTGCTCGCAGCGCTCCGCGGTGTGGCCACCTGCGGTGGATGCGGTCGCCGACTTGGGTTGCTTGACGATGTGGCTCCACGAGTACACCTCGACGGTGTCCTTGTGCTTGGAATCCCGCGAGTCCCCCTTGATGTCGCTTCCCTTGAACTCGACGTAGATGTCCTTGGCCATGAATGATCCTCCCTGATTTTTTGCCTTGGTGATGAATCTCAGCCCTTGCTTCCCGACGGCAACTCCGCGACGAGACGCAGGGAAACCGAAAGTTCGTCCAGCTGGAAGTGAGGACGAACGAAGGAAACCGCCCGATACACCCCTGGACGGCCCGGAACCTCGGAGACCTGGACCGACGCCTCGCGCAGCGGGTACTGCGCCTTGGTCTCCTGGGACGCGGCATCGTCCGACGTGACGTACTGCGAGATCCAGCGATTGAGGAACTCCTCGACGTTCGCTGCCGATGCAAAGCTGCCGATCTTGTCGCGCATCATTGCCTTCATGTAGTGCGCGATGCGACACACCGCGAACATGTACTGCAGTTGCGCGGACAGCGACGCGTTGGCATTGGCGGCATCGGAGTCGTACTTCTTGGGCTTCTGCGCCGACTGGGCCCCGAAGAACGCGGCGTAGTCGGTGTTCTTGCAATGCACCAGCGGTATGAACCCCAGGTCACTGAGTTCCTTCTCCCGGCGGTCGGTGATCGAGATCTCGGTGGGGCACTTCAGCGCGACCTCGCCATCGTCCGTCTTGAAGGTGTGCGTCGGCAGGTCCTCGACCAGCCCGCCCCCCTCTACCCCGCGGATCGCGGCGCACCAGCCGTGGTTCTCGAATGCGGCCGTCAGCCGGGCGCCGAACGCATAGGCGGTGTTCACCCAGAGGTAGCGCTGGTGATCGGTGCCGTCGACCTGTTCGACGAAGTTGAACCCCTCGACGACGGTCCCGTCCTTGGGGTTGTACGGCAGGCGCCCCAGGAAACGCGGCAGCGCCAGGCCGACATAGCGGGCGTCCTCGGACTCGCGGAACGACTTCCACTTCGCATAGTCGACCGTGTCGAACACCTTGGAAAGGTCGCGCGGCTTGCCCAGATCCGTGAAGGACTCGAGCCCGAACAGTTCCGGCGATGCCGCTGCAATGAACGGGGCGTGGGCTGCGGCGGCCACATGCGACATCTGCTCGATGAAGTACATGTCTTCCGGCTGCCGGCCGATCTCGAAATCGCCGATCAGGGCGCCGAAGGGTGCGCCACCGAAGGTGCCGAACTCCTCCTCGTAGACCGTCTTGAACAGCGTGCTCTGGTCGAAGTCGATCGCGGTGCTGAAGTCGCGGATCAGGTCCTTCTTGGTCGCGTTGAGCACCTTGATCTTCATCATCACGCCGGTCGAGGTGTGCTTGCACAGGTAGTGCAGGCCCCGCCAGGACGCTTCCAGCTTCTGGAACTCGGGCGCATGCATCACCTCGCTGAGCTGGACCGAGATCAGGTGGTCCAGCTCGGCCACACGCGCGTCCAGGGCGGCCGACAGGTTGTCGGACACCACCACCGTGCCTTGCAGCACTTCGCGCACCAGCTCGGCGATGATGTCCCGGGCCCGGGCGTGCTCGGTTGCCGACTTGGCCACCTTGCTCTGTTCGACGATCTGGTCCAGCAGGCTGGCGTCCCGCTCCAGGACCGGCTGGTCGGCTTGCATCGCTGCGGCCGCTTGTGTGCTCATCGTTCACTCCTTGCCCTGCCCGGCCTCGCGGCCCAGCTGCTGCAGCCGCTCGGTGTTGCCCAGCACCTCGGCCAGCAGGTCTTCGAGCTTCTCGTTGCCGGCCAGCTTGTTGCGCAGGTCCGCGAGCTTGGACCGTGCCTCCAGCAGCTTGCGCAGTGGTTCGACCTGCTGGACGACGGACTCCGGCCGGAAGTCATCGAGCTTGTTGAAGCGCAGGTCGACCGCAAACTCGCCTCCTTCGGGCGACAGGCGGTTCTTCACGCGATAGGAAACGCGGGGAGCCATGCCGGCCATGACCTCGTCGAAGCTGTCAAGGTCCACGTTGATGAACTTCCGGTCTTTCAGCCGGGGTTGCGGCTTGTCCGGAGCGGGCTGTCCGGTGAAGTCGCCCAGGACCCCCACGACGAACGGGATCTCCTTCTGTTCGATCGCATCGCCGATCTCGACCTCGTAGGTCAGTTGCACACGCGGCGGTCGAACCTTCTCGAGCCGCTTCTGGACACTGTCTCGCTTGGCCATGGGAAGTCCTTCGTCCTGTCAGGAAAGTCACTGCAGCGCTTCGAACGGATGGCGCCCGCCCCCGCCAAAGGCCGGTGCGGCAGGCAAAGGCGTGCTGCGCACCGCGCGCTGTCCACGTCGCTCCGACGCCCCGCCGGCGCGGCCCGCATGCGGGCGCTCCCCGGCAGCGGCATGACCTGGCATGGCCGCCGCGGGCGTCGGCACGAGCACCGGTTCGCCCAGGGCATCGCGGATCAGTCGCGCCAGGGATTCCGCTTCACTGCGGGTCGAACCACTGACGGCGTTGGCCTGGCGCAGGCGGGCCAATGCATCGGCAGAGACCCGCAGGCCGCTGACGGCCAGGATGCTGCGCGCCGTGACATCGGAGGTGTCACGCTGCAGCACTTCCTGGGCAGCCACGATGGCCGCGCCGTAGTTCATCACGTCGAAATGGATCTGCGCTGTCTTCAGCCATGGCTGCTTGCTGCCAGGGTGCGCGCGCGCTGCGGCGTCCAGCAGCGACAGGGCTTTGGCAACGTCGCCCTGCTGCTGCGCCGCGGTGGCTTCGTCCAGTGCCTGCGCCAGATCGACGACCGGAGCCGAGCTCCTCGGTGTCGTCGTGCATGCCGTCATCCCGGCTACGGCCACCACTGCGACGGCAGCGGCCATGCGCCGGATCGTTCCATCGCCTCTCAAAGAGACCCTCCCTCACCTCGTGTCCACGTGCCCTGATCGAACAGGACCGCGTACTTTGAACGGCGCGGATTAAAACCGAACTCTTTGGCGACCCGCACCCCCCTCTATAGGTGTGTTACACGCATTTACCTCATCCAACTCGGCGTCACAAACACCCCTGTGTTGAAGGGGATCGACACGCCCCGCTGCACCACTACACTACGGCGCCGTTTGCAACGACTACAACAAGCCTCTCAGGGAAGGGTCGCTCATGCAGGCGGTGAACCAGCCGCACGCCGTCGTGGCGGTACGCACCTTGGTCGCGCTCTGCCTGTGCCTGCTGGCCGGTTGCGGGACGGCAACCAAGGCCGTGCAGGTGCTGGGCTTGGTGAAGGACAAGGCGCTCGAGGTCGTCGGGCTCAAGGCGCCCGAGCCGCAGCTGCCGGACCTCAGCCGGCCAGCACGTCCGGTGAAGCTGATCATCCATGCCAGCCCCTCGCTCAACGTCGACGACTCGGGGCGCTCGCTCGCGCTGGTGACCCGCATCTACAAGCTCAGGCGGACACAGGCCTTCCTCCAGGCGCCGTATGAAACGTTCGGCGACCGCGAGCGCGAGCAGGCGCAACTGGGCGAGGACATCGTCGAGGTCCGCGACCTGCAACTGCTACCCGACCAACGCCACGAGATCCTGGAGCGCGTCACGCGCGAAGCCCCGTACATCGGCGTCGTCGCGCTGTTCCGCGCACCTGCGCCGCAGCGTTGGCGGTATGCCTTTTCGGCCGACGCGGTCCGGGACACCGGCATCACGCTGGGCGCACACGCGTGCAGCCTCAGCGTCGCCGCAGGCGAACCGCTCCATGCCACGTCGCAGCTGACCACCATGGGCCCGGGCCCGTGCCCAGGTCCCCAGGAAGAAGGGGTTCACCGGCAGTGATCCACTCAGCCAAAGTCCTCTGGGGCGAAGGCCTCTTCCTTCGCCCCCAGCATTTCCAGCGCCAGGACGCCTACCACGAGTGGCGACTGGCACAGACCGCGCGCATCCTGCATCCGTATGCCTGGGGGTTGCGCCATCTGAAGGTCGACAGCGATGCGCTGCACGCCGGTGTCCTGCGCGTGCTCGAACTGCAGGTGGTGTTTCCCGACGGGGAACTCTACCGAGCCCCGGAAGAGGACGAGCTGCCGCCGCCCGTGTCGCTGGATGGCCTGTCCGACCACAGCGCCGAAGCGACCTTCCACCTGGCGATCGCCCCCCTGCGCAGCGCCGGCAGCAACTTCGTCGCGAATGCAGAGAGCCCCGACGCAGGCGTGCGCTACGTCCAGAGCAACCAGGAAGCGCCGGACTGGTACACCGCGGCAGTGACCGCCGAAGTCTCGCTGTTGCGCAAGCGGGCGCGGCTGCTGGCCGGGCACGAACCGCGCGATCACCTGGTCAGCCTGCCCGTGCTGCGCGTGCGGCGCACCTCGAGCGGCAGCTTCGAGCTGGACGGCCGCTTCATCCCGCCCTGCACCTCGGTGCAATCGTCACCGGCGCTGGCGCTGATGCTGCGCCGCCTGCTCGACGTGCTCCAGGCCAAGGTCGACGCGCTGTACGGCTTCCACCGCGAACCTGCCAAGCACGTCATTGAGTTCCGCTCCGGCGACGTGGCGTCCTTCTGGCTGCTCCACACTGCCAGTTCGAGCCATGCGGCGCTGTCCCATCTCCTGCGCCATCCCGGACTGCACCCGGAACGCCTGTTCCAGGCCCTGCTGCAACTGGCCGGCGCGCTGCTCACCTTCTCGAAGACCTTCACGCTGGCGGACCTGCCAAGCTACCACCATGCCGACCCAGGACCGGCCTTCGTCCGGCTCGACCACATCATCCGCGAGCTGCTCGAGACGGTCATCTCGACGCGCTACTTCTCGATCGCGTTGAGCGAGACCAAGCCGTCGTTCCACCAGGGTCGCCTCGATGCCGGTCAGCTCACGCCGTCGACGAGCTTCTACCTCGGCGTGGCGGCTGCGATGCCGCCCGCGGAACTGGTCGAGGCCGTGCCGCTGCGCTTCAAGCTCGGGGCGCCGGACGACGTCGACAAACTGGTGCTCTCGGCCATGCCGGGGATTCGGCTGGTCCATGCCCCGCAGGTGCCGGCAGCCGTCCCGGTGCGTCCGGGCACCTACTACTTCGCGCTCGAACCCCGCGGCGCACTCTATGAGCGCATGCTGCAGGCCCAGGCCGTGGCGATCTACGCCCCGCAGGGATGGAACGACCTGACGATCGAACTGATTGCGGTGAACGCATGAGCACGCCCGCCTCCACACCGCCGTCGCTGTTCCGGCCAGCCCCCGGTCCGGCCACCGTCGCACCGCCGCCCCACTCTCCGGCGGATGCCCGCACGCTCCTGGACCTGATGTACGACGGCTTCTACATGCTGTTCCTGCTGAAGAACAAGCATGCCCCAGCCGACGCCGACACGTTCCGCGACAAGGTCAAGACCTTCCTGCGCGAATTCGAACGCGAGGCCGACCGCCTGCATGTCGCCGCCGAGGACATCTACCTCTCCAAGTACGCGTTCTGCGCACTGGTCGACGAAACCGTGCTGACGTCGTCGTTCCGCATCCGTGAGGCCTGGGAACGTCAACCCTTGCAGGTGCAGTTCTTCGGTGACCAGCTGGCCGGCGAAAACTTTTTCCAGCGCCTGGAAGAACTGCGCCGCCACGGCGCGGCACGGGTGCAGGTCCTGGAGGTGTTCCACATGTGCCTGTTGCTCGGGTTCCAGGGCAAGTACCTGCTCGAAGGCACGGAGAAGCTGAACTACCTGACGGCCCGCCTGGGCGACGAGATCGCGCACCTGAAAGGCCGGCGTGCCGCCTTTGCGCCGCACTGGGCGCCCCCCGACCGGATCAGCCATGCACTGAAGAACGAAGTGCCCCTCTGGGTCATGGGTGGCGTGTTCGCACTGCTCGGGCTCGCGGCCTTCCTCGGTCTGCGCTGGTCGCTCGATCACTCGACCAGAAGCCAGCTGGCTGGCTACCAGCAACTAGTCCGACTGCCTCCGCAATCCGCGCACCTGACGATCACGTTGCCGTGAGTCCGCCATGAGCGCGCTCGGCCAGGCTCGCTGCCACCGCCCGTCCTGCGTCGTCGAACCGGCCTGCGGTCCGACCGGATGGGATCAGGGACGCACCTCCGCATCGGCATGCGAGGATGCCGGACAGGCAGGGTCGCGCCCCCACAATCCGGAACAGATCCGTGCCCGGCACAGCCGGGCTTCCAGCCCGCCCAGTTGCATGCAGCGCTGCACCAGCTCGCCGGTGGGCAACGGCGGATCCTGCTGCAACACGACGTCGCGCGCCGGCCCGGCGTCGGGTGGTGCCGCAAGGCGCGGTGTCGGCGCGGGCGCGGCCCGATCGCGACCTGAGCCAGCCACGTGCGAGACCAGCGCTTCGAGCAGGTCGACGTCCGGGTCGCGTGGCGACGCAGCTTTGGCGGGCCGCGCAGCCGGATGCGCCGAGGCGCGACGCTGGGTTGGCGTCGCCTGGGCCAGGCTGTCCGCAACCGCCGCGGGGGTGACCATTCCATCTTCCGCATCCGGTGCCGCAGCCCCGGTGCGTTCGTCGCCGCGTGCGCCGGAGATCCCGTCCGTACCTATGGCCGAACCGGGCATGCCCGGCGACACGTCGCGGGTGGCCGCCGGCCCGGCGGCCATCTCGATCACCGCGACTTTGTGGTCCCCCGTGTCGCCCTGGGTCCACGTGTCCGGTGCCGGCGCATGCGAACCGGGTGCAGGTGTCCCCTGCTGCGCCGCATCCGCACCGAGTTCCATCCCATCCTGCCGGTTCGGAAGCCACCCGACCAGGGCTGCCGTAACAGCCGTCAACACCATGGGCCACAGCAGGCGCATCGCGCGGCGACGCCTGGCCCCGGCCCCGCGGGAACGCAAGCGCGAGGAACACGGTGGGGCTTCGATGCACGAGAGGATGCTGACAGGACCGTGGTCGCGCTCCTCGATGTCGTCGCCTGCGCTGCGCGGGTCGGCAAACAGGGACGGCCGGTGCTTTGCACCTGTCGTGTCGTGGTTCAAGCCACTTCCTCCCTCGTATGCGTGCTGCGATGAGCACCCTCTGACGAGCCCGGGGGGGATTCTATAAAGCGGCCCCCCGCAGGCGCAGCAACGAAAACCTTGGTTACACGATGACGCTGCCACTGCTGATCCTGGCCTCCGGCTTCCTGGGAACCTGCCTGGTCCTCGCCGTGGTGTTCCTGCCCGCGCCGCGGGCGTGGATGGCGACCTTGGTGACCGGGCTCGCAGACGGACGGCGGCGGTCGCTGACCGACGGTCACGCGCCGGGGCGGCAACGCTGCCGGAGTGTCTTCGGGGCCTTGCGCGACGGGGTGCGCCGCTGCTGCTCCTGGCTGCGACGGCGCCGCAGTGCCTGTGGGGCCGTCCTCGCCCTGATCGTGCTGCCCCCCGCAGTGGTCTGCCTGCTGCGTGACCATCACGTGCTGGACGGCTACCGCGAAGCGCCGGCAGACAGCGGCTCACTGGTCGCCAGGCTGCTGCAAGGAGAACAGCTCGTGCCTCCGCCGGCGGTGCCTCCGGACGTGTTCACCTCGCCGGAGCTCGAGCTGACCCGCCCACTGCTGTCCGGCGCGGATCGCGAGTGGGAACGCCTCGACCCGGAGTTCCGGCAACGGCTGTTGCTGGTGTTCCGGATCATGCAGGAGCAGCACGGCTACCCGATGGTGCTCCTCGAAGGCTATCGCAGCCCGGAACGGCAGGCCATGCTGCAGGCCATGGGGCCGCACGTGACGCACGCCGGACCGTTCCAGAGCTACCACCAGTACGGACTCGCCGCGGACATCGCGTTCCTGCGCGACGGACGCGTCGTCATCAGTGAACAGGACCCCTGGGCACTGCGCGGCTACCAGCTTTACGGCGAAGTGGCCGAGTCGCTCGGACTCACCTGGGGCGGCCGCTGGCGCCTGCGCGACCTGGGCCACGTCGAGCTGCGCCATCCGGGCCCGCCCCCCGAAAACAAGCAGTAGCCGATACACCCGTTGTCTCGCTAGACTCGCGCCCACAAAAAAACCGTTCAGGGAGGGACATCATGGCAAGACCGTTCATCGTCCTTGGCGATGTCACCAGCCACGGTGGCAAGGTCATCGAAGCCTCCGGCACGACGGACACGCACGGCAGGCGCATCGCCCGTGTCGGCGACAAGGTGACCTGCCCGAAGAAGGGGCACGGACGCACCACCGTGATCGTCACCGGCGACCCGACCATGCTGATCGACGGCCAACCGGCCGCGCGCCATGGCGACAGGACCGCCTGCGGCGCCACGCTGATCGCCAGCCAGCTCACGAGCACCGACCTCTGACGCCACGGAGCGAGGAAGGTGGCAAGGCTGCTGAAGCTCACGGGCTTGCTGGCAGTGATCACGGTCGTCGTCTGGGCCGTGACACTCTGGCGCTGGCGGGTCACGGCGCATGCGGTCGCCACGCAGGACGTGGTGCTGTACCTGCTGGCGCTGCCGCTGCTGCTGTTCGCAGTGGTGCTCGCCGCCATGCGCCTGCGTGTGCGCCGCCATGCGCCTGCCACGGCCACGGCACCGGCTGCGGCGTCGGCCACCCCGGAGGCCGCGGAGACCCATGCACCTGCGGCGTCCGCCCTGCTGCTCGCTGCCAGCCTGCAACTGCCCGTCGGCCGCGACGCTTGCAGCGCGCTCGCGACGCTCGCTGCAGGCACGACGCTGCCCGAACCGGACGAGGTGCTGCGCGACGATGAGGGTTTTCCGCTGCTGACCGCCCGGGACCGGAACCTCGACATCGAACCGGTCCGCGCCGTGCTGCAGGACCTGCAGGCGGCCCTGGTCTTCCGGCAGGTGGGCTGGCAAGGACGGCAACCGTCGGACGCGCTGCTGCGCGCGTTGGCCCTGCTCTCGGGGCCGCTGGCCGAAGTGCTCGAGACCGTCGCACAGCGCCTGCCGGCGTGCGGCCTGGGGCCCCACCCTGCCGGCGACGATCGCGAAGTGGTTCCGACCTGCACGCTGTACTGGGGGATGCCCGCCACGTGGACCGAGTTCGAGCAGGCCCTTGCACAAAGCTGGCTGGCCCGGATGCTGGAGGAAGCCTCCTTGTCCACCGCAGGATGGCCGCTCATCGTCGAACCGGTGGAAGGCCCCACCCCCTTGTTGCTGCGCATCGACCGGCAGATCGCCAGCTGGCATGAAGCGGGACGACCCGGGCCGCTGCTGGCGCTCGCCTGCGACAGCCTGCTCGACGAGCAGCGTGTACGGACACTCGCGCGGCAGGGTCGGTTGCACACGACCCGCAACCCCCAAGGCGTCGTCCCCGGCGAGGGGGCGGCGGTTGCGCTGTTCGTGCCGGGGAACCGCCCGGACGATCGCACGTCCCCGACGGCATCCGGCGCACGCGTGCATCGCATGGCGATGCGGCAACGCAGCGAGCCGGCCGGCACGACCGGTCGCGTCGACAGCGGCACGTTGCTCGACACCGCCCGCGAGGCCGTGGCGCGCACCGGCCTGACGCCCGACCACTGGGCCGGCATCGTCACCGATGCGGACCTGCGGCACTCCTGCACCACTGAAGTGATGGAGACCGTGATGCAGCTGTGCCCGACGCTCGACGTGGCCGAGCAGTGCGTACGGCTTGGACTGGCCTGCGGCGACACCGGTGTCGCGGGCGGCCTGTGCAGCCTGGTCCTGGGCGCCGCGCAGGCGCTGTCCGAGACCGGCCCCGCGCTCGTGATGACGGCATTGCATCCCCGCGACCGACTGGCCGTCGTCGTGTCCCCGCCGACCATCGCGGCGACGGCATGACCGACGCCACGTCCCCTGCCCCTTCTGCCTGACCATGCAACGACTGCGAGATCTGCTGCTGGATCCCCGGACCCTCGGGCTCATCGGCCTCGCTGCGCTGGCTGCCGTGGTGCTCCTGGGTGCCCGCACCCTTGAGCTGGCGCTGTACTGGGCGTTCGCCGCGCTGGGGTTGGCCTTGCTCGCCTGGCTGGTCGTGCGCTTCGTGCAGCGGCAGCGTGCCCGGCGGGCGGCACAGGCCCTCGAGCATGCGTTGCGCGACCAGGCCGACCAGGCGGTGAAGGCCGCACCGGCCCGACAACGCGGCGAGGTCGAGGCCTTGCGCCGGCGCATGCTCGAGGCCGTCAGGACGATCAAGACCTCGAGGCTGGGCCAGACCTCCGGCACGGCGGCGCTGTACGAGCTGCCCTGGTACATCGCGATCGGCAACCCGGCCGCCGGCAAGAGTTCGGCCATCGTCCGTTCCGGCCTGCAGTTCCCGTTCGCCGACAACGGCAGCGCGATCATCCAGGGCATCGGCGGGACCCGCCACTGCGACTGGTTCTTCACCACCGAAGGCATCCTGCTCGACACTGCCGGCCGCTACGCGGTCCACGAGGAGGACCGGGAGGAATGGCACGGCTTCCTGGCGCTGCTGAAGAAGCACCGCCCCAAGGCGCCGATCAATGGCATCGTCATCGCCGCCAGCATTGCGGAACTGTCGGGCAGCAGACCCGAGCTCGCGATCCAGCTCGCGCGACAGCTGCGCCAGCGGGTGCAGGAACTGACCGAGCGGCTGGAGGTGCACGCACCGGTCTACGTCGTCTTCACCAAGGCTGACCTGATCAGCGGGTTCGTCGAGTTCTTCGAGGACCGTGACCGCGCCGAACGCGACCGCGTCTGGGGCGCGACGCTGCCCTACGACGCGGACGGCAAGGTCGATGCCGTCGCCGCGTTCGAGCGCCACTTCGACGAGCTCTACGAGGGCCTCAAGGCCGGGTCGATCGCGCGCCTCTCGCTGCACCGTGGCGAGCGCCTGCCGCCGGGCGTACTGACCTTCCCGCTCGAGTTCGCCTCGCTCAAGCCCGTGCTGCGGACCTTCGTCGCCACGCTGTTCGAGGACAACCCCTACCAGTTCCGCCCCATCTTCCGGGGCTTCTACTTCACCAGCGCAGTGCAGCAGGGCACGGCGAGCAGCCGCTCCAGCGAACGCGTCGCGCAACGCTTCGGACTCCAGCTGCACGACGCCACCACGGCGGCGGTCTACTCGGACAGCGGCTTCTTCCTCAAGGACCTGTTCTCGCGAGTCATCTTCGCCGACCGGCAGCTGGTGCGCCAGTACACCAGCCGGCGCAAGCTGCACTGGCGCTACGCCGCCTTCTTCGGCTGCGCCACCGCACTGGGCCTCGCCCTGTCGGCCTGGGCCTGGTCCTACATCGGCAACCGGCAGCTGGTCGACCATGTCCGGGCCGATCTCGAGCAGGTCGTGCGCCTCCAGGCCGACCGGACCGACCTGCAGTCCCGACTGGAAGCGCTCGACGTGCTGCGCGACCGCCTCGCGCAGCTGCAGGCCTATCGCAGCAACCGGCCGTGGTCGCTGAGCCTGGGGTTGTACCAGGGCGAGCACATCGAGGCGCAGCTGCGTCGGGAGTTCTTTGCGGGCATCCGGGATCTGCTGCTGCAACCGGTGGCGCGCAGCATCGAAAGCTACCTGGCGAAGGTCAACGCAAACGCCGACCAGCTGGTCCCCCTGCCGGCCGACCAGGTGCCGGCGCCGGGCCCGGTAACCGTGGCTGCGCGCGCCGAAGCCCCCACCCCCTACACGGCGGCATCGGCGAGCAACGTCACCGACGCCTACAACGCGCTGAAGACCTACGTGATGCTGGCCGACCGCCGCCGGGCGGAGCCAGGACACCTGAGCGACCAGTTCGCGCGCTTCTGGCGCGGCTGGCTGGAGATGAACCGCGGCGCGATGCCACGCGAACAGATGATCCGCAGTGCCGAGAACTTGATCGCGTTCACGATCACCCAGCTGGCCGATCCCGAGTTCCCGCAGGTGCCCAACAACCTCGCGCTGCTGGACCAGACCCGCGACACCCTGCGCCGCGTCGTCAGGGGCATGCCTGCGCGCGAGCGCGTCTATGCCGAGATCAAGGCGCGTGCCGCCACCCGCTTCGCCCCGGTGACCGTCGCGCGCATCGTCGGCGAGCAGGACCAGGAGATCGTGGCCGGCAGCCATGCCATCCCGGGCACGTTCACCCGTGCCGCCTGGGACGGCTACGTCAAGGACGCGATCCGCGAGGCCGCCCACAAGGAGCTGCAAAGCGACGACTGGGTGCTCAAGAGCACGCTGCACGACGACCTGACGCTGGAAGGCAGCCCCGAGCAGATCCAGGAGGCCCTGGTCACGATGTACAAGACCGAGTACGTGCGCGAATGGCAGCGGTTCATGCAGGGCATCAGCGTGCGGGAGTTCGGCAGCTTCGACGTCGCGGTGGCACGGATGAACCGCCTGGGCGACCCGGCCGTCTCCCCGATCGGGCGCCTGATGCAGACGCTGCACGAGGAGACCTCCTGGGACAACCCCTCGTTGCTCAATGAACGCCTCGAGCGCACGCAGCGGGGTTTCGTTGCCTGGTTCAAGCAGACCCTCCTGCGCCAGGCACCGCCGCGCGTGCAGGTCGAGGTCGACCTGCAGGCCGGAAGGGCCGAGATCCCGATGGGGCCGATCGGCAAGGAGTTCGCCGGTCTGGCGCGCCTCATGGCCCCCCGCGACAACACGCCGCCCCTGATGCGGCAGTACCTGGACGCGCTAGGCAAGGTGCGCAGCCGCTTCAACCGGATGAAGCAGCAGGGCGACACCGGCCCGTCCAGCCGCGAGCTGATGCAGCAAACGCTGGCCGGCGGCGACTCCGAACTGGCCGAGGCCTTGCGCCTGGTCGACGAGCAGATGCTCGTCGGCATGAGCGACACTGCCAAGGCCACCCTGCGTCCGCTGCTGGTGCGCCCGCTGATGCAGGCCTATGCTGCCATCATCCCGCCCGCCGAGGGCGAGCTGAACCGGGTCTGGCACGCCCAGGTCTACGAGCCCTTCCAGCGCACGCTGGCAGGAAAGTACCCGTTCTCGCGCGACGCCCGCATCGAGGCCACGCCAGCGGACATCGCCAAGATCTTCGGTCCCGAAGGCGCGATCGCGAAGTTCTCCGAACAGACCCTGGGCCCGCTCGTCACACGCCGCGGCGACACGCTGACGCCGCGCACCTGGGCCGACATGGGCGTGCGCCTGCGGCCCGAGTTCACGCTGCAGTTCGCCAGCTGGGTGGCACCGCTGGCCGGGGCCAGCGCGCCGGCGGGCAGCACCGCCGCAGCCGAGCCGCAGACCGTGTTCCAGTTGCTGCCGCAGCCGGCGCCGGGACTGACCGAATACACGGTCGAGATCGACGGCCAGCTCATGCGCTACCGCAACACCGCTGCCAGCTGGACCCATTTCGTCTGGCCTGCCGCGCAGGGCACGCCCGGCGTTCGCATCACGGGCGTGCGCTTCGACGGACGCACCGTCGAGTTCATCAACTTCCCGGGACGTTTCGGACTGGAAAAGATGGTCCACAGCGCCGAGAAGCGCAAGCTGCCAAACGGCCTGCACGAGCTCCGGTGGACGCAGGGTGACCTCAGCGTGGCCGTGCAGCTGCGCATCATCAGCACACCGGCCTCGTCGCCCGCCGCGCCCACCCACCACACAGCCTCCGGCGCCGCATTGCGCGGTGCCGTCCTGCCCAGCGTCATCGCCGGCGATCCGCCCGCCGCACCGGCCGCGTCCCGGCCGGCGTCTTCCATCGTGTCCACCGCGTCATGAGTCCGCTCACAGTGCCCGTGAACCTCGTCTACTTCGGCAAGGTGCCGTCGCGCGGCGACTTCATCCGCAGCGCGAACCACGCCACCCTCATCCACACGCTCGACCAGTGGCTGTCACAGACCGTGGAGCTGATGGCCACCGATCCGCGCTGGAAGCTGGTCTACGACGCGGCACCGCCGGTGCAGTTCGCCTTTCTTGGCTCGCGCAGCACGGTCGGACTGGCCGGGCACCTGATCCCGAGCCAGGACAGCTCGGGGCGGCGCTTTCCCTTCCTCACGGCCGGCTCGTTCGAGGTGGCCCAGCCGCTGGCCTTCATGGCGCGCAGCCCGCTGGCGCTGACGCGCCTGTGGACCCGCTTCGAGAACACCGCCCGCCTGGCGCACCAGGCCAGCCACCTGTCCGAAGTCCAGCAGCAGTTGAGCCACACCAGCGTCGACCTGGAAATCACCGCCGGCGCCTACGAGGCCAACTTCGTCGACTTCCTCGAGATGCAGACGCTGGCCAGCCTGGAACAGATGCTCGAGCAGTCCGGCCATCGCGTCTCGATGCGGCAGACCCTCCTGGCCCTGGGCATGCTGCTGCAGCCGGTACTGCAGCAAGGGTGCTCGCGGCTCGACAAGGGGCTGGTGCTGCCGCTCACCCGCGATCCGCTGTACCGGCCTTTCATCGCAACGCTGTGGCTGGATCTGGTCAGCCGCTTCCTGCGGCGCAGTGACTGCGAACTCGCGGTCTTCATCACCCGGCGGCAGGGACGGCCGTCGCTGGTGGTGGGCTTTCATGGCGCGTCTCCCCGCACGCTGCGCGCAGTACTCGATGCGCAGGCGGGCCACCATGAGCATGTCGACTTCTCCCGCAGCCAGTGGGTCGAGGACCATGTGGACGAGGACTATGGCGTCAAGAAACTCTCGTGCTACCTGCGCGAACCGCAGCTGTCGCTGCGCCAGTCGGTGGAGACGTTCCGGGAAGCCTTTCTCGGCGAATGAACCGATGCGCGGCCGCCTCGCCGAACTGGCGATGTCCGCCCTGCTGCTGCCGGCCCTGCCGGCACTGGCCCAGGTCGCCCCTGCGACCGTGCTGCCCGCCCAGCCCCACCCGAACCAGGTGGTCGTCACCGGTACCGTGCCGGACGAAGCCACGCGCGCCTCGGTGCTCATGCGCCTGCACGAGCTGTATGGGCGGGACCGCGTGGTGGACCAGATCACGGTCGGCAGCGTCGTCGCCCCGCCGAACTGGGCAGGCTATGTGCAGCAGATGCTGGTTCCCGACCTCCAGCGCGTCAGCCGCGGTGAGCTGACGATCCAGGGCAACCAGGTCCACCTCAAGGGCGAAGTGGCCAATGAGGCCTTGCGACAACAAGTGGCCAGTGCGATGGCCACCCGGCTCAACCCGACCTACACGATACGCAACGCCCTGCGCGTGGTGGCAAGCGAGCAGCCCCTGATCGACGAGGTGCTGCGCAACCGGATCATCGAATTCGAGCCCGGCAGCTCGGTGATCACCCCGCAAGGCCAGCGCATCCTCGACGAGTTGCTGCCGACGCTGGTGCGGTTGTCGGCTCGCCAGATCGAGGTCATCGGCCACACCGACTCGCTGGGGGCGCGGGACGCCAACATTGCCCTGTCGTTCGCACGCGCCGATGCCGTCAAGAACTACCTGGTCAGCAAGGGCATCACGCCCTCGCGCATCGGCGTTTCGGGCGCCGGCCCGGACCGCCCCATCGCGAGCAACCAGACCCCCGAGGGCCGGGCGCGCAACCGCCGCATCGAGTTCCGGATCAGCCAGTAGAGGTTGCCACCCCCGCAAGCACGGGGCGCCACCTCCCGTGATGCGCCTGCCCGGCCGCGCGCCACGCGCCCCCGCCGGTCAGCCAGCCGATTCGGGTCCTGCCGCCTCCACGCCGAGCAGTTCCTCCAGGTGCGCCAGCGCACCGGGATCCTTGAGCACCGAGCGTAGCCACACATGCAGCGGCATCTCGCCCCAGCTTGCGGCCTTGGCCGCCAGATAGGCCACCGGGCTGTGGGGCTCGGTACGGCGGAAGAACTCGGCCACCTCGCGCAGCCTCGCCAGGGCCTGCGTACGCGTGCGGATCGGACCTTCGTCGACGGGATGTGCCGCAGCTGCGGCCACGGCGACGGAAGCCGGCGGGCCGTCGGGCGCCGGCGACGTCGGCCCCTCGCTTGCCGGGCCGGCCGCAAGCATGCCCGTTTCGCGCGCGAGGCGCTCGATCTCGTGGACCGCGGCAGCAAGGGCATCTCGTGCCGCCGAAAAACCGGGCCCTTCATCGCCCAACAGCCCATCGAGCGTGCGTTGCAGGTCCTGCAGGGCGGCTTCGCAACGCCGGGCCGCGTCCAGCGTCTGCTGCAGATGCGCCGGGGCCGTGTCGCGCAGCGACTTCATGAACCGCTCGAGCGTGACCCGGTTCTCTGCCAGCCGTTCGGCATCCTCGGGGTTCCTGTCGATCTGCGCCTGCAGGGCCCGCGCCGCCGCCAGGTCGGCGAGCGTGAGGCTCCCGTCGGGCGACCGGGTGACCGGCAGCAGCTGCACCAGCACGCGCAAGCGCTGCAGCAGCCAGCCGAGGTTGCCGATGCGCTGCTCGACATCGCCGTCCTCGGCGAGCGGATGCAATCCGGCCCAGTAGCGCTCGCACAGCCGGGTGCACAGCTCCAGGCCTTCGGCCAGCCCGGCAAAGCCCCGGTTGCGCGCCGCAGCGTCGCACCACCAGGCGGCCAGTCGCAGGTCCTTGGTGCGGGTCCGCAGCAGGTCCGCACACATGGCTTCGGCTGCTTTCCAGTCGGCGACCTTCAGCGGGGTGACCCAGGCCCCCTGCTCCAGCGTCGGGTCGTCCTCACGTCGCAACTCGCGGATCGTGTCGAACTCGGACGAAAACGACAGGTCTTCACCACACGGGCGGTCTTCGCAGATCGGCTCGAGCAGCTTCGCATCCATAGGCAACCAGGCGCACGAATCGCGCGCAAGGATATCGAAGCGTGCCCCGGGGCGCCGCTACAAAGTGCTTCGCGACGCTGCTCGCGCAGCGGATGCCCGCCTGGCACACGATGCCTGCGGGCCAGCAGAGAGAACACGAAAGAGAGATGGAGGCGGAGGCCGGAATCGAACCGGCGTGGACGGCTTTGCAGGCCGCTGCATAACCACTTTGCTACCCCGCCCAGGGGAAGAGGATGGTCGCCCGCCGCGGGCAACCGGAACGTGATGGTACCAACGAAAAAGGGAAGCTGCCGGCCGGGCAGCTTCCCTTCAGGATCTGGAGCGGGAGACGAGTCTCGAACTCGCGACCTCAACCTTGGCAAGGTTGCGCTCTACCAACTGAGCTACTCCCGCGTGCGTGTCTCTTGGCTCCCGCAAGGGTTGGAGGCGGAGGCCGGAATCGAACCGGCGTAAACGGCTTTGCAGGCCGCTGCATAACCACTTTGCTACCCCGCCTTGGGGAGGGCCGTTGCCTCGCGGCGACAACGGACCGAGATGGTACCAATGAAAAAGGGAAGCTGCTTGTTTGAAGAAGCTTCCCTTCAGCATCTGGAGCGGGAAACGAGTCTCGAACTCGCGACCTCAACCTTGGCAAGGTTGCGCTCTACCAACTGAGCTATTCCCGCATGGGCTTCAACCCTCGGCCGACGCCTTCTTTCGAAGACCATCAGCGTTGCGCTGAAGCTCGTATTCTACGACAGTTTTCCTGCGTCGTGCAAGAGGGTTGCCGAAAATTTCCGATCAGTGCTTGAGCACCTCGCCCGCGACCTCGGCCGCGCCGTCCTTGGTGGCAGCCTCGACCTTCGCCGGCTCCTCGTCGGGCAGCGGCGTCGGCGTGGACTCGAGGGCGATCTCGAGCACCTTGTCGATCCACTTGACCGGAACGATCTCGAGCTGGCTCTTCACGTTCTCGGGGATCTCCTGCAGGTCCTTGACGTTCTCCTCGGGGATCAGCACCGTCTTGATGCCGCCACGGTGCGCCGCGAGCAGCTTCTCCTTCAGGCCGCCGATGGCCGTGACCTCGCCACGCAGCGTGATCTCGCCGGTCATCGCCACGTCGGCACGCACCGGGATGCCGGTCAGCGCCGAGACGAAGGCCGTGGTCATCGCGATGCCCGCGCTCGGACCATCCTTGGGCGTCGCGCCGTCGGGCACGTGGATGTGGATGTCGCGCTTCTCGAACATCTCGTCCTTGATGCCCAGGCGACGGGCACGGCTGCGCACCACGGAACGGGCCGCCTCGACCGACTCCTTCATCACGTCGCCCAGCTGGCCGGTGCGGATGATGTTGCCCTTGCCGGGCATCACCGCCGCCTCGATGGTCAGCAGGTCGCCGCCCACCTCGGTCCATGCCAGACCGACCACCTGGCCGACCTGGTTCTCCTTCTCGGCACGGCCGTACTGGTAGCGGCGCACGCCAAGGAACTCGTTGAGGTTCTCTTCGGTGACCACGACCTTGCCCTCGTATTTCTTGAGGGTCAGGCCCTTGACCACCTTGCGGCAGATCTTGGAGATCTCGCGCTCCAGCGAACGCACGCCGGCCTCACGGGTGTAGTAGCGGATGATCCCGAGGATCGCGTCCTCGCGCACCTCGAGCTCGTCCTCCTTCACGCCGTTGTTCTTCATCTGCTTGGGCAGCAGGTAGCGCTGGGCGATGTTGAGCTTCTCGTCCTCGGTGTAGCCCGACAGACGGATCACTTCCATGCGGTCCAGCAGCGCCGGCGGAATGTTCAGCGAGTTCGACGTGGCGACAAACATCACGTCGGACAGGTCGAAGTCCACCTCGACGTAGTGGTCGCTGAAGGTGTGGTTCTGCTCGGGGTCGAGCACTTCCAGCAGCGCCGACGAGGGGTCGCCGCGGAAATCCATGCCCAGCTTGTCGATCTCGTCCAGCAGGAACAGCGGATTGCGCGTGCCGACCTTGGCCAGGCTCTGCAGCACCTTGCCCGGCATGGAGCCGATGTAGGTGCGGCGGTGGCCACGGATCTCGGCCTCGTCGCGCACGCCGCCCAGGGCCATGCGCACGAACTTGCGGCCGGTGGCGCGTGCGATCGACTGCCCCAGCGAGGTCTTGCCCACGCCCGGCGGGCCGACCAGGCACAGGATCGGCGCCTTGACCTTCTCGACGCGCTGCTGCACCGCGAGGTACTCGAGGATGCGTTCCTTGACCTTCTCCAGGCCGTAGTGGTCCTCGTTGAGCACCTGCTCGGCGAAGCCCAGGTCGTGCTTGATCTTGGTCTTCTTGCTCCAGGGCAGGTTGACCAGGGTGTCGATGTAGTTGCGCACCACCGTCGCCTCGGCGGACATGGGCGACATCAGCTTGAGCTTCTTGAGCTCGCTCTCGGCCTTCTTGCGCGCTTCCTTGGGCATGCGGGCGGCCTTGATGCGCTTCTCGAGTTCCTCGAGGTCGGCGCCCTCCTCGCCCTCGCCGAGTTCCTTCTGGATGGCCTTGACCTGCTCGTTCAGGTAGTACTCGCGCTGGCTCTTTTCCATCTGGCGCTTGACGCGGCCGCGGATGCGCTTTTCCACCTGCAGGATGTCGACCTCGTGCTCGAGCTGCTCGAGCAGGCGCTCCAGGCGCTCGGCGACCGGGAACAGGTCGAGGATGGCCTGCTTGTGCTCCAGCTTGAGCGGCAGGTGCGCGGCGATGGTGTCGGCCAGCCGGCCGGCATCGTCGATGCCCGCGATGGAGGTGAGGATCTCCGGCGGGATCTTCTTGTTCAGCTTGACGTACTGGTCGAACTGCTGCGTGACGGCACGGCGCAGCGCCTCGATCTCGGGCGAGGTTTCCAGGCCGGGCGGCACCGGGCGGACCTCGGCGACGAAGTGCTCGCCGTTGTCCTCGATGCGTACGGTGTTGGCCCGCTGCAGCCCCTCGACCAGCACCTTCACGGTGCCGTCGGGCAGCTTGAGCATCTGCAGGATGCTGGAAATGCATCCCACCGGGAACATGTCGTCGGCCTTGGGTTCGTCCTTGCCGGCGGCCTTCTGGGCGACCAGCATGATCTGGCGCCCGGCCTCCATGGCCGACTCCAGGGCCTTGATGGACTTGGGACGCCCCACGAACAGCGGGATCACCATGTGCGGGAACACCACCACGTCGCGCAGCGGCAGCAGCGGCAGTTCGATGGGATCGGGGGGCAAAACGGGATGTCCAGACATCGCTACCTCTCTTTCTCAAGCCCCATGTGAGGCTTGAGCGATTCTTTACAAGACAAGACCAGTCGATTCGGCCTGCAGCGGTGTCCGCTGCGCCTCACGCGCTCGCCTTGGCCTGCTCGCGATACACGAGCAGGGGTTTGGTGTTTTCCTCGATGGTGTGTTCGTCCACCACCACTTTCTGAACGCCGTCCAGCGTCGGCAGCTCGAACATCGTGTCGATCAGCGCCTGCTCCAGAATGGAGCGCAGGCCGCGCGCGCCGGTCTTGCGCTGCAGGGCCTTGCGCGCGATCGACGCCAGCGCCGACGGGCGGATTTCCAGCTCGACCCCGTCCATCGAGAACAGCTTCTGGTACTGCTTCACCAGGGCGTTCTTCGGTTCGGTCAGGATGCGCACCAGCGCGTCCTCGGTCAGCTCGCCCAGGGTCGCGACGACCGGCAGGCGCCCGACCAGCTCGGGGATCAGGCCGAACTTGATCAGGTCCTCCGGCTCGACCTCGCGGAAGATCTCGCTGACCTTGCGCTCGCTCTTGCTCTTGACGGTCGCGCCGAAGCCGATGCCGGACTTCTCGGAGCGGTTCTGGATCACCTTCTCCAGCCCGTCGAACGCGCCGCCGCAGATGAACAGGATGTTGGTCGTGTCGATCTGCAGGAAGTCCTGGTTCGGGTGCTTGCGCCCGCCCTGCGGCGGCACCGAGGCCATCGTGCCCTCGATGAGCTTGAGCAGCGCCTGCTGCACGCCTTCGCCGGAGACGTCACGGGTGATCGACGGGTTGTCGGCCTTGCGGCTGATCTTGTCGATCTCGTCGATGTAGACGATGCCGCGCTGCGCCTTCTCGACGTCGTAATTGCAGTTCTGCAGCAGTTTCTGGATGATGTTCTCGACGTCCTCGCCGACGTAGCCGGCTTCGGTCAGCGTGGTCGCGTCGGCGATCACGAACGGCACGTTCAGCAGGCGCGCCAGCGTCTGCGCCAGCAGCGTCTTGCCGGAGCCGGTCGGGCCGATCAGCAGGATGTTGCTCTTGGCCAGCTCGACGTCGTCCTTGCGCGAGCCGCCGGACATGTGCTTGAGGCGCTTGTAGTGGTTGTAGACCGCCACCGAGAGGATGCGCTTGGCCGCATCCTGCCCGATCACGTACTGGTCGAGGATGGCCTTGATCTCGGACGGCACGGGCAGGTCGCCGCGGCCGGACTTGGTGTCGCCCCCCTCGGCGGGCGCCTCGTCACGGATGATGTCATTGCACAGGTCGATGCACTCGTCGCAGATGAACACCGACGGGCCGGCAATGAGCTTCTTCACCTCGTGCTGGCTCTTGCCGCAGAAGGAGCAGTACAGGACTTTCTCGCTGGAAGAGCCTTTTTTCTCGGGCATGGCGTGCAGGAAAGCTGGGGTTCTGAGGAGGATGATAAGTCAAATGAAAACGGGGCCCGGATCAGGAAAAAGGCCCCGCTGCGCGTCCTGTTTTCGCCCACCAAATACCGCACGGTATCTGCGGCCTGGCGCCAGGAATGACCCGCCGTCCGGCAGGGTCAGGCGCGCTTCTCCAGCACCTGGTCGATCAGGCCGTAGGTGCGGGCTTCGTCAGGCGACATGAAAAAGTCGCGCTCGGTGTCGTTCTGGATCTTCTCCAGCGGCTGGCCGGTGCGCTCGGACAGGATGCGGTTCAGGTTCTCGCGCAGCTTCAGGATCTCCCGGGCCTGGATCTCGATGTCGGTGGCCTGGCCCTGGGCGCCGCCCAGCGGCTGGTGGATCATGATGCGCGAGTTCGGCAGCGCATAGCGCTTGCCCTTGGCGCCGGCAGCCAGCAGGAAGGCGCCCATGCTCGCGGCCATGCCCAGGCACAGCGTCGAGACGTCCGGCTTGATGAACTGCATGGTGTCGAAGATCGACATGCCCGCGCTCACCGAGCCGCCCGGCGAGTTGATGTACAGCGAGATGTCCTTGTCCGGGTTCTCGCTTTCCAGGAACAGCAGCTGCGCCACGACCAGGTTGGCGGTCTGGTCGTTGACCGGACCCACCAGGAACACCACGCGCTCGCGCAGCAGCCGGCTGTAGATGTCGTAGGCACGCTCGCCGCGGCCCGATTGTTCGATGACGATGGGCACCATGCCCAGGTTCTGAGTGTCCAGTGCGCTCATGGATTCCTTCCGGTCGATCTGCACGAATCTGGGGATGGATTATGGATTGACAAGCATAGCCCGATAAAAACGAAGGCGCCGGGGCTACCGGCGCCTTCGCTTGGGGCTGACGCGCGCCTCAGGCGCCCATCAGCTCGTCGAACGGCAGCACCTTGTCGGTCACCTTGGCCTTGGACAGCACGAACTCGGTGACG
Source organism: Caldimonas thermodepolymerans (assembly GCF_015476235.1). Lineage (NCBI taxonomy): Bacteria > Pseudomonadati > Pseudomonadota > Betaproteobacteria > Burkholderiales > Sphaerotilaceae > Caldimonas > Caldimonas thermodepolymerans. The sequence continues at coordinate 2,346,149 of NZ_CP064338.1, forward strand.
TTGTTTTCCAGCACCACCGCCTCGACCTCGGCTAGGCGCTGGGCGTCGCTCAGGTACCAGCGCACGACTTCCTGCGGCTTCTCGTAGCTCTGGGCCAGCTCCTCGATGTGGGCCTTGATCTGCTCGGGCTTGGCCTGCAGCTCGTTGGCCTTGACCAGCTCGGCCACCACCAGGCCCAGGCGCACGCGCTTCTCGGCCTGCGGGCGGAACAGGTCCTCGGGGATCGGGGCCTTCTCGGCGTCCTTGACGCCGCGCGCCTTCAGGTCGGCACGGGCGCCGGCGACCATGCGGTCGACCTCGTTCTGCACCAGCGCCTTGGGCAGGTCCAGCTCGGCGATCTTCAGCAGCGCTTCCATGACCGCGTTCTTGTTGCGCGCCAGCACGCGGAACTTCACCTCGCGCTCGAGGTTCTTCTTGATGTCGGCGCGCAGCGCCTCCACGGTGCCTTCGGCGATGCCCAGCGACTTGGCGAAGGCTTCGTCGACCTCGGGCAGATGCTGCTGCTCGACCTTCTTCAGCGTGACCAGGAAGTCGGCTTCCTTGCCGGCCACGTCCTTGCCGTGGTAGTCGTCCGGGAACTTCAGCGGGAAGGTCTTGGACTCGCCGGCCTTCATGCCGCGCACGGCCTTCTCGAACTCCTCCAGCATGCGGCCTTCGCCGAGGATGAACTGGAAGTTTTCGGCCTTGCCACCGGCGAAGGCTTCGCCGTCGATCTTGCCTTCGAAGTCGATCGTGACGCGGTCGCCGTCGGCCGCGGCCTCGGCGGCCGGGCGCTGGGCGAAGGTGCGGCGCTGCTTGCGCAGGATCTCCAGGGTCTTGTCGATCGCGGCGTCGGTCACTTCCGAGCTGACGCGCTCGACCTCGGCGGTCGACAGGTCGCCGATCTTGACGTCCGGATAGACCTCGAACGTGGCGTCAAAGGCCAGCTGCCCCTCGGGCGCGCCCTCCTTCTCGGTGATGCGCGGCGCACCGGCCACGCGCAGCTGGGCTTCCGCGGCCGCCTGGGCGAACGCCTCGCCAACCTTGTCGTTCACGACCTCGTACTGCACCGAGTAGCCATAGCGCTGGGCGACGATGCTCAGGGGCACCTTGCCCGGGCGGAAGCCGTCGGCCTTGACCGTGCGGGCAAGCCGCTTCAGGCGGGACTCCACCTCATTCTTGATGGCGTCCGCCGACAGCGTCAGCGTGATCTTGCGTTCCAGTTTGTCGAGGGTTTCAACAGTCACGGCCATGGTGAGCTCTCTCGTTTGAATGTGGTGCGCGGGGGGGGACTCGAACCCCCACACCATCGCTGGCGTCAGGACCTAAACCTGGTGCGTCTACCAATTTCGCCACCCGCGCAAATCAAAAGAGGGAAGCCTGGGCTCCCCTCCTGGGCAATTCGGCGAACCTGCTATTTTAGCCGGCAGCCGGCGCGATTTTCTCGTCCTCGGGCCGCCGGACCCGGAACCAGGCGGCGTACATGGCCGGCAGGGCCAGCAGCGTCAGCGCCGTCGCGGCGATCAAGCCGCCCATGATGGCCACCGCCATCGGCCCCCAGAACACGCTGCGCGACAGCGGGATCATCGCCAGCACCGCCGCCGCCGCGGTCAGCACGATGGGGCGGAAGCGCCGCACCGCGGACTCGACGATGGCGTTCCAGGTCGGCACGCCACGCCGGCGGTCCTGCTCGATCTGGTCGACCAGGATCACCGAGTTGCGCATGATCATGCCCATCAGGGCGATGACGCCCAGCATTGCGACGAAGCCGAACGGCCGGCCGAGCAGCAGCAGCGCCGCGGCCACCCCGACGATGCCCATGGGCCCGGTCAGGAACACCAGCACCGAGCGCGAGAAGCTCTGCAGCTGCAGCATCAGCAGCGTGAAGGTCAGGAACAGCATCAGCGGCACGTTGGCGAAGATCGATGCCTGGCCCTTGCTGCTCTCCTCCACCGTGCCGGCCATCTCGATGCGGTAGCCGGCCGGCATGCGCGCCTGCAGCTCCTGCATCTTCGGCCACAGCGCCATGCTGACCGTCGGCCCCTGCACGCCTTCGACCACGTCGCCCTGCACGGTGACCGCGAAGTCGCGGTTGTCGCGCCACAGCACGCCCGGCTCCCAGGCGTGGGTGATGCGCGCGATCTGCGTCAGCGGGATGGCGCGGCCGCTGGCGGTCGGCACGTAGGCGCTGGCCAGGTCGGTGATCGCGTCGCGCTCGTCCTGCGGCTGGCGCAGCACGATGTCGATCAGGCGGTCGGCCTCGCGGTACTGGCCGATGGTCATGCCCGACAGCAGGGTGCGCGAGGTCTGGGCGATGCCCTGGCTGGTCACGCCCAGCGCGCGGGCCTTGTCCTGGTCGATCTCCAGGCGCAGGACCTTGACCGACTCGTTCCAGTTGTCGTTGACCTGGCGCATGGCCGGGTGGGCGCGCAGCAGCGCCTTGGCCTCGTCGGCCCACTTGCGCAGCTCGGTCACGTCCGGGCCCAGCACGCGGAACTGCACGGGGTACGGCACCGGCGGCCCGTTGGGCAGCAGCTTGACGCGCGCGCGCACCTCGGGGAATTCCTCGGCCAGGATCTCCGGCAGGCGGCGCAGCAGCACCTCGCGCTGCTCCAGGTCCTCCGGCAGCACGATCGCCTGGCTGACGTTGGACTGCGGGAAGATCTGGTCCAGCGGCAGGTAGAAGCGCGGCACCCCGCTGCCGATCCAGGTCGTGACGTTGGCCACGCCCGGCTCCTTCATCATCCGCGCCTCGAAGCGGGTGGCGACGTCCTCGCTGGCGCGGAAGTTGGTGCCCTCGGGCATCCACAGGTCGACCAGGATCTCCGGCCGGCTCGAATCGGGAAAGAACTGCTGCTGCACCTTGCCCATGCCGGCGACGCCCAGCGCCACGCCCGCGACGGTCAGCGCGATGGTGGTCCAGCGGTGCTGCACGCACCAGTTCACCGCCGCGCGGAAGCGGTTGTAGAACGGGGTGTCGAACAGCTCGTGCGCCTCGCCCTGCACCTTGGGCTTGGTCCTGAGCAGCAGCACGCCGATGTGGGGCACGAAGTAGACCGAGACGACCCACGAGATCAGCAGCGCCGCGGTGGTCACCGCGAAGATCGCGAAGGTGTACTCGCCCACCATGGACTTGGCCATGCCGATCGGCAGGAAACCGGTGGCGGTGATCAGCGTGCCGGTGAGCATCGGCATCGAGGTCACGTCGTAGGCGAAGGTGGCGGCGCGCATCTTGTCGTAGCCCTCCTCGAGCTTGCGCACCATCATCTCGACCGCGATGATCGCGTCGTCGACCAGCAGGCCCAGCGCGATGATCAGCGCGCCCAGCGACACCTTGTGCAGGCCGACACCCCAGTAGTACATGACGATGAAGGTGATTGCCAGCACCAGCGGGATGGCGATCGCCACCACCAGCCCGGGCCAGATGTCGATGCGCAGCGGCCGGGTGTGCAGGCCCAGGCTGACGAAGCTGACCGCCAGCACGACGATCACCGCCTCGGCCAGCACGCGCACGAACTCGCCCACCGAGCTGGCCACCGCCGCCGGCTGGTCCTGCACCTGGCTCATCTCGATGCCGACCGGCAGTTCCTGCTGGATCTCGGCGACCGCAGCGCGCAGGCGCTCGCCCAGCGCGATGATGTCGCCGCCCTTGGCCATCGAGATGCCCAGCGCGATGACCTCCCGGCCCTGGTGGCGCACCTTGACCTCGGGCGGGTCGACGTAGTCGCGCCGGATCTGAGCGATGTCGCCCAGGCGGATCGTGCTCGCCACGCCGGTGTTCGGGTTGACCGCACGGATCGGCAGCGCGCGCAGGTCGGCCTCGGAGTCGAACTGCCCGCCGATGCGCACCTGCAGGCTGTCGCCGTCGGCCAGCAGCACGCCGGCGCCCTCGACCGCGTTCTGCGCGCCGAGCTGGGCGATCACCTGGTTGAAGTCGATGCCCATCTGCGCCAGGCGGCGCTGCGAAACCTCGACGTAGAGCTTCTCGTCCTGCACGCCGAAGAACTCGACCTTGGCCACGTCCGGCACCTTGAGCAGGCGCTGGCGCACCCGGTCGGCGTGCTGGCGCAGCTCCTCGTAGCTGAAGCCGTCGGCCGACAGCGCGTAGATCGTGCCGTAGACGTCGCCGAACTCGTCGTTGAAGAACGGCCCCAGCACGCCCTGCGGCAGGGTGGCACGCATGTCGCCGACCTTCTTGCGTACCTGGTACCAGACGTTGGCGACCTCGCCCGGCGGGGAGGAATCCTTGAGCTCGAAGATGATCAGCGTCTCGCCGGGCTTGGAATAGCTGCGGATGCGGTCGGCGTACGGCACCTCCTGCAGCGTCTTCTCGACCTTGTCGGTGACCTGCTCGGCCATCTGCTGCGCGGTGGCCCCGGGCCAGAACACGCGCACGACCATCGCGCGGAACGTGAACGGCGGGTCCTCGTCCTGCCCCAGCTGGGTGTAGGCCGCCGCGCCCAGCAGCATCAGCACCACCATCAGGTAGCGCGTCAGCGCCGGGTGCTCCAGGGCCCAGCGCGAGATGTTGAAACGCGAGGTGGGGACGTCCTTGGCGGTGGTATCGCTCACGCTGCCTCCCCGCGGTCAGTTGGCGGCCGCATCCGACGACGAAGCCGTCGCGGGGTCGCGGTACAGGCGCACCTTCTGGCCCGGCGTGAGCGTGTGCACGCCGGCGGTCACCACCACCTGGCCGGGCTGGAGCCCCTCCTGCACCAGCACCTGGTTGCCCTCGGCGCCGGCAACGCGCACCGGCTGCAGCTGCACGGTCATCGTGCCGGTGTCGACCAGCCACACCGCGCTGCCGCCCTGGTGCTCGACCAGCGCCGACAGCGGCAGCCGGGCCACGCCTTCGACCCGGGGCAGGCGCACCTGCACGGTGGCGGTCTGACCCAGCTTGACGTCCGGGCGGCCGATGTCGGCCTTGACCAGGTAGGTGCGGGTCACCGGGTCGGCCGCCGCGGCCAGCTCGCGGACCCTGGCCGGCAACAGCTCGTCCGGCGCGCTCCACAGCCGCACCTGCAACTCGGTGCCCTCGCGCGCCAGCGTGCGGAACAGCTCGATCTTGTCCTCGGGCACCGAGAACACCACGTCGCGAGGCCCGTCATGCGCCAGCCGGACCACCGGCGTGCCGGCGGCCACGACCATCCCCGGCTCGGCCTCGACCGCGGTGATCACACCGGCGGCATCGGCCGTCAGCGCCGCATAGGCGGCCTGGTTGCCCTGGGCCTTCGCCTGCGCCAACGCCTGCTGGTACTGGGCCTGTGCCGACTTGAACGCGGTCTCGTGCCGCTCCAGCTCGGCCGGGCTGATGAAGTTCTGCGCGCGCAGCTCCTTGAATCGCTTGAAGTCGGCCTCGGCCTGCTCCAGGCTCGCGCGCGCCGCCGACAGCGCCGCCTGTGCCGCCTCCTGGCTCAGCCGCAGGTCCTGCGGGTCGAGTTCGGCCAGCAGCTGCCCCTTGCGCACCGTGTCGCCCAGCTCGACGGTGCGCCGCACCATCTTCCCCGGCACCCGGAACCCCAGGCGCGACTCGGTGCGCGCACGCACCTCGGCGGCGTACTCGAGCGAGGCGGTGGCGGCAGCGTCTGCGATCGTCATCGTGCGGACGGCACGCACCGGCTCGGGCGCCGGCTCCGGCCGCGAGCAGGCCGACACGGCCAGCGCGAGCGCGACCGGCGCGGCCCAGGTCCAGGACAGACGGGGCATGGGAGGCTTCCTCGGAAAATAATGACTGACTGGTCAGTAATGTAGGAGAGGTGCTTGCGCGCTGTCAAATCCATGATGCGGTGCAGCAGCTCGTGAGGGCAGGCGCGGCAGGTGCCGCCCTGGAGCACCGACAATGCCGCCCGTGCCCCATCAGTTGTTCACCCGTCTTCCCGCGTTCGCCCTGCTCTGCCCCCCACCCTTGAGGCCGGCCGTCGTCGTCGTGTGCCGCTTCGCGCGCACCGCCGCGGACCTGGCCGAGGCCGGCCAGCGCCCGGCCCTGGACCGGCTGGCCGACCTGCAGGCCTGCCGCCAGGACCTGCACGCCGTCTATGCGGATCGCCCGCCCTCGGACCGCTGGCCGGAGCTGTTCGATGCCCTGGGCCGGCTGCGCCGCGAGTTCCAGCTGCCCATGGCCCCGTTCGAGCAGCTGCTGTCCGGTTTCGAGCAGGAGGTCACGACGCACCGCTACATCAGCCAGGACGCGCTGCTGGCCCATTGCGCCCGGGTGGCCAACCCGGTCGGCCGGCTGCTGCTGATCCTGCACGGGCTGGACGACGAGGCCGCCCGCCGCCAGTCGGACGCGCTGTGCAGCGCGCTGCAGCTGACCCGCTACTGGCGCAACCTCAGCGTGGACACCGCACGCGGCCGGCTGTACGTGCCGCTGGACCTGTGCCGCCGCCACCACGTGCCGGTCGCCTCGCTGGTGGCGCAGCAGGAAACCCCCGCCACCCAGGCGATGGTGCGCGAACTGGTCGAGTGGACGCGCAGCCTGCTGGTACAGGGCGCGCCGCTGGCGCGGCGGCTGCCGGGGCGGGCCGACTGCGGGCTGCGCCTGGCCGTGCAGGGTGCGCTGAGGATTCTTGAGAAAATCGCCCGCTCGAACTATGCAGCGTTGCACGAGCGGCCCGTGCTGGGGGCGTGGGACGGCGTCGTGCTGCTGCAGCGCGCGCTGGGCCGCCAGCTGCCTGCCTCAACGACCGACACCACAGCGTGATGACTCCCGAACAATACGTGCAGGACAAGGCAGCCGCCAGCGGGTCCAGCTTCTACTACGCCTTCCTGTTCCTGCCGCCGCCGCGGCGCGCGGCGATCACGGCCTTCTACGCGTTCTGCCGCGAGATCGACGACATCGTCGACGAGGTGAGCGAACCCGGCGTCGCGCAGGCCAAGCTGCTGTGGTGGCGCAAGGAGGTGGCGCAATCGTTCGCCGGCCAGCCCAGCCATCCGGTCATGCAGGCGCTGATGCCGCACGCCGCGGCCTACAGCATCGAACCGGCCCACCTGCAGGCGGTGATCGACGGCTGCCAGATGGACCTGGAGCAGACCCGCTACCTGGACTTCGCCGGGCTGCAGACATACTGCCACCTGGTCGCCGGCGTGGTCGGCGAGGTGGCCTCGGCGATCTTCGGCCGTACCGAGGAGGCGACCATCCGGTACGCCCACAAGCTGGGCCTGGCGCTGCAGCTGACCAACATCATCCGCGACGTCGGCGACGACGCGCGGCGCGGGCGCATCTACCTGCCGGTCGACGAGCTGCAACGCTTCGGCGTCAAGGCGCACGAGATCCTCAACCGCGGCTACAGCGACCGCTTCGTCGCGCTGATGAAGTTCCAGGCCGAGCGCGCCCACGCCTGCTACGACGAGGCGCTGCGCCTGCTGCCCGAGGCCGACCGGCGCTCGCAGAAGCCCGGGCTGATGATGGCCAACATCTACCGCACCCTGCTGCGCGAGATCGAGCGCGAGAACTTCCAGGTGCTGCACCAGCGCATCTCGCTGACGCCGCTGCGCAAGTTCTGGATCGCCACGCGCACCCAGTGGCGGGGACGCTGAAGCCCCGCCGCACGCCGCGACCTCAGGGACGTGCCGCGAACGGGGCGGCCAGCGGCTCGCCGATGAACAACCCCTGCTGCGGCCAGGCCACGCTCTTCCAGTACGCCTCGATCGCCGTGCACCCTTGCAGGTAGTGCAACAGCAGCACCTGGGGATGGGGAAACTTCTGCGGGTGATTGCAGGGCTCGCTGACCGTGCCGTAGCTGGCGGTCGCGCCGGCCTTGATCCAGGCCAGGGCACTCATCTGCCCGCGCCCGCCTGCCAGCCAGCCACCGAACGAGGTGAGATGGTCAGCCAGCGCACCCGGCACGAAGCGCACCTGCTCCAGTCCCTCGACGCGGACCGCCCCGGTCTGGTAGAGCAGCACCCGGTCGTCCGGCGCGGGCGGCCGCTGCACGCCCGCGCGCACCCGCACGCCCGCCCGGCGCAACAGGCCGCTCGGGGGGTACAGCCGCAGCCGCGCCGAGCGCGCCCGGTCGTCGGTGACGGCCAGGTGGGCCACCACCGGCGGCGCCCCGCGCCGTCCCAGCGTGGCGTCGGCGGCCACGCCGCGGCGGACCAACGCGATGGCGGCCTCGACGTCCGGGGCGGCCAGCAGCATGGACGGGCGCAAGCCGTGGTCGCTCGCCGGCTGCGCCGACGCGGAATTGAAGTAGGGCGACGGCCGCGACGGCGCGCAGCTGTGGCGGCACAGTGCGTCGTCCAGCCCCAGCGCCAGCGCCCCGGTCAGCGCGTGGCACCCGACCGCGTACGGTTCGCGCCACGCCAGCGCGAGCGCCTGGACCGGTCCCTGACCCGCAGCCCCGAAGCGCCCGTGGATCGCCTCCGAGAGCACCCCGAATTCCGCCTCGCTCAGCGACGGGCGGACCGGCAGCGCCAGCTCCAGCACCTGCTCGCGCGATAGACGCCGCGCCTCGGCGTAGAAGCGCCCGACCTGCACCGAATAGGGATCCGCGGTGTTGATCACCAGCCCCAGATCGGCGGCCCGCAGCCGGCCGGTGGCGCGCGGCACATGGATCCAGGCCGGCACCGGCGGCGCGGAGGCCGGCGCAGGCGTCGGCGGTTGCGCGAGAAGCCGGCGCGGCAGCAGCCAGCTGCCCCCCAGCACGCAGGCGCGCCGCAGCCAGCGGCGGCGTTCAGCGTCGCCGCTCAGCGTAGAGCTCCTTGAACGTCTTGCCGGCCGGCGCGGGCAGGTCGCGCGTGTCGGTCCAGCCCGAGGCCAACGGCAGCCGGCGGATGCGCCCGTCGTCGCTCATCCAGCGCAGCACCCGCACCCCCAGGCGCGCCAGCGTCCGGTACAGGGCCGGCCGCTGCGCGACATAGCCCCACACGCGCAGGCCGAGGCGCTCCGGCCAGGGTCGCAACCCGCGCTCGAACTGCCGCTCGCGCAGCTTGCGCAGCAGGTCCGGCAGCGGGATCTTCATCGGGCAGACCACGTGGCACTGCCCGCACATCGTGGCAGCCTGCGGCAGGTCCAGCGTCTGCTCCAGCCCGACATAGCTGGAGGTCAACACCGAGCCCATCGGCCCCGGGTACACCCAGCCGTAGCTGTGGCCGCCGATCTTCTGGTAGACCGGGCAGTGGTTCATGCAGGCGCCGCAGCGGATGCAGCGCAGCATCTCCTCGAAGTCGCCGCCCAGCAGCCCGGTGCGGCCGCCGTCGACGAGGATGAAGTACATGTGCTCCGGCCCGTCGCGCTCGCCGGCGCCGCGCGGGCCGGTCAGCAGCGAGAAGTAGTTGCTGATCACCTGCCCGGTGGCCGAACGCGGCAGCAGGCGCATGATGGTGGCCAGGTCCTCCAGCGTGGGCAGCACCTTCTCGACGCCGGTGATCGCCACATGCACGCGCGGCACCGCGGTGCACAGTCCTTCGTTGCCCTCATTGGTCACCAGCGCCACCGAGCCGGTCTCGGCGACCAGGAAGTTGCCGCCGGTGATGCCCATCTCGCTGGCCAGGAAGCGCGACCGCAACACCTGGCGCGCCTCGCGCGTCATCTCCGGGATCTCGGGCACCCGGCCCGGCTCGCGCGGCAGCTGGTGCGTCCTGACGAAGAGCTGGTAGATCTCTTCCTTGTCCTTGTGCACCACCGGCGCGATGATGTGGCTCGGCGGCTCGCCGTCGTTGATCTGCAGGATGTACTCGCCGAGGTCGGTCTCGGTCACCTGCACGCCGGCGGCCTCCAGGGCCTTGTTCAGCGCCATCTCCTCGGAGACCATGCTCTTGGTCTTGGTGGCGCGGCGCACCTCGTGCTTGCGCGCGATCTCCACCACCAGCTGCGCCGCCTCGGCCGGCGTCTCGGCCCACAGCACCGTTGCCCCGCGCCGGGTCGCCTCGCGCTCGAAACGCTCCAGCCACACGTCCAGCTTCGCGAGCGCGGCCTTGCGCCGGCGCACCGCCTCGTTGCGGATCGCCTCGAACTCCTCCAGCTCCTGCACCACCTGGGCGCGGGCGGTCACGAACTTGGTCGAGAGCTTCTTGAGGTTCTTCTGCAGGCGCTGGTCGGCCAGCCGCTCGCCGGCGCGCGCCTTGAAGTGCATCGACTGGACCTGCATGGCTCAGGCCTCCCCGGCGAGGATTTCCGCGATGTGGATGACCCGCGTGGTCGTGTCGCCACGACGGCGCAGCCGGCCTTCCAGGTGCAGCATGCAGCCCAGGTCGCCCAGCACCACGGCGCCGGTGCCGCTGGCGGCTATGTGCTCGCACTTCTCGTCGGCGATCGCCGCGGAGATGTCGCCGTACTTCACCGAGAAGGTGCCGCCGAAGCCGCAGCACTGCTCGCACTGCGCCATCTCCTTGAGCTTGGCGCCCGTGTGCTGCAGCAGCGCGCGCGGCTGCTGCTTGATGCCCAGCTCGCGCAGGCCGGCGCAGGAGTCGTGGTAGGTCACCTCCCCGTCGTAGCGCCCCGGCACGTCGGTGACGCCGGCCACCTCGACCAGGAACTGCGTGAGTTCGTAGACCTTGGGCTGCAGGCGCGCATAACGGTACGACAGCTCGGGATCGTCGGCCAGCAACTCGTGGTAGTGCGTGCGCACCATGCCGCCGCACGAGCCCGACGGCATCACGACGTAGTCGTAGCGCTCGAACTCGTCCAGCAGCTTGCGCGCCAGCGCCTGCGCCGTCGCCCGGTCGCCCGAGTTGTAGGCCGGCTGGCCGCAGCAGGTCTGCGCCATCGGCACCTCGACCTCGAAGCCGGCCGACTCGATCAGGCGGATCGCCGCAAGACCGATGCGCGGGCGCATCAGGTCCACCAGGCAGGTGATGAAGAAGCCCACTTTCATACGGCCGATTATGGTGGCTCCCGTGCCGACGTCACATGGAATTTTCGCCATGCAAAAATGAACCGTTCTGAGCGAAAATTCAGCTATGAAAAAAACCGAGGGCAGTACTCCCACCATCCAGGTCCTGGAACGGATGTTCGCCCTGCTGGACGTGCTCGCCGCCCATCAGGATCCCGTCTCCCTGAAGGAGATCAGCGAGCAGACGGGGCTGCACCCCTCCACCGCGCACCGCATCCTGAACGACCTGGCGCTGGGGCGCTTCGTCGACCGCCCGGAAGCCGGCAGCTACCGGCTGGGCATGCGCCTGCTCGAGCTGGGCAACCTGGTCAAGGCGCGGCTGGACGTGCGTGACGCGGCGCTCGGGCCGATGCGCGAGCTGCACAAGCTGACCCACCAGCCGGTCAACCTCTCGGTGCGGCAGGGCGACGAGATCGTCTACATCGAGCGCACCTACAGCGAGCGCTCGGGCATGCAGGTGGTGCGCGCGGTCGGCGGCCGCGCCCCGTTGCACCTGACCTCGGTCGGCAAGCTCTTCCTCGCCCATGACGACCCGCAGCGCGTGCGTGCCTATGCGACGCGCACCGGGCTGGCCGGCCACACCCGCAACAGCATCACCGACCTCGCCGCGCTGGAGCGCGAGCTCGCCAAGGTGCGCCAGTACGGCACGGCGCGCGACAACGAGGAGCTGGAACTGGGCGTGCGCTGCATGGCCGCCGGCATCCACGACGACCAGGGCAAGCTGGTCGCCGGCCTGTCGATCTCGGCCCCGGCCGACCGGCTGGAAGAAAGCTGGCTCGACCACCTGACCAACACCGCCGCGCAGATCTCCGCGGCACTCGGCTACAAGCCGCCCAAGCGCTGAGGCCCCGCCCATGCGACAGCCCGGCAGGGCCGGGCTGTTCGTCAGGGCAGCGCTGCGGTGGTCAGGACGTGACCCGGGGCATCGGATCGCCGTCCTCGGTCTCCATGTCCCTGGAGAAATCCAGCTCCTCGATCCAGCGGCGCACGCGCTCGGCATCCCCGATGCGTGAATAGCGCCCGGCCGAGTCGAGGAACACCATGATCAGCTTGCGGCCGGCCAGCTGCGCCTGCATCACCAGGCAACGTCCGGCCTCGGAGATGTAGCCCGTCTTCTGCAGGCCGATGTCCCAGTCGTCCTTGTAGACCAGCCCGTTGGTGTTGCGGTAGTGCAGCTGGCGCTTGCCGATCGCCACCCCGTACTCCGGCGAGGTCGACAGCTCGCGGATCAGCGGGTACTGGTACGCGGCCTTGACCAGCAGGGCCAGGTCGCGCGCGGTCGACTGGTTGCGGCTGGACAGCCCGGTGGGTTCGACATAGCGCGTGTCCTGCATGCCGAGCTCGCGCGCCTTGCGGTTCATCGCCTCGACGAAGGCCGGCAGTCCCCCCGGATAGTGGCGCCCGAGCGCGTTGGCGGCGCGGTTCTCCGACGACATCAGCGCCAGGTGCAGCATCTCGCCGCGAGTCAGCCGCGTCCCGAGCGCCAGGCGCGAGCTGCTGCCCTTCTCGGTGTCGACGTCCTCGGCGGTGATGGTCAGGACCTCGTCCAGCGGCTGCTGCGCCTCGATGACGACCAGCGCCGTCATCAGCTTGGTCAGCGAGGCGATCGGCAGCACCGCCTGGGCATTCTTGTTGATCAGCACCTCGCCGGTGTCCTGGTCGACCACCAGGGCGACGCTGGACTTCAGGCCCAGGGGGTCGGCCGTCTCGTGCAGGCCGAAGGCATGGCCATAGGACGGCCGGGCGGGCACCACGGCGGCGACGCGCCGCACGGAGGACTTGCCGCGCTGCTTGGCCGACGCGGTGACGACCTGCTTCTTGGCCTTCGTCTTGGCGCGCGGTGCGGCCTTGGCCTTCCTCGCGACCGGGCGCTTGCCGGCGGCCTTCTTGCCCTTGGAGACGCTGGTGGCGGCCGGGCGCTTGCCGTCACCCTTCTTCGCGGCGGCGTCCACGGTGGCCGGACCAGCCGCGATCAGGCAGGCGATCAGGACCGACAACCACCCCCGCGACCGCAACCATTTGCCCCACGCCAACACGGCAACCTCCAGTAACTCGGCCAAGCGAGTGTAGGCGAAGGGCAAAAGCCACGCAAGATCAAAAACTTACAAGTCTTTTCTCAAGTCGTGGGTGAACGTCACAAATTCACACCCGTCAACCCTGGGCCGCGACGCGCTCCGCCTTGCTGTGGAGCTTGTTGAGCGCCGCCAGGTAGGCCTTGGCGGACGCCACCACGATGTCCGGGTCGGCCCCCACGCCGTTGACCACCCGGCCGCCATGCTGCAGACGGACGGTCACCTCGCCCTGGGATTCTGTGCTGCCGGACGTGATGGCATTGACCGAATACAGCAGCAATTCCGCGCCACTTTGCACCTTCGACTCGATGGCCTTGATGCTCGCGTCGACCGGACCGTTGCCCACGGCCTCGGCGCGGTGCTCCTCCTCGCCGATCGCGAACACCACCTTGGCGTGCGGGCGCTCGCCCATCTCGGAGCTCTGCGACAGCGCCAGCAGCCGGTAGTGCTCCTGCTCGGCGGTCACGCTCTCGTCGCTGACCAGCGCGATGATGTCCTCGTCGAAGATCTCGCTCTTGCGGTCGGCCAGGTCCTTGAAGCGCAGGAACGCGGCGTTGATCTCGGCCTCCGACTCCAGCTCGATGCCCAGCTCCTGCAGGCGCTGCTTGAAGGCGTTGCGGCCGGACAGCTTGCCCAGCACGATCTTGTTGGCCGACCAGCCCACGTCCTCGGCGCGCATGATCTCGTAGGTGTCGCGCGCCTTGAGCACGCCGTCCTGGTGGATGCCCGAGGCGTGCGCGAAGGCGTTGGCGCCGACCACCGCCTTGTTCGGCTGCACGACGAAGCCGGTGGTCTGCGACACCAGGCGCGAGGCGGGCACGATCTGGGTGGTGTCGATGCCCACCTCCAGCCCGAAGTAGTCGCGGCGGGTGCGCACCGCCATCACGACCTCCTCCAGCGCGCAGTTGCCGGCGCGCTCGCCCAGGCCGTTGATGGTGCACTCGACCTGGCGCGCGCCGCCGATCTTCACGCCGGCCAGCGAGTTGGCCACCGCCATGCCGAGGTCGTTGTGGCAGTGCACCGACCAGACCGCCTTGTCCGAGTTCGGGATGCGCTCGCGCAGCGTCTTGATGAAGTTGCCGTACAGCTCGGGGATGGCGTAGCCGACCGTGTCGGGGATGTTGATGGTGGTCGCGCCCTCGTCGATCACGGCCTCCAGCACGCGGCACAGGAAGTCGATCTCGGAGCGGTAGCCGTCCTCGGGCGAGAACTCGATGTCGCCGCACAGGTTGCGCGCGAAGCGCACCGCCAGCCGGGCCTGCTCGTAGACCTGGTCCGGCGTCATGCGCAGCTTCTTCTCCATGTGCAGCGGGCTGGTCGCGATGAAGGTGTGGATGCGCGCCGAGTTGGCCCCCTTCAGCGCCTCGGCCGCGCGCGCGATGTCGCGGTCGTTGGCGCGCGCCAGCGAGCAGACGGTGGAATCCTTCACCGCGTTGGCGATCGCCTTGACCGCCTCGAAGTCACCGTTCGACGAGGCGGCAAAGCCCGCCTCGATCACGTCCACACGCAGGCGTTCGAGCTGGCGCGCGATCCGCAGCTTCTCGTCCTTCGTCATCGAGGCGCCGGGCGACTGCTCCCCGTCACGCAGGGTCGTGTCGAAAATGATCAGCTTGTCGGCCATGGTGAACTCCGTCGTGTGGATGCCGTGTCGTGGGTGTGTCCAATGCAAAACGGCCCGCCAGCTGTGCGCTTGCGGGCCGTTGATGCGTGAAATCTTCAGACGTGACTCATCAGCGCGCCCGTGGCACTCCTAGAAGCGCTAGCGAAATGGCGGCGATGCGGATCGTCATGCGGTCAATATACCACGGGCCCTGCCCTTGCGGCCTCGGGCCCGGCCCGGGGGCAGCTACTGGTGCAGGCCCTGCTCGTCGGGCTCGTCGGTCGACACCGCGATCACGCTGACCGGCTTGCCGCGCGACTTCTTGACCAAGTAGACGACGTAGCCCGACAGGCCGTACAGCACGAACAGCCCGAACAGCACGCGTGGCGGGTCGTAGGCGACCACCGCGAACGCCAGCGCGATCGCGACGATCACGATGAACGGCACCGAGCGGCGGAAGCTGATGTCCTTGAAGCTGTAGAACGGCACGTTGGTGACCATGGTCAGGCCGGCGTAGACCGTGAAGCCGAACGCCGTCCAGGCCAGCCACGGGATGTGTTCGACCCCCTTGTAGCCGAAGTCGTCCATCACCCACACCAGGCCGATCACCATCGCCGCGGCCGCCGGGCTGGGCAGCCCCTGGAAGAAGCGCTTGTCGACGATGCCGATGTTGGTGTTGAAGCGCGCCAGCCGCAGCGCCGCACCGGCGCAGTAGATGAACGCGGCCAGCCAGCCCAGCTTGCCCAGGCCCTGCAGCGCCCATTCATAGACGATCAGCGCAGGCGCGGCCCCGAAGGACACCATGTCGGACAGGCTGTCCATCTGCTCGCCGAAGGTGCTCTGGGTGTTGGTCATGCGCGCGACCCGGCCGTCGAGGCTGTCGAGCACGGCGGCACTGAAGATGCCGACCGCGGCCAGGTCGAAGCGCCCGTTCATCGCCATGACGACGGCGTAGAAGCCGGCGAACAGGGCAGCCAGCGTGAACAGGTTGGGAAGGATGTAGATGCCCTTGCGCCGGGGCCGGGCAGAGAGGTCGGGCACGGCCGTGCCCGCGGGATCCTGCGGCTCGGTCATGCCTGTTGCGTCGAGTGGATCATGGTCGGGAGGATACAACAGCCCTCAACGGGCCGAGCCCTCCCTCCCCCGCGCCCCTGGGCGCGTCCCGGCCACTTCAGTCCTTGCGCCAGCGCGACAGCCAGTGCTCCATCAGCTTGCCGGCCGCCTCCCGGCCACCCAGCCCGAACGACAGCGCCACGGCCACCGCGACCGCGCCGAGCGTCAGGCCGAAGGCCAGGTTGACGATGTCGTCGGCGATGCCCATCGCGCGCAGGCCCATGGCCAGCACCAGCCCCAGGATGGCCACGCGTGCCGCCCCGGCCAGCCCGGTGGTGTGCGGGCCGCTGGCCTGGTCGATCGCGCGGTAGGCCGCGTTGGCCAGCCAGAAGCCGATCACGAGGATCGCCGCGCCGAGCAGGACGTCACCGCCGAAGGCGATGAACATCGAGACGATGTCGCGCACCTGGGTGAAGCCCAGCTGGTTGGCGGCCTCGACGGTGGCAAACAGCATCGCGAAGAAGACCACGATGCCCTTGACCAGGTCCGAGGCCTGGGTCGACCCGGCGAAGATGTGCCCGGCGCCGAGCTTGGCGGGCAACTGGTCGAACCCGAGGCTGGAGAGCAGCCGCGCCAGCAATTGGGCGGCAAAGCGCGCCACGTACCACGTCAGCAGCAGGATCAGCGCCGCCGCGATGATGTTCGGCACCGCATCGAAGAAGCGCTGCAGCATCAGCGTGGCCGGATGCGAGATCGCCGTGATGTGCAGCGCATCAAGCGCGGCGATCAGGCTGGGCACGAACACGAGGATGAACACCAGCGTGCCGGCCAGGCGCGACAGGCTGGCGCCGGCGGCCAGGCCGATGCGCTGGCCCAGCGCGTCGGCACCGGCAGCGGCCAGCAGGTTGCTCACCAGGCCGCGCAGGATGGTCGCCACCAGCCAGCCGACGAAGCCGATCAGCCCGGCCGCGACGATGTCGGGCAGCATGCCCAGGGCACGGTCGACCATGCCCTGCACCGGCTCGAGCAGGCCGTGCAGCTGGAAGGCCGAGAGGATGGCCGGCAGGAACAACAGGATCACCAGCCAGAACAGCACGTTGGCGACGCTGCGGCTCATCGCCTGCATGCCGGCCTGCTCGGCGAGCTTGTCGTCGAGGCGGGTGGCCGCGAGCGCCTTGTTGACCAGCGCGCGCAACAGGCTGGCCAAGGTCCAGGCCAGCAGCGAGACGATGATGCCGGCCAGCAGGTGCGGCAGGTAGCCGGTGAACTGCGACACGAGGATGGCCAGCGGCTGGGACGCCGCCTGGAGGTCGAGCACGTTCAGCACCGTCAGCAGGGTGAAGAACAGAACCACCCAGAACAGCGACAACGCGACGATCTGCTCGACGTCCACACGGCGGTCCAGGTTCTGCGCCAGGCGCTCGTTGACCCGCAGCGCGGCCATCGCGCGACGGGCGCCGGCGCGCAGGATGACCGCCAGCAGCCATCCGAGCACCAGGATGGCCAGGGCACCGGCCAGCGTGGGCAGGTGGCGGCCCAGGCTCGCCTCCAGCGAATCCACCAGGGTTTGCGTATCCATTGGTCTTCCTCCTGTGCAACTGTTTGCGTTCGTTCGTGCTAACTGTATGCAGGAGTACGGACCGGTCAAGTGTTCCGGGCGCCATGGGATGAAAGAACCGCCCGGGTCCGAAGACCTGCGGGCGGTTGGCGCACGGGCGCGCCACCGGTCGCTGCGACCGGCGGCAGCCAGGTGCGATCAGTTCTTGGTCGGGTCGACCAGGCGCTTGGCCTTGATCCAGGGCATCATCGCGCGCAGCTTCTCGCCCACCACCTCGATCTGGTGCTCGGCGGTCAGGCGGCGGCGCGAGGCCAGGGTCGGCGCACCGGCCTTGTTCTCCAGGATGAAGCTCTTGGCGTATTCGCCGGTCTGGATGTCCTTCAGCACGGCGCGCATCGCGTTCTTGGTCTCCTCGGTCACGATGCGCGGGCCGGTGACGTACTCACCGTACTCGGCGTTGTTCGAGATCGAGTAGTTCATGTTGGCGATGCCGCCTTCGTAGATCAGGTCGACGATCAGCTTCAGCTCGTGCAGGCACTCGAAGTAGGCCATCTCGGGCGCGTAGCCGGCTTCCACCAGCGTCTCGAAGCCGGCCTTGATCAGCTCGACGGTGCCGCCGCACAGCACGGCCTGCTCGCCGAACAGGTCGGTTTCGGTCTCTTCGCGGAAGTTGGTCTCGATGATGCCCGCCTTGCCGCCGCCGTTGGCCACGGCGTAGCTCAGGGCCAGGTCACGCGCCTTGCCGGAGCGGTCCTGGTGCACCGCCACCAGGTGCGGCACGCCGCCGCCTTGGGCGTAGGTGGCACGCACGGTGTGCCCCGGGGCCTTGGGCGCGACCATCCAGACGTCCAGGTCGGCGCGCGGCACGACCTGGCCGTAGTGCACGTTGAAGCCGTGCGCGAAGGCGAGCGACGCGCCCTGCTTGATGTGGGGCTCGACGTCGGCCTTGTAGACCGCGGCGATCTGCTCGTCCGGCAGCAGGATCATCACGACGTCGGCCGTCTTCACGGCTTCGGCGATCTCGGCCACCTTCAGGCCGGCGGCTTCGGCCTTGGCCCAGGACGCGCCGCTGCGGCGCACGCCGACGGTCACGTTCACGCCGCTGTCACGCAGGTTCAGCGCGTGGGCGTGGCCTTGCGAGCCGTAGCCGATGATGGTGACGTTCTTGCCCTTGATGAGGCTCAGATCGGCGTCCTTGTCGTAATAGACCTTCATGTATTTCTCCAACTTGTATTTGTGAACAGGTGACCGAGCGACCGCGTGAACGAGTGCCAACCGCGTCGAATGCCCCACCTCACATGTTCACCGCTTCACTTGCCACTCGTTCACGAAAAAAAGTTCAAACCCGCAGGATGCGCTCGCCGCGGCCGATGCCGCTGGTGCCGGTGCGCACGGTCTCGAGGATCGAGGTGCGCTCGATCGCCTCGATGAAGGCGTCGAGCTTGGCCGCATCCCCGGTGAGCTCGATGGTGTAGGTCTTCTCGGTCACGTCAATGATGCGGCCGCGGAAGATGTCGGCCATGCGCTTCATCTCTTCGCGCTCCTTGCCGACCGCCCGCACCTTGATCAGCATGAGCTCGCGCTCGGTGTAGCTGCCCTCGGTGAGGTCCACCACCTTCACCACCTCGATCAGGCGGTTCAGGTGCTTGGTGATCTGCTCGATGACGTCGTCCGAGCCGGTCGTGACGATGGTCATGCGCGACAGCGACGGGTCTTCCGTCGGCGCCACCGTCAGGCTTTCGATGTTGTAGCCGCGGGCCGAGAACAGGCCCACCACGCGGGAAAGTGCGCCGGGTTCGTTCTCCAGCAGCACTGCGATGATGTGTTTCATGTGTCGTCGTTCGCGCTCTTCAGGCCGGCGGCGGTAACCGCAGGCCCTTGGCCACGCCTTTCGATCAGGGGAGGAAGTATCGCCCGAGTCTCGCGGGCCGTCCGCCCGGCGCCTGACGCCCCGCGGTAACGGGTGCGCCCTTGCCGGGCTTGCCGGCCGTCAGAGGTCCTCGGAACCCAGCAGCATCTCCGTGATGCCCTTGCCCGCCTGGACCATGGGCCAGACGTTCTCGGTCGGATCGGTGCGCACGTCGAGGAACACGGTGCGGTCCTTCAGGCGCATCATCTCGCGCAGCGCCGGCTCCACCTCGGACGGCTTCTCGATCTTCAGGCCCACGTGCCCGTAGGCCTCGGCCAGCTTCACGAAGTCGGGCAGCGCATCCATGTAGCTGTGCGAGTAGCGGCCGCTGTATTCGAGCTGCTGCCACTGGCGCACCATGCCCAGGTAGCGGTTGTTCAGCGAGATGATCTTGACCGGCGTCTGGTACTGCTGGCAGGTCGAGAGCTCCTGGATGCACATCTGGATCGAGCCCTCGCCGGTGATGCAGAACACGTCCGCCTCGGGCTTGGCCAGCTTGATGCCCATCGCGTACGGTAGGCCCACGCCCATCGTGCCCAGGCCGCCCGAGTTGATCCAGCGGCGCGGCTCGTCGAAACGGTAGAACTGCGCAGCCCACATCTGGTGCTGGCCGACGTCGGAGGTGATGTAGGTCTCGCGGTCCCGGGTCAGCTCCCACAGCGTCTCGATCACGTACTGGGGCTTGATGACCTCGTCCGAGTGCCGGTACTTCAGGCACTCGCGCTTGCGCCACTCGTTGATCTGGCCCCACCAAGCCGACAGCGCCTGGGTGTCCGGGCGCAGCTGCTGCTCCTTGATCTGGGCGATGAGCTCCTGCAGCACGTCCTTGACGTCGCCGACGATGGGGATGTCGACCTTGACGCGCTTGGAGATCGACGACGGGTCGATGTCGATGTGGATGATCTTGCGCGCCACCGAGGCAAAGTGCGCCGGGTTGCCGATCACGCGGTCGTCGAAGCGGGCCCCCACGGCCAGCAGGACGTCGCAGTTCTGCATCGTCATGTTGGCTTCGTAGGTGCCGTGCATGCCCAGCATGCCGAGGAACTTCGGATCGCTGGCTGGATAGGCGCCCAGGCCCATCAGCGTGTTGGTGCACGGGTAGCCGAGCAGGTCGACCAGCTCGCGCAGCTCGGCCGAGGCATTGCCCAGGATCACGCCGCCACCGGTGTAGATGTAGGGCCGCTTGGCCTGCATCAGCAGCTGCACGGCCTTGCGGATCTGGCCGCCGTGGCCCTTGCGCACCGGGTTGTAGGAGCGCATCTCGACCGTCTCGGGATACTCGAAGGTGGTCGTCTTCAGCGACACGTCCTTCGGGATGTCGACCACCACCGGGCCGGGCCGGCCGGTGCGCGCGATGTGGAAGGCCTTCTTGATGGTGCGGGCCAGGTCGCGCACGTCCTTGACCAGGAAGTTGTGCTTGACGATCGGACGCGTGATGCCGACGGTGTCGCACTCCTGGAAGGCGTCCAGCCCGATCGCGGGCGTGGGCACCTGGCCGGTGATGATCACCATCGGGATGGAATCCATGTAGGCGGTCGCGATGCCGGTGATCGCGTTCGTCACGCCCGGACCCGAGGTGACCAGCGCGACGCCGACGTTGCCGGTGGCGCGCGCGTAGCCGTCTGCCGCATGCACCGCCGCCTGTTCATGGCGCACGAGCACGTGCTCGATGCTGTCCTGCTTGTACAGCGCGTCGTAGATGTAGAGGACGGCGCCGCCGGGGTAGCCCCAGATGTACTTGACGCCTTCGGCCTGGAGGCAGCGCACCAGGATTTCGGAGCCGTTGAGCTCCGCGGGAGTTTGGTTCTGCGGGGGGGCTTTGCCGTCCGTGGCGGCGGCACGCTTGAGTTCCGCGGCAGACATGTCCATTTCGAACCTTTCTGAATTTCTCTAACGAAAAACGATCGGTGCTCCTTTCCACGTCCTCGTGAGACGGGTGTGGAGCCTGCGCGGTCATGAACGGGGAAACCCAGGTCGGGCGTCCGAGTCGAGACCCGTATGTTGTGCAAAGCAGCATTATGGCATTTCGCCGCGGGTTGCCGCGCGCTGCTGCGCCGGATCTCGGGCCAGGGTGTGGCGAATGCGATAATTTCCGGTTTCGGATTTGCCCTTGCGGTGGCCGACCGGCTGCTGCACAGGTGCCGGTCACGCTTTGGTCGCTGCGACGCGCAAGGTCTTGCGTGCCCCGTCCCCTTTACCCGTTTGCGCCCGAGATGACAGCGCCTTCCTCCGATACGGCGAGCACCGACCTCGCCCGCCAGAAAGCCCCGCCGCTGCGCCGGCGTCTCGCGAGCTTCCTCTATGAAGGCGTGCTGCTGTTCGGCGTCAGCTTCACCGCGGCCTTCATCTACTCGACCGCGACGCGGCAGCAGCATGCCCTGCAGGGCCGCACCGGCCTCGGGCTGGTGCTGCTGGTCGTCGTCGGCCTGTACTTCGTGTGGCTGTGGACCCGCTCGGGCCAGACGCTGGCGATGCAGACCTGGCACGTGCGACTGCTGACGGTGGATGGCCAGCCGGTCGGCGTCGGCCGTGCGATCGCGCGCTACCTGTGCAGCTGGGTCTGGTTCGCGCCGCCCCTGCTCGCCTTGTGGTGGCTCGGCCTGACGGTGAGCGGGTGGGCCGTCTTCGGCATCATCCTCGCCTGGGTGCTGTGCTACGCGGCGCTGTCCTTCCTGCACCCGCGCCGGCAGTTCTGGCACGATGCGCTGTGCGGCACCCAGCTGGTGCCGTGGGTGCCGCCCGCGGCCCAGGGCAAGCGCTGAGCGCGCCTTCCCCTGCCCCGCCGCCTGCGCCCCGGCCTCCCCCCTGCATGAAAGGTCTGTGTCTCCCATGAGCGTTTTTTCCGTCTGTGTCTATTGCGGCTCGCGCCTGGGCGCCTCTCCGGCGTATGCCGGCGTGGCCCGGGAGGTCGGCACCTGGATCGGCCGCAAGGGCTGGCGGCTGGTCTACGGCGGCGGCCGCGCCGGCCTGATGGGCCAGGTCGCCGACGCCACGCTGGCCGCCGGCGGCACCGCGGTCGGCGTGATCCCGCAGGCGCTGATGGACCGCGAGATGGGCCACCAGGGCCTGACCGAGCTGCACATCGTGCAGACCATGCACGAACGCAAGCGCATGATGGCCGAGCGCGCCGACGCGTTCCTCGCGCTGCCGGGCGGCATCGGCACCTTCGAGGAGCTGTTCGAGGTGTGGACCTGGCGCCAGCTCGGCTACCACGACAAGCCGGTCGGGCTGCTCAACACCGACGGCTACTACGACGGCCTGATCGCCTTCATGCAGCACACGCAGCAGGCCGGCTTCGTCGACCAGCGCCAGATGGAGCTGCTGCAGGTCGACACGCAGCCGCTGCCCCTGCTCGAGCGCCTCGCGCAGCTGGCGCTCACCGCCACCGAGCCGGACGACTACAGCCGCATCTGATGCCGGCAACAAAAAACCCGCCCGAGGGCGGGTTCGATCGCGGCGATCGCGCGCGGCGTCAGATCGCGGCCTCGTCGGTCTCGCCGGTGCGGATGCGCACCACCTGCTCGACCGGGGTGACGAAGATCTTGCCGTCACCGATCTTGCCGGTCTTGGCGGCCTTGACGATGGCCTCGATGCAGCGCTCGACGTCATCGTCCTTCACGACGACCTCGACCTTCACCTTGGGCAGGAAGTCGACCACGTACTCCGCGCCGCGGTACAGCTCGGTGTGGCCCTTCTGGCGGCCGAAACCCTTCACCTCGGTGACCGTGAGGCCCTGGACGCCGACTTCGGCCAGGGCCTCGCGCACTTCCTCGAGCTTGAAGGGTTTGATGATGGCGGTGATCTGTTTCATGTCGGCTCCGTGATGCTGAAATCGTTGGCTCTAGTCTAGTCTACGCGCGGAACTTCGACGTGATCGGATAGCGCCAGTCCCGGCCGAACGCGCGGTGCGTGATGCGGATGCCGACCGGCGCCTGGCGTCGCTTGTACTCGTTGACCTTGAGCAGCCGCGTCACCCGCTCGACGTCCGCGGGATCGAAGCCGGCGGCGACGATCTCCTCGATGCTCTGGTCGTCCTCCATGTAGCGCTGCATGATGGCGTCGAGCACCTCGTATGGCGGCAGGCTGTCCTGGTCGGTCTGGTCGGGGCGCAGCTCGGCCGAAGGCGGCCGGGTGATGATGCGCTCCGGGATCACCGGCCCGATGGTGCCGTCGGCGCGCCGTGTCGGCTGGCGGTTCTTCCATTCGGCCAGGCGGTACACCAGCGTCTTGGCCACGTCCTTGATCACCGCGAAGCCGCCGGCCATGTCGCCGTAGAGCGTGCAGTAGCCCGTGGCCATCTCGCTTTTGTTGCCCGTGGTCAGCACGATGGAGCCGTACTTGTTCGACAGCGCCATCAGCAGCGTGCCGCGGATGCGGGCCTGGATGTTCTCCTCGGTCGTGTCCTCGGGCAGGCCCCTGAACTCCTCGGCCAGGCTGGCCCGGAACGCGTCGAACATCGGCGCGATCGGGAACTCGTCATAGCGCACGCCCAGGCGCGCGGCCATGTCGCGTGCGTCGATCCACGAGATCTCGGCGGTGTACGGCGAGGGCATCATCACCGCGCGCACCTTGTCCGCCCCCAGCGCATCGACCGCGACCGCGAGCACCAGCGCCGAGTCGATGCCGCCCGACAGCCCGATGATGGCGCCGGGGAAGCCGTTCTTGCCGACGTAGTCGCGCACCCCCGTGACCAGCGCCGCCCAGACCTGCGCTTCCAGCTCGGGCACCGCGGCCACCGTGCCGGTGATGCGCTCGCTCGTCACGTCGACCACCAGCAGGTGTTCCTCGAACATCGGCGCGCGCGCGCCGACCCGGCCGCTGCCGTCGATCGCGAACGAGGCCCCGTCGAACACCACCTCGTCCTGCCCGCCCACCTGGTGGGCGTAGAGGATGGGCATGCCCGATTCGCGCGCGCGCTCGGCCATGCGCTCCTCGCGCTCGTGCACCTTGCCGACGTGGTACGGCGAGGCGTTGAGCACCAGCAGCACGTCGGCACCGGCCTGGCGCGCGCTGCGCGCCGGCTCGACATACCATGCGTCCTCGCAGATGTTGAGGCCGAAGCGCAGGCCACCGACCTCGAACACCACCGGGCCACAGCCCGCCTCGCGGCCGGAGACGAAGTAGCGGCGCTCGTCGAACACCTGGTAGTTGGGCAGCTCGCGCTTCGCGTAGGTCGAGAGCACCTGCCCCCCTGCGAGCACCGAGGCCGCGTTGAAACAGCGCTGCGCGACGATCGACTTGGTCCTAACATCCCCCTGGGCGCTCCGCGACTGCGGATGGCCCACCACCAGGTACAGGCCGGGCAGGTCGGCGAGCGCCGCGGCGCAGTCGCGCACCGCCTGTTCGCAGGCGCGCACGAAGGCCGGGCGCAGCAGCAGGTCTTCGGGCGGGTAGCCGCAGATCGAAAGCTCGGGCGTCACCACCAGTTGCGCGCCCTGGGCATGGGCGGCACGGGCCATTTCGACGATCTTGCGGACATTGCCTGCGAGATCACCGACCACGGGGTTGAACTGGGCGACTGCCGCCTTGACGGATGCAGGGGATGACATCGAAGAACGCTGACGCGACGAACGTGGAAGACAAGGACCCGTCGAGGGTGTCGGACGATTATGTCATTCGGCTGCATGACGATCCCGCGCACGTGGATGCTGCGCGCTGGGATGCGCTGCTGGCCGCCTCGCCGCACCCCACGCCGTTCCTGTCCCATGCCTTCCTCGAGGCCCTGCACGCCTCGGGCAGCGCCACCGCGGACACCGGCTGGCAGCCGCAGTTCCTGACCGTCGAGCGCGACGGCGAGCTGGTGGGCGCCTGCCCGCTCTACCTGAAGTGGCACTCCTGGGGCGAATTCGTGTTCGACTGGGCCTGGGCCGACGCCTACCGTCGCCACGGCCTGGCCTACTACCCCAAGCTGGTCGGCGCGGTGCCATTCACCCCGGTGCCTGGCTCGCGCCTGCTGGCGCGCGACGACGCGGTGCGCGCCGTGCTGCTGGCCGCGATGGAGCACATCGTGCGCGGCCATGGGCTGTCCTCGGTGCACCTGCTGTTCCTCGACGAGGCCGACCGGCAGGCGGCCCAGGCGCGCGGCTGGATGATGCGCCGCACGGTGCAGTTCCACTGGCACAACCGCACGCCCGAGCCGTACCGCGACTTCGCCGACTTTCTCGCCAGCCTGCAGCGCGAGAAACGCAAGAAGATCCAGCAGGAGCGCCGCCGCGTCGCCGAAGCAGGCGTGAGCTTCACCTGCCTGTCAGGGCCGGAGATCACGGCCGACGACTGGGACTTCTTCCACGCCTGCTACTGCGCGACCTACCACGCGCACCGTTCGACGCCCTACCTGACGCGCGACTTCTTCACGCGGGTGGCCGAGCACATGCCGCAGCACTGGCTGCTGTTCGTCGCGCAGCGCGACGGCCGGCGCATCGCTTCCTCGCTCGTCGCGCTGGACCCGCTGGCGCGGCGGGCCTTCGGGCGCTACTGGGGCGCGCTCGAGGCCGTGCCCTGCCTGCATTTCGAGGCCTGCTACTACCAGCCACTCGACTGGTGCATCGCGCACGGTTACCAGGTGTTCGAAGGCGGCGCGCAGGGCGAACACAAGATGGCCCGCGGCCTGCTGCCGGTGCAGGCCTGGTCGGCCCACTGGCTCGCCCATCCGGCCTTTGCCGACGCCGTCGCGGAGTACCTCGCGCACGAAGGCGAGCACATCGGGCTCTACGTCGACGAGCTGCGCGAGCATTCGCCGTTCAAGGCCGGCTGAACGCCCGGCCCGGGCCTCGCACCGGCCCGGCGGCTCACTTGAAGTCGCCGCCCGCGCCGACCACCAGGCGCTGTGGCTGCAGATACTTGCGCAACGCGGCGTTCACCTCGTCGACGCTCAGGCGCGCCAGCGCCTCGTCGACCTGCTGCGAGACCAGGAAGTTGCGCTGGAGGTGCAGGTTCTCGACCAGCGCCACGGCCAGGTTGCGGTCCTGTGCACGCGACAGGCGCCGGAAGTTCAGCAGCCCTTCGCGCCCCTGCTGCAGCTCCTCGGCCGTGAAGCCCTCGGCCACCGCGCGGGCGATCTCCTCGCGCATCGCCTGCTCGACCCGCTCGAGGTTCTGCGGCGCGAAGATCGCGCTGGCGCTCCACACCGTGTACGGTTCCCAGGCATTCCAGCCCAGGTAGGCATGGACGCTGTATGACAGCCCCTCGGTTTCGCGTACCCGCGTCCACAGCCGCGAGTTGCCGCCCTGGCCGAGCAGGTAGTTGGCCATCATCAGCGCCGGGTAATCCGGGTGCAATTCCTGCACCGGCAGTGCCAGGTCCATGCGCAGGTAGGCGTTCTGGCGGTCGGGCGTGCGCACCACCAGGCGCTCGGGCCGCACCTCCACGTACGGCCGTGGCACCCGGGCATACGGCTCGCCGCTGCGCCAGTTGCCGAGCCGCTCGGCCAGCACGGCGCGCACCGCTTCGGCGTCGAAATCGCCCACCGCAGCGAACTGCGCGTGCGAGGCGCCGTAGAAGCGCTGGTGGAAACGCCGCACGTCGTCCAGCGTGACGCGCCGCACGGCGGCCTCGCGCTCGTCGAACGAGGGCACGTGGCGCACGTCGCCGGGCGGATAGGGGCTGAAGCGCTGGCCAAGGAGGAGGTCCACCTGCGCCTCGGGGTCCTGGCGCTGCGCGTCGATGCGCGCGAGCGCCTGCTTGCGCACCTCCTCCAGCGCCTCGGGCGGGAAGGCCGGCTCGCGCAGCAGTTCCGCGACCAGCTCCAGTACCTGGGGCAGCGTGTCGCGACGCGCGGCCATCGAGACCGCCACCCCGGTCGCGCCGCCCGAGATGTCGATGTCCGCCCCCAGCTCGTCCAGCCGGTCCTGGATCTGCTGGCGCGACCGCGTCCGCGTGCCCTTGTCGAGCAGCGCCGCGGTCAGCTGCCCCACCGTGGCCAGCCCCTGGAGCGAATGCTCGGTGCCGAAGCGCAGGCGCAGCTCGGCCCGGACCATCGCGCCGCGCGTCGGCTTGGGCAGCAGCGCGAGCTGCATGCCGTTGGGCAAGGCATGGCGTTGCGTGTGGCGCTCGATGTTGGCCGGCGTGGGGTCGAACGGCGCCACCTGGGCCACCGAGGCATCGCCCTGGTAGCCTTCCAGCATTTTCGCGACATCGACACGCTCGGGCGCAGGCGCGCGCCGCGGCGCGTCGGTCGGCAGGTAAGTGGCCAGCGTGCGGTTCGAGGCCAGCAGGCGTTCCTGCGCCACGCGCTGCACGTCTGCCAGCCCGATGCCGCGTACACGGTCACGCAGCAGGAAGAACAGCCGCCAGTCGCCGGCCGCGATGGCTTCCGACAGGGCCACGCCGATGCGTTCCGGGTCGGCGAACGCAAGGTCCCAGTCCTTCAGCCACTTGGCGCGCGCCCGGCGCAACTCTTCCTCGGTCAGCGGCAGGCTCCCGATCGACTCGATGACCTCCAGCAGCACCGCACGCGCCCGCTCCACGTCCTGCCCGGGCGCCAGCTGCGCCCCGAAGACGGCAAAGCCGGGGTCGGCCAGTGCCTGGGAGAAGCCGAACACGCCAGCCGCCAGCTGCTTGTCGACCAGCGCCCGGTGCAGGCGTCCCGACGGGGTGTCGGCGAGGATCAGGCTCAGCAGCTCCACCGCCGCGTAGTCCGGATGGGCGCCCGGCGGCACGTGGTACAGCGCGTAGATCATCGGCACACCGCCGACGCGCCGCAGCGTCACCGAGCGCTCGCCGTCCTGTACCGGGTCCAGCGTGTACAGCCGCGGCAGCTCCCGCTCGGGCCTGGGCAGCTTGCCGAACGACTCGACGATCCACGCGAGCGTCTTCTGCGGGTCGAAGCTGCCCGCGACGATCAGCGTCGCGTTGTCGGGCTGGTAGTAGCGGCGGTAGAAGGCCTGCAGCCGCGCGATGTCGACGTTCTCCACGTCCGAGCGTGCGCCGATCGTGCTCTTGCCGTAGTTGTGCCACTGGTACATCGTGGCCAACCCCTTTTCGAGCAGGATGCGACCGGCGCTGTTTTCGCCGCGCTCCATCTCGTTGCGCACCACCGTCATCTCGGTGTCCAGGTCGCGCTGCGCGATGTGGCTGTTGACCATCGCGTCGGCCTGCCACTCGAGGTACCAGCGCAGGTTGTCGTCGTTGGCCGCGAAGCTGGCGAAATAGTTGGTGCGGTCCAGCCAGGTCGAGCCGTTGGCGCGCAGGCCGCGGCGGGTGAACTCGGCCCAGGGGTTCGGGAAGCGCGGCGAGCCCTTGAAGATCAGGTGCTCGAGCAGGTGCGCCATGCCCGTTTCGCCGTAGCTCTCATGGCGCGACCCGACCCGGTAGGTCAGGTTGACCGTGGTGGTCGGCTTGGAGGCATCCGGCACCAGCAGCACCTGCAGGCCGTTGGCCAAGCGGTATTCGTGGATGCCTTCGATCGAGGGGCCGGCCTGCACGCCGGGAACGTTCAGGTTCAGGGCATCGGCGGCACGCCCCTCGACCGCGAGGAAACCGAGCAGCGTCGAGAACGCAAGCGCGAACAGAGCACGGAGCATCGACCCTCCTGAAACGATGGGCATGTGGGTGAGAGTGCCGACTGTACCTGCGGTTCCCCGGCGGGAGGCTGGGGCGGTGTTTTTTTGGGGTCGTGTAAAAGCCTAAACCCCCTGCACTCGCTGGGAGTGAGGGGGTTTCGGGGGAATAACTGCCTGACGATGTCCTACTTTCACACGGGAATCCGCACTATCATCGGCGCTGAGGCGTTTCACTGTCCTGTTCGGGATGGGAAGGAGTGGGACCACCTCGCTATGGTCATCAGGCATAACCGGTCGCCACGCTGGTTTTCGGGCCAGCGCAGCCAATTCGCAGAGTCTGTATCAGCTGTCTTGATTGCGTCGCCAGAGGCGGTGCAGTTTCGCACCACCGCGGCATACATTGCTTACTCTTTCTGGTCCTTTGAGCCTTGATGCCAAGGTCCTCAAAGTTATAGGGTCAAGCCGCACGGGCAATTAGTACTGGTTAGCTTAACGCATTACTGCGCTTCCACACCCAGCCTATCAACGTCCTGGTCTCGAACGACCCTTCAGGGGGCTCAAGGCCCCGGCAAGACTCATCTTGGGACGAGTTTCCCGCTTAGATGCTTTCAGCGGTTATCTCTTCCGCACTTAGCTACCCGGCAATGCCACTGGCGTGACAACCGGTACACCAGAGGTGCGTCCACTCCGGTCCTCTCGTACTAGGAGCAGGCTCCCTCAATCTTGCAGCGCCCACGGAAGATAGGGACCAAACTGTCTCACGACGTTTTAAACCCAGCTCACGTACCTCTTTAAATGGCGAACAGCCATACCCTTGGGACCGGCTACAGCCCCAGGATGAGATGAGCCGACATCGAGGTGCCAAACACCGCCGTCGATATGAACTCTTGGGCGGTATCAGCCTGTTATCCCCAGAGTACCTTTTATCCGTTGAGCGATGGCCCTTCCATACAGAACCACCGGATCACTTAGTCCTACTTTCGTACCTGCTCGACTTGTCAGTCTCGCAGTCAAGCACGCTTTTGCCTATGCACTATCAGCACGATTTCCGACCGTGCCTAGCGTACCTTCGAACTCCTCCGTTACGCTTTGGGAGGAGACCGCCCCAGTCAAACTGCCTACCATACACTGTCCCCAACCCGGATCACGGGCCAAGGTTAGAACCTCAAACACACCAGGGTGGTATTTCAACGTCGGCTCCATGCGAACTGGCGTCCGCACTTCAAAGCCTCCCACCTATCCTACACAGATCTGTTCAAAGTCCAATGTAAAGCTGCAGTAAAGGTTCATGGGGTCTTTCCGTCTTTCCGCGGGGAGATTGCATCATCACAAACATTTCAACTTCGCTGAGTCTCTGGAGGAGACAGTGTGGCCATCGTTACGCCATTCGTGCAGGTCGGAACTTACCCGACAAGGAATTTCGCTACCTTAGGACCGTTATAGTTACGGCCGCCGTTTACCGGGGCTTCGATCAAGAGCTTGCACCCCATCACTTAACCTTCCGGCACCGGGCAGGCGTCACACCCTATACGTCGACTTTCGTCTTTGCAGAGTGCTGTGTTTTTATTAAACAGTCGCAGCCACCGATTCTCTGCGACCCCTTCCGGCTCCATCTGTACGACTTCACCTACTCGGGGCACACCTTCTTCCGAAGTTACGGTGTCAATTTGCCGAGTTCCTTCTCCAGAGTTCTCTCAAGCGCCTGAGAATACTCATCACGCGCACCAGTGTCGGTTTGCGGTACGGTCGTCTATAGCTGAAGCTTAGTGGCTTTTCCTGGAAGCAGGGTATCACTCACTTCGGCTGCAAGCAGCCTCGTTATCACCCCTCATCTAAGCCCGGCGGATTTGCCTACCAGGCACGACTACAGGCTTGAACCGGGACATCCAACACCCGGCTGAGCTAACCTTCTCCGTCCCCACATCGCACTATAGATCGGTACAGGAATATTGACCTGTTTCCCATCAGCTACGCATCTCTGCCTCGCCTTAGGGGCCGACTCACCCTACGCCGATGAACGTTGCGTAGGAAACCTTGCGCTTACGGCGAGGGGGCTTTTCACCCCCCTTTAACGCTACTCATGTCAGCATTCGCACTTCCGATACCTCCAGCATCCCTTACGAGACACCTTCACAGGCTTACGGAACGCTCTCCTACCGCGCACGATTGCTCGTGCACCCGCAGCTTCGGTAACTGGCTTAGCCCCGTTACATCTTCCGCGCAGGACGACTCGATCAGTGAGCTATTACGCTTTCTTTAAATGATGGCTGCTTCTAAGCCAACATCCTGACTGTTTTAGCCTTCCCACTTCGTTTCCCACTTAGCCAATTTTAGGGACCTTAGCTGGCGGTCTGGGTTGTTTCCCTCTCGAGTCCGGACGTTAGCACCCGGTGCTCTGTCTCCCAAGCTCTACTCATCGGTATTCGGAGTTTGCAATGGTTTGGTAAGTCGCCATGACCCCCTAGCCATAACAGTGCTCTACCCCCGACGGTAATACTTGAGGCACTACCTAAATAGTTTTCGGAGAGAACCAGCTATTTCCAGGTTTGTTTAGCCTTTCACCCCTATCCACAGCTCATCCGCTAGTTTTGCAACACCAGTCGGTTCGGACCTCCAGCACCTGTTACGGTACCTTCATCCTGGCCATGGATAGATCACCTGGTTTCGGGTCTACACCCAGCGACTGAACGCCCTGTTCGGACTCGGTTTCCCTACGCCTCCCCTACTCGGTTAAGCTCGCCACTGAATGTAAGTCGCTGACCCATTATACAAAAGGTACGCCGTCACCCTTGCGGGCTCCGACTTTTTGTATGCATGCGGTTTCAGGATCTATTTCACTCCCCTCCCGGGGTTCTTTTCGCCTTTCCCTCACGGTACTGGTTCACTATCGGTCGATCACGAGTATTTAGCCTTGGAGGATGGTCCCCCCATCTTCAGACAGGATTCCACGTGTCCCGCCCTACTTGTCGCACGCCTAGTTCCACCACCAACATTTCTCATACGGGGCTATCACCCACTATGGCCGGACTTTCCAGACCGTTCTGATATGTCGATGGCTAAATCGTGCAGGCTCTTCCGATTTCGCTCGCCACTACTTTCGGAATCTCGGTTGATTTCTTTTCCTCGAGCTACTGAGATGTTTCAGTTCGCCCGGTTCGCCTCGACAGCCTATGTATTCAGCTGCCGATACCCTTGCGGGTGGGTTTCCCCATTCGGACATCTCCGGATCAAAGCTTGTTTGCCAGCT
This sequence comes from Caldimonas thermodepolymerans, assembly GCF_015476235.1. Taxonomy (NCBI): domain Bacteria; kingdom Pseudomonadati; phylum Pseudomonadota; class Betaproteobacteria; order Burkholderiales; family Sphaerotilaceae; genus Caldimonas; species Caldimonas thermodepolymerans. The sequence continues at coordinate 2,377,899 of NZ_CP064338.1, forward strand.
CCCCGAAGCTTTTCGCAGGCTACCACGTCCTTCATCGCCTGTGATCGCCAAGGCATCCACCACATGCACTTAGTCACTTGACCCTATAACTTTGACACCTCGCGGCATCAGATCAAGGACCGTCCGATCGATGGCTCGATCGGATCGAGTATGCGCGTTATGCCGTCCTTCAATCCCATTGCTGAGTTGAAGTCTGGTGACGCAATCAATTGTCGTTGGCGGCACGGACGTGCCATGAAGCACTTTCCGCCAACAACGCTGATTCGACTCTACGAATTGTTAAAGAACAACAGCCACTCTTGCGAGCCGCTCACGCCAGCCATCAGCAATGGCTCGCGTCAGCGTGCACAAGAAACTCTACAGAGAGCCCTTCAGTGGTGGAGGATGACGGGATCGAACCGACGACCCCCTGCTTGCAAAGCAGGTGCTCTCCCAGCTGAGCTAATCCCCCAAGTCAACACGTGAAGGATTGGTGGGTCTGGTTGGATTCGAACCAACGACCCCCGCCTTATCAAGACGGTGCTCTAACCGACTGAGCTACAGACCCTGACACCTTCTCGTGAGGCGCGAGTCTGCGGCCTCTCGCGTCAACCCAGGCTCTGCTCCAGCCTCTGCCAGGTTCACGCCTGCGCCGGTTCACGCTCACTCTCTCTGTCTGTCGTCACAACAACAGCCGATAAGTGTGGGCGCATGAATTTGAATGCTCTCTTCCAGAAAGGAGGTGATCCAGCCGCACCTTCCGATACGGCTACCTTGTTACGACTTCACCCCAGTCGCGAACCCTGCCGTGGTAAGCGCCCTCCTTGCGGTTAGGCTACCCACTTCTGGCAGAACCCGCTCCCATGGTGTGACGGGCGGTGTGTACAAGACCCGGGAACGTATTCACCGCGACATGCTGATCCGCGATTACTAGCGATTCCGACTTCACGCAGTCGAGTTGCAGACTGCGATCCGGACTACGACCGGCTTTCTGGGATTGGCTCCCCCTCGCGGGTTGGCTGCCCTCTGTACCGGCCATTGTATGACGTGTGTAGCCCTACCCATAAGGGCCATGAGGACCTGACGTCATCCCCACCTTCCTCCGGTTTGTCACCGGCAGTCCCATTAGAGTGCCCTTTCGTAGCAACTAATGGCAAGGGTTGCGCTCGTTGCGGGACTTAACCCAACATCTCACGACACGAGCTGACGACGGCCATGCAGCACCTGTGTCCAGGTTCTCTTTCGAGCACTCCCACATCTCTGCAGGATTCCTGGCATGTCAAGGGTAGGTAAGGTTTTTCGCGTTGCATCGAATTAAACCACATCATCCACCGCTTGTGCGGGTCCCCGTCAATTCCTTTGAGTTTCAACCTTGCGGCCGTACTCCCCAGGCGGTCGACTTCACGCGTTAGCTACGTTACTGAACAGCGAACCGTCCAACAACTAGTCGACATCGTTTAGGGCGTGGACTACCAGGGTATCTAATCCTGTTTGCTCCCCACGCTTTCGTGCATGAGCGTCAGTGCAGGCCCAGGGAGCTGCCTTCGCCATCGGTGTTCCTCCGCATATCTACGCATTTCACTGCTACACGCGGAATTCCACTCCCCTCTGCCGCACTCTAGCCGTGCAGTCACAAATGCAGTTCCCAGGTTAAGCCCGGGGATTTCACATCTGTCTTGCACAACCGCCTGCGCACGCTTTACGCCCAGTAATTCCGATTAACGCTCGCACCCTACGTATTACCGCGGCTGCTGGCACGTAGTTAGCCGGTGCTTATTCTTCAGGTACCGTCATCCCCCCGGGGTATTAGCCCAGAGGATTTCTTCCCTGACAAAAGCGGTTTACAACCCGAAGGCCTTCTTCCCGCACGCGGCATGGCTGGATCAGGGTTGCCCCCATTGTCCAAAATTCCCCACTGCTGCCTCCCGTAGGAGTCTGGGCCGTGTCTCAGTCCCAGTGTGGCTGGTCGTCCTCTCAGACCAGCTACGGATCGTCGCCTTGGTAGGCCTTTACCCCACCAACTAGCTAATCCGACATCGGCCGCTCCAATAGCGCGAGGCCTTTCGGTCCCCCGCTTTCACCCTCAGGTCGTATGCGGTATTAATCCGGCTTTCGCCGGGCTATCCCCCACTACTGGGCACGTTCCGATGCATTACTCACCCGTTCGCCACTCGCCGCCAGGCCGAAGCCCGCGCTGCCGTTCGACTTGCATGTGTAAAGCATGCCGCCAGCGTTCAATCTGAGCCAGGATCAAACTCTTCAGTTCAATCACTTGAAACTCTCGGAATCGAAGTGAACTTCACTTCTGCTTCCGTGAGCGTTTGTGGAAACTCCTTGCGAAGCTCCCTATCTTGGCATCCGCCTTCAAACGCCCACGCTTATCGGCTGTTACTTGTTAAAGAACACTCACCGAACTCACCAGCCTTCGCTGCTTCGTTCGTCGCTGACTTGTCATCAGCAGAGAAGCGAGATTATGACGCGTTTTTTAAAACCTTGTCAAGCACTCCGCTCTCTTTTTTCTTCGCCGCCTCTGCCTCGCAAGCCCTTCCGGCTCAAGCGCTGCAGCAATCAGCGAAGAACGTGACTATAGCACCTTTTCAAAACGGTGCGCAAGCCCCCTTCGCTCGTCGCTTCCGGACTCCGTCCAGGACCTGCGCGAGGGGACAGACAGGCGCACCAACTGGCAGTATGCTCGCCCGCAGCGCAGGCACATGCGCTGCTCACGCGCACTCTGCCTGGCATCCACTTCCATGCATACGACCCGATGAGCGCGTTGTCGATCGCCTGGCTCGAAGATCGGGAAGATGATTTCCCGCCGGTGGAGTCCGCGCTGGACAGGCGTTCCGAGGCCCCCGGCCTGCTGGCCGCGGGCGGCGACCTGCGCCCCTCGCGCCTGCGGCGCGCCTACGCGCACGGCATCTTTCCCTGGTACAGCCTGGGCCAGCCCATCCTGTGGTGGAGCCCGGACCCCCGGATGGTGCTCTACCCCGCCGAGTTCAGGATCTCGCGCTCGCTGCGCAAGACCCTGCAACGCTTCATTGCCCGGCCGGACTGCGCGGTGCGCGTCGACACCGCCTTCGACCAGGTGATCGCGGCCTGCGCGACGACCCCTCGCCACGGACAGGAAGGCACGTGGATCGTGCCGGAGATGATGCAGGCCTACCGTGCCTGGCACCGCCTGGGCGAGGTGCACTCGTTCGAGACCTGGATCGACGGGCAGCTGTGCGGCGGGCTGTACGGCGTGGCGATCGGCCGCATGTTCTTCGGCGAGTCGATGTTCTCGCGCCAAACCGACGCCTCGAAAATCGCGCTCGCGGCGCTGGTGGCGTTCTGCCGTCACCATGGCATCGACATGATCGACTGCCAGCAGCGCACCGCCCACCTGGCCTCGCTGGGGGCGCGCGAGATCCCGCGGCGGCTGTTCACCCGGCACCTGCACGAAGCGACAGGGCTGCCACCGGTCGAGGACTGGACCTATCATCGCTCGATGTGGACCGAACTCGGCCTGGTGCCGAGCCCGCCCCACCCCTCGCTCGTTTGAGGAAGCCCCGTCCATGACGCATCCCAAGGAACTGCCGCTCGCGTCGCTGCAGTTCTATGCCACGGCGCCCTACCCCTGCAGCTACCTGCCGGGCCGGCAGGCGCGTTCGCAGGTCGCCACGCCGAGCCACCTGATCCAGGCCGACCTCTATTCGGACCTGGTCAGCAAGGGTTTCCGGCGCAGCGGGATGTTCACCTACCGTCCCTACTGCGACGACTGCAAGGCCTGCGTGCCGCTGCGCATCCCGGTGGACCGGTTCCGCCCCAACCGCAGCCAGCGCCGGGCGTTCAAGGCCCACCAGCACCTGCAGGCGCGGGTGTTGCGCCTGTGCTTCGTGCCGGAGCACTACCAGCTGTACCTGCGCTACCAGTCGGGACGCCACCCGGGCGGCGGGATGGACCACGACAGCGTGGACCAGTACACCCAGTTCCTGCTGCAAAGCCGGGTGAATTCCCGGCTGGTGGAGTTCCGCGAACCGGCGCCGCCCGGCGAGCTGGGCACGCTGAAGATGGTGTCCATCCTGGACGTGCTCAACGACGGGCTGTCGGCGGTCTACACCTTCTACGAGCCCGAGCCGGGCGCCAGCTACGGCACCTACAACGTGCTGTGGCAGATCGAGCAGACACGCCAGCTCAAGCTGCCCCACGTCTACCTGGGGTACTGGATCGAGGCCAGTCGCAAGATGACCTACAAGGCGCAGTTCCGGCCGCACGAGCTGCTGATCGACGGCCGGTGGCAGGCGGGGCCGGACTGAGTCCCGGCCGCCCGCCGCCCGGAAGACCGCTCAGGCCGGCTGCAGCGCCATCTGCACCGGCGCGCCGGTCTTGGCCTGCACTTCCTCGGCGGTGACGCCGGGAGCCAGCTCGACGCACTTGAACCCCTGGGGGGTGACGTCGATCACGCACAGGTCGGTGATGATGCGGTCGACCACGCCGACGCCGGTCAGCGGCAGCGTGCACTTCTGCAGCAGCTTGTGCTCGCCGTTCTTGGCGGTGTGCTCCATCAGCACGACGACACGGCCGACGCCGGCCACCAGGTCCATCGCCCCGCCCATGCCCTTGACCATCTTGCCGGGGATCATCCAGTTGGCCAGGTCGCCCTTCTCGCTGACCTGCATCGCGCCCAGGATGGCGAGGTTGATCTTGCCGCCGCGGATCATCGCGAACGAGTCGGCCGACGAGAAGATCGACGAGCCGGGCAGCGTGGTCACGGTCTGCTTGCCGGCGTTGATCAGGTCGGGGTCGACCTCGTCCTCGGTCGGGAACGGGCCGATGCCAAGCAGCCCGTTCTCGCTCTGCAGCCAGACCTCCATCCCCTGCGGCACGTGGTTGGCCACCAGGGTGGGCAGGCCGATGCCCAGGTTGACGTAGTAGCCGTCCTGCAGTTCCTTGGCCGCGCGGGCCGCCATTTCGTCACGGGTCCATGCCATGGTGTGTCTCCTTCAGGCTACGCGGGTTCAGGCCTTGGGGCGCACGGTGCGTTGCTCGATGCGCTTCTCGGGGTGGGGGTTGACGACGATGCGGTGCACGTAGATGCCGGGCAGGTGGATCTGGTCCGGGTCGAGTTCGCCGGTCTCGACCAGCTGCTCGACCTCGACGACGGTGATCTTGCCGGCCATCGCGACGTTGGGGTTGAAGTTGCGCGCGGTGCGGCGGAACACCAGGTTGCCGGCCTTGTCCGCGATGTGGGCCTTGACCAGCGAGACGTCGGGCACCAGCGCGCGCTCCATGATGTAGGGCACGCCGTCGAACTCGCGCACCTCCTTGCCTTCGGCGACGATGGTGCCGACGCCGGTGCGGGTGAAGAAGGCCGGGATGCCGGCACCGCCGGCGCGCAGCTTCTCGGCCAGCGTGCCCTGCGGGGTGAACTCCAGCTCCAGCTCGCCGGCCAGGTACTGGCGCTCGAATTCCTTGTTCTCGCCGACGTAGCTGGAGATCATCTTGCGGATCTGGCGCGTGGCGAGCAGCTTGCCCAGGCCGAAGCCGTCAACCCCGGCGTTGTTCGAGATCACCGTGAGGTTGCGCACGCCCGAGGCCTGCAAGGCGTCGATCAATGCCTCCGGGATGCCGCACAGCCCAAAGCCGCCGACGGCCAGCATCTGGCCGTCCTTGACGATGTCCTTGAGGGCCTCGGCGGCGCTCGGGTACACCTTGTTCATACACGTCTCCTCGTGCAACTGAAATGGTGGAAAACGGCGCACAGCGTACTACGTATCCGCGTACGTAGAATCGCCTAAGGGAAGCCCTTGATGCCCCGCGACCACGCCGCGCGCCGCATGAGCCAGGACATCGATTACCGCACCGCGTTCCAGTTCGCCCCGGTCGGGCTGGTGGTGTCACGCCACCGCGTGATCGTGGACTGCAACGAGGCGCTGGCGGAGATGTTCCGCACCTCGCGCGAGCTGCTGATCGGGCAGTCCTTCCTGGTGCTCTACCCCAGCGTCGAGGAGTTCGAGCGCACCGGCGAACGCATCGCCCCGGTGCTCAACGCGCGCGGGCGCTATGCGGACGACCGCATCATGAAGCGCGCCGACGGGGAACTGTTCTGGTGTCACGTCACGGGCCGCGCGATGGAGCGCAGTTCGCCGCATGCGGCAGGGATCTGGTCGTTCGAGGACCTGTCCTCGCGCCGGCCGGTCCAGGCCGAGCTGACCGGGCGCGAGCGCGAGGTCGCCGCCCTGCTGATCGAGGGCCAGACCAGCAAGCACATCGGCAAGGCGCTCGGGATCAGTCACCGCACGGTGGACGTCTACCGCGCGCGGCTGATGCGCAAGTTCCGCGCCTCGACCACGCCGGAGCTGGTGCAGCGCCTGCTGGGCGGCACCGGCTGAGGCACGGGCCTCACTCGATCGCGGCGCGCAGCCAGTCCGGCAGGGGCACGGATTTCTTCTGCGGGAAGTCGATCCACACCGTGGTGGCGCCGCCCGCCGCGTAGATCACCCCGGGCTCGTCGGTGCGCTCCAGCGTGATGAAGGTGTCGAAGCTGCTGCGCCCGGGGTTGGCGACGTAGTGCTTCGCCAGCACCGTGCCGGGAAACTCCAGCTGCCGGTAGAAGTTGCAGAACGCGTTGACGATCACCGGCCCGGTGCCCTGCGGGTCGGGCGGGCCGCCCAGCTTGTGCAGCCAGTCGATGCGGATGGTCTCGAGGTAGCGGAAGTAAACGGCGTTGTTCACGTGGCCCATCGCGTCCATGTCCCCCCAGCGGATGGGGATCTGCATCTCGTGGACCAGCTTCTTCTGCTCGGGGATCTCGATCTTCATGGCGTGTCGGGCTTGTGGATGCGGAGTTCGGCGTAGAGATGTTCGACCAGCGCACGCAGCCTGTCCACCTCGGCGCGCAGCGCGGCGACCTCGTCCGGCGCGGCCGGTGCGCCGGCAGCGGCAGGCGGCACGGCGGCTGCCGCGTCCACCGGCCCGCCCAGCAGGTGCGCCCAGCGGGGTTCGCGGGTGCCCGGCGCGCGCGGCAGCTTGGTGACCAGCGGCGGGTCGCGCACAGCGAGTTCCTCGAGGAAGGCCTCGACCGAGGAGGTGTCCGCGAAGCGGTGCAGGCGCTCGGCGTGGATGCGCAGCTCGGCAGCGGTCTGCGAGCCGCGCAGCATCAGCAGCGCCAATAGCACCACGCTCTGGCTCGGGATGCCCAGCACGCGCTGGACGTTGTGTTCGTAGCGGCTGACCCGGCTGCCCGAGGACTGCAGGACCAGGCTCAGCCCGCGCAGCGCGTCGACCGCCTCCTGCACCTCGGCTTCGGAGAGCTCCAGCACCGGCGCCCGGGCGGTCTTCTGGTTGCAGCCGGCCGTCAGCGCGTTGAGCGACAGCGGGTAGGTGTCCGGCACGGTCAGCTGCTTCTCGACCAGCACGCCGAGCACGCGGCACTCGGCGACGGACAGCGATCGCAGGGGGCTGCCGGCCATCAGACACCGAACCCGTCGTCGGCGGCGATCACGGCCCCGTTGATGAAATGGCTCTCTGCCGCGCAGAGCATCACGATCAGCGCGTCCAGGTCCTGCGGCTGGCCGACGCGCTTGCGCGGCAGCATCTGGATCAGCTTCTGCCCCTGCTCGGTTTCCCAGAGGTGGTGGTTGATCTCGGTGTCGATGTAGCCGGGGCAGATGGCGTTGACGTTGATGCCGTAGCGGCCCCATTCCAGCGCCATGGCGCGGGTCATGTGCACCACGGCCGCCTTGCTCATCGCGTAGACGCCGATCTGTCCCAGCGGCCGCAGCCCGGCCATCGATGCCACGTTGACGATGCGCCCGCCGGTGTAGGTGCCCGGCGCGGCGCCGCGGGCGCGCGCCAGCATGCGCTTGCCGACCTCCTGCGCGACGAAGAAGGCGCCGCGGGTGTTGGTGTCGAAGACGAAGTCGAAATCCTCCGGCGTCACGTCGACCAGCTTCTGGGTCGAGCCCACGCCCGAGTTGTTGATCAGGATGTCGATCGGCCCCACCTCGGTCTCGGCGTGGGCGACGGCGGCGCGGATGCTGTCGACGTCGGTGACGTCCATCGCGACCACGTGCGCGTCGCCGCCGGCAGCCTCGATCTCGGCGCGCAGCCCCTGCAGGCGCTCGACCCGCCGGCTGGCCAGCACCACGGCGGCGCCGGCCCCTGCGAGCGTCTTCGCGAACTGCTTGCCCAGCCCGCTGGAGGCGCCGGTGACGAGCGCGACGCGCCCGGACAGGTCGATGCTGTAGGCCATGGGATCCTCTCTTCCTCGCGCCGCCCGTGCGGCGCCGACATCCGTGCCAGCGGCAAGGATAACGGCAGCCGCCGCGCCCGCGCTGTCACCCTGGTGCCACCGGCCCGGCAAGCGTCCCGGCACACTGCCTGCCCGCCCCGAGCGAACGGTCGTGCGTTTCGCCATGGCAGGCCGATAGAATCGCGCGATCGCCGCCTGGCTCGCCGGGGGCAGCCGCACCGAAAGACATCAGAGGAATCAGACCATGACCCCACAGCAGATCCTGGAACAGTACGGTCCGCGCGAGTCGATGGAGTACGACGTCGTGATCGTGGGCGCCGGCCCGGCCGGGCTCGCGACCGCCATCCGGCTGAAGCAGGTCGCCGCCGAACGGGGTCAGGAGATCTCCGTGTGCGTGCTCGAGAAGGGTTCCGAGCCCGGCGCGCACATCCTCTCCGGCGCGGTGATGGACCCGCGCGCGATGAACGAGCTGTTCCCGAACTGGAAGGAACTGGGCGCGCCGCTGAACCAGCCGGTCACCGGCGACGAGGTGCTGACGCTGACCGAAACCAGCGCGAGCCGCCTGCCCGCCTGGCTGATGCCGCGCAACTTCCACAACGACGGCTGCTACGTCGTCTCGCTGGGCAACGTGGTGCGCTGGATGGCGCAGCAGGCCGAGGCACTGGGCGTGGAGATCTTCCCCGGCTTCCCGGCCGCCGAGGTGCTGTATGACGAGCAAGGGCGCGTGCGCGGGGTGGCCACCGGCAACCTGGGCATCGAGAAGAACGGCGAGCCCGGCCCGAACTTCCAGCTCGGCATGGAGCTGCTGGGCAAGTACACGGTGTTCGCCGAGGGCGCGCGCGGCCACCTGGGCAAGCAGCTGATCGCCAAGTACCGGCTGGATGCCGACAAGGACCCGCAGAGCTTTGCCATCGGCATCAAGGAGCTGTGGGAGATCGACCCGGCCAAGGCCAAGCCCGGCCTGGTGGTGCACACCGCCGGCTGGCCGATGGACGACACCACCTTCGGCGGCGGCTTCCTCTACCACCTGGAGGACAACAAGGTCACGCTGGGCTTCGTGGTCGGCCTGGACTACCAGAACCCCTACCTCAGCCCGTTCGAGGAAATGCAGCGCTGGAAGACCCACCCGGCCATCCGCGCGCACATCGAAGGGGGCAAGCGCATCGGCTACGGCGCGCGCGCGATCAACAACGGCACGCCGCAGGCTCTGCCCAAGACCATCTTCCCGGGCGGCGCCCTGGTCGGCTGCGACGCCGGCTACCTGAACGCCGCCCGCATCAAGGGCAGCCATGCGGCGATCAAGAGCGGCATGCTGTGTGCCGAGGCGATCGCCGACGCCCTGCAGGCCGGCCGGGCCCAGGACGAACTGACCGCCTACCCGGAAGCCTTCGAGAAGAGCTGGCTGTACGAGGAGCTGCACCAGAGCCGCAACTTCAAGAACTGGTTCAAGAAGTCGCCGACGCTGGGCAAGCTGATGACCGGCGTCGAGCAGTGGCTGCTGCCCAAGATCGGCATCAGCAGCCCGCCGTGGACGCTGCACCGCGACAAGCCGGACCATGTCTACCTGAAACCGGCCTCCGAGTGCCAGCCGATCACCTACCCGAAGCCCGACGGCAAGCTGACCTTCGACCGGCTGTCCTCGGTGTTCATCAGCAACACCAACCACGAGGAAAACCAGCCGGCGCACCTGACGCTGAAGGACGCCTCGGTGCCGGTGCAGGTCAACCTGGCGAAGTACGCCGGCCCGGAAAGCCGCTACTGCCCGGCCGGGGTGTACGAGTTCGTGCCGGCCGAAGGCGGCGGCGAGCGCCTGCAGATCAACGCGCAGAACTGCGTGCACTGCAAGACCTGCGACATCAAGGACCCGACCCAGAACATCGTCTGGGTCACGCCGGAAGGCGGCGGCGGCCCGAACTACTCGGGCATGTAACAACGCGGCAGCCGGCATGCCCGGCGGCCCCGCCGCGCACGTCTTGGTGGCAGCGCGGCGGCCGGATATACTGATTTTTCGTCAGGAGAGAGTTCCCTGCGGGGGAACCGCCGAAGGCGCAGGGGCAGCTGCTTCCGAACGCTCAGGCAAAAGGACTGGCAAACGCCTTCGGATGAAGGCGTCACCTCACTGGAGAGAGGCGGGCTGCTTGCCTGCCCACCGAAGGGGCAAGTCGCGGCGCACCCGCAGGGTGCAGCGGCCAATCTCTCAGGTAAAGCGGACAGCGAGGGCAGAGCTCCACCGCGCAGGCGGTGGTCGCAAAGAGAGCCCTCGGGAAGAAGCCAGCCATGTCCGCCACCGACCAGACCCTCAAGACCCCGCTGCACGCGCTGCACCTCGAACTGGGTGCCCGCATGGTGCCGTTTGCCGGCTACGAGATGCCGCTGCACTACACCGGCATCCTGGCCGAACACCGCCACTGCCGGGAAGCCGCCGCCCTGTTCGACGTCTCGCACATGGGCCAGCTGCGCCTGGTCGGCCCGGACGCCGCCACGGCGCTGGAATCGCTGGTGCCGGTCGACGTGGTCGACCTGCCCGTCGGCAAGCAGCGCTACGCCTTCTTCACCAATGCCAACGGCGGCATCCTGGACGACCTGATGGTCACGCGCCGCGAGAACGACCTGTTCCTGGTCGTCAATGCGGCCTGCAAGGCGGCCGACCTGTCGCACCTGACCACCCACATCGGCCACCGCTGCAGCATCCAGCCGCTGCCCGACCAGGCCCTGCTCGCGCTGCAGGGCCCGCAGGCGGTGACCGCGCTGTCGCGCCTGGAGCCCTCGGTGGCGCGCCTGACCTTCATGAGCGGCAGCTTCTTCGAGCTGGCCGGCGCCGTATGCTTCGTGACCCGCTCGGGCTACACGGGCGAAGACGGCTTCGAGATCTCCGTGCCGGCCACCCAGGCCGAGGCGCTGGCGCGCGCACTGCTGGCACAACCCGAAGTCAAGCCCGCCGGCCTCGGCGCGCGCGACACACTGCGGCTGGAAGCCGGGCTGTGCCTGTACGGCCATGACATCGACGCCAACACGACGCCCGTCGAGGCCGGCCTGACCTGGGCGATCCAGAAGGTGCGCCGCGCCGGCGGCGCCCGGGCCGGCGGCTACCCCGGCGCCACGGTGATCGACACGCATTTGGCCAACGGCACGATGAACAAGCGCGTCGGCCTGGTCGGCCTGGAGCGCGCACCGGTACGCGAAGGCACCAAGCTGGTCGACGGCCAGGGCCACACGCTGGGACGCGTGACCAGCGGCACCACCGGGCCGTCGCTCAACCAGCCGATCGCGATGGCCTACCTGGCGGTCAACCACGCCGCCCCCGGCTCCATCGTCTACGCCCTGGTGCGCGAGAAGCAGCTGCCGATGCGCGTGACGGCCATGCCGTTCGTGCCGCACCGCTACCACCGCGGCTGAGACCCGATGACCGGCCGGGCCGACCCTGTCGCCGCCCCGGCCTCCTCCCCGTTTCATTCCAACCTTGACCCGCTTGCAGGAGCAGCCATGACCGTGAAATACACCCCCGACCACGAATGGATCCAGATCGCCGGTGCCGACGGCATCGCCATGGTCGGCATCACCCACCATGCCCAGGACGCGCTCGGCGACGTCGTGTTCGTCGACCTGCCGGCCGTCGGCACCCAGCTGAAGCAGAAGGACGTCGCCGGCGTCGTGGAGTCGGTCAAGGCGGCCGCCGACCTGTACGCCCCGGTCAGCGGCGAAGTCGTCGAGGTCAACGAGGAGCTGCGCGCCGACCCGTCGCTGGCCAACAGCGACCCGCTCGGCAAGGGCTGGTTCTTCAAGATGCGCGTCGCCGACCCCGCCGAGCTGGACGCACTGCTCGACCAGACCGCCTACGACGACCTGGTGAAGAACGGCTGATCCTGCCTCCTGCCCGCCGCAGCGCCCCGCACGCTCCGGCCCCTGCCTTGCGCCCCGAAAGACCTCCATGCTGACGTCCGCCTCCGTGCCCCTGAGCGACCTCGAAGCCCACGACGATTTCGTCGAACGCCACATCGGCGTCACGCCCGCCGACGAAGCCCACATGCTGTCGGTGATCGGCGCCGCCTCGCGGGCCGCGCTGATCGACACCGTGGTGCCCGCCTCGATCCGCCGCAGCTCCGCGATGAACCTGCCGCCGCCGGCCTCCGAGGCCGAGGCGCTGCGCGAGCTCAAGGCCATCGCCAGCCGCAACCGCGTGCTCAAGAGCTTCATCGGCCAGGGCTACCACGGCACGCACCTGCCGGGCGTCATCCTGCGCAACGTGCTCGAGAACCCCGCCTGGTACACCGCCTACACGCCCTACCAGGCCGAGATCTCGCAGGGCCGCATGGAAGCGCTGATCAACTTCCAGACCATGGTCAGCGACCTCACCGGGCTGGCGATCGCCAACGCCTCGATGCTGGACGAGGCCACCGCCGCGGCCGAGGCGATGACGCTGGCCGCGCGCGCGGGCAAATCGAAGTCGAACGTGTTCTACGTCGCCGCCGACGTGCTGCCGCAGACGCTGGAGGTGGTGCGCACCCGCGCGCGCCCGCTGGGCATCGAGGTGCGCGTGTTCGGTGGTGACGAGCCGCTGCAGGACGACAGCTTCGCGGTGCTGCTGCAGTACCCGGGCGTCGACGGCGCGGTGCGCGACTGGCGCGAATGGATCGCCGCCTACCACGCACGCGGCGGCCTGGTGCTGATGGCGGCCGACCTGCTGGCGCTGACGCTGCTGGTGCCGCCGGGAGAGCTGGGCGCCGACATCGCGCTGGGCACCACGCAGCGCTTCGGCATGCCGATGGGCAATGGCGGCCCGCACGCCGCCTACCTCGCGTGCAAGGACGAATTCAAGCGCTCGATGCCCGGCCGGCTGGTGGGCGTGAGCATCGACGCGCACGGCCACACCGCCTATCGCCTCGCGCTGCAGACGCGCGAGCAGCACATCCGCCGCGAGAAGGCCACCTCCAACATCTGCACCGCGCAGGTGCTGCCGGCGGTGATCGCCAGCATGTACGCGGTCTACCACGGCCCGCAGGGCCTGAAGCGCATCGCGCAACGCGTGGCCAGCTACACCGCCATCCTGGCCCAGGGGCTGCGCCAGCTGGGCTGGACGCTGCGCCACGACACCGCGTTCGACACCGTCACGGTGCAGACCGACGGCAAGACCGACACCATCCTGGTCGACGCGACCGGCCGCGGCATGAACCTGCGCCGTGCGGCGCCCGACGCGGTGGGCATCTCGCTGGACGAGACCACCACGCGCGAGGACATCGTCGCGCTGTGGGAGGTGTTCGCCGAGGTGAAGGCCCAGGGCCAGGCGCTGCCCTCGTTCGGGCAGTTCGAACAGGGCGTGGCGACGCTGCTGCCACCCGCGCTGCTGCGCAGCAGCCCGTACCTGACGCACCCGGTCTTCAACAGCTACCACTCCGAGACCGAGATGCTGCGCTACCTGCGCGCGCTGGCGGACAAGGACCTGGCGCTGGACCGCACGATGATCCCGCTCGGCTCGTGCACCATGAAGCTCAACGCGACCAGCGAGATGATCCCCATCACCTGGCCGGAGTTCGCCGACGTGCACCCGTTCGCGCCGCGCGACCAGCTGGCCGGCTACGAGCTGCTGGACCAGCAGCTGCAGCAGTGGCTGTGCCAGGCCACCGGCTATGCCGGCGCGTCGCTGCAGCCGAACGCCGGCTCGCAGGGCGAGTACGCCGGGCTGCTGGTCATCAAGGCCTACCACGAGGCGCGCGGCGAGGCGCACCGCAACGTCTGCCTGATCCCTGAATCGGCGCACGGCACCAACCCGGCCAGCGCCCAGATGGCCGGCATGAAGGTGGTGGTGGTGCGCTGCGACCGCGACGGCAACGTCGACCTCGACGACCTGCGCGCGAAGTGCGGGCAGCACGCCCGCGAGCTGGCGGCGGTGATGATCACCTACCCGTCCACGCACGGCGTGTTCGAGGCGCGCGTCAAGGAGCTGTGCGAGATCGTGCACGCCCATGGCGGGCGCGTCTACGTGGACGGCGCGAACATGAACGCGCTGGTCGGCATCGCCGCGCCGGGCGAGTTCGGCGGCGACGTCTCGCACCTGAACCTGCACAAGACCTTCTGCATCCCGCACGGCGGTGGTGGCCCGGGCGTCGGCCCGGTGTGCGTGGTCGAGGACCTGGTGCCCTTCCTGCCCGGTCACCGCACGGCCGGCCTGGGCGCCGGCACCCAGGTCGGCGCGGTCAGCGCCGCGCCGCTGGGCAACGCCTCGGTGCTGCCCATCTCCTGGATGTACCTGCGCATGATGGGTGCGCAGGGGCTGCGCGCCGCCACCGAGGCCGCGATCCTGAACGCCAACTACATCGCCGCGCGCCTGCAGGACCACTACCCCATCCTCTACCACGGCGGCACCGCGCTCAAGGGCGGCGGCGTCGCGCACGAGTGCATCCTGGACCTGCGCCCGCTGAAGGAGTCGGCCGGCGTCACCGCCGAGGACGTGGCCAAGCGCCTGATCGACTACGGCTTCCACGCGCCGACACTGAGCTTCCCGGTGGCCGGCACGCTGATGGTCGAACCGACCGAAAGCGAGTCGCTGGCCGAGCTGGACCGCTTCTGCGACGCGATGATCGCGATCCGCGAGGAGATCCGCCGCATCGAGCAGGGCCAGTGGCCGCGCGACGACAACCCGCTCAAGCACGCGCCGCACACGGCCGAGGCGCTGGTGGCGGCCGAGTGGAGCCACGCCTACACCCGCGAGGAAGCCGCCTACCCGGTGCCGGCGCTGCGCCGCCGCAAGTACTGGGCGCCGGTCGGCCGCATCGACAACGTCTACGGCGACCGCAACCTGTTCTGCAGCTGCGTGCCGGTGTCCGAGTACAAGTAACAACGGAGACGCCCATGCCTTCGGAGCGCACTTCCTTGCATCAGCAGTTCGCCAGCGACAACTACGCGGGCGTGTGCCCGGAGGCCCTGCACTGGTTCCTGCAGGCCAACCAGAGCGGCCACCAGCCCGGCTACGGCGAGGACGTCTGGACGCAGCGCTCGACGGACATGATCCGCGAGCTGTTCCAGACCGACTGCGACGTCTACTTCGTCTTCAACGGCACGGCGGCGAACTCGCTGGCGCTGGCGGCGATGTGCCAGAGCTACCACTCGGTGATCTGCACGCCGTACGCGCACGTCGAGACCGACGAGTGCGGCGGGCCGGAGTTCTTTTCCAACGGCTCCAAGCTGCTGGTCGCCGAAGGCGAGAGCCCGGCCGCGAAGCTGGGCAAGCTCACGCCCGACGCGGTCGAGGCACTCGTGACCAGGCGCAGCGACATCCACTACCCCAAGCCCAAGGTGGTCAGCCTCACGCAGGCCACCGAGCTGGGCACGCTCTACACCGTGGAGGAAGTGCGCGCGATCGCGGCGATCGCCAAGCGCCGCCACCTCAAGGTGCACATGGACGGCGCGCGCTTCGCCAACGCGGTGGCCGCGCTCGGCTGCCACCCGAGTGACATCACCTGGCGCGCCGGGGTGGACGTGCTGTGCTTCGGCGGCACCAAGAACGGCCTGCCGGTCGGCGAGGCGGTGGTGTTCTTCGACCGTGCGCTGTCGGAGGACTTCGCCTGGCGCGTCAAGCAGGCCGGGCAGCTTGCCTCCAAGATGCGCTTCATCTCGGCGCCCTGGGTCGGCATGCTGGAAAACGACACGTGGCTGCGCAACGCCCGCCACGCCAACGCGATGGCGCAGCGGCTGTACGCCGCGATCCGCGACCTGCCCGGCGTGCAGGTGCTGCACCCGCCGCAGGCGAACTCGGTGTTCGTGCAGCTGCCCGCCCCGGTGATCGGGCAGCTCTATGCACGCGGCTGGAAGTTCTACCAGTTCATCGCCGGCGGCGGCTGCCGGCTGATGTGCGCGTGGGACACGACCCCCGAGGCGGTCGACGCGTTCGCCGCCGACCTGGCCGAGGCGGCCGGCTGACGCGAAGGAGCACGCCATGGCCGTTTCCGTTTTCGACCTGTTCAAGATCGGCATCGGCCCGTCGAGCTCGCACACGGTGGGCCCGATGCGCGCGGCGCGCCTGTTCGCGCTGCGCCTGCAGCATGAAGGCCGGCTCGCGGCCACGGCCCGGGTGCGCTGCGAGCTGTACGGCTCGCTCGGCGCCACCGGCAAGGGCCACGGCAGCGACAAGGCCGTGCTGCTCGGCCTGGCCGGCCACGAGCCCGACACCGTCGACGTCGATGCGATCCCCGCGCTGCTGGAGGCCATCCGCGGCCCGCGCCGGCTGCCGCTGCTCGGCCAGCACGAGATCGCCTTCGACGAGGCGAGCGACCTGCAGTTCCTGCGCCACGAGTCGCTGCCCTTCCACGCCAACGGCATGCGCTTCGCCGCGTACGACGCGCAGGGGCAGGAGCTGGCCTCGCGCATCTACTACTCGGTGGGCGGCGGCTTCGTCGTCAGCGAGGACGTCGCCGCCGACGGCTCGCGCCAGAAGCGCATCGCGCCGGACACGACGGTGCTGCCCCTGCCCTTCCACACCGGCGCCGAGCTGCTGGCGATCACCGCGCGCGAGGGCTGCTCGATCGCCGAGGTGATGCGCCGCAACGAGCGCCACTGGCGCAGCGACGCGGAGATCGACGCCGGGCTGCTGGCGATCTGGCAGGTGATGCAGGACTGCGTCTCGCGCGGTTGCCGCAGCGAAGGCGTGCTGCCCGGCGGCTTCAAGGTGCGCCGGCGCGCAGCGGCCCTGTACCGGCAGCTGACCGCCCACCCCGAGGCGGCCCTCAAGGACCCGCTGCAGGTGCTGGACTGGGTGAACCTCTACGCGCTCGCGGTCAACGAGGAGAACGCCGCCGGCGGCCGGGTCGTGACCGCGCCGACCAACGGTGCGGCCGGCATCATCCCGGCAGTGCTGCACTACTACACCCGCTTCGTCCCCGGGGCAAACGATGCGGGGGTGGTCGACTTCCTGCTCACCGCCGGCGCGATCGGCATCCTCTACAAGGAGAACGCCTCGATCTCCGGCGCCGAGGTCGGCTGCCAGGGTGAGGTCGGCGTGGCCTGCTCGATGGCCGCCGGCGCGCTGTGCGCGGTGCTGGGCGGTACCCCGGCGCAGGTGGAGAACGCGGCCGAGATCGGCATGGAGCACCACCTGGGCCTGACCTGCGACCCGGTCGGTGGCCTGGTGCAGATCCCCTGCATCGAGCGCAACGCGATCGCCGCGGTGAAGGCGGTCAACGCGGCGCGCATGGCGTTGCGCGGCGACGGCAGCCACCACGTCTCGCTGGACAAGGTCATCAAGACCATGCGCGAGACCGGTGCCGACATGATGACCAAGTACAAGGAAACCGCACGCGGCGGCCTGGCCGTCAACATCGTCGAGTGCTGATCGGGCCGACAAAAAAAGGCCGGCACCGGCCGGCCTCGTGGTGCACGCGCAGCGCCTTACTGCAGGCGGAACTCGGCGCGACGGTTCTTGGACCAGACCTCCTCGCCGGTGCCCTGCACCGCGGGGCGCTCCTCGCCGTAGCTGATCGCCTCGAGCTGGTCGTCGTTGACCGCCAGCAGCTGCAGCGCCTTGCGCACGGCCTCGGCGCGGCGCTGGCCCAACGCCAGGTTGTACTCGTGGCTGCCGCGCTCGTCGGCGTGGCCCTCGATCGTCAGGCGGCGCTGCCGGTCATTGCGCAGCAGCTTGGCGTAGCCGTCGATCGTGCCGTGGTACTCCGGCCGGATCAACGAGCTGTCGAAGTCGAAATAGATGACCGGCGCGAGTCCTTGCTCGGCAGCGGCCAGGCTGGACGCATTGGGTGAACCGGCGTCGACCGTGGTCACCTGGGACTGCGCCGATTGCTGGCTGCTTGCCGTGCCGGCGGTCGCGCTGCCGGCAGCGGGCTCGCCGACCCTGGTGGAAGCACAACCGGCCAGCCATGCGGCGGCCACGAGCGCAGTGGCAAGAGAAACACGACGGAATTTCACTGTGACACCCCTGTCTTCTGGTGAATGGTGGAACGCCGGCCCCCGCCAAGACATGATCCTGAGCGGGGGTGCGGCGCGCAGCGTATCACGTCACGACGTAAGGTTTTGCAACATAAAGATGCAAGTTGCCCGCGGTTCTTGTCAAGACTCCGTCGCCGAAAGGGCCTTGTGCGCAGCCTGGCCGACGCGCCACGCCGCCAGCGCGGCCAGCGCCCCGGCCGCCGCCGCGGCCCAGAACACCGCCGCATAGCCGGCCGCCTCGCTCAGCGCACCGCCGGCCACGCCACCCAGCACGCCCGGCAGCCCGTAGCCGAGCACGGTGTACAGCGCCTGCCCGCGCGCCCGCAGCCGGCCCGGGAAGTGCCGGGTGATCCAGGCCATGCAGACCGAGTGGTGCGCCGCGAAGGTGATTGCGTGCGCCGCCTGCGCCAGCAGCATCACGGTCAGGCTGGCGCCGAAGGCGGCGGTGGCGGCGAAGCGCAGCGCCGCGACGGCGCAGGCGAAGGCCAGCCAGCGCTCCAGCGTGCCGTGCCCGATCCAGCGGCCCTGCACCAGGAACCAGCCGATCTCGGCGACCACCGACACCGCCCACAGCAGGCCCACCGCGTCGCGCCCGTAGCCCAGCGCGTCCAGGTGCAGCGAGAAGAACGCGTACAGGCTCATGTGCGCGAGCACCATGAAGAAGGCCGAGGCAAAGAACCACCGCACCGGGCGCTGCGCGAGCACCGGCCGCAGCGGCGGCGCGGCCGGCGCGCCCTCGTCGGCCGCCTTGTCGGCGGGCAGCTGCCGGCACGCGAGCACCAGCGCGAACAGGATCAGCACCACGCCCGGCGCAAACCAGCGCAGGCCCATGCGGTCGAACCAGAAGCCGAAGGCGACGACGGTGACGATGAAGCCGATCGAGCCCCACACCCGGATGCGCCCGTAGCGACCCACGTCCAGCCCCCGCTCGGTGCTGACGCGCTGCGCCAGCGCCGCCTCCGCCATCGGCATCATCGCGCTGGTGTTCATGAACATCAGGAACAGCACCAGCCCGACGTAGCCCGCGTGCGGGGCGATCCAGCCGGGCGTCGGCAGCAGCCCGGCCCCGCACAGGCAGGCCGCGGTGGAGGCGATGCGCAGCAGCCGGATGCGCCGGCCGGTGTGGTCGGCGACCCAGGCCCAGGCATAGGGCGCCACCACCCGCGTGGCGCTCTGCACCGCCACCAGCGCCCCGATCGTGAACGCGCCGAAGCCCAGCTCGCTGAGCCACAGCGGCAGGTAGGGATTGAAGTAGCCGATGAAGGCGAAGTAGACCCCCGACAGGGCCGCGAACCGCCACAGGTCGCCCCGCGGCGCGGTCGCGGCCGGCCCCGTGGGCATGGGCGCGCTCAGTCCGGCGCGCGGCCGGGAATGCGCGGGGTGTCGACCCGCACGTCCCCGCACTGCGCACGGTGGCGCAGCGCGTGGTCCATCAGCACCAGGGCCAGCATGGCCTCGGCGATGGGCGTGGCGCGGATGCCCACGCAGGGATCGTGGCGGCCGTGGGTCTCCACCGTGACGGGCTGGCCCGCCAGGTCGATCGAGGCGCGCGGGGTGCGGATCGAGCTGGTGGGCTTGATCGCGATCGAGACGGTGATGTCCTGGCCGGTGCTGATGCCGCCCAGCACGCCGCCCGCATGGTTGCTGCGGAAGCCTTGCGGCGTCAGCTCGTCGCCGTGCTCGGTGCCCTTCTGCGCCACCGACGCAAAGCCGGCGCCGATCTCCACGCCCTTGACCGCGTTGATGCCCATCATCGCGTAGGCGATGTCTGCGTCGAGCTTGTCGAACAGCGGCGCGCCCAGCCCCACGGGGACGTTGCAGGCCTCGACGTGGATGCGCGCGCCGACCGAGTCGCCGGCCTTGCGCAGCGCGTCCATGTAGGACTCGAGCTGCGGGACGATGCCCGCATTGGGCGCGAAGAAGGGGTTGTGCGGCACGTGGTCCCAGGACTCGAACGGGATCTCGATCTCGCCCAGCTGCGTCATGCAGCCGCGGAAGGTCGTGCCGTACTGCTGGCGCAGCCACTTCTTGGCGACCGCGCCGGCCCCGACCATCGGTGCGGTCAGGCGCGCCGACGACCGGCCGCCGCCGCGCGGGTCGCGGATGCCGTACTTGTGCCAGTAGGTGTAGTCGGCGTGCCCCGGCCGGAACGTCTGCAGGATGTTGCCGTAGTCCTTGCTGCGCTGGTCGGTGTTGCGGATCAGCAGGCAGATCGGCGTGCCGGTGGTGTGGCCCTCGTAGACGCCGGACAGGATCTCCACCGCGTCCGGCTCGTTGCGCTGCGTGACGTGGCGCGAGGTGCCGGGACGGCGGCGGTCCAGGTCGGGCTGGATGTCGGCCTCGGACAGCTCCAGGCCCGGGGGGCAGCCGTCGATCACGCAGCCGATGGCCGGGCCATGCGACTCGCCGAAATTGGTAACGCGAAACAGGGTGCCGAAGGTGCTGCCGGACATGGAAAGGAAAGGAGCTGCAGGCTGCAAGCCCGCGGGTCATGGAGCGGTGGCGCGGGCCACCATGCAGGAAGACGGAATTTTAAGTCGCCGCCCGCCACCCCGCGCGCGCCGGCCGCACCGCGACGCAGGGTCGCTGGCTGCACCCGGCACGGTCCGTCCCGCCGGCTCGACGGACCCGCGCCAGGGCAGCGGCTGCGGGCGCGCGCCAGCGCGCCTCAGAGCGTCTGCACCGGCTCGCCGCCGTCGGCGCCCGGCCAGTCGCGGATGTAGGCCTTGAGCATGCGGTTCTCGAAGTCCTGGCTGTCGACCACCGCCTTGGCCACGTCGTAGAACGAGATCACGCCCATCAGGGTGCGCTGGTTCATCACCGGCATGTAGCGGGCATGGCGGCCCAGCATCATGCGGCGCACCTCGTCGATCTCGGTCTCCAGCGTGCAGGTCAGCGGCGCGTTGTCCATCACCGTGCGCACGATGGTCTTGCCGACGGTGCCGCCGTTGTTGACGATGGCCTGGATCACCTCGCGGAAGGTGAGCATCCCGACCAGGTCGCCGTGCTCCATCACGACCAGCGAGCCGATGTCGTGCTCGGCCATGGTCTTGAGCGCCTCGCCGAGCGGCTGGTCTGGTGAAACCGTGAATAGCGCTCCGCCCTTGACGCGAAGAATATCGCTGACTTTCATCATTGCCTCCTGTTGCGGCCACGCCTGCCGGCGGCCAATGAGTGAACCAATATAGCCCACAATGCAAGAGGTGACCGGAAGCTGCTCGTGTCGGTGCGGTCACCGCCGCGTCGATCACCGGCGCCTTGCGCCTGACTGGAGACCGTCATGCCCGGATATGCCGACCCAGGTTTCGACACGCTGGCCCTGCACGCCGGCAGCGCGCCCGACCCCGCCACCGGGGCCCGCGCCGTGCCGATCTACCTGAGCACCTCCTTCGTGTTCGAGGACAGCGACCATGCCGCGGCGCTGTTCAACATGGAGCGCTCGGGCCATGTCTACTCGCGCATCTCCAACCCCACCACCGCGGTCCTGGAGGAGCGCATCGCGGCGCTGGAGGGCGGGGTCGGCGCGATCGCCACCGCCAGCGGCCAGGCCGCGCTGCACCTGGCGATCGCCACGCTGATGGGTGCCGGCTCGCACATCGTCGCCAGCAGCGCGCTGTACGGCGGCTCGCACAACCTGCTCCACTACACGCTGGCGCGCTTCGGCATCGAGACCACCTTCGTGCAGCCCGGCGACATCGACGCCTGGCGCGCCGCGATCCGCCCCAACACGCGCCTGTTCTTCGGCGAGACGCTGGGCAACCCGGGGCTGGACGTGCTCGACATCCCCACCGTCAGCGCGATCGCGCACGAGCACGGCATCCCGCTGCTGGTCGACTCGACCTTCACCACGCCCTACCTGCTGAGGCCCTTCGAGCACGGCGCGGACCTGGTCTACCACTCGGCCACCAAGTTCCTCTCCGGCCACGGCACGGTGATCGGCGGCGTGCTGGTCGACAGCGG